>JADGDD010000029.1 GCA_016745075.1 Planctomycetota bacterium | reverse complement strand
GTTGCTCTTAGCCGCAGTGATGTCTGCACTCAACGTTGGCAGGGTTAAGGTATAGTTGCCTGCTGTCGTACCTGCCAGGCTCAAACCCGTTACAGAAACACTAATACCCGTACCTACAGATGAACTCGCAAAAGTACCAACAGAAGTACCAGTGACACTCACATCATCGCTACCAACAATACCAACTAAACTGGCAGTGCCTGTAATCGTTGCCGATGTCGTATTATCGAAGATTTTGTTAGAAGCACTTAAGCCTGTAATCGTGAGAGCTTTTGCATTCACCGTTAAACTTTGAGCGACATCAGTTGCTGCGTTGTAACTTGCGTCACCAGCTTGGGAGGCGGTGATCGTCGTTGTACCAACACCAACGATCGTAACAGTGCTACCACTGATTGTTGCAACTCCGGTGTTAGAGCTCGCATAACTGACGGTTAAAGCGGAATCGGAACTACCTGTTAACGCAAAGGCTGCATCACCATATGTCACTGCGCTTAAAGCACCGAAGGTAATCGTTTGGTCACTCTTAGCTGCCGTGATATCTGCACTCAA
>JADGDD010000028.1 GCA_016745075.1 Planctomycetota bacterium | reverse complement strand
ATCAAGCTCTGCCTGAGCCTCTTCTTTTTCGCGCAGCGCCTGGGATAGAGGTTTCCCTTTGGAACGCCTTTTCGGATTTTTGGTCTTCTTCGCCATGGTGCGAGCTTTCGCCTCGGGCATGTAGCCGGAAATCACTCGGATGGCGAATGATTGCGCTTGATCAACCCTGTGTTCCGGTGCCTGTGCGACTGGCAGGGGCAGAGAGACTCGAACTCCCGACCTGCTGATTTGGAATCAGCTGCTCTACCAACTGAGCTATACCCCTAGATTTACTTACTTTTAGTTTGGTCGCTGAATATTCGTCTGAAATGGCAACAGCGCCAGACCCTAACTTCAATTTTTTAGGGCGTGTTGGAAAAGCGCCCCAGTTGTGCCTCATTTTTCAGCGACATGCACGGTATGCGTCGCACAAACCTTACAGAACTTTTTGAGCTGTAGCGGCTTGTCAGGCTTTTTGGTCGTACGGTAGTTGCGCGTTTGGCACTGACTACAGGTCATCGTGACCGGCATGCGCAGTGCTGCGCCTTCTTTTCGCGGCGGTCTTCGAGACATTGTCAATGCTGATGCGGCC
>JADGDD010000027.1:349-579 GCA_016745075.1 Planctomycetota bacterium | reverse complement strand
CCCATACCACCGCCAATACACATGGATACCAGACCATATCGAAGGTCTCTGCGTCCCATTTCGTGGAGCAGTGAAGTGGTCAGCTTTGCCCCGGTGCAACCAAGGGGATGGCCAAGAGCAATTGCGCCACCGTTGACATTGATCATCGCTGGATCGAGTTTTAAGGTTTTAATTACAGCAAGCGCCTGGGCTGCAAAGGCCTCATTGAGCTCTATCAGATCAATCTGATC
>JADGDD010000027.1:0-339 GCA_016745075.1 Planctomycetota bacterium | reverse complement strand
CTTCAAAGCTGCTGGGATTGCCGCGATGGGACCAATTCCCATAACTTCTGGTGGTACGCCATTTGCAGAAAAGGCAAGGAACCGGGCCATTGGGGATTTGCCTATTTTCTCTAAGTATTCCTCTGAAACAACAAGGGCAACAGCTGCACCATCGGTCATCTGGGAAGAGTTTCCTGCGGTAACCGGCCCCCCTAGTTTAAAGGCAGGGCGAACCTTACTAAGACTTTCGACAGTGGTTCCCCGACGAACACCGTCGTCCACCGTCACCATCTCTTTGATCTTTTTCATCTTGCCGTCAACCAGCATATTCTTTTCAATTTCCACCGGGATGATTTCATC
>JADGDD010000026.1 GCA_016745075.1 Planctomycetota bacterium | reverse complement strand
GCCAAAATCCCCTTGGCAAATGTAAATATATCCGTTGCTGGTACATCCAAAAATGTGAAATCAGATAATAATGGAAAGTTTTCAATTTATGCTAATAAAGGAGATGTTTTACTCATAGAATTACAGAATTATACGAGAAAAAAAATAGTAATAGGAGAAAAAAGCTATATCAAAGTTTTATTGGCATTTGTTATTTTAAAGGAAGAATTACCGATAGAACAAGAAATGGTAATGGATATTTCAATGGCTAACCCAAATGTTAAAATGGCAAGAAAATCAATGTCAAATGGGAGTAGAGCTTATAATTATGGTTATCAAGAAAGTCCTCCTAATTGGAATACCGAAGAGTACAGTGCGATTCATGAAAATGGATATAAGAACCCAATTGATGATCCACTTTCAACTTTTTCAATTGATGTAGATGCCGCATCTTATAGTAACGTACGTAGGTTTTTAAATATGGGTCAAACTCCACCCAAAGATGCTGTTCGAATTGAAGAGCTTATAAACTATTTTAATTACGATTACTCTGAGCCTAAAGGAGATCAGGTGTTTTCGGTAAATACCGAAGTCGCATCCACACCTTGGAACCC
>JADGDD010000025.1 GCA_016745075.1 Planctomycetota bacterium | reverse complement strand
GTTCAGCATCAGGTAAAGTGTGTACGGTGAACTATGCGGTCAGCGGTACGGCCTCTTTCACTTCTGATTATACGAATGCCTCAGGTGATTATAGTATCGCCTCTAACGGTACGGTCAGCTTTGTCGCAGGCGAAACAAGTAAGACGATCAAATTAACCGTGGTTAACGATGGTAGTGCTGAACTTTCAGAAACCGTAATAGTTACACTTTCCACCCTAAGTAATATCTCTTCAATTACGACAGCATCTCAAACACATACTATTACCGATGCCGATGCCAATCCAACGGTCGCTCTTTCAGTGAGTTCCTCAACGAGCGCTGAAAATGATACGACGACCGTAACGTATACGGCAACGTTGAGCGCGGCCAGTGGTAAAGTGTGTACGGTAAATTATGCGATCAGTGGCACAGCCTCTTTAACTTCCGATTATACCAACGCATCCGGTGATTATAGTATCGCTTCTAACGGTACGATTAGCTTTGCCGCAGGTGAAACGAGTAAGACGATCAAATTAACCGTAGTCAACGATGGTACTGCTGAACCTTCAGAAACCGCAGTCGTAACGTTATCGACTTTGAGTAATATTTCTTCAATAACAAC
>JADGDD010000024.1 GCA_016745075.1 Planctomycetota bacterium | reverse complement strand
CGCATATTGGACGGATCAGATACTTAAAAATCCTGATGAGATGCATAAAGCACTCATGAAAAATAAAAATGGTGAAGAGCGTATCTTCTCCGTTAGACTACAACAAGCAGATATGGATGGAAACACATTCTTTATATCTACATTTGTAGATATCACTGAGCTTGAACAGGCTAGAGAACTTGCTGAATCCTCTGAAAAAGCAAAAGCAGCATTCATGGCAAACATGAGTCATGAAATACGTACACCTATGAATGGTATTAGTGGATTTACTCAACTACTTGGTAAAACGACTCTTGATATTAAGCAACGTAAGTATGTATCTGTCATAGAGTCATCCATGCAAAACCTTACAGGTGTTGTCAACGATATTTTAGACTTTTCCAAAATTGAGAGTGGTATGATGGAACTTGATTACACAAAAGTTAATCCATTTATTGATTTCAAAGAATTATTTGAACTCTTTAGCTCTAACGTACGGCATAAAGAAATTTCATACCTCATTCATATTGATTCGAAAATAAGTGAATGTCTTATGATAGACAAACTCCGTATCACTCAGGTACTTTCTAACTTAGTTAATAATGCCATTAAATTTACACCTAAAAATGGAACTATAGA
>JADGDD010000023.1 GCA_016745075.1 Planctomycetota bacterium | reverse complement strand
ATCACACACTGCTATTGGGCAACGACCCAATGCCCGCAGCTTTCTTGAGGTTGCCTAGTCCGACTCGCAATGTTCCACGTGGAACATTGATCTAGTGCTCAATTCGGAAACCAAACAAAGCGCTGGTTGGTCGACACACCTGCTTTGATAGCCGATCTCGTGGTTCTTGACGTCCGCTACCGGCCAAACCTAATGTTCCACGTGGAACATCCCTACCAGGTGAACAAACAGATCCCCAGGTCCTGTGGACCCGAGGAGCCACATAGGGGTGTATGCGCACAGAAGAAGAGCGAACCAAGGATCCCCTGAGGCCAAGAAGGGGTCGTATACTATGTTCCACGTGGAACATATGCCCGCTCTACCAAACAAGGCCGATCCATCTTAAGGCCCCAAATCATATTCAACCGGGCGTGATTCCAGCGGCGATGTTCCACGTGGAACATTCGACCAAAATGAGACCAAGGACCAGGAGTCCGATGATTCGGGTGAGCACTATTCACGCGGGAGTAGGCCCCAATGTTCCACGTGGAACATTCCCGTTGGAATCACTCCCGTATGACCCCCGCACCATACCCTTTCCACAAAACTCCTGGAGCAGAGCACTAGCACCACCCAGAAC
>JADGDD010000022.1 GCA_016745075.1 Planctomycetota bacterium | reverse complement strand
TTCTAACGGTACGATTAGTTTTGCCGCAGGTGAAACGAGTAAGACGATCAAACTAACGGTGGTTAATGACAGCACCGCTGAATTTTCAGAAACCGCAATTGTTACCTTATCGACTTTGGGTAATATCTCCTCAATAACAACAGCATCTCAAACACATACTATTACCGATACCGATGCTAATCCAACGGTCGCTCTTTCAGTGAGTTCCTCAACGAGTGCTGAAAATGATACGACGACAGTGACCTATACGGCAATGTTGAGCGCGGCCAGTGGTAAAGTGTGTACGGTGAACTATGCAGTCAGTGGCACGGCCTCTTTAACTTCCGATTATACCAATGCATCCGGTGATTATAGTATTGTTTCTAACAGTACGATCAGCTTTGCCGCAGGCGAAACAAGTAAGACGATCAAATTAACCGTGGTTAACGATGGTACTGCTGAACCTTCAGAAACCGCAGTCGTAACGTTATCGACTTTGAGTAATATTTCTTCAATAACAACTGCATCTCAAACACATACAATTACCGATGCGGACGCTAATCCAACGGTCGCTCTTTCAGTGAGTTCCTCAACGAGTGCAGAAAACGATACGACGACTGTAACGTATACGGCAGCGTTAAGTGCAGTATCAGGCAAAGTGTGTACGGTGAACTATGCGGTCAGTGGCACCGCTTCTCTGACCTCAGACTATACCAACGCATCCGGTGATTA
>JADGDD010000021.1 GCA_016745075.1 Planctomycetota bacterium | reverse complement strand
CCTTCAGAGCGGGCAATAATAACTGCACCGCAAGAGTCACTGAAGACATTAACACTGGTGCGACACATATCTAACACACGATCAACCACTAAGATCAAACCAATTGCTTCCAGCGGTAAACCAATCGCCCCTAAAATAATGGTAATAGCGACTAAGCTTGCAGAGGGGATACCTGCTACACCAATAGAGGTCATTAAGGCGACTAATACCACCGTAAATTGCACGCCTAAACTTAACTCAAGCCCATACGCTTGAGCAATAAATAAGGCCGCAACACATTCATACAAAGCCGTACCATCCATATTGACAGTTGCGCCGAGCGGTAATACAAAACTAGAGGTTTTGTTAGAAACACCCGCCTTATTTTCAATACAATCCATGGTCACAGGTAACGTGGCAGAAGATGAACTGGTAGAAAATGACATTAATAAGGCAGGTAACATAGCTTTATAATGTAAGAAAGGGTTTTTAATCCCACCGATAAAACGCAGTAGTAAAGACATACTCACAAATAGGTGAATACCTAATGCTAATACCACGGTAATAAAGAACAGTAACAAGGGTTGGAAGGCGGCTAGACCTGTGGTTGCAATGACTTTTGCGACTAAACCAAAGACACCAATTGGGGCGAAGCGAATCACTAAATCAGTGATTTTCATCATGACATCAAAAACACCCTGCCAAAAATTACGCAAGGTTTCTTGTCCAGGATTACGCACTTGAGTGATGTAATAAC
>JADGDD010000020.1:359-747 GCA_016745075.1 Planctomycetota bacterium | reverse complement strand
AGCCTCACCACCATACTGGGTGGGGGAGCCTCCGCCCAACCCAAAGAGCCCATCGTTACACGCCACTCCATACGGGATATGAAACGTGACAACGTGCGTATTCTCCTGGCGGAAGACAACACCATCAATCAAAAAGTCGGCATGGGAATTTTAAAAAAGATGGGACTCTACGCGGACACGGTGGCCAATGGAAAGGAGGCTGTTCAGGGCTTATCGTCCATCCCATACGATCTTGTCCTTATGGATTGTCAGATGCCTGAAATGGATGGATTTGCAGCAACAAAGGAGATCCGACGCCCAGGATCCATGGTCTTGAATCACAACATCCCCGTAATCGCCCTGACAGCCAATACCATGGCAGGTGACCGGGAAAAATGCCTGGAGGCAG
>JADGDD010000020.1:0-349 GCA_016745075.1 Planctomycetota bacterium | reverse complement strand
ATGCTTACCAAATGGCTCCCCAAGCCCTGATAAAGACGACAGATCAAAATCCCGTTTTGTTATCGGGAACCCCTCATTTTTCGGTATTCGCTCAGGGAAATAACGTTCTCTGGCAGCGGGACCCTTTCCTCACCACCATCCGAATAGTCCGGGTCAAGAACCTCGGCACATACCTCGGTATACCAAAACGCCTGCATCACCTCGAAGGGATAAAAATAATCACCGGAAGCCCTTGTCTTACGGAGCAGTGCGTTGACGTGACGCCCAAATTCAAAAGACTCGTCGGCACCATCAGGGAGACTCCCCATGGTCTCTACTTCATCATTAAGGGAGTTGACCACATCGGTGA
>JADGDD010000001.1:1124-1557157 GCA_016745075.1 Planctomycetota bacterium | reverse complement strand
ACACCCTCGTCCTCTTCTACGGCAACCAAGACCCACTCAACCCAACGGATAACCCCGTCTACAACATCGACGAATACACCTTCTCCAGCGACGACGGCGGCAGCACCTACAGCGGCTACATCGACAACCGCCCCGCCATCCTCACCATCACCAGCAAAAGTTGGAGCGGCGGCCTCCCCCCAGACAGCATCCAAGACAGCCTCTCCTTCACCATCGACTACTACCTCAAAGACAGCGAAAAACCCGAACTTGAAGAAGGCGAAGAACCCGACCCAGACCTCGACCTCCCACTCTCTACCGCCATCTACCAAGGCATCCCCGAAGTAAACGCCGACACCAAATGGTTCCGCTGGAACTTCGACGAAGTTGACGACCCCGACAACCCCGACCAACCACCCGGCGGTGGTGGCGGAGGCGTTGACGTGGTCTGGCCGCCAGTAGGACCGCCAGACGATCAAGGCTTTACATTCATCTGGGAAGGCCATTCCATTTTTTCCGCTGAAATCGCAACCAAACAAAGCGCTCTATGTATTCCGACATTAAAAGGAGACGCATCAGCACTGGATGGAAGTAGTAAGACACTAAACCTCCTACTTGGCACTGATAGTGATTCTTACGATATTATCTATAACGAATCCATGAACTGTGCGCATATCGGTGTAGGTGAAGAACTCTCTCCAACGTATATTCTTGCGAATAAGGCCGAGCCGAACCGAAAGGATGAAGCTCCTCGTATTCTCCTGCTGCACGAGGAGCAGGATACCGAAATAGATCTGCCACGTGATGGTGTAACCACGGAATCACAGATAGACGGCAATGGTCTTGGTCACATCTATAATGACCCACTCCAGATAGTGATGTTGACCGATTGGAACCGAGACGGTTTTATTGACGATGATGATATTGTTGAACCAGAACACCGAAAAGAATTTGGGAAGTTTCCGTTTTGGGTGAATGATGACCGGGATTACAATGGTAATGATATCCCAATGAATTTTATTCATTGGTTTGAAAGCCCATATTCGGATTCATCGGGTTCACACGAACAATCAGTTGAGGGCGAAAGAGACATGATTGACTTTTTCCCTTTGTATATGGATTTAACAGACGCCTTGAAACAATATCCAAAGGAAGAGTATTGGTATGTGCTTACAAATGAGCAAAAGGCTTTTAATGTTGTTGAAACGGATTTATCAGCGGATGAGGTAGAGAAGTGGTATAAAGATGTTGACTGTGTAAGTGAATACAAGAGGGCCTCTACTAAAAGAATAAAAGGCATGCTAGATAGGGGCCAAGTGACACTTACCGATGAGTTTCTATCTGGTTTTGAAGAGGAAACGAGTGGGGCGAGTTCTCCTCAAAAGGGGGTGTTGTTTCTGGAGGCAATAAGACCAATGTCTGGTTATATTGGTTTTCAAATTGCCAAAAAATCTGATTGGTCTATGCAATATCATAGCGCTTTCCTGACAGAGACGCGCCCAGTTGAAGAGTATTTTGGACATATTCAATTGCGGAACCGCTTGGGGTTTGGTCGGGCAAAACGAGATGGGGTGCCAAGTCGGTTGGTTACAGAGCAGAAGAGAAGAGCCTATCTTAATGATAAAGATAAGCATTTTATAAAAATTCATGGGTACAACGTAACTGGTCATCAGAGCAGAGGGAATGGGGCTGAGTTTTTCAAACGACAGTATTGGTCTGGATCAAAATCTTATTTTTCAGCTGTTAGCTGGGTAGGTAATCCGAAGGATTTTGGGAATTTGCTTGCTCCTGATTATCACGAAGCCGTAATGAATACATATGTGACCGCAGAGTTGTTAGCAAAAGAATTACAGAAGATAAAGAACCAGAATGCTGACAGTAAAATTGCTATTTGTGCACATAGTTTGGGTAATATGGTTGTGAGTGCGGCAATCCAAGAGTACGGTGCTCCGATAAATACTTATTTTGCTTTGGATGCAGCTGTTGCCCTAGAGGCGTATCAGGCTGATGAAGACATGGAAGACGACATGATTGGTTGGGGAAGTTTCTTTAATGATTCCGGCAACAGATGGTTACCCTATAAAGAAAACCATGAACAATTATTTGCGAGCGAGTGGTATAAATTATTCCCCGATGATCATAGAGGCAAGTTGACATGGAGGGGTGTTTTTGCTGATGTGCCAACGAAGGCTGATATGTGGAATTATTATTCTAGCACAGAAGATGTCTTACGGACATATGACGGAAATGACCTTATGGGAGGGATGTTCACTGTGTCCCAAGGTGCTTTTGCCTTTGCTAAACAAGAAAAGTTCAAAGGGAATAGAAGAACTGCTTTGGCAACGATTGAAGGATTAGTTGGCGCGGGAAGTCGTTGGATGGGATATGGATTCCAGGGGCAAAATGATAGCCATAATATTTTAGTATATGACTTGGAACATGTTATAAGTAGTAAAATCTGGGTTCCTGCAAAACCTGGGGATATACCGACTACTCAAGGAGTTTGGGATTCTACGAGGTCGGAACCATTATTTAAGAATGAACCGAGCGAGTTGTTTGGCCCTAATGGCTCTAACTTTGCCAAAGATAATTGGCTTCCATTGCTTGCACAAGGGATTCCTGCACGAACGAATGCAATGGGGGCGTATCCGAGTAAGCATATTGATTTAATTGATAAGAATATAGATATGAGTATTAGCGCTAAATTTGGTAAAACAGATGGTGCAGCCTGGTCTTCATATCGATCGGAAAATAGTATAAAGCCAGGAGAATTAAATAAGTGGCATCATAGCGATTTTAAAGATATGCCGTATGTGCATGTGTATAAATTGTATGATAGCTTTCTATTGAACGGAGGCTTGAAATGAGGGTTTGTATATGCTTGTGTTGGTTAGCGTTAAGTGTTGGATGTGCTGAACAGTACGTAGATCATGACGCAGAGGTAACGTTAACAGTAAAGGATGAATGGGGCGTTCCGGTTGAAGATGCTATGGCATCGGTTTCTTTTTACCGTGAAGATGGTAGTGCGGAGCATCTTAAAGGTCTTGTTGATGTTGATGGTGTATTTCAAGCGCATGGGAGAACTCGGAGTGCTTTTAAATATTATGCGGAAAAAGAGGGGTGGTATGGTTTGGTGGGGGTCAAGTGGAGCCATCGAGAATTTCATGATTTTTATAAGAGACCACAACCAAAGATTTTTAGACAATCAGAAGAAATAATTATGAGAAAAGTAGTGTGCCCTGTTCCTATGTATGTAAGAGAGGTTTCTTCTTCTCAGGTGCCATCATTGAAAGCACCGTATGGGTGGGATTTTATAAAGAGTGATTGGGTTGCTCCGTACGGTTCGGGCGAAGTGGTGGATGCATATGTGACTATTGATGCTGGTTTTGATCGAAAAAATAGAGAAAATAATTTCACAAAACTACATATTTTCTTTCTGAATGGCGGTGGCATACAAAAAACGAAAAAAGTAGATTCCGATTCAGAACTTTTTTTAGAGTATCTTGCTCCTATCGATGGGTATCAAGAAGAAATAGTTCCAGATAGAGGGCATGATTTGTTTTATTTTGTGAAAATAAAGAGGGGTGACCGTTGGTTGTATGGTAAGATTGTGAATGGGTTAGGAGTCGGAAGGTCTGGGGGTAAGAAATATGGTCAGGTCCGCTTTTACATTAACTGTTATATTAACCCAGATGGAACAAGAAATATGGAATGTGATACAAGTAATAAGGGTGATTTATACCGGCTAAAAGGAACTAGAGGTATTGAAGTGTATCACCCTACTGCTGAGTCTTCTGGTGTTGGAGGACAGCCGTAATGCGTATTCATATAATTCGTGTATTAGCTCTGGTTATTGTGTGTGTTGTCTTGCATTCAACTGAACAACGCCAAGAAAAACCAACAGAGTTTCAAGTGAAAGTTCTTACAGAAGATGCAACTCCACTTGTAGGGGCGATTATTTCAGCAGAGTTCTACGCGAAATCAGAGATGGTTCCATATCAAGCAGTGACTGATGAAAAAGGTTGTGCTACTATCACAGGCGCAAGTATTGGCATGGCACGATACAATGTTTGTGTGAACGGTTATTATCCCAGTCGCCGTGACTTGGAGGATTTATTTGCATTCGAAGGCGGGAACAAACCTGACGCAATGGTTACCGAATATAAACAGTCGGATACGATTGTTTTGCGAAAAAAGAAAAACCCCGTAGCAATGTATGGGTTGATCTGTGAGTACATGAAAATTCCAGCAGTGAATGAGAAGATTGCATGGGACTTTACAAAGAAAGATTGGGTTAATCCATATGGAAAAGGTAAAACAGCACACGTCTTTTTTGAAGTTATCAATGAGTTTTCTTCCTCAGAACACTATACGTTAAAATTAAACATTTCTTTCGCAGACGAAGAAAGCGGACTGCTAGCTTTTGAGGAAAAAAGAACCGATTACGATAGTGTTTTTGCCTTTGCATACGAAGCACCAGAGGAAGGCTATGTAAACACATTGACCATTGATTATTCACAAGGTGAGAAGGCGGTCCCAGACGTGCTTAAAAATTACTACCTCAAAATTTACGATGCATCTAGTGATGCCTACTGGTATGGAAAAATGGTGGACGGTATCCGTTTATTTCCTAAATGGGAATATACAAGGGACGCTCATATTAACATGAAATATTATATCAATCCAACCGGTTCACGAAATATCGAATGTGATATGCGTAAAAAAGGTGACCTCTATAAAGTAAGGGGTACAGGGTATCTGCGAAAAATAGTACCGAAAGGTATGGATATTGTTTATGAGCCGTAGTGCCCTTAATGCCAATAAACCTTAATGCCAATAAACCTGTCGGTATGAATGATATGTGAATAACGGTGTGCTCTTTGAAAATTGTATAGAAAAAGAATCGGTAAAATGATCCGAAATTATTCAGGAATCATCCTAAATTCTTTTCAGAACAGGACTACAATGGTTATTTGTTGTCAACTGGTCACGAAGGATAGCCAGTCTCCGCTGTGGAACTGGTGGTAATAGCTAAATGAAGACGGATGTTTCTAGGCGGCTTCGCGTCGAAATGACTGAAGCAATCCACCAAGCCGTTCATCACAGATGATTTCGCCAGTGTTGTTCGAATGTTTCCATGGTGTGATGGTGTTGTTGCCAATACCTTGGTGCGGTCGTTCAGTGTTATAATGCTCTTCGAATTGTGTGAGGGCTTGTCTGAGTTGTGCTTGGTTGAAGAAGATAAATTTGTTCAAACATTCCTCGCGTATTGTTCTGACAAACCTTTCGGCATGAGCATTCATGTTTGGTGTGTATGGCATGATTGCTTTTGTTGTGATTCTTTCTGAGCGAAGTATGTTGCTGAATTCTTTTTTGAATTGTGGACCATTATCATGAATCAGATATTTCTTCCCTTTAAAAAGATTCTTCCTTTCCATACCATGATTGCGAATCTGCTGCACGGTCCATTCTTGAGTGGGGTGTTCGGTCATGTTGATGATGTTTACTGCTCTGGTAGCCATATCCATGATGAAGTAGACGTAATAGGTACGTGCTTTTGAAAAGGGGAGTATGCCTCCTGTTTCAATGGTAAAGAAATCGGTGCAGAGCATGAGGTGGATTTGCCGTTTGATGAACTTTGCCCAAGAGTCATTATCGCTACCAGATGGAAAGCCTTCTTCACGCAGAATACGATGAATGGTTTCGTGACTCACTTTAAGGTTGAATTTCTTCAGTTTGCCTTCAAGCCGCATGTTGGGGAGAGGAATGTGTTGAATCTTCTAGGGGGCTTGATAGATATTTGAGTAATTCTGCTGAAATAAGTTTTCATATATGGCATTGTTATGTCGGTAGCGGTGGCCAGTGGCGTAGTCAATAATGAAGATGGTGGCCCAGGAGGCATGTTGAATGGAGCTAAAGGCATATCGCTGGGGTTTTAGGAATTAGGTTCTGATAATGTTCTTGTAACAGGGTATGTAGGAATGGTGTATTTTTATTGCGATCATATTGATCTCTATAAGATACCACAAAGAGAAGCTGGAAGAGTTTAGGAGTATGAGGCAAGACAAAAAATAGTTAAATGAGAGGGATCCAATGTTTTTGAATTTAAGAATATGTGCACTTTTGTTGGTAGTAGCGGGAGTAATGTCGTGCAATAGAAGTATAGGGTATGACAATGAGAGGAAGTTTATCAATTACTCTGAGGTTATGCTTGCTTTTTTTAAGCATAATAGCAATGATTCTTTTAAGGCCAGAATTGTAGAGGATATGTCTTTGTATCCTATGGGAGTAGGAGCTTATCTTTGTGACTATAGCGATCTTCATAAGTATGGAAACGAAGGATGGGCTAGAGAACAAAAAGAGGTAAAGGTGGAAGAAGGAGCTGCCGGAGTGCGTATCAATTCGTTGATTCTGGATTATATAAGATCTAAGAAGAATAGAACTGTGGCATGGGAAGAATATTGTGGTATAATAAAAGATGCCTTTGTTAAAGGGTGTACTGAAGAGAGTCAGAGAAAATCAATGATTTTAGCGGTGCATTCGATTAATAGTAATAGATCGTATAGCCATCAGTATTATGGAAATGATTTGGAAATATTTCAACGTGCCTTGAACGAAGATCGGAATGCGATTGCTTCATTATATGGTGTGCTGTCTGAAAAGGATGATTATTTAGGGTACTCCTTGGGGATGATTGGGCTAGGGGATGGATTTAGAGACGAATATGGTATTAGTGATGTTGCTGCGCAAATATTGTTAGGGCATGAAAAAAAAGCGATGTTGTTGCATGAAAGGCTTGTTCTTATGATAGAGAAGGAGTTGGTAGTACAGGGATATATCGAATCGGAGTCTAAGCGCAATCTATCAGATCGGGCTTTTTATGTTAGGTTAGACTTTATGTCGAAACAGTATCATAAAATGAATAAAGAAGCGTTGCTGGTGTTGCGAAAAAATGGTGATATTTCCGATTCTGAGTTAATGTTATTATGTCGGGAGCATGTTAAGTCATGTATTTTATCCCTTACTACAGATAAAAGTTTATTTAAAAAAGTTAATTAGAAAAGACAACGGAATGGATATTGTTTACGCCTTCATGCCCTTCATACCAATGAACCTATCGGTATGAATGATAGGTGAATAACGGTGCGATCTTTGAAAACTGTATAGGAAATCAATCGGTAAAATGAGCCGAAATTACTCAAGAATCAGCCTAAGTTTTTTTCAGAACAAGACGGCAATAGTAATTTGTTGTCAAATGGTCATGAAGCATAGCGAGTATCTGCTGCGAAGTTGAATTTGAGGTTACGGAAGGGTTGTAATTAGTACTTGATAGTATGATAAACAAAAGAATCGAGTAATCATTATATAAAGCGCACTTTCATTTTACTTGTCTGCATTCTCTTTTTTGCAGCTTCTCTGCGCTGCGGAGTTCGACCCGCAGGAGATTGTATTGTTTATTGCAAAAATTATTATAGATGATGATTGCTTCTTGCGCCCATGCACCTTTCTGATCAAAGCTGTAATTTTTGCTTAGCAGATGATTCTTGATAGTCACTCGTGCTTGTAATAAAAGGTGCACGAAGAAAGGAGGTGGGTGAACATATTTTTTTGTTTCATTGTTGTCACAACGAAAAAAGCATTGCGTCATGCTCCCCACCACAGCGCAGTGTGCAACAATTTGTCCGCTCGCGTATCTCTTGGGTTTCAATGTTGTTACGCCCGCCCGAAATACTTCGCACACGATTGTGTGCTGGCTTCCACAGCGCCTCTGTTTGGTTGCCTATCATCTTACGCTGTTTGATCGTGTATCCCTTCTTGGTCATTTACTGTGGGCAGTGATTCCAGTCGTTGGGATATATCGGTAGACATTGTAGCTTGTGTGGACATCGCTGGTTATCCGGTTGGTCGTACGGGTACGTTCTTCCTCGACGTTGATGGGGCATTTCCATATACGCTGACTGGTCAGCAGCAGTGCGACTTGCGCTGCAAGGGCACGTGGTCGACCTTTGCCTTACAGTGATGGTGATGGCATCGTTGACTTTTTGAATGGTCTTGGTCTCATTGCTAGTGAAAAAGAGGGTCTTGCTGAGAGTGTCTCAGAAGGTGGTGGTCAATTTATTCTCATTCTCGTTATTGACGTTGATGGGATGAGCAGAGAGGCTATAATAGGCTCCCGTCAATCGTATGAAAGGTTGTTGTGATTATTTATAGGCTATTTGTCTTGTATGTGTCTTTTTGTATTCTTTGTGGTGCAGAAACTACCCCGCCAAATATAGAAAGTTTGTGGGGCAATGACCCAGACCTTAAGCCTTCTCAGGGTTGTGCACAGTTAATTACTGGAATTACTCGTGGTTTGGATGGTCGTATCTGGGTTTGTACAGAAAGCGGTGGCGTTTTTGTGCATGCCGTTGATAAAGAGGATGATCCGCAAGACAATAAAGAACTGATTGTTACTGCTCTGTATGATGATCATAAGTGGGAACAGCATATTGTTCATAAGCAAGATAAGGCGTCTTTTGCGATAGCTTGTGATCTGACGGGTGCAATTTGGCTCGGTCATTCTTGGGCTGGAGTGAGTGTTTATGACGGAAATGAGTGGGTTCATTATCCAGCGGGGGAAGGGCCCTTAGGTGGGCATATTGTTTCTTTCGCTGTATCACCTGTTGATGGTCGAGTTTGGATGGCTCATGAAGCGGGTATAAGTATCTATGACCCTACCTCTGGTTTATGGTCCCATAAAACACCGCTTGATGGATTGCCCGTTTTAGAGATTTCCTGCATAACGTGTAATAGTGCAGGTGATGTTTTTCTTGGTACACGTTATGATGGTGTATATGTGAGCCGATCTGCTGATCATTTGAGTACGTGGGTAGCCCTTTCGGGCCCTCTTGCGGATCCGAAAGAACCAATTGGCAGGGGAATGCCGTCTACCATGGTGAATGCTGTTGTATGTACAGATGATGGGTATGTGGTTGTAGGTACGCCTAACGGTCTTGCTTACGGAAAAGACGATAGTGAGATTATTACCTGGATGTATGCTCGTGGGCGTAACTGGTATCAAAAAGTAGGGAATCAACCATCAGATCATGCCCTTTCTCGGCAACAGATAGAGAGCAATAACCAATCTGTTCGTAAAAAAGTGTCAGAGACTTTAAATAAAAACAAAAACTGTGAATATGAAAATGCTAAGCAGCAGACTCTACTTGTCTTTAAAAGAGAGGCTAACGCAAAGATAGAGGCCTATAATAAACAGGTGGTAGCATTTAATAAGAAAGTAGAAGCCTATCTTGATAGCCCTGATGTTCCAAAACTTAGGGAATGGGTAGTGACAAATAACGAGAAAACCATTCAGAGAAATGCGGATATTATTCGTGATAATGTAGCATGTGCCAAAGATAATAATATATTTGATCAGCAACTTAATGAATTGATTCAAAAAAATAACGAACAGCGAAGCCACAACCGAGCTCTTTTACAGAAGGAAGATAGGGAAATGGTCGTGGATGATGTTTGTTACCCAGATATTGTTGTTGCAGAAAAGGATCTCCAGAGAGGTCGTTCTGTTTATAAAAAAATAATTGTTGGAATAGCAAAAAAAATGGAGTACTTAAAAAAACTGTCAGAAAAACCGCACTTTTTATCTAAATATATACATTTAAGTAAGATACAAAAACTTAAGGTTAGCTATAAAGCATTACTGGCTCTTCCGCAGGAAGAACCAGTGTATGCTTATGATGAAATTACAGAAAATCTTTTAAGTCATGATTATGTGACATCTTTAGCCGTTTTGCAGAATGGACAAGTCCTTGTTGGGTTACGGCAAAAAGGCATAGATGTTTTTACACCAGCGTCATCACTATGTGCGCCTGTATACGGAGCAGAAAAAGATACAGCGTTAAGTTCAAGCAGTGTTCTTCACCCATCTTTTGAATATGCATCTGTTCTTTTACCGACAGTAGACGGTGAACCTTATGTTGGCTGGTATGGTAATGGTTTTTCCCGTTTGAGAAAGACTGGTTTACGCGCGGTAACAGTGGTTCAACCAAGTATTACAGTACCATTGGTCAATACGGAGTCTCTGAAAGTTATTGCAGCGCCTGCAACTGGGAGAGATGCACTTATAGCGGCATTGGATAGGCTCTGTTTAGTAGAGTCTAGTCCAGAGGAAGAACAGAATATTGCTTTCTGGGAAGACGATTGGCGTACACGAGGTGATTGGCTTGGTCGTTATGGTCGTTATTGGGCAAACCTATCTGCTATGTGTGCACCCAAAGATTATATCTGGGGTGCTGGCAAAGAGCCAATTAACTATCATCTAAAAATGGGCAACGCCTGTAAAAAAGGTGATTCGGCTCGTTATTATGTTTCTAGTTTATATGAAAGTTATCTTGGTAGTTTGGAGATGCCTGCTCCGTATGTGCATACGCGTATTCTTAAGAAGAAAACCAAGTGGACGGGTAGAATTCGTCGCCATGCTTGTTGGGATGATCATAGTGAAACTTACGCTATGAATTTCGATGGCCCACATTTGTATTGTAATATTCGCGTACCTGCTGGCAATTATGCTTTATCGTTGTATTTTTGTAATAAGAATGGCTATCGTCGAGGTAGTCGTTATCGAGATTACCGCTTGTTGTTTAAACAGGGTGTTTCAGCAGATGTATTAACAGAAGAAGATCTCAATGTGTTTGAAGAACGCCCTCTTTTGGCAGAAACGCGTGTCTCTCACTTTATTCAGGGTGTTTATAAGAAATTTGTTGTCACGGGACCGATAGATTTGACCTTTAAGCTAGAACGTAATTATTCTTGGTGCACGCTTATGCATGGTGTCTTTCTTGATGAATTAACGCCATTTCCAGAGCCCTATTATGAGGATACTGCATATATGGAGCGTATACAACGGACTGCACCTACGTGGAGTAAGAAGTTAAGGGCGGGTCGCCGTCAACTTCGCCGATTATCAGAGTCTGATATCGCAGCAGGAGTGTTTGCTATGATTGAACAACTACGGCAGAATGCTCCTCTCAAGTGGTGTCGGGTAGAACGGCCTGTCTATCAAGTATTGCAACGATGGTTTACATCCCATACTCCAAAGAAGTGGGCTCAAGAACTGGCTGTTTGTTCCTATTATCTCAATCAGCCAGATCATTACGAGTCTGCTCTTGAACAGGCGGGTTTACGCGTGCCGCGTACTATAGAAAAGGCATTGCGTTATGCTGATGATGACCAAGTAACTTCTGGTGCTGGTCGTCGTTATCTGCTGAATCACCTTTTTACACAAACCAATAAAGGTTCTCCATGAAACATATCGTATCAAAGCTTCTCGTCTTTTTGTGTTGTATGACAGCGCTTATCGGTGCAGAGCCAGATCCTACCCCTGGTTCAGAAGAGGAAGTGCCTGTACCGGTGCTTGTCGCAAACATTATCATAGACAGTAATAATGATAACAGTTTTTTTCGTCCAGGAGAGGCTAATTTGACTGAGGACGTAGAAACGGAAGAGGATGCGCCAGGAAAAATTTTCATGGATAACAGTGGTGATAGCGATGGTGATGGTATCGCTGACTTTTTTGATGGTTTTGATCTCATCACTGGTGAAGAAGAGGATCTTGATAAGAGTGTCTCAGAGGGTGGTGGTCAGTTTATTCCAGTTCTTGTAAAGATTGGTGTGGATAAAACTCAAGAGGGAGGCAGTAATAAGAATGTGAATGAAATAGAAAACGTGTTAGTGAGTTTTTCTTATAGTAGTAATAACCCCAATGATATAACCCCGCCGGCAGAAGCAGAGCCATACCCTGAACTATCGGGGTCTTTACGTCTTTGGACGAAAGATAAGGCGATTGATCGTAATAAGGCAGTGGCAGGTAGTGAGGGTGGCGGTGATTTTATTGATTCTGCAACAAGTTTTCCAATAGAGGATTTAGGTTTTTCTTTTAATGGTAAGGAATATCTACAAACATTCTATGTAGAAGGAATCACTCCCGGGCTTGTGTCGATCAGTGTTTCTGTATCAGGAGATAACGCTCGTTCCAGTTCTGATAGCTGTGCGCTCAGTCCCATACGTTTAGAGTGGGTGGTTCCTTCAGATCCGACGGACCCTGATAGTGCTCCTGTTGCGACTTCTGTCCTGCCCGTGTCTACGCCTCGTCCAATTATTGTACTTACGGAAGTAACAAAGCCCGATGCAAATAAAGAGAAGACAAAGGTGACAATTAGCGGTGAGATTTATGACGCTATTGCAGACAATGTTTCGGGAACGGAAGCCAATATAGAATCTATCACAGCAACAATTGACGGACAAGACACCAAGGTAGCTGTAATAGCTGGAGAAGACGAAGGTGAAGGGTTTTGGCGACAATATCCGTATAAAGGAACATTTACGATGACGGTTCCTGTAACTCGAGAAGAAGGTACGAAAGTCATTTTGCTTGAAACAACTGAAAATAAAGCTGGTTTTACTGGCACGGCAAGCGTGACTGTAACTTTTGCTCAGAAGATAATTCCCGGTGGTCGATGAAACGTATTTGTGCACTATTTTTGTGTGGAATATGTGTGTGTGTTGTTTGGCTTTCTAGTAGTAATAATGAAGATAGCGAGCTAACCACAAAACAAAATGATGATGAAAGACAACCTTCTTTAGGGCAGCCAAGAGTCGAACCAAGGCAAGAGGAGGCCGTTCTCTATCATTCGTTTCTCTCTCCATATAAAGGCACAGAGCTTGACGCTCATGGTATGCCTGTATCTGTGGCAAATCGCACCAGCGAAGTTGTTGTATGGAAGCCGTTTGTTATACGAGATGATGCATATCTTTCCGTACAGATCGGTGATAGCTTGTTACTGCAAACAGAGATCAGAGGTTTCTTGTTGATTGAAGCTCCTGATGAGAGTATCGCTTTTACACAAGAATGTGCACAAGATGAACAGTCAGAATTTTGTTTTAGGCAACCCGGTTATTATGTCATTAAAGTTATTCAAGAGAATGGAGTAGTTCAGGCTACAGCACGTATTGCTGTATCAGAAGTCACCTTTTATGAACCTCGCATCTGTGGGCGTGGGTATCCTGATACAGCTCCTGTTTTTGGCCGTGTACTGAGTCAAACTATTTGCACAAGTCATGCGGAATTGTTTATTCAAACAGAGACAACAGCATACGGGAAAGATGTACAGATATGCTCAGAAAAAACAGGGAAACATACCGTAGAACACCGCTTGATGAATGAAAATAGTTCACTTGTAGCGCAACAAGAAGTATGCATTTTTGATATGAGTGTGTTCGGGTATAATACTGCCACGCAAACATTATCTATACGCATATCGCCTTATGCTGCTGGATTGCGCCTTCGTTTATCCTCTTTGGGACAAGAAGACATTCTTTGTGGGCCACAATTGCAGCAGCAACTTTATAATACGGAGACACAATCGTGGGATGGTCTCTTTATGTGTTCTGTTTCAGCAGAATCTCAGCAAGATCTTTCTATTGTAGCAGAGCGAGAATGCTTTCAAAAAGAGCAGCGTAATAGTTTCGCGTTTACGCCTCTCATGGAAGGAACTCAGTTTTTCCGTTCATGGAAGTGTTGTTCGCAGCCATTGATGTATGCACCGCAGTCGCAATTAGAACATATATATGAAGAAGGAGATGGGTTTCTTCATCAAGCGATTGTATATACGGATGATACAGAGTCTGTGTGGGTGCCATTCATAGTATCTGATAAGACAACTACTTATTATTATTCGATTGAAAACATTGAAATGAAAAAGTCTTTGTACATGTTGTCTGACGACGACTTGCATGCTGGTGGAGTGTCTGTTCCTCGTTCTCTATTAGGCTATGGTGCTCGATTGGAAATACATGTACCAGCAGGTGGCAAACAGAATATTGCGTTTCAATGTGAACTCTATCAGCAAGACCGTCCTTTGAAACAACACCGAGCTGAACTAACTCAGGCTCGCATGCAAAAAGATCAGAAAGGATACCGGTTAGATCTTGTGACACAATGGCACCGTAGCCAGGCAGCATTAACCAAAAATGCTGAGGTTGTATATGATGTTTTTGCTCAAACAGCAGGTGGTAATAAGCGACATTTGGTAAGAGGGGAGATTCGTACGAAATTATTGAAGAAAAAACAGCAGTGGATTGAGTCTTTGTATTTAGACCAAGAAAAAACGCAAAAATTTACAGATATTGAAGTTGTCTTGAGAGCTAGTGCAACAACTGCAATTCGTTCTGAGTATTGTTCTCAAGTATGTGTCAAGGTCGCGGAAGGCCGTCCGTTGATTTTTCCTGTTAATGGAGATGATCATAGTTTTGATATTCAATCTTCTACTAAAACAATAGAGCCTTTTTCTGTTCACTTATCTAGTGGTATACACAATGCTGCGCTACAAGATGTTTGTTATGACTGGTCTTTCCCACAGCGTCTATTTCTACCATATGAATGGTCTGAAAATGTCTCTCAAGGTTACGCTTCTGTTGTATTGAATTCTTTTTATGCGTATCCATCGAAGCGCCTGATGGAGCGTCCTGTGATGAAGGGAGATATCGTTTCTCCATCGCAAATTCCTACGGTTAGCAACGAATCGAGGGCCGTTGGTCTATCTGCCATAGTTCCCGTCTATCAGATGATTCAGGAAGGTGAGAGTACACCTCTATCTCTCCACATGAGCCAGCCATATACTCTTCATTTGGATTACCCAGAGTCACTGCAACGAGGAGTGCATTTTTCATTAGAAGCATTGGATACTGATGAGAATATATTTATTTGGCAAGATGAACGCACTGTGCGTGTAAAAAGAGCATCTGAACAGCTCATGTTTATTAGTCACATTGTGCCAGAAGATACGAGTGACTATCGTATGACAATATCTGCTGATGCTCTATCGGCGTATGAGTATCCGGCCCATATTTTTGTAAGCAATAAAGAACAGCCGCTGCCACGCTTTCGATTTCATTCACAAGTCAGCGAATGGAATCAAAAAGATGTGCATGCACGTTTTAACGATATATATGTACAGACAGATGACGGTGTTTTTGCAGATGTTGATATAGATTATGAAATACGCTTCTTTACAGAACGCTTACCTGAGTATGGCCGTCTCCATATCCCCGCTGGCCAGCAGAGAGGGGTGTTGCCTATACATAATTACCTGACATTTGGAGATGAATGTGTGGTGCAACTGCTTGCAGCATCGCAGGCCCTTTTACCAGCAGAGAATATTCGTCAACATAGTATACGGATGCCAAAGAATTCTTATATATGTAGCCTATCTCCAGAGAAAAAGAAAATCAAACAAGGTGAAACAGCAAGAATTGATTTTCATATAACAAGCCGTCAGACATCATTGGAAAGCTTTTGCGTATTAAAGTTTTGTGCCATAGGGTTAGATTCATCTATGTCTCTTGATGCGGCACATTTAACACCTCTTGGTAAGGACCTATATCAAATAACTCTTTCTAAAAGTGTTGGCAGCCTTTATCTTGAATCACTACCGTCGTCTCAAATAGCCCCTCAAAAACAGGTGACAGTAACGTTGTTGGATGATAGAGAAAACGGTATTCATATACAAGGCACTTCAACTGTATATATAGAAATAGAAGGAAGGCTCCCGCTCAGTGAGGTGTCTTTTGTTCCAGTAACTGATTCAAAGAAACCCGTTACGCTTGTCATAAACCCAGCGTTCACGACCCCAACGCATCTTCCAATCTATGCACATCAAGCGGATACGAATAGGGATGATAAACATATGATACAGCTCCTTATTCCTCCAGGACAAAAGCGGTTTGATATTTCAAATGCTATGATTCCTCTAGGTACGGTCTCATTATCTCTCCCTGACCTGTCGCTAAATGAACGTTTGCGCTCCTTGCTTTCAAGAAAAGAACCGTATGTAGTTCATCTCACAGATTGAGATGTGAATGATCTCATGGCTGTAGGCGAGGGGCTGTCATGTACAGCTGCATCTTGTGAAGCAATAAGAACAAGGACTTCCATACCCTACAATAATGCGGTCAGTTACTCTGCACCCATTAGCTTCATTTTGTGAAGCAATAAGAACAAGGACTTCCATACCCTACAATAATGCGGTCAGTTACTCTGCACCCATTAGCTTCATTTTTGTTATCTTGGTGAATGATTTTCGCTTAGATGTTTTGGTGATTTTGTCCTTCATGATAGTACGAGATACTATTTGTTACGTATCCGCTGTGCATAGGAAGCAGGCGTGATCAGTACGGAATGTTGCTTGTTTTGAGTTGTATGCACCTGTCATCCAGTGGGACTTAGGAGTGAATTCACTTTTTCAGCGATATTGTCAGCGTACACTTTGTAGCCGGCTGCTTTCAGGTGTAAGCGATCTGAATAATATTCTGTGATTTTCTCTTCAGTATTTGGAAAATATTGGGTTAAGTCTATTTCACTAAGATTGCTGATGGTGTTGTTAAGATTGAGACTTTTGACTGCTGACCGGACGGCGGCACATTTTGTTCCATCTGGGTCTTGGCTGTCGTATCGTGGCAAAATATGTACAAGTAATATTTTTGCTTGAGGGCACCGTTGATGTAAATTTTGGGCACAGAGTTTAATGCCATCTGCTATATTTTGAGAAGTGATATTTGGATATTGAGCCATTTTACCAACATCGTTGGTGCCTATGGCAAGTATAATAAGGCGAGGTTGCAGCATTATTGGCTCGCCACCGTCGAGAGCTCCGTGATCGAGTCGCCATAATAGAGACTCAGTAGTGTCTCCACCGTAGCCTAAGTTTACTGTTGTATATTGGGCAAAATGATTGCTCCACGGTGGTATGAAAGGTAATGTTGGAACTGGGAACCAGATTCCCCCATTCCATTGCATGGTAATGCTGTCACCAGCTAAAAGGATGTCGTTCTCTCTTGGTAATTGCCGAACGTATTCCAGCAATGACCGATGCCAGACTAGGTAGGGGTTATTAAATGAATAGGAAGAGTCTGTTTTATAATCATTACCCTGAGATAAGATTTGAGGGCATGGAATTCTCGGGATTAGTTGTTGCGCGTTTTTAGGTATGCATTTGCTTCCATGTTTCGTGATAAATAGTGCTTCTTTATCGCTTAAAGGCCATCCAGTTAGTTGTTGTTGGGTTGGTTTTTCGCTCCAGTCAGCATAGGGGTAGGGTAAAAAAGGAACGGTTTCAATTGTCCAGTTTGTTTGAGTAGACGGGGTGTTTGCTATGAGTTCTAGGCTGTTCGAATTTCTTGAGAGGAGGACATGATCGGCTTTTAATATCTGACCTTTACAAGCAAGTGAAAAATTAGCTGCCGTTGGCGCTGTGCCAGTGGCCTCCCATGCCGTTCCTGTGTAAGGGTAATGAGTGTTGGGTGCAAGATCAATTGCTCCAGTGATGGTATGACCGTTAAGGTAAAGTTCTATTGTACCTTTTTTTGCTTTGAAGCCCATAAATGGATATGGTGTTTTGACTATTTGCCAGATTTGTTCGTCATACCCGTCATTGCTTGGGCTGCATGGTGCTTGTAGTGCAACCTGTGGAGATGCTCCAGAAGTGATGCCTAGACATAATGCGGAAGCAGTGTCATCAGCACGTAAGCGTACGAGTTGATTTTGAAATGTTGAGAGTAAGTCGGTCATTGTAGTTCCATGAGTTTGTTAGGGTTGGAAGTGTAATTATTTATTAATAAAATGATGTAAGTGAAGTTTAAGGATCTGTTTTATTGTAATAGTAAGGTTTCAAGTTTCTTAGGTTTGAGAGGTAAATATATATCGTGTGATATGAAAACCTTTTACGAAAGATATTCATTTATCAAGCAGTATATAAAATGGTGCCTAGTGAATGGCGTTTCTTTGCTTTCTCCGTTTACTTGTTGTATGTACGAATCCATTCAGAGTTGTTGTTGTTCAGACCATGTTCTGAAAGAATATGGTCTGAACATTGATAGATACAGAAAAGAATTTAAACATGAATTATTTTCAATTAGATAGGTATTTCCCCCTATTCATATGGGAATATGACCTATTTAAGTGTTGCTGGTTAGTAAGGTGGTTTTTCTCATGGATAGCGCAATCTCAATCGGTAGTAGTAAAAGATTGCTTATAGCTCGTTTTCTTGTTCATCCCCTGTGCTATCAAATTGAGTGAGTATAATTACTTTGTCACCAATGGGTTGATTTGATTGTTTCGTCTTTTTTTATTTTTGTGAACCACACAATATTTCGGTGATGTTTTGTTTATAATTGTAGATATAAAACTCTTGTTGTACTCTTTGTGGGTGCTCCTAGGTGAGGGCATTCATTTAAATTTTGGAGAGTAAAGATGTCTGTTGAAGAACCGCTTACAATAGAGTCAGAATTTGGGACTATTTATGTGATGATTGATCCATCGGTAGAGCCAGAGGTGAAAGGTGTTTCTTCATCCTCATCTTATGGGCCATCTGATGCAACTCCAGTTGGAGTGCCCGAAGATATAAAGGACTCGTTAGGTCTTGTAAGGGATTCTCTTGTAACAGTAGCCAAAACGGTTCATGCAGGTTTACAGGATGGTTTAGAACATTGTGGCCCAGATGAATGGTCAATTGAACTTGCTTTTTCGTTTAAGGGCAAGTCAGGAATCCCTTTGTTAATAAGCGGTGAAGCCGCTGCTGCAATTAAAGTACAAGCTAAATGGGTGAAAACCCAAGCAGAGTAGAGAGGGCTTTATGGAACAGGAACATGTAAGAGATTTAATTGCACGAGTGGTTCGCAAAGAGGATGATGTACCAATAGGGACAGCTTGTGCCATTGCACCACATCATTGGCTTACTGCTCAACATGTGCTTCGTAATAATGATTTAACACCACGAGATGTGTATCTTGTGGTTACAAAGAAAGAGATTCCGTCTCAGATAAAAGCTCGGTATACAGTTGTTGATCACCACGAAAGTGGTCGGCATGAATTAATGGATGTATGGTTACTTCAAACAGAAGAAGCGACCTTTTGTGAAAATTGCCTGCGAATATCTTCAGCACCATTATCTGAAGGTTTATCTAAAATTATTGTCTGCGCGTATCCTGGTTCTGATTGGAATGAGGGACTTAACATCAAAGAGGGGGCGATTACTGCTCGGTATCAAGAAGAAACGAATTATCCATTGTGGCGCTCAGATTGTTTGGCAGAACCGGGTAATAGCGGTGCTCCACTTATTCTTAACGGATCTGTTGCTGGAATTGTACTAACAAGAAAGAATACCAATAATGAACTGTACTGTCTCAGTTTATGTGAAATCCGTTCTTGGTTAGAAGATCTTATTGGAATTCGTTGTAATGCTCCTTCCCGAGTTTTATTAGGTTTTGGTTTGCCAACAGATTTATGGTCAGAAACGAATTTACATCATTATCGAGATATGATCCTTGAACATTGGAAAGAGGAAATTTTATATGCAGCAGAAGGCTCAAGAGAGCTGGAACAATTGAGGGCTATTAGTAAGAAAGAGAATAAAGATGATATACAGACGTACTTTACAAGTCAGCTAGGGTTGTGTGTAGAAAGTGCTCACAGTGATGGAGCCTATGCAAGTACTGTTTTCTTAGAGTGGGTTCGTGCGGCAGGAAGGCGAAAGAAAAGAGGTGGTTTTAAGGATATTTGGTCTTTTCTTGTCTGTATCTGTCCGTTAGCGATACATTCAGATTGTCAGGACATTGATGCAATGTGCCGTGCTGTGTTTCGTGAAAATGGTATTGGAATTGAAGCAGAAATACGTATTGCAGAGTTGGCTGTTGCACGGGCAACCGGCCGTTTTGCCCAAGTGAATCAGGTGCAAGTGGGCAATGGGAACCCTCGGGTAGATACTCCGCTCGTTATTCCATTAGAGTGCCATGCAACAGAACCAGTATCATTAAAACCTTCATTAAAACGCCAGTTATTAGAAAGTCTTGGTTTAGATATATCACAGGATTATTGTTCTGATGATGTACTGTCTTTGTTTGAATCACGTTGGCGAGTAGATCGAGGAAAGGCTTTTGTATTGGAGGGTTGTTATGAGAGTGAGGTGTTAAGTGTGCTAAACGAATATAGACCAACCGTATTAGCTCGTTGGTATACCGATGAAGATATGGCACGCCGAATGGACCCACATCTTATCCATGACCAAATTCTTCAAATGGCAGCGAACTGTCAAAATAGGAAAGGTACAGTATTATGACCACTCTGGTGCAGGCTGATCAAAAATTTGAAAACCTTATAGAAAAAAAAGCGAAATATTTTTCTTTAAATGGAGGTCTTGGGTTTGATACAATACAGCATGTTTTAGAACATAATTATCAAGACATCTGGGCTATTCGAACGGCCCTGTCTTGTGGTCGCCCTTTATTACTGCGTGGAGATCCTGGTTTAGGGAAAAGTCAAATTGCTCGCTTAGCGGCGAGCATTCTCGGTTGGCGTTTCGTTATCCAAACCGTAGATGCAACAAGTACCTGTCAGGATCTGTGTTGGCATGAGGATGCTATTGCTCGTTTAGCAGAGGCACAAATTCAAGGAGCGCTTCAAGCTGGTGACGATGATCAACGTCAGAGTCACGCGGAGGTTATTGCGCGTTTAGCTCCACAGCGTTTTATTAAACCCGAATCCTTATGGTGGTCTTTTGATTGGGAAGGAGCTTGTAAACATTGTGAAGCAAATGAACTGCCTCCTGATCAACCACCTCATATAGAAGGATCTTCGGGAACGGTGTTATTGCTTGATGAAATAGATAAGGCAGACACAGATGTTCCTAATGGTTTGCTTGATGTGTTTGGTCACGGTGGCTTTAATGTTCCACACGTAGGGCGAATAATAAAAAAGACCCCTGTACTGGTGGTTATAACAACAAATGAAGAGCGCGTCTTGCCAGCAGCATTTTTGCGTCGTTGTGTGGTATATAAATTATCGGTTCCAGAAGAAAACTTGGTTACGTGGCTTGTGGAGCGTGGACATGTGCATTTCCCTCAGCTATCTATCGATTTATGTGAGCAGGCCGCTGATTCTTTTGTGCAACAGCGTGGTCAACGTTCTGTGGTGGAAGGGTGGCGACCAAGTTTAGCAGAATACCTCGATTTATTACGGGTGTTAGATCAGCAAAAACCTGAAGAGCGTCAACATCTTGTAGAACAACTTATGACATATTTTGTAGATAAACAGGCATCTGATTTACAGTGAATCAATATTTCCTACCAAGTTCTCTTGCAGATCTAGCCACGTGCATAAGCCAGTATGGTGTTGATTCACCTGCCGTGACACTACTTGGCTGGAAACGGCGAGAAATAGAACCTGAGTACAGTCAGACAGACAAATATACTCAAGAACCATTGAGTTCATATAGACCTGTAGAAACATTACCTCAAGAAAATGATATTTCTCATGTAGAGTGTTTATGTGTTTCCGATTTTAAGCAGCAGCACAAAGAACATCTATTAACTAAACGTGAACCTCCATCGTGGTTACATGCAGAGCCGTATTACATAGCAGCAACCAATCATGCACCTTGTCTGGTAAGCATTCCGCCGCTTCTTCAAGATCGTTATCTACGGCCACTACTCCGGAAGGTTTTGGGAGAGTGGAAGAAAACGCAGGAAATAGATGTGAAGCGGTTTGTGAGAAGCGTTGCCTTGGGGCAACCACTTTCTCATTTTCCTCGGAGGTTTCGTTGGGGGTGGGCTAATCGTATTCAAATTATTCGTGATATTGGTATAAGCCAATCGCCTTATCTGCCAGATCAATATGGTGTTATTCGTAGCCTAAAACGTATACGTGGTTCACATGGGTTAGATATAATAGATAGTGAAATGAATACTGGTGTAGCAGTACAGAAAGAAATTCCAACATTGATGCTTGGTCTACTCGATTCCGGTAATCCAGAAGTGCGTAAGTATGGGCGTATACTTGCGCAGTCTTATCAGTCATTTTTTGCTTTGCTTGCCTATGGTGTAGATTCAAATAAACAGATGTCATCCCATTGGCGATATTGGGACCGTGGCGATAGACATGTGCAGAGTAATCCAGAGAGTACCGAATTACTGCTTGATTGCTGTTCTCTCGCATTGGAAATACGTCCGACATTACTTCGTCGTGCACGTTTGCTTGTAGAGCGTTGGGGGATTCCTGTCTGTGCTCGTAGTGAGCGTCAGGCATGGATGCACAAGGATGTACCTCTTTTACATAAATATGCGATTATACTTGGTGAATCAGCTCGCCGTCATCGTCGTGAAAATATTCGAAGCAAACTAGAAAACATTTCTTGCCATATAAAAAAGCCGTTGTGTGATCTTATAGAGGAACTCGGGCATGTATATGCAGATGTCTTGCCTGAGTTATCTTTGGATCAGCAGAATGAAACAGCACTCGTGTGGAAGTGTGTGTTTGAACAGTCTTTGCCAGTCTTAGAGTTAGATCCAGAAAAGTATATGCAACGGCTTGCGCAGCTTGAATATCAGAACCCTTCTGTTCTACGCTCTGAATTTGGCCGAATGATTGCAGCAGGCCTTCCAGAGAAAATATGGAAAACAAGTGAGTCACTGTTAGCTTTTTATGCCTTAAGTCGTCATCCGGATGACCCCCTTGTGAGCACTTCTATAGTGCCAAGCGATTTGGCTCTTTATAGTAGTCGCTATTCTGAAGTACAAAGTTTGCAGATTTGGCAGGAAGGTTCTCATCTCTGTCTTCGTCGTATAGCAGAGCAACCTGAACATAATTCACGGCGAAGTCTCATCGCACAGGTGAAGAGCCTTAATGATGCCGTATGGATACGATACGGAACTGAATCCTCAGCGAGAGAATTGCGTCTTGGATCTCGTTTGTTGATAAAAAGTTGTCATTTTACAGTAGAAGACGCATCAGGTTTTTTATCCATTCACCCTATAAGTCGCCCACAATGGGCGAGCCGTTTCGGGAGAGATGGTTACGGTCTATACGCTGATTTTGAAATAGAAAAGGTTCGTCAACGCATGCGTTGGATACCTCCGGGTCATTTTCAACAAGGAGAGGGTTCGGAAAAGCGTTCAGCTGTTTTGAGTCGTGGGTATTGGCTTGCAGATTCTCCATGCACACAGTCTTTATGGCAGGTTGTTATGGGGGAAAACCCTAGCTATTTTGAAGGTAGCAACCATCCTGTGGAAAGTGTCAATTGGTATGATGTTGAAATGTTTATGAAAAGAATACGAACGTTGCTTCCTGATTTTTTAGCCGACTTCCCAACTGAGTCACAATGGGAATATGCTTGCCGAGCGGGGACAAGCAGTGTGTATTATTGGGGCAATAGGTATGCAAAAGAGATAATGCAAACATATGTTTGGTATGATAAGAATGCAGACGAAAATTATTGGACTAGGCCACATACTCAGAAGAGTGGAACGCAAGCGGTCAAAGGAAAGAAACCGAATACATGGGGTTTATTTGGTATGTCTGGAAATGTCTGGGAATGGTGTCGGGATTTTTATAAAGAGTATCCCATTGAATTCCCTGTTGATTATGAATGTATAGATGGTGGCGACCTGCGTGTTATCCGTGGTGGCAGTTGGATTAATACAGCGAAGGACTGCCGGTCCACTATTCGCATCAGGAGGCGGCCAGACAATTGTGTTGAGGACATGGGCTTCCGACTTTTCTTACACCAGGTGAGTCAGTTAGAAATGGAGCACGAAGAAGAAATAAAGCATAGTCGTATCGTTGAGCAATAGGAAGGAGGGAGGTGATCGAAGTGGTTTGATGGTAAGCCAGACCAGAGGAGCCAGGTATGAGTATGCCTTCTTTGGGATACACGCAAAAGAGCCGTCCAGGCAATTGCAACAAGAATAAGTTTTTTTCCACAGCTCATTTTTGATCCATATTGAGTTGATATTTTTCGTTGGTTGTGTGGACGATTTTACGAATACTCAATATGTTTGTTTCTTTTTTTTATCAGGAGTTTTTTTATGAACGGTTTTCTTCCTCGTTGTATGCCTCCTCGTTGGGCTTGTGAATGGGGTGAGGATAGCTGTGGTGTTTTTTGTGCACTGGATGTGCATGGTGTTCGGCAAGAAATGCGCTGGATACCAGCAGGTGAATTTGTAATGGGTTCGCCCACAGACGAAGTTGGGCGTGATAGTAATGAAGGTCCTCAGCAGAGCATCTCTATCAGTGATGGTTTTTGGTTAGCCGATACACCTTGTCGACAATCTTTTTGGCAGGCCGTTATGGGAGCGAATCCGAGTAAATTTATCGGTGATGATTTACCAGTTGAAAATGTCAGTTGGTATGATTGTCAAGAGTGTATGAAAAAAATGTCGTTTTTGCTACCGAGTATGAACCCTCGTTTCCCCAGTGAAGCTGAGTGGGAGTATGCTTGCCGTGCTTCTGATGGTAAAGAATCAGCATATAATGATGGTTCAATGTGTACCAAACCAAGAAGAGGAAAAGATCCTGCTTTAGAGAAGTTAGGTTGGTTTGATAAGAACAGCAATGATAGGACTCACAAAGTTTGTAAAAAAGGACGAAATGCTTGGGGGCTCTATGATATGCATGGTAATGTATGGGAGTGGTGTGAAGATTGGTTTGGTAAGTACTGTGCAGACCCACAGGGTCCTGATGAAAGCCCATCTCGTGTTGTTCGTGGTGGTAGCTGGTTCGATTCCGCTGAGCGCTGTCGGTCAGCTTTTCGTAGTAGATGGCGGCCTGGCAGCCGTTACGGAGGTATGGGTTTTCGTTTCGCCATAAGTCAGTAAAGGTGAGCCTATTCCTGCCACTTTCCTGCTTTCCTGACCGTGGGGAGCTGACATGCTGCGCGTCTATGAATATGCCTGTGAAAAAGTTGCCGCTGCTAGATGGCCTGTTGGCTCCGTCTGATTTGCGTCGTTTGAATGAGACAGAGTTGGACGAGCTGGCTGAAGAGATTCGCTACCGTATTCGTGAGACGGTTTCACGTACGGGAGGGCACCTTGCCTCAAATCTTGGGGTGGTTGAGTTGACGATGGCGTTGCATCGGGTGTATGACTTTAAGACCGACCGTTTGTTGTGGGATGTTGGTCATCAAGCGTATGTTCATAAGTTGCTGACAGGGCGGGCAGAAAACTTTGCGACCAATCGGCAAAAGGGCGGCATTTCTGGCTTCCCAGATCCAAATGAAAGTGAATATGATTTTGCTAAGGTCGGTCACAGTTCTACGGCTATTAGCACTGGTGTTGGCGTGGCGGAGGCCTTTCGCCGTTTAGGGCAGAAGCGGAAGACGGTGGCGGTTGTCGGTGATGGTGCTTTAACAGGCGGTATGTGTTTTGAAGGTCTGATTAACGCTGGTGAACTCAAAAGCGATTTACTGGTGATTCTGAATGATAACGGCAACTTTATTGATGAGCCAGTTGGCGCATTGCACACCTATCTTGACCGTATTCGCACAGGTAACTTCTATAAACATGTGCGTGAACGTTTGTCTGGCATTCTGAAAAAACTCCCTTTTGGTCGTGAAGTAGAACGTGTTACAGAGCATGTGGAGCAGGTTGCCCATAAGCTTGTTTCTCCTGGTTATATTTTTGAAGATCTCGGTATCCGTTATTTTGGCCCTATTGATGGCCATAATCGCACGGAAGTGGAAGAAATGCTCCACCGCCTTGATGATGTGCATGAACCGGTTCTGTTGCATGTGTTGACTCGTAAAGGGGATGGCTGGGGGCCAAGCCAAGAGGATCCGTTGACGTTCCACGGTCCCAAAGGCTTTGATGTGGATACCGGTGTTTTCCCGCCTAAGGGGAAGGTGATTGGGAAAACGTGGTCTGATGTCTTTGCTGATGTCATGCTTGAGTTAGCAGAGGAAGACGAGCGCTTGGTTACGGTCACCGCAGCTATGCCGTCTGGAACGGCTTTACGTGTTTTCGCGCAGCAGTATCCAGATCGCATGTATGATGTGGGTATTTGTGAGCAGCATAGTTTTGCCTTTGTTGAAGGCATGGCCATCGCAGGCTTACGCCCTGTTCTTGCCCATTATTCTACCTTCGCCCAACGCGGCTATGATCAGCTCTTTCAAGAGTTGGTGTTGCAACGTAACCTTGGTGTTATTGTCGCTTTAGACCGTGCTGGTCTTGTTGGTGAAGATGGTGAAACCCATCAAGGTGTGTATGATATTAGTTGGAGTCGTTGTTTTCCAGGCATCGTTATTATGGCGCCAAAAGATGCGGCAGAGTTGCGTGCTTTATTGCATTGGGCTCATCAAGATAGACAGCAAACAGAAGATGAAACGGCTGCCTATATTGTTCGTTATCCGAAAGAGGTCGTTCCAGATTATACTTGGGGTCTAACCAAGCCGCAGGCCATAGAAGTTGGTAAAGCAGAACTTGTTTGTAAGGGGACTGGCCGCCTCATGGTGTGGGCTTATGGTGCGATGTTCCGTTTAGCGTGGGAAGCAATGGAAGTGTTGACCGAGCAAGAGCGGGAACAGATTACCATGGTCAACCCTCGTTTTGCTAAGCCATTTGATGATCATATGCTTAAAGAGTTGGCGACAGATCATGACTGTGTTTTGACTATAGAAGATCATGCTCTTGCTGGCGGTTTTGGTAGCATCGTACTTGAATCAGCATCAGCTCAGGGTCTTGCCTTGTCTGTTGATCGCTTAGGGGTGCAGGATGATCTCGTAGAACATGCTAGTCGCTTAGAGCAGTTAGAAGATCATGGTCTATCTGTATCGCATATTGTAGAACGTATGCGTTTGGTATTGGGAGTGGTCGAGGAATCAGCTGATTCTCAACCAATTCCCTTTCGTCGTGCAGACTAAGGGTTGATGAAGGATAGAAACGTTTTGCGGACATTTCTTTAACGTACATTTTCGCGCGTGTGTATTGTGTTTCATTGTCAGAACCTCTGGTTGTGAGAGGTCTTAGGTCTTGCTGTGATCTTTCATAAAGAGCTTGCGCGAATCTATCTCTATGTGGTATACTAGGGTTCATGGACCGAACGCCCTTACTTGTTGTCGAGTCAGATCCTCATGTTCTGGCAGAGCTGGAAAAAAGCTTTGGTGGTTATTATTTGCATCAAGAAATATGTTCGGTTAAACGGTATGAAGATGCCGTAGATTGTATACATGCTGGTCACGCTTATGCGGGTGTCTTGCTCACTGATGCTGTGTCTCCAGAGGATGAGCACGGACTGACCTTGTGTGAATGTATTGCGGCGCTGCAAGAATCTGGTGTGCAGCTTCCAATCTTAGTCGGCCTATCAGCACTTAAATCAACTTTGCTCTTGGAGCTTTTACGGTTGGATGTGAATGATGTCCTTAGCTATCCCTATGATTATTCATCAATCGCAGTACAGATACATAACGGTTTGGAGCGGTGGCATTGGCGCAATGCTGTTGGGGCAACACGTCAGAATCAATTGTTTTCCATTGTCAAAAAAGGCGATTCATGGAAAACCTCTTTTGAACGGAACCTTACTCGAAATGATGCCGATGTGCTACGCCGTGAATTACTCCGGCAGTTAGATGCAGGTGGAGGGCTCTTTCAGTTTGATCTGACCAAGGTTCGAGAAATAGATGCCCATTGTTTGCATATTTTCTGTAGTTTTGCCAAACTGTGCGAGCAACAGCTTGGTTGTATCGCTGTTGTTATTGATGGCATCAATCATCAGCTTGCTGATTTCTTCTCCGACACAGGTTTTTTAACGAACTTCCCAATTACCTTACGGCAGCGGATGCATTATGCTTAATAACCCGAATGAATTGATGGGTGAAGCAGAATCCTTAATTGATCGGGTTGAAAGCCTTCACCAGAACAATCAAGAGCTGGAAGAACTTCAACAACTCTTTCGTATATTGCATAGTTTAAAAGGTATTGCAGGTTTTATCCAACACCAAGAGCTTGAATTATTTTGCCATAATACCGAAGCACTCATTGAAATCATTCGAGATAACCCCTTGTTGTGTGGAGATGAGCTTGAAGATTTGCTTGCGGAAAGCTGCTTGTTTTTTGGTAAAGTATTGCATGAACCAAATACCTCAACGATAGCTGGTTATACAAACTTCTCAAAACGTTTACAAAGTATTGTTTCAAGTTATCGGGTAGAAAATGAAGATATTGACTGTGAAATGGTCATCGCCGATGAAGCTGTAGACGATATTTTATTTGCCGTGGAAACGGCTTCAATACGACGAGCGAAATTATCGCACCACCTCTATTTTCAGTTGCAGTGTGATTGGTCTTTGATGGAGGAAATGGGTTTGTATTCATCGCCAACCCATTTTGTTGACGATTTACAGCGTGGTGGTGACATCTTAGATACGAAATTAACAATACCAGAATGGGATTTGCGTTTAGGGGCTATTGCTGATCATTTGTCCTACCGTTTTTTTTATGCTACCGGAATGGATAGAAAAACGATTAGTGTATTTACGGGTTTACCGCTTGCCTGCATTCAGCCAATAGAAATTGAATCGTCAGTTGTTGTTAATTCCACTGCCCTTGGAGGCACTGCACACGTGCGGCGTATTTCAGCACGGATTCAAAACCTAGGCCAACAAAGCTCATCGTCTGAAGATACTGATGTGACATTAAGTTTTCCGCATATGCAAGAGCTACCCTATGCATGCATTCATGACATTGTTGGTCAAAGTGCAGATCTGGCAGCTCGTCTTTCTGAACGTTCATCAACGCTTGAAACAACAGCTGTTTCTCTACAGGAAAGTGTTTCACGTTTATCTACGTGCAGTATGGAATTTGCAGGTGAGCGGCTAGAAGAATTGTGTGTACGTTTAGGCAATGATTTAGGTCGTGATATTCAATTTTTAATGAATAATAAATCTTTTATGATAGATGCTTTTATCATGAGTAATATGATGGATGTTTTTATTCATTTAATGCGTAATGCCTGTGATCACGGTATAGAGTCTCCATATGATCGTGATCAAGTCGGGAAAGACTGTCTTGGAACCGTTCGCCTAGAAGTGCAGTCAATAGGCCAGCAGGTTACTATGGTATTTTCTGATAACGGCAGAGGTATTGATGTCGCTGCCTTGCGAGAAAAAGTTGTTGATAAGGGGCTCCTAACAGCAACAGAGGTTAAAGATATGGACGACAGCGCCATGATGCAGGTTATCTTTAGGCCTGGTTTTTCGACAGCAGACAAGGTGAGTTATATCTCAGGGCGCGGAATGGGCATGGACATTGTTAAATCAACGGTAGAACGCTTGGGTGGAATGATTGTTGTCGAGTCAGAGCTTGGGCTTGGCACAAAGTTTCATATATCGTTGCCAGTACGCCCTGCGGAAAGCCTTATAGAAGAATTGAACAGAAATCAAAGTAGCTAGAGGTTTCTTAAGAACAGATTGAAGACCTCGCTAAATGAGAAGGATATGCACATGTCAAAATCAAGAGTTCGCCGTAATCGTGCAAGAGTACAGACAGAAACAGAAGAAGATTTTGTAGAGGCAGGTCCAGCCGTGGCACCTGTGATCCATTCATCTTCTACCAGAATTGAACGCACGACTTCAAATGAAGAAGTTGATGAAAGCCTACAGTCAATGACGCGACGAGTAAGTGTTGACGATCTTGTACGAGAGGGGCGTACGAAGAATCTTAAAATGATTTCTGAAAAACAGCTCAAAAACTGGATATTAGAAGCCTTGAGCCGAATTATAGAAAGTACGCATACCCATTTAAGCGATGATGATCGTGCTGCTCTCTTGGCCGGCACTCATACAGAATTTAAGTCTGTTATGGCGCAGCATAAAAGAGAACAGAAAGAGCTGGTTCAAGCAGAGGAAACCATTGCCGCGTTGCAAGCTGAGTTGCGTCAACAACAGGCTGCTGCTGCATCATCATATTCTGCTCAAGATATCGAAGCATATAAAACAGAACTCGCAGAGCTTCATAAGCTGCTTGCGGCAGCTCAAGAAGGTAAAGATTCGGCCGCATTAGAAATTACTCAATTGCATAAAACCATTGCTGCTCAGGAGTCGTGTATTTCTACGGCAGAAAAACATACTGAACGGTTAGAGAAAAAAGCTGTTCAAGACAAATCTTACCAAGCATTGTTGGATCGTTGTCTGAAACTGGATGAAAAGCTTTTTGCTGGTTTGCATGTGCGTCAGGCACCATCAGAAGACGCGATAGGAGTCGCAGAAGCAACCTTGGATGATATTGAAGAGGGACTCGATGCGATGAATGAGTCTCTTTTATCTATCCCAGTTGTTCACATTGCCAACTTTGATACCAACCGTCTTGAAACAGATATTAGTAGAATTGAAGTGCTCTTATCTGCTCGGGAACAAGCACGAAAATATACACAAGCAGAGAAAGAATTGTCACAGCTCACAGCTCAATGTGATGCCTTAAGTAAAAACGATAGTGAACAGAAACAAGTTATTGCTGATCTTCGTATAACGTTAGATAGTGTCAGGATAGAAAAAAAAGCGGCACTCAAAGATGGAGAAAACCAGCTTGAGCAGGTACATGCTGCTCAGCAGCAGATGGAACGTTTGCGTCTAGAGCGGGCAGAAAAAGAAGCCGAGCTCGTTTCGTTGAAAAAACGTGCCATAGTAGAGCGCCAACAATTTCACGTGCAGGAAAAAGAACGATTAGAACAGAGAGCTTCGTGTGCTATTCTAATGAAAAATTGTGTTCAACATGAACAGACTATCGCACAGTTATATCTGACCATTAATGAATTAGAACACCAGCACCATTGTGCGGTTGCGTCTATTGAAGGGCAGAGACAAGAGCGTGAGCATTATAAACGCTGTGTAGATGATGTGTGTCGTGAACTAGCGCAAAAAGAGGAAGCATTCAAACTTCTTGAACTAGAGCTTGAAGAAGCCAAAGAGCAATCTCAACAACTTAAGGAAATATATGGTGAACGTGATGCTTTGAACAAAGTCTGCTCAGCGCATGAACAAACGATTGCCGATCTTCGTGTTACCCTTGGAGAATATGAAGACAGTAGCAAACTTCAGTCCGAATCGGCACAGAAGCAAACCACCGATATGCAGGCTGATCGTAAGGCATTGGAAGAGGATATTAAAAAACTACAGTTAGCACAGAACAAATTAATGAATGAATGTGAGCGCTATAAATGCCGTATAGACGACTTATGTTGTGAGCAGGCGCAGAAACAAGAGTCATTCAAAACTGTTGCAGCGGAGCTTCAAGATGTTCAGAATCAGCGTGCGCATATACATTCCGAACGAGACGCATACATGAAAACGTGCGAGACGCATGAGCAAACCATTACCGACCTTCGTCTGACACTTAAGGAGAGTCAACAAAAGGGCACAGATCAGCTTCAATCGGTACAGAAGCAAAACGAAGACGTTCAGGGTGCACATCAGGCGCTAGCAGAAGAAATTGTCAGTTTACGTTTGGTACATGAAAAAAGAGAGAATGATTATGCTACGTTAGAGAAAAAACATACAGAGCAGAAAACATTGGCGCAGCAATATAAAGAAGAGCTTGCTAGCGAAAAAGAACAAACACCTTCTTTAGAAGGAAACGCTTGGCTTGATGAGCTCGTTGGCTTAAATAAGGAAAAAGATGAGCAGATAAAATCTTTGAAGAAAGACGTTCGGAAACGGAGCAAGCAACAAACCGAATTAAGAAAGAAGGTCACCGCGTGCACTGAGCAAATAACGACTCATGAAGAAACAGAAAAGGTTCTCCAAGAAAGAGTTTCTGAATTAGAGCGCGCTCTTGCTGCTGGAGAAGCAGAGAGCACGGTTCCTGTAGATGTAACCGAAGCACACGGTTGTGACGACGTCCGTAGTGTGCCAGCTCAATGCTATCTTGATACAGGCATACGAAGCGTTTGTGAATCTGGTGTTATTTTTTGTGGTGAGGAAGAGCTGCAAAAAATGCCGCCTCTTGTTGCGGAAACATCATGTAGTTATCGTGACCAAATATTATCGGTTCGTGATGGCGTAGCCGTACTGACGTGCACCGCCACGCAAAAGGAACGATCCTTTACCGCTCCAGAAGGAGCTATTACCTGTGTATCAGCTTGTGCTGATACGGTACATGGTCATGACTATTTATTCTATCGAGTTGAAGAAAATCTCGCTCAATTTCACCTCGCTGGTGAAGAAGTAGAGCAGACACATATTGGTACCATAGCATCAACAAGCGCCATAAACGCTTGGTTCTGGGCAGCAGAGTCTTCCTTGCACTTTGTCCTCAGAGACCAAGCAGGGCATGTCATAGAGTACTTAAATTATGATGGTACATGGCGTGCCGCAAACTTAACGGCGCAAACGCAAGCACCGCTGGCAGCAAGCACTCCAATCGGTTACGCACCACAACAGATAGAACATGTTATTTATACAGATGAATCGGGCTTGCCTCATGAATTATGGTTTGACCAATCCTGGCACCATAGCGATTTACATGCGCTTTGTCATGCACCTGCTGTTCATGGTCATCTTAATGGCGGGTATATTAACGAGCAGCATGTTATCTGCTATCGAGATCAGAATGGTCAGCTGATTCTTCTTCATAACAGAGAAACTTGGATATGCCGAAATGTATCGAATGAATGTGGACTCGCTTCATTAGAGGAAGACCCGCAGTTGATTTTGGGTTGTAAAGACATTCGTTTGTTGGTAAGAGCAGAGCAGAAGTATCAATTACTATGTATTACAGATGATGGTGTTTCTAGAGAACCTTGGCATTACGCTGTTTAACACGACCTCTTTACTTATAAAGGCAGCTCGTTGTTTGAGCTGCCTTTATCGGTTTTTAAATAAGTGAAGAGAAAACCCACGTCTATGTTCTGATCCATTGTTCTGATCAATAATGTGGTATACGACGACTGTTACACAGGTGGTGAATCATGCATGCATGTGAGGTCAGTCTTGGCAGTATCTATTTCAGCACAGAGCTTATCCCATGCTGCTTGAGCTCCATCCATGCTGTGTGAGCGTCCTATGTGTTCCAATTCTTTACAAATGTCCCCGAGCCCGTTGACGCCAAGTGTGAGGCTTGATCCTTTAAGCTTATGAGCACCTTTCATTAAGGCATCTGGGTCACCCGCGGCTATAGCATCTTCAATGGTCTGTAAATTCTCAGGCATTTCTTCAAGATAGGTGTCTATGACAAGAAAGTAGGTATCAACGTCGAGTTCATAGATTTCCACGAGAGGACTTACATCAAAGGATTCACTTGTGTTCATACAACAAGTATACGCTAAGAAAAAAACGTTGTCAAAGGCCTATGTTATTTTGTTACTGATGGAGTTTACCATCACGGAGCTGATAACTCTGCTGTGCGTATTGGGCAATATCTTGATCATGGGTTACAATTAAAACGCTACTGCCAGATTGTTGGGTGAGCTCAAGAAACAGCTCCATAATGGTAGCGCCAGTGGCGGGGTCTAAATTACCAGTTGGCTCATCAGCAAGGATCAAGCTTGGCTGTAACAGTAGGGCCCTACAAATAGCAACTCGTTGGCGTTCGCCACCAGAAAGGGTCAGGACAGAGCCTTTTTCTTTGCCAGCAAGGCCAACGCGTTGAAGTAGATCACGAGCATCTTGAAGCACTTTTTTGTTATGTATACCAGCACAACGAGCGGGCATGAGGATATTTTCTAAGACGGAAAATTCGCTCATTAAATGGAAGCCTTGAAAGACAAAGCCGATTTGTGTCGCCCGTATGTGTGCACGTTCGGTAGGAGTACGTGTCGTTAGTTCGGTGCCGTCTAAAACAAGAGTACCGCTATCTGGTTGTTCCAGTAGGCCTAGAATGTTGAGCAAGGTACTTTTACCCGTTCCAGAAGCACCGTAAATAGCGCTGACCTCCCCAGCCTGAAGTGTCAACTGGGTATGGTCTAACACTGTTGTTGGCGGAAAACTTTTACATATCTGAGTGCAGGTGAGGCGCGGTGCGGTCATTTAACCATTCTCCCGCAAGGTATGAATTGGATCAATGCGACTTGCTTGCAAAGCGGGTAAAACAGTGCCGATAAGACCAACAACTAAACTAATGCCCATGAAGGTTAATGGAATGATTGGGTCCCAGCTCACCGGTGCTTCTGGCGTATAAAAAACGTCTTGTGGAAAGAGCGAAATACCGAGCTGTGTTTCGGCAAGTGGCAACAATACGCCTAGTAATAACCAGCCAATGCCCCAGCCTAAAAAGCCGCCAATCAAGGTGGTCAATAATCCGGCGGCAAGAAATATACCAACAATTTGTGATCGACGTGCGCCGATGCCCATCAAGGTACCAATGTCGTGTCTCTTTTCAGAAACGAGCGTGCTAAAGACAGCATAGACAATAAAAACAGAAATAATCACGACAATGATCATAATAAAAAACAGAATATTTTTTTGCACCTTAATCGATTCAAGCATGTTGCGACTAGCCTGTTCATCCCAGCGAATAATATCATAACTACCTGGTACCGGTGGTAAATGACGACCTAGAAGTGTGCGTGCGTCATCCAGATTTGTATGGGGGGCAACATCAATACGAATACCACTAGCGGCATCTTTCAGTCCCATTAAAGCCCCACCAATGTTAAAGGGCAGAAGCACCATTGTTTTATCTATTTCCATAACGCCAGTGCCAAGGGTATCAGATGCCTCCACAAGGACTTCACCAGTCAGGCCACCTTTACCGTTGGGTAAGATAAGCCGTAGGGCTTGTCCTGTTTGTAAATGGCCGCCCATCTCGCCATAAATAAGTTCGCGCCCAAGAATTGCGCCCGCTCGTGGACGGAAGCGTGGTGGCAAAGCAGCCGGCATACAGCCCATACCAACCGCCATATCTAGCCCGCTTAAAGCAAGGTGGGATCGCCACAGCGGTGTCAAAAAACCACTGCCACGTTCTTCTGGTGGTAAGTCTGGAGCTTTCAAGTCTTCTATTGGTGGTGGGTGTAGCATGCTGGGGCTAAGCCGATGAATACGCTCTTCATCTTTCCAAGAAATGCCTTCCACTTGGCAGGGAATATTGGCGGCGCTGGTGAAAACTCCACGATATTGTGGACACATCATCGCAGCTCCTTTCACAAAAGGGGCTGCCGCTTCAATTTCAGGCAAGGCACTTATTTGTGCACTATAGCTGTGTGGGTCCGTAATATCTTCAGATAAATGACGAATGGAGAGATCTGTCTCAGCCGCGCGTATCTGCCGCGCCATAATATCGACCCAGCCCTGCATAACACCCATCACCGCAACAGGAGCAGCAACAGAAAGAGTTACCGCTGCCAGTGCAAGCCATGCAGCGCGCCGAGTGCGCAGATATCGTAAGCTAACGTGCCAAACAAGCATAGCGTGAGGATGTGTGTGCGAGGCTCCAATGCAAGAAGAGCAGTTGTATAGGTTTTCATTTATATAAAGCAGGGCCTCAGTCCTAAAATAGAAAAAGACAACTGAGGGAGAGGTGTTTCGTCGTGTTGTCAGTTACGAGCGTGTTCAACGCTACTTTCGAGAGTATGCTGCATCTATTTCGTCAAATTGCATGTATTTATCATGTTTAGACTTCTTTCGTAGCTTCTTGTTGATAAGAGCATGCAGCATGCTTACAGAATCATGTTAAAGTAGGGTTTATCTTCTTCCTTCTGTGTCTATATGGCTATTTTTATGTTTGAGCTATGTCAAATAGCCGACCCTTCAGCCAGCTTCTCTGCGAGGGGTACACCGTGTGTGATGCACGGGAAGCTCTGTGTTGCCATGAGGACAAGGGGAGCCACAATCGCCGTCGCTAAAAGTCAAAGACTGAAGAAGGAGTTTTTCAGATGGAAAAAAATACCGGTTTACCTGATATCGATCATGGTTTGGATGCGTTGACAGAAACAACAACGGCAGCAGAACTGTTGAAGAAAAAAGGCCAACGAACCAAGCTACGTACTGTTAATAAAGACAAGCTGAAGCAATGGATTTTGCAAGCAATTAGTCAAGTACGTGCCGGTGTTGCTAATGAATTTGATGACCGCGAAAAAGAAGCCTTGCTGGAAAAAACCCAAGAGCAATTAGAGCAGGTTATGAAGCGTGCTGCGGAAGCAGAAAAACAAGTGAAAGAGCGCGAAGCTCGTGATAGTGCACTTGAACGAGAAATTAATAATTTGCGTGCCGTTCATGATTCAGACGAAATGAGTGGTGAAGAACTTGCTCAGGCAATGGCGACGATAGAGAAATTAACGGCACAACGTGAAGAGGCTCAAGATGATGCCGATGATTTACGTGCGGATTTGTACCAATTACAAGACCAGCTGAATGAAAAAATATCTTTGCTGCAAGCAACGATAGAAGAAAAAGATCGCCTCAATGGTACCATGCAAGGGCTGATGATTCGCTCTGGTGATTTGACTGGTGGTGTTCTTGGTCTTGATTACGAATATTATGCGGGACGACACCAAGAAGCTAACCCGCAACCAGAAGACGGTGATGTCACCGAAGGCTTCTTCCACGATTTTGAAGTGGGTGCAGCGGTTATAGAAACCTTGTCTGGTGACTTACAGCGGCTTCGTGAAATTACGGCAGGAGATGCCGAAGCAGCAAGCACCTCGGAAGGTCAACTGTTAACGGAAGATTTAGAATTATTGTCTCGTCTGAAATCAGGGTCTATCCATGCAGAAGATATGGAAGCGCCGGTTGACGGTTTACTAGAAGCGCTTGCAGGAGCACGAGAAGAAGCCTTGGCTGCACATAATGCCGCCGCAGAGGCTATGGGTATGCCGGGTATTCCATTACAGATTGATGATGTTCCAGATGCGGAAGGTGATAGCGCAGAAGTACTTGCTGCCGCAACGCAAATTATTCGTGTCCTTGGTAGTCAATTTTCCGGCAGCAAAGGCAAACTGGCAGGGCTCAAAGCTTTGGCAGACGAAGCCGATGAAGCTCGCAATGACGTAGATGCAGAGCTTGCCGTTTTACAAGAAGCAAACGCAGAATTGGTGAGCGCAGTTGTCACACAAGCCAATGCACAAAATCTTGATGTTCCAGAAACTGTTGCTGACGAAAATACTGAGCCATTTCAGCGCACACAAGAGGCGGCAGTATTAGTAGAACAATTACAAGCGGGTTCATCTGTAGGAGATGTTGCACTTGCTGCTGGTGCAGGCGCGGTGGTTGGTGCAGTAGCAGGTTCGCTACTGTCTGATGACGACGAAGGTGATTCGGGCTTAGAATTAGACGAAGACCATGATGCCGATATACAATTATTACAATCAGAATTAGAAGCATTGAAAAATGCAAATACGATTCTGAGAGAAACCATAGCAGCGGAAGCTGGTATTAATGACATTGCCGTGCCGTCAACGGTTTTAGAAGAAAACGCTGACGTTGTAGAACAAGCACAGGTTGCGAGTAATCTTGTTGAGCAACTGGCAGAACAGTTAGCTGAGCAGCAAAGTGTTGAACCAGAAACGGGCGCAGATACTGAAGAATCAACAAACGCTAATGGTCGATTAGTAGAAGCCGTTATTGAGCAGGCGCGTGTGGCAGAGCTGGTTATTCCAGAAGCTTTAGAAGATGAAGCAACACCAGTTGCCGAACGTAGTGCAGCAGCAGAAGCACTTATTCATCAGCTTCAGTCTCAGTCGCTTTTGAAGAAGCAGGCAGAAACAGACCTTTCTGATTTATCTGAAAAAGTGGGTTTGGTCTTAAATGAAGATTCACTGATTAAAGATGAACGTTTAGCCGATGTTGGTATTGTTGCCGGTTCTAGTAGTACAGTTGGTGGTGATGATGAAGCGGAAACAGTCGAATCAGAAAATGATGAAATCGAAGAGGCTATTGCAGAAGCAGGCACCGCAAGTGCCGAAGGCTCTGTGCGTGTTCTGAATGACCAAATAAATCATTTGATTGAGCAAAAACATTTAGGTGAAATTGCACTGAAGGCAGCCTTTGAACGGGAAGCACGTTTAGCGCGTAAAGTAAAATCATTAGCACAAAGTGTACACCCACAAATGAATGAGAGTGATATTGAGCAAGAAGAAGGGGTTGATGTACAAGTCGTTTCAGCCGCACTCGAAAAATCTCCAACCAGTATCAAAGAAGCAGAAGAATTAGCAGTAGCAACAGAAGCTGTTCTTGATGATTTAGAATCTCACGAAGGTTTGGTTGTTGCAGCAGTTGATGATGAGGCAGTGCTTGCCATTAACGATCAATTAGCTGCTATACTTGGAACAAACGAAGATATTACAGAAGAAGCGCTGTCGGAGGATACTGAAACAACGGATAGCGAAGAACAAGAAGATGATCTTTCTGTAGACGAGGAAGAACAAGACAGTGTTATTCCTGCTGCTATTGCTGGTACGGCCGCCGCCGCAGGAGTTGGAGCTGTAGCTGTTCTTCAAAGCCGCATCAACATGATGCTGGAAGACCGTGAAGCAGATCGCGTAGCATTACAGGCATCGTATGAGCGCGAAGCCAAATTAGCTCGTCAAATTCGTGATATTGCCGCGCCTGCTCTGCGTGGAGCGGCGCAAGTCTCCGAAGAAAACGGTGACGGAACCGATACTGGTCCATTTGATCATGACGCTGCATCTGAGCATGGTACAGATGGCATTGATTCAGATGTGCATCAGCCATTAGAGCACGTGAACATCTTAGCACATGCTTTAGAGAAACAGCCTAATACCCCAGAGGAAGCAGAAGAGCTGAGCGAAGCAATGGAAGCTGTTGTTCAAGACCTTTCTGCACAAGTTGCAGAACAGGCAGCTCAACCAGCGGCAACCAGCAATTATGAAGAACTCATCTCGCTCTTGCGTGATGCTGCTGGGCAAGATGAAGAACTGCTCGAAGACGATACCTTTGTTGATATTGCGATGTATGCTGATTCAGAAGAAGCAAACACAGATGAGGCCTTCAATGATATTAGCTTCGATGAGATCACGCATGATGCGATCGTAAAACTTGGCAAGCGTCGTGATCAATTGCAATCAACCCTCCAAAAATTACAAGAAGAAAAAGATGAACAAGCAGCTGAAATGGCAGTGCGTGAAGAAGAACACAAGGCGAATGCACAAGCGTTGTATGAACGCGAAGTGAAATTAGCCCAACAAATTCGTGAGATGGCGGCTTTGACCGGTATAGGGGAACTTGTTGTTGACGAAGCCAGTACTGAAACACAAACAGATACAGACGAGGCAAGAGAAGAAGCGGCAGCAGTTGAAGGGGTAGAAGAAACTGATGCTAGCAAACAGGATGAAGATGTTGCTGAAGCAGAAACTGCCCCACATGTAGAGCAAGAAGAATTACTTGCCTCTATGACGGTACTAGACCGTGCAGTGGATGAACAAGTTGAGACCGATGAAGAAGTTCTTGAATTAAATGATGCCATGAGCACGGTTGTTGAGAATTTGCTTTCTCAAACGCAACAAAAAGCAGCTCAACAAGAAGAAGAACTACAGGCGCTTCATACTGAAGTTGCAGATAGGACTCAGCACGAAGATGAATTGTCGCAGAGCTTAATGACCTTGGGTGCTGCAATTAGTAATGCCTTTGGTGATGATGTTTCTATGGAACATTTAGAAAAAGCATTAGCAGGGCAGAGTGCAGAAGAAGAGCACATACATCCAGGTACTGTTGCTGAATCTGGAGCTGCGGCTTTAGAAGCTATGAAAATAAGCAATGACAACTTGGTACGTACCGTTGAGCAAGTGTCGGTAGATCGTGATGAATTGAAAAAACTACTGCGTGACGCTAAAGCAGCGATGGAAGAATACCGTGCTCGTGAAGCTGAAAGTGGTCGTGGTAAATCTGAAGAATTGGCAGAACTGAAAGCGGAGCTGGTTCGTTTGCGTGAAGACCGTGATCGTGGGGCAACGCGAACCAATAATGAGTTGGAAGACCTACAGCTTGATAACAGTGTCTTGCGCAAGCGAGTTGAAGAGTTGAAACAGGGTGTAGAAGACCGTGATGGTTCGGTCATTACTCTGAAACAAGAGCTAGATGAGTTAGCGGAAATTCGGGTATCAGAACGGAGCGCTCAGGCCAAAGTTGAAGCACTTACAGAGCAAGTGGATAAGAGCGCTGAGCGGATTAAAGGTTTAGAACATCAGTTGTCACAATATGCTGGCGGTGACGGCATGACTGGCGGCTTGCGTGAAGAACTGGAAGGCCTCAAGAAAGGCCGAGAAGACATGCAGGCGAAAGTCCGTCAATTGGAAGATGATCTTGCTATTGAAAAAGGTCGTGTAGATGGATTGAAAGAAGTGCGTGAAAAACTTCGTGAAGAGTTTGAAGAAGAGCGCATTGATATTCAAGCTGAACGGGATGTTGACCGTGAAGCTCTTGATGAGTCAAAACGTGTAATTCGTGAGTTGAAAGAAAAACTGGCTGGTATGGAAGCGCGTGTACGCACGATGACGGAATCGGATGATGATATGGAAAATACCGATACACCAGACGACAACAATTTGCCTCATGAGGTCTATAAAGAAGAAAAGGACACTGAGCAATAATGATCTGGGTTCCATTCCTCTTTGTTGCACTCTTCTCTATTATTCAATGGCTCATTTCACTTGCCTTATATAAAGCGGGTAAAATTGAAGAAGTTCCATTTTTCTTTTTATTCGTTTTTCGTTCAATGATTGCCATGACTATTATAGCCGGTGCCGCAGCACTTATTTTAAACTTTACCCCGTGGGGGAAAGAATTCATGTAAGCAGCATTGCTTACCAATATTAAGCACCTTAAGAAAGGTTTTTTATGAAATATTTTTTAGCAGCTCTTGTGTTCCTTTGCATCGGGGCGATCAATTCATCATTGCCAGCAGGCGAGAAAAAGGCTAAAGGGCCAATGTTACGCGGTGAGGTAACAATTGTTGATGCAGAAGCAAATTCACTTAGCGTTAAAGAAAAACTGAAAAAAGGTGCAGAAGGTGAACCTGCAATCGTGGCGTTTACCACGAATGATGAAACAAGAGTCAGAATCAATAAAGAGAATAAAACATTTGCGGACGTTATTGTTGGCGACCATGTTGTGGTGAAGTATACCGAAGAGGGGGATACAAAAATTGCAACCCTTATCAATATTCGACGCAAAGGCGAACAAAAATAATAGGTAAAAGTGTGTATAAAAAGGCCTCTTAAACTAATTGTTTAAGAGGCCTTTTTTATGAAATGTTGCCAGTAAATATTGTTGTAGCTGGTCCGGTCATGATTATATTTTCAAAATCGTCTGGCCAACTAATATGTAAATCTCCACCGTTTAATCGAATAATGGCTTCTCTCTGAGTGATATATCCTGTTAAAATTGCGGCAACAAGTGTGGCACAGGCGCCAGTGCCACAAGCCTGTGTTTCACCAGACCCGCGCTCCCATGTGCGTTGGCGTAAGCAGGGTATGCCGTTTTCATCAGGAAGACGAGATACAAATTCAACATTTGTGCGGTTAGGAAATAATTCATGGTGTTCAATAGTGCTGCCTGCTGCTTGAACGGCGGTTGTTTCCGCATCGTCAACAAAGCAGACGGCATGTGGGTTGCCCATGCCAATAGCTGTTATCGGATATGATTCACCAGCAATAGTAAAATTATGTTGCAGTGGAGGTGTTGCATCAATAAGCGTTGGAATCTGTTCGCCATCCAGCCGTGGTTGTCCCATATCTACAGAAACAGATCGTTCTTGGGTGGTACCTTCTTTGAGTTGTACCGATAAAATACCTGCGCCTGTCTCAAAGAAAACGGGTTGAGATAGGGCTGTCTCTGGAAGGTGGCCATTATCATAGGCGAGTTTTGCCACACAGCGGAGACCATTACCGCACATCTCAGATTCACTGCCATCGGCGTTGAACATAATCATTTGTGCATCTGCATCTGTTCCTGGAGTTGGCTGACAAAGCAGAATGAGGCCATCTGCACCAATACCAGTATGTCTTTTGCTGACTAAACGGGCAAAATCGGGCAGATAGGTGTCAGGAAAGTCATTCCAGCAATCAAGGTAGACGTAGTCGTTGCCAAGGCCGTGCATTTTTGTGAAGCGCATGAGAGAAAGTGTGGTACTACCCTTTTTGGGGCAAGTGTTAGTCATGAGAAGGCTCTCAAAAAATAGCTACTTGGCAGGAGAGAGGAGCTAGATAGTATCAGTTGCATGATGATACGTCGTTTTTCTCTACTTCGACTTCCGTAGGGGTCTTCGCCTGTGTGTCTGCTTAAGCGAGAAAGAAAGCGCGAGCAGCAAGGACAGTGGCGATGATCCCCAAAAGTAATTCATCCAATTAACCCCGTGTATATAGAAATTGTCCGTGAAATAGACGTATATATACGATTTATGTTACCTTATTTATAAATAGTGAGAAAGAATAGATCATGACTACTACATCAATAAGCGATTCCAATCGCGTTATTATTTTTGACACCACCTTGCGTGACGGGGAGCAAAGCCCCGGCGCCAGCATGAATATAGAAGAAAAATTAGAAATTGCTCGTTCATTGGAACGCTTAGGCGTTGATGTGATTGAAGCAGGTTTCCCCATTGCCTCCGATGGGGACTTTGAAGCTGTTCAAGCGATTGCCAAACAAAGCACCACGGCAATTATTGCAGGTTTAGCTCGGAGCTTAACAAAGGATATTGATCGCTGTGCAGAGGCGGTCAAACCAGCAGGAGACCGTGGCCGCATTCATGTGTTTTTGGCAACCAGCGCCTTGCATCGTGAGTTTAAATTAGGCAAAGCCAAAGACGAAATTATCAAACAGGCCGTAGAAGCGGTGACTTATGCCAAAACGTTGGTGCATGATGTGGAGTTTTCACCAGAAGATGCCTCTCGTACCGAGCCAGAGTTTTTGGCAGAGGTTGTGCAGGCTGTTATTGAAGCTGGCGCATCAACCGTCAACATTCCCGATACGGTTGGCTATGCCTACCCAGATGACTATGCCGATTTAATTACCTACTTACGTGACCGAGTGAGTAATATTGATCAAGCCCGTATCAGTGTGCATTGCCATAACGATTTGGGTTTGGCTGTTGCTAATTCTTTGTCTGCGGTACGCGCAGGTGCTCGTCAGGTTGAATGTACCATTAACGGGATTGGTGAACGTGCTGGTAACTGTGCCTTAGAAGAAGTTGTTATGGGTATGCGGGTACGCAAAGACATGTTTGGTGACGTGACAACCAACATTAAAGCCGAGCATTTATTTGCCTGTTCCCGTTTGGTTCAATCTATTACCGGTTTGCCATTACAGCGTAATAAAGCGATAGTTGGCGATAATGCTTTTGCTCATGAATCTGGTATTCATCAACATGGTGTGATGAAAAACCCAGAATGTTATGAAATTATGACCCCACAAAGCGTTGGCGTACCACAGACGAATATGGTCTTGGGTAAGCACAGTGGACGAGCAGCCTTAGCAGACCGTTTAAGCGGTATGGGTTTTGAAGTAGAAGGCGATGCCTTAAATAATGTCTTCACCGCATTTAAAGAATTAGCAGACCGGAAAAAAGATATTTATGACGGTGACTTAATTGCTTTGGTTGAACAAGTTGTTCGTGGTCGGAGTGTGAGCGCGTGGGAATTGGAATGGTTGCAAACCACCTCCGGTACTGAGGCAATAGCAACCGCGACAGTACGTTTGTGCAAAGATGGTGAAGCTTTTACAGATGCAGCAACTGGCGATGGCCCTGTTAATGCCATTGCTAATGCTATAGACCGTATTTGTTCTGTTCATGGTGAGATTGAGGATTACCGTTTACGCAGCGTTACCAAAGGCCGTGATGCTCAAGGTGAAGTCAGTGTTCGGGTTAAAGTCGATGATGTTGTTGTCGGTGGTAAAGGTTTAAGTACCGATGTGGTACATGCCTCAGGCTTGGCATATTTGGATGCGATCAATCGTGCGAGTTTCCAAACAGTGAAAACTGATTTTCGAGATTTGTCAGTTCCATAAAAAACATTATTTGAAAGAACTCCTTCGCATGACTTGAGATCAAATCCTCCTCCTTGAAAAGGAGGAGGAGCAAAGGATGGAGTGATTTACCAGATTGGCAAAAAGAGCGACTTTCATGAGCCCGACTTGCCGACTTGACTGTGTCACTGCTCTGTGATGCTGTGTACAAAGGGAGAGCACAATGGCTCAAGAAATAGCAGGTGTCTTCGACGGATCGAAGGCTCGAATTGGTATCGCAGTGGCTCGTTTTAACAGCCACATTGTAGAAAGTTTACTCGAAGGAACACTTGACGGTCTTACTCGTCATGCTGTTACTGATGAAAATATCACCGTTGCTCGTTGTCCAGGTTGCTGGGAACTTCCTTTACTCGCCAGTCGTATGGCAAAAAGTGGCAATTATGATGCGGTTATCACCCTTGGTTGTGTGATTCGTGGCGATACGCCGCATTTTGATCAAGTCTGTAATACTTGTTCTCGTGGTCTTGCTGATGTTGGTATGGCAGCAGATATTCCTGTTATTTTTGGTGTATTAACAACAGATACCATTGATCAGGCCCTCAATCGTGCAGGTATTAAGCATGGCAATAAAGGTTTTGATTCTGCTTTGGCAGCGCTCGAAATGATTAGTTTACTTGATCAAGTATCGGCAGGCCAAGCGTGACAACATCTCAAGGATCGGCAGCAAAAGCCACCGCAGCAAAGATTCCAGCCCGAAGAACTGCTCGTCATGCAGCTCTTGCAATGATTTATTCTTACGAGCAGAAGGGGTATCACGATGATGGCCAACTCTATCCTTTTCAGGAATATCGTTCATTAAGTGATGAGCAAAAGGCCTTTGCCCAAGAGCTCTTTGATGGTTTTTGTGCAGAGCGTAGTGCTGTTGATGCCCAGATAGACGAACGGCTTAATAACTGGACCATTCATAGGCTGGCTGTTGTAGATCGTGCGCTTTTGCGCCTTGGCTGTTATGAAATTGTGTACTGCCAAGATACTCCGGTGACGATCATTATTAACGAATGCATTGAAATCGCCAAAGAAATAGGCAGTGATGACAAAACGCCAAAGCTTGTTAACGGGGTTTTGGACCGCCTCGCAAAAGAGCTGCGCGGTAACTAACGAGCAAGTGTGCCCAACCATGATCAACATTGGATGCGTCGAGCTTGCCGATTAGCGGCAATTGGCACAGGAACCACATGGCCGAACCCAAGTGTTGGCTGTGTCCTCGTTCGTGATAATCAGTGTATAGGTTCAGGTAGAACCGCCCCTTGTGGTGGTCCTCACGCAGAAGTGCAGGCCTTAGCTGCGTGCACAGAAGACCCACATGGAGCAACGGCCTACGTTACTCTTGCTCCATGTACACAGCATGGGCGCACGCCTCCGTGTTTTGAGGCACTGGTTCAGGCAGGCATTCAACGCATAGTTGTTGCATGTACTGACCCAAATCAGGATGACCTGACCAGTCGTTGCGCGGAGCATAATATAAGCTATGATACTGGTTGTGAAAAAGATCTTGCTGCGTTTATACAAGGTGGTTTTTTATCACGTATAGAAAAAGGTCGGCCAAGGTTTACTGGTAAATGGGCAATGACCATAGATGGCTATTTAGCTGCCCACACCGGAGAAAGTGGATGGATTTCAAGCCAAGAAGCACTGGTATGGAGCCGTCGCCGTCGCCGTATCTATGATGGCATCCTTATTGGTTCGGGAACAGCAGTGCAAGATAACCCACGTCTTTTGTCATCAGTTCCAGGAAGAACCCCAGTTCGTATTGTGGTCAGTGCACAAGCACAATTGAGTCCTCAATTACTGGCAACCGCATCACAAGCTCCTGTTGTGCTTCTTCATGATCAAGGAACAGTTATCAGTACAGCATTGCAGAAAAGTGCTGTTGAATGCCTGCCTTGTTTAGATACGCATAACCCAGAGTTGGTTGGCCAAGCCTTAGGCGGCTACGGGCTTAACGATGTGCTTGTAGAAGGTGGATCGCATATCCATCATTCATTTCTGGCGGCTGGTTTGTACGACCGTTTAGAAATTCAAGTTGGAACAACTACTTTGGCAGGTGGGACAAGCATAGCACAAGGAATAGGGGTAGACCGCATCGAGCTTGGCACTCGATGGCAGTTAGAAACCGAGGCGGTTACTCGAGGTGAAACGGTGTGTCTTCGATATAGAAAGACCGAAGCTTCCTGTATCTGAAACCTTTATAAGGAGCTCTGTTTAGACCTTATGCAAAATAGTTATAAAGAAGTTCTCTATAGGAATAACTAAGAGACTAGCAGTTGAGGTATCTTTTATTGTGTATTGCTCTGTTGATCACTGTATCACAATCAGAGTATTATGGACAACGTATTGCTTGTAAGAAGAAAGCACGTGAATCGAGTTTTGATCGTTGATGATGATGAAAATACTCTATCGGTGCTATTAGGTTTGGTTCAGCTTGCTGGTGCTGAAGAAGTTCGTGGGCTGAGAAGCATAGAGTCGCTGTATCTTTTGACAGAAGAATTTCGACCTCAATGCATCGTTATGGATCAACACTTGGGCGGTAAAATGGATGGAATACCAGTTATGCAAGGTATTCATGCGCGTTTTCCGTGGATACCGGTCATTCTAATCTCTGGCCAGTTAGATGCTGAAATGGTAGCAGAAGCGATGAACAGCGGCGCAGATACCTGTTTGCCGAAGCCAATAACGACACGTTCTCTGGAACTTGCTTTTGCTGAAATTGATACCCGCATTGAATTACGTTTAGCGCATAACCCCTTTCGTTATCTCGAAGAATTACCCAGTACTGAATCTGTTGTGGCAATGTTGTATGAAGAGGCCCTACGTAGAACCAAGGGTAATCAAAGTGCAGCAGCGCGTTTATTGAATGTGTCGCATCAGGCTGTGAACAAATATAGAAAACGAAGTGATCCAAACATACAAGTATAATTCTACTTAAGAGAAGCCCTGCAACTACTGTTGCAGGGCTTTATTTTTATCTTTTTTCCCAAGTGTGGGAATAATAAGTGCTTAGGAGTGTTGGGTAAAAGTATGGTAGACACTCATGAATATGTCATATTATTTGACACATTGATCAGGAGGAAATAAAATGCCAGCCTCAATAAAATTTAAAGACATGAGCGGACTCAGAAAAGTGAAGAGAAAGTCTGTGCTCAAGAAAAAGATCTCACATCGTGACTTAGATGCTCGTATAGAGCTCTTGTCATATTGTGCGTCCTGTCCGCTGGGGCAGCGGCAGAAAAAATGTTTCTGCAAACATCTTCACGAAGAAACAGATGCTTCAAAACGATGGCATTCTATCAAAAACATGGAAACAGCAGCAGTAGAACTGCGATTGATAGGGCACCAAATATGTTTGGGTGATAGAACCGATTTTAAGGGTTTGTAGCAGAGCAGTCCCCTAATCACCTGATGTCATTGCTGGGTGTTGGGCTAAGGAATATCCATCTAGGATGGTATAGCTTAACAAAGGCTGATGCAGTCTTTCTCTATCATAGGGGAGAAAATGATGGTATTAGAACTGTGTTTTTTTTCGTAAAGGTTCCCATAATTGCTTCAAATAAGATTGTGGTAAGGGCTTCTCCAGTCCGTATTCTTCTGGTTCATGTTGTGGATAGATATGTGTTCTAAAAATAAGATCCATAAGTGGTGAGACGTTCGCGTAATTTCCTCTGTCTTTATCTTTGACGTGGTGCCAATGGTGCAGTTCTGGTGCGCCAAGCAGATAACGTAACGGTCCAGTATTAAATCGCGTGTTCGAATGAATGTAGATGGCCCAAACTCCATGAAAGGCAATGAATCCAGCAATAGTGGTAAGCGGGAATCCTAGAATAAAGGCAGGTAAGTTAATTATGGTGATGGTGTAGATTGAATCGAGCGGGTGTTCACGGTAGGCTGCAAGCCAGTCTAAGTGTTCTACATTATGATGAACAGCATGAAAGCGCCAAAGGAAAGCGTTTCTGTGTTGAAGCCGATGCCCCCAGTACACAAAAATATCGCTGAGTATAATGACTTCGATAATCTGTAGCCAGAATGGTTGACTTTTGATGATGCTTATAAACGAATTCAGAAGATGTGATTGTCATGTGCTGTCCTCCTCTGCCCTTCTCCGTTGAGTATATGATGGCAGAGGGGACGGTAAGGACAGCAGGGAGGAATGATAGTAAATATTTTGTAACACACTTTGATAAGCGTTTTAGGAAATTATTTTCTGTAGAGCAGGTTCCGTGTAATCTGGTAAAATAATATGTGTGCCAAGATCAGCATGAAGTTTACGTTGACGGGTATCGTTTGCATCTAGTCGGCTTATACAGACACAGCCCATGCCTGCGCCAGCAGCAATTTCGGTGCGGCCATCACCGAGTATAAGAGTGGTTTCTGGTTTCATGCCAGTTTTGGCAAAGAGGTCAGAGATAACTTCGTCTTTCGGAAGTTTTTTATCCCATGAAGAACCGATAAGTGCTTCAACCTGTTTGTCTGGACCAATATCATAACCGCAGGCTTGTACTTCTTCAAACATACCGCCCTCTTCAAAAACAACAGCACCAGTTACAAAATAATTAACAATGCCAAGATTGTGTAAATAATTCATGAACTCAAGCCCACCAGGAACGCGCCATTTTTCTGGGTTGATCCATGCATCTGCTGTATTTTTGTTACGGCAGGCTTCGTTTAATAGTCGTTCGTAGAATTTGAAAAAACGTGGTGTGCGAGCATCAATAAAATTACGCACTTCGTCACGTTCGGGAATATCATCATAGCGTTCTTGGCCAGAACGGAGTCGATCAAGAATGCTGTTGTTATATTTTTTATCGGTATCGGATAAAGTAAGAGAATCTGGGTAATTACCTTCTTGGAACCCACGGCGAATACCGTATTCTAGCTGAGTAATAGCACTATAGCCATTAAAGAAACGGCAAACGTCGTCCATTTCACCAAGATTTTCGTTACCAACACGTTTGACAAGTTTTTGAAAATTTTCTTCGGAATCAAAATCATCGGTTAAGCCGCAGGTCATGCCCCAGAGCATAGAAAGTCCCATTACAGGCGGCCAATCGCGAATGAGGCTGTGGGTGCCGTCTATATCGTGTACCACGTGAGTGATTTCTCGTGTGCCAAAGGCGTTTACGAGTTCTATGTTTCCTGTGCAGAAAGCATCGGTGATGGTAGGCATGAAAAGTCCTTTCAGGAGAAAAGTGTACGAACCCTTGTTGCCAAGGGTTCGTGTGTTGCAGGTTTAAAAGAAACCCAATGCAGATTTATCAAAACTCATCAATACGTTTTTGGTATTGCGGTAATGATTAAGCATCATCTTATGAGTTTCGCGGCCAATGCCGGATTGTTTGTAGCCGCCGAAGCTGGCGTGAGATGGGTAGAGGTGGTAGCAGTTACACCACACACGTCCTGCTTGAATGCCACGGCTGAAGTAGTGCATGTCGTGAATATCGCGAGTCCATACACCAGCGCCAAGGCCGTAAGCGGTATCGTTGGCAATAGCGAGCGCTTCTTCGTTCGTTTTGAAGGTGGCTACGCTGACAACTGGTCCAAAAATTTCTTCTTGGAATACACGCATGCTGTTGTCGCCTTTGAAGACGGTTGGTTCAATGTAGTAACCATTTGGATGCTCTTCAACCTGACGGGCAGAGCCGCCGGCAAGAACTTCAGCGCCTTCTGCTTTACCAATTTCGAGGTATTTTTGAATTTTTTCGTATTGTTCTTTACTGGCTTGTGCGCCAATCATGCAATCAGTGTCAAATGGACTGCCGCCTTTAATAGCGTTTACACGTTCAACAACGGTTTTCATAAATTGGTCGTAAATATCTTCGTGTACCAGTGCGCGTGATGGGCAGGTACATACTTCGCCTTGGTTAAATGCAAAGAGGACCAATCCTTCAACGGCTTTATCAAGGAATGTTGGATCACCATCAACAATATCTTTACAGAAAATATTAGGACTTTTACCACCAAGTTCGAGGGTGACTGGATTAAGGTTTTCTGCCGCGTAACTCATAATAAGTTTGCCGGTAGTTGTTTCACCAGTAAAGGCAACTTTACACACGCAGTCAGAGGAGGCGAGTGGTTTACCAGTTTCTTCGCCGAAACCATTAACGACATTAATGACACCCGGTGGGAGAATGTCTTGAATAAGTTCCATAAGCACAAGTATGGAAGCGGGTGTTTGTTCGGCTGGTTTCAGGACGGAACAGTTGCCAGCAGCAATCGCTGGAGCAAGTTTCCATGCAGCCATAAGTATTGGGAAGTTCCATGGAATAATTTGAGCAACCACACCAAGTGGCTCGTGAATTTCCATACTGACGGTGCCAGCGTCAAGGTCAGAGACTTCTCCCGTTTCAGCGCGAATAACGCTGGCAAAATAACGGAAGTGATCGATAGCAAGTGGGATGTCGGCTGCCATTGTTTCACGGATACCTTTACCGTTGTCTAAGGTTTCTACCTTAGCAAGCAGGTCCAGGTTTTCTTCCATGCGGTCAGCTATTTTATTCAAGACTGTACTGCGTTCTGTTGGAGACGTTTTACCCCATGTTTCAAATGCATTCCAGCCAGCTTGAATGGCTTGGTCAACATCTTCTTTTGAGGAACGAGGAATGCGTGTAATAATGCTGCCATCAATAGGCGTTTCATTATCAAAGTAGGCACCGTTAGTGGGTGCTACCCATTCTCCTCCAATAAAATTTTCGTACTGCTCCTTGAGCTGTGGACGTTCGTGTATCAAAATATATCTCCTGGACCTGAGTAAAGGAAGGTGGCTCGCTAGGTCCGCAACGAGCCGATTGAGTTATGACTAAAAAAGAAGCTGGAGATGTGTGATGACAGAATTGTCATCACAGACTTCTTTTTTATGCGTGTCTTATCCAGTAATTTCGCAACTGACCGTTGTTTCGTCGGTCAGTATGTCGAGCGGAATGAGATTGCCGTCAATGGTTTTTCCGTTTATGGTAAGGGTGTGTACACCAGAGCAGAGTCCCTTTGGATTGCTGACAGTAATGTTGACTTTCTTACCACGGAAAATACGAGTAACTTTGAACTCAGGCCATTCAGATGAAATACATGGATCAATGCGCAGGCCGTCGAGCTCTGCACGAATACCAAGAATGTACGAGGTCGCAGAATACATCGACCATGATGCCGTGCCAGACAACCATGGAATATGGGCGCGGCCATAATTCGGGCTGTAGACACTATCCGTGCTTTGACCATGCACATATGGTTCAATAACACGCATTTCTGCTTTATCATTAAAGCGGGCAGGCATGAACGAACTAAAACGTTTCCAAGCCTGATCGCCATTGCCGAGCATGCAGTTGGCCATAACAATCCACCCTTGTGAATGGTTAAAGACACCAGCATTTTCCTTTTGCCCAGCGTTTAAGAGAACCATGCGCAATTCTTCACATGGTTTGGTGGTAACGGGTGGCATAATTGCCATACAGCCGTAATCGGTAGCCAGATGTTTTTCAACAGAATCAACCGCTTTCCGGCCTTGTTCTTCTGTTGCGACACCACTGAGTACAGACCAACTTTGAATTGGGAAGAAAATCATCGCTTCGTCTGGAGACTTATGGGTGCCAAGAATTTCTCCGCGTTCGTTAATACCACGGATAAACCATTCACCATCCCAACAGAGACGTTGCAGTTTTTCTTCCATCTTTTCGCGTTCTGAAACAGCCCATGCGGCATCATCTGACCAGCCAAAATGGTTGGCAACATTTTCAAGAACACGTAAGCCATAGCAGACTTGCATGGCAACAAAAACGGTTTCGCCATTAAAACCCATACGAATGCAGTCATCCCAGTCTGCGTGTAGACCAATTGGCAAACCATTTTTACCTGTACGTTCCAGATTAAAGAGAATCGCTTTTTTCAAGTGAACAAAAACAGTGTCTTCGCCTTGGTCTGAATACGGAATAACTTTTTTGTAGAAATCCATATCACCCGTTTCTGCAACATAGAGGGGGATACTATTAAACATCCACAACATGTCGTCTGAACGTTGTTCATGTTTTGGAGTGAGTGGCATTTTGCCCGGTTCATGCGCATAAGGTTTCAGTTCTGGCATAGCGCCGCCAAGGCTTTCTTGTGCGGTCAGCATAAGAGCTAAATGTTTGCCAGCTTTTTCAGGAACAGCGTGAACACTACCAGGAATATCTTGTACGCTATCACGGAAGCCAAAACCGTCACGTTCATCACCAGAGTAAATCATGCTAGCCGAACGAGCCCAGAAGAAGGTGATTAAAGCGTTATAATTATTCCATACATTGATCATGTGGTTAAAATCATCATCTGGTGTTTCAACTTGCAAACAATCGAGCAAGTTATGCCAGTAATTTTTCACGCCTTGCAGTGCCTTCTCTATCGCAGCAGGGTCGCTGTATTTCTCAGCGTACGGTTTGCCATCACGTTCGACTTTACCAGTACCAATAAGTACGCTTATCTCGCGTGTTTCGCCCGGAGCAAGTTCCAGAACTGTTTGCATGCTAGCACAGCCATTATCGCCGTAGGCTTCACTATTTCTGCTTGTGCCTTCTTCAATAACAAGTGGATTGGCGTAACTACGGTATGCTGAACCAAGAAATTTATCGCGGTCTAAATCATAACCAACCACATCAGCGCCAAGCATGGTGGCCCACACCCAACGGCTTTGGTCACGGTTTTTGAAATTCTCTAAATCTTCAGCTAAATACGGATTGGTTGAATGTTGAACAAAACCGTTTTGCCATTTTGTTTGCACAGTGTACATGCTGTATTGCAGATTGAAGGCATCCATAAAAATATGCCATTCACTAGTGAGTTCGGTAAAGTTAAATACTTGTATTTTACGAGGTGTGTCGCCCGTATTGGTGACACGCAAACGCCAGATCTCACACTTTTCATCCATAGGGATGACATAGGTCGTTTCTGTTTTGATATTGCTATAGTCGCTAGAAATATTGGCATAGCCCATACCAAAACGACAAACAGATGTATAATCATCCAAGGATTTATTTACGGGTTGCCACGAAGCAGACCAATAATCACCACTTTCTGCATCACGCAAATAAAAGTAACGCCCTGGTTGATCTAAAGGAACTGCATTAAACGGAGAACGATTAATTCGCCCAGCGCCCGCCGTGCGATCAAAGGTAAAGCCGCCAGCATTATTGGTAATAACGCCGCCGTATTCACGTTTCCCTAAATAATTAGTCCAAGAAGTAGGAGTGTCAGGACGATCAATAACATATTCACGATTGGTGTCATCAAAATGGCCGTATTGCATGGTGGTGCTCCAAAGAGGCAGGATACAAGATTGAGGATATATGGGATGGGCAGATGGAATTAAAGGAATGATAATACCATCTCGACAAGGTTGAGGCTTGCGCCTGCGGCCCTCCGAGCCGCGTTTTTCTTTCTCAGCAGCCGAAGGCTAATGCATCGCATTTCACGAAGTGAGCTGAGAAAGAAAAGGGGAAGGCGAGCTGTAGTTAGTAAGCGCCGCCAGCTGATTTGTCATCAGACAAAGGCTCTAGGCCGTCGAGTTCTACGCGGGCTGCGTTAACGATATCGGCGGTTTGGCCAGTACCTACACGGCTAACGCCCATTTCTAGGCAATCGATGTACATTTTAAGGCCACGGATTTTACCAGCAGCTTTTACTTGTACAGATGGCTTGCTGTGTTTGCGCATCAATTTAAGGAGTTCTGGATCGCCCGCACCAAAGTAGCCAAGGTTGCCGTCGTCCATGGTTTGATAGTTGTAGCCAGTAGAGGTTTTCACCCAATCAGCATCAACGTCTGAACAGATCTCACAGAGCTTGATCACTTCTTCAGAACCCATGTAGTCGCATTCAAAAATAACTTTTACTTTAGCGCCGCCGTCATGAATAACTTGAGTGAGGGTGCCAATTTCATTTTTGACAAAATCCCAGTCACCTTCTTTAGCTTTGCTCATATTGATAACGATGTCAACTTCAGTTGCGCCATCAGCCATAACCTGTTTAGATTCTGCTACTTTAATTTCTAAAGTGCTGTTGCCATGTGGGAAGCCGATGACGGCACAGACTTTGACATCGCTGCCTTTAAGAAGCTCGGCTGTGAGTTTGGTGTGGTATGGTTTGATGCAGCATGAAGCAGCATCATATTTGAGCGCAAGTGCGCAGCCTTCGCGCAATTCTGCTTCGGTAAGAGTTGGGTGAAGAAGACTGTGGTCGATCATCTTGGCGATGTCTTGAGATGTAGGCATAATAAGCCCCTTGTAGCTTGGTCTTTGCAGAAGCCGCTGCACGTACAGCTCTTTTCTACAAAGCAGTGTAATGTTTGATCTCATAAGCCTATTCATTTGATTCAAGCTTGCATAGTGCACTTCTGTAACATAAACTACACTCAAGAGACCTAATGATGGATAATAAGCCACATTGTATATACTGGAATGAACTGGCAGTTGCAGATGAAGTGCTGCACGTTCATCTAGCGCGTTATCGTAAAGGGCAGTGGTTCTCGCTGCATTCCCATAGTTTCACTGAACTTATCTATGTTCAGGAAGGTTCTGGCATGCATATCCGGCCTGATGGTGAAGAGCCTTTTCAGCAAGGCGACCTACTCTTTATACCAGATGTGTGTATTCACGGCTTACGTGCCCATGCAGATAGCGGTTTTGCCGTAATTAATATCGCAATTGCTCCAGCAGTAGCAGATGGTATCCATTACCGCTATTGTGACGAACGCCGCCCTTGGCCATGGCCGAATGAGAATAGGCATGCCGTGCGCCATTTATCCGCAGCTGAACAAGATCAGTTTGAAGAGTTGTGTTCCGCTGTGCAGCATCACCAAAACGACCGTTTATTTGTGGATTCATTTCTACTACAGGTTTTGTGTTTGCTCCAACCTAAACAGCAAGTGCATAATATACCACATTGGCTGGATCATGCTTTGCAATTACTTGAGGAGCCAGAGCGGCTTGTACGTGGTTTAGATGAACTGCTCGAACTTACGGAGAAAAGTAGAGAATATCTCAACCGCTGTATGCGAAAATATTTTAACATGACCACCAGTGATTACATCCGAAAACGTCGCTTAGCGCAGGCAGCACATTTATTACGGCACACCAATTCATCTATTCAAGAAATAGGGGTGAACTGTGGTTTTGATAACGAAGGATATTTTTTCCGCTCATTTAAGGCTACCTATGATTGCACTCCGCGTCAGTACAGACAGGACCAAGGTATTTCACCGGTATAATATGATCATGAGTTCGTTGTTGACCTTGAATTTTCATCACAAGAATGCGCTCTTATGACGATAATAGGAATAGATTTAGGAACAACCAATAGCTTGGTTTCATATTTGCAAGATGGCGAGCCAATTGTGTTGACCAATGAATTAGGTGATGATTTAACGCCTTCTGTTGTAGCGCTAGCATCTGACGGAAAGCCATTAGTTGGACGTTCTGCTAAGGATCGACTGATTACTGACTCAAGTGCAGGCAAAGCATTCTTTAAACGTGATATGGGTACGGATGTAATGTATTCAATTGGAGATCAGGAATGGTCAGCTATAGAATGTTCAGCTAGAATACTGAGGGAACTTAAGCGTATAGCAGAAGAGAGACTTGGCACTGTTATTGATAAGACAGTAATAACAGTGCCTGCATATTTTCATGATACACAACGGAAGGCAACTATTGATGCTGCTAAGCTTGTCGGTCTATCTGTCGAGCGTATTATAAATGAACCAACAGCGGCAGCACTTGCCTATGGTTATCAAAACCCTGATGAAGAGAAAAATCTATTGGTTTTCGATATTGGTGGCGGTACCTTTGATGTGACTGTTTTAGAAATATTTGATGGTATTGTAGAGGTGAAAGCATCAAACGGTATAAGTCAGTTGGGCGGTGAAGATTATACTGATGCTTTATTAGATGCTCTCTTGGATCGTTACGATTTATCTATTCCAGATGGAGAGTATAACAGGTGGCGACAGCGTGTTGAAATGGCAAAATGTGAGTTAAGTAAACAAGCGGCTAGTAGAGTTGTTTTAGCAGATCAGGAGCTGATAGTTGACAGGGCGTTTTTTTTAGAGGTAACGGGGGGACTAACTGCAAGACTTGATAAAATTGTGTCTCAATGTTTAAGGGATGCAAATCTTTCACCTAATAATATTGATGACGTTTTAATGGTTGGTGGCGCAAGTCGCATGGTTGAAATTAATCGTTATGTGGCAGATAGATTGGCGAAAATTCCCAATCAAAAAGTGGACCCAGATCGCGTAGTAGCGTATGGAGCTGCCATCCAAGCGGGTTTATGTAGTCGAGATTCTGCTGTTGAAGATTTGGTTCTCACAGATGTATGTCCTCATACTCTTGGAATAGAAATGACTAAAGAAGTTACTGTCGGACAATATAAGGAAGGGTATTATCAACCGATAATTGACAGAAATACAACTGTTCCTGTGAGTCGATCTCACCCATTTCATACCTTGCATCCCAATCAGGATGAGGTGCAGGTTAAGGTGTATCAAGGTGAGCATCGATTCATTGACGGGAATAAGCTCTTGGGGGTCATCACTGTACAGGGATTACGAAAAAGCAAAAAGAATTCAGATGCAGGTGGGTTCGATGTTCGTTTTACTTATGATATGAATGGTATACTAGAAGTCGATGTCATCAAACACCATAACGGTGATAGGGTTACTAAAGTTTTTGAACAGAGGCCTGGAAGCATGACGCAAGTTCAAATTGATGAGGCATTGGCTCGGCTAAGACCATTAAAAATTCATCCGCGTGACCGGCTTCCCAATAGGGTGAGGCTAGAACAGGCCGATAGGTTGTTTTCGGAATTATCTGGTGCATTACGAGATAATTTGGTTATGTTGGTTGATGATTTTGATCGTGCTTTAGCAAGTCAGGAAGAAGCCAATATAAAAGAAAGCGTTGCTTTTTTAGATAATTTTATGGGGCAGTTCTTGGATAATGAACCTAGCTATCGCCCTAGTCGGCCTGATGGGCCAGAGGCAGGGTAGCACAAATGCCTTGGGATATATTAGGGCTTGATGCAGAAAAAGCAGATAAAAAGTCCGTGAAGCGTGCTTATGCACGTCTTATTCGCCAGCATCGGCCAGATGATGATCCAGCAGGGTTCCAAGTTGTTCATGATGCATACCAGCAAGCTTTATTTCTGCTAGATTTACCTCATTCATATGAATTCGATGAAAGTAACTCGGTAGATGTAGCTGAATTGCTTCATGATGAACCCGATGAAGAGCATTTGCCTAGAGGTGGTGAGTACCCTTTCGATGCTACTGTAGCAGTGGAGGACTTTGGTAACCAGCTGAACGATGTGGAAGATGATTTATCTGACGAGTTGTCGGTTTTAAACGATTTATTGAAAGAATTGCTTACGTCTTCAGGAGCAACCGAACTTGAGAAAACGAAGGTATACGAATCTTTTTTTTATTATATATTTGATCACCCTGAAGAAGAAGATTTATGGATTGAGTTGCTTAAATATCATGACGCAAATCATGGTATGGAAATAATTTCAAATATTTCTCCTCAGTGTGTTATTGCACTATTTCAGCAAGGCACTGGCATTGCGAGTATGTGGGCTGCTAGACGGCTTATTGAGACCCGCAATTACTCTCACATTAACGAAATTGTTAATCTTATCAAAAAAGAAGGCGTTATATTTTCTCATGAAGATGCCGGTCAAATTTGTTTTGATTTTGCTATGTGCCTCTCTTTGTGGAATGCTACCGCAGCTCATTATATGACGAATTTATCATATGAATTATGCGCTCCGGAAGACAGATGGCGTTTTGATGAATTAGACACCTATCTCTTATGTGGGAGAGATATGTGTGCGGTAAACGAGTCTTCTCGGCGATTTTGGAGTGACGTAATCGTATTTAATGACGAGATCGATTTCGGGACTCCATCCTTTCGTTCTCGCTTACAAAACACCTTGTCTAGTTTGCCTGAAAATGGCGTTGCATTAGGTTTTATTAAGGACTTGGTTCCCAGCTCTGTTTTTGACAGGGCAGAGAAAAAGGTGAATAGTCGTCAAGGTGGCCCTTCTCGTTATACAGGAAAAAAGAAGAGCAAAAAGGAAGATAGTAGCGGATGGTCTGGGTGTATGACCGCGGTGATCTTTTTTCTTATCATTAAATTTCTTATTACGGCATCCCAATGCAGTACTAGCGGCTCTCATGACTTATCAAGAACACCGACAAATTATAATCGGTCTTATCAATATGGAGAGATGTTTGATAAAAATAATAGACCTCCAACTCTTTGGAAAGAAGTTCTTCGGAAGAATACTTACGAGACGCAGGGCTTGCAGAATAATAGAGATGTTGTGCCTGAGCATAGCCCGAATAAGGAGTTTCGAGACGTGATGTATTCTCCATTAAAGCCAACGGCTGTTGCGCCTCAAAGGCCTGTTAAATAAGGTTGTCTTCAGCGAGAAGGTAGAGCGTTATATAATAACAAGCTGGTTTTGTTTGTATGGTTATCATAAGCGATAATGGTAATTGAGGTGTTTTTAATATTATCGTTTGCGTTGTGCTTCACAGGAATATCAAGGGCTGCGAGTAAAGAGCACAGTGCAGCATAGGCATGAGAAACAAGCAGTATATTTCCGTTTGTGTGCTGAGAACGAATGTCTTGAAATGCTTGCTCTATGCGTTTGTGAAACTCAATGAATATTTCACCGTTTGGAGCAACAAGAGCATGACGCTCAGTATCCATATGTTGTCCAGCGGGTGTTTTTCGTATGTCGGCGGCTATTTTTCCACACCAGTCGCCAAAATTAAAATCACGTAGGCCGCTATGGCAAACAATACTTGTGAGAGGTGTTGTTTGTTCGGCGTTGATAAGTTGGGCGGTTAAAAAGGCCCTGTGCCAATCACTACTGTATATCGCATCTAGTGGAAGCTTGGAAAGTGTTTTGCCAAGCTGGCTAGCAGCAGTCTTTCCTTCATCAATTAACCAGTCACCATCGGGGGTCCACGGTTGTATGCGTTTTTCTTTATTATGATGGGTGCGACCATGACGGGTTAAAATAATATGCAGGCGTTCAGGGTGGGCCTGCATATCTGTTACACAGTCAGTAAATGTGGTATAGTGTGGCTTTGGTATCATGTATTGGCAATAATCAGAGTGCGGCGCGGTGCGGGAAGACCTTCAATGGTACGGGTTGGGTCGTTGTCATCTAGGAAGTCGGTCAAACTTTCGCTTTGTACCCATTCAGTATTGCGTTGTTCCTCTGCGGAGGTCACAGACACATCAACAATGCGAACGTTTTTAAATTTACAGCGTTCCAGCCAGTGTTGTAGGCAGGTATCTGTCGGCAGGAAAAAACAGTTATGCATTTTTGCGTACCGTGTAGGCGGGCAGAGTACGGTGTCATCTGCGCCGTCTATGGTGAGTGTTTCCAAAACGAGTTCTCCGCCAGGGCGTAAATAATCACGCATCTGCACAAGGAAGTCTAATGGTGATCTACGATGGTAGAGTATGCCCATACAAAAGAGCGTATCAAAATAGCTCGTGAGTGGTGGCAGGTCTTCTAGGCGTATCGGCAAGCTATGTATGTGCGGGATTTGAGCATAGCGTTGGAGGGCCATAAACTGGAAATGATGTTTGAGGAAGGGTTCAACGCCTAAAGCAACTTGTGGTTTTTCAGCAGCCATACGCATAAGGTAATAGCCATTGGATGAGCCAATATCTAATATGCGTTTGCCTTCCAGAGAACTTATGTGTTGAGCAAGCCGTTCCCATTTCCAGTCAGAACGCCATTCACAATCTATATCGAGGCCAAAGAGCTGGAATGGGCCTTTGCGCCACGGAGCCAGTTGGAGTAGGTTCTTCCGTAGCAGCATGCGTTGTGTATCAGAAATATCTTCGGGTTCACCAATACGTATGCAGCCGGTGTGACAATCCACGCTTGATGCCAACGCTTCGGGGCAGGCATCAAGCAGTTGTTGGAATGTCGGGCCATTACCTGTTGTAATGATATGTGCGGATTTGCGCTCTATGGCCGCAAGTGCTTCGCGGTCTTCGTAGATTTTAAATGCGCAATCATCAAGCAACATGGCTTTGTTTTACTCTCTGCTTTTTTTATTCGTTGCTTGATTCCGCAGGAGCGCCGCCTTCTTGAGCCGGTGCATTGGCAAACATTTTGGCAGCATCTATGGGTAGTAATGGCATATTGGCATGCATACAGAGTGGGTTTAATACGGCTAAGAGTTTGCTGGAACCAGCAACCAAGAGTTGGCGAAGGAACGGATTTTGTCCGTCTTCTTTGGCGTCCCATGCTTCATCACTGCTAAAGAGGAAGCGCCAGCCACCTTGAGCGATGGGTTGTTCAGCATCAGCAAACTGAATGGTCAGGCGAATTACGGCGGTGTGCATGGTCTTATCTGGGCTTGATGGTAAGAATTGCAAATCAGCATTTGCACGAATTTCTTGCTGCTGTTTGTCGTTTGTTGTTGGGTGTTGGAGCAAAATACCGTCGAGAAAGTCGCGGCTCACGTCAAAGTTCATAGGCTCTCCTTTTGTAAGCTGTGCATGCTAAGAGTGTTATAGCAGAGGCAAGCAGGCTTGCACCTCAGCAGAAGTGCGGTATCTCTCTCAATCAATTAAGATGAAAGCTACGCAGTACCGCGTCGTCTTTCGTCAGTTCCGCAACTAGATGAAGGAGTTCGTATGTCTGAACACACCGCCCAGTCTACCTCACAGATAGTAGCAGAAGGGCTCTGTAAGTACTATGGTCAATTTACCGCCATAGAAGATGTTAACTTCACCGTTGACCAAGGCTCGATTACGGCCTTTTTGGGGCCAAACGGTGCTGGTAAATCTACCACAATGAAGATCCTTACTGGCTACCTCGCGCCAAGTGCAGGAAATGCCAGTATCGCTGGCTACGATGTTTACGAACAGCGTTTGGAGGCCAGCAAGGTGCTTGGGTATTTGCCAGAAAATGGTCCGCTGTATCCAACAATGACCCCGTCGTCATTTCTCCGTTTTATTGGTGAAACTCGTGGTATAAAAGGAGCTGCTTTAAAAAGTGCTTTAGATCGTGTGGCAGAGCAATGCCAGCTTGGAGAGGTTTGGCACAAAGCTATCCATAAGTTATCGAAAGGTTTCCGCCAACGCGTGGGGCTTGCGCAGTCTATCATCCATGATCCGAAAGTGTTAATCATGGATGAGCCCACTTCCGGCTTAGATCCAAACCAAATCCGTATTGTTCGTCAGTTAATAAAAGATTTGGCGAAAGATAAAACCATTCTTTTATCAACACACATTCTTCAAGAGGTTGAAGCCATAGCAACGCGTGTTGTGCTCATTAGTGAAGGTCGTATCCGTTTTGACGGAACACCAAGTGAACTGACTGAACATGCAGGTCTTGAAGATCGATTCTATGAACTCACGAAAACAGAAGGAGCCACCGCATGATTAATCCCGCTGCTCTGTGTGCTGTTACTCGTCGTCAGTTGAGTGACTTTCTTGTGAACCCGGTTGGGTATATTTTTATTCTTGTGTTTGTTGTGGTAACGGGCGCCATCAGCTTTTTGCCTGAAGAATTCTACAAAACAAACATTACTGATCTTGGCAAAACGCTCGACTACATGCCAATTTTGTTAGCGGTATTATTGCCCGCTCTTTCTATGGGCGCTTGGACCCAAGAAAAAGAAAATGGTACAGATGAATTATTGCTAACCTTACCAGTCAACGCAGCAGATGTTGTGCTTGGTAAACTGGCTGCCATTACCTCTTTTTTCACTATCGCTTTGTTGTGTAACTTGAGTAATCTTGTTGTATTAATGGTTCTTGGTGACCCAGATATTGGTTTGGTATTAAGCAACTATGTTGCGTGGTGGTTCTGCGGTCTCATCTTTGCTGCGGCATCTTTGTTAGCAAGTGTACAGGCTGGTTCTGCGGTTATTGCCTTTGTGCTTGGCTTTATTTATTGTGCTGCGTTGGTTGGTATCGGTGACGTTATTGATTGGATGGAACCGTTTCAACGCGGTGTTGTTAGCTTTGGTGGCGTGCTCATTGCTATTGGTGTAGCTGTAGTTGGTGTAGCCTTAAGTATTATCTGGCTGGCCTCACAACGTTGGCGTGCGGATCGTGGCGGTAATACTGTTGTGCAAATCATCAACGTTATTTTGGCCGTGGTTATTGCTGTCAACTGTGGTCGTTGGGCCATGCGTTCTTATTGGGATGTAGATGTTTCTTCTGATGGTATTTCATCAATAGGTGAAGCCAGTAAAGATATTCTTGGCAATCTTGAACACCAAGTGAGATTGGATGTCTTTGTAAATGCAGACATCCCAAGTGACCCAACAGAAATGGCACTAAAAGCCCGTGAAGTATTGGATGTGGTTCAGGCTATTAAACGAAATGCGAATGGAAAAGTTGTTGTTCGTATCCATCGCCCAGAAGACGCGCTTGATGAAATTGGTCGCCGCGCACAAGAACACTACAACATTAACCCCCGCCAAGTTGTTGCAGAAACGGTTATGGGCAAGGACGTCATTGATATGTTCCTTGGGGCAACCATTAGCAGTGGTGGCTATAGTCAACGCGTCGATTATTTTGAACCGGGTCTGTCTGTCGAATATGAACTTATTCGTTGTATTCGTACTATAGATGGCCGTGTTGAGGAAAAACTGCCTGTGCTCGGTGTCTTGAAGACCGAAATATCTATGGCCGAAAGTATGGATTTCCAAACTGGGCAAACCAAGCCAGCATGGCAGGTGGTGAAGGAGTGGGAACGCCAGTATGATATTCAAGAAGTACAACCAGACATGCCTATTCCAGAATCTATTTCTGTGTTGGTTGTGCCATTGGTTTCTGGTTTAACTCAAGAAGAAATGGTGCATGTTCATGATTATATTTGGGCAGGCCGTCCAACCTTATTGTTGTGTGACCCGTATCCGTGGTTGCAGATTCAATCTGGTAATATGATTGCACCATCATGGGAACGTGTGCAGCCACAACAGTCTCCTGGCATGCAACCACCTCCGGCACCAGAAAAAGGCAAAGTGGAAGAACTCTTTACCGCGCTTGGCGTGGCCATGGAGAAAAAAGAAAGTTTATGGAGTAATTATCGACCAACAGCAAACTTTGCTGGAATGCCTAAGGGGTTCATTTGGTCGTCAAATAGCGAAGATGGTGGCATTCATAAACATACCATCACCAATGGAATGCAGTGGTTATTGACCTTATATCCAGGTGCTATTCGTCCGTTGCAAAATACGACGGTTGAAGTGACCCCAATTATTGGCATGCCAGAAAATGCCACATGGGGTGTGAAGCCACTTGATGATTATATCATGAAGATTCCAGGTTACGGGGCTTTCCCAAACCAACAGCGTATGGAAATTTATGAGCCTGTATATGGCAAGCAGCCATCTCTTGCAGTAAGTATAACGGGCACTATGAAACGTGCATGGGATAGTGCGGCTGTAGCAGAGGGCGAAAGCGATATTGGTAAAGCAAGTGCACAATCTATCAATGTTATTATGATGGCCGATCTTGATATGGTAGACGATCAGTTTTATGGAATCTATCGTGGCATTGATGCGCGTCATAGTCGCAAAGAACAAAAGCTGTGGGGCGGTATTCGTAATGTTCAATTACTTGCTAATGCTGTCGATTTTCTTGCTGGTGATGATACGCTGGTGTCTTTGCGTTCTCGTCGTCCACAACATCGTACCCAGCTCTGGTTTGAGAAAGATTTTGCTGTAACAGAGGAAGAGGTTGCTAAGGTTCGTGATGAAGCGCGTCTAGCAAAAGAGGCGAAGCTTGCTAAGGCTCAAGAACGTTATCAGGCTGCTTTGGATGCAATCCAAAAACGAACTGACTTGGATGCACAATCTCGTAAACAATTAGAGGCAGCAAAAAAGATTTCGGAACAGCGGGTGGTTGATATTGAAAACCGTCAGGCAGATAGAGAAGAGCAAAGAGAAATTCGCATGGCTCTTCGTGCGCAACGAAGCGAAACTCAGAGTAAGCGGACTGTATTTAAGGTGATGGCAATCGGTATCCCTGCATTGGTACTCTTGCTCTTTACCTTGTTTGTAGCTATCACGCGCGTACTGAAAGAACGTAGCGATATTCCTGCGGCGCGAGCGCGTGTGCAAGCAGGGTTCGATAAGAAAGGAGGCCAAAAATGAAAGCTATAACCGTTATATTGGCAATAATTGCTTTAGTCACATTCTACCCAGCATGGATACAAAACACTGAAGTGATTGCAGTGAATCAGCACCGTGAAGGTGCGATTATCGGCAAGAAAGATGCCTCTATTGAAGATGTATCAGAACTAGCCGTTATTGCTTGGAGCCCAGAAAAACAAAGTGGTCACACCTTTCAGGTGGTCTATAAAGATGGCTCATGGGTTATTCCAAGCCATTACGATTACCCAGCAGATGCTGGTGAGCAGGTTGGTAAGACAGCTGGTTCTGTATTGGGAGTGTCATTTGAGCGTTTTATCACAGATGACAAAGACCGTTATGCAGAGTTGGGTGTAAATGATCCATCGGCAGAGGGTGTAGACGGTCGTGGCAAACGTGTTGTCTTAAAAAATGCACAGGGCGAAGTTTTGATTGATGCGGTCATTGGTGTTCAACAAGAAGATAATAGTGCAAACCGTTATGTTCGTGAATTCAAAAGTTCCGATGTTTATACCGCAGCAATTGATTTTCAGTTCTCTAATAACTTTTCAGATTGGGTGAACAGTGACTTGGTTGACGTTTCTCTGCCAGACGTTGCCGTCATTATGAAAGATGATTATCGCGTTGATGAAAAAACCATGCAAGTTATCAATCGTGTAGCAACGAATTTTAACAAAAACATAGAATGGGAATCGCCATCCACCCCAGAAGGTCAAGAAGTCAATAAAGAAACCCTGCAACGTGTTGTTAATGCTATTTCAGGATTAGACTTGGTTGGTGTTCGCCCATTCCATACCAACGCACGGTGGATGCGTAAACACGGCATCTTTATGACCCAAAAGGGTGGTATTATGGGGAACGAAGGTCAGCTTATTTTCGGAACAAAGAAAGGCCTACGCTACCACGTCTTCTTTGGTGAAATTGCCACCGATGCCGACATGGATAATTTGCCAAACCCAGCAGACTATACCGACGAAAAAACAGAGGAAGCGAACACCGAACCAAGTAATGGCTCAAACCATTACATCGCTATCTTTGTTCAGTACGATCCAGAGCTAGACGCAGAGCGACTTGCTTTGGTCAATGCACCAACCCCCGTTGCTCCTGCTGAGGGTGAAGAACCGAAAACAGAAGGCAAGAAAAGCATAGAAGATCATGAAAAAGAAGGCACAGAAGAGGCAGAGCAACTGAATGCTCGTTATTCCAAGTATTTCTACGTTGTTGAAAACAGCGACTATTTTGACTTGAAGCCAAGCTTAGAGTCCTGCTTCAAAGCGATAGAGAAAAAAGAAACAGCAGCCCCAGTGCCGACAACTCCGTAACTTCGGTAAATTATGTATAAGTAAAGAAAAGGACAGAGCTTAGCTCTGTCCTTTTTGCGTTAGTGCTTTGGCACAGTCTGTGCGTCTACTTCTTCGAGAGCGACTAACAGAGAGAGCTATGGCAGATTCCTTACTTATCGGTTTATCAGCGTTACAGACCCACAATCGGGCCATGCAAGTAACCAGTCATAACATTGCAAATGCCGGAACTCCTGGGTATTCACGACAAACGGTGGATATGAGTTCACCGATTCCAGAAAAGACAGCCGTTGGCAGTATTGGTCGTGGTGTAGAAATTACCGCTGTTCGTCGCACGGCAGATACTCTGTTAACAGAGCGTTTGCGCCAAACATTTTCTGAATCTGGACGCTTGGAAACAATGGGTAAAACATTGGGCGACTTAGAAATGGTTTACAATGAACCGAGTGATGGCGGTTTGTCTGCGGTTATCAATCAAGTGTTTGCCTCATTTGAAGATTTAAGTAACAATGCGGAATCCAATGCTCTACGCGGTGGTGCGGTACAGCAATTGGAGACCTTTGCGACGACTATTCGTAACCTTCATAGCCGTATTGAACAAATGCGTAATAACCAAGCTTTAGATGCTCGTGTAGAAGTAAATGAAATAAATGTACTTTCGCAGCAATTGGCAACATTAAATGGGGAAATACAACGAGAAACCTTGGTTGGCCGTATTCCCAATGATTTACTTGATGAACGCGATCGTTTAGTTAACGATATCTCTCAGCATCTCAATGTACGAGCCATTGAAGATGTTTCTGATATGACGGTTCGTATTGAAGTTTCTGGTACGGTTTTGGTTGGAAAGGGTGAATATCAAGAGGTAGGCACCAAAATCGTTGGTGAAGGAAATGTTGTACTAACCTTGGCCGAAAACGGTGAAGTTATTAATCCCGGTGGCGGTAGTTTTGGTGCGATTGTAGAATTGTCCGGAACGACTATCCCCAATGTGTTGTCTGATCTTGATGAAATGGCGCAAAGTGTTATTCGTGAATTCAACGCGGTTAATGCAACCAGTTTAAGCCATTCTTATAATGAACCGCTTCATAACTCGGCGCGTACTATTCCGGTTTCTTTATTACACACCAATCTTGATGCTGTAGCCATGGCAGAAGCGGTTGTTGGTGATGTTGGTATTTCGGCAGATTTTCAACCATCATTTGTTGACGCTTCTGGTGCGACTGTACCACAAAATATGACGATGAACGTTTTTAACAATGATACCGGCGTTGCAGAAAAATATACGCTTCGTTACGAAGCTGGTACCGGTATTACCGAAGCAGGTCGCTCATTAGCAGATCTTGTTTCAGCTATTAACACAGGGCGAGGGGGCGGCTGGACTTTGTACCCATCACAGAATGGCGGGGTTGGCAATGTTACCGCTAAAGCTGTTGCAGTGAGCGACGGAGTGAAATTGCAATTAGCAACTGATAGCTCTCATAGTATAGATTTTAGTACTTCGCTAGATACACGGCCAACAGATGCAGCGTGGTCAGCGCCAGATGTATCTGTAACTGGTACGGATGCAGCGTTGGTTGATAACCGTTTGGTTTTTGAAGTGCAAAATGGCGGTACAGAATTACTGGTGTTTGGCCATGATCCAGTATCTGGACAACGAGTACCATATCCTGGCCCAGGCTTTAGTACCATAGATTTAACTGCTGCTGGTCCTGCGGTTGTGGGTGGGCTTACTTTATCCTACACGACTGGCGCAGCCAATTACCAAGATGGTGAGAGCTTTGGTGTAGATTTTGATGCCACTGGCACTGCTGCGTTTACTCAAAGTTCACAATGGACGAATGGCAATGCCGGTTTTACCGTTAAAGGTCGCTATACTGGTTCTCATGGTTTTGATCCATCACGTCCATGGTCTGTAAATGTACTGACTGGTGGCACTATAGGGGCTTCAGATTTGAATAGTCCTCCAGTGATTGAAGTGTCCTGGTATTCTGGCCCAGAAGGTGGCCCGATTAAACAATCACGACAAGTCGTATTGAATGAAGACCTTCGTGCTGGTGATCCCGTTGAAATTGCAGATGGGGTGTACATTGTTTTTGATGAAGGTGATTTGAGTATCGGTGAACAAATTGATTATACCGTAGATGGTCAACCAGACCAAGCCGGTGTTTTGTCTGCCCTTGGCATCAATACGATGTTTTCTGGTTCTGGTGCTTCAGATATATCTGTGGTCCAAAACCTACTTGATAACCCCACACGTTTGGGGGTGGCTAAAACGCGTGCTCCTGGCGATAACTCCAGCGTTCTTGATCTTATTGCTGTTCGGCGTGCAGAATCGTTTGGCTCAGAAAATACAACCTTGGATGATTTTTATCAATCTCAGGTTTCTGACGTAGCTTCCTTGGTGCGACAAAATGACACCTTGTCACAAGGCCAAGATCTTGTTCAAGCGAGTTTGCAAAACCAACGTGAAGAAATGTCTGGGGTATCTATTGATGAAGAAGTTGGTTTGTTAATTTTGCAGCAAAATGCCTATGCTGCGGCTGCTCGTATCGTGAGCGTTGCCCGAGAAAATATAGATACCCTTATGGGTATATTGGCGTAAAGGAGGAGTATTATGAGCCGCGTTACCTTATTAAATATGCAGCGTAATGTCTTTGAAAATACGCAACGCAACCTTTCTCGTGTTTCTGAATTACAAGACCAATTATCTTCTGGTAAGCGCTTGCAAAAAATGAGTGATGACCCCGTTAGTGGACGTCGCGCATTGGTTGGTCGTATCGAATTATTTGAAGGTGGCCGGTATATCGAAAATATCGAAAAAAGTATCGCCTTTATGGATGCTACCGATGCCACCATGAGTGAAATAAGTAAACTCTTTGATAGTGCCAAAGATATTGCCGTACAGGGAGCTAATGGTACGCAGGATGAGGCAAGCCGCAGAGCGCTTGCACAAAGCACCGATTCTGTGTTAGAAAGTTTGGTAGATTTAACCAACACCGTTCATGATGGGCGTTATTTATTTTCAGGCACGGCTTCATTCACCAAACCGTTCGAACTCAATGCCGCTCGTGACCATGCTACGTACCTTGGTGAACTCGATAGTTTTCAAATTGATGTCAGTTTCTCCTCACGAGCTACGGTGAACCCTGACGGTCATTCTTTATGGAAAAATGACGTTGATATTTTTGACGCGGTTATTGAACTCCGAGATGCATTAGAAGCCAATGACCCACAAGCCATTACGAATATGATTGCAGAAATTGATGAAGCATCAGCGCATGTCAGCACCGTACAGGGCCAGCTTGGAGGGCGTGTTGAGCGTTTAGAGTTGTCTCGTGTACAGCTTGAAAGTGCACAAGTGCATCTTGGTGAGATTATATCTCGTGAAGAAGATGTTGATATTGCAGAGACAATTATGAGTTTTCAGACCGCTCAAACGGCACTAGAGGCCTCCTTACAGGCAGGCGCTCGCGTTGTGCAACGAACCTTGCTCGATTTCCTATAAAACACAAACGTATTTAAGTCTTTTTGTATAAGTAGTTTAGATTGTATTTGAGTGTTTGGCCTTTTCCTAAATCAAGACACATGGGTCTTTTTATTGGTTAAACCTCAGCAAGTGCAACATTGACAGCGGCTTACGATTGCTTCTGCTATGCTGAGAGCGCTAGTTGTAATTGGCAGCTTTTTCACCACCCCGCTCTATCTGAACGAACACAAAGGACGCGATGCCTCGTATTGCCCTCATCAGCGACATTCACAGCAACTGGCCTGCCCTGCAAGCCGTGTTGGCGGATATAGATGCGCAAAAAGTAGATAGTATTTACTGCTTGGGAGATACCGTTGGTTATGGCCCACAGCCAGTCAAATGTATGACGAAGGTTATTGAGGTCTGTGATGAAGGCCGAATGATCGCAGGTAACCATGACCACGCCGTTGTTCATGAACCTATTGGTTTTAATGAACGTGCTCGTCGTGCAGCTCGTTGGACAAACTCTGTGGTTAAAGCAGGTATGTTCTCTTTCTTTGGTGGGAAGAAAAAACGTTGGAACTGGCTCACTTCTTTGCCAACGAGTGTGGAAGAAGAGAATGCGCTTTATGTGCATGCTAGTCCAAGAGACCATTTAGAAGAATACCTGTTGGAAGAGTATACCCGGGGTATCAGTTTGATGGGCGAAAACCCAGAAACCGTTCTGCGTGAAAATTTTGAATTAATTAAGCATCTATGCTTTATCGGCCATACCCATCGGCCAGGGGTTATTACCAGTCCAGGTCACGAATGGTATAGCCTAGAGCGTTTAGATAATCTGTGGGAAGTAGACCCACGAAAAGCTGTGATCAACATAGGTTCTGTTGGCCAGCCACGTGATGGCGACCCTCGTTCTTGTTACGCTATTTACGATGGAGAAACTGTTGAATGGCGTCGTGTTGAATACGATATAGAAGCCATTCAAAAAGAAATCTACGAAATAGACGAGCTCGACAATGCGCTCGCAGACCGTCTTGCTCTCGGCAAATAACATCCGGTAACGTTGTGTACCGCAGGGAATAATAAAAGAGTATTGGCGCGGTTGTGCCGATGAATTTCCTCATGCTTGTTTGATCATAAAATAAGTGATAGACTACACTATGGACACTACTCGCAAGCTTGCGCAGCGTCATCGACTCTTGCGCAGTATTCGATGGCTGTTTGTTACGGCATTGGGCATTTTGTCTTTAACCATCTTAGTCTATATGGTTGGGCTGCGTACGCATGAAGTTCAGCAGCGTGCAGAACGTATGCGTACCAATTTTATTGCTGAACAAAAAGAACTAATTAAACGAGAGATTGAACGAGTTGTTGCGCACATTGAGTATACTCGTTCACAATTGGACAAGCAGGCGAAGGAGCTTGCCCGTCTGCATGCTCTAGAAGTCCACTCAATCGCAAAGTCACTGTATCGTCAATATCATCAACAGTATGAAGCACAGACCATTCAAGGTATGATTATAGCTGCTTTACCCCATGATCATTTGAGTAAAGAAGGAGGCTATAATTTTATTGTAGACAGGAATAGTCGAAAGGTTATTTATCATCCTCTTCCGCATCTTATCGGAAAATGTCCCGAGGAAATTGCAGATGTCACGCATCAGCAGGCCCACCGTACTATTTTGTCATCCCTTAAAGAGTCAGAAGAAAATTTTGTTTCGTATGCATGGCCAGAGAATGGTGCCGGTCTTCAGGAAACAACATCATATGTAAAACGGTTTCAGCCATATGACTGGATTATCGGTAGTGCAATCTCTTCTTTTGAAGTCGAGCAACAAACGAAACAGCGGCTGCTTGATGAAATTAGTCGAGTACGGTATGGAAAAAATGGGTACATATTTATTGATGACTGGGAAGGCACCATTCTTATGCATGGTGTGCAGCCATCTTGGAATGGCGTACGTTTAGACGAGATTAAAAACCCTGCAACGGTACGCGCTATTCAGAAACTTATCGTTGCTGCTCAAACCGGAGACGGTGATTATGTTTCCTATCGCTGGAAAAAACCAGGAACAACAGAGGAACGCTCCAAGATTTCCTTTGCACAAGGTATTAAAGAATGGGAGTGGCTCATTGGAACGGGTGTGTACATTGATGATATAGAAATTGATATTCAGCGTATGCATGAAGATTTATACGCAGAATTAACAAAAGAAATAATTGTTATTTTAGCGATTCTCTTTTTGGGTCTGGTGTTGGCCCTATTGATCTTACGAGTATTAGAAAAAAAATTACGTAGTGATATAGATTGTTTTGTGAATTTCTTGCGTCATGATGTGCTAGAAAATAAAGGCATTGCCGTTGATGAACTTAATTATTATGAATTAGCATTGATTGCAAAAAATGCTAATGACATGCTTGATGATAAGCGCAGAGCAGAAGACAGCTTGTTGAAAGAAACGGAACGTTTATCAGTCACCTTAAGATCAATTGTTGATGGAGTGGTTACTGTTGATGAAAAAGGCGTGATTTTATTTGCCAATGCGCGGGCAGAGCACTTATTCCATACAGATGAAGGTCACATTATCGGTCAATCACTCATGGACTATTTTCGTACAGACCCCGTGTTGAGTGTTGATGACATGTGTGCAGGTGATTTCCATAAAACCTTTCGCGCAGACCTGCTGTCGTATGGTGAAAAACGATTACCGATAGAAGCCTGTGCGCAGCCATTAACGCATGCAGATGGGCATACCGTTGGAGCGGTTGTGGTAATGCGGAACGTGAGTGAACAACTGCGTGCAGAAAGCCAACGTATACAAATTTCAAAATTAGAATCTCTTGGAGTGTTAGCTGGAGGCATTGCCCACGATTTTAATAATTTATTAACAGGCATATTTGGTAACATTGAATTGGCGCGTCATCACTTAGAGGGTGGTCACCCAGCAGCAAAACGCTTAGATGCTGCGGTGGGCGCACTGCACCTTACTACGCAGTTGACTCAGCAATTATTGACCTTCTCTAAGGGAGGGGCTCCGGTATTACGTTCGTGCAATATTGGAGAAACGGTACAACAAGCGGCTGAGTTAGCGATACATGGAAGTCGTGCGCAACTACAAATTTCTATGGAAGAGGGGCTGCACTGTGTCCGAGTAGATCAAGGACAAATCAGTCAGGTGATCAGTAATTTAGTGATTAACGCTCAACAGGCTATGGATCAAAGTGGTATTATAGATATCCGAGTTGAAAACGGCGGCACAGACGAACTGCATATTCACGTAACCGACGAAGGCAGTGGTATACCGGCCGATGTGATACCAAGTATTTTTGATCCATACTTTACAACGAAAGAACAAGGAAACGGTCTTGGGTTAGCGTCATCTCACTCAATTATCAGTAAGCATGGCGGATCTCTCTTGGTAGACTCAAGAGAAGGATATGGCACTACCTTTACTATTGTTTTACCAGTGAGCGAGCAGAAAGAGGATAAGCAAGGCCTTGCCGCAGCATCAGTGTCCACTGATTCTTCTGTTCGTGTGCTTATCATCGACGATGACGAAATGATTCTTGATATGCTCCAGCAGGCTTTCAGCAAAAAAGGACATACGGCTGTGTGTTGCCCTGATAGTAAGACCGCTATTCAGGGGTTTATTCAGTCAGAAACAGAAGGGCTTTCGTTTGATGTGGTTGTTACCGATTTAACGCTCCCTGGCGACTTAGGTGGTGAACGCATTGCAGAAGAGCTCCACAAAATAAACCCAGATGTTCCCATCGTTGTGTCGAGCGGCTATGCAAACAAAGAGATCCTGTCGAAGTACCACGAGCATGGTTTTTGTGCGGTTGTACCAAAACCGTATAACCCTTTAGATTTGATAGCGGTAGCCATAGAATATGCCCAGAAGTAGTACTCGGTTACAAGCCATGTTTAAGCCTGTCTAGACTCCTTTTCCCATTGACTTTACGAGGAAATCATCATCCTGCGCGCTCTGCTTCTGAGGTGTTCTTGGAAGTGGAAGCTAACGGCTGCACGGGTGTTAATGCAGCCCCAACCCAAGTCCTTGTTGTGACTGACCTTGCAAAGAGCATTTGCAGTCACCTTGCCATCAGCCCCTTGGCTTCTGGCACATTCTGTGTGGAATACCCGATATCCCCACAAGGCTAGCTAGACATACCTGAGGGTATGAATCTGGCGAGAAAGAAACTCCATGGCTTATAAAAAAGCAAAACGCATCCACGTAGTTGATGACCAATTAATGGCAACTGAGCTGGAACAAGCAATCGGCGGTAGCGACGATCAACTGTTGCTCGACAGCCTCAGCGAAGAAGACGAGCATTTTAAAGTTCGTTCAATCGTATCTGGTTTCGTTGTAGACGAATATGGCGACGGTGTGGTCATAGACATCGGCTACAAAAGCGAAGGCTGCGTAGATCGTCGTGAATTCAACGACGATGAAATTGAAATCGGTAGTAAAATTCAAGTAATGATCGTAGAGATCGAAGATAACGGCGGCGTGGTATTATCTAAACGTCAAGCTGATCTCGAAATCGGATGGCAAGCCATTCTTGGCAACCATGCTGAAGGCGATCGCGTTAAAGGTAAAGTACTTCGTAAAATTAAAGGCGGCTTGCTTGTTGATATCGGCGTACCTGTCTTCTTGCCAGCCAGCCAAATCGACATTCGTCGCACAAACGACGTCAACGATTTCGTTGGTGAAGAAGTTGAAGCTGAAATCATCAAAATCGACATCGAACGCAAAAATATTGTTGTTAGCCGTCGTAAAGTTGTTGAAGTTGAACGCCTTAAAGTTCGCCAAGAACTTGTTGGTACATTGCAAGTTGGTGACCTTCGTACCGGTATCGTTAAGAACATCACCGACTTCGGTGCATTCATCGATCTTGGTGGCGTAGATGGTCTCTTGCATATCACTGACATGAGCTGGGGTCGTGTAAACCACCCAACAGAAGTTGTCAGCCTGAATCAAGAAGTAGAAGTTGTTGTTCTCGACTTTGACGAAGACCGCAGCCGCATCAGCTTAGGCATGAAACAGAAAACACGTAACCCATGGGAAGACGTTGGCGATACATACGCTAAGGGAACTATCCATGACGGTGAAATCGTTAACCTTATGAACTACGGTGCATTCGTTAAGCTTGAAGATGGTATCGAAGGTCTCGTACACGTTAGCGAAATGAGCTGGTCGAAAGCTCCAACGCACCCATCTGAATCTGTCTCAGTTGGCGACAAAGTAAAAGTTATGGTTCTCGAAGTAAACGACGAGAAACAAGAAATCTCTCTTGGTATCAAACAAGCTGAGAAGAACCCTTGGGACAGCATCACCGACCGTTTCCACACCGGTGTTCGCGTCAAAGGTCCAATCACTTCAACCACCAACTACGGCGCATTTGTTGAGCTCGAAGAAGGTATTGAAGGCTTGTTGCACATCAACGACATCAGCTGGACCAAGAAGCTCACCCACCCAAGCCCAGAAATCAACAAAGGCGACATCGTTGAATGTTTGGTCTTGTCTGTTGACGAAGAGCGCCAACGCATCAGCCTCGGCATGAAACAGCTTTCTGACGACCCTTGGGAAGAAGAAGTCCCTAACAAAGTTAAAGAAGGCGACGTCATCGACGGTAAAGTTGCCAAGATCACCAACTTTGGTGTATTCATCGAAATCCTTGACGGACTCGAAGGTCTCCTCCACGTTTCTGAGCTTGAAGGCGACAGTGAAAACCCAGAAGACATCCTCACAGCTGACCAAGAAATCAAAGTCCGCGTCTTGAACGTAGACATTGAAGAACGCAAAATCGGCCTCAGCATGAAAGGCGTTGGCTAAAACCAACCCATTCAAAATAACGCTGTAAAACTTAAAGCCGCCAGTCATTCATATGACTGGCGGCTTTTTTATGTCGCTTTGCTTGGGGTAGTGAGGTAAGTTTCTTGTCATAGCGGAGGGGTTAAGTATGCTATTAATATTATAGTATCAAAACCCCTTTCTTTTCTTTAATAAATAATAACATAGAATGAAGTCTGCTTTGTTACGCAGATGGTTCTACTGTGTCCCTTTGTGAAAAGGAGTAAGTTTTGGCAATTTATGGCGTTGGTTCCAAGTGGAATGAAAAAGAACTAAAGGATAAGTTTTTCGATGAGGGAAAGTTTATCCTTGGTTGGAATGAAGAAAATGCTGAAGATTTATATTCATTCACGGCATCCTTGAAAGTGGGTGATATTCTTTACATAAAAAGTAATGCGCCTGGGTCCAAAAAAATAACGGTAAAAGGTGTCGGAATAGTCATGAAAAACCTTTTGTCTTGCATTTCATCTGGGGAATTAGGGTCTGACTCCTGTAAGAAATGGAATAGCTTATTTGTTCGGGTTTGTTGGATATGTAGAGAAACATTCCGTTTAGAAATTCCCAAAGAACAAGGTAAGTTAACGAATATTAGAGCCGCCACAATATATGAAGAACATTTACCTTATGTTCAAGAGAAAATTGTTTCGGCAATAACAAAGACATAATAGATCTGGAAAAATTCTACAGCCCACTGAATTAAGTATTAAACAGTTAGGGAAATAGAGGAGTTAATTTTTGGTTAGATTACCTTTGTCACATTATTCTCTGAAGTTTGCGAACAAGGCATGGGCTGATAGTATTGGTTATATATCATATTTTACTTGCTCCTATAGTTGTGAGATTAAGAACACCCCCCTAAAGGATGGAAGCAATGGGGTAGAAATAGAGGGTTGTACTCTTGGTCAGTTGAGAAATGTTTAGAAAACCTGACGGGTCCGATATATGAGAAAATCTGTGGCTGTATGAATTAGTCGGAGATGATCGGGTTATCTGGTCTCTATTCGATCCGTACGCCAACCAACCTATATGAAGTATAAAATAGAGCCCGAGAACTGTTTGGTCTTACTAAAGAACCAAGGCATGATCGTGTTGGGTGTAAAGAATGTGGAGATATTAATTTTGTGGCGAATGGAAACTGGTGTTTACTTTTAGCTCATGAGGACGATTTTTTTATCAGAAGTGATAACCCTGTATTTCAAACAGGATTTATTGAATTACCAAGCTATATGCCTATTTTACCCACTTACCCCTAAGTTATGCTTTGTTGCATGTTCAATGCCAAATAGTTGAAATGCATTGACGAATAACTCTAATGAAATTTGTGGTTATCAACTTGCTAAAGGCGGAGCTCATTTATTAAACTTCTATTTAGCAAAGGCGGCAGGAAAGTCTCTAATTATATCTCCCAAGCATGATGGGGTTGTGGCAGAAAGAATGTATGGTGATGTTCTTGGTGTCTATCCTCAACCGCCTTTCTCGCTTCACGTTCTAGACGGTAATGATTTTGAGGATGAGTTTGAAAGTATTCGTAAAATAATGAGTAGTACGTATGGGGTTGAGCATCCATGGTGGCAGCTAAATGAACTTGAACCTTTTTATTGAACGAAACACAATAAGTGAGGTGTATTCAGCGTCTTTGGTTCATGCTGTTCTTTACTTTATTGGAATGATAAGCACAGCTGTTTAATCAAACAAAGACTGTTGTATGCCGCTATCATTTCCAGAATCTCGGTTGTCTTCGTCTGATTCCTTTTTCTGCTCAGGCTCGCTTGTGTTTTTTTCAGTATTCTCTTCATCAACAATGTCTTCGTCAAATGCATCATCCATGGCCCAAGAGGGGAGTGCAAAGTCTTCTGACTCTTCGGTTTCTTCTTCAATGGCTGTTGTAGGTGCTTCTGTTTGATTATTTTCTGCACTAGTGTCCACCGTTTCAGCAGCTTGAACTATTTCTTCTTCGTGCTCAACGCTATCAAGGGGAGCAATTTCAATGTTCTCCTCGTCTACTGCTTCTTCAGCAATAGGTGGAGTTTCTTCTGTGTTCTCTGCTTCAGCCTCAGCATCGTCATCAAGTGCATCGTCTAGGCGGTCAAGAATGCTATTGAGTTCTGAGGTAATCATGCGTTGTTTATCTTTTGTTTGCGGGCCAAGACCAAGATCAGCGAGACGTTGTTTTTGTTTGTTGTCAACTTCTTGCTCTAAGGCAGCGCTCTCTTCTTCTTCACTGCCATCTTTGTTAATGCCAATGTGGAGGCCAAGTTCTTCCATGCGGCTTGCTTTGCGTAGAGCTTGCTCACTGCTGAGGATTCCGGTTTCATATTCAAGATTTTCGTCCGTACTATCAGCTTCAGGGTTTATACTGTCGCTTGGTAGATCTTCTGTTGGCTCTTCTTCGAGCTCTTGAGTATGTGTAGTGGTGTCGATGTTATCATCAGGAAGGTCAATATTAAAATCAGTGGAGAGGGCCTGTACTACTTTTTTGGTGGCGGCTTCTTGAATAGCCTCGGTTATATCAGGCGTAGTATTTTCTGTGCCTTTTTCTGCGGTTTCTTTTTGGGGTGGAGCAGGCATTGCTATTTTGGGAATAACTCGCGTAGAGGCCATACTGCGTTTGTGGTGTGCGGTGTCACCTTTGACGGTGTTTTCTTGTTTATTGTCAGTATCAGTATTGGTTTCTGTCTCTGCTGGATGTATTGGTGTGGCGACAGGAGGTTCTGCTTGGTTCTGAAGAGCGCTGAGGAGGTCTGACTGTTCACCTTGAATACTTTTTGCCCGTGGGGTTTCTAATTCGACGGTAGCGGCTGCTGCTTGTTTTTGTGCCTCCATCCGTGCGCGCGAGCGGGAGGTATTGGCGGGTTTTCCTGTGGCGGAGCTATCTTCCTGAACGGTTTGAAATGCCTGATAGTAGGTGTAAAAAGACCACCCCATGCCAATAAGGCAAACGATGGAAAAGAACACATTGTGGTCATAGAGGAATTGGTGCACGGGATCATGCCTCCGGACGTTGCAGGATGAGGTAGGGAGTATCGGCGCTCAGGTCGCACAATGCAAGCCCCGCTCCTGTAGCGGCAAGCGCAACTTCCCCAAGGCTCCAAAGGCGGAAGATACGGTCGGTAGGTTTGGGGAGCCATGATTTAGGATCTACACTTGCACCACGTCGCCAGCAAAATCGGTTTTCACCAGCAATAAAGAACATCTGTTCGCTGCCATCATCAGATAGGCCATCGGCAAAATAACCTTCTCGAACTTGATCCCAGAGCACGGTGCAGCAGTTATCGATGATAAAGATTCCGCCTGGCAGGAGATGTTTGGCAACAGATGCAAAGAGCCCGCTCGCCTGTTGGTGGGAATGGAAACACACCAAGCTACGGTTAAAGAGAGAGATCGTAGAAAATAATTGGTCTATGTGGAGGGCGGTTGCATCTGCCTGAAGATAGCTGGGAGCATGGCTGGGGTCTGTGGTGATGCAGGCATCGATCATCCGTTGGTCAAGATCAACGCCTATGGTTTCCTGCCCAGCTTTGCGCAGAGCACGGACATGACGGCCAGTGCCGCAGCCTATATCCAAACAGGGGCCAGCAGGCGTAGACCATTTTTGTTGTGCCGCTAGGAGGGCGGCTATGTCTTGTTCGGTACTCCCAGAGGCTACGGCTTCTTGGTCGTGTTCTTCTGGGCTGTGTTCCAGATTGGGTTGTTCAAAATCAGATAACATACTTTCTAGCGTAGTTCTTTCGGGGCTAGAGCAATGTGCGTTATTCGTTCATATGGATGAGGGTGCCTGTGAGCATGGCTTGAGCATAATGTATGGTTGGGTCAGAAATCGTGCGGAGGTGGGCAGGAAGTGGCTGACCTGCCGCACGTAAACGCTCGCGCTGTGAGATGTGTAAGTGAATAAGCGGATCTTGTGGAATAGAAATGTCTGGTGTAACCCCAGTGCCGCCAAGGATTCGGCCTGCCGGTGTGCGATAATGAGCGATGGTTAAGAGAATAGCATCACCTTTTTCAAGCACGAACAGCTCTTGCACGCTGTCTTTACCAGTGGTGGTTTCACCAATGAGGGTGGCGCGTTTGTGGTCTTGGAGGGCCGCTGCAAGAATTTCAGCACTAGAGGCGGTGTTGTGATCCGTTAGGATAACAATGGGCCAATTGGGGTAAGTATTGCTACTATGGGCAATATAAACAGGGTGCTCACGACCACTATTTCGGTTGAGTTGTTCAACAATAATAGTGTCTCCGTTGTGGCTTTCATTGAGGAAACAGTCAGCGACTTCGGTTGCAGCAAGAAGATTGCCACCACCGTTTCCGCGTAGATCAAGAATCAGGGCGCGCATGCCTTGATCGCTAAGCCTATCCAGTTCATCACGGAAGGCCTGTGCGGTAATCGTCATGGTTGTTTTTTTATCGGTTTGCATGCGCCCACGGAAGCGGGTCACTGCAATAAGACCAATAGAATCGGTGAGCATGCGGCCAGTGGAAACACCATTATCAATCATGTCTCGTCGTTTGAGGGTTTCGGTCATGTGTTGCTTATCAGCTTGAATGACTTCAAGCGTAATAGATTCCTCAGACATATTAAATAGCTCACGAGCTTGTGCACGTGTGGTTACGCTCAGGTCATGATCGTTTAATTGAATAATAATATCACCAGCAACAAAGCCCGCATCATAGGCAGGGCTGCCGGGAATGACGCGAATAATCTCAACGTATTTATTTTCCGTAGAATAGCGCCAATCAAAACCGAACCCATTACCTTGGCCGCTGTTGAGTTTGGTATAGAGCACAACCTCGTCATGAGTCATGTATGTAGACCAAGAATCCAGCCCCTCTACCATACCACGAATGGCACCATTCCAAATCTTCTCACGGCTAATAAGTTGCACATACTCGCGCTGAATGGTACGGGTGACTTCTTCTAATTTAGACAGGCGTTCAACCAGTTCTGTGGTATCTGAACTGGTGGTTTCCGCTGTAAGAGGGGTGAAGAGAGAGAGGCTTACAGCAGTACACAGGGCAAGGCCACTCAGCCCAGCAGAGAGGATAGATCGGAAAATATGCATAGTTCAGTATACGCTATAGCCGTGCCAAGCGCTATAGAAAAGCAATCATTGGGTAGAGGCCATTGGTTCTTTTATGTATGAATGGTACTCTTTTTTGATACAACAGCTCCCAAAAGAATAATTCCCGCACCAAGGGCTGCACAGCAGATGCACCACCACCAGCTACCGAACGGTGCCTGTGGTTGCATGGGGCCAATTTCCCCAATGAGTTCCGGAATATAATGGGCTTTCCACGGCCACAGAGCTACCAGACTCCCAGCCATCAAGCCACTGAGCGTTGCCATTGTTCGGTCATGGGCAATGGCGAGTAGACGTTTGAGAAGTGGAATAAACAGGGCAGCACCAAGTACCGCACCAATGGCGACATAGGTAAGAGTGCCCAGCTCACGATTGTGAACCGCCGCAACAATAGGTTGATACATACCTAGAATAAGTAGTGCCAGACTGCCACTAATGCCAGGGAGCAACATCACCATAATAGCCAAGGCACCAGCACCAACAAGAGCCGCAGGGTGGCTACTGCCACCTGTGGCTGGGCTGAGAGAGATCCAAGCGGTAAGACAGGCAGCGAATCCAGCAAGCAGCCAATCAGAGCTCTTACTGGTGCTGCGTTGCTTCCATGGCTCAGAGAGCGACATAAAGACCAAGCCAAAGAAAAATGCGAAAACAAGTGGGGCCGTATGTGGGTTCATTAATAGACCACTTGGTGGGTGATCTTGAACATACACCGCAACTGCGGCCAAGTCATTGTTGCAGGCATCTTTTGCTGCATGAATGCCAGTACCAACCAGTATCTTACTGGCAATGAATAAAGCTGCTAGTAAGCAGATACCCAAAGGAAGAATAATGCGCAGGCCGGCAGAGCAGCTACGCCATGCTGCTGGCTGGGTTGGCGTACGTACTACCGCCAGAATGTTCCCAAGTGCGCCAATAAAATCATCATAAATACCAAGTATTAAAGCAATGGTGCCGCCAGAGACACCTGGCACGGCATCAGCCGTACCCATAGCAATCCCGCAGAGCCCATAGTGATACCAGCGTTTGTTGTTTTCTTCAGTCATAGGTGACAGGATTATGTCTTGCTGCAAAACGCTAGAAGGAAGTTATCTGTCTATTTGGTGCGTCTACTGGGAGTTCTGCTTATGGGGTGTTTCCATCTGCTACCCGTCGAATGTACATATCAGTTGCTTCTGTTTCTTTTTGAGCAAACATGCTTACTGCTAGTTGTTCTGCTTCGGGTCCGCAACGTGCAAGGTAGCCAAGCAAAATAAACCAATCTCTGTCTGCGCCTTCTAGTTCCATTAGATCAGCCCAGATTGGCAGCCATTCCGGACGGGGAGCGTAGGCTCCTGGTTCAGATTTTGCTTTGAGACTGTGTGTTAACACAGACCTGTCGGTGATACCAGCAGCCCGAGCAAAATCTGTTTTTTTGATACCTCGCTTGATACGAATGCTTTCAAAGAGTTGTCCGAATGCTGATAAAATCATAGGAAAGGATAACAAGAGAAGGGAAAAGGCTAGTTGACGATTTTTATTGTTGTGATATATCACTACACAAGAAAACGGAAAGATAAGGAGTCAAAGGTGGGGTGGTCAGAACTCATTTTTTGTAAGTGGCACGGGCAGGTTGAGCGTGGTGGTTGTAGTACACAGAGAATAGGCATAAGGAGGGCTTTATGGATATTCGCTATAAAATAAATCATCCAGTTTCTGTTGCGGAGTTTATTGATTTAGAGCACCGGTCGCTTTATGAGCATCCAAGAGAAGTAGATATTCCCAAATGGATGGAGAAGCCAATCAGTAGCAATCTGGTGATAACAGCCTGGGATAAGAATAAATTGATTGGTATAGCTCGATCAATTACAGACCATAAACAAGCCTGTTATCTGTCGTGTCTTGCTGTTGATAAAAAATATCAGAAGAATGGAATTGAAGGGAACTTGCATAGTATTACTCAAGGTCAGTTAAGTTTGGAATGTAAGTTGGTCTTAGCGCCTGCACTTGCTGTTCATCTACAGTATAAATAGAGTCGTCTTACCGCTCATTCGCTTTCTCAAAAAGTCAGTCTCTCACTGGACAAATGTGGTCTGCTCTCATATTTGTGGCTTCAACGGAGAAGAAGACTGTATGCCAACCCTGCTGCGCGTAACGAATATCCACAAGGCTTATAATGGGCGTGTCCTATTTGATGAGGCGAGTGTTGATTTAACTGACCAGTATAAAATTGGTGTGGTTGGCCGTAATGGCGCGGGTAAATCAACCTTGTGCCGTATGATTCTTGGTTTGGAAGAATTAGATAGTGGTGCTATTTGGCAGCATGACGATTTGGTCTTAAGCCACTTGCAGCAGCATGATGACTTCCTTGAAGGTGAAACGGTTATCGCTTACTTAGAGCGTAAGAGTGGTCGTCCGGATTGGCGCTGTGCAGAAGTGGCGGCACGTTTTGCCATTGGTAATGACCGTCTTGATATGCAGGTCATGTCTTTATCTGGTGGGTATCGTACACGTGTAAAATTAACCAGTATGCTTTTAGAGGAACCTAATTTTTTAATCCTTGATGAGCCAACCAACTTCCTTGATTTACGAACGCAGTTATTGCTTGAATCATTCTTAAAAGATTTCAAAGGCGGCGCTTTAATCGTCTCGCATGACCGTCGCTTTTTAATGAATACGTGTACCGCCACCTTATCTGTTGAGCGTCAGAAATTAGTCTTTCACCCCAGTTCCATTCAAAAATATTTACTCGCGCGGGAAGAGCAATTAGAGCATGCCAAGCGTGCAAACGCAGCCGTTGCGATTAAACGCAAACAATTACAAACCTTTGTTGATAAAAATAGAGCCAGCGCTGGTACCGCCGCCCAAGCTCGTAATAAACAAAAACAATTAGATCGTTTGCAGGATGAGGATACCAGCGTGGAAGATGCGCGGGTGGTGCGTTTGCGTTTTCCAGAAATTGAGGTGCGTCGTGGCACCGCCGTTCGTTGTACAAACATGACCATTGGCTATCCCGACTGTGATATTGCCACCGACATCAACCTTGAAATTGATCATGGTGAGCGTGTCGTGATTATTGGGGACAATGGACAAGGAAAAACCACATTTGTTCGGAGTATTACCGATTCTTTGCCTGCAAAATCAGGGAGTATGCGTTGGGGCCACGGTTGTGAGTTGTCTGTATATGCCCAGCATGTATACGGCAGTATCCCAGAAGATGAAACCGTACAAACCTATTTATTGCGGGTGGCGATGCCCGGCACTTCAACCCAACAAGTGCAAGACACGGCCGGAAGTTTTTTATTCCAAGGTGATGATATTCTTAAACCAGTGAAAATATTATCAGGTGGTGAGCGAGCCCGTCTCTGTTTAGCGGGTATTTTACTGGGCAAACCAAATGTGTTAGTTTTAGACGAACCAACCAACCACTTAGACGTGGAGTCTATTGGTGCCTTGGGGGATGCCCTCTGTGAATTTGCAGGAACCGTCATTTTGGTATGCCATGACCGAGACTTTGTGGCAAAGGTTGCAACCTCCATTATAGAAGTGCGTGATGGTTCCGTGACCTCGTATCCAGGCAGTTGGGACGATTGGTTTTATCGCGTACAACAAGAAATAGATCAAGGGCTCCGTGGTGATACTGCCAATGAGAGTATTGGAGCTCCTTCGGCAGAAGAAGAAAAAGCCCATAAGAAAAAAGTGGCTCGTGAGTTGTACGACCTCAATAAAAAATCAGCAAGCCTAGAGCGACAAATAGCTAAGTATGAAAAAGGAAAAGTGCAGTTGGATGAACAGCTTGCCGCCGCAACGCCCACTGATGACATCACCAAACAGACCAAACAGACCAAACAAAGACAGGCTCATGTTACAAAATTAGAAAAACTCGAAGAAGAGTGGATGGCTGTACTGGCTTCTATAGAGGCTTTGTCTTAGATATTGTCTTAGATATTGTTGAAGAGGCTATTTCTCTTTCAGAAATAGTGCTGGTTGAGGAAGCGTCTCTTTGGTCAGGTGTAAAACGATACTGTGGGTCGTTGCGCTTAGAGACAGTTCAAGTTGGCCGTTAACCACCTGTTGTTCTTGGGTGCTGGTATCGGTGCTGCAACAAGGGTCTATTTGTTCAATCATCCATGTACCTGAGCTGAGGCCAGCTATACTCAGTGTTTCATCGTGCGGGAGAACCATTGGTGGCGGCAGGGTTTGATCACTGGTGACTTGTTCCGGATTGTATACATGGATCCATGCTTCGTTGTCGCTGATGCGCATGGTAGCAATGCTTTGTTCGTTAATATGGGTGGTGATGGTCCGCCATGTACGGCCGCGTGGGTCAAAGCCTGCGGTAGCATCAGTAAAGTTTTTTAAGAAACGGAGATGTTGTTGTGGGTTGATATGTACATCCCACCACCATGGCATAGGTCCACCCGCGTGGCCGTGGCAAAATGTTTCCCAGAGCGCTTGGCGAAGATAATAACCGTTTACATCGTGTTGGGCGGTGTGTTCTCTGGATTGGTCGCCAGCTTCGGCAAGAAAATGTGGACGGTTATCTGTTTTCATGTGCGTGGCTACTTCACTGCTGGCGCGGGTGCTGTTGGGGTGGTAGCGGTGAGCACCAACAAAATCAAATGGGATGTTCCATAATTCTGGCAGGGCTGATACACGGTGAGTAGAGGTGGTTATCATATGTTTATGCGGATCAACAGCACGAAGGTGTTGGTACATCTCTTGATGCCAAGTCACAATATCATCGGTTTTCCAACGATGCGTTAAATTTGCTTCATTAAATAATTCCCATGCAAACAAAGCCGGACTATGCCCCCAACGAGCACTGATGTATGAAAGCAATTCTCGGCATTGCTGTTTACAACGCCAGTCAGTCCAAAAGTTTTCAGGCGCATCAATATGGCCGCTGTGTGTTTTATGAAATGGGCTCTTCTGCCAATCCCATCCAAGCATGGCGTGATAAAATATGCATAATTGTATACGAATGCCGCGTGCTTCAGCGAGTTCAAAAATACGATCGAGTTCGTTGGCCGTCGTAAAATTAATGGTACTCATATCTCCATTATTACTGAGGTCTAAATTCCAACTACATATCCAAATGCGTGCCCAGTTGCCACCGTTTGCAGCTAAGGTATCAAACCACGGTTCATAATCTCCTGCCCAGCAGAGGTTTTGTCCACGTGGATAAAATAATTCACCCTGTTGATTAACAAAAACATTCTGCTCGGTGGTCATTGGTGACATGCTATAATCATCGTTATTACAGTGGAGCGCAATTGTTTTGCCATCGCTGTCCCATCTGTCACCGGAACGTACCTGTAAGCGGCAATGCCAGATACCGCTTATCCATGGGCTCAAACGGGCGGTGTAGGTATGAAAGCCATCAGGATCAAGTCCGCTGCAAAAACCGGGAATGATATGTGTGGTTCCACGTGGATCGGTTGCGAGTAACCGTGCATCCAACATATTCGGCAAAAACCGTTTCATATGGTCTTGATAATCTGGCGGAAAAGCAGAGCGCTGGCCACGGTTAACCCGAGCGCTTATTTCAAAGGGTTGGTAACGGGCGACGGTTGTTGCAGAAACGGTTCGGTCTTGAAAAAGAATGGGCGGTGCAATGCGCACTTGAGCTTGGCCAGTATAGCTTAATTGGCTGATGTGTAGATCTGCCGGTTCTGTATCTGCTGTGGTTTCAATTAAGATAAGAGCGCGGGTAACGTGGCGACGTTGTGCAGACCAATGGTGTGCTAAATTTTTGTTTGCAAGTGTATCAAGATCAAAACGAATGTGTTTATTCCAGCCCGTTTGCAGGGTATAAGCAGTGGTACTGTATTCTATTCGTTTTTCATCACGGAAGGCTAGGTGTATGTGTGCGCTGCCGTTTGTTCCTGCATTATGAATATTAAGATAGAGCGCATCTATGCTAGATAAATCCCAATCAACTTCTTTGCGGATAATAGCATGTGTACGGCCATTTTGATAGGCACGAACATGCAGCCCTTCGTTTGCGGTCCATGTTAAGTCTGCGTGATTACCAGCACCGCCCAGTGTCCATAGGGAATCATAGGTAAAGTTTTCCAGAATGGTCTGGCTTGTGGCGTGCTGTGGTAGCAAGCGTGTACTGGTGGTGCTTTGTGAGCAGGCGCAGAGACAGATACAACACAAGAATGCGTATATTTTCATGACCGTAGGCTAACTGAGCACGGCTTTATTACAATGCTGCTTAACCTATAGCGTACACGTCACGCTGGTAGCGGCCATCTGTTTTCATTGCTTTAATCCATACACTTGCTTCATCAATACTCATGCCGCCATGTTCACTAATAATTTCATGCAGAGCTTGGTCTACATCTTTTGCCATACGGCGAGCATCGCCACAGACATAGAAGTGTGCACCTTCTTTGAGCCATGCCCAGAGTTGTGCACCCTGTTCACGCATACGGTTTTGTACATAGACTTTGTGGTCTTGGTCACGAGAAAAAGCGAGGTCAAGATTATGGAGGCTACCTTCATCCAAATATTGATTCAACTCTTCTTCGTAGAGGAAGTCATGCGCTTGTCGTTGATCACCAAAGAATAGCCATGCTTTGCCTTGAGCGTTTTCATGGTGCCGTTGCTGCAAGAACGAGCGGAATGGTGCAATGCCCGTGCCGGGGCCAACCATGATGATGTTGGTGTTGGCCTCGGTTGGGAGCGAGAAGTTTTTAGCGTGGTGAATAAAGCAAGGAATGTGTCGACCAATAGGGCACCAGTGGGCCAAATAATTAGAAGCAACACCATTGCGGGTCCGACCATGTGCCTCAATGGAAACGATTCCAAGTGTGACGTGCACGCGGTTGGGGTGAGCGTCTAAGCTTGAAGCAATGCTATAGAGGCGAGGAACCAAGGGTTTGCATTGATTGATAATATCTTGCGGGGTATCAGTGAGTTCTGGTAAGGCTTGGTACAGGTCTAAGAGGTCGCGGCCCCAGAGCCATTCTTTGGCAGCAACTTTGTCTTCGAAAAGGGCGGTAAACTCTTCATTGCCTGCACGCTGGGCTGCTGCCAATGCACGTTTTCGAGTAACGGTTGAGATGTTGAAGATTTCCAGCGCTTCTGTAAAATCAACAGTGTGTTCTGTGCCGTCGTTCTTCGTTATCTGTACTGGTGCTTCAGGATCACAGGCAAAGCGTTTAAGCAGAAGCGCTACTAGGTCTGGATCATTTCTCGGAATAATACCAACGGCATCACCTGGTTCATAATCTAAGGATGTACCAGTAATATCGATATCGAGATGGTAGGTACTTTTATCCGAACCATGTTTGCGCAGTTCGTATCGATCAATAATAATTGCCCCACATGGACTATGGCGGGTGCAGCTGGAACCTTCAGGACGTGTCATGCCTATCTCTTCGCTTTTCTGACTTATAAGTTATTGCTTTCAGTATCATTACGAGCAGAGGTGGAAGTGTGTTTGCTCTGAGCTGGTGGCGTGCAGCCATTCTGTGCGCAGCCATCACAGCCACCGTGCAAGCGCTTCCATGCAACTCGTAATAAATAGATGAGACTCACAAAGATGCAGAGCGCAATAAGTAATTCTTGGGGCATGCTAGGCTCTTTATGAGAGGGTGGTGTAAACAATGGTTGCGAGGATAAAAGCAAGGCCATTCATGTAGACGAGTTGACCAAGTGACCATTTCCATGAGCCGGTTTCTTTATGCATAATGGCCACGGTAGAGATGCATTGCATAGCAATAGCAAACCAGATGAAGAGAGATATAACCACAGGAATGGTCCACAGGGGGGTACCATCGTCGCGGGTATCAGCGCGGATGGCGGCATGCAGGTCTGTGTTTTCTTCATCGGTATCGCTGCCTAGGCTATAGGTAATGCCGATAGTACTGACAAAAACCTCACGCGCCCCAAACGCTCCAAGCAGGCCAATGCCAATTTTCCAGTCGAAGCCCATCGGAGCTATGAGTGGCTCAATGCTGTGACCAATAATACCAGCAATGCTTTCCTCGGTTTGTTTGGCTTCTATGGCATGTTGTATGGCTGTGTAGTGGTTCAACGCTGCTGGTTCAACGCTTGTTTCTGCTTTTTGTTCGATGCTCTCCCATTGAGCAAGGCTCATACCGTGTTCTTGAATAGTCGCCTGTTTATCTTCGAGTGATATTTCTGGGTAGCGGAGCGCGGCCCAAATAAGCACGGAGAAAGCAAGGATAATAGTACCTGCTTTTTTCACAAAATGCATGGCGTTATCAAACATAGAGCGAGCAATAGCCCGAAGCTGTGGAATTTTGTAAGCAGGAAACTCCAAGACAAATGATTGCGAGCTGTTGTGCATAGTGCATTTTCTGCCGATATAGGCCGTAAGGAATGCGGCAACAATACCAAAAGCATAGAGGCCAAAGAAAATAAGGCTTTGGGTGAGGGCTGATTCTGAAGCGAAAAAAACAGCAATAAGTAATGTGTAAACAGGTAGGCGGGCGGAGCAGGCCATAAAGGGCGCAACAAACATGGTAATTAAACGGTCAGACGTATTACCGATAGAGCGTGCTGCCATAATTCCGGGAATGGCGCAGGCATGGGAAGAGAGCAGTGGAATAAAACTTTTTCCGTGCAGGCCCACTTGTGATAAAATGCGGTCCATTAAAAAAGATGCGCGTGCTAAATAGCCACTGTCTTCCAATATACTTAATAATAAAAACAAAAGTGCAATTTGTGGAATAAAGACGAGTACGCCACCAACGCCTGCAAAAACACCATCATGAATCAAATCATAAAAAGCTCCCGGATTTATAAAGGAACAGACCCACACACTGAATGTGCCAATACCTTCTTCAACCATGTCGCTTAAAGGGGCGGCCACTGAAAAAACGGTGTAAAAAACGGCAAACATAATGGCAGAAAATCCGATGAGTCCAAATACAGGGTGGACCAACACCCGGTCTAGACGTTCATGCATTTGTGATTGAGTACCAACATTGGTGCTGGGGGTGGTTACCCACGTATGCATGATTGCATCAACCCACTCAAAACGGCTTTCAATATCTGTGGCAACAGGATCAATTTGGGCAGCCGCTAGTTTTTTCTGAGCTTCCGTAACCATAACAACCAAAGATTCGTCGCCATTTTTTGCGTAACGAATGATACTATCATTTTCGCAAATAAGACGTTGTGTGAGTAGTCGAGAGCGTTCTTTACTGGTATGAGTGAAGGCAGTGCTGATGCCAGCATGAGCTGTGTCGATAGCCTCAGATAGAAGATCCGGAATGTGCTGTGCAGGGGGGTGGTGCGGTACTCGGGCTTGTGATAAGGCGGTGCGTAGCTGTTCTATACCTACCCGAGTATAGGCACTGACTGGAATGACAGGTGCTCCAATATATGTGCTGAGGGCGGTATGATCAATCTGAATACCGAGATGTTCGGCACGATCTATCATATTTAAAGCAACCACTGTTGGTAGGCCCAGTTCAATGGCTTCATTCAAAATATATAAGTGGTGTGGCAAGTTTGCAGCATCAAGGATAACCAGTAAGCAATCCGGTACGTCTGTATCATTGCGGCGACCGAGCAAAGTGTCGCAGGTCACTTGTTCGTCTGGAGAGGTCGGTGCAAGAGAGTATGTCCCAGGTAAATCGATCAGTGTGCATTGTTGTTTTTTAATGTGACACTGGCCTGTTGTTTTGGTGACTGTTACTCCAGCATAATTTGCGACTTTTTGACGTAGGCCAGTCAGTCTATTAAATAACGAGGTTTTGCCGCAATTTGGGTTACCAAGTAAGGCAACGGTAGCGGGTATCGTTGCTTCACTCGTCAGCTCTATTGGTTCAGGAGGCGTGAGAACAAGACTTTTGCTGGCCTCTGTGTGTTGAGTAGCAGGGGTGCAGACTTGAATTGTGCGGGCTTGATGTTTGCGCAGGCTAATGTTGTAATGGCGTAAGCGGTATTCAACTGGGTCGCCAAAAGGAGCAACGCGAATACATTTAATCGTAGTATTATGACAGAACCCCATCTCCATCAAACGGCGCCGACGGTGACTACTTGCGGTACAGGATGCTTCAATGTTGATAATAGTGCCAGACTCACCCGGCTTTAAATCGGCGAGGGTACAAATGCGCGTGTTCTCGGCCAGCTTGTCGCCAGAGGTAGGAGCGGTGTTTTTTCCGCTAGTACTAGCAAGGGAGGCTTTGTCGCCAGTGGCGCCGACGGTGTTTGATGAGTCCATGGTGTTATTCCAGATAATGTTGTCCAGAATAGGTTAGCGAAGCATTTTCTTGTTGCAAGTCATTCTCATTAGCGAGGAGATGTTTTGATACTTGCTTTATTTGTCTATTTTGCTAAATAAGCAAATATGAAGAATGTGATTCTTAGTCGAGATCGAATTGCTCAGCAAGCCGCTGTACTTAAGGCACTTGGTCACCCGAGCCGTCTATTGATGGTTCAGGCTTTGTGTAATGGCCCATTATGCGTTTGTGATTTAACCGAACAGGTGGGGAGCGAGATGTCCACGGTTTCACGGCATTTATCTCAACTTAAAAATGTTGGATTACTTACTGACCGCCGTGAAGGGACTACTGTGTATTATGAATTACGTACGCCCTGTATTCTTCAGTTTTTACACTGTATTGATGGGGTGATTGATGGTGAGACAGAAACATGTTGTCGTTAGGAAGTGTCGCATGGAATATTATATAAACAACAGACCTTTTTTTGTTATCCTATTATTTCCTATTTGGCTAAACAGGAAATAAATATGAGCTTTGATAGACAAAAAGATGGGGCAGCCCTAGCACTTATTGTTGGAATGTTTGTTGTATTTTATTATACGCCGTTTGACCATCCACAGGTAGCTGGTGCACTGACGGAAGCTTTTGCTTTAGCAGCATGGTATACGCGTGAACATGTACTGCTCTGTTTAGTTCCAGCGTTTTTTATAGCCGGTGCAATTAGTGTGTTTGTGAGCCAATCCGCCGTAATGAAATATTTGGGAAGTGAGGCACAGCGTTGGATTGCTTACTTGGTGGCATCCGTATCTGGAAGTATTCTAGCGGTATGTTCCTGTACCGTACTCCCATTATTTGGCGGTATTTACAAACGGGGTGCAGGTCTTGGCCCAGCGAGTTCCTTTTTATATTCTGGGCCTGCTATCAATGTGTTGGCAATTGTATTAACAGCTAGAGTGTTGGGTTGGGAGTTAGGCCTAGCTCGAGCACTCGGTGCAATTTTCTTTGCTGTTATCATTGGACTTTTGATGGCTTTTATTTTTAGAAAAGAAGAACGAGAGCGGCAGGCAGCAGGTTTATTACAACAGGAAGCGACGGAACCCTCGCGTCGTCTTTGGCAAGAGCTTTTTTTCTTTGTGACGATGATTGCTATTTTGGTCTTTGCTAATTGGGGTGCGTCTAGCGCAGAAACCAATTCTTTATGGGGAACTGTGTACCAGTGGAAATGGATGATCACATCAGTCTGTGGACTTCTTTTTGCGAGTATTCTTATGGTATGGTTTCAAGTGCGATGGCAGCAAGTTGCTGTAGCTCTTGTGCCTACGGTGGCTCTTGCCCTCTTGCTTCCAGAACATCCAGTTGTGCCCTTTGCCTGTGCGGCACTTGCTCTTGCGCTTATTACAGCAAATGGCAATGACGAACAGAAAGATTGGTTTGATGCGTCCTGGGGTTTTGCTAAACAAATCATGCCATTGCTTTTATTGGGTGTGCTTGTGGCAGGGTTGTTATTAGGACGACCAGATCATGAAGGGTTGATTCCTTCAGTGTGGGTTGCTCATATGGTTGGCGGTAATGGATTTGGCGCAAACCTTTTTGCTGCTGTTGCCGGAGCAGTTATGTATTTTGCGACGCTAACGGAGATTCCTATTCTTGAAGGGTTGTTGGGGGCAGGTATGGGAAAAGGTCCCGCCTTGGCTTTGCTCTTGGCAGGCCCTGCGTTAAGCCTTCCAAATATGCTGGTTATTAATAGCATTCTTGGTATAAAAAAAACAGCAGTCTTTGTTCTGCTTGTCATTATTATGGCCACCATTTCTGGACTTATTTTTGGCGTGGTGGTTTCGTGAGTTGTGAAGGAGGAGATTTTTATGTGCAAATCTAAAGAAAGCGTGCGCCGCATTGTGGCCCCTATTTTGAATGTCTTTGTGCTTATCAGTATAGGTTTTGCTTTTGGGCGTTTAACTAGGCCACAGCCAAGTACAGAAAAGCTACCTCAAAAAGAGAGTACAGAAGAGATAAAAGAGAGCATTGTTGTTACCTATCTTCATGGGACCATGCGTTGTGTGAGCTGTAATACTATCGAGCAAACGCTGCGGACGGTACTTGATGAATTCTATTCGGAACAGATGCAGGCGAAAGAGCTGGTGTTTCGCGAAGTGAATTTTGATAGAGATGAGATGTTGGCAAAACGTTGGGATATAAATTCAAGTATGGCCGTTATTAGTAGAGAGCGGGAAGGTCAGGAGCAGGAGTTCGTTGTTCTTCATGATGTGTGGACCTACGTGGGTGACAACGAAGCCTTGAGCTCATACCTTAAAGAACAATTAGATCAGCAAATGCAAGAAAAAGGACAGTTGATAGAAGAGGTGCAGCCATGATATGGTTGAGTATTGGCACGGCGTTATGGCTTGGATTCATGACTGCGATAAGCCCGTGTCCGCTTGCTTCCAATATAGCAGCCATTTCTTGCATCGGTAAAGATGTTGAAAGCCGTCGCCGTGTTTTGATTGCTGGATTATTGTATGCTTTTGGTCGTTCATTAACCTACGTTGTTATTGCTACAGTTCTTGTGTGGGGGTTGGCGGTAACGGGTGATTTAAGCCGCACGCTCCAACGTTATGGTGCGGCTTTTCTGGGCCCTAGCCTTATCATTATCGGCATGTTGCTGTTGGGGTGGCTTGGAGGTGGCTTTACTGTGCAGGCAGGTTCTGAGGCCTTTCGATTACGTTTAGCACGCGCAGGTTTTCTTGGCCCAATTTTTCTGGGTATCCTTTTTGCCCTTTCTTTTTGTCCTGTTTCTGCAGGTTTGTACTTCGGCGGGCTGCTTCCTTTAGCAGCGCAAGCAGATGCGCCTTTTTTACTGCCCATTCTGTTTGGTGTAAGCACCGCATTGCCAGTGGTCGGCTTTGCCTTACTTGTCGCTTTTGCAACGGATCGCGTGGGTAAAGCCTTTGATAATCTGCGTCGTGTTCAACGAATTGTGCAGACTCTTTTTGGTGTAGGGCTCATTCTTGCTGGTATTTTTTATACACTTATCTACACGTACCAGCTTTTCTAAAGACTTTTTAATCAGCGGTAACGACCGCATTACTCTACTTGGGGGATTTTCATGAATATTCAAATACTTGGTTCTGGCTGTGCGAAGTGCACAAAACTTTATGATCTCGTTAATGCTGTGGCGACTGAATGTGGTCTCGATTACAGCATAGAAAAGGTTGAAGATATCAACGTCATTATGGACATGGGTGTTATGATGACTCCAGCGTTTGTTGTCGATGGGGCTATCAAAACAACAGGAAAAATACCTTCAGTAGAGGCAATCAAAAAGGTATTGATGTAGTCTAGCAGCTTTAATTGGGGAGGCATGTCTTGGTGAGTGACCTCAAAGAAATGGGGTAACCCGTTGATATAACGTACCTTGGCTAAGGTAATGTAATGCGATACTCTCACACCTGCGAAAATTAGTATAATGAGGAAGATGGGAAAATAACTCAAGGATAGATAGAGACAGTAACCCATCGTAAGTCATTGGTATAGTGTTAATTATAGAATTAAACAAAGGGTCGCTTACTCCCTTCCGTATATAAACGTGATCTTTTAGAAGGCAAAAAGAGAAACATTTCTCTTAAAACTATGGGTGCTTTATGAAATAGCCCATTGACCTAATGAGAAGCCTTTCTATTCTCCCGCTCCGATTCGTACACGGCATGGTGCTGTTGTATGGGCAGCGTTTCTGCCAATGGTCGTCATATAAGGCCGCTCTTCATAAAAGAGCCCTTACAAGACCGCCTGAGGCATCCTGCAGAAATGCTCGCTTTCTTGTATATTACTCCTTTTAAATAAAGAGTTTATACAGAATCACGAACAAAGGATGTCTCTGCCTGACGCTCCGTGAAGAGGAGTTTCAGCAAGAAGGAGAAATACATGGCTATTGTTAATATCCGTGAGCTTATTGAAGCCGGTGTCCATTATGGAACCAAAACCAGCCTATGGCACCCACGCATGAAGCCATTTATCTATGGCAAACGCAACAATGTCTACGTTGTTGATTTGAAAGAAACAACCAAAGCATTAATTCAAGCCTATTATTTCCTTAAAGGTTTGGCCCAAAAAAATAAAACTGTTCTTTTTGTTGGCACCAAGCGTCAAGCAAAAGACATCATTCGTGAAACCGCTACCAGCCTTGGCATGCCTTATGTCAGCGAGCGTTGGTTAGGTGGTACCATGACCAACATTGAAACCATTCGTGCGTCTGTTCGTCGTTTAGATGGCATCGAAGACGAAATGGCATCAGCAAACTACTATCGTCAAAGCAAAAAGGCTCAGGCTCGTCACGCGCGTCAACGCCGTCGTATCTTGCGCAACCTTTCTGGTGTTCGTAACATGAACAAAATTCCAGATGCGCTTGTTGTTATTGACTCAGGCAAAGAAGCGACTGCGATTGCAGAAGCAACCCGCCTTGGTATCCCTGTTATCGCTTTGGTTGACACCGACTGCAACCCAGATGTTGTCAACTTACCTATCCCGGGTAACGATGACGGTATTCGTTCTATTCAAGTAATCTTGAAAGTATTATCTGACGGTATCCGTGCAGGTAAAGCTGAACAACTACAAAAAACTTCAGATAAGGCAGCAGATAAGGCAGCAGATAAAGCAGCCCAAACTGAAGAAAAAGCTGCTCCAGCAGCAGCCAAGACTCAAGAAGAAGCTCCAGCAGCAGCAGAGTAACAGAACGAGTCTAGACCCAAGATTATTCTATACGATTATTGATAAAGGAATTTCTACATGGCTATTACAGCATCCATGGTAAAAGATTTACGCGAGCGTACAGGCGTCGCAATGATGAAATGTAAAAAAGCTCTTGATGAAGCTGGTGGCGATATTGAAGCTGCTGTTGAATTGCTTCGCAAACAAGGTGCTGCTACTGCAGACAAAAAAGCGGACCGTGCAACCAACTGTGGTGGTCTTGGTATCGCTTATGCAGGCGGTAAAGGTGCTGCTGTTTTAGTGCAATGCGAAACAGATTTTGTATCAGGTAACGATTTGTTTAAAACATTTGTTAACGATATCGCTCAAGCAGCTTTAGATAACAGCATTGAGAGCATTGAAGCACTGGAATCTGCAAGTATTGCTGGCTCTAGCGTTAAAGATGCATTGATTGAAAAAATCCAACAACTTGGCGAAAACATGCAATTGAGCACTGTTCAACTCATCGAAGGTGAAACCGTTACTGGTTATAACCACGGTGGCCGCGTTGCAGCACTTGTTGCTGGTAGTGGTGAAGCTGATGTACTTCGCAACGTTGCTATGCACGTAGCGGCATCTCAACCAGCTCCAGAATCTTTAGACCGCGACGGGGTTAACCCTGAGTTGGTTGAAAAAGAACGCGCAATTATCGCAGAATCAGACGAAGTAAAATCTAAACCAGAACAAATTCGTCCGAAAATCGTAGACGGCAAAATGAATCGCTTCTTCAAAGAAAGCGTTTTGTTGGAGCAAGAAATGCTCGTTGCTAACGAAGACGGCAGCAATGTTCAAAAATGGGCAACAGCCAACAAGGTTGGGGTCAGCGGTTTTATTCGTCTCAGCATCTGAGCGTGATGTAGACTCATCAAAGCCCCGCAGTTGTTACTGCGGGGCTTTTTTTATGGGGTGTTTGCATAGCACATAGCTATGCCACAGAAAATAATTTATCAAGCTGCGTATGTTTAAGAACCGTTTGGTTAAAAGGGTTTGCCCCGGTCACAATAAGTTCTGTGTTTCGGCGTTGAACGTGGGTATAGATAGAGACAATATCGCCAAGCAGCGGGCTATGAAGCATGCTAATATTGCTAATGTCTAAGATCAGTTCTATGGGGCGAAAGTCACATTTTTGTAATTGCTCATGGACGATTTCCAGTAATGCACCAGATTCAAAGACGGTGCTGAATACGATTTTCATAGTTAGGCTATCATTGTGTATCGTTACTTGCATACCCGCATGCTAAAGGAAGCTTGGTCATGGGCAAATACTTTGTATCTGCGATGGGGGCAGTAGTTTAGACTGATGAGTTGTCCATATATGAATTCTGATGCCGAACTGCTCGCAGCCTGTCGAGTAGAACGAGTGACCTCGTCTGGTCCTGGTGGTCAGCATGCGAGCCGTAATGCAACGGCTATACGCTTAACCCACAAAGAAACGTTGGTTCAGGCAGTGTGCCAAGACTCCCGTTCGCAAGATCAGAACCGTTCTGGTGCGTTGAAACGGCTACGCTTAGCACTAGTCTTGGAACTACGAGGTCAGTCTGACCCTGCTTGGCTGGTGGGACGAGTGCGGAACAAACGTTTACAGCTCAGCCGCAAGGCTAAGGACTATCATGCGGTTATAGCGGTGTTGTTAGATGCACTGGCGCATCATGAAGGAAAATTACGGGAAGCAGCTGATTCAGTAGGGCTCAGCGTGAACCAATTAGCAAAAGCCTTGTGTAGTGATAAACAGGTTCGACAGACAGCAAACCGTCTACGTGCAGACTGGGGTTGTGGAGCGATAAAAGAGCCCTAAAACCCTCGAATGACATGTGCTATGCAATGTGTGCTTGGTATAGGCTCTAACCGTGGAGATCGGCACGGCTTTATCACCCAAGCTGCTCACCATCTTAGACAAGACCCAGACGTACATTTGCTGGCAGAGGCCCCGCGTAGAGAAACGGCTCCTGTTGGTGGTCCGGCAGGGCAAGGGCCCTTTGTGAATACAGCATGGCTGGTAGAAACGAACCTTGGCCATCATCAGTTATTATATCGACTTCAGGCCATAGAGCGGGCTTGTGGAAGAACACGAGTTTGTCATTGGGGGCCACGTACATTGGATATTGATATCCTGATGGATAACAGAACATCACAGATCGACACGCCAGCTTTATCCTTACCGCACCCGTTCATGGCTGAACGTATTTTTGTTTTGCAGCCGTTGGTGGATTTAGTTCCAGAATGGGTCCATGCAGCAAGTGGTCAGACGGTATTGGAATTGTATCAATCATATTGTGAAACGGTCGAATAGGAGGTTATTGATGGCAAGCGGTTCTTATGCACATACGAAAACAGCACTTACCGTAACCGTAGAAGGGGTTATCGGTGTTGGCAAAACAACTCTAGCCGAAGCGCTTACACAGTATATGGGAGCGGTTCCATATTTAGAAGATTATTTGGCAAATCCATTTTTGAAACGGTTTTACAAAAATCGTGAACGGTACGCTTTTATTTGTCAGCAGTATTTTTTAGAATCACGAGTTCGTCAATTTGTTCAAGGTGGGCATGATGGTTTGCCTATCGTTTCTGATCACAGTATGCTTAAAGACCGTATTTTTGCTCAAATAAATTTAAGCGATGAAGAACATGAATTATATATGCGCTATTATAAGCGTTTAACGGCTCTACCATTATTTGAATCGAACGTCACTATTTTTCTTTCTGCTTCCTTAGAAGAAGTGATGGAGCGCATTCGTAAGCGTGGCCATAAAATGGAATTTGGTATTGAGGCATCGTATCTCGGACAATTAGTTGATGCCTATCAGGAATGGATGCTCAGCGATGAGGCATCAAAGAAACGGGTCGTGGTGGTTAATGTTGATGCGGAAAATATAGCAGAAAACCCGAAAGCTCTTGAGCGTTTAGTGGAATCCTGCCAAGATGCCCCACTGGGAATGAGTTACTGCAACCCAATGTAGCCTCAGTGTAAACGATCAGCAATAGATCGACCTGTCCCAGAAAAGAAGTTATACGCGTAGTACCCCTACTGAGAGAGAGGGAGAAGCAGGTATGACTATAACTGTTTTTATAATGTCGGTGACACTGGTGTCATTTGTAGCGACCACCGTATGGGCAGCAGAATCCGAAGGCGATGACGGTACTGAATTATCTGCTTTTATTATTACGGTAAACCGTCAAGAAGTTTCGCTGATGGATACGCCAGCGGTAGCAGTTAGCTTAGAGCAGCCGCAGGATGAATCTGCAAAAACATTTTTAGATGCATTGGCCACCGTTCCCGGAGTCAAAATTAACGAACGGCAAAACAATGGGATTTTTGGAGGTGGGATAGATATACGCGGTTTTAGTACGAACGCGACCAGTGGTGGTAATGTCAAAATTCTTTTAGATGGGGTTCCGCAGCATCGCTTGTCTTTTGGCGGACCGTATTTTGGGGCTCTCCCTTATGCCGCGGTTGAGAAAATGGAATTGGTGAAGGGACCATTTATCACCCAATATGGGCGCGGTGGTTTGGTTGGTGCATTACACTTAATGACCGTGGAAGGTGGCGAGTCTTTCGAGGGAACATTTAGTACTGAGTATGAAACAGAAACCGATTTTAATCGGTACATCCTACAGGTATCGGGGCCACTCCCACTTGTGGAGAAGAGTTCCTATGCCGTTACGGCAAGTTATGATCAAGCAAATGGCTGGCAGGATACGACCGAATCTCATCATGGAGATGTCTACAGCACTTTTCATTTTGGAATCACGCCTCATGATGAAGTCACACTCATTGCGGGATATTACGCAGGTACTGATGATGTACCAACGCAGTTATTTGTAGATGCTGATGGCGAATTATTACCCTACCAACATTGGAGTGATAGCCATACCCCCAATGAATATAATTGGGTGGAACTTCAAGAAACACGGCTGGGTGTGGTGTGGGAACATACCTTTTCAGAACAGACTATTTTTACCCTAAGAAATTCATATTGGAGCGGAGCAACGGAATGGGGCGTTAACCGACCGTGGCATTTTAATCCAAGCTATCCAGACCTACAAGCGCGTTATATGTATTTAGATTGGCAGGAAGAGAGTTCGGTGCATGAAGTACAACTGAGTCATGACTATCAGTTGTCAGCGACCATCAACGGTAACTGTGTAGCGGGCTTGGGCTATGAAGCATATACATGGGATAATAATACGTATAATTATGGCTTCGTAGACATGAATCTCGCAACTGGAGTTATTGATTCGAGCGCTTTAAATTTTGCTAACCCAACCCATTCCAATACTGTAACAGATGCGTCGTTCTCGAGTGCGTTTTGCACAAACCGACTCAACATTGGTGAACAATGGTCCGTCGATGCTGGTTTACGTTATGACTTTTACGAGGTCACTCAAGATGATAAGACCGGAGGCAAGCGCAGTTCGGCAGAACACGAGTATTATAGCCCTGCGTTTGGTGCTGTGTTTCATGCTATAGAAGAAGATGATATGGAGTTGAGTTTGTTTGCTAACTGGGGGAAAAACTTTAACCCGATTTTACGGACAGGTGTGAACGCAGGTTTAATTGAAACAGATCCAGAAACGAGCGAAACGATAGAAACTGGCTGTAAGGGCATTGCTGGTTTGTTTCAGTATAGCATGACCTATTATCATATTGCTCGTTCAGATGTAGCCCAGCGCATTGGGACACGCTATTACAATAGTGATGAGTGGCTGACTGATGGTGTTGAATTATGGGCGGCCGCAGAGCCGCTGGAAGGGTTGCATATTTTTGCCAGTGCCGCCCGTAATAACCCTCGGATTGAAAGTAGTGAAAAAACGCCAACTTATGCGGGCAATCAGATTATGTTTTCCAGTGAAGATTTATATAGTTGTGGCTATGATTATCAGCATCCTCTTGGCATCGGAACTGGGATGAAAATGCGCTATACCGGAGAAACCTATGCTGATTCAGCTAATAGTGTTTCTGTGGATGGGTATTGGTTAACAGATCTGTTTATGTCTTATGAGTGGGAGACTGTTCGTACATCTGTTTCTGTAAACAATCTTTTTGATCAGCGGTATTTTTCTGGTGCTTTTGATGATACGCGCGGTTACGTGTTTGCAGGTACACCACGGACGGTGACCATAAAAATAACATCTTCTTTTTAACAATCGTATTCTATGAAATATTATTTCGTTCGATCGTGTTTGATACTTGCTGTTGTCCTGTCTGGCTGTGTAGACCAGACGGTGGAGCAATCAGCAGCCATACCAACAACGAAAACAAGCATTACGGTGACAGATGTTATGGGGCGGTCCGTCAGCTTGGCGGGGCCAGCTCAGCGGATTGTGTTATTGCGCGGGCGGGATGTTCATGAAGTCGCATTATTATTGCAAGAGGAACTGCCCACACGCCTTGTTGGGTGGGGATCTGATATTCAAAGTGCAGATCAAGATGCCTACCATGCTTTTATTCAGCATTTTCCATCATTGCAGAATATTCCTGTTATCGGTTCCGTCTTTAAAGGAACCATTTCTGTGGAAACAGTAATTTCTTTGCAGCCAGATCTCATTATTGCAGAAAAATTTATGCTTGAGAGAGGCTATGTTGTTCCAAAACAATTGCGTGACATGGGTTTGCCCATTCTTTTTCTCGACTTTTCAAGTCACCCACTACAAGGACCACAACAGAGTTTATTGATACTTGGTAAAGCACTTGGTGCAGAACAACAAGCACAGGCAATTAATGATTTTTGTACAGAACAGATTGCAATGGTTCAAAAACGACTTGTAGATGAAGATCTTGCTCGACCACGTGTATACGTGGAAGTTGGGAATAGAGGCCCCAAAGAGTTTGGTACCACCTATGGCAGTAGAAACACAGAAAGTGCTACGAGCTGGGGAAAACTTTTGGCTGCATTACCCTGCCAAAATATTGCTGCCGATAGTATTACAGGTATGGCGCGTATAGCGCCAGAGTTTTTATTACAGGCAAATCCTGAACATGTTATTATTACCGGAGCATATTGGCCAGCTGTTCCCCAAACGATGCATTTAGGCTTGAACGCTCATACAGAAACTGCGCAAATTTTATTAGCAGCATTTTGTACTCGTCCAGGCTGGCAATATTTACAAGCCGTGCAAACAGGTCAGGTCCACGGACTCTTTCATGGTTTTTGCATGCACTTGGATTCCTTTGTGGCTTACCAACAACTTGCTCTGTGGTTCTGGCCAGACCGTTTTGCTGATCTTGACCCAGTTCGTGCTCATCAGCTTTTTTATAAACGTTTTAGCCCGCTTCCATTCAGCGGAACATGGTGCACTTCTTTAGCAATACAGGATACCGATAAATGAGCACACTGACACGCCAGTATATTTTTTTTGACATAGACAGTTTGGAATTAGTAACTGATACACAGACGGCTTCAGTTATTCCGCATTTGGGAGTGCGGCAACGGATGCTTCCGTGGAAAGCGCAACTAAATACCATACACCAACTTGCTATCGATCTCCAAGCGGTGCAAGTATTTTGCACGTGTTGCTCTGGCACGGCTACCACCCAAGAAAACTGTCCTGAAGCGCTTCACATACCCGTAGATAAACAGGATCAATCGTGGCGAGATGATCTTTGGAATGCGCGCCTCATTCATCTTATGAAACGCAGTTGTGGTATACCCTCGGAAAATTTTACGCGCAGGTATTTCGACATGTTTCTACATAATGAGAATGGCTATGATCTGATTCACATGCTTCCGACAAAAACGTGGGTTGTCTATGGTAACGGTTTTGATTTGTGTGTGTGTGCTGCCATTGATGGTTTATTAGCGCAAGAACGGTCTGTTATTATCCTGACAGATATACTGTGCTCATCAGCAGAAGGGTACGGCCCCTTTGGTACGGAATCTTTTCGTGAGAAAAAATTGGCTGATTATAAGGCGCGTGGTGTTGGTTTAATGACACTCAATACATTTAAATCTGCTTTAGTCTACGCAGATATGTTATGATACACGCTTATGGCCAAAAACGCAGAAGGCAGTGTTTGGTGCTGGTAGCAATGGGGTGTGCTGTACTTATTTGTTTTGTCTGTAATCTCTGTACGGGATCGGCAGACTTATCATGGAGTGAAAGTCTACAAGCCTGTTTTTTTCGCACATCAGACAATACAATGGCACAGATTATTATTTTTGAAATTCGTTTGCCACCTGCACTTATGGCACTGCTTGTTGGTGCGGCATTGGCTGTTGCAGGGGCAGAAATACAAACTGTTTTTCATAACCCGCTTGCGAGCCCCTATACATTGGGTGTGTCTGCTGCTGCTGGGTGTGGTGCGGCTGTTGCCCTGATGTGTAATGTATCAGTGCTGCCAGTGTTTATATCGGAAAGTATTGTACCGCTTAGTGCATGTGTGGGCGCATGTTGCTGTTCATTGGTTTTATATTATGTTGCTCGTATAAAACAGGGGCATTGCGAGAGTATGATTTTAACGGGTGTAGCTTGCGCATTTCTTTGTAATGCCTGTATTGCCCTTCTACAGTATTTTGCTAGTGAGGATGAGCTACAGGCCATTGTTTTTTGGTTATTTGGCAATGTGCACCGTGCGAATTGGACGCATATAAGCATAACGGCCAGTGTGTTGTGTGCCGCTTATGTTTATTGTTCATCTCTGTCGTGGAAGTTAACGGCCTTGAGACTTGGCGAACAGCAGGCTCGTACGCTTGGTATTCCTGTGGCGCAATTACGTCTGCGTATTATTGTTGTCTGCTCTTTGCTGACAGCTGTAGCGGTCTGTTTTGTTGGGAGTATCGGTTTTGTTGGCTTGGTAGCCCCACATATTGCTCGTATGACAGTTGGAGATGATCATCGTTTTTTCCTACCTCTGTCTGCGCTTACTGGGGCGGTGTTGTTAAGTTTAGCTTCCTTACTGAGTAAGTCCCTTATTCCACAGATGCTCTTTCCGGTGGGCATTGCGACCAGCCTTATTGGTGCACCGTTTTTTATGATTATGGTAATAAAAAAGAAACAGGTGTAAAATGTTGGATGTGAAGCGTCTCTGTTTCTCGTATGCCACTGAGCCCGTGTTGCGAGATGTATCAATTACTTTTGAGACTGGCATTAACTGTGTGTGCGGGCCGAATGCTTGTGGCAAAACGACCCTATTAAAATGTATTGCAGGACAGCTACAAGCAGAAGGGCAGGTCTGCTATCATGGCGAGGACTTGGCTAGCGCGCTGAAAAAGAAACCAAGCCTTATTGGTTACATGGCTCAGTATCATGTAACCAATGCTACTTTGAGCGTTCTGGAAGTTGTGATGCTTGGTTGTCTCGACCAGATCGTATGGCGTGTTACCCCAACTCTTCTAGAACAGGTTGAAATGGTGCTGGTAGAATTAGACATCGTTCATTTGGCGCACTGTCCGATCAATCAACTCAGCGGTGGGCAACAGCAATTAGTTTTTATTGCTCAAGCCTTGGTGCGTAATCCTGATATATTGTTGCTTGATGAGCCAACCAACAACCTTGACGTTCACCATCAATTTGAGTTGTTTGAATTGATAGAAAAGCTTGCTGATAAACGCCAGCTCATGGTTGTATGTGTCTTGCATGATTTAAATCTGGCTGCTCGTTTTGGAGCACGGCTTGTGATACTCAATAATGGTGAGGTGTGCGCAGAGGGGGTGCCGCAGGATGTATTGGACGACGAACTGATACAAGATACTTTCCGTGTCTACGCACAGCGGTCGGTTTTTCAGGAGCGTTTGCTGATAGCGCCCTATGCCGCCGTTCGGTCAGAAAATGGAGCTGTGTTGCTGTGATATTTCGTTTCTCTCTGTATAGCTTCTTGAGGCGACAGGAGTTTTTTGCGCCGTTCATTATGCTCGCATTTTTGGATAAGGGTTTAAGTTTTACGGCGATTGGCATTCTTGTCGGTATTCGAGAAATTGGTGTGAACCTTATGGAAATACCAAGTGGAGCGATTGCCGATGTGTGGGGACGCAAAAGGTCTCTAATGTTTTCTCTCTTGTGTTATATTGTGTCTTTTTGTGTTTTTGGTTTTGCTCAGGATATGTGGCTTTTTATTCCTGCGATGATTTTGTATGGTGCAGGAGAAGCGTTCCGCACGGGTACCCATAAAGCGATGCTTTTCGCATGGTTGACTGAAAACGGTTTACAGGCAGAAAAGAAACGAATCTATGGTGTGACCCGTTCATGGGGAAAAATCGGCGCAGCTTTTTCATTGCTACCCGCAAGTGCTCTTGTTTTTTACAGTGGTGACTATGCTCTTGTTTTTTATCTAAGTACGATTCCATTTGCGCTGAACGCTCTGAATATTGCCAGTTATCCATCCTATTTGAACGCGAGCAGTAACAAGCCCTGTACCATTACTGGCATCGTCAGCACAAGCTTTGAATCGTTTCGTTCTACGTGGCAGGTGCCAGTCTTGCGCTCAGTGATTCTTGAATGTATGTGTTATGAAACCTTATTTAAACTTGCAAAAGACTATGTGCAGCCAGCCATTAAAATATTTGCTCTAAGCCTGCCTTTTTTTGTTGGCATGGAAGCAACGGGCCGATCTGCTGTATGTATTGCCGTTGTCTATTTTTTCATGGAACTCATGAGCGCCTACGCATCCAGAAAAAGTGGCACCTTAGTTGATTATTATGGTGAGGGCATGGCAGCTAAACTTATTTGGTCAGCAGAATGTTTGTTCTTTAGTTTGGCCGTCGTTGGTGTTTTTACTGGCATGACATGGCTCACTCTTCTGGTTCTGGTAGCGATACTGATTAAACAAAACCTTTGGAAGCCGATACTAGTCTGTCGTTGTTCCGAGGTCTGTGAGGACAAACATATGGCAACGGTACTCAGTATTCAATCGCAAGCAAAATCAGTTCTACTAGCTATTGTTGCCCCCTTACTTGGTTGGGCGGTCGATAGCTTCCACGGCGAAGGAGCATATGCACTGCTCCCTATTTGGTGTTTCGGTCTACTGCTTGCTGGCGGTATAATGCTTGGGCATTTCAGTAAACGTTCTTCAAGCAATGAGATGTAATATCGGTAGACCTGCGATGCCTAAGCATGACTTGCATTGTTTATTTTTTGAGACGCACTGCTTCAGTCAATTGTTTCATTTTTAGAACGGTTTCTGTGTATTCTTTTTCTGGTTGGCTGGTTTCAACTAAACCAGCCCCTGCAAATAAGCAGGCATTTGTCGCTGTGAAAATACCACCGCGCAGGGGCACCACACAGTGGGCAAGGTTTGGTGTGCAATAGCCGAGTATGCCGGTGTAGAGTCCGCGGGCGAGTCCTTCATGTCGTCGAATATATTGCTGGGCGGTTTCAAGTGGGAGGCCGCAGACGGCAGGGGTGGGGTGTAAATGGGCAAGCATTTCAAATAAATCATGCGTGCGCAGGGTGGCGGTTATGTCTGTTTGCAGGTGTTGGAGGGCCGCCAGCTTACGCAAGCTGGGATGGTCTGGTGCATGATAATCGTCTACGCTGACGCAACGTGCGCTGAGCACTTTTGAAATATGTTCAACAACGAGTTGGTGTTCTTTGCGTTCTTTGGTGCACTGAAATAAATCATGAGCCAGCGCAGCGTCGTCGCTTTCGGTATTGCCGCGCGGGCGAGAACCAGCTAAAGCCATGCTGGTGCAGGTCGTTCCGTCTAAATGAAGGAGCAGCTCTGGAGTGGCCCCAATAAAACAGCGGTCGCCGCTTAAGTCCCAAGCATATACCGTGGTATCTTGATCGCCTTGTTCGTGGAGTGTGCGAATGAGGTCGCTTCGTTCAAATGCTGTTGGCAACGGCATGTGAGCACTGCGGGCGAGTACAACTTTGCGTAAGGCGCTGGTTTGCAGCAGCGGTAAGACATCAGCAACTTGATTCTGATAATCAATATGTGGAGTCGCAGCAGGAGGCTGGTAGGTGCTGGGGGGTGGTGTTGGTAACTCGGCAAAGAGTTGTGTTACTTTCTCAACAGGGTTATCGCCATCGTGCACGGCTAGGCTGTGTATACAGACACAGCAATCTGTTTCTGCTGAGTAGATCCATTGCCGGCGTGGTAAGGTGAGTCGTGCGCCTTGTAGCTGTTTACCCCACTGGCTATGTGGGAAAGGGTTGTCTTCATAAGCACAGCTCACCATGCAGCGCGGTAGCGTTCCCTCAGAGAGTAGCCGTTCATAGAGCAGGGTGCGTTCGTGTGATAAATGACTGAACCGAGAGGGGCCATTGGCATTAACGCAGTGGCTACTTTCAACACCCAACATCCAGGAATCACCAGTCCAGAGGAGTTGGCGCTGATGGTGCTCGTAACGATTCCATAGGGGCATGGGGTCGTTACTGTTCTCAACGACTTCGCTTACACTAACCCAAACCGTGCACTGCCGCAGATGAGCAAGCTGGAGTGCACGGTTAATAAGCTCGATATGTGACGAGGAGCTCATGTTTAACGGGCGGTGGCGGTTGCCCGTGTTTCACGAATCATGGTTACTTTTACTTCACCCGGATAGGCAACTTCACCCTCAATCCGTTTGGCAATGTCACGCGCATGTTTTGACAGTTCTTTGTCTGACAGACTATGGTTGTTGACGATGACTCGTAGCTCACGGCCAGCTTGAATGGCATATGCCTTCATCACGCCTTTGAAGCTGATAGCGATTTCTTCAAGCTGTTGCAGGCGTTTGATATAACGCTCAACGTTTTCGCGGCGAGCACCTGGCCGAGCGGCAGAAATGGCATCAGCAGCAGCAGCAATGGTGGTGTAGATCGATTTGACTTCAAAGCCTTCATGATGGGCAAGCGCAGCATTAGCGACCACTTCACTTTCATTAAAACGTTTCAGCGCTTCAAAACCTAAGACTGGGTGACTGCCTTCTTCTTCGTGGTCGAGTGCTTTACCAATGTCATGCATTAGACCGCAACGACGGCCTAATTTCGGATCTAAGCCAAGGTCTGCGGCCATACCGCCACTGAGCCATGCCACTTCTTTGGTATGTTGCAGTACGTTTTGGCCATAGCTGGTACGATACTGTAGTTTACCAAGGAGTTTGATGAGTTTTGGGTGTAGGCCAGAAACATCACATTCGTAAGCGGCATCTTCACCCAATTTGGCAACTTCACGGTCCATTTCTTGCTGGGTAGCAATAAGCACTTCTTCAATGCGTGCTGGTTGAATACGGCCATCTTCGATAAGTGTGGCTAGACAGCGACGAGCGATTTCACGGCGAACGCCATCAAAGCAAGAGATCGTGATAACATTTGGGGTATCATCAATAATCAGATCAACACCAGTTGCTTGTTCAAATGAACGGATGTTACGACCTTCACGGCCAATGATACGGCCCTTCATTTCTTCGTCTGGTAGTTCCACTTTACTGGTGGTGGTTTCTGCGGTGTGTTCGGCAGAGTAGCGTTGAATGGCACGGCTCACGATTTCGTTGCCCATTTCTTTGGCGCGTTCTTCCGCTTCGAGGCGGCGAGTGCGGATCAGGGCATTTTGTTCTTCAACCAGTTCAACGTCAAGTTGTTTGAAGAATTCTGTTTTGGCTTCGTCTTGGCTCATGCCAGAGACTTCGGCCAGTCGTTGAGTAACGGCAACTTCCTGTTCTTCTAAGTTCTGTGCACGTTGGCCTAGTTCATCATTCCAATGTTCAACTTCTTGCTCACGTTTATCTATTTTGCTTTCTTTGTCATCAACTTTAGCAATTTTATCGTCTAATTTTACTTCACGGTTATGGAACTTGTCTTCACGGCTAGTCAGGCTTTCTTCACGACGTTTGATTTTTTCTGCGCGTTCATCGAGGACTATTTTTTCTTCAGCAAAGTCTGCTTCTAATGTCTTACGGTGTTTGGCAGCGCGTTCTTTAAAGCGTTCAGTCAGTTCGGCTTCAATGCGTTCTTGTTCAACAGCTAGTTGCGTGTCGAGTTTGGCGGCAACGCTTTTGGCGATTTGTTTATCTTGCTCTGCTTTTTCAGCAGCAATCTCTTCAGCGCTCTTTGGGGCTTCTGCGGTACCTCGTAAGCTTTTGGCTCGAATGAAGTAGAAAATGAGGCCGCAGGCAAGACCGGCTGCAACTCCAATAATGATGGATAAAGGGTCCATGGTAGTGTCTCCAAGTATGAGTAAAATACACGGAGAGATGGTGCGGTGCGTTTCCACTGCTGTAGGCACTGCTGGTTATAGAGAATAAGGCTTGCGCGTGTTTACGAAGGAAACAAGCGGGCGTTTCTTATCATATTTATATAACTGGCTTTAGGTGCTTACTCCTTCGGAGGCTTTTAGGGTTACTCAACACGGTTACTGCGATATATATGCGTTGGCCATGCGGTGAATAAAATGAAAAATGCACTTGTTCGTGCTGTAAAAAGTCAATAAACATCCGCGAAAAATCTCACGGTTCAGTCATGAAGGGCTGGGGGAGTCACAATACAAACATCTCTTCCAGCTAGAAACGATAGTGTTTCATTTGAAATAGTCAAACTAGATTCAGTACAGAGAGGGGTTTAGAGGGCATTCTGTGGCTGATTGAAGAAGCCAAAGAATGCGAGTAGAATAAAAATGACTCCAGCAGCACAGAGACAGTAGAGTAAGCCGCAGAGGAAGGCACCAAAGCACATAGGGATGAACCAAGTAAATTTGCCACTGTGACGGAAATGCCAGAGTGGGTAGTGGCGTAGCCAGCGTGCAGTTGGGAGGATTAGCCAGGAAGTCATACCGATGAGAACCACCAGAATGATTCCAGCAAGAATAAGGGCCATTTGTCCTTGGCTGGCTTGAAACTGAACACTCCCCTGTATCCAGCCAACGCCGATGTAGGCACCAATACAAAGGGGAATGACATTAGCTATCAGGAGAAAGGTGAGGCGTTCTTTAATGCGCAAATTCAGGCGTGGTGGCCCTTTGCGTAAAGCTTTCCGTTCAGCAAGTTCAAGAGATCGCTGTTCCGGAGAGAGATGTCTATCAGCTGTTTGTTTGGCCACGAGTGCTCTAGCGCCAGTTCATCAGTTGATGTTGTAGGCGACCATCAAGACTGGCCCAGCTACAGATACGGATGGCAGTGTTGCCAGAGATAGCCAGCTGTATTTTCATATCTGCTGTTGCCATGCTTGGGTCATCCATGTGGTCGAGTGGGTCTTGCCAGCGTTCCCACCACGTATGTGGCATGGTGCTGAGGCGGGTTTGTCCCCAATGCTCAGCTTTGTCTTCAGGAGCTTGGTGATGGTGCGTGTAGATCAAAATATCTGCAATATCTGCGAAGCGTTGCCAGTTTGGTCCGTTGTCATTCAAGCCTTGGGGGCCAAGAGCGCAGATGGCAAGGGGGCGATTACCAATAGCCATGCGGGTGAGGTCTAAAACGTGGTGCATCTGTCGCCAGCAGAAGTCTGTCCATGCTTCACGATAATCGCGGAGGATGTGCAATGAATCTGGGGTGGTGTCGAGCCCTTGTTCCTGTGCAAAGTGGGCGCGACTTGCAGCACTAAAACAGTGAGCAGGAACATAATCAGCATCACCACCACCTGGTTCAGACATGGTTACGAGCACACCATCTGCGTCTACCGCATGGCACCAGCTTCGCATGGTGGAAATAAGTAAATCTGGGCAACTTTGGGTCAGTGCTTCTGGGCTAGCCAATTGAGAGAGCGGGCGGCCATAAATATCTTCGGCGCGTGGGGCAATGGTGTCTGCACCGGGCATGCCATCGATCCAAATTTTTACATCTGGCATCATTCGGCGTAAGAGCTTGGCAGTCACCGTGTAGGCATCCATCGGTAAGAGGGGAATACCATGATCATGCCAGTTCAGGGAGACATCGGTGATAGAGCAGCGACGTAAGACTTCACACAGGGCTTCTTGCTCATGTTGACTAAACCATGGGAAGAAAGAGAGCTCCAAAGAACGTTTATGGGGGCAAGGTGGTACAATGCCAGGGTTACTTAAGACTGAAACGGTGATTTCGCAGGAATCACTATCGCCCATAGCACGGCAGGTAATTGGCAGGGCGCGGCCATCTGCTTCACGGGTGGCGCGGACAACAATGGGGAAGAAGAGGTTACACCATGTATGCGGATGGGTGATGGGTCTACGGTCATTTTCCCCTGGCAGTAAGCGGGGAAAACTGAAGGTCAGGGTGGAGCCGTCTTGATAAATGAGTGGTCTATGGGCATCCGGGCCCACACCAAAGACGGGTCGGTGGGAGGAATTTAATACTTCGAGCCCATCCGGCAGAGTAAACTCAAGATCAAGCCCAGCAGGGCTGTTACCAAAGGGAGAGGTCAGGTCTAGCCACCAAACGGTAGCAAGGCCATCGACAAGGGTTGCTTCAGTCGTGCAGTTCCAAATAGGTGAGCGCATCAATGGGGGTCCTTATGCTGTTGCTGCTGCGCAGGCAGTAGCCGCGGCGTTAATGGCAAAATCAATATCTTCGTCTGTGTGGGCCGTAGAAAAGAAAGCGGCTTCAAAGGGGCTGCATGCTAAATACACACCGCCACGAATCATTTCTGAACAGAATATACGCCAGCGTTCCATGTCAGCAGCAGCAGCACTTGGGAAGTCAGTCACTGGTGTCTCTGAGATAAAGTAGCCCCACATACTACCGATAACGGTACTTTGGAATGGAAGCCCTGCTTTTTTTGCTTCGCAGGCAATGCCGTCTACCATACGGCGCAGGCGTATTTCTAAATCATCATAACAAGCTTGGCCGCCAGTGAGGCGCAGATTTGCCAAGCCAGCGGCAACGGCGATTGGGTTGCCGCTGAGGGTGCCAGCTTGGTAGCATGGCCCCTGTGGAGCCAGTTGTTTCATGATGTCTGCACGGCCGCCGTAGGCTGCCAGTGGCATACCGCCGCCAATGACTTTGCCAAGACAAGTCAGATCTGGGGTAACACCGCAAATATTTTGATAGCCGCCCCATGCGACACGGAACCCAGTCATCACTTCATCAAATATGAGTAAGGCACCGTGTTGTTCAGTCACTGTTCGTAGATGTTCGAGGAAACCCGGTGCAGGAGGAACCATACCCATGTTACCGGCAACAGGTTCAATAATCAGTGCGGCAATATTATCACCATGTGCGGCAAAAACATCTGTCATCGCTTGCGCATCATTATAGGGGACAACCAAGGTTTGTTGGGCAAAGGCATCAGAAACACCAGCAGAATCACTGTGGCCAAAAGTGGCAACACCACTACCTGCCGCAACCAAAAGCTGATCTGAATGGCCGTGATAGCCGCCATCACATTTGATGATGAGGTCTCGGCCAGTAGCGGCACGGGCTAAGCGTAGAGCGCTCATGGTGGCTTCAGTGCCAGAGTTTACTAAGCGTACCATATCCATAGAGGGAAGGGCTTGGCATAAGACTTCTGCTAATTCAAGTTCTGCTTGAATGGGTGCGCCAAAACTGGTGCCATCTGCGGCAGCAATTTGAATAGCTTGAACCACTTCAGGGTGGGCATGACCATGTAAGAGTGGTCCCCACGACAGGACAAAATCAAGATAGCGCATGCCGTCAACATCGGTGAGCCAAGCGCCATCACCAGAACGGATAACGGCAGGAATGCCGCCAAGCCGTGCCCATGCCCGAACAGGTGAATTAACACCCCCGGGAATGCGCTCCGCAGAGCGTTTGAATATGTCTTGAGAACGAGGTCCAACTAAAATCTGTGTCATGGGCGCAGCCTAAATGATGACCACCGATAGCCAAGCATCTCTCTGGTTCTAGAGATCTTGTGCTTCGATTCCTACGGATAGAGCAGTTGTTACCCCAAAATGTGATAATAGTGCTGTTGTTGTCGTGTGAGAATCGGTCTGGCAGTAGTCGACAGTGGTTCTTATTTAAAAATCATCTAGGTTGTCAGTGGTACTTTCCACGATGGTTTTCATGCTTTGTTCAAATATCTTGATTGCAGAAGGTTTTTCCTTTTTCTCGTCTGCACCTGGAACCATGACCTCTGTTGGCATAACGAAAGAGTTTCCCGTTTCGGGGTCTGGTGCTTTGGGGAGAAGCAGTTTTTCAAAATGAATGGGAATTGTTAAGAGTTGTATCTCGCCGTTGATGTGCACCTCTATGCTGCCATCGGCTGGTAGTGTGATGTATTTATATTTTGTACACCGTTCGTTACTGGTGCTACTGCCGCCACCTCGTGTAGACAGTTCTTCTCCATTCGCATCTTTGAAGACAATGTCTGCAATGAAATTATCTAAATCCCGACTGTACTCCATACAAACACCAGTGCTCCGCCTTGGACGTGTTTCAGTGATGCTGGTGATGGTAAAGTCTAAACCTGGAGCTTGTTCAAAAGTAACGGTTTTGCCAACCCATTCTCCTACGGGGCTGAAGCTTGCACGGTGTAATTGGCCAGGGACTTCCAGTACGAGTGTCCCCTTAAATGGACTGATGTGAACGGCTTCTTTTTTGAGTGGCTTAAATGCGAGATTTATGTCAAAGTGTTGGTCATAGCCATCACTATTTGAATAACTGTGTATGCTGATGTCGTCTGGGTCGAGAGGTTCTGCTAAAGTTAGTGTTTCTTGAGCATCTGTAAGAGCTTCATCAAGGGTAAAGCTTGCGACACGAGCAATGTGTACGGACTTTTTACTGCCAACCTCTAAGCTGAGTTCAAAGACATTTTCAAAATAAGGTTGATCAGGATTACCGTGACGAAAGCGAACTCGATCTTGAATGGTAATGTGGTCTGGCTGAACATGAACAACGCTCGGATCAAGCTTTTTGATCTGGCTCTTCTCTTGTGTGCTGTTCTCTTCAGCCGCCAAAAAGGACAACGTGCAGAAAGAGAGACTAGCCAATGTTTCAATCCATTTCATGTGGACCTCCTTATGTTCCTCCAAGAATAGAAAGAGCAAACGGAAGGCAATGCTCTTATTTGCAACCAGCCATCTCTGTGTCGCTTGACAAGTTCTGCTTTTGTATGTCATGCCTCGCTCAGGAGAAACTATGTCAGTTCGCGTTCGTATCGCTCCCAGTCCAACCGGTGACCCGCATGTAGGCACTGCTTACATCGCTTTGTTGAACTATTGCTTTGCCAAAAGCCAAGGCGGCTCATTTATTTTACGTGTTGAAGATACGGACCAAGGGCGTTGTACGCCAGAATCTAAGCAAGCGATTATGGATTGTATGCGCTGGCTTGGTCTTGAGTATGATGAAGGCCCAGACATTGGTGGTGAGCATGGTCCCTATGAACAAAGCCAACGGGTTGAAGCGGGTATTTATAAAAAGTACAGCGATCAACTTGTTGAGCAGGGAGATGCGTACCCGTGTTTCTGCTCATCAGAAGATCTCACCACTATGCGAGAAGCACAGCGCGCTGCTGGTGAACCAATTATGTATGACCGTCGTTGCCGTGACTTGTCCAAAGAGGAAGCGCAGGCTCGTATTGACGCTGGAGATTCGCATGTTATCCGCATGAAAACTCCGCTTGAAGGCGAGCACAGCTACCCAGACCGTTTACGCAAAAACCCTGTAGTTAAACAGTGGGTTGATGTAGATGATCAGGTGCTGCTTAAGGCAGATGGTTGGCCAACGTATCATCTTGCGGCTGTTGTTGATGATCATCTTATGGGCATTACCCACGTTATCCGTGCAGAAGAATGGCTGAACTCTTTGCCGAAACATACATGGCTAAATAAACAGCTCGGCTTTGAGGTGCCAGAATATATCCATGTTGGTCTGTTGCGTAATGCCGATAAATCAAAAATCTCAAAACGAAAAAACCCAACCAACGTCTTGTGGTATAGAGATCAAGGCTATTTGCCAGGCGCTTTGCTCAACTTTTTATGTTTGCTTGGTCATTCTCATCCAGAGGAACGCGATCAATTTGACCTTGAAGAAATGGTGCGCATTTTCGACTTGAGTCGTTTAAGTGTTGCCGGTCCTGTTTTTGATATGGATAAGCTCAAGTTCTTACAAGGTCTCTGGTTCCGAGATCTTTCGCCAGAACAGATGTGCGCAGTCATTCATCAATCACTCGATTATCGTATGGATGAGTTACTTCCTTTAGTAGCTGAACGCATGATAACTGGTGGAGATTTCTGCAACCAAGCAGATATTTTCTATGCCGATGATGTCCGCTGGCAGATGCAAGATGTGATACCCAAAGGTTGGGATGCTAACCAAACCCGCAAAGCTTTAGATACCACCGTGAAATCTCTACGTAAGCTTATCAAAAAAGGCAAACTGGAATGGACCGCCGCTGACATTGAAAAAGGCATTAAAGACATAGCAGAAAAGAACGACTGGAAACCCAAGCAATATTATATGACTTTACGTGTCGCTGCTACTGGCCGCAAAGATAGTCCCCCATTGTTTGAAAGTTTAGAGGCTATTGGTCAGTTAAAAGTGTTCAAGCGTATAGAAGCGCTGTTGCCAAAAATTCGCTAACGGCGTATCGGCACAGCAAGTGGCTCGCCTTTTCTTTGGCTAGCCACTTGCGTATATCCCCATTGAGTATGGTGAGCCGTACTCAATGAGAAGGGAACGGTTTTTGTGAGAACAAGTCATACGAGTGCTTTTCAGAGAGCCACAGAAGGTGTTGGCAGGAGTCCTGACGTTGCTGTCTGTTTATTATTCTTTTGTACCCTTTTTAGTACAGGGTGTGTACCTAGTGCCTTCATGCGTGGGCATGGCCCAGAAGTACTTGATGCAGGAGAGACGCAACTATTGGTCGGGGGAGCGGCGGCATATAGTAAACTTTCAAGTGAAGATGATGCGGTGATAGCTGGTTGGCCTGCTATCCAACGTAGGGTTGGGCTTGGCGAACAGGTGGAATATGAACTTGGCATTGCAGGATATTCTCCGTACGGACTGTTGCGCTATCAATTTGAAGATGATACCGAGTTCCCAATCAGCGCCGAGGCAGGCATTCAATCAAACCTTATTGTTGCAAGCGCCTTCGGTGGTCTTTCTTGTGGCTGGGATTTAGAGAGCATTGTACCCTATGTTTCCTACCAATACCACGTGGGGTATATTCGAGATACCGAACCAACTTTTGAGGGATTCATAAGTGGAGGTGAGCGCTGGAGCTTTGATCGCCACGTTTTTGCCGCAGGTACAGAGTTTACAGAATTAGCGTGGTGGATGCCGAGCGCTTGTGAAATTATTTACAGCTATGAATTGGCCCTTGGCACGGATGACGGTGATGTTGGGATTAACACTTACGCTCTTGGCGCAACGTGGACCGTGTGGTAAAAATAGTACGTAAATGAATGACCACCCTATAATTATTTTTGATGGAGAATGCGGTGTCTGTAGTGCATCCGTACAATTTGTCATAAAACACGATACGCAGGCTGTTTTTGTTTTTGCGAGTGCACAGTCGGCTGTTGGTCGGCGTTTGCAAAATAAGTATCAGATTGATGTCTTGAAAATGCAGTCGCTTGCACTTATTACAAAGCACCGTGTTTATCACAAAAGTGATGCGGTACTTGAAATAGCTCGTCAATTAGATGGCATCTGGCGCTATGCGGTGTTACTTAAGATACTTCCTCAAGTATGCCGAAACCGTTTGTATGACTATGTTGCTGTTCATCGTTATCAGTGGTTTTCACAGCAAGCAGAATGCTTGCTGCCGACAGCGGATATTCGTCAGAGATTTTTAGAAAATTCAGAATAATAGTTGGGGCACATGCGGTGCGAATTATTTATTGGTGTTTATTTTATTATTCCAAGCATCGGCTTCTTCTTGCCAGCGTATGTGCTGTTCTGCTAATGAGTCCGTTAAGATCTGTGCATGATTTGCTGTAAGCGTTGCTGCGTTGCCGGCATAAAAGAGTTCGGCATCATCAATGTAGAAAGAACTCCATGTTTCGCTGACGAGTTGAATACCAGAAAGTGTTTCTGTTGGTAGTTCAGCGACTTGTTGCTGATCAATAAAAATGCGAGCATTTTGTTTTGGTGTGCAGCGAATGGTTATTTGTTGCCAATCATTCTCTGCCATTGCAATTCCTGTATCTATATGGTCAGGAATCATTTTCATCTTTTTATTGCGTACGGTGTAGATATTCCATTTAAGAAATTGTTTACTTGGCATCATGCCAAAATGTTCTTTTTTCCATGGACCAAAAGTGGTTAACGTATCGAGTTGCTGCCCATTTTCATCTAAGCAAGTCAAGCCGAGACGGAATAGAGCTGGTTCACCGAGGGCAGCAACGTGTGGTCCACGGCGAACATACAGAGAAAAGTGGCCATCTTTTAAGAGGGCGGGGAAGCGGTGCTCAGCATTGAGGCCTTCGGTTTTATTACCACACCAAGCATCCGCATTGTATTGCTTATGAAGGAGGATTGCTGTGGAGTTATTTCTTCCTTCGCCGACAAATGGAGTCGGTGCATTTTGAGTAGAAATAGTTGGATCAAGCCAGCGAAAATAATGGAAGCCCCAGCGCGGTTGTAAAAAGAAATCGTAGGAATCATCATAACTCTCAAAATCATCGCGGTAAGTGAGACCGTTCTCCTGTTCCTTAATGATTGGGAGTAGTGGAGATCGATAATGCTTGAGTGTGGGGTTGCGGAATTCTTGGCGAATAGCCGCATCAAAGGTGGTATCTAAGAGACGATCAAGGGTTGCGCGTAATTGCCAGTAGGTATTGCCGTCCATGGCACCGCCACGAAAAACGATATGACCCTCAGGGTTGAGTATGGCAAAAACACCAGAAGAATGCATGCTGCGTAGAAAAGAAGAGTTGCCAGTACCTTGTGTGATGCCTGCCTGTCCGCCCCATTTTAACATGGCTGGTAACCAGTTTGGGCGGTGTTCAACTAAGACTTCATCAAACATTTCATTAAAACTTCCCGTCATAATCTGGTCCCGTGCGAGATTGCGTTCATCGGCAAAATCTGCTGAGGCTCGCATCAGGTCTAAAGCTGTTCTACTTAGATCACTAACGGTGTTGGCAGTGGTACGATGCCCGACATCACCTTTGCGACCAATAAAAACAATATCACTATTTTTATATTCGCTCCATAGGCGATAATTACGATTAAATGAGGTGTGACTATGAGACGAGGTTGAGCGTTTACGTATACCAGACTCATTTACCCCAGCTGCTATCATAATGCAGATAATTTTACCACGGTATTTTTTGAGAACATCAACAGTGGCTCCTTGATTACGTGCATCCATCATAACAAGCGAGTCAATCGTCAGTGGATGGTCAAAGGTGAATGTACCTTTATTATGAATAATATCAGCCCGTGGGATAGCATTGGGGCCAAGCGGTGCTTGAACGGTGCCACAATTGACATGTGGAAAAAATGTTTCTAAGGCTTGTTGTTCACGTGCAGAGAATGCCTCGACAGCTTGTGTGTGTATTGGGCGCGCTGTTTCATGAGCAGCAAGAATGTGTTCTGCCTGACCACGGTAAAAAACTTCTACATTGTCTATATAGTATGCTTTGCCTTTTTCTGCTACACGAAAGCTTAAGTCACCAATGCTTTCACCTCGAAGTTGGCCAATGGCTACACCATCTACGTGGACCTGCGCCTTTTGACCTGGTGTGCAAGTAACGGTGACCTGATGCCAGTCCTGTTCTGATAGAACTGTGGTTGGTGGATTATCTCGACGATGATTGAGGCAGAAATGCTCTTGTAACCAAGAACCAGTGGCAAAGAGAACGCCAGTAGAATCATAAGAGTTCGGTTTGCCAAAACGAACTTCTATGGAACGGTAAGGAAGGTAATCTCGCTGAAGACGGCGAGCCTGCTCTTCTCGTACCTGAAAAGCCCGTGATTGCTCTAAAGTGACAGGACGGCGGCGCACAGAAAAACAGAGAGTGCCGTCTGTGAGGGGGGCGGGTAAGGTATGAATAAGTGCATCTACGTTGACATAGCCCAGTGGTTTGTGGGCAACACACACGCCAGTGGACTTATTGTGTCCAGCATGTTCGACCAGCTCTGCATTGAGATCAATACGGCTTTGCCCCTCGTAGGAAAACCCCCAGCGTGGCTCTAATTTAAAGCTGTGATTATCTGGGTAGGATTCAAAATCATCTCTATAGGCTAGGCCGTCGGCACGTTTTTCTCTTATCGGCAAGGTACGAATTTTATTTGGATAGAATTCAGAACGAACGGCTTTATCAAAATCTGAATTGGTCATTCGTTCTAAAATGAGGCGAGTCGCATGATAACCAAAACCAACTTGTTCCCATCCACGATAAACGAAACGACCATCTTTACCGCGAATAAAAACAGCCAGACCGCCTTTACTATTCCCGACCATTTGTGGTCCAAGGTACACTTTGAATGGAGAAAAACGAGAACCGTATTTTTTGCGATCTGGATCACCATTGACCAGCACTAATCCGGGAATGTTGTGCGCTTCAACATAGGATTTTGCCATATCCATGCGTTCGGCATAACTTTTTTTGGGTGCTTGGTAACCAAAGCCTCCGATATTAAAAATACCAATAAATTGCACACCTTTCTGTTGATACCTATCAACAATAGCCTTGAGTCGCTGTGGACCTGCGGGCACTTTGTGTGCATGACTATCATCCCAGCACTGGTGGATGGGGTTGATTTCATAGAATACGACTAATTCGCCAGCAAATTGGTCATGCAAGCTGACAAAAGTTCCGGCTTGCTGGCAATTTTCCAATAAAATATCCATACCTGGGGCAAGCGGATAGTCGATAATATCATAGGCTCCGTTGAGCAGCTGTGGCCGTGGTTGTCGCAGGAGCTTCTCATTGATTGATTGTTGAAGTGCATCGTGTGCATGTTGTTCAGAACAAGACAGCCCAGTTGCTATTGGTAAGGCGCAGAGAAAAAATAGGAATAGTGTGTATGCTCTTATATTGTTCACCATCAGACTGATCTCCTGTGCTATCTTCTTATGGAGTGTCATAAGGAAAGGTAACGGAAAAAACTTCTTGGAAATTTTTGTGTAGTAAGATAGTCGCGCACTTCACCAAGTAATATATTTGTAGGAGACAGCCGTGGCAAGCCGACAATTCCCAGAACATTTTGTCTGGGGTACAGCAACTTCATCCTATCAAATTGAGGGCGCATGGGATGAAGATGGTAAAGGTCCGCATATTTGGGACGCTTATGCTATGTTGCCAGGAAGAATAAAAGATGGTTCTAGTGGGGCTATAGCCATAGATCATTATCATCATTTAGAAGAAGATGTTGCGTTGATGAAATCACTTGGCGTACAAGCTTATCGGTTCTCCATGTGTTGGTCACGCATTTTGCCGCGCGGAGAAGGTGAGGTAAATGAGGCAGGCATAGCATTTTATAACCGTCTGATTGATCTGTTGCTGGAAGCAGGCATAGCTCCATACGTAACACTTTACCACTGGGAGATGCCGCTGGCGCTAGAGATGACCTATGGTGGTTGGTTGTATGAAGGCATAGACGATCATTTTGCTGCCTATGCACGGTTGTGCTTTGAGCGTTTTGGTGATCGGGTGAAACAGTGGATGACCTTTAATGAAAGCAACGCAATTGCGGAATGTGGTTATCGTTGGGGGGTGCATGCCCCTGGCCGTATGGCCAATCCAGATACAGAACCGTATCTATGTGCCCATCACCTCTTGTTGTCTCATGCGAAAGCGGTTGCAGTCTACCGTCAAGAGTTCCAAGCTCAGCAAAACGGCCAGATTGGTATTGCACACAACACTTATTGGCCAGAGCCTGCGAGTGAGAAAGCAGAAGACCGTGAAGCAGCAGAGCGAGCTTTTGACTTTACGGTAGGCTGGTTACATGACCCATTGTATCGTGGCGACTATCCGGCTTCGATGCGTCAGCGATTGGGAGAAAAGCTACCAAGCTTTTCTCCTGAGGAACAAAAACTATTGATTGGTTCATATGATTATATTGGTATTAATCATTATCTCTCAAAAAGTGTATCGCATAGCGATGAATTAGGAGATGATTTTAGTGGTGTTATTGGCACAAAAATGAAAGAGGGTTGCCTTGATTTCGATGCATGGGACCAAGGATACCCGCATGGTGGCAGTGCCTATCCAGATGGTTTTAGGAAATTATTAGAGAAAGTGTCACAACGTTACGGCCAGCCGCCTATAGTGATTACCGAAAACGGTTTTTTTCAAGAAACCTTAGCAGAAACATCTGCTGCATTAGCAGATGATGACCGCATTACCTACCTCAATGCGTATCTCGCAGCTATGCATGATGCGATGACAGCCGGTGTGGATGTGCTAGGGTATTTCCTCTGGACTTTGTTCGATAATTTCGAATGGAGTGAAGGCTATCAGGTAGCCATGGGCATCTATCATGTCGATCATACAAATATGCGGCGTACCCCCAAACGCTCTGCCGCTTTTTATCAAAAACTTATTGCAGATAATGCTGTGTCGTTGTAAGTACTTTTTGTTTTGTAATGCGGTACTTAATAATGCTTTTTCAGAACTGCGTATGAGAATAATTTATCATCTTCCAATGTGTTACAATATCTCCCAGCTTTCGATTTCACCACTGATCTCTTCAAATAAAGGATGAATATCTACGTGAGTAACTGTCTCAAGAAGCTGTAGTTTTTCGGGGTCTCTTGTCTTCAATTTGTTTTTCAAATGCGAGAATTCAAATGCTATTTGACCAGAAGTTACTGTTATTTGGGATCTTACACGTCTGCTGTTAATTTTAGCGGTATCGAAATGATACTGTCTTGCTTGCGCTTCTTTGGCTATGCCTCTTAAATAACTTGCAATGGCACCTTCAGGGTTTTTCATCGCTTTAAACCTGTTTAATTGTGGATGATTCTTATAGCCAACTGTTTTCCCTAATAAAACATTTTGGGCCAATAAGGTTTCACGCCAAAGAGCAACTAATCCTTTAGCATCTAAATAGTGGGGATGAATAGACCATAATCTCATTTTTTACTCGCGTAGTAGAAGGACAAGCCCTGTTTAGATGTCAGAAATGTAGGACAGAGCATTTGATAGATAGTTTTCTGATTTTATAATGGCAAGGCTGGTATGCAAGTTGGCACTAACACCTTCTCTTGAGAAGTTTGTTTTTTCGTTCTTGGGTAAATGACCACCAAGGGAGAGGGTCTCCACCTTCCATAAAATGAACCGCAGACATAAAGACATCAATAACACAAGGATCATGCTGTTTATCTGTTATTCGGCATAACTCTTCATGCATGTGGAAGGGGTCCATGCCAATCAACTGTTGAGGGTGATCTATACCAATCAAACAAAGGCTTGCAGCTATCGCTTTTCCAATATTTGGAAGTTCGTGTAGGTGTGATACTTTTTCTCTGTCTGGATTTTTCATAGTATTCTTTATTTCAATGAATGTTTTTTCTTGAAGATGCTTCTCAAAAAAAATCGTTTAATTTATAGATGTTTATTATTAGTCGATGTTTGTTTATGGATAATTTTATAGCTGATACCTATCTTCTTTGGGAATGATTGCCTGAGCAAAGTCATAGAGCGTGTTGATTTCAGTGGAGGTCCTAGAAGTGGTAAAGAAGAACGTCTCATCAAGAAATAATGTTATAGCCGTGATGTTGATATGCAAGTTGTCACTGATTTCTTTTTTTGTAGTTTCTTTATGATGTAAAAGTGGAGAGCGGGTAACGCGCGAGTAAAAGAATCAGATAAAACGGATGATGCTTTTGATTGGCAGGTTCACGCATCTAGTACCGTGATTTGTTAGCTTAAAACGGATGCCACGCGTTTTTTCAAGTTTGGTAACAACTCAACTTCAAACCACGGGTTCTTACGTAACCAAATATTGTTTCTCGGACTTGGATGAGGGAGGGGTATGACATTCGGCCAATAAACATCCCATGATTTCACTAAATCAGTTAAGGTTTTGCCTGTTTTACCAAAATGATACGTTTGAGCGTACTGACCAATAAGCAGTGTCAGTTCTACATTGTGAAGCTTTTCAAGAAGTGGTTTGCGCCATGCTGTTGCACATTCTGGTCTAGGAGGAAGATCTCCCGACTTTTTTGAACCTGGATAACAAAAGCCCATTGGTAATATTGACACTAACTTCGGATCATAGAATATATCAGAAGTTATTCCTAGCCACTCTCGTAAACGGTTTCCACTAGCATCATCAAAAGGAACTCCTGATTCATGGACTTTTCTGCCAGGAGCTTGCCCTACAATTAAGATTTTTGCATCAGGATGAAACTGAAGTACAGGGCGAGGGCCCAAAGGCAAATGGTCCTGACAAATTGAGCAACTCTTGACCTCATTGACTAAAGATTGATATGACACCATAAAAGAAAACCCTTTGTAGCATGTTAATGCACCGTTCATCGGTATGTTTTAATGAATTTGGTGGAAGATTTTGTTAACTAAAGTTTTTCCCTACAAAAATGGCTAGCAGTATAAGAGCGGTAACGAAAAAAGTAAGATTTAAGAACCCAGAAATATCAGCTAAAGTCCCAACTGATTTCTTATGTTTACCGCTATTTTCAATTATCACTGTTGATAAAAGCATTGAAAGAAGTGATCCTAAAGTTACGAGAATAAAAGTGCAGATAACCCAAATAATCAAACGTGGCCATTGTGGATTTTGAAATATTTTTTCAAGAAACGTAACTAACAATAAGATTGATCCCGTTGATAAAGTTGTAAGATGTTTGAAGAAATCATAATGTAATTTCCGTGAATCACGAAAATCGGTATCAACAACTCTTTCCGGACCAAATATTGGATTCTTATTTTCTTCGTTCATGTCTTTGTCTCAATGTCTAGCGTGAATGTATGTTGGGTCTGTCTGGTTTTGTTCTTGAATGATCTTTTCTTTGTTGTTCATCTGAATGCTTTTTTCAATAATATTTCCTGTTTGTTAATGTGCTGCTAACGCAGGAAGAGCCGTCAATATTAGAGATAATCGTAATGGTTAGCATGTTGTTTTAATGTATTAGTTTTTGCCCAGTAATTCATTCCAAAATGGTGCAGGCATTTCTTCTCCTGTGAAATAATCAACCTGATCTTTTTTCTGATAAACTTCGCCGCAATTGACTTTGTCCGAATCTGGATACTCACAAACATCGCCCTCCCTTTGAGTTATTAAATCAAAATATTTTACTGGTTTATCTGTATGGTTATACAATTGGTGCGCCCCTTCAGGGCCATTTGTAAAAAAGAGGAGGCCTCCTTTTTTGACGATTCTTTTGCAATCATTCTGCCGTAATGTTGCTTCCCTTTCTATAATGAGAAAGAGTTCTTCATTTTGGTGGTGAAAATGATATGGAACTGCCATTTTTCCGGGTGGGATTATACGTATATCAAAGGCTATTTTTTGCCCCCATTGTTTTAGAGTTCAACTGGGAGCTGCCGCTTTGATAGTGCTTGGCGGATGCTACCGGGTCTCCTGTCTCAATGGATATATCGTTCACGTTTAAAATGTTATTCCATTCCATCTTGAGTATCCTCCTTGATTATGATGTTGGTTTTCTAACAGTGTATGTACTACTGATCAAGCCTTTTGTTTCCACCAATTTTCGCGCAAAATTGTGTGGTTTGTTGCCTCATTTTCTTTTGTAGGAGAAAGTTAAGGAGATTGAAGTGACAAGGTGCAGAGGCATTTAAGACGTAAGATTATTATACAGACAACAATCTTACGTAAGTCATGTTGTGGTCTTATTATAAGACTGCTTTGTGAGGTGCTTATTTACAGACTCTATTGAACCAGTTTTTAAATGACCTTAATGGAATAAGGTCATTGTATTCTAGGGGGACTTTCACCATTCCGCTTGCCATCATGACTACAGCGCATCCATCAATGCCATCTATCTTAATCACAACATCTCCCCAGTCTTCAACCTTTATTACAGATATTGGAGAGTTCGTGAGATCGACCGTTTCTTCTTTGTCTACGAACTTAATGCCATCCACGCTATTGAGACATTCCCACATGTTGTATTTAATCCTGTGTTATGACGTGTTCTGTGCTTTAAATAATTGAAATACAAATATCTATATCACTGCGACTTTTATAATATTCAAAATCTGATTGGTAGGACCTTTTGTATTCTGAGTTTTCATTTTTAAAATACTCCCAAATTTTCCCCCAAGTCTCTATGACAGCTTGAACTCGTGCGTTATCATCTGCTGATTTTGCTTTCCCTTCAAAAACTAAATATTTACCATTGTGGATAGTTGTTTTATCAAGGGTATTGTTTTCTTTTTCATACCCTGCTAATACGTTAAATTCACCATTTGCGTCTGATTCATAGTTATAATAGACACCATAAACCCTTTCTCCATTTTGATAATCGACAGGTATTTCACGATCGAATTTTCTCCATATGTTGCCAATTTGGGCAGTTTCAGGATTCATCTCTTGTGCATTTGTTGTTCTTGTAGAGATGCCATATATTGTTTTTTCAGCAATGTGTACAACCTTCATAAGGTTTTCCTTTTTTTCTACATGTAACGGTAAGTTCCACCGCCGATGTTGTGGTTAGCTGTGAAGTTTCTTTTATGAATGTGATTTCCAGTATCTCTATCAAATACTTCCACAAATTGTGCATCACAAATGATTAATTTATTCATAGAGTGCGTCTAAGGACCAAGTTCAGCAGGCCCGCCACAAGTGGCAGGAATAGGGTTAATGAACAAAATAATCTTACAAGTTACAGGTCGCCAGCAACTACAAAATGCTACCGGCGGGTTCCTGCACCCAAAAATTACTCGATTTTGAGGATGTAAAATAGAACGGGAATGCTCATACAATAGAAGTGAGTATGACGAGGAGGTTTTATATCCAGATTCATTCTTGGTACAATATTTTTCAAATACAGAGAGACGTCTCAATATACCTACCAAGTCACATCATCGATGTCATGTTTTTTCATGGATTTGTATAAAGCTAACGCTTGAGTTCAAAGGATGTGTAGCAAGAATCATAGCGGCTTGTGAGGCACTTACTCATAGCATTGTGATTCTAGAGGTTTTAGTGCATTGTGTAAACGTTGCGTTAAATGTTGTGGGTGAGCTGCCGTCAAAGACACTGAGTCACATTCTTGAAAATGACAAAATTTTGTAATGGCATTTACAAATGCGGCAATAACTAAGTCTTCATCAAAATGGTGTTGTTCCCAATGCAGTGACTTTATCTCTAAATGGTTGTTTTTTCGATGGGCCTTACAGTCCATCCGTCCAATAAATTCATCGCGGTAAAGTAAGGGTAGGCAAAAATAGCCATACTGTCGTTTGTTTGCTGGTACATAACATTCTAACTGGTAGTCATATTGAAACAATGTTTTGAGTCGTTCGCGTTGAATGACACTGTTGTCGAATGGTGAAAGAATTAACATGCGGCTCTTTAACTGAGGGAGAGGGCGTTCGAGCGCCCCGGCTTCCAGTATAAAAATCTCACCACTGTTCACGCGGACTTGCTCTAAGGTACGCTGCGCCAATCTTTCGTTTACTAGTGATTTAACGGCTTTACGTAGTGTCGTATTTCTACGCTGATAGGTTAGGCCTTTGAGTGAAACAAGTCCATGACAGCGCAATTGTTGATCAAGAATGTGGGCCGCAAATTCTTCTATGCTGGGCATTGTGGAATCAACGTGAGATGGCAGTACCCGTTCGGTGAGATCATATTTTTTCTGGAAACCTTCGCGGTCGCTGACCATGAGATCACCTTGCATATACATTTGTTCTAATGCCTTTTTGGCGGGTTTCCAATCCCACCAGCCAGCACGTTTTGTGGTGTTCGTTTCCACATCCCGAGACCGTATTGGCCCATCTAAACGTATGCGTGTCAACAGTTCATTCATAAGTTTTTTATCAGAGTTTTTATACCAATGGGTCTGACCACTTTTAATGGCGTGCTTGTAAGGTAAAGAAAAACGAAAATCGGCGATGGGTAGAAAGGCAGCCGCGTGTACCCAATACTCAAAAATATCTCTATCGAGTAACATTTGATTCGTCATGGTTGGTTTGAATTGAGGCACCCTAGAATAAAAAACATGATGATGTGCTCGTTCGACCACCGATATAGTGTCGATCTGTACATAACCGATGTGGTTAATCGCTTTACGCGCTCCCGCCAAACCACGCCCATAAGGTTGCGCTTGTAGCAAACCTTGTGCAGCGAGAGCAAGGCGGCGTAAACGCTTTAGCTCTCGTGAATGTTTCATCTCAATTATAGTCATTCTTATGTAACGTTAAAGTTTATTGGGTCTATCACAAGCGGTAAGCATAGGGTTAACACGGAATGAAGTGTACCACGAAACGTTTTGCTGCTTTTCATGAAAAAGAGGGTAAAAAATGGCGTGTCAATGTAGTTGATTTTGCTTGTTTGGAGAATGAGTTTTTTTAGTGGATAAGGCCTTCGTTGCCAGCTTTACCAGATGTAGTTGATACTTTCGCTTGGCGAATCGTGATATCCTGGATTGCAGGTAAATTATTTTCTGGTGATTTGAGATAGAAATAGGCCGTTGCACAATAATCATCTTCACGATAAAAAGTCATAAAAGTATTTTCTGGATAGAGGTCGTCATGCCAATTAATAGGGGGCTTTTCTTCGTCGAGTAGAAATACCGATCCTGTTTGAGGGTGGAGTGCCGTTGGCATAATCGGTACGCCTTTGTCTTCTATTTGTTGTAAGCACTGTTTACTTGCGCCTCCGAGTTGTTGAAGAGTGATGCGGCAATTTGTATCAAAGTAGATGGGGTCAGGAATATGGAAACGATAAAAGGAGGCCTGTTTTCCTGCATCGTTTTTGAGACAGCCATTATAGTGAGTGATATATTCGCCAAGTCCCCAAGCAGTGGAGAGGTAGTCTTCGAGGCCAGTGCCAGCTAAAGTTGGGTGTTTGTCATCGCCATCTAGGTAAGCCTTGAATTCGCCCTCACCAAACCACGAAAGACCAACACAATCGGGGTTGATGATTGCGCCTACGTTGCTGCCAAGGAAACGTCCTTCCCCATGAACGAGTGGCAGTATTTCAAAGTCTGCACCAAGCGTTGTGGTGAGTTGTCGGTGCCAGTAACTATGGAAGTACATAATGTCTTTTTCATGTGGCGTGGTTGTGAGCGTGTAGTTGATGTCATAAAAAAGTGATATTTTTTGCTCATTATCATTTATGATAATAATACGAGCTTCTGTGCGAAAAGGCATGGGAATGTGTGCACAAAATGATGAGCCTTCAGGGTCTACAAAGAGTGCATTCTCTAGTGGTTTTTTCTCGCCAAAGACCGAGCAAAAGAAATCTGGAAATGGGACAGATACTGCAGGTGTTTCTGCTCCATCCCAATATATCTCCAGTCGTATGCCGCGCAGTAGCATTGGATTTTCACGAATGCCTGTGGTAAACCACATCCGATGGATGGTGCCGCAGCCAGTAATGGTAGCTATGGTCCGTGAGCTGTTTGCTTGAACGTCGTCACAAGCATGGCCTTTGCCGCCACCGCCTTCCATTGCGGCGTGTCCTTTCTCACCAGTCGGGTTTTCAAATGAAATCCAACGGGTAACGGTATTGTGTGGCTTTTGGAAGAGTGGTGTTGTCATGGGGGCCCCTAAGATGTTGTTATTGTATGTAGTTATTTTTGAGGGAACAAGTTGAAAAAGAGCATTAAATTGGTATATTCGGAGTTATGCAGTATTGTGATGTCTATGTGGGAGAGTTGAGGACGGTAGCACGAGCAGAGTCACACTTCATTCGTCGAGGTTTTGTCTATCCGTATATCTATCCAAAAAAACACCTAGAAATACTGTATATTTCCGAAGGGGAATGGGAAATATTCGAAAATGAACGGCCAGTATTGATGGGTGCAGGGGATGTTTATGTTCTGTTGCCTGGGAATAACTATAGGGGTGAAAAAAGGAGCAGTGATAATTTACTGCTCTCTTCGGTTGGGGTGGTGTCCCACGTCGATGATTGTTTAGTGGAGGCCTTTTCAAAGAAGAGTATTTCTGGTAAACATGTCCGTTTGCCGGTACAGATGAACATCTCTGATGGAAAATTATTACTGACATATTTTGAGCGTATACAACATTATTTCCATTCAGAATCATTGTTAGATACTGTTCGTGCATCGGCTTTGTTTATAGAACTTTTGGTTGAATTAGCGTTAATGTATGAGCCAGATGCAGGCAATTCTGATGTTGTTATGCAAAAAATGCGATCGATGATAGAGAAAAACATAGGTCAGAATTTAACAATTAATGATTTGGCCGGCCATGCGAAAATGCATCCTAAAACATTTGAGAAAAAATTCAAACAGGCGATAGGTAAGAGTGTGCATCAATACCAGATGGACCATAAATTACGTCGAAGTTTGCTGTTGCTTGAATCGCCTGGCCTTTCAATCAAAGACATTGCCGATACACTTGGTTTTTACGACCAACACCATTTTCGCCGTTTCTTTATGACTCGGATGGGTTGTTCTCCGAAGGCTTATCATAAAAAACAGCAGTCCACTTACTAGAAGCCATTTCAAAACTTTACCACATCGCCTAAGCTTACTCGAATCCAAAATAGACGGCGCTAGGCTCGGGCGGAGTTTTGAGATGACTTTTAGGTTAGTGGAATGGGGTGTGATAGTGTCATGAGGTCATGTCAGATGTATGGGAAGCTCTTTCTTGATACGGGGCAATCATTTGTCACTGGCTGTCTCGTTAAACGCTTCTTATGATGCAAGTGTCTCTTGTTTTTGGGAAAAAGCATGCTTGAGTCAGAAGTGCTTCCATTGTACGCTAAACATGTACTCAATTGCACGCGTGGTGCATTGCTTCTTTACCGATTTGGAAGGCCTGCATGTCTGACCCCTTTGATCCCTCTTCGAGCGAGATTCCAGTGCTGCCAAGTACTGACCGGTCAGATGAGGAATCGGGGAGCACGCTTCTGCCAATGCTTGATCCGATTAGCGAAGAAGCCACAATTGAGGGAAAAAGTGAGAAAAAGAACAATCAGAAACTGGTTATAGATGATGACCCCTCGTCTGTTTCAGAGCCTGTTATTTCTTTACCGAAAACGGTACCACCAATATCAAAAGTATCAGAACCACGTATTATCAAGGTAGATTTAGATGATAGTTCTGAGGAGCCTATTGTTGATGCAAGTAGGTACGGGGAAACAGATGACCCTTACCTCGGTCAAACTATCGGTGGGTATGAACTGGTAGAATGTCTTGGCCATGGTGGTATGGGGACGGTGTACAAGGGTATGCAGGTCAGTCTTGAACGCATGGTGGCGATTAAGATTTTAAACCCAGCTTTAGTAAATAATGCGGAATTTATTAAACGCTTTCATCGTGAAGCCAAAAGTATTGCTCGTATTACCCACCAAAACATTGTGGGCGTTCATGATTTTGGTGAATCTGACGGTCTTCACTATATGGTGATTGAGTACGTTGCAGGCACGAGTCTTGCTCGTGTTATTGCAGAACGACTCGTTTTACCAGCAGAAGAAATTGTTCCGATTATGGTGCAATGTCTTGCTGCTTTAGAATATGTAAGCCGGACAGGGTTGGTTCATAGAGATATTAAACCTGATAATATTTTGCTTGATGAAGAGGGTACTGCGAAAATTGCCGACTTTGGCTTAGCAAAAGACATGGAAGGAAAAGATGGCGACACTGACCTGACTGCGCATGGTTCTGCAATGGGTACACCTGCCTATATGAGTCCGGAACAATGTATGGGAGCAGAATTAGATGGCCGTAGTGATGTGTATGCTTTAGGCGTTACTGCATATTTTGCCTTAACGGGAGAAAAACCATTTGTTGGTCAATCTAGTTTTGAAATTATGACCAAACATCGAGAGTTGGTACCGCCTGCTCCACAAACAATTAATAAACGTATTCCAGATGATATTTCTGCATTAATTATGAAAATGCTTGCGAAGAAAATTGAAGATCGCGGTGCAGATGTAGAAGAGTGTTATATTGAGTGGTGTCGTGTTGCTGAACGTAATGGTTACATGAAGTCTCGTGGCACAGAAGTGTGGGAGTCAGGAGTGCATTCGGCTGTTTCTGAGGCCCAGTTGACTGTGCCCTCATCAGTACAATCTCCTGTTTCATCTTCAGCCATTCCAGCTCCAGTTGATTCTGGGGCGATGGAACTCGCACCGATAGATATTCAATCAGATGTTGATATGGGCATACCAGCAGAGTTGCCTCTGTCTCAGGGTGCGGATGCTGGCTTGCCCGCGTCTGGCCATGTACCGGAGCTGATAGCACCAAGTGCCAGTGTTTCTGGGGTTGGTGCATTGCCTATAGCCTCGGCTCCAACGGTTGTACCAGAGCGGCGTTCAGCATCTGTGCCAACGCCATTTCCAGAAGTTCCAGGCTCTGGCAGTACCCAAGTAGAGTCTTCCAGAACTGGTACAGAAGCCGCGCACTTACGGCGGCGTAGCTCTGGAATTATGCGAACGGATAGCCGTTTTGAAGAACCGTTGGAAGAAGGGTCTTCTGCCGTTCAAACGACGGCAAAAACACCCGGAGAAATAAGTTTAGCAGCGCGGACGTGCAATAAATGTGGGATGATTAACGCACCAGAGGATCAGACATGTACGCGGTGCCATGAACCTTTGCGGGCCGGTACTCAGGCAGACACGCACCAAGAGCGAGAAAAACGAGCAGAAGAATTATTGAAAAAAGGGCGTGCACGTGATGCCGCTTTATTATATGCTCGTTTAGCAGAAGACACCACAGACCGTCGCAAGCGCAGCGTTTTGCGGGCGAAAGAGCGAGATGCACGACGTGTTTATGAAGACGGTTATTTTAACGACGTGGTGAAGCGTAGCGAAAATATGCGCCAGCAAGGAAACTTGTCTGGTAGTATGCAAACTCTGAAACGCGGGATTGATGAAACGGTTTCTACTACTTTATCTGCACGGTTGCGTGAAGAATTAACAACCTTACGAACAGAGGCAAATAAGCGCCGCCGTCGCCGTACGTTACTTATTGTTATTCTACTGATGATTGCTGGCTTGTGTGCAGCAGCATGGTTTATGCGAGATAAGCTTCCTTTTCTTCAGAATATTTTAGAGAAATTACAGTAGGGCTATGTCACATATTTGCCCAAACTGTTCGACGGTAGATATGCCCGTAGTTGATCCAAATGGTTGGGCGACTTGCCGCAATTGTGCGCATTTGTGGAATATCAATGCAGATGCCCCAGCTGCTCCCATAACATCTGCGGTAGAGAAGCCTTTGTCAAAAGATTTACCACCTTTGCCGTTGGACCTCAATGACTATAGACGCAAAAGTAGTGAAGAATACATGCCAGGAACGGCTCGCGTGGGTGGATCTGGTGAGAACCCAGTACGAGCACTCTCTACCGATTTACCAATTATGCCGCAATCTGAGTCTCAGCCTGAAGCACAGCCGCCCATTGCTCGTTTTGATCCACCAGTGGCTCCGGTTACACGCCCAGAGGAATCAGATGATTTATTCTTTAGCAATATAGAGGCTGGTACGGATAGCGGAACAGAAGAGGGTTTTGGAGGTGTGTTTCCAGATGTCTTTACTGATGCTTATATAGCGCCTTCGGAAGTTTCTTCTGTTGCTCCCCAAGAACAAGATGAAGAACAATCGCTCCGTCAGAAAAGCGAGGCAATTTGTCCTCTCTGTGGCACTACTTGTCATGTTTCTAGCTACGTTGAAGAAGTTGAATGTATCCAATGTAATACTGTTTTTCATGCGCAGACTGGTGTCTTGGTTGATAATGTTGATGAAGACTTGTTTGACGAACTGGAAGAGGATGCCGACCAAGGTATTATTGGTCGAACAATAGGCGGTTGTGTTGTTGATCGTAAATTGGGCGAAGGGGGTATGGGTAGTGTGTATCATGCTCGTCAATTAAGTTTAGACAGAGAAGTTGCCGTAAAAATACTACCAGCGGAATTGCTTGGCCAAACCAATTTCTTGCATCGTTTTAAACAAGAAGCAAAAAGCCTTGCTCGAATAAATCACCCAAATATTTTGCAGGTCTATGATTTTGGAGAAGACCCCGCAACCGGGGTTTTTTATATGACAATGGAATTCGTGGATGGAGAAGATCTCGCGGAACTATTGTATAGAAAAAAACGTGTGAATGATGTAGATACCATGCAAATTTTGGAACAGTCTGCTATGGGGCTATATGCTGCCGCAGAAAAAGGTGTCATTCATAGAGATATTAAGCCTGATAATTTAATGATCCAAGAAGGGCCTATTTGCAAAGTGACAGACTTTGGCTTGGCCAAAGACACAGCCTCTATTACTCGTACCAATGCAAAAATACGCGTTGGTACACCTGCTTTTATGAGCCCAGAACAGTGCGACGGTTTAAAATTAGATGCACGTTCAGATATGTATTCTTTAGGCTGTACATGTTATGTTGCATTAACCGGACGTTTGCCATATGATGCAGAATCACCCTTTGCGATTATGCTGAAACATAAGAGCGACCCTGTGCCGTTTGTGTCCGAAAAAGTTCCAAGTGTACATCCACGCGTAAATAGTTTTATTTATCGCCTAATGGAAAAGAAACCAGATAGTCGCTTTGCTAATTGGGACGCGGTGCTTCTAGAAGCAGCAAGTATCATAGAAGAATTAACAGGTCGGCCTAAAGAGCGGCAACGACCAGGTTCATCTATTATGCCGGCTTTAGCCATTACTCCAGAAGACGCTCCACTGCCACCAGCATCATTTCAAGCTTCTGCGCCCGTTGCAGCACCAGCAACCTCCGGTGCCCAAACTGCACAAAATGGCCCGCAGCAACTTGCTCCAGGCATGGCACCAGAGGCGGTGGTTGCGCCACGTACACGCAGTGATTCAGAACGTGCAGCCTTGCAACATCAGGCTCTTCAAGAAGAAAAGAGTTCTCAAATTGCTCGCCGTATTTCAGAGATAAAAGATCATGAACACAGTACTGCTGTAGCAGCGACAGACGTGGATATGCTAAGCGATAGAAGTGGCTCTACTTCAATACAAGCCGTTCCGTCTTCAGGTACGCACGCGTCACGCGGAATAAGAGAAGAACCGAGTAGCGCTGATGTTCGAGCTGGTTCCTCACGTTTAGCAAAAGTGGCAAAACGAAAACGACAGAAGATGTCATCGAGCCGTCTGCAAGAAAGTCCGGTACAAAAAGTATCGAATGATGTTCGCGTGCGTGGAAAGATTCAAGAATCGAATAAACGACAATCTGAAGTTATTAGCGCAGTGAACGTTGGTAATCAATTTTATGATACGGGAAAATACAAAAAGGCGATACAGAGCTGGAAAAAAGTTGTTGTAGATATCGAAAACTTGCATGAACGAGAACGAGTGCTTGCTCGGATTCAAGAAGCGCAAGGGCAGGTACGCCGTTCGTATCGTCGCCGTGTTTTTGCTGGGACATTGGTGTTGGTTCCGGTATTGGCAGCAGCACTGTGGAAATGTGTGCCGTTGGCCCATAACTGGTATGCGGACCAAGAATACTATCGTATTATTGAAATAGACCAGCAGGCAGAGCGTATTGGCGAACTTGCGGCATTTGAAGTGCGTTGGGGCAATCCTTTCCCATGGTACCAACAGATTTTCGCCTTTAGTTATCGGGTAGAAGCAGGTGAAGCTGCACGAAATTTACGTGATGTTTATGTGTACAAACAAGAACTGTTTCGTAGTACTGCAGAAGGCCACCGTCTGGTACAAGAAGGGGCACATCTTCAGAAAAGCACAAATGCATCGCTTTATGATGTTCGTGAGAAACTCTTGCAGCTTCAAGAACAATCGTCTCGATTGCCGGTCTCTGAGAGAAAAGATATCGTAGATATTTTGACGAAAGTTTCGGCACAAATAGACCGCATGGAAGAGGCTCGTCAGAAGGTTCTTGATGTGTATGAGCAAGGACAGATACAAGCAGCAATAGATGAAACTCGGCAATTTATACAAACATACCCACGCTGTGGTGTGGCTGTGCATGGACTGCCGCGTCCAATTGAGCTTGTGATTGTGGATGATAATGGTGCTCGAGTTACAGATGCGGTTCTGATCATTAACGGTGTCGTCGTACAGGATCAGCCAGTAGCAGCCTGCTGTCTTATTGGTGAACTAACTATTCTTGAAGTGACAAAACCCGGTTTTATTTCTGTAACACACGAGATTGCGGTTCATAAAGATATGGATGATGGCTATCGTGCGTTTATTGATATTGATCGAGAGGGCTATCCAACACCTCCTGCTGAGATACAGGTGGTTCTACAGCCAGGGAAACGCTGGGAGCATATTGCAGCAGCGTCATCACAGGAAGCGGGCTGGCGTATATTTGATACGCATCACATGAGTACCGGAGCAGTGCAAGACATCATGTTACGTTATAATGCGGAGCGCTGTGAAATACGAAATATGGATTCTGGAGCTGTACTCCTTTCTCAGTCTCGTGAAGCGTTGATTTCCAAAGAGACAGGCGGTGCGGGTGGTAGTTACTTATGGAATAAATGGTATGCGTGGACAACTGATGGTGTCTTGTTAGCAGCAGTAGATGGTTCTGTGTGGGAATGGGTTCGTGAGACTGATCAATGTGAGCGTATTTATCAAGGTTCCTTGCCAGTTCACAGTGCTAAGAGATACCCGTATACTTATAAAAATGACGTAGCAGGTATGGTTGTGGTGCTTGCTCAGGTGAATAATGACATCGTTCAGTTTTTAGCTGATGGGCAAGTGATTGAACAACATACTATCCCGACAACGATTCTGGTTCCATCCATATTTGTTCGTAATGGTCGTGTGTGTGTGGTCACTGATGTGGGCATCCTTATTTACGAAGAAAATGGTGAATACCGTAGTCTGCGTTCCTTCAAAGAACCGCGCTTAGGAGCCGTACATTGGGTGACACCTGATGTACTTTTGGTTCCTACAGCAGACGGCATAGAGCAAGTACACTTTTGGGAAGATGGAAGCTTTACTATCGCAACAGCTTTAACGTTGCCAGAATTGTATCGTCAGCAGCCAGTTTATGATGGCATCTATATGACAGCGCTGCTTCGAGACGGCTCTTTACAGTTCTGGAAACACGCTGAAGGTATCGTTGATGGTGTTGATGCCTATGTGGTGAAGAGCTTGTGGTCTCAACTCTTAGACGAAACGTGGGAATTGGCCTATCCTCCGCAAATATGCGGAGACTTCATTGTTCTTTCGGAGCCAGCAGGCCGTGTGTGGATGTACGATAAAAAAACTGGTGAGGTGATTCGCAGGATGCAGCATACGGCAGGTATTTCAGAACCAGCAGTTGTCTATACATCAGCAAACGGTGAACAATCCGTTATTGTTTACGGTACAGATAATATGTTATCTGCATGGCATATTTCTGCGGACTAAGAAACGAAGGACGAAAACGGAATGAGCGCAACCCCATTTAAACACGGTGTTTCTCCCGATGGAAAAACCGTCACCTTAACCTTGTTGGATAATATTGCAGCATTTCTACCTTGTGCGGCACCAGCAGCAAATGAAGAACTCCTCAATATCCTAGTCTTAGATACAGAAACAACTGGACTTGATTTTGAGACAGATGAAATGGTTGAAATTGGTGTAGCAGCATTTCAGGCAACTACAGCAGGTTCATATGTAAAATATTTAAAAACCGCAAATTGGCTACAAGAGCCAAGTAAAGAACTATCTGATATTGCGCAAGCGATAACGGGCTTAACCAGAGATGCCTTGATTGGTGAACAGTTTGATGATGAAGCTATCAACAAAGCCTTAGATTGGGCAGATATTATTATCGCTCATAACGCTGAATTTGATTATAATATGATGGCTCAGCGTTATCCTGATGCTGTTAAAAAAGCAGTGTGGCTGTGTTCGTCTCGACAAGTGAATTGGCTACATCATGGTCATGATAGCGCAAAATTAAGCCTCCTATCTTATGAGCACGGTTTTTTCTACGCAATGCATCGTACTGAAGGTGATATTCATGCGGTAGCGTACCTACTCAGTAAAGAAGGGGTTGATGGTCGCCCCTACCTTGCTGAATTATTGGATAAACGGAGCCAGCCTCAGTTTTTAATAGCGATCACTAAAGCACCCTATGATGCTAACCAGCATTGGCGTGGTCGTCGTTATCGCTGGATGCCAAAGAAAAAAGTCTGGTGGAAAAAGGTTACGCGTGAAGAACTAGAAGCTGAATCCATCTACATAAGTGATGCTCCAGGGCTTGGCAAAAAAGTGACATGGACATCGTGTGAGATACCAGCAGAAAAAATCTGGGATAAAAATGTTACAGACATCCTTAAATAAAAACGGTGTGATAGCCGATAAATAGGAGAACGCATGCGTTTATGTATGAGTATAATAAGTGGGGCAGTGTTGTTGCTGCTCGTTGGTTGTGGTAGTGATACGCGTCAAGATGTCTCGTTGGCTTATACCGTGAATGCGGGCGAATCTCTCTCTGATGTGGGGCGTAAGTCTGGCTTGTCAGTTTCAGATATTATTCGCTATAACGATTTGGACTCTCATGTTTTACGTGCAGGCCAGCGTTTGTACTTACCCGGTATTTCTACGTTACCAGAGGTGGTGGCAAAGCCCGAGAAACAACAAGAAGAATATATTTATCGTTTGGTAACCCGCGCACAGTGGGGAGCTCAACCTTCTAAAGCAAATTTTGACCCTATGTCTCTCATTACTCGTATCACTATTCATCATACCGACGATGAAATGAGTAAAGGACAGAGTTGGGGTGATAAAGAAATTGTACGCCGGATTCAAAGGCATCATCAAAAAAATAATAACTGGGCAGATATTGGTTATCATTTCTTGATCGGTAGTGATGGTCGTGTATATGAAGGCCGCCCATTAACAGTGCAAGGTGCCCATGCACGTGGCGCTAATAATATTGCTAATATTGGTGTGTCGCTCATTGGCGACTTTGACAAGCAATTGCCGGGTGCTGCCCAAATGCGTGGTTTGCGGGCTCTGCTGACAGACTTACAACAACGCTACGGCATCGAAAATACCCGTGTGTATGGACATGATGATTTTGTGACAACGGTGTGTCCAGGCGAACGTTTAAAAGCATGGATAGATGATTATCGCAAACGTTAAAGTGGTGGTAGTAATACAGGGACCATCTCAGAAAAAGGATTTTCCGTGAGCACAGAAAGCAAAGGCCCTCGTTTAGGCATTTTATTATCTGGTGGCGGTTCGACCTATGATAATATTGCAGCTCAGATAGATGCAGGGGTTTTATCTGCAGATATTGCAGTGGTTATTTCCTCTCGTGCAGATGCTTATGGGCTAACCATAGCAAAAAATCGAGGTCATGCGCATTGTGTACAGAAATCAGCAGAAGACGTTACCCAAGCACTGTGTGAACATGATGTAGAGTGGGTTATCATGTGTGGCTATATGCGCTTTTGGAATCCGCCAGCAGATTTTACAGGCAAGACCGTAAATATTCATCCTGGGCTTTTGCCTGCCTATGGCGGCAAAGGCATGTATGGTCATCATGTACATGAAGCCGTTGTTGCCGCTGGTGAACGTGAAAGTGGCTGCACCGTACACTTTGTAGATGGTGCTTACGATACAGGCCCCATTATTGCTCAAGACACGGTGCCAGTCTACCCAACAGATAGTGCAGAAGACGTACAAGCGCGTGTGCAAGCTGCTGAACGTGCTTTATATCCGCGTGCTTTAGCTTCTTTGTGGTAATGGTTAGACGTCTTCTTGTTTAGCAATCTCTTGAACATTGTGTAAGTGCTTGTCTTTTTGCTTGATGCGTCCGGTAACATGAAAAATACGTTTTCCGTCAAGAAAAAACTCTATGATAAGATCTGTTCGATCGAGTGATTGTGGTGAAGGTCTACTCTCAAATTTTATCCGGTTATCAATAATGGCAATTTGGCGAGCAGCGGCAGACTGTGCGTGGTTAAAGACATTGGCATAGGTGCAGCGGCCAATTTTTTCGCCATGACGAAGCAAGGTTACTACTCCGGTTATATTGCGTAACGGTGCTTCCTCTGGTTTATCTTGAAACTGTGGCATATTGGCCCTATGAATTTCTGGAAATGCTTCGGCAAGAACAATAATCAGTTTCAGTCGTTGTTTTTTGGGGTGATAGGAGCAAGCAATTTCCTGACCACGGCGATGTGGGCTGGCATCAAGATGTGGTTCTAAGCGCAATAATGAACCAGGATTCATAAAGTGGAGCGGAACCGTTGCGGCTAGGAGTATTGCGGTCATGGCAATGGCTACGCGCAATGAAAGAGCAGCATCTCGGATCATGTGAGAGTATAGAGGTAAAATGATTCCTGCGCAATGTTGAGAAAGCAATTGCTATAAGAATATCTGGAAGGTATACTTCCTTACTATGAGCGAAGAAGTTGAATCAGCAGGTGAAGAAGGCCCATTGCGTGTATTGGTACTTGATGATGAAACGGTGAGTCGAACTTTGGTTGCAGCCCTTGTCCGTGCCGGTGGTTTTGAAGCACTGGAAGCGGCTTCTACGGTAGAAGCCTTACAGCTTGTCGCAGAAGAAACGGTTGATGTGGTTGTTGTTGACCAAATTATGGAACCCTATTCTGGTCTTGCTTTTATTCGAGCAGTGCGCACAGAAAAAGAATTTAACGATATGCGTTTAATTATGTTGACCGGAACCTCAGAGCCAGGAACGGTGCAGGCAGCTATGCGCTCAGGCGCAGATGCCTTCCTCGTAAAGCCAGTAACCGAAGAAATATTGGTCAATCGTATCAAGACTGTACTGGAATATGACGAACCAGGTGCGCTCAATCCTGCGAATAAAAAATAAGAGTAGAGGTTTTCCCTTGTTTGACCTCGTCGGGCTAGGGGATCTACGCGCACGCGCAAAAGTAAAGTTACCGAGTTTCAAATAGTTGCCATTAGAGTGGAACTGTTGAACCTCTCCGTCTTCACCATACTTAGTAGCCAGACACCACTTTGGCATGAAGCAGGCTCGTTGTCTAAAGTGTGGTAGTTGCATACAAGTAAAGTTTATCACGGTCATTTCCTTACCCTAAAGGAGATGACCATGATGTCACTAATTCGAGCTGCTGAGCGTTTTGAGGCCCACTGTGAAGTAGAAAGGGGACTGGGGAAGAGTTCTCTTCGTGCATATAAAATCGACCTCAGTCAGTTTCTACTCTTCAGCAAAGAGAAACGAATACGTAGCGTGAAACGTGTGGGCAGAGACTTTTTGCGAGAATGGTTGAAAGGTCTTCAGAGCGAGTATGAGCCAAGAACAGTACGGCGGAAAGTAACTGTTATAAAATCTTTCTTCTCGTTTTTGGAATTTGAGGATGATATTGATGTAAACCCGTTTCATAAAATGCGTATAAAATTGACACCCCCTAAACAGCTTCCTCGGTGTTTGAGCAAAAGAGAAATCAAGTGTTTTGTGAGGTATGCAAGGAGTCTTTATCAAGGGCTGTTTACATCAACTGATGAATATAGCGTTTTTAGAAATGCAGCAATGATAGAGCTTTTATTTGTGACGGGTGTCCGTGTCTCAGAGCTTGTTGCGTTAAATGTATGTGACATTAATCTTGAGTCATTAGAGGTACGTATTTGGGGCAAAGGAAACAAAGAGCGAATCGTCCCTCTTATAGGCAATGATGTAGTTGTAATGCTTCGGAACGTAATTGCCTTATCCTCAGATTCTACAGAGGCTCTGTTTTTAAATAAAATAGGGAATCGAATATCTGACCAGTCCGTGAGGAGTGTTTTAAGGAAAATGGCAATAGAAGCATGTGTGGGTATTCACGTAACGCCACATATGATTCGTCATACTGTTGCGACCATGCTTGTGTCGGAGAATGTAGATATCAGGTCTATACAAGAGCTTCTTGGACATGAATCAATTGTTACCACACAGATCTATACTCATGTGAGTAAGGAAGCACAAAAGAAGGTGCTTAAGAAGAAGCATCCGGTGCTGTTGATGTAGCAACGAATCCTAAGAAAATCATTAGTTCATTGATAATAAAGGATTATCAATGAGGTCTTATGACGTTATAATTGCTGGGTCTGGTATATCAGGCCTTCTTTTAGGCGCTTTTTTGTCAAGCGAGTTGAATGTGTTGATATTAGAAAAAGAGAGTTTTGTCCCTCGAAATAAGTATTGGCTTACTGATGAACAATGTGCCAATGAACATAAAAACCTGTCCGAATGCATAGAAACAATATATGAATCTATGGACTATATTGCATATGATGGGACAAAGGCAACTGTTACAGGCAATTCCATTTTGTGGAATACCGATAGGTTAGTAGAATTGCTATATAATATTATCCGCAAGAATGGAGGAGTCATTGAAACAGAATGTTCCATATATTCAATCTGGAATGAAAAGAAAAATGTAAGAGTTAAAGCAAGCAACGAAGATTTTTCGACTCGATTATTGATTGACTGTATGGGTAATTCTTCCCCTTTAGTTCTTGCAAAACAGACCGTCTCTATAGTTGGTAGATATAGCGTGGCTGGTGCTATAATGGAAACGGCTCCTGATATTTCTCCAATTGCTTTGCAAAATGTAATGCTTCAAAAAAAACCTTCATACCTTGAGGTATTCCCGAGAAATGATAACAAGGCCTATGTTGCAATGATAGCTCCTTCTGTCAGAGAAGATCGGACTAAGGAGATTATGAAGCATCTTCATTTTGTTACAACCCAAACAGATATGGCCGAAATGTTTTTATCTGTTGATGGCCCACCTCTCATAGGAACGGTTCCTGTAGGCATTGTTAAAAAACCTTGCTTGAACAGAGTCTTTTTCTTTGGTGAGGCTGGGCAGTGCAATCCTTCCTGTAGTGCAACAGCTTTGACAAGAATGTTATACTCTGTTAAAGAAACATCTAAATTATTAAGTCAAAAAATTCAAGCCGACACTCTAACAAAGAAAGACCTTAAAGAATGCTGTTACCTTTCTAATTCAAGGTTAAATAGAAAAATACAAATGTCTTTCTTTAAACAAGTTCTCAAATTCAATAGCGACAAATTTAGACAACTTGTAGTAGAAATGGATAAACATCCGGATAAGTTGGTCAACGACCTTATTTTTTCGACTTACCGCTTCAGTCCTTTCGACATTGGGCTGCTATTCCGTAGAGGCATTCTTGGGCAAGGAATAAGAGGAGGCTTTATTTGAAGAAATACTTTATAAACTCTTGAACAACCGGATCTCTTTCTTCTACAAGGGATACGAGAAAGGCAATTCCAATAAGGTATGATGGCAATGTTTTGAAATCAAAAAAAGGAAGTATCTTTGCGTAAGTCATTGTAATATCTTTGATCTCCAAAAAAACAGAAGACAACTCTTCTTTATTGTATTCTTCTATCTTCCGTAGATGGCTAAAAATTTGATGCTGCAAAAGTCTTCTTAGGACATGTCTTGGATAGAAATTATATAAGAGTGTAATAGGTAGAAAGAGAATCAGTGGTGTAGTCAAAAGAAAGCGAGTCCATTCATATGGCATTGTAAATCCAGCGGTCAAGGTTCCTCTAAATCCCGTATAAATGCATATAACTCCAATTGTTGTCGTAAGAGTCAAATAATTCCCAAGGTTTTCAATCTGAATTGGGTCCGCTTTACTTATTTTGACACTATTCATGGATAAATGCGCCTGGTTGAATGCTCGAATAACAGTTAGGAAATAGTATAAAAGGTATGCTCCAGTATAATATACAGAAGATATACCGAATGTGATTATTACATATGACGCTCCATAGTGAGGAACTGAATGCAAGAAGGCTATAGTCGTTCCGATAACGGTTATAGGCATTGTTAGAAACAAGGCGCTTTTATGACTATTGGCTTTTTCTAATAAATCTATGGAAGGGGCTTTTCCGTTACCAGAAATAGTTCTATCAACACTCAAAGAAAACAATCTGCTTGTGGTGGTAATAAAGTGCATAAACCCATATCCAAAAGCCCCCACAACTAATCCATTAAAATTGACAAGGCATATTTTTATAAAATCAAGAGCATACCCCCAATTGTACCAGAAAGATAGGAGTAGAGATATTACCATAATTACAAACATTGTTCCCAATAATGCCTTTGATATAGACTTTAGCATTGCTATGACCATTGATAATCCTTTATTCTCATCGTCAGATCGTAAGTGTCTGTTGATACATTATTTAGAATAAACTCTAGCGACCTGCTTGGTCAATACTATAGGTCATATTCCTATAGTATTGAATTTCTTCCTATATAGCACCATGAATAAATAGAGTCTCTCTCTTGTTTGACTCTCCCGAGTCAGGAATCTACGCATTTGCGCAAAGGTAAATTTACCGAGTCTCAAGTAGTTGCCATTTCTAAAAGAATCGGAGAAGAGTTGGTCTGTCACTGAGATATGTCACACTTACGGCATGAGGCAAGGAACATTTTATAAGTGGAGTTCGAGGCCGCCTAGATGCCTCTCTCTAGAAAGTGTGCCGTGTGATTGCGGTCTACAGTTCAGTATCGTATTAACCTGAAAAAGAACGTGCGAAACCGAGGTTCTCAATCCCTAGATGCACCTCAGAAGCTGAATACTTGCTGGTCGTTAGGTTTTGTATCTGATTCATTACAGATGTCTGATGGTGCGAATGCCCGTTCTCTTGTCTGTTCTATTCTTTATTCAGAATAATGTGTTTTAGGTCACATTACTTTATAATGAATATGCTATGAATAAGGGAATTTACACGTTTATTGGCTTGGAGCAATAGTAACTGGAACGTTTTTGTATGCTGGTGTACGTGAAAGTGGGTCTACGGTTCGCGGTACCAAAATATTTGATTCTGGATAATACATCGCTGCACAACCAACAGTGATATCATAAGGTCTTGCCAAATATCGTTCAATTTTTCCGGCGGTGCTGGTAATGGTAACAGCTTGGTCTTTTTTGATGCCCATGCGTTTCATGTCATTTGGATTTAAGAGAATAATGTCTCTCCGTTCTTGCCCACGGTAGCGGTCATATTCTTCATAAACAACGGCGTTAAATTGCCCTTCACTGCGTATCGTCATTAAGCGAAAGTGTTCTTCAGGTAAACTATTCAAGGTTGTTAATGCAAACGCGTGAAAAACAGCACGGCCTGAGCCTGTTGGAAAACGTTTGGTAACGAGATGACGACCGTCAATGTGGAATTCTTTTTTAGTGTGGCCAATATTTTCTATGGGTGCGAGATTGGGGATGACTTGGGCAATAACGCGGCGAACAGCATCATGGTTATGAAAAGATTGCCAATCAAAGGGACCGTCAGAACCGAGCATATCATGAGCAACACGGGAGATAATACTGGCTTCTGGCAGAGGACCTAGGTGTCTGCGTTCACCGCCGTCACTTAAACGGATGTACGAGAACATAGACTCTTGGGTACTGCTGCACGGTTCCTCATCACGAGCAAGAACCGGCAAAACAATGGTTTCTTTACCACGGCCACAAATGTGGGTGGCGTTCAGTGTTGTGTTTTGATAGACCACTAAATCAATTGCCTCAAAAGCTTCGCGGGCAAAGGTGGTATCTGGGTTAGAGTCGTATAAGTTGCCACCAAGGCTCCAAGCAAAACGCATTTTGCCAGCATGTGCTGCTTCCATGCAGGCAAGGGTATCTAGGCCCTTGCTGCTTGGCAGGTCAACGCCATAGGTTTCGCGGTATTTGACGAGGTGTGTTGCTTTGAGGGTTGGCACCACGCCAATAGTGCCCATACCCTGAACATTAGAGTGGCCGCGTAATGGTAATAAACCTGCGCCTGATTTACCAATCATGCCGCGTAGCATTGCAAGGTTGGCAATAGCTTGAACGGTTGCTGTTCCATTCGTGTGGTGTGTAATACCCATAGCCCATGCAAAAATACTTGCGGTACTGTTGCTGTAGAGGGAGGCAATCTGTTCAATCACTGCACGTTCAATACCAGATTCTGCAACAATATCATCCCATGCGCAGGCATCAACACTTGCACGGTAGTTATCAAAGTGTTCGCAGCGTTGGCTAATAAAACCAGCGTCATGTTTTTTCTGGGCCAGTACTGATTTGGCAATGCCAGCGAGTAATGCCATATCGCCGCCAATTTTCACCTGTAGGTATTCATCGGCAATGCGAGTGCCAAAAAATAAACTTTTTGGGTCAGATGGAACATTAAACTGTTTGAGCCCAATTTCTTTCAGAGGATTAATGACAATAATTTTTCCGCCGCGTCGTTTGAGGTTCATGCAGGTTTTCATAAAGCGCGGATGATTAGATGCAGGGTTGGCACCAATAATAAAGAGGGTGTCGCATTGCTCGGTGTCTTCTAAGGAGACTGTTGCTGTGCTATTGCCAATGGTATTTGTTAAACCAACACCAGAGGCCTGATGACAATAGTATGAACAATTATTGATGTTATTGGTACCATACATGCGGGCAAATAATTGAGTAACAAAGCCAGCCTCATTGGAGCTACGGCCACTAAAATAAAAGAAACTCTCGTCTGGCTGAGTTGCTTTGAGCTTGTCGGTAATACGAACAAAGGCTTCTTCCCATTCTATGGGGCGATAGTGGGTGTCGTTTGGACCAGCGTAGAGCGGTTGGCGTAGCCGGCCTGCATATTCTAATTCAAGGCTGCTTTTTTGTTCAAGATCAGCAAGAGAATGGGTATCAAAATAATCGTAGCGAATACCTTTTTGTAGGTCGGATGCCATGGCTTGCACAGACTTCTTGCACATCTCTGGAAACTCGCGTGCCTCATTAACCATGCCACCTTTTTGTCCGCCCATGCCAAGCGCACAGGTTTTGCAGGTATTCTTACTACGCATGGCAGACCACATACGTAATAATCCACCAGACTCTAAAGCCTTACGAAAAGTATATCGAATAGCTTGCCAGCCACCACCATGTGTTGGATGTTTCATCGCATTGCACCTCCGGGGTCTAAGACTCGGACGTTATGCAAAGAGATGGAGGGCCGTCAATGATGAGTGCTCTAATCGAAGCAGCCAGCCTTCAACTGTGCATGGGAAACGACAATAGCAGTCGCATTTGCGAGGTTATATGATCGGATATGATCGTTTTTTGGTATTGCAACGGTGTGGTCCTGCCAACGTTCGAGCCATTCCTTCGGCAAACCTTTTTGTTCGTTGCCCATAACAATGACATCATCACGGTCGTAAGCTGGTGTGTCAAAGCGATGCTGTCCAAATTTTGTGATCAACCACGGGGAACGATCTCCCAACCATTTACAAAAGCTTTCTGGTGATTCATGCATGGTCAGATTTAGATGTGGCCAATAATCTAAGCCAGCCCGACGAAGCGCTTTGTCTGAGAGATCAAAGAGACATGGCCCAATAATGTGCATGGCGCAATCAAAGCCAACACACAGACGACCAATGTTTCCGGTGTTAGGTGGGATAGACGGTTGGTAGAGAGCAACATGCATAGGTGTTATTTCCAGCGAATGATAAAAAATTCATGTGGTTGATAGGTGAGTTCAAAACCATCACCTTCTTTGCTGCGCGGTAATTGACGAAGAGGGTTACCTTTTACGTCAGTTATCCACGCTTCACTTGATTCGGATATTTCTGTTGGGAAAATCCAGGCCTTACCACGAAGCCCACTTTGTTCACAAATAATAAATTCTGCTTTCCAGCCTTCTGCAGGACGAATCCAAATCGGATTTAAATTGGTTTGGTCTGCAATACGCAGAGCAGGTGCACGGCGGGTGCGAGCATTGCTGACGCGGCCAGGAAAACGAAGATGTTGTGTGAGGGCACCAAAGCTGAGTTGTGACCGGGTTGGTGGTGAGAGTGCATAATCAATATGATTGTTTACCGCGATATGTAGATGACCATTTTCTGCACGTAGCAGTAAATTACGGCCAGATGCTACGGCTACACCGCCAACGGTGCTAGATTGAACCATGTGGGTTGAGCTGCTTTGGGCGTTGCTCTCATCTAAGGTTGCCCAGCGACAGCCAGCTTGTGGCAGCCCGCGTTGGGCACAGACGCTAGCAGTTTGCTCAACCACCCATGGTGCAAAGTCACCAGCACATCGAAGCGGCGCTCGCCGATAGCCAGTGGGGTGGTCTAGGCTACAGGAAGCATCACCAGTTGGTTCCCATTGGGCATCAACGCGGAGGAAATCTTCATAGGCATAGAGACTATAGGTGATGGTAAAGGTGCCTTCATCTCCTATATGAGTAACAACAACACTACTACGAACAGGTCCACTTTCGCGTACTTCGCACTGAATGTCGTCTCCTGCCCACATCCGATCATTTACTCGTATCTGACAAAAGGGGGCAGTAATTGCTACAAAGTTATGATGGAAGCTCAGGCGCTTTACTTGCCCAAGTGCATCGAGTTCTGCGCGCACAAGCCCGTTATCAATAACGCTTTGGTCAACCGTCCAATGAGGGCCAGGTACCGGCTCATCCCAGACATCAATTTCGACACATTCGAGTGCACCCAATTCAACTGTGGTTAAAAGCTGTTTCTTTCCGTTTTCTTCAATGACCTGCACCGGAGAGCGGTGTCCACGGTGATCAACAAAGCCCCATGGTGGTCGTTCATCAGTTATTGGCATGCGCAGTAAACAATGACGAGCAAAGGGCAAAGGGTTCCAAGCCTGAAAACGTTCGTTTACTGAGCTAATTGTGCCGGTAAGTGGCGGCATTCGCTTAGCAACGTCTTGCTCAAGCATACCCATGATCGAATCCCAAGCAGCCCCTGTCCCACCATTCATAACGCCGGTGGCATCTTCCAAGCGGGCTAAGTCAAGAAGCCCTGCAAGATGAGATGATGTAGATGGTGCTTGCCGCAAAGTGGCAGGGAGGTCACCATGATGAAATGCGCCTCGGCTCTGTGTGCTTGGTGCATCTTCCGAGGTAACGAGCACAGAATGACCGCCTGCACTTTCCCAACGGAATGCTGTAGGAAGCTGTTCATGTGCGGGGACGGTAATGTTATTGACCTGTGAACTGCGCAAGAGGTCTGGGAGTGCGGCGTTACCAAAGGGCAAGTCTTGCAACTGTACCGTAGTAGCATCATCAGCTAAATCTCGCAGCCAATTAATGAGCATCATTGCTGGGTAGAGTGTTGGGCCACTAGAACAAGGAATATGCGGATGATCCATCATAAAGAGAAGCATGGATGAAACAGCCTCGTGCAAAGCAAAAATATAGACAGACTCTCTAGAGAGAGGGAAACCACTGCTTGAGTCGGCAGTACCTCTGTGTCATGCTCATGCATGAGTAAGAAAAAAGGTCGTGGGAAGAAAAAAAGTCGTACAGGAAATAGTCGAGATCAGAGTCAGGGCAATACGCACGGGCGAATTCGTGACAGTAAAAAGGGTGGCTACAAAGGCCGTTCTAAAAATACCGATGACATGAAACGCCGTTTGAAGGGCCAACGAGATCCAAGTGAATGGCCAAATGTAAATGAAAAGAAAATCACCGCAGCACTAACCAAGTGTGAAAAGCCAATGAGCAGCCGTGAACTAACAGATGCGATGTCTCTGCCATTTGCTGCATCACGGGCGGTAAGTCGCCTTCTCAAAGAAATGAGCCAAACTGGCCGTATCCTAGAAGTACGGCCAGGACGTTTCCTCGTCTCAGGTGCAGGTGGAGAGCATTCGTTGACCGTTTGCACGCCTTATCCAGAAGAAGTGCAAGATCAGCTCATAGCGGAAACAGCAGATGGTGAGCGCTATCCTATTCATCCGCAGCACCGGCTTGGTGCTGCTGTGGGAGATAGCGCGTACGGTTTTTTAACCAGTGATGGCAACATGTTGATTGTGCGTATTCGCCACAGACAAGGCCGAGAGATTCTTGGCACCCTTAACTTCAAGCGAAAAGGTGTCACGCTCATTCCCGATAACCGTCGGGATGGAGACTATCCAGTACTCGGTGGTGATTGGCGGATTATAGAAGATTATTGTGCCGGTGATCGAGTTATTGGCGAAGTTGAAACAGATGTTTATGGTGAAGCCGGTGTGCGCATTATTCGCCGCTTGGATATGAGCAGTCCTGAAATCGCAGATTTTGAACGTGTCTGCTTATCGCATGATTTACCTGGCGCATTCCCACAGGATGTAGAACAAGCGGCAACAGCCTGTCCAGCTGATATTGAAGTTGGTAACCGAAAAGACTGCCGAGAAGATTTCATTTTCACCATAGACCCAGAAACAGCGAAAGATTTTGACGATGCTATTAGTATTAGTAAAACAGAGCGTGGTTGGAAGATTGGTGTTCATATTGCCGATGTGAGCCATTATGTAGAACAAGGCAAAAATATAGATGAAGAAGCCAGCGTACGCGGTACCAGCATTTATTTGGTGAATCGGGTTATTCCGATGTTGCCGGAAGTATTATCGAACGGTCTGTGTAGCTTAGTGCCGCATCAAGACCGTTATGCGCTGTCTCTGTTTATAGAATTAGACTGGAAACTCAAAATTCGGTCCTGTACGCCAGCAGAAACTGTTATTCATAGCAAGCACAGACTCAGCTATGAACAAGCGCTTGCAGTGATAGAAGACCGGAGCGAAGAAAATTTCCCAAAAGAACTCTGTGAAACCATATTACTTTCGCACGAGTTTGCTCAAAAATTACGAGCACAACGCGAGAAAAAAGGCGCGTTGAATTTATTTTCAGTGGAACATAGATTCCAACTAGATGTAGATGGTAATCCGGTAGAGATTCAACGAGAAAGTGGAGACGTTGCGCATCAATTAATCGAGGAATTTATGTTGCTCGCAAACAGAGCCGTAGCAACTTGGATTCATGATCAAAATACACCATATGTCTGTCGTGCACATGGAGACCCAGACGAAGTAAAACTACTAGAATTCCAACGAGCATGCGCTTCTTACGGGTTAGGTGATGTATCAGTTGAGAGTCGTTTTGGTCTACAAGATATTTTACGTCGTTTAGAAAAGGAACCGGCATCAGCTCGTTTGGTCTTGAACTTTTTATGTTTGCGCAGTTTTCAAAAAGCAGTGTATCAAGTGCAAAATATAGGTCATTATGCCTTGGCTTTTAAACATTATGCTCATTTTACCAGCCCTATTCGTCGCTACCCAGATTTATTGGTGCATAGAACGGTGAAGCGTTTATTAAAAATTGAACGTTACAAAGAAGCCGAAAATCGTGATGATTATTTAGATGCGCTTGCGAAGCAGTGTAGCTATTTGGAGCAGCGTGCAGTGCTGGCAGAAAGAGATCTACAAGGTATTAAGGCTGCGCGTTATCTCTCCCGTCGAATTGGCGATGTGTTTGCGGGAGTGGTTACTATGCCTAGTCCAGTCGGTTTATTTGTCGAAATGCTTGAAACCGGTTTATCTGGTTTTGTGCCGATGCGTGATGTTGGTGAAGAATATTATACCTATGATCCAGAGCGAATGGCCCTCGTTGGTGGTACTTCAGGGCATACCTATGGTATTGGTAAAGAATGTGATGTGCGTGTCGTTTCTGTAGATATTAGCCGTGGTGAAGTCAATCTTGCATTGGAGGCAGCGATAACATCGTGAAGTATGCACATGGTTTCTTAATGAGCTGCGCCTGCTTTGGTTTAGGTGTTGTGGAGCTTACTGCCGAAGAGGGTGGAAAACTCCAGGCGATAGAACAGTCAGTCGAGAAAAAGGCCGCTAAAAAAAAGAAACCATCGCATCATCACAGCATCGGACATCACCATCATGGTCATACCGTTGGTGAAGTGGTTGCGGAAGCTATGGTCTATGCTGTTCTAGACGGTTTAACCTTGCAGCAGCGTCCATTTACCAGTTACCCTTACCGAATAGATGCTGTTACTTTTCGAGAAGATGAATGGTACAGTAATGAGGATTTTCAGAGTGTCGCAAATCCGATGAATGTTCGTGTGTGGCTTGATTATGGTAGTGCCGATGAAGACATAAACCGTTTGGGCGCAGGAGTTCTTGTTGCCTTTCAGAATGGTTTTGAAATAGAGTGGGAATATAACTCCTTTTCAGAGCAACGCTCAAAAGTTGACGCTCGTCTCGACTTTTCTTCTTTTAATCTGTTATACTCCGTTTCTTTTGATGAAGTTGAGCCGTATATAGGCCTTGGTGTGCTGAGTATGGTTGGGGAAGAGGTTTCAGACATCGGTGGCCAATTTACCGCAGGTATACGAGTTTTCCCACAAAAACCGCTCGTAACTGAGTTTCAGTTTCGTAAAGCGGCGTTTGTTCCAGCAGAGGACGAAGTTGGGGATCGGGTTGATATCACCCGTGTACGTGCAACGGTTGGCGGGATATGGAACCATATAGAAGGTTATCTGGGGTATGATTATCTAGAAGTTGGTAGTATAGACCTTTCGGGTCCATTAGTCGGTTTACGTGCTTGGTTTTAACACCATAAAAGTACTTGCGGAAATGGATAAAATGAGGAATCCTTAAGTAGGCCACATCTTACTTTAAGGAATTCCATATTATGGATATTATCAATAATCGATCTGTTCGAACAAAGCTCATGTTCATTATAGCTGCTCCTTTGTTCGCTTTGTCTTTCTTTATTGTCCAAGGAATTCAGCATGAACAGGCTATTGTTCATGAAGCAGAGTTGCATCAAGAAATGGAGCATTGTGGATATGCGGTTCAGGCATTGGCTAAAAATCTACAAATAGAACGTGGTTATAGCGCAGGCTATCTGAGTAGTGGTGGTACAGATTTTGTTGAAGAGCTGGCAGCACACCGTAAGAAAACAGACGTAACAATTACTGAGCTGAAAAAATGGATATCATCACCTTATTTTGCTGAGCCGAAAAACCAGCGAATGAAAGAATGGCTGAATGATGTGCTTGGTCATCTTGAAAAAAACTTTTCAGCTCATAGACAAAATATTTCTAGTCAAAAAATTAATTTCTTTGCCTCTGCTGGTTATTTTGGAGCGCGAATCAAAACCTTGTTGTTATTGCGCGAATCCATCTTGTTAGATACCAACGATGCGGTTCTGGTTAATAATGCACGTACCCATATGGCTCTGTTAGAAGTGTTGGAAACTATGGGCAAAGAACGTGCGATGCTTGCGGATGTTTTTGGACGTGGTGGTAAGTATATTCCTGGGATGCGTGAAAAACTTTCATCGGTACTCGTGCAACAACAACTCTGGCGTGCACGTTTTCTTGAGAATGCGTCAGCAGAGGCGCGCTTAGAATACGAATCTGTGCAAAATATTGCCGGAGCAAAAACGGCTTACGCTATGCGAGCTGGTGTAGAATTGGGCATGCGTCGGCAAAGTGTCGCAAGGCGTTTATTAGAAATCTGTGGTTATCGCGGTATTATTCATAGTTTCAAAAATCTATTGCTTCGTCATGATCTAGAATATGTGAACCGTTTTAATGAACAATATAACTTATTTATTGCAGCAATTCAAGAGTATGAAGATCTTGGCGGCTTAACGGTAAAAGATAGTAAAGCAGTCAAAGATTTAAAATCTACTATGGCTCAATATAGAAGCGGTGCCAATTTTCTTATCGAAAACATGGAAAATGACAGCAGTGTGTCTACTGCTGAGTTAGATAAAAAAGTAAAAGTGAATGATGGCCCAGCAGCGCAAGGTTTGCGTTTTATGTCGAGTGGTGGAGATATTCAACAAGACCCGACGGAATGGTTTACTTTGCAGTCTCAAAATATGGTAGACCATGCGTCTGTACTTACCGTTATTGATAAGCAAAAAGAAGTACGATTGGCAGAGGTTGTGGCTCAGGCGCAAGCTTCTGTGATGCTTGATTACATTATTGCGGCAATAGTTTTTGTCATTGCAGTAGTCTTTGCTCTTGCTCTTTCACGAACAATAACGATTCCAATAGGTCGTATTGTTGAGAGTCTTGGCTTGAGTGCGGGTCAAGTTGCTAGCAGTGCCAATCAAATTATGAGTGCTAGTCAAGAAATGGCTGAAGGAGCATCAGAACAGGCTTCCAGTCTGGAACAAACATCAGCCTCACTTGAGGAAATGGCGGCGACAACTCGGCAAAATGCAGATAATGCTCGTCAGGCAGATAGTCTTGCTCGTGAAGCTGGAGAAAAAGCTACTTCTGGGCGTGGTCGTGCTGAAGAGGTGGCTATGGAAGTGAAGCAACAGCTTGAGCGTTTACAAGATGCGGTGATCGCAATTAAGGCATCAAATGATGACACGAGTGCTGTTGTGAAAACGATTGATGAAATATCTTTCCAAACAAACTTGTTGGCATTAAACGCGGCAGTAGAAGCGGCGCGAGCAGGCGATGCGGGGCTTGGTTTTGCGGTGGTAGCAGATGAAGTGCGGAGTCTTGCTCAACGGAGTGCTGAAGAAGTAAAAAATACCTCTGCGCTCATCCAGTCGGCAACGGAAAATACCAAAGCGATAGAACTGGTATCCAACGAAATTAACGACTTTTTGCAAAAATCTGTTTCAGAAGATTTAGTGAGTCTCTTTGGAGAGACGGTTGGATCGGTTACAAAAGTAGTTCAGCTGATGGCAGAAGTCACACAGGCATCTGATGAGCAAGCACGTGGTGTTGATCAGGTGAACCAAGCTGTTGCCCAAATGGACCGAGTTACGCAATTAAATGCTGCAAATGCACAAGAAACATCGGCAGCAAGTGTGCTCTTGAATTTGCAGGGTGATGATTTGGATCAGCAGGTAAACGTATTGCGAGGAGTGGTTACTGGAGGCGCTGGTTCTTCATCTGGCATCTCAAAACTGATTGTCTGGTCAGAAACGTTCTGTTTTGGTTTGCCGACAATTGATGCTCATCATGAACATTTAGTTGATCTGATTAATGCTGTCTATGTTGCAAAGGTAGAGCAGAAAAAGAAAAAAATGAATCAAGTCATAGCTGAATTACTCGATTATACGCTGTTTCATTTTAATTATGAAGAACAAATCTTTAGCCGTATTGGCTATCATACTGGGCATGAGCAGGTGCATGAAACCATGATTGCGAATATGCAGAACTTTGTTGCTCGCATACAACAAGGTGACAAAGGTGCAGAAGACGAACTTATAGATTTCTTAAAGACGTGGTTGGTAGAGCATATTTTACAAACAGATGTTGATTATGTTCCTCTCTTCAAGCAACACGGTGTTGGTTGAGCGTCTGTGTTGTTGAATACGTCTTATGCTGAGCAAGAATCGTTGAGGCGGCCGGTGTTCATGATGAGTTGTCTCTGAGCATGTTGTGCAGCTTCTTCTTCATGAGTCACCATAAGCACAGTGCCACCTTGTTCGGAAAATGTGCTGAGGGCATCTAATACAATGGCGCTATTCTCAGGGTCTAAATTACCGGTTGGCTCATCAGCCAAAATGATTTTTGGTTTGCCAAAAAGCGCCCGAGCTAAGCCAACACGTTGGCGCTCACCAATACTTAGTTGAGACGGTTTATGATTAGCACGTTCGTGTAAACCGAATTGTTCGAGTAAATCGTCTGGACTGGCATGTTTACAACCAGCAAGTTGTGGGGTGCAAATATTTTCACGTACGGACAGATAGGGAATCAGATGGAATTGTTGAAAAAGAAACCCTATATGCTTGGCTCTGAATTGAGCGCGTTGATTACCAGATAAAGAATAGATATCTGTGTCGGCAAGGGTAACGGTACCACTGGTTGGGGCGAGCATGGTACCACAGGTGAGTAGGAGTGTTGATTTTCCGCTACCAGATGCGCCTTGAACAGAAACAAAGTCTCCTGCTTTGAGCGAGAGGGAAATAGTATCAAGGCCAAGAACGGTTCCATCTGGCCCTTGAAAAACCGTGCGTACGTCAGATAGATGTATCATATTATTCTTCTCGCAAAATGATGGCAGGGTCGTTTTGAGCGGCAAGCACAGCAGGGAGCCAAGCAGCGGCAAGGGCACAACAAGGGGCGGCGATCAGCAGAGCAAGGGCTTCGTTTATGCTCAGAATGTTCATGTTTACAGCCTGTGGTATTTGAGCGTTACCAATAAGATAGCCAACAACAATACCTACAATGCCACCACAGAAGCCAATGATAAGTGCTTTGCCTAAGATAATAATAAGAATACTGCGACTATGGAGGCCAATGGCGCGTAAGACGCCAATTTCATAGCGACGTTCACGTACATTGTGTAAAGTTAAAAAACCAACAAGCGCAAGTGCGCCAATGACGATGAGTGGTAACAAAATAGCAGCAAATTGTTCAAGTTGTAAACGTTCTGCTTCTGCTTCTGCTGTGGCCTTAGCAACCAGTTCTTTTTTCCCCTCTGAGACGCGACTGCGTGCTTCCATGCGGCGCAGGGCTTTGGTGCCCCATTCAAGTACTTGGGTGTCTGGCAAAAAACGGGCGATATCTTTGCGGACCTTACCAATGTCTGCCATCGCGCATTTACACTCAAGAGCCAAGATGACATTGATTAACCCTTGTTTGTTCAGCAGTTTTTGTGCTTCACTTAAATGTAACCAAGCGGTTAAATCTTCCTTGGTACCACGTTCTTTATGTGTTTTATAGAGAGTGAAGGTTTGCCCCATGAAAGTAACTGGGTCGCCTATTTTCAGTTTGAGGCTGCTGTGTAATTCATGACCAAGGGCAATATGGCCTTTAGGAATACTTTCTTGAATAGCTTTGCGGGGGTTGCGGTGTGCTTGTGGCACCTCATTACGGGTGCCAATAATGGTAATCAGCCGATCTTGTTCTGGCCATTTAATATTTTCTTGTAAGGTGGGTAGTAAATGAGTAACGCTTACTAAGTCTGAATTTGCTAATTTGGAGGCATATTCTTCTGGCATGGTAAACTTGCCAATATTGCCAAAGTGTACAGATTCAAGATCAGCAGATTTTGGAAAAATGCGAACATTAAACCCATCTTTTTTGGTGATCTTACGAAAGTCATCATTCATTTCGTCAAGATAGTCTTTGAGTTCTTCTTGGTAGACGGCAATGCGTTGTTCGCTGTGTGTGTGTTGTAAGGAGAGTAAGGCATTGGTAGCAATCACAGATGTGCAGGCCGTAGCGATGGCCGCAATGGCAATCAGGACGTTGAGCCGTCTATGAGAAAGTTCAGCAAGAATGAGGCGAGATAATTTCACTTATTTCTCTCCACGATTAATAATAAGAGTACCAAGAATAAGCAGCAATAGAACAGCAAGGCCAGTAATAAGTAGCGGAGAAAGTGCGAGTGATGTTTTGTGGTTTGTTGTGGAAGGAAAGTCTTTTGAAAGGGTCCTGCCATCTTGTGGTTGTGGTTCTCGGTCTATTTCTTCGTCTCCAACGAGTGTACCTACTAATTCTGGTGCAACAGGATCTGGAACAACCGTTTCAGCAGGTTCCCAGTCGGCTGGAATAAATAAATCAAACCCAGGGTTTTGTGCTTTTATTTCACAAGAACATTCACCCGTTAAATAATCACACATTTCAAAAATAAATTCTTTTTCGAGAGTGTAAGCAAATTCGCTTTCAGTGAGCAGGCATGGGGCCAGTGCTCGTCCTTGGCCAAATACAGGAAGGGCAATGGGGCCATCTTGTTCTTTAAGCTCAGGGATTAAACTATACAACATCTCTTTGAGTAAAGGTTCTTCGTCTACGCCAATAGGAAGAACAGAGAAGCGTAGATGAACCGGTGGGTGTTCTTCTTCGCTGTATACATCATAGTCTTCTTCTTCCTCTGCATCGGCTTCTACAGCATCAGGGTCTGGTAGTCCACCAAGGGTTTCTGCATTGGCTTGATCAGCGTATGATTGGAGATCACGTTCCAATATGGTGAGCATTTTTTCGTCGTTTACTGTATTACCACTTTCAAACAAAAACCAGACAACGCTGTGACCATTACATAAGCGGCGTTCGAGTTCAGCTCGTTTGGGAGAAAAACAGAGCGAGAGAAAATTTTCATGACTTAATGCTCCTGTCCAAATTGGTAGCTGTGCTCCAGTAAATTCATTGTGGGCAAGTACCATGCGCGGGCTGTTGTTGCCTTGGCTAAAGTGTTCAGCATTTGTATCTTGTTTGTTATTTTTGTCGTCGTCGTTTATTTTGTTTGTAAGTGTGTTCGTATCAATAATCTGAACTGATAGCGGTGTGAAATAGGTATCGACCCCTTTTCCTCGTTGAATGCTTTCTGCAATCGTTTGTTGTTCTTTTGTTAATGGTTGGTCATGGTAAATAAGCAGATCAAAATAATCTGCCTCCCAGCGTTCTAAGGCGTATTGAAATACGGGGGTGGAACAGGCATCAAGACTAGAGCTGAGTGGAACAACACACAGGACACAGGCCAAAAGGAGAAATCGTATCATGAGTACTGTCCTTTTTTAGGATAAAATGTGAGATATAGAAATATGGTAACTATGCGGTATGAGAACCACAAATAGCACAGTCAGGATTGCGTTGAATGTGCATGGTTCGGAATTGCATATCGCGTAAGTCGCATAGTTGGAGGCGATTGGTTAATAATTTACCAAAACCACTAATTGCCTTAATCGCTTCCATGGCAGCCATGCAGGCAATGGTACCAGAGACTGCTCCAAAAACAGGGAACTCTCGTGTCCATGCTCCAGGATCTTCTGGGTAGATGCAGGAGAGGCAAGGAGTGTTGCCAGGAATAATGGTGGTTAATTGAGCGTCACAGTCAAACATCGCATTTTCGATAAGAATTTTATTCTGCCGGACAACCTCTCGATTCATTAAAAAACGTTCATTAAAAAGAGGGGCGCAATCAATGACAATATCGGCTTGGCTTACTAATTCAGCTACGTTGTCTTCAGTAATATTGGATTCAACAGAAATGATATTTAGGAACGGGTTTAACTCTTTGAGACGGCGGGTGACTGATTCAATTCGTGGTTTACCTAAGTGGTCATGAGTCATCAACAGTTGTCGGTTCAGATCTGAAGGTTTAACATTGCCGCCGTGGGCAAGAATGAGAGTGCCAACGCCAGCGGCGGCAAGCTCATAAGCAACAACGCTTCCTACTCCACCACAGCGAGAAACCAGCACAGACGCTTTTTTTAATTTTTCTTGGCCAGCTTCACCATGACCCGGAACCCACATTTGCCATTCATAGCGTTCGCGTTCGTGATCCGTCAGCATCTGCTTAGCCTCCTGCAATTGGGCTCATAATGGTGATGGTAGCATTGTTACAAAGAACGGTGTTATCGTTCCAGCGAATTTGCTCATCACCGAGAAAGATAAGGATATGTTTGCGTAATTGGTTCTGATCATCAAGCAATATGGTGCACAGGGCAGCGCCGTGGGCCTTAGCAATAGTGTGAATAAGGTCCTGTACGGTGCTATCATCAGGAATATCTACGGTTTCAGAACCGCACCCTGCTCTGGTTTTTACTTGTGCCATATAGCTGCATTGAATCTGCATACAACCTCCTGTAACTGCTACGATCGTATAGAAGCTTTGTTTGGTACAAGTTATTCCCCCTTTTCAAGAATAGGGGTATTGCTAGCCTTGTGGCGTGTAACCGAGGAGACCCTATGTCTGGATATGTCTATGGTGGAAGCCGTTCGCTTCGGCTTGTGAAGGTGGGTGGCTTTGTTATAGGGTTGCTAGCACTGGTGTGGACGCTAATTGAAATAGGCAAGCCCAGCGAGCATGAACAAGAAGACCTTGTTGTCTATTGTGCGGTAGGCATGAAGTTGCCAGTGGAGAAGCTCGCACGTCGTTTTGAGGAGCAATACGGTATTCATATTCGTTTAGAGTATGACTCATCTGGTGGTTTAGAGGCCAAACTACAACTTGATGCAGAAAACGGACAGAGTCGTGCCGATATCTACATTCCTGCGGATTTGAGTTTTGCTCAACGAGCACATGCAAAAGGTTTATTGGCAGAGCGTATTGCTTTGGGCTCATTTCATTTAGTAATTGCCGCAGCAAAAGATTCAAGTATTTCCACATTGGACGATATGCTACAAACAGATTATGTTCTCTGCGATGCCGGTGCTGGTTGTGGCAAACGTACTCGTGATACATTAGAAAAAGCTGGACGTTGGGCTGAAATAGATGCCGGCAAAAAAGCAAGTAAACCGCGTGTGACTGAAGCAGCCAATGCCGTTGCCTTGAGTGAGAGCGTCCAGGCAGCTATTGTTTGGAATACCGAAGCAGCTAAAGCAGGGTTGAAACAAATAACCGTGCCAGAGCTTGCAGAGGGAACCTCTTCTATTTCTGCCAATATTGTTGCTACCAGTAAACATCCCACTTCAGCTTTGCGTTTTGCCCGTTATTTGGCTTCTCCAGAATATGGTGCACAGGCCTTCAGCGAATATGGTTTTGTGATTAACACTCCTGGAGATGCATGGGCAAAAACACCAGAACTCGATTTCTTCTGCGGCGGCGTTAATCGTACTGCTGTAATGGAAACCGTACGAGAATTTGAGCAACGTGAAGGCTGCGTGATTAAGGCGCATTACAATGGCTGTGGTGCACATGTTGCCAATATGAAGAGTGGAGCCCGTCCAGATGTCTTTATGACCTGTGATGCATCGTTTATGACGAAAGTGCAAGAGCTGTTTGGTGATGCAACTGATGTCTCGGCAACAGACATTGTTATGGTTGTACGTAAAGGGAACCCGCTGAGGGTTGCAACATTGTCAGATTTAGCGAATAAAAAAATAAAAATTGGTACTACAGATCCTAAAGTATCGACCATGGGTAGTTTGTCCTATGAAATGTTCAAAGATGTTGGAATTATGGAGAGTATTGCCGAACAGATTAGCACTGTACCAAGTGCTCATGAATTAGTTGGTAATATCGCTTCGCATACTGCCATAGATGTTGCCCTCGTTTACCGCGCTAATTGTAATATGTTAGACGCGCAAGGTTTTGATTTGGTGACCATAAATCACCCACTGGCCTTAGCGACACAGAATATGGCTACTGCAAAGCAAACGCCTTATCCGCATCTTGCACAACGTTTGCTTGATTTTTTACGAACAAAAAAATCTCAAGTTCGCTTTGAGCATGAAGGTTTCCAATGGAAAGTTGTCAGTGAGTAAAAAGCCAGCATTTACAGTCGGCAGCAATGCTCCGTTTCTTTGGGGAATGGGGGTTATAGCAGGTTCGTACATTCTTTTAATTATATTGTTAGTGGTGGCAGATCTGTGCCGAGCCGATGTTAATTATATGATGAATATGGTTTTTGGCGATAGTCCACGCAGTGAAGAAATTCGTTACGCCATCATGCTTTCATTATTAAGCTGTACGGTATCTGCTGTCTTGTCTGTTATTGTGGCAGTGCCTATCGGATATATCATGTCTCGTTTTCAGTTTCGTGGTAAAACGGTGCTCGATACGGTGCTTGATATTCCAATAGTCTTGCCGCCCTTAGTCGTTGGTGTGAGTTTACTCATCCTCTTTAATTACTGGCCCTTTGAATTTATCAGCAGGTGGGTGGTCTTAGAAGTACCGGCTGTTATTATTGCCCAATTTATGGTCGCTTGTGCGTTTGCTGTTCGAACGATGCGTGTAACTTTTGACCAAATACCACAGCGATATGAGGCGGTGGCTATGACTCTTGGCTGCAATCGTTCGTCTGCATTTTGGCGTGTTATTATGCCACAAGCCAAACGAGGCATGCTTGCTGCATTAACGCTTGCATGGGCTCGCAGCCTTGGCGAATTTGGCCCTATTCTGGTGTTTGCCGGTTCTACTCGTATGCGTACCGAAGTCTTGCCTACTTCTGTTTATTTAGAAATGCAGGCAGGTAATTTAGACGGAATGCTGTCCGTCTCTTTGTTGATGATTGTTACCGCTGTCATTGTACTCATTGTTGCCCGTCTCCTTGGGGTTAGTCGGGAGCATATCATATGATACGCCTGCAAGATTTAAGCATACAGCAGGGTGATTTTGCTCTTTCTGGCATTACTGCTAGTATTGAATCTGGTGCCTATGCCGTCATTATGGGGCGTAGTGGTTGTGGCAAAACAACGATACTTGAAGCCATTTGTGGCTTGAGGCCCATTCAATCTGGCTCTATTACTATTGATGAGCGGGATGTTACTGGTTTGCCTCCAGGAGAGCGCCTTGTTGGCTATGTGCCACAAGATAGAGCCCTCTTCCCATCTTTATCTGTCCGTGAACAGCTCGCTTTTGCATTGGTGATACGCAAGGTAGAAAACAGCCTCATAGCCAAACGTGTCGATGAGTTAGCAGAAATGCTGACGATTAGCCATCTGCTTGATCGTTATCCAGAAGGGCTGTCTGGTGGTGAAGCCCAGCGAATAGCCCTTGGCCGTGCACTGGCTATGAGTCCATCAGTCTTATGCCTTGATGAACCACTGAGTGCGCTGGATGAAGAATTGCACGAAGAGATGTGTGCTTTGCTTTCTGCGGTACATAAAGAAACTGGAGTTACTGTTGTCCATATCACCCATTCTCGGCAAGAAGCGAACCGTCTAGCAACTCAGCGTTTTAGTATGGTCAAAGGCTGCCTTACCCTAGACGAATAGGTTGGCAAACGTTGATCTCACGGGTGTGCGCTCTTGAATAGAGCCACAGTCGAGTTGTACAATCCATATTGTTTCCATTGGAGATAGTTGGCAGTGATATACCGTGAGATTCTAGACTTGCATAGGTTCCATGTTCTGGCAGCATGCCGCGCATCTTACCTCTTCGATAAACAGGAGCCCTTCCAATGGCTACGCAACAATCTCTCATTCTCATCAAACCAGATGGCGTACAACGCAGCCTTGTTGGCGAAATCATTAGCCGCCTTGAGCGCAAAGGTCTTGTTCTCGTTGGAATGAAGCTCGTTCAAGCAGACGATGCTCTCGCACGTGAGCATTATGCCGTACATGCAGAACGTCCATTTTTCCCGGCACTCTTGAAATTCATCACATCAGGTCCACTTGTTGCCATTGCTGTACGTGGTGACGAAGCGATTAGTGTTGTTCGTAACATCGTTGGTACTACCGATGGCCGTAGTGCCGCTCCAGGTACTATCCGTGGTGATTTTGGTATTAGTATGGGTGCAAATTTGATCCACGCATCAGATGCTCCAGAGACTGCAGAAACGGAATTGAGCCTCTGGTTTCCAGACGGAACCATCGACTGGACGCGCTGCAACGAAAACTGGCTTGACGCAGACTAAAAAGCTATAACCTCACGCCTCCGTTGACACGGTAACTTCTTTTTGAGTCACCGTGTCAGCTGAAGCAAAAGCCTTTACAGGCTCACCATACCCCATGGTGTAATGGTAACACTACAGATTTTGATTCTGTCATTCCAGGTTCGAGTCCTGGTGGGGTAACCAACTAACCCGCGTAAACACAAACGTTTACGCGGGTTTTTTCTTATCGGGAAAAAGTGTAGGACCAAACAGGCCGCATGAGCTTCTTTTGCGTTTTTGTTTTATGTTACTAGAGAAGAGTGAGGAAACACAGAAGAAGGTGTATCTGTTTCTGCTGAGTCTCTCTGTGGTCTGTTCTGGAGTCTTTGAGAAAGCTCAGAGCGTTAGTCATACAATTAGGATAAGAACCGTTGGTTTCGGTTCAATTATCTGCTAATTGGTCATTAAATGGTGTAGGGTATGTCGCAGTCAATATACTGAATGCGCCTCAGGCCAAAATGGTTATTGTTCCAATGCCCAAGAGTTGCCACGGAATTATCTTTCTGATAAAGAAAGTAATATGATTGTTGATTGTGGCAACACAGCCCTTGTTCGAGTATCGTAATGAATTCTTTGGACACCTGTGACCAAACAAATAAATAGTCCCCATCTTTTTCGTGTTCATCGCATAAATGTTTAACCTTCTTTGCCCACTGAAGATGCTTTGGTAAAGCTCCTTTATGAACGAGGCAGGCACAGCTAATAAAAGAGTGATTGAGGGTGTTCATGTCATGTTTCCGCGTGTGATTTTGATGGAGTGTAGATCGGCCCATGTGATCTGCATATTGGTAAGACAAAAAATATTGGAATTTGAGTCGTGTATGAAAATTCTTTCGTTGAGCTTTTCCGCAGCAAACGGTGGAAGAGGGAAGATCTTGTACTTATGGCAGTAACGCCTTGCTATGATGAGTGCTTGTACCGCCGATGAACCGTCAATGTCTTTGAGAGTGATGTGAAAGAGGGAAGCAAGACAGAGTGAGTTGGTATTGAGCATATAACGACGCTCCTGTTTAAATAAGTGTATACGTATAAAGATATAAAAATAAAGATAGATAGTGATAGGGTTGGTTGATGAAACACAGAAAAAAGTCAAAGGTTCAGGGAGCTATAGACTTAGCTGCCGCTGATTATATGGAGCGACATCAATTGCGCGGTAGCCCTGCGTACCACATAGCCAAACATCATGGTCTTGTTTTGGGTACCGTTCAGCGGGTGCTTGATGGGGGCAATTGCCGTTTGGAAACATTGGAAGAGGTATCGAGTGTTTTAGGGTTAGAGATTGTCGCCCATAGCTTTTCAGCCAAGGGTTGACAGAATTTAGAAGAAGGGACATGCTTGCACATAATGCGGATGTTTACGTCCGCATCAAGGAGTATTCTCGCATGTGGCTCTAAAGTATTTACTATCAGTGGGATGGAGTTGTCTGAGTTTGGGAAATTGCTAGATGAATTACGCCGGAGACGCGGCTTGAGCAAGGCTGATCTGGCTCGGATAGCGGATATTTCTTCTCGGGAAACGGTAGGTCGAGCAATGGCGGCTCGTCATGTTTCTCAATCAATAGCGCCACGGCGTGAGTGGTTGGAAAAATGGGCAGAAACGTTTGAATTGTTAGGCAATGATCGTGAATGGTTTATCTGCCTTGGATTGGCAAAAAAGTCTGATCAACTTGTAACTGATTACCTGATTAAACAGAAAAAAGAGAGAGTAAGTAGCCTTGCCGAGGTACTTGGAAAGTTGATTGAACAAAAGACGGGCTCTGTCACTGCATTTGCCAAAGGTGCTGGATGTAGTCAGTCTTTTATTTCCCGCATTCTGAGTGGAGACCGTCAGCCTCCCATTAAGACGGTGGCCAAGTGGTGTACGGTTCTTCAGTTAGATGAAGAAGAGAAGAAGTGTTTGATGTGGCATGCGCAGCTTGCTCGTTGTCCAGAGATCATACAGGACTGGGTGAGGAAAGACTTGTGAATTTATGACTTATTTAGTCATGATCAGATGAGCCGTGTTGCATGTTTTTTATGTACTGTTGACGCCTTGATGTTCATCTAAACATAAAGTTGGGCACAAGCTTTCACAGTCATTGAACTCTTCTTCGGTCACCATTCTTCGTCTGTTGTGAGAGCTTAGGATTACTCTAGATTTTCTTTTTATGCGATGTCGAGTACACTGAAGTAATGTATCGAAAATACGCCGTTTATAAGGGAGCAGAGTCAGTAGATATGTGCTACTTTACTCTAGCTGACCGAGATCTCATTGATAATGGTTGGATAGGTGATGATGACCTCACTTTTTCTCGTGCTATTGGTCAGCCGTGGGTTAGCGGTGATTTGGCTGCCGGAGATGTTGTGGTGTTTGGAGTCAGGTTATTGACCAACACCTGTGATCGCAACCGTTTGACAGTGGATATCCGATTTCAGCCTCAAAATGCTCCAATTGATGAATGCTGGGTTGCAAGGTACCGAATGGACGAAAGGCTAGAGGAAGGTACCTGTCGTCTAATTGCAGAGGTGCGCAAAGAGTGAGGAATTATCGGATTTTCACAGGCAATCAGGCTTCTTTCACTCCTTAATTAGGGATCTCATGAACATTGTTGTAAAAAAGAAGTGACTTTCTCATGTGTTTGTGCAAATTGTATCGTAGAGAGGGGAGATAGCTTGGTTTCAATACATATGTTTTCAGTTTTTGTCCATTGTCGCTTTGTGTTGCTTGCACAAAGGCAGGCTCCTTTCGGTACTGTGAAGGCGAGGTCTTTGGCCATCACATTAATAAACCGATTCACCTTCGCTTGTGAACCGATTACATCAACCTCACAGATATAATAAATAACAAAAGGAAGAAGAGGATCTCGCATGTCACAAATATTTAACAATAAACTAACGGCGAAAACTCAGAGTATCTAGGGCCTTGCTCTTTAAAATGAGGGTGTGTTTGCTTTTATTCTGGGCAAACGTAACGGATATTCTCCAGCCTTTCTTGGCTTGATGGTGAAGCCAGTCTTAGCATCACTCCCATGTTTTGAGGGCTCACCAGTGCTGACTCTTGTGTTTGAGCAATGATCACAAGTTTATTAGCGCCTTTTTTGAGTTGTAGTGTTTGATTTTCGTGATTTTTACCACCAGTCAGTTTTTTCTCTCCATTGAGGTAGATGGCATCAATGCACTGATGCTGTGCATTGTTATTCCGTGATTTATAGTCTTGAGAAATAATCATGGCTGGCTGTTTTTTATCTGAATAGACAGTGCTGCGCAGAATGTAGAAGCCATCAAGAGATTCCCCTTGTCTGTGCTTTTTTACGCTCCATAGCCCAGCCGTAACAAGCAATTCTGCTGAAAAATTAGACAATGAATCATATTCACTGATATATGTTTTTTTCGTTCCGTTTTTGTTGTACCATGTAACTTCTGGTAGTATCCTGTTTTTTTCAAACAGTAGTTTTGTCCCGTCTTTTTTCATGAAAAAGTTTTCAGTATTATTAAGTATTCCTGAAATGTTTCCAATATCAAATTCATCTCTTGGGATTGGGCCCAATTTTATGAAGCCTCCATTGGGATAGTCCTCTGCCTGTTCACCGTCTACATTTGTAGTTGCATATAAGCGGCCTATTTCTCCGTTCTGCTCAAAATCTAATTGGGCTGCAAAAAACATTTTTCCGTGAAAAAAGCGAGAGTCATTCATTTCATTGACTAAAGGGATGACTTCTTCTATCTGTCCGTTTCCTTGTATCATAGGTATCTGTTTTGTAATATACCCTGGTGAGTAAGCAAGTGGTAGGCGAAAACACACTCGAACATTTTTCAACGGTTTTGTTCCAGCGTTGATGCCTTTCAGAATCAATTGCTTTCCTTTTTGGAAAAGGATCATTTGTAGTTTAGGAAAGTCTTCGTCTGTAGTGATGCATTCAAGGGTGTTTTGATTTTTATCATTTTTAATCCAGCCGATTTTTTCAACGAGTTGCTGGCTGGCGGCATGTGGAAGATTGTATACTATATTGCCGTCTACTATTTTATTTTCAAGTGGTGTGCCATTAGATACAACGTTTAAGATCTGTTCAGGTGGAACTCCATCAATCGCAAAACTGAGAGGTACGGCCCTGTTTGCATCACGTAGGCTTGGTCTGTCCAGTACAACTTCAATGGTATTGTGTGTGACCTGTGTTGTGAGGTTGCAGAGTTTTCGTTGCCAACGGTAGGCAGCATAATCATCTTGCACGCAATACCAAAATGAGGGATTGTGTGCCAAGAGATCATAACTTTTTTTCATGATATCATGTTTGCCCCATACGGTCCAAGCATGCATGCTATACGAGAGACATGGATTGTTTTTTTGGATGTTTGAGTCTTTGAGAATGCGATTTGATTTGTTTGTAATGTCCTCTGCTCTTCCTCCGTATTCTCCGCCGATTAAATTGACATATGAAAAGGGTGCTTCATCAGGAAGGGCTCGTTGTCTATTTGCAATTCCATAAAAGCCACTCCGTATGAGTAATTCAGCTATGTCTCGCGCACTTTTTTGTCGTTCCAAACTATTAAAGTGATTAACATAAGAAAATGCATAGGTGTTGGTTGATGCGTTTGTGATTGTTTCCCATTGAATTCTACAACGCAATATTTCTTCAAACATTCGATTCCTAGAACAATAGCCAAGCATTGGGTGGGACCAGCCATGACCACCAATACTGTTTCCACTTTCAATTATTTTATAGGGAATGTTTTCATCCCAGCCCAGCCCAGTCCGTCCAGATCTATTTAAATAAAACGTTCCCTTTATGCCGCTCTGGGTCATGGTGTCACACATGACAGCATTTTCTTTGCTATTGTCATCCCAACGTGCAGTGATAGCCCATTTCTTTCCATCTGGCAGCGGTAGGATTCTTATGTGCGCATTGGTAGCGGCAGATTCATTTTCCAGATGAATGGTGAGTCGTTGTTGGTAGGTCTCATGTCCCAGAGACAAGGCATCAGAACAAACAACATCTGCGATACTTGAAACAAATAGTATTGAGAGTATAAAAGACAGGTGGAATGTGTTAATGTTTTCCCCTTTGGTATCGAAGTTGAGTGTTATTTTTGAGATGAATGTACGCTTTTTAATTATACTGCTTTGAGTCATTGATGCAGAACCTTACTTGTTGGGTGGAAGAAAAATCGTAAATACGCTAGTTTGTTTGTCTTCTCGTAAGACATAATACGCAAACATTCAAAAGCTATACAATTTCCTTCTTCTTAACTAGGGTGTTTACGGTATAGGTATCCACGGGAAAGTCTCTGGAAACTTCATACTTAAGGACCTGAACGGAAGGAAAAGTCGATAAATCTGCCATCATAAAACCTGTTAAAATATTCAGTTGCATGGTTCGGTCTCCTTTTATATTTGGCTCTACTTATCCATTGTACGGTATATCAAAAACGTCGTACTTATCTTCCATCTGTTTTGAGATAAACAAAATATAGACATCGGATGGCCCCTTGTCCATTGACTACTGGTTTACTCTCCATATTCCTATTGGAAGATATATCGGATATGGTTGATTCAGGTTCAGTGGCACGGACGGGTTTCATAAGGAAAGAGATGTTTTCAATCAACTAACCGAAAAAAGAGAAGAACATAACATGAGGACTACAAGAACATGAAGACACAGACACCACAACATATTGTTATTACAGGAGCAACACGTGGCTTAGGATATGCAATGGCCGAAGAATGCATTCGTTTAGGGCACTTTGTCTCTGGCTGTGGGCGTTCAGAAAAACAAATACAAGAAATGAACAAGCGGTTTCATGGTTCTGCTTGTTTTACCGCTGTAGATATTTGCTCAGCGCAGGCCGTAAGAGCATGGCAAAAAGAAATTCAAAAGAACAATGATTCGGCAGATATTATTATCAATAATGCGGCTATAATTAATAACTCAGAACCATTTCATCTTGTAGAAACAGAGGCATTTGATCGGTTAATTGATATCAATGTAAAAGGCACAGCAAATGTTCTTCGTATTTTTATACCTCCTGCGATTGCAGCAAAGAAAGGTCTCTTTATCAACATGAGCAGCGGCTGGGGACGGTTTGGCGCTGCAGAGGTTGCACCGTACTGTGCTTCAAAGGGGGCCGTTGAAATGTTATCAGCCTCTATTGCTCAAGAATTACCAGATGGGCTCGCCATGATGACACTCTCACCGGGCGGAATTAACACCGACATGACTCTTGTATGCTCTGGTAGTCATAATGAGGGTGCACTGTTACCACAGGAATGGGCCTCCTTGGTTATTCCTCAAATACTCGCCTTTGATACAAGCCTTAACGGAAAAGTTCTGTCCTTTGATAAAAAATGTACGCTACGTATAGGATAATATATGAGCATTGCATTACTGGGTTATACCGCCGCTGCTTTTTCTGGTATTGTATTTTTACCACAAGTCATTCAGACCGTAAAAACAAAAAACACATCAAGCCTCTCACTCACATCTTTTTTGTTGCTTAATATTACAAATATAATGTGGATGACATATGGCCTGTTCCAAGGAGAGATGGCTATCATCGCTTCTCAATCACTTTTGATCCCTATGGGAATCATCATATTATTATACAAAATAAAATATAAATAGAGTATCTTCACATTGACTCATCATTTCTTTATGCTGGTGTTGAACAATAGAGAAGATCAACATGTTTATCTTCAGAAGATCTGTTAAAAGTATTGGTGATGGAGATTCGAGGGGAATTGATGTTGGTATGGGAGAACGAGTTGGATGCCTACTTATGTAAAATATACGTGAACAATGGTCTGCTGGATGTTTATCATGAATTTTTCGGTGGCATAGCATAGCGAAAGTAGAACAAGGGGTGAGATACATAATGATGCCGAAACCCCCAACAGCCCGTCTTGAGCTTAACGCCTTATTGGAAACTCAGGGAGCAGGGGCTGTTTTCACATCGGCGTGATGTGAAGGACTTGCACCTGCGGGTAGTATTGGCTCAGCCTTAGCCCGTTTGGTGAAGGAAGAGCGATTGCAACGTCTTGGTCCAGAGTTATTCCACTCTCCAAGGTTTAGTTCTGAATTATGCCGCGTTGTTCCGCCGGACCTTCATGCCATAGCGGAAGCCTTGGCCCGAAAGTTTGGGTGGACGTTGATTCCCCGTTGACAATGGGTAGCGAATCAGCTTGGTCTTTCGACCCAAGTACCAGCACATGCGGAATATTTTTCTGATGGTCCTGACCGTACTGAAAGTTTCTGTCGTCGATATCTGAAGATTCGAGATGCTCGTCCCAAAGACTTGCTTGTTCATGATCCAGAGGTGTCGGCTATTATTCAAGTCTTACGCTATCTTGGTAAAGATCGAGTTGATAAATCTGTCGTTCGGCAACTTCGTAATGATATACCCACACCTGTACGTGATTGTTTTTTTGAGTTGACGAGATCAACATCGTACTGGCTCCATGATATTGCTCGCAGGCTTATCAATGAAGAGGGCCATGAACATGGATGAAGTGGTGCGCAAAGGCATTCAAGACACAGGTTATCTCGCTGACCTATTTTCGGTGACCGCAGAAGAACTGGGTATTGATGCAGTCATTGTTGAAAAAGATTTCTGGGTTTGTTGGGTATTACAGCATCTGTTCATGAGTTTATCTATTACAGAACAAGTTATTTTCAAAGGAGGGACAAGTCTTTCAAAATGTTTTGGTCTGATCAATAGATTTCCGGAAGACATTGACTTGATTTTAGATTACTGGGCTCTTGGTAATGCCCTTAATCCGTATGGTGCCTACAGCCGTAGCAAACAGAACCGGATCAATAAAGCTATTTTGGATCAAGCGCATGACTATTTGCGAGACGTTTTTGTTCCTGCCCTGCGAGACAGTATGCAACGGCATATTCCAGCTGAGGCCTGGAAACTTGAACTTGATTCGGTTGAGCCTAAAAGATTTGGTTTTTCTATCCAAGTGTTGTTGCCAATGAATTGTCATATATCCGCAAAGCAATCTTGTTGGAAGTCAGTACCACATCGAAAGTGTCATATCAGCTCTTTAGCATCACAGGTAGTGCCAGATCAATTTAATGCATCGAGAGTTGAAGTAACGGCTATTGAACCTTGGCGTAGTTTCTAGGAAAAAGTGACGATTTTGCATAAGAATGCTCACCGTCCGGTAGAGAGTTCCATACCGAACGCTTATTCAGGCCTCTATTGCGACGTAGTGATGATGAGTCGGAATGAGAACATTTTCCGTGAAAGTCTTGACCACCTGAGTTTACTTGATGATGTCATTGCCCATAAAAACCGTTTCTATTATCGCGGCTGGTCGCATTTCGATACGGCCTGCTCACCAACCCTGTGTCTTCTACCTCAGCATGATGTGCATCAACGGCAACTTCGGCAAGATTACCAAGCAATGCACTCTATGTTTACGGGGGAAGCACCAGTATGGGACGTTGTACTTGATGAACTGACACAGCTAGAGCAACAGATCAATTGATGGCTGCACTAGCTAATTGACGAGCACCCTTCTTGATGCCTTTTGATTCGATCTTATTCCATGCTCGTTTAATCGATGAAGGTTCATGAGAGATTGTGGTTTCTGTTTCTGAGTTGAATCTGCCAAGAGCTAAAGGACAGAGAATATTCGGGTGTTTCTTGCTGTGGCTTATGCTCATGGTCATCAATGATCAGATGTGCATCTTGTGTAGCTAACGCTCAGGCACTGCCGTGAGTTTGTTTGTTTTCAATAGGTAGACGAGTGAGGTCAAATGATAGTAAGTGAAGTATATAAGGCAGCCATGATGAATGTGAATGTTGTGTGATTGTGAGCGAGAGAATTGCATAATAATTTTCAACCCATTTTTCTGTTTGATGAACATCTAGGAGTTTGTATTCAATGGCTAGGCGATCTCTGTTAATGTGGCCTGTTACATCAGGCGATTTCGTACTTTGACCAGAGGGTGGAAATTCTATATGTAAACCAACGGAATGCATAATGAACCCCATTTGCATTTCAAGCCACGCAGAGTGGCTTGTTTGATGACCCTTGATTCGATTAAGTACGTCTGAAAACCCATCATATGCTGTAAGCTGCTCAATCATTTCTACTGTTCTGAGAACCGGACTAACATCGACCATGCCGCCCCGCTGAATGACTCGGTCAACAAAAGTATTGGAACCATGTCTGTTGTGGAATGCGTCTCGTTCAATATGGCAAGAGCTTTCCCGTGGTATTTGCTCGTCGTAAAACCCTTGGATCTCGAAAACGATCGGCTAACCACCACTGCCCTGAGTCTTTTAAGAATTCGATGACACCTTGTTCTTTCATGAGTCAGTCCTGTGTTTTAATAGTCGGGTTCATTCTGTGGATTTTAGTGGAGATGGATATAGAGTGCATTGTGTGGTGTAGCGAAGTGGATACCGATGTTGTCTTTTGTGATGTCGATATTATGAAGAGGATAGCCGTTTATATCTAGTAATGTTGCTTGGGTGATGTGTGTATTATGGATAGAAATATTCATGTCTGAATTTTCAACATTCCACGGAAGATTGCCAAGTGAAATTATTTTTTTTCCCGTAAATTTCTGTTTGCCACTTTTATCTGTAAAAGTAAATGGTTCTTCTTCCTTCCAGCCATGTAATCGGGCTTTTGTGTTTATTTGCAAGAGAAGACTGTGTGAATCTTTCAGTTTTGCATCGTCAAGTGGTACTAAGACTACGCTGGCATAGGCGTTGTTGGCTTGTAGATGAAGGGTGTCAAAGGCGAGTGGACCACTGGCTTTTAAAAAACCAGATGCACCTTCCGCGTGATCTGCTTGTATTTTTAGGAGACCAGTTTTCCAGTTCAGGCTTATTTCTCCTGTATTGGATGTAACGGTTTGCGTGTGGTGGTTTATCAGATTTTTGTATGGGTGTATGATATCTTCATCTGTTGAATAATCTACTTTGACAGGACCAACCAAAAAGGCGAGTGGGTCTAGCCCTTTTGAGTGTTGTAATAAGGGGTCTTTATACGCTCCATCACGCATGGCATCAAATTTACTGTCTTCAGCAATGAGTGGTTCTGTTTTAGTGAACATACTTGCGGGTGTGCGGCCTTCTATAATAACGGGGGTGCCCTCTTTGAGCCATCCTTTTCTAAAGATGAGTGCAGCAGCAGGGAAGGCAGCTAAAACATCAGGACTTGAGACCTGAAATTTTGTAACGTTACTATCCCAGTCAATGCCAGCAGGTCGAAACCACATAAACCCATCAAGTCCACAGAGGCTGCTGTATGCAGAAATGAGTAATGGTGCTTCTGATTTATAGGACATCGGGTTATTCCATGCACCTTCAGATATGATAACAGGAGAGCCTTGTACTAGTTTCGTTCGTACTGGATTCAGCCGTGGTGTGTGCAAGACAGAAATATCAACAAACCCGTCGCCAGCATTCACGCTATGTTTTGCCATGTGTTTTCTTTGTGGGTTTTCATGAGGTGGGGCTACATAGCTGTGTGAATCGACAATGTGGTTTGGATGGCCTGTGTATGTCCAGCGTTCTAAATCCAAAAGGTGTAAATCATCAACCGTTCTCCAGGCACTTGAAACAATCATTGCTTGGCACTGGAGGTCTTCTCGAATAAATGCGGCCATTTCTGTATAAAAAAGATGTTGGTATTCAGCTAAGAATTGCAACTGATCTGTAGCTCTTTTTTTATTGCCGCTCCATGTGGCGTGGAGTGCGCTTGCTTCCAGAAAACCAGCAATGTTTTCTTTGGGGTGATCACCAAGTAAAGTATATTTTGGATGTTGTCTATTTTCCAAAAGTGCGGATGCACCGCCCCAAGCATCTAAGGCTTGTGAAAAGCTACCATAGCGTTTTTGGAGCCATTCCATATACTCAGCGCCAATTATCTTTTGATGTTCTAAATCGACGTTGTTTGGGAATGTCCAGAAAAGGAGGCTGTCTTCATTGAGTATTTCAACCATAGCAAGTGCAGGGTTTTGTGCTAATGGCGTGTTTCCATACGGACTTGGGTTTGTAAGTATGGCTCGTAGCCACGTTTTTAATGCATGTTGTAATTCAGGAACATAATACACGAGTGAGAAAAATTGGTTTTTATTGGTTCCAGCCCCAGGGATTTTCCAATGTTTTGCATATTTATGGAAACTGCTCAGTAAAGAGAGTTTGGAATAGATACCTTCTCGTGCATAGATTTCTACAGCCCGTTGATAGTTCAAAATAGCTTCTTCATTCATCTCATGAGGGGCAGCGTCTGGCTTGCTTGACCACGGGCGTTCATGATGATCATGAATTCGTACGAGGTTGACTCCCCGTTTGGCTAAATGTTTTGCTGCATACTGCATGGTTTCGTCGTCAACTGCGATGTTGGCAACATTGCTTGTCCAGAAGCGAATATCTGTGCCATCACCTTGCACAAAAGATTCACCATCTCCACTTGCACGAATGTAGCCATGCTCACCAGCAATGTTTTCATTGATCCGCCTGAGGTCTAGCACGGCAGATGGTTGCCATTGGTCTTTTTCGGGCTGGAATGCCCATGTGTTCGGGTCTGCTGTATCATTTTTTTGTCCCGGAAGCAAAGTTCCGTGTGGTATAAATATTTCAGGACTCAATAGAAAACAGTCTAAGGCACACGTCATAGGTTCTCCATCAACCTTAAGAAGCTCAACAGTGAATCGGTGGTTCCCTTGCTCTAGTTTTACAGGTTCCAAACGTTGCCAGTTTGCAGTTACATGAAAACGTATATTAACTCTATCTATAAGAGGCCTGCGGGTATCAATATTTATCCACTCGTTATCGTCAAAGCGGTAGCGAAACTTTCCATGAAAATAAAAACGGCGCACGTAAAAGTTGTATTCATTGGTGGTTGGCACGGCAATGCTATATTCAGCCCAGACTGTTTTTATGTCTTCTGCAAGCCGAGCACTTAACCACTTGCCGCCAGAGAGCGCATTGGCTTGTTGTGCGTTCTTGGGATCAAAAGCACCAACTCCAGCTTGCTCTTTTGTCCAATTTCCTGCCTTAAAGTTTTCTGCTTCCCAGTGAATGTACTCCTGCGTAGATTGTGAAGGCAATTCAGTAGAGAATCCTTCAACCTGAATACATAGAACAAGAGATATAATGATAAATGCATGTATAAGATGCGTTTTCATGGGTGCGCTCCTAGAGTAGAGAGATTGGCAGGCTGGGAAAATAGTGTCATGTTGTTGGTGTGGCTAGAGGTCAACAGCCAGCACTCTTTAGTGCTAAATTAATAAAGCAAGAGTAAAATTTACTAAGAAATCTGTACGGATTGAAGTACTCAAGGTATAATAGTTCAAGTTAAATAAGGTCATTGTTTTGTAAAAGTCTACCAGCATGTAGTCATCATTTTTCGTCGTACTTGTTCGGTGAGGGCGACTGTACTTCTTGAGAGTGTTATGCGAAGTCAAAAGAGAGTTCCAGATAGGAAAAAAGTCGATTGCCTGTAGGCATCAATTATATGTATATCAAAAAAGATGTAACCTCGTCGTTCCCGTCTGCAAAGTATAAAGTATAGAGGAACCTTATTTATGAATTATGTAACCATTTTTTCACTATTCTGCCTGTCTTTTGCGTTGACTGCTGAGGAATCAAGCCCCATTGCCATTGATGTGACCGATACCGTGAAGGTGTCGGCCCGCCCCTTGGGTATGAACATGGGTGGCAGTACCTATTATGATTCACCGATTCTCAAACATGTAGTGCGGAATAACTTTGAAGGAACGGTCTACCGTCAGTGTCACGAAGGTATGCTGTATCCAGACGGTTTTACCACTGCTTATGCGAGTAAGCAAGACATGGAGAAGCGGTGGGAGAAGCTCGGTATGTATGATCTCTTTCCGGGCATGTCGGTAACGGTTATTTCTGGTCCCTGTTATGGCTTCAAAACCAAAATTAAAGAGGTTGGCTATAGGGAATATGCGTTGTATGAAAATACGAAGCCGAAATTGATGTGTCATTTCGTTTTTGAAGATGAGGTGCCATTGCCAGATGGTCAGCCTCTGGATGGTATGGGAATTTTCCTCGAAAAAGATGCACGGCATGAAGGTTACGCTAAACATTTCCCTGGAGCGAGTGTGTGGGGAAGCAGTAACTACAGCGTGGTTACTGGTGATGTACACCCAGACTCTTTTGGCCAAGCGGCGGTGTTGTTAGATGGTACCAAAGAAGCGCAAGACTACGATAAGGAAACGAGGGCATATAAGCCCATGCGGCACCCATCAACACGCGCTTTTTACATGTTTATGGGAGGTTGGGGTCGTTACGCTGATTTGAACGGAACTTGGCATGTCAAATTTAAGGCTAAGGCTGTAACTACAGAGCATAATTTTCGCATTCTTCCTGTCGTGCAAGGTTATGAAGCGAAACTTTCGCCATTAGTTCCGGTACTTACCGATACATGGGATTCGTATGAACAAACACTAACGATAGATTGCTTTACGCGGCCGTACCCAGATACCAAATCAGGTGGTTCTTTGTCCTTTCTTTTTGAAGCGAATGGCGGCAAAATCTTATTTGATGATGTGGAAATATGGAATGCCGTAGACACCAACCCCACCGCCTTCCGTGATGATGCGGTTGAAGCTTTGAAGCAATTAAATCCGGGTATCCTTCGTTATGCGACCATGGGTGGTGTGCCGAAAAACGACATCATGCCACCAATGCAACGGTATAATTCACACAACCGCATAGAGAAGCCCAGTGGCCCTTATGGAGTCGACGGTAGTACACGCGTTTGGAATTTCAGCGAACATTTAGAATTGTGCGAATATTTATCTTGCTCCAGTTGGTACAACGTGCCGGGAACCTTGCATGAAGAAGAAATAGACATCATTGTTGAGTTCCTTGCTGGTCCTATTGAGACTGAAGGAGGAAAAATACGTGCTGCGCAAGGTCATCCGCAACCATGGACGGAAACCATCTCGGAAATTCACATAGAGATAGGCAATGAGCCATGGAATGATAGGCTGGGTTTTTTAGCAGGTGGCTATGATGGGCCTGATTATTGGGAGAACATTTTTAAGCGCATTAAAGAATCACCATACTATAAGAAAAATATTGTTTTGCATGCCTCAGGACAAAACTACTTACCAGATATGACCCGAAGGATTCTGTCCGCTACCCCAAGCGCAGATTGTTATTCCATTGCACCGTATCAAATACACGGCGTTACAAAACAGCAATATGAATTACTGAAAAATGAAAAAAGTTTTTTCCGATGGGCCGTGGCTCATCCATTGGTGCGTTCGTATGGTAAACACCTCAAAAGACAAATGGATGCGATCAGTGCCTTTGATTGCGAGTTTTCTGTTTATGAGCAAGGTTGGCACATAACAGGAGGAGATCTGCCCTTAGAGCCACGTAACCGTTTTGTGACGTCATTGCCAGCAGGGGTCGCTATCATTAACCACTTACTCCTGCAAATGCGTGATTTTGGCTTTCGTTATCAAAACTTTTTTTGTTTTACTCAACATTCCGTTGGCATTCCCAGAATTGGCCCCGTTCGTTTGTGGGGGTCGGTGTTGAGCCTGCGCCCAGAAAAGTTTCGTTTTCGTCCAACTGGTTATGCCTTCAAATTGGCAAACGAAGTCTTGCAATTGCGTGGTGACATGATGGAAACAGTGCATCCTGACAATCAGCCCATGTTTACATCGGCAATTCTTGAGAAAAGCCCCAAAAGCACAGGGCGGAAGAAAATTTATGACCGCAAAGAAGATCAAGACTTTGCCTGTATCTGGAGCTATGTGGTCAAAACGGATGCAGGCTATGGTGTTATCCTTATCAATTTAGATTTGGACCGTTCCTTTGATGTAACTTTGAACCACGGTTCTGTTGTCGAAGGAGCAGTGCAGCAAAAAGTATTATCGGCAAAACACTATGCTGATAATAACGAGTTTGAATCAGTCGAGATGAACGTGACCCATCAAGAATCAGTTATTGGCGATCCGGCAGTTACACCAGTGCACCTCCCTCCACACTCCATGATTACTTTGCAATGGTCAGCAAAAGCGAACGAATAGGGTTTGCATAAGAAGGCGATTGTTGCGAAACGAGAAGTCTTGTTGTTGTTGAAGAACGAATGGTTCAGTATCGAAAGAAAGATGTAACCTTGCTGCATTCTTGTGCAAAGTGTATAGTAGATAGGAGAGCTAGATGCTTTTAATGACCCGTATTCTCATTATATGTGGCGTTTTGCTGAGTGTGCAGCATGCGTCAGAAACAGAGCCCATTGCCATTGACGTGACGGATACCGTAAAAGTATCAGCGCGGCCTTTAGGCATAAATATGGGGGGGAGCACTTATTATGGCTCTCCTATTTTGAAGTATGCGGCGCGGAATAACTTTGAGGGGACGGTTTACCGTCAGTGCCATAGGGGGATGCTTTATCCTGATGGCTTCACCACTGCGTATGCAGGCAGGCGCGGCATGGAGAAGTGGTGGGATAAGTTGGACATGTACGACCTTTTTCCCGGTATGGCGGTAACGGTTATTTCTGGGCCGTGTCGTGATTTTAAAACAACAATCAAAGAAGTTACCTATAAAGAGTATGTGCAGTATAAAGGTGCGAAGCCACAAGAGATGTGTCATTTTGTGTTTGAAGATGAGGTGCCATTGCCAGAGGGAACGCCCATAGATGGCATGGGGATTTTACTCGAAAAAGATGCGCGACATGAGGGCTACGCAAAACATTTCCCCGGTGCTGGTGTATGGGGCAGCAGCAATTACAGCGTGTCTATCGGTGATGTGCACCCCGATTCTTTCGGTCAAGCGGCAGTGTTGCTTGATGGTACGGTAGAGGCAAAAGATTACGATAAAATAGAGAAGGTATATAAGCCGACCAAGCGCCCATCAAATCGAGCGTTTTATATGTTCATGGGCGGATGGGGACGTTACGCAGACCTGAACGGAACGTGGCATATCAAATTCAAGGCAAAGGCACTGACTCCTGATAATAATTTCAGGATAGCGTCAAATGTGCAGGGCTATAAAGCCAATATCGCTCCGGTTGCTCCAAAACTGACGGCAGAGTGGGCTGAATATGAGGAGACCGTCACCATAGATTGTTTCACCCAGCCGTATCCAGATACCAAATCAGGCGGCGCGTTATCCTTCGTCTTTGAAGCCGAAGGCGGCAAGGTTTTATTTGATGATGTGGAAATATGGAATGCCGTAAACACCAATCCAACCGTTTTTCGTGACGATGCGGTTGAGGCGCTCAAGAAATTAAATCCAGGAATTCTTCGTTACCTGACCATGGGAGGCGTTCCTAAAAACGACATTATGCCACCTATGCAGCGTTACAATGCGCGCAATAATATAACGAAACTGAATGGTACATACGGAGCAGGCGGTACCCGCGTTTGGAATTTCAGTGAGCATTTAGAATTGTGTGAATATTTATCCTGCTCCAGTTGGTATGGTGTACCGGGAACCTTGTATGAGGAAGAAATTGATCTTATAATTGAGTTTTTAGCGGGGTCAGTTGATACAGAAGGTGGGAAAATGCGCGCCGCCCAAGGGCATCCGCAACCGTGGACAGAAACCATTCCAGAAATTCACCTTGAAATTGGTAATGAGCCATGGAATGAAAGGCTGGGTTTCTTGGCCGGTGGTTACTACGGACCCGATTATTGGGAAAGTATATTCAAGCGCATTAAAAATTCGCCCCATTACAAAAATAATATTATATTGCACGCTTCTGGGCAAAGTTATTCGTCAGGCATGACACGGAAAGTACTCTCTGTTACCCCAAGTGCAGATTGTTATGCTATCGCTCCCTATCAAATTCATGGAGTCACAAAGCAGCAGTATGAACTTTTGGAAGACGAAAAAAGTTTTTTCCGTTGGGCCTTGGGCTATCCACTCGTTCGTTCCTATGGCAGATCGCTCAGCAGACAAATGGAAGCTATCAGCCAATTTGATTGTGAGTTCTCCGTCTACGAGCAAAGCTGGCACATGACCGCTGGTGATTTGCCATTGGAACCGCGCAACCGTTTTGTGACGTCATTGCCAGCAGGGGTTGGTATTATTAACAACTTGCTCTTACAGATGCGCGACTTTGGTTTTCGCTATCAAAACTTTTTCAATTTTACCCAGCACTCCATCGGAGCGCCCGGTGTTGGCCCGGTACGTTTATGGGGTTCGGTGCTCAGCATGCGGCCTGAAGAGTTTCGTTTTCGCCCAACGGGTTATGCCTTCAAATTGGCAAACGAAGTGCTTCAACTGCGTGGGGATATGTTAGAAACGGTGCATCCAGACAATCAGCCGATGTTTACGGCAGCCATTTTGGAAAAAAGTCAAACAAGTAAAAAGAAGAAGAAAATGTATGACCGCAAAGAAGATCAAGACTTCGCTTGTATCTGGAGCTATGTGGTCAAAACGGATGCAGGCTATGGTGTTATTTTTATCAATTTAGATCTGGATCGTTCCTTTGACGTGACCTTGAATCACGGTTCTGTGGTACAGGGCGCGGTGCAGCAAAAAGTCTTATCGTCTGAACACTATGCTGATAACAATGAATTTGAATCGGCAGTACCGGGCGTGACCCATAAAGAATCGACCGTTGGCGATCCCGCCATAGCCCCGGTGCATCTGCCACCACACTCCATGGTCACCTTGCAGTGGTCAACACAGGTGGGTAAATAAAAGTATGGATAAACAGACCGTTCGTATTATTCGGCAGGTATTGCAGGGGCGTAGAGAGGCTTTCTCTGATCTCATTGTCCTGTATCAAAACGATGTGTGGAAAGTTTTGAGTGCAGGGCCGTTTAATCGAACGGGTATGGAAGATGTGTGTCAGGACGTGTTTATCGCGGCCTATAAATCCTTGGATTCGTTTGATCTTGATGCGGATTTTTCTCGGTGGATAAAAGGCATTGCTCGTAACCATTTGAAAATGGTTTTCCGTTCTTTGTCTACAGAAAAACGGCACATGCAATTGTACAGGCAATGCTTGGAAGAGCGCATAGCCGCTGAAGAACACAATCCGCAGGTCGATGTCCGGGTCGATCGTTTGCAGCAGTGCAAAGGGCAAATGAGCGAAGATGTGCAAAATCTTTTAGATATGCATTATCAAGAAGGTTTGAGTTTGAAGCATATTTCCGAAGTGCGCGGCAAAACATTAAGCGCAATAAAAGTGATGCTTCATCGTGTGCGTAATAAATTAAAAGAATGCATAGAAAGCGGAATGGGTACAGCATGAGCCGTTTGCATGAATTATTAATAGCATTGAGAGATAATTCGCTTGATGAATCCTGCGAAAATGAATTGGCAGATTTACTTGCCGATCCATCACATCGTGAAGAGATTGATGCGCTGTTACAGTTAGATACCGTGTTGTTGGCAAGCGCGGGCCCGTATGGTATGCAAGAGCGGGTGCAAGATGCTCTGCATAAAGACATGTCACAACAGATTTACGACGCAACCATGCAAGAGATAGAAAAAGAAGCTAGCCGCGCAACAATCATTCGTTTTCCTTTTTTAAAGCGTTCGCTCGTGCTGGCGGCAAGCATGCTTTGTGCACTCACCGCACTGTATTATTACCAAATATTCACAGATGGAGCCAGCGTTGAAAGTGCAAGTCAAGGTGTGGTGGTGTTACGTGATGGACAAAATGTTCCGCTGGAAAAATTACAATGCAATGACCGTATACAGGTGCCCGCTTCAGGACAGCTGGACTTAGCCTTACCAAATGAGTCTATTGTGCAGTGTATTGGTGAAACGCGGCTACAATACATTGGTGCAAAAGATGCCTTATTTGTCGAACAGGGCTTCGTTCGTGCGCAGATTGGCAAACATGACGCAGACCATCCTTTTCGCATAGCCTCACCGTGGGGAACGGTGGAGGTCTTGGGAACGCAGTTCGATTTTATGAACGGTGCAGATACGGCGTGGCTCTACCTTAGAGAGGGGGCCGTTCGTTGGGAAGGGGCAGGTCTTGCAACATCGTTTGCGTTGCAGCCGCAAGAAGCGCTGCTGTGCCAAAAGAGCTCATCTGATTATCTTGGAATAATTGATAAAGACTTGTTGGATGCAATGAGTGGAGACATCGTTTTTGAACAGCGTTTTGACAGTTGTAATGAAGGTATTGCGTATACTGATTCGTTTTTTGAATTAAATAACAGCGCCGAGGGTGAAAAGATTCTCCTAACGGCGTATCGTATTTCTGAGCGTGAACGTGGCCCATCGTTGGCGTTGCGTTATGACGAGCCGATGTGTGCCATAGATGAAAATTTGCGTTTGAATGTCACCATGAAATTAGAAGATGTTGATTTGGTGAGTTTTGGTTTGAGAAATAAAATAGAGCCCAAAGATTCGCTGTCTTTGAAATATAAAACACAGATGCCCACAGAAAGAAATGGGCAGTGGCAAACGGTCAGCATTTCTCTTTCCGAGTTCATTGCTGCGAAACGTTCAGATGGCAAAGTTACCATAAAAGAAGCGCCGATGATGGAGCAATGCCATACCATTGTTATTGTTGCCCAAGACAGCGGAAAAATGTGGATCGATAGACTGTGGATCAGCAAGGAAATGCGATGAATGTATTTATGCGTATGGCATGCTTGAGTGGCGTGCTTACAAGTTCTTTAATGTTTGCGGACCGGCTTGCTGCGGCAGAAGAGTATCCCTTTGTTAATCAAATGGAAGAACGCGCACAGATACCGTGGCTCAAAAAGACAGAACGTAGAACGGATCAGATTTGGCGAACGTCCTATGATGACTCCTTGCCAGAGCGTTCCTACAAAGGGCGCATTGTTAGTTATGCAGGTAAATGGACGCGCCATAATTTTGGCGGGCATGCTGGACTTGGCAGAGATTGTGGCTGGCGTTACGCTTTCGGCCCATTAAGCCCCAAGCGAGCAAACTGGAAAGATATTGGTGAACTCACCACTGGTGCGCTTGATATTGATGGCGACGGTGACATCTCCGATGATTTTATATTTTCATTAATACATAGCATGGAGGTGCCGCACAGCATTCCAGACTGGCCGATGGCGCATGTCTTTCCAGAACGGCTCAGCGGTGTGTTTTACGGCGGCACCACTTTTTATTGTGCCAATAATACCCCTAAAAAACTCGGTAACTTTAGTTATGAAATGGGTGTAAATGCCGATCACAGCCCGCCCTTTTACGATTCACGGGCCGAAGACCACCCGATAAACGGCGTGCGTCATAAGAAAATCCCTGGCAGTTTTTTGAAACATTATGTCACCATGCTCTGGAAAAAAGAAGACTTCCTCTGCAATGGTGATGACCACCGTGTTTCCTTTGATGAAACTAGTCGTTTAGCATTTTTCTGTACGCGTGGCTACTGGTATGGGTGGGACGACATCCGCTATGTGGTGCAAAACAACGGAACCATGTATATATCAGAAATGTTAGCAGACATCCCCGACTACGCATTTAAGGAAGCAAAAAAGTTTGACAAAAAACCCGGCTACTTGCCGGTTGTTTGTCCAGTAGACATGACCTGGTCACCTTATGAGCCAAAGGGGAGCAAGGTCGATTTTGATCTAAGTTCTGCTACCTATGAAAAAATCAATTTCACCAACGTTGAAGTGGTCGGTTGGTATTTATCAAAAACATCGGATAGTAACGCACAGACACACTGTAAATGGTACGGCTTTGAGTGTGATGCTGTTATTAACAGTCCACAAGAAGCGAGCCCCCATATAGACATGAAGGAAGTGACCGCAGATAATAAGGCCATTCCACCATTTTATATGAGCACCTGTGAAGTTCCCTATGGGCTGTGGCAAGATATCTATCGCTTTGGCGATTCGCCAGCCCACGTTTTTGAATCCCGTTACCTCTACGAAAAATCAGGCAGCATGGGCAGCATGCAATACGGCAAGCGTGAGCATGAACATGACGAACCCGTGACAGATCTTACTTTTTATGATTGGTTGGCGGCCTGTAATACCTTATCAGAAATGGAAGGGAAAACGCCTTGTTATTACGTGGATGCAGATCATACCGAAGTTTTTCGTAACCGTCATATCGCCACCTATGCCTATTACACAGAGCAAAAAGGTAAAAATGAAGGGCAGCGCTTAGAGTCAGGCGGAGTGTACGCAATTCGGAACACACAAAGTTCGACGATTTTCCTACAGCCCATTCCTAAAATATATGTGAAATGGGAAGCCACTGGTCATCGCCTACCAACTCTTTCAGAATGGTCTGCTGCCTATCACGGTGGGCAAACGACTGCCGACGCAGCAACTGCGGTTGTGCAAGAAGAGCAGAGTGGCGGTACGCAGCCAGTTGCCTCCAAACAGGCCAACAAACTGGGGCTCTATGATATGGCAGGTAATGTCTGGGAATTGGTGTGGAATTTTGGTGACGTGTACGATCCAGAAAAAGACCAGCCCGTTACCGCGCTGGGTGGTGACTTTAATTTCCCTGCTCTTCCTGACGATTCATCGCCAACACCCTATGGCTATAAACCCTATAACGGTGGCGGCTCTATCGGTATACGCTTGGTCTGTAGAGAAGCAGGCCTAGCCGCACCGCAAAGCGGTGCTCCCGCAGAAACAATCCCCACCTGGACTTTTACGCAAAGCGATATTTGCGGAGCACAGCACAAGGCCGACCCTGTTGAAGAAGCTCAGCTTGAGATGGTGGCGTTACCTGGTGGCACCTTTATTCGCCATGATAAAAAAGAACTCACCGTTGCGCCGCTTTCTATCGGAAAATATTCTGTGACCTACGATCGCTGGAAAACGGTTCGCCAATGGGCAGAAGCACAGGGGTATACTTTCAGTAAAAATGGTGATATGGGCAGTATGTATTTCTTCGATTACACCCACCACCCAGATGAACCCGTCACCCATCTGCAATGGTTTGACATGGTCACATGGTGTAATGCCCTTTCTGAGATGGAAGGTAAAGAACCGTGTTATTATAGTGATAAGGGTTGTACACAGGTGGTGCGCCAATCTTTTGCCTATCGCCCGATAAAAATGGATGGCTGGGAATATATAGAAAAGAAACCGCGTTTCGAAGAGTATTTACGTGGTAAACAAACCGTTCCGTGGATGTTTACGCGCTGGGATGTCGATGGTTATCGCCTGCCAACTGCCGCAGAATTTGAGTACGCTGCTAGGGGTGGTTCCAAAGATGAGTTCCCATGGGGTGCAGATGAAACCAAATGGAAAGACTACATTTGGGGCGCGGAAAATGCCGAAGGACGAACGCATAAAGTCGGCATGAAAAAACCAAACGGTTTTGGCCTCCATGATATGCAAGGTAATATATTTGAATGGCTCTTCAGCCGTGATGCGAAAAAAGGTGGTCGCCCGTATGATCGTGATCTTGATAATCCAATAGCCACCCCGTATTATGGCTACGGCCAGCCTAAATCCAAATATGCTCCTATCAAAGGCGCACTCTTGGTATCCGGCCCATCTTTTTTGTATGGAAAATTTAATATGAATAAAACACATGGTGTTGGTGTGCAGTCTTCTCCCGATTCAGGTATGACCCATTATTATTCAGATGTCGGTTTCCGTGTGGTTCGCTGTGAAAAAGATACCCATCCGCGTGATGGTATTCGTCCATTAGCAGAAGAAATAATTATTCGTTACATGACCATTGATCCAAAAACATTTAATTCGCTGAAATAGGAGGCATCAAAATGAATTATATACTACAATGTGTGTGTCTTCTTGCTGTACTGCTAACATGTTTGTGCGCAGCAGAACCAGAACCCTATCACGGTGAGGCTATTACCAGCGGTGCCATTTATCGTGCTGATGTTGGTCGCTCCGGTGTGTTTGATAAAACGGGCGTGGTATCACTGACGGGCGAAAAATGGAAAAGTAATATCGGTGGAAAAATAACATCGTCGCCCGTCGCTTGGGGCGGTGTTGTTTATATTGGCAGCCCCAAGGGCGTACATGCCATTGATGCAGAAACAGGAGCAGAGAAATGGATGCATGCCACCAAAAGCGCGGTGGAATCATCAGCCTGCATAGCCAACGAAAAAATATTTTTCGCAACGGTGAAGGGAAAGCTACTCTGCCTGTCGCTGACGGGGGAATTGCTGTGGGAATATACCGGACGCGCTCAAAAAGAGTTGGCAAAAAGTTCGCCAGCAGTCGCCTATGGCATGGTGTTCTGCGCATTAAGTAGCGAAATTGTAGGTCTTGATATGACAAACGGCAAAAAGATATGGAGCATCAAAAAGAACGTGCCACTTGAATATTCCTCCATGCTCATGGCCTCTGATGCCTTTTATGGTTGTGGAACACTCGGCTGGGGCTACTTATTCAGTTACGATTATGAAACGCTCACAGTTAATTGGCACTCACGAAGTCCATATCCATCTGGTGCAGGAATGTATTTTTTCAAAACACCAGCAATGGATACAGATGGCTATTTATATGTCAGTGCCACACGAGGCGTAGCCAAATTTGACAAAAAAGATCGGGTGGGTGCAGCCAAAGGTCAACGTGGACGCATCGCCTATCAATTCTTATTGGATAAGCAGGTGGATGATAATGAACTGATTGCCAATAGTGCGCCAACACCATGGAAAGACAAAGTGTTTACCGGGCGGAAAGATGGCAAGTTTTTCGCGCTCTCAGCAAAAGACCTGAGCGTGCAATGGAAAAAAATCTATTCGGCAGAAATTTTATCAGATCCATCTGTTGCCAGTAAATCAAATATTGTTTATTTCGGTTGCCATGATGGCAAACTGTATGCGCTGCATACAGACACCGGTGAAGAAGCATGGTCCTTTACCACTGGCGGCCCCATTTTCTCATCACCATGGGTCGATGATGATGTGGTGTATGTTGCCAGCCAAGACGGATACCTCTACGCCATTCATTAATCCATCGGATAGAAGAGTGCCATATGAAAAAAATCTTACTTATTTGTCTTGCGTTGGCAACAGCTTCACTCAGTGCGGAGGATGTCTCCGCACTGATGAGCACATTCCCAGAAAAGGGTTTATGCGTTGTTCGTGGGAACAGTGTGCTTGCCAAAGATATACAGGCAAAGACCGCACTCCATGTCATGCTATTGATTGATGGAAACGATGTAGAGAAACACAGGCAAGATTTTCAGGATGACCCCGCTTTTAATAATAACATCTATGTGTTAGCAGCAAGCCCTAGCGAAATCCCATTCGCCAACCACGCCATTGATGTCTACATCAGCGATACTAGTTGGAATGAAGCCGAGGTCACAACAAAACTGAGCCAGCGCGGCATTGCCCTCTTGGTTGAGAAACCATTGTCGCAAACCGTCATCAAAAAATTAACAAAAGAAGACCTCTCGCGCTTTGATGATTGGACCCACTGGTATCACGGCCCAGACAACAATCCGGTTTCAACAGATACCGAATTAAAATGGCCGTATTTAACCCAATACCTTTCCGAGCCCTACATAGGCGCACAACCGCGTACTACGGTTATCGCCGCAGGACGTTTATTTACGGCTACTGGAGAATCAGGAGGGGAACCAACAGACCCTCCAGACCGCTTCAACAATACGCATTTACTTGAAGCGTTGAGTCTGCACAACGGTTTGCGCTTATGGCAGCGGAAATTGGATAAAGATTATTACGTCGGTCGCGGTGGTTTTGTGGCGACCGCAGATGCATTCTATATGATTAACGACACCGGTCCCGGTGTTTTAGAACTGGACCCAGAAAGCGGACAAGAGCGACGAATTCTTGCCGCCGAACATGGCTATGGTAAATGGATTGGTGTCGTAGAAGGCGAACTCTATATCTTATCAGGAGCAAAAGACCCAGGGCCACATACCTACACTTATAAATTGCTTCCCAAATATCCTGCGCCGCCAATTGCACCGTATCCGAAGCCAGAACGTTGGTGGGGTGCAGGTGCTCTGCTGAGTGCCGTTGATCTAGCAGCAGGCACCGAAACATGGCAGCATACAGCTATTGGCTCTGTTGACGGACGTTTGTTGGCTGTACATGGTCAGCATCTCTATTATTGCGCACCAGATGCAGGTGTACTGGCTTTGGACAGACAAACAGGGGCGGTTGCTTGGAGCAACACCTCGCCGGAATTGTTGGAGCTGACCACCAGCTTGAACGCATCCAAACTCAAAAAGAAATTTGGTAATTCTCTCGGAACAACACGACCAGGACTGACCGCAACACCAGAACTGATCATCGTCAGAAACTTTACCATGGGTGCGGTCATTGGCCTCAAGGTGAACGACGGAAGTATATTATGGAGCGCGCCGCTCAAAGGTAAAAAAGATAATTATATTCACCCTTTTTGGATGGATGGTGGCTTACATTCTACCAAAGGCGTATTGGACTGGAAAACGGGCACTCTTGGCAGTGATAGAGATGAAAACAGCAGCCACTCGGCCAGCGGTTGCGGCCCTGTGAATGTAACGCCGGATGGTTTTTATGGTCGTCATTCCTGTTTTTACCTGCGCTCTGCCGGACGAAAAGTTGAAGATCATTTTTCTCGTTCTGGTTGCTGGCAAGATGCCCTGCCTGCTGGTGGTTTATTATTTTCAACCCCGTATTCTTGCGCCTGTAACTATTCCCTACAAGGTTTTGTCGCCAAAGGTTCAGCAGGAGATTTTGAGTTTAATAGAACCGCAACAGAAAGCGAACGCCTGCACCAAACAGGACACAGCGCTTCTGGCCCCGCTGCCACCGCCGCAGACTGGCCTATGCATAGAGGCGACATCACACGCAGCTCCTCAGCGCCTGTGGATGTTTCCACTACCGTCACCGCCGCTCGCTGGTCCTTCACACCGCCACGTGCGGGCCTTGCCGTTCCTGCCATCACCGCAAATGGTATGATCTGGTATGCAACGGAAGACGGCACCGTGTACGGCTTACAAGAAGCCAGCGGTGAAAAAGTATGGTCTTTCCCAACGGGTGGGAAAATATACGCCGCCCTTACCTATTGGCAGGGTCGCATTTATCTGGGCTCATCGGATGGGCATGCCTATTGTTTAGATGCACAAAACGGCAAAGAAATATGGCGATTCAGAGCAGCGCCAATCAATAGATATATGTTGGTCTATGGTCGTTTCTCCTCAACCTGGCCCGTCAACTCCGGTGTACTGATTCATGAAGGCAAAGCCTTTTTTGCCTGCGGTGTTACACCACAAGACGGCTCACACCTCTACGCAGTGGACGCAGAAACAGGTGCGTTGCTTCTGCAAAATAATACCTCTGGGCACATGCATGAAGACTTTAAAGCAGGCATGTCTCCCCATGGCAGCATGACCATTAAAGACGGTTTTCTGTGGCTCTGCGGTGGCTGTGCGGCATCACCCGTTGCCTATCATTTGAATGATCTGTCGGTCGTGAAGCCAGATTATTTGGCGCAACAAGCCTCAGCAAAATGGCAACATATTCGCGGTAGAGAAATTGGCGTGATTGGTGATTATCTTGTTCAAGGTGGTCCAATGATGTACGGCCCACAGCCAGGGCGTTCATTAAAAGCCGGCTGTACTTATACCTTTATGACTCATGATAAAGGCAAAGTGTTGTACCCACAGGTGGAGCCCGCCTTCACCTCATATGTTGCACCAGCGTGGGATGACACCCTGTACTGTACCCCATTGGAAGGTTTCAAAAAATTAGAAGCGTGGCCAATGGATAAATTGCTGGCGCACATTCAAACAGGTGTTGCCACAGCGCCCAATGAGCGAGACCTCAAACTCAAGAAAAAACCAGTGTTCAAATTTTTCAATCGGCGCGGGAAAATAGAAAAAGCATTCCATGAACCGATTTGGGATAGTGCGAAATTGGAAATGTACGGAATCGTCGTCTGTAAAAATATGGTGCTCGTTGCCTGCGGCTATCGCCCACATGCAAAAAAACCATTTCATGAATGGTCGCTTGTCGCATTTTCACGTACAGATGGAAAAGAATTGTGGAAAGCACCGCTTTCCGCAGAACCGATCTTGAGCCCACTCTCTGTGACTGCGCAAGGATCGGTATTGGTTGCTTTAAAAAATGGAGTTCTTCAGTGTTATTAAAAAAAGCAATGCAATGCATGGGGTTATTGGTCTGCTTACAGGTAGCGGCATGGTCATCTGACGTAGAGCCGCCAGTGGTGTATGCACAATCAGATACCGACTGGCCCGTCTATATGCAAAACAACGGACGGACAGGAATCAGCAGCGATGATTTTTCTCCAGAAGAAGCGGTGTTGTGGACGTATATTCCACGGCAAAAACCCGCGCGTGGCCGTTACATCCGCGAACGGGAAAATACCCTCGGCCCTTTAAAAATACGCAATCAAACCGTTACCAACGATTACGCTTTTGCCCCAGTTATCTCTGAAGGCAAAGTGTATTTTGCCTCCTCCTCAGAAGAAACGCTTTTTTGCCTTGATCTCCTGACAGGAAAAACCTTGTGGGAATTTACTGCACAAGGTTCCATTCGTTTTGCCCCAGCCGTAAGCGGTTCTTTAGTTTTGGTGGGCTCAGATGATGGCCACATGTACGCCGTTGATAAACACAACGGAAAAATGGTCTGGGTGTACGACGCTGCGCCAGAGCAACGCTCCATTGTTGCCAACGCTCGTATGGCTTCGCAATGGCCAATTCGAACAGGCGTCACCATAGACAATGGCATTGCCTATTTTTCGTCTGGTTTATTCCCAGCAAATGGCGGTGTCTTTCTGCATGCGGTTCGCGTCTCAGATGGCAGCCAGCTCTGGAAAGTGACCACGCCCTTGCCCGCGCAGGGCTACATTCTTGCCGCAGATAACAGTTTGTTGGTGCCCAATGGACGCGGCAACCCCGGTGAATACGCCATGTCAGATGGCTCATCCCTGCTTGGAAAATTAGACACACGACGTGAAGGCGGCAGCACCTTTTTAGCCGTGCTCAATAACATGGTCTATTACGGGCCGAACGTTGCTGGCGTATTGCGTATTCGCGTCACCCGCGAAGGCATGGCTGACACCGCCAGCGCCACCCGTTCTATCCGTGGTCTGGTGATGGGTCTGCAAGCATGGCGCGCCGTCTCTGTTGATAAGACAGTGTACCTACTGACCGGAAAAGAATTACTGGCTGTCCCACAAACAGATTTCTACAACGCCGCCTATCAATCAGCCGCCCAAAGCAAACAGCGCGTAAAAGGACGGTTTATGTCATTTAAAAGTGGCGTTCAACTCAGTGGTGATAAACGTGCATTTGCTGACATACAAGAAAAACAACAATGGACCACAGCAGTAGCAGACGGTCGCAGCCTTATTAGCGTTGGAACCTACCTTATTGTTGGCGGTAAAAATGTCGTTCAGGTTTTTGACCGTGCAACTGGTGCGCTCAAACATAGCTATGACGTTGACGGACAGGTCTGGGAATTGGCAGCCACGGGTGGAAAGGTCATCGCCTCGACCGAATCAGGAAACATATATTGTTTCGGACAAGGCACAGTTGTTCCAACCACCGCTCCACAGCCCCAAGAAACAAACACCGAAAGCCCAGCAATTGTAAGTGCCCTGCTGGAAAAAACATGGCGGCGTAAAGGCTACGTATTGCTGCTGGATATGCATGATGTCACAATGGCTTTGAGCTTGAGTCAACAAAGTGATTTCCAAATTGTGTGCGTAGAACGTTCCGCCGCAGCGGTCGAAGATATGCGTACCCAATTAAAAGCACTGGGCTGTTACGGACAAGTGGTCGTTCACCATTACCCAGAAGAGAAACTCCCGTTCTCCGATTATTTATTCAACGGCATTATCAGCTCGGCAGAGGCTGGTGATAGAAATGAAATCAGGCGAGTTTTGCATCCCTATGGCGGCGTGTGGATCAGCCCAAGCACCGCAACAGAAAAGAGTGATTTTTACCAATGGAGCGCTGGCCCCAATGACACCGCCATCTGTGTACGAACTGGCATGGAATCCGCAGGCCAATGGTCACACATGTATGGCGACTTAGAAAACACCTCGTGCAGCGGTGATAGTCTTGTTAAAGGAAAAGAATACCGCGTACAATGGTTTGCCCCCGTCGGCATGGACGCTAATAGCGGCTATCATAGCAACGGCATGGGACCGCTGTATAACAATGGCTTCATGGCGCTGTTAAAAGTTGAGCACATTGAAATGGTGGATGCCTACAACGGCACCAGCCTGTGGAAAAAAGACATCAAAGGAGCCAGCCGCTTTAACCCAGCGCGTGAAGGTGGCTCGGCCTGCATGGATGACCGTTTTTTGTACCTTACCGTTGGTAATAGCTGTCAGGTTTTAGACCAGCGCACAGGAGCGCTCATACATACCTACACCATCGAAAAAGCACAGAGTGATTGGGGTTATATTGCTGTTTGGGAGGATACATTGATCGGTACCCGCCAAAGTGTTGACGCAACGTTTGTCCATAGAGGGACCAAATCTTTCCATATGTGGAAATTCTCTGAGGCCGAGTTTGCCTTTAGTCGTGAACTATTTGCTTTGCATAAAGAGACGGGTGCAGATATCTGGCGCTACAACGCAGACACAAAAGCCATACTCAATTCATCGATCACCATTAGCACGGATGAGAAACGTATTTATTTTATAGAAAACCGTTCAGAAAAAATTGCTCAGGAAAAAGATGACGCTGTCTTACTTGGAGACTACACCGCATCCGATTGTTTCTTAGTCTGCCTCGATATGAAAACTGGCGAACCTGTGTATGAAGCCCCATTTCATTTCCCAACACGAACCGTCTTCTATCTGTCGTATGAACAAGGACAGCTTATCTGTACTGGTGGCGTGCATGAGGGGGGCATAGGTGATATTGGCCCAACCGACCTTGCCGCAGCGAAACTCGCAAAAAAATACAAGACCGACAAAAAGAATATTATGGAAACCAAAATGGTGTATGTCTTTCAGTCCATCGATGCCACAACAGGAACGGTGCAATGGAATGCTCGGTATACCTCCAACGGCTTTCTGGCCAACCAACATAATTACAGCATCGGCCACCCCGTCATCACGAAGGATAAAATATATAGTTTTCCCGGTGAACAGCATTTAGCGATTATAGATCTCAAAACTGGCGAAGTAACAGCTAAACCAGAACACAATCGTAAAAAAGGCTGCTCAATACCAACCGGCTCGAACCATACCCTCTTTTTCCGCTCTGGTCGTATTGAGGGATATGATATGACCACTGATAGCGTCTTCACCGCATCACAGGTTAATCGTCCATCCTGCTGGATGAACGTCTTGCCCGCTGGTGGTTTGGTATTGATGCCGGAATACAGCCTTGGCTGTAACTGCGCCTATCCCATTATGACCTCTATCGTGTTGGTACCTGTCGCACAATAAAGGTAAAAGGATTCTTGTTATGAAATATCTATTATTGCCGATTGGTCTGGTGCTCTGTGCTGCTTTTCTGTATTCCGAAGAGACAGCACCGGATGATCAAACAGAAAACGTCGTAGAACAAGATGTAGAAATAACATCGGCTGTTATGAGTCCCGGAAAAGAATATCGCCCCAATAAAGGCTTTGATAAGACTATAGCGGCGTGGGTTGAAGAAGATAAAGTGAATCCGCCACCCAAAGGTGCAATCCTTGCTATCGGTAGTTCCAGCATGCGGAAGTGGAATAAACGAATCCATAGTGATTTTGCGCCACTGACCATTGTTGCTCGTGGGTTTGGCGGCAGCAACATGAATGATGTGTTCCGCTATTCTGATCGTATCGTGTTTCCGTATGAACCGCGTGCCATGATTATTTACGAAGGCGATAATGACACCAATCGCGGTATTTCACCGGAAACCTTCATAGCAAAAGTGAATGAATTTGTGGCGCTGACGCATGAAAAGTTGCCAACATGCCGATTATATTTTCTCGCCATCAAGCCAAGTATTAAAAACTGGAACAAATGGCCCATAGCCCATAAAGCGAATGAATTACTGAAAGTCGTTTGCGATGGCAATGAATTATTGACCTACATTGACACTATTCCCGGCATGCTGGGCGAGAACGGCGAACCCAAACCAGACTTTTACGGACAAGATAAAAAACACATGTCACAAAAAGGCTATGACTGGTGGATCGAAAAACTCAAACCGATCCTGTTTGAAAATGAGTTGCAATATGAAGAGAATCAAACCGAAGTTGAAGCTGAGTAAACACACCCATTGAAGAAAGCAGGTATTTCATGAAAGTCCCCGTAACAACCGCCATCATTGGACTACTCAGCTTTGGGTTGAGCCATAATGTAGCAGCAGAAGACTTCAATGGATCGCTGAATACTGCTGGTGTCACCGTCAATCCAAGACTTCTTCCGTTGCCCACAAAAACATGGGAGCCGGGCCTGAATGTTTCTGGCACAAAAAAAGTGAGTTGCCGTCTTTTTGATTATGGTGGCGATAAGGTGACCAAAGGAACTTATGATGTGGTGTTCCGCCAAGCATCTAAAAGCCCTTTGGGAGAAGGTCACGGAAGTCCGCTTGTACAAAAAAGTGATTATGATGTGGATGGCGACGGCGATACCACAGATGACCACATAGCCTATATCCCGTTTAGCGAAGAAAAAACGCTCAGTAGCCCAGAATGGCCGTATAGCCAAATGTTACCAGAAAACTGGAACAAAAACTTTTACGGTGGTTACAGTGTGTATTTTGGCAACAAATCCGAACAAAAAGGCAAAATCAAAGCATGGACAGAAATGGGCTGCAACCCCAATCACGGTGGCTGTTATAATTCTTTTGAGCAGGAAAACCATCCACTCAATGCCTCGCGTGGGCGTAAAAATGTCACCGCAGATACCTTCATCAACGCTTTTTGGACGATTTTCTGGCGCAAACAAGACTTCATGAATGGTGGTGACAAATACCCCGTTTCTTTCGGGGAAGAAAGTCGCATAGCAACAGTAATTGCTCGCGGGTATTGGTCAGGTATTGATAAAGTACGCTTCATCGTCAAAGATGGCGATGAGTGGTATATATCTGATAACACATCGTATGGTCTTCCTGAAAAATTCGGTGGTTTTTCCTGTCTCTACCTTCAGGTTTCACCGAACGAAATTACTTGGGCAAAGTACTCCGGTCTGTATGAGGGGGCTCACCTTATACATTTTGATGACAGTACCGCAACATTTGAAAAACATACCTTCACTGATATACAGGCCGTTGGTTGGCATCAGGGGAAATATAACAACAGCACCGAATCTGCACACAGTAAATGGTATGCCGCAGCTTGTGACGCGGTGGTTGAGATGCCCGACGTGCCAAGCATACATATTAAAACCGTTCCGGTAAATAATACTTTTATGGCTGCCACGGAAGTTCCTTACGCATTATGGAAAAAAGTGTTCCGTTTTGCCGAAATGGCGACCTACACTTTTGAAGCCAAATATAATTTTGATAAATACGGTGACATGGGTAGCGCCCGTTACGGAGATGAGGTGCACGAACAGGATGAACCCGTCACCAATATCGCCTACTATGACGCCTTGGCATGGTGTAACGCCCTCTCTGAAATGGAAGGTAAAGAACCCTGCTATTATACAGACAGCGCTTTTACCAATGTCTTCCGCAATAATGAATTGGGTGTGTTGATAGACCATAAAGCCATTACCCATCAAGAACATTGTAGCGGAATAAATTATCCGCACCAGCGTTTGGAGATGCCAACTATTTATGTGAAATGGAATACGGACGGCTGGCGTTTGCCAACACCATCAGAATGGCAGGCAGCCAACGCGGGAGAAGTACCTGAACAAACCGCAGCCACAGGAACGGCAACGGTCGCAGCACAGGCCGCAAATGCGCAGGGCCTCTATGACATGAATGGAAACGTCTGGGAGCTCCTGTGGACGCATGGTGATACGATGCCAGCACAGCCAGAAAAATTACTGGCCGTTGGTGGTGATTTCCATGTGGATAATGCCCCAGAGCAACATCCAACATCACCCATGGGAGATGTCCCGTGGAAAGGCATGTATAATATCGGTTTCAGGCCACTGTGCCGTCCTGCCGGAACAGAGGCTCCCGCAATCGGAAACGTCTCAACAGAAACACCAAGCTGGACCTTGATCAAAGATCAACGCATCGGTGTGCAACAAAATGCCAAGGAAGAGCTGGACCCGGCAATTGAGCTAGTCGAAATCCCAGCAGGATCATTCTTCAATGCAGAACTAAAAAGAGAAATACACATAGGGCCATTTGCTTATGGTAAAACAGAATTGACCTTTGACCAATGGAACACGGTCTTGCAATGGGCAGAAGCCAACGATTACCATTTCGGCGAATCAGGCGCTATGGGCAGCCACTACAACTTCCATTTCAAACATCGTGGCGATGAGCCAGTCACCATGATCGATTGGCACGATGCCCTGATCTGGTGTAATGCCTATTCCGAAATGAAAGGCTCGAAACCCTTGTATTATTCCGATGTCGAACGTACACAGGTCTTGCGTAAGGGCTATAAATATCGCCCCTTCCGCATTCCACCATCTGAGTATACGCTGTTGAACGAAGTGAAAATACCCGGAATGGAAAAATATTCGACCGACCTGATGGCCAAACATACCAATCACGTTATCGGAAACTTAGGCCGTAATTCATACTCGCGTGAGTGGATCTATACAGACTGGTCGGCCAATGGATTTCGTTTACCAACAGCAAATGAATATTTGTATGCGGCCAAAGCAGGAACTACCAGCACCTATTATTGGGGCGAAGATAAAAACGAATCAATCAAACACGTTTGGGGTCCACGCAATGCTGGCGGTCGTACCCATCCTGTGGGTCAAAAACCAGCAAACGCATTTGGTTTGCATGATATAATCGGTAATGTTGGAGAAATGTGTTTTGGCGATATCGGCAAGCGCAATAAAATGCGCAATTCCGCAGATGATGTCATTGACCCCAAAGGTGATATTTCCTTTGCCTCACACATGTACCTGAAAACCGGTAAAACCAGTAAAATGTGGTACCCTGCAATTTTAGGTGGCTCATGGTTTGAGCGGGTGCATGGGGTTGGCGGTAAAAAACAAGAAGTCATCAGCGACGTGCATGGGCACTATACTCGCTATAGCTTTCTTGGCATGCGCATTGCCCAAAACCGCCCAATGCCATTTGTAAGCATCAAAGGAACCGACTACCGAGTGATCGGCCCTTTGGCCGGAGAAGTTCATGAAGCGCTGGATAAAGAATTGACATTAAAAGGTGAAATTATGGGGAGTTATTTCTACGTGAAAGCCATAGAAGAAGGAGGGGCTCGCTAATGTTCCGCTTACTACCATTATGTCTTATGTTGGCCTGCTCTGTGCTCGGCGCAGAAGAAATGACCATCACCACAACCGTGCAAGAAAAAGATAACCGTACGCAAGACGGCCACACCGATTTCCTGCCGAAAGAATGGAAAAAAACCGTTGATACCCAAAAGCCTTATAATGATTTACAGGGCGCTTGTTTCAGAGCCAACCTGCACCGCACCGGAACCTTGAAGACAAAGGGCCTCGCCACGCAAGCGCAAAGCCTGTGGACGCAAAACGTTGGAGCGACCGAATCATCACCGGTCGTGTATGATGGCACTGTTTATGTTGGCGGAAAAAAAGGCATATACGCCATAAACGCCACAGACGGCAGCGAGCGTTGGCATCTTCCGGTCAAAAAAGGCGTGGCCTCATCTGCCTGCATCGCCAACGGCCTCTTGTATATGGGTGATAATGTTGGAACTATGCATGTGGTTGATATCGAAACAGGGACAGAGAAAAAAGCGATCACCGCTAAAAGTCTCAAGGTCAAAACGGGTATTATCAAAAGCTCTGTTGCTTACGCCTTTGAAGCTATTTTTTACAGCGTTGGTGAAACGCAGCTCATAGCGGTTGATCCCGTCAAAGGCACGCTCTTGTGGAAACTCGACCCACAATCGAGTGCGGCTTACAGCGTGAAACCAGGTGGATTGCCACGAACCAACTCACCAATAATAACCGAAAGCGGCATGCTGATCGGCCAATTCGATGAAAAATGGGGACACGCCGGTATGGTGGACGCTGCTACATCAGAAGTCATGTGGGCCAAACGTGTAGACTCAGATATTTTTGGTTGCGGTGATTCCGGCTATTTTAATACCCACGCTTACAAAGACGGTCTCGTGTATGTCATCGCCTCGCGCGGCCTGCATGTAGTCACCGATACCGCGAAAAACCTGTCGGATCTCTGGCACGGCATTGTTACTGAAGGAGTCGGCACCAATGATTTCCGCCAAAATACCGCGCCAACATTATGGAAAAACAATGTCTACTTTGGCGTAGATGCAGGTATTGTTTATGGCATGGACACGACAAAATCAAAAAAACCAAAATATCATAAACTCTGGGAATTTGCCGTACCCAGTAAAAAGCCAGTCAACTCAGCACCAACCGTCAGCAGCGAAGACGGCTTACTCGTCTTCGGTTGTCATGACGGCAATGTCTATTGTCTGGATGCAACAAGCGGTAAACACCAATGGACGGCTGAAGTTGGCGCACCAGTCATCACAACACCGTGGGTCGATAAGGGAAACGTTTTCGTAACCACCAAAGCCGGAGATCTTGTCTGTCTCGGGGAGTAAGTCTCGTTACGTATTTTGCTCTATCCTCTATGTATTCGTATGCATGCACATGATCCAAGGGTTCTGTCGCATAGTGATGGAAGTGATGTGTGGGAGAATTTCTACATTTTTGTGTTCTCGTTATATTGTTTCGTCGGGATGCTAGATTGTCGTGGTCGGTTAGTGAGTGTAACTATCTGCCAGTTTCTCTTGTTGTGTTTGTTGTCCAGTATTTCGGTTTATCATGTTATTTCCCGTAGTATGCGGTGGGAGTTTCTTTTCTGGCAGTCGAAGGCGGAGATTGAGTAGACTTGCCGATGGCACCCTAAAAGAGCTTCTTTGTCACAGATAAGCAGCGGGAGGAGGGGTATGAAACAAAATTATGTAACCTTACGGCCCTCTTGTGCAAAGTGTTTAATAAGGACATATTTGCTTAAATAAGAAAGAACTCGGGGCCAATATGTCTCTTACTATGTTTTTCTGGGGAGAGTCCCAGAGGATAGGGATATATGGTCAAAAAATATGCGCTCTGGGCGGGTCCGCTTTCTTGTTTAGCACTTGTGCTTCTGCTGCTGATGAACGGAAAAGATTCGGCCTATGCCATTGCGGCAGGAGTCACCACATGGACGGCTATCTGGTGGATGTTTGAACCGATTCCGCTTGCCGTCACCTCTTTGTTGCCGCTGGCGCTCTTTCCAACCCTTGGTGTCTTGCCACAAGAGGCGATAGCGGGGGCCTATGGCAATCGCATGGTGTTGTTACTGCTCGGTGGGTTTATGCTCGCTGCGGCCATGGAAAAAAGCAACGTGCATACGCGCTTGGCAATGGGCATGATCAAAACATTTGGTCGTAAAAATGATAAGATGCTCATCCTCGCTTTTATGGTCGCAACTGCTTTGCTGAGTATGTGGGTCTCCAATACTGCAACGACCTTGGCCTTATTGCCCATAGCACTTGCAACCATTCAAAAAAGTTCTTCAAAAACCATAACCGTACCCTTATTATTGGGCATAGCTTACGCCGCCAACATCGGTGGCATGGGAACACCTATTGGCACGCCGCCCAACATTGTTTTTATGGGAGCCTACCAAGAACAAACTGGAAATGAGTTTGGCTTTTTTGAATGGATGTGCATTGGCATTCCTTGTGTCATTTGTTTATTACCCGTCGCATGGCTTTGGCTGACCCGCAAAGTAAGCGGTTCCAGCGAAGTGGTTATAGAGGACATGGGTCCCTGGCGATCTGTTGAACGTCGTGTGCTTATAATCTTTGCTGTAACGGCCCTATTTTGGGTGACACGTAGCGCTCCTTTTGGCGGCTGGAAAACATGGTTCAGCGATTGGTCATGGATGGCATTGGTCTTGCCATTCTTGGATTCCTACAAAGAAAGCTTATCAGAAATAAGTTTTAAAGGTGCACATGATGGCTACACCGCCTTGTTTGCCGTTGTTATTTTATTCCTCATAAACGATGGTGAAAAACACGAATCCGGTGAACAGAAAAAATTGCTCGATTGGGAAACCGCGTCGCGCATCCCGTGGGGTATTCTTTTGCTTATGGGTGGTGGGCTTGCTATTGCCTCCGCCTTTAAATCAACCGGGCTCACGGCTGATATTGCAGCAAATATGAGCTACTTTGTCAACTGGCCAAGCTGGCTGATGATACTCACGCTGTGCTTAATTGTGTCATTCCTGACCGAACTCACCAGCAACACCGCCACCACAACCTTGCTCATGCCCATCCTTGCCACCGTTGCAGTTGGTACAGATATGGACCCCATGATTCTTATGATCCCAGCCGCCATCAGCGCAAGTTGTGCCTTTATGCTGCCCGTCGCCACTCCACCAAACATGATCGTTTATGGTAGTCATTTATTCCCTGTTCGTAAAATGGTGACTGAAGGTTTGATATTAAATATTATTGGAGCTGCTGTGGTTACGTTTTTGTGTAGTGTATTATTGTGATAATGGTCAACTCTGCAAAAGAGTATTAAATCCATGTTTTACCGCATTCCTCCATATCTATACTAAATGAATTATCTATGATCGTTTTAGTACCCGCAGATTAATGAAAGGGAGTTCCTTATGGGTGTGTCCATTTTAAGAGCATCCTTGTGTTTTGTGATGAGTTGTACCGTATGTGCTCTTTGGGCGGCAACGCCATCACTCAAAACAGGACAAAACGTTGTGTTTATCGGTGATGAAATAACAGCGCCCATCGCCGATCTCTTAAAAAAGGAATATGCCGACGATTTTAAGACAAAACGTTCTCGATTTACCGTCATCAAACAGAAAAAAGGTCGATGGGCAGACCTTTCAAAATCGTTTGCAAGGTGTTTGAAAAAAGCAAAAATTGATGAAGGTGGGCGGGTTATTGTTGCTCTTGGCATGCACGATGCCTGTGACATAAAAAAAGGAACCGGTCCAAACACTGAGGAAGCAACGCTTATTGCAGCTATGAGCGATGTTGTTGAAACCTGCGCAGAAAGAAAGCTCTTGCTGATTGTCTGTACGCCTTCTGTGATTTCATCAAAAATACAAGGCGCAAACGTACATATAGATGTCGTGGCGGATTGTATCCGCGAACAAGCGAAAAAACACAACCTTGCCTGTGCAGACCTGCGAGCAGTTGTTGCCAAGCACACACATACAGACGGTCTGCTTAAAAAGGGAGCTGTCCTCAATGATATGGGGAAGGCGCTCTTGGCGACTAGCTTGGAGCCGTATCTTGGCGTGGCCGCCGGAATGATTGAACGGGAGTTACGAGAAGATGACCGCGTGCGGGTTATTACCACACGCGGAGGGTGGGCCCGTATGGCAGAAGATTTACAAGACCTTGGTCGAGCAGAGCTTGGCGAGCGGTTTTCATCTACTCCATTTCAATTCCATCTTGATAGTCTCTCGTCTCGGAACGGTCTCTTGAGGCAAGACAAAGAACTGATCTTATTGGTGAATCAAAAAGCAACGGTGATGTTTTTGATTTGTGGCGGACATATTATACCAAGTCGCAACGGTCCTCCCGGTAAGAAATTTATAGAAGAGTCGTATGAAGACCTGCTGTTGAAAGCAGTGGATGTAGTTAAGCCGAATGCCGAATTTTTCTTTTTAGTCACTTGTCCGCCGCTTGGCGTGAATGAACAATCTGAAGACTGGGCATTTGCTCAGCGTTTATCTGATACGGTTCGTTCTGTTGCAAAGAAAAAGCGCGTGTCTCTTTTAGATGGTCATAAAATATGCTTGGACTGGATGTCTGCTAATGGTAAGCAAGCGGTCATTTCAAAAGTTGGAAAAAATATGCAATTAAATAAATTAGGAAAAAGCATTTTATTTCCCGCCTTTCAAGGCATTCTCGGTCTTGGCACTGGAAAAAAACGGAAAACAGAAAAAGAAACAGAGCAAGCACAGGAAAAAGCTGCCTCAGAAACAAACGACACTGCCGAAGACAAGGTGGTGAAAGACGCCGAAAAAGAAACCGTCCCCGATGTCGGCATAGACGACCTCGACCTTGATAACATAGATGATATGTAACATGAGGGATATTTATGCCTATTGAACAACTGTCCGTATACCACTCTTCAGCTCTTTGCGCTCAAACAAATGGAGCAAGCCATGTATTGCTGACTACCCAAATCTTATCAGAAAAAGATGAGAGATTGTTTCTCCGCATCCCACAGATGAAACATTTCGTTTCCTTAGGGCGTTATGATCCACAGGGTCGCTTTGATGCCTTTGACAAACACGGCGATAAGATGCATTATGAGCCACATTGGATAGCGCCATCTTTCGGCAATACGGAATCTGATGTATTACACGATACGCAATTCCTTTTGTGGGAACGAGAAGACGGGCGTTATGGCATTCTCTTGCCTTTGGTTGATGGACATATTCGTGTCAGCCTTAGCGGGACGAAAGAAAAAGGCGTGTGTTTGGTGGCTGATGGCGCTCTGTCAGGCAACATTTCATCAGGAACACGTTTAGCTTGCACGGCACTTGGTGATGACCCCTTTGTGCTTATTCAAGAAACCATGCGCGATGTACGTGATGCTTTACAAACATTTGAGCTGCGGGAAAATAAACAGACACCGCCTTATGCAAAGTACCTCGGCTGGTGTACTTGGGATGCCTTTTACACCGAACTGGATGAACAGGGCGTGTTGGATGGTTTGAAAAGTTTTCAGGAAGGCGGTATTCAACCGAAATTTATGATTTTAGATGACGGTTGGCTTGATGTAGAAAACACTCAATTAAAAGATTTCCCAGCGTGTAATAAATCATTTCCACATGGCTTGCGCAGTCTCATTGAGAAAACCAAAACAGAATATGGTATAGAATTATTTGCGGTGTGGCACGCCTTTGTTGGTTATTGGTGGGGGCTCCATGCCGACGGTGCTTTGGCGCAACGTTATCGTTTACTTAAAAACAGCGCTTATACACCTTTTGGTGGCTGGCGAGAAAAAGACCCGCTCAACCTCATTCACCCCGATGACATACAGGCATTCTATGAAGAGTTCCATGCGTGGCTCCACGCGCAAGGTGTGGACATGGTCAAAGTAGACGGCCAATCAGGATTGGAATGGTTTACAGCGGCCCTGTTGGACCACGCCCCAACAATGGCGACCTATCAAGACGCTTTGCAAACAGCCAGTCATAAATATTTCAAAGGTAACGTTCTGCACTGCATGTCGCAAAGCAATGATGTAGCCTACAATCTGAAAACATCCAATGCGTGGCGCAACTCTATGGATTATTACCCCAAAGCGCCGCGAGCGGTGCAGCAGGCCCATGTCCACCAAAACGCGATGAACAATATTTGGTCCCAACAATTTTGCCAGCCAGACTGGGACATGTTCCAAACCCACGCCGATCATGCCGAGTTCCATGCTATGGCTCGTGCCATTTCTGGCGGCCCGATTTATGTGTCGGACCACCCAAACAAACAAGACTTCGATCTGCTGGCCCGTTTGTGCACAAAAGACGGTAAGGCTTTATTATGCGATGCGCCAGCCCTTCCTGCCCGTGACTCCTTATTTACCGACTGTTGGAATGAACCATCGGTTCTCAAAATAGACAACAAATGTGGAACCGCAGCAGTCATCGGCCTCTTCCATTGCAGCCGACAGACAGATGATGTTTTGCGTGCACACTACAGCCCTGCTGATGTTTCCGGACAAGCAGAAGAATATCTCTGCTGGCAATATGGCACCAAAACGCTGGTGCGTTGTCATGCTCAAGAAACTTTCTCCGTAGAGCTGGAACCAGCAACAGCAGCGCTCATATGGGTGCAAACGCTAGACAGACCTATCATCTCATTCGGACTCACAGACAAATACAACGCCCCAGCAAGCGTCCAAGTCATTGAACAGACACAGACCAGTTTGTGTGGCGAAGCTCTTGACTCCGGTACGTACCTCGCATGGACATCATCATCGCCCTGTTCCGTCACCGTAAACGGACAGCCCACCGACTTTTCTTACGACCAAAAAAGCGGAACCCTTATTGTTCATCTGGTACAAAAAGGAACGGTAACAATAGAGCTCTTATGATCTGATCACTGTGGTCATATTGAAAAAAATAGCTAAATTAGGCGCATATATATCTTGACAGACGTCGGCCCTGTGGTATAAAACCTGTACATTTATGGTTCATTTATCTGGCAAGGAAGGAGGCGGGAATATGCAGACACGAATACCTCTCCCTGAGCATGTGGCTTCGTTGCTGCGGAAACGAATCGCAGACCGTACTTTGCTGCCCGGCGGCACCTTGCCGAGCGAACGGGAGATGGCCGAGGCTTTTGACGTCAGCCGAGGAACCTTGCGTCTTGCCTTGGCGCAGGTGCGTGATGAAGGGCTTATTCAGTCGGTAAGCGGTAAGGGCTGGCTGGTTTGTGAACAAGAAGAATGTGCCGATGATCATACGAAAGATGAAGGCTGTCATATTGTGTTCATCGGTAGGACAGAACACATGACACCCGTGTTCACCGCACATATACGGGCGCAGCTAAAAGAACGTGCATGCGGTCACATGGAATCGGTCTTAATCGATAGCTTTGATTCTATAGATGGCGCTGGTGAGGCGCTTGATCTTGAGAAAGTCAGTGGCGTGCTGTTGTTTTCGGATAAGCATCCACCGGAAGCCTTTATGGAGCGATTACAGAAAGCGGATGTCCCATTGGTGATTCTCGCTTTGCAGGGCCACGCAAATTGTGATACGGTTGCCAATGATCGCAGCATGAATGCTGAAATGACTGTGGATTATTTATTCAACAAAGGCCACCGTTCGGTGCTGCATGTGGTATCAGAGCATTTTCTGGCTGAAGTGCCTGCGGCCTTGCAGTCACAGCTTGCCTTTGATGCCGCCATTAAACGGCGTGGCATGGAAGGCCGTCGCTATACCAATCCAGAAGAGTATTGGTATCGCCCCTGTGATGAGCAGGCATTTATCGCGTATTGGCATGAACTGGCTCAACAAGGAGCGCTCCCAACAGCTATTTATTCTGAGAGCAACATTGTCAGTAAACATATTATTGGCTACCTTGATCGCATGCATCTTCGTGTGCCGAAAGACGTGTCGCTTATGGGCCCAGGTTTGGGTAATGAACAGCCAGAGCTTGAGCCCTACGGCCTGACCCGTTTAACGGTTATCGCCAGCGATCTTGAGCGAATGGTCCACATCGCCCTAGATAAACTCTGGGCACGAATGACAGACACCACCGCACCAGAATCCCTGACGTTAACAAAACCATTTATTATTGAGGGCGAATCGGTCGGCTTAGCCCCACAGAGCAAAAGCAAAAAATGAACCAATCAAAAGAAGGGTATTTTTTTGTGGCAACAGGGTTTTACGATAAACCTTCCGGAAATCGGGCTGAGACAGAAGGCAAGGCACTTTTTCCCCACAGTGAGGTTGCTATAAGGGCCTTTGTGTCATGGGATGATTGTTGTAAAATAATGGAAGGGGCTGATGCATGAACGTTTATATTATAGTCATAATTTCTATTCTGTGTTCGGGAGCAGTAGCGGCAGAACAAGCAAAGCTTCTGTTGATTGGCCAGAGTTATTGGAGTGCTGGTGGTCGAGCGGATTGTATTTCACATGCTTTCTTCAGTAACGCTGGTTACGAAGGTGTTAAGGTGAAAATCCAACGGGGGCACCCGCGTGCGTACTATCAAGAAAGAATGTTCCAAGAAAACCGCCAGAACGAATTACCTCACTCTCATAGAAAAGCATCAATAGGAAAACAGGCACGAAGAGACATGGACGGTGTACGCGCAAAAGTTTCAGATGCCCAGTGGAAATGGATTGTTTTTCATGGTTTAAGCAGCGGCCCTTTTGAAGAGAGGGGTATTCAACGGCTGGACGAATATGTGCGTTATCTTCAAACACTGCGGACTGATATGACATTGTTTTGCTCAGCGACATGGCCTAAAGATCAAGACACAAAAAAGTTTGCCACCATAAAGAAAACATATCGTTATCTCGCAAAAACACATGACATTGGTATTGCACCTGTCGGCATGGCTTTTGAACGGGTCGGCAGAGAGCGCCCTGACATACGTTTGTATAGAAGCGACACCGACGGTCATCCCAGTGTATGGGGCCAGTATTTACAATGTTGTGTTATCTATGCCACCGTTACAGAACGTTCTCCTGTCGGTTTGCCCGCAAAAATTATGCAAGCAGTCGCCCCTTCTACCGGGCATGTTGTTGATTTTAGCTCAGAGGTTGCCTTGTATCTGCAAAACACGGCATGGATAGTGTATACGAATGAATTGCAGCTTCAGAAAGATCCTGCTTACGGCAGTTTGACGGACGTGTTGAAAGACCCATTCTTGGACGCGATTCAGTACAGTGCTGCGAATGACAGCACAGAAACAGAAATAGCCTTGCCCGCAGGACCATATTGCAGGGAAGATGTCTATTTGTATCCAAAGGCCAATGAAAAAAAACAGCACGTTCTCACACGAATAACAACTAAAAACGCGGATCAAACACCGCATATCATCACAGAATATATTAAGAATAAACTCGTCAGTTATTCCGAATGCATATATATGGATGGAAAGATTCAGCAAAAAATAAAGAAAAACAGTGCGACACAAAAAGTATTTTCAAAGCAAGTTTATTCCTATAAAGGCTCCGCTGTACAGACGATGGAAATGTTTGACAGTACAGATAATTCAGTTGGCAAAAAAGTCTATACCTTTGCTTCAGAAACGGATGAGCTTCCTGAACAATATGTATTATACGGGAATGACGGCCTGCAAATTGAGGAGGAAAAATACGAGTATAAAAACGGACGTGTAGCAAAAAAAACAGAGCTGAGTGCAAGCGGCAGTATAGTTGCCATATATGGATATGAGTATTATGAAAATGGCTATTTGAAGTATGAAAAATATTCTTCAAATAATGGTTCGCTTATTCGGCAAGATGAGTATCTATACAATACAGATGGCACCTTGAAAGAAATTATTTCAACCAACAGAAAAGGAACGGTTACGGATAAAAAAACATTTCTGTATGACGAGCAGAAACGAGTCGTTTCTGAAAAGACATTCAGACTGTGGAAACAACTCGATCTGAGAAGAGAAAAAGTGACCAGTTATTGTCCTGAATAACAAAGAGAAAAGGAGCCTGACATGAAACTGTGCGGAATTGTGGTCTGTTTACTGGTCAGCAGTGGATGTATTCTACCAGCAGCAGAGAAAGTCTATGGTACCGACCATAGCAATGACCCAGCTCATATTGTTGTGAGCGATCAGGTCCGTTTGAAAGACCCCGGACCTTGGTCGGTTTGTGTTCCAAGCGATGAACTTTACAATGTCAATGCATCGTGGTCATATGAGCCGATCTCTTTTAATAACTTAATGCAGGCTCCACAGGATAGTGATAAGCGTATTGATCTCGCACATAATTGGTGGAACGCAACATTATCTACAGGATTTTATGATGGTGCACAAGTGCATGTGTGCCGAATCATTGACGGTAAGTGGACGGTAGTTAAAAGAGATACTGTAGAATCATACGTGTCCAGTGATTGGTATTTGTATGGCAGTAAGCTTGGGCAGCTCATGTACGGCAAGGCGGTCTTAATTCCCGCAGGTGGAACCTTTCGCTTTCCAGCCAAGGCCGAATGGCAGCGTGATAAGCCGATATATATTGGACTGGCATCATTCAATAAGAATTGTGTTGTTTCAGAAACAGCAAATTGTTCAGTGCAACTTGGCGAGCTTGCTGTAGATAAAAAAGGAAGAACACCACGAGCAGCTAAGGGCGATGCTTATAAAAAACTTGCACTATTAAAGCCAAAACCACAAGAACAGGCTTCTGCTGGACCGTCTCAGATTCAAGCGCGTTATGATGATAAAACACAGCTGATAGAATTGCAGTGGACCGATAGCCCTGATTCAGATGTGCTTGGATACGCTTTATATGTGAGTTATCTGCCTCCTGAAGAGCACAAAGGGAATTACATGGAGCTTGCAGGTGCTCCGGCTAATGACCAAGAAAAAATCAAGAAAGATGATCTTGTATTTGTTCGTAAGCAATTTTATACGAGTGATATACAAAAAAACATGCACGGTGTTGGTCTTGGCGGCTTCAAAGGAACACCTGGTGTGCCGTTTGAAAATGGGAAAGATGCTCCAGGGGCATGGTCTTTGGTTGCTCACCCTCAACCACTGCCCAGTACATTTGAGAACCCAGGAAAAACCTGTTTAAAAGTAGAGATGGAACAGTCTGTTGAGACGTCTATTCAAATAGCCAAGTTTCAAAAGGCCGGGAAGTGGTACGCGCCTTTACTGGTTGGGAAAACCTATCGTGTAGAAGGGTGGTTCCGCCAAGAAAAAATGGAACGTGGAGAAGTGCGTTTCGAAGTCAGTGGGAAGTTTGGGAAAACAATTCTACCTACGCAGGCTCATGCCGTGGATGGAACATGGAAACAGTTGTCGTATGAGTTTACCGTCCCAGCTGAAATGACGAGTTCAATTGGCTATGTGCATGCACATTTTTCTGGAACAGGAACCCTTTGGGCAGATAATCTTCGTATGTATAAAACAGATCAACCATTTATGGAAACAGACCCATGGCATATTGAGACAATGAAATCTAGTGGCATGTATTGGTGGCGAGACCATACCTATATCAAAACCAAAGCAGGTTATACATTGGACGACCTGCTGGCTGCCCCAGGCATGACGAGTTACAAAGGTTTTTCCAAGACAAATAAAGTGGCAACACTCCCGGCATGGTTGAGCCCAGTTGAAAAAACCGGTATGCAGCCATGGTTTCAAGTGGAAATGTTTTTTGACGAAGATGACTGGCTTGGTTTTATTGAATATATAGCAGCGCCCTATGATCCAAAGAGTGATTCGCCAGAGACAAAGCCGTGGGCATATAAGCGATTTCAACAAGGGCATCATAAGCCGTGGTCGGATTCTTTTGACAAATTGATGTTTGAAGTCAGTAACGAAACATGGAATGGCCCTTTCGCTCCGTGGGTTTTCATGGGCATCAGTATGACCGATGCAACAACAGGAAGAACCTACAAAGACGGGGAGTTGTTGGGCTTATATCAAGAATGGATGATTGATGTCTATGAAAAAAGTCCCTATTGGAAGAATATAAAAGAAAAGAGTGAATTTGCGGTAGGGGGCTGGTTTGGCCCTTTGAGAAACGGCCGCATCAATGGCTATGGCGCAGATACCGTATCGCTCAGTCCACGTAGTGATTGGTTAACCGTTGCCGTATACAATGGTGGCTGGGATACAGGTGAAGGACCTGTTGCTCCCAATGATCCGAGCTATTTTAACACTATGATGAATGTGCCGTGGTCAACACAGGCCGCTGCTATCAAAATTGCTGGTGTTCAAAAAGCGTTAGCAGAACAAGGACATGCGGTTCGCTTGGGGACTTATGAAGCAGGGCCTGGCTACCAAATTCAAGGGTTGAATAATATAGCAAAAATTGACCAAGCTAAAGTAATGACTTCGCAATGCTCTGGCGTGGCAACGCTTGATACCTTCTTATGTCTCGCGTATGATGGTAATTTTGAAATGCAGGTCTATTTTGGTTATGGTGCATCATCAGACATGGCAATTTTTCAGTCACACATGCGTTCTGATTTTTCTGGTGCGGCATTCCCATCATGGAAACTTATGGAACTGTATAATACCTATGGCCAAGGTGACTACCTCACCGTTAGTAGTGAGAGTGTGCCGACTATAGATCTGCCAAAATATAAACGTCGCCGCGCCCTCAAAAATGCTCCACTCGTGGCGAGTTACGCAACGCGTAAAGGGGATCGTTTATCGCTCTTTGTGCTTTCGCGTAAAATAGACGGCTATCCACGTGCAGAAGATGATGGCTACACGCCCGTTACCGTGCAGTTGCCAATAAGTGGTGCAAAAAAAATTACCGCACACAGTATGACAGGAGCCTTACGCGAGCATAATCTTTATGAAGACAGGGTGGGCATTACAACAACGGAATTACCCACTCACATTCTCAAAGACGGTAGCATACACATCAATTCCGAAAGTGGATCAGATGATCGTGGCCTTCCACCGGGCTCGTTAATATTGTATGTTTTTGAAGGTATAGACTAAGAATGTCCGTTGCTGGGTTCGCCAAAATAAAGGGTATAACAATGAATAAACTAAAGATACACACAGTATCCCATGAAGTCATGAAGGGGCTTTTCCTTTGCTTCATCATGTGCTCAATCGTTAATGCGGCAGATTGGCCAACACATAATGGGGATGTTCAGCGCCGTGGTTATGTTGAAGAAGAGTTGCAGTTTCCACTCAATACACAGTGGGTTTCTCATAATGCTTTGCCAAATCCTCTATTTAGAAAAAGTTATGTAAAGAAGCCAGGTCGACCTTCTATTACATATGACTACTCACCGCAGGTAATAAGTGTTGATGAAAAAGTTTTTTTCAACTCGCCAATGGAATCGTGTGTACGTTGTATTGATCAAAACAGCGGAAAAGAAATATGGGCATTTTACGCAAATGCTCCAGTGCGTTTATCACCAACGTATGCCGATGGTAGGATATTATTTGGATCAGATGATGGTTTTGCCTACTGTGTGGACGCGAATACAGGAGAGGAGATCTGGCGCTACAGTCCGTTGGATCGCCAACGTTGGTGTATTGGTAATGGTCGTTTTACTTCGCAATGGCCATGCCGAACCGGAGTTACGGTGAAAGATGGTATTGCCTATTTTGCTATGGGGTTATTTCCGACTAATGGAGTGTATGTTTGTGCAGTCAATGTGGCAGACAGTAGTGTCGTGTGGAAGTCTGAATTGGATGAGGATTACGCAACAGCATTTCAAGGGCATATTATGATTGATGGAGATGTGATGTATATCCCTACTGGAGATACCTCTCCTGTAGAATTTGACCTTCAAACGGGAAACATGTTAAATACAGATAAACTTCGTTACCGGAGAAGCACCGGTGGAGTCGGTGCTGTTGCTCTGGGCGATGATGTTGTTGCTTACGGTCCTATTTTTAGCGGTATCTACTTTTTTCGAGCAACTCTGACTGATACTGAGAAGTGGAATAAGCAAAGTAAAAAATTCAATTCAAAAATGCGTGGGAGAAGTATCGGTATTTTTGGAGATAAATTCATATGTGCCAAAGATCGTTATTACTTTTTACGCGTAATGGATTCAGGCAGAATGGTGGAGATGCCGAATGGTTATGAGGATGAAAATGGTTTATATGGACAGACACTATTTTCCTTAAAAAAAGACGAATTCAAACGGTCTCTACAGGAATCTGTACTGGAAGAGAAAAGAAAATACCCAAACTATTGGGCTGCACGATTTCCTTTACAAGAGGATAAAGGAACCGTGGTTAAAATTCCTCCTTGTATGAACTGGAAACAAAATGTCTCTCAAAGTAGTCTGAATATGCAGGCATGTGCCAATGCCGTAATTATTGGGAGTAATGGAGCAGTAGTCGCCTACGATTTTCAAAGTGGAGAGAAGGTATGGGAAGAAAAAGTTGATGGCGAAGTGTGGGATATTTCAATAGCAAATGGCGCTATCATTGCAGCCACCGATACAGGGAAAGTGTACTGTTTCGGAGAAGGCCCCTCGGTTCCATCAGTAGAGACCGTTAAGCCAGCTATGATAGCCCAGGCAGAGAAGCCTTTTGCGGCCTATGCTTTAGATCAGACGGAACGGAAGAAAGGTTTTTGTCTCGTTTTAGATGCTGGTGGTCATGCTGAACTGCTCTATGAATTAGCAACAACATCCTCTTTTCATGTAATCGGATTGGAAAGTGATCTGGAAAAAGCGAACATGCTCAAGTCTGAATTAAAAGACTATGACGCGTATGGATCATCCATGTCCATACATCATTGTTCTGCAGATAAGCTTTCAGAGTACCTTTCTTGGTTTGCAAATATCGTGGTTATGGCTGAGGACAAAAGCGCTTGGGCAGAAGAAGAAATCAACAGACTCATTCGCCCTTATGGAGGTGTCTTAGTGGCACGCCAGAAGTCTTCATTTTCTCAATTGGAAGAACAAGGGTCGTTTTATTCTTTTGTGCGAGGAGCATTGCCCGGTGCTGGAAATTGGGGGCACCTCTATGCTAATACTGCCAATACCTTAAATGGTGAAGATGAGTTAGTCGGCGGAAGTAAATACGATATAACGTGGTATGGGCCGCCGGGAACAGAGCGCATTATAAACCGACACATGGTTCCCATGGGCCCAGTGTCTTACAATGGGTTGCTCTTTGTTTTCAGCAAAGATTACATCACGGCAGTAGATAACTACAACGGTACGATTCTCTGGGAAAAAGAAATCCCGCACTCATCACGAGTACTTATGCCTTTTCAAGCCGCCCCTATTTGTGCTGATGAAAGATATGTGTATGTTATTTCTGGAGATAGTTTGCTGTTATTGGATGTGGCGACCGGAGAAACCCGAGAAACCTTGGTTACTGAATCATCTGAGAGCGACTGGGGGTATGTCGGATATTCCAAAGACTTTATTATTGCTTCGTATCAAAATGTGAAGGCGAGATGTGGTCCAGGTAAAACAAAAGGATGGAACTGGGATCAATTCCATCGACAAAATAAAGTAAGAAAAGAAATTGTCTTTAATCACCCAGTTGTGAGTACAGAAGTTTCCGTGTATGATAAAAAAGGCCATGAAAAAAGATGGACGCACAAAGGGCTTGTTGTTAATTCCACGATTACCATAGATGGTGATGTGATGTATTTTTATGAGACAAGAAACCCAGCGGCAGACATACAGATAGATGGAACATTGGGACTGGATGTTATTCGTAAAAATCTCTTCTTGGTTTCTTTGGACCTGAAGAGTGGCAAAGTTCTCTGGGAGAAGCCATTTGCGTCAAAAGCGACGGATGTTTTGTTCCTCTGTAAAAAAGATGACTTATTGCTGACAACCGAATCATGGTTTGTTGATAAAAAGACAGTTTTCTACCGGTTAGTATCCATGAACCCATCTACAGGACAAACCAATTGGGATGTGGAAGATAAAAACCGAAACCCTTATTTGCGCAATGAAAGTAATCATAATCAAGCATTAATGCACCCAACCATCATTGACGGTAAAATTGTGATGCGTTACTACGGGTACATTGGAGTCTTTCAAATAAGTGACGGAGAAGTGAGTTATATTGAAGAAGGATACCGGTGTAGTGTCGGAACTGCCTCTGCAACCAACCTGTTTTACCGAAACTCTTCTATTTATACCTATGACTTCGTTCAAGGAAAATCGAGTGCAATAACTAAGATTACTCGGCCAACATGCTGGGTGAGTATTTTACCTGTAGGGGGAGTTCTGCTCATGCCAGAATACCAGAGCACATCTTGTGTCTGTGGCTATCCGCTGAAAATTTCTATAGCGAAGGAAGCTATCCAATGAACTCTTTTAGTGTAATTACGCATGAAAGCCCCGTGTTGCGTATGCATTTCAGAGAACTGACAAACAAGAAGGAATACAGAAATGAAAAATAATGTACTTGCCGTAGTTATGGCATCAGTCGGTATTATGAGTTCGGGCTTGTACGCTGAAGAGCGTGTCAATCCATTTGAAGAGGAATTTATTATCCCAGAACATGGGGTCATCCAATGTGATACTGTAGAGACCCTAAAGAACGAATACCCAAAATGGAATGAGAAAAAAAACTGGCACCCGAGGCGAGGAGAGGGTGAGATTAAACCGCATCCTAGTCAAATCGTCTCTTACTGTGGCAAATGGACGCGCCATGATACCGGAGGGCATGAAGGGAGTGGCGGCTACTGTTCTTGGAGAAATGCAAATGGCCCTGCACATAGATCTAAGGATGACCCCAATGGGGTACAGTCTTTTTATGATTACGATATTGATGGTGATGGTGCAATTGATGAGGGTGAAATTGTTCGTTCGTACACCTGGAGCATGACGAATCCGATGGGCGTTCCACAATGGCCTTTTAGCGGTACTTTTCCGGAAAGAGAAAGTTATAAATTATATGGAGGAGCAACGTGTTATTTAACATTTGCTGATAAGAAAAAAGTATTGGGCAAGATGGGGCGTGGCGGCGGATTTGCAGAGTTGGGCATCAACCCCGACCACTCAAATACATGGTTTGATCCAAGAGCGGAAGACCACCCGTTAAATATAATGCCAAATGCGAAGGATCCGAAAAGCTGGATGCAGGGTTATTATGTTCTGTCCTGGAAAAAAGAGGACTTCTTAAATCTTAATGACATCAACAATACAGTCACATTTGATGATGACTCAGTGATTAGCTCTCAACCTGCAAGAGGATACTGGTTGGGATGGGATGATACTCGGTTTATTGTACAGGATGGGCAACAATGGTATATATCGGACGGCAAGCAGGCAAAGAAATATATGCCAAAAGGTCCTGGGTTTGGGCGGCGAAAAGATAAATCAATTCTTCAAGGTTTCATTTGCCAGATTAGCCCGAATGAAGCTACGTGGTCAAATTTTTATCCTGAGGGATATGAAATTCATTTAGACCATGAAACAGCAAAATATGAAAAGCATGAATTCAAAGATGTTCAGGCCATAGGGTGGTATCTTGCAAAAGATAGTAAAACAAAAGGACAACAAGCGCACTGTAAATGGTACGGCTTAAGCGCAAAGGCCGTTATTAACCGTCCAGAGCAGGGTTCTGTTCATATTGATATGAAGGAAATCAATACTCCTGAAACAGATTCCTTCTATATGAGTACCAGTGAAGTTCCTTATGCTTTATACAAGAAAATACATAAATGGGGAAATGCACCGTTTTATCACCTTGATGCACGCTATGTCTATCGTGCGCATGCAGATATGGGAAGCATGACTTATTTGCCAGAAGGTAAAATACAAGAGCATTCACAGGATGAGCCAGTTACCAACATTGGTTGGTATGATGCTTTGGCATTTTGCAACACCATATCGGAATATGAGGGAAAAACACCTGCCTACTATTTAGACCCTGAATGTAACACGGTGTTTAGAGGGGACCACATAGCCACAAAAGTAAAGAATCCTGGTTGGGGAAAATTGTGCAAAGAAAGTCCAAAGTGGTGGGAAGTCGTTCTTCCGAAGATCTATATTAAATGGTCTGCCGACGGGCATCGTTTACCAACTGTATCAGAATGGGAGGCGGCCAGAGGTCAGGGGGTAGAGGATTCAGATAATGAGAAGAATCAACAGTCAGAGGGGACCGTTGCGGTTGGCTTAGGTGCGGCGAACGAAAATGGCATGTATGATATGGACGGTAATGTCTGGGAACTCGTATGGACTCATGGTGATGTTTATGATCCTGCTGACTCCGCTGTAACAGTTCTCGGTGGAGGTTTTCGGAACGCTTCGAATCCCGCTGAATCATCCCTGTCAAAATATGGAGATACCCCTTGGGACGGGAATGGGGATATAGGGATTCGCCTAGTGCGCAGAAAAGCCGGATTGCAAAACCCGAAATTGAGCAACCCCAAACCAATTACGAAAAGCTGGACCTTTGAAAAAGAAGAAAGAACAAAAGCCATTGCACAAGCAGGCAAAAAAGAAAATGCCTTAGATCTTATTAAAATACCGGAGGGAGTCATTAAAAGGTATGGTAATAATAAAGAAGCAAAGGTGAACTCTTTTTATGCGGCAAGATATGAGACGACGTATGCAAAGTGGCAAAAAGTTGTAGAGTGGGGGGAAGCTCATGGATATGAATTTAATAAAAACGGTGATATGGGAAGCATGTATTACTATGGATACCCCCATAAAACAGACGAGCCCGTGACTCAAATAACGTGGGTTGACATGATTGTCTGGTGTAATGCTCTTTCTGAAATGGAAGGAAGGACTCCGCTCTTTTATATGGATGAAGCAAAGACAAAGGTAAAGCGTAAGGCCGAACTCTATCGTCCTATAAAAATGTCTACAAAAGAAATGTTTGACCCAGATAAAAAACCTCAAATGGAGCAATATATGGGAATGAAAAATGATGCCCCTCACAGTTGGTACTTTATTAAATGGGATGCTGATGGATATCGCCTTCCTACATTTGCCGAGTTTGAATACATGTTCAACGGAGGAACCGATACATGTATATCTACAGATCCTGATTATAGCTGGACGGCATTGAATTCTGGCGGACGGACTCATTCCGTTGGGACAAAAAAAGCCAACGAGTTTGGATTGTATGATATCGTTGGAAATGTTAATGAATGGACTCTGTCCAGTAAGACGGGGAGGGTTTATGGCGGTCTAAGACCTGATACCTTGGATGTCAATAACCCAAAAGAGAACATCACGCTGGTTTTTGGAGAAGAAAAAATAATCCGTGACCCGGGATATTTTTGTTTGGGAGGGTCTTGGATAAATGAGAGTGTAGACAGGAAGAAGTTGATTCTGGGGCAACTTGATAGAAATAGATATGTTTATTACCCAGATTTTGGCTTTAGAGTTATTCGCTGTGAAGCAGGAACGCATCCTGAAGACGGGAAAGAAGAACTAAAGTCTGCAAAACAAATAAACAACATGAAGCCAGAGTTGTTTAACGACGGAACGAAACCATTAAAATAAAGGGATATAAGATGAGTAAAATACTAGTACTGTTAGCCATGCTTTTCGCTAGCACTGCTGCTGTTCAGGCAGAAGACGACGTGTTTGAAGCGAAGGCCGTGGAGAGCCTGAGGTGTTGGCGTTTTGGTCTGTCGAGAACAGGAGCAATAGACACGACAGGTGTTCCTGATAAAACAGGCGAAAAATGGAGAACTAAAGTAGGGGACACCGTCTTATCTTCTCCCGTTTTATATGATGGCATTATTTACGTTGGGTCAAACAAAGGGTTCTTTGCGCTTAATGTAGATACAGGAGAAGAAGTCTGGAATCTTCCAATTCTGAAGGGGACCAGCAAAGAGTACTCGGGTGTTGTGAGCTCTGCCTGTGTCGCAGATGGTTTCGTTTATTTTGTGGGGTGTGATGGCCATATTTATTCTGTAAACGCAAAGGATGGAACGGTGAAATGGAAGGTGATACCGAAAAAAAGTAACGGTAAACTGGTTGGCTTCTCTCCTGCGGTGGCCTATGGCTTGGTTTTTTCGGTAGCGGCTAAAGGCGTGTCTGGGTTTGATATGGAAACAGGAAAAGAGGTTTATAGCTCAATAAAAATGTATACTCCTCTAACTGCAGGCCTTACAATGAATGCGGAGTATATGTTTGGATTAAATCCTTCTGGGGATTACGTGCCTATTATTTCAGTCGAAACAGGGCTCTTCTTGAGAATGTCTAACATCACTCTCAGCTTTTGCCGTGCGACACCCGCATTAGTTGATGGGAAGTTCTATGGCGCTTCAGTGGCATTGATTGGAACAAACCCTCGCTTCCCTGCTGTCGCATGGGGTGAACTCAAAAAAGACGGAACCTCTCTTCTGAAATATATAGAGCCTCATTTACCGGCAAAAGAAAGGGCTATGTCTTACGCATCACCAACGGTTTGGGACGGCAAAGTCTTTCTGGGTTGTGACAGTGGGTATTTTTACACCTATGATGCAGAAACACTTGATATCATTAGTACATTCAAGGCAGACGGATTGATTAGATCTTCCGCTTCCGTTTCAAAACAAGATGGGATGGTCTATTTCACATCTTATGATGGTAATATGTATGCTCTCGACTCCAAAACGGGAGTGAAAAAATGGGACCATAAAATTTCACCACTTACGAAAAAATGGAGCGAAATCAATTCGTGCCCGTGGGTCGAAGATGGCGTTATCTATATCGGCACATCAGATGGGCATGTTGTTGCCGTCCATTGATTGAGTTCTGAGAGAAAAGGATGAGAGTTATGAAATTACTGTATTTTCACGTTTGTGTGCTGTTGTGTGTTTTCCTTTCAAGCATACAGGCGCAAGAGTTCAAAACAGCATTTATCTTTCAAGATCACATGGTCTTGCAGCGACAAAAATCAGTGCAGATATGGGGCTGGGCAGAAGCTGGAAAAGAGGTGTCGCTTTCATTTGCAGGCCAGCGCAAAACAGCGGTGTCAGATGCCGCAGGTTGCTGGCGGGTTCAGCTAGATGCGATGGAGGCTAGTGCAGAAGGCCGCTCTTTGTCTATAGAGTGCGGAAATGAAAGTATAACTCTGTCTGATATTCTTGTGGGAGAAGTGTGGATGGCTGGCGGTCAATCAAATATGGCACGCACTTTCAAGGTGGACCAGCGAAATGGATACACCAAACGGACTCAGCAAATGAAAGACGCAGAACATCCCTTAATGCGTTTTATTAATTTGAATATAGAAATCGCAGCAGAGCCACAGCAGGACCTAGACCCTGCTGTTCAAAAAGATGTGGCGTGGAAAGCCTACAGCTCCCAAACAACCATTGATTCATGTGTTCTGCCGTATTTTTTTGGCAAAGAAATACTCGAGACACAAAACGTACCGGTTGGCCTTATTCAACATTGTGTAAGTGGTACGGGGTCGCACACATGGATACAGAAAGAAATTCTAGAACAATGTGCTCCAAAAGATTTAGAACATGCCAATAAACATGCTGCAAAAAAAATACGAAAAAAATGGACGGACAAAGACGGTTTATGGAATGGCTTGCGAGAATGGAAAGAAGCGTATCAAGCATCTGTCGTAGCTGGCAATAAAAAACACCCGCGTTATCCAGTCGGCATGAATGAATATAATGTACCCCATGTTTTATATAACGGCTTGATTCGTCCGCTTGAGGGATATACCTGCCGTGGAATGATTTGGCATCGTGGGGAGGGTGGCTCATCAGACATTGAACATGCGAATAAATACAAGGCAATGATTGATCACTGGCGCACGCAATGGAACGATGATTTTTGGCTTATCGTTGGATCACTAACGAACTTAGGCCCGCGAGAAAATGGTACTCCAGACCCAGCAAATACGTACTTAATAAACGAGCAATACTGGATGAATATTGAGAATATAGAAGAAAAAGGATTTGCCGCAGGCAAAGCGTGCATGGTTGCCCTTAATGACCTTGGCAATTCAACCACCATGACTCCAGAAGAATTTGAACCAGCTAATGCAAAAAATGGCGTCCATTACGAGGCGAAAGACATTGCTGGTCACCGTTACGCCCTGACAGCACGCTCTGCCGTTTATGGCGATACAGCGCCAGACTTATTAAACCCACTCTTCGAAAGCTCTACTATTGAAGCAGGCCGAATTATTATCACCATTAAAAACACAGGCACCGGACTTATCTACAAAGAGGATAAAAAAGAGGGAGACAATGCTGGTTTTGTCATAGAAGACAGTTCGGGAACCATGCACTACGCATCCATGACAATTAAAGGGAATCGCATCACCGTCTGGAAAGACGGCGTAGATAACCCCAAGGCCGTTTATTACGGATTCCACAAAAACCCCGTACTCACCATCTATAACAGCAACGATCTTCCGTTGCTCTCATTCAGAACAAAAGGATTCGGCCTACGCCTATCTTCAAAATAACGGAACCCCCATTGATTCTTCTTATGCGAAAGGAAGCGGCACAGTCACCCCAAAAAGAACACTAGCACTGAAACTATAAAACACCCGAGTGAACGCCAACAAGAGAGGGTATTTCAAATACCTTCTAAGAAGTCCAGCAGCGCAGTTTCATTGCGTACATCTAGAAAGACTACAATATAGACAATGTTTCCATCTATTCATGTAAATGAGTCTATACTTCTTGTGGATAACAAACTGAAAGTATTTCTTACCGCTATCCGAAACGAAAGCACGCCCTGACTCTGGAAAAGAGGATAGGAACTCAATGCCTTTTGTAACCCTGAATGCAACTTTTTTAACATTGATCAGGGAGTCGTGAGCTTCTCTATATTGAAGCCGTTCTTTAAAGGCAGGCTTGCTCGTTCAGCCCATTTAATCTCTATAGCCAATGTTTAAGACTTTCTAGTACATCCGAATGGCTGCTGACCTTACCGTTGGCTATATCTTTCTCTCCAAGGCGGATTTCATTAAGCGCATGGACTTGGTATTCAATGTCTTCTAGCGTGCAGTTATCAGGCAAGTGGGAGACAAGCTCAGCGACGGTTTCTTTGTCAGTCATGGATACATGCTGGCAAAAACAGTCGATAATGCAAGATCTACGGCTGATATGCCCATTGCTTGTATAGTATGTGTTGTAAGGAAAACTAGTAATGGGCGTGTGTAGGCACGGACATTGAGCTCCGAAATCCAGTTTTACAGGTGCTGCTCTGTAGTGTGAAGAGGAACGCCATGTTTCAAAGTGCGTGATAAGCGAATGCTTTGAAAGCCAGTCGGAGCCACGAGACCAGTTTCATGCATATATGTCTATCATTGGAACTTCGGAGGTCCAAGTGGTGGCGTATGCGCAGTTCCGTGCATAGCGCGATGAACAGAAGGTTGAAGCCCGATGTTAATGTGTACGTCACTTGGAAGTCAGATGACAGCAGAGTAGTGTCTACACCCGATGAACTTGCTTTTCTGCCCAAAAAGGGATCACTAGCACTAGAATTCTAAGACACCCGAATAGCGCCCCACGGAGAGCGGACGTTCTCGTCCGCTTCGGCTGCCGTTGTGCAATCCAAGCGGACGAGGACGTCCGCTCTCCGAGATAACCCCCTACGGAATGATCTTGCATAGGCCAACGAAATTCAGCATTCCCCGTCAGATTTGTCATGCCTTGACTGAGGTGTAATGTTTGTAGGATACGAGGTGTTCATAATTCCATTAATGACAATTAGGTAGGTCCCTGCTCTAAAACAGCAAGGACGGAATGGGTAGTTGAGACGCAATGTTATTTAGAATACTCTTATGGATATAAGTATTGCAACGATTAAGATATTGTATTTGGGGATTCCAGGGGTTATTGCATATCTGGTTTCTGATAAGATGGTGATTAGAAAGTACCATGATATATCACATGTGGCTGTTTCCGTATTTATTTACAGTATTATTTCATATGCAATCTTGTCTGTCGTGTTGTTTATGTTTGGTGAAGAGATAAACTATGTGTATCTTCAGGTGGTTTCTAATGATATGTCTGGTAATGAGGTGCCAATCTTGTTAGGTGGATCTTCTGTTGGGATTATTTATTCATTTATAATTTCGCTTGAATTTCGTTATTGTTTGTTAAATAAAATCGGAAAATTTTTTCGTGTAACGGCGAGATACGGTGATGTCGATGTTTGGCATTTTTTCAACAACTCTCCAATGGATGAAAAAAATGACGGCTATTTGTATGTGCGAGATTTAAAAACTGGATTTACGTATTATGGGTATATTCAGTTGTATTCCGACTCAGAACAAGACCGAGAATTGGTTATTTCAGATGTTTCTGTCTATAAAAGCGAGTCTGGCGAACACTGCTATGACCTAAAAAATCTTTACTTGTCACGGAATAGAGATGACATTACAATTGAGGTGCCAAATCAAGCTGAAGGAGAGTCTGATGTCGAACCAACAAAGCAGTCAGAAGAAGCCGCTAACTGAGGGAATGGAAAAGCGTGGTGGGCAAAACACGGCCCCTGCAAAGCCGAAGCCGAATAACCCTCCTCCTGCACAAGCCCCAAAAAAGAAATAGCGCCCTAATAAGGGGTTGTAAAGACAGGTGGCCTGTCTTTCTTTGGTTAATATTGTGTGTTTGCTGGCTTGTTTGTCGGGCAGAGGGGCGCGGGGATGATTGAATCGTGGCATTGGAAAGAGCATCTAAGAAATGTTTCCAAATCGATTTCTGGACATTGGTCACAGAAGCGATGGTCTGAAAAACTAATGGTGAATACAGAAAAAGATGTGATTGTAGGTTTTTTTATAATCAGAAAACTAGCGGAATTGAACAAGCTCACCGACCAGCAAAAGGAAATGAAATATCAAATTAACTGCTGTAAGGCAGTCAGAGAGGTTAACTCTAAAAATGTATTGGGTTTCCATGATGTTTACGATGTTGATACTATGTCTAAAAAAACAAAAAATTTGATATTTATTTGCAATCAGTTTATCCATTCTCGTGTGGTGTATTTATTGCGAGGAGGCAATCGCAAATGGGATTCTATCTGGGTGTGTAGCGATTATGAAATGAAAGATATGATATACCGCGTCTCCGTAGATACTGTTGCTCAGATATTCAGGGATGTAGTGGAAGATGAAGTTACTGTCCTACAAAGTAAGTATAACCCAGAAAGAGGGGATTTCGATACGCATGTCTTTTGATATTGCCTAACAATTCATTATATCCCCCATTCCTCCCGCGCTTCACAGGTTCCCGCTTCAATATTTTTGTGCCATTCTTTGTGACCTATTGGGCTTTCGCCAATTCAGCGTTCATCCATTGGTTCGTCGGCGGGTTGAAAGCGAGCATCGACAGTAATGCGGGTTATTTGTGATTGAGCAGTGTAATACATGCATGCCGAATGGTATGATATCACCTGATACTCAGTATCAGTTCACCAATTTTACTTTTGTGATAGTGGCTGTTTATTTGACTCATTGTGAATGCATTCTTTTATTCATGATGGCTAAGGTGGCGACAGGGGGAACAGGGTTGATGCTTGAAAAATACCTGATTCTTGTGATTCAACAATGAGTTTGTAGACGTGTTATAGCGGCCCAGTGATATGATGGGAATTATAGAAACGTGATGCTGTTGACTATCACAGCGCAGCTTCCTTTTTTTGTTCAGCTTCTCTATTGAATAAGTGACGGCTTCTGACAGATGTATCAGGAAGCGCGTCGCGTTTGTGTAGTAGTGGATATTGATACCAGAAAGCGACGCAGGAATAGTCGTCGCTTCTTAAATAAAAGACATCATCAGGGTCTCTGCATGGGTGATTTTTTCTTGAGTAGATAAGTTGGTCTCCGTATAATTTACGAGCCGTATCAAGGGGGGCATTTCCCATTTGTTGAATGGTGACGCGGATGGCATCTTCAAAGTAGATCGGGTCTAAGCAATGAAAACGGTAGAGTGAGGTATGGGTTCCGACTAATGGTGCGCCTTGATAGAGCGTGCACTGTTCATGAAGGCCCCAAGCTGCGCCGATATAATCTTCGGTTCCTGTGCCACATATGGTTGGATAATCGGTGTCGTTATCAATATACATTTTAACTTCGCCTTCGCCCCACCAGCCGGGCGCTAAGGGGCGAATGCCAATTACGCATCCAATATACACGCCTTTTCCACCGTTGGTATTCAATAGTACAACATCTTCTCCATATGGTGCGGGGTTGTATCTGTTGAAGGTGCAATGAAAGCGGCCATGGTCGTCAGTAACGGTGTCTCCAAGGGTGAAATCAATCTGATAGAAAAACCAATCAATATCATTTTGCGTGTTATTGCTTATTTCAATTCTGGCATGCGTGGCAAAGGGCATGGGGAAATAACAATTGAAGCCAGAACCGTTTTGTCTGGTAATCCAACAAGACTGCATGGACACAATGGTTCCGTGAGCAACGCCAAAAAAATCTCCAAGTGGAGCTTCTACAGATGGAATATCATGATGATCCCAATACATCCTTACGATAATATTTCTCATCGTATCGGGATCAGCAGATGAGGATGTGCACCATATATGCCGTATTTTACCAGGCCCAGAAATATCGAGTAGGGTTTCCGTGCTACCGGCTGTGAAGTTTTTAATAGCTGGAGATCCTTTGAATCCATGTGCTGCCATGCCTCCTTGTCCGGGAGCTGCCGAAGGGTTTTCGGCAGATGCAGAGCGGCTTCTCAAATGCTGTAATTCAAAAATGTGTTCTGGATTGCTCATGTTGGAACCCTCTTCTCTGTGTTTATTTATACAGGCACATTATACAATTGAGCATGTTCAACGCCCTCAGAGGCTTCTTGAACGGGAGTGCATTGTACGGCGCGGCCTTTTTGATAGCGATTCAACAATATGTAAGAATCTGGTAAGCGCCAATGCAGTTGGACATCATCTGGGCTGGGTATTTCTTTCAGATGGCAGAGCCATGTGTGGAGCAGGCGTTCGGCGTGGCGGTAATCGGAAAAACTTGCCTCACTGTAAAAGCCTTGCCATTTATCGCTGTAGTCGGCGCGTTGTAAAATATACCGAGCGTGGCGAAACTGTTGGCAGGCTTCTTGTGCGTGACTGATGGCTGTATCAGTATCACCTTTTGTATGGGCGAGTGTGGATAGGGCTGTTGCTAGGAGGGCTGCGTTTCCGCTGGCACATAAGGTTGTTTGCCCGCCAAGTTGACTGTTATAAAAATCTTGCCGTTGTTCAGGAATGAGTGCGCGGGTTGTATCAACCAATGTCTGGGTGTGCCGCCAGCGTTTTTCGGCATTACGACAGGCATCACGAATACTTTCAGCAACGGTGGTCATGGATGTGCTGGGAAAACTATTGAGTGGCCAGTTAATATCTGGTGCGTTCCATCTTTTTTGTAGCGCGCGGCAAACCAGCGCCGCTGATAAACTATGGTAGGCATTATCACCTAAGCGGCGGCCATCGGGCGTACTGGCGGGGGCTTGCATATAAGCTTGCATGGCTTGTTCATGTTTCTGTGCAGCATCAGTTCCGTAACGCTGTGCGGCCCAGTTGGTGCGGAAGGTTTCGCAGTGGTTACTATTTTCTTTCCACGGCTGTATATTCCATGCCATATCCATAACCGCCGCAGTACTTAATTGCGCAGGGCGAATGCACGAAACATTACACAAAAAATAGGAGGTGGCATCATGCTCGGTGTAGCGGCAAAGGATATCGCGTAGGGTTTCGATTGGCACCCACTCGCTCAACTGGTTTGCCATGCAATTATAAAACATCGTGTGCAAATACAGCCCATCTCCCGCGTGCAGGCGACCATTATCGCGGGCGATGCCTTCGCCGTCGTCTGGCCAAATAGTGCTGATATTATCGGGCAAATGAAAATGCCCAGATTCCATTAATTCAACCCCTTCCCACCATGCACACCAAAAGAATTGAGCACTATGTCGGAAAGAAGAAACGATGTGTTGTTGCTTGTCTATCGCTTGTTCAACCAGTGCGCCTTGCGCTTGCGGCGTGCTATCTGCCGCTGGGTCATCTTGCCAATAGCTGCGGTCATTGAGACCACGTAAACCAACAGTCCAGAGTACTTCTTGGTCGGCGTAGTTGACCACGCTGTTTTGCCAAGCAGCTTCTAAGGCTGGGGCATTGCTGATGAGACTGTATGGCTCCTGCTGTGGCCAGAGAAAAGAATTCATGCCGAGGATTTCGCAGTGATGTTGGCTGATAATTAATCCACGGCGACCAGCAAGCCGTATCTGTGGTTCGTCTGAAAAATTAACCATACCGGGAATAACCATATTACCACGGCAGCGCAGAATCGTTTCAAAAATATATTCCCAGACACGAAGAGACATGCCCGTGTGTCCGCTATGTTCTGTGCCCCATTCCATTAAACAATCTTCGTCATTCATAAACCAACCGCGATAACGAAAGCTCGGTTCAGGGCTACTATATAATAGGCCGTTAGCATCTGGTTCTACGCTAATGGAACTGCGTTGCTGAATAGGGTCATCATTCCAGTACCAAAAAGGATCAATGCCCAAGACCGTTTCGCTCAAATGGTAGAGCGCGTAAATAGCGCCGCGCTTATCTGCACCAGCGCAGATGATGCGTTCATCGTGTACATATATGGCATAGGTCATCTGATGATTGTGGCGCTTCTATGCCCCAACCTCGCAAGGTATGCTCATCGCTACTCACGCAGAGAGTGAGACCCTCATTCATGTCATGTTTTTGCAGCGTAGCAGGTTGACCGAGTACTGCGCTATAATCTCTAGCAAGATGCTTGGCAGCGGCGATGACCGCCTCATCTTCATAAAAATCAACAAATATCGATAGATTACCGTTCAGCAGCATATGTTTTCTCCTCTGTGTGAAAGGTACAGTCTATCAGCTCTTGAATGTCTGTGAATAGGCCCAAGTATTACGAACATGTCTGATAGTCTTATTTTGCCAATTCAGGATGTGCAGATCAATCCCACATGGTGCGCCGTGACTAGCTTTCCGCCTACGGCAGAATCACTTCAGCGTGTTACAGAATCTCACGAAATTCGTTATATAATGCAGGGTCATATTGAGTGGCAGTACGGTCAGCATCGCCATATTGTTCACCCGGGTGATCTGTGGATGGCAACGCCACACATTGCAGAACAAATTACTTGGGACGAAACCCAAACGACGCGGTTTGCCTACATTCAATATATAATACCCCCCACGAGTAGTGCATTAGCGTGGCCTTGCACGCTTGTTCACACCGGATCACAATCAGTGGTGCCACATCTCGTTCAGCATATTATTGCCATTAATCGGCATAGAAGAGGGCAGTGGAAACAGGAAGCTGACTATGCCCTGCGCACTCTGCTATCACTTGTGTTAAACGATTCTGAAAGCCATGTTACAGACACGAATCAAATTGTACCCGCGGCTATAGAACGTCTGTTCTTGGCAATTCGTGCGCAGTGGAAAAACGGACTGTGTGCATTTTCCAGCGATGTATTGGCAGGGTTTGCTGGTTGCTCACGTTCTCATTTATTTCGTTTATTCAAAAACCATTTTGACTGTAGTCCAGATCAATTATTGATGGCTGTTCGGTTAGAAATGGCGCGTGACCTTCTCAGTTGGAATGATTGGCCTATACACCAAATAGCCACCTACTGTGGCTTTTCTTGCCCATACCATTTCAGCCGCAGCTTTCGCACCGCCACCACGCACGCCCCATCTCGCTTCCGAAAAAAAACACGAGCAGGTGAAACTCTTTCACATTCATGGATACGAAAAGAATATTATTATGTGCTTTCCAATCTTATCTGGAATGGCTAGTTTATACGCCTTACTCATAGGTTTGCATGCCATAGTAATAGGGCTCTTATGGCTACGCCATTGTGCTTAATTCACAAAATAGGGAGTGATGGTGTTTCTTGTTCACATAGAAATGTGCTCGTTACATCCAGACTATTTTGTTTTTTTGGACTGATAGTTATGTGGAGATCGTGTGATCTGACGATTCGATTGGTGGCGCCATTCACTCGGGCTATAGCCACAATATTGTCGGAAGCAGCGAGTGAAATGTTGTGGAGATGAAAAACCTGATTGATGAGCGACAGTTTCGACGTTGGTTTGTTCATGTAGCAGGCGGCGTTGAGCAAGATTGATGCGTTGGGACATGATATAAGCGTGGGGTGTTGTGGAGAAGCGCTGTCGGAAACAGCGGCAGGCATAGGAATAAGTGATGTTGAGTTCTTCGAGCGTTTCTCGAAGCGGCGGCATGTCAGCGATGGCAACAAGTGCCAATGGAGTTAACAGTTGCTGAATGCGAGTGGCAAGGTCGGGAGCGGATTGGTTGATAGTGCCGTGTCTACCTGCCAGTAGGCGTATGAGTAGGTCAAGCAGCAAGGCTCGGCTGCGGAGGTGGTTGATGACATTGTCGCTGTGAAAACAGCTATGCATGTCATCGTATAGGGAGAGGCATTGTGCATCTGGGATGCGACCGTGAAAAATGCCGGAAGGAACCGAGCGTGGTGTCGGGCGGATAAGCTGGTTGTCAACCGGATCGGGTAGGTAGCTGTACATGGGACGGTCATGTTCCAAGCCACTATAGATCCAATCGAAGAGGATGCAGTGACGTGTGCAATGAGTTGTACTGGTGACTTCAGAGCGGTGAACGGTTGCCGGTGGAATAATGATGTAGCTGTTGTGTGGACAGACGTATGATTCCGAGCCAATCTGCATGGATGTATCGCCATCCAAGAAAAGGACCAATTGGTGATCGTAGATAATACGGTCAGGTTCCAGCCAACCGGGGTAATGATTGCCGTTGACAGTGTAGCGTAAGACCGGGCCGATATAGTTGAGCCAAGAGGTATTCATTCGGGAAAGTTCACTTTTGTGCAATACGGTTCAGAAATGGCTGGCTTGTTGAATCCATTATTTTGATAAAATACACGTCTTATTTGCTAAGTCCACGGCTATTTGAGGTAGGGCAGCTGTCTTGTCCGATGGCGGAATTGCAAAAACGAACAAGAGAGGTGTGATGCGCGAATCAGCAAAGACTGTGGATACGAACGATATGCAAGCGAACCGTTGTTCAGCGGCACGGCGGCATTATCTGACACTGGCTTGTGAAGGGGGACTGTTTGTTGGTGGCATGCAATTCCTTTCGATTCAACTTGTTTTACCTGCTCTGGTCATTGCTTTAGGTGGATCACAGGCCCTAGTCGGCTGGTTACCATCGCTCTGCATGTTAGGGCTTGTGTTGCCGCCACTCGTGTTGGCTCAACGGATAGATCGCATGTCGCGGGTCAAAAATGCAGCATTGTGTTGGGGATTGATTCAGCGTTTGCCCTATTTGTGTACGGCGGTGCTCCTCTTACTGTGGGGGGCAGATTATCCAGAGTTGTTGCTTATCTGTGTGGTGCTGACTCCCATTCTCTCGAATCTGGTTGGGGGAATCGGTTATGGTCTGTATTGGCAACTCATTCGCCGTTTGGTTGCTCCCTCTCACACCGCTTCAATGTTTTCTCTGCGACAATTTATCGGGGCGGTGTTGTCTGTCGCTCTGGTGGGGCCGATTATTAGTGCGGTTCTGAATGGGACATCTGAACATGAAGTGCTGCCGTATGCGATATTACACATGTGTGTTTTTATCATGTTGATGTTGTCATGGCTGTGTTTGTTCTTGCTCGATGACAGGTCAGCACCGAATAATAGTTTGACCGAGCTGGCAAAGTCTGAAGAGAGCGATATTGAGCGATGCTCTTGGCGGACGTACTTGCGCATGTTTCGGGATCAACGTAATTTGCGTTTAGCGATGTTGGGACATTTTTTTGGTAATGGTTTTTTGATTATGATGCCATTTTTTTCACCCTACGCCGTGCAAAAGCTTGATGTCGGAGCTGAGTTGACCGGTTCGTTCGTGCAGTTTTTCATGCTGGGAGCAGTCGTCGCCAATGCCGTTGGTGCGTGGTTGGGTGATCGTTATGGCGCACGCATTTTGTTGTTACTGGCTCATGGGCTCATGCTTGTGATCGGTGTAGGCTTTTGCCTAGCGGAAGATTTCTGGTCCTTCGCTCTGCTGTTTATGTGCAATGGTATGGCATTGACCTTGCAGCAAACTGGCCTTCCAACTTTGGGGGTCGAATTGGCTGCGCCGAATCGTGTTGCTGCAGTAGTGGCTTTGTTGGCAGTGGCACATATGCCAGGTCTGTTGTTGGCAGGTATTTTGGCAGGTGCATTAGGAACAACTGATTATCTCGTTCCGGTGGTGGTCACAGGAGCTTGTTTTCTCATTTGCGCACAGTCTTGCTATCACTTGATGCACGGCCGTGACGTACAGAAATAGAAGGAATACGCATGAGCGATTTTGTTCAAATTAGTGGTAGGGATTTTATTCGCGGTGGGCAGATTCAGCGCTATCGTGGTTTAAGCTTGGGGAACTGGCTATTGCTGGAGCAGCACATGTTCGGTTTGCCCAATGTCGAGATGAAAATGCGGCATGTTTTTGCGGAAACGTTGCCAGGGAACCTTGGCCGAGAGTTTTTTGATATCTATCAGGAAACTTCGATGGGCGAAAAGGACTTCGCTTGGCTGCATGAATGCGGCGTGAATTTTATTCGGCTGCCTTTCAACTACCGTTTACTGATGGATGACCAGCGCCCGGATGTAATTCGGGAAGAGGGGTTTCATCATATTGATCGCACGCTGACTTTGGCTCAGCGTTACGGCATGGTTGTGATGTTGGATATGCATGCCGTACCAGGTGGACAATCGGTGGATTGGAATGCGGATAACCCTACGGGCGAAGCCTTATTTTGGTCTCATGCTGATTTTCGCCGCCGCTTTTGTGAATTGTGGACAGCTATTGCCAAGCGTTACGCGCACCACGAGGCGGTTTTCGGTTATGACCTCATGTGTGAGCCGGTAGCGAGTAGTCCAGTCGGCCCTCGGGATCATGCTTTGCTGAATAAGGTCTTTCACGAAGTCACGCAGGCCATTCGAAGTGTCGATCCCCATCATATCATCGTTTATGAGGCGAATGATTGGGGCCGCAGTATCGAGCACCTAGATCCTACTTTGTGGCGTGATCCGCAGACGACGTATTCACCGCACCTCTACATACCGCAGATTTGTGATATCAAAAAATACGATGTCTGGTCTGTTGAGGATCGTGGCATGGTTGAGACAGCCATTGCAGCGACTATTGATCAAGAGCGTATTGAGCGCCCCGTTATCTGGGGTGAACTGGGTATGGATCAAGCAGCCCCACGTCATGATATTTTGATATCCGCCCATGTTGATTACCTCGATTGCCTAGAGCGCTTAGGATTCTCTTGGGGCATGTGGGCATACAAAGACAAAGGACGTTACAGTATTATGAGCCCAGCAGCAGAGACACCATGGCAGCGTTATATCGGGCAAGAAAAGTGGCAGCAGCAGAAGACGGCCATAGAGGAACTTTGTTTTCCGCAGTGGCATCGCTCCGATGATTGCCAAGGAAGCCTTTTTCATAATCTCAGGGAAATATTCCCAAACCGTAACCCCGAAGAATTGAAACACCAGATGCGTGAAACGTTCCGTGCCCTAGAAGTGCTAGCACTGCGTGAAATAGCGGAAGATCTTGCCGCCAATTACGATGCAACCGCTATTCGTGACTTGGCATCCTCATTTGCATTCGACCGCTGTGAACCCTTTCAGCCCTTCGTCGATTTCTTCACCTCGTATTGGCAACGAAACAGTCAGAAGGGGTAGTTTTTTAGTAAGTGCCGTAAAAGAAAATAGTCAGTAGTGAGCTTGTGGGTACATTTGCCTTTTCATCCCTAGCACTTAGGACGAGGAGAAGGTGATGAACCCACAGGATATTTTAATAAACATCATTATGGTGATGAATGTGGTAAAGAGAAAAAACTTCAGTTTGTTGTAAGTGGACGTGAGCCTGTCTGGGAATTACTAGAAGTCATCTCAAAACCTCACCACATCGTCTGTCTTGCTCTTTTGAATACGAACAGCGTTACGCTTTCTTCGAAATAGCTCTGCTATTCCTCCAGAAAACGTGCCTTTAAATTGTTTTTATTGTGTTCTCATTTTAAGAGACGTTTCTTTACAGGTAATCCCGTATTCTTTGAATATTGAAATTGCGAAGCAAAAAACTGCCGTTTGCAGAAAAACAGACCTTGAAAATTGAGCTGATTATATGATTATTAGGTAGTAGGTTAGCAAAAAATGATTGGGAAATTCCTGCATGGATTTAGGGGGTAGCAATGAGAGTGCATTCAACTATCAGATTTGTAAGCTGTCTTTTTAAGAATTCTAATTTTTACTTTTGCACTGCTTTAGCCGCAATTCTTTTCTGTGGCAGCATTGAAGTACTTGAGGCAGCCGATGGCAGGGCCACTACTGAAACTCTTCTGAGTTTTGAGGAACTCAGGCCGGGACTTTGTGTTTCTATTGGTGGTACCGATGGAGAGCTTTCGTCGGAATTGGCTGTTGCGGGCAAATACCATGTGCATTGTTTGACATCTGATCGAACATATGTGGAAAAGGTGCGTCAATATGCAGTATCGAAAGGTTTGTATGGTCAGGTGGTCGTGGATTATAGCCCGCTTACATATCTTCCGTATCCCGATAATTTGGTCAATGTGTTGGTTGTGGAAAACTTTGCTGTCTTGCAGAAAAAAGGCCTGACCGTTAAAGACATTATGCGAGTGGTTGCGCCGGAGAGTGCAGCTGTATTTGCTAATGTACCAGTAGATTTTAAGCAGCTTGTTAATCAGGCCGGTTATAAAGGTGCGGTCATTCATCAGAAAGGTATTTGGACACAGCTTATAAAGCCCTGGCCAGAGGGAATGGATGAATGGCCGCAACAGGGGCATGACGCAGGTCGTTCATCCATTTCCAGTGACCAGCTGGTTGGTCCGCCTAACTCAGTTCAATGGATTGCTGGTGACGCTTGGCGGCACGAATCCAGCCCAAATCCAGTGGTTTCAACGAATGGCCGAATTTTCTCATCTTATCCAGATCAGGGCATTGTGGCTCGTGACGCTTTCAATGGCATGAAGCTTTGGCAGCGTAAAGCGGCACCTGCCTGGATTGCCACTAAAGATCAGCTGTTCGCCCAACTAGAGAAGGAGGGACCCCTCGTAGCTCTTGATGCTCGTACTGGCAAGACAATACGGACATATTCTTTTGGGGGCTCAAATAAATCATGGCCTCCGCAAGCCCGAATAGCTTATCACGATGGTATACTGCTGACTGGAACCGTAGGTGTCATAGAAGCTTATGATGCCAAGAGCGGTGAGGAACTTTGGCACAAAGAGATCTCCAATGAAAAATATCTGAGCTTAAGCAAACTTGCCCTTTATCAGTCTATCAATCAAAAACGTATTATTGCTGAAGGCAAAATATTTCTCACGCTTTCAAAAACCAAGGAATTTCTCTGTCTTGACCTTCAATCGGGCAAAGAACTGTGGCGCTCACCCTGCACAGGTGATCGGCTTGTGTGTTATCGAGATGGGATTTTGTTTTCTCAATATTCTGAAAACAATCGCAAGAAAGAAGTTTTTAACGCCGCCTATTTTGCAACTGATGGGGCGCTGCTCTGGCGTTATGACTATAACCGTGTTACTCATAGTGGCCATCCCCATAATATATTCCTGTTGGATGGTCTGGTTTGGGTCCTTGCATCCATACCTGCTAAGAATGTGACATATAACAAAGAGCCGCAGGCTTGGCATGGACTGGACTTGAAAAACGGTACCGTGGTCCGCCGCATAGATTGGAAGAAAACGAAGCATCGCTGCTACGGAGATCGGGCAACAGAGAAATATATCATAGCTGGTGCTATGGATTTTCTTGATGTGAAGACGGGAGAACATGATAAATTTATGGGCGGCAGGGGAAGCTGCTCTTTCGGGACTTTACCAGCTAACGGTCTTATGTACCAATTTCCAAGTGCGTGTCAGTGTACCTCAATGGTCCGCGGTGTTGTTGCTTTTACAGATGATGGCTTGGCCGCAAACGAGAGACACACACTGCAAAATGTTGAGTATAGGCAGACAGGCACAGGTAAGCCTGCTAATGAAATTTCTTCGCCGGAGGATTGGCCAATGCTTCGCCACGATCCTGCGCGAAGCGGAAGCAGTACCGTTCTGCTGCCTTTGGAGCTGGAGCCCATTTGGAAAGAGGAGATTGGTCATAACCTTTCAAGTCCAGTAGTTGCTTGCGGAAAGGTTTTTGTCGCCTCAATTGATGACCACCGTGTTATTGCCCTAGACATGAAGACAGGCAAGACCATCTGGAGTTATACGGCTAATGGACGAGTGGACTCACCACCGACAATTTATGCAGGTAGAGCCATTTTCGGCGACCGAGATGGTTGGGTGTACTGTGTTTCATCAACAACAGGTGAGCTGATATGGAGCCTACAGGCAGCACCGCGGCAACGCTGGATTGTGAGCCGAGGGCAGGTGGAATCTGCTTGGCCAGTTCACGGCAGTGTATTGATTGACAATGACACTGCCTATTTTGCTGCCGGTAGACATTCTGATGTCGATGGTGGAATGCTACTCTATGCCGTCTCTCCAAATACTGGCAAAGTTCTATGGAACAAACGGCTTGATGGTCATTCTTTAAAAGCATCATACAGAGGTCCAGGTAACATGAGTAATGACATATTGGTTTCAAACGGCAAAACATTCAATATGGGAAGGGGTGTTTTTGATTCCGCAACAGGGTCCCAGAGTGCAGAACCTGTTTCTTTCTGGGGTGGGACTGCCGGTGGATTTTTGACAGATATGGCTAAGCCGATTGTCGGTTGGCATGATCTGAATTTCAGACAGTGGAGGAATAGAAGTCCATTGGGTACTCATGATTCCGAAACAAATGGACTTACCTTGGCCTTTGCTGGGCCGAAGGTCTTTGGGGTTCGCGCGATTGAAGGGGAAAAAACAAAGAAGGGTAAATCTTATAACTATGAAGTCTTTAGTTGCAGTAGACAAGAAGGCCCCAAACACAAGATGTTCTGGCAGACGGTATTGCCGCAAGGTATTATTCCCAAGGCAATTCTTCATGCTGGTAGCAGCTTGTATGTTGCAGCTGTACAAGCAAAAGGCGAGTTGAGCAAAGGCATCATTCTGATCTATGGCGCTAAGAATGGCGAGGATCTCGGTACTATCCCTCTCAATGTCAGACCAAAATTCGACGGACTGGCAGCCGTCAACGGCAATCTACTCCTCGTTGGCCAAGACGGCAAAATTATATGTCTTGGCAAAAACTGAATGTATTAAGCTGAGTGGATAGATAGATTACTGAGCACGGTATTTTGTCTGTGAATTTACTTACAGAGAAAACTTCTCAAATACACTGTCGGCAATTGCATAAAGTCCCAGTATTTTACAAGAAGTGTTATCAACATGCAACCAAGTTTGCCGTAGCCATTAAGGAATGGATGTATGCACATGGGCTAGGCTTGCACGAATGAGTGGCAGCAAGTAATCGTTCGATAGAGATAAAAGCGAGCATGTCGAGAAAGTGTTAATGAGGTTGATAGAAGGGAAAGAATGATCATCACTTATTAGTGTTTGTTGTGAGTTGTTCTAAATTAATCTTGACAGTTTGATCTGGCATAGTTTAATGGTTTTACGATAAACTTTATACTGTTTATCGTTGAACTAAACATGTTTAGTTATTGATACCAAACATGTTTCATTTCTTGGCTCAAGGAGTTGGTAGGTGTTTTGCACAGATTCGAAGCAAAAAAAGAAAGGATTAAAGGGGGCGGCAAAAATGAAGCAGCAATTCTTTGAAGAAAAGTCACGACTGAACTTTTGTGTGACTGATTGTTCGCTATTGGGAGCAATGGGGGCCATTGAGGAACAATATGAGAATGGTCCTAGACAGGTGATGTTTTCATGAGATCTCGCTGTGTAGGAATTTATAAGAGGATTTGAAAGAAAATATAAAGGAGAAGACATGGATATCATAAAAATAATCTTAGCTATAAGTTTTGTCACTCTTTCTTCTGCGGGTTTCGCAGAAGAAAGAGTGAATCCTTTCAAGGAAGAATTTATTATCCCCGCTACAGGGGTGCAGGATTGCGAAACAATTGACAATTTGAAGAAACTCTATCCCCAATGGAATGAAATAAAAATATGGCATCCAAAGGCAGGGAAAGGGAAGTCCACTGGAAATCGTGCTCAGATTGTTTCCTATTGTGATAAATGGTCTCGGCATGGAATGGGTGGTCATGCCGGAGGGGATTCTGATTTCCGAGAAACATCAAGTCCAGTCAGAATTGTTGAAGAGCAAGAAAAAGCTCGAAAATGTTTTACGGATTATGATGTGGATGGTAATGGCCGTGTGGAAGAAGATGAAGCGGTCATTACTTACCCTTGGACTCTGAATAAGCCATTTGGTATTTTAATGTGGCCCTTCAGTGGAACTTTTCCAGAAAGAACGAGCTCAGTATTTTATGGTGGGGCAAGTGGATATATAAAACACTATGAAAATAGACGAGGGGGCGGTGGATTTGCTGAATTTGGTATCAATTGTGACCACTCTACAAAGTGGTGGGATAAAAGAGCGGAAGACCATCCCTTAAATATTAAGCCAAATTCTAAAAATTCTAAAAGCTGGGTACAGGCGTATTGGGTTATGGTATGGAAGAAAGAGGACTTTCTCAATAATGCCGACAAGCATATAATAACGTTTGATGATGAATCTCGATTATCAAGCATATGTGCGCGTGGATATTGGGTTGGGTGGCATGATGTTCGCATGGTTGTTCAAGATGGGGAGCAATGGTATATTTCTGACAATAAACAATTTGCTTTTCCTCCGACATCTAATTTTGGTCTGAGGGAAGATAAAACTCGCAGGACAGGGGTTGCCTTTCAAATGAATCCCAACAAAGCAACTTGGACAAAATATTATCCTGACAGCTATAAATTACATATAGATCATGAGCATACACAGTATGAAAAACATACATTCAAAGATATTCAGGCTGTCGGTTGCTATATAGCGAAAGATAGAAAAACGACAGGAGAGCAGGCGCATACAAAATGGTATGGATTTGGCGCTGAAGCCGTCATCAATCGTCCAGAGCAAGGTTCTGTCACAATTGATATGGCAGAGGTGGAATATACTCAGGTTCCACCTTTTTATATGTCAACTTGTGAGGTGCCCTATGCACTCTATAAAAAAATTCATAAATGGGGAGATGTGCCTTTTCATCAATTAGACGCAAGGTATGTTTATCGCAGCCATTCTGATATGGGCAGTATGAGTTATTTGTCAGGGAATACAAAACATTCGCAAGATGAACCTGTTACAAATATTGAGTGGTACGATGCCCTAATCTGGTGCAATAGCTTGTCTGAATATGAAGGCAAAGAACCTGCTTATTATATGGACCCTGAATTCAAGAATGTTTTCAGAGGGAATCATCTTACAACAAGGACAAAAGGACCCAAGCTTCGGAATCGTCATAAAGACAGCCCCGTTTTTAATGAAGTAATTGACCCTAAGATATATCTGAAATGGAGTGCTGACGGATTTCGTTTGCCAACTATTTCGGAATGGAAGGCTGGTAGTGGACAAGAGACTACTTCTGAATCTCTTAAAACACAGGGAACCATTCCTGTTGGCTCAGGTGCGAGTAATGAGAATGGACTCTATGATATGACAGGGAATGTCTGGGAACTGGTTTGGACGCATGGGGATGCTTATGATCCTGCACAATCTACCGTTACAGCTCTCGGCGGTGGCTTTCAACAAACAGATACTCCAGCTCAAGAGGCATTGTCACAGTACGGAGACTCCCCATGGGATGGAAATGCTAATATAGGTATGCGTTTAGTGCGTAGGAAAAGTGATTTAGCGGCCCCTCAGCCAATGACGATAACTCCTGAATCTCACATAAAGAGCTGGACCTTTGAAAAAGGGGAACGGACAGCGGCCAGAGATATACAGAAAGAAGAATCGCTCATGTCGATGGTTCAAATCCCAGAGGGGGAATTCTTAAGGAGTTCCAATAAAATAAAAACAAAAATCCATTCTTTTTATGCATCACAATTTGAAACAAGTTATGAGAAATGGCAGAAAGTATTTGAATGGGCGGAGGTGAACGGTTATGAATTCAGTAAAAATGGTGATATGGGAAGTATGTACTATTTGGGGCATGATCATGAAATATCAGAACCCGTCAGTGAAATAACTTGGTGGGATATGCTTGTATGGTGTAATGCTCTTTCTGAAATGGAAGGAAAGACTCCCGTTTTTTATACAGATGAAGCCAAAACAACTGTTCTGCGTAAGGCGTACATATATAGGCCGGTAAAAATGGATACAAAAGATATGTTTAATCCCATTAAACAGCCTGCTCTTGCACAATATCCTGGCTCAACGCTTATATATACCCCGTGGTACTTTACGCGATGGGATGCTGATGGCTATAGATTGCCTACCTTTGCTGAATTTGAATATCTACTCATGGCGGGGCAGAAAAAGCCAATATCTATCGGATTGGATTATAATTGGACTATATCAAATGCTTCTGGAACAACACATTCTGTCGGACAAAAAAAACCTAATGAATATGGAATATATGACCTTATCGGAAATGTAGAAGAATGGACCTTAAGTGACCCTGTTAAATCAGTATATGGAAGAATGTTTCCAGCTCGTTTAAATGTGAATAACCCCAAGGAGAGCAAGACTCTTGCGTATGGAATAGAGGGAAATATATGGGAGGGAAAAAAATCTCATCTCGGAGGGTCGTGGTTATGGAAAAACACGCTTGAGTACGCATTGAATTCCAGTAAATGTCGCGTAAGTTACAACTATTATCCCGATTTAGGATTTAGAGTGGTTCGTTGTGATACAGGGACACATCCTGAAGATGGTATTGAAGGGATGAAGTCATCAACGCAGATACATATAAATAAAGAACATTTTAATGGTTTGAAATAAGAACAATATATTTTATAAAGAATGGGGACGAATATGAAAAATAGAGTATTGATGGTAATGATAGCGGTATGTGTGGCATTCACATATTCGGAAGGGCAGGCTGAAGAACAAACTGGCGAGGAGAGTGCAGTGCATTCGAAGCCTGTCACAACAGGTGCCTGCTGGCGTTTTGGTTTAGATAGAACGGGCAGCCATAACACAACAGGGGTAGCCAGTAAAAAGGGAGAAAAATGGCGAACCAGAATAGGAACAAGCATAGTGTCTTCTCCTGTTGTATCAGAGGAACATGTTTACATTGGATCTGATGAGGGTTTCTATGCTATAAATAGTGAAGATGGCACGGTGATTTGGGAATACGCTATAAAAACAAAAAATAAAGACCATCATGATGGCGTTGAAAGCTCTGCCTGTATAGCCGATGGGTTTGTTTATTTCACGGGATGCGACGGTTTTGTCTACGCTCTAGAGGCTCAGACGGGAGAGTTGAGGTGGAGGACTGTTCCAGCAGGCTTAAATAAGGCACCTCTTTACTTTTCTCCCGGTGTTGCCTACGGCCTAGTTTTTGCCATCGGTAGAAAAGGATTTTCTGGTTTTGATGTTGAAACGGGAAAAGAGGTTTGGAAATCCAAAAATCAAAAAATAGCACATGCGGGAATTACGATAGATGAAGAGTACTTGTTTTCATTTTCTCCTAATGGTAATGGCTATACGATAGTAGATATTAAAGCCGGTTTGTTTCGGTCTAACGGAACTATTAATTTAGCGTATTGCCGTTCTACCCCTGCCATTCTCAATGGAAAGCTGTACGGTACATCAGTGGCTCTCATTGGAACGGCGCCATCATTCCCGAAAATTGGGATTATAGATATACAAACGAAAAAACCAATTTTAGCCAATTACATTGAACCTCACAAAGAAACAAAAGATATGCAGGCCTCTTATGCTTCTCCAACTCTTTGGGGGGGCAAAGTTTATGTTGGTTCTGATAGTGGCTATTTGTATGTTTTTGATGATGAAAAAGCAGAGCCATTATTTAACATCAAGGTTGATGCTCCCGTTCGTGCTTCTGCTTCTGTTTCTGCCCAAGACGGAATTGTCTATTTCACATCTTATGATGGAAAGCTCCATGCGGCAGATGCGAGAACAGGTATGAAGAAGTGGGAACATACGCTATCTGGACCAGTAAAAAAACGGACTGAAATAAATTCATGTCCATGGGTTGAAGATGGTGTGGTTTATATCGGAACGATCGATGGAGATATTGTGGCCGTACACTAGGTGCCGCTTCCGTAAAATAGTATAAATAATGAAAAGTATATATGCAGGCAAGGAAAAATAGATTCAGTTAGTTTATCGTCAAACGTAAGTGATTTATTTACATCGCAGGAGAGAGATTATGAAAAACTGTTTAAAGTTAGTGATGACAACAATATTGTGTATGGTGCCATTGTTTGGACTTATTCAAACAGTATCAGGAGCTGAAGGAGATATTAGCACAGAAGAACTTTTCAAAATCAATAAGGAAGTGGGAAGGACTTATCCTACATCTCCTCTTCCTAAAGATGAAATCTGGCAACCCAAGAGACCGCCAGCGAGTGCACCTACGGAAACAACCCGTTTCCGTGTCCTAGACTTTGGGGGGGATTTTGGCCGCTATCCAGAAAGAAGAAGCTCATTTCGTGCGACCGTTAAAGTAGAAGGCGTTGATATTGATGGTGATCTCAGTACAGAGGATTCTGTAGTAAGCTCCTTCTTTAGTTTAAAAGTACCTATGAGTAGCGGTTACGCAGTCTATGATGATACATTGACTAGTGCTGTATATCATGGGGGATCATCTATATTTTACGCAGACAGGAAATCGAAGAAAGGCTTCACTGAATACTACTGCAATATAGGTGAAGGAAGAGGTCGTGATAAGCCTAACGATAATTGGTCAACTTATGTTTGGCGTTCAATAAAAAACAAACCTTTCAAAGTGGCACTAACATTTATTTGGAAAAAAGATATTTCTTTTGTAGGACCGGCTCAATGGAAGGATAGCCAAGTGTTTTTTGACAAAACCAGCAGACTGGGTTTTTATCGTCAACGACATGGACCGGTCAATGTTACGGGAGAACATTTTGTAGTAAAAAACGGTGATCAATTGTACCTATCTGAGCGTATCATTCCAGAAGGCCGCCGAGCTCTGTATATTTTATCGCCAACTGAGACCAAATGGACCAAATGGAATCCAAGAGAAGGTGCTTGGGATTTCTTTCTCGATAGAGAAAAAGCAGAGTGGATTCATCCAGAATTCAATGATATTCAGGCAATAGGTTGGTATTATTGCCGAGACGAGTTTGGAGAAGGTGCATTTGGCTACAAATGGGAATGTATGGATACTTATGCACAATTGACCCGCCCGAAGATGCCGAGTTTCACGCTGGATATGAAGGAGATACCATCAAGTACATCGGGGGGAGAAAAAGTAGCCCCTTTCTATATGAGCACAACGGAAGTTCCGTATGCAGTGTGGCATGAAATTCACCGCTGGTCACGGGGACCGGACTGGGCATTAGAGCCAGGGCGTTTTCTTTATGACCGCGATGGGGATATGGGCTCTATAGATAAAGGTTTCGAAAAACATTCTCAGCGTGAACCTGTAACCGATATCACTTTATACGATGCATTAGCATTTTCAAATGCTCTATCCATTAAAGAAGGACGCACACCAGTTTATTATACCGACTCAACATTTAGTGAAATATACAGAGAAGTTGTCCGTTCAGACCAATTCTTAAACCCCGAATTCTATAAGCGTCCAACCATTTATGTCAATTGGGATGCAGATGGCTTTCGTTTACCGACAGAAGCCGAATGGGATCTTGCTCGTGCCGATGCAACTGAAGTTGTTGAATCCGCTTGGACATCCCTCAACAGCACATCCCGAACAAAAGATGTGGGTACTCTTCAAGCTAATTCCAACGGGCTTTACGATATGATTGGAAATACTTGGGAATTGGTGTGGGGATACGGGGATCAATTACTTCCCGATCCAGATACCATAACTGTTATGGGCGGAGGATTCAACTATCCTCAAGATCCAATTACGGGTCCGAATGCTTCGGGAAATCCTTACGGAGAGCGTCCATACGATGGTCATTCAAATATCGGTTTGCGTCTTGTTCGCCGTAACTCCAAAGCAGGCCCTGCAGGGCAAACGGCAACAGTCTCTAAAAAATCCCCGCGTTGGGACATTGGTAAAATGGACCAAACCACCGCTATTAAAAAGGTTGCTGATATTGTCGAAATCCCCCTCTGCACGGTTCCTGAAGGTTCCTTCTCAAGGTGGGAAAGCAAGAAACGCTCGGTCACGATTCAGATGTCTTCGTTTGAGATGGGACAGACAGAAGTTTCTTATCGGCAATGGAAGCAAGTGAGGGATTGGGGAGAAGCTCATGGATATGAGTTTAATAATGATGGTGATATGGGTAGTATGGACTTCCGTTTGAAGATTCATGAACACGGTCCGGACGAGCCTGTAACAGATGTTAATTATTATGATGCATGGGTCTGGTGTAATGCCTTATCTGAAATGAAAGGGTTAAAGCCATTAATGTATGATGATGAGGAAAAAACTATCGTAACAAGAAAATCATGGCGTACTCGCCCAAGTCATTTCAGAGATATTGATAAAGAAGCTTTTTATAAAGACAAACTTCATTTGATAAAAGAAGGTGCCCCTCCAGGGTTCGTTGACTCTTTTGAAGGTAAAGCAAAGTACGCTAGAAATCCTGATCTTGATAAAGGATATAGACCTGGTGCAGGAAAATACTGGGTGGCATGGGATGCAAACGGTTATCGTCTGCCGACGTGGAGTGAGTATCACTATGTGCTTCATGCCGGAAATCCTGAATCGATCTTTCCCTGGGCTGAGGGATCTGAAAAAGAGGTAGGAAAATATGCGTGGTATGGTGAGAACTCAGAGATGCGCACTCATAATGTAGGCACACGCGCACCAACAGTGTATGGTATACAAGATATGCTGGGAAATGCTATGGAATGGATGGGTGATTTTAGAACCATGCATGGAAAAAAACTCTTTCCTGCACAAACAAAAAATCCAATCAAAGGCACTCCCTCAGAGAGTTATCCGCTTCGCTTTGGTTTTGCTCTCGCTACCTCATTTCAAACCTCTCGGATTAAATACTTTCAGAAGAAAAAAGAGTCATGGAGTGCGATAAATTACGCGACCATACGACACCCTGATATGGGTTTTCGCATTGCCCGACCTATCGATGAAGTCTCTATCACTATTGATGGAAAAGAATATCGTGTAACGGGACCATTAACAGAAGAGGTTTCCAAGTTAGATGGCAATGATATTACGGTTAACGGAGACATTTCCGGTGATACGATACATGTTAAGTTAATTTCAAAAGGAGGCTTAAAGTGAAACTTAAAATACTTGCAATAATTACTGTTACATGTTCTTTATCTCTTTGCATCCATGCTGAAGAATATACAGGAAGTGTTGATTCGAAACCTGTCTATCATGGTGATGGAATAAATCCGAATATGAAAAGACTTCCTGGTTATACTCCTTTAAATTTTGACACAAAAGACTATGACGCACTCGAAGGTCAATGCCATAGAGGAAATCTTAGGCGAGATGGCATCTTCCCTGTATCTGGCCTTCGTTCGATTGAAGGTCTTAAGAATGATGGTGTAAAATGGTCTTTCGATACAGGTGGAAAAGTAATCTCCTCGTCAGTCGTTAGTGACAATGTGCTTTATATCGGAACAGGTGCCAAAGCCTTTATAGCACTGGATTCAGAGACAGGCAAGAAAAAATGGAGCTACAAAACTAAAGGTGCTGTTTATTCATCAGCTTGTCTGTATAGGGAAAAAGTTTATTTTTCAGATGAAGCAGGCTATTTATATGCACTGAATCAAAGTGATGGAAAAGAAAAATGGAAGGTAAAAGTTTCTTCAACGCCCATTTCAGCTTCTCCTGGGGCAGCATACGGTATTATCTTTTCTTCTGAGGGAAGGCGTGGTTCTTCTATGTTTGCTGCGAGTATGTCAGGTATTTTACTGTACGGATTTGACCCAGAAACAGGCAAGAAAGTGTATCAACCTGTTGGTGCGAAAACAATAGGTGGGTGTCAGGGGCTTGGTTCCCCTGCCATTTCCGAAAAAACTATCATCTCAGGAGGAGGACAGCGCTATTCTCACATAAGTTTGGAAACAGGAAAAACCCAAGCTCTTTCAAACCAGGGCTCAGCAACGATGTGTGTAGGTGGTATATCAATCAACAAAGATGGCTACATTTATTATAATACTTATTCAGATGGTAAATTACATGTGGTTTGGGATTCACCCAAAACACTTCTAAGGTCACAGGGTATGTTCCTTTATCCAAAGCAAGAAAAATCAGATGGAGAAGGAGGGAAATACCCTGGACATGAAGCCGGTTCTCAACCCATCATGACACCAAACGGAAAACTATTTTCGACGTGCTATGACGGCAATCTTTATACTTTTAATAAGTCGGGAAAAGGAAAAGGCCACAGGACACAATGGAAGCGTAGCTGGACATTTAAGTTCGGAGGAATGAATGATGGTTCAAAATCATCTCCATCCTACGCTGATGGCGTGGTGTATTTTGGTGCAGATAATGGAAACGTCTATGCTGTAGATGCAAAAAGTGGAAAAGAACTGTGGACATTCAAAACAGACGGACCCGTTATTTCATCACCTTGGCTAGGTGATGGAGTGGTATACATTGGCAGTAACGACGGAAAAGTTTATGCGCTCGGAAAACCGCCAAAAGAAGATGGAGATCAAGAAGGAGAGAAATAATGAAAAAAATAATAATAATGAGTTTGAAAAAGAATAGGCAAGTCTCATCACCTTACCTCTCATCAAAACATTAACTAAAAAAAGGAACATAATGAAAAAATACTTCAAAAAACATCTCCCGAGTCTACTCTGTGGGCTTGTCCTCGTCTTAAACGTAAAAGCTTTTGCCGAAGAGACTTCTCCAGTGGGCAGCATTACCATTACGAATACTGTTATACTAGAAGACACCAAAAACTTTGGTGTAAACGTCAGCAAAGACAGCTACAACGCACCTATGCTAAAAGAGCGTCTCAATATGAACTTTGAAGGAACGCTTTTTCAACATATATTTATTGTCGCAGAAGATAATAATGACAAGTCTGGCGTTTTAGTAGGCAAGACAAAGAACGATTCCCCTTGGTTCAAAGACTCCAAGAAAAGCAAAGCATTAATTCATCATCCCGACGCTGAGTTCTGGGCGGTTTCTGGCCCTAACCGTTGGGAACCTTTAAAATTGGTGAGTTGCGAAGAAAGAAAAGCTATGATGTGGGGTGGCAAAAAAGAGGGCTTGTTTTTGAAGTTTGATAAAGAAATTTCTGTTCCACCATGGGGTGGTGTCGCTTTTCGTCTGCTCGATTTATCACGAGGACAATTGCAGGAAGCAGGTTCTGGTGCTTCACACTTTAAGGGTTGTAAAATATCACATGATGTCCCAGCAGAATCGACAGGGCAATCATCCTGCCTTTTAAATGGTAAGGCATCTCATATGACCAATATTGCTTATTCAAATTGCTCAGACACAAAAGGCTTATGGAAACTTGATTTTTGGGCAAAAGGTTTAGAAGGAGGTAGCGCTTTAATCGTTAAGTTCGCAACCGTCGAAAATCAAATTGAGGTTACTAACGAGTGGAAAAAATACACTATAGAACACGAGGTAACCGAAGACCTTGTGATTGGTGTTAAATTTGTTTCCGAAAAAGATAAAATTCTTATTGATGATGTGCTCGCGTTTAAAACAGGCGATAAAAATCCAACAAGCTTTAACGATGACTTTTTTGATATTATAAACGACCTGGGAACAGGCATGCCTCTTCGTTCAGGCGATGTTTGTGAAGGTCGCATTGATAACATGGTTGGCCCACGAAAAGACTTTTATAAACATGCTTGGTCTCCTAAAATGAAACCCGGTCCTGAAAATAGGCATAATACCTACTTTTTGCCTTTGCATCAACTATATGATTTTTGCGCAAAAACAGGAAATGAACCATGGTATATCGTCCCTGGTATCATGACAAAAAAAGAAATGGCACAGTTTATAGAGTATCTTGGTGCGCCTGCTGATGTTGGTCTAGGAAAAGTTCGCGCGGCCCAAGGCCAAATTCAACCTTGGACAGAAGTTTTAAGCGAAATGCATATTGAAATTGGTAACGAAACCTGGAACCTTATGTTTTGGGGCGCAAATTGTAACGGCCCTGATTACTGGAGCGACCTGATCGAAACCGCTCATAGCTCTCCATACTGGAAAGATAACATCAGCATTATTCTAAACGAAAGAAGCCACGCCCCAGAATTTGCACCCGTAACTAAAATCCATACAAAAGCAGATGCCTATTCAATGGCACCGTATGTTATTCACAAAATCGGCAGAGAGCATACAGAAGCCTTAGACACTGATGAAAAAATATTTCGCTGGGCTTTTGCAGAAGGTGTTAATTTTTCCCTAAAACATAATAAAGCAGCAAAAGCAGCATGGAAAAATAATGCGGAATATAAAGTCTATGAAATCAACCATCACTTAATGTACAACTACTCACCTGTTGATTTTTGTCAAGTATTCCAAAACTCCGTTGGAGGAGGCATAAATATTGCTAATGCAATGCTCATAAACCTAAAATTTAACAAAGCTCGAACACAATGCCTTTTTAAACTTATTGGAGGCGGTATAGATAAAGAAATCGACACAGGCATTTGGGGAACGGTTTTTTCCATGAGCAAGAAAAACAGAATGTATCATCCGCTATTTTTAGCTCTACAAGTCACCAACAAAGCATTGGGTGGTGATTTGTTAGAAACAAAGAATACTGGCATCGATCCTATAAAATCCTTGATAGAAGACGAAATCCCAGTTGTCGTAGCAATCACAGGAAAGGATTCTGACTTTAAAGTCGAAAGTGATGAGTTTGATAATGCTGTCAAATACTTAGCCAGAAGAACAAAAAACTTTGAAATGAAAAATAAAAAAGATGCCTTGGCCGTAGCGAAAGCCTATGTTAAAAAACTACGCTTTAATGCGCCTGAGATCACCGTAGCCCATAGAGGCATTCTCTTTGATGTATTAAAAGGTCTTTCTGCAAAAATGGCCCGAAAAGCAAACGCTATTCCCGCAGAATCCAGAAATGTTGAAAATGTTCTCAAAGCAATCGATATTATCAAAAAATCAAAAATCAAAAAAACCCATTTCAAAGAAGTCGACATGGATGCTATTTGGTCCTATGCCTTCAAAAAGGATAAAAAAAATTCCATCATCCTTATTAATATCGACCCTGAAAAAGAAAGAAAAGTAAAACTTAATTTCACCGGCAATGTAAAAGGCAACACCGCCAAGAAACATCTCCTCACATCCGAAAAAATAACCGATGCAAACTGGCTAGCTGATGGTAAAAGCAAGGTTAAAATAGCTGAATCTGAAATTGCCGATTTCAAAAGCGGTATAAAAATCACAATACCTCCGTTCTCATTACAAACCATCATTTGGGAAGAATAAACCCAAAGTAATATAAGCTTTACCACGCACTAACGATTTTTCAAAAATTAATAGGATATAAGTATGAATAATAAACAAGAAAATCATCAAACTGAGTGTAGACTTGAATATATGAGGCCAGAACAAATTGATGCAGCTCAACAAGCATACCCTGCCATTTATGTTCCTTTTGGCTCAATTGAGTGGCATGGACAACATCTTCCTGTTGGTTTGGATACAATTAAAGCTCATCAGTTACTTGTGGAGTTAGCAGAAAAGAGAGGGGGAGTTGTTCACCCTGCTATTTATTATTCTTCCGGGGGTGGGCACAATGATTTTGCATATACATTCATGTATGACAAAGAGCTCATTCAAAAATTAGTAGTGAACATGTTGTGGCATTTTGAGCGGTCGGGGTATAAGGTGGCGATCTTACTTACAGGGCATGCCCCTAATCGTCTCGAATATCTGATCCCTGCAACGATTACCTATATGGATCAAGGTGGGAAGATGGATGTTTTCTCTCTTTTTGAAGGGCAGGCAACTCGTAAAGAACTTGGTTGTGGCCATGCCTGTCGTATTGAGACCTCTATGATGCTCAAACAGTTTCCTGATACCGTTCGTATGGAGAGCCTTTATGGTGAGTATGACGAAGATATTCTAGAGGAAACCGAGATACATAACTGGATGACTTCAGAATATCAGGAGCACCCATGCTATGGCATTGTGGGTACTGACCCGCGAACAGGTTCCTCTGCTGCGTTGGGGCAGAAAGTAACTGATGAAGTATTGCAGACTTTTGAGGATTGGCTGGACGGTAAAATAGAGATGCACATCAAGCATGATACGTGGACCCTATTCCCCTGTCAAAAACCTTTTGTCTCACGCGTTCTATGAAAACAATCAAATAGCTTTTTTTGAACGAAGCCCTTTGGGTTCGGTCTTTTTGTCGTTGCGTGGGAAATGGATTGTGCGCATTTTTTAGCGATGTTGTAACACCAAATAGCTATGCATCTCGCTTCCGAAAAAAAACGAGCAGTGGAAGGGGGGGGGGGAATGATTGACGAAGGTATTGATTCTACATGCTAGCTTTGCTTTCCGAGGAAGGATGCATTGTTAGATTCTAATTTTAGAAGGCGTTTTTTAACAGGTAATCCGCCGCCGTAACCAACTAATGTTCCATCACTTCCAATAATGCGATGGCAAGGGATTATTAAACCAATAGCATTTGCCCCGTTTGCGTTGGCAACTGCTCTAACGGCTTTTTCGTTGTGAATGTCTTTTGCTAGTTGTAGGTATGTTGAAGTTGTACCATAGGGAACTTTTATTAAAGCGTCCCAAACGCTTTTTTGAAAGTCGGTCCCAACCATCAGTAAAGGAACATCAAAAGAACTTCTGCTTCCGGCAAGGTATTCGTCTATCTGTATTCGTGCTGTTTCTAAGACTGCATCGTCTTGTTCTACATATTCACTATTGAGCCCATTTTTAATTCTCTTATCAACGGTGGCTCTCATTTTTCTGTACCTGAAATCGAGCAGACACAGTTTTTTATCAAATGATCCTAGTATCAACTCTCCAATTCTCGTTTTATGATAGTGAATAGTGATGTGGCTCATTGTATGAATGTCCTTATTGCTTACGTTCAACAGGCTATGAAACAGAGATGATGAAGATGATGTTAAACATATAAGCGATTAAAGACATTCAATACTTAAGAACGCTTTTGTGATGGGCCCCTTGTGAATTATCAACATTATGATCGGAAGGCTCTGTTTTTAACAGTGTAGTAGCTATGTTTTACCAGTTGCTTTCATTTATTTTATTATAACTGAGCCACTTTCTTCGTATGTCTGGCTTGCTCTTCAGTTATGATTCTGATTTTTTCGCAACGTAGACATAGATCTGATCATCGATGTTTTGGTCTCCGATCGAACGTAAGCGATCGATAAGAGCATGTGAAACTTCGACTCCGGTGCCTATGAGGAGGCTGCCGTTGCTGTGGTGCAAGTCGTCGGCAAGCAGCATGCCTTCACGGAGATCACGAAGTGAAACGGATATGCGTTCTAGAAGCTGTTGCTCATCAGCGATAACGGTGCTAAGTGCTTTAACGTAGTCTGCTTTAAAATGGCTATGAAGTGCTGCGAGGATGCTGTCTGGGCGCTCACCACTTCGCAACTGATCACTGAATTCTGTACACAGGGCGAGGAGTGCTCCCTCTTTTTCACGGGAACCTTCGAAGGAGGGTACGCTTTGTTCTATAATTTTTCCGACCCGTTCGAGATGCGGAATCGGTTGGATAAGACCACGGCTAACTGATGTTATATTAGCGACCTGTTGCTGTTCTTCTTCGTTTAACGGTTGCCCTTCATGTAGTCGGTTCAGTGTTTCATCGGTGAGTGAAATGCTGCCGAGGTTGGCAAAGATCGTAGCTAACTCCAATGGCCAGAGAGAAGTGATCCCTAACTGTTTGGCCACTTTTAGCGTGATACGTTTAATGGCACTTGCTCTGCTGAACATGCTTGGACTACTAATAGCAAGTACGTCGGACAGGACTTTTACAGTACCGTTCAGTGTCTTTTCTAGTAAGATTCGATGCCCAGTTACAAGGCGGTGTTGGGCTAGCGCATCGGCCAAAGCCCCACGTAGGCGATCGGGAGGGCAGGGTTTGTTTAGAAAACGAAAAATTTGGCCATTATTGATGGCGGAAATTGCGGCATCAATGTCAGATTGTCCTGTTAGTAAGAGACGTGTTACTTCTGGTGCTCGTTCTCGTACGAGGGTCAAAAATTGTGCACCATTCATACCGGGCATGCGCATGTCGGAAATGACGATTGCACAATTGGGGTGTTCAGCAAGGGCAGTCAGGCCTTCGTCGCCACTTGTTGCGGTATAGACTCGGTATTCTTTTCGTAGTTGCAGCCGAAGCCCAGCCAAGACTTCTGGTTCGTCATCTACGCATAAGAGAATCGGTTTATCAGGCATCGGTATCACCAGTGTGTTGAATGGATTGGTCAGTCGAGTGGTGTGAGACAGTGCGGTGGTAGCGTTCACGGATTTCGCTTGGCAGTTGATCGAGCATGGCTTCCCCAAAATCTGGGTTATGTGCGATTCGGTCAGCAAAAGCTATGAGGTCAGAAACATCGTCTCCCAGAACGGTTGGCAGATGGGCGTGGCCTGCAACCGCAGAAACAATGGATGGTGGAATGCCCCAAAGTTCGAGTAATTTTGCTCCCAATTGCGCATGATCACAACCAAATAGCTGACGTTCAGCGTGGAGCCATTCTTGGTTTTCTTTTTCTAAGGAGGCGGCAAGGTCGAGGTATTTTTCACGATCACTTGCAAGGAAAACCAATTTTCCAATATCGTGCAGAAGCCCAGAGCTTTGGGCGAGCCCTCGTTGAAAGCTGTCTGCTAGACCAGAGCTAATGGCGGCAACTTCTTGTGAATGATGGTCGATGTTGGTAACGAGGTTTTGGGCAAGGTGATCATCGAGATCGAGCTGTTGTCCTAAATATTCTCGTAATACAAGTGACTTGATGATATTTAAGCCAAGCCGTGAAACAGCATCACTTATAGATGAAATGACTTGTTTCCCACCAAACCATGATGAATTGGCGATTTGGAGGATGCGAGCTGTCATTGCAGAATCTCGCTCAATAACTTGCCCGACTTCCTCTATTTCACAGGTGGTGTCATCTTCTAACAGAGCCAATAGTTCTGTATAGCTATCTGACAAAACAGGTAAGCCAGCGAGGCCGCTAATAACTTTGTTTAAGTGTTGATCGTTTAATTCATGAGTGATCAGTGAGGTATCATCGATAGCTTGTTCCAAAACCGATAGGTCGCATGGTTTAGAAATAAAACGATGAGCTACGGGAATAGCATCAATCATCATTGCTGGTTCAGCGTAGCCTGATAAGACAATTCGTGCGGTATCGGGGTGCGTCTTAGTTATTTGAGTAAGCAGTTGCGCGCCATTCATGGCTGGCATGCGCATGTCACTGACAACGACATCGATAGACCGCTCCTCTATCATCTGCAAGGCCTGCTCTCCAGATGAAGCGAAACGCATGTGCCATTTCTTACGGTTGCGTCGTAGGCGGGTGCGCAGTCCGTTTAGTAGATCCTGTTCATCATCGACGAATAGAACTTCTATAGGTGCATGGCCATTCATTGTGCTCCCTCTTGTTCTATTGGTATGGTAATAATGAAACGAGCTCCAGCAGGGCCATCTTCGATATCCAATGATCCATTATGGCGATTGACAATGATGTCGTGGGAGATGGCTAGACCTTGACCAGTTCCGCGCCCAACAGCTTTGGTGGTAAAAAAGGGATCAAAAATTCGTTCTTTAATGTGATCAGGAACACCGCCGCCATCATCTTCTACAGTAATGCGAATTGCCCCATCTATGGCTATCGTGGTAATTTCAATGCGGCCGAGGGTGCCATCGGTATGATTATCAGCGATAGCATGGGCCGCATTAACGATCAGGTTGAGGAAGACCTGATTTATTTCGCCAAGATGGCAGGTGAGGGAAGGCAGCTCGCCGAGTACTAATGATAGTTCAGCGTGATATTTATATTCGTTACGCGTAACAGTGACAGTATTACTGAGTGCTTCGTTAATATCGACCAAGCTCTGTTCATCTCTGTCAGGATGGGAGAAGCCCTTGAGTGCCTTTACGATACTGGCAACTCGCTCAAGTCCGCTAATTGAACGGTCTAAAGCAGCGGGCACCTCTTCTCGTAAAAATTCCATATCGGCATCTTCTTCGAGCTCTTCAATGTGATGACGAATATCTTCTGGCCAGAGCTGCCGATGCTCTTCATAAGCGTTAATTAACGGTTTAACATCCTCGTAGGACTCTTTGAGGAAATGCATACTGTCTGAAACGAATTGGATGGGAGTGTTGATCTCATGGGCTACACCGGCAGCTAACTGGCCAATAGATTCAAGTTTCTGTGCTTGTAACAACCGTGCTTCCATCTGTTGCCGTTCACGCATATCACGACCGACAAGCATCCATTTGTTAGTGCTGCCGATAACCTCAGCGGCAGAACTCAGGGTTGGAATCGGCTGATTGCCCGCTAACCAATTACATTCGACTTCACAAGGGAGTTTGTCTATTTGTGCGAGAGAGACGAATTCAGTGAATGGTTTCCCTTGCATGGTTTCACGCGTTTGCTGCAAGAGTTCTTCTGCGCGTTGATTACAATCTATAATCAGATCGTCCTCAATAACGAGCATCGCCTCTGGTAGTGAGCGCAGGAGCGATTCTACCGAATGTGCAAGCTCTTCACTGTGTTGTTTTGCTTCATACAGTGTTGCAGAGCGCTCTTCGATGAGCCGTTCAAGCACATGTACCTTGTCTTTCTCGCGTTGGAGTCGTCGTTCAAGGGTAGTGCAGCGTTGACAGCTAGAGGTTGTCATGGAAATCCTTAGTGTTCACTGTTGCCGTTGAAAGTGATAGTAAAAGAACAGCGTTCGGGGTCATCATCGTAAGTTTGTGTTTCTATTGTGATTTCCTCGTTAAAGTATTCGGCACAGCCAATAATGAGCCCCTCGGCTAATTGCCATAATTGGCGTGCGGACCGGTAGTGCATAACCAGATGGTCGTCTGATTCATCATAGGTAAACTCTGGGGTTATCGCCTCAGGGTAGAGTTTTCGTACTTCTACGTGAATCACCGTGTGAATTGACAGCAGAAATTGACGAAGGTCTACATTTTCGGCATATTGTGGGCCAGTTGCTATTAGTTTATGGAATAGAAACTGGCCGAATTGTTTCAATGCTTGGCCTGGTTCTACCCCCAGACGTTCTACGGCAGCAGTAAACAGTGCCATCAAGTCAGCATCAGGATAGGTTCCTGGACCAACAAATGGTACCTGTGTTTGTAAAACGGTGCTATCGAGGAGATCATCAAAAAACTCTTCTCCAGCAATTGTCTCTATGAATTCTTCAAAGACATTAAAAACGATCCCTTTCATATGTGGGGCCTCCTTACAATAAGGATACTCTGAGAACGAGAAAAAGGCAAATGGCAAATAGCCAATAGAACAGTTGTCAAAGTTTGATACTGTACATAATGGCTCTGCTTCTCGAACAGATGGATATATTATCAAATAAGAAGAGTAAAATTGCTCGCATTTTTTAACTCAAACAGATAATGTTGGCTAGTGGTGTTTTATAAATTAAGCTCCAACGTCTTGTAATACCTGAAAGGCCTGACTCTTTTATAAAAGAAATTCTTATATATTGGGAAACCTGTTATCCCATATGCGAAGAAGAGCCTTTTATCAATCCTGTTTTGTTGTGTTCTAACTGTAAGAGATGTTTCTTGGCTGGTAATCCACCGCCATAACCAACTAATGTCCCATCACTGCCAATGATACGATGGCATGGAATTATTACGCTGATAGCGTTTGCTCCATTTGCATTGGCAACTGCTCGAACAGCTTTCTCATGATCAATATCCTTTGCCAATTGTAAGTATGTTGATGTTGTACCATAAGGAACTTTTAGTAGGGCATTCCAAACACTCTTTTGAAAGTTCGTTCCCACCATCAACAAGGGAATATCAAAGGTCATTCTATTTCCATTAAGATACTCATCAAGTTGCTGTCGTGCCTGTGCTAAAATGTCATCGTCTTGTTTTACAAATGTACCCTTGAGACCATTTGTAATTCTCTTATCAACAGTTTCTCTCGTTTTTTTGTTCCTAAAATTAAGAAGGCAGAGTTGTTTATGACAAGATCCCAGTATGAGTTCGCCAATGCTGGTTTTGTAATATTGAATATTTATTTGATGCATTGTCTGTGTTTCCTTTTCGCTCATAATGACTACGTTCAACGGATTCAACAAGCGACGGAACGCGGTGAATGGAGAAGGCTTAAAGTATATGAGTTGTCAGGATCATTCAATGATCAAGTGTGAAGCATGTTCTCTCAAATTGGTGGATAAATCAGGTTGAATTAAGCGAATATTTCGTTGTTCGGGTATTTATTTGGGTTATGTTGTTACGTCTAGTCAGAATAAGCTCAAGGAAGGGATTTCGTTTATATGCCCCACTCCTGCCGAGCTTCATTCATTGATCGGCATGCTCCCGCTTCCAAATGTTGATTCCATTTTTCATGTCCAATTGGCGTGTCGCCGATCCAGCGTTCATCCATAGGTTCATCTGCTGGTTGGAAACGAACATCTACGGTAAAACGGGTTTTGTCGGAAGCATTTGTTATAGAGCCGTGTAACAGATGCATGCCGAAAATGACGACATCACCCGCAGAAAAATCACCACTGACCCATGCCTGATTTATTGCTGTGGAAAAAGTGAGATAGTCATCGCCTATCCAGCCATTATCAATCTGGTCTGTATCAATATCCATCTGTCCGTAGGTTTGTTGAAGCTGTTGCAGTGCTGCGGCTTTGTGGCTGGTGGGCAAGACAGTAAGCGGCCCATTGTTGAGCGGCACATCACCAAGAGGAATCCAGCAGGTATGGAGATTTTGGCTACCCCTGCCCATATACACATTATCCATATGAGCACTAGTCCCAGCAACGCCTTGGCCAAGTGCGCGTGCCCATTTATAGGGAAAGGTGCAGGACGGTTTTTCAAAAAGTTGGTCGAAAAAACGAAAAAGATTGTGATGTTCTACGGATGCAAGAAAATCAGCATGACCAACAATATCTTGCTGCCCCATATAGGTAGAGCCGGTGCCGCGAGGGTGCTCTACGGTGCTTCCTTCATCAAGGGTGCCGTCTGCATGCATGTGGTGAAAGAGAAATGTTCGTGTACGTAGAATCGTCTCAGTGGGAATAAGCCCACGCATGCACAGATAACCATCATTTTCAAGCCGCCCACGCAAGGTTTGTATGTCTTCATCTGCATAACTACTGGTGATGGTGGCAAAATCCGTGCTATCAAGGGGAATGGTGTGTCGTCCAAGTTGAATGCTCATAGAATAATCCTTTTCTCCTACAGAAATTATACATTTTTTCGGATTTCTATATGGAAGAGTGTGTTAAAACATGGATTTTTTGATGATGCAAAAAATCCATGTTTTCTCTTGGTTCTCCATATGGGTTGTGCGTATTGTTAAGAGAATGGTCTTATTCTCTCATCTGAAAGGGCTATCATGAGAAGCTTGCAAACCGACTTTATTTCTGGCGTACATTACCCTGTTCCCTATGCGGAATTATCAAAGGAATCACAGATTTATAGAGATGTCTATAATATGGTTCCTGACGCGCCACTTTATCATACGGAATTTGGTTTTTACAGCTATGATGCATGGATGAAGCAGGGGGGGCTTCCTGTGGATATGAAAGCAGAAGAATTACATTGGCGCATGGATGAATTCGGTTTACACCGTTATGAACGAGCAGGCCACGGTCTTTGTGACCTTGGTTGGGAAGTGTCGGAATTAATACCTCGTTTTGATGAGCGGGTTATTGAAGATCAGGGAGATAAAGAAGTGCGGCAAGATGGTGCGGGCCGGCACGTACTCTTTTTCAAAGGGCGCACGGATGGTTATATGCCAGAATATATAGATCACCCTGTGAAAGACATGAAGACGTGGGAGGAGGATGTTCGCTGGCGTTTAGATCCAACAAGTCATGAACGATATGCGAATCATCATGTTGAAATGATGGCGGTGCAGCAAAAGGCCCGTGAAGGGAAATTTATTACTCAGTGCATTATTGGTGGGTATATGTATTTGCGCTCGTTGATTGGCCCAGAAGAATTATTGTACATGTTTTATGATGAGCCTGAATTGCTCCATGCCTGCATGCAGCAGTGGTTATTGCTGGCGGATAGAACAACGGCAAAAAATCAAGAATATGTCACCTTCGATGAAGTGTACTTTGGCGAAGATATTTGTTACAACCACGGAAGTCTTATTTCTGAAGATATGATAAAAGAATTTCTCTTTCCGTATTATCAACAACTCTTGACAAATATACAGTCTCGCCAGTTAGACCCCAATAGAAAGTTGTTCATTCAATTAGATTCAGACGGTTATGTAGACCCAATTATTGATCTCTATAAAGAAGGTATTGGGATGAATGTATGCAGTCCATTTGAGGTGGCATCAGGTTCTGATGTCGTGCGAACGGCGCAAGAACATCCAGATCTCGTTATTTCTGGCGGAATTGATAAGCGTATTCTTGCATCAACGCCTAATCGGATAGATCGTGAACTTGAACGGATTATTCCTGTATTAAAAAAACGAGGGGGTTATATTCCAACGTGTGATCACGGTGTTCCACCGGAAGTACCCTTAAGCAACTATCTGCACTATCGAAAGAGAATGTTGGAATTTAGTAAGTAAAAAGCTGCTTACTTGTACTTGTCTATTTTTGCTGTTATATCTCTAGAAGAGAGGTGAATGACGCATGGTTAAAGCTGACACAGCTCAGTCTATTGTTTTTACGGAACAGACTGCTGTCACAGTCGGCAGAAGCGGGCTAACGCTTGTGTCAGCAGGACGACAGTCCTATGCCGATGGAGAAGCGACGGTTCGTGAAGAGGGACTGCCGGGACTTGCCTGTGTTTACATGAACAGTGGAACCATGCATTACCAAACAACGTGTGGTGAATGGATGCTTACAGCAAACAGTCTGATGTGGTTATTGCCAGATGTATACCATAATTACCAACGTCAGGGCCGCGTTGATGAAACGTGGTTTGTTTTTGATGGGCCGGTTATAGAGCTTTTACGTGAGAGAGGTGCAGCCCCCGAGTCTGCACCTGTGTTAGAACATTGCTCACAACTTATCCGTAATTGTATTGCACGAGCATGGCACCATTGCCAGCAAAGCCAAGAACACTCTGCACAGCAAGAGCTGGCAGCACACACTTTGCACGAATTATTGTTACTCGATATAACACAACGAGAGGAAATAATTGGTTCGGAAGACCCACTTATCGTATTGGTCAAAAAACAATTAGCAGAACACTTGTATGTTTCGCCAAAATCTGTGGCCAATCATTTTCATCTCACCTATGCTACACTCCGCCGTCAATTTAAAGAGCGGGTTGGCTGTACCATGAGCGCCTACCAAACCCGCTGTCGATTGCAGCAAGCCTGTGATCTTCTGATAAACACAACGGATTCTATTGCTGATATTGGCGCTTGCTGTGGCTATGACGACCCCTTGTATTTTAGCCGACAATTCTCAAAACAATTTGGTGTAAGCCCACGATCTTATCGCCAAAACAGTATTGTTCTGTGACTCTTAAGCAAGCGTCGCAAGGAGGTTATCGGCAAATTGCTTAGGCGTTTGCCCCATATGTTCTTTGAATTGTTTTGAGAATTCAAAACGGTTATTGTAACCCAGTTTGTCAGAAACCTGTTCTATAGAATGGGCTGTCAGTAAGGTGCAGGCTTTTTCAATACGCTTGCTCATACGATACTTATGCGGAGAGATGCCGGTATATTTCTTGAATAGACGACGAAATTGTCGCTCTGAATAAGAAGCGGCGGTCGCAATGTCTTGAATACGTGGCAAAGGTGTGAGAGAAAAATCTGCAAGCTGTATGCAGGCTGTATGAATACGAGCAAGGTCACTATCAATGTGTTGGGCTGAGATGCTGACGGCCTCCATCAACGCTTCTATATGCTTCAGTATGGTTAAAACAGTGGCCGTACCCTGAATGAAAATATTATTGATCTTGGTAAAAGTATTCAGGATATGCTTGTCGTTCTCTTGTGCTTGTTGAATGGGGGTGTCTGGGAGTAAGTTCAGTTCAGCAAGCGTTTGTGCCGTTATTTGCTCACAGCACAGATACAGATCTTTGTAAGGATGACTGTGATCTATGTGTATGCTGTGTGAAAAGAACGGGTGGCGAACAAAAAAAGTACCAGGACGTATTGGGTGGTTTGTCCCGTTATGGTCTGTATAAGTACCATGGCCGTTTAAAACATAATTTGCGCCAAAAATATGAGGAATGGTGCTTGTGGATTCAGTCGTGCTTTCATGGGTGCCGATCCGAAACAGAGCAGAGTGCTGGGGTAGAATAATGCTTATATCGGTTCTTATTGTTGTTGTTATTCTCATGTATTGATCCTAATCTGTTTGTATTGTCTTGTAAATAGCTAATAAGATTCCCTTTATGTGATGGCTGAATATGACATAAAGTATGTCAATTTTTGCTATGGTCATCCATGCTTCTTCTGTACAATACAGAGAAAGAAGAAGGAGCTGAGCATGGACTTCATTTTCGAAAACGATCACTTGAAAGTACGCATAAGCAGTGTGAACGGATCACTGTTGGAATGCATAGATAAAAAAACAGGGTGGCGCATACAGAATCGCAAAGAGCTTGCTCAATCATTTCGCTTATTGGTTCCGCAGCCAGAGCGTCGTCTTTGCTACGTACATGGGCATCAACAACAATCATGTTCAGTAAAATGTTCTGCGGACAGCATTTTTGTAACATGGGAAAAACTGGTCGATGATACTGGAGTGCAACTTGCGATTACCTTCACGGTAGAAATTATCTTAGACAATGACGGCCTTTCTTTACGAGGCCATTTTTACAATGGGTCAGATAGAATAATAGAAGTAGCAGCTTTTCCTGTACTGGGAGATATTGGGTCAACACCATTAGGGAGCAGCTTATCCAGCTTTAGTGATAGTATTTATTCTGGCGCTAGTCAAAAAGGATTGCGTCCTCAGTTTATAGGTACGCAACAATATTTTTCTTTAGAATATCCTTATCAAGCAGTAAAAACTCCGCATACCGCTTATGTACTCTTGAATAATGATCAGCAAGGTGTTTATGTTGGTTGTCATGGACACGATCTCAACAGACAAAATGAATTTGTCAGCGAGATGCACCCAGGTCTTATTGATAGTGCAATTCTTAAAGGATTTGATCATGATTGTGAGGAGAGAGATGGTCAGTCCGTATACCTTGAACATTACGTAAATCATTATGTTTTTACTGCTCCGCATGCAGCTGATAAACTGACAGACGTGTTCATCAAGCCCTATGTCGGTGATTGGACGCATGGCATAGATATCTACAAAAAATGGCGGTCCCAGTGGTACAGGCCGCCAGCAACACCAGCATGGGCAAAAGAAGTACATGCGTGGTATCAAGTGCAGTTGAATTGCTCGGAAGATGCCTTGCGCTATTCCTATACTGACATTATTGAACGCGGTAAAGAATGTGTCAAAAATAACATACAGGTATTGCACCTCGTGGGGTGGACAGAAGGCGGGCAGGACCGCCACAATCCGTCACATAATACAGACGATCGACTTGGTACGCAGGATGAATTTAAAGCGGCGATAGCAGCCGTGCAAGGAATGGGCGTGAAAGTCGTGCTTTTTAATAAATATACATGGGCAGACCGAACCCACCCTGACTTTGAAAGTCGCTACAAGAAACACGTTATGTGTGATTTTTATGGTGATGATTATATTTTTCCCGGACATCCGTACCATACGCCAACCCAATTAGATCGCATCAACACCCGCCGGATGGGGCCATTGTGTCCGCTCAGTAAAGAATGGCGAGAAATGGCACACGATGAATTCAGGAAAAATATCGCTCTCGGTGCTGACGGCATTCTTTACGATGAATGTCAGCATCACGATCCGGGTGCTTTGTGTTTTTCAACCGAGCACGGACATAGACCCGGCGTTGCAGTGTACGACGGTGATCATCAGCTTGCTCAAGAATTCCGTGCCATAATGGAAGAAGAATCCGACAAAGCATTACTTTATTGCGGTGAAAGTCTCTATGACCGATTATGGCAAGACTATTCATTCTCCTATTTTCGAACCGCCCGAGGTCTCCCGTTAGAGCGTTATATTGATTCTGATGCTGGTATCCTTATCACTGTTAACGGTTATAATGATCGTGGCAAAATAAACGTCTGTCTTATGCACAAATACATCATGATGTACGAACCGAGGAATTTCAAAGGCCACCTAGCAGAAACTCAACAAACGGTGAACTATGGGACCCAAGTAGACGCTCTTCGCCGTCGCTACAGCGACTGGCTTTGGACCGCCGATTATCGCTACCACGATGATGTGTATCTTGCTGTTAACGGTGAACCCTATGAATTCTACAGCGTCATGCGTCGTCAAGACAACGGTCGCCGTGCTATTACCATTGTCAATTTTGATCATGACACAGATATGATAGTCACCGTTTCTTTTAACGGAATCAATAGACTCTCTTGCATACGCCCTGAACAGCCAGAGCAAGAAGTTTGTTTATCAGAAGTGAATATTCCACCCGCATCTGTCATTATAGTATTGGAAGGGTAACATTGTGAGACCAGAGCAAGGAGACACGTTTATTACCGTCTTTTAATCTCCTTGCCTTATCGCTTTTATTCTGAAATATATTGTTTTGTGTGAAAGAGCGTGTTGGTAAGATCTGGGTAAGTCTTGCGTCTCCTCTTACTTACTGGAGGTTTTGTATGCGATGGTTTGCTTGTGGTTTAATCTGTGTGAGTGCTTGTTTTTTTATGCTTACACGACCAGCATTTTATAAAAACCCTGTTGATCAGCAGGCGAACACCAAACCCTTACAAGAAACTACGTATAATTATCCTATGGATGAGGGTGCCGAGTATATTGCTGTGAGTGCAAGCGGACCAGCTCCGAGTCATGGCGAGCGACAGGAGATGGCAGCTGGTGTACTGGCTATTCTAAATAAAAATATCACGGCAGGTACTTTGGATTATCGTTTTAATAGTAGTGGGGATGGAGTCGTTTTGTCTACAGCTGGTCTCGCCTTTATAGCGACTGGCAGCAGCCTTGAGTCTGGTCCGTATCGACAAGCGCTTACGCAGGTTTATGCAAAATTGAAAGCGATAATGACTTCAAATTCCTTTGACCTACAGCCAACATGGGGGTGTGCAGCGAGTTGCATTTTTTTGGCTGAGTTGCATCGAGTTAGTCTTGGAAAAGAACGTTCCTCTGTTCTGAAATTGTTGAATCAATATGCGCAGAAATTGATTGCAGCACAAACACCAGAAGGAGCTTGGTGCCATGGTTTTGAAAATGTGGCAAATAGTCTTGGGTATAGTAATTTCATGTTTGTGACAGGGATGGCAACGCATGGGCTGGCTTTGGCTCGTAGAGAAGGTGTTCCAGTTTCAGACGAGGTGTTGAATAAGGCATTCTCATATTGTGAAGACTCATCAAACGTTGGCAGTGGTTTTATCGGTTATAGTCCGAGGCGTGGTCAAAAAGGGATGAAAGGTCCAGGCAGAACAGCAGGTGGGCTTTTAGCACTGCAAGCTGCAGGTAAAGAGAACGAGACTTTGTATCAAAATGCGGCAAAATATGTTCGTTCGTCGTTTGATGTTCATACCGGTAGTCGTCCACAAGATTTACTGGTATCTGGTCATGCGAGTGCACAAATAGGTATTGCTTGGGCGGCATGGTGGGCGGCAGAAAGCGGTTATTATGATGAGTTTTGGAAAGGGCAAGGGGTTGCTATCGCAGGTCGTAAAAAGGCAGACGGCGGTTTTAGACCTGCCCCAACAGACGGCAATGAGAGCGGTGGAACATCTGAATCTGGTGATTTCTCAAATGCCTTTCACGCGCTTATGCTGGTAGCAGATTATGGTGGTTTATCTAACGGAACGGTGAACCGTTCTGATCCAGTTCGCTCTATTTTTCTTGCTCAGCGTTGTGTGACGCAAGCGGAAGAAGCACAACATGAATTACCAGAATCGGTTGGAGCTTTAGCTGCCATCCCGGTACAATATGGAGCTTTTGACCGACGGCCTTTGTATGAAGCCATTGAGTTAGCAGCAGCAGAACTTATTGAAAATGGAGGGGAATGGGGACTTCAGCAGGTGCCAGCTTTAATAAATGGCGGCTTTAAAGCAAAAATGTATGTAGATGCAAAAGGGAAGAAATCGGCAATCTTTTTAGAAGGCAACAAAGTCTTTGTGACGCGTGATATAAAAGTCGAAATTGAAGTGTTAAATGACTCTGGCATTTTTAAGAAAAACCCACGCCGAACGAAGGTACGGCTTTCAAAGAAAAAAACATATGCGAAAAAATTAACCGAAAAGTTATTACCTGAAGTGGCTCTACCTGAAACCATTACTATGCATGTTCATTGGTTGCTCGGAGAGAAGACTTATACAGAAACGGTTTCGCTTCCGGTTATTCGTCAGGAGTAGATTTATTTTTTGGTAACCATGCGAGGAGTGCTTGTTCTAGTTTCTCCTTATTAATTGGTTTGCTAAGATAGTCACTCATTCCTGCATCTAAGCAGCGTTCACGATCACCTTCCATGGCGTTTGCGGTCATGGCAATGATCGGAATACCGTGGTTTAATACAGACGAGTTTGTGCTTCTGATTTGTCGTGTTGCTTCAAGTCCATCCATGACGGGCATTTGACAATCCATGAATACCAAATCGTATGGAAGTGTTTGCAATGCAATAAGAGCTTCCTTCCCATTGTAGGAGAGATCTACTGTGATTCCAAATTTCTTGAGCATGCCCTTTGCAACGAGCTGATTAACAGAATTGTCTTCGACAAGGAGGACATGTGCATTGAAGGTGGTAGGCTCTTTTTTCAACGTTGTTCTGTTGTTCGTTGTGCGGGCTGTTGTTTTGTTGAGTTGTATGGTGAAGGTAAAGGTAGATCCATGGTTGAGAGTGCTTTGTACGTGAATGCTGCCGTTCATAATTTCGACTAATTCTTTACTAATGGCAAGGCCGAGGCCAGTGCCACTGAATTTACGACTCATAGATGAGTCTACTTGGGTAAATTTTTGAAACAGTTTATTACAGTGTTCTTGCGGTATACCTATGCCAGTATCGGTAATCGTAAATTCAAGGACAGCTTGATTGTTAGCTTGAGAGAGCTGCTGAACATGGATGGATATGCTGCCATTTTCTGTAAATTTAATTGCATTGCCTATGAGATTTGTGAGTACTTGGCAAATACGTCCAGGATCACCTGTATACCAGTGATGCATAAGCGGTTCAGTGGTGCATGAGAGAGTAATTCCTTTGGCAGTTGCAGCCAGGGCGTGTACATTTGAGAAGTCGTCTAAAAGAGTGATCAGGTTGAAGTTAATGGATTCAAGGTCTATTTTCCCTGCTTCGAGTTTGGAAAAGTCTAGGATATCATTAATAATTGCGAGCAATGATTCTGCGCTAGAGAGTGCTGTTTGCGCATGCTTATGCTGTTCTCTGCTAAGTTCATCTTCCAAGAGAAAGCTTATCATGCCAATAATACCATTCATTGGTGTACGTATTTCATGACTCATCGTCGCTAAAAAATCGCCCTTTGCTTGGTTTGCTTTATTCGCTTGTTCGGCTAATGATTGTGCTTTGGTCGTTTGCTCGGCAAGTTCATGGGTACGTTTTTCTACGGCATTCCGAATTTTTTCTCGGCTGTTAAGGACATGTTGAAGGTAAAGACCTAAGAGTAGACTTAGGGCGATGCCACTGATAATAATGATAAAATGTTGAATATCAAAAGTGTAGAAAAATTCTCCCATATCAGTATGGATAAACCAGTCTCGTTGAGCAAAATGTAAGGAAGACGTATACAGTGTATGGTTTTGAGTCTGTGGCGATGTTTGATGACTAATAGTATATGACTTACTGCTTTTTATATCATGGATAATTAGGTGATTAGTTTGTATGTTCATAGCGGTTAAAACTTCGTGTACCAATGTATCCAATCGGTACACGCAAAGTGCAAAACCAAGGAGCCCTTTTGTGCGGGCGGTTTCATTCGTAGGGTTTGGATTGTCATTTGTGTAAATAGGAACAAAGATAAGAATACCGTTGTTTTTTGTTGTGTGAGTTTGAACTAAAGTAATGAGAGACGTTGCTACGGGAAGGCCAAGGTTTCGTGCTTGTTCCAAGGCGTGCCGTCTATCTGGATTTGAACCAAGGTCAAAACCAAGGGCTTCTTTGTTGCGATCTAGTGGTTCAACATAAAATACAGGATAGTATTTCTCATGAACAAGAGAAGGAATACGTTTTCCAGTGGAGTTATATTCAGTAAAAGAAAAAGATAAGAGTCCGTCTTTGTGTGCGGCTTCAACAAAGTCTGCGCGTTTGTTAGCGGGAACGCAGGGAATCCACTCTAGTGCTTGGATGCTTTTTTCTCGCGCTAATGATCCGGCAACAAAAGACTGAAATTCCTGTCGGTCAACATGTTTGCTGCTGTTGTAAAAACTTTTGATACTTTCAATCTCGACAAGATGGCGTTGGAGGCGATTTTCCAATTCATAGGCAATACTATTGACTGTGGTTTGTGCCGTATCTTCAAATTTCTCTTGTTGGAAACGTACAATAAGAGAATGAGTAATAAAAGTAAGAAAAAAACCAAACAGAATGAGTGCAAGTGGTATAATCTTGTTTATAGGGCGTGTAGAATGCTCTAGCATCCTAGAGTGTACAGTTTTTTTTGTTTTCAGGCAAGTGTCAAGAGAGTTAGTTACGTGTTGTGAAAGCGGCTTCTTTCATAGCTTGAATATGTGCGGGGGTCGTTCCACAGCAGCCACCAATAATATTAGCACCTGCATCAATAAGTGCTTGAACTTGTGCCGCCATATCTGCTGGGGTTTCAGGAAAAACATCAACGCCATCAATGGTTTGTGGTAAACCAGCGTTTGCATGTACCAAGATGGGTATGTTGGCATGAGCAGAACGCATTTCTTGAACAATTTCAATCATACGAGCAATACCATTGCCGCAGTTGGTGCCAATGATATCAGCTCCTGCCGCTACTATTTCTTCAGTCATTGTAGTTGGGTCTACGCCCATCATAGTTTTATAGTCGCCTTGTTTGGTTCGCTCAAAGGTAAAAGTACAGATGATTTCTAATTTGGTGTGTTCTTTGGTTGCTTGAATCGCTTGAACGGCTTCTTCAATATCGCTCATCGTTTCTATACAGACAGCATCTGCACCACCTTGTTCAAGAGCAACGGCCTGTTCACGGAATGATTCATACAACTCTTCTTCGGTAACATCACCCATGGCCAACATTTTCCCTGTTGGTCCAATTGATGCAATAACCCAACCGTTATCGCCAGTGGCTACTTTTGAATTTTCAGCGGCGGCAATATTGATTTCAGAGCAGCGATCAGCCAAGCCATAGTGTTGCAGCTTAAAAGAGCTGCCGCCGAAACTATCAGTTTCAACCATATCTGAGCCTGCGTCCCGGTAGCTTTGGGCAATGGATTGGACAGCATGTGGGTGATCAACACACCATAATTCAGGACATTCTCCTGGCTGAAGCCCTTTTTGTTGGAGGAGCGTACCCCAAGCACCATCAGAAAAAAGAATGCGGCCATTTTGCACAGCTGTGGAAATAGTTCCAATACTCATGTTTATGATCCTGTTTTATTTCGTCGCTGTTGTTGTTTCTCTTGTTGTTTCTATGGTCGTCGTGCTGCCGGTATCAGTGATGATTTCAGTTGTACTGCTAGAGCTTGTTTGTTCGTTGTTGTTATCGGCAGTTGTCTCGGTTGTTGTCGTTGAGTGTGATGTGCTTGTGTTTAAATGATCTGGAGCCCAGTTTTCAACACTGGTGGTTACGGTAATTTCTGCATGTGTGGTGCTAGTGGGTGCTTGAAGCTCATCTTCAAGAGTTGGAAGGACTGCTTCACTAGGGTCACGTAGTGGGATAAGTGATTCTGCGGCAGAAAGTAAAAAATGCTTGGGGTAGGCGGTGCGGAAGCGGTTGAGTGCATCAACAGCGGCATCGCGTTGATCAAGACGGACATAAGCCATGACCTCGTAATACCATTCTCGCTGAGTCCGTTTGTTGGCAGGTATCGTTGCCAATGCGCCAAGAAGAGGCTCCCATTGTTCTCTATCTACGAGCGTGGTAATGGGAATGGTCGGTGCAGTGTTATTGCCAGCGTTTTTACTTGTTCTGGATTGTATGAGGGGAGCCAGTAGTTTTTTCACGCCAGCAGCAACATAGGGGCTGGCATTCTTCTCTGTACTGCCATCTATGTTTGTGTACATATCACTGCGGCCTTCAAGCCAAAGCTGAGCATCTATGCGCTGATCTTTTGAAGTTGTCATTTGAGAGAGGTGAATGATGACCATGTTGTTGTTATACTTGGTGAGTTCTTTGCCCATATGGTTGTCAGCTAGTATATCGGCAGCACGAATACCTTCTTCTTCGATACGCTGAACAGCGCTTTCACCAAGTAAAACCTCTGTAACCCCTTCTTGATAAAGGGATTGTGAAATTAGCTGTGCTGTTGGTTCGCATTGAGGGTCGGCAAGCAGAATCAGGATAAGTAGGATGGTATCATTCATGCAACTCAGTATAGTAATGAACCTTGGCAGTGCTAGCGCGTTTATACCTGCAAATAGTGCTGTGCTAAGAGAGTAGCGGTTGATGCTCTCCTGCGTTGCGTGACTATTTTTGACTGGCAGCATGGTCGCTGTTGCGTACCGTTCACCTCGCTGTGAATCTGGCTGATCTTCATCGGCCGGGCGCAGTTTGTAAAGAGAGGCCAGCCTTCGTGGCAGGTAGAGAAGGACGATCTATGAATCATTCAACACGCCATGGTGGCGCATTTGGAATTGTTGTTTTTGTATTGGCAGCTGCTGCGTTGGCAACTTTTGTCTTATTTGGGGCAAATATCCGTGAGTCGCTCGGTTTAGTTGAACGACCAGAAGAGATAGGTGCTGTTCCTATCGAATCTCGTCTGACATCGCCAGAATTATTTGCAGAAACCAGAGGCAGCGATTTAGAATCAGTTGCACGGCCAGTAGTGAAGAAAGAGAGTGCTCAGCAAGAACGAACGATTGAGGATAAGCAACCCCAAACCAGAGCTATTGAAGAGCCTGTGAACCAAGATGCTAAAGCCACGGCTTTATTGGCAGAGGCAAAGGATCATTATCGTAATTTTGAGTGGGACAAGGTTGCCAATCTATCTTCTCGTATCACAACGCTCACCGCATCAGGTCAGCTTGAGTTTGAAGCGCGTGACCTTGCTCGTCGTGCGAAAAATTTACGTACCTTTATGAATAAACTGGATTCGATCGAAGGGGGCATGGCTCGTAACGATGCGACTAGCCCCCACAGCGTTATTGTTTACACACAAGCCGGAACAACGTTTCAAGCAGTGCCGCTTACACGTAGTGGTAATGAGATTCCAGCTGCATCAGACGCGGTTGCTTATGTAGAAAGTGCCAAAGGTTCAGTTAAGTTACGGATGAATGGTCGGTCAACGGCGGACTACCCATCAAACAAAATTATGAAAGTGGAAGCGGCCGATCTCAAATCTATTCGTGCGAAATGCATGAACCAATTGGATGATAACCTTCAACGTATTCAACGAGACAAAGACTTACAAAACGATGCACTGGCCCTGTTTGCCGCAGCATCATTTGCTTATCAAAACCGTTTGGATGAGCGGGTTACAGAATTGCTCGATAAAGCTTTGGCACTTGATCCACAATTGTCTATCACCGTTCGTGAAGATAAAGCCACGAACTTGTATGACAAAGTTGTCTCAAATATGAAAAAAGGTAACAAAACCAGTGCTAATGGTTTCATGGCCAAATTGCGTACACAGTATTCAGATACATCTATTTTTGCACAGGCAGATGCTTTTTATAACAACGATGCGAAGAAGGCTTTGAAGCTTGCGCGTAAAGCCGAAGAGGAGAAGAAGGCAGCCATTCGGAAAGAGCGCGAAGAACGTTTGGCGCTTGCACGGCAAACCAAAGCGAAAGAGGTGGTTGAAAAAATTATTGCTGAAGAGAAGGCAGAAGAAAAGGCTGTAGAAGAAGAACGGATCGAAGAAGAAAGAACATTTGCAACAGTAAGTGGTGCAGAGGGTGATGCAGATACGTTAAATAAAAAAGGTGAGATACTATTAAAAGAAGCGTTTAATATGCCAGCTACAGGAGCACGTGATGCAAAGTATTCTCGGGCGCGTAAATACTTTCTGGATGCCCTAAAGATTTATAATAAATTGTATGCTAAAGATGAAAGTAACGAGCGACTTGGCTCCAAAATTATTTCAGCGAGTCGTAATCAATATACCTGCATGAAATACAAACGACTCCATTAGTATGGCTGGGAAAAAGGCCGCAGGCAATACTCCTGAAACGCCACCGAAAGGTGGAGATGTTTTTGCTGGATCGAGTAGTTTCTCTTTTGATGACTACCCGATGGTTGGCGAGACCATTGGTATATGGCGTCTGCTGAATGGTCTTGGTCGTGGTGGTATGGGCGAGGTTTATGAGGCCGAGTATGATTTCATTCATGTCCTTACCATGAATTATGCGCCTCAAGACCGTCTTGCTATCGTCAAAGAGCTAGAAGGTTTAGAGCGTTCAGAGTTGGCTCGAATGGCGAGCGATATGTTGGGGACAACCCTCTCAGATGATGGACGTTTTGCCATTAAAGTGTGTACGGCCCGAAAAGAAACTGCTGGATATAGACGTTTTTTGCACGAAGCAGACTGGGCTAAACGACTTGGTTCACACCCTTATATCGTATCTGTTCATGCTATGCATGGCTCAGATAGCAGCGTTGATGAGCAGTCACAGAATTTCCAGATAGAACGTGGTAAACATCGTGATGTTGCTTTTATGGTTATGGACCTTGCTCGTCGTGATTACGATCATACCTCTACCAGTGTAACAGAGGCTGTTCATATTGTACGGTGTATAGCAACTGCCTTAGACCATGCCCATAGCTGTGGTGTGGTGCATAGAGATTTAAAACCAGAAAATATTCTCGGCGATAAAAACCACCCCTTATTAACTGATTTTGGTATTGCTAAAGAGGTAGACCATAGCCACGGTCTTACACGTACTGGTCAAATTATTGGTACGCTTGATTATATGAGCCCAGAACAGGCAACAGATGCCAAGCGTGTTGATTATCGTAGTGATGTTTATAGCCTTGGTATTGTTCTCTTTGAATTTGCGACCAAAGGTGGCTTGCCTTATTATCATTTATCCGAGCGTGAAGTTGCCTTAGCTGCTATTCGTACAGAAAAAGAAGAGTCTCGTTGGCCACGGGATTTCTTACCGAATTTTCCGCGAGGCTTGGAATATATTATCTTGAAGGCTATTGCCCATCGCCAAGAAGAGCGTTATCAAGGTATGAGCCAATTTATTTCTGATCTTGATAAATTCTCTCGCGGAGAACGTTTGTTTTTTTGGAAACGTGTGCATCCACGCCGCTTCTTCTCTTATTTCCGCAACGCTCACCCGAAGGTTATGTGGGGGCTTCCGGCAACGGTGTTGGCAATCGTGCTGGTGCTTGGGTTAACATTTGTTCCGAGCATGCTTGATAAAACCCGTAAGCGTATTGATACAAATATTGCAAAACTGGAACGCGCTGCAAAAGATATTCGAGATGGTCGCCAAGGACAGTTGACCACAGACCAGCAGAAAGCTTTGCAGGTACTTAAACGTGACGTTGCGGCCTATGCTGAAGATTATCCCGTAGCAGCTCAACGGTATTATGGACTTCATACAGATATTAAGCAGCACCGTCGTTTACGTACCGATTTTTCAAGCATGGAACGCTATTCACAATCACTTGAAGAATTGCAGTACGCTATTACTCGTGGAGACCGAAACTGGGTTATGAGTTTGGAGCCAGGAAAACAAGGGCTCCACATTACTGCGGATACCGAATGGACACTCAAGGGGTATGGTCGTGGTTCCGTTTATTGTTGGTTACGAGTACGAACGAAGCCTGGTTTTCAATTACGTATTGTTGGTGATAAAGAACGTTCGCCAGTTACCAGTTGTCAGGTGAGTGAAAAAGGTATTCATGTCAGCGTTCAGAATGAAAGTGGTGATATTTTATTACAAGATGGTCAGAGTGGTCGGATAACACCAGAGCGAATGGTTCCATTAGATATCGGCTTATTAGTGCGCGAAGGCGATATTCGCGCAAAATGGAATCGCAAAGATACAGGCCGTCGTTCCATACAAGCATTACGTGAAAGCGATTCTGCTCAGGTTTCCTTGTTTCTACCAAAGGGAACAGTTATAGAGGTTATCGAAATTTGGCCACATGGGCCATCAAAATGGCTCAAAGATTAGCCTGAGTTGGATTCAGGCATATTCAGGCAAATACTGTCTGTGAGTCTTGTTTGTATTTGAAATAAGTTCAAGGGTATTCTATAAAATGTGCGCTGAATACCTACTTGAAATGCGATTTTCTATTTCATACGAAGGGCGATGGCTGTCTCTATAATGACTGTCGTCCCTGCGGTTACAAAGGGATATTCTTTGGCAAAAATGAGATTGCCTGCTGCTGGAATACTCTGGTGACCATTTGAGAGCTTGCCTTGGGGTAATGTGGTAAGAGGCATATATTCGCTGGAGCGCCGCTTACCAGCTCCCGGGTCATTAAACACTAAGATGTTGGGGTCTTTTTGTTTGCGTTTATTTACTCCGTACCCCGTTACCGTAATTAGGTGACCATTGTAGCGTGTATAGAGATCGTGTTCTTGGTCGTATTGATAGAAACCCAGTGCCAGCCATACGACTGACGTACCGACTGTATTATCTTTAATAAAATCAAATGTTGGTCGCTCCCAGCTAGAGTCAACTCCAGCAACTCGAAATCCCATGCACGACAACTGTGCTGGTTTATAACCAGATTCACGTACATGTTTGCTGACAGCCGTTATCACTCCTGTTGTGTAAGAACCCTTATTGGTATTGGTTGCCATGTACTCATCGGTGCTTAACAATTGCGCGAGCTTATAATGAGAGGAGCGCTTGAGTGGTGCATTAAAGGCGAGCTTCGGATAGCCGTTGCGTGCAAGCCAAATAAAGGAGTTGGATACAGCGGTCGGAGCGCAATGAAAGGCCCCACCTTCCTCCATGCCTAATTCTCGCGAGGCCTGATACAGATCAGGAATGGCGCGAATTTTTTCTGCACAGGCAGGAGGGTAAAAATACTGTTGTTTGATTAAAGATGTCTGTTGAGGATGTTTTTGGGTGCTCGGTGTTTTGTATGTTGTTGTATTCTGCTGTTGATGGGGAGCGGAAGGAGCTAATGTTGATAAATATTGAATGAAATCATCATCAGCCTGTTGAGCAAGGCGCTCTTGGTCTTCTCGAATGGCTTGTAATTCTTCCAGCGTGGCATCTAGCGGTAGAGAAATAAAATAAGATCGTTGCAAGTATGTTGTGAGGCGTTGTTTTTGATTCCGTTCTAGTGCATCTTCATAGTTACGTGGGGAGGTGGCATGGGCACGATACAATTTCCGTAACGTGGTGAGGCTTGTGTCGCCTGCATGTTGTAATTGGTGCTCTTGGCAATAATCAATTAGGGCTAATCGTTCCCCAAGACCAAAAGGGTCTGGTACATCTGTTGTGTTCTCAGTGCCGTCAGCGGCAGCTATTTGTACACACAATAGTCCAGTCGCAATGGTGTTCATAAACAGACAGGGCCACGCTATCTTCAGCATAAACAAGTATAGGCTCTCTTTGTAGGATGTGCTAGTGAAATACTGAGGCCGTGCGGTAGACACCCCTAATCAGTGTAAAAGGTATCGATCTTGCTTCAGATAGTGCCACGACATAATCGAATACCATAAGAGGAACTGCCAATGCCATCATTAGATGACCCCAACGATTTCTTTGCTGATATGTTTGCAACGCCAGCAATGCGAGCGTTATTCAGTACGGAAGCAATGATAGAAGCTTACTTGGCAGTGGAAGCTGCTCTTGCACGTGCACAAAGCCGCGTTGGGGTTATTCCGGCAGAAGCGGGTGCGCTTATTACTACCGCCGCAAAAAAAGAATGCATAGATTTTGTACGGTTAAAAAAGGATAATGAATTTGTTGGTCATCCGGTCCTGCCATTAGTAGAGCAGCTCGCGGAAGCAGCAGGGGAATGGGGGGCTTATGTTCATTGGGGAGCAACCACCCAAGACATTATGGATACCGGTGATGTTTTACAATTACAGGAGGCGCTCATTCTTATAGAGCGTGACCTGAGTGCCTATGTACAGGCCTTACAAGATCTCGCGGGTAAGTATCAGCATACGGTTATGATTGGTCGGACTAATGGTATGCAGGCTTTGCCGATTACTTTTGGCGGCAAGATCGCTGTTTGGATAGAAGAATGCCGTCGTCACCAGCAACGCTTTCAAGAATTGCGGCCTCGTTTATTACGAGTTCAATGTGCTGGAGCGGTTGGTACGCAGGCTGCTCTTGGGGATTCTGCGGAAGCTGTTCATAATGCTTTAGCAGAAGAGCTTGGTCTCGCATCTGCGAATATTCCATGGCATACTAGCAGAGATGCCTTGGCCGAGTATGTGCACCTTTGCTGCATGCTTGGAGCCAGTCTTGGTCGTTTTGCCCAAGAAATATCTCTATTAAGCCGCATGGAAATTGGCGAAGTTTCAGAGCCCTATGTACCGGGACGTGGAGCATCAAGTACTATGCCGCATAAGCGGAACCCTATTACCTGTGATGTTATTACAGCTTTGGCTAAAGAACTCTCAGGGGCAATGGGTCCCATGTATATGGCTATGATGGCAGGACACGAACGTTCATCAGATTGTCGCCACGTTGAGTGGTCACTTCTTGGCACTGTAAGCCTTAAAATAGCAGCTTCTTTGCACCAGAGCCATACCTTAATGAGTGGCTTACAAGTGTTCCCTGAAGCAATGGAGAAGAATCTCGCCATGAGTAATGGCTTAATTATGGCAGAATCAGTGATGATGAAACTTGCTGAAATGATTGGGCGACAAGATGCCCATGATCTGGTCTCAAGTGCGTGTCGTCTAGCCCATGCTAAGGGTCAGACCTTAAAAGAAGTATTGATGAGCCAATCTGTGGTGCGAGAGCATCTGAGCGAAGCGGATCTCGATATCTGCTTAGCTCCAGCGTCGTATACCGGTTTGTCAGCTGTGTATGTTGATAGGGTGCTTGCCTGAGTCGGTTTGCCTTCGTATGTTGTCTCTATGAGCGATGGTGAAGAGATAGATTTGGTGATGGCGATGCCCCGTCGAGAATTGTACGCGGTGCGTGGTTATGTAACAAGTATGGAATTAACTGTACTGGATTGCTTACAAAATGAAACGTGGTTTGCCCTACCCGATGTGATTAAAGCGGACATTGATGCCAAAGAGGTCCGAGTGGCAGTGTTAATACGCCAAGATGATCGCTATTTGGTAGACGAAGGCGGGGGACTATTGCACGTTGCCAACGTGACCAGTGATATTGCCGCTTTTGGGAGTGGTCTACGTGCATTGCGAGAGTTATCACGCAGTGCAGGTGCGGCTTTGCTTAATCATGAGCAGGTTGGTATCGTTATGCAAGGGTACATGAATGATGATTCTTTAGAAGAGTTGCGTCCATACTTTCTCATTATTTATGAATTAACGGTCCAGCCAACGAGAAAAACACTTACCGCGCCAGAGAATTGTTGTTGGGTCAGTAGCAAATCCTTGTCGGATATAGCGCTTGACCCAATTTCTACGATTATTTCTGAAGAGTTGGAAAAGAATTTGTAAAAAATGAATATCCCAAATGAACTGCTCTCTAATGCCACCGTTTCCATGGCAGAACGGGAAACCATTTTGTTACCAGTAAGCGCGGGTAAAGACCTTGTGGGTGATTCAAGAGAAGAGCTCTACGGTGAAGTTGGTTTGCTGAGTCAAACATTACGTGGGGTTAAGAATGGAGAAGAATTAAATAAAGGCATGTTGGTGTGGCAGCAGTCTTTTACAGAAAAAGGCACACCACGCTTTCGAGTAACAGACATACTTGGTGAAGGCGGCCAAGGAACTGTCTATCAAGTGTATGATTATGATTTTAAGCGTGATGTCGCCTTTAAAGTACTTAAGCATACCACGCCAGCACCACAACATATCACTCGGTTTATCCATGAAGCACAGGTAACTGCGCAGTTAGAACATCCGGGCATTGTTCCGGTTCATGATGTAAATGTTATGGCTGACGGCACCGTTTATTACACCATGAAAAAAGTATCGGGTTTATCATTATCACAGGTGATTGCCGAGCGTGGTGGTAAACCAGAACATCAACGCTTACTTTTGCGACAATTTGTTCGTTTATGTGAGCCGATAGCGTTTGCTCACTCACGTGGCGTTATTCACAGAGATCTCAAACCGAGTAACGTGATGACCGGTGACTATGGTGAAATAATTGTGTTGGACTGGGGGCTTGCAAAGATTCTTGGGCAAGCAGATGTTTGTAGCTTACGTTCAGAATCTCCGGCTGGTGATCGTAGACAAAATAACCAAGTGGTCTCAGGGGCACATAGTGTTATCCACACTGGTGATGGTCGTTCAGTGGGCACACCCGGATATATGAGCCCAGAGCAAGCACAGGGTAATAGTGAAAATGCTGGTGTGACCAGCGATATTTTTGCACTGGGTGTTATTTTATATGAATTATTATCTGGTTGTAAGCCGTGGTCTTCTCAGGAGACGGGGGCGATAATGGAAGAAGTTCGTGGTGGTACTTTTGTACCAATCACGGAGCGAACAAAAAATTTATTACCGCATATTACGGCAGTCGTTCATAAAGCGATGGCAGCTGAATCTGATAACCGTTATCAGTCAGTTAACGAGTTGATTACGGATATTAATAATTATTTAAATAATGATTCGGTTTCTGTGTATACGGAAACGTTTATGGAAAGTTGTGCGCGTTTATGTTCACGTCACAAAATCGCTATTCGTTCTGGTTTGTTAGTTGCAGGAATTGCGCTGTGTTGTGCGGTTGGTTTGTTCTTCTTGAATCAGGTTGATCGCAAGAATGAACGTAAGCGTCTCTATACGCAGGCTGCTGTGCTGATGGAGCAAGAGCAATGGGACCGAGCACGCTCATCTCTGGAGCAGGCTTTAGCGCTTTTCCCCTTGGATGAGACGCTTTTAAAAGGATTGTTTTATGTAAAACAAAGAGAAGCTGCGGCAAATCAAGAAAATATACATCAACAGGATATAGAGCAAGCGCAACAGAAAATAGCCACTGTTCATAAGGCACTTATGTCTCCTGAAACACTTGTGCTGGCAAATGTTTTTACCCTATTAAGCCAAGCGGATGAGCGGCTTGCCGCTAGCGATAAGGGTTTACGTGCAGAGGTCGTGGTTTTGCGTGATAAGGCTAAAGAGATTGAGCGGCAACAATTGGTAGAGCAGCGTATGAAGGTAGCTTTGCAGGACCTTCAAGAGGCGGAAACACTCGTTGCACGTGGGGAATGGAAGAACGCTGAATTATTATGTCTTAAAGCCGCAGAAATCATTCCGAATCACAAACATCTGCAAGCTGTGCAAGTTCAGGTAACAAAAGGGCTTGCTCAACTGCAAATAGAAGAAAATAGGCGACAGGGCAATGAGCTTTTGAAGCAGGCTCTTGGAGAACAGCAGGCGGGCAATAGCACAGACGCGCTGTATTCCATAGAAGCCGCGCTCAAGGTTGTACCACAAAAATATAATGATACTCAGCTTCAACACTTATTTGATGTACGTGATACCATTGTGAAACAGCAACGTGAAGAAGAAACTTCGCTTCATAATCAAACGGTCTTAGAATCAGTACGGCGTTTGCGGAAACTCTGCGCGGATGGTCAAGCAGAAGAGGCGCGTGGAATACTGGAGCGTATTCGTACCGAAGCTTTTTTGTCTGAGCAGATTAGAGATTTAGATCAAGTGGTGGCACGTGCAGAACAAGAGCAGCGTAACCAACATGCTCTTGTCTATATAGCTCAAAGCTCAGCCTGTATAGACAAAGGCAAAGCTTGTTTACTAAGTGTGCAAGAATTGTCAGCACGTATTCATCAATTGCATAGTGCTGGAGCATATGATCAAGCTTTCCCGCTTGAACAATTAGAGCGTGATTTAAAGAAAGAGATGTCGCAGGAATTTGAAAAGGCTGCTGGTTTATTGTACGAAGCGCGAACACTCGCATCAGAACACCCACAGGTGCGTAGAGCTATTGCTGGTTATTATGCACTACAAGTTGAAATGTCCTATCGCCGTGGAGACTTGATTGCAGCCGCTACACAGGCTGTTGTGGGAAAACGACATGATAAAGAAAATACCTATCGCTTATTGTTTTCTGGCCTTTGTTCGGTCATGAATGCTGGTGAAGCAGATATTATTTTGTCGCCACTCATAGAACAACAGCACCGTCGTTTAGAAACCGATCAAAAGAAAGATCAAACAATTCCTGCGGGTACCAGTAAAGAGTTACCGTATGGCCGTTACCTTGTTCACTGTAATGGGCGGGACATTCAGGCATTGTGGTTGCGTGGTGGTGAAAAGACCAGTTTGCAAGTGCCAATGGATTTACCGGACTTACCCGCAGATGTTTGCTATATACCTAGCGGATTGGCTGTGACGGTCAGTGGTGAAGAGCGTGCGGTAGAAGCCTTTGCTCTTGCAAAATACGAAGTGTCATGTTCGGAATATCTAGAATTTTTAAATAAATCTCGTTACAAAGATGCGTACCCAAGAAATGCTTTAGATAATACTGCTTTATGGAAGCAACGAAGTAATGGTAAATTTGTTTTACCAAGTCAGCAGCTTGCAGCGGCACCAGTCAGTGGGATTTCTTATCAAGCAGCACATCTGTATTGTCAGTGGTTATCACAGCAAACGAATCAACATTGGCGTTTGCCAACACGAGAAGAGTGGTGCCTTGCAGCGCAGGGTGGTGATCGTCGCCAATATCCGTGGGGAGATTATCCTGAATTGAATTTATGCTATTCAGGGGTCAGCAATACCGCTGGTGATCTCATTCCCAAGATAGCAGTTGGTTCATTTCCAGAAGATAGCACTATCCATGGTGTTATGGATATGGCTGGTTCTGTTTCGGAATTTGTAACTGGTCGATGGCCAGAGCAAGCCAACCTTCACCTGTATTGTGGTGGCAATCTGAGCGATATTGAGACTGCACGCTTTACCACGACCAGTACTCGCGGCATACAAGGATCTTATCCGAGTATTGGTTTCCGTGTCTTGTTAGATTTAACAAAATGATGAGACGGTAGGGTTATTTTGCGCAATAGAAGGACACAAAATTCCAGCATTGATTCCATACGGTGACATGGGCAAAACCAGCGGTACGTAGTCGTTCGGTATGGATCGCGATAGATTCTGGAATAAGGACATCTTCTAAGGCTTGTCGTTTTTGACTGATGGCTAAATCAGAATAGCCATTTGCCCGTTTGAATTGTAGATGATGACGAATGAGCATCTCATTGATGTGTGGGTCTGGATCTGTAATTTTTTCAGTAATAAGAAGAATACCCTTGGGTTGTAAGGCTTGATAAATACGGGATAACAGCTCTTCTCGTTCATCAGCCGGAATGAACTGCAATGTGTAATTGAGTAAAATGACTGAAGCATTGTGCAAATCTATGTCTTGTGCACGCGCATGTACCGGTGTTACCGTGAACTGTGGCTGATGATTGTCTAAGCGTCTGGTAAAGGCTCTAATCATATCTTCTGAGGCATCAACCGCATATAAATGTCCTGGTCGATTATCTAGCGTCTCTGCCAGTGGCATGCTAACGGCACCCAAAGAACACCCCAGATCATAGATATGGCTACGGTCTTGAAAGGCTTCAGTGGCCAGACGAACAATATCAGCAACTGTTTCTCGGTAACGAGGAACGGAACGACTAATCATGTCATCAAATACATCCGTGACCGCATCGTTAAAACGAAAAGGTGGAACGGCATCATGAGGTGTATCGTAAAGAGTATCGGTATTCATGTCAGTCTTTATTGTATCGGAGGATAAAAAATATCTTTGTGCGTGAATTTTTGTTAGCTGTTAGTACAGAAACGAGAAGGCGTTTTTTTCTTCTTACTTTTCCTTTATGTCTCTTTTGTTGCCATTTATTTATGTATAAGAAATAACGTTAATGGGACAGAGAGTACGCAGAGTAAAAAAAGTAAAATAATAATCATGCGCCGCATCCATGTATGTACGAAAGAGGTGCTTTCTTGAGCACGTGCACCAAGGGCATATAGCATAAAGGCACTTCCGAGAATAACGGCAACAACGTTGGTTAGGAAGAGCAGGAGGGCTCCTTGTGCATTCATAAACAAACCAAAGGCAAGAGAGATTCCGACGGTTGCAATCGGAGGCACAAGAGCAACGGCAATAGCAACACCTGGCAATGCAGAGGACAGGTTGGGTCGGCCCATGGTGTAGGCACCAACGAGTCCAGATGCAAGAGCAATACCAAGGTCCAATAAATTAGGCTCGCCTCTACTGGCCATTTCTTCTGTAATAGAACGCAGGGGAGAAAAAAGACCAATCAAAAAAGCAGCACTGAATGCAACGCAAAAGCCAATCGCAATGCTGCGTAGAGCTGTTTTTACCAGTACCCAATTTCCTTGTACTAGTCCAAGTCCTGCACCAATAATGGGCGTCATTAAGGGGGCAACCAGCATAGCCCCAACGATAACAGCATTGGCATTTTGAATGAGCCCAAGCGCTGCAATAACGGTGGCAAAAAACATAAGCATCATAAAATCGGTGGTGCAACGTGATCCGGATTCAAGCTTATCAAATAAATCAATACGATCGTCTCGAGACATCTGTGGTAAATATTTGCTGATGAGATGTTTCAAAAAACTATGCATGCGCTCATGTAAAGGGTAGGCGCGCCGTAGGACAGAGATAGACATGCCGCTTTTTTGTGCAAATAAATGGCCAGAGATAGTACCGAATAAAAAACGACCAACAACATTATGATCAGAAGCGCCAATCATAACGAGATCGTAATGTTCTTCGGCGATATCTGCAATTGCTTGCCGAACATTATTATGAACAACCACACGTTTTTTGATGCAGGGATGATCAGTAAGCCCAGCCTTTTTAATGATTGCATTGAGATGGTGCTCGCCAACAGCCTGTGGGTCTGGGCCACCGAGTGATTTAATGTAGAGTGGATGTACTTCCCATTCGGCGTTGCTAGCAACTGCAGCAGCCAATCGTAGGGCAACCAATGCGTGTGGGCCGCCAGCTACTGGTAATAAAATGCGGCGTTGTGACTGTTCACCTTCACTACAGCGTAAGAGCATGGTGTCACAAGGAGCTTGTCGTAATAGTTGTCTGCCAAGATCACGTTCAGGGTCATGTTCTGAACGACTGTGTTGTTGGCGGGGAATGAGTACAAGACTTGCTTTACGTTCATCAATGCAATGTAAAACAGCGGTGAGTGCTGGGGTCTTGCCAATACCAGTTAAATAGAGGCTTGGGGAGAGTGCTAAAACGGCGCTGCGTTGTTGTTCGCTATCGAGACTGTTTTTGATAGATTCAAGTGCACTATGGACTGCTTTACAAACAGGATGGGTCGTGTTCTCGGATTGTGGTATATCTGTATCTTCTGTATCTTTGTCTTCTGTATTTTCTGTGTTACTTTCTATATACAGTGTTTTCCGAGTACTCTGCGTATCATTTTTTAGAAGGTATTGAATGGCTAAGGCTTCATCACGTGCCGCAGCTATACGAACACCCCACCGGATAAGGGTTGGTAGGTCTTTGTGCTGTTGGCTGATAATGAGAACGGTCATGTCTAATTACTTATGGGTTATCTATGGTAAAATAAGTGGTGTTCATATCTGGTAAGGCACGTAAAAAATAAGAACCGTAGCGCTTGGTGGTAATACGATGGTCACAAAGGACGATGGTGCCAGTATCATGTACCGTACGAATAAGGCGGCCAACACCTTGTTTTAAACGAAGGATGGCTTCAGGTACGGTGCGTTCCATAAATGGATTACCGCCTTTAGCGCTAATAGCATTGTGTCGTGCTTCTACCAAGGGGTGGTTCGGAACTTCAAATGGTAGCTTGGTAATAATAACATTTTTGAGAGCATTACCGCGTACATCAACACCTTCCCAAAATGAAGTGGTGCCAAAGAGAACGGCATCGCCAGTGGATTTAAATAAGTCTAACATTTGACTACGGCCAATGCCTTCACCATGACGTAAAACAAATCGGCGGGCACGGTCTAGGCGTGGACGAACTAGATCATGTACACGTTGTAATTGTCTATAGCTGGTAAATAAGACAAAAGTTCCGCCTTCGGAATCTTGTAGGAAATCACCAAGCCATTGGGCCATGGCCATTTCAAAGGCTTCGCTATTTGGGTCGAGTGGCGAGCGGTTAACGAGCAGCTTCGCTTGTTCCTGAAAATTAAACGGTGTGTCCAAGCGTTTTGCGCGGTCTGTTTCTATACCAAGGCGGCGGCGTAAAAATAAAAAACGGTCGCTATCATCAGCAGCTAAAGTAGCAGAGGTTACGATAACGCTATCCATACGATCGAAGAGCAGGGTTTTGAGTTGTTCATGAACGCTGAGCGGGTGGGCGCTTAAAGATGCAGAACCACGTTTACGCGGAATGGTAGCGTAATAGACGTAATCTTTATGTTGTTGTTCTAAAACAGAACGTAGGCCACCAGCAAAAGCATAAGCGCGTGATGCATGAGCAGCAAATTCTTGAGCACTGTCTTCCTGATCAGAAGCACTTTGGCATTCTTTAAGGAGGTCGCCGATTTCGCTCAAGGTATCTGATAATATATCAACGACAAAATCAGCTTGGCCAATGCGCATGGTTTCGTCTTTGCGATTACCAAAGGCAATAGAGACGGCCTTCCAGAAATTTTCGTTAGCTTGTTTTGCTTTTTCTATAGCAGGGTGGTACTGCAACCAAGCTGTATCAGCAAGCACACCAGTGCCTTTGCGTCCAAGCAGGCCTTCCAGAAAATAGCGTATCTGCCCTTCTGCAATATGGAGGCCAAGGTGATCTGTAGCAACATCTTCTAAGGTATGTGCTTCATCAAAAATAACCGTGCCGTGTGCAGGCAGAATAGCAGCGTGTTCATCTCTGAGTGCGAGGTCGCTAAAATACAGGTGATGATTGACGATAAGAATATCTGCTTCAACAATTTCTTTGCGCGCCTGATAGAAAAAGCAGTGGTCATATTGTGGGCAGCGTCGTCCGCGGCAATTAGCGCTGTCAGACATGACGGTATTCCAGATGCGGCGCTCTGGTTCGTAGCCTAAATCAGCTTTGTCACCAACCGTACTTTGTTCTGCCCAGCGACGAATACTTTTTAAGGTTTCTTGGTCATCATCATTGTCAAAAAGATTACGTTGGCCGGTTATTGCGTAGTCTAGCCGTCTGCGGGAGAGATAGTTTTGTCGTCCTTTAACCAATACGACTTTCAGGCCAGGGAAGAGCTTTTCAAGCACTGGAACATCTTTATTAATAAGCTGTTCTTGCAGAGCAATAGTGCCAGTAGAAATAATTATTTTTTTGCCAGTTTTCAGGGCAGATCGTGCTGCTGGCACGAGGTAGGCAAAGCTTTTACCAACGCCGGTTGGCGCTTCTACAATAGCATGCTCTTCTGCCTCTATCGCTTCATCTACCAAGGTAGCCATGTCTATTTGTGGCTGCCGGCTTTCCCATTCAGGGAAAATTTGAGAAAGAAAACCATCGGATGAGAAGATGTCTTGGATGTTGGGTGTTTTCATGAGTTCATTATTTTTCTATTTGTCCAAGCAACCAGTGTGGAGTAACCAGTGACGCACCAACGTACATGCCAGGCAACCAGAAGAACCAGCCAATAAAGGTGAGGCTGAGCAAAGTGCCCGCAATGCCACTGAGTAGTCCTGCACCGAGTAAATGCATACGGTTCTCAGCCATCAATTGAGACCGTTCTTTGCCGCTTACGCCCCGTATGCTGAGGGAGACATCGCAGGCATCTAATACAGCAATATGGCCCATGCCAATAGCGCTTACGCAAGCACTAACTAGAGGGAACCACATCATTAAAACCAAGGTTAGGATACTCATAATGAGCCAAAATAAACGCCACGGCAGGGTGCGAATCAACATATGTAGGCTTGATTTAGCGGAATCGACTAAGGCCTCTTCGTTGACGCTTACATTGGTTAGAGAAAAGACCCGTCGTACCAGTTTCTCATATGCGAGTGATATGTAGAGTGGAATAGCAAAAATCCATAAAACGAGTAAGATTAAGGCGGTAATGGCAATAGCTGAGAAAATATCTGACTTGAATTCCCAGAGGAAGCTCCACAGCCCTATTTCAGCGGGTTGATCTGGCCAGAGGAAGAAAAGAGAGGTCATGCAAATGAGCAGCGTAACCGTGCCCGAGAGAAGTGTTGCCACAATAGGTTGAAGCCACAAACGCGGGTGCGTCGCAAAGTAGATCATGCCAGCAAGTGGCCACATGCCATTGAGTCCGTGCATGGGCAAAAGATAGGACTTGGCAGCATCGCACAAGCAAGCATGCTCACCGCTCATGAGCCTACCTGATACTGCCCGTCTTCTTACTGTTACGTGTGAACCAGCCCTGACTGATGCGAGTTTGTTCACCAAGCTTATGGATGCGTTGTTCCAGCATTTACAGAGTGAAGGGCGAGTAGACGCATGGGTGGCAGGCTGTGAAGCGGGTGGTCATATCTTACAGGTTGCCTATGTGCCTGCCTATGGAGCCGCCTGTGGCATTGAAGGTGGTGATATTAGTGGTTGTAGCAAAGATAAAATTAACCGCGTTTATGCTGCGCTTGAGGAGACGGCAGCGGTGCAGATTCTTGCTGCCCCGCCTATGGTTTTAGAGGTGGATGGTAAAGCTGTGTGTTGTAGCCGGAAAGAATTACGTCAGCTCATCGCAGAAGAACGGGTGAATGGAGAAAGTTTCGCATGGAATACGCGCTGTGCCAGCCTTGGTGAATGGCGGAGTAGTGGCTATACTCAGGCGCACAATTTTTGGATGGGGCAGGTAATCGGGATCTAGGAGTATGTGCTAAAACCTGTACGTTATGTCTATCGCAGGTAGAATGGGAAGATCATAGTAATATCCATCTTCATTGTACTGATCATCGTAGCGAATGGCCGCAACATTTCTATGGTTTGTGAGGTTGCGAATTTCAAAAGACATTTCGAGGCTACGGCCAGAATCCCATTGTGTTGAGCGAGCAATTTTTAGATTGAAGGTAAAACGGTCTGGTAAACGTTGACTATACGGTGTTCCGTAGGTTGGGCGGGTGCGCCCCGAGTCAGTATAGGTACCTATGATTGGGGTGTATGGTTTGCCGCTCGAATATTTCATAAGACCAGACAGTGTCCACTGGTCATTTAGTTTATACGATGATGCGAGTTGAATACTATGCGGTACTTCTTGGTAAAATGTAAATTCTGTGCTGGCACTGGTATCTAATTCTCGTTCTGACTGTTGATAGGCGTAGGTTGCGTAGATATAGAGTTCGTCTGTTCGTGTGCTGAAAGTAATATCAGTGCCGTATACGTATCCATCTCCTTCGTTCGCATATTTTTTTGTGGCATCAACAATGGAGAGGTTATCAAAGGTTTTGTAAAAAGGCTCAAGAGTGAGCGAGCTTGATGGATTAAAGAGGTGTGTCCACGCGGCACTGTAGTGATTGGACATTTCATCAATGGTATCGGGGTTCCCTATATCTTTAAGGTATTTATAGCCATTCGCGGTACGGCTGTAGCGACCAGCAGCAACAGAGAGGGTATCGTTGTCGGTGAGGTCAACGATAAGGGCAGTGCGTGGCATGAACGTCCAGTCATAGTTGCCCCATGCGGCGTTATTGGCTCGCAGGCCGAAGCGTGCTCGAATAGTGTCAGTAAAAGAATAGAGATCTTGGAAAAAAAACTCGTAGGCGAAGATCTGTAACTTTTCCTCAACCGTAAAAACGGTGGAAGAAGTGAGGTCTGGATCAATTTCATCATCTTCGGGAGGGGACGGAACCGATAGGTTGATGGGGATAAAGAATTGTTGTATTTCACAGCCAGCAGAAAATGCATGTTTGTCCATGTCCCACTGTGAGAGATGGTACATGGTTATAGTATGATCATGAACATCTATAGTGTGGTCATCAAATAAAAGCACTTCTTCATATCCGTGTAGATATGATAGGAGGGTATTGGTTTCATAAGTATCGCCAAAGTAACGCCAGCGAAAACCAATAGATTCAAAGCCTTGAGACGCATCAATTGTACCAGAAGCTTCTGGGTCTTTGACTGCATTGTGTTGGTCATTAATCGTGAGTTCATCTCCAGCTAAAATAGATTCAATACTGAAGAGGTGGTTATCAACGGTGTAAGTTGCAAGGTAGTTCAGGTCCCAATAATTGGGGAAAACGGTGTAGGTAATGTCATCATTAAGTTCACCCGCTTTATCTAAAAAGAGATCAATGTAGCTACGACGTGCATTGAGAGACATTTTGAGCGATTCACCAACAGACCAGTCATAACCAAGAGAGGAATCGAATATCCCCATATGCACATAGCCCGTGTTGTTCCCAAGAGGATAACGCGGAGTGATATCTAAGACACCACCAATTGCGTTGTCGTACGTAACATCAAATGAGCCGGTATATACATCAAGTTGCTCAACGGCTTCAGGTGAAATGACAGAATGTAAGCCGCCCATATGAAACAAATAGCCGATTGGCAGATGGTTGAGGCTGGTAGAACTTTCTCGCGGCTTGGATGCATGAATGAGTAACTCTCCATCTGCATTTGTTACGATTCCTGGCATGTAAGTAGCGAAACGAACAGGATCACCAGCCAAGCCGGGCAAGTTCATTGCTTCAGCGAGAGAGACTTGATGTTGTAGAGGTGCGCCACGTACGAAAGTATCTGTTTGTTCATAATAGGGCACTGCAAAGACCGAATCATTGGACTCCGCAGTAATAACAATTTCTTGGTTGTTGGTCGTGGCAGGCTGCGTTTTTTCTTCTGCATGCAGGGCTTCTGCTGCTGCTACTGAAGCGAGGATGGAGACAGAGAAAGGGATGAATTTTAAAGACGAGTGCATCAATACATTCCAGTGTAAAGACTGAAGGGGTCAGCAGTACAAAATCAAGGAATTGATTTTGTACAAAGAATGGCCTGCCCTTTTGTGCTTATTGAAAAACTATCTTTGGATTTTTTCTCGTTTATTTCAGACTCTTTCGTTGTAACCGTATTGAAAGGGCTTCCATTTTCTATTATAACATTTGTGATTCTTGTGGACTTAAGCCAAAGCTATCAAAATTTTCATCTGGATAGAGGCGGCGTAGGTAGCGAGAGAGTTTCTCATTGGTTGGGCCATAACCTTTATCATACATATAATGCTCAAGGTCTTGGCTGAATTCTTTCGCATCATTATAGCGTTCTTTTGGATTGACCGAGAGGGCGCGCATCATGATTTCTTCAAGTTTTGGCGGAATATGTGGGTTGAGGCGAATCGGTCGTTTAATAGAATAGTTATCCATTTTATCAACGAGGTCATCAATGTCATTGACGTTGTAAACAACAGTATTGGTGAGTAACTCGTACATCACGAGGCCAAGGCTAAATACATCGGACTGTCTGGTGGTGCCAATGAATTTTGCTTGTTCTGGGCTCATGTACGGCAATTTGCCCATAATGACTTCAGCTTCATCAGGGGTGTTCATGGTGACGGCTTTGGCGATACCGAAGTCTGTCAGTTTAACGACTCCGCCATAGGTGATAATAACATTGGATGGGGTGACGTCGCGGTGGACGATGTTGAGTGGCGCACCGTAAATATCTCGAGCTTCGTGCGCATAGTGCAGAGCACGGGCAACGCGTGATATCATAAACGCACCAATTTCAATATTGGTGACTTTGCCCATTTTTTTGTGCGAACGGATAATATCTGCGAGGTTTTTCCCGTGCGCATATTCCATAACAATGTAGTAAATACCTTTTGTAACGCCAAGTTGGTAGACCTGTAACACATTTTCATGAATAAGGTCGGCTACGAGCTTGGCTTCGCCAACAAAGAGATCAACGTTTTCTTGGTTTGAGAGGTATTCTTTTTTGATGGTTTTAATGGCTACTATCTTACGGAAAGCATCTGCACCAAGCTGTTCAGCAAGGAAGACGGACCCCATACCACCCGAGGCGATTTTCTTGAGAACGCGGTAAGATGTCAGGTACTGGATTTCTTTCATGGCAGTCTGCTTTCAGAGACCATGATTGCTTGTCTTACTGCTCTGTCAATTCAGTACTTATTGTTTCGTCGCATTCTGTTGAAGGTCTCTTGATATTCCGGTCGTTTCAAACTAATCACACGCTTCGGTCCATACGCTTTTACCGCTAAGCTGGCGATAGATGCGGCAATAGCGCAACTACGCTTGAGGCCACGGAAGTCTATCTTTCCATGTTCTAGTACACAGCCAGCAAGGGTGCCAGCAAAAGTGCTGCCAGCGCCGCTGACATCCACTTCTTCGCTTGGTAGCGTTGGAATGGTAGCGCATTTGTTTTTGTAACGAAGTAAGCCACCTGCTGCACCGCAGGTGAGAATAACGACAGTAGCACCAGCTTCAATGAATTGAGCACTCGCTTGAACGGGGTCAGATATTTTCAGGGTTTTCAGGATGACGCTCTTTTTGGCGATAAAAACATCAGCACGGCTAGCTAACTCAAACAACTCGTCACGGCTAGCGTTTCGGCTTGGAGCGACAAAAGACAGACGTTTATCATGGCCAGGTAGTGCGCGGAAGGCATCAAGCGCTCGTTTCATCTCGTGGCGTGGGAGGCCTGTGGCAAGGGTGCCGCCCAGTTTAGCTGGATCACAGGGGGTTTCTTCTGGTAAAATAGGGCCATTTTCTGCAAGGTTTTTACCATCCCAACGATTACAGGAGCCATGTTCTATGAGCCCAGCAGTATCAATGCGACGTTTATCCAAGAGATCACGGCGTTGCGGCCCAAAATCTGAGCCGATGCGGGCCCATAATTGGGTGGGTACACAGCCAGCTGCAGCAATAGCGGCATAGGCACCATGGCCGCCAATAAGGTCCGTATGTTCGCCAAAGCTGTCAAGGGTAACGGAGCCAGCGATAAGAAGGGTTCTATCCATAGTTATTCTATCCAGGTAGTAACATCGGCGATGGGCTGGCGATGAGCCGAGGCTGCGTCCGATTGGGCAGGCGACAGGGTGGTGCCAAGTAAAATAGATGCAACGAAGCGTTCTTGTTCGGTATCAACGCCGAGCCATTCCTGCGTTTGTGGGCAACGAAGAGAGGCATTGGAGCTCCAAAAGGAGCCAAGGCCGAGGTCGGTTGCCATCAGTAACATGTTTTGCACGGCAGCACAGGCTGCGGCATAGTTCTCGTTATCTTTGTGTTCTTTGCTGGAGCGGAGGCTGGTCACATGAATCATAGCACCTGCCTGAGATAAACGTTTGCGAATGATATCCAGCTTCCCCGTTTTATGTGGATCTGGCCAACGACCCACTTCTGGATGTTCATTAAAGAAGCTGTCTATTTTTTCAAGACCAGCTTTGTCTAAGACATAAAAACGCCATGGTTCTATCTGACGATGATTCGGTGCCCAGATGGCCGCTTCCAAAAGTGTGTGCAGGTGTGCGTGTGGGACTGCTGTGTTGTTAAATTTTTTGCTTGTACGGCGGGAGCGAATGGTCTTGAGTAACGCACTCATACGAGTTCTTCAATAGCAGTGGCAACTTCCTCACGGGTTTCCATGTTACGGACATTGGCAACACCGTTTTCAATTTCTTTATCACCTAGAATAATAAGCCGTTCAATCTTATCTTTTTCGGCTGCTTTAATAATGTGTTTAAAGCGGCGGCAAGAATAATCAACCAATACTGAACGACCTTGCCCACGCAAACGAGCGGCAATGCTGTTGGCAACGGCAAAACCACTGCTCTGCATTGGGTAAATCATATCATCTATGCCGCGATTGAGTTGTGGTATTAATCCTTTTTCTTCCAGAATAAGGGTGATCACTACGTCGCCAAAGCCAAAGCCAACCATTGGTGTTGGTTTGCCGCCAAGGTGCTCCATCAGCTTATCATAACGGCCGCCACCAGAAACGGCGCGCGGCATAGCACCAGAAGCATCAAATAATTCCCAGACTGTTCCCGTGTAATAGGAGAGTCCGCGGACGACAGATAAATCAATATCAATGAGGTGAGCAATTTGACTTTGTTCAGCCAACTCCATTAATTCAGCTAGGGATTGGTAGCCAAGATTGTCTGCACCAACTGTCTCTCGTAATTGTTCAAGTCCGCGAACAGATAACAGGGCAATTATTTTTTGAGCAGTTTCCTGTGCAATGCCGTATTCGGTGAGTAAGTCTGTGGTTGCATCATCACCAATTTTATCCCGTTTATCGATAATAACACAGACTGCTGCAAAATCTTCATCACGAATATCCAGTGACTCAAGATAGGTTTGAATGACTTGGCGATTGGATACTTTTATGGCAATATCGGCTTGGCCTTTTTCGGTGGAGAGGCCAACAGCTTCCATAAAAGCAGCTTGTGCAGCCATTAGTTCTACCTCAGCAGCAACATGGTCTAAGCCAATAATATCCATATTCCACTGAAAGTGTTCGCGCTTGCGACCTTTTTGGGCACGTTCATAGCGAAAACATTGTGGGAGAGAAAACCAACGAGCGGGTAAAGAAATGGTGTTGCCACGGTTCAAAAACATACGAGCAAGGCTTGGGGTCATCTCAGGTCGAAGAGCAACACGGCGGCTGCCTTTATCGGTGAAATTATAGAGCTGGCTAGTGATTTCATCACCCGCTTTACGAATATACAAATCCTCAGATTCTAGAATGCAGCTATCATACTCTTCGAAGCCAAAACGTGCTGCAACGGTGCGCCAAGTTGAGAATAACCAATTTCGTACTCGCATATCGTCTGGGTAAAAATCGCGTGTGCCTTTTACCGCTTTGGTGTCAATGTTACCAGCCATACTATCTCCAGTGCGGCATTCTCCGTCACAATTCGCGCTGTCAATCAAGGCCTATAGCTCTGTTATCAACGTTGTTTTTGTCAATATTCCTGATGTGTAGGTAATATTGAGCAGTACCTCTGGTTTGTGTTTAAATATGGGATTTATTGATCTCTGTTCCTGATTTTTTTTAAGCGAGCATAAACACCTTGTCTACTCATTCCGAGTTTTCGAGCAGATTTGCTAATGTTGCCGTTGCAGAGATCTATGGTTTCAAGAATATGATTATCAGTCAGCACACGCAATGTTTGTTTGAAGGCAACTGGAGGTTTGTTGTGAAGAAGAGATGTGGTGAGCACTGTCTCCACCGCATTTAGTAGATTATCAGCGGTGGTTGGTTTGAGAAGGTAGTCGGAGGCTCCTTGCTTAAGACAAGAAACAGCGGTTTGAACATCATCAACACCGCTAATCATAATGATTGCCATAGTGGGATGTGTGTGTTTTGCCTCGGTCAAGACTTCAATGCCGTCTTTATGCGGCATTCGTATATCGCAGAGAAGGAGTTTGGGGTTGTACTGTGTTAATAATTGTGGAACGCGGCGAGGGTCAGTGGATGAGTAGACTTCGGTGTATCCCCCATCCTTTAAAATGTCTTTAAAAAAAGTGACAAAGAGAGGCTCGTCGTCTATTATGAGGATGGGTGTACTATAAAGCCGTGTTGTGCTCATGCTCTCATTTATACGAGTATTCTTCTAGCTGTCAATATAGTGGACAGGGGTTGTCACATTTGTTGACACCCTCTGTCATTACTGTGGGCAATTCTAAATGTATAAACTATTCGTCGCTTACTGATGCGTATAGCACATTGTTTTCTGTAAAAAACATTGACATATAGTCATATTCTTCTGGCGCTCGTTTATCACAGGGGTAGTGTGAATTCTTCTCAGTGGAGTCAGGATGAATATTCGCCTGTTTGTAAAGTTTTTTGCTCTTATTTTTGTCCCTATTGCATTTCTTGCTTGGGTTGGTCATTACGTTGTCCTTGAAAAAGAAGTTGAGAAGAACAGACAGCGAATTGAGTATGAAAGCCGTTTAAATAAAGAGTTATTTGTTCGTTTTATTCGTACGAATATTCAAGTATTAGAGTTTATTGGTTCATATATGAATCGTATTATGGTTAGTCCAGATGATGCTCATAGTTTTACTGTGTATGAATCGCTGGAATCTATTGGTCAGTCTGTTTTGGAGAATAGTGATCGGTATAGCCAGATACGTATTTTGTCGCTTGAAGGGCAGGAGATTTTTCGCCTAGAAAAACGTTTTGGTGAATGTGTTCGTGTATCGGCAGAAGAACTACAAGATAAGTCTACTCGTTATTATATGAATAGACTTGATGAACTTTCACCTGAAAAAGTGTATATGTCTCCATTGGATGAGAACCATGAAACGACTGATTCACCCTTGCATGGACTTAAGAATTTCCGTTTAGGGTGTGCACTTTTTTGTAGCGGGAAAAAGTGTTCGTATCTTGTTTTAAATGTGAATGCAGATTCGATTACTGAAGCACTGTCTCTTCAGCAGGCAGTGCTGCCGCGCGAAGCGAGCTGGAGTATCTATGATAATGCTGGTTCTGAATTACAGACACCAGATAGTGCCTGTGAGACCTTTCAGGCAATGAAAGTGAAATATGGTATAAGGAAGGGTGGTTTTGTTTGTGAAAAAGGAGGCCTTCGCTGTTATGAACGTATTTTGCAGGTGGGTGATATTTCACCCTTATTAGAAGCTCCGGATTCATTTCCTTGGACCATGTTGTTGAGTATTCCAGAGAAAAGCTTGTGGCATTATGAGCCGGACTTATCTCATTATTTTTTTTGGGGCGTTATTGTGTGGGCTGTGGTGTCCCTTGTTTTGGCTCAATATATGTCACATTACCGTATGAGGTTTTTGCGTGCGCGATCTGAAGGTTTTGAGTATCAAGGTTTATTACAAGGTGTTTTGGATAATATTCCCGTATTTATTTCTGTGGTCTCATTACCTGAAGCATCCAAAGGATTGGGTCAACCACACTGTGTTTTGCAAAATACTCTCGCTCATCGACTCTCTTCAGTCTTTGGGTATACGGTAGATTCTGAATCAGGAGATATAGAAACGCCATTGTCTCTAAGTAAAGAACAAGAATTACGAGAAACCGGAAACCCAGTAACGTTTATCGAGAAATTACGTTCAGAGCATGGCGTTACCGAACATTATTTGATGACAAAATTCCCGATTGTATCTGACTCAGGTGAATTGAAATATATTGGTACGGTTGCAACTGATATTACTAAGCGTATTTCTTTAGAACATGATTTAAAGAAAAACATGAAGAAGGCACAGCAAGCAGCTTCTGATAAATCCATGTTTCTTGCATATATGGGACATGAATTGCGGACACCCCTGAATGGAATTATGAGCTCTGTCAGCTTATTGTCTCGACAGGGATTGGATGGACGGCAGCGAGATTTACTTGGTATTACGATGCGTGCTGGGAAAGTATTAAAAAATGTTATCAGTAATGTGCTCGATTTATCAAAAGCTGAGCAAAATGGACTTGTGCTAAAGGAATCGCCATTTTCATTACAATTGATCATGGATGATATGCATGATTTATTTGATATTGAAAGCAGAGGGCGTGGCATTCATTTTATGACAACGGTAGATAAAAACATTCAAGATACGGTAATTGGAGATAAAGCTCGCATTGAGCAGATCATTATAAACCTTTTGGGTAATGCTTTTAAATTTACAGAAGAAGGACGTATCTCTTTGGGTGTCTATCTGCTCAATGAGAATAAATCTATGATGCGAGTCGAGTTTGTGGTAGAAGATACTGGTTCTGGCATTGATCCCAATACCGATTATTTTCAGGCATTTTATCAAGGGAAAAGGCATTCAGAAGGTGCCGGTCTTGGTTTGCCTTTATGCCGTAGTCTTGCACGGGTTATGGGTGGAGATATTACGGCAGTTCCAGGCATATTGTCTGGCAGTGTTTTCCGCTGTCAGTTACCCTTACAGAAAACAGATGTTCAAGATGAGTCTGAGAGTGAGAGTGATAGTGATGTGCAGTTACGTGCTCTTTCTCTGATAGAAAATGTGCCAGTATATCATATTCTTATTGTTGATGATAGCGTGCTCAACCGTGAACCATTATCCTACTTTTGTGAAGATTATGGTTGGAGTCATGACAGTGCCTGTACCGGTCTGGAGGCATTGGAATGGGTGAAAAAGAATGAGTATGATGTCATTCTGATGGACTGTTATATGCCAGAGATGGATGGTTTTGAAGCATCTCGGCAGATACGAAAGCTCGGTCTAACCACTCCTATTGTTGCTATTACAGCCAATGTATCTTCGGCAGAAAAGAAGCGCTGTTTGGAAGCTGGCATGAACTATTTTTTAGGAAAACCTGTGGCCTTTGATGCCTTAGAAGAAGTTATTCTTTCATGCCCGTCTCGTTCACCACAAAGAAAGCCGATTACTCATTAGAAAAATGTAGAGAAGAAGGACCTTTATGACTGTTCCCCATTTTGATTACGAATTATTTTCCAAGCAATTGCGTGGTCGCCTAACTTTGATGCATCGTATGGTCACTGTCTTTTTAGAAGAAATGCCAAGTCGGTTTATCGCTTTGCACCAAGCAATTATTGGAGGGGATCATGCACATATTGCCCATGCAGCGCATTCTATTAAAGGAGCTGCTGCTAATATGGCTGCTCTGGAACTATTTGCCTGTGCGAAACAGATAGAGGATGATTGTGAAAGGCTTGATTCAGTGCCTCTTCTTCAGTTGTATCAATCTGTGGAAGAATCATACCATGCGTTAATTACTGACCCACGATTTATTTATATTGAAACCTATTCTATGTCATGCCCTGAATAAGCCCATTGTTTGTGGTTTATAAGAGTATCGATGATAAAGGAGTTGTCACATGCGTAGCCTTATTATTGAAGATGATAAGTTGTCACGTTTAAAGCTGAGTGCTTTATTAGAAGATTACGGGCCTGTGCATTTTGCGAGCACAGGGGAAGAAGCGATCCATATGGTGAGCCGTGCTTTCATTTTTAAAGACGGATATGATCTCATTTGTATAGATTATGCATTGCCAGGAATAACTGGCGGTGATATTTTGCAGATGATTCGGTCCATAGAAAAAGATGAAAAGAAAAAGCCAATTATTTTTATGGTTACGGCAAAAGATGATAGAAAAACGGTTATAGAGTCGTTTCGTTGCCAATGTGAAGCATATCTTATTAAGCCCATTGATCCGGATTTATTGGATAAACATTTGTGTGAAAATGAGCTTATTTCCGTAGTATCATAGCGAGATGCTGAGGTAACGGGGTGAGCGCCAACCAGCTTATGATAACTGTGGCAGTGCCAATGCCAATGGCCATGCTAGCATCGCCTATGGGAAGATTGTGTTGAAAGACTCGTATGAGAATGTCTGCAATGAACAGAAGCATACAGACACAGAGTGGTATAAGTAGGTTGACCATGCGAAATCGAACAGTGATGGTGCTCATCCACCAAGCAAGGGTTATGATACGAAGCGCAGGTGTTCCAAGACGACCTGCACACATGCCTAAGAGGGCTAGTGCAAAAATACTTGGCCCCATATCATGGTATGGGGCGTGCATCGTAAGCGTGAGTGCTGGTCCCAGCGGTAAGAGTACGGTAATAAGTGTAGCCATACCGATGTTGCCGATGTTGCGTTCTAATGCTGGTGCGCAAATGAACCAAGCAACGAGTCCCAGTAGGCCATGTATAAAATGGTCGCAGAGCAGTGGTGCTGTCCATAATTGCCAAGGTTGAAAGAGTTCATTGGTGTAAAGGCGGCTGGTAGCCAGCAGCCCACCAAAAAATGCTTGAATATCAATATTGGCGTATGGCAGGAGCGCTTCGCCAGCCCATAGGCAGATAAATACGAAGCCGCCTAGCCATGAAACAAGAGCACGATAGTACGATTGTTCTGGGATGTGTAATGAAAGAGGAAAAAAAGCGAATAACATAAGTTTTGAAATATAGGACGACAGAATTAGTCAGACTTTTCAGATATATGAAAAGCAGGATCATCCAGCCAGTAGCTAAGGGTTGGTTGAATCTGTTTGAGGAGAGTCTCGTGTAGCTCTGGCGTAGCTGCGGCAATAATGCTGCGTCTGCCAAGCAGGCCATCCGTGGCACCACGAAAATCAGAGCAGACACCACCAGCGGAACGAACCAGCAATTCTCCTGCGGCTGTATCCCACGGCCAAATACCAAGCTCCCAATACGCATCAATACGGCCAATAGCAACCCATGCTAAATCAAGAGCCGCAGAGCCGCAGCGTCGGCTGTCATCACATTGTTTATGGATGGTTGAGATAACCGTAGCAATATCATCAAGTGGCTGCATGGTTCGGAAAGGAAGGCTGCATGAAATAAGTGATTGGTTTATATTGGTGCAACCCGAGGTGTCTTTTCTGTCTTTATTCAGGCGGGTGCCAGCTCCACGTTCGGCGACAAAAGTTTCATCACGACTTGGGTCATAGATAACGGAATATTTTGGTTGGGCATTGGCATCACAGAAGGCGATAGAAATAGCATAGGCAGGAATACCACGGATGAAGTTGGTGGTGCCATCAATTGGATCAATAATCCAGCATGGCCCAGTATGATGACGCAAATCATTGTGGCTTTCTTCACCGACAATGGCGTGATCTGGAAATTGGCTGCGTATGCGAGTAGCCAGTACATCCTCAATGCGCTTATCTACAAAGGTGACGTAATCTCCTCGTCCTTTAGTGGTGGAGGAGGCAAAGTCTGCTGTGTCAAAATGTTCACGCGCAATTTTTCCAGCAATATGTGCTAGTTCGATGAGGTAACTAATCATGGTGGAAGCCTATCTTGTTTTTGCCGGCTGTAAGACAATAAAAAGACTGTCTCTAGTTTGTGTGAAGGAAATATTGCCACATATTCTGAGTATCGGTAAAGAGTACCGTGCAGTGAAGCGGGGCGGTTGCTTGTGAAAGATGTGTAGGAGCTTCGGCTAACTGGTGGCTGGTTGCAAAGTCTGGCGCTACGGCACAGCGCTGAGGTGGGTTATTTGAGCTCGTAAACAGAACAACGTGGGCATTATTGAGCGGTGGGGCCGTAGATGTATCGTCGAATGTGATGTTCAGCTGCGCATCGCAAATGGCAGGAGCAGACAGAGGAATATGAATGAAAAATCCGGTTAATATGATGATACAGAGGTACACTGTTGTTCCACCGATGCACATAATACCGCTTTTTTTGCTACTCCAGAGTGATTGGGTCGTGTTCATAAGGGTTGTATCCAGAATGCATGCCAGTGTTCCTCAGAGAGATGGGCTTGAATACGATAACCAGCATCTGTTATGCAGGTGCGAATGTGTTCGTGATGGCGTTCGTGAATACCAGAAAGCACGCAGTCTCCGCTGACTGTTTCGCGTAGTTTTTTACTTGGTAAGAGCTGTTCTAATAAATCGGCATAAATATTTGCGATAAGAAACGAGTAGTGCTGAGTAACGTCAGCAAGCAAGTCAGATGAAAAAACAGTAGGGTTAATGATGCCGTTGAGGTTGCAAATTGAACCCGTTGCCCGTACACTGTCCGCATCATAGTCACAAAAATCGACGGCAGACGCTCCTAGTTTTAAGGCAAGTATACCAAGTATGCCAGTGCCGCACCCTAAATCGAGAATACTTTCGCCAACAGGTTGTGCTTGGCAGATCAATTCTGCGGCAAGCCGAGTAGCAGGGTGTCGGCCATCGCCAAAAGCGGGGGATGGAGGTATCAATATTGTGTGCGGCCCTGTTTGATCAGGACTAACTGTAAAGACAGGTTCGCTGGTTGTGAGTGCAAAGGCATGATGGCTATGCGTCTCTGCAAGCAGCTCCGCTTCCGATTGATCGGAGTTAGCGAGTACAGGAAGCTCCATCTCTACCAATATCTTATGGACAGCAGGTGGTATATCAGCCGCAGCCGCATAGATAGAAAGGGTAGATGTTTTATAATCTGTGGTAATAGCGTAGGAGCAAAAGCCAAGTACTGCAAAGCGGTTGTGCAGCTCTTCCTCCTGATCTGGCGCAATCGAACAAAAAACTTCACGATACTGCATGGTCGAACCTTAGTTCGTTTGGTGCTGGTGGCAAATTGTTGTTTTATGCAGCTATGACAAATTGATTATATCTTTGAGTGCAGCTAAATGTTGTTCAAATTGTTGACGTCCTTTAGTAGACGCAGAAATAAAGGTCTTTGGTTTTTTGCTGATGAATTTCTTCTCAATAGAAATGTACTCAGCTTTCTCAAGAGTGGCAAGATGAGATCCTAAATTACCATCGGTAACACTGAGCAGCTCTTTTAGATAACTGAAATCAACTTGTTCTTCCAGTGCAAGAACGTGGAGTGTTGCCATTATTTTAAGCCGTACTGGTTGGTGGATTATTTTATCGAGCGCATCTGTCATTATACTTTTCTCGTAAAGAGTCCATAACCAAGTAGGCCGCCGCCACAGGTGCCGGCAAACCAGAGCCAGAGCAGAGGCTGTGCGCCAATGGTCCAATAGCCCGTTAGAATAAGTGTGCTTATGATAAGGCCAATCCATAAAATTCGGCTGTTCATCCACACACCTATGATAACATAGGCTAGCATAGGGATGAGTCCTATGATGGTTCCAAGTTGGTAAGGATTACTCGGAGGAATAATCATCAGGAAGGCTGCGCCATAGAGAAAGAGTGATAACCAAATGAGGCTCACTTTTTTGTCTCGACCATTTTGTGTTGAAATGAGTTGAGAAAAGCGTTTGCCAAGAATACCGCTTATAATGCCACCTATGCTGTTCAGTATAAACCAGAGCAAACCAATGTGCCAGCCATCAAAAGGGTGTGCACTGGTTGTCATGAAATAGGTCCCAGAAAAACCTAATATCCATACACAGCCCCATGTTATGTAGTGCAAACGAGAGGCGGCCCTTTCGATGGTTGTTATCGTTTTTTGTTGTGTTTGTTCCGTTTCTGAGAGCATGGCTTGAGCCTCGCTTTTTGTCGTTTCCATCTTTGTCCCCTTATTAACTCTGTAATTCAGAGTACTTTGCAATGCGGTAAGTCAATCTCTATTTACCGTTTTGAAGAAGGCGGGGAACGTGGTTCTATGTGCAAGCTTTAACCATTCTATGCATCAGATGGAATCTAGGATGGTTGGAGCTTGTTTCAGCGATCTCTCTTGTCACATTGCACAACGAACAAAAGGAGCCCCGTTATGGTACTGAACCCTTTGGCTGTTGCGGCGAATGACGCCATTTCTAGCGATTGTCCACACGTCTTTGATGTTATGAGCGAATGCGGTAAGCGTTTGTTTTTCCCAAAAGGCATTTTAAGCCAAAGTGCTGAAGCAAAAACCAAAGCACATCGCTATAATGCCACCATTGGTATTGCGACTGACGCTAGCGGCCCTATGTATCTTGACTGTGTTCATGAAAGTTTTGGCACAGGAGATGACGCGCTTGCTGCTAAAGATTTGTATCCTTATGCGCCATCAACGGGTAAAGCAGAATTACGCCAAGCATGGGCTGACAAACAACGTGCAGAAACACCTTCACTCGGTACTCATCCAATCAGTTTGCCTGTTACGACCAATGCTCTGACGCACGGTTTAAGCATTGCTGGCAATCTGTTTCTGAACGCAGGTGATGAGGTGTTATTGCCAGAAAAATTATGGGGCAATTACCGTCTGACATGGTTGACGATGCAAGAAGCGAAGGTTAGCACATTTCCATTTTTCACAGATGACCTAACCGGTTTTAACCAAGTTGCATTTGATGAAGCGTTAGATGCACGTGTTGGTAAAAAAGTATTCCTTGTCTTAAATTTCCCCAATAACCCAACGGGTTACAGTCCAACAAAACATGAAGCAGCAGCCATTGTTGCGTCATTAACTGCTGCGGCAGAAAAGGGCACCAAGCTAGTTGTTATTTGTGATGATGCTTATTACGGTATGTTCTTTGATGATGCTTGCGAAACTGAAAGCCTTTTTGGCAAACTTGCGCAAGCGCATGAAAACCTATTAGCTATTAAAATTGACGGTGCTACCAAGGAAGAATTTGTCTGGGGCTTACGGGTTGGCTTTATTACTTACGGTGTAAAAAATGGAACCGAAGCGGCCTATAAAGCGCTCGAGCAAAAAACTGGTGGCTGTATTCGTGGTTGTGTCTCGAACATTACCCACGCAGGTCAAAGCATTGTGCTTAAAGCTTTGCAGCACCCAGACTTTCGCAGCCAACAAGCTGAAAAAGTTGCTATTCTTCGTGCTCGTGCGCAAGCGACTCGCGTAGCCGTTTATGAAGAGCAGTACAAAGATTGCTGGGATGTGTATCCATTCAACGCTGGTTACTTTATGTGTGTACGCGTAAAAGGCGTGGATGCAGAAGAACTGCGTGTGCATTTGCTAGACGAACACGGTCTTGGTACCATCAGCCTTGGTTCTACAGATCTTCGTATTGCTTTCAGTTGCGTAGAAGAAGCTGATATTGTTGATGTTTTCGCACGTATTGCTCAAGGCATTCGCGCTCTACAGGCGAAATAGATGATTCAATTCCTTAATACTCTTTCTGTTGTGTTGTTGGCTGGTGGTGTAGCGACCAGCCGCAGCATTAAGGCCCATGCCATATTCTTATTTGCTAGTCTTGGTGTTGATTTGTCTATCGTTTATGACCTGCACACACACCGTGCGGTCATAGACCGTGCTGGATCAGAAATAACACACACCAATATTTTACACCCTATTCACGTCAGTTGTGCCATTCTCGGTCTTGTTCTACTGGTTGCTCTTGTTGGCCATGCACTTTTGCGTCTGTACGGACTATCTGCTCCGAAAAAACTGTTTATCAGTATAATGGTTCTGTGTTTGCTCGCCCGTACCATCAGCTATGCGACCAGTTTCTTTATGGTCCATTAGTAGCTCGGAGGGCGGACGTCCTCGTCCGCCTAAGGACTTGGAAGGGAATAGCTGAAGACAGGTGTGTATTATAACGGAACAAAAATACATTTCCCTTTTTTCAGTATATACAACCAAGCGGACGAGGACGTCCGCTCTCCGTGTTCATACTCAGAGTATTTAAAAAAAGGTGGCCCAAAGGAGTATATGTTATGCCTCGCAATAACCTAGATGTCATTCTCATCCGTCATGGTGAAGTGGACGAATCGTACCACCGTTGTTTTCTTGGTCGTACCAACCCTCACCTCTCTGAGCATGGTCGTCAGCAAGCTCAAGCAGTTGTACCTCTTGTCCGTGAAATGTTAGCAGCAACCAAGCCAGCAGCGCTGTGGGTCAGCCCACTACAGCGAGCGCTTGAAAGTGCAGAGCCGATTGCAGGAGCCTATGAATTATCTCCACAGTATGATGAGCGTCTACAAGAAATAAATTTTGGTGATTGGGATGGCCTGACCTTTGATCAGATAGAAGAACTCGCTCCGGGTGCGGTTATGCGCTGGTATGATGACCCTATAGCGCATCCAGCGCCCAGTGGTGAGTCCTTGGCCGACGTAGATGAACGTGTTGCCAATTGGCTTGCAGAGCGTGAAGAAGAACAGGTGCAGGGGGGCGGCCCGCTTATTGTCGTAGCACATTTTGGTGTATGTTGCGTGCTCGCAGCGCGTCTTATGGCTATTCCGGTTGCTGCGGCCGAACGTATGTGCCTGAGCCGTGGGCAATGCGGTCGTATCACCAATGGTGCCTTGCGTGTGTGGGGGCTACCGCTCGCGGCCCATACCAATAGATAGGGCTATGAAACAATTTAAAAACCCATTAGTCTTATTGGCACTGCTTGGTCTGTTTACCATAGCAGCGGTCATTATTCTAACCCATGTACCCGTTTGGGAATGGGCAGAAGCCTCACAAGTATGGGTACAGAATAATTATCTCTTGTCGTGTTGTTGCTTTGTTGTTTTTCTCGCTTTGTGGTCAATGTTATTACCAACCAGTGTGCCGATATTGCTTGCAGGCTACTGGTTTGGTTTTTGGGTGGGTTCCAGTACGACGCTGTTGGCAACAACCATCGCATTTATTTGTGCTTTCGCTCTTGGTCATAAGCGCGGCCGCGTTGCAATGAGCGAGCAGCTCGAAAAATATCCACGCTTAAAAAACTTAGAACAAACGCTCTCGTCAGATGGTTGGCGTTTTGTTATTTTGATGCGTTTATCACCTATTGTTCCGTACCATATTCAAAATTACTGGTACGGCATGAGTAGCATGCATTTTTGGCCTTGTTTGACCGCAACGCTTATTGGTAAAACCCCTAATGTGCTTGCGACGGTTGCTATAGGAACGATATGGACCAGCCTGCAAGAGGATGGAAGTGCTTCGGGTAACACGATGATTCTTATCATCAGTGTCTTAGCAACGGTTTTGTTGCTGGCTCTGGTGACGCATAGAGCCAAGCAGGCCTTAAGTAGCAAGTCTTAAGAACATTGAGCAATGAGTTCTTTCATCAAAGGGACTAAGGGGCTGTTTGGAGATTTGTCGATAAACCCTTCTGCGTATGTTTGTACTTTTTTCATTTTAGCAGGACTATTTGTATTGGCGTCAGCTGTCTTTTTCAGGCTTTGATAGGCTTTGAAGTCTTTCTCGACCTTTTTGAGTTCTTTCTTTTTCTTTTTCATGTCCTTCATCAAGGATTTGACTTCTTTCTTTATTCTTTTGTTTGAAGAAATATAGGGAGAACTACTGAGTTGGCAGAGTTGTAGATAAGAAGATGCAAGGTTGGTTTGAGCCTTTGCTGATTCAAAGGAGGCGTGTATCAGTGCAGCGGCAATTTCTTTCCCTTCGGGGCTTTTAGCAGCTAATGGTACGCAGAGAAAGGCGTTCGCCTTTTGGCAGGCATCCGTCCAGTTTTTATCGGCAATGAATGCTGTTATGTCAGTTAAGACAGATTGTCTATAAGTGGATTTTTCATTGTCAGAAAGACCTGGATGATGTATGCGTGCTTGTGCAAGAATCCAGTCTAATAATTCCGCTCTATCTGCGGGAGTACCTGGAATATGGCCGCCTTCGATGATTTTGTGGTGGAGTGGGTTTTTTGCTGCTAGAAGCTTTTTCATCTTTGATTCAATGCCAGATTTATTAGGTTCTTGTTTTCCATACAGAAAGGCTACTGGAATATGATTGGGAAATTGTAAGTCAAAACCAGATTGCCCAATCATGAGCAAACCTGCCATTTCATCTTTATGGCGATTGGTCATAAGCCAGCTTGCTTGACCAGCGCCGGAAAATCCCATGGCGAACCGTAAAACAGGGTGAATACGGAGTTGTTCATTAACCGTTTTTATAACGGCTTCTTGTGAAGCGATAATAGGTTCGCTTGGACCATTTTTGCTATTGTTAATTGAAGCGAGGATTACATTGTTTCTTTCAGCCCATGAATTCATATTCATAGTGCGAGGGGTTCCACCAGGACCAGAAATAAACAATATGGGGAAGAGTTGATCTGTGTTGGTGAGGTAGGATTTCGGAATAAATAAATCCATTGTTTCGCCCGGGGTACCAACGCAGGGTATTGAACGTGTTACACCAGCAGGGTATTCAACTGTGTAAACAGAAGAAACAGCAAGGAGACAGAGTAGTAATCGTAGCATGATTCAAGGCCTCTCATTGAATAGACTAAAGCGGGATTGTCTATTCTGTTTTTTTTAGTCAGTAAGGAACAGGAAAGACGAAGTGTCGAACTTTTCTTTACAGAGTTCCTTCAGGGGGGGAGCAACAGTTCCGATTAACTTATTTATTCTGGCATGCTCAGAGGACTTGTTTTTTTTGTTGTTCTTTGTGCTGCTTCTGCATCTTTCGCATAAAGTGCTCCATAATAATGTGGCTCATGCCAGAAATAAGTAATGGAACGGTGGTCAGAAATTTATGGGTGGTCATTGTGCTGTTAGCGGTTTCTGAACTGAGGTTGTTCCATTGTGAAATGGCGATATAGAGACTGAGAACAACAAGGGGGCTGTTCATGAACATAGCAGCTACAGGATAGCGCAGGGCAAGTAGGCAAAGTAAGATACCTAAGATAATTGGTGTACACCAGAGAGCGGAAAAAGTCATCGTAGTTTTTCCGCTCCTGTGATAAGTGCTGCGGAAATCTGTTCGACCTCTTCTGTGGTACTATGAATGCCAAGGCTAATGCGCACAGAATTTGCCGCATCTTGTTCGGAAAGCCCAAGGGCTTGTAGCCCATAACTGAGCTCACCCGTTCCAGAGCTACAGGCAGAGCCATTCGAGGCGACAATGTTTTTGAGTTGGTTTAACCAGCCACGGTGCAGACCGGGAATCGTGAGCATGCTGGTGCCCGGTATGCGTGCAATGTCTGCGCCATGAATACGTAAATCTGGTAAGGCTGCTTGTAGACGCGTTTCAAGTAGGGTGGAAAGCTGTAGCAGGTGGCTGTGGCGATGGGAGAAGTTTGTCTGAATGGCTGCTACAGCGGCACCAAACCCAGCAATGCCCGCAACGTTTTCTGTGCCGCTGCGCAGGCCTGCTTCTTGCCCGCCGCCATGAATAAGCGGGTTAATGGCAAGGCCGCGTTTTTTATATAAACAGCCCACGCCTTTTGGTCCGTAACATTTATGAGCAGAGAAGGCAGCAAAGTCACAATCTAGTTCATGCAGGTCTACAGGGATTTTCCCAAGTGCTTGGGTGCAATCGCAGAATACGAGTGCGCCATGCTTATGAGCAATTTCTGTAATGGTGGGTAGGTCTTGAATAATGCCCGTTTCGTTATTGGCGAGCATAATGGCAACAAGCGCCGTTTGTTCATTGACCTGTGTGGCGAGTAGGTCTGTATCTATCAGTCCATTTGGTAAAACGGGAAGAGTCGTGACCTGTGCTCCAGCCTGTTGACAGCGTTCTATGGGTTTGCGAACAGCGCTGTGTTCGGTAGCGGCAAAACACATGTGTGGTCGTTGTCCAAGTAGACGTTCCATGCAGCCGAAGATAGCTTGGTTGCAAGCTTCGGTGGCTCCGCTGGTGAAAATAATTTCATCAGTAAAAGCGCCAATGCTGGTCGTTATGTGTTCGCGTGCGGTATCAATATGCGCTTGTGCTGTGCGTCCCAGTAGACTATGTCGTGCAGATGGGTTTCCAAAATCCGTGCACAACACCTGCTGTATTATTGCTGCAACTTTTGGCAAGCATGGCGTGGTAGCGTTGTAGTCGGCGTAAATCATTACCCTACCGCGAGCATGCGTTCAATAGGCAAACGCGCGCGGGTAATAATATCTTCTGGTAATTCTATGGCAGGGGTTTGATCACGCATACAAGCATAGAGTTTTTCTAAGGTATTCAGGCGCATATGCGGACAGGTATTACAAGAAATACATGAGCCTTCGGCAGAGCCGCTGACTTCAGCAGGAGCCATTAAGAAGGTTGCCTTCGGTGCGGCCTGCTGCATTTTATGAATAATGCCCGGCTCGGTTACGACTAAATACGTGCCTTCTGGGTCGCCATTTTCAACGGCTGCGAGTAATATTTTGGTGCTGCCAACAACGTCTGCATGCACGCGAATTTGGCGTGGACATTCAGGGTGGACTAAGGTTACGCAGCCTGGGTGTTGCTGTTGCATGTCGCAGATGGCTTGCTCGGAAAAGATTTCATGTACTTCACAGGAGCCCTGCCATAACAGCATGTCTCTACCAGATTCTTGAATAACCCAATCGCCAAGGAAGCGGTCTGGGCCAAAGATAATAGGTTTATCTGCGGGAAGACTGTTGATGACCTGCAAGGCATTAGACGAGGTTACACAGTAATCGGTGAGCGCTTTTACAGCAGCAGATGAATTGACATAGTTGACGACGGTGTGATCTGGATGCTGCTGAACAAATTCAGCAAACTCATCCGCAGGGGCGCTATCAGCAAGGCTACAGCCAGCGTTGAGGTCTGGGAGTAATACTGTTTTCTGCGGTGACAGAATTTTTGCTGTTTCAGCCATAAAATGAACACCACAAAAAACGATGACTTCTGCATCAGTTTCCGCAGCCCTGCGAGAAAGATCTAAACTATCGCCAATAAAATCGGCAACATCCTGTACCTCATCTACTTGGTAGTAGTGGGCTAGGATGGTTGCATTCATCTCTGTACGAAGGCGATCGATCTCGGCAATAAGGTCTACAGGCTGAGAAGCAGAAGTCGTAAGTAAGCTCATGTTGAGGAGCTTAGGTTCTTAACAGCCGCCAGCAATGGCTGGTACAATGTCTACTTCATCGTTATCATTGAGGGCCGTGTCTTGGCCATCAAGAAAACGAATGTCTTCATCACCAACAAAGACGTTGACGAAACGGCGTAGTTTACCGCTCTCATCGCAGAGACGCTCTTTGACACCAGGAAAGGTGCTCTCTAAAGAGGCGATCATGCTGTCGATAGTATCGGCTTCAATCGAGACCTTGGCTTTTTCGCCAGTGAGGTTGCGTAAGACGGTTGGGATACGGACAGTGATGGCCATGGGTGGCTCCTGTAGTGTGTAGCGTGTTCTGAGGCGCATGGGTTTAGAGGGTTCTTGCGTACAGGCAAGAGGGGGGACTGTTTCTGGAGCCATACGCTTAGCGTATACCCCATTCTGGGCTAATAAAGACTAGCCAGTGCTTGTGAGAGCCTAGGCTGCGCCTACATACATCAGCAATGATACAGAAGGAGCCCATGATGGCAGCCAAACCGAGCGTTCAAGACGACCTCAAACACTATAGCAACAGCCTTGATCTGATGAATAAAGGTGACATGGACGAAGATTCAGAATTCAAGCCTTTACGTCTTGTTCATGGTATCTACGGCATGCGCCAAGGTGGCCGTAACCAAATGGCTCGTATTAAGCTTAATGTTGGTCGTGCCTCTGGTAACCAAATGCGTGTCTTAGCTGATACCTCAGAAAAATATGCAAACGGTATTAGTCACATCACCACCCGTCAGGCCATTCAATTTCACTGGGTCAATCTTGACAAAACTCCTGAGATGATGGACGAACTTGAAGATGCTGGCATGACCACACGTGAAGCTTGTGGTAACGCAGTGCGCGGTGTTGTCTGTTCACCATTGTCAGGCACCTTATCTGATGAACCATTTGATGTTCAGCCGTATGCCAAAGAAGCGTTCACCTATTTCTTACGTGGCCCACGTTCTTCAACCTTGCCACGTAAATTCAAAATTGCTTTCACAGCATCTCTTTCAGATTATCAAGCATTTAACCACATCCAAGACGTTGGCGTCTGCGCGGTTGAAGAAAACGGTGTACAAGGTTTCCGCGTAGTAGCGGCCGGTGCATTGGGTTCATCTCCACAGGCACCAATTAAACTGTATGATTGTTTGCCAAAAGAAGACTTGATTCCTGTGTGCGAAGCGGTCTTACGTGTACACCATGAATTTGGTAACCGTGATAACCGTGCAAAAGCCCGTTTAAAATTTGTCTTGCGCGATCACGGCGATGACGGTTTTCGCAAACTCTTCGAAGACAAACTTGCTGAAGTACGTGGCGAAGGCGTTACTGGTTCTGCTTTGCCAGATACCTTTGCTGCTCCAGCAGCACCAACAGAAATTCCAAGTGTTGATGGTGCAGAAGGCGAATGGCGCAAATGGGGTGTAACAACCCATCGTGAAGCTGATTTTGCTTGTGTTGCTATACGCATACATAAGGGTGATATTCCTGCCGCAGACCTGCGCATATTCGCTGACTTGTCAGAAAAATACAGCAACAATGACGCGGCAGTGAGCGTTGACCAAAACTTGTATTTCCGTAAAGTTGCCATTGAAGATCTTTCAGCACTCTATGCAGAGCTTGTTACTCTTGGTTACGCAGAAAAAGCAAACCACATCACAGACGTGCTTTCATGCCCAGGAGCAGCAACTTGTCAGTTGGGTATTACTCAATCGAAAAACATGGCTACTGAACTTGGTGAAAAACTACAAGGTTTGTCTAAACTAGATGAAGTTATGGGAGCCCGCATTAAAATAAGCGGTTGTCCAAATAGCTGCGGTCACCACCACATTGGTAACATTGGCCTCCATGGCGCTGCTGCTAAAATTGGCGACAAGCTTATTCCGCATTACGTCTTGCTTATAGGTGGAGACGACAGCAGCATTGCTGGTGGTATCCATCACGCGACTATGGTTGCTCGTATTCCAGCACGTAAAGTTGTTGATACTATCACCGAAATCGTGCGGTGGTATGAAGCCGAAGGAAATGGCCAACCGTTCACTGCATGGCTCCGTGAGCTTGCTGGTGCAGCAATCGAAGATAAAGCAGCGGCACGCGCACACCGTAAAGCACTGCGCGAACGCCTTGAGCCAATTTTCCAACTTGCTGAAGGCGATCTTACCGAAGAACATTTCTACGACATAGGCGACGATGAGAAGCTCTTCAGTCTCGAAGAACTCGGCGCAGGCGAATGCATGAGCTAAGTAGAAAAAAAGAGAACAAAAAGCCACCGCTCATACCGGTGGCTTTTTTCATAAATAGCTGACTTGGTACATTCAGTTTTGGGAAAGAAGGATTTATGCGAACTCCTTTTTGAGGAGTTCTAGGTCAAAATTCATGTTGTGAGCAATTGTTACGAGAAGTTCTTCTTCCTTTTGATCAATGTGACCATCCGAGGCCGCAATTGCTAGGAGGTATGAGCAGATGAGTTGTTTGCCCTCGTCATTAAGGGTGTCTTTTAGGATATTGGCTACATTTTGAGCTGAAGGAAGGTCTTTAGCCTGTTCCATTGTTTTCGTGAAATTTCTCATATTGAAATTTGCGAAGATATTTTTTCCTATACGTGCCGCGGCTTCTATCTCTTCTTCTTCCACTTTTCCATCTGCCATAATCATGCGAGCAGCTAAGCAATAGCCTAGGCTTGTGACATCAACCTCATCTTCTCTATTTAATGGAATATTTGCTTTCCGCAGAGTCGTTCGCACCTTTTGGTGATTGACCTTAATAAAAGGCAATTTCATTGTATTAAAAACAATAAGCAAAGGGTTGATCAATAATGATTTAGGGCTAAACCAGCCAATAAGGAAGGAAAGTCCGATTTCTTTCATGACGTTTTTCCGTACGCATGAAGTGCAGCCAATGTGGTTTTTTGAGCCGTATTCAAAAAAAATCACATATCCTCGTACGTATGGAGTAGACGCTGTGGCCTCCAGTGCATTTATATTACAATGAGGGCATGGATATGAAACGGGTTCATTTTTTTCTCGGCGGGCCATGTTTTACTGCTTTCCAGAATTATTCTTGTTACAGGTTTAGGTTTTTTGTTAATAGGTAGGGCTTACTGCTCTATTTTAATCGAGTTAGTCGTCGATTCTTCTAGGATTGTGCTCTTCGGTATCTTCCTCAGGTCTTACACTTGCTTTGCGAGGAATTTTTCGGGTGGTTTTTTTTGTGCGCGACCCACGACTGGGCCTTCGTGTGTTTTTCTCTTTTCCACCGCCATTCATCAACTGAAAAATTCCAATAAGACAGAATATGCCACCGATCACAGCAAGTCCTACTGTGCTATTTGTTCCTCGAAGCGCAAATGAACCGGATAATCCTCCGATAAGCATGATCCCGCCCCATATTAAATTACCCATAATAACTCCTTTTATTCTATGGAACTGATCTCCGAACAAAGTCCCTCTCGATTCAGCTCGTTTATGTTAACAGGGTTCCCACGCTATTACAAACCATACAAATGCAAATACTTTTATGGAATAGAGCATTAGAATTTTGAGTTGTTAATATTGTGCATGATAATCAGGCCATAAATGCATTGTATGAGTAGTAGTTTTGTTGTAGCTGTAGGTTGAGAGCGAAGACCTATTGCATAGTCAATCTCCAACTTCATCGAAAGTTTTTTCCACAATACTGGTGACGACAAACTTTTTCATTTCGACGAACTTGGCATTGGCGAATGGCTCATTATAAGGAGTGACCTTACTTGGAAAGGAAGAACATAAAAGCATTCACTTCGTATAGGGCCTATTAACTTGAGTGAGTATCATGGGGGGTATTTATACCCCCCAAAAAAAGTAAAGATATTTTATGGTAGATAGAGGCCCTTAAAAAGGTTGTCATATAGTTGGTTCTCGTGTTATAATTCTATGATGAAAGACTCTTTATCTATCAAAAAGGTTCAATCGGGAGACCGACAAGCTTTTGAAGAATTACTTAAGCATCATATGGATGGTTTGCGTGGATATATAACATTGCGTTGCCGAGATCCAGAAATGGTAGACGAAATTGCTCATGATACATTTGTGTTTGCATGGCAACATATTGATGATTTTTCTGGTGGAAGTTTCATAGCGTGGCTTAAAGCTATTGCTAGTAATTTATTACGTAAACATACCTTAATTACTGCCCGTCAATTCAAAAACAAAGCAAAATACAGTATTCATTATAGCCACCAGCGGGCAGAAATTTTTCAGGCAGAGGAAGAAGGGCCTGACGAAACAACAATATGGGAGCTGAATACTTTACAGACTTGCATGGAGGGACTCTCCGACCGTATGAAAAGCATAATAGACCTGAAGTATCGTTTAGCTCATTCTGCCATTGAGATATCAGAGAAGACACAACAGAGTGTTGCTTGGGTGAATACCACTCTTTTTCGTTTACGTAAGCAATTAAAAAAGTGTATGCAGAAAGCAGGGGGTGTTTAATGGATGCTCATCAACTTGCTGCTTATTGTAATGATGAACTGTCATTGAGCGAACGTTTACTAGTAGAAAATGCGCTCATAGATGATATTGAAGCTCAAACTCTTGTAAGAGAACAGGAAGAGCTAGATAAACTGCTCCATCTTGTGTCAGAAGATGGTACGCGCAGAGATAATATTATCCGTTCGGTGTTACAGAGTATTGAGCATAATACTGCTGTGGATTTGCATGCTTCCATTATGAAAGACCTTCCCAAGCGGCATTCTTGGGTATGGCAGGGCTGGCTCATAGCTGCACTTCTTCTTGTGGGCATAGGGCTATCACTGTTGGCTCTCATTCCAAGATCAGTGGCTCAATTGGATGGTGATGGATGGACACTCACTCGAAATAATCAAACTGTTCTCAACCAAGATATTCAAGCGGGTGATACTATAACGGTACACACTGGCGGTCACGCACGTATACAATGTATAGATGGTAGTGTGCTTACGCTTGCTGATGCTGGAGTTCTCACAATGAATGAATATCCAGAGGTACTCTCAGGCGCACTGAGTGCAGATATTAAACCACATGCCCCCGATGCGCCTTTTCTTATTCGTACACCACACGGTACTGTTACGGTGGTTGGCACGCGGTTTTTCATGGAAGTCACAAAAAATCAGTGCGCTGTAGAGGTGGAGCATGGAACTGTTCGTTTAGAAAATATAACTTTGAACGCTGGAGAAAGCGGCAGTGTTGATCGTATAGGAACAGCGCGTCACCATGGATTCTCCACGCTCAAAGATTTGAGCGGGTCTATTATTTGGAGTGAAGATTTTTCTCATCCAAGTAGCGATGAAATATGGAAAGGGGGGCAGGTTGTTGCCCAACCAGCTCCTGATGGTTCCAATAATGTTTTTCAGGCAGACGGCAGTGATGGCCATAATGAAGATGGACAGAGTGCGGGGTATTTATGGCCAGCTCGTTGGAATGACACATTTACCTTATCACCAAATCTTGTTTTTCACATAACGCTACGTGCGGAACATTGTTCTCAAATTCTCTTGAACTTAGGAGTTGGTACAGATGCAGATAAAAATAATGAGGACGATTTTACTTTGTTACTCCATGCACCGCTTACTGAACCATCGTCTGATAAGTGGCAAACAGTAAGCCTTCCATTAAGCCAATCGTTTATCAATAAACCTATTCACTTACGTGGAAGTATGACCTATGCACAATGTCTTGAACGCTGGAGTAATTTACGCTGTACACATTTATATGTTCACAATAAAGAAAAAACACTGATGCATGTTGACCGTATATGGGTAACAGCAGAATAATATTTATATTATTAAATTGGTTTATCGATAAACTAAGTAAGAAGGGCTAACTATGGGAATATATTCACAGACTTTAACAGATACAACCGAGGTACGCCTTGAGCGGATGCGGCCTAGACAGGTTGATGCTGCACGAGAAAAAAAGCCTGCTTTGTATATGCCGTTTGGCGCTATCGAATGGCATGGGCGACAATCGCCTATTGGTTTGGATGGGATAAAAGCACATGAACATTTAGTCCGGTTTGCCACGGAAGCTGGTGGGGTTGTCTATCCTATGATTCCTATGGGTACCGGTGGCGGCCATATTGGTTTTTCGCATACTTATATGGTCAGCAAAGAACCGCTCTATCAAATAACTCTGGAACTCTTACAGCAGTTTGAGGAGGCAGGCTATACACAGATCATCATGCTGAGTGGCCATTATCCAAACCGAACAGAATTTCTGAATCGTGTCGCTGTCGATTATGTTGCCAATGGTGGTACCATGCAGGTGCTTGCTTTGATTGAACGTAACGCTGATGGCATTGATGTTGGCTGTCATGGCTGCATGTTAGAAACCTCCATCATGCTACACCTTTTTCCTGAAACAGTGGATATGGCTGAAATCGAAGATAATGATTTGACCGATTTCGCGCCAATAGACACACAACACAGTTGGATGGAAGAGGATTCACAAGAACACCCCTGTTATGGTATTGTTGGCATTGAACCACGTCAGAATTCAACGGCAAACAAAGGCGCATTCTACACAGACCGTCTTATGGAGTGCTTGCACGCATGGTTAGATGGGGAGACCCAGCTCGATCTAGCCAATAATGGCTGGAAATTTTCAAGAACCACACAAGACAAGGAGAAAATACAATGACGCTCTACCGAAACATTAAAAATGTTGGAGTACTTTTTCTCCTCAGCACAGTGCTTCTTTCAGCCGCAGAGAAAGCAGATGAGTGGGTATGGCCCAAGCTGATTCGCCCAACGCAGGTGTGGGACCCACAGATAGATGATTCGGCACCACAAGAAACGGTTCGGGTTCGTATTGTTGATTTTGGGCAAGCAAATTGCCGTTGGAATAACAAGGTGGGCTATGGCTATACCACAGGTTCACGTGCAAAAGATTTCACGAATATCTACGATAGAGATGTAGATAATAATCCCGCAACAAAAGACTGGATCCAAACGATTCCGTTTTCTCTTAAGACAACAGCGTTGAGCCCACATGTACCACAGTTTGATAGATCATGGGATAGTGCTATTTTTGCAGGTGGCCTTTCTCTTATCAGTGCTGGTCGAACCAATAAAAAAGATGGCTTTACGGAAAAATACACCAATACCGCAGAGGGTGATGAACTGATGAAACCCGGTTGTAATTGGGCCGTTCATGCGCAACGAAAAGTCGTGGGCTCTCCGCTACGCGCTTATTTTGTTCCCATCTGGCGCAAACAAGAATTCCCACACTTAGGAAATCGCTATCCTGTCAGCTTTGATGAAACAAGTACCATTGGTTTATATACCCAACGCTTTTGGTCTGGTTTTGAAGGTTTTCGATTTGTGGTTCAAGATAGTGGACAACTCTACCTTTCTGAAGTATTACCAAATAATTTCCGACACAGCATTGGTGGCACTAGTGCGTGGGATAAAAGAATTACTCTGCCACTCAATCAAAAATGGGCAACATGGGATGTGCAAGAAGGTGATTGGGATTTACAGCTTACCAACACCGTTTTTGAACAAAGAACATTTACCAATATTGAAGGCATTGGATTCTATTTATTCAAAGATGCTTTTGATGATACAGAAGTCGCCTGTAAGTGGGAATGCTTTGAAGCCTATGCAAATGTAACGCGCCCTACAATGCCGAGTGAAACCATAGACATGAAAACCGTTACGGCTGATGGCACATCCCTGTATATGGCATCTTGTGAAACACCCTATGAAGTATGGAAACGTATTTTTAGAATGTCTCGCAGTATCGGCCAATTTGTTTTTGATGAAGAGCCCGGCATGTTGTATGACCGTTTTGGTACAATGGGCTCTGTCCGTTTTAGTGATACGGCACACAGCCAAGCAGAGCCCGTAACCGACCTTACTCTGCATGATATGATTGCATGGTGTAACGCCCTGTCTGAATATGAGGGTCGAGAGTTTGTGTATTATACCACTCCAGATTTTCAAACAGGCAGTGAATACCGTTATGCACTTCGTGGTGCATGGCATAAAGATACAAGCATCTACGAGAAAAAAGATATTTATGTTAAGTGGAGTTCAGATGGTTTTCGTCTACCGACACCGAGCGAATGGATCGCCGCTACAGGAACAGATACAGGTTGGGTAGGAGATAACAGTAAAAGCAGTACCCACCCAGTCGGCAGTATGCCAGCCAATGAACAGGGCATCTATGACATGCAGGGAAATGTTTGGGAAATGCTCTGGACATGGGGTGATAAACTCCCTGCTCAGCCACAAGCTCTTGTTGTTGCTGGCGGTGATTTCCATACACCTGCTGATCCATTAGAACATGCCGCTTCTCCGTATGGAGATGCTCCTTTCCGTGGTTCTTATAATATTGGTTTTCGCTTTATGAGACGAGAAAAAAATAGCCCGAAACCAAATCTTGATTTTCAGGCAGCGGATTTCTCAGCACCGCTTTGGACGATTACCCCAGACACTCGCACCCAGACACATTCAGCATCCACAGTAGAGATTCCATTAGCAGATATACCAGCAGGAAAATTATTTACCTATAACATGACCGCTTTCCAAATGGGTACACATGAGATAACCTATCGTCAATGGAAACAGGTTTTTGATTGGGCACAAGCGCATGGCTACAGCTTTGATAGCGATGGCGATATGGGCAGCATGGATCACCGTTTATACACCATAGATACCTACACGGCAGATGAACCAGTTACCGATGTTTCTTATTTTGATATGTTAGCATGGTGCAATGCTTTGTCAGAAATGCATGGTCGAACACCTGTTTTTTACGCAGACAAAGAAAAAACAAAAGTGTATAAGACAGCATATCGCTATAGACAATCACAATTAATGAATCGCCATTATCCAGAGAAACATAGTCCTGAAGCAGAAAAGGGTAATGGAGTGTACAGTTGGGATACAGTGCCCAATAGACGAGTTTGGATACGATGGGAGGCAAATGGCTATAGACTTCCGTCTGTTCACGAATGGTTGTATGCATATAATGCTGGGGCAACAACAGCATTCCCGTGGGGAGAAGAATTCAAAACCGTCACTGATCATGGCTGGGTTTATGCAAATGCGAATGCACGCACACATCCTATTGGTCAAAAACAAGCAAATGCTTTTGGCTTGTTTGATATGGTTGGCAATGTTGTTGAGCTTTGTGTCGATTCTGTTGGTAAATCTGGTAGTTTTGAAAAAGGACAAAAAACAAACCCATTAACAAAATTTCATTCGTATGTCTTCAACGCAAAAACACGAGCGACTTTTCGGCAGACGGGCCTTGTTCATTATAATAGGGCTGGATTTGGAACTGCTCACAAAAAACTCAATGTGCCAAAACATGCTGGCGTTATTCCCGGTTGGTACTGGGCTGACTGCGGGTTGAGAATTATTGCAAGAGAAACAGGAGACTATCCTCCAGAAGGCATAGACCCGGGCACTAAACAAAAAGCACACACCCCACTCAATCTTAAAAGAATACCGGGAGCAAAAAAATGAAGATACAATACTTTTTATGTGGTCTTTTATCTACCTGCCTTCTGACCTCCACACTGTCTGCCGTAGAGACGACATACCCACCCGGGTTTGTTGGCTATGATGAATTACAAGGACAGGTTTACAGGGGGAATGTTCGTCATGATGGTGTATTTACCACATCTGGCGTTCCTGAAGCGCAAGGTATTCAATGGTCTTTTGCCAGTAAAGCTGCAATAAAATCATCACCTGTTTGCGTGAATGGTATTATTTATGTTGGCAGTGATGACATGTCTTTTTATGCAATTGATGCTGAAAGCGGTACGGAAAAATGGTCATTCACAACCGATGCGAGAATTCTTTCATCCGCAGCAGTTGTTGGTGATTTTGTCTATTTTATTGCTGGTACACAGGTCTACGCACTCAATGCAGAAACCGGACAACTGCAATGGAAAAACACGGCTGGGGTGTCTCTTAACTTTGGTTCGCCAGTTGTTGCCTATGGTCTTGTTTTTTGTTCCGCTGGAGGCAATAGAGAAACACATAATGAAACAAGTTGGGGTGGAAAACTGATGAAAGGCTTTGATGTTCTCACAGGAGAACTTGTCTGGCAACAAGGCCAAGGTCGAGGGGCGCAGGGACTTTCAGCTCCCACTCTTATTGAAGGCAACATCATCTGGACAGACGGATACAACTGTAACATGGCAAATCTTGCCACAGGAGATCATGTCTGGAGTGGCTATAGGGGGCCGTGGAGCAGTGCACAAATACAAACGCCTGCCGTGAGTGGAAACTATGTTCTGCACACAGGGGTCTACGGAGCAGATCATTGGGGACTGCCCCTCAATGGCCATCTTGTTATCAACCATCTAGCAACAGGGAAAAAATATTGGGATATACATCCCTACGAAGGAACTGACGAAAATAAATATGAGAAAACACAAGACGGAAAAGACCATTCCATAGCAACCGCTCCTACCGTCTTTGGCGATTTCGTTATAACAGCGGACAGATCGGGCGACGTGCATTGCCTCAACTATAAAGAGAAAAAACGTGTCTGGAAATTCCAAACTGATGCTGGTGTAGAATCATCACCATCTTATGCACAGAGTATTGTGTACTTTGGCTGCAATGATGGGCATGTCTACGCTCTTAATGCAACAGACGGAACTCTCATCTGGAAAATCAAAACAGGAGAACACTGTATTTCCTCACCGTGGGTTGCAGATGGTGCTCTTTATATCGGTAATGAAGATGGACACCTGTACGCCATTCACTAACCTATCAGAAGAAGAATAGGAAGGAAACCTTATGACCCACACAGCAGCTACCCATAGGCATTTCATAGGGTACCGTATAGGCATCCTTCTTATCACTTTTTCTGTTCTGTTTGCAGCATCCTCAGAGGATGTTTTCCAAGATATACCAACCGCGGGCATCTGTGCTGTTCCGTATATACAGGATACGAAAGCGATTCGTCCTCTTCTCAAAAAGACATCGTGGCAGATTCATTTTAGCACTGATTCTGATGAGGTTTATCATCGTCTTACTCAAGAGTTAGGAACCGCACTCTCTGCCACCGTCTCTGTAGAAAAAATACACACTCCACAAAGAATGCCCTATGTACGAGGACTCGTTGATCTCCTTATTCTCAACACGGAAAGCCTTAAAAAAATATCAGCAGTGGAAGCGCTACGTGTTGTTAATGACTATGGGCACATCATTCTGCTGCACGCAGAGGATTATAAAAAAGCAGAGTGGGGTAACGCCGTTACCGTATACAAAAGAGGGGCATCCCTTGTGCTGCACAGGAAACCGCTCACAGAATATGATGAATGGACACATTACACAAAAGGGCCAGATAATAATGCCGTTACAACGGATCGCAGTCCACAGGTCGAAGCCACGCAGTGGCTTGTGGGGCCGCACCATGCTGCTACACCAACCATAACACTTGCCGCAGGTGGGAAAATATTCACAGCAAGCGGCGGCAACGCAGAACATAGGCGCGAAGAAAACACACTGCATACACTCATAGCAAGAAATGCCTTTAACGGAACGGTTGTATGGGAAAGAAAACTTCCTCAAGGCTACATGCTGTTTCGTTCCTGTTTTATTGCCACTCAGGATGTTTTTTATATGTTTGGCTATGGTGATGATGACAACGCTGTCTTACTACTCGATACTGCAACAGGCCATGAGATTGAAAAAATAACTTTTGATGCCACTCTCAAATGGATGGCCATGCAAGAACAAGTCTTATATGTCGCTACTGGGCCAAAAGACATTGCGGTAGAAACAAAAAACCAACGTAATATGGTTCCCGGTAATCCAGCTTCCATGCAAAGTGTATTAGGATGGGAAAACCGTAAAACAGGAGAAGTGTCTTACGGATTTGCCGACAGCCTCACCGCCTATAATCTGTCGTCTCGCAGCGTACAGTGGAGCATACAAGAGGATGCTTCTATTGATTTTAGAACGCTTGGCATTGGCGGAGGCCGCCTGATGTATTATCTCCGTAACACATCTGTTGTTGCACGCACAGCTACATCAGGACAAGAGCTCTGGCGCAACACGAATGCACAGCTTCTTCAATCCATTGAAGAACCACACATTGGAGAAAAAATCCAAACAAAGCCTGCCAGCCTCTGTCTTGATGACTATTATGTTCTTCAACTCTCTGCACGAAAACAGGTCCTTATCCTTGATGCCACCAATGGAACCCTACTCTGGCAACAGCCTAAGAAAAGGAGAGGACAATTCCCTGAACACTTACTCTCTGTCAACAATATGTTAAGTTTATCTTACCCAAAACCAGGTTTATACAGTTTGAAAACAGGTGCTTTTTCTCAAAAGTTTTCTAACAGGAATGGCTGCTGCACACGAACAACCGCCTCTGATAATTTTATGTTTGTTGGCCGAGGCACCCGCGTTGCCATGAACAAAAACACCACCCTCAAAGATACGTTTATTCGCTCCGATTGTTGGACAGGTGTATTACCTGTTTATAACCGATTGTATTGGACTGCAATGGCATGCGACTGTATGTTTGATTTAACAGGATATTTATGCCGCTCTGAACAAGAATATGATCTCACAAAATTAGCCGACACAACGCATCCTATCGAGCAAGGCAATTCCACAGCTTCTACCACTACAGCCGATTCACAAGACTGGCCGATGTATAGAGGAAATAGAGGACATTCAGGAGCCAGTACCGCCTCTTTCTCTGAAAAGAGCAGCATACAGTGGACAGCATCATTCTCCCAAGACACCATAAGCCCCGCAATTTCCGTTGGCAACACGGTGTATCTTGGTTCAGCAAATGGATATATTTATGCGCTCAATGCGAATGATGGTACGCCGAAATGGTCTGCTTATACGGGTGCCGTTATTAAACAGGCACCACTCTTTGCGCAGGGTATCCTCTATGTCGGCAACCAAAGCGGTATCTTATACGCATTCAATAGTGAGGACGGCTCAATAATATGGAAGCGCATGCTAGCACCGGTAGAGCAGAAAATACATCTGTATGGACAGATCAGCTCCAGTTGGCCAATTGTTGGCTTGCTCGAAGAATCAGGGAATATATACGCGTCTTGTGGCATACTGGGGAGAGATGGCACCTTTGTCTTCTGTTTAAACCACGCAACAGGAGAGATTCTCTGGGCAAATACCAGCAGTGGAGAACAAGAGGTCTCTGCTATGGGGCAGTGTATTATAGCCGGAAACAAACTACGCATGGCAGGTGGCATCAGCATCTCACCCGCTTCCTATGACCTCAAAGATGGAACATTTCAGTACCTGACAGGACAACTAACCACATACGGTAAACCTGTCAGCAGTGCCTTAACCAAAGGTTCTGAAATTGGTCTTTTTGCCCAAAAGTATATTCTTTATGGTGGTCGACCGCTCTATGCAGAAACAGATAACAGCCTCTATCGTGGTCGTTTTTCATTTATTTCTTTAAATGATACGGGCGATACCAACAAAAAAGAAGTAGCTGTAGCGGCATTAAGTCACGTTACTCCCGCATGGGATACAGAACTCTTTATTGCCGATGCCCTACCCAAAAGAAAGGGAAAATGGAACAATTCCACATTACATTGTTGGGACAGTGCTTTATTAACAGAGTACTTAGATCAACAACCCGAACACACAGCAGATGACATAAGCTCGAAAAAAGGTTCTGCGATACGCATTGCACGAAGGCTCACCATAGACAAAGCCCTTTCTGCTGCACCTTTACTCAAATGGTCTCTACAAAATATCAGCGTTCTGTCTCTAGTACTTGCTCAGAATGCCGTCATTATTATTGTAGAAAAAGAAAACGGCACAGAATCTTTATACGAACTTCAGGTCCTCAACCGAGAAACGGGAGCACTGTTACAAACTCATGCATTACCATCACTTCCGACTCATAACGCATTAAGTCTGAACAGAGATGGAAGACTGATAGTGACATTCATGAATGGCACCATTCTGTCTCTAAGCCACCCATAAAATACGGCGCTACATGAACAGTTGAAGAATAAGGTCTATCGCACTTCCTTCCTGGCATTGAGAGAACAACAGAAAGTATCACGTTTTCTGTGATGATACATAATTCTAAACCGAAGGAAGACACATGAAAATCAAGAACACAGCATATAATATGCGTCCCTTAGAATGCGTTGAGTTATGTGATCTCACTCAAGGCCTGCTCTCCGTCTGCGATGGAGACGGGAGAGAATACATCAACACAACCGTTACAGATACATACACTTTTACGGTTGGCGGTTCACTTGGCACACATCGCATACTCCTCAAAGACATGGATGGAGCCGTGCTTGAATCAACCACTTTTACAGTGGATTGTACCACAGCTATTGATGATGACACCGGCTGCTTCAAAGAATTACTTGAAATGCTTTATTTTTCAATGGTCATAGACAAAGAAAATCATTTCATGCGTTTTGAAGGGAAGTCGTATCGCATGTTTTTTATGTGGCTGCGAGATCACGTACACGTCTTAAAGGGCATGAAATATTTTTATGGTGACATAAAGGATGCTATTGATTTTTTTCAGCACACCCAACGTTCAGATGGAATGATGTACGACAACATTTATTCCAGCAGCCCTCGCGCTACCTTCATGGAGCAGCAACTCTCTCGCAATAATTTCTTCTACAAAAGCACAGACCAAGAAACAGAATTAAAACGAATACCTGTAGAAAATGATCTCGAATATTTATTTACAGAAGGTTTGTATTATACGTGGAAAGCAACAGGAGACCATGCATGGATGCATGACAAACTAGACTCTGCGATCAAAGCATTTGAATACAGTATGACCGACAGCTTTCGTTGGTCACAACAGTTTCAACTGCTCAAACGTGGCTTTACCATAGATACTTGGGATTTTCAATCAGACGAAGATGCCCGCATTAACGGCATGCAAAAAATGTGCATCACAGAGGCAACACGATTCGGTATTATGCATGGAGATAATACAGGGTTTGCACGTTCCTGTGAATACCTCGCAGAAATGCTGCACGCCGCACATCGCGACACCGAAGCGGATACATACACAGCCATAGCACACAGCATCCGAGAGAAACTGAATGCACTCGCATGGAATGGACGTTTTTTTACACACCACATCCCCGAGCAAGCAGATGTTATAAGAGATTTTGGTGTTGATTTATCAGAACAAGTCTCCCTATCAAATGCCTACGCACTTAACAGAAACATAAAACACACGCAAAGTGCAGCCATTATTGAAACATATAAAAATATAAAAAGAGAGAAACCAAAAGAATGCCCAAATGAATTTTTTCTTATATACCCACCTTTTGAAGACCATGTTTTTTCTGGAATAAAACAATGGCAGTATATGAATGGAGGAACGTCTCCTCTGGTTGCTGGTGAACTCGCTCACGGTGCATTTGAACATGGCTTTGAACGTTACGGCGTAGAGATATTAGAGCAGATGCATGCCACCGCAAAAAAATACAAAGGATTTTTACCCTGTTGTTTCACCGGAAAAAATGAACAGACCCCAAAAAGAACTTTTCAAACAATATCATTAACAGATGTTGTCAATGTTGATATTAATGGGCAAGGAGCAGAGCATGTTTCTGGATGGACACAAGATGGCGATAATGATTTTGCAGAAATGCCAGTAGGCACCCAAGTCTACCATGACATACCATTTCATATTGTGAACCCTGAAGAAAATTCAAGAAAAGCCTGTATCGGGCTTTCCACGAGACAAGGGTATCAACAAGACATTCACATACCTATACATCAAAAACTTGAATCGCTGTATCTCTTGCATACAGCAAGTACCACCAATAAAATTGCAGGAACCATTTCTTTTCACTACGAAGACGGCCATGAAAGCGCTCTCTATATACAATCAGGTACACACCTCAATAATTGGTGGATGCCCTCTGTCAGAAACTCATTTGACAATAGCTCTACAGATTCATTTATGGGGGAAAACCATACGCCACAAAGCATACTTGCCTACGCACAACTCGGAGCATCTCCTCAAGCCAAAGTAGCATGGAACGGAAAAAATGCGCACTGTGAAAATCTCGCCTCGTATGTCTGTGGCATTAATAACCCACACCCAGAAAAGCACGTTACCCACATTTCATTCCACGCCGCAATTGACGATTCTTTTTGGGCTGTCTTTGGAATAACCCTCTCGGATAGACCCTACTCTTTCACAGCATCCGAAGTCTCCGCTGGCATACCTTCAAACTGGGGGGCGGCTGCTGTGGTCTATGCCCTACTCGAAGGGCTAGCTGGTGTAAAAGATCTAGCAGTAGCCTATCAAAAAGCGCGCATTGCACCAAGATGGCTGCTAACTGCAAATAAAAAAGTACAGGTCTGCGTCAAATATGAAGCATCTCGTTCATACCTTGCCTACATCTATCAGATAACTGACAACACTCTCTCAATAGAGTTCACAGGAAACGCGACCGATTATAAACTTGAAATACTGATGCCTGAGAACAAAACAGTACACACAGCCGTTTTAAATGAAGATGCTATTACAATGGGCATCACAACCGTTGAAAACTCACGATACGCAACCTATGAAATACATCAATCGGGAGTACATAGGATAACGGTACACATGACCTCCAGAGAATAGACAATACTTTTGTTAAGACCCTATGGATTAGGACAAGTAAAAGAGACTGGTTCGATGGGTTAGACAAGGGAGAGTCTCTATTTATCGATGTGTGCTACTATAGGGGAGAAGGCACTGTAACTGTGATGGGCTGATAAGAGCATCTCTTGAGAGAATGTTTTTCAATCATGCAAAAAAAGCCGCTATTACGCACAGCCTTCATTGTAATAGGAAAGGGATATCTGTTATATAAATATAGAGGAGCACTTCATTATGTACCGTATGTCTATTTTATTAGGACTTGCCTGCCTATTACCTCTTAACGCTGTTGAGCATGATCCGTGGCGTGGGGCTGTGGATGAAAAAGGCGTGACCATTGACCCCAATACACTTCCCACTCCACAGTATATTTGGGAAGCTGATAGACCAGACACACCGCAGAAATCTGTTTCCTGCCGTATCGTTGAGTATGGTGATGATAAAACAGCGTATGAAGTGGGTTATGCTGATACCCGTTGGCGACAATCCAGATCACCGATGGTCAGTGGTAATCCCCATGCTTTTCTATTGGACACAGATGTGGATGTAGACGGTGATGGAAAAACGTCTGATGACTATGTGCACTATATGGCATTTAGCATGGAAGAGCATTTTTCTGCACCGCAATGGCCGTATAGCAGTATGTTACCCAATCATATAAATGGCACATTTTACGGTGGAGCTACTGTATTTGCTGCAAACTCGCCATTAAATCCAAAAAGACCAGCAGGTTTAGATGGCGGTGCCGAAATAGGAGTAAACCCCGGACATACAGGGCCGTACAATAGCCTGAGCCAAGAAAACCATCCGATAAATGCCAAGCGTGTTCGCGCCGCTGGTGCATGGATGAATGCTTATTGGTCTATCCTCTGGAAAAAAGAAGATTTCCTGAATGGTGGCGACCAATATCCCGTTACCTTTGATGACAGTAGCCGTATTGCTTCTGTTATTGGTAGAGGTTATTGGTGGGGCATTGATCAATGGCGCTATATTATTAAAGATGGAGAAGCGTGGTATATCTCTGATATGAGTTTTTGTGACCTTCCTAAGAAATTTGCACTGAATGCTGGTTTTGTTGTGCAAACTTATCATGTAAGACCAAATGATGTTACATGGGCTTCATATACCCCTCAAGAAAATGGTTACCAAATTAAATTTGATGCTGAAACGGCAACGTTTTCTCCGCATACATTTACCGATATTCAGGCTGTTGGGTGGTACATAGGAAAAAATAATAAACAAGAAACCAATCTACATTGTAAATGGTATTCTTTTGCTTGTGATGCGGTGGTGCAGCAACCTGCACAGCCAAGTCTTCATCTCAAAACAGCACGAGTTGAGGATGGCACACAGCCAGCATTTGATATAAGCACGACAGAAATACCGTATCATTTTTGGAAAAAGATTTTCCGTTGGGCAAATGCAGCTGTGTATACATTTGAGACCAAATATAATTTTGATAAAAAAGGTGATATGGGAAGCATGCGTTATGGGCATCAACCGCATGAACAAACAGAACCGGTTACCAATGTAACTTTTTATGATGTACTGGCGTGGTGTAATGGTTTTTCTGAAATGGAAGGCAAAGAACCTTGCTATTATACTGATGCCGCTCTGACCATTCCATTCCGACATAAAGAAATTTCTACAATGGTTGAACGTCTTGGTCCAGATAGGTGGTGTAATGGTGAAAATCTGCCCTTTAGTTATTTTGAGATGCCCACTATTTATGTGAAGTGGCAAGCAGATGGATGGCGTTTACCAACCAGCTCAGAATGGGTCGCCAGTTCAGAAGGTGAAGCAAGTCAAGAAGAACCTACAGGCACCAGCGCAGTCGGCACTGGTGGGGCCAATAGCAAAGGGCTGTATAATACCAATGATAATGTTCGAGAGTTTGTCTGGATGTTCGGTGACAGTATGCCGCCTAATCCAGAACAATTGATGACATATGGTGCAGATTTCCATAGTGCAGCCCAGCCCGTTTCTGCTTCTGATTATGGAGATACGCCGTGGAATGGTGCATATAATATTGGATTCCGCCCGCTCTGTAGAGCTGCTGGTTTAGCCGCACCTGTTACCGAAGTAACGCAACATGCCAGCGCATGGACATTTACTCAGAATGAGCGCATTGCTGCGCGTAAAGAAAAAAGCGTTCCTGCTTCTGTGGATATTCCACTGGTTGAAATTGCTCCAGGTACATTTGAAAGCTCTGTTACAGAAAATACTGTTCACATAGCGCCTTTTGCTTATGGCAAAACAGAACTGACCTATGCACAATGGGTTGCGGTTCAAAATTGGGCAGAAGCGAATGGTTATACATTTACGGTGCAAGGTGATATGGGCAGTATGTACATATTTGACTTTCCACACAAAGATGACGAACCTGTCACTAATATCGATTGGCATGATGCTATTGTCTGGTGTAATGCGTATTCTGAAATGATGGGCTTGAAGCCGCTCTATTACACCGATGTCGAAAAAACACAGGTCTATCGTCAAGCACACCGCTATCGTCCGCTGCGCATTCAACCAGCGCAATACAGCCATGTGAATAAAATAAAACTTGTTGGTATGGATTTCCCAAATAATGAAATACAAGGCCATGAAAAACATGTTATGGGGACACTTGGCCGTGGAGCTTTTCGTGAAATACGTGTCTATACAGATTGGTCAGCAGATGGGTTCCGCTTGCCAACCTACGCAGAATATGAATATGTTGTACGTGCAGGTACCAATACAAAATATTATTGGGGCAATAAAGACACCAGAGATCAAGAAAGAGAAACAGTCTGGGGTGTCAGAAACGCTGGTGGTAGAACCCATTCCGTTGCAAGCAAACAAGCACATCCAAGTGGCATTCATGATTTACTGGGTAATGTCTATGAATTCTGTTTCGGAAATGATGGCTCTGACAATGATCTTTTACCTCTGCGCGAAAATGTTGTAGACCCTAAAGGTAATGTTAACTGGATGAGTCATTCATGGTCACAGCTCAAAAAATACTGCCGTTTGCACCCTCGTTATTTACTGGGCACTTCCTGGTGCTTTGGTGAACCAACAGTAACAGGTCAACATGGAGCCGCTTATACAGACACGCATCATAACTCTTATTACGAAATGCCAGACCTTGGCTTCCGTATTGCTCAAAGTCGTCCTGCGCCACATATTACTATTGATGGACAATCGTACCGCGTTATTGGCCCAGCAGCAGCATCCTGTCTGAAGAAAAAAGCAGGAGAAACAATGACTCTAGCAGGCGAGATAAAAGACGGTTATTTTATAACGACAGCAGCAGAATAAAAGGACAATCCAATGAATAAAACACTACTACTTTCTCTGTGTTGCACTGCTACCGTTTTTGGAGCCACTGGAGAAATAAGCTTCAAGCCAGCTCATAACGCCAGTGGCGACTTGCCTCTGGTTACACGCCATTTTCCAAAACTCATAGATACCACCTTACCATATGATGCTTTGCAGGGTGGGTGCTATCGCGGTAACCTCAAACGAAATGGAGTACTTCACACAGCAGGGCCAGAATCTGAACCGACGCAAAAAGTGTGGAGTATTGAATTAGGGGAAAAGCAACGTTCCTCACCAGTCGTTTTCAACAGCGTCCTTTATATTGGTAGCCGTACAGGTATGCATGCTTTTGACGCAACAACTGGTGAAGAAAAATGGACTGTTTCAATACAGGGCGGTGTGGAAGCTTCTGCCTGCATAGAAAATGACATTCTCTATATTGGCGGTAATGATGGCATTTTACGTGCATTACGAATCGCTGATGGTTCTGAAGTATGGACATTTGGTAGAGGAGAGGAGGTCAAAGGGAACAGAAAGATAGTAAATTCCGCTGCCGTTGCCTTTAATGCTGTCTTTATTGGTCTAGGAGAAAATAGTCTTTTTGCTGTCGATAAAGAAACCGGAACATTGATTTGGACTTTTGACACAGACAACGTATCTCATATTGATTTTTTGGGCGCACGGGGAATGTCAGACCGTTGTTCACCGACCATAAGCCCCGACGGAATGCTCTATACAAATTTTGGAAGTAGGTGGGGGAGAACAGCAAAAATTGATATTGCGACATCTTTATCTCAGGCATCATTTTTCCAACATAACGACGCTGGTTATTTTGACTGTGTCGCTTTAAGCGAGAGCAATGTTATTCAATGCGTAAGTAGCCGTGGTCTCTATTTTTATGATAGCGCGCAAAAGGGTAATAGTATCGACCCGTTTTGGACAGAAAAAGTTGTTGTGAATGTGGGTACGAATGATTTTCGTCAAAATAGTGCACCATCCACATGGAAAAATTATACATGGGCTGGCACAGATAATCACAATCTGTATTGTGTCGCTCCTGATGAAAAAGGAACCAACGGTATAGCGTGGACATACAATGCAAAAAGTGCGATTAACTCTGCTGCTTGTATTACCTCAGAAGATAGCCGAATTCTTTTTGGCACCAACGCAGGAATGCTTATCAGCCTTGATGCATTTACAGGAACAGAGCAGTGGACGTATGACTATGGCACGAGTATCAGAACCATGCCCTGGGTAGATGCTGGCATGGTCTATATTGCGACAGATAATGGTACCTTATCTTGTATGAAATGAGAAAAGTAAGAGCGTTCTATCGTTTAGTTCAGAATGTTGAATTGCATTTTTTATCCCTGTGTGAGGAAGGAAATGGGAAATGATTTGCAGTATACCTAAATTTATTCCCAAAGTTGTGCGAGATGGCATATGTCTTATCGTAGAAAACATTGATAACGAAATTAAATGAGTTTACGGACCGATTCGTATTGTAATGATTTTTTGGTTTTGTTGTGTCAAAAAGTCTGGGTTTGCTGTGGGTAGCCATCATCGGAATGATGGCTCATGCTATTGAGTTCGTGAGGGTTAGATGTGCATTACTTGTGATGCAAGATATAGCGATTAGTGGTGTTAACCGGAACGAGGTTCCTTTGTTATTTGTTTGTCCCAGCAAGCATTTGTTGTGCCTGTCCCATACCACCAGCATTATGAGCGTTGGTGTAGCCAGCGGTTTTGAGGGCGCGGGCTGCGGAGCCAGAGCGCATACCGCTAGCACAGTAGAGAATGATAGGTGCGTCTTTAGGGAGATTGAGCTTGGCAATACCTGCTACGATGTCGGTATGTGGAATATTGACGGCACCGTCTATACAGCCGCCAGCATATTCACCGGGACTACGTGCGTCGATAATATGTGCGCCTTGAGAGAGCATGGTTTGCGCTTCCTGTTTGTTGATATCTGGTTTACGTGAAAAATAGAAGATAATAAATACAATGACAATAATGAGAGTGATAACGATATTGTTCATAATTATGCTTCCGGTAATGAATAATAGGTTTGGGCGCCGCCAGATAATAATTCTGCGTTGTAGCCATTTTGGCTTAAAATACGGACGGCATTCCAAGCGCGTTGGCCGACACCGCAGCTGACCAGTATCCGTGTGTTGCGTGGTATTTCATCAAGGCGAGCGCGTAAAGCATCTAAAGGGATGATATGTGCGTTCGGTAGCGGGGCAGCTTCGCATTCTTCTGGATTACGCACGTCTAAAAGAAATACGTCCGCTGCGTGGATATCAGACCACGGGGCAATAGTGCAATCACCACGTTGGCAATTTGCACCAATCATGCCAGCCATGTTGACTGGGTCTTTGGCTGCACCGTATTGTGGCGCGTAGCATAGCTCTGCATCCTCTAAATCATAGACCGTTCCACCCATTTGTATGGCCATGGCAATCACATCTATGCGTCGTTCTACACCTGCTTCACCGATGGCTTGCGCACCAAGGATGCGCCCATCTTTTTTGCAGGCGAGCACTTTTATGTGGATAGGTTTTGCACCAGGATAATAACCGACGTGATCACCTGGGTGTAAATAAATAGCGTCGTAATCGCACATGTTAGCACTGCGTAGAGTGCGTTCATTAATACCGGTGGCCGCAATGGTTAAACCAAATGCTCCGCAAACAGCTGTTCCTTGTACGCCTCGGAAGGAACGTTTTTGTCCTGCAATAATATCTGCAACCATACGACCTTGCCTATTAGCAGGGCCAGCAAGAGGAACGCTACTTTGCAGGTCTGTGACAAAATTTTTGACTTCAACGGCATCGCCGATGGCATAGACATAGGGATCTTCGGTGCGCATATGTTCATCAACGAGAATATGCCCCCGTTCGCCAATACGTAAGCCAGATTCTTTTGCGAGTGTGCTTTCTGGGCTTACTCCAATCGCAAGAATAACAAGATCTGTTTGCAAGGTGGTACCATTGCTGGTGTGAACGTGAATACTTTCTTCATGTTTTTCAAAATGAGTCACTGAATTATTGAGATGGACGGCAACCTGTTTCTTTTCGATGTAGTTTTGTACACGGCTAGCCATTTCCGCATCAAGTGGTGGCATAACTTGATCGGCTCGTTCAATAATTTGTACATCAATACCTCGATGATGAAGGTTTTCTGCCATTTCAAGGCCAATAAATCCGGCACCAATGACAACGGCAGTCTGCACCGTTCGTTTGGTGATCCATTGTTTGATCTTTTGAGAATCAGGAATAGTGCGGACACCAAAAATGCCATCAAGGTCTATGCCAGGCAGAGGCGGGCGTAAGGGTTTTGCGCCAGGAGAGAGCACCAAGGCATCATACGGTTCTGTATAGGTGCTTCCGTCTTTATTTTGAATGTTTACGCAGCGATCTATTCTGTTAATTGCTGTGACTGTGCTTTCTGCGCGTACATCTATAGCAAATTTTTTACGAAAGGTATCTGCGGTAGAAACAAGCAAGGAGCTTTCATCTTGAATCACATCACCAATATAATAGGGCAGCCCACAATTTGCGAATGAAACATGCGGGCCACGTTCTATTAAAATAATTTCTGCGTGTTCATCCATACGTCGTAAACGTGCAGCACAGGAAGCTCCGCCAGCAACACCACCAACGATTACAATTTTATTTACTTTGCTCATATATTCCAGTATCTGAATATTTGAATTATGTCAACCGGTTTGTTTGTGTTGATAAGAAATAATCCACCTTAGGGAGGTATAGGACGTTTTTTTTAAGAATTTATAGATAGATGCATACAACTTTGCGTGTTCTAAGAATTGCGAAGGTCTGTAAAATAGGGATTTTCAAGTAGCTTTTCTGGGATTGGAGGGTCTTGCATGATGTGACCATCATCGGATGAAAAAGGCACTCCTTTTATCGGATGCTGAATAAGGCAATCTCCGTTAAAGGTTTCTCTGCCAGCTTGTGTTCCTGCCATCTGGGTGCAGAGAAGTGACCTGTAATAGGAGAGTGTTTTGGCATACTCTTTATCTTGAGAAAGGTTCTGTGTTTCTCGCGGGTCTGTTTGTCTGTTTGTCAGAATTTCTTTGTCATCTGGAGCGCTGAAGAAGTATTTGTAGTTGGTGTCTACGGCCATAAGTATGGAGTCTTCGCCCTTGTTTATTTGTGAAAAAACAACTCGCTCTTCGTTCGTTTCCTGAATGAGCTCTTGAAGTTTACATCCATCAAACTCTTTGTCTGGACAGGGGATGTTTGCCTCTGATAGAAAGGTGGGAGCTAGGTCAACAAGGCTAACGGGGGTGTCGCAGTGTGTGCCAGCATGGGTTGTGTCCGGGAAGCGAACTAAAAAAGGAATACGGGCTGAGGGGTCCATCATACAGCTTTTAGCAACACATTTGTAATCACCAAGCATTTCACCGTGGTCTGAAGTAAATACGATGGTGGTATTATCAAGCTGATTGTTTGCCTCTAAGGTATCAAGGATTCTGCCAATATGATAATCAACAAAAGAGATAGCCCCATAATAAAAGGCCTTGAGCGTGCGTACCATATTACGGTCAATACGGCCTTCATCGCAGAGGTGCCCGTGGGTCATGTATGTATTGGCATGAGTGATAAAGTCTTCCCAGTTATCTGGAACATGGGCGTTATCCATATCAGCGTAGCGATATAATCTATGCCACGGAGTTGGGAGGGAGAGAGGCGGGTGTGGGTGTATGAAGCTGCTAAATAAATACCATGGTTCGTCTGTTTGTGTTTGGGTATTGAGGAAATCGATACTTTGGTCTGCTATCCATGCAGTGGGGTGTTTCTCGGCTGGCATCTGAGCAAGCTGAGGTGACATATACAGCTCTGAACGCATGCCATGAAAATCCATAACATGTGCGTAGTCTTTATTGAGAAAATGCATGTAGTCATCGGTTTCTGGTGTGCCAAATTCCTCTTGAGTGTTTCTTGTTTGGAAACCGTAATGCGCGTGTGTATCTGGTGTGAAGTGGCATTTTCCAACGCCATGAGTTCTGTAGCCAGATGCCGCTAATCGTTCAACGAATGTTTTTTCATCATCAGATTCATCAATCCATTTATAGTGATTGTCAAAACAATCTGTATTCCACGGGTACTTTCCGTAACTCATGGAACAGCGGGCAGGAACACAAACAGGTGACGGAGAATATGCGTTGGTAAAGGCAACGCCTTCTGAAACTAAACGGTCAAGGTTAGGGGTTTTGATTGTTTCGTTGCCTAAGGCATGGATGGTATCAAATCTCATTTGATCAACGAAGAGAAGCAATATGTTTTTGCGAGGAGTGCTCATAGTAGACCTTTTTTTAGAGGGTAAATGTTGTGTGTCCGGTAACTGTTTGAGGTACTTGTGATGCAAGAAACACAGTAGCGCTTATACCATCGGGAAGAGCTAAGGAGCCATGCACTGTATTTTCTTCTGTACGCCATTGAATAGTGATTGGTCCAAATGGCGTATCAACGCTGCCTTGTGCTGATGGGTATATTGAATAAGCAGGTGTTACGTGAATGTGTTTCCAGCCAGCAGAGATTTGTCGGATACCAAGTAGTATGCGAGTAATGTGTTGAATTGGATGTGCAGACCACGCATGGCACGTGCTCTCATTTCCAGCCTTGGCATCCCAAACTTCTTCCGTTGTGACGAGGCCGCGATCAAGCATGTCTCCCCACCAGCGTTCAATGCAGGAGAGGACGTTGAGCCCATACCCTAGTTTATCAAGCGCTTGAAACCCAAAGTTTAAGAAATATGGAGTTAATGCAGTGGAGCTTGTTTGTAGCTCGGTACCAAGAGGGCGCTTGTCATTTATGAAAGGAAGCAGGTGTTCCTGTGCCCAGCGTTGGTGCTCTTCTGGATGGATATCAAGAGAAATGCAGCGAATAAAGGTGTGGAGGCATTCACGTAATACGGGTTGACCGTCTTGATCAATACCGTCATAGGGCTCACGTGTGTTTTCATTCCATAGAGATATTTCTATTTTATGTCGAAGCGCATCAGCGTGTTGCAAACATATTTTCGCATCATCGAGCAGGCCTGCAGCGGTAAAGACATCATAGGCACTCATCAGTGTCTCAAGGTAATCTAAATTATACAAGGTTGGCGTGCCGTCTTTAAAGGTTTCGGCCCAATCAAGGAACAACCAGTAGCGTTCATCAAATGTGAGCAGACCTGTTTCACGGCTACGATCAAAAAAATATTCAAATGCACGCATGATAGCATCACGATAGCGCTGCACCATATCGGTAGAATTATTATAGTGGTAGAGCATTTTAAATGAGCGAATCCACGCAAGTGTAAAATCAGGCAAAACACATTCATGCGCTTCGGTGGGGGCAAGGGCATAAGTAAGACCGTTGGGTATTTGTTGTTGGGCAATAAGGTGCATGCCACGAATAAGTAAACGGTCATCAGCGGCAAAGAGCGTAGAATTGCCAAAATGGGTAACGATGTCACCCCACCACATGGCCTGTTCTCGACCGGGGCAGTCAATGTAGGTGTCAATTGCACATAATTGTTGTGTATGCACGCACATGTCATAAATATCTTGGAATCGGGTATTTGCTACGGTAATAGAGCCGTGTATATCAAATGGATATTCACGGTGTCGTGCTGTGATAGTAAGTTGAAAACCATCTGTTTGTCCACGAACAGCAATGGCTAGAGCGCGGCCACCAAGGGGACTAAAAGTTTCGTGTTGTTGTTGACCGTGTGTGCACATATATTTATGGGCCAGTGCGGTGTTGCAGCCTTCCAGTTCATGAATGTCAGGTAAGCCGTTTGTGATGCCTTCAATCATAATCAGATCAATGTGTTCACCACCGCGTGCGGCATCAATGGCAAGTAAGAGAGAGGCGCAGACTTCGCGCTGAAAGTCTAAAACATAAACTTGCACCTCATCATGTGTTTGTGGTAAAATGGTGAGCACTGGAGTGGTTGTATTAACGAGTGTGCATGAAGGAACATCAATACGAAATGCAGTCACTATGTTGATGTTATCTTGCCATGAACGGCTGACGGTATGCCGTGCCGTGCTCACAAGAAGAGTTGGGCAAATGATTTCTGTTCGTAAGAGAGGGATGTCTCGCTCTTGCAGATTATGCCATGGAGGAGAGCCTTTCGGCCGCGCGCCAAAAAAGCTGCAAGGTTCCCAATCGCGTGCGTCATAAGCAAGTTGTGTCCAGTCGCCGTCACCTAATTGAGCATCAAAAAATTCTTGCCACCCTAATTGAATAGAGAGGCGGGTTTGATACTGGATGTATTCAGGTGCTTCGCGGCGTGACCATTCTTTTGAAGAACTAATATCGACAGAGCCAACAGATCCTTCGAGGAGAAAGCCAGCATACCCAGCGTGAATATACTGATGATTACCAGTGCCGGGGTTGTGTGCAACGGCAGCAATTACATTGTCACCTGCATGGAGGAATGAAGCAATATCAACGGTATCAAAGAACCAATTGTCAGCAAACCCACGGCATGGCCCGTCAATAACCCATGTTCCGTTAATAAAGAGACGGTAGGATTTGTCTGCACTGATTGATACAAGGCAGGTCTCGGGAACGGCATCAATAGTGAATGTATGCCGAAATTGAGCCCATCTATTTATAAGCCCTATCCCAGGATTTCCGGGCCATATCCATGCAGCCGATTGCTTCTGTCTCATAATAACCTCGTTTTCTCTGTAGGTGAAGAAGCGATATGTAGCCATACCATACCGTGTTTCAAGAAAAATGTTTTGTTTGTCACTTTTTAATTCCATCTCCGTAGTGTATAGTAAGAGGGGTGTATAAAAGCATCCAAGGGGAATAGATTATGGAGAGACAAGAGGAGTGCGAAAAAGCAATACAGCAGACTCTTGGAGGCCACGTGAACGCCTTTGGGGTTATTATTGAGTTGTATGAGATGGACGTGGTGGCTGTAGTAACGGCCATGCAGCGCACAAAGAGTGATATTGAAGATCTGGTGCAGGTCGTTTTTATGAAGGCGTATACACATTTGGCTGATTTCGAAAGTGGCCGCCGGTTTGATTACTGGATAAAAGCGATAGCACGCAATGTCGTCAAAGATGATTTCGCTAAAAAAGCAAGTTATTCAAAACACTTGGAATTGTATAAGGAGCACATTTTAGTGCGCTATTCCCTAGAGGATGAAATAAATACTTCTGAAGAGAAGCGTTTATCTGCTTTGAAGCAGTGCAGAGAAGCTCTTCAAGAAAGTGTGCAAGAAGCGCTCGAAATGAAATATGGTCATGGTATGAAAATTGAATCTATAGCCACAAAATTAGGGCGTACCTTAGCTGCAACCAAGAAAATGCTCTCACGGTCACGTATATCATTACGCGCATGTGTTGAATCAAAAACAGGAATATCGCAATGACGGAGCAAGAAATTGAAGAGTTGATGCTACGTGCCATTGATGGTGATATAAGTGCACAGGAACAGGCTGAACTCGACGTTCTTTTGAATGACGAATTGCATGTGCAAGGTATGATGGATCTTATGGACCTCCATGCAGACTTGATGACATTGTCATGGAAAGGAACCTGTAAAACGTCTATCTTAAAAGCCCTTGCAGAACAAGAGCAGAGACAAAGCATGAAAAAGAGAGTTTTATCAGATATACATTCTGGATTGTCAGAAAGAAAACGTTCTGAGAAGAAGTCGGGCAGCCGTTCCTTTATATCATTTCGTTATACCATGTTAGCGGCCGTTGCTGTTGTGCTGATAGGAGTTTCTTTTTTTCTTGTTACAGGTACTTCAGAAAGTATTGGGCAGATAAGTGTTGCCTCAGATGGTGCTACTATTTACCGGAATAATAAATATATACTACCGACGGAAAAGAGCAGTGTAGAACTTGGTGATATTATTGCCGCAGAAGAAGAGCTGTCTCTTCTGTATGGAGATAATACTGCTATTCGCTTAGATGCTCAAAGTATTGTTGAAATGAGGGGGTCTCAGAGCCAAAAGGGTCTTTTTTTAAGAAGGGGGTCGTTACGAGCAACAGTACAGCCACAAGAAAAAGCCTTTCCCTTTATTTTGCATACGCCAGACCTTGCTGTGCAAGTCGTTGGTACTGAGTTCACTTTACAGGCAAATGATAGCAGGTCATCAATTCGTTTGATTGAAGGTCACGTGCACGTTACGGATAAAGAGAAAAAAGAATATGCGCTCACTACAGGGCAAGGACTGTTTGTTCAGGACGGCAGAACACGCTGGCTTGGATCTATCAGTGATGATGATTTTTCTTTATTGGTACAGGGGACATTTGTATCGGAGATAGATATTTCTCGTTATAACACAAGTGAAAAAGAGAAGAAGAGATCAATAGAGGAGCACCCCTATTTACAGCATATCTATGTATCAGAAGGTGACGACTTGAACCGTTTTGTGTGCGGCGTGAAAGATAAACCCTTATTTACAGGGACAGAAGATATGGTTTGTCACGTTACCTTTAGAACAGATGGACAAGAAAAACTTTTCTTAACATTTGATAAAATGACAACACCGTCTCATGTAAGTCGTATACATTCTCGAAAACAACTGTCTCGTACAGGGAATTCGATATGGCAAACGCTCAGTTTTCCTCTTGCTGAATTTAGCTCAAATGGTCTATCGCCTCAGGAATGTTTGGTAGAGGGGGAGTATCGGTATATTCAAATACATGCTCAAATTACGCCAGAAACAAAGAAACAGTATTTAGAAATTGGCGCAATCTGGTTTACGAGTAAGTAAATAACAGCAAAGCTCCTTAGGGTTAACCTTTCAACACATGAAAGAGGGAATATATGAAAAAGAAATCATCATTCATAGTTGCAGCATCAGCCTGCTTTATGAGCATTGCTCTGAGCAGTACTTTGAGCGCAGAAGAGAGGATTGTGCCGTTCAGGGAAGAATTAGTTATTCCTCAAACGGGCGTAATAGAATGTGAAACGTTGGATGTGCTGAAAAAAGCATACCCAGAGTGGAATAAGAGCAAAGTGTGGCATCCCAAGCTCGGCACTGGCAAAACCGTCGCACATCCAGCACAGGTTATTTCCTATGCAGATAAATGGACACGTAGTATGCTTGGAGATTTTGGAATATCTGCTTGTGCATGGCGTGGTTCTGGTGGCCCTGTTAATGAAAAGGAAGGAGCGAACAAGGCACAGTTTAATTTTTATGACTATGATGTTGACGGTAATGGTGAAGTAGATAAAGGAGAGGTTGTTCGCTCATACCCGTGGAGTATGACCAATCCAATGGGGATACGCATGTGGCCATTTGGTGGTGTTTTCCCAGAAATAACAAGTAGAAATTTGTATGGTGGTGCAAGTGTTTACGTGACACACGCTCTTAAAAATGGCAGAGGACTAAAAGGTGGAGGTTTTGCAGAACAGGGTATTAACCATGATCATAATAATACATGGTGGGACTCAAGAGCGGAAGATCACCCCTTAAACATTATGCCTAATGCTAAACATCCAGACAGTTGGGCACAGGCGTATTTTGTGTTTTGCTGGAAAAAGGAAGATTTTTTAAATCTTAGCGACCAAAAATATACCGTTACATTTGATGATAATTCTAGAATTTCAAGCACCTGTTCTCGTGTGTACTGGATTGGCTGGCATGATGTCAGAATGATTGTTCAAGATGGCGATCAATGGTATATATCAGACGATAAGCAATTTGTTTTTCCTACGAAAAATGGAGAGCGAGTCAATGGGTACGGAAAAAGAAAAGATGGCTCCAAGCGTGAAGGTATTTCTTTTCAGATGAAACCAAATAGTGCAACGTGGGCACAATATACTCCAGAGAATTATAAGATTCATTTTGACCATAAAAATGCAACATTCGCACCGCATGAATTCAAAGATATTCAGGCAATTGGCTGGTATATTGGAAAAGACAGAAAAACCATTGGTGAACAAGCGCATGTAAAATGGTTTGGTTTTGGAGCCGAGGCTGTTATTAACCGCCCTGAACAAGGGTCTGTTAATATTGACATGAAAAACAGTAGCGAGTTCCAAGCAGCAGGTAATGAGGTTCCACCTTTTTATGTAAGTACCTGTGAAGTGCCATACGCTTTATACAAAAAAATACATAAATGGGGTGATGCTCCATTTCATTCTTTGGATGCGAGATATGTCTATCGGTATCATGGAGATATGGGAAGCATGACTTATGGAAATAAAGAGCATGTGCAAGATGAGCCTGTAACAAATATTCAATGGTATGATGCGCTGGCGTGGTGTAATACACTTTCTGAACACGAAGGTAAAGAACCTCTTTACTATTTAGACCCTGAATTCAAGAACGTTTTCAGAGGGGACCATTTGGCAACAAAGGCAACCTTACCTAAAGACAAAATCAGCGCAAATAATCCTACATATGTGAAGAATGAAGATCCTCACATCTATGTTAAGTGGTCTGCTAGTGGGTATCGTTTACCCACCGTTTCAGAATGGGAATGTGCTGCAGGGGCAGCTAACGCTATCGGCCTGAAAACAGATGGAACTGTTGCTGTTGGCTCCGGTGAACCGAACCAAAATGGTCTGTATGATATGGCTGGAAATGTATGGGAATTGGTATGGACTCATGGAGATGTCTATAACCCAGCGAATTCTATAATAACAGCGCTTGGTGGGGGTTTCCAACAGACTGCAAACCCCGCAGAAAAAGCATTATCAAAATATGGCGATACTCCATGGGACGGCAATGCAAATATTGGGATACGTCTTGTCAGAAGAGAATCAGGGTTAGAAAATCCCAAGGGCAGAGGGCCGATATCAGAAGTGACAAGTTGGACATTTAAAAAGGGAGAGAGAACAAAAGCCCTATCTTCTCCTGTTGTTCAATCAGAACCAATTATGGATATGGTTAAAATACCAGCAGGTTCATTTACAAGAGACCGGGATAAACGGAACGTTAATATCCATGCACTGTATGCATCAAAATACGAAACAAATTATGCAAGATGGCAGAGTGTTTTTGAATGGGCTGAAGCTAACGGTTATGAATTTAGCAAAAATGGTGATATGGGGAGTATGTATTATCTCGGACACCCTCATTCCCCTGATGAGCCTGTTACTGAAATAACATGGTATGATGTGATTGTATGGTGTAATGCTCTTTCAGAAATGGAAGGTAAAACACCCGTTTTTTATATTGATGAAGCACAGACACAGGTTCTGCGTAAAGCTCCTATCTATAGACCTATAAAAATGGACACAAAAGAAATGTTTAATCCTGATAAGTCTCCGTGGGGAGAGAAATATTTAGGTTCAATGCTAAACCATCCGACCGATTGGCATTTTATTAAATGGGATGCTGATGGATACCGTATAGCTACGTTTGCAGAGATGGAGTATATGTTTAAGGGTGGACAGGAGCGATCAATGACACTCAATCCTGATTGCCACTGGAGTATAAAAAATGCAGGAGGGACAACGCATCCCGTTGGCACCAAGAAGGTTAATGAGTATGGTTTGTATGATGTCGTAGGGAATGTCTATGAGTGGAGTTTAAGCATGGGGCACTTAACCGAAAACGTTGGTTATAAAATTGCACGGCCAGACCGCTTGAACCTGAATAATCCTAAATGTAATGAAACACTTATGTATGGAACAAAAAAAGCTAAAGCTCGTGTCGTTAAACGTTTTTTTGGAGGATCTTGGTTATGGAAGTGCGCTGATAATCATTATATCATGAGCGAGCACGGCTGCTATAAGAATATGTATGACTATTTTCCTGATTTTGGATTCAGACCTGTTCGTAATGATAAAGGAACTCATCCAGCAGATGGGATGGAAGAGATGAAATCTCCTATCATTATAAATCTAAATAAAAAACACTTTAATAATTTAAAGAGGTAAACATGAAGAAATTACTATTAACGAGCATCTTACTAACAAGTGCACTATGTGCATATACAGAAGATTCTAGCACGATTTTAGAATCAAAACAAGTAACCCAAGGAGCAATCTGGAGGTATGGACTAGATCGTGCAGGTGTAAATAACACGAAAGGCGTTCCGGTAAAAAATGGGGAAAAATGGCGGACTAAAATAGGGGGACAGGTGTTGTCGTCTCCAGTATTTTTTGATGGAATAATATATACCGGCTCTGATAAAGGTTTTTTTGCCTTGGATGCAGAGTCGGGGAAAGAAGTATGGAGCTTAGGAATTAAAGAAGGTAGAGATAAAGAATATCAAGGTGTTGTTAGTTCTGCCTGTATTGCAGATGGCTTTGTCTATTTCACGGCAGGAGATGGTCAACTGTACTCTGTTGATATGAAAACAGGAAAAGTCAAATGGAGCGTTTCTCCAAAAAAATCACAGAATAAGATAGTGGCCTTTTCTCCTGCGGTTGCTTATGGGCTTGTATTCTCTAAAGGAGGAAATCGTGAAATTTCCGGATTTGATGTCGAAACGGGCAAGGAAGTGTGGCATGGAAGAGATCGTTCTCCTGCAACAGCGGGGGTAACCGTAACTAAAGATTTTCTTATCGGATTTAGCCCTGCTGGAGTTGGGTGTAGAGTTGTTAATATAAATTCGGCTATACAATTACCTAAAAATTTCATGCCAAGCCTTGCCTATTCTTGTTCTACGCCAGCAGTCGTAAATAATAGCGTTTATGGAACCTGTGCGGCTTTAATAGGAACAGCTCCTCGTTATCCAGTTGTTGCTTTGGCTAGCTTGGAATCAAATGTATATGTAACAAAATCGATAGAACCCCATAAGGAAAAGAAAGAGATGAAAGCCGTTTTTTCTTCTACGACTGTCTGGGGAGGCAGTGTTTTTATCGGTTGTGATAGTGGCCATTTGTATGTGTATGATGATAAACAGCTAGACCCTCTGTGGAACTTCAAAACTGGAGGTCCAGTTCGTTCATCTGCTTCTATTTCATCTCAAGATGGAATAGTCTATTTTTCATCGTATGACGGCAAATTATATGCATTGAATGCCAAAACAGGTGAGCAACAATGGGATCATACCATCTCATCGCCAACAAAAGTACCAAGTTATATAAATTCATGTCCATGGGTTGAGGACGGATCCGTCTATATTGGAACAATAGATGGTGAGATAGTAGCAATACATTAAGATGTCACTAATAGAGAGATGTTGCTTGAGAATAGTATATTTGGAGTGATGTCTCTCTATCAGTGGTTGTGTTGTTACATGGGAGGATTTTAACTCTCGACATTTTTCTGTGTGTTCTTTTTGTTCACCATGTAATACAAAACAGGAATAGCCATACGGCTAATAAATAAGCTGGCTATTTCTCCAGCCATAAGCGAAATGGCAAGGCCTTGAAAGATAGGGTCAAAGAGAATCACGCTGGCACCGACGACAACAGCAAGAGCGGTCAGTAACATTGGACGGAAACGAACGGCACCAGCGTCTACCACTGCTTTGCTGAGAGCATCTCCGTGTTTGATGCGTAGTTCAATAAAGTCGATCAGAATAATAGAATTCCGTACTACAATACCGGCACCTGCCATAAAACCGATCATGGAGGTGGCGCTGAAGAATGCGCCCATACCAGTGTGGGCTGGTAAGATACCAACAAGGCTAAATGGAATTGCTACCATAACGATAAGTGGTGTAATAAAGCTTTTGAACCAGCCAACCATTAGCAGATAAATAAGTACGAGCACGCCTGCAAAGGCTAGGCCAAGGTCGCGGAAGACTTCAATAGTGATATGCCATTCACCATCCCATTTAATCGCGGGTTTATAATCTTGGGTGGGCATAGCGCCGTTGTAAATGGTAATGTCTTTTTCGGTGCCGCCGAAGGTAGTACCATCCAGAGTGGCCAGCCGTTCGTTCATGCTGCCTATAGCGTAAACGGGGGCTTCTATGGCTCCAGCAACATCGGCGGTTACGTAGGTGACAGGGAGTAAGTTTTTATGGTAGATCGCGGTTTCACCATATTCTTCAACTACGCGTACGAGTTCGCGTAATGGGATGTGATCGCCAGTGGAGCTGGTTAAGGTAATATTGAGGACATCATCAATAGTGGTACGTGATTCTTGTGGAAGCCGAACGGTGATGGGAATATCTTCACGAGTGTGGTCCACATGTAATAAGCCAGCTATCTGACCATGAGCAAGTAAGGCAATAGATTCGTTAATATGTTCGGTCGTAATGCCGTGTAGCGCAGCTTTTTCACTATCTGGTAGGAAGCGACGTTGTGGTTGTGGGGCTTCTACGTACCAATCGCTATCAACAACCCCATCTGTGGTTTCAAAAATAGTTTTAACTTCACGGGCAAGGGCAATGCGGTCTTCTTGTGTTGGGCCATAGACTTCAGCAACTAAAGTTTGTAGTACAGGCGGGCCAGGTGGAACTTCCGCTACGGCAATAGAAGCGCCATAGCGTTTGGCAATTTCAGCAAGTGCTGGGCGTACACGTTTAGCAATATCATGAGACTGTGCTGTGCGAGCATGTTTGGGCAGAAGGTTTACTTGAATATCAGCCGATGGTGCACCAGACCGTAGGAAATAATGGCGAACAAGCCCATTAAAATTAAATGGTGAAGCAGTACCGATGTATGCTTGATAGTGCTCAACTTCTGGTTCATGACGCAGGGCGGCTGCCATTTCTCTGGTAGCGCGTGCTGTCTGTTCCAAGCTAGAGCCTTCTGGCATATTCACAATAACTTGGAATTCGCTCTTATTATCAAAGGGGAGCATTTTGACTTGGACAAGACCTGCTGGAACTAGGGCCATTGCGCCAAGTAATAAAGCAGTAATGCCACCAAGGAAAGCCCATCGGGCAAGACCTTTGTTTAAAAGTGTGCCCATAAAGACACGATAGAGGCGGGTGAAGAAATCATCTGTCTTTTCATCTTCTGATACATGTGTAGAGGCACTAAGAGAATGGCGGCCCATGACTTTTAAAGCGGCCCACGGTGTAACAATAAAAGCAACGATGAGTGAGAAGAACATAGCAGCAGATGCACCAACAGGAATTGGGCGCATGTATGGCCCCATAAGCCCACCCACGCCAGCCATTGGCAAAATAGCTGCAATAACGGCCCAAGTTGCGAGGATGGTTGGGTTGCCAACTTCGGCTGTAGCTTCTACTGCAATGGTACGCAGTGGTTTATTTTTATTTTCAGGAAGATGCCGATGGCGGACAATATTTTCGATGACAACAATAGCATCATCAACCAAAATGCCGATGGAGAAAATTAAGGCAAATAAGGTGATGCGGTTAAGCGTGTACCCATACAGATAAAAGACGAGTAAGGTTAAAGACAGCGTGGTTGGAATGGCCACTAATACAATTAAAGATTCGCGCCAGCCCAGCATCAACATGATAAGAATGGATACACTGACAATGGCTATCCCCATGTGAAATAATAATTCATTCGATTTTTCAGCAGCACTATCACCATAATTACGCGTGGTGGTAATGCCGACACTTTTTGGAAAGAGCCGTGGTTGTAAGTATGTTACTTTTTCGCTAATGGCATTGGCAACGGTAATAGCATTCGTCCCTGGCCGTTTAGCAATGCTAATGGTAACGGCTGCCTGTTCATCAGAGCGATTGGCGCTGGCAGCACCACGACCGTGGAAAACATAGGTAGACGGATCTTCTGCGCTGTCGATAACCGTAGCAACATCACGCAAATAAATAGGGTTGTCTTCAAAAACACCAACGACGGTTGCAGCCACATCTTCCTGAGTTCGGAAAAAACCACCGGTTTCAACGCTGATAGAATTATTATTGTTAATCAGTGTACCGGCATGAAATTGGGTATTGGCTGATTCAAGCGCGGAGACGACTTGCCCAGCGGCAATATGGCGAGCGGTTAAACGAGTAGTGTCTAGTTCTACATGTACGGCACGGCGGTAGCCGCCAATGATGGTTGTTTCTGATACATCAGGAATTTGTTTAATGCCTTGTTCTAGTTCACTGGCAAGGCTGCGTAAATGGGTGTGGTCGTATTCGCTACTGTGTAGAGTCAGGGCCATAATTGGCACATCATCAATCGAGTGTGGTTTAATCAGCGGCATGCTGGCACCTGGTGGAATAATATCGTAATTTGCTTCCAATTTACTGTTGAGTAATATTTGGCTTTTTTCGCTATCACGACCAACTTCAAAGCGGACAATAACTAAACTTTGTCCTGGCATGGAGGTTGAGTAGACATATTCAACACCATCAATTTCCCAGAGTAATTTCTCCATGGGGTTGGTGACCCGTTGTTCCATTTCGGAAGACGAAGTGCCCGGCATAGATACCATAATGTCTATCATTGGCACTTTAATTTGTGGCTCTTCTTCACGTGGTAATAACAGCGTAGCCATAAGCCCGAGTAAAATAGAGGCAATAACAAGAAGCGGTGTGAGTTTAGAAGTAATAAAACCTGCGGCAATACGGCCCGCAAATCCTTCACTTGGAAGATGTTCAGGAATTGTCATGATAGGTGTCCGTTAATGTTAAGATATAATATTTGAGGAGAGACTCTGCGGTTGGTGTTATGCGGGCGATGGAGCTTTTCCCCTGAGAAACACCTTCATGGCCTCGTCTTGCTTTTGTTATTGAATTGTAATTGGTTGGCCGTCTACGAGTTGATGGGTATTGCTGGTAATAACTTGATCAGCTTCATTTTTGTCGAGACCGCTTACGATAACGGTCTGGCCATCACTGCTGCGGCCTGTGCGGACAAGTCGTAAGTGCGCGGTGTTATTGTTGGCAATAAACACTATTTCGAGTTGTCCTCGTTGAACAATAGCGCTATCAGGAACGCGTAAAGATTCGTTACCAGCAAGTGGAACACGTAGGCGACCGAACTGACCAATGAATACAGATTCATCTTGCGGAATGGTGAGCTTAATCAGCACTGTTCGGCTACGTTGATTAGCAGTTGGCGCAATTTCAGCAACAAATGCTTTGATGTTTTTGCTACCTATCTGCGCCTGCATCTCTTGGCCAATCGTTAGAGATGAACGAACTTGTTCTGGTATTTCGCACTGTAATTGTAGACGAGTATCATTGGCTATGGTGAGTAAGGGAGTGCCGGGCATGGCCATGACACCATTTTCAATGGATTTGGCGGTAATGATACCGCTGTATGGAGCGCTGAGGGTTGTGTGTGCAAGCATGGTTGTCATCTCTTGAACGGCAGATTGTGTGGTTGCGGCTCGTGTTTCTACTTGGTCAAATTCTTGTAAGGTAACTGCATTTTCTTTTTTCATGCCTTGATAACGAACGAGGTCCTGTTGTGCTTGTTTATTTTGAATTTCTGCTGTTTGGAGAGCAGCACGTAAATCGGTGTCATCAATACGTAAGAGCACATCCCCTTTTTGAACACGTTTGCCCAAAGACACGTTGATCTCTGTAACCCGTCCTGCAATTTTAGCAGCTATGATACTGGTTTGTGGAGCAAAAACCGTTGTTGTGTATTCTTGCCATAAAACGCCCGCATCTTTTTGTACGGGAGCGGTATTCACAAGGATGGTTGGTAAAGGAGGTAATTGTACCGCATTATTGTGTTGTTCTCCACAAGCAGTGAACAAAAGTAGTGGGAGGGCGGCGGTGATGAATGGTAATTTCATGGTGAGATCTCTCGTAGGTTGTGCAAATTCAAGAATTATTTCTTTGGAGTAAACGGTGAATGGCCAAGTGCGAGATGCCAATCAATACGGGCTTGTATAAGGTCTGCCTGTGCTGTGCGTAAACGTGCAGTAGCAGCAGTGCGTGATGATTCGGCATCAATAATTTGCGACGGTGTAGCTAAACCAGCCGTGAGTCGTTTGCTGAGTAAGTCACGGTGTTTTCCAGCCATGGTGAGTGCTTTTTGAGCTGTGCTAATGCGTTGTTGAGCCGCTTCTTCACGTATACGGGCCGCATGGATGTCTTCGTCTATCTGTAAAGCAACCAGCCGCTCACGGTGTTTGCTTTGTTGAAGACGTTGTTGAGCGGCAGCGCTAGCAGCACGGTTGGCGTTGCCGTCCCACAACGTATACTGCACCTGTACGCCAGCCAGCCAGCTTTGGGCACCGTCATCTGTTTCAAAGCCATGATCATACCACGTACCACCAAAAATTTGTACCTGTGGACGTAATTGGGCAGCAGCGGTTTCTTGTTGTGCAGTTGCCGCAGCGCTACGTTCTTGTTGAGAGCGGAGTTCTGGGCGTTGTTGAGAGCTGGTTGTTTCTGTCTGTGGTCTATGTATTTCTGGCAGTGTATCGGTTATCTGTGGCGCATGATCTGTAGCGAGTAAGCGTTGCAGGGCGGCTTGTGCTAATTGAGTATGACCCTGTGCTTGAATCAGTTGGTCTTGTGCTTCAGCTAGGCGTACATCTAATTCGAGCACATCCGTTTCTAAGGCAGTGCCATTTTCTTGGCGAGATTGCATCGTGCGTAGATGTGCCTTAAGAGCGGTTATCATTGCTTCGGCAGCTTGTTCATGGGCTTGTGCCTTATAGGAAGCAATCCAACTGGCGCTGGTTGCACGGGTGAGCAGTAGTTGAACGCTTTCAAGTCCAGCTTGAGCCGCACGTATACCAGCTTGTGCAGCGGCTTGTGCAGCAGAACTCTGTCCACCATCATAGAGTGCGTAACGCGCTTCAATGCCGACGCGGAGGTTATCGATTTCTGGGGTATCGTTGAAATCGATAGACGAGTCAAAAGCTTGTTGATTGAGGATGGAGCCAAAAGCCATCATCGGTTGATCCATGCGGGTATAAGCGATGGATGATTGAACGATGGGCTGCTGCCCAGCCTGTGCTCGCAGTAAGAGTATTTCTGATTCAGCAATGTGGGAGCGAGCAATAGCCGCATCTGGGTTGTGTTCTTGGGCAAGAGCCACGCTCTGACTGAGCGAGAGGCCTTGTTCTGGCGGAAGACTTTCCGCGGAAAACGATTGGCAGGTAACAAACAGAAGCGGTATGAGTGTGTGGTATTTCATGGGAGTCTTATTTTTCGTCAGAAGAGCCGTCAGCGGAACAGCAAGCACCGTTGTCTGAGCACATGCCCAGTTTCTTAAAGATACTTTGTGCTGGACAAAAGCCAGTGAAAGCAGATTGCAGCAAGTTTATGCCGACAAAAGCACAAATGAAGAGAAAATATTGGTTTCCAAGAAAGTGGGTAAGGGCGAGGCCTGTTAAGACAAGGGTTCCAGCCATAGCTCGGATGAGGTTTTCGCAGCGCATGATAATCTCCTAAGTAACGCGGTTCTTATGATTCTTATATTCCGATTGTGGAATATGTCAAGGGGGCAGTAAGCGGGTAGTGGATGATAGAGGTATTGCCAAGTTTCTGTTAGATGACATTGCATGGGGACGGTCCTGAGAGTATACTCCAATATATGCTAGATGTCGCTACTCAACAACTTGTACTACAATGCTGCCGTAACAGACAACGGTTTCCAGATAATCATGTGATTTTTGATCAAGGGGACTATGGTGATGTCATGTACTTTATCGTAAGTGGAACGGTGTACCTACACCACGATATGGTCTTAGTAGCAACGCTGTCTGTTGGAGATATTTTTGGTGAATTGGCCTTTTTTGATACCAGTTGCCGCGATGCCTCTGCCACGTGTACCAGTGATGTAGAAGTGGCGACGATCAATCGTCAAGAATTTGAAATTCTTTGTAAGCATACATTTGACTTTTCTTTTGCCATTATGACAGCCATGGGCACACGACTTAAAAGTATGAATGAACGTTTGTAGATTGCTCCTATGAAAAAATGGAACTAACAGGGGAACTGTTTTGCCAGTTTTGTGGCAGAAATGATCAATGGAGAGATTGCGAGTATTGCTTTCTATCCACCTCCTGAATTATTCCAGGCAATTACTGGGCATGATTAATCGCGTCTACGTTGGTAATGGTTTGAAGTGCTGTATATTCTTCATCCGTTAGGAGTCGTTCACCAGCTGTGCTGTTCATTGCAACTTGTTGTGCATCTTTTGCACCGAAGAGGGCAACGGGGGTAGATTTATGCGATGCAACATACCGTAGAGCTGCGGTAATTAATGCTTCGCCATTTCCTGTACATGTTTTTATTTTTTCAACCATATCAAGATGCGATTCAATTGTATTGCGCCACTTACCGCCAATATTCCAGCCAGCGCGAACGCCATCAAAGACAGATGCTTTTGTGTATTTCCCAGATAACAGCCCTTTATGTAAAGCGCCACGAATGAGAATGCCGATATTGTGTTCCATGCAATAAGGAATGAGCTCTGCTTCATGTTCACGCTGTAATAAGGAATAGTCAATCTCAACCACATCACAGGTGCCAGCATGATTAAAGCGTTTGAGGACATCCAGCTTGTCTGTAGAAATACCAGATAAACGCAAACGTCCCTCCTGTTTAAGCATCTCAAAAGCTTCTAGATAAGCATCAGGATGTTCAGGGGCAGGTTCATGACAGAATAATATATCATGATGGTCACAACGTAAGCGGTGGAGTGATGCATGAGCACTATTACGAATGCTCATAGCATTGTCTGTGCGAGTCGGGTAGCCATCACTACGTCCATACATACCAATTTTTGAAGCGATAAATATCTGATCACGCTTATGACTCAACGCCTTTGCGAGCCGTTCCTCAGACAGCCCGTTTGGAATACCATAGCCTTCTGCTGTATCAAAAAGGTTTACGCCATTATCAAAAGCAGTTGTAATAGCAGTGAGTGCTGTCGCTTCATCAACCGTGCCCCACTGATTGCCAATGTTCCATGTGCCCATGGCGACACAAGATACATTCCAGCCATGTTTTCCGAAGGGACGGTATAGCATAATAAGGCTCCTTGATCAGACGCTAGATTGTTTTCAGAAGAATTACAAGTAACAGATGCGCGTTTGCACAAGCAAGCTTGTTTATTTGTGACGAGCACGAACATGAAAATATGCGACGAATATTTCTACTGCCGGGAATGGGTGCAAACAGCATGATGTATACATGTTCGGCTGAATGGACTTCTTTGGCAGATGTTGTGTTTTGTGATTGGCCTATTGTGAATGATGCTACTGATCTGAAGGAGATTGCTTGTGCTGTCATTGAGGCTTATGGTATTACCGCAGAACATGACATTGGCGGGTCCTCATTGGGTGGTATGGTGGCCTTAGAAATTGCAGTACAACTGGGTATAAAAACGGTGTATCTTATTGGCAGTGCAGTAGAGCGAAGAGAGATAAGCACTTTCTTGCTGAAACTTGTGCCTTTGTTACGTTTTACACCTTTAGCATTAACACAATACCTTGCTGGTAAGAGCGGCGGAGTTATTGGGCAAATGTATAAAGAAACATCAGCGTTATTTATTAAGCAGGCATGCTTTGCGGTTTCAAATTGGATAGAACCAGTGTTGTTATCGCAAAATATTCACCGCATTCATGGTGCAAAGGACCATGTGATTTCAGCTCCGTTTTATGGCGAGCTTGTTGCAGGGGCAGGCCATTTAATAGCTTATACACATCCAGAAGAGTGTGCGCAATGGCTGGAAGAATTGCGGCTTTAATGTTCTAACATCAAATGATCAATGTAGTGGTCTTCAAAGTCATCACTGCCATTGAGTTCTACAATTTCTAATTTTAGAGCGTTTGTTTCCATGGTATGCAGAGAGTCGCTGTTGATCAGGGCTTGGCAAGCTCCGGCGAGTGAGGTGTTGCCAACGGCAGTAATACGACTTGGGTCGGCATTGGGAATGAGGCCGCAGCGGACAGCATTTTCTGTATTGATGTGTAAACCAAATCCACCAGCTAAATAAATCGTATCTATCGCATCCATACTGATGCCAGCACTATCTAAGAGCATGTCTACGCCTGCGGCAATAGCCGCTTTTGCTTGCAGTAAATTGGAAATATCTGCTTCACTAATAGCAGTGTTCTGTGAGTCGTCACAGGAGAAGAGTTGGTAGCCTTCTTCGCTTGGTAGACAATGTTTGGCAAGTGGAGTGTCTACGGTGAAACGTCCGGCTGTGTTGAGTAAGCCAGTACGGATGCCTTCAGCGAGGAAATCAAGATAGGCGGTACCGCAGATGCCCTTCGCGTTTGTACCTGGGCCAATAATATCGGTTTGTATTTCACCGGTTTGTTCGTTGAGGCGCATGTGGGTAATAGCGCCTGGCTGAGCTCGGCTACCAGAGATGAGTCCAGCCCCTTCAAAAGCTGGGCCTGCTGCGGTTGCGCAACCGCGTAAGGTACCGTTACTGGCAAGAATCATTTCGCCGTTGGTGCCAACATCAATCAGCAGAGTTGTGGTGGTGGCGTTGTTCATGTCTAACACATATGCACCACTGCAAATATCAGATCCAACGTAGGCGGAACTGCTCGGTAATAATAAGACCGGAATAGATGTCGAAGATTCTTGTGATAAATGAAGGGTATTCAGCCATGTACTTGAAAGGAATGATGCGGTAAACGGGGCTGTTCCTAATGAGGTCGGATCTACGCCAGCAATAATATGTAACATGGTCGTATTTGCAGAAATAACACAGCAGCCCATATCTTCGTAGGTAAGCGAGCAGAGCTTTAATAAATGGCCCAGCAAAGTACTGATATCATCAATAACTAATTCTTGGAGTAATTGTATAAAGGAAGGATCTGTTGCACAATAATTAATGCGCGTCAGAACATTATCTCCCCAAGCAGATTGGCTATTGAGGCAGGTTGCTGTTTTGCGAACAGTGCTGTTGTGTGTGTCGACAATGGCTACAGCAATAGTGGTGGTGCCAATATCAACGGCTACGCCGTATTGATGATCTGGGGTGAGCGGTGTGCCAGCTTGTAACAGTGTTTTATCAAAGGCAGAACAGGCATGTACCCGTTTGGTGAGTAAACTGGATTCAGGTACCAAGATGTGAGCATTATGTTCTGGATGAACGGTTAAGGTACAGGCATTTATTCTGTTGGGGTTCTTGTGAATATCTGTCGCATTATGACGAGTGCGTAAATAGCCATCTTGTAGGCGAATAGTGCAGCCAGAACAGCGGTCTTGTTCACCGCAGCGTGTATCGAGTTCAATGCCCTCATCACGAAGAATGCTGGTAAGGCTGCGTGTGTAGTCCTCAGCATTACAGGTACGATGAAGTAAGCGTCCGGAAACGGAGATGGAAAGTATGGTCATGTTTTTCTCAGACAAGTTCAATGACGTTGTCGTCGCCACTCATTCGGAAGCTACGGCCAGGGGGAATAATAAGAAAACGGTCGTCATCCCATTCACCATTTAGCAGTGCTTGTAATAGATCTAGGTCGCCGCTGAGGTGTTCGTATTCCCAGCCAAGGCAGTTGGCACATTGCTTGGTGTAGCAAGATTCTTCTTTTGTGCCACCACCGCCTGTATCAATAAAGCTCGCGGTAGAATACATACGCATGGAGTGTTCTTCACATTCCAATAAATAATCTATATCTTCTTCGTCATCAAATTTCTTTTCTAATTCGGTGCGAAGGTTGGGAATGCGATCTGGTCCGGGTGGTGTATGGTTACGGTTCCACCCAACACTATACCAATAGGTGCCAGGACGTTCTTGAATATGTTGTGCGTAGCGTTCTTTACTGCCAAGTAAAATGGTAATGCAATCATGGGCGCGAGGTATCACCAGTGAACATGTTTTACTGGTGAGTCCTTCCGTTCCACGGCTGCATAAGCCATAGCCCAAAACTATTGCGGTAATGTCATGATCAGCTTCTAGCTGATCAATAGTTGCTTGAACTTTTTCTTGCAAGAGTTGCGGGGTATTATGAAGCCCCTGCTCCATTTGTACGGTGACAACAACTTTATTGTTGTCATGCACCGCACAGCTGTTGAGTTCTTCTTCTAACACGCCGCAAGCAATTACGGCAATACGAGGAGCAGGGTGTATTGGCATAAATGAATTATGCGCTAATAAGTTCGCGGACAAGGGTAACGGCAGTAGCAGCATCATCGGCATAACCGTTTGCGCCAATGCTGTCTGCATAATCGGCGGTTACAGGAGCGCCGCCAACCAATACCTTTGTATCCAAGCCAGCATCGCGGATGGCAGTAATAGTTGCTTCCATCATTGGCATGGTGGTAGTGAGTAGAGCAGATAAACCAACAATGGTTGGGTTATGTTCTTTAATCGCTTCAACAAATGCTTCTGGGGCCACGTCTGTACCTAAATCAATAACATCAAGGTTGGCACCTTTGAACATCATGACCACAAGGTTTTTGCCAATATCATGAAGGTCACCTTTTACCGTTCCAACAATAGCTTTATGCTCTGGCTGTAGACCTGCTTCAGTCAAAACCGGTTCAAGTAAATCCATGCCAGTTTTCATGGCACGAGCAGCAATCAGCATTTCTGGAACAAAAATTTCGTTATTTTTAAAACGTTCGCCAACAACGTCCATGCCGCCAACCATGGCACCTAAAATTTCTTCTGGGGCTTGCTTCTCGTCAATGGCTTCGCTGACGAGTTTCTTAGCGTCTTTGCGTTTGCCTTTGATGATAGCATTGGTGAGGTCTGAATGGTCCATAGTAGTCTCCTGAGTATGGGGTTAGTTTATAATGAAGGGGAAAAGTGGTGTTGTCCACGGATAATTTGATGAATAGTAGAAAGGTATTCAATAGCTTCTGTTGGGGAATGTTGCAAGGTGACAAGATTGGCGGTGTTACCAGTTACAATATGAGCAGATGGACAATTCCACAAATGACGTGGGACACTGGTGCCAGCACGAAGGACTGCATCTAAGGGAAGCCCAGCTTCGTGAAGAAAACGTAACTCAGCATGCAAGGCTCTGCCGTGCGGAACACCGTGGCTACCAGCATCAGAACCAGCAACAATAGGTACGCCCAGTTGATGTGCTTGGCCAATCATTTCTGTATGTTGGTCTAATATACGGCGTAGGCCATCTAAAGACGCTTGATCCCAGCCAATGTATTTCGGTTGATCCCATTGAAAAAAGACAGGGGAAAAAGTTGGTACCCAAGCAATTTGTTTGTCGGCCATTTTTTCAAGAATATCAGTACTCATAAAAAAGCCGTGTTCAATAGAGTCAATGCCAGCATCTACGGCAATCTTTAAACCTTCTTGGCCGCTACAATGGGCATAAGTCTTTTTGTTGCGTTTGTGGGCTGCTTGTACTAAGGCGAGGGTTTCATCGAATGTAAATTGTGGTGCACCTTTTACGATGCCATGAGCAAAATCGATAATGCCTGTGAGTAATATTTTAATATCATCAGCGTCAGTTGAAATATGATCAATAACCGTATCAATATCGCATTCGTCAGTTAGTTCTCTCGCCATAAAACTGCCATAACGGCCTTTTTTACGAATAGCGAGACCTGGTGAACGAATGTCTGGGTTATGATTCTGCTCTTGCGCATAGAAGGTACGAATATCTTTGTTGATACCGTGTTTATCGCCAGCATCACGGATAAGGGTAATGCCAGCAGATAGATTGTGTTCAACATTCTTATGAGCGACGGCCAGCATCGTGTCTCGAGGACCTTTGAGGTAAGCACTGCGTTTGGCGCAATCATTTTCATGACCATTTAAGAAAATATGACAGTGGCTTTCTACCAAACCGGGCATAACAAAAGAGACACGTTCGCCTTTACCAACAAGGCCTTCTTGAATGGAATCAATAATGCCGTTATTAATGGTAATAGTAAACGGGCCTTTGCTATGCAGGCGGTCGCCATCAAAATAACTATCGGTGAGAAGGGTTGTGGTGCCTGTATCAGTCATCGTTGTCATGTTTTTCCTTTCTGTTTGCCTGATCAATTTATTTCAGAGCAGCTTTAGTCTTCATCGGGATCCATGTAGATTTCTTGAATACGCATAACTTGTTCAAAACCGCCAGCTTCAATCGCCTCAACAAAACCTTCCATAACAATGTCGTCTGCTGGAAGTGGTTGATAATGACGCCAAGGGGTGCCAAGAACAAAGTCCATACCAGCAGGCACAGCTAAGGTCAGGAAGGCATTTTCAATACGGATTTTTAAGAGTCCGCCATCCAATGCTTCTTTGGGAAGCATGATGCTGGCATTAGAAAGGCCAACGCTCATATGTACGCCGGCAAGATCAGTGTCAGAGCCAATCGCTTTAATACCATCTAAAGCCATTTTGGTAAGGCCTTCTGTATCGGCACCAACTGGGCCAATAGAGACATCGATAAAGCAATCGTCGTTACTAATACCATAAGCAGAACTGGTGACACGTTGCACCATGCGGCGGGCTGTTTGGTGTACCTCGTCTGCGTTTTTATTTGCTACCTGTTCGCCACCTTCTTCACGTTCAGAAGCCATTAGTAACATCTTGAATGGGGCGATTTTATAGAGATCTAGCATATCCCAGCGTAATTCAGAAATAGAATTCACGATAGGTAATTGACCTTGGGCTTTTTCTAAGCTGTAAGCTTTCAGGCAATATTCTTGTACTTCCACATTTGGGAAATCAAAAGACAAAGGGGTTGGTACGACGGCTTGAACCGCTTTGACTACCTCAACCATAAACTGAGGGTCTGTGCGTGCGCGGTCACCAACATTAATGTTTAAATATTCTGCACCCGCATCAGCTTGTTTTTTTGCCAGCGCTTGGATGCCAGCCATATCTTCCTCATCAAAGAGCCGTTTGGTACTAGTAAAGCCGGGGTTAATGCGTTCACCAAGAATATGTAAGCCGGGAAATGTCATAAGAAGGTCCTTAGAATGAGATATGAAAATAGGAGAGAATAGAAAGCTTAATCATCGAGTATGCTAATTACTTCAGGTAGGACGCTGTGATCGCTACCAAATAACATCAGATGAACACCACAGACACCGGGCATGGTTTTCAATTCAGTAATAAGTTCTTGGGCAAAGCGAATACCTTCTTCGCGGAGATCATCAGCGGCTTCAAGACGGGCTGCAACATCTTCGGGTAGGTGTACGCCGGGAACATGTGGAATCATGTCGTAGGCTTTTTTTGAGATAACAACTGGAACACCAGCAATCATAAAAGCGTCTTTATTCATGTTTTCTTGGCAGTATACTTCCATAAATGTGCGGAAGGCCTGTATGTCAAAAATAAGTTGTGTTTCAATGAAATCTGCACCTGCGGCTATTTTTTGTTTGAGGCGACGAATTGGTACATTCATTGGTGTCGTAAAAGGGTTAATGGCAACACCGATAAATGGCTTGGGTGGGCGTTTGTTTTTCTCACCAGTAAAATGGGTAATGCCAGTTTCACGAAGATGACGAGCTTCATAAACCATTAAAGAACTGTCCATATCAAAGACCTGCTTAATTTTTGGCGTGCCAGTATAAGCATCGCCGGTTATGCAGAGCACGTTATGGACATCATTCATATCATTCGTGATCAACTCGCCAACAAAACTGGTCTTGGTATGATCACGGCAGGTAGCTTGTGCGATTGGCTCTAAGCCAAGTTTTTGCAATTCAGATGCAGCAAGGTATGATGGTAAAGATGGTTTACCGTTTAAAAATGCGGTTGTATTAATACAATCAAAGTGCGGTTTCACGACTTCTGCTTCACGACGGAAGTGGTCAAAGCTACCGGTGCGTGGAGAACGAATTTCACAAGAGCGAATAAAGCGCCCTGTTTTTAACATTTCTTCCAGTTTAGATTTCGTGTGCACGGCTTGTTCTGTTCGATTGTCGCCAAGGTCTGGATAGGCTAAAGGAGTGCGTCCGGCTTTGTCTGCTCCAGTTACCATATTCACATAGGAAGAGGTGCGGAAAAGATTCGCATCTGGAGAGGCGAGTAGCACAGGTTGTTCAAAGGAGTCACGACCAATGCGGTTATGAATGCGTACATGTACACATTGTTTATCGGGGTAGACTTCGCATTGTCCGTGTAAGGTGCCGCCACAGGGGCCATTACGCAAGCCTTTTGGGCAACTCATCGGGCAGACTAAACCAGTTTTTTGTAAGACACATTGTCCGCAGGTGTGGCAGTCAAACATCATACCTTTGAGAAATGCTTCAGCTTTGGCTATCGTCTTGAGTAGCATGGAAATTCCCTTTCCTGTCAGCTTCTATTATAGGTATATAAAAAATGAGGTACTACCTCAAAAAAGCACCACAGTGGTACTATTTTAACGATGTAAACCATTGCAGAGACAGGAGTAGAACGATTATGACCTAAAATGGTACTATTTTACAATAAGCTAATCGTAAAAGAGAAAGAGGATGGTTTTGAAAGGGGATTCACCATTGAAGAGATGTGCTTCTCACAACAATCTCCCTCATTTTTTTTAATGTTGTTCTGAGTAGACTTATTTTGTAGAAGATTTGTGAAAAGGGGCTGTTTTTACAAAATAGTATCAAAAAACGCAGATTTGGGAGTGGTATATTTGAAAGGCTAAGCCTATAATGAGAGCACCATATTATGAGTTAAAGGAAAGAGTTATGAGTCAGCGCGAACCAAATATCGAAAACGTCTTGAAAGTTTTGCGAGGAGAAAAAGCAGATCGACCGACTATGTTTGAATTTGCACTCAATGCAGATTGTCTTGTCTATGGTGCTGGCGGTCATAAAGAAGAAGCCAATGATCCAGAAAACTTGGCGTGGTGGAAGACGGTTATTCGTGGTTTTGCAGGTCTTGGTTATGATTTTGTACCCATGCATGCAACAGATGTACGCTTTCGTGATGCCCATGATAGAAAAGAATCTGTATCCTTGAATGAGGGTGGTGTCATTGATGATTGGGAAAGTTTTGAGCGGTATGAGTGGCCAGACTTTACGACACTTGATTATTCCCGTCTTGATACATTAACCCCATTTTTACAGGATGGGCAAAAAATTATGCCCTTTGCTCCTGGTGGTGTACTCGAAAATGTGATTAACCTTGTTGGTTTTGAGGATCTCTGTTATCTATTTGTTGATGAAGAAGAACTGGTACAAGAATTATTTAATCGTGTTGGAGAACGACTGGTTACTTATTACGAAAATATAGCCTCGCACCCGTCAGTCGGTTTTTGTTTAATGAATGATGATTGGGGTTTCAAAACATCGACAATGATTTCTACTAATCAATTAAAAGAATTTGTGTTCCCGTGGCATAAGAAAGTTGTTGAAACGATACATGCTGCAAACAAACCTGCTATTTTGCATTCTTGTGGTAACCTTATTGAAGTGTTTGATGACATTATTGATGAGCTTGGGTATGACGGTAAACATTCTTATGAAGATGCTATTGTTCCTGTAGAAGATGCTTTTGATCGCTGGGGTGATCGTATTTCAATTGTCGGTGGTATTGATGTGGATTATATTATCCGTAAAGATACAGAAGACGTTTATAAACGTTCTCTCGAAATGCTCGAAAGAACATCCAATACTGGTCGGTATTTACTTGGTAGTGGTAATAGTATTCCTGGATATGTTCCTTTTGAGCAATATTTAGCTATGCGCCAAGCTGTTCTAGATTTTTCTTACTAAGGTGTGTAAAAAGAGCGAATAAAAAACGCTGCTCTTTGTTATGGCTCTAAAAGTTTCCAGACACGTAGTGCCTCGGTAACACCCCATGCTTGGGCAAGGCAGCCGCGTTGTGTATGGGGTGCGTCACCATCGGCAATTTCTGGGATTTGTCCCAGACAACCGCTGGTCATGTAGGCGCGCATGCTTGAGAGCCAATCACGAGCATCAGTAAGAGCTGCGGGGTCCATGTCCCAAGCGCGGGCCCATGCTTCACAGAATACAGGGAATGGCCAAGTCCATGCGGTACCATTATGATAAGCAGGTTTACGCTTACTGTCTTCATCGCCACCATAATAGCCGCAATATGGGTTATTGGGGTCATTCAGGAGGGTACCGGTGTCGCTATATATAGGAAGTGGTGGAGAAACTGATTTCGGCGCAAGTGAACGAATTGCTCCCGGTATAATAAGCCATTGTTGTGCAGATTGTACAATGCTTTGGGCTTGTTTTCCCGTGATAATGCCAAGTGATACGGCAATGAGTTGATTGGAACGAAGCGCATTATCTGCTGTCGCTTGGTGTGCCGGCGTGCCGGCTGGGCCAAGGAGTGCGTCTGCAAGATACCCCTCGTCTAGTGTGAATAATTCATGGAAGGAATGCTCTGCTTGTTGGTAGAGTTGTGTCCATGAGAGGTCGGTGTGTGGTGCATCTGCTTTAATGTGAATAAGTTGTTTGAGTAAGCGTAACCACAGCGCTTGAATTTCTACGGGGTAACCAACACGTGGCGTTCCGGCGGGATGGTTGGTATCCATCCATGTGAAATGGCTTGGACTCCAGACTAGACCAGAAGCAGGGTCCACGGTAATGCCTGTAGTGGTTCCATTCAGATAACCAACGGCAATATTACGCAAGACATCAGCAAGTGCATTACCACCTCGACACATTTTCATATGATAGGCTTTTTTACCAACAGTGGCAGCGTAATCTTCCGCAACGACACCATACCAGAGTGGTGCATCGCTGGTTTCACGGTTGGTCGCATTTTCACCAAAAATACAATTGGGCAGGGTGCCGCCCTCTTCAAAACGACCAAATACTTTTAACAAGTCACGGACCTCAGTGGTGAGGCCAGCTGCAAGCAAGCCGCGTGCGCAGATAAGTGTATCACGTCCCCAGTCGAGGAACCATGGGTAGCCTGCAATAACGCTGCGGCCATCATCACGGCGGACAACGTAGGCTAAAGTAGCGCTGTGGAGTTGTTGGGAAAAACTGTTGAAGGTTTGTGGGCGTGGCTGTTGATAACTTTGTTCGGTTTGTTCGGCACAACAGGTGAGGGTGCTACTTCCTTTCTTGAAGCTGAGGGAAAACCATCCCGGAGACCATGCATCTCCAGCTGCATGTAAACCGCGTTGTGCTTCTACAGGGTGGTGAATATTCTGACAAATTTCTTCTTCAGAATGGAAACAACCGTGGTCACAGAATACACGGAGTTTATTTTGGGCGTGTACTGTCCAAGAATAGCCATTGGTCTGTGGAGTCAGAGCTTGGCGAAAATGATCTTTATTTTGTTCGATATGTGTTTCAGCGTGAAAGCTTCTATTTTCTAAATCAAGGCGGGCAATAATAGAAAGGTCTTTGGTATCGGATTCAAAATGCAAAATTGTAGTGTTTGCATGTTCTGGCATATCTGCACTGAGAGTAATAGTCACCTTGGTGCCGTTTGGTCGTGGTATCAGCCAAGTCCAACGGGCGGCGGGTCCAGCGCTGCATGACTGTAAATAGTGTGTATCGAGAGCGATACTATGGTGGTCTATGCGTGCCCAAGCTCGCAAGCGTTTGACTAATACCCATCTATCACAGGGAGTTGCTTCATCAAAGTTTGCTGCAAGTACACAGTTATATTTACTATCGATGCGGGCAAAATTGACTGGCATCCATGCCATACCGCCACGGCTATTGGTTAAAAGTATCGTGCCATCAGGATCGTAATCAGTGGTGGCCTGTGTCTGGGCTTGGCAGAAAAGGAGTTCCGCTTGTAATGTCTTACTGCCTGCCCGTAGTGTTAGTTGAACGGTATCGTTAAATGTTTGCGGTGGGATAGTGGCAATGTGTTTACCTGCAACAGCACGACTGTTTCGCCATTTTTCTGTTGTGGAACTGGTGCAGACACATTGAAAAGGTTTATCGTGTTCAATGAGTAACCAGTGGTGTTCAGGTACCGGCATAATACGGCTGGCGTCTGTTGCTTGCCAGCGACTAACACGGACGGGAACATCGGTGCTTTCTGGTGGGGTTTCTTGATTGCTAATAAGAGATAAAAAGTGCTCTGGTTGTGTATGAAATATATTCCAGACGGGTTTCCAAAGATGCATGTTGTCTACAGAACAGCTATGGTGTAGTTGCTCACAGGCCCATGACCAATTGGGAGCACACGGGGGTGCTGTTTGTCGTGTAGTAGGAATTTCAAAACAATAAATATGAAGCGGTAAGAGTGTGTAACTTTGTTTGCTGTTCGTGTGAGGGGGTGCTTTTTGTCCAAGGAGATCCTGGTCATTCCTATCCAGATACGAAAGGATGTGAGCATCTGCTGGAACGTGGACTCGTGCTTGTTCGTCTGGGTTGGCACAAATGTACAGGTCAGTGTCGCTTTGTGTATGGCTTCGACGAAGGAGAATATAGTTATCATTTTCATTGCTGAGGAGTTTGAGTTCGGCATCAGCATGGAAGCAGGGGTGGTCTCGCAATAAGGTCGCAAGTTGACCCAGTTCTTTCACAATATTACTACGATTCCCCCAATTCAGTGGTGTGCGTTCGTGTACAATGATTTTGTCAGTACACAGCCATTCAACTCCGGCAGTATAGGCAAAGCCTCCAGCGCTAGAGGTGAGTGCACACAGACGGTTGCGGAATAAAGACCAATGCCGTCCCTTTTCAGCAAGGCGGTTATTGTCATGTGTTTCACTATAATGAATGAGGGTGCCGTTTTGTTTGGCCTGTTGATAGTGGTAGGTGAGGTAGCTATTGATAGCTGGTGCGTCATAATTTTGGAAGAGTTCGCTGTAGGCCCACTGCATGCCGCTGTGTGCCAGTAGGTTTTCTGTTAATGGCCATGCACCGCCAAGTCCTTCAAGTAAGAAAATACAATGTGGAAATAATTGATGAACACGAGCAATAATATATTGCCAAGCGGGAAGCGGAATCATATAACCCGCATCGCAGCGAAAGCCATCAACGCCGCGTCTACACCAGGTCAGAAATACTTCAGCCATAGATTGCCAGAGCTCTTTGTGTTCGTAATCCAATTCGCTTAAATCTTCCCAAATATTGCCCCATGCACCGGGACTAACAAAATTGCCTTGTTCGTCTCGGGCATACCACTCTGGGTGTTCTTCTTGCAAATGTGCACCCCAGCCACTGTGATTAATGGCAAGGTCAATAATAAGCTGGCCATTATAGTCATGAATGGCATCAACGAGTTCAGAAAATTGTTCAAGGGCCGTGGTACGTTTATCATGTTCGATTAACGCAGGATCGATGCTCGTGAAATCGGTGGCAGCATAGGGGCTGCCAAATCGACCGTAACGGGCAAAGGTGGTTGGCGTTGGTTGAATAGGTAAGAGGTGGACAATGCCCGCATGTAATCTTTCAAAGATATGTGGTAATTGTTTCCCTAGATCGCGCAGGGTTCCAGAAGGGGGGATGCAGGTATAATCTTGAGTAAGAACTTGCTGTGAGGCACTGTGGTAGGAGCCAGGAAAGACTTCGTTTTTTTCGTTACCGAAATTACGGACAAATGCACAATAGGTGGTATTGTTTGAATTTAAAATAGTTGGGTGCACCACAATTTGGCAGTTTTCACCCGCTGGCCAGATTTCGTCACCGGAGTGTGTTTCAACCCAGGTCTTTGCTTCAAAGAATCCGCTCTCAGGGGCAGTAACCGTTAGTGACCAAATGCCGTTGCTCAGATGCATTGGTAAGTCTTGCCATTGAGTAATGGCGGTATCATCAAATATTGTTGTTGGTGGCTGATCAACTTGTGCAATGATAGCAGTTCGTATTGCTGAAGCGTGACCAATATTGCAACGCAAGTAGGCTTGTTTGCTCTGTGGAACATTTGTACATGAAAAAGAGAGTTCATCGCCGACTCGCACGAGATGGCGAGTACCTGCTTCTGGAGACATGCGTGTAGTCATCATGAGGGCAGTATGAGAAAAGAAAACTGTATGCAAAGCAAAGAAAAGTAGTTGCGTAGTAAAAAAATATGAGGTATATTATTGGTAATAGAAGACCATTGTGCCTTGTATTATTAAACCATAAGGGCAACCACCATTTAGTTACAATAGGGAGCAGATCATGCCACTCATGAATTGGAACGCTATGTTAAGCGTTAATATTCAATCCATAGATGATCAACACAAGGTGTTGGTTGGTTACGTTAATGAGATGTATGATGCCATGATGGATGGCAAAGGTAATGATATTATGGGGGGTATCTTAAATAACCTCATCGATTATACAGTAAAACATTTTAAGTTTGAAGAAGATATTTTTGCAGAACATGGCTATGAGCATACAACTGCCCATAAAGCTGAACATGCAAACCTTTGTGATCAAGTCATTGCCTTTAAGAAAGAGTTTGATGCTGGCGAAGTTGCTGTAAGCGCAGACTTGATGTCATTTTTGAAAGAATGGCTCCTAAATCATATTATGAAATCAGATAAATCATATTCGGCTTTTTTGGTGTCTAAGGGTGTGAAATAGCACATGATTTTTCCTGTTGATGTCTATGAACACATGCCTGTTTGTGTTGCGATAGCTCAGGCTGATGGCGCGCTTGTTTGGGCAAATAGCTTAGCAAGCCAAGCACTTTCAGGAAAACAACAGATTGAAGAGTTAAATAATATGGCGAGTAATCTCGTGCCAAATACGGGCGAGGTTTTGAGTTGTGTTGTGGGGAACACCGTTGCTGCGGTAACAATTCAGGGTGCTCCAAAACAAGCAGATGATGATAACGCTTTGTATATCTGCTCATGGCAAGACCATTGTAGTCAGCGAAATTTGGCGAAAGAAGTAAATACTGTCGTTGAACTTGTTGTAGCTAGTTCTGCTCAAATGGAGATGAATACCATGATGGGCGGCATGGCCATAGACCAAACCGTTCAAGAAGTTCGGGCGGTATCTGATGCTGCTTCCAAGACATCAAATAATATTTCATCTATAGCGGTATCATTGGAACAGATGAATGCGGCTATTAACGAAATCTCCTCAAAAATTCATAATACAGCAGCGCTTTCGAGTCAAGCCTCCGAGCGTGTTGCCGAGTGTGATGAACTTATGGAAGATCTATCACAGTCTGGTAGCGAGATTGGTGGCTTATCAAAAATGATTGAATCAGTAGCCGACCAAACAAATTTACTCGCCTTGAACGCAACTATAGAAGCAGCTCGTGCAGGAGAAGCTGGTAAGGGATTTGCTGTTGTTGCCCGTGAAATAAAATCATTGTCGCAACAAACACGATTATCAACTGATGAGATATTTTCAAAAGTAGAAACGAATCAGCGTCTTTGCAGTGGCACAATTAAATCGGTGGATGCCATTAAAGAAGTTGTTCATGAATTGGCAATGGTCTCTACCGTTATTGCATCCGCAGTAGAAGAGCAGAGCTCAAGTATGGCGACCATATCTGCAAGTGTGAATGACGTAGCACAATACGCACAAACGCTTACTGCCAATGTGGCGAACGTATTAAGCTCTAGCGATCAATCGCGTGATTCACTAACGGTTATTGAAAAAGCCTCGCAGGAACTGTCACAACGAGCACAGTCGTTGCAAAAAGAAATAGCCTCATTTATCTCTGTTTTATAGTGTGATGTGTTTTTTTGTCGGCTTGTCTTGTGCAGCTTGGTGATGCGTACGCAGATCATTGAGCGCATGGGTGAAGATGGCCTCGTCAAAATCATGAATGTCTAATTGTTGCCCAGTGCCATTTGGCATGGCAAGAGTGAGCGTACCGCCAAGGTGTTCGCGAAATTGTTCTATACCCGCTAATACACTGTTGCTTCCTTGTGCATCATGAATGTCGAGCGCTTCGTGCCAGAGAACAAATCCACATTGTTGTAGCGCATCAAGAATGAGTGGCACCAGCGCGACCGGAAGCCTGCCGATATGCGCAGCATAACAACAGTCTAGAGCAATACCTATGGCAACGGCTTCACCATGATTCAGGCTATGTCTGCTCAGTATCTCCAAGCGGTGGGCAGACCAATGGCCAAAATCTAAAGGACGGCTTGAACCCATCTCGAAAGCATCGCCAGAACTGACAATATGGTTGAGATGAAGAATTGCGCAGCGCTGGATTAATTCGTTCATAGCGGCCATATCACGCGCAGCAAATGCATGACTGTGAGCAATCAGCCATGAAAGGAATTGCTCATCTTTGATCAGTGCCACCTTAAATGCTTCAGCTATTCCTGCCCGCCAAGTGCGGTCATCCAAGGCACGCAAAAAACGACAATCATTGATAATAGCCCAAGCGGGGGTAAAGGTGCCAAGGAAATTTTTATTCCCGTGGCGATTCAAGCTGTTTTTTACACCAAGACCGGCATCATTTTGAGCAAGCACTGTTGTTGGCAAGCGGACTTGCCGAATCCCACGGTGCGCTAAAGAAGCAGCACAGCCAATGGCATCTAGCACTGCTCCGCCACCAATAATAATGACATAACTGTGGCGGCAGAGGTGATTTTCAGCAATGGTACCAGATACGCGGTTGATAATATCGGTATCGTTTTTGATCTCTTCGCCACCATCCAAAACCTCTGGGAGGGTGGCCAAATGGAGCTGTTCGCGCAAAGCAAACCACGTATGAATGCGAGTAAGCAAGTGTGGGTCAGCTTGTACGACACCACGGTCAATATAGACCAGTACACGAGCAGCCTGACCTGGAGCTTCAGCAGGCAGAACATCGGCTAGGGTGTCATTCTCTGGTGCAAAGACGTCTTCGGTAAATCGAAGGTCCAAGTTCCAAGAAACGGTCAGGGTCTGTTGAAATCGCATATTCATAACTATGCAACAACTATGCCAAGCAAAAGAGGCTCAAAAAGCAAGATCTGCGCACTGGGTAGACAGCCGTATGCTACTCTGTTTGTAATATCTTAGCAAATGCTCGAGAGCGAAACATGTTGCTAGAGGAATGGCCCACACCCTTTACGACGACCAGTTGGTGTGTTTTACGTATTTCGTTACCATATATTTTCTGGAGGTGGTTATAGTAGGCTTTACCTCTATCGAGTCGGTTTGGACCCTGAAGCATAGCAGGTCGGGTTATGGATAGGTTGCCATTGTTCGTCGTATCTTTTTCTCCGAGCAAATAGATGATATGTTTCTTCTTATACAGCATAAGCATTTCTTGCGGAGAAGTGGTGTTCCGTTGATAAGAATACAGTTTCTCAAGGCCATAGCCATATTCATTGTAGCCAGAAGACTTCCCTGATGGTTTGATAAATTGAGTGATGTTGTTTATGGGCCGATTTTCATCTAGATATGTGTAGGAAGATGGGTTCATCACAAGGTAAGTGACTTTGATATGATGAACCGACTCTGTTGTCCAAGCTATGTGAGAAGAAAGTGTGTAGCGTTGGACCATTTGCCCGCCGCCAGAGTGACCTACAAGAATGATTTTTTTGAGATGAGGAAACTGTTGTTTGTCTGTAAAATAAGTGAACATCTGGTCAAGTACATCAAAAGAAGATATGCGTGTCTTGTTCTTGTTCAGTATTGCCTTGGAAGATCCCCAGAAGGGTGAGACTTCCCATGAAAGGACATTGTTCTGTTGTTGTTGAACAGAATCCTTTTTCAAAAATTGAGGGGCTAGGACCTGATATTTTTTCAGTCGATTTCTTTTAATGCACTGAGTTACGTTCGTATGGTAATTCCGTGCGTTATAATGTACTCCATGAATAGCAATAATCACTGTGATAGTATTTTTTTGCTTATGTAACTGAGTAATGCCAGCACATGGAAGAAGGCAGGTTTCTTCTTTAACAGTAAATTGAAAATGTTCTTTTACCGTATTGTTAAGCTCAGCGCTTGGTAAAATACAGCAAAAAATCAGTAATAAAGGTATGAGAGTCAAATGTTTTTTCATGGGAGCAATCTCATTTATTATGATGAAAATATGGAAGAGTAACCCAATAGATAGTTCTGTGATGCAGATATATTATTTCTGTGTGGTGGTGCGGTTGACCCATTTACGTGTATCAAAGTCATGAGTCATTGCTTTACGGATGTGAATACTATTTTTGGCATCTGGGTGTGTCATATTTAAGAGCACATTGCAGCCCTGTATAATCGCGGAGGGGACAACAAGTGCAACGCTTTGCTGTGATTGCACCCATGTGCTGCCGAAATCTCGAGTTTTCAGTTTCGTTGTGCGCCAGTGTTGAGGAAGTGTTTGCTGATCGAAATGCTCAAGAGCATCATCATCAACTTCAATTTCCCAGAGTATCCATTTCAGTAATAATACAGTTTGTTGATAATGTACTTCAATTTCATGGGCGGCTAAAGCAGGGGAATCGGCGGTATAAATAAGTGGATACTGTGCACAGTGCCAACGCCCATCAACAAGACGGGCTCCTGTGAGATCAAGTGGGTCGGTATGCTGAGTCTTTTGAATGCGGTATACGAGCATTACACGTATACGCCGTACTCTAATGCCGTAATAAGATTAAGAACAGCTTCAACACCTTGTAGCGTATCAAGTATTTCTATCGGTTTAACGCCATCAAAAGCAAGGGCGGGAGTATTGAGCCACTGCTGAGCCGCTTCTAAGTCACCGTCAAAGAGCTGAGTCGCTTGTTCTATAACCTGTAAGAGCTTTACCGCAGTAGCACTTTCAGTTTTACTCAGTGGCTTGTGAGCATTCTTACGATTGCGAAGTGTCTTGGCTGTTATGCCGATCAAGTCAGACATCATTTCTACACTAGAGGCAAAAACCCGTGCCAGTACGTTGACTGCATGTGGAGACACGCCCTTTCGAATGATGGTGATGAGGTGGTATTGATCGTGGGAGTGCGCTAATATGAACTGAAGGTCTTTGAGTGCTGCACGAGTAATGCCCAATTCTTGCTGCTTGAGTTCCTTCAAGAATGGCTGACAGACAGAGGCATGGGTATTCACGGGCAGCTCCTTTATAAACGAAGGATACAAGCAGATGAACACCAGCGCAAGGAAAATAGTCTTATTTAAACGGAAATATTTCCCTTTCGAGAGGGGCACATCAGTTTAAAACGGCTTAGGAGCACACATAAATTTCAATAGGATTAAAGGTTACCAGTTATACATACTGATGAATCAATAAGAAAAAACCGCTGCTAAGATATGTTATAGCAGCGGTTTAAGGTTTGGTCGGACCAACAAGATTCGAACTTGCGGCCTCTACACCCCCAGCGTAGCGCTCTACCAGACTGAGCTATGGTCCGTTCTCTGATGGTTCAAAATTTGTATTTTTCTGGGTTGGAGTCAAGAAGGGGTTGGGGGCTCTAGCGCATGCTTGGGTCGTAGTCAGCAGAGTTTTCTTCGTCTTCTTCTCCATTTTCTTCCATTCGTGCAGCACGTTCGGCTTCTAAACGTTCTTTTTCTTGTAGCTGGCGTTGTTCTTCAGCCATGCGTCGGCGGTCTTCTTGTGTCTCTCCTTCTGGAGCAACGGTGGAGATGCCAGAATCACTCATACCTGGGCGTGTTGTTTGCGGGGTGGTCAGCTTTTGGGCAATCTGCTGAGAAATCCATTGGCTGTAAGCTTGTGGGGTAGTAACATCATCTATAAGGCAGGAGCAGAAGAGGCGGATACCATATCCAGAAGCTTGGCCATTTCCTCTGTGAGCAACAACAAGAATACCCTGACGGTTGTCTTTGCCATCACTATAGGTGAAGACGAGGCTTCGGCTCATTGGAAGATTGAAAGACAGTTGAGTTGGAGAAACGGCATAGTTGCTACGGTTTGAAAATTCTGGTAGCTGGGTGCTCCAAAGGCCATCAATGGTGGTTGGGAGTGAGTCATGTTCAATGATTTTCAGACTGATGTAGGCGGTGTCGCTTTCGGGAGTGGTCCAAGTGGCATCACCGCTAATGGCAACGGCACTGCGTTTCCAGTCTTCAGGTCCAGGCAAAGTGAGTTTGAGTTTTTGATGGGTATAGTCTGTGGGAATATTGGCAGTAGATTCATTGCTGACGAGTGGCATGCCAAGTGCTCGGCGAATACCGTTGTGCGTGTCGTCTGCTGCTAGTCCGGCTTGTAATGTTTTATGGCGGAGTTGACTCGCGTCTGGTAGAACATCACCGTATTGATCTATCCATTGAGAGAGTTCGTAATAGGCATCAGCGTTACTCCAATGGATGGCGGCAAAACGTTTAGCGCATTCTTTAGTGAGAGAGTCTGCTTGGGTCATCCAGATACTGTCTTGCAGCACAAAACCTTTTGAGCTCATGTGGGTGCTAATGGCCCGAATAAAGGCTGGTGGTGCAGAGGTTATCCATTCGGCGCTGGCAACTGTGGCTGAATAAGCTTGATCACGGAGGAAATGTTCTGACCAGCTCAATGCGAGTAAGAAGAGTTCTGTGTCAACCGTGGCTTGTGCGTTGGTGACGGCAGACTGAATGGCTAGACGACAAACGCTCTCTGCACGGCTGTCCCAATAGCCTCGATTACCTTTACTGAGCGCCTCTTGTCGAATCCATGTAGCTAGTTCGTAGAGCTTGCTATGATTTGTAGCATCGATGGCTTTAACCATATCATCGAGTAATTGGGCATCTGAAGCCGCGTGGACAACGGCATGTACATCCAAGTTTATGCGGCTAGGTTCTATACTCGTAATGATGCCAAGCATGTAAATATTATCACCATCAGCAACGGTGGACCACGTTTTGGTGTCTACCGTGTGAATATCGATGACTGGCATACCAAAGAGATGCACGGTAGAGAGTTCTAGGCGATCATATTTACCAGTAAGCAATATTTCTTTTCCGGTAAGGAATTCTTGAGTAGCAAAGTCTGCTGGCTCTATAGCCATATAATTGACACCGTTGTATTCAACAAAGATGCGTTCTGCTCCGCGTAGTTCCATGCCCCAGATATCTGTCCATGGGCCTTCTTCTAAAGAATAGGTGCTTGTTGGTGTGGGTGTTTCAGGGGTTCCTGCGTCAGCAGCGGCGAGAAAGCAGGTTATGCTAGAGCTTAGTGCAAGTGCTGTAAGGGCGCAGGTCAAACGCATAGATAACTCCTTTATCCAACTCATTCTAGCCTGTTATGTCTCTAGAGGCAATAGATGAGTCTGAGAAGCCGCGTTAACAGACTCAGTAGCCAGATCATACAGGTTTACTGAGTCAGTGTTTACCGTGGCAAGAGGGCGAACAGAGCACGGTATTTTCGGTCTGTGGTGCAGTGATAACTCTCTTTTTTCTGACCGTTTTCGTCTGTGATGGTTTCGAGATACCAGAACCCTCGGTCATAGATGCTGGTTAGTTCATGGGCTTCTTCACGATTAGGCAAACGAACAGAGTGAGCGGCTCGCCACTCAAGCAAATTTTTAATGATGTTTTCCTGCACGCCAATGGCTGCTTTGTAGGGGTCGCTGGCTTGTTCTGCCCAATTGGTTGGCGCAGTAAGGAGATACCCCGTCACGACTTTGTTGCATTCCCACCATGAGACGAGGTGATGACTCATGGTTTGCTGGCCTTTTACCAGACTGGTAAAGTAAGCGGTGGCCGGAGGGTGATGGCAGCGTTCCCATTCTGTGTCAGGAAAGGAGCCGTTTTCATTAATCTGAATATGTTTCTGTTTGCAGACATCGCCATTCCAGAGGGCAATGGTATAGTAGCCGACTTGGTCAAAGTAGACACTCGATTCAAGACCGATGTTCTGTCCCTCTTGATAGACAACAAAGTCAGACATATCGTCTTCTCGTGGAATGCGTACATCAACAGTGGTGGTTAACATAGCAGGTTGCAAATCAAGAATAGGAAGCGTTTCTTTGTGATGCTCTTCAACCGTAAATTCTTTATTCGCTATAAATTTTTTACCATCAATGCGCTTTTCAACGGTAATGCTATGGGGTCCAGCGGTAATGGCGACAGGTATGTTTTCCCATCTTTCCCAGCGGCCAACATTATCAAAACGAAAATGGGCACCATCTAAATTGCCAGTTAAGTGGACGGCGGTAGCGTGCTCATCTAAGATAGTTGAAGTACTGTTGACTAATACTTTCCAACTCACAATAGCAGCGGTTCCCAAGCAGCCGAGTAAAAACAGGGCTACCAGTGCCATGCCACCAGTGCCGCTATTTACTTTGCTGTTATGGCCTAATGCGTTAACAACTTCTTGTGCGCTTGGACGTTTTTCAGGTTCTTTTTGTAAACAGCTATCTATTAAATGAGAGAGGCTGCGGGAGATGGCAGGATTTATTTCACGCAAGGGTTGATGACGGTCTTCTAAATGTTTGCGCATAACTTCATAAGCCGAAGGCGCGTCAAAAGGGGGTTTGCCTGCAAGCATATGATAAACAGTGGCACCAAAACTATAAATATCTGTTTCAGCACCTGCGCTACGGGAATCACGGATAGCTTCCGGTGCTAAATACCAAGGGGTGCCAACAACCATGCCGCTAACTGTGAGTCGGTTAAAATCTTCGCTCTCATCAAGTTGTCGGGCTAAGCCAAGGTCTGTTATCTTGACGACATTGTTTGGCCCCAGTAGAACGTTATCTGGTTTTATATCTCTATGAATAATTCCTTTTTTGTGGATAGCATTTATGCCGCTCGCAATGCCCGTTGCTAAGGTAACGGCAAGCCGTGGATCTATGCTGCCTTTTTCATCTATAATTTCTCCGATATCCACGCCATCAACTAATTCAAGAATCAGATAAGTCATGCCATGTTCAGAGCCAGCATCTAACACTTGTACTACATTTTTATCACGTATTTGCGCAGCAACACGAATCTCTTGCATAAAACGATCTACATATTGCTTGTTTTCTTCACCATTTTGTTGGCGAATGAGTTTGACCGCAACTTCAGTCATAGTGGTATTATGGTGGCCTCTATACACCATGCCCATGCCACCAGCTCCTAGCTGGGCGGTAATCGTGATATTGCCAAAGGTTTTGCCGATGAATGTATCTGTATTAGCCATCTAATACATAGTACCCTATAAATAAGGGGGAAGGCAAGTAGTTACCGAATGATAACGCGTACGCGGTCGCCCGGAATCAGTTCTTTACGTTTGCTCACATCAATATGCACATGGAGGGCATGCGTCAGGTCTGGGTTGAGGTCACGAATGCTTTCTGGCACAGATTCTTCTATACCGCCAGGCGTGGTAATATGTCCGGCAAAAGATTGTCCGCCTGCTGATGGTACAATCGTGATGCTTTCATGATTAAGCAGAAGCGAGCGGTCTTCTGGTCGAATGAATGCATTAACCCATAGTTGTTCGGTTTGGGCAATACTAATAATGGTGTCATCTTGAGCGATCATGGCGCCATCGGTACCATTGACGCCAACAATGATGCCGGTGGCACGCGCAGTGTATCTATGTGGTCCAGCTTGTTCGGTGAGATGTCTAATGTCTTTTTTCAGGTTCTCAATTTCTGAACGGAGCCGAGCAATGGTTGTCTCATCTTGGGCAAGGGTCAGTTCTTGCTCTGCATCTAAGGTTTGCTCCATGCGTTTCTGTTGATCTTGGAGGGTTGTTTCTTCAGCAGTGAGTTGCTCTAATTGTATGCGTGTTTGTTCTTTGTGTTGGGCAATGGCATGAGTTGTATTGGCAATATCTGTGTGCAGCGTTTCTATGATCAATTGCTGTTGTTGTCGTTTTTCATTCATGCGAATAGCATCTTGAGCACTCGCTGCATCGAGATGTTTAAGGAGTAGTGTATCGTCTTCTGCGGTGGTTAATTGTTCAGAAACGGAATGCTGGTGAGCGAGTTTTTTTTCTGCGAGTGCCAGATTATTGGTAAGTGGTTGCAAGGTTGTCTTATGTGCGAGAATAATATTTTGTCGTTGATGAGCAATGTGTGCTGTTTGTTCGGCAAAGGCTGCCTTTTTATTGGCGATAGCTTCAACGCTAATGGTGTGTCTGTTGCGCAGAGTAATTGCAGCAGTTAAATCTAATTGTTTTTGCTGAAGTACTATTTTCGATTTTTGTAGGGTATGTCGTGCTTCGTCAGAAGACAAATAAAAGAGGGTATCACCGGTAGTTACGAGGTCGCCATTACGAACAGGAATACTGGTGATACGAGAGCGTACTGGGGCAATATAATGGTCGGTGTAAGTGGTTACGAGACCAAGCGTATCTATGTGTGAGTTTTTCCACCAGAAATAGCCGCCAACTACAAGGCTTGTTACAAGGCCAAGAGTCAAGAGTACCCATGTGTTTGGAAGTGAGATCTGGGGGCGCGGCCAAGAAGACTGTATCGAATGGCGGGCAGTGGTGTGCTGTTGTGGCTGCGATTGCGGTGGGGGGTCTTTACGGAAGCTGAGCTTCATGAACGGCTCCGCCACGTCTGTTTATGCGCTTGCCTGTCATTCGGTCGTTTGGTTCCGTATACAGCTCATATGGTGTCGTGTTTTCAAAAGGATCGGCAGAAACAACGCCGTTTTGTTGATGTGCTTTCGATTGTTCGGCAAGATCGGTGTAATCATGACAGGAAAGACCGTGGTAGCGCTGATCACCAAGTAATGTTTCTGCTAGAGTATTGGCTAAACGAGCAACGGTGCGCATAGGAAAGGCTTGCTGGCGAGTGCGTTCAACTGGAACACCAATTTCAACCTGCTTGCTCCAAGACTCCAGGAAACCGCGTGTTTGTAGGCTGAGCTGGTCTGGTTCAAGGTTGTTATACTGCAAGCAAACACCATCGACTACCGACTCAATCTGTTCCAAGATGTGTCGATCATCTTGTTGGTTAAACCATGATAACGGGCATTCTGCAAATAATGTTGTTTGTGGTAAGGCTGCACGTAATTCACGTAGAGCGGTGACATATTGTTTGCTGAGTAAGGTGCGGGTCATGGGGTTGCGCGCCCAACCAGGTTGTGCATGCGGGGCAAGGGCGCAGACGACACCAGCAAGCAGCGGCTCAAGAGCACCAAATGTTTCATTATAGGCTGCTATACGGGCGGCAGTAGTGCGTAGGTGACTACTCGTATCATCAAGTAACCAAGAAGCTTCGCCAACAAGCCCCCATATTTCTATATTTTCTGCGGCACATCTATTGAGGAAAACGGTTAGGCGGCCAGCACCATCTGCGGAGTCCAGTAAAGAAGCATTATTATCTAAATAAACATAGGCACGTTTTATATTCCAACGCTGAGCATGGGCAATAAATGTATCTATGCGTTTATTATCTGCGATAAGGTCGCGGTCTTCAATCACCCAAACGGAGAGACGGTGTTTGTCTAACTGTTTACTATCAAGGCGAGCAAGTTGTTCGTTAATCGTGTTCATCAAACCCATATGCTCCCAAATTTGTACATAATGGGCGCTCAGAGTAGCGTGTTCATCTAAACTTTCAGTGAGTGTTTCGTAATAAGAAAAACGTTCATCTAGTAGGGTGGAGACCTGTTCTCGATAGCTTGTTTCTGCAAGTGGGTACTGTTCGTACAGGCGAGATAAACGCACTTGTTCTAAGGCCCAAGCGATGCGTTTCTCAACGGCCCGCAGGCGATTGCATGCATTACGATACGAGGCGATGGATTGCCCAAGAATTAATTTAATATCTTCAGCTTCTTGTTGTTGTGATAAGAGCAGCGCTTCTTGTATAGCATGCACATGTGCGTCTATTGATGGATTATTGGGTGCCTGCATGGTAGAAGCAATGTATTGATCAATTGGTTCAGCATAGTTGGTATGGGCACCAGAGAAGGCCTGTGCTAAAGCAGCGCGGGCAGCACGAATGCGTGGATGATTACTCATCGCCATGTGTTCAAAACGTGTAGGGTTTATGTTTTGATCATCTTGTAAACGGTATTGAATACTTGGAAAGTTGATTTGAACATAGGCGGGTAAGGCGCAAATGTTTTTTAATTGGCCGACGGCAAGCGTGTAATGTTTTTGGTGGGTTGCTTGCTGAGCTTTTATTCGTTCTACAACTGTGTCTGCTTGCAAAACACGGGCTCGTAATGCGTGGCCAGCTTCTTGCCGTTGTGCCCAATAGTTGATTTGTTTTTCAGCAATGTCTAACATTTCTGCATCAATAGTAAGCTGATCCGATAAAGATCGCGCCTGCATGTATAAGGTTGAGGCATCTGCCAATTGGCGATTAAGCTCTTCTCGAACGGCATCAGCAGCAATGTTTGCACGAATACTTTGCAAAGATGTGTTTGGCTCTGTCGATGTAGGGCCAAGGTCGTGTAAGCCGTAGCGAACGGTATGTGTTAATGTTTGGGATAGAGTCTGCGTATTGTGCTGACTCGCATGTAAGGCGAGCTGTTGGTCGTTACTGAGTGTTGCTGCAAGCAAGGCGCGGTATTTATTAACGCTAGTATTGTGCGCGGCTACCAGTCCAAGAACACTGCGTAAATCCCATTGCTGCGGAAAGCGAGCAATAGAAAAAGCATCTTGGGTATTACGGCGATGGGTCAGGGTGAGACCATTAAAGGCGTGTTGATGTAATAACTCTTCTGGGCATGGGTACCATTGGCCATTAGAAAAATCATAACGATAAGGTTCGTAATGATGGGAATCAGAGTTGGTCGTAAACGAGGCGCTAAAAAGCAAGCTGCCATCAGCAAGTAACTGTGGGCTATGCATATCCCGTGTTATATGTTTGCTACCATTGTTATGTGTGGGCAGTAAGACTTGTGGTGCGGCCATTTTATCGAGTGGAAGCGTCCATAATTGTCGTTTCCCATTGTGAGCGCTACGGCAAAAAACAATGCTTTCTAAGCTACTGATATAAACCGGTGAATGACCAGCGGTCACAAACGTTGTCCGAAATGGCGTTATGTTGCCAGTGTTGTTGAGTCGAATATCACATTGAAGAATGTGCTCACTTCGGGTGGCATCAATAAATGTCCGCATAACGGAAACAATGGTTGTGTCGCCTGCCGTGTTACATTTGATCGGTGTGTATTTGGCAGACCCATCACAGGGGATGAGCTGAAGTGATTGTGGATCACAATAGACCCATGTGTAGGTGTTCTCCGTTTGTTCAGTCTGCGCTTGTGGAACACGGAAGAAGAGCACCAATGATTCATCACTCAGGTCTCTGCGGTTCAGGCTGCGTGTTGTATGAACAAGCTGCTGTACCTGAGTACCATCTAAGCCTTGTGTTGATTGTAGGGAGAACACATAGGGTTCTGCATCAAGCAGTGGGAGCACTTGTTGCAGGATATGTTGACCTTCATACAGCGGGGCATGAAGATCAGTATAAACGGCTTCTTTTGCTGGTAAAACAGGGGATATAGTCGTTGCGAGTTCAGTTGCAGCAGCAGGAAGCTTACTGTCAAATTGAGTGCTTGGTAGTGGTGTTTTATTTGCCGTGGAGGCGTTTTCACGAACAGGGGTATCACTTTGTGAGCACGAACTCACAAGCCCCATAAGGCACGCTGAAACGACGCTCGCGCGCAGTCCATATCCATTCTTCATATATCCCACCGAGTCAGATTAGTGGACAAAAGCTGTAGAACAAGTGATATATTGCGCTTAGACCAAAGTGACTAGAACTATTCAGTGGTGCCATCTAAGAAGTGAGTGGAACAGATTAGAGCAGATCCCTGACTGTTCGTATTTGTTCATTGGAGTTCTTTGCATTCTTAATCTGAAAAGTGGGTTGAATAACTTCGCTCCTAGGATGCTTGTTTGTCGCTACTGTTATCATCTAGAGATGAGTGCTGTTTACGCAGTAATCAAAAATGGACCTTTAGGTACTCTATTCTTTGGCTTCAATTGTGCATAGGACAGGTGTACTAAAAAAGACGAAGGGAAGTCCATGCATTTTTCACGAAAATATATTGCTCTTGTTCCAAGTTTATTGTTATTATCCAGTGCGCTGCAAGCAGAAGATACGGCTATTACAGTAACGGCGACGCGTTTAGGCGATACGCCAGAAGAACAGCCGTATGCAGTTTATCAATTAGATCGGCAACAATTAGATGAACGGAACGCTCGAGAATTGGTAGATGCGCTTGCCTACAGTCCAGGTGTATTTATTCAGCGCACGGCTCCAAGTCAGGCGAGTCCGTTTATCCGTGGTTTAACTGGTGAGCAAGCTTTGTTGTTATTTGATGGGGTCCGGTTATCGCATGCGATGATGCGCCCAGGTCCAAACCAATATGCAGCTTTGGTGAGCGATGAGCAAGTTGGCCGCATCGATACTATTCTCGGATCATCATCCACGGTTACGGGTTCAGACGGGATGACTGGAGCATTGGATTTCCGTTTAGCTGAAGCAGGCCGAGGTGTAGATGAATCTGTGTCATCATGGATGAGCGCGCAAACTAGTAGCACGCACGGTGGACATGTGAGTGCTGGCGTAGATGGTCAGACTGAATCTGTAGCGTGGTCTCTTGATGCGAGCCTTGCTCAGTTTGGTGATATGCGCGGCGGCAGCGATACCGCAGATAATTTAGCGCAGGCCGCATCATCTGGTACCAATGATGATACAATACCCAATAGTGGTTATGACCGTCTTTCTTTTGGCGGTCGTTTAGCATGGGATATTGCAGACCAACAAACACTGACGCTCGCACTTGGCCGTAACAGTATAACAGATGCGCCGCGTCCTGATGGGTATTTTGCGAATTCAGGTAAAACAGATCGCATTAGCCGTTATTTTGATCTCCAACAATTTACTTATGCGCATGCGCGTCATACCATACAGACTGATGCACCTACCTTTGCAGAAGTTCGTAGTACTGTGTGGTGGCATCAGCATAAAGAAGAGCAACGGCGCGAGCGTTTTAAAGATGATGCGAATACGGGCAATAAAGACACCTATCGTTTAGAAGAGAAAGACGACCAAATAGATAGCTATGGGATAGATATGCAAGTGCTGTCCTTTATTGGTGACGAGCACGAAATGACTTGGGGTGTAACCGCAATCAATGAAACCACGACTAATGCGTATAGACGTTATAACGGTCCAGATAGCGAAGCGAGCGCAACCCCATCTTCATTAACATTAACCAATACCAGTGATAAAAATACAACGGTTCCAGATGGCAGTACCTACGATACACGTGCTGTGTTTGTTCAAGATGACTGGCACATAAATGAAACGTTTTCACTCGTTTCTGGACTGCGTTATACGCATGTTAGCTGGAATGCAGATGTAACTGGTCGTGGGTATTCAACCAATGAAGCCGACAGTTCGGCAGAGGCTGTAACAGCTTCTGCTCGTTTATTGTGGCGAGCAACAGATGAACAAACCGTATTTATTGGAGCGAGCCAAGGTTTTCGCGCGCCTAACTTAACGAACTTAACTGGTTCCCAAGACAAAGGTTCATCAGGTATTTTTGTGGCAGGTAATCCAAATCTTGATCCCGAGCAAAGTCTCAGCTTTGAAGTGGGGCACCATTACATTACAGAAGCGGTACAAACAAGTGTCACCGTTTTCTACACGCACATCACTGATGTTATTCAAACTGTTTACGAAGATTTAGATAATGACACTATTCTTGACGGCTATACTGATAATGGTGAACAAGCTAATTTATATGGTGGTGAAATGAGTCTTGCTTACCATTTACCATTTAGTGGTTGGATGGATTCAGCATCAGCCGCATGGACCTTGGAAACAAGTTTGAGTGTTGTGCGTGCTCGAAAAGATGTACCACAAAAAGATGGAACGACCTTTTCAGATAATATCAGCCGCGCCAATCGGGTCTATGGCCAAATTGCATTACGTATGGATAACGGAGATAAATGGGTGTTAACTCCACGCATTCGTTGGGCTGCGCCTTATAACGATGTCGCCGATAGTGATGGCGGTGATGTTCGTTTAACAATGGCAGGTGATGCTGATGGTGCTCTAGCAGGTTATGCCATTATGGATATTCACACGACCTATAATGTGGATGAAAACCACAGCTACGGCATTGGTATAGAAAACCTCGCAAACACAACCTATAGAGAAGCCGGCTCCGCAACAGACGGAACCGGCTTCAGTATTATTCTCAACGGTGATATTCGCTTCTAAGAAATATTATTTAATGGTATACGTAATACCGATCAGTGCAGATTGGCTATAGCTCCATTCATCATAGCCAACACTGCTGGCCGAGTCATCTGGTTCTGTTTCATGGTATGAGCGCCAACTCACATCTAAAGAGATTTGGTTGTGGAGTTGTACTTTTACCGCTGCGGTCAGCAGGGTTGAAATATGGCCAGCATCTTCAAATTCTCCGAAGATTTCAGCTTGTCCCCAGAAAGAAATATCATCGCTAATAGCGCGGTCATAATGAGCAAAGAGTTCCCAGCCAGTTTCGGCTTCTTTTTCTGTGCTACTCAGGCCGGTGCCCCATTTCTTTTGGGTGCGGATACCTGCGCGGGCAATCAATTCTTGTTGGTCAACTTTGAGTTCCCAATGGCGTTGGCCATAACCAACAGATACTTTTCCCGCAAGCGGGTCGGCAAAATTGTCATCTGGCTCAGCGCCAGTAAAGACCGTATCTAAACCCCAAGCTACGTAGCCAAAATGTGGTTTTTCCCATGAGTAGTCATAGGCACCGTCGTAATCAATTAAATCAATATTTTCAACCCATGAAGCATCTTCTGTCTTTTGTTGGCCAAATTCAGCAGCAAGCGTTTGTTTGACGCTATGCTTATCTTCCGTCCAATTTAGCATGCCGTTGGCTTTCATCACGTAAGTAATGCTATCGTTGGAGCCAGCAATTGTAGAATCACGAGAAGTGTCAGAGTTGCCTGTTGTAAAGCTGCTGAGATAGGCACCCAAATCGAGTTTATGGGTCCACGGTGATGGAGTCGGTGTAGGTGTTGTAGGAGCCGCCTCTTCAGCGGATAGAGCATGTGTGCTCAGACAGAAAACGAGTGAAGGAAGCAAGTGGCGCTGAGAGAGGAACATAGGAAGGCCTTTCAATAAGTAGGCGCGCAATCTAATAGGGCTGAGATTTGTTCAAGTATGAGATATCTGACCCAAAAAGTCCCATATGTTTTGCTGCATGTTTGAGGGCTTCTTGATAGTTCCCCGTAGCAAGTGCTTCACACCAAGCAGACCAGTGATCGGAGAAAATAGCGGGGGTTTGCTTGGCACCAATACGGTCACGCGCCTGCTGGGTAGCGGCAAGTACATCAACGCCAGCACTCAGCGCCTGTAGCCATTCTTGTTGTTTGAAAGTACCGTATTCTTGACGCAGACGAAGAATGGTGCTTGCAGCACGTGAACAGATGTGCTCCATATAGCGTTGTCCATCAGCGGCAGAAGCCCGTAAGCGTGGGTCTTCACCATGAATACCATCAAGTTTTTCGGCTGCGCTAACGGCACCCATATCCACTAATTCAGGCCGTATATGCATAAGTAAAGATGTTTCACCATAAGCGGCATGATCACTAAAGAAATCGATGTCTGTGCTCAGGTCATATTCGACGATTGGCCAGATCGTTATTGGCTGCTCGTTCATAACCCGTACTGCTGCACGTTTTAAGCAAAGAGTTTGCAACAAAGGAAAGTGCCCAGAAAAACAGACTAATATTTGAATGCCCATCTGAGCAAAAGCACTCCACTGAGCAACGTACAAATCTTCAATTATATTTAATGGCAAATGCTGAGTGTACGGAAAAGGAACGCCACCAGTTGCTGCATAGGATAGAGGAGCAAGCAGAGCATCAGCTCGTTTGGCTATGGTGGTACTTATTGCTTCAGCAACAAGCCCATCCAGACCAATGGGCAGATGATAGCTGTGCCACTCAATGGTGCCAATACCCTGAACGAGCACAGGTGTTTCTTTTATAATTGCATCCAATTGATGTGGTCGAAGCTCTGTTAATATGTGCATGGGTTTGTTCCTACTAGTAATAAAACCTCGGTGAATAAAAAGTATTTATTCAAAAGTTACAACAGTCCGAAATTCATGCGGTGCTGTTTTCCGTGTAAATTCTGGGAGCAATTCTTCAAGGTTGATGGTTTTCGTTACCAGGCTATCCAATTCGATGCGCCCTTGCATATACCATTGGGCAAAGGTTTGTAAGTCATGTCCCGGATGAATATCGCCATAGGTGCAGCCACAGATTGTTTGCTGCATGCTAATAAGTTTGCGGGGTTCAAAGGTCATTGTGTCGCCACGGTTTGGTACTCCGACACAGGTTAGCTGCCCACCACGACCGAGCATCTGTAGAGCATTTTCCATAATGCTGGGAAGACCGGTAACATCAAAAACATGTTCTGCTCCACGACCATTGGTGCAAGCCAACACGGCATCAACGGTATTACAGGTACTTGCGCAAATGACATCAGTTGCGCCAAATTTCTTTGCCTGTGTTAATTTTTCTTCGTGTAGATCAATAATAATTATTGTACCAGCGCCCTGTAGCCGTGCACCTTGAATAATATTCATGCCCACACCGCCAGCACCAATAATAACCACATCATCACCCGGATGGATTTGTGCGGTATAGAGAGCTGCGCCGATACCGGTAGCAACACCACAGCCGAGTAATGCAGCTTTATCAAAAGGCATGTCTTTACGAATGGGTACAGCACCACCAGCAGGCACGATACAGCGTTTGCAAAAAGTGCCTGCGCTTAAAATAGTATGGATGGGTGCATCTTGCCAGAAAACACGCGGTTCTTCCGTGTCCAAAGCATTTTCACACCATGCACCACGACCGCTACGACAATGTTGACACTGGCCACAGTGTACCCGCCAATTTATGGCAACATGATCACCTTCTTGGAGATGACGAACATTTTTTCCTACAGCGCTAATAATGCCCGCTCCTTCATGACCCAGAATGCAGGGGGTTTCACGAGCATTATCAATCCAGCTGATATCGGTATGACAGAGGCCAGATGCCTTTATATCTATGGCGACCTCATTATCACCAGGACCGGTAAACACGACATCATCAATAACGGGCGGGTGATGTAATTCAGGAATAAGAACAGCAGCGGTCTTCATGGAGTAACCTGTGCACTGGCTGCGCTACGGCGAGAGTTTTGAGAAACATGTTCTCCCGGATGTTCTGGCAAACTGGTGCCAAGACGAATATCTCTCGCACCCTCTGGCATGTAAGCCGTATCACCGCGAACGTAGTACACAGGTTTGCCGTGGTTAGCTACGTCAACCTGTACGCTGGCAGCATTGGCATATCGCATCGTGAACCCTGCTCGTCTGCGTGAACTGGTATTTGCATCGCTGCCGTGTAAAATATAGCTATCGTGCAAACTCATGCTGCCTGCTGGTAATTCAACATGTACAGCTTGTGCTGCTGTTGCCTCATCCACGTCTACTCTGACAGTGAGTAAATTATTGTCGTCAGCAGTAACCATTGGTAACTCTGTATAGTCGTGTGTTGATGGAATTACTTGTAGGCAGGCATTTTCCTTATCACTATCATCAATAGCGAGCCAGCAGGTTGTAACATCGGTGCCAGTAACAGATGCCCAGTAGGTGTTATCTTGATGCCATTGGACTTGGTAGCCATCATTGGCGCGTTTAACGATTAGGTGGCTCATCAGGAGCACCAAATTTGGTCCAAGTGCTTGTTCTACGGCATCAAGGATTGCAGGGTGGCGGCAGAGTTCGAGCCAATCTTGCCAAGAGTCAGCCGCAACATGGGGTTCGCTCAGTCCTTCTGGTCGTTCATCTGCTCCAAGTTTGCTAATCATATCATCAAGCAGTGTTCGGAACCTCGTAACATCTGTATGTGAGAGCACATCGGGACAGATATAGTACCCATATTCATTGTAACGATTACTATCAGTGTTCAGCATAGGTATGCATCCTTTCTCAAATGGTTTGCTCCTTTTTAAAAGAAGCTCTCTTGTCCTCAATAGAAAAGACGGAACATGATTGTTTTTGATCGATAGATCCTAGGGGTGGAGGTTCACTTGGTCTTGACAAGTCATCTAGGCTTATACCATCTCGCATCTGTCAAAAAGACGGCGCTGTGGCGGAGCGGCTACGCGGTGGATTGCAAATCCATAGACCCCGGTTCGAGTCCGGGCGGCGCCTCCAAAATAAAATCCCTGCACAATAAGTGTGGGGATTTTTTTGTGGTGTGAGTAGTGGGCCAGCTCGTGTGGATGGGTGATAGGGAATCATAGAGACATAAAACGTTGTAAGAGTGACACCTGCTGTGAAGGCTGGGATATGCGCTTGTATCAATGTTTCGAGAACCACACTGGCTCGCATGCGTATTTATGCTTGTATCGTCTGTTGTTTGTTACTCTCTGTCTCCTGTGGAAGTCGTTCAAAATCTTCCCTAGATGATGGCCAGCAGGTGCGTGTAGCAGACTTGATACGCGTCCGTTCGTGGACTCTGCAAACAGATGATCCAAACCCTCAACCCCAGTGGGCTCCCAGTGGTTTGCGTATTCTTGTACGTTCTGGTGCAGGTCTTGGGGTATTGCAAGAGGGGCAGCCACGTTTTTATGATTTGACTAAAACAGGTCGTATTGGTTGGGCTACGTGGATTACTCCAAGTCGCATTATTGCAGGGCCTCCACGTTTGATGGAAATGGATGAAGAGCGTCCCGTAGAGCCATCTATGGGTATGACTGTTTTTGAGATAAACCGACAAGGCATTTCTCACGGCGAGGATTTTGGTAATGGTGGCTATCGTCCACGTTTGTGGAATGATCAGATTGTAGCAAATGTTGGTGAAGTGGTTTGGCTTTATAATAGTTCAGGAACAGGCGAAGAATATGATTTTGGTTTTGAAGCAGAACCACAAAAAGGTGGCCCTGGTTTTGCTCTACAAACTGCACCTATTCATGATACAAATTATTGGACTGATCAGAGCAAACCGAGTGATGTGATTATTCGTTGGAAAGAAGGTGCTCAAAGTACCATTGTACGACATGCGGTTCAACCACGTTGGACGGTAGATGGTGGGGTCGTTGTTACGAGCCTCCATCATGCGCCCATTTCGGGGCAACCTTGGCACATGGGTGGCAGTGACATTCTTTATGTTGCCAACGCAGACACCGAGCCGCAATTGGTCATGGAAAAAGGCTGGGCAGCAGTGGCTAGCCCTACAGATAAAATTATCGCCTGCAACGGGCCAGAGAGCAGCATTTATTTAGTAGACTATTCAGACAAACAACATCAGCCAGTTTTATTTGAAAAAGGTTATCGCAACCCAATATGGAGCTCAGATGGTCGTCATCTGTGCGCAGAAAAGATATCAGATCGCAGCGGTGATCCCGTTGTCTTACGTGTGTGGAGTTTGAAAGCACGAACGGTATCTACAGTAGAACAATAAAAAAGAAGAGTAAATACATATGACTCATTTCGATCCAAGAGAACTTGGCCCAGCAGAACGTTACCGTTTTATGGTTGGCTGCATCGTCCCTCGTCCTATCGCATGGGTGAGTACCATCAGTGTTGATGGACAAGTAAACCTTGCGCCATTTTCTTTTTTTACGGGTATTACATCATCACCACCAACCCTCGGCTTTTCTATTGGTTATCGTAAAGTACCAAAAGATACGTTGGTTAATTTACGTACCCAAGGTGAGGCGGTGATTCATCTGCCTGCACCAGAGCAGATTGATGCTGTCCACCAATGTGGTGCTGAATATAAAGCAGATATTAGTGAACTTGATGAAATTGGCATGCCAAGCCTTCCTTCAGAATTAGTTGCTCCGCCGCGTCTTGTAGATGTTCCCATTGCTCTCGAATGTCGTCTCAGCACAGAAGTCCCGGTCGGTGAACCAGCAGCAAGCCTCTGCCTGCTCGAAGTCTTACACGCTCATATTGCAGACAGTGTTGCTCAAGAAAACGGTCTCCCTGACCCTGATCTATTACGAACACTTTCTCGCCTTGGTGAACGCTCTTATCTTGCCGACACAGACTGGACCCTCGCCAATCGTGGTAAACCAGAGATCGAAGAAAATAAACAGCGATAAAATTTAGTGGATAGAGAGATTCTTGTAATTGCACTGTTGAGTTTATTGAATATCCATATCTCAATAAGAGTCTCTATTTTTACCTGAAAGAATCTGGAATAGTTCTATGACTGATTAAAATATAATAGTGCTTGTTGTTGCTACAAAAAAAGGGGATGCCGTGTAAACGGCATCCCCTTTTGTGAGTTGATATTTAATTAACTACGTGGAGGTGCGCTAGAGATGATACTTAATTCTTTGAGTTGTTTTTCGTCAACAAGGTTAGGAGCGTCACTCATGAGATCGCGGGCTTTCTGTGTTTTTGGGAAAGCGATGATGTCGCGGATGCTGTCTAGTTCGAGGATGAGCATGACGAGACGGTCGAGACCGAATGCGAGGCCACCGTGTGGAGGTGCGCCGTATTTTAGGGCATCAAGCAAGAAACCAAATTTTTCTTCTGCTTCTTCGTCTGAAATGCCAAGCGCTTTAAAGACGCGGGCTTGCACATCTGGTTGGTGAATACGAATGGAGCCACCGCCCATTTCAACACCGTTGAGAACCATGTCGTAGCTGAGTGAGCGTACGTTTGCAGGGTCGGTTTCCATTTTTTCCAGCTCTTCTGGGTAGGGAGCGGTGAATGGATGGTGAACGCTATTGTAGCGGCGTTCGTCTTCATCGTATTCAAACATTGGAGCGCTGTGCAGCCACAAGAATTCCCACTGGCCAGATTTGGTGAGGCCAAGACGGTTGACACCAAGTTCTACACGGAGGTTGCCCAGCACATTGCAGACCGTTTTTTCTGTGTCTGCGCCGAAGAAGAGCAGGTCACCGTTTTCAACGCCCATGCGCTCGCCAAGGGCGATACGTGCTTCTTCGGTGATGTTTTTGGCGGCTGGACCTTGCCATTCACCGTTGTCACCAATTTTGATCCAGGCAAGGCCTTTAGCGCCAAAGTCTTTGGCGAATTCGGTGAGAGCATCAAGCTGGCGGCGGCTAATGTCTTTGGCTGCGCCTTTAGCGTTAAGGGCGCGGCAGACGCCACCATTTTCAACAGCACCAGCAAAGACAACAAAGCCAGAAGTTGGAGCCCAGTCTGTAAGTTCAACAATTTTCATGTCGAAGCGCAGGTCAGGTTTGTCACTACCGTAGAGTAGCATGGCGGTGGCGTAATCCATGTGAGGAATCTCGCCAACTTCAACGTTGAGTAGGTCTTTCCATACTTTGCGAACCATGCCTTCGGCGGTTTGCATAACGTCATCCATATCAACGAAGCTCATCTCAATATCAATTTGGGTGAACTCTGGTTGGCGGTCGGCACGTAAATCTTCATCGCGGAAACACTTGGCAATTTGCATATAGCGATCATAGCCTGCCATCATCAACAGCTGTTTGAATAGCTGTGGGCTTTGTGGTAGGGCATAAAATTCGCCTGGATGAACGCGGCTTGGGACTAAATAGTCACGCGCGCCTTCTGGGGTGCTTTTGCAGAGGATAGGGGTTTCAATATCGAGAAAGCCTTCATCATCAAAATAATCACGAACAATTTTGGTGATTTTATGACGGGTAATAGTCTGGCGTTGCACACTTGGGCGACGTAGATCAAGGAAGCGGTGCTTCAAACGAATTTCTTCGCCAACTTTTGAATGCTCATCCACTTCAAAGGGAGGGGTTTCAGATTTATTTAAAACTTCAAGGCTGGTGACGTAGACTTCAATCGCGCCAGTAGCCATTTTTTTATTCGCGTTATCGCCACGGCTACGAACAGCACCTGTAATTTGAATAACCCATTCACTGCGCATGCGGTCTGCAATGGCGTGAATATCTGCACCGCAGATATCCGGGTCGAAGGTGATTTGGGTCAGTCCTTCACGGTCACGCAAGTCAATAAAGATAACGCCACCGTGGTCACGTTGGTTTTGAACCCATCCGCACAGGGTGACAGTGTTGTCTATATGATCGGCGCGTAATTGGCCGCAGGTATGTGTCCGCTTCATGACAAGAATCTCCTACAAATGAGTGGGTGGCACACGCTAGGGCTTTGCCCGCTGAGGCAAGGAGCAAACAGGGACCAATCTATACCGTATTACTGATGAAGTTGCTTTAATAGCTTGGCTTTACCCACCCTGAAGTGGCTGAGTTGTTTCTGAGACTAAAGTGGCTGATATTATTGATTGGCTGATTGTGAAGGAGTGTTTGAATGCGTTACTGGCTATGGCTTTCCCTTGTTTTGTTCTTGCTTGTTTCTGAAATTTCTGCGGCAAGTGAATCTGGCCAGTTGGTTCGTGAATTTGGTGGTGCAGGTCGTGAATTTGGTGATGTGAATGGGCGCATTTTTATCTATGAGAAGGATGGGGGTTCTTTCCTGCGTGTGGAACTGGAGCCAATTGACGGGATTAACAAAACTTTTCATCTCTATGGATTGACTGGTAGTGGTGAGCAGCCAGTGGCAACCGAGCTGTCTCTGGAAGAGCTCGAAGTGGCAGGCCCAATTGTGGCAGACCAAGTTGTGCATACTGATAATATGGGTTCAGCTATTTTTCCTGCGGGTCTTGTTTCGCTTCATATTCCGATTATTCGGCCAACAGAAGAAATTGAAGCCGCCTTGATTGCGACTTACATGGTTTGCAATGATCAAACGTGCAAGCCGCCCGTTATGAACCTACGTGTGCCTTTTACTCTATCTGATGAATCTGAACATATCGAAGACAAGGAAGACAAACAGCAAGAGGAGAGGCTCACTGAGCAAAAACCGATTCAGGAACCTACACAATTAAATGTATCAGATGTATTTATACCAGAAACACCCGCTTCTTCATGGCCAGCAGCGTTACCCGCAGTGGAAGAGCATAACGGTATTAACTGGCGCAAACCACAGCAGATAGAGGAGGTGGAAGCGCTTATAGCTGCTGCTCAAGCTCAAGGTACTCTTGCTTTGCTTGATTTCACTGGCCCGTTTTGTCCGAACTGCCAATCTATGGCTAAAACCGTTTTCCAGCGACCAGACGTGCAAACAGCATGGAATAGTGGTATGGCCATAGAGCTTGATACTGATACCCATACGGTTTTTGGAGAATGGCAGCGTCGCCAATTTGGGACTTATACACGTCCTTTTTATGTAGCTATTCTGCCTGATGGTCGTTGGCAGGGTTGGGCAGAAGTGTTCAGTGAAACAGATGAAGAACGTTCTGCTGATTTTGTTGCTTTTCTACAGGGGGGTGATGGTGTAACAATAGAGACTGGTTCAACTTGGTGGCAGTTTATGATTAACGCCCTGCTTGGTGGTTTAATTACATTACTGATGCCATGTACCTATCCAATGATACCAATGACTATCAATTTTTTCACGAAACAGTCATCAGATGGTCGCAAACTTATGCCTTTAGCAGCAGCCTATAGCGCGGGTATTATGCTCTTTTTTACCGCCATTGGTTTAATTATGTCTTTTGTTTTAGAGCGGGCAGTAACGGATTTTGCCGGAAACGTGTGGGTGAATCTTGTCATAGCCGTTTTATTCTTAGTTTTGGGCTTAAGTTTACTGGGTGTATTCTTTTTGCGTTTGCCGCATCAAATACAATCTAAATTTGGCAGCGGCAGTGGTGGTTACATTGGCGCTCTGCTAATGGGTTTAACGTTCGGCATTACTGCGTTTACCTGTACGGCTCCTATTGCTGGTGCTATTTTGGCTGAAGGGGTGAATCAAGGCGATCCATTACGCGCAACCTTGGGCATGCTTGTGTATTCATCTGCCATTGCCTTGCCATTTTTCTTCTTGTCGATGAGTCCCAAGGCTATGCAAAAAATGCCAAACGCAGGTTCCTGGATGAACGAAATTAAACATGTTGGCGGGCTTATTGAAATTGCAGCATCATTAAAGTTTTTCGCTGGTGTGTCCTATGTGTGGGGGTGGGGAATATTTAACCGTACGTCTCTGCTGGCCTCGTGGACTATTATTTTAGCCATTAGCGCTATTTATCTCAGCGGAAAAATACGGATGCCAAGTGATAGTCCAATTCATAAACTCTCACTTGTACGTATATTATTTATTGTGCTATTTGCTGCTGGTGCTGTATGGATGGCAAGCGGTCTTGCTGGTTACCATCTTGGCGGAATTATAGAATCGTTCTTCCCAGACCCAGCAGATACCCCAGCACTTTAGCCCGGAGGGCGGACGTCCTCGTCCGCCTAGGATACACAGGTAAATATTTTTAAGTTGAGGACCACTCTAACTCGCCAGAAATTATGTGTGGCTATCGCGTCGGACGAGGACGTCCGTCTTCCGTCTTCCGTGTTGTGTATATATCGTCTGTTGAATAAAACTCGGAAAGCGGACGTCCTCGTCCGCTTATTGCACCCCATCGAATATTTCTGAGTTGAGGAGCATTCTTGCCCGTCAGTAATCATGTGTGGCTATCGCGTCGGACGAGGACGTCCGCCCTCTGTGTTCATAAAACAGGCGTTGCTTGTATAGCAACGCCTGTGTCTTTTCTCTAACTTTTTTTATCTTAGAAATACAAGTTAAGTAAACCTTGTAGATCATCTACGGCAGAGAAGTACATGCCTTCTTCTATCACATCTACAATTTCGACACCAGTCCATTTTGTGACTTGGCAGAGCATAGCGAAGGTAATATCTGGTGGTTCTTCTCCTTGTCCGCAGACCAGCTCACCACCACGGCGAACATTATCCATCATCCATGCAGGCAAGAAAATATGGTACGGATTACGGGCAATTTCACCTTTATGAAGCGAGGTTGCGGCAACGAGTTCGGTCATGTCGCTAACGCTCAGTTCCAACATAACATTTGGATTTTTGAGCGCACCCCAGTATTCCGTTTCTACAACAAGGCACTGAAAAGTGGGGCCAGCAGCAGCCAATGCATCCATAATCAAATGATGGGTGCCAACATGCGTTTTATTCCAGTCTGCTTTATGAGGAATACAGATCATGGTCGGACGCTCTTGTAGTAGCAGGTCTTTAATAATGTTTACTTGTTGAGCCCATGCCTCTGGATCAGCAGCTTTGCCTTCAAGATTGATGTTGTCAAAACCTTCTGCTGCTGGCTTCACCAAATCAAACCCAAGATATTTGCAGGCATTGGTAAGTTCTTCAAGGCGTGGCCCACGACGCTCTTTTTTACTACCAAGGGTAACGGCAACATTAATAATGCGTACGTGCTTTTCATACATTAAACGCAGAGCAAGGCCACCGGTAATACATTCGTCATCTGGGTGTGGAGAAAAAATGAGTACCTTCGGTCCGTTTTTAGATGTCTTTGGCGCTTGGCCGCCTGCAAATTCACCCAAATCCAAATTGCGAAATGTTTGATAGAGCGCGATATGTTTTTCAATTAATGATAAAAACGGATTTTTCATTGTGTTTAGCCTTCCGTTCGTGGGTTGCCAACTTTACGAGCACGTTGTGGGGTATCTGGGTTCACATCAAGGACAGCAGCAATTTCGAGCATTAAACGCCAGCCAGCAACCAGTTGGGTAATTGGGGTCCATTCACCACAATCCGGAACGGTAATGCCAGGCCAGTTGCCATTATTGGTATCAAGGCGTAAGACTTTGGCAGGAGTCCCTTCAATAACGAATTTTTGCACGAGGTCCATATCAGCTTCTGGTAAATCCATAACCACAACAACGTCGCCCTCGTCCATGATTTCTTCCAAGCCGTGCAGCACAAGGTTGCCCGGTGCATGAATGCCTGGCAGGCGAGTAATTTCAACCGTTTTCAAGGTAAGCTCTGCGGCGGCACCAGTATCAGCCCCACACCAGAAAATACGTTTGGCACCTTGAATAACAGCGCTGGCCTCATCACTAAAGCTTTCGGTCATCAGTTGTTCACAGGCTTTCGCAAGGTCAGCGGTTGGAATTGTTGTGCCTTGGATAGCAGCAAGTGCATGTGCCAGCACCAAGGCTTGACCAATAACACTCACGGTTGCGGCAACGGCTTCTTCAGGGCGATCAAGAACAGCAATATGGTGTTTAACGTTGGTTGCCATGTAACCATCGTTACGGCCAAGTATAGCCTGAATTGCTTCGTGACCTTCACCAATGAGGCGGTCGAGTAATTCAACAACTTCACGTGTTTCGCCAGAGTTTGAGAGGCCGACAATTGTTTGACCGCTCAAGTCAAAATGTTCGGCTTCTCGGCCACCACAGTCATCAAAACGAACGGGGGCACGCCAGAGGCGGCGCAAGTGACGTAATAAAGCCGCTGGAAAGAGGCGGCTAGAACCTTCACCAACCAGCATTACTGGTTTTGCAGCGCTTGCAGCAAGGGCAGAACGTAATGGCTCCCATGCATCTGTTGGCCAGTTCTTGAGTAGGGTTTGGACATCGGCAATGTCACGACGGATAAGAGCGCCAGCTTCGGTCATGTTATTTCTTTCTTTCCTAAAGGTTAAACAGTACTCTATGGAACTGTTCCAGCTGTTGCTCCCCCATTTACGGACAGAATGTTACGTTATGGATATGACAATCGCATATATTGCAACATTTATAGGGGGTGATAAGCTCTTATCATGGCACTAACCTTTAATAGATCGACCCTCCAGCTCTGGCACCAGCTTGACTGGCTGAGTAGCCACGTCCAGCATGTCACAGTATGGCAGGCACGCGATTGCCCCAGATCTCCTGATTTTGAAGGGCATATGCATAGCATTCCTACGGTATTGGCCTGCCTGCAAGGGCAGGTGCGTATTTTTGGTGGACGGGCAGGTCGTCTTGATCTACAGCAAGGAGATGCCCTGATCTTAGTGCCTGGAGCGTGGCATGGGCACGATACCATTCGTCCAGACTGCACACTCTTTGGTCAAGGTTTTGTTGGTGGTTTCTCTGATATATCAATGGAAACCAGTTCGATGAAACTGCGTGATTTCATTCCAGAATATCCAAGCAAAGCCTTGGTTGATGCTATTACAGCAAGCTCAGATAAAAGTCACCGATGTGCTTTGCTGCAAGAACTCGTGAATAATGTTTTAGATGAGCAATCACGAACGGGCGGGGAGGAAATGCTGCCGGTGCTTGAACATGTACTACGATATATCTGGACAAACATGCATAGGCCTATTGAAGTGAATGACCTTATTTCCATAAGTGGCCTGTCAGCAAGTCGACTGCATCAACTTTTTCGAGATCATGTTGGTAGTACGCCCAAAGAATTACTCACCCAAGAGCGTTTACGTCTAGCCAGTCAACTATTAGTTGAGGGCGAGCGTGTTGCCGTTGTTGCTCATCGTTGCGGATTTGGCAGTAGGCACGCGCTAATACGTGCTTTCCAAAAGAAACATGGTTGTAGCCCACGGGAATTTAAGAAAAAACACGGGTTTATAGCAACCTAATGTGGTGTTGTCTGGACATGCTGTTTTAAGTATAAATGATCACGTACTCTGTTTCAAAGACGCACTGAAGTCCTTCTGCTCATAGAAAAGATATGTGTAATAAGGGAAAAGGTAAAAAACATGCACAATGTATGTCATGTAAAATAATTATATAATAAATGTTATGAAATGTATTTGTTTCGGTCTAGATGGAGAAAAATGTTCGGCATTAATGATCACACAGATTACAGAGGATAATATTAACGAATATAGTCGCTTTGATGATCTGAAAGCAACCGTAGACAAAACGAAGGCAAAAGCCTATTTTGAAGGTATAGAAGGTCAGGCACTTCCGACGTTTTGGATGAATATCAAAAGGGCGAACTTGCTACAGGGTTTCATAATTAAAGGCGGCATTGAGGTTGTTGCGTAAGGTTTTATGGATTTACGTGTAGGTATCTACTCTGTATTGTTTAGGGCTGATGCCCAGAGTTTTTTTGAAGAGGCGTGAAAAATAGAGCGCGTCGTCAAATCCGACTATAGCGGCAATTTCGCCAATAGATAAGTGCTCGGTGCCGAGTAAAATACTGGCGCGGTTTATGCGAATATTATTGACGAAATGCAGCGGACTGGTGTGGTAATACCGTTTGAAGAGTAGGCAAAATTGTGAGGTAGATAAATGTGTGTGTTGTGCGAGTGATTCCAAGGTGAATCGTTCGTGCAAATGATCTTCAATATATGAACGCAGGGCTTGAAATTCTTCAGGAATACGCTCATGGTCAACGTCATGTTGGAGGCGGTAAAGTCGACTTAATTCTCTCAACCAAATGCGAATGAGGTTTCTTAATATACTCATATCTGGAGTCGCATAGGCCGAAAGTTCATGGTAGACGAGGCTGGCGTAGTGCGCCATTATGCCATCAGCATTAATTTGGAGTGGGGTGTTGGTTGGAATATCCGCACTACGAATAAGTTCCTTCATGCCAACACCACGGGCGTGTAACCACGAATGAGTCCATGTTTCTGTTGGATTGCCGTAGTGCTGCTCGTCAGTCGGGTTCCATATGATTGTACTGTTCCCTCCGCAATTGTTTGGCGATTGGCCCAGTGCCCCATCACTATGCATATGGAGGATGCACCATGTTTGACTTCCGTGTGGTAAATGCAGCGTGCGAGCTTCCTCTTCTTTTTGAGCGCCAACACTTACGACAGTAAATGTGTCTGAGGGGACTTCGGGTGTTGGTCGGTATATTGTCGTGTTTTTTTGCGTGATCATAAGATTGTCCATGTATAAAGGAGTGCCGTCTATTTACAATATGGTTTTTTTGGTAGAGTTTACGGGTATAACGAGAAAGGTTGTCCTATGCATTTGTTACCAGTTCCCCGCCAGCTTACATCTACAGAAGGTGTTTTTGCCCTCAATCGCAGCGTTGCGATTGTTTTGGACGAAAACATTGATGTAACCTACTTTGAGTCTGTGTTTACTTTAGTAAATTTTCTTGAAACAGTTATTGGTACGCGCCCTGTTATTAGCAAGTCGGCAAACGGGATAACACTGCCTATTCATGTACAGTTACAGAGTGGAGATAACGAACAGGCATACCGTTGTGATATTACACCAACAGAAATTACTCTTGTTGGTCAAGGGTATGCAGGTCTTCATTATGGTATTCAAACATTATTGCAAATTATTCGCCAGTCTGGTAGCTCTCTTACCTGTTCTGCTATAGAGGATGCACCAGATTACCCCGTTCGCGGATTATATTTTGATATGTCTCGCGGAAAAATACCAACGCTTGATGAATTATTTGCCATGGTGGACCGTCTTGCATCTTACAAAATGAATCAATTTCAGATATATATAGAGCATACCTACGCTTTTCGTAACCATCCAGATATTTGGGCTGGAGCGGATGCACTTTCAGCGGAAGATATTTTGAAGTTAGATGCCTATTGCCGTAAGCAACATATTGAACTGATTCCGTCTATGAGTTCGTTTGGCCATTTTGCGACAGCCATAAAGAGCAAGCGAAAAGAACATTTGAATGAGCGTGTTGAGTCCGTGAGCGATTTACCATTTTCGTGGTGGGAGCGTGTAACGGGTTATACTTTAGATGTATCAAATGATGAGTCTATCGCCTTGATTAAAGAAATGATAGAAGAATTGTCTCCTTTATTTACTTCAGAAATATTTAATATTTGTTGTGATGAAACATGGGATTTAGGGAAAGGGAAAAATAAAGAACGGGCAGAGCAAGAAGGGGTCGGTGCTTTATATATTGAATTTGTCACCAAAATATCCGAAGTCGTTTCTGGCTTGGGTAAGCGGCCGATGTTATGGGGAGATGTTATTTTACATCACCCAGAGTTGATAGAACAATTGCCAGAAAATGCAATAGCACTGAATTATGATACATCAAAAAATTCCTCTCCTGATTTTAAAAACGGCGATGTTGACTTTTATATTTGTGTGCAACTTAGCTCACAAAATAGATGGGTGGCAAATTTGGAATTATCTACAGAACATTTATTAGCATTAGCCCAGCAAGGCAAAGCAAATGGGGCAATGGGGTTCCTTGCAAATGAATGGGGTGATGGTGGCCACATTAATTGCCATACCTATTCCTTGCACGGGATTATTCTTGGTGCTGCATTATCTTGGAATGTAGAGAGTTATACCTCAGAAACTATTGATGCTTATGATAAAGCGTTCGGCTATTTAGAGTTTGGTGATAGCTCAGGAGAAGTGGTTGCCGTGCTACGGAAGATGGCGAAGGAGCATGTTATTACTTGGCATGAAACCTATTTTTGGATTGACTCATGGATTCCAGAAGATTGGCGCGAACCCAAAACGTATGCACCAGACTCTTTAGTGGGGATACCAGACACGGCTGACATTTGTTCCTCGCGTGAGCGTATGTTGGCTTTGTCTGCTGAACTGAAAAACATCGCTCTGCGTTCTTGTCCTGCTGATGGTTTGGCTTACCAAGAAATGTTACTTGGTGCTCGAGGTATTATCGCTTTCTTAGATATCGTTCTCGTGTTGCAAAAACATGTTGGTAAAGAAGTGCCAGAGCTTGGCTTATCACTGTATGGCCTTGCCGATGACCTGCGTTATTTTGAACGCGATTTCCATGCATTATGGCATAAGCGCAATCGTCCGTCAGAATACTATCGTATTCAATTAGCGCTTACTAAAATAGCAACGTTGTTAGACGGGCTTGCTGTCAATAATTAACCATTTCCGTTTGGTATGGTTACGGTATCAGCCATGCCAAGCGCTGTAGTCTGCCCATTTTGTACACTCACAGTTTGAGTTATTACGGCATTATCATCAAAGATAACTTGCACATCCCAGCTACCAACATCAAGGCCGTGGAGAATAAGGTTGTCGCCTGGATAGAGTACGCTGTTGCCTAATCTGTCGTCTCCCCAGTCTGAAGAGGTGATTGGGCTTGCGTAAATTTCCATAATTGTATTCACTCCTGTATTACTGATGGAAATGTTACCAAGCGGTGGTGCCTCAAAGTTGACTACCACAAGATCATGGTCATACAGATAAACGGAACCTTCTATAACGGTTAAGTCTGTAAAAATGGCTTGGTAGTCATAATATCCAGATTCCAGCCCGCTAATGTTGAGTGTTTCTCCAGAATAGAGATACCCACTACCAAGTTCATCATATCCCCAGCTATGGTCGTAGTTGGGTGTGAGATAGAATGCGCTTATGGTGCTACCACTGTTGTTTTCTACATGCAGGGAGGAGCTGTCATAATGATGACTCTCAGTGCAGGACTGGAATAGGATAAATAGTGGAACCAAAAGCAGCAACAAACGCATGATCATCTCCTGATGTAAATAAGATAACGTTAACAAACAAATTGGCAAGGAAGAATGTAAGAACTCGTTATCGACATATATTCATTACATGTGTTTTGGCATGGGCGGTCTCTGTAAAGGTTGTGTATGAAAATATTTGGATACTTATTGGAGATGATAATTTCGGCAAGACAGCGTTATCAGGATTGTTCGATAGTGTTATGGAAGACCAAATGGGGCACCTGAAAATCTTTCTTAGGTGCTTAGGTGAAAGAGCTTGGGCTTACCCCTGTATATTGTTTAAATTGTTTGCTAAAGGCAAAAGGGCTACAGTAGGCAAGTTTTTCGGCAACCTCAGTAACGCTCATCCCGCAGGCTAAAAATTGTTTAGCGAGATTAATGCGACGAGTGATGCGGTAGTCGCGCAAGCTACACCCTTTTGTTTCCTTGAAACGTTTTCGTAAAATATTGTAACTCACTCCAAGCTTAACCGCGAGCTGCTCAAGGCTTATATTTGAAGTAATATCAGTATCAAGGTATGAACATGCCTGTTCAATAAGACTGCTGTTTGCGTTTGGTTGTGCGTGTTGCGCGAGTGCTTGGCAACAGTTTGTTAAGAGTAGCAAGATCTCTTGATTAGCTCGTTCAGCTTTATCAAATCGATGAATAGCATCACTTAACCGAATAAAATATTCAGTAAATAAGCCAGCATTTTCTCGACTCAATTGTGGAATGGGGAGATATCCAAGGGCTGTTAGGCGTTTAGCAACACGACCATTCATGTAGATGTATCGCTCAAGCCATGGGCCATGTTCTTGGTCAACAATCGTGCTGTGTGGTTGATTACTCGGGCGCTGAAAAATATCACCCTTCTCTAGAGTGCGGGATGTTCCATTTGCCTTAATAAGGTGCCCGCGGCCCGCACATAGTAAATGGATACTATAGCTTACACCGTCAAAATTGGTAAAGTTATCTGTGTGTTCTCGTTCTGCACAGATAATATGCCCGACTTCACCATCAGGAAAACGAAGGTTTTTCTGAGCTCGGAGATGGTACTGTGGTGTAAAAATCATGGCCAGAAAGTGTATGCATCCTGCCAGTTTTGCAATGTACGGATTTCTTCATGTGGTACACTCATGAAATGGGTATTGAGGAGGGACATTGCATGAATGACGGTCGATATTATTACACACGGATACAGGGGTTTGACTATTGCCGTGGATATAAGAAGAAAAAGTGCTAGTAGGGCTTGGCCAGAAAAGTTTGTCTGGTTATAATGCGCTACATAAATAGAAATCTCAAGAGAAAGGTTTTTTCCATGATTACAGAGTCTATTCGTTCATCTATTATTCAATTTGATTGCCCAGCAGACAAAAGTCAGGCTGTCGATATCATTTATGCCGAGATCGAAAAGGTTGCTGCCGAATCAGGTCTCATCCTGCTCGGAGAAACACCATTTCAGCCTTATACGACTATTGCAGATTTTAGTCCTTTTGCAGAACCTATTAATGGTTCCTATATAGAAGGACTTCAGTTTTTAGCAGAAAAACATAGAACTCATATCTGTAGCGGTCTCATAGAAAGTGATGCTGGCAAAATATATAATACGGCTGTGCTGATTGGCCCTCGTGGAAATATTTTACATACACATAGAAAAAACGATCTGGCTCCGCTTGATGAAAAGGGTGGTTATACCGCGGGTACTGGTATTGATGTAGTAGAAACAGAGTTGGGCAGGATCGGAATTCTTATTTGTAGAGACACCTCTAATCAGCAAATCATTATGGCAATGCAGAAGCATAAACCCGATCTCCTTTTGGTTCCAGCTTATGGCTTAGCAAAGGCAGATTATGCTAAGGAACTTATGATTAATTGCATGCTCGATGAAATAATTGAAGAATGGCGCATGCGTATGAAGATGCTCGGAAAATTCTGTCAAAGTTATGTTCTACGTGCAGATCATTGTGGTATGGAAAATGACCAAGTTCGAGTTGGCCATTCCATTGCTATTACTCCAGGTGGCTATGTTATTGCCGAAGCGACTATGCGGCCAGGTATTTTGCAGGTGACACTTGACCCAAGCTCGATTGCACAGCGAGTACTTTGAGGCTGCTTATTTTTTTGTACCGGTAATGATTTACGCCAAGGTACACTTTGTTGTGAATTTTTCGTTATAAGAAGGGTGGCTCATCCTTTATGAAATAGTGGCAGTACCTTCTTTTAGAGCATGGCCAAATCGGCTCCATCGTATTTCGTTTTAGCAAAATTGTTTTTGCCAATTTTACGTGATATGTGTTTCGTGTTATTTTATGACTCAGATGTACTGAATATATGATATTTAATGAAAAAATGACCACCACATAATAAATGCGGTGATGCATAAAATAAGGGCGATGACAAACTTCTTTTCGTTGTTTTTATCGGAACTGGCAATGTCTTTAAGCAGCTTTTCAGCACGGTCACTGTGTATGTTCCAGCTACCGCCGTCTCGTTTGGGCGTATGAGTGAACAGCTGGCCAGTGCGCCAAGAAAATTGCAGGGGGGCATTAACTGCCCAGCCAGACGCTTCGAGTAGAGCTGCTATGTTTCGTTTGCGTAATTTAATGATGGCGACCAAAGATATTGGTAAGATAATGAGTAAGGCTATACCAATAATAACTTTGATAACAAAGAGGCCGTCATCAATCTCTGATAACTGGCTGGTAATAAAAGCGAAGGTCGAGCCAACTGCGGCAAAAGCCACACTGCCGCCAAGTACCAGATCACGCATGAGGCCACTTCGCTCGCTTGCGCTTGCAGATTTCTCCTGATTTTGTGTAAGCAGTGATGAGGTTGCTTTTTCTGTTCCTTGGGAAACGCCTTCTTCAACTTTTGAAAAACGTCCGGTGGAAAACTTTTCTATTTGGGTACTAATAATACTACCGATGCGGCGGAACGGCAAAACCAGTGCTTCGCTAATAGAAACGGGGTTGATAATAATATCAACAACACGTGCGTCCCATTGTTTGCCATCTGGGGTAATAAATAAGCCCGTTTTATGTAAGTAGAGATTAAGCATGGTCCCAGAGGTGACTGCTGTTGCTATATGTTTATGGAGAATACTGCCATCTTTTTTATAACGTTCTATACGCAGATAGAGTACACAAATGGCGCTCAGTTTAGCGAGTTTTTTGTGTTCAGCAATCTTATCAACATGGACGTTTAAATCAAAGCGGCGACCATCCATAATGAGTCTACCGACTTGTAACATGCAGGGGCCTTGCGGATCGTATAATTCAGAAAGAGAAACAAAAGTGCGGGCAAATTCTAAAAAATACCGCTGAAATAAAATAAGTTTTTCTACGGTATGATCGTTTTTAAGCTCATCTGCAACGGAAGCATCTTCGTTCATCGCATGTGTGAGAATATTTTGCCCAGTACCAAGTGTCCAGCTGCGTAATTGTTCTACCCCAAGCGTACCAACGGCTTCACCAGGATTGGATTGAATCCAGCTATCGTAGGGAATAAATGCATTTTTAATTTCAGTAAATGTGTGGCGATTCAGTTGAATATCTGAATGGAGTGGATCTTTATGTTTAAAATATGTGAGAAAAACATTGGTGTAAAATGTGGTAAAAGCGTCTCGCCATTGTGGGTTTATTGATTGATCAAGAGAAAGGGCTGCATTAGCCTGAACTGGTGCGATCGGTGCATTCTTGGTCCAATTGTGGACCTGTTCTGGAGCTGGATGTGGTAAGGCCTTCTCATTAAGAAAGGCGGCGTTGAGTTTTGTTTCTAAGGTGGGGTCTACAAAGGCAGCATCGCAGAGGTTGAAATATTCATCTAATTTTTTCTCAATATTTTGCAGCGTATGGTAGGCTTTTTCTGCACCTTCTCCCCATACTCTTGTGATGTGCTCGATGGCATTTGAGCCGCAGGTGTGCCATTTAAGCCATTTTTCTGCGGAATCTATGAATTGTTGTAAGAGTGCTTGGTTAATTCCTTTTTCACCGCTTGCATCGGTACAGTGTCCGCAGGTGTCCATGATGGTAAGCAGGAGGGTTTGAGCCGAAGGGTCGGCGATACTTGCCGCGGTAATAACCCCGTCACCGTTACGTTCAGCTGCGGATAGAATAGCAGTACGGTTACGTACTTGCGCAAGGCTAATGCTCTTGCGGTTTTCAGCTTTTAAGTTGTCTAGAATTTGTTCACAGCAGGCTTTAATATGTTGGCCATCTTTATGGTCTGTGTTCAGCGCGGATAACAGTAAAGTGTCGCTACCAGCATCAATTCCGCTTGTATCGGCGAGAATTTGTTGAAGCCATGCATAGCCACGGCGAACTTCGTCGCAGCGAACACGCCCATTGTTGTCGTCATCAAGGTAATTGGCGAAGAGTGGGTCACAGGTAAAACTACTGCAACTAGCGCTGGTAGCCATCCAGTGGGCAGAATCAAGCTCAGTAATAACTGTTAAATCTGCCGCAGTCTCTATTCGTACCTGTTGATTTCCAGCCAACTGTTCCCATTTGATTGTCATTGAGGAATCCTGTGGCAGGAGCTTCGTTCTTCAAGGCTGAAATAAGGAGTCGGATATCTCCATTCTTGGCATACTATTTGCCTATTACAGAATGATTAGAGGTAATAGTGAATGGGATAGATGATGATTGTCTAAATCTGTGTCATATTGACTAGTAATACGTGAAGGACATGTGAAATGGCTCATAAAAAGAACCCAAAAGAAGTACAGGCAGTAGAGCCCGAAGTGGTTGAAAAAGCAGAAGCAGAGGCCTCAGTGAGTTTGCTCGAAGAAAAGCTGCCAACGCGAATAATAGCTTTGCCAATGAATCAGCGGCCGGTGTTTCCGAGTATGATGCTGCCATTGCTTATTCCCAATGGCCCCTTGGCTGATGCCGTTTTGCATGCCATAGAGCAGAATAACGGTCATATTGGTTTTTTCTTAACGCATTCACAATTAGAAGATGGACATGAACTTGCTTATAAAGATCTGTATGCCGTTGGTGCACTTGGGCATGTAAGTAAGCATGTTAAAGTAGAGGCTGGAGTGCAGGTCTTTGCTCAAGTACTTGCTCGTTTTGAAATTGAAGGCGTTGTGAGTGAGGATGAATTCATTACCGTACATGGTCATGTGGTGAAACCTGTTATAGACCCAGATGATAAAGATGTACGTTCTTTAGCTATGGCTATTGTGACGGCATTAAAAGATTTAGTACAACATGACCCAGTGTTTGCAGACGAAATAAAAATGGTTTTAGCCAATTACAATAACATTGACGGGCCTGGCCGCCTTGCTGATTTGGCGGCATCATTAACCACGGCCAAACGTGAAGAGATACAAGAAATATTAGAAACCTTTCCGTTGATAGAACGTATGGAAAAAGTATTGTTGTTGTTGGCCAAAGAAAATGAATTATCGCAGATGAAATCACGCATCACTACGCAAATGGAAGCAAAAGTGAGTGATCATCAGCGTAAGTTTTTCTTAAATGAGCAATTAAAAGCGATTAAAGAAGAGCTTGGTATTGAGAGTGATGGCAAAAGTATAGAGCTTAATAAATTTCGCGAAAAATATGAAGCGCGTAGTGAAGGCATGTCAGAAGAGGTGCGAGAAGTCACGGAGGAGGAGCTGAATAAACTGGGGCTTCTTGATCCATCTTCCAGTGAATATGGTGTTTCGCGGAATAGATTAGAATGGCTTACTGATATGCCATGGGGTGTCTTTACCGAAGATCAGCTTGATTTAGATGATATGCAAAAGGGTTTAGACGCAGATCATTACGGCATGGACGATATAAAAAAACGTATTATCGAGTTTTGTGCTGTGCGCCGTCTTAAAGAAGATCGTGGTGGTGGCATTATTACCATGGTTGGTCCACCGGGAACGGGTAAAACGTCTATTGGTCAAAGCCTTGCGAAAAACATGGGTCGAGAATTTTTCCGTTTTTCTTTAGGAGGCATGCGAGACGAAGCGGAAATTAAAGGCCATCGCCGCACGTATGTCGGGGCGTTGCCAGGTAAAATTGCCCAAGCTTTACGTCGTTGTGGAAGCATGAACCCCGTTATTTTACTTGATGAAATCGATAAGCTTTCACAAGGCATGCAGGGCGACCCTGCATCAGCTCTGTTAGAAGTTTTAGATCCAGAACAAAATAGTGCCTTTCTTGATCATTATTTAGATGTGCGTGTTGATTTATCACAAGTGCTGTTTATTTGTACAGCTAATGACCTTGGCGGTATTCCAGAGCCTTTGCGTGACCGTACCGAAATTCTGCGTTTACCCGGATATATAGAATCAGAGAAAGTCGCTATCTCGTCTTCGTATCTGGTTGGTAAGCAACGCAAAAAACATGGGCTGCAAACCAAAGATATCAGTTTCCGCAAAACTGCTCTGCGTGCTTTGGTGCGCGGATATGCACGAGAAGCTGGGGTGCGCCGCCTTGAACAATGTATTGCCCAAGTGTGCAGGAAGGTGGCGACGGAAAAAGCGCGGCATGACCTGTCGTATGCCTCCAAGAAGAAACGAAGCAAGAAGACGTTGTTTGAGAAGGTGGTGATTACTCCAGAGAGTCTCGAAGTGTATCTGGGTAAGCCGTATATGACCGACGAAGAACTGATTGGCCAACCAACGCCAGGTGTGGTAACTGGGCTTGCATGGACCTCTATGGGGGGGGCTACCTTAGAAATTGAAGCGGTGGCTGTTCCCAATGAGAAAGGTGGATTTCAGTTGTCTGGTCAACTTGGTGATGTTATGCAGGAAAGTGCGCGTTTGGCTCGTACATGGCTGATGGCTCATGCCGACCGCCTTGGTACAACGCGGCAATGGTTTGAACAAAACATGGTGCATATTCACGTTCCAGCAGGTGCTACGCCCAAGGATGGGCCGTCGGCAGGTGCTGCCATGGCGAGTGCTATGCTCTCCTTGGCAACCGGTACTGCTATTAAACGCGGTGTCGGCATGACGGGCGAATTGACCTTAACGGGTCGTGTGTATCCAATTGGCGGAGTACGAGAGAAAACCGTTGCCGCCAAACGGGCAGGCCTGAAAACTCTTCTCTTCCCACTTGCTAACGAGCGTGATGTAGCCGAATTGCCAGAACACCTCACCACTGGCCTTCGTATTCATTATGTTAGTCAAGTCGATGAGGTGTTTGCACTTATCGGTCTTTAGACTTTGCGTTGAATCTAGTGTTTTGGCTCTGGTTTTATATGACTGTTGTGGCATGCATCAGGATCATGGTGTATAAGATTTTCACAGCCAGCTTGGAACAAGGTTTCTATAACCTGTTTTTTCGGGATGGTGATATTTAAAGAGATGTTTCGTCGTTCAAGGCCTGCGCGTAGAGCATTTATGTGATCGATGCCTGTTGTATCAATTCCGTTAATGCCATTACTCTCAATCAGTACGGCTTCGCATGTCTCCATCTGAGCCACGATGTTTTGGATGCGCAGGACAAAAGATCGTCCATTTAGGAAGCTAAGGCGACCATCAAAGCGGATGTGCAAAATACCATTTGTAGGAATATCGTCTGTTCCCTTCCATGCTCCTTCGGCATCTTTCTTTAATACGGTGAGACGTGGACGCATCATTTCAATGGTGAAGAACAAAACAGATAAGCCAATGCCAGCTCCCATGCCGATGACCATATCTGGAGCGAGGGCGATAGTGATAACTAAGGTCCATAGGGCAACGCAGCCGTCGCGTTTGCGGATATGCCAGCAGCGTTTGAAATCACCGATGCGAATGAGTGCGATAACTGCCATAACGATAGCTGCGGCTAATGCAGCCATCGGCAAGGGCCGTAGGAGTGGGGTTGCAAAGAGTAAGGTGGCTATAACAACGAGGGCGGAGAAAATTGCACTTAATCCTGTTTGCGCTTGCGCGACCATGGTTAAGGATGACCGAGAAAGGCTCCCAGAAACAGGGAAGCCGCTGCAACAGCCTGCGGCAGCGCTGGCGAGACCTTGGCCAATTAATTCTTTGTCTATGTCGGTGTCTCTGCCGGTTTGTGCTTTGAAAGAGCTGGTTACGGTCATGACCTCTAGCAAGCCAATAATGGCAACAAGTACGGCACTTGGTAGAAGGGTTATACTGTGTTGCCAGACATTTTCAGGGAGTGCAATGCTTGGAAGCCCGCTTGGAATTTCGCCAACAACTTGGCCACCAATGCTAGCAAAGTCCCAGTACCAACTGCCAAAAGTTGCAACAATAAGAACTAACAGAATATTGGGTAAACGAGGCGTATATTTCTTTAGCAAGAACATAGCCAGTAAGCTACCTACGCCAAGGGCGAGGCTTGGGTAATGAATGTGCCCCCAGTCCATCATGGCACAGATAGAGTTCCAGACAGGGTTTGCTTTGCCGGGATTCACCCCAAACATTTTGGGAATTTGGGTTGAGGCGATGGTTATGCCAGCAGCAGCCGAAAAGCCTGTCATGACGGGATGGCTAATGATATCAACAAGGAAAGAGCCTTTGCAGAATCCTGCTAGTACGCGTACAGCACCTACAAGTAGCGCAAGCAAGGCAGCAAGGGCAATATATTCTGCGCTACCTTCTGTTGCCAAAGGCGTTAACGCAGCCAAGGTCAATAAAGAGGTCATGGCAACGGGCCCTGTATTTAAGATAGGACAATGGCCGAAACAGGCACCAATAACAACGGGAATGGTTGCGGCATAGAGCCCATAGACTGGCGGCATTCCAGCTAAGCTTGCATACGCCATGGCTTGTGGAACTAGTACCATGCCAACAGTAATGCCAGCAATAGCATCAGCACGAATTCCTGAGCCACTGCGAGAGAAGGTAAGTAAACTCATGATTGTTCCTCTTCATTTTTGAGGTTGAGTTGGCGTGCTTGAATCATCGCTTCTTGGATGTTGGATGTTACACATCCGTCTTTGAGACGGTTTAGAATATCGTGTCGTTCAAGGTCTTCTCGGCAATCATCAGTTATGCCGCTGAGAATAACTTGTCTATTTTGCTCCTGGCAATCATCGAGAAGGTCACGTAGTGCCATTGCTGCCGTCGCATCAATAAAGGGCACTCGCCGCATCCGTAGGATGAGGATTTGGTGTTCTGGGTCAATGCCTGCGAGTAAATTTCGTAAATGAACAGACATGCCAAAGAAGAAGGGGCCGTCTATTTCAAAAATTTCGATGGAGGGATCAACGCTAGAGGATAGCCGGTCTGCTTCAACGGCATCATCACGCCATACGCGAATGTGAGCTGCTTGGCTTAAGCGTCGAACAAAGAAGAACATACCGAGTATGACCCCAACCTCTACGGCAACGGTGAGATCCATAAACACGGTTAAGAAAAAGCTGAGTGGTAAGAGTAGGGCATCACTGCGGCCTGCTTTAAGAATGTGCGGCCAGTGATGCATTTCACTCATGTACCATGCTACTACTAACAGCACACCGGCTAATGTTGCCATTGGTATGTAGGCAACGAGTGGTGTTGCCACTAACATAATCAGCAACAGGGTTAGCGCGTGAACAATGCCTGCTAAGGGGCTGCGTGAGCCAGAGCGGATGCTGGTCGCGGTGCGAGCAATTGCTCCTGTTGCCGGAAGCCCTCCAAAAAATGGAGTGAGGATATTGGCTATGCCTTGGCCAATGAGTTCTGAATCCGAATCATGTTGATCTTTACCCATACTGTCGGCAACAGTCGCAGAGAGTAGACTTTCGATTGCTGCAAGCATACCAATAGCAAAAGCTACCTGACTTAAATCTAACATTTTTGCAAAGATATCGCTAAAGCTATGAATACCAAGATCATCGAAAACGGAGAGTGAAGGGGTTGGAATCATTAAAGGCAGCTCGCCAAAACGATCAGAAATTGTTTCGACAGGAAGGTCTAATAATGCGGTGATAAGGCTGATGCCAAGTAAGGCGAGTAATGCACCTGGCCAACGGGGCAGATAACGACGAAGTATGACTATGATGCTGACTGTAGATAGGCACAGGCCCAAGGACCATGGATTCCACGAAGCAAGGCCATTCCAAGTTGCGAGAATACGCTCATGAAATTGTGCTGGGTTTTCTGATGGCCAGAGGCTAAGGCCCAGACTATCGCGTAACTGGGTTGATGCGATAATAATAGCAATACCACTGGTGAATCCGGTTACGACAGGAGCAGGTATTAGTCGAACGACAGACCCTAAACGCAGAACTCCGAGTAGAATTAATAAAATACCAGCCATTATGGTAGCGAGGGCCAAGCCTGCTAAACCATGGGTGGCAATGGTCATGGCGCAGAGACCGACAAAAGCACCCGTTGGCCCACCTATCTGAAAACGAGATCCGCCAAAAATCGAAATACATAAGCCGGCAATAACGCCAGTAACAAGGCCTGCTTCAGGTGATGCACCAGAGGCAATGGCAAAAGCAATAGCAAGTGGAAGCGCTACCACCCCAACAAGAATTCCTGAGAAGAGGTCTGCCCACGCTGTTTCTCGTTTCGGTGGGCATCGCAGAATACTTGGTTGATAGTGGGGGTGGGATTGGCCCATAAGGCATTCCTCTCTTATAAAATTGAAACAAATTATTATACGATTTTACGTATCAGCAACGGTAAGATATAATGGTATGACATCTTGTGTGGCAGTCTCTCTTGAACATGATTCATTGGCAAGACCTTTATAGAAGCTTGTTTCATGGCAACTTCCGCTACCTGCGTAATTGGATTAGCGGTGCATGATGTCTACAGCTTTCTTGGCCGGCTTATCATTCTCGTGGCGATTCAAGCTGGTGGCATAGGCATTTTGGTCTTAGCAATGGTGGTGGTGCAGCTAATGTTTATCGGAGTCTATCGCTGGTGGCATTAAGGTTCGTACGGTTGCTGTATTGGTTGCGCTTCTTGAATCTCGGGCTCGTGGACGACAGCAAGTTGAATGTTTCCGTCGTACACTTCCTGCTGAGTTGGTTGGTAAAGCTTTGGTAACCGTTATCTGTATGGGCTTTGTTCTATTAGTGGCTCTAACCGTTCTCGAATTTACGGAAAATGGTAGTGCCCTTAATGCCAACAATGTTCTATTATGCTATGGATAAAACAGTGATCTTGAGCGCTTACGTCTTCAGGCAAGTTTATCGGTTTATTGCTTATCCCTCTATTGCCCGTGTTCCATGACAACGCGGGAAAGCCTCGCAGCTTAATATTGCCCCATTTGGTGTAGACGCAGTAATCATTGGCCCGCCGCATTCTGGGCAGGGTAGATCGCTGCTGTTTTCTGCGTTTGTTTGTATTGCTGGTGGCGGTGGTGTATAACTATTTGCTTTTGCAGCTATATTTTTTGTTCCTTTGCACTTTGGATAGGTGATGCAGGAGAGGAACGGGCCATTACGTCCTGTAATTTTGCGCATCTCTGCGCCGCATTTAGGACACTGTTCTCCTGGAACTATTTCGGGTGCTTGTCGTTGGCTGCTTGTTCCAGTGGCTGCGCCTTGGTTTATGTTCATAGTTCCTTTGCATCGCGGGTAATCGGTGCAGGAATAAAAGGGTCCGTTTCGTCCAGAAATACGGCGCATCGCTTTTGTACAGATGGGGCAGGGAGGAATATCACTCTCATCAATATCAGCTTCGGAGAGTGGATCATAATTGAGACCCGCTTGTTGGGCTAAGTTTAAAATTCCTTGCGAAGCTTCGGTGATTGCGTTTTCCCAGAGTGCTTCACCTCTACATATTTTATCGAGTGTTTCTTCCATTTCGGCAGTGTAATGAATTTCAATAAAATTATTTTTAAAATGGTTTTGCAGCCACTCACAAACCTGCATACCAAGATCACTGGCATGGAGTTTTCGTTTCTGTTCTAAGATATAGCCACGCTGCAAGATCGTGCTCATGATTGCTGCGTAGGTTGAAGGGCGGCCAACCCCTTCTTTTTCTAGTTTTTTAATAAGACTTGCCTGAGTATAGCGTGCAGGTGCTTTGGTTTTGTTTTTCTTCGCTATCAGTTCGTTAAGGTGTAGAGTTTGACCAACAGTCATCTGAGGTAAGGGTGTATCTTTTTTGACATTCTTCTTTTTGCCTTTACCTGATTCTTGTTCACTGGTGGCATCTTCGCCAAGTTTACGCCAGCCGTCAAAGAGAACCATGCGGCCTTTGGCTTGGAAGACCGCTTCTTCACAAGATGCGGTGCTTATTAAACAGGTACTCACATGGTCACGGCCTGCACTCATTTGGCAGGCAATAAATCGGTCCCAAATGAGTTGATATAATGCGGATTCCGCTCCAGGAATTGGGCCAGGTTTCGCTTCGGTTGGTCGTATCGCTTCATGTGCCTCTTGGGCGTTATCGCTTTTGGTTACGAAAACGCGTGGTTTGGTAGGTAAATATTCGGCTGGAAAATGCTGACCAATGTAGTTACGAGCAAGAGTTACTGCTTCAGGAGAAAGGGCAGTGCTATCGGTACGATGATAGGTAATCAGCCCTTCCTCAAATAATTTTTGTAGCCCAGCCATACACTGTTTGGGATTCATACGTAGCTGAACAGATGCGGCCTGTTGTACGGTACTAGTCGTAAATGGGGCCGGAGGTTGGCGTTGTTGTTCGGTACTGTTGATGTCATCAACTGTCCATGGTCCCGCTTTGCAACGTTCAACAATAGAGTCTGCTTTGTCTTTGTCTCGTAAATATTGTTTTACTAGTTTTCCGCACCACGTATGCATGATTGCTTTGAAAGGAGGTGGGTTTTCTGCACCGAGGTCTGCGGTAATAGTAAAGTAGTCATAGGCATTAAAATTTCGTATTTCCAGTTCTCGTTCAGCAACAATACGAACGGCAACTGATTGCACGCGCCCAGCTGAACGCGCACTTTTACCGAGTGCACGGCGGAGAACTGGTGATACCACCCAGCCAACAACACGGTCAAGTACACGACGTGCTTGCTGGGCATTGACCATATTCATATCAAGTTCGCGTGGCTCAGAGAGCGCTTTATGTACGGCAGCTTTTGTGATGGATTGGAAGCAAACTCGTTTGTAACTACGTTCAGGGCCAAGGGCTTGCATGATGTGCCATGAAATGGCCTCACCTTCGCGGTCTGGGTCACTGGCGAGGATGATTTCTGTTGCGCCCTTCGCCATCTGCTGCAATTTGCGTACAATATCATCTTTGGTAATGATGTAATGTGGAGCAATATGCCCATCATCAAAGGTAATACCAAGCGATCCACTGCTGGGTAAATCTCGAATATGGCCAACTGAAGCGGCTAGCTGTATGTCTTTATCGACGTAGGCTCGCAGTTTCTTGATCTTGTTCGGAGATTCAACAATGAGGAGACGCATTGCTTCTCATTCTGTCTTGAGTGTTCTCTATGCAAGAGTAGGTGGGAACGCTCGTTTTTGCCTAGAATACTACGATAATAGTACCTGAAATTACCATATTAACACTTGCAGCGCTCTTGCCTAAGATAGGCTGCGCATGCTTTTTTCAGGGGAGGGTGGGCAGAGGTGTCTCTTACACATTGGTACCAAACCTATTCATGCGGGGTTCCCGTATTAGACGGTTTTCGTGAATATATTATTCAGGAGAGTCAACGTGTGATGGAATTACTGAACCAAAAGGATGGCTATATAGAGAGCGAAACCATGCGTGACTTTGTTGAGCTGGTGCGGGCTGGTTTTTTTGAAGAAGAACGCGTGATGGATGTATTTAGCCGGCATGATCCTAAACATATTCGTGAACATAATAACATGAGAATGTTGTTGAATAGACTCATTAGTACCAGTTCATTTACGACTATGCAGGTAGAAGTTCCGCTCTTTCGGGAGCTAACAGGTTGTATCTTCAAGCATTTTACGACTACCGATGTTGGTTCTTTAGACGGTACATTAGATTAGAAAGAGAAGCAATCTGTGGAATTATTAAGAGAAGATTTCTATTTCTTCATACTGCTCATAGTTTTATTGGTTCTGACGTATAAGCAGGACCATTTGGGCCTAGGCCGAAAGCGTTTGCATAAGGCGTGGTGGTATTTGATGTTATCACTGGTGCTAGTGCCCATTTTTTCATTTTGGGAAATGGCAATAACGAACCCTCAGAATATAATAAATAGCGCTTCTGATGTACAGGTTCTTGGGTATTGGTCTTTGGCCTTACGTTTTGTCTGTTACATCATCATGATGTGGAATTTGACCTTATCATTGAGAGGAGAACCGAACGAAGAGAATATTCTTGATGATCTTATGGACGGTCTTTCTCGCTATGGTTCAGGTCGTTCTGCTCCAGGGAAGCGATCAGAGCCTGAGTTGGAAAATACAGAAGAATCTTAACTTGCCATTTTTTTCCGCCTGAGAGGCTTACGCGGATATAGGTACCTCTCAAAACCTTGCCCGACTCGGACGAGGTTTTGAGCAGCACCTTTACGGGAGATAATCACATGGATGCGTTCGATATAGCCGAACAATTGGCCGCACATGGCCAAGAACACGTACTTACAGATATAGAAAGCCTTAGTGCAGAGCAGCGCGATGCTTTTATCGCTCGCCTAGCCAAAGTAGATTGGGAAGAATTGCAGTGCCCAGTTGAAGTTGCTGATAGCAGCACTGATGCGGATACAACTGTTGGCCCAAGTCGGGTTATACAATTAACAGAACGGACAGAGCGTGCAGATGAGTTTATTGCCGCTGGTGAAGTTGCCTATGCAGCAGGCCAAGTTGCTGTGTTAATGGTAGCAGGGGGTCAAGGTTCTCGTCTTGGTTTTTCTGGACCAAAAGGGTGTTATGAAATTGGTGCGCACTCGGGCAAGAGTATTTACCAAGTACAGGCAGAAAAAGTATTGGCTTTGTCTCAGCGGGTTCAGAAAGCGGTCCCGTTTGCAGTGATGACGAGCCCAGCAACTGATAGCGAAACCCGCGAGTATTTTGCGGTTAATGATAACTTTGGTTTAGCTGCTGATCAGGTTTTATTTTTCTCGCAAAGTATGGTGCCAAGCATTGATGAAAATGGCAAAGCCTTGTTAGCTGGTCCCGGTCAATTATTGGAAAACCCAGATGGCCACGGTGGCTGTCATACGGCACTGGTTGCCTCTGGCACTTTGGATGAATTAGAAGCGCGGGGTATTCAGCAGATTGTTTATATTCAGGTTGATAATATTTTAGTGCCAGTTGACGATCCAGAATTAGTTGGCGTTGCTGTTGTAGAGAATACCGATGTTATTACTAAAGTTCTTGAAAAAGCGGATCCCGATGAGCGTGTTGGACATCTGGTAAAAATTGCAGGTCGTGATCACATTATCGAATACACAGAGTTAACAGAAGAAGAAACACGACTGACGTATGATGATGGCTCGTTGATTTATCGTTGGGGTTCCCCAGCTATGCATTGCTGGAGCGTTGGTTTCTTCCGTCGCTTAGCCGATAAACAATTTACGTTGCCTTTACACCGTTCCCAAAAGCCGCTCAAAGCGTGGACAGCGGCTGGTATAACAGAAGTCATTGGCTGGAAAAATGAACGCTTTATTTTTGATCTCGTATCAGAAGCCGAACAGAGTGTTGGCCTTGTGATTGATCGTGATGATGAATTTGCTCCAGTCAAAAACCCAACTGGTATAGACAGTGCTCAGAGTGCTCAACAACTCGCAAGTGATCTCTACGGTCGTTGGCTCGCAAGTACAGGTGTAACAGTAGAGTTGCAAGCAGGTCAGCATATTGAAATAAGTCCGCTTTTTGCCGCCACGAAAAAACAATTTCAACACAAATGGGATAATCGCCTCACGACTGTGTGTGGTGATTATTACTTGGAGTAAATATGTTACCACGAGCAAGTGATGGCCTTGAGCCTGTTGCAGCCACCGTACGCAAAGAACCGTCGTACACAATTTGTAAAGAACGTCTTTTACGTACCCCAGATGGCAGTGGCGATCACTTATGGATTCGCGTTCGTAAGATAGATATTTCTACGGGGCAAACACAGCAGGCTTTAGCGCGTGCTGTGCACTGCCAACCAGAAGACTTTAAATACATTGGCACTCGTGATCGTTTTTCTGATTGTGAACAATGGTTTAGTGTACGTAAAGACCGAGTGGAGCATGTGCCAGCACTTAAAAACGCTGGGTACAAAAGCAAAGTGCGGGTTATGGAAATTGGTGAGTCTGCTCGAGCTATTTCAGCTGGTGTCCTGGACTGTATGGAATATACGCTGCGTTTAGGTGATGCTGCTGCCAACCAAGGGTATTTACACGCAAAAGCAATATTGGACCGTTTACGTCAAGATGGCGGCCCCAATTATGTTGCGCCTTCACGCTTTGGTAAAGGTGGCCAACTTGCTAAATGGGGAAAACTCATCGCTAGCGGTAAACGATTGCCCAGACATGTTCAGCAACAAAAAATTTCAAAAGGTGCTTGTTTACAAGCGTGGCAAGGCATGTTGTTTAACCGCTATGTTGCCCAACGTTTTGAAGCTGGCTTACTAGGAACCTGCCTTGGCGGGGAGTGTATTTTAACAGGTTGCCAAAATACAACAGTGAATCGTGCAGAAGATCATGCGCCAGATATGGATGAAGAACAAGATGGAGTAGAAGGGGCAGCTCTTGTCCATACGCAAAAGCGTTTGGATAGCTGGGAAGCGATTCCGCTTGGTCCATTATTCGGTACAGACATGACGCCAGCTCGTGATGCGGCTCGTGCTTATGAATTAGCTTTTCTTGAGAAGATTTCTGTGTCAGAAAAAATGATTGGCCGTTTACGATATGGTGGTCGCCGAGCGATTCGTTTCCAGCCAGGGAATGTCCACTGTGAGCAAGATGGTGATGACTTGCTGGTTAAGTGTACGCTTGATCCAGATGTGTATATAACCACGCTTCTAGAAGAATTATTGCAAACGGATTACCATATTAAATGATCAACGGAAAAAAAATACGCACCTTGTTCATGGGTACGCCAGATATCGCCGTTCCAAGTTTACGGATATTGGCAGAGCGCACAAATCTTGATTGTGTCATTACCCAGCCAGATCGCCCAGCTGGCCGAGGTAAAAAACTGCGACCACCACCCGTTAAAGTGGCAGCAGAGGAACTTGGCATACCGGTGTGGCAACCTGAGCGTTTGCGAAGTACCGTCAGTAATGGTGTTTGTGATGAACGTCTGCTTGGCTACGATTTATTTGTGGTACTTGCTTATGGTGAAATTTTATCACAAGTCATTTTAGATGCACCTAGCGGTGCGTGTATTAATTTACATGCATCACTCTTGCCGCGCTGGCGTGGAGCAAGTCCTCTACAGGCAGTTCTACGAGCCGGTGATGAATCTACTGGTGTCAGCGTTATGGAAATGGTACGTGGCTTAGATGCTGGTCCAGTCTATGCACGTAGAGAAATTTCCTTAAACTTGCAGAGTACCTTGCCGTGGTTGCATGATACAATGGCAGAGGAATCAGCGCTTGCGCTTGCAGACTTCTTAGATGCGTGGCCAGATGTTCAAGCAACAGAACAGCAGGCTGAAGCGGTTACTGTTTGTGGTAAATTAACCACAGCCGATGGTCATATAGATTTTACCACAGCTGGTGTTGAGATAGATCGACAAGTTCGTGCTTATAGTCCAATGCCTGGCTGTTGGGCAACCGCAGTCAGCGGTGAGCAGAGCGAACGCTTGCGTATTTCTGCCGTGCGTATCTCTGATCAAGAGGATCTACCTGCGCTCGCCTGTGGAGAAGTATACAGCAACAAACAAACCGTTTTTGTTGGCTGTGCCGATGGTGCCATCATCTTAGAGCGCATTCAGCCCGCCGGAAAACGCGCCATGAACACAAAAGACTGGATCAACGGAAACACTCTCCCAGACCGCCTTACATAACACAAAATGTCCAGCCCACGGAGAGCGGACGTCCCCGTCCGCTGCGCTAGCCCCTTACGATATTATCGCGTGGAGTTTATCCCTTCCCCTTTTATCTTTAGTACGTCCGCTGCGCTAGCCCCTTACGATATTATCGCGTGGAGTTTATCCCTTCCCCTTTCATCTCCCTCCCGTACTTCGTATACCCTAGTCCGCTACGTTATCAGATTATCCCTTCCATCTTCTCCACGTTGTACAAGCACGCACGCTTTCCGAGCCTGCGTTTCCCTTTCTTTTATCTGTGGCAGTATAGGCTTTCTCTATGCAAGATTTGCCGATAGATGATTTTTTACCAAGCATCTGTGCGTCTGTAGCAGCCGGACAGAGCGTTGTCTTAACTGCTGAAACAGGTGCAGGGAAAAGTACTCGTGTTGCTCCCGCGTTATTATCAAGTGTTGGTGGACAGATCATTTTATTACAACCGCGTCGTCTGGCTGCGCGTATGGTGGCAACACGTATTGCCGATGAACAAGGTTTTACTCTTGGTGCAGAAGTTGGCTTTCAAGTTCGTTTTGATAAAACAGGTGACGCAGATACACGCTTGTGGGTAAAAACAGATGGCATGCTTTTACGTCAACTGCAAGCCGATGCCTGCCTAGAGGGCATAGACCTTATTATTCTTGATGAGTTCCATGAGCGCAGCGGCAATACTGATATTCTTTTATCATGGTTGCGAGAATTAAAACGTGAACTACGCCCTGATTTACGTATTATTATTATGAGTGCGACGATGGATGCGACTCCTGTTTGTGAGTTTCTTGGCGATGCTGTTCATTTAGACGTGCCGGGGCGATGTTTCCCAGTGGCCGAATGTTTTCGTCCTGCCCAACAACGAGAATATCTTCAGCAGCATGTTGCTCGTATTGTGGCTGAAGCCTTAGCTCAGGAAGATGCTGGAGATATTTTAGTATTTCTTCCTGGTGTTGGAGAAATACGGTCATGCCAGCGCATTCTTGAAGAGCGTTCTCTTGGACATGGGATAGAAGTGTTACCATTGTACGCAGGTTTATCAGTAGAAGAACAACAGAGAGCGGTGTGTGTTTGTGATCATCAGCGGATTATTCTAGCAACGAATGTTGCTGAAACTTCGTTAACGATAGCAGGGGTACGAACAGTTATTGATAGTGGGCAGGCGCGTATCGCTCGTTATGCAGCCGAACGAGGTTTTGATGAGTTACGCGTTGAAAAAATCTCTCGCTATTCTGCCTTGCAACGACAAGGGCGGGCCGGCCGTGTGGCAGCAGGGCGTTGTTATCGTTTGTGGTCACAGATGGAAGACAAACGTTTGCGGAATGCCTTAGAACCAGAGTTACAACGGGTTGATATTACTCCAGCAATTACCCTGATTAAATCATTTTGGGGTGCTGATAGCCGTGTCTTTCCGTGGTTTGAAGCACCGCAGTCGGAACGGCTGATTGAGGCAGAACAGGTCTTGCTTGCTTTGGGTCTGTGTGAAAAGCCATTTGAACATTTAACGGAGTGGGGAAAATCATTATCAAACTTGCCGGTGCATCCGCGTTTAGCAGCACTGTTATCGGTTTCTGCTGAATATGGTTGCTTAGAGGAAGGTGCTCTAATTGCAGCGATATTATCCGAGCGTGATCTGCGTCCAGCTCGTTTTGAATTAGATAAAACAGAGGTAGAAGATGATATTGAAGATCGTATCGAATGTTTACAGTTTGTTCGGCACTCGTCTCAAAAAGGGAGTGGCCCAAATGGTATTGATATTCGCGCCGCTCGTGAAATAGATAAAGTGCAGCGGGATCTTTGTCGGCAATGGCGTGGACCTGTTGCTGGAGTTTCAGAACAGGTCTCTCACGCCCATTTATTGTTGGCAGCAATGCCGGACAGAATTGGTAAACGCACTGCTGCCGGAGCCAACCGTGTGCGGTTGGCTGACGGTACGGTCGTAACCATCACCAAACGAAGTTCTTGCTATTGCTGGCCTGGACAAAAAGGCTCTGACCTTATTCTTGTTGCATCATTGATTGGTTTGCAAAATAAGCGTGGTAAACGAGTTGAGTTGGGCATGGGCGTGGCTGTAACAGAAAAGATTGTCAAAGATATGTGGCCAGAACGAGTGGGTATAGAAACACGCATGCGTTTTGATGAAAGTAGTCAAAAGGTCGTTGCGCAATCTGTGCAAGTTTGTTTGGGTTTGGATATTAAAATTATTGAAAAGAAAGATGTAGATGCGCTTGCGCGTGCCGATTGTTTAATGGATGGTATACGGGATCGTGCAGCGATTATTTGCAAAACGCATCCACAGGCACAAGATTGGCTCCAACGCTACCATTGGCTGCAAAAAAATGTTTCGGAATCTGAGTTGCCAGCATTAGAGAATGATTTTTTTGTTCAGATACTTGAAAATTGCGTGCTTGGGTGTGGCTCTGTTGCGGACATTCAGGCAATGGATATTCTTCCGTGGATACAGAGTGCATTGAGTCCAGAGCAACAACAGCGAGTTGAAACATGGGCACCAGCATCATTACGTTTGCCCGGAATGCACAAACCATGCGTTCTTGATTACAGTGCAGATAACGGACCGGTTTTAGCAGCGCGTATTCAACATTTATTCTCTGTGAAAGAAACGCCAAGAATAGCAGGTGGGCATCGGCCAGTGCTGGTGCACTTACTTGCACCAAATGGTCGCCCGGCCCAAATTACGTCAGATCTTGCTGGATTTTGGTCTTCAAGTTATGCGCTTGTTCGTAAAGACTTGCGCGGCCGTTATCCTAAACATGAATGGCCAGAACATCCGTAAGGATATATTGTGGATACATTGTATTTTATTATCATTGCGGTTTTCATGCTTCTGTTGTTTTTTGCTCCAGAACTATTCGCCATTATTTTTGAATATGTGATAAAGCGTTGGCTTAATAACCGATTAGCAAAAAAAGCAGCACGGATGCGTTTTGAAAAAGACTATGAAGATATTTCAGTAACAAATATTTCGGTACAGGTTCTCAAAAATCAAAAAAGAAGGGTTACAGTTGGCTCATTACAAAAATCTGTTGAGTATACTATAGAAATACAAAGGCCTCGTTTTTTGTTTGGGACTATAACGCTGACTATCAATGAAGTGTGCTCAAAGGAAGCAGAGTAAACACAGGAAAGCCTTTTCTTCTTGTTATGGAGGGAGGTGGTCGAAGAGGTTCATTCTAACGGAAGAGACTCTGCTGTTTCTTGAAAGTCTTGCTTAGTAGTAGGTAGCATATTATTCCGCACGAATAAGAGCGACCGATTCACCGCTGTTTTCTGGTAGGTCAAGAAAAAAACGGCCGCTACTATGGCTGGTTGTATTGGTTTGGTGATGCCAAACCCCCGTTTCGATGTTGATCCACCGGATCAGGAAATTGGTGTCTGGGAGAAAACCACTCAGCAGTATGCTAGTAGCTGGGTAGTGTTGAGCGGGTTGTTCTTGTCGGAGTTGACGATGCCATGTATTTTCATGCAGATGTGGCCAGAGCATCGCCTGACGAGGACTTTGCCAACCATAGACGGTTGGGTTATTGCGCGCATCTGGGCGCAGTGGTTCTAGCTGTGGGTCTGTCCAATCAAAACTATCACAGGCTGTGCGTATTGGTTGGTATATCTGCCATAAATTATTGGGTTCGATGTAGGTATCCCACCACCATGACATACCAGTGCCATAGCCACCAAGCAGAAGCCCTGCCCAGGCTTGATGGCGCAATAAAATACCAGTCGTGTCGGCATCATTTCCTGGATTTTGTTCATTACTGCCATTAAAACCAACTTCAGAAAAACAAAATGGTCGGTTAATGGTTTCTAAACGAGAACGATGTTCAGAGAGGAGCATCACTCCATTTTGATGACGTTGTTCTGTACGGCCAAGTGATGGAATGTAGGCATGTACTTGCACGAGGTCGGCTAGAGGTGGGGCAACAACTTCATGCCAAGTATTTTGCGAGAGACTGGAGGTAATTAAACGGTTATCAGTATTAATACTTTGCAAATAGGCAACAGCAGCTTGTAACCATTGTTCACATTTTTTTTGATTTTTTAAGGCTTCGTCCATCTCGTTAAATACTTCCCATGCGAGGATGGTATCATCTGCTCCAAAGCGAGCAAAAAGATAGTTATTGCGCTGTTTCCAGAGTGTGTGTGGTTCTTTGAAAAATGTAGCAATACGCTCTCTTTTTGTTTCACCAAAAGGAAAATAATCACCGTGTTTGACATCATGATGATTATCAAGAACAAGGGTTACTTTGATCTGGCGCGAACGGGCAGAGGCTAATACCTGTGCTAATAATTCTGCATGATGCAATCGCCACATTCCAGCCCGCGAGCCATAGAGTTGAGCGAACCAACTGGATAGCCAGATACGACAGTGGTTACCACCATTATCGGCAAGCTGGTTCAGGAAATGTTGCATGCTGAGAAGTGGTGTTTCACCAGTAGCCCAACAGATGTTAGGGCCGATTGGGATAAAAGGTGAGCCGTCTGCTGTTGCAAGTAGGCGAGCATTATGTGGGCTTATGTGTATTGGCCCAAGCCGGTCTATATGTGCAGTGGATTGTTTAATGGTATGAGTGCCGCTTGCGAGAATACTCTCGTCAGTCGGAGCTAAAAGCTCCCAATGAAGTAGGCCTGCGGAACGTGGCGCATGTGTAACCCGCAATTGTTGCTGGCCATGTTCGTCTTCTCGCAAATAGGCATGCCGGAGGAAGGTCTGTTTGCCATCTTGTAGTCGTAAGCGTGGAGTGGCATGTACATCAAATGTTAGCCATTCGGCAGCGGCTTCAGTAATCTGCCAGTGTAGTAGTTGATGTGTGTGCAGGGGGCCAGAAATGGTGAGCTGGACACTGGCTGCATGACAGGTTCCTGTTGTGTGCAAGAAGATGTGGATGCAGAGCGTGAGTAAGCAAGGGAACAGCAAGTGCATTGTACCAGTCTTTCTCTCAATAGCGCTGATGCAATGGGTTGATTGGGGATTGTAATAGAGGCTCTGCGCTCATACTTCCCACATGGACTATTGGGCAGCTATCTTATTGGGTGTGATTCAGGGTGTGACCGAGTTTTTACCTGTATCAAGTTCCGGACACTTGGAAATCGCATACCGATTGGGTGTAGGTGCTGTGCCGGAAGAGCATGAAACTGCTTTGACAGTATTATTACACGCAGCAACCTTGCTGGCAATTTTGATCGCTTTCTGGAAAGAACTGTGGGCGGCCTGTTTTGTCAAAGCGCCGTGGATTGTTTCTTTGGCGTGGGCGATTGTTCCAACAGGTTTAGCAGGCTTATTTCTTAAAAGCTGGGTTGATGGTTTTGGTGATAATTTATGGTTTATTGCTATTGCCTATTGTTATACTGCTGCCCTACTCTATTTCTCTGAACGTAAATCTTTGAGTTTACTGGAACAACAGGGCATAGAACCAGATGCTGCTAGCGATATGATAGTTGACTACAGTACCGTTACGCCGAAGCACGGAATGATTGTAGGTTTTTTCCAAGTTTTTGCTTTATTGCCAGGTGTGAGTCGTTCTGGTTCCACACTTGCTGGTGGTTTACTTGCGGGCATGAATTCAGCGACTGCACTGGCCTATGCTTTCGTGGTTGGGGTTCCGCTTATTGGTGCAGCAGCAGCAAAAGATGCTCTCGATGGTGGTTTTTCTGCTATGATTAGCGCCATTGGTTTTGGCCCAGTCTGTATTGCTTTTTTTAGCTCCTTGGTTTCAGGTGTGGCAGCAATTGTTTTATTAAAGATATTGGTGCGCAAAAAAGGTCTCAAATATTTTTCCTGCTATTGTTTGCTCTTAGCTATTGTTTGTATTGTTTTGTTCTATAAGGGTGAGGGTTAAACCATGCCTTTAATCGTTTTTGAAGGCATTGATGGCTGTGGAAAATCCACGCAGATGGAATTGTTAGTACAGCGTTTTGCCGCAGAAGGGAGAGCCTGTCATACATGGCGTGAGCCTGGCAGTACCCTTATTGGTGAACGAGTTCGTGATATCCTGTTAGATCCTCAAACACAGGCATGCCCACGAGCAGAGCTCTTCGGATATTTATTGGCTCGCGCTCAACTGGTGCATGATAAAATTGCTCCATCTTTAGCCGCAGGTGAATTGGTTGTTCTTGATCGTTTTTATTACTCAACTATTGCCTATCAAGCTCATGCCCTCAATCTCAATTACGCAGATGTTCGTGCAGCTATTAGTATTGCTCTCAATGGCATTACTGTTGATAAGGCATTCTGGCTTAAGCTAGACCCGCAAGTGAGCATAGAACGTCGTGCGGATAGAGCAGCAGACCGGATAGAGGCGCGTGGTCTTTCCTATCTTCAGGAAGTTGATGCGGGTTATGCCTTACAGGTTAACACAGAAGGCCTTATCGTTCTTGATGCGACTGATTCTCGAGAAGCAATTGCTGAGCGTATCTGGGAAGAGTGTTCTTTTTAAAGCAAACAAGTATCATTGAGACTTTGCGTTTTTTATAACAGCAAAAACTACACCCCTAGGTGCTATGACCTATCCGTTTTTAGTTATCAATAACGATGACTAAATGACATAAGGGGTGGCCGAAGTTATTATACAATTGCATGGTAAGTATCCTCTGCGCACAGTGCGGGCGATTTCTATTCAGAATCGCTTACAAGGAGCACCTCATGCGCACTCGTCTTTCAGCTGTTGTTTACACTCTCGCTTTATCTTCTGTCATTCCGTTATCTGCGGTAGAATTACAGCCATATGGGCAATTCCGTACAGATGTATCTCATGATAGCGATGGAACAACAACGCTTGGATACTGGGCGTGTGCTGCCGTATCAGATTCCGATACGAGTCCGAATACAGATGCTCAAACGCATTTTACTGTTCGTGGGACGCGACTTGGCCTAAATGCAACACAGGATGACTATACCGGTAAGTTGGAATTAGATTTCTATGGTGCTGGTGGTGAAACAACTCCAGCGCCACGTATACGGCATGCATACATCAAAGTACCTATTAACGAAAATCTAGAAGCTTTAGTCGGACAAACATGGTCCGTTATTTCACCAGGTTTGCCTACACAAGTAAATGAATACGCCGGGTGGCGTATGGGGAATACTGCTTTTCGAACACAGCAATTGCGTTTGACCTATACAGAAGAGAGCCTGACTTCAACGGTTGCGATTAGCAGACTTGGTAACGATGCAGATACGGAACGAGGTACTCCAGCAGTAGAGGCACGGGTGGCCTATGGCTTTTCTGATATGACGGTTGGGGTTAGTGGTCTTGTTGGTGAAGAAAAAAACACAACAGGTGATGACGTTGATATGCATCTTTTTGCCGTGGACTTTAAAGGGACGTTTGCTGAATCGTTCACAGTGAAAGGGGAAGCTTACGTCGCAGAAAATGCATTTGGCATTATGGGGATTGGTAATGATAAACAAAAAGAACAAGGTGGCTGGATAAATGTGCTGTATGCAGCAAATCAATATACCTTCGGTCTAGGATATGGAACGGTCAGTGTTGATGATGCTCCAACAGGAATTACCACAGCCAGTGTTGAGGGGAATAGTCAGGTATGGGCAAACGTATTCTGGAAATATTCTGAAAATATAACGGTTGGGTATGAACTTTCACAAATCACCACCGAATATGCAGGTAATGATGATGGCACAAATATCCGTAATCAACTTTCCATTACGGCAAAATACTAACGTTTGCGCGTGTGATACGCAGCATCTAAGACAAAGATTAGCGGTACTTTAGTCATTGCTCTTAAAGGAGTGAATGGGAGAGTCCTGTCGAAAAACGAACAAAATTCTAACAGCATTACCAACGGACAAAGGAGCCACCATGCTACATGAACCAGCAAATCAGGATACGGGTCCTGATCACGCAGCCGATTATAAATCCTCATTGGGCGTAAAAATGTTTATCATTTATGCGCTGATTTATGCAGGGTTTGTTGTGATCAATGTGATTGATCCTAATATTATGAAAGTAAAAGTTGTGCTTGGTATGAACCTTGCCGTTTTTTACGGTTTCTTTTTGATTATATTTGCTCTTCTCCTCGCTTTATTTTACAACATGCTGTGCTCAAAAAAAGAAGCAGAGCTCAATAGCTCAAACAAATCTGAAGGAGCCAGTAAATGAATCCTGCAGTGATGATCTTTGCGGCCTTTGTTGGCCTTGTTCTTGGTTTATCCTTTTATTTTGCACGAAAAGCGAAATCGGCGAGCGGTTATTTTGCTGCTGGCGGCTCAGTACACTGGGCGGTAAACGGTATCGCCTTTGCTGGTGATTACTTATCGGCAGCATCATTTCTTGGTATTTGTGGTCTTATTGCCACAAAAGGGTACGACGGCTTTCTGTATTCTATCGGTTATCTTGCTGGTTGGATTGTTGCCCTTTTTGTTGTAGCAGAGCCGATGAAACGTATGGGTAAATATACCTTTGCTGATGCCTTAGATTATAAGTTTAATTCTAAAGGCATTCAATTAGCAGCTGCCATCTCAACCTTAGCTGTGTCTATTTTCTATCTCATTCCACAAATGGTTGGTGCTGGTATTTTGGTAACGCCACTCCTTGGTTATGAGCATTGGGTTGGTGTGACCTTAGTTGGTGTGGTTGTTATTTTCATCGTTGCTACAGCCGGTATGACCTCAACTACTTATGTTCAATTTCTAAAAGGTGCCTTGCTCATCATATTTTCTTCTGTTCTTGTTGTAGCGATTTTAAATAAAGGGCTTTCAACAGATCCACGTGGTGTGCAATCAGACCGCGTTGAAGAACATGTTGCCGTTGCAGATATGAAAGCACAAGGATATGCGAAGCAGCAAGAGCAGGCATTGCAAGCTAATAACAAACGGACCGGAGAGGTTGAGGATCTGCTTATTCATGGTGGAAAAGTATTTAAATATGCAGACCAAGCAGGTTGTGTTTCTTGGTGGTTAGACCATGACGGACAATTAACGAAGCTTCCATATAAGGCAACAACAGCTGAGGTACAAACACAGGTTATTGATAAAGTGACAGGTGAAGTTATTGAGGGTGAAACCAGTAGCAACATCATTAACGGTATTGCTCGCAAAGATGATGAAATGATTGGTTTAAGTCGTATCAAAACTTTGCCAGTAGATGCTGATGGTAAAGAAGTTACTGAAACAGGGAGCCTTGGACCATTTGAGTTCCTTAATATCTTATCTGATGAACAAACTGAAATTGAGCAATGGAAACCACATCGTTGTGTAGATGGAGAAGACCATGTGATTGTCTTTACCTCTAATCTTGTTACTGGCGATAAGGTGATGGTATCTGGTCGTAAATTCCTGAAAAAAGTTGCAGAGGGCAAAGAAGATACCTTCTGGGACCGTATGGATTTCATGTCCTTGATGCTTGCTCTTTTCTGTGGAACAGCGGCATTGCCACATATCCTCATTCGTTACTACACCGTTCCAGACGCAGCTTCGGCTCGTAAATCCACAATTCTTGCTATTGGTGCGATTGCATTCTTCTATGTACTTACCTTATTCCTTGGTTTAGGTGCTCTGGCATTTGAAGTGGTTCCAGAAAACGGAAACATGGCTGCGCCAATGGTTGCGAAGGTCTTTGGTGTGACCTTGTTTGCTATTATTTCTGCTATCGCCTTTGCGACTGTTCTTGGCACGGTTAGTGGATTGATTGTCGCATCATCCGGTGCTATTGCCCATGACTTAATGGACCGTTATATGGGTATGAATATGTCCGATGAGAAGAAGGTTATCGCAGGTAAACTTTCTGCTGTTGGCGTTGGTATTATTGCGATTATTCTCGGTATCTTGTTTGAAAAAGTAAACGTTACCTTCTTGGTTGGTTGGGCCTTTGCGGTTGCCGCATCAGCAAATCTTCCATCTATCGTGATGTTGCTGTTCTGGAAAAAGACCACTGCTTCAGGTATCGTAGCTTCTATCGTTGTTGGTACGGTGACGGCACTTGGTTTGATTCTTATCTCACCAAACATTTATGATAAAGTTTATAATGTAGATGGCAGCCTTGCGCTCATTTCATTTAACAATCCAGGAATGATTTCTATTCCGCTGAGCTTTATCACGCTGGTTGTTGTTTCTCTTATGACACAAAAAGATGCAAAAGCCGAGTAAATACAGCTCATAGATCATACTGAAAAGTACGTAAAAAGGGCCAGCACTGTGATAGTGCTGGCCCTTTTTGTTGTACGTGGAAGTAAAAGGTAGCAAATAAAAATACCAGCACTGTATTCTCAGTGCTGGTATTTTTATAGTGAGTTGTGATCTCTTATCTTACAAGGTTAGCGAGTTCTTCTAGAATTTCGTCAGTGGTTTGAACTACTCGAGCACTAACCTGGAAGCCACGTTGGGCAGTGATGAGGCGGGTAAACTCAGTTGCAATATCAACGTTTGAGCTTTCGAGTGCACCAGAAGTCACAAAGCCAGCATTTTGTCCTGGTGTCCGACGAGTAGCAGAGCCAGAGTTGGTGGTGATACCCCAAAGGTTTCCTTCGATTGAAGAAAGACCACCAGGGTTCGCAAACGTTACCAGCGGTATTTGTGCAAGTTTACGGCTGATACCGTTGGTGTAGAGTGCGATTAAATCACCTTCTGAAGAGACATTAATTGCATCAAGCTTACCATCGGCAAATCCATCTTGGTCTACCGCAGAAGCTGTGGAGGTAGAACCAAAGCCAGAAAGGCCAGTTACACTGTTGCTATCACCAAAGTCCATGCGGACGGTTGCAGGGTCTGTTGGTCCAGTTGTGGCCCAATTGACTTGAACCGTCGCAGATGTTGGGTTGCCAACATGGGTACTAGAGGTTAATGATGCTTTGTGGATACTAGAGCCAACAGATCCAGTAAAGCGGCCATTTTGGTCAAATTCAATACCAACCACCAAGTCATCCACAATCGTGCCTTCGGTTTGGTCAATATTCATGATCATGTCCCATGAATTAATACGGGCATCACTATCAAGCTCGGTACGAGTGCCGACACGAATAAAGCGGGCTTCAATATTATGTTTACCACCTTCTGAGTCGAAGACCTCAATAGAGCTTGTGACGGAATCTGGTACGAGACGAGCTCTATACCAATTAAAGGTTGCATTGGACTCGTTTAGATAGCTCCAAGCATTGACATCAACAGCACTGTCTTCTTCAAACATATCTGCAATGCCATCTGCAATGCCGCCAGACAAGTCTTGTGTTTTATTGGCTGGGTCATTGTCGAGAATGATTTTTGTACTTGGAATAATGTCAACATTCGCTGGCATATTACTCACTTGGTACGTAATGACATCGCCATTTTTGACATGTGGGTAGCTGGTTAAACCAAATGGGTGCGCTGCTGAAACCGCATCTGTTCCTGATGGGAGAGTAATGCTGCCTCGTTCGTTACCATTGATGAGAATTGCAATAGTAAAAGCAGTTGTGGTTGGAAACCCACCGCCAGTATCGGTGATTGAAAATTCAGGATTAATAAGACCAGCACCTGCAGTTTGGATTGTTGCGTTATTTGAAGTGGTTGCTGTATTGAGCGCTGTATCAAGAGATATATTTGTATGGGTGGCGGCAATAGCAGGGGTGCTTTGGAATGGAAGAACGCCGGTAGAGCCGATAAATGATGTAGTTGGGGTCACGTCAACATTGGCAGGTAAACCAGTTGTTTGGTAGGTAATAGTGTCGCCAGTTGAAATGGTCGGTAAATCGGGGAATGACCCCACGGTAAAGGCATTGGCCGCTGTAACCGCATCAGTTCCAGACGGGACGGTTACACGTCCGCGTTCAGTACCATTTACTATCATGGCAATGGTGAAGTCTGCTACGGTCGGAAAGCCACCACCAGCATCGGTTACGGCAAAAGATGGATTAATCAGTTTACCATTGGCACCAGCTTGAATAATTGCGTTGTTTGCTGTTGCTCCACCGCTGTTGAGAGCGGTATCAAGACTGACATCTAGATGAGTGCCAACTACAGCAGAGTCAGTGTCAGTGCTTGGTAAGGCGCCATCTTCCCCCATAAAAAATGAGAAACCATCGCCAGAGCCAACCGATGTTACAATAATACTGCCATTTTCAACGCGAGCTGTACCAAAACGGTCGCTACCTTGACCAAGTGCACCATTAATATCTTCGATCAGTTTTCCGAGTGATCCGGTGTTATCCACAGCGGTTGGTGTGGTCCACGGTTCAATGTTAAACTGAGAAGCATAGGTTTCACCATTTGGTTTAGTGCCGTAGACATACATTCTTTTAACGCGGTCATTCGGATCAAGTGGTTCGGCTCCGCCTTTAAAAATATCCAGTTCAGAAAGTGGAGTATCTTCTGTGGCGTTACCATTCGATACGGTGCTCTTAATAGGATAGACAGATTGTACCGAGTTTCCTTGGAGAGCAGATGTTGCCGCAGAAAGGTTTCCTTGGAAGGTCACTTCTTGTGTTTGTGAAGGTGGGAAGGCTTGGCCCTGCGGAACATTAATAGGAATATTTTGGTCAAGAATTGTTTGTGAGCCGTCTGGGTTTAAGTCGCTGCGGTACGTATTACCATTAACGCGATAGCCAGAACTTAAATGCACAAGGTCATTATTGGAATCAATACCAAAGTTACCAACGCGGGTATAAAAAGCTTGGGTACCGTCAGAGACTTCAAAGAAACCTTCACCCTGAATGGAAAGGTCTAAGTCACGACCAGTGGCACCAAGTGCACCCTGCCCCATATCAACGTCAACCGAAGAGCTCGCAACACCAAGACCAACCTGACGTGGGTTTTGTCCACCAATGTTGGTACCTGGAGCAGAACCATTAAAGCGAGTTTGAATCAAAGCGCTGGAGAAGCTCACTCGGCTGCCCTTAAATCCCGGTGTATTAACGTTTGCCAAGTTATTTGCACTTACGTCTAAGGTAAGCTGGTTGTTGAGCATGCCGGAAACACCACTGTCGAGAGATCGTAATAAGGCCATGAGAAAGCTCCTGATGCATATTGTGTGTAAAGTTGTTCTGTCTCTTTGTTTTCTTTACGCGATTAGAGTGCCAATTATTTAGTGCCTACGCAATTGCACTGACACTGTCTTCAGTGACTCGTCCGCCAAGGTTCACTGTTGTTCGGTTTTCCTGTTCTGGTGCAGGGGGGAGTCCATCAATAGAAAAGGGTGTATCGTTATTTTGTCGCTGTTTTCGTTGTTGCTGTGCCTGTTCTTGCTGCTGTTTCATGAAATTAAAATCAGTGAGATTAACAGAATTAATGGGTGCGTCAGCCGCACGGAGATCTTCTCGCAGATTTGGCAGCGCTCGTTCAAGTGAGAGACGAACGGAATCATCTTCAGCAGTGAGGCGTATGCTCATGGCCCCGTGATGTTCGGTGATATGGATACGAACGGTTCCTAGTTCTGGTGGTGTCAGCCGTAAGGTGAGACTCCGATTCGTATCTTGCATATTTTGTTGTAACACAGCAGCGTGAACCTGTTTGGAAATAGCGTTGTCTGCTGGTGTTGGCTCAGGAACGAGTGATGTAGGAATGGGAGTAGCCGCGGCTTGTGCTGGTTGCTGCGGTGTCATTGAAACATTTTCGACCTGTGCGCTTGGCTGTACGGCCTTCATTAAATCAACGCCAGTCCCTTTACCGATTGCAGTGTTCGTGTTTGCGGCAAGTTGGGTCTCAGCGGCTTTGTCTTGTTCGTTTGTGGTCGCTTGTTGCCCCTGTTGTGGGGTAATAGTTTGCGTACCAGTGCTTGCATTTACGAGTGGGTCAGTGCCAACTCCTGTAGTACTGGTGTTGTTTGTGCTGAGAACGATTTCTTCTGTCTGTAGTGGATTTAAGGTGGTTTCGTCATCGGTGAGCGTCGTGTCAATGGCAGCGGCCTGTTCCGTTGTTAGTAGTTCATTTTCTGGGTTGGCCTCATCAGTCGTCTGTATTTCAGCCGGTGTTAAGAGCGGATCAGTGACGAGTCCAGTGACGGTATCTAACGAACCTTCAAGTAATTCATTGTTAGCGGCGGCTTGTAGTGGGCCAAAGGGAAGTTCGTTAAGGGCTTCGTCTGTGCTCAAAAGCTGGAGCACGGTTTCAGGAAGTGTGTCTTCTTGTGTCAGTGGAGCGACTAATGCTTCCTCTGGTGTCAATTCGTTTGCTGTTGTAGATTCGTCTTCAGAAGTTCGTTCTGTATGGGTACCAGATTCTTTACTGGTTGTTTTGTTTTCTGCTGAATCAGACGAAGAGCTCTCGTGCACCGTTTTATGATGATTGTCTAGGGTTTCCTTAAATTCTGGTGCTGAAGAATTATCCGGCCCGTGATCACGTTCTGATGGTGTTGGCCGCGATGAAGAGCGAACGCGGTCTTGAAATTGGGCAATAATACTCTCTTCGGTTCCAGAAAGAGAGGGGGCAAATGATGTACTCATCCGAGGCTCCTTGATGGTTCTTGCTAACGGGATGCGTGTTAGCTACAAAACTATTCAAGGAATCATTACGCACACGGCTTGCCAATTATGACGAAGCCACTTTAACACCTGATCAGATGGTTTGGTGTTGTTGCTTTTTGGTGCAGCGGTAAGAGCGTTCTAGGCGCGCAGTTTGGCAGTCGTTGTGTTTTCAACGGTGCCAATGATTTTGCGTTGTGCTTTACTCAGATCTTTTTCTGAAAGGGTTTTATCATCAGATTGCAATATTATACGTAAACTTACCGCTTTATTATTCGTATCAATTTGTTCGCCACGGTAAATGGTTACCAGCTCAACTTCGCGGCAGAACCCTCCTGCTCCTTTGCGAACAGCGCCAGCAAGATCGCTCCAGCTGAGTTGTTCTGGACAAACAAAGGTATATTCACGTTCTACTGCTTGGAACCGACTTGGTGGTGTAAAAGATATTGGTTTGCTATCACCACGAGTGGCAATGATGCGTTCCAAATCAAGAGAAAACCATGCGCAGGCATCTTGCACACCAGCTACTTTGCGCAGTGTTGCCGGAACTTCACCAATGCGGCCAATGACTTTTTTACCAAGTTGAACAAAAGCTGCCCGGCCGTTTTGTAGGTCTGGCTGTTCTTCTTTTGGTATGTGCAATGCAGCACCAGAAATACCGAGGGACTCTAGTACGTGTAAAGCAGCATCACGAGCAGCATAAAATGGTGTATCGTTATTCTGTTCAGAAATAATTCCGGCAAGCACAAGTGATTCATGGGCGCAGACACCATCGCCAGATTGTTCACTATACACTTTACCAATTTCGTAAAATTGAGCGTTAGCCATATTTTTACGATTGCGTCCCATCGCTTCTGCAAGTGTTGGTAACATGCTAGCGCGCATGACCGTTTGCTCGCTAGAAAGGGCATGTTGTAAGCGAATGCGTTTTTCTTCTGGCCACATAAGTGCATCTGCCCACGTTTCGCTGGTAAAGCAGTAGGTGGCAACCTCATCCCAGCTAAGCGCAGAAAGAATCTGACGAGAGCGGTGTTCGGCCATGCGCAATATATTTGGCGTTGGTGTTGATGCTGGCAGGCGTGGTACTTCAGGAGTAAGCGCATCATAGCCATGCAAACGGGCAACTTCTTCAATAAGGTCTACGGCTTCACTGATATCTTTATAGCGCCACCACGGTACTTGCAGGGTCTCGCCTGATTGGTCGGCAACAAACCCGAGTTGTTCAAGGTATTGTTGCTGGGTTTCAGCAGGCACATCAATACCAACGGAACGAGCAACCGCATCTGGATTAAAGTGCACTTGGCGGGTTTCGTTGCCCATACAGCCAGCGGCAAATCGTGCATCAACCGTGCATCCAGGACAACATTCGGTGAGTAGGGTAATCGCTTTATTGATGGCAGCAGGTGCTAGTTCAGGAAAAAGGCTTTTCTCAAAACGATTTGAGCTTTCGCTACCAAGACCGGTACTCATGCGGGTGCGTCGTATTTGCCCAGCAGCAAAGGTTGCGGCTTCTAAAACGATGCTTGTGGTATTATCATGGACCATACTGCTGAGGCCACCCATAATGCCGGCAAGAGCTAGGGGTTGTTTTTCGTCAGCAATAACAAGGTCGCCAGCGGCAAGTGTCAGCTCAGTCTCATCAAGAGCCGTTAATTGCTCTTCGGCTGTGGCAGCGCGGGCAAAGAGCGTGGTACCAGCAATCGCTTCTTTACTGAAGGCGTGCATCGGTTCACCAAGTTCCAGCATAACAAAATTTGTAATATCAACGAGTAGACCCAAGGGACGAATACCAGCAGCAATAAGGAGGTCTTGCATCCATTGTGGACTGTGTGCATTGCTGACACCATTGATCACAGCACCATGATAAGCAATAACGTTATCGTCTTTAAGCTGAATGTCCCAGCCGTTTGGGGCAGCTTCCCAAGAAATGTCTGGGTTTTGAGGGAGGCTCAGGTTACAGACAGGAGCAATTTCACGTGCCCAACCAAGATGGCCCCATAGGTCTGGACGGTGATTAATATTATGGTTATCAACAATGAGAATGTCATCGCCACCAAGAGGAATCGCATCAGCTAAAGGGCAGCCTGCAGTAAGGGCATCATCTAACACCATGATACCATCATGGCTACCGCCAAGGCCCAGCTCATCTTCGGCACAAATCATGCCATGGCTCGCAACACCGCGCAGTTTGCCTTTCTTAATCGTGAGACTTTCTTCTGTGCCGTCAGCCCCGCACATAGTTAGGGTGGTACCAACCGTTGCTACAGCCACGGTTTGCCCAGCAGCAACATTGGGAGCGCCACAGACAATAGAGAGAGCGTTTTCCTTGCCAATATCAACACTGGTGACGCGTAGGCGGTCTGCATTTGGATGTTGCTCACAGCTGAGCACTTTACCAATGACAACACCATTAAGGCTTGGTCCAGTACGTTCGAGGTCATCAATTTCACCAAGTTGAACTGTCAGTTTCTCGACAAGCACTTCAGGACTCATACCAAGGTCTTCAACGTTCAAGAGGCGTTTGATCCAGTTCAGGCTTACGCGCATAGCTTTTCTCCAAGTGGGGCGGCTAGGATTCCGACCTTTTAACCATATTCAATGGGGTATTTTTGTCCTGTAGGCTCTGTTAACCAAATTGGTATTTGCGAAAAAGGTAGAAATGCGGTATTTTGCTTGTGGAGGGATACTTATGGCCGTGGTTTTAGTTGTAGATGATAACAGTTTTGCACGCAAAATGATGATGCGTTATGTAAAAAGTGCAGGGCATGAAGCATTACCTGCGGTTGACGGAGAAAACGCCTTAGCAGTCTATGAAGCGGAGAAAAGTCGTATAGATTGTATTATAACCGATTTATTGATGCCAAACCTTGATGGTCTTGGTCTCCTGAGAAGATTACGAGAATGTGGGGCAGGGGTGCCTAAAATTGTGGCCTCTGCCGATATTCAGGACGCAGTTAAGGAAGATGCCCGTGCGCTTGGCGCACTTGTTTTCATTAATAAACCGTTCACGAGTGACCAAATTGAAGAGGCTTTAGTGACATTGCTTGGGGCAGACTGATGGGAGTTAAAGAACAGTTTACTGATGAACGCATGGAAGTACTGACAGAGTTGGTTAACATCGGTATTGGTCGGGCGGGAGCATCACTGAGTGAGATGGTTGAACGACGGGTGCAATTGCAGGTGCCGCGATTGAATATGGTGGATGGAGAATATTTACTTGAATCAATAGCAGACCTTGATCAAAACTTTTCTATGGTAGAACAGCGTTTTCGTGGAGAATTCAATGGTGTTGCAGCTTTAATGTTCCGTGTAGATAGCGCCTCATCCATGGTTTGTTTACTGATGGGAGAAGAAGCACCAGACGCAGACGAATTAGAAGCGGAAAAAGAATCCATTTTAACCGAAGTCGGCAATGTACTGATTAACGGTATTATGGGTTCAATGAGTAACGTTTTTAAAGAACGGCTCCATTATGACGTGCCAGAATATGATGAGGAAGATTTATCAGTGCTGTGCGCAGAATGGGCCGATGTTGATGCTGTTGTCTTACTTGCACAGGTTGAGTTTACGGTGGAAGGGACTGAAGTTGTTGGACGTTTTATGTTACTCTTTGATCTTGGAGGAACAGAAGAAATATGCCAAGGCCTCGACCGCTTGCTAGAGGATAATGATAACTAAATGACCATACAACTTTCTGCTGTCGAACAATCACTTTTTAATCAAATGCCCATCGGCGTTTGTGTCATTGACAGCTCTTATCGCATATATCTTTGGAATACTGTACTGTCTGATTGGTCAACAATAAGTTCAAAAGATGCACTGAATCAGTCCTTACTATCATTGTACCCACATTTACATGAACCGCGTTACAAAAATCGTTTAAATTCTGTTTTTGAAATTGGTGCACCAGTCATTTTTTCAGTAGAATTTTCTCCTTATCTTTTTTGTTTGCCGAATCAGAAAAAGAAACGCCGCCGTCAGAGTAAAGAAGGAGTGCCGCAAGACAGTGCTGCAACTTTACGAGCACAGCAAACCATTGTGAGTAGTTTGGCACAAGAAGGGCATGAAAACCTTGCGTTGATTTCAGTGGTCGACATGAGCGAAGCTCTTGCGCGGCAAGAAAAATATAAGGCAGCTATGCGTCTGGCAAAAGTTGAGTCAGAAGAGCGACGCAAGCGAGAAGAAGAATTACGAGAAGCTAATGAACGTGCCTTAGCAGCAGTACAGGCCAAAACACGTTTTTTGGCAAATATGAGCCATGAAATACGAACGCCTTTAAATGGTATTATTGGTATGACCGATTTACTAGAGCCTTACATTAGTGATAAAAAAGGTTATGAGTATCTTGGGATTGTGAAAAATAGTGGTGAAAGTTTATTGTTATTAATTAACGATATTCTTGATTATTCAAAAATAGAAGCAAAACAGATGGCCATAGAACGGTCTCCTGTTATTGTGCGAGAAGTTCTTCATGCGACCATGGCTGTGCTGTCCCACAACGCAGAAGTAGAGAATTTGCAAGTTCTCCTGAAGGTTGATGAACATGTTCCAGATTGTTGTCGAACTGATGCGGTGCGAATAAAACAGGTTTTATTAAATCTATTAAGCAATGCCATTAAGTTTACGGAACAAGGCTCGATTACAGTGCAGGTTGGATATCAGAAAAAAAAGACAGTGGATGGAGATCATAAACTTTTTATTACGGTTGTAGATACTGGTATAGGTATTGCACCAGAGAAAATGGAAATGATTTTCGGAGAATTTTCTCAAGAAGATGATTCGACGACACGTAAGTTTGGTGGTACAGGGTTGGGGCTTACGATTAGTCGTTTTTTATGCAAATTAATGGGTGGAGATTTGCAGGTAGAAAGTGTTTGCGGAATAGGCAGTTCGTTTACGGCTTCATTTGCTGTTGGGAGCTGCGAAGAATGTTTAGAAAATTCTTCTCCTAAAATAATAGAGACAAATGTAGAAGTTGATTTAACCAGTAAACGCATCTTGCTTGTTGAAGATAATCTCGTTAATCAAAAAGTGGCTTTAGCGATGTTGAAAATATTTGGATGTGTTGTTGATATAGCAAATAATGGTGTGGAGGGCGTTGACGCGTACAGAAACAATGGCCCTTATGATATGTTGCTGATGGATTGTCAGATGCCAGAAATGGATGGGTATGAAGCGACACGGCGTATACGTTTGGACGAACAGGAAAGTGGCACTCAGGAACATCAAGTGATTGTCGCGTTGACAGCAAATGCCCTAGAAGGTGATTCAGAAAAATGTCTAGAATCTGGAATGGATGGTTATTTAAGTAAGCCAATCACTAAAGATTCTTTGCGTACAGCTCTTAATGATTGGCTTGCGTCTGAGTAAAATTCCCCATCATCAAGCGCCCCAAATAAGAGGAGATACTATGGGCGCCGAAATGCCAACCGCAGCAGCCGTTTCACCTGAGAACGCACACCGTTCCGGTCTTGCTTACCCAAACCCACTTGCAGGAACACCAGGCGAGCCAAACTACGCAGCCAGCGTAAAAAAAGCCGATGGTAGCGAGTTAAAAGTTGCATGTCCAACATCAACACGTTTGTCTTTAGCACTGATGAATATGAACGCTGTTATGGGTGGTGCGGCTTGTCACTGGGGCGGCCCATCTGGTTTTGCTGAAATTATTTCGGCTTTGCACGGAATTATGTTCGAACCATTAAAAGATAACAAAGAATGGCACACACGTTGGAATTTTGTAAACGATGCTGGTCATGCTGAAAATGGAATTTATGCGGTAAAAGCAAATTATGGTTTTGCTGGTATGACCATGGCAGACCTTAAAGGGTTCCGTTCGGTGGAATCAAAACTAACGGGTCACGGTGAGGGACATATTTTCCCTGAAGGTGTTATGGTTTCTAATGGACCACTCGGTTCTGGTTTGCCAATTGCCCAAGGTTTGTCTCTGGCAGATCGCCTCGCAAATAATACTGAACGTACAACCATTTGTGTTATGTCTGATGGGGCGATGATGGAAGGTGAAGCGCGCGAAGCAGTTGCCGCCATTCCTGGACTTGCCGCCAAAGGTAAAACTACACCATTCGTGATGGTACTGAGCGATAACAATACAAAACTATCCGGTCGTATTGATGAACAAAGCTTCAGTATGGTTCCTAGTTTTGATGCACTTGCCGCGCAAGGCTGGGATGTTGTTGAAGTTGCAGAAGGCCATGACTTACAAGCGGTCTTTACTGCAATTGAAGCTGCTATTGGTACTGCAGAAGGTGATGCTACTAAACCGGTTGCGGTTTGGGTGAAAACAGTCAAAGGTAAAGGTGTTGTTTCTACCGAAGAAAGTGCTTCTGGTGGTCACGGTTTCCCACTTGGTAATCCATCAGCGCTACGTGCTTTCGTTAATGAAATTGCTGAAAGCGGTGGCTGTAAAGAATTACCACCAGTTTATGCTGATTGGTTGGCAGAACTTGAAGCAGCAGGTCAAGCAAAAGAAGCAGCAGCGGCAGCAAAACCAAAATCAGATGCAGCTCCAACCGGAAAAATCCAAGGTGGTTTTGCAAAAGCGATGATTGCTTGCGCAGAAGAGGGCTTGCCAGTTGTCTCTGTCAGTGCTGACCTCGCTGGTTCAACAGGCGTTGGTCCATTCCAAACGGCATTTCCACAGTTTACTTTTGATGTTGGTATTGCTGAATCTAACATGGTGAACGCTGCAACGGGTTTTTCAAAGCAGGGCTATATTCCTGTTGTTGACACATTTGCCCAATTTGGTGTAACTAAAGGTGCTTTACCAATTTGTATGGCGAACTTAAGTCAGTCTCCAATTATCGGTGTCTTTAGCCATATTGGTTTTCAAGACGCAGCAGATGGTGCTTCTCATCAAGGGCTAATGTATCTTGCGATGACCAGCGCTATTCCATATACCACCGTATATTGCCCAGCATCAGCAGAGGAAGCAGAATGGGCGATGGCTCATACAATTCGTGACTTTGCTGATAAACGAGCTAAAGGCGAAACACCAAACAGTGTACTGTTCTTCTGTGGTCGTGAAAACTTCCCAATCTCACTCGTTGCAGATGGTAAATATGAATGGGGTAAAGCACAGATTGTTGCCGATACCACATCTTCTGTAGAGGGAGGCAAAGATAAGAGCGTGGTTGTAAGCGCTAACGCTTCTAGCGTTGCTTATGCACAACAAGCTGTAGACCAACTTGCAGAACAAGGTATTGGTGCGGTACTCTTGAATAATGCGATTCCAAACCAGCCAGACCTTGAAGCGCATACAGCAGCACTCGCTCGTTGTGGTGGTCGTTTGGTTACGGTAGAGGATCATCAAGCGATTGGTGGTGCAGGTAGCATGTTGGTAACGGCTCTTGCAGAAGCCTCTGTCGATTTCAGTGTGAAGTTGCTTGGTGTTCGTGGTCATTTTGGTCAAAGTTCATACACCGCAGTAGAATTATATGACAAGCATGGTATCGGCCCTGCTGGTATTACAGAAGCAGCAGCAAGCTTCTTTGCATAAAGACTAAGAAATAAATAACAAAAGGCCCAAAGAGCTTTGCTCTTTGGGCCTTTTGTGTAAGATGCATTTTTGTCTATAAACGTTCGAGTAGCTTGGCTTTTTGTTCTGCAAATTCTTCCTCAGACAGAATGCCTTTATCGCGCAAACTAGCTAAGCGCTCAACTGCGGAGAGTAGAGCCTGCTTTTCTTCATTATCAGGGCTATCTGTGTTGTTTGCTTCCTCAGCCTCTTTCTCAAGCTGAGCAACCAATTTTTTCCCTTTCTGAAATAAATCATCGTATGTTTCTTTAACTGTGTCCATGTTGATGATATTTAAATCATCACCATTGCCATAGCGGTGTTTGGCAAGATGGCCAAGAGCATAAGTGGATGCGCCTGAAAGGACGCTCATACTCAAGCTGCCGACAACGCTGCCAACAACCGGAATAGTCTTGATGGCGCTGGCACCAAGACGGGCAACGGTGCTGCCAGCTAGTGCGGTTACGAATGTCTTTCCAATGTCTTCATTGTAGTTTTGTCCATAGTGAGTGGCCAATTGTCGTAGCATATCCAACTGAATTGCTGTGACTGCGGCTAAATCAAGCAGTGGGATGGGAGCAAGCCCAGCGGCAACTGCCCATCCCACATGTCTATGAATAATGGCAGTGGTTGGGTCTTTTTGTTCTATTTCAGGCTGCTCGCTCAAGGTCGGTAGTAGTGTATTTGTTTCGGTGTTCTCTGATTCGCTCATCGTAAAGGTTTCCTTTTGGTTCAGTGACGATACGAATCAGTGTCGTCAAAACAATGCGCATGTGTGCTGGCTTTATGAGAAAATGGAGCATGGATGAGTATAACTCGTTTATTTAGTGATTGGGAGTTTCTACCAGTGTACCATCTTTCTGTACTTCCCAGCTTGTGTCACGAGCCTTACGAATGTAAACAGCGGCTTCTTGGTCGATTTGGAGGATATGGTTAATCAGCCAATCGCTGAGATAATCAAAAACATAGTGGTTTATTTCAGTTTCGTCGTTGGCCAGTTTGTTTTGAAAGTCTTCTATACTCTCTCTAAACTCTTGATGTATGGCTTTGTGCCTGTCTTTGTCAGGGTAGTCCGTTTTTTCAAATTCCTCTTCTTCATCATTCAGATGCATGTTGGTGTAAATAAAAAGGAAATTGAGGAGGTTTTCAGTAGAATATTCAGAGCTGGCGGGGTCTTCAATGGCTGCGTGTAGAGCATTAATCGTATCGAGCAGTTCCCTATGTTGGCTATCAATATTGGTAAGGCCAGTCTCGAAGTCTTCGTCCCACTTTCTGTATGTCATATCTGTCCTCCAATTACCTCTCAGCTTACGAACTTGAGCGTTTCGTCAAGATGACGGTTGGGCTGTTCGGATTTTAGTGCAAACAGTTCTCAAGAGAGAGCGTATAGAATAAAAAGGAGTAAAAATGAAAGCATTTATCCATGTAGTAGTGCTCATCTGTTTCACTGTTTCTCTTCATTCAGCGGAGATATGGCGGACTAATTTTGATGCAGCTTTAGCAGAAGCGCAGCAATCAGGAAAAGACCTGTTGGTAGATTTTACCGGTTCAGACTGGTGCGGATGGTGCATCCGTTTAGATGAAGAAGTGTTTGAGCATGAAGCATTTCTCACCGAAGCACAAAAGAAATATGTACTTGTGAAAATTGACTTTCCAATGGACAAAAGCCAGCAATCAAAAGATCTACAAGCACAAAATAAAGCGTTACAACAAAGGTATGAGGTAGAGGGTTACCCTACCATTATATTATTGGATTCTATGGGGGAACAGTATGGCCGAACCGGATACCATGAAGGGGGAGTAGATGCTTATCTCAGTCACCTTGCGACTTTTAAAGACGGACCTCAGCGGCGAGACGCAGCACTGGCACGCATACAAGAATTGCAAGGTGTTGCGCAATCAGAGTCTATCGTGTCTTTGCTCAATGACGAACTTGCTTCAACCCTTTCTGGTCAGCAACAGCAAGAGCTCTATAGTCTGTTGATAGCAAATGACCCTGAGAACAAACGAGGCGATAAACTCAAATATAGTATAGAACATATACTGGGTGAATTACGTGAGACTCAAGATATGGAACAGGCAGAAGAAAAATTACAATTCTTATTGCCAATGAGTGCAGAAACGCCAGATCAACGGCAGCTCATTTACTATTTTTTGGCAGGAATTTCTATGGAATTACAAAAGGACCAAGACATTGTTCGTACATATTTAGAAAAAGCCGTGTCAGTTGCTACAGACAGCGCGCTCGCAAAGAAAATACAAGTTGATATACTACCAAGCCTTACTAAATGAAACTTAGGTAGTAAAAATTATGATTCCATCATCGTGCTTTTCTTAGGAGGAATTTTATGCACATATCCACAACAACCAATAACACAGTGCTCAAAATTGCAAAATCGGCAATGCTTAGCTTCATGCTTTTAATTGGCATTCTCTTAACTTCATGTTCTGGAGGTGATTCGTCATCCAGATCGGCTTCGTCGAGTGCTGATCAAACAGCAACAAAGACTGAATGTAAAAACATGAGTGCTATTCAAGCAAAAGGCACCGGTTGGTGTAAATGTTGTGATGCTGGTTTTGTTGATGGTAAACCAGTGAAATGTAAAGGCTGCTACATGGTCAAAACTGGCCAAGCAGATTCGTGCTCAGGATGTGAAGCCAAGAAACAAGGATGTAAAGACTGTAAAGATCCAAGTACATGTAAAACGTGTGTTAAAGGTGCCAATGCTGGTAAAAATCCAGCACAGAAAAGTGCCTGTCTAGATTGTACGGCAACACAAAAATGTAAAAAGTGCAAAAAGACTTAATAAACGGTAGCTTTTTGTTTATATGAAAAAAGCGGCATTGCCTTTTGGCAATGCCGCTTTTAATTGATAGAGATAGGTTTGATCCAAAATTTTGCTGACAAGAAACAAAGCTGGCTGCTTCTAACTCGGACAATCTTTAAGAAGAGTACCACAGAAAAAGAAGGATGTGTGACTGTATGTTTATGCGCTATCTACCAGAGTGCCTTGGGGAATTTATAGGAACGTTTATTCTTGTTTTTTTTGGTTGCGGAGCTGTTGCTGCTGCGGTTTTATTCGACGCTCATGTCGGGCTTTTTCAGGTTGCGATGGTGTGGGGTATTGGCGTTGCTTTAGCGATTTTCTCAACAAGACATTTGTCATGTGCACATTTAAATCCCGCAGTCAGTGTTGCAATGGTGCTTGGCAAACGAATGACGATTTATCGCCTACCTGCGTATGTGCTTGCACAATGCAGCGGAGCATTTTGTGCAGCAGGAGTGCTGTATCTTCTCTTTGCTTCATCGATTACTCACTACGAACTTGTTCATCAGATTGTTCGTGGTTCAGCTGAATCAATTCAAACAGCAATGATGTTTGGTGAGTATTACCCAAATCCAGGAGCAGGAGAGTCCGCTGTGGTCAGTATGTCTACTGCATTTTTTGCGGAAGCATTTGGTACTTTTGCCTTGGTGTTTTTAATCTTTTCTCTCACGGAAGGGTGCAATGTTGGTAGACCAAATGACTCATTGGTTCCAATTTTCATTGGTTTGGCGGTGAGTGTTATTATTGCTGTTATTGCACCGTTAACGCAGGCAGGCTTAAACCCAGCGCGTGATTTTTCTCCACGGATGGTGGCGTTGCTTGCTGGATGGGGGCCAGCCGCATTTCCAGATGAAGGCTATGGCTTTCTGGTGGTATATGTTGCGGGACCTTTGCTTGGCGCAGCTTTAGCAGCTCTTGTTTTTACACGGATTGTAGAGCCAGCGATGAAGAAAAAAAGTATGGACGTTCACTGTTGTACGGATGAATAATTATAAAAAAAGGAATAAAATGGCTTATATTCAAGGACAAGCTCCATGTGGTACAGATGCCGCAGCGTGGGAAGAGATTTATCAAAATGATGATGCTGGTTGGGATCTTGGACAGCCAAGTCCGCCTTTGCTGGCTTTTTTATCAGAAGGTATTCTTCCGCAGGGAAAACGTGTGTTGGTTCCAGGCTGCGGCACAGGTCATGAATTACCAGTGCTTGCCGCAGCTGGGTATACGGTGATAGGTGTTGATCTTGCGCCAAGCGCTGTCAGTACAGCTGAGCAACGTTTGGCAGATGCTGGTTTAACAGGAACTGTCTATGAAGCGGATGTGCTTGATACCGACTGTCAGCTAGAGGTGGACTGGATTTTTGACCAGACCTTCTTCTGTGCACTGCGTCCAGATCAACACAGCCAGTATTGTGAAGCGATAGATCGAGTTTTGATAACAGGTGGCGAATTATGGACTGTAAATATGCGTACCAAATTTACGAACCGTCAACCGTATGACTGTGCGCCTGAAACGTACATTACTATGCTCGAACAGGCTGGATTTACACATACGGAAACACGTTCACTTGATGCGGAGAGTTACCAGCGTCGTCGTGGTCGTGAAACATTGTTACGGTTTCAAAAATGAATACTTTTTTAGTAGGTTGTTGTTTCTTTGTTTGTCTGATTTCAGTTGGAGCAGCAGAATCTTATCATCTGTATACCGGAACATATACGACAGGCGATGCTCAAGGTATTTATCACCACAGCTTTCATGCTGAAAGTGGTGAACTTGGTCCTGCTCAACTGGTTATGGAAAATGTTCATCATCCATCTTTTCTTGCGGTACACCCTAACGGAAAAGTGCTCTATGCCGTTGGTGAATCACGGAAGGGAAAGGGAGGGATTTTTACAATTGAAAATGATGGTGGATTAAGTGCTGTGCAAAGCGAAGCGTTGCTTTCTGGTGGTTGTCATATCAGTGTCGATAATTCCGGAAAATATGTAGCAGTCACAACGGGAAAGGGATTTGTCCTCTATGCACTTGCAGAAGATGGCAGCATAGAACATACCGTAGACAGGGTTACTCATACATGGCCACATCGTTGGCGCAAAGGGCCTATGGTGCATGCCGTCTATTTTAATACAATAAGTTCACATCTCTTGGCAGTTGATATGGCCTGTGAACAAGTCCCTGTTTATGAAATACAACACAATGGTGTGAAATTAGTTGGACCACCATTTATTTCACCAGTTATCGAATCAGGACCACGACATGCTGCTTTTCATACATCAGGATCGTATTGCTATGTGTTGAATGAACTAAGTGGGACGATAGATATTTTATGGTATGATCAAGAAACGGGCGGAACGGTGTATCTTAACAGCGTTAACGCTTTTCACCAAGCAGCAGAAAAAGAATGGGCAGCGGAAATTCAGATGCACCCAACTTTACCGTTTGTGTATGCCTCTATTCGTGGGCACGGTTCTCTTGCTGTCTTGCGAGTAAGAGAAAAAGGAGCAGATTTACAGTTGGAACAAGAAATAGAGGGAATAGGAACGGCGCGTCATTTTATAATCGACCCAAGCGGGCGCTGGTTACTAACGGCTGCATCTGATAAGGTGTCTGTTTATGCGATCAATCAAATAAATGGTGATCTTAAATTACAGGCCAGTCAGGCTTCACCTAAAGTACAGTGCGTTGTCTTAGCACCAATAAAGTGAGGTGTTGAGAAGGAACAAAACTGAATGGTGTGCGTAGTAGGGTGGTTTTATGTAATCAGTCGCAGCGGATGCGCTCCGCTTGACCACGTTGCCGATGCCCCAGGCGCTAGGGGACGGAAGAAATGCGAACCGTCTAAGTAGAGTCGAATGCCAGGAATAGCAGCGGTTAAGGTGAGCGGCCGTGGCGGTGTTGCTGTTGCTTGTAATAGTGATGGTGACTTGCGAGCGCGGTAGGGCTCACGAACAATAAATAACAAGGCATCAAGGTGTGGGTCTATATGTGACATGCCAGCAGAATGAATGGCTGCACTTGATCCAGCCGCAGTACTAATCCAGACACCAGAAGAATAGTGCATTTCTTCCTGCCCATCAAAGCACAATTGGTAACGTGTCATTGCTGCTGGGTTTTCATTGGTGAATAAACAGTCATTTAAGATATGATGTTCATCGTTATCTATATGTACGGCCAAACGCGGAATAAGTTCTTCGATAGCCTTACCGGTAAGGTAACGCTCTAGTAGGGCAGGAAAGCCTTCTTGATTGCAGCGCGTGTAATGACCGATGCTTCGGCTTGGGTCTGAATTAACAGCAATAATTGGCGTATCAATAATATGCCTATTGGTTGCTAAAACGGTTCCGTCTCCACCAACACTGACCACGGCATCAATGTTATCAAAATCACATTGCTGAAGTTCATCGATACGACGTTCACGAATAGCGAGGTTTTGTTGTTGAAGATTTGCTCGCACGCTATCAAGCGCTTTGTTATGCAAGCGCTGCCCTTCCTCTAGAATAGAACGTTTTCTAATGCCGCTGCTTCCTAAACGTTCAAGGTCATTACCAGTCAATGTGGCAATGCCGGGAACCTTTGAGGTCAGGAGAATTCGTATCATTTTGGGATACCGTTTTCAAAATAGCGGCGAGTATACCTGTCTGCATCTAAGATAGCATCTAAGCTTGGGTGTTCGCTATTATCGATGTGGGTGAGCGCATGCTCAATATACGCAAAAATATCAATGAATGAGCAGCGGCCTTTCAATAGGTGATCTACGGCAGTTTCGTTAGCAGCGTTCATGATAACAGGGGCAAGGCCACCGCGTCGCGCCGCGTCGTAACCCATACGGACACTTGGAAAAATATCGTGTTTGGGTTCTTCAAAATCAAGGTGCGCAAGTTGGGTAAAGTCTGGCGCTTCCATACTACCTGTTGTATGCACAGGATAAGTGAGCGCGTATTGAATAGGGGTGCGCATGTCCGGTTTGCCTAATTGCGCAAGTACAGAGCCATCACGATAACTCACCATAGAATGGACAATGCTTTGTGGGTGGATCAGTAAATCAATGCGATCGAGTTCAATATTAAAGAGCCAGCGTGCTTCAATGATTTCGAGACTTTTATTCATGAGGCTGGCAGAGTCGATGGTGATTTTTTGCCCCATAGACCAGTTGGGGTGTTTGAGCGCTTGTTCCAAAGTGACTTGAGAGAGATCTGTAAGCGTTCGGAATGGGCCACCAGAGCCAGTAATAATAAGTTTTTCGACCTCACTTGTGGAGTGGCCTTCAAGGCATTGGAATAAAGCGCTGTGTTCGCTATCAATTGGTAAAACAACTGCGCCAGATTTCCGCGCTTCATTCATAATTAATTCGCCCGCCATAACTAGCGGTTCTTTATTGGCTATACAAACACGTTTGCCAGCACGAATGGCGGTCAGGGTGGGTGCAAGACCTGCGCCGCCAACAATGGCAGTGACTACAGCGTCAGCTTCAGGAGAGGAGGATACTTCATTTAAGGCTTCTGCTCCTGCGCGTGCTTCAATACCAGAGCCAGACAGTGCTTGTTTGAGATCATTATAGTAGTGGTCATCAGCAATAACTGCCACCGTTGCTTTGCAGGCACGGGCTTGTTCGGCAAGTTTTTCAACTTGGCTATGAGCGGTTAAGGCGTAGACGGGAATTTTTAATTCAGCGGCGACAGAAAGCGTGTTTACGCCAATAGAGCCAGTAGAGCCGAGGATGGTGAGTGCGCGTGTGGTCCAACTCATGAAAGAATATCCTCAATTGCTGCAAGCAGGCGTGTATTATTTTCTGGGGTGCCAACGGTAATGCGCAAACAATTTCGTAAGAGGTCGGTATCCCACCAACGAACAAGAATACCGCGCTCTTTTAATTGTTCATAAATAAAGTGTGCTTGTTCGCCAACGGTACACAGCAGGAAATTTGCTTCAGACTGTGGCCATGTCCAACCAAGGGCGGCAAGATGTATTTCTAATTGTTTCCGTGCGGCAAGGGTGTTGGAAAGAAGCTGTGCATGATAGGTGATGTCGGTAAGGGCAGCAGTGCCAACAGCCTGTGTGAGCGCGTTTACATTGTAGCTATCTTTCACCTTATTCATTTCCGCAACCAGTGCCGGGTGGGCGAAGAGCAGGCCAAGACGAGCACCAGCAAGTGAATAGCTTTTTGAGAAGGTGCGCAAAACAATAAGGTTGGGATGTTGATCGAGTACAGAGATAAGACTGCGTTCGGCATCATTGCTGACAAAATCAGCATAGGCCTCATCAACAATAAGAATGCCCTCAACTTGGTCAGCCAGACGGCGCAATTCCAGTAAAGGAGTGTGGGTGCCAGATGGATTATTAGGATTAGCGACCAAAGTAAGGGTGGCGTTATGTTGTCCGAGTGCCGCAGGTAACTCCCATGTATTGTTGCGCTGTGCATAATCATAGTGATTGATACGGATGCCTTGGATGCTAGCGAGCGTGTCGTATAGGCCGTACGTAGGCCACGGGCAGGCGACCTCACAACTGCCATCAGCCTCTAAAAATGTGCGGTAGATAATAGTAAGGCAGTCATCAGAGCCATTGCCAGCAATAATTTGATCAGCGGAACAGCCGTACAGGTCTGCGGCAGACTGGCGAAGTGTGCTGGCGCTTGGATCTGGGTATAAACGTAGATTATCTGTGGAACTGTCTTCAGATGCACCGTAGAGCGCGCGATTAACAGCAGGGCTTGCAGGCCATGCACATTCATTGGTATTGAGTTTTAATGCATCGTTTATCTGCTCTCCTGGCACGTAGGGAGCCATGTCACGCACAGCAGAGCGAACATAACGAAGAGCAGAACAAGTATTTGAAATCGTCATTACAGGTATGGTCAGTGCTTGTCGCACTTGGCAAGCCAGAATATGACGCACACTCACGTTTATGGAACATGATCATCATCAAGCTGTTGGCCGCCGATTGAGCTGGTCTATCGCGTTGAATTTGCTACTGACTATAGCTCAAATTGTTGGAGGTATTTTATCCGGCTCTTTGGCCTTACTGTCTGATGCGCTTCATAATTTTTCTGATGTGGTATCGCTTATTGTAAGCCAAGTTGCTTTCCGGATGACGCGCAGAACTTTTACTCATACGCAGACCTTTGGCTATCGTCGGGCAGAGGTTATGGCGGCAGCAATTAATGCGGGTACTTTGCTGGCTATTGCGGCTTTGTTGGTGGCAGAGGCGGCAGAGCGCCTATTTGAGCCGCAAGTAGTAGATGGTGTTTGGGTAATGGCCCTGGCAGGGGCCAGTATTGTTGTGAATGGTTTTTGTGTGTTGCTTTTGCAGGGTGATGCTGAACACAGTCTTAATATTCGTTCTGTCTATATTCATCTCTTTTCAGATCTGATAGGTTCTTTTGCGATATTGTTAGGCGGTTTGGCGCTTTATCTCTGGGAGGTCTGGTGGTTGGATAGTGTTCTTACCATTTTTGTTGCTGTCTACCTGTTGCTTGTTGGCTGGGGGCTTATGAAACGTTGTTTCTCTGTGCTTATGCAATTTGCGCCAAAGGGCATGGATTTAAACCGAATCAGTGTAGAATTGTGTCAATTCCCCGGTGTTAAAAATATCCATCACGTCCATTGTTGGCAGTTAGATGAAGACGATACGCATTTTGAAGCACATGTTGATATAGATACAGACATTTCCTTAAGCGAGGCAACTGTACTCATGGAGGATATGAGTGTCGTCTTGAGGGAGGGTTTTGGCCTGAACCATGTTATACTCCAATTGGAATACGGCACAGAAGACAGAAAAGTGCTTGTTCCTGACGATTAATACAATTTATTGTTTTTGAGATTATGGTCTGGTTCAGAGGCCGGCTGAATAGCCTCGGATAGCTTATTTAAACCTTGGAACTTGCCGTATTTCTTCTTCTGAGTCCGTATGTTACGGAGTTCTTTGTCATCTGTAGTGCTTCACCTCATAGGGCAAGGCCAAAAACAAGACACAGGCAAAACTTTACCTGTGTCTTGTTGATTGACGCATGAATTAATAAGAAGTGCGGGTGTTAGTCGTTGGCTTTTTTGGCTTCTGCGTGCCGTTTTGCTAGCGTTGCTTTTATTTCTTCCATGCGTTTTTTGTTTAATGGGTATTTATACAATAAAAGAAGTCCTAAAAGCAGTGGTAGGAGCGGCAGGAATGTGATGAGTAAACGGATATTGGTAAAGACACCATCTTCTTGATGGGCGCCAAGATCAACATCAAACCCTGATATGACGACTACCAAACCCGTTATAATGGCACCAATAGGGGTTGCCATTTTAAGGACCATGCCATTAACAGCTCCAAACATTCCTTCTCTTCGTGATCCACTTCTCAATTCATCAACATCAGTGACATCCGCCATTAAGGTGCCCATAACGGTATACATGCTGGAGATACCAATAGAGCCGAAAAATGGGAGAATGAACATAAGTTCTGGGTAATCTGGATTGTAACAGACCCAACTTAGTAGGGCATTTATCATCATCATGAAGATGGCAAAGCGTAGTGCGTTGTGTTTTTGGTATTTATTACACATCCAGGCAATTAACGGTACGGACAGTAAGGCAACGAAATAGCCGAGTGAATGCACAATGGCGAGATATGAGGCTCCGTAGAGCAGAGCGCCGTCAAAAACCCAGTATAAAATAAGGTATCCGCCGACCATGGAAGAGATGCCCAGTGCTTGTTGAAGGATGAAAAACAAGGCAAGAACTCTCCAGAATTCAGGGACTTTAACTGTGTCAGCAATCGATTTTGAGAAAGGCACTGATTTTTTCTTTTTATCAAGAATGACTCTTTCTCTTGTGTTTTTAACGGAATAAATCAGCAGGGGTACGGAAATAACGCCACAGACAATACCAAGCCAGAGAGCGCCATCAATGGCATCACTGAAGCAGGGAAGTAAGACGAGAGGAAAGAGCCAGGGAATGCTGAGACCAATTATTTTTCCCATAATAGATCGAATGGCTACGACTTTGGTGCGACCATTGTAGGATGGTGCTATTTCAATTCCTAATGCATAGTAGGGAACGCCGTTTATCGTTCTGAATATAGAAAAAATCATCAAAGCACCTATCATGTAAATAAAAATGGTATCCTTCTCTTTGTTTTTCCCGAATAAATCAAAGCCGTCAGCAATTTTCTTGAAGAAGCCCGGTTGTTCTCCTGCTATTTTGGGGCTCAGGAATCTGCTCGTGATAACTTCGGATTTCAGTAAGCGTGGCGTGCCCCATATGTCAGCATTAACTTCTTCATTAGAAAGAGGAAGGGGTTCATCCATCTTATCCCAGAGATAGCTGTAGAGCCCTTGTTCATTGACAAGTTTTTCTTTTTCAATGAGCGCATTTGTGATGTTCTGTTCTTTAGGTGAAAACCCATAATGCAGCATATCCATTTTATGCCCGAGTCCATACAACATGAATTTGGTTTGCAGAGATATGTAATTGCGGTAGGGCGAGGTGTTCAGTTCGGTTGCAAGTTGCTGTCTTGCTTGTTCGATTTCTTCTTCCGAGATTGAGAGTAAATCTTTGTTAAATTGATCAGCGGATGCCTTTGCGATGGACCCTTTCTTGAAGACGTGCTTATAGTATTCAAGGGTGTCTGGCTCTAGGCTTGCTAAGCGTAAAAGTTTATCCGTCTCTGGATTGATTGTTTTATCTCTGAGTGCATTTTTTAGGACATTGTACTTTCTTCTTTTTTCTATCGACTCAACGAGGTAATTTAGTTGTGGTTCATAAATGGAAACATCATTTTCATTAAGACCGTATTGTTCACTGTTGGTAAGAGTTTCAGACAATTGTATTTCCTGTCTGAGAACCTTTTCATCTTCTGTATTTTTAGGGAAACATTTCCAATAAGGTAGCTTGTAATATGTCCCGATAGCTTCGATAAGCGACTTTTCAATAAGGGCAACTCGTGCTCTGTACACAATTGATGGGGCGAATGTGTTGTGTTTAAAGTCAATATCTTCACCATCAAAGGCAAGACCGATATAACTATTTCGTCCTTTGATCCAGTCTTCTCCTACAGTAAGAAGGCCTCGTTCTTCAGGGTATTCTTTTTCAATACGAACGGTGTTGTTAATGTGTATGGTGTCTGCAAGGGACATGTTGACCGAGAGTGTTTGGCCAATCGGCTCTGTTTCGAGATATGTATGTTCAAACCCAGCGGTGTTTATAGTTAGTGACAAGACGTTGGTGCTCGTGCTGTCTTCAGCAAGTTGCATTCTAGCATTTATTTTTTTTAGTGATTTTTCAATGACAGCGGAGATATTATCTGCTGGTTTTTCACTGTCGTTTTTCTGATCATTTTCAAGTGTCAACCTAAAGGCGGTCGAACCGTAGCCGTACCCTTTGACCATATTGCCAAAATTAACCAGAGCATCTTGGGACTGCACTACTTCTGGGATATCGGGGGTATTTTTGACAATATTCTCTCCTTTGGGGAAATGGTACCAAATAAGAACCGATATCACAGTTGTTCCAAGCCCACCAATAAGAATGAAGGGGCGTCTGCGGCCCCATCTGTTTTTGCTGTTGTCAGTGATGACAGCCATAATTGGATCTGTTATGGCATCCCATAGAGTAGAGAGAATACCTATAACGACAATCATCATAGGGTGTAACATTAAGACATACATCAACAAATTATTTTTAAGATGCATATCAAAGCTAGAAATGGATTCAGATATTCCACCTAAAGCATAGGCGATGATTTCTTTATTATCGGCATCCGTATATTCATTTTCATTGTTGTTTTCATCAACAAACTCTTCGTTTTCATTTCCCTGTGGCTTGTCAGTTTCATTGTGTGAGCTCATTGCGGCCCCTTTATGTTTTAAGGCTAAACAAAATGTGGTGTAAGGTAGTAATGGGCTGGTTGAGTCAATAGGATAACCCAGAAAATGCGGTTCAATAGTAACAAAAAGGCAATAATCTATTGTCACGATGACTTTATTTGCCTGTTATTTTGTATCGGAGCCTCGAATAGAGGCATAAAAAACAAAATTGAGAAGTTTAATAGTTTCTTGAGATAGTCCAAGGTGAGAGGTCAGTATTAGAAAATAGTGTATCTGTTCTTTTTTAGAGAATGAAGAAGGTTTACCGTTCTGCTTCCAGTGGAGGGTAAGTTTGTGAAAATTGGTGAAATCTAAGGAGCGTTTTTTCAAACAAGAATAGAGGGTGGTTCGTTTGAAACATCTGGTCTCTTATCATCAAAATGCATGTCAATCAATGTGTTGTGCGCATAGGATAGGGTGGTTGCATTCTTTTTGTGTGTTACTATTCTGCCGCCCTTCATCACATTAAGCCCGTGGGGCTGAGTCATTCAGGGAGCTGTTCAGTGACAGACGAGCACACCGAAAACTGTGAAAATAACAGTGAAAAAGTAGAAAATCAAACTGAAAATAATGAGAAAAAAGCCTGTTGTGGAGGTGAAAGTGGTGGCGGCTCTTCGTGCCCGTGCAATCCTTTCGCTCGCTTCTGGTATCTTATCCTCATTGCTGTTATTTGTGTTGGAGCTTTCTTGTATTGGTGGCGTTTTAGTGCGTTTACTGATCAAGGCTATGTGGTCAGCCAGCCAATTCCGTACTCGCATAAGTTGCATGCTGGCACCTATAAAATGCCGTGTACCTATTGCCACTTTAACGCAGAGCGCGGAAAACACGCTGGTGTTCCGCCCTTGTCTGTGTGTATGGGGTGTCATGATCCTGCTCAAGGTGGTGTCGGTCAAGACAAAGAAGGTGTCAAAACACTCTTAGAATTAACGCTCAATTCAGATGGTTCGTATAAGCAGGGGGCTGGTGCAGATTATCATGATACCAGCGCAGACGACCCAGAAGCTGCTGTCCTTAAATCCGGCGGTCAGGTGCATTGGAATCGTGTACACTTGCTACCAGACCACGTGTATTTCCGCCATGAGTGGCATGTTAAGGCTGGTGTTGCCTGCCAAGAGTGTCATGGCCCTGTAGAAGAGATGGATGTTGTGTACCAACAAGAAGATCTCACTATGGGTTGGTGTATTCGTTGTCATCGTGATAACCAATATGTCAGCTATAATAGTGGCCGTAGTGGTTTGCATGATGAATATGATCCAGAAGATGCAGAGAGTTTTGCTGTTGGTACCGCCAATTATGACGTTATTCGTGCACGTATACGCCCAGACAATGTTGTTGAATTTAACGAGCGTGAGACCGCTGCAATTACTGGTGGTGATGAAGATCACGACGGTCATGGTCATGAAGACCACGGACATGAAGGTCACGATCACGCAGCTCATGCAGGTGGTCACGATGATGACCATGCGGATAACCATGAAGACAAGCAACGTTTACGTGGCCGTTTTGATGAAAGCAAGTTGAATGAATCTGGTGTTGCTCCTGGTTGGAGTTCATACTGGACTGATGCCCAGCGTGATCAATTAAAGGCATTGTTAGCTAAATACCCAGATATGCCTCGTTGGCGCGTTGCTGACCTTCCTGAGTCACATCAGGCATTTTATGGTCAAGCAGAGGGCTTACATCAAAATGCTCCAACGCATTGTAGTACCTGTCACCAGTAAGATGAAGAATACGCGCCGCCCTGCTTCTTAAAAGAAGCAGGGTTGCTGCACGCTAGATATAGCATTATCAATAGTGAGACGGAATAGCATGAATAAAAAATTATGGACAAGTCTTGACGATTTTTATAGCACGCCCAGTGCTACTGAAGCCGATGGTACGTATGATGAGTTTGATGCTGAGGTACAGGTGCAAATCTCTGCAATCCGCACCGAGTGTGGCATTGATGAAGATGGCAATGTTGCGCAACATGCAGGCCAAGGGCTTGAGCGTAGTGATGACCAGATTAATGATTTACGTGCTTTGTTGCCATCAGTGAGTCGTCGTGGTTTTATGCGCTTAACTGGTGCTGCTGCTGTTTTTGGTTTAGCAGGTTGCTGGCATAGTTCACCAGAAACACTGGTTCCATACGTTCAACAGCCAGAAGGCAGTACCATTGGTGAAGCACGCCACTACAGTACCTTTGTTCGTACTGGACAACATGTGCAAGCTGTTGTTGCCAAGTTGTATGATGGTCGCCCAATCAAGCTGGAAGGAAATCCCGATTGCTCAACAACTCGTGGTCGTTTGGATGCTCGTGGTCAAGCGGCTCTTGTTGATCTTTATGATCCAGATCGTGTTAGTTTTACACGTGGCACAGGTGTTGCAGAAGGAACTCGCAGTTATCAAGACGGCCCACGTAAAAATAGTGAAGCCAGCTCATGGGCTGAATTAGACGGCCTTGTTGGTGAAGCAATTAACATTGGCAGTACGGCATTATTGACCGGCCCATGGAACGGTCCAAGCCGTATGGCTTTACTCAAAGATGTGGCGACGAGTTTTGGTAAGCCGTTTACACATGCTGCATGGCACCCATTTGCTGCGGATGTTGCCCGCCAAGCTCGTGAAGTGAGCTTTGGTGTTGCCGCAACTCCACGCTATGATTTGAGTGAAGCCAGTGTGCTGGTCACACTTGGTTCAGATATTCTTGGAGGCGGTCAAGCTGGTCTTGCTGAATCTGTTGGTTTTGGTGATATGCGCAAAATTGTTGGTACGGGCGAGCATACCAGCATGGGCCAGTTCTTTGCCTTTGAGCCAACCATGAGTCAAGGCGGTAGTTGCGCAGATGTTCGCGCTCGTATTGCTATGGATAAACTTGCGTCATTAACATGGGCATTGGCTGCCAAAGTTGCTCAAGGTCTTGGAGTCAGCTTGCCTGCTGGTGTGCCAACATTTGATGCTGGCTCATTTGATGCAGATAATATCCGTATGCTTGAACAGCTTGGTTACGGTTCAGCCGATGGCCTGCTTGCTGCTATCGCTGATGCCTTACTGGCCGCGAAAAAAGCAGGTAAGAATAGCTTGTTGTATGTTGGTGGTGTCAGCCAAAGCGGTCCAGAAAGTTTACCGTTGCACGTTGCTGCAAATTACATTAACAGCATACTTGGTAACGAAGGCGTGACGGTTTACGCTGAAGCAATTAACGAAGTGGATACTTCATTTGCTCAAACAAAAGCCTTGCTCGCATCGAAGCCAGATACCTTGATCATTGCTGGTTGTAATCCTGGTTATGATTACCCAGATCAAGCCGGTTTGCAGGCTGCTATCAAACAAGCGAGCACTGTTATTTATGTTGGTGATCGTGTTAATGAAACGGCGTCACTGGCAGCTTCTCTTGCGCAAACACACTATTTTGCGCCAACATCGCATGACCTCGAAAGCTGGGGTGATGCTGAAGTGCGTGCGGGTGCCTATTATCTTCAACAGCCAATGATTACTCCTTTGTGGGATACTAGAGCCTTGGAAGAAAGCTTGATGGCCTTTGCCGTTGCAGCAGGTCAGCCAGCGGCAAGCTTGGGTCAAAAAGTACAGAAAAAAGCTGTTGTAGAACGAAGTAAAGTCAGCCGTAAGGCATTGTGGCATGCAGGCCTTGCTGGTGTGCAAAGTTGGGCTGCTTATGTCAAAACGATCTGGACCACACAGATGCATAGCCAATTAAAAGCAGCTGGCAAAACGACTGCTTTCTGGAAAGGTGCCATTGCTCGTGGTGTTGCTGGTTCTGTCCAAGCACCGCAGCCAGTTGTCGCATTTAAGGCAAGCGCCATTCCTATTGCTGCGGTAGTCAGCGGCCCAAGTTTAGTCATTAGTGCTTCTCGTATTTTAGGTGATGGTAGCCAAGCCAATAACCCATTTACCCAAGAAATTCCAGACCCAATTTCACGTATCACGTGGGATAATTATATTTCTGTTTCTATGGCAGACGCACAAACGTTAAAATTAGGCAAAGACTCAGTTGTAGAAGTTCAGATTGCAGGTCAATCATTCTTGGTTCCAGCAATGGTTCAGCCAGGCCAACAAGCCGGTGTTTATGAATTATTTACTGGCTGGGGTCGCACAGAAGCTGGTGCCGTTGCTGACATGGGTGGTGTGGTTCCTGAAGGTGGTTCCCTGAGCCGTAACCACCAAGTGAATGCATTTCAATTAACAACAGATGGTGCTCGTTGGGGTCTGCCTGTTACCGTCAGCAAAGCTGATCTCAGCTATGAGCTCGCCTGTGCTCAAGGCCATAACTACATGGATGGTCGCAGCATTGCTCTTGATGATGCTTTAGACGCACATAAAGAAGATCCATCTTATCATAACCGTGGTCATCATCATGCGCTGTGGGTAGATGGCAAAGGTACAACCGATTCATCTGTGAATGGTAGTGTTGATAGTAATAACTTGAGCATGTGGGATCAAACTCATGTGAATACTGGCCGCCGCTGGGGAATGAGTATCGACCTCAATTCCTGTACTGGTTGTAATGCCTGTATCGTAGCATGTTCTATCGAAAATAATGTCCCTGTGGTTGGTCGTGATGAAGTTCGCCTTGGCCGTGAAATGCACTGGATGCGTATTGACCGTTATTATTCCACTCCAATTACCGAAGCAGATCATACTGAACAACACGTTGAGCATGAAAGTGCAATTGTTGCTGGTGATTCCAAGCGCTATTACGCTGGTGCGCAAGATTCATTTGTGGAAGTTTTCCATCAACCAATGTTGTGCCAGCAATGTGGTCACGCACCATGTGAAGAGGTGTGCCCAGCAATGGCCACCATGCAAAATGATGAAGGTGTGAACGTTCAGGTTTATAACCGTTGTATCGGTACTCGTTACTGCGCGAATAACTGTCCGTACAAAGTGCGTCGCTTTAATTATTATGAGTACAGCAAGTACCGCTTTGGACCACAAGGTTCTGCTGATCCACTGGGCCGTGTTGTCAAAAACTTACGTACCGATTTGGCTACATCTGCTGAACACGAAATGTCAGAAGCACCGCTTGAGATGATGCTTAACCCAACCGTGGTTGTTCGCTCAAAAGGTGTTATGGAAAAATGTAATTTTTGTATTGGTCGTACGCGTGACTTCCGTTACGAAGAAAAACGTACCAACCGTAAACTTGAAGACAGCAAACAACAAACGGCTTGTTCACAAACCTGCCCAACGGCAGCTATCACTTTTGGTGATATTAACGACCCAAGTTCAACCGTCAGCAAAGTGATTGATGATGACCGTGGTTACCGTGTGCTTGATTTTGAATTGAACACGCGTCCATCTATCACCTATCTTCGTAAGGTTCGTAATCGTCCGGTACTCGCTGATGAGCAACCAAACGCACATGGTGTAGGACATGGCGGCCATGACACACATGCACATGCAGGGGAGGGCCACGCATGAATCAGCCACGACCAACTCTCCAAGAGTATGAAAACCCAACGTCTTTAATTCATGAAAGCGTTACCAGCAAAGAAGTGACGGTTGATATTATCCGTCCAATCTTGTCACAAATTAACCCATACTGGGTTTTGGCTGTGGCTGGGTCACTTATTTTGTTTACCATGTTATTTGTCAGCACTGTTACTGTTCAGATGAGTGAAGGTATTGGTATCCTTGGTATTAACTCCCCTGTTTATTGGGGTACCTACATTACCAACTTTGTATTTTGGATTGGTATTGGCCACGCCGGTACCTTGATCAGTGCGATTTTATTCCTCTTTCGACAAAACTGGCGCACGTCCATTAACCGTGGCGCAGAAGCGATGACGATTTTTGCGGTAGCCTGTGCGGGTTTATTTCCGTTATTACATACTGGTCGTCCATGGGTCGATTTCTGGTTATTTCCATATCCGAATAGCCGTGAGCTATGGCCACAATTCCGTTCACCATTGATGTGGGACGTTTTTGCTATTTCGACATATGCCACCACATCTATTATGTTCTGGTATCTCGGTCTTATTCCTGACTTCGCAACCATTCGTGATAAAGCTCGTACCACATGGCAACGGTTCTTTTATGGTATTCTTGCATTTGGCTGGAAGGGGAGCGGCCGTGATTGGAATCATTATGAACGGGCTTATGCTCAGTTTGCGTGGATTGCAACACCATTGGTACTCTCTGTACACTCAACCGTAAGTTTTGACTTTGCGACCTCAAAAGTTCCCGGCTGGCATACCACCATCTTTCCGCCGTACTTTGTAGCGGGTGCTATTTTTGGTGGTTTTGGTATGGTTGTCTTCTTGTTTGTGCCTATGCGTAAGTTGTTGAACTTAGAAAAGTATATCACGATTCGTCACTTAGATATTTGTAATAAAATCATTCTGGCTACTAGTATGATTGTTGGCTACGCCTACGCGATGGAATTTTTTGCTGCATGGTTTAGTGAATCTCTCTATGAGCGTCACCAGTTCTTGTATCGTTTAGGTGGTGATAAGGCATGGGTTTTCTGGACCATGGCTTTGTGTAACTGTGTTGCGCCAATGTTCTTCTGGTTTAAGAAAGTTCGGCGGAGCCTTATAGCGATGTGGATTATCTCGGTCTTTGTGAACATAGGTATGTGGTTTGAGCGATTCAATATTTTCGTTCTGTCCATAGAGCATGACCAATTACCAGCAGCATGGGACTATTTTGTCGGAACGTCATTCGACTGGATGGTGACCATCGGTACCTTTGGCTGGTTCTTCTTGTTGTTCTTGCTGTTCTGTAAATTTGCTCCAACGATTGCGATTGCTGAAGTGAAGAGTGTGTTAGTTGACCCAACTGGTCGTAAAGCAAAAGAAGCGGCAGCATTAACCGCATCTTCCGATGAGTCAGAAGAGAACACAAAGGAGGCTAACAATGAGTAGAATGAAGTCACCATTTATGGCTGCCTATTTTACTGATGACGAAAAGTTCATCGCAGCCTGTCATGCGTCAACCGCCCGTGGAAATAAAAACCATGATGGGTATGCGCCTTATCCTATGCATGCTTTGTTGAATGCGCTTGGTTTAAAGCGTAGCTTACTTGGTCGTCCAGTATTGTTTATGCTATTGTTTTGTGCATTTTGTGGATTTATGATGCAGTATTACACCATGCATGTTGATTGGCCGATAATTATTGCAGGTAAGCCATTCAACTCGTGGCCAGCGTATGTTGTTATTACTTTTGAAATGGGTGTTTTGGCTGGTGCTATTAGTAATATGTTGCTGGTGCTGTTTGTGTTTAATAAACTGATGCCAAACCCTAATACTAAAGTCTTAAAAGAGCGTTTAACTGATGATACCTACTGCCTAGTTATTCCATTGAAGGACAATGGTAGTGAAGAAGAATTACGTACGTTTTTAGAAGAGCAGGATGCTGATGAAATTGAACTTATCGGAGAAGGGGGGCTGTCCCGTGCATAAACTTTTAGGATTATGCTGTGGTATGCTAGCTCTCGTAGCTTGTACTGACGGCCCGAGCAAAACAGAGCGTGGATTGAACTACATGCCAGATATGTATGTTTCTCCCGCATTAAAATCTCAAGAAAGCTATGTTGTTCAGCAAGAAGCACTTGATGAAAATGGAGAAATTGTTGTCAGTACCATGGAAATACCAGCCATGATGACACCGCCAGCAGGAACGATCCCTCGTGATTTCATGCCCTATGATTTGAACGATCCAGAGATTGCTGATGGCATGGTGAACCCACTTGCGGCAGCTGATCCATCGAATGCGCGCCTTGGCCGTGATAAATTTGAGCAATTTTGTGCTGTCTGTCATGGCAAAGATGGCAATGCTGATAACGGATATGTTGCAGAGAAATTACTTGGTGTGCCAAGTCTGACAACGCCAGTTGTTGCTGAATATACAGATGGTCGCATTTATCACTTTATCACTACTGGTAAGGGACGCATGCCAAACTATAAAGCGCAATTGTTACCACAAGAGCGTTGGGCTGTTATCCATTACATTCGTTCGCTTAATGCAGCAAGTTTGCGTGTTGATGAAGCACAAACGCTTGATGCGGCAGGAAAATCATTCAAACCATTACCAGAAGCGAAGAGCAGTGCTCAGCGTGAAATCTGGCCGGAGACCTCCAAATGAGCGCCCATGGACATCACTACGATAGCGTAGAAGACCCAGGCCAATTTGCGGCCCCTAAATTAAAGCTTATCGGTATGGTTCTTGCCGTACTTGGCTTTGTCGTTGGTATTGTGTCAGCTTTGTTAAGTGCTGATAGCGTTGAACGTTTGTTTTCATCTTTATTGCAGGCGATGTTGATTCCAACCTATATCGGTATTGCAGCAACCTTTTTTATCTCGGTGAACTTAGTAACCAATAGTGTTTGGTTTATTCCTGTCCGCCGTTTGATGGAAGGCTTAAGTATTGGTATTTGGCTAACCTTGCCTACTTTCTTGGTTATTGGCATATTTGGCTCTAGTTATTTATATGATTGGATCAACATTACTGATGGCGCTGCTCATGCGAATTTATTTCATGTTCATGGTGGTAGCAAAGAGTCAGTCATGAATTTGCCACGTTTCTTGATTACCAATCTGATTTTTATCGTAGGGTGGATTCTCTTCCGTCAAAAACTAGTCAGTTTAAGTATACAACAAGATGCTGGTACAAATGTTACAAGTTCTCATAAAAAATGGGGTATGGCTTTCTTGATTTTCTTTGCGCCAACGTTCACTTTTTTTATCTGGGACTGTGTTCTTTCGCTTCATGCAAACTGGTTTAGCACCATGTGGGGTGTGTACGGATTTGCATCTGCCATGCAAACTTTCCTCTGTGTATTAATCCTTTTTGTTCTCTGGATGCGTACAACTCGAATGAAACAGCACATTGGTGATCACCTTGTTCATGACCTTGGTACATGGATGGTTGGATGGTCTTGTTTTGTTGCGTATATTGCTTTTGACCAATTTATGCTTATCTACTATGCCAACTTGGATGAAGAAACCTTTTGGTACGTTATGCGCACACAAAACGGTTATGGTTTACAGGCTGTTATCACAATTATCTTACGTTGGCCACTTGTATTCTTGGGTTTGATGAGCCAAAGTATGCGTCGTCGTCCAGCTGCATTGATCCCAATTTGTAGTATTGTTATTCTTGCGAACTGGGCGGATTGGTCCTGGCTCATTCAACCAGCATTTGCTATTAACGAATACCGTTGTCCGTTTGCTTTGCCTGAATTATTTATGGGTTTAGGTATGTCTGGTGCATTTTTACTCTTGGTTGCTAGTTTCTGGAAGAAGCATGGTCTTATCCCTAAGGGTGATCCGAAGTTATTAGAATCTATGAACGCTGGGCATTTACACTAGAAACGATTCAAAACTATTTACCAAGCAAGATAAGGAGAAACCGTCTATGGATACACAGACCCCTAAAGAAACCTCACATCCGTTAATATGGACTATAGCCTTGGTTGTGTTCATGTTACTTATTGGGTTTCTCTTTTCAAACGCCCTAGAGGCTGGTCGCTTGCAGGGTATGCAACATGGATCAGCTGGTGGTAGTACTGCTGCTGCTGGTGGTGACCCAACAGAACATCAAGCCTTAGTGCAAGGGCTTCTTGATAATGCTGATGCCGCAGATGCTCGTGGTAAAGAAGTGTATGCTACTGAATGTGCTAGTTGTCATGGTGCAGACGGTCAAATGGCCGTTGGTGGTGCTCGTAAATTTGGTAATGAACCATTTAAAAATGATATTCATGGCAAAGGTGCGCATCCATATTCGATGTTTGATACGGTAACCAATGGTTTTGGTACAGGTATGCCGAAGAAAAATAACTTACCTGCTGAAGATCGTTATGCTGTTATTCACTATATTCGTGAGAAGTTTATCGGTGCATCCAATCCTGATTATGTTGCAATAGATGCTGCACTTATCGCTGACTTACCAGTTGGTGGTGGAACAGGTTCTGAATCAGCAGATCGTACTGGCCCGCACCCAGCAACTTTGGCACCTACGATACCAGTCTATGGGGTTCTTGCCGAAACAGTTCGTAAAGGCAATGCTCAAGAAGAACAAGCGCATGCTTATTTTGCTGGCCTATCGCATTCATCAGTACGCGCTCAAGAATTGGTTCGTTGTGCGCATGGCCCATTAGCCGTTCGTTTAATGGAAATTGTTCAAGCACAAGATGCAACGGCTCTTTCTGAGTTGTTGACGAGCCCAAGTGTTTCAACACTTTCCACTGCCTTTAGTAGTATTTCTCAAAAAGAAATACAATTATTGATGGCTGAATTAACATCGGGCTTACATTAAAATCGATTATTAGAAAAAACATCACGTATAACACACAAAAGCGCAGCATTAGCTGCGCTTTGTGCGTTTACAGGTAAATGACTAAAGAGACCCTTATGTCTAGTTATTGATTTGCCAAGAGGATCTGCTAATCATACGCAGTAAATGGAAGGAGACGCACAGAATGCGCAACTTTTTACAGACAGGCTCTTTATGTATCGTTATGTTGTTGGCCTTAGTTTCAACAACAACGCTTATAGCGGCTGATGGAGCAGGAGATGTTGCTGTTGCTCAGGTGGCAGATTGGGAGCAGATAGAAGGGCTCGCAAGTGAGTTTTCAGCTGCACGCCAAGCTGATGCATTGGAAACAAGTGCTTTTTTTGGCTCTCCAGTTTCAAAAATTGCACGAGAAATTAAAGAACTGACCTGGTGGGAGTTCTTTATCTTTATTCCATTTCTCGTGGGTCCACAAATTGCTCTCTTGTACATCATTTTCCGTTATAGGGACCGCAAGGATGGCAGCAAAGCAGCTACCTTTATGGCAAATCATAAGCTAGAGATTGCTTGGACACTTATTCCTTGTGTTATTCTCGTTGGCGTGGCTTTCCCTGGTTTAGATCTCTTGTATCGTATGGAATTACCGCCGGCCGATGTTCATGCAGATAGATCTCTAACAGTAGAGGTTACTGGTGAGCAATTCATTTGGGGCTATAAATATCCAGATCAAGATGGGTTAAGCCTGAAGTCGACCGCAATTAACTTTAAACAGTTTACTGATGCTGGTTTAGATGTTGATGGTAGTTGGACTTTACAAGAGCCACTGGTTGTTGTTAATGATCGTGTCGTAGAAATGCGCTTGCGATCTAATGACGTTATTCATGCATGGGGTCTTCAGGCTTTTGGTGCTAAGAAAGACTGCTATCCAGATCGCGATACTCATTTGTGGTTTGACCCAGCCGTTTCTGATGAAGACATGGCCGCAGGAAAAAACTTTTTTGAAGGGCAGTGTTACGAGCTCTGTGGCTGGGGACACGGCATTATGTTAATTTCTTCAGTCGTCGTGACTCAAGATGACTTTGATATATGGGCGGAGCTGCAATCCCGTCGTAGTGCGGCATCAAGCATTATCGAAGATCTTGTTGCAGGCGGTGCGGCAGTAGAGACTGCCGTTCAAGCGTACCTTGAGAAAGATAAGAGTCCTGTTGCACAAGATGCCGCACGTTACTGGTTGGCTTCTACCTACATCACTCACGCTGACTTCTTAAAAAATAATGCCAATGAAGCGCAAGCAACGGAGTTACTTGCCGATTATAAAAAGAAACAAGTGTTGCTTGATGGCGCTATCGCCAAAGTAATGAACTAAACACATTCTTATCACAGAAAAATTAAACAGCATGCGGAGCTCATGAATGAGTACTGAAACACCTATTGAAGCGGCACCAATGCCTCCGATCAAACGACATACAGGTATAATGGATATCTTAACGACGGTTGACCACAAAAAAATTGGCATGATGTATTTTTGGACGGCCTTAATTATGGGGCTTATTGGTGGCGGCATGGCTGGTGCTATTCGTTTTCAATTAGCAACGCCGGGTGCTGTTATTGAAAACTTACAAGCTGTTGTTGCCGGTACTAAAACAAGTGAACAAGTATGGGCGCTTTTCAGTACTGCTGAAGGTGAAAAGTTTAACATGATGACAACGATGCACGCATCGATCATGATTTTTGCTGTTATTATTCCTGCTTTTGCAGCCTTTGCGAACTATGTTGTGCCTATTATGATTGGTGCTCGAGACATGGCATTTCCAAAATTAAATGCCTTTGCTTTTTGGTTATTAATTCCAGCTATTATATTAATGAGCGGCAGCTTCTTTGTTGAGGGAGGTGCAGCATCATCTGGTTGGACTGCCTATCCACCATTATCATTGCAGGGGGCTGGAGTAAATCCAGGGCAAGACATGTGGATTTTAGCCGTTCACTTTGGCGGCATGAGCTCCATTCTTGGTGCAATTAACTTTATTGTCACTATTGCAAATATGCGCTGTAAAGGAATGACTTGGGGCAAACTGCCGTTGTTAGCTTGGGCCGTGTTTATAACCTCTATCATTCAGTTAATGGGTACCCCTGTACTTGGTGCTGCGGTAACAATGTTGTTGTTTGACCGTAACTTTGGTACAGGTTTCTTAGATGCGAGCCGTGGCGGTGATCCGAGTTTATACCAACATATTTTCTGGTTCTATTCACATCCAGCTGTTTACATTATGATTCTTCCTGGTTTTGGTGCGCTCAGCCACATCTTAGCAAGCTTTTCATCAAAACGAATTTTCGGTTATTTTGCGATGGTTGCTGCGATTGCTGCGATTGCTGTTCTTGGCTTTATGGTCTGGGCACATCACATGTTCACAATTGGTATGCCGACATGGATGAATGCTTACTTTATGGTTGCGTCGTATGGTATTGGCGTACCAACTGGTATAAAAATATTTAGTTGGCTGGCAACTTTATGGGGTGGAAAAATACGTTTCACCACACCGATGTTATTTGCTATTGGAGCGGTCAGCCTGTTTGTTCTTGGTGGTTTTGGTGGTTTGATTCTTGCGACGGTACCATCTGACGTTCAGTTGCATGATACCTACTTTGTGGTGGGTCACTTTCATTACACCTTGGTTGGCGGATCAGTGATGATTATCTTTGCCAGTACCTATTTCTGGTGGCCCAAAATGACAGGCCGCTTTTTGAATGAAACAGCCGGTAAAATATGCGCTGCTTTCATGTATTTCGGCATTTTACTCGCATTTGGTACCATGCATTATACCGGTGCGCTTGGTATGGCTCGCCGTGTTGGTTTTTACAGAGAAGAGTTTACGCACCTGAATCATATCACAACTCTGGGGTACACTCTTTCTGCTATTGGTGCCGTTATTTTGTTTGTTTCTATTGTGGTGAGTCTCTTTAAGAAGAAAAATGCTACCAGTAATGACCCATGGGAAATCAATGATATTCAACAAAGCTTTGAGTGGGCCATTCCATCTCCACCGCCACCGTACAACTTTGAAACCGTTCCACCAATTCCTGTTGTAGACCAGATGCCAAAAGGTCACTAAAACGATAAGACTTTTAACTCCTCATTTATCCAACACCCTGTCTTTTGGCAGGGTGTTGGAAGCTTAGTTAGCGAAGACCATGACCAATACGACCGTCACAGATCATAACACAGACATACAAGAACATAAGGCACTTGCCTCATGGATGGGTGTACTTTTCTTGCTTATGATGTTTTTGGTTGCAGTAGGGGGCTTTGTTCGTCTGAGTGGCTCTGGATTGTCTATCCCAGATTGGCCGGTCGTAAATGGTTCATTACTACCGCCATTTTCAGAAGCAGGGTGGGATGCTGTTTATGATGACTTTATTGAAGATCAACATCGTTGGCAAAGAATGAATCAAGCACAAACAGCTGGATTGGGATCACGAGGCAACATGCCGCAAAACCGTGACGAATTCAAAATTATGTTTATTATTGAATGGTCACACCGTGCGGTTGCGGCAATGCTTGGCTTGGTAGCTTTAGCTTGTTGTGTGATTGCTTTAAAGAACCCTGAATCTCGTAAACGGGTAAAACCATTTGTTATAAGCATCGTTCTCTTGATTGTGTTTCAGGCTGTACTTGGTGGTATTCTTGTCAAAACGGGGACTTCTACTCAATGGTTATTTTTGCATCTTGGTACAGCCACAATTATTTTAGGGCTTATTGTTTGGAGTCTTTTGCGACTGCTGTTACCAGATGGAATAGTGGCCACTCAAGAGCATAAACCGATACGTAAACTTTTAATAATAAGTATGGGGGTTCTTTTTTTCCAAATTATCTTGGGGGCTTTAGTCGCAGGCAGTCGGCATGAAGGTTTTTATGTCGATTGGCCAACTATGGGTGGGCAATTGATCCCATCTATGTGGGAATCACATCGTCCGCTTTCTTGGAATTTGTTAAGTAATCCGGAATTACATCAGTTTATTCACCGTTGGTTTGCGTGGTTTGTTGTAGCGGTTATGGTCTTTGTGTTTATTCGCGCTAAGCGAAGCAATGTACCAGAACGTGCGACTTTTTCTCTGCATTTGGGACTCGGGCTGCTGTTAGTACAAGTGGTCTTGGGATTCTGTAATGTATTGATGGGAGTTCCAACAATTGTTGGCTTGGCTCATTTATTGGTTGCGATGTTAATTATTGTGACCCAACTTATGGCTCTTTTTGATTTACGTTATGTGCAGGATGCGGTTGCCGAAAAGGCAGAAATGGAGGCAAATGATGCGATTTCTGCGTGATTATTTAATTTTAGGCAAGGCGCGTATTAATGTGATGGCTGTCTTCACCGGATATGCTGCAATAGCAATGTGTGGCCATGGTCTGGACGGGTGGGCTCTGGTCCCCTGTTTGCTGGCTTTATTTTTCACTGGTATGAGCGCCAATTGTTTTAATCAAATCATTGAAAAAGACAAAGATGCGGCAATGACGCGAACTCGTCATAAACGACCATTACCGAGTGGTCGGATGACGGTGACTACAGCATATTTGCTGGGTTTTGGCCAATTGCTTATCTCAGAAGCTCTTTTGTGGTTTTATTATCAGAGCTGGATGGCAGTTGCTTTATCGCTGTTTACCATTCTTTATTACAGTGTGTTTTATACTATGTATCTGAAACCGCGTCATTACCTCAATATTGTTATTGGTGGCGTACCCGGTTCTATGGGGCCGTTAATTGCATGGGCAGCGTTTATGAATAATGAAATTAGTCCAACAGGGCTTGCTATGTTTGCGATTATTTTCTTATGGACGCCACCGCATGTGTGGGCCCTAGCTATTCGCTTGAAAGAAGATTATGCTCGTGCGAATATCCCAATGTTGCCAGTGGTAAAGGGTGTTGATGAAACAACACGACAAATATTTATCTATACGGTTGTTATGGTTATTGGAACTCTGTTGGTTCCAGTCTTTGTTCATGGTTTTCAACACGCAGTTGTGTACTTGCTTTTGGCTGGCATTTTAGGTGCTATTTTCTTGGTTTGGTCATTGCGTTTATGGAAAAAACGTCCAGTTATGGAAACTATGCCATTATTCCGTTATTCTTTGGTCTATATTGGTATTCTCTTTGTTGGTATCGTTATTGACGGCTTATTAATGGATCAATTGTCATGACTGAGCAGCAACATATTACTAAAGTAGAAACAGAACAAGGCTGGAGTACTACTAAGCTGGTCACTTTAGTGGTGAGTATTGCTGTAGGCATGGTCTTAGTTGGCTTTCTTGTGCTGCCTCCGTTGTATACCGCATTGTGTAGTGTGGCAGGTGTAGAAGCCCGTCCCAATAGCGATGCGATCACTCGTATTGAGCCAGGGCAAGTTGCTGAACGAACGATTGATGTAAATATGAGCACCGAAATTCGTGATGGCTTACAAGTGAAATTTTATGCCGTAACCCCACGTGAAACGGCAACAGTTGGTGAAGATCATGCGAATACTTACGTTCTTAAAAATATGACGGATAAATCTTTGTTTATTCGACCTGTCCATTCGGTAACACCACCAATGGCTGCTTCTGAATTTCAAATGACTAAATGTTTTTGTTTCAATGACATGGAATTGGAACCATTTGCAGAACGTGAGTTTGAGGTTGTTTACTGTTTTGGAACGGACATGGATAAACGCGTTCGGCAGGCATGGGTTAGTTATACCTTACATGCTATTACTGAAGCTGATCTGCGTCCTGAAACCGTTTTGCCAGAATCGCTCAAGAACTCATCTGCAACAGCAGGAGATAAGTAATGAGCGAAGAACACGAATCTGCACAGATGAACCGACGAAATAAGCGCCTTGGGTTTATCCTTTTGGGCATTTCGGTGGCATTAACGAGTGGTTTTATCTATCGCTATACGGTGTACGGCTTGCCTCCAGATCCTGATATGTGGCGGCGTAAGCATCAGCGTGAATCTGCTTTAACCAATACTTTTACACCGCGGTCATCGGGCTATCAATCTGAACAAGCTATTCCCGTTAAACCAATGCCGCCGCTTTCCTCTTCTCACAATCAAGCACCATCAACATCTACGAAGGAAGTAACGCCATGAGCGAACATGCATCTCATCACGATGACCCTTGGAGTCATGTACCGCCGCCAAGTCCTTGGCCTGTTCTGTTTACCGGTAGCTTGTGTGTGGCTGTATTTGGTACGCTGGCTAATATGTTTGAGTCTGGTTTTTTCTGGAATAATGATTCGTTGGTTATGTTTGTTGGTATCTTCCTCTCGCTCTTTACCCTTATGGGTTGGGGGCATCAAATTATTAAAGAGAAGGCGATTTCTCACGATTTAGACCAGCAACAATCAGACCTAAAGCTTTTTACTTTGATGTTTTTCGTTTCAGAGGCCTTAGCCTTTGGAACCATTTTTGGTTATTATTACATACGCGCCTTTGCTACCGTTGGCTTTGTTCGTCCAGATGATATTCATCTTGGCGGTTGGCCGGTAGCAGTAGCAACCATTCTTTTGATTACCAGTTCTTTGACTTGTGAATTTGCTCATAAAGCTGTTGAGCATGGTCGTAAGTCACAAGCTCGCTTGTTACTGTTGCTTACGATTACCCTCGGTTTTATCTTTTTATATGCACAGGGTAAAGAATACGGTGAGCTTATCATTCAAGGTTTCTGGCCTGGCAATTACGAAGCCGTTGAATATAACGCTTTCTCATCATTGTTTTATATTAGTACTGGCTTCCACGGTGTGCACGTTGCCACTGGTCTGCTGATGCTGATATTAGTCTGGTTGCGTATGGAACTGGGCCATTTTACACAAAAACGTCATTTCTCTGTTGTTGCGGCATCATGGTATTGGCATTTTGTTGATGTGGTATGGGTATTACTCTTCATCTCAATTTATGTGATGGTGAAGTAATCGAAGGGTTGTGTAAGCTTTGAAAAAAACATCACGCGGTGTTATCTTTTTAACGCTGTTTATTGATCTCGTCGGGTTCAGCATCATCTTTCCGATGTTTGCTGACCTGCTCAGTTATTACAGTTCTCATCAAGACGGTCTCGTGGGCCGTTTGCTGTCATTTATGCAAGCACTGTTTCCTTCTGCAACAGAGGCTCAGGTCATAACCCTTTTTGGTGGTGTGCTGTTTGCTTTGTATTCTTTGTTGCAGTTTATTGCAGCACCTATCTGGGGAAGTTTGTCAGATAAATATGGCCGTCGTCCTGTTTTATTAGTAAGTATAGCCGGTAATACTGTTGCGTATCTTTTATGGGCATGGGCAGGAAGTTTTTGGTTGGTTATTATTTCTCGCTTATTAAGCGGTGCGATGAGCGGGAACATTAGCGCAGCTACCGCAGCGATGGCAGATATTTCATCTAGGGAAGAACGTGCCAAGAGTATGGGCATGCTTGGTGCAGCTTTCGGTCTTGGTTTCATTCTGGGGCCAGCTATTGGTGGAATAACGTATGAGTTTTTACCGCGCTTTACCGGAGACTTTACATCATTTTGGCATCTCAATCCGTTTTCCGTTCCTGCTTTTGTGGCAGGTGGCCTTTCTGCGGTTAATGCCATTTGGGCATGGTTACGTTTTCATGAAACGCTACCCAAAGATAAACGGAGCATTGAACGACGTACCCTGAACCCCTTACGCTTTTTTGATCCATCACTTGGTCAACAATTGGTGCGTTTAAATCTTGTGTATTGTGCATATATTATTTTGTTCAGTGGCATGGAGGGGACCCTTGTCTTTCTTACCATGGATGTATTGAATTTTACAACGGGTAACAATACGGCCCTCTTTGTGTGGTTTGGCTTTATGGCGGCCATGATTCAAGGTGGAGTGGTGCGTAAGTTAGCACCACGGATTGGTGAAAAACGAATGTGTCGTATTGGCTTGCTTTTAGTAACGGTTGGTTTTTTATTACTAGCTGCTGTGACGTGGTTACCTACAGCAGCGACTATTGTTGCTGCGATTACCGTGATTACTTGTGGTTCAAGTCTTGTTATGCCAGCTTTAAGTTCATTAGTCAGTTTAGATGCCTCTGATCAGCACCAAGGGCGAGCACTTGGTGTATTTCGCTCTATTGGAGCTTTTGGTCGGGCAGTAGGGCCTTTAACAGCAGCTTTATCGTATTTTGCTTTTGGCTCTGCCTTGCCCTATATTTTTGCAGCCATGCTTTCTCTTATCCCATTTATTTTAGCTCGTGGAATTATATATGAAAAATAGCTTTGTCCCAATGATCTTGCTGGCTTTGATGATGGCGAGTATTCCCTTTTGTGTATCGATGAATGCTCAAGGCGGAATGAATGGTCCCAAGATTGATGTGGGTTATTTTCGCGGTAAAGATCCACGACCAGTGGCATCAACGCCACTTCAAGCAACCAATACGGTAGAAGCTCCTAGTCATTTTGTGCCGCTGTTTCCGTCCACAGATGAGCGGCTTGGTCTAGAACAAATATCGTGGCATAATACCGCTTTACTGGCAGGGGATGATTTACCGCTTACTCGTTCTGTTGTTCGTGGTATGGCAGAGTTATTAACAGGTGCTTTGTCTACACCGGATACCACCTTTGATATGCCATTTCATAATGTGTGTTTGCTGCCAATAGATGGTAAACCATTGCCTTTACCATTTAGACGCATTGTGCGCTTTCGTCAAATTGATCCACAACCTTTGCCGCAACAACCAGGCCATCCAATTGCGGTTCGTTTTGCGGTAGAGTTATTTGATGTGGTGAGTACTCATAAAACACAGCTGCGTCGCCCTGCTGGCATTAAGAGTAGTTCGTTTGAATTGGTCCACGAAAGTAAATCTGTAACCGAACAAAGGGTATGGGCCCCGTGGTTTGCTGGTGTTGGTCGTAATATCGCACATGCTATTTTTGTTGAGCTGAATGGTGGCACAGACCCCGTTCCATTAGAATGGCAATATAATGATATGCAGTCCATTCATGATTGCTGGGTCGATGAGAGTATTGGAAATGGCAGTATCTCTTTGGTCCCAGACCAACCGGTGCATTCTGTTGCTACATGGTTTGGAAGTTGGGAAGAGCCACTCGTACGTGGTTGGACTGGTGCTATTATTGGTACGGTATTCACGCATAAGAATGTGACGAAAGCCGCTGATGAGTTCTTTATCGATCATTTAAGCAAAGGTAATTGGCGGCATGCAGATATTATTCCTCCCGAGTGGGAGGTACAGGATGGTTCTCGTCGTTGGTTAAATGCTCGAGATAAACATTTATCAAACCTTTTAATGCATCCCGGTGCAGAGAGTTGGATTCTTGAAGCATGGCAGCAAGACATCGATGTTTCGGAAACGGTCCACGCATGGTTGGTGGATGCAGCAGCAGGGGATAGTGAGGCGCGTAGACATGTGCGCCAGCATCTGTTGAGTCGAGGTCTTCCTCAAGAATTACGAATACGCATGCAAGCTGTATTGAGAGAAAACGCTTCTTTTGTTGAGCAGGTGATGTTGGGTGCTTTGGATGGAGCTACCTCACAGGAAAAGAATATGGCATCTTATGCCAGTTGGATTCGCGGTGTCTCAGATGCGGCACCAATGGAATGGCCGAAACAAGAGGCCGCTTTTGAATGGGATGGTGCTCCAAAATTGTGTGTGCTTGCTGATAAACACATTGGTATTTTACTCCATCAAAAACAGCGTGTCTTCCATAATGAAATAACACGGGCAGAGCGCTTTCAATTATGGCACCGTCAGGCAGACGGTACCGCCCATCGTATAAACCTGCACATTGGTGATAATGATTGCGATGGAGTAACATTGAGCCTTACTAATAATGAAGATGGCTGGCAGATTCTCTGCAAATAGAGGCATTTTTGTTGCTGATTTGTTGCTGGCGGTGGCTTGATTATATGATTGCCATGGCTTTAGCCGACCGTGGGCTGTCCTCGTAAGAGCGGAAATTATTACATGACCTTGGAGCGCATATGGGCATGGTGGCTTGTTGATGATCACCACCGTGAAAAACAAGCGTCTGAAACAAGCTCAAGCGTTTTTTAAAAGCTGATAAAAGCGGCACAGCGTATGCATATATCCTTATGAAGATGGGGTGGAAGTCGCACAGTGTTGCTCCTTACCTCGTTGGTGTTGAGGAAATGTACGATGCGCTTGTTGTTTGTTCTATTACTGAGTCTTTTATTCCCCGTGTCTGTTACTGTTCTGTTAGCGGCAGAACATAATAATAGCGAAGTAGCAGAAGGAGAAGGATATCAGCGGCCCGCAAATTTAGATGTGGCTTTGGACCTTCCTGAAGAAGAAACGGTAAGACCGGCCGAAGGAACGATACCGACAACAGCTCAGAAGACGGAAGATATCAGTATTACAGGTGTGTTAATGCGTACTATGGGCGGCCTGTTGGTTGTGTTTATTCTAATGCTGGGTCTTGCCTTCGCTTGGAAAAAATTTGGAATGCGTGCACCTCGTGCGGCAACAGGTACTCATATGGAATTGGTAGAAACCTTATCCATTGGCGTGAAACGATCTTTATCATTGGTGCGAGTTGGTGATCAGATGTTGGTGGTTGGATCTGGTGAACATGATCTGACTTTAATGACCAGTATGCCTACAGATCAGTGTCCAGAAATTCCAGCACATATTCCAGATGACATCGTTGATGAGGACTCTGTTGTGGCAGCACCTTCAAGTAGAAATACAGTGAGTGCCTTTAAGGAGCGCCTCAAACAAGCTTTGGGTAATGGAGAGCAGTCATAATGCGTTTGCTGTGTGCTTGTTTTCTCTTATTGGTCTGTGTTGTGCCCATTTTTGCTGTAGATGCCGCAGGGGGAACAGATGTACCACTGACGACAACGGCCTTGGGTGATGCTTCTCCATTGGTAGATGCACGCCAAGATGGTGGAGCTGAATTGACCGTTGGTTTTGGTATGGGCGAAGGCCGTAGTGGTTACTCTAATGCAGTAAAGCTGCTGATTACCTTAACCGTATTAGCCGTTGCTCCAGCATTCTTAATGATGATGACCTGTTTTACTCGGATTATTATCGTTCTTGGCTTCATTCGCCGTGCGCTTGGAACACAAACCTTACCGCCCAATCAAGTTATGCTTGGTTTAGCATTGTTTTTGTCCTTTTTTATTATGGGGCCAACGATTGATGATGTCTATCAAAATGCTTGGCAGCCATATGTAGCAGAAGAAATAACTGAAGCAGAAGCTTTGGAGCGCGGAGAAAATAGTATCCGTGCTTTTATGGGAAAACATACGCGTAAAAATGATTTAGCATTATTTATTCGTATTAGCAACTCAGAACGGCCACGAACACTGGCAGATGTGCCGTTTACAACTCTCATGCCAGCATTTATCACTTCAGAATTAAAAACAGCCTTTCAGATGGGCTTTGTTTTATTCTTGCCGTTTTTGGTGATAGACCTTGTTATTGCGGCGGTATTAATGGCCCTTGGTATGATGATGCTGCCGCCGGTGGTTATTAGTTTGCCCTTTAAAATATTATTATTTGTCTTAGTTGATGGCTGGACGCTATTAATAGCGAGTTTGGTGAGTAGTTATGGCTGAAGATGTCATGGTAGATTTGTTTCATAACATGCTCATTATGTGCATGATTTTAGCAATGCCGCCATTAGCTGCCGCATTAATTGTTGGTTTGTTAATTGGTTTGTTGCAGGCTATTACTTCTATCCAAGAACAAACTTTAACTTTTGTTCCTAAAGTGGGAGCAATTGTAGCGGTCTATATTATCGGAGGTGGTTGGATGCTACAAAAACTTATTGCTTACACCGCAGAAATTTTTGGCGGCCTATCTGTCTTTAGTCATCTCTAGTGTAGAGACGCTCTATGGAAGACCTTTTTACTGTTTTTAATATGATAGCTCCTGCGTTGCTTGTTTTTGCGCGTATTATTGGTTTATTTGTAACGGGCCCGGTTATCGGTGGTATGTATGTGCCGATGCAGATAAAAACAATTGTGGCACTGACTTTAACTTTTGTTATAGCCCCCATGCATATGGAAACGATCGGTGTAGGGGTGATCTCTGGTGCAGACTATTTAGTTATTATGGCAAGGGAACTATTGGTTGGTATTGCCATGGGGTTTCTTTTGAATTTATTTATTCAAGGTTTACGTTTTGGTGGTGATATTATTGGTCGAACCGCCGGCTTTGCCGCAGCAGAAATGTTTGACCCGTCGACGCAAGATATGCGTGGTCCAGTGGGCGAGATGTTTGGTTTAGGTGTCATCCTGTTGTTTTTTCTTATGGATGGTCATCTTTTCTTTATTACCGCACTCGATAGAAGCTTCGCTATTGTTCCTCTTGGTACATGGCAGCTTGGGGCTGGGCTACACGCAGCGGTAACTGGTGCAGCCCTCGAAATGTTTCAAATTGCCTTAACCATAGCTTTCCCTGTCCTTGCGGTTATTTTTTCTGTTACCATGGCAGAAGGGGTTATTGCTCGAGCTGTTCCCCAAATTAACATCTTACACATTACCTTTGCAACCAAAATTATGACCGCCTTTATTGTTTTGTATCTTGGCCTTCCTTCTGCGGTTGTCTTTATGGGTATTGTTCTGAGCGCTGGAGAAAACTATGTGTGGGATGTGTTACCAACGATGTAAAGAAGCTTTCGCTACATCTCTTCATCTGTGAGTGGAAGTCTTTGTTGGGTATGTTCTTCTATTTGTTCTGGGTACATACGTTCGCTATTTATGGTATGACGTTTTTTTGATTCAATTTGTGGGATATCATATTGTAGAAGTTGCTTGCTAGCTCCTTTTTCGTTGCCACGAACGAGGTGCCGTAATGTCGAAACCATATTGAGTAATTCATCTGCTTGTGCGTTGAGTTCTTCGCTAGCTGCTGCACTTTCTTCAGAACTGGCTGCGTTGGCTTGAGTGACTCTATCCATTTGAGCTACAGCTTGGTTGACTTGATCAACACCTGTAGCCTGTTCTTCGCTGGCCAGAGCAACCTCTTTCATGAGGTGTGTGAGATCATTATTTGCAGCAACGGTTTCAGCAAAAGTTGTGACGAGATCTATGCCGAGTGATTGTTTTAAATATTCATCAACAGTTTTGCTAACGGTACGTACTCGTTCTGTGTTTTCTTGAGCTTCACGCATGAGTTTTGATGTGTTTTTAACTTCTTCAGCACTACGTTGAGCAAGATTACGAACTTCATCGGCAACAACGGCAAATCCCATGCCCGCTTCGCCCGCTCGTGCCGCTTCCACAGCAGCATTTAGCGCAAGTAGATTTGTTTGAAAAGCAATCTCATCTATGGTCTCAACAACTTGTGCCGTATCTCTGCTACTACGTTCAATGGCTGCAACAGATTCGCTGAGTTCAGATAATTGTTGGGCAACTTGACCAGCAACTTTGCGTGCGGTATTTTCCCCTCCTTGGGCTTTTTCCATGGCTTGTGTTGCTAGTCTATCGGCTTGGCGAGCATGTTCTGCATTTTGTTTGGTGGCGGCAGACATCTCTTCAAGTGAAGCTGATGTTTCTTCTAAACTGGAAGCTTGTTCACTTGCCCCTTGGGCTAATTGTTGGCTTGATGTGGAGACTTGTCCAGATGCATTACCGACCTCGTTTGAACCGGTGCTGAGTCCTAAAATAACTCGGTTGAGTGGGCCGACAATGCTTTTACTAATGGTGAATGAAAGAAGAATGCCAATAAAAAGGCTTATAGTAGAGATCGAAATAATGAAACTGAGTGAATTTGACATTTCATTTTCCATTTTTTCTTTTTGGTCTTTTCGTGCACTTGAACATTCTTCTTGTGCATCACGTGCAGCATTGGTCATAGCATTTTCTATGTTCTCTTGTTCGACCATGAGACTATGATAGCGATTGAACTCTTCAGTATAGGAATTTATTGCTTTCATGGCATAATCTATTTGATCAATGTTCTTTTGTTCCTTGAAGCGGCTACGTAAGCTAGATGCTAATTGCTCAATTTTTCGTAATCCAGTCTGAACTTTATCAACAAATGATTGCTCCATTGAAATGATGACTTCTTTTTCGTTTTTTCGTACATCTATATAGAGTGCCATTATAGTTTGAGCGTCTTGTGCTTTTGAGAGTTTATCATTTAGGAACGTTTCATTTTCTCTTTGTGCCGCCAAGAGCTGCTGTTTTTGGTCATTACTGATGTCAGTGCATTGCTGTAATGCTTCAGTAGCAGCTTTTCTCATGTTTTTCATGATGTTTTTTTGTTCTTGGATCATATCAGTATAGGTTGTGAATGTCGATTGATACTTCTTAAATGCTTCTAAAAATAAATTAATTTGATCAATGTTCAGTTGTAGTTTAAAGCGTTCTCTTAGCTCTGTTGCTAGCTGAACCGTTTCTTTCATTTGTTTATCCATTTTGTTGAGATAGAGTGTGCCCCCATGAGTAATGATGACTTCTTTTTCATTTTTCCGCATTTCAAGGAGCCATTCAATTAGTGTATTTGCATCGTCTGCTTTTGATAATTTATCATCAATAAAAGAACAGTCACTTTTCCCACTGTTGAGAGCAGTAGAGAGCTGTTTGCGCTGATCATTCCGTATAGCATTAGCTTCTTGTCCGGCTTGTCCAGCGGCAGCACGCATAGCGGTCATACTTGTTGCTTGTTGTTTAATCATGTTGTTATAGGCGGAGAACCCATCTTTATAGAGAGTCAACGCTAGAGTGGCATTGTCTATTTGATCAATGTTTTTTTGCAACTTAAAGGCAGATCGCAGTTCGCTGTTTAATGTATTTATTTGTTCAAGTCCATCATGTACCTTTTTGAGGTATATGGGGTTTCCATTGGTAATAATGACTTCTTTTTCGTTTTTTCGAACATCGATAAATAATTGAATTATTTTGTTGGCGGTGTCGGATTTGTATATTTTATCTTGTACAAATGCAGTTGCTTTTGATCGAGACTGTTCTAGTTGTTGCTGTTGATCGTCGCTGATTGCTGTGCATTCTCGTATCGCTTCCTGTGCAGCAGAACGCATCTGTCCCATGATGACATTTCTGTTATTATTGAGATCAACAAATTTATTGAAATTATCATGGTAAGCTTGGCTTTTCTTGCTCACGCTTTCCATTTGTTTTTTATTGTAATCGTCTTTGAATTTACCTTTAGTGTCATCGGCTTGTTTGCTGATTTCTTGTACTATTTTTTCTACTTTGGTTTTGTAGGATGGGTCGCCACGAAGAATAAAGTTTTTTTCTTGTGAGCGAATTTCTAGAAAATGTTTACTGAGTCGATTCACATCATCTGCTGTTTCTACCCGATTGCTTGCGTGGGAAAGTGCCTTGTAACCAAGCCACGCTACGGTGCAAATTAGTGCAAGCAGGAGGGTGGAGAGGATCGCTATTTTACTGGAGAGTCGGATGTTTTTGAACATGGGAAATGCCTTTCGTATCGTAATGTGGCTTTTGAAAGTGGAGAAGGGCTAAATGTTTTTTGCTTGTATGGCAATAAGGTCTGATTCATTGAGAATGTTATCAATATCGAGTAATAGAGTCACCTGATTATTAATTGTGCGGATGCCTTTGATGTAGGAGGTGTTTATGCTGTGCCCGAATGTTGGTGGAGGTTCGACTTCGTTATCTTGCACATTTTGCACGTCATTGACTTGATCAACAACGAGGCCAAGAGTAACCATTTGTTCTTGAGTCTGGACTTGAACGACAATGATGCAGGTTCGTTCGCCTTCTTCTATTTTTGTCATCCCAAAGATAGCACGTAATTCAATGATGGGGATAACATGTCCGCGAAGATTGATAACTCCACGAATGTATTCGGGTACATTGGGCATAGCCGTTATGTCTATAAATTGCATGATTTCTTGAACAGCGAGAACGCTGAGTCCATATTGCTCATTTCCAAGGGAAAAACTTAAGTATTTACCTCCGAGTGATTCTGATGTCTTGATTTTCATACTGGATGGCTCCAAGGGGGTGGTTGTTTGTTGTTAGTTGCATAGTCGCAGCTGTGCCAATGGTGAATAGAGAGAAAACCGTTCTGTATTATGCGTTAATGTCATTTCTGTCATAACAAAACTGCTGACTATTTGGCAGCCCCTGCCAGTTTGGCAGTTTACCCTTGCTCGGTAAAGAGTGTTTTGTTTAATGAAAGATCTTAGAAGGGAGTTCTCTGATGAGTGAAATTTCAATCCTCGTTGTTGATGATGATAGTGATTTTAGAACGATGTTGGTTCGTTTATTGAGTAGTCGTGGGTATATTGTGCAGTCTTGCCATAACGGGGAAGCTGCTTTGACATTTTTGGCTACGGTTGATGTGGTATTGGTTGATCTCCAACTCGGTGGTGGAATGGATGGTATAGAACTCATTACACGAAACGCTAAATTGGAAATGTCTGCTACGAGTATAGTACTTACTGGTCAGGCTACAGTTGATTCGGCGGTGAATGCAATGCGTTTGGGTGCTTATCATTATTTGACGAAACCCTGTGATCCAGAAGAGATGTTTGTTGTTATTGAGAAAGCAGTGGAACATAGAAAACTACAGTTTGATAATATTCAGTTGCGTGAAGCTTTTAGAGGCGGTACTGAAGTAACTGCTGAAGGGTTTGTTGCAGCATCCGATAGTATGCAACGCTTATGTGCTGAGGCTGAGGCCTTGGCAGGATTAGATATGCCAGTGCTTATCACAGGAGAAACAGGGACCGGAAAGGATGTACTCGCATCGTATATCCACAGATGTAGTGACCTCAAAGGATCATTTAACGCGCTTAATTGTGGGGCGTTAAGTCAAGAATTGGTTGATGCAGAGTTATTTGGTCATGAAAAAGGGGCTTTCACTGGGGCAGATGTAGATAGGCCTGGACTTATAGAATCAACAGAAGGTGGTACGCTCCTGCTCGATGAAATAGGCGAAATGCATAGTGCGGCACAGGTTCGTTTATTACGTGTTATTGAAAATGGAACGGTTCGTCGTGTTGGTGGCAATACCGAGCGACAGGTTGACGTACGCATTCTTGCGGCAACGAATAGGGATCTGTCGGAGTCTATTACAGCAGGTTTATTTCGAGCTGATTTATATCACCGTTTAGCGGTTATTTGTTTACATATTCCGCCACTACGAGAGCGTGTCGCTGATGTGCCTCCGTTAGCTTTTCAGTTTTTATCGAACTGCAATAGTCGTGGACAAGGACATATTTATCTCAGTGAAACAGCACTTACAGTACTGGAACGCAATCATTGGCACGGCAATATTAGAGAATTGAGGAATGTGATTGAGCGGGCATGGTTTACAGTATTACGGATTGGTGGGGAAGAAATTTTACCGTCTCATTTAGGTATTCCAAATAGTGGGTGTCATGTTGCTGTTCAGCCACGACTTTTTCCAAAAGAGCAATCTTTACCAACATTGTTGGATATGGAGAAAGAATTAATAAAGGAAGCACTTGTGCGTTATGACGGAAACCGACGTGAAGCAGCTCAGGCACTTGGGATGAGTGAGAGGAGTTTATATAGGCGAATTAAAGACGAGTAGTTCTGACAACTTGGCAGCAGTTTTCTTGTTGGCTGTCAGAATGGCGTGTTTAAAGCGGAGGAGTGTGAATAATGAATATGGCACACTATGTGTTATGGCAGTTAGTAGTAGTGGTTAGTGGTGGATAATAGTGGCAACGAGTTGCTCAATAATATTCAACAGCATACAAGTAAGACGGGGGTTCTATGAGTAAGAGTGATGCGCAGCATGCAGTGAGTGATGTGTTGGTTTTAGAGCGAGACATATTGCTATTGTTGAGCCAAGGCCTAGGAGAGGATGAGGCACTTTCTGCAGTGTTACAAAAGATACGTAATTTCTTTGCCATTGAAGCCGTTGGCATTCGACGTGAAGATAATGAAGATTACCCTTATTCTGAAATGTTTGGTTTTCACTCTGACTTTGTGTCTACAGAAAGTCGATTGTGCTCGTTTGATGAGCAGGGGTCGTATCGACGTGATAAGCAAGGTAAAAGTTGTTTGGCTTGTTTTTGTGGCGCTGTTATTCGCAATCAAATAGATAGAAGCTTACCGTGTGTGACCCCATTTGGTAGCTTCTGGACTAATAGCACAACCAAATTATTAGAATCGTATCGTGATGATTTTTCTCTCTATTCGGTGCGAAATATTTGTCACTTAGTAGGATATGAAACAGTCGTACTTATTCCTTTGAGAATGAATGGCGTGTGTTATGGCTTATTACAGTGTAACGATAGAAGAGAGGATGTCATCACGCCAATTATATTGGCGCAGTTAGAAAATATAGCAATTACCCTTGCCGTCTTTTTACGGCAGACGCTTCGCCATAAGGGACTGGAAGAGTCACTAGATAAAATAGCACGTAAACAGGCGGAGTCAGAAGTAAAGCAGGCTAAAAAACACTTGGAACACGCTGGTAAAATGCGAATTCTTGGTCAATTAGCAGGGAGTATGGCCCATGATTTTAACAATAGGTTGGGAACTATGGTGGGCTATGCCTATATGCTGCTTAACCATCCAGATGAAGAGGTTCGTAGCATTGCTACGTCTTTGCATGATTGTGCTAAGGGGGCCAGTGTTCTACCGAAGCAACTCTTATCCTTTTCTAGTAAGAATATTTCTCGTAAAGAAGAATGTTCAGTGCATCAGTCCATAGAACAGGCATTGTCTATGTTACGGTACCGTATGCATGCCACCATTCACACAGCTCTGAAGCTTGATGCGGAACGAGACCTGATACTTGGTAATATGGTACAATTGCAGGATATTTGGATTAACTTATGGATGAATGCATCTCACGCTATGCCAGATGGCGGTGTGGTAACTATTACTACTGCGACCGAAGAATTTGGAGGAATCGTCTTTTTGATTGTGCGGTTTTCGGATACCGGTGTTGGCATGACGAAAGAGGTTCAAGATCAGGTCTTTGAACCTTTTTTTACAACCCGGCAAGAAGGCAGTGGCATGGGCTTGGCTACGGTACAAGGGACGATTCAATCGTATGGAGGATCGATTGATGTGGAGAGCAGCGTTGATTATGGGGCGCAGTTTACCCTTCGCTTACCAATAAAAGAAAGTAGAATGGAATGTGATGAAGAGGACAGAGTGCCACAGAAAGAGGAGCGCCCAAACGAAACTCCTATAGATATGGTTCAGCCCACATTGGGTCGTGGTCATGTTCTTGTTATAGATGATGATGATCAAGTTCGACGAATGGTTAAGGAATTACTTGTGCGATTTGGTTATCATGCGACATCGTGTTCAAGTGGAGAGAGAGCACTTGAATTTTATCGATATTTTTCTCAGAGTGTCGATCTTATTTTGTTGGATATGATTATGCCAGAAATGAGTGGTATGGATGTTTTTTATCGATTGCGAGAAATAAATCCTGAAGCCCGTATCTTGATTCTTACTGGTTATAGCAAAGATGAAGATGTTGAGAAACTGTGTGAAGATGGAGCAGAAGGGATTGTTGGAAAACCGTTTAACCCTGACCATTTATCAAAAACGGTATGGTCTGCTATTAAGATGGGTCAATGATATATGAATAACGATGATGGCTGGTTATCAACAGAGAATAATCGTATTGAAGAATTGTTACGTGCAGCAAATAGAGCGCTTCGTGTTTTGAGTGGTTGCAATCGTGTATTGGCGCACTCTGAAAATGAAGATGAATTGATGCAGTCTGTTTGCGAAATTTTAGTAGAGGAAGGCGGGTATTGTCTTGCGTGGATTGGTGCTCCTGTAGAAGATGAGGAGAAAACAGTTTGGCCTATTGCACAGTGCGGTGATACCAATCATTATTTAGAGAACCTTTCTCTCTCGTACGCTGAAACAGAGCGAGAGAAAGGGTCTACGGGCATAGCCATGAGAACGGGGTGTAAGAATGTTGTTCGATATAGTCTTACAGATGCCGTATCTGCACCATGGCGAGAAGCAGCAATGGAAAATGGTTACGCATCATCAATTGCCTTGCCCCTGCTGGTGGGAGAAGTGCCTTTTACCGTATTAAATATTTATTCTTCTGCACCTGATGCTTTTGGTTTTGAAGAGACGCGCCTCTTGCAAGAACTTGCTGAAGATATCGCTTTTGGTCTTATTGCATTGAGAACCCGTATTGCCTATAAGCGGGCAGAGCATGAATTACAACAACGAGAGGAGCGTTTGCGTGAAGCAGAAAAAATGCAAGCAATAGGTCAACTTGCAGGTGGCATAGCCCATGATTTTAATAATGTATTATGTGCTATTGTTGGATATGCCTCAATGGCTTTAGAAGATGTGCCAAGAGAGGGGTGCGCAGGAAGTCACATTGAGCATATTTTGCAAGCAAGTGCTCGTGCTCAATTGTTAATACAGCAAATATTGACGTTTAGTAAACAGGGGGCTGGTCAGAAGCATGAAGTCTTCATTGCTCCACTCATTGAAGAGGTGGTCGGTTTGTTATCTGCTAGTTTGTCATCATCTATGAGAGTTGAATGCAAAGTTTCGGAAGAACTGTTACCAGTCTATTTTGATGATACCAAGTTGCACGAAGTTATTATGAACCTTTCTGTGAACGCAGTTGATGCCATTAAAGACCAGCACGAGTTTGCAGAGAAAGGACTGCTGGTGCTGTCTTTTGAAGAAAGGGAGATAATAGAAATGAAAGAAGGATTGCTCGGTACTATACTGCCAGGAGCATATTCCGTCATTTCAATTGCAGATAATGGTTGCGGAATGGACGGAGAGGTCCAAGCCCGTATGTTTGAACCTTTTTATACAACGAAAGCAGTCGGGGCTGGTACGGGAATGGGTCTAGCTGTCATCTTTGGTATCCTCAAACGTAATAAGAGTAATATGACTGTGGAGAGCACTGTGGGGGAGGGAACGACCTTTATGGTCTATATTCCTAAGGTCTTAGCGGACATATAGTGCAATCTCGTAAAGTGGAGATTGCATGCGAGGCGACGCTCTCAAGATGAAAGCATGAGTACAGCGTATATTGCATCACGAGGTTATGAAAAACAGCTCAGGCAAGAGCTGGAAGAATCTGGTTGCCCCTTTGAACAAATCAATGACCGTTTCTTTCTGAGCCCAGAGGCGGTTCGGCCACTAGCGTGGGCCGTGAATGTGTGGTTAGAGGTAGAGCGCCATCATATTGAAAGCATTGGGGCTGCTGCCCATATATTGCGAGAACGCGGTCCTTATTGGAGTGTGCATGCAGAAACCGTCTCACCAAGACGAGCAGGGTTAATAGCTAAGAAACTGCTTAAAATAAAAGAAAAAATAAACACCTTTCCTCTGCTGAAAATGCCTAAACCCCGCGGTGGGTATACCTTGCTAGATGATAATACTATGTTGTGTGCACAACAGACCAGCAGGCCATGCGCAGATGGCGAACTGTTGTTTGAAGAAGATCATGAGAACCCGCCATCACGGGCTTATTTGAAATTATGGGAAAGCCTCAGTTTGCTTGGCGACTTACCGAAACCTGGGGATAAGGTGGTCGAACTAGGGGCCGCGCCCGGAGCGTGGACTTGGAGCCTTGCCAGTTTAGGGTGTGATGTGCATAGTGTTGATAAAGCACCTTTGGATGAAAAAATAGATGCGCTTCCTAATGTGACGCATAGAACCTGTAGTGCTTTTGGCCTTGATCCAGCAGAAGAACAAGCGGATTGGTTATTTAGCGATATTATCTGTTATCCAGAGCGTCTTCTGAACCTTATAGAGAGATGGATGGCAGATGGTTACTGTAAGCGTTATAATATTACCATAAAGTTCCAAGCAGAGACTGACTTTGATGCGATACGAGCTTTACAGAAAATTCCCGGTTCTCGTTTATTGCATCTCCATTACAACAAGCACGAAGTCACATGGGTTAAACATCCATCTTTTGATGAGTGAGAGATAGGCTTCTCTTGTTTGTGATTTCCCTTGTCGTTGTGATGTTGTGCAACGGGAAATGGATACGATTCTTTCATAGGCGTACAACATTTGCTTCATCTTTTTATATGAAGGTGGTTGAGGTGTAGGCCCCTTTTCTCCCGTTGAAAACAAGATCCTGTTAAATTCTTTCCTTTTCTCTTGACATTCAGTCGTATGACTGAATTATTAAGTCAAACGACTGAATTAATGTAAGGGGGGCCTGTTATGGGCGCATCGGCAGATAAAGAGCAGACGCGGTATGAATTACTGGAGGCAGCAGGACAGCTTTTCGCGGAACATGGATATGATGGTACGAGCACTCGGGCTATTGCAGAAAAAGCTCAAGTGAACCTTGGGGGTATTCATTATCATTTTGGCGGCAAAGAACAATTGTATGTAGAGACTTTTCGCCATGCCTGTCGAGATGAACAGGATAGTTCTGAACAAGAAGGTCTATTGGCAGACTTTTTAGCAAAAACAACAACACGAAGACCGGTGGATATAGCGAAACTTATTCATAAAATGGTGAGTGTAGATTTTAGAGATTTTTTAGAACCCAATGATGAAGACTGGCGTGTTCGCCTATTGATGCGTGAACTCTATCAGCCATCTTCTGCGATGAGCGAATTGATCCAACAAGTATTTAAACCAAAGCATACTCGGTGGATGCAAGTTTATCGCATAGTAAAGCCAGAGGCGAGCGAAGAAACGATACACCAATGGGCTTTTTTAGTAGGCTCCACAATTGTCTTTTATTTAAGTTCTACGCCATGGGTGTGTCAATTGTTGGGGAGGGAGTCCTTGGATGCGCCTTTTTTTGATAATGTGACGGCAATGATCAGTCGCTGTTTAATTCAGTTGCTAGATTTACCGCTACCGAAGGAATTACGATGAAATCTTTATCGCTTGTGCTTGGATGTGGATTCGTGGTGTTGGCGTCTTGTGGTCCTATTGATCGTGAGGCGTTGCGAACCGAGAATATCAACTATTTACAACAACATTTGGAAAAAGGACGAGCAGCGCTGCCATCCTCTCCCTTAAATCTAGATATGTGCATTGATTTAGCGTTAAATAATAATTATAGCATTGCCCTAGCTGACTTGGAGACGCGTCTTGCTTCATTAGATCGGCAGGCAGCTTTTGGCGCTTTTCTTCCACAGATAAGCTTGTCGTACCAATTCAGTGACATGAAACATGCTCCGATGCAAAGTGCGGGTGGAAGTTGGATGCAGGTTGCTGATAAGCAGCAGTCTACATTTTCTGTAGATGCAATGTTACCAATATTTGTCCCACAGGCTTTTTTTGCTTATGGAATGCACCAGCGAGGTGAAGATATGAGTCTCCTCATGGCAGAACGAACTCGTCAAATGATTACTGTGCATGTAACTGTGCGGTATTTTTCTCTCTTAGCGGCACAAGAGCAACAGGAACTTGCAGAGCAGGCACTCAAGGAGGGGGAGGCAATACATCGTCAATTAACCGCCCTTTATCGAGAAGGGTTTCTTTCTCCAGCCAATCAGGCCGATGCCGAGACCATGTTACTGCAATATCAGCAAACAATACAAAAGAGAACTCGTGCAGTTACTTTGGCGCGGCATAAATTATTAGATGCACTTGGCCTTGATCCATTGGTTCTTATTACGCTTTCCAATGATGTCTCTTTACCAGAACATATGACAGAACTCTCGATAGAAGAGGCTATCAGTACCGCATTTGTAAACCGCTTAGACTTACAGATTGGCGATATGGAAATTGAATTATTTAAAGAACAAGCTCGTTTTTCCCTCAGTACTTTTTTACCACGTTTGCTTGGCTTTGGTGTCTTTACCCAAACAGAAGATAGTTTTACACGCTACCAAGAAAATTGGACATGGGGTTTACAGGGAACAATGACTCTTTTTGACGGCATGCAGAGTATTTTTGACTATAAGAGTGCCAACGTGAAAGCAGAACAGGCCCGCAAGCGTTTGGCGCAACAAAGCCTTGCGATCATATTAGAAATTATTCAAGCGCGGCAGCAGATGGATGATTCTTCAGAACAGCAAGCGTTGCTGTTCTCCGAAGAGCAAGCTGCGGAATTGGCATGGAAAGAAGTCAGTGCTCGTAGTCGAGAAGGATTCTTGGATGCGAGTGATGTGTTGCAAGCACGACACCGTTTGGATAGCGCACGTTCTGGTGCGCGCCTAGCACTTTATCAACGACATATCGCGCAGGCTGTGCTTACAGATAGTATCGGCAGCGCTCCATCTTCATCTACAAAGGATGCACCATGAAACCATTCCTCATTCCGTTCTGTAGTATTTTTCTTCTGTGTGTAATAACGGCTTGTGGAACAGACTCTGATACACAAGAAGAGACTACTGTTGAGAGTGTTGAAATGCAGGCAGTTCCGGTACGCACAGAGATATGCCAGCAGCAGCCATTTGACACAGCGCTTGAGTATGGTGGAACAATTGCGTCTGTTACTGCTGTCAATGTTTCAGCTCGGTTATCTGGTATTATTGATGTATTGCCTGTCGATGAAGGGGATATCGTTGTTGCTGGAGAAACTGTACTCTTCTGTATTGACCAAAGAACCCTGCAACAAAATGTTATTATAGCACAACAGCAAGTGGCTGTTGCAGAAGCACAGTTATCTGTTCATGCGGCAAGCTTGAAGGCATCAGAAGCACGGGTCAATCAAGCGGTGCAAGATAGTAATCGTTATCGACGGTTACATGAAGAAGATAAAGTATTGGCTCGGCATACCCTAGAGATGGCAGAGCTGCAAGAAGTACAAGAACGTGCAGAACAGCATCGCACCAGCCAAACAATTCAATTAGCAGATCGTCAATTAGAACAGGCACGTGCACAGTTACTTATTGCAGAAAAAAACCTGAATGACGCACAGATAACAGCCCCAGTAAGTGGTATTATTACCAAACGTTATCGAGAGGTCGGTGAAATGGTGTTGTTTGGATCTGCGGTTGTGCGTATAGAACAACCAGCACCGTTAGAAGTAAAACTGCAAGTCAGCGAGCGTTATTATGATCAGATTGAGGTTGGGGTAACACAGGTACAGGTGCACTGTGGGCAGAATGATTTAGGACAGATTACTGTTACAGAAAAAAGCCCAACAGTACGTGATGATGTGCGCACCTTTGAGGTAAGTGCTCTCTTAGCACACCCGCCAGCAGGTATTGTCGCAGGTAGACAGGCAGGTTGTCTCTTTTCTTTGCATGCACACCAAGGAAAAGGTGTGCCACAAGAAGCTGTTGTGGAGCGAGCAGAAGGGCCCGTTGTGTTTATACCAGAGGGGGAGCATGTGCGCATTCAACCTGTTAACAGTGGGCAGCGCTCTCATGGGTGGATAGAAATTCTATCTGGGCTAGAGCTTGGTGCGACCGTTGTTGTTGATGGGCAATATTTTTTAAATGATGGGGATCGTATTATCGTAATTACAGAAGGGGTGCAGCAATGATCCTTTCAGACCTTGCAGTGCGTAAACCAGTAGCCATAAGCGCATTAATTATTGGCCTCATGTTATTAGGCTTAAACGCATGGCGACAAATGCCGCTCGAAGCAATGCCTGCCATGGATATACCGTATATTACGGTAGTAACCGTGTATCCAGGAGCTTCCCCAGAAGAGATCGAAGTTGATATTGCTCGTCGCATAGAAGATGCTGTTGGTTCGTTAGATGGGCTCAAGCATATAACCAGTACCTGTATGGATAATGTCTGTCAAACATTGCTTGAATTTCGACTCGGTTATGATGTTGATATTTTAGCAACGGATGTGCAACTACAATTAGATCTGATTCAAGCCGATTTACCGCAAGAAGCAGAATCTCCTAAAATAATTAAAGTGGATATTAATGCAACGCCAATTGTAACACTAGCTTTAAGCGGCACAGCTCCACTTGATGAACTTTATGATTATGCTGACGAGATTCTTTCCAGTCGCTTATCAACAGTCCCTGGTGTAGCACGTGTTGAGCTTATTGGCGGAGCGGAGCGAGAAGTACATGTCGACTGTGATCGTGATGCACTGACAGCGCATGGGTTAACCGTAACCGGTGTTATGCAGACTATTAACCGTAATATTCGTAGCCTTCCTATTGGTCGTATTCGTGAAGATAAACGAGAAGTCTCATTAACTTTTGATGCGCGCTTTTCTTCGGTAGAAGACATTGGACTTTTACCAATAGCCGCAGATGGTGGTGCACAAGTATTCTTACGAGATGTGGCTACCGTTTCATTAACCAGCGATGAAGTGCGTCAGCGTTCTTATTTTGATGGACAACCGTGTATTACTATTCGTATTGTTAAAAAAGGGCCTGCAAATGCTCTAGATGTTGTAGACGCTGTTTCTCAGCGCATGACCGATTTGAAAAAGTCCTTACCTGGCGGTATGACTATTCAGCAATTTTCTCATGATGGCACTTACATTCGTGCCTTGAATAGCGATGCGTGGCTGAACGTGGCTGCTGGAGTGGCGTTAACAGGTCTCATTTTATTATTTTTCCTGTATAACCTTCGTTCTTTACTGGTTATTGCTGTAAGCATGCCGCTGACCATTGTTATTGGTATGTTTTTCATGCGGTCTATGGGATTCAGTTTAAACATGATGACATTGATGTCTATTGGTATGTCCGTTGGTATTTTGGTAACGAATACGATTGTTGTCTTAGAAAGTATTATTACACAACTGAAAAAGAATGGAGATCCCAAAGAAAGTGCCCGTATAGGTGCACATACTGCTGTGATTGCCATTCTTGCTTCTGCTGCCACCAATTTAGTGGTGTTGGTCCCTATGGCTACAATGGATAATATGATTGGCATCTTTATTAGCAGCTTTTCTATGACCATGATTATAATGACACTCAGCAGCCTTTTTGTCTCATTCACCCTGACCCCAATGCTCTGTGCGTATGTGATGCGGTCCAGTGATGCTGAAAATCGTGGTCTTCTTGGTTGGGCAGAGAAACATTTTAATAGATTTCTTGGCGCTATTATCAACGCCTACCTACGGTTATTGCGGCTTACCAAACGTTCTCGATTCGTGTGTCTTGCCATTATAGCAGCTGTGCTTCTCTTGTTTTGGCATTCAGGTCAAGCCAGTGCGCACATTGGTGATGGCTTTTTACCCGAAACCGATAAAGGTGAAATTATTGTAAAATTGGAATATCCATCTCATTACCGTATGGATGTTACTAAGGAACGTGTTCATCAACTAGAAAAGAAATTACAGCAAGATGCTGTGTTGGCAAAAGAAATACGTCACAGTCTTGTGACTATAGGAAAAGTAGAAGGCATTATCGGGCAAAATAGTGAAGGGGTGCACTTAGGGCAAATTCAATTTAAACTGAGTGAACGAACAGAACGACGACAATTACCATTAACAGATATTCGCGCACGTATTAATACGGTACTAGCAGACGAATCCGGCGTTATTTCCACTGCTATCTTTCCATCTTTGATAGGCGGCGCTAGCTACCAAGTGGAATATGAAATAGCGGGGGAAGATCTCAATGTTTTAGACAGCTTGGCGCTCACTTCTCAAAGACACGCATTAGCACAGGATGGTTTTGTGGCGCCGGATACGACGGTGCGTGCTCGTAAGCCAGAATTGCGTTTACGACCGAAACGTCGCGTACTTGCAGACAACAGCATTGCAGCACTTGATCTTGCGGTGAATGCACGGGCTAGCATAGAGGGTTTAGATGCCGCACTCTATACCGATGGCACCCGTAATCTTGATATAGTGGTGAGCTTAAACCGGCAAGATGGCCTTGATCAAATTAGTGATTTATCAGTACCCGGACCAGACGGAACAACGGTTAGTCTTGATTCCTTAGTGACTATTGAGCAGAAACTTGCCCCAACTCAAATTATACGAAAAGACAAACAACGCATTAGTAAACTACTGGCTAATTTAGAAACATCATTGCCGTTGACTACCGCCATGGAGTATTTGGACGAAAAAATGCTCGGCACCTTGCCGCTTGGGTACACGATTACTAAAGGCGGTCCTTATGAGTTAATGGCAGAAGGACAGGCTGGTTTAGCAGAAGCAGGACTCGTCTCTATTGTTTTAATCGTGCTCTGTTTGGCAGCTATTCTTGGTAGTTATAAACAAGTAGGATTGATGTTGGTAACGCTGCCACTTGCTTTTATTGGCATGAATTACAGCATCGCTCTTTGTGGAGAAATGCGTTCTATTTATGTGACTATGGGTGGTGTCATGTTAATTGGTATTGTTGTAAATAATGCAATATTAATCATGGATCAATTTAATATTCATGTCAGTGAAGGTCTCCCACGTCATGAAGCAATGATAACAGCCGCAGGAGAACGTTTTCGCGCCGTCATCATGATTACGCTTGCCGCTATGCTCGGTATGTTACCGCTCGCAATCAGTCAAGGTATCGGAGCAGAATCACGAGTAGCAGTTGGTTGGGCCAGCATGGGAGGCATCCTCTCATCAGGTTTCTTAACCTTGTTGGTATTGCCTGTTCTCTATAATTTATTCACCAAACATGATGGATAATGGTTGGTGATGTTTTTCGATACGTTGTTTAGATGTATGAGAATTACAAACTCGTCACTCTAGTTTTTTGAGTAGTTCAGGCACTTCACGAATAATTTCCTGTTTTAGGGAAGTCTGCTCTCTCACTGTTGTTTTCAATGCCGAGTGTTGTATTTCAACCTGAATCGATGGTACGGGAAACATGCTTGGTTCAGTAGCTCTGGTGCTATTGGTAAGTCTCTAGGCAATGCTTTTGATGGGGTTATCTAAAGGTTCTTTCTCTTGCATTGGTATGCTCTCAATTTATTAAGAGCATGTTGGTTAACTGTTTCAGTTTTAAGTGTTTTCTTTATTGCTGATACGGTCTTCCTTTTGTAATTGTTGATTAAAATCCTCAGAATTCATGCTTGCAAGCTGTTTTCTATGCACTACTTTTCCCCGACACATTGAGAAAATATAGAAGGGTCTAGTTATGCCGAATTTCACATGGAAATATTTTATCGTAAGCCTACTTCTTGTGGGTGCAGGAGTGATAAAGGCTGAGGAGGGAGCATATGCACCTGTTGTTTTAACGCCGGAAATCGGTAAGGGGCTTGGTTCTGCGGCACTCTTGCCGACTGATACCTCTCTTTATAGCGTATCTTTTGATGTGAAGGATCGCGTGATGGATATTGTAAAGAGCAAAGCAGTACAGTCTTTAGTGTTTTCCCCTGGTGGGCAGATGGGAATGGCAAAGCTGATGGAAAGCGCGCCTTATCGTCAGTTTATGCATGCAAAAGAATCAGACCCCCGTTTGCAGGAGATACTCTCTCTTTTAGAAGATATGATTTCTCAAGAAATATTTATGGCGGCAGATAGCCAGTTGGCTCCATTTATTGAAGGTATTACTCGTATTTATAATGAACTGTTTGTGCTACAGATGATGCAGAACATGAATGATTCTTCTGAGCTTTCTTTCAAGGATATTCTTCCTCTTGTGGCAAAACATTTAGCAGCTGCACCTGAATGTTTTCGTTTTCCAAATGGCCTGTTAGGCTTTGAATTGAGCAACCCAGATGCAGCACGGCGGTTCTTAGAAATGGCCTATGCCATGCAGGAGGGTGCGTTTTATCACCCGGCACTAGAGCTAGAACGTATAGATGAAAATGGTATTTTTCGCTATACGCTCTCTATTGATGTGTGTAAAGATCCAGAATTAAAAGAACTCCTTCGTGCATTGAGATGGGAGGACATTTCGGACGTAGATAGAACTGTGTTTGAATCATGGATTATGGGTTTCCATATGGAGATGAGTGTGACTGTAAAAGATGGTTATCTTCTATTAGCACTTGGGTCAGACAATGTCTTTATTGATAAGTTTGCGCCACAGCAGGATTCATTGGCGAAGAGGGAATCCTTTAATCCAGTACGTCGTCATATAAAAGAAGATGGAGCGGTATCGTTATTGAACGTGTCGTATCAATCGGAAGCCCTCAATAAGACAATTTTTATGCAGCTAGAAGACGTGCGTAAAGTGACTACATGGCTGGAGGACGTACTGGTATCAGCGCCAGTATTGGGATCTGTCTCAGATCGAATTATTGTAGACCTGAACGAGTTGGTCTCTGATATAGAACCATTTTTTCCAACAACATACGCGACTTTTTCATATAGTTTTATAAATAATGGTTTAGAAAGCTTTTCATATGTAAAGAAGGAGGATCAATATGGAGAATTAGACCAGATCCTGTCTGTTTTGGAGCATCGAGGTAAACAATCTATTGTCAGCATAGCTGATGTTTTTAATGAAGATCCTCGTGAGCATGGATTATTTAAGAAATGGATCAATAAAATATTTGATTATGCAGAAGAATTGGGGTTGCCTCATTTACCAGATGAGGGGCAAAAGAAGTATGCTCAGGTACGTGCTATTGCGATTCCTTTTCTTCAACAACTCTATAAGATTACCAATGAGCAATTACTCCCATCAGTAGAAGGAGGAGGATCTTTATTAACGTTGGATGCGGTAGGTCTTTTAGAAAATGCTCCATTAGTACATGGTGAAAAGCAAGCTGTTATTAATGCGCTGGTTCAGTCTGTACCTCGGGTTGGCATTGTTGTTGAATTGAAGGATGCTAATTTGTTTTCTGTTGCAATGCAGGGGTATATACAGGCATTGCGTAATCTTATTGCACAACTTCAAGAAGATTTTCCTAAAACAGTTCCGAAGGAATTGATGGTCCCTAATGTGTTAGAAAAGCCTTGTGGCAATGGTATATTATATACTTACCATTATCCGTGGCAATTTGGCCCTGATGTTCAGCCGAGTGCTATATTGACCGATTCTCATTTGTATCTTAGTAGTTCGCAACGGATGCTTATTGATATGCAAGAAAAACATGCGGTACCAAGCCATCTTTATACATATCCAGATCAGCCTGCTCGACAAGTTGTTATGGTAAACTTTAAAGAATTGTGGCAGGTTCTCCGCCGAGGAATTACAGTTATGACACAGTCATTTGTGCAAGAGTCTGGTCATATGTTAGCGCAGGAGCAAATGAAATTGCAACTTTTTTCTCTGCATGCAGATTTATTAATAAAATCTCTTGGTGCAATTCGTTCGTATACGGCAACAGTGCGTGTACAAAATGGGTATATGGTGAGTCATAGTCACTTACATGTTGAAGACTTGTCCAGTGAATGAATTTCTTGTCAGTTCGATTATTCTCTTAGTAAGTTTGCTTGCTTGGCAATCTGCTCAGCGTGGGTTATTACAAAGTGTAGGGAGGATTGCTCCGTTTTTTTGTCTTTGTCTTGGTGGCAGCTTGAGTGTCTATTTAGCATCTCCTTTGTTGTCACATAGTCTTCTATGGGTGTTCGTTTTTCTTGGGGTTGGTTTGTGTGGTGGGCTTTTTTTCGGTTTTTCTGTCTATAGGTTATTGAATGACTGGGATCAAAAACTGGTCAATAATGCTATGACTGAACAGAGGAAATCTGTAGCACTTGTACTTAACAGATGGCTTGCAGCGCCTCTAAGTATCTTTATTTCTCTCTTGAGTCTCTTTTCTATAAGTTTGCTCAGCAGCGTTGTCTGTATTGCCTATGCTCATCAGGTGTATGATGATAATTCTAGTCATAAGATTGAGGTTTCTTCGATGGGCGGGATTGAGGATAAAGATGAATGTGATCAGAAGGACAAACATCATCAGGCTTTTATCGCTTTCGGTCAAATCTGCTTTGATTTAGCAAGCCTCACACAAGAACAAGTCTTATGCCATGTTCCTGTTGTTGATACATATAGTACTGAAATGCAGGCATTGGTGAGTTTAGCGAATGCTCCGAAGAAAGATTTGCGGGTATTGGTACATGAAACGGAAATGCTTGAATTGCTAGAACTTGAAACAATGCAAGATGCGTTTAAAAATGAAGAGTATATAGGGCTTATAGAATCATTCTGGTCTGGTGATATGAGTGTGATTGATTCTATTTGGCGACATGAGGCCAGTACTCAAATCTGGTCAGACCCAATTATTCGTGCGAAGGCTATTGGATACCGACCGAGTTTGCTTCTACAGCAGCTTCGTATTATTCAAGAAATGTCGAATGAATAAAATAGGGGGCTTACATTGAAGTAAGCCCCCTAAATCTGGCGGAAAGGTGGGGAGAGGGTTCCTTGAGTCCTTAATGACATTTAACGTGCGTGTATAGTGATATATTATGTTTTTAGATTTGATAACACATCAGTTTTCTGCCAAAATCATCTTGACCGAGGACGTCCTTTTTTTCGCTTGTCGTTCTTTTGCCTCTCATCTGATTTGAGCCAAGCTAGGAACTCTTCTTCGTCGGGTATCCAAGATAAGTTTTCTTTTCGGATAACCCAAGGAAGGTCGACGCTGTACTTCGCCTTCCAATCGGAGACGTATGTGCCGAGGCTTTTAACGCTTCGCCCCATACGGTTCGGTTCGCTATGCGGGCTTTGATCGAATCCGGGGCGTAGAACCTCAGGAACAAAAACAAGCTCTGGGAGGGACTCCGTTAGCAGGTAGCTGAGCTTTGTTGCGAAGTTGCCGTACACGGCCATCACTTCTACATATGGCGAGATTATCATAGATGTCGTCAGTCTCCCAAGGAAGGAAGTCTAGGTTGCCGCTGGAGTGCCCGAAGTTTTCTTGCAGAAGCTCTTCCACTTTCTTAAGAAGCCCGATGGCTCGGTGGCTCCCTGATTCTTGAAGGCGGGCAAACATGGCCTGTAGTAGCACCGATAATTTCCCGCGTTCTTGAGAAGACCATGCTCCAACAGCTTCTTCCTTAGGGTTGGCATAGACTATAACTATCTCTTGTTCATCTTCATCCGGAACTTCTTCATTCTTTGGTGAAAGGGGAGCGGTGATGAAATTGAGCGTCGGTAGGTTGTATGGGCATGGGGTTCGTTCGCCGGAGTCAGGGCGGCTGCAGGTGGTGGATGATCTTTGTGCGAACGGGTTGGCCGATGGTATTTGCGAGCAGTATGGGCTTCGGGAAGGCGACAGCCAGAAGTCACTTAGGATTATTTCTCGAAAGTAGACACGCCAAGGAAGCTAAATATAGGGTCTTGAAAACTTGCGTGCTATGCACTCAATTCGACCCTTGCTCCCTTTGTCCTTCTGCCCTAGCATGGCAATTCATCTACTCCGGCTCTCTGTGTTCATTCGCCCAGAGCTCCCATGTCCTCCAATAGGTATCTTTATGGCCGCTAAAAGTAATCGCTTCCATCTCTCCGTTGCCAATTCTGCTAAGGGCCACTGATGGTCACCGGTGAGATGAAATCCAAAATCGATAAAATCTGGGATACCCTGTGGTCGGGTGGGATGTCTAATCCACTGACCATCATTGAGCAGCTGACCTATCTGCTCTTCATCAAGGGCTTGGACGAGCGCCACACCCGCGAAGAAAAGAAGGCCGCGCGCACCAAAAAACCTATCGCCAAGCCAATCTTTAACAAAAAACAAAACGGTCTGCGCTGGTCGCGTTTCAAGGACATCGCTCCCGAGGCGATGTTTGAGCGCCTGCGTGATAAGGTCTTCCCCTTCATCAAGCAGCTGGGTGCCAGCAATGTCAAAGAAGACAGCACCTACAGCGAGCACATGGCCGGGGCGCAGTTCATGCTGCCCACGCCCCGCGTGCTGGCCAATGTGGTGGACCTGCTCGACGGTATCAACATGGCCGACAAAGACACCAAAGGCGACCTGTACGAATACATGCTCGGCAAGATCGCCAGCGCTGGGCAGAACGGCCAATTCCGTACCCCGCGCCACATCATCAAGCTGATGGTCGGCATGCGTGCCCCCACGCCCAAAGACACCATTTGCGACCCCGCCTGTGGCACCGCTGGTTTCCTCGTCGCCGCCTCAGAATACCTGCATGAACATCACCAAGCGGCGATCTTTAAAGACACCGCCAGCACCCGCCGCTTCAACGCCGGCACCTTCCACGGCTATGATTTCGATAACACCATGCTGCGCATCGGTAGCATGAACATGTTGCTGCACGGCGTGGAAAACCCCGATATCCGCTACAAAGACAGCCTCACCGAATCGGAGGATGGCGACAACGACGCTGAGCGCTTCAGCCTGATCCTCGCCAATCCGCCTTTTGCTGGCAGCTTGGATTACGAGACCACCGCCAAAGACCTGCAACGCATCGTCAAAACCAAAAAGACTGAACTGCTCTTCCTCGCCCAATTCCTGCGGGTGCTGCAAGTAGGTGGTCGGGCAGCGGTGATTGTGCCTGATGGCGTGTTGTTCGGCTCCAGCAAGGCCCACAAAAGCCTGCGCAAAATCTTGGTCGAAGAGCAAATGCTGGAGGCCGTGATCTCCATGCCCTCCGGCGTGTTCAAGCCCTACGCCGGAGTCAGCACCGCCATCCTCTTCTTCACCAAAACCAACAGCGGCGGCACCGATGCCGTCTGGTTCTATGACATGCAGCGTGATGGCTACAGCTTGGACGACAAGCGCAGCCCCGTGCCTGATCAGGACGATCTGCCCGACATTCTGAAGCGCTGGAAAAACCAGAAGAAAGAACAGAAACGCGCCCGCACCGATCAAAGTTTCATGGTGCCCGTGGCCGACCTCGCCGCCAATGACTACGACCTGTCCTTGAACCGTTATAAGGAAGTCATCTACGAAGCCGTCGAACATGAAAAGCCCAAGGTGATTTTGAAGCGACTGGCCAAGCTGGAGAAGGAGATTGCCAAGGGCACGGCGGAGCTTGAGAGGATGCTTTCATGACCGATCCCGTCGGCAAGCCATCATCAGCCTTCTTTGATGCGGTGCGGACGATCCTGCAACAGGCCCGGCGCAAGGCCGCAGCCAGCATTAACTTCATCATGGTGGAAGCCTACTGGCAGATTGGCCAGCGTATCGTACTGGAAGAGCAGAACGGCGCAGCCAAGGCAGCCTACGGCAAGGCCTTGATCAGCGAACTCTCCAAACGCCTCGGCGAGGAATTCGGCAAAGGCTTTTCCGTTGCCAACCTCAAAAATTTCCGCCAATTCTATCTCACCTTTCCTGATTTTGCCGAGAAGGCAAAAGGCTACGCACTGCGTAGCGAATTAGGCTGGACCCACTACCGCCTCATCATGCGCGTGGCAGATGCCCAAGCACGGCAGTATTACATCGAAGAAGCCGCCAATCAGGGTTGGAGCAGCCGCGAATTAGAACGCAACATCCGTTCGGGCTGGCACCAACGCCTGCTCAGTAAACCCACCAGCAGCGAATCAGCGACCGGCCCAGCCCTGCGCCCCGAACAGCTGCTCAAAGATCCCTATGTCTTAGAGTTTCTCGACCTGCCCACGGACCACCGCCTGCACGAGGCTGATCTGGAAAGCGCCCTGATCGGCAAGTTGCAGACCTTCCTGCTGGAACTCGGTCGTGGCTTCTCCTTTGTCGGCAGACAATTCCGCATCAGCAGCGAAACCAGCCACTTTTATGTCGATCTGGTGTTTTACAATTATCTGCTCAAGTGCTTTGTCCTGATCGACCTCAAGGCCGACAAACTTGCCCATCAGGACATCGGCCAGATGGACATGTATGTGCGCATGTTCGACGACCTCAAACGCGGTGCAGATGACAATCCCACCATCGGCATCATCTTATGCGCTGACCGTGATGAAACCGTGGTTAAATATTCCGTCTTACAGGGCAACGAACAACTCTTCGCCGCCAAGTATTTGCGCGTCCTACCGACCGAACAAGAACTCGCGCAGGAATTAGAAACGCGGCATGTGCTGGAAATGCCACAGGGAGATGACGATGAGCAATAAGGTGCCCCACGAAATGATGGTCATGTCTGGGCGACTGGCGAAGCTGGAGGATGAAATTGCCAAGGGGATGGCTGAGCTTGAGGGGGTGTTCTCGTGAGTTCCGTTCCAATCGGAAAGGTTGTTAGTCGCTGTAGGACTTGGAACCCCAAAGCTGAAGTCGTCGGTACATTTGATTACATAGACCTCAGCTCCGTTGACAAGGACACCAAGATTATCTCAAGCACAGAGAAGCTGTCGTGCACTGATGCCCCCAGTCGTGCGCGACAAATTGTAGCCAAAGATGATGTGCTTGTCTCTACTGTTCGTCCAAATCTCAATGGCGTTGCGTTAGTGGAAGCTTGCCACGATGGGATGACTGCGTCGACGGGTTATTGTGTACTTAGACCAGAACCGAAGAAATTGCATCACAGGTATCTATTTCACTGGGTGAAGACCTCAATTTTCGTGGATTGCATGGTTTCTGTGGCCACTGGAGCCAACTATCCAGCGGTGTCGGACGCCAAGGTCAAAAGTTCCACCATCCCACTCCCGCCCCTGCCTGAGCAAAAGCGGATCGCGGCAATCCTCGACGCCGCAGACAGCCTGCGAGCCAAACGCCGCGAGGCCTTGAGCCAACTCGACGACCTCCTGCAAGCCACCTTCCTCGACCTCTTCGGCGATCCCGTAACGAACCCGAAGGGGTGGGAAGTTAGGCCAATGGCTACTCTAGCAAGTCGTGTTACAAAGGGTGAGTCTCCAAAATGGCAGGGACATGAGTATCAAAATTCAGGGGCACTTTTTGTAACCAGTGAAAATGTAAGGGATGGCTACCTCGATATCTCCTCGCCCAAATACATCCCGATAGAGTTTCACAAAAAACTTTCAAGGTCTGCACTTAAAGGACAAGATATTCTCATAAACCTAGTTGGTGCGTCTATCGGAAGATCGTGCCTTTATTGCGAGGGACCAGATCAGGCAAATATCAATCAGGCTGTGGCCGTCGTCACACTTAACCGCGAAGTTGAGCCAATATATGTTGCTGCCTTTCTATCATCCAACTGCGGCAAGATGCTTCTCCTCGGCAATCGTGTTGAAGGTGCTCGTGCAAATATAAGCCTGACAAACATTAGAGAATTGCCTATCCCTGTCCCGCCATTGAAGGACCAACGACACTTCGCCTCAATCGTCGAAAAAATCGAATCCCAAAAAACCAAACACCGAACCCACCTCGCCGAACTCGACACTCTCTTCGCCTCACTCCAAGACCGCGCCTTCACGGGAAAGCTCTAGCATGAGCAATTTCGCCTTCATCCCTGACAGCCTGTTATCCCTGCGTGATGCTGCGCAAAAAGCCGAGGGGCATATTCACGGCGACCCACGCGCGGCCTGTTTCCATGCCCGCTTCGCCTTGGAAATGGTGGTGAAGTGGCTCTACCGTTATGATGCCAGCTTGAAGCAGCCCTATGATAGCAATCTCGGGGCCTTGCTGCATGAGCCCTGTTTTCGTAATCTGCTGCCGCAATCGCTGCATGCCAAGATCAAGCTGATTCATCGTCTTGGTAATCAGGCGGTGCATGAACACCGCGCCCCGCGCCAGTACGATGCTCTGCAAGTGGTGAAGGAATTGTGGCATTTCTGCTATTGGTTGGTGCGCCACTATCAGCCACAGACAGCCTGCGAGGGCATCGCATGGACCAATGAGGCGGTGCCCAAGCCAGCCCGCAGCGGTGATGCTGTTCCCCGCAAAGAGCTGGAAGCACTTGCCAAGCAACTGGCCGATGAGCGCAAAGCTGGGGAGGAAAACCAGCGCAAGCAGGATGCCCAAGATGCTGAGCTGCAAGCCCTGCGCCAAGAACTGGCCGCCGCTCGCTCTGCGATTGAAACCAAGCCCGATCCCCATGATTATTCTGAGGCCGAAACCCGCGATTATTTGATTGATGCCGACCTTGGCCGCGCTGGTTGGAAATTGGATCAGAAGCAGGATCGGGAATACGAAGTCACGGGCATGCCCAATAACAAGGGTATCGGTTTTGCCGACTATGTGCTCTGGGGTGCCGACGGCAAAGCGCTGGCGGTGGTCGAGGCCAAGCGCACCAGCGCCGACCCCAAAAAAGGCAAGCAGCAGGCCAAGCTCTATGCCGATTGTTTAGAGCAGATGCACGGTCAACGCCCGATCATCTTCTACACCAATGGTTACCTGACATGGATGTGGGATGATCTCAATTACCCACCGCGTCGGGTGTCGGGATTTTATCAGCAAGCTGAGCTGGAGCGCCTGATCCGCCGCCGTGAGCAGGCCCAAGCCCTGAGCAGCGTTAGCAGCAAAGACGAGATCGCGGGGCGCTATTATCAGAAGCGGGCCATTAAGAGCGTCTTCGCCCACTTTGAGCAGAAACAGCGCAAGGCCCTGCTGGTGATGGCCACCGGCACCGGCAAGACCCGCTGCGCCATTGCTCTTGTGGATGCCCTGCAACGGGCGGGATGGGCTAAGCGGGTGCTGTTCTTGGCCGACCGCATCTCACTGGTCAATCAGGCCGCCAATGCCTTCAAAGCCTTTCTGCCTGATTCCAGTCCGGTGAACCTTGTTAGCGAGAAAGACAAGGAAGGCCGGGTCTATGTTAGTACCTATCCTACCATGATGGGCCTGATCAATGAGTGCCAAGCCGATGGCAGCCAGCGCTTCGGCGTGGGCCATTTCGATCTCATTATTATTGATGAAGCGCACCGCTCGGTGTACCAGAAGTATGGTGAGATCTTCCGCTATTTCGATGCACAGTTGGTGGGCCTGACCGCTACGCCCCGCGACCAGATCGACAAGAATACCTACGGTCTCTTTGATCTGGAAGATGGCGTGCCCACCGATGCCTATGAATTGGATAAGGCCGTCAGCGAGGGCTATTTGGTACCGCCGCGCCTGCGCAAGCTGGAACTGGGCTTTGTGCGTGAGGGCATCAACTACGACAAACTAAGCGACGAAGAGAAGGCTGCGTGGGAGGCTCTGGACTGGGGTGATGACCAGCCGGTGCCCCATGAAGTGGCAAACTCGGCCATCAATAAGTGGCTCTTCAATATCGACACCGTGGACAAGGTGCTGAAACATCTCATGGAGCATGGTAACAAGGTAGAAGCGGGGGACAGACTGGGCAAAACCATCATCTTCGCTCGCAATCACAAGCATGCCGAGTTCATAGAGGAACGTTTCGATCATCATTATCCTCACCTCAAAGGGCACTTTGCCCGCGTCATCGACAATCAGGCAACCTACCCGCAAAGTTTGATCGACGACTTCTCGATCCCCGGCAAGAACCCACATATCGCTATTTCGGTGGACATGCTGGATACCGGCATTGATGTGCCCGAGGTGCTGAATTTGGTCTTCTTTAAACCTGTCTACAGCAAGACTAAATTCTGGCAGATGATTGGCCGAGGTACGCGCCTGTGTCCAGACCTCTTCGGAATCGGCTCCGATAAAGAAGACTTCCGCATCTTTGACTGCTGCGGCAACTTCGACTTCTTCAAAGAGAATCCAGAAGGCATCAACGCCAGCGCCACGCCAGCTTTGGGTCAGCGTCTTTTTGCGGCCCGTGTGGATCTCTTGGGGTATATTCAGGAGCAAAAGGATGGGGATGAGGAAGCCCAACTGAACACCAGTCTGATCGATACCCTGCATGGTGAAGTGGCAGCCATGAATGCGGACAACTTCATGGTTCGCATGGAACTGGAAGCCGTCGAACGCTATCAGCAACGCGAACGCTGGAAGAAGCTGACTGAGAGCGACCGTGAAGCGCTCAAGAGCCGCATCGCTGGCCTGCCGAATGAGCAAGAGGCCGATCAGGTCGAGGCCCGCCTGTTTGACATGAAGGCCACCCGCATGCAGCTGGCGTTAGTTACCGCCAATACGAGGCAGCTGGAAACGCTGCGCCGTCAGGTGATGGAGATGGCCAGCAAGCTGGAAGAGAAGACTACCATCCCGGCGGTACAAGCGCAGCTCGCCTACCTCTGCAGTATGCAGCAGCCCGAATTTTGGGAAGGCCTGAATCTGGCCATGCTGGAAGACATGCGCCTGCGTCTACGCGGCTTGGCTCAATTTATCGACAAGGGCAGCCAGAAGATCATTTACACCGATTTCGCAGACGATATTCGGGACATCAGCGATGAAGAAGTCGTCTACATGCCCACCATGACCGGTGTCCAATACGCTAAGAAAGTCGCCAGTTACCTCAAGGAGCACCAAGACCATCTGGTGATCCAACGCTTGCGCTGCAACCAATCCTTAACCCTAACCGACCTGCACAGCATGGAACGCATACTGATTGAGCTGGGCGACGGCGAAGGTGAACAACTGCTGTACGACCTCCTCGAACGCGAAGACGCCCCCAGCCTCGCCCACTTCATCCGCAGCATGGTCGGCATGGACCGCAGCACCGTTCAGCAGGCCTTCTCAACGTTCCTCACAGATCGCAACCTGAGCCCGCAACAAATCCGCTTCGTCGAACTCATCATCGACCAACTCAGCCACAAAGGCGTCATGGATGCCTCCGCCCTGTACGAGCCGCCCTTCAGCGGACTACATGCTGGAGGCCCTGAAGAGCTGTTTGCAGGCAAGGACGCCGTGATTGATGGGTTATTTGATGCACTAGATGCGTTCAAGCTTGCCGACCCACAGGCTGGGGTTGGGTAGGGAACGGAGAATGGAAATCCATAGCAGGCTGAGTCCAAGCAACGATAGAACATGCTCTACGACAGGCTGGCCGGTCTTCAGTAACGACAATCACCTCGAAGAGTTTACTCGCCAACCGGAAGCGCCAACACTGTGGTATCAACCACGGGCTCTCATTATAGAAACCACTACCGAGGTCCTCAAGGAGGATCGGTGAGGAAAACACAGAAAAAGAAAACATGTAGGAGGAGAAACAATGAGCTCAACCACGGCACATTTTATGGTGGACCCTCGCCTCGCTTCCGTCCTTGGCGACAACTATCGCAACAGCTCCCAGGCCATCCTCCCCAGTCAGGTTGTTTTTTTCGAGATGCCAAAAGTAGCTCCTTTGGGTTTGCCAAATTATTGGCAAACCCAAAGGAAAATAGAGGAATTGTGAGTCATCCTGTGGAGTTGCGCGCAGTGCGTAACTCTTGTTTATATAGCCATTAACGAAGAGACCCCGACAAAAGCCGGGGTCTCTGTTTTCGCATGGCGGAAAGGGGGGGATTCGAACCCCCGGTACCCGTGAAGGTACGCCACATTAGCAATGTGGTACATTCGGCCACTCTGTCACCTTTCCAGTGATGTTGCTAGTTTGTCTCAGGGACGGTCTAGCGGGCCAGTCTTGCTGTCTATCATAACAGCAGGGCAGAAAAATAGGGCGGTATTTGGTGTCGTCAAGTAGCCTTTTTCTCGGTTACTCGACCATTTCCCAGTCTGGTGTGTGTGCACCATAGGTAACGGATTCAAGAGCGAGGCCGTGGGCAGGGGCGATAGTTCCGCAACGAGGTCCTGGGGTGCGGCCACGGGTTAAACATTCACGAAAAATGGGTTCGAGTTGTGGTTTTATGGCAGCAGCAACCAGTGATCCGACAATGCCACGAACCTGTTTATAGAGAAAGCCGATGCCAGTAATACGGAAGGTCCAGAGTGTGCCGCCATTGTAGGGTAGCTCTTCTCGGTTCCAGTGTGCATTTGAATAGATACGAACGGCATCTTCCGTGTCAGTGTCATCGTGTCGTAGGCAGGCAAATCCAGAGAGGTCATGGGTGCCGATAAGAAGCTGGCTAAGTTCATGTAGCTTTGTTGGGTGTGGGATTTGTTGTTTCCACCAACAACGTGGGTTTAAGGTGGGGGCTGCACCGCGTTCAAGTACGCGGTAGGCATAGGTCTTGCCTTGAGATAGGCTGCGACATACCCAGTTGTCTGTTACGCGTGCAGCACGAACAACACTGATGCATTCAGGTGTGCGAGCATTGAGTATTTTTCCGAGGGTACGTGGGTCCCAATTTCTACTTAGGTCAACATGGCAGGGGAGGGCGTGGGCGCACACACCTTTGTCTAGGCGACCTGCGGTGTAGAGATGCGTTTGCGTACCTTCCAGTTCGGTGAGAACTGTATCGCACAATCCTTGTAGGGTGCGGGCTTCATTATTTTGTCGGTTGGTCCCGTGGAGCTGGGAGCCATCCATTTCGATTTCAAGGGCATAGCGCATGCTTAAAATCTACGTGAGCGTCGAGAATGACGGCGGCGACGTGGATTGACGCTATCGTGTTGCCTATGATTATTGTCGCTGTGGCGGCCGCCGCCAGTTTTTCCACGGAAGCTAAAGACATCACGTGTTTCTGGGCTGGCAGCCCAGTCACTTATGTCATTGTTTGTGTTGTGAGCATAACGATCACGTGCGGTAACCCATACTTCTTGAATACCGTGTAATTCAGGGATGTCACCAAATGCTAATTCATGTAAGCGCCAGACCCAATCAAATTCAGTACGTGTGACGTAGCGTTTAACTTGTTTGTTACGGTGTGGAAAATAAATCAGATAGAGTTGCCCGCGGAGGAGTAATATAGCTTGGGCAACGAGCCGTTTTGGTAGATCCATAACGGTACTGAGTTGACGCACTTCTTCAACCATCCGACTAGCGTGTTCATGGAAATTGTCGTTATGTGCGTCTGCTTGATCTAGGAGGGGAAGAAAGAGACCTGCAGTTGTAACCTCCATAGGAACATAGCGACCTTCTTCGGCGGCAGTATCTACTTGCTCAAGGAAGTCGGCAACTTGCTCAAAGCCTTCATCGCCAATAGTTTCTAACCATTGATGCCAGACATGATTAAAAACACCGTATTCTTTGAGTAACAATAATCCGTTTCGGCGATTACGCTGAATCAGGATACGAAACATTTCTTCTGTAACTCGAAAGGCGCTTGCTTTTGAAATTTCATTCATGCATTCGTGCATACCTTGAGCTGTTTCTGGCTCTACGGTATAAGAAAAGCGTGCGGCAAATTTAATTGCTCGGAACATGCGTACAGGGTCTTCTCGAAAGCGAATTTGTGGATTGCCGATACAGCGAATTGTTTCGTCGTGAATATCTTGAATACCGCCAACCCAATCAATCAGGGAAAAATCACGAATATCATAATAGAGACCGTTGATGGTGAAATCCCTACGGAATGAGTCGGTTTCTACATCGCCCCAACAATTATCATCACGTAAATACAGGTCTTTTTCATCGTGATTTGGGTCGGGTAAAACAAAGTCACTTGTACTGCGGGTGGATTGTCGAAGGGTGGCAACTTCTATGTTTTTATTACCAAAAAAAACATGGACGATCATAAAACGTTTGCCGATAGTTCTACTGTTTCTGAATAAACGGCGTATTTGTTGCGGAGTTGCATCGGTGGCGATGTCTATGTCTTTGGGGCTAAGCCCGCGCAATAAATCACGAATGGCTCCGCCAACAATATAGGCTTCAAATCCCGCTTTTTTTAAACGGTACAGAATGGTAATGGCATCTTCATCGATCTGCTTGCGAGAAACATTATGATCTGGTCTCGCAACTTTTGTAAAATTATGTGGTTCAGATGGGGTGGGTGTGGTCATGGTATGTGGTGCTTTGTTAATATATTGACGAGATTAGAAATCTCGTGCAACAATAAATGCAGCAAGTTCTAAGAGCTCTTGGCGAATAGTGGTGTCTGGCAAGACCTGAATGGCTTGTTGTGCTTCAGCTACATATGTCCGAGCTGTACTCATGGCAGATTCAACACCACCACCAGAGAGAACTTGTTCACGGACAGCTTGAACATCTTGTTCGTTTTGGACCTGTAATAATTGTTTGCCAATACGCTGCTTGTCTGCTTCATTTTGTTGAAGTTTCAGGAGATGAATAAATGGAAGAGTTAAACGGCCACATTCAATATCGGTGGATAATGTTTTGCCAACTTTCTCTGGATTGCCGCTCAGGTCTAAGCAGTCATCAACAATTTGAAAAGCCATGCCGCATTTTCTTCCATATTCGGCTGCTGCCTGCTGTTGTTCTGGGGCACCGTTGATAAGGCCGAAGGCGCAACTTATTTCGGTTAAGGCTGCTGTTTTTGCATAAATAATGCGGTTATATTCAGACTCTTCTAAAGCGAGGTCACGGCGGGCACACATTTGGTGCAATTCGCCTTGGCAGACGATATTTGTAACAGCAGTGAGCTGGTGGCTTAATTCTGGACGTTGAATGCTGGCTACCAAATGAAAGGCGTGGGTATAGAAATAATCTCCTAGCAATACTGCGGCGCTGTTGCCATAGCGCACATGCGCGGTTGGTTGTCCTCGACGCATATCGCCATCATCAATCATATCATCATGAATGAGGGTGGCAGTGTGTATCATTTCTATGGCTGCCGCAAGTTTGCGGTGGTCGTCTGTAACGTCGCCAAGGGTCCGTGCGAATTGCAATAACATTGCAGGTCGCAGCATTTTTCCATGAAACTCGCCAATATCATCGAGTAACTCTACAACGCGTGGCTCATCCGTGCGCAGGGCGTCGCTAATAAGCGTGCTAACATGTTTCAGGTCATCTTGAATGGCGGTAAAAACCGAGGAGTGCATATATGTGTGCTTTGGGCCAATTAGTGACTAGGAGCCAGCAATAACGTTGGCAATTTCTTTAAGTTTATCGCCAAGTGGTTCAACGCTGATTGGTTTGCGGAAGGCATAGACCACTTGTGGGTTTAGGCGGGCAATTTCTTCAACACGATCAAATGGTTCGTAAGCAGAAACAACAATAACTTTACTTTGAGACAATTCACTGCGGCGAAGCAGTTCTTGGAGAACCGCAAAACCATCCATGCCAGGCATCATAATATCGAGGAGAAGCAGGTCTGGCTTAACAGTGCCAACACTGACACAGGTATCTACACCGTTTACAGCGGTGAAAATTTCAGCGTCTGGTAGGTAGCGTTCAACAACTTTACGGAGAACTAAGACCATGTCCTCGTGGTCATCTGCAATGAGAACGCGCATTTTGTCAGCAGCGGCTTCTGGGCTTGTATCACTTGCAGCAGGAGTGGGGCTAGTGGTTTCTGGAGCTTGTTCACCGCCTGCTTCCATAGGGATTCCGAAAGCTTGGCGGAATTCATCAAGTTCTTCTGGGCGTACGCGGAAATGTCCGCTTGGTAAACTATAGGCTTTAAGGTGTCCATTGATGATCCAACGATACACAGTTGTTCTGCTAACATTACAAATTTTGGCAATTTTTCCAAGGCTCATGTGACCGTCGTTCATGGTGGTCCCCTTCCTGAGAGAGTAATTGGTGCGAATGAAGTTGCTCTTGTAAGTGTATTTATCGGAAAGGCAAGAGGTGTGATGCAGGTGATTCAAGTGTTGTTGAGTGGAGTATGATTAGGCAGGCTAGTATGGCTTGACCTAGCGTGTCAGCTATGGCATGCTGTTCAAATGTGGCAAATTGATCAAGTTGATGGCGTCTCGCGGGCAAGCTTCGTTGGCGATAACGATACAGAAGGAGACGCAGACGGCGCACATGATTTTAATCAAGCGGTAGAAGAAGCTTTAAAACAATTGCACGCACATGTTTCTGAAGAGCCGAAAGGGAAATGGCTGGTTGATTTTGAAGGAATTACGTACATTTCTTCACTGGCTATTGCTCAGCTGATCGCAACGGTTCGTGTAGTGGATGTGTCTGGTGGCTCTATTGTCTTGGCTCGTGCGCATTCATTTGTCAAAACGGTACTACAGACTATGCGTATCGTAAAAGTCTTGCCCATGTATGATTCTTTGGATGATGCAAAGGCGCAACTGCTGAGCTAGTTTCTTCACCTGATGCCTTCTTTGCTCAGACAGTTTTGTTTCCGTCGAAAGAATGCTATGGCCTTGCTGCTTCAACCTCGCTTACATTTACCGCCCTTGTGGTTTACTCGCGTTCTGCTTGTAGGCCTGTTGGCTCTTATTGTGTTTTCCTTTGGCTTTGTTCAGCAGGCACAGCAACGGCGTAGTGTTATCCTCTATAATGGTAAACCTAACGCTCAAAATTATATGAGTATTGTGACTCAGCTTCTACGGCAGTCACGCCAGCGGATTTGGCTTATGCAATATGTTATTCGTTTGGATGTAGAGCAAAAAAGCGGTCCTGTTCATGCATTGTGTAAAGAGTTGATTCAAGCGGCTGCGCGTGGTGTAGATGTACGTGTTTGTGTTGAACACTCACGGAGAGAAGGAACATATCCAGGGCCAGATAATAGTGCAGTGGTTGCATACTTGCGTGATCGTGGAGTCATTGTTCATGAAGATGAATTAGATGTGCGGACGCATGCGAAAGCTTTGTTAATAGATGAAACATCTATTGTTGGTAGTCATAATTGGACCTACAGTGCCTTAACGAGCAACCGAGAGTTATCTGTATTATCAGAAGCACCAGAAGTAGTAGATGGTTTAGAGGAAGCCTTTCGTTCAGTAGAAGGTTGGGGTTTATGAACGGCACTATTAGTGAAGAAGAAAGAAACGCTTTGTATCGGGTCGTCTATAGTCGTCGTGATGTGCGAGGAGAGTTTCTTCCAGATTCAATAGACGATAAGGTATTGATGCGTATTTTAACGGCGGCGCATCATGCTCCCAGTGTGGGTTTTATGCAGCCGTGGGATTTTATTGTTGTTCGAAACCCTGCGGTGAAGCAGCAGATAAAAGATGGTTTTGAGCGAGCTCATAATGAGGCAGCAGCGCTCTTTGAAGGCGAACGAAACAAACAATACAAGACATTGAAATTAGAAGGCATTGTAGAAGCGCCCATTGGTATCTGTGTGACATGTGATCGCAAGCGTACAGGGCCAGTAGTGCTTGGACGAACAGCAAACCCAGAAATGGATCTCTATTCATCAGTATGTGCAGTGCAGAATCTTTGGCTGGCAGCACGTGCAGAAAATATAGGTGTCGGTTGGGTAAGCATTCTTCATCATGAGGACACGCGAAACATATTAGGTATTCCTGACGAAATTGTTCCCATAGCGTGGTTATGTCTTGGTAAAGTGTCCTCTTTTCATGATCAACCTGAATTGGAGCAAAAAGGTTGGTTACCACGCATGGATATTGCTGATATTATTCATGAAAATAGCTGGTGATTTTTTTAGGAGATAATCAATGCGTACCTGTTGAAAAGGCTTAGAGTATTTCATGGGTATTACGATGTTGTTGACGATATGCGCTAGCGCTAAACCCAGTGAACTTACGAAATTGCCGAGAAAAATACAGAGGATCGTCAAATCTATAGCGTTTGGCTATATCAGTAATGGTATCATCATTTTCAACAAGATGCCTACAGGCTAAGCGCAGCCGTAAATTCAAAATATACCGTAGTGGTGGGCAACCGACTTCTTTGTGCCAATGGCGGCGAAAGCGGCTAGGACTCAAATCATAATGAGCGGCTAGAGCAAGAACATCATGATCATCTAGTGGCTGAGCTTCAATGTGTTGGCGAATAGCTGTTATAGCTGCGGCAGCAGGATCTGCTTTGTTTTTATCGTTTCGTTGGCAGAGCAGGCTTTCGCTCAATAAATGTAAAGCAGCAGCATCAAAACGGTCTGCATCTTGTAGCGGATTGGCCTGGTGCAGGAGATTAAGAAAATGGTCCAAGAGACGTTGAAAAACAGGATTGAAATGCAAAGTTTGGACAGCATTTTTACTTAAATTGTAGCCGTCTGTTTGTAATTTATGGAAGGCGGCCTTATCCCAATTAAAATAGAGCTCTTCCCAAGTGCTTTCAGGATCAGGACCAAAATCACAAGAGAGTCCGGGCCATTGGTGTAATAAACACGGGCCAGTTACAGCTAGGTTTTTATTATGGTATCGAAAGTTTCCATTGCCAGAAAGAATAAGTGTGACTCCGAAAAAATCGAAAGACCGATTGACGCGTTCACTTTTTTTAGGTATGTAGCCGAAGGCCGTCAACGGTGGGATGCGTTGAAAATGCCTGCGGCAACCCGTCATAACTATGTTTTTATAGTCCATCTTATGTCCATTTACCTTCATATGTGTGATAATTCAAGTAATATAATTGTCATTCTAATTTTGTTGATATGAAAAAATAGTCCATATCAAAATTAATGTCCTATCGACAACTTCGGCTTTAGGCGCTATAAGAGCTATCTCTCCATCTTTTCACAAGTATAACCATAAGGATATAATCATGCCCATGCTCACAGATACCGCTGCGGAACTCTATCACTATATGAATGACCTTGATGTCGTGGATGCCCATGAACATTTACGGTCTGAGGATGTTTATTTGGAGCAAGGTAGGCACGACGTTTTTTCTTTTTTGACGCAATACACCTGCTTTGACCTAAAAAGTGCGGGCATGGACGATCAAGCTTTTTCGGTGATTCGTAATGCAGACCTTTCTCTGAGTGCACGTTGGGATACGTTTGAACCTTATTGGAATGCGGTTCGCCACGGCTCGTATGCCCGTTGTGCGATTGAGACAGCCAAATCATTTTATCAAGTAGACCAGGTTGATGGAGCTCACTGCGGCATATTAAATGACCGTATTGTTGAAGCGCATAAACCGGGTTTGTATGGTCGTGTTCATGAACAGGGGCGCATTTGTGCAACCATTACCCTCTGTGGTGACTATGTTACTAATGATAATCTCTTTGCGATCATGCCGATTCTTGATGGTATTGGTTATGTACATCACCGTACTCCAATAGCCATTGCAGCTCAGGCAGAGGCTCTAAATCTTCCGCCAGTGCAGTGTTTAGAAGAATATATTACTATGTGGAAAACAATGATCCGACAATGGCACAGAGACGGCATTATCGGTATAAAAATACAGTCAAAATATATAGAGCCTCCAGATCATGAAAAAGGCGCTTGTGAATTTGATAGAATGATGGCGGGGGAAGCCCCAGTGTACAATGACATGATTTTTAATCATCTTGATAATATCATCATTCAAGAATCCATCGCTTTAGCAGGTGAGTTGGGACTGATAGTAGCAACCCATTCTGGTGTATGGCGAGACTATCGGGCAATGGATAGCAAACACATGCTGGTCCTCGCTCGTGAATTTCCAGAGGCAACATTTGACTTATTTCATTTAGGTATGCCAGATATTCGAGACACGCTCATGGTCGGAAAGAATCATCCCAATGTTATACTCAATTTATGTTGGTCCCATATCGTTTCCCCTGAGCAGTGTATTGCTAGTATTGGTGAATTACTTGATCAAGTACCAGTCAATAAGGTTATTGCTTTTGGTGGAGACTTTGTTGTCCATCCAGAATTATTACTCGGACATTTAACCATTGCTCAGGAAAACTTTGCACGAGCATTTGCCCAACGCATTCAACGAGGTTGGATGTCTACCTCAGATGCAAAAGACATTATCAAAATGTGGTTCAGTGAAAATGCTTTGCGCGTGTACGGGATAGATAAAAGTACTTTGAGTTAAACCAATGTAGCTCTTATGAATTTTCTACGAAAGAAGAGCCCTCTCTGTTATTGTACGAGCAGTTTTTGTTTTACCACAGGTTAGTGGTACACCATGAAGGGGAGTGGTCGAACTACGGAAGACCTGTGCTTTGACGTATTTGTACCTATTTCATGTCAACGCGGGAAGAAAAGAAAATGGGTTGTTACCGTTTTATAGCTATTTATCGGCAATTGCGCTGATGGATGTTTTATAGCCGGAATCGGTGTAGCTGTGATTGACGGTTTGAGCTATCCAGCTTGTGTGCTGTGTTGCCTTGGTTGGGATAGTAAGGGGGAGTTCTGCGAAGATGTTCGGGTTGCCAGCTATAGTCCCCTCAAAGCTGTAGCCGATATTGCTTTGTTGTTCAAGGGCTGCTTGTGCGGCCTGTTCTGCCTCATCTTTGCTTGGGTAAGTCCTTTGAAGGTTTTTTATTGGTTCCTCTTCTGATCCGAGTACGACTGTTTCTTCCTGTGCTTTGTCGACATCATAGTAGGTGGCGTGTATCGTTTGATAGGGCTCTCGTGTGGTGACACTGATGGTGTATGTTTCGAGATCTGTTTCTTGGAGAGTTACAGGTTCCAATTTTTGAGCATCTGCTGTCTCTTTTTTCTGTAATGGGGTTATGATCAGGCTGTTGCCTTTTTGAGTATAGAGAAATCCCATTTTTTCAGCGAGAGCGCGAAGGAAATCCATATCGGATTGACCATTTTGGAGGATGAACCAGATGGTGATATTGGCAAGATTTGGATGAATTTTTGCGTTGTAGCCAGATCGATCAGCAATTGTCTGGAGGATGTCTTGTAGAGTTTTGTTGGACCAAACGGTGGAGCGTTGGCTTTTGAAGGTATTTGATACGTCAGCGCTTTTTGCAGAGATGGTAAGTACTGCCGGGGGGTAACTATGGCTGACTTCATCAGTGTAGAAGGTCCCCATGTTGGTGATTCCGGTTTCTGCATAACCAAGCCATACTTTTAACTCTGTGGCATGCTTGTTGCCGTCTGTTTTGAGGATGGGTTCCTCGATGGTATGATCTCGATTATCAAGATTAATCGTAAGACTATCGGCGGTATTGCCTGTTTCGTCTGTTACTTCCAGTGAAAGTAAACGGTCTTTAATAGCATGTGTGATATCGGTATCGTTTGCAGTTACTTTAAATATGGGAGTCATGACCAGAGCTTAATCGTCTGTTGTTCAACGGTTTGGATGGTGGTGGTTTCTGGCAAGTAGACTTTTTGGTCAGAATTCAATTGTGCTGAGGTAATATGTTTATTTTTATGATGAGAGAGGACTTGTTCAACAATACCAGGGGTGTCTCCGTATCGCTCAAAACAAATAAGGTCTATGGTGTCGCCGTTCCTAGCAATTGCGTAACTCATGTATCCTCCCCGTAAGCTGTAAGCGCGATTGAGTAACTAACCGTTGCTGGCAGGCCGTCTTTGAAACGTTGGCCAGATTGTGTTTCTTGGACAGATGTGATACACCACAGGCCGACGTATTCACCGGTGCGCCAGTGTACATATAAAGGTTGTGCTGTGCCAGTATCTGCTAAAGCACGTAAATCTTTTAGTAAGTCGTGTTTGCCTGCATATTCAGGAATAACGGTACCTGTTATAGAGACGGTTTCCGCATCTGCTCCAACATATTGCATGGCCGGTGTTCTGCCAAGCCTATTTTGTTGCACCCATCGGTTTGTGTGGGTGCGGGCTATTTGCTGATAGTCGCTGACTCCTGTCACGAAGGATACATCGCCGAGTTTGGCATAAACATTACTAGTAGTCATGCATGGATCCTCGCATTCTGCGTGATTCGTTTTGTTTATTCTTTTCTAATGCATTTTTGACAGCCTGTTCAACATCGTGAGGGTTACCACCATCGACTTTTATGACGACGTTGGTATTACTGGTGTCAGTAAAGTTGTTGGCGTTACTGGTTGTAGAAGTAGAGCCGCCGCCATTATTTGCCATAATTGGGACTGCTGGGGATTTTTTGATCTGGTCAATGCGTGCACGGGCCTCATCATTCATTTTGTTCGCGTCGGCTTGGCTAATACTACCGGTTCGTGCAGCTTGATTCCGCGCAGCTATATTGTTTTCAAAACGCATAAGAGCGAGTTCTTTTTCAAGCTGAAGTTTTTCGTTACCGCTAGCGGCATTCATTTTTTCTTCTAATGCTGCTTCGCGTTGTTTTCGGTCTTCTATACCAGCAAGCTCTTCATCAGAAACATTTGCTGTGCTTGCTTCTGGATCTGGTCCGAATACAGCATCCCATACTTTGGCAGCTTGTGAGCCAAGTTCTATAAAACCGCCTATGGCTGATGATATTCCGTTCATGAGGGTGTCTGCCCATCCCCCAAGAAAATCGGTAATTGGTTGTATTGCGTCAAGTATCCATGATATACCACTTTTAATGCCATCTATTACAGCATTAAATGCTGATAATATATAATCCCATGCAATGGATGCTGCGTCTGATATGCTTTCCCATATTGGTAGAAAAATAGAACCGAGCCATGTATAATATCCAATGGTGAGATCCCATAAAAATGACAGGCCTGTTTTTATCCCTTCCCATGCCGTTGATGCAATATTTCCAACCCATTGAAAGACCGGTGCCAGTTTATTTCCAAACCATTCAGCTAGCGGAACGAGAATACCTTTCCAAATAAGAAGAAAAGGGAATGCTAATACTTTAAAAATAAGGGCAGCAAATGGTTTGATGAAGGTCCATATTTTTGAAAAAGCCGCTTGTATATCATCCCAGAAGTACCAGACAGCTGCACCGACGGCTGTAAACCCTGCTATAATCCATGCTATTGGGCCAAGTCCAACCACCCAAGCGGCGGCCATTTTTATTCCTGTCCATGTGGATACTGCTGCCAATTTTACGTAGCTTGCGATAACCATGCCTATTTTTTTAAATGAAGCAAAGAGACGAGGGTGTTCTGCAGCGATCTCTTGTATTTGTGTTTTCCAAGAAGAGAAAGTATCAAACAGAGATTTTGTTGTATCGATAAATGTGTTTACTGTTTGTACACTCTCAGAGATTTTCTCACGAAGTGTATTAAATTTTTCGACGGTGTCATTTCCAACGATAGTGGCTAGTGCGCTGCTGAGATCTTGAGTACTGATTCCTAAGGTTTTAAGGGCGTTACCTACTGAGGAAGAAGCTGTTTGCGCGTTTGTGAGGGCAGACTTGAAATGTGTGACAGCCGCTTTGGATACAGTAAAACCCTTTGCCATAGCGGTATTGGCACTAGTGAGTTGTTTACCAATATTGATAAGCCCTTGTATTTTTTCGGAGGCTTTTTTTGCGCCATCAACCATTTTACTGATACCGCTATCTATTGTTTGAATTCCAGCGGTGATTTGGGCGGTGGCGTCAGTGAAGTTTATAGAGACGGTATATTCAGGCATGTTGGACCTTTTTTATTGGCTGCGTTTTTTTGCTTCGTCATGCCAAGCAAGTATCTCATGTGCGGGTAAATTGAGCAGCTCAGATGGCTGCCAGTGGAATACGACGGCAATATCGGCTATCACCGAGCGCATTATTGCGCCGCTGGGGACTCCCCCAAGAAAGAGGCCAGTACGTCGTTACATGTTTTCATGTCTTCCATATCCATTTCATGGAACACTGTTTCAGGATGACCGGAGAGGTTTGACATCATGCGGATGCCTTTTTGCATATCTCCGTTAATTTTATCGACGGTGAGCATGTCTTTGACTTTCGGGCGCCGCATCTCGATGGTTGAGATGTGGTCGCCCTTATGGTCAACTGGATATTTCAATGTAATATGTTCTGATGACATGGAAGTCCCTTTACCGGTTGAGCAATGTATTAAATACCAAGATTTGCGCGACGTGTTTCGAGTTGGTCTATACCATCAATTTTTCGTATCATGTTGAGTACGTCAATTTCTACGGCATCAACACCGTCAACGGTTTCTTTATAGTAGGTCAGTGAGAGCAAGTAGGTTTTTTTGGCTAGATCGCCTGCTTTCCAGCTGCCGGAATCAACTTCTTTAAGTTTACCAGTCATGGATAAAACAACAGGGCGTTCGTCGCCGTCAAATTCACCGCCAATAGAACCTTTTGCGGTGACTTGGACGGTGCCGCCAGTAACAAAGCCGAGCAGTTTTACGGTTTCGGAATCAAATTTGGTGAGGACAAAAGTGGCTTCGAGTTTTTCCATGCCCATATCAATTTCAACAGGAGCATCCATGCCACCGTTGCGAATTTCTTCGGTTTTGATAGTGAGTTTAGGAGGGGTAATCTCTTCGCATTCGCCGACCATAGGGCCGCCGTTGACGAAGAGTACGAAATTTCTGAGTACATCTGAGAGCATTGTTTATTCCTTTTTACTAAAATATTTCAGTTAAATAATCATTAACCAAGTGTGAGCGGAATGTAATATGCTCCGCAGGAGAAGGAGGTGTGAAGTCAAAGTCGAAATAAACTTCGCCTTTTGCGATAGCGCTTGGTGTATTAAGCTCTGGGTCTGCCCAGCATTCACCACCAAGAATTGCACCAAGTGCCGTGAGTTCACGCAAATAAGCGTTAACGCTTTCGGTAACCGCTTCAATGTAGTTTTTGGTGATGTTACGATCTACAGCCCATTGATGAGCACGTTGAATGCTATCGTTGATAATATCGGCGGTACGGGTAACATTGATAAATTGCCATTTTGCATCGCCTGAAAGTGTATGGTTGCCCCAAAGGCGGTAGCCTTCCGATCGAATAACGGTAGCAATATGGTTTTCATTTAAAGTATTTGCTTCAGAGTTTGCATCACCAAGACCAAAGCTAATTGGACGATCTGTGTTTAATACATTATTAAGCACTTGATTTGATGGACTCCACCAGAAACCTTTATCGTTATCTGTTTTGGCGATAAGGCCTGCCACAAATGGGCTTGCAGGCATGGTGAGGGTTCCAGCTGTTACCGTGTCGTAATAGGTAACGTGTGGGCTAACCATAAACAGGCGTTTGCTACCAAAGTTAGCTGCATAGGTGTTAGCTGCACCTGCAGTAGTGCTATTATCATCGATGACGGCAATAGCGCGTAGGCGTTCTGCCGCAGTTTGCAGAGCGGTATCTACCGCTTGGATACCAGAATACTCTGGTGCAATAATAATACGTGGTTGTAAACCTGTAACGCTTTGCGCATCTGGAAGCTGACCAATACCAGTAATTACATTTGATTGCTCTGTGGCTGGTGTGGCATCTTCTGCTACACGAATAACTACTACGGCGGCACCAACCTGCGCAAGAATAGCATCTAAGGCACGTGGGAGGCTACCAAGTTTGGTACCGACTGTGTCTAAGCTAGCTGCTGCTGTGCGACTGCCAAAAATGGCGACAGGAGTATTTAATGGAAAGACGGTTTCATCAGCATTGTCTGCAGTACCAACAATGCCGATAACGGAGCTTTTAACGGTTCGTATGGGACGTGCGCCATCGTCTATTTCAACGAGTTCAACGCCGTGTAAGAATTGACCGGGCATAATTATTTCCTTTTATGGTAGATGGCCTTGTAAGTGTAAAATGCGTAAATTGTTTGCGACGATGCCAGCAGCAGTTTCTGCAAGTGGGCCAGCAAAGCCAAGGTTCAGATCTGGTACGGCTGGGTTAACTGTAACGGATCCAGTCGGTACACTAGTGAGTTTCAAATTGAAACTTAATAAGGTATCAACTGTATTTGATTTATAGAGTAGTGCGGTTGAAGGGTGACTCCAGATGGCAAATAAGGTACCATCTGATAGAAATGCTCCAAACTCACGTACCCAGTATTCGTTGGTAGAATTAAATAATGCTGAAAGAGAGACTTCGTCCCCGTCTGGCACTGAAATATCTTGAGCACCAGCAAGTTCTGCACGATCGCGTTCGTTGCTTAACGCGGTGGTTGCGGTGCTTGGTATGTGACCGCTGTCACCTATGGCAAGATGGGAGATTTCAATGCGGCTACCGGATAAATCCGCGGCCATGGCTTTGGTCAGTCCTACATTGGTAATTATTGGTGTCAGTTCCATAAGCAGACGGTAGAGCTTTTGTTTTGATCCTGCAATGCCTATTTGATGTTTTGAGGCTTTCTACGTTCGACTAAACGCTATAGGCTCGTATGACTTGTGCCGGTTGGCAGATAGATGCGGCACGTAGGTTATTTTTTAAGGACGGTATCTGGTAGACGGTGTCTCCATAAAGGCGTTGAGCTGCGCCTGCCCGTGTTGCACTGGCTACACGTATTTTATTAGAAAAAGCAGCGCCAATACGGAAGGTATAATGACTACGCACTGGTTTGGTTGCATCCAACATCCGTATTAATCGATCTATAACGGTGGGGCTGATGATGCTGTCACCTTCTCCCCACCCAGCATACATATCAACTTCAAAAGTATGTGCATCGCCGCCATTTTCAAACCATTCGATTAATGTGATATTACTACCAACTTGCTCAAGAAGTTTTTTTATAGAATGAAAAGTGCCTTTGTGCAGATGTACGTCATACGAACTTTGGATAACCGCGCGTTGGTATTCTTCGCTCCAGTTTGCTGACCATTCATCTACGGATAAAGCCCAGGCCAGCCATGGGAGCATCTGTTGAGGGCATGATTGTGGATCCCATAAAGAATTAAGAGCCACAGGTATGTTGCGTTCTATGCTCGCTTCTAGGTGTTGCTCACTTGGTGTTGCGTTATTTGGCAAGAGAGACATATTTATTCTCCTGTTCCTGCAATGGTAATATCTATGCCGGTGCAATAAGCCGCTTCGTTATGTGCCACAATTATGTCAGCTGCTGGAGCTGTTAAGTTTACGTTGTGAACACCTGCTTGATGGAGCTGTGCATGGAGACCACTTATAGTAATATCATGGCCAAGTTTGTGATGTTCTATAACGTAGGTATTCACTGCATCTATTGCTGCTTGTAAAACGAGTGCTTGATCTGGTCCCGTATAGATACTGAGGCTAGCAGTAATATTGTAGTTTATGATGGTAGGGGCAGCCACATTTACGAGGTCAGTGAGTGGTCTAATTGTTTCACTGTTTAATACCGTATCAACGGTATCAAGAATGGGTTGTGCAGGGGTGCCGTCTCCTGTGCGAGAAAGTACGGTTACATCAACCACTCCAGGGCTTGGACTAAAGACATCAATATCTAAGATGTCGCTATCAGCAGAAAGTGCATGATATTCATACGCGCCACGTGGTCCGGCAACACTGAGGCCTTCAAATGCTAGTTGTGTACGAGTGCGTAGTTCTGTGTCTGTTTCATAGCTAGGCGGTATAGGAGGAATGGCGTTTGGGTCACCCTCATCAATAACGAAACGCGTGGTTCCAAGTAAGGCAGCTAGATTATCAAGATCTGTATTGGTGGAGTAGGCAAGCATGCAGGCCTGTGTTGCGTTATTGATACGTGCACGGAGTACGACTTCACGATAGGCAGCCACCTCCAATATTTTATAAGCAGGATCTGATTCAACCAAGGCGGTAAATAACGGGTCACGTGCTTGTAAGTCTACAAGCATTTCTGCTAGAATAGCTTCATAGTCGAGGGTTTCTACAATATCGGGTGCAGGTATTTGTGAGAGATCTAAGGTCGTCATAGTATGCTGTCCTGTAAAGTTATGCCGTTGAGGTTGAGTGTTTCACCTGTGGGTGTATAGGTGGCATCTATATCAATGGTGAGCCATCCTGCTTCTGCCATCTCCACTCGCACGGCAGAAACAGAGACACGTGGCTCCCATCTTTTGAGAGCGCGAAAGACTTCCGCTGTAATATCGAGTTGTATTTCTTGGTTGAAGGGCCGATCCATCCAACTGAGTATACGTGTGCCGTAATCTCTACGCATAACGCGTGAGCCAAGTGGTGTAAGGAGAATATCTTTAATTGATTGCCGTACATGATCGATGAGAGCAAGTGGCTTGCCGGTGCTGTTGTTTGTGCCGCGCATTACTGTGGACCTTTGGTTGTGCCGCCACCTGTTCCTGTTTCTTGGTGGGTGTGCGAGTTAAGAGAAATACCATTTGCTACGACATCTTGTGTGGTAATAAATCCAGCTGTACATGGAACAGGAACGCCCGAAACGGTGGCAATACCTGCGCCTGTAAGAAGGCCAGTATTTGCCTGTACACTTCCAGTGAAAATGGTAGCAGGACAGGTAACGGTAAAGCTTGGGCAGTCTAAACTTGTGGCACCGCCTGCGGTAATATCCAGAGTGCCGCTGGCATCTATGGTCGCATTGGTACAGGTGGCTGTTATGTCACCACCAGCGTCAAGCGTAGCGTCGGCATCTGTTGTAACCTGTATGTTTCCAGTGGCGTTAATGGTGATGGTGCCTTGTACATCGGCTTTCAGATCGTTGGTGTTCGCGTTGTATTCAACAATGGTGCCATCGTCATAGCTTGTTCGATAGATTTTTTCTTCGTTGCCGTTTGCAGGATTATCAGCACAAAAAATACCAGTCAGAGCAATGCTTTGAACAAGGTCATCACCAATAGCCAGCAATAAGCAGCGTTCACCAACAGCAGGGGGGCTCCACACACTTTTTTGAGCATGTGCGCCGAGGGTGGCCCATTTTATTGGCTGTGTTTGGATGTCGCCTATTTTTGCGATAATGGTAGCGGTTGATGGATCAACAGAGAGCACCGTGGCTACGCGTATTTGATTGCTGAGTAAACGTCGTAGGTCGCGTATTTCTTGGGCAAGGGTGATGAGGTTAGTCATTTGGGAAGACCTCATGCTCAGTTCCGTCAACTTCTCCATACGGATGATAGCTGGCAAAAATGGTGTCAGGTAAGAACTCTGGTACATCATCCCACTTGCTGCGGTCCCATTTTATTTTCTGGCTCCATTCAATGGCCCATATATCTGATGTGCTTGTGTTGGTTAATTGCTCAGATTTTATGGTAACGGGGTAGCCTGTATTATTGAGATTATATTGATTGTATTGTAGAAATGAAATGAGGCGGCTTGTTATGTCGAGGGCAGATGGTGTTTTAAGCGTTTCTTGTGGAACGGTTACCACGTATGCTGTTAGAAGCATATCTGCGAGGCATGCTTCTTGGTCTTCGCTATTATCGAGAGTCATACCGCTTAGACTAACAAAACAGGCTGGGCTGTTAAATGAGAGTGTTTGGAGTACGGTATCATTTATTTCACCAGCATAGGGTGTTACCGTTAGTAGATCAGGAAATCGCTTGGTAATGGTATCACATACGGCTTGTCGTAATTCATAAGGGTCGGTCATGGTAAGGTCTCCATAGGATGCCGATCAGTTAATCGACACCGTATTACAGTGAGCAGATGAGCTCCAAACACGTGGGGTGAGAATAGTGTTATGAGCGCAGTCGTTCATTATGGGTCCATGCCTGCTTCAACGCTAAATGCTTCTGGAGGCCATGTCTTTTTGCCGTCACCATTGGTGACTCGGACAAGCAGAAACATAGTGCCAGTTTGGACAATATTTGTTGCGGTGTTGGGTATATGAAGCAAGACATTACCATCTGCCCAAGAGGCAACTTCGGTTTGTGTCAGAGGACCAATGACAATGGTGCCAGATTCAAGGCGCACAGCGACCTCTATAGTTGCTCCAGACAAATCCATGTCTGGAAATTGAGCTGGAAAGTACCAGTCATCATGAATGAATCGAATTGCTCTCATACCATTACCTTTATGCTGTCCTCTTTGTTAAATAGAATTGCATTGTCTGTTTCATATTGCGTGGTGCTTTCAATAATGAAAGTATGATCGGGCTCACGCGTAAGAATTATATTCGTGTCTAGATTGTAGTGAATATCAGGTGGTGGTGGAATATAACCGCCTGTATCTTGGTTGTGCTGGTGGTCCCATGCAGTATTTATGCTATTATCTGGAATGGTGCTGCTGGTAATGAGTTTTTCCCACGCCGTGATGAGGTCTGGTTGTTCAGGCTCCTCTGGAGGAGTGGGGATGACGTATTTATCAAGAGCATCGCCGAGTGTTCCAAGCGTAGAAGCGGCATAAAGTGCATCTGTGCCACCTTCAGAGGCAATGAGGCCATGATAGGCTCCAACGCAGGAGAAAAACAAGCGTATGGCTGACAGCAGCCAATACCGTCTCTCAATTGTGTTGGTGCCGCTGTTTAGCATTGCTGATTCAGCAACACCGTAGGGCCGTGCTAAGGATTGAAACTTCGCTGTTTGGACTTCCGTTAGAACTCCAGCAGGATCTACTGAAGAGACCATGAGCATATAGGAAGGGGTGGCCCAGTGTCCGTTGCCATCTGCGTCTGTTGTGACGGGGGTTTGGTTGCCGCCAGAGCCAAAAGCTTTATATTCTGTAGTCGTGGTATTTCTGAGTACTTCCATTTCAGAGTACCCATACACACTCAGGCCAGCGAGGCTAGATTGTTCTGCTTTTAAATTTTGACGAACGGTTTTCCATGTGTTGCCAAATTCGTCTGTTTCATCGGTACTGCCAAGAGCTTCAAAAAGCAGTGCAGCCATTTCTGTAACAAATCCGGTTCCGTTCCAAGAGGGAGGTGTTTGGTTGATATTGAAAGCGGTACTTTCGGTTTCTTGCATCCAGTATAATAATTGTACAAAAGCGGATTCAGAGCCCCAATAGTCCCAGTAGCTATTCTTAACAGTAACCCCGTCGTTTTCATATCCATGGGTGACCCTGTTGAGGGTGGAATGAATAAAATCGTTATCTGAATAATCTAAGGTATTTATACGTGCTAATAAAGCGGCCTGTTGACTGCTTAATCCAAGTCCTTCTGCAGCAACTATACCGGACAGTAAACCAATTGCTGTATCTACGGTTGAATATTCAGAGCCATCAGCAATAACACCTCCTGCCTTTGTGAAGTGGGCAAACCAGCCACCAACATGTACGGTAGCCAGCATGGCATCTATAAGCAGAGCAGCCGTTGTTTGTGCGGTTGTTTCTTCAACCCAGCCTCTGTCTTTGGCGGCAAGCAACATTAGTGCAAAGGTGCCACCCATTGCAGTACTAGAGAGTTCGTCATAATCATGGTTTGATGTGTCAGTGACTCTGTGGGTTGTCGGATTGTAAAGCTTAGCCATACCACAGAACGCATCAAAAGAAAGTTGTTCAAAAGTATGTGCAAACACGTGGTCTGAAAGTTCAAGTGTTATAGAGAGAACGTTAACATTGGTGAGCCCATTTTCTGCAACAATAACCACGCGGTTCATATCTGTAAGTGTTCCAGATATAACCAGAGAAAGGGTTTCTGTCCCACCAGATAACGTTGGCGATACGGTTTGTAGATGGGTGCCAACACCGTTCTCTATACGTATGGTGAGCGGCATGCCCGCAAGGCCGGTTACTTCAACCTGTACACTGACTAAAGAGGCTTGGTAAGCTGTGGCAAGTAAGGGCCCATACATTTTGTTGGAATGTAGATTAAACGGATTGGACGCCTTGCCTTTAAAAGTGCAGAAGAATCCTGCCCAGCCACCACCCGTTGAATCAAGTGAGGCATAACCAGACAGGTAATCAAGAGAGGTAGAGCCACCAGCGCCATCAAAAGAAACGGTTTCACCACCAAGCTTATTTTTTTGTGCTAAAGATTCCGTTTGCACAAATGACTCAAGAACAACTGTTCGTGTCATGGCCCTGTGTATCCCCACACAGCTGCTGCTATGGCGTTCGCATCACCGCCAGATGCAGAGGCAACACGTATTTCAATTTCAGGGAAATCAACGTCAATGTCTACGCGTGTATTTGTACTGAGACTTGTTCGATCGAAACAGTCACGCCCAGCATAGCCATCATCGGTAAAAGTATCGCGGATAAGGCGGAGTTTTTGTGAGGCATCATGAGGAACCAAGCGACAGCCGTATAATAACTGCACGGAAATAGCGGTATAGCTTTGTCCAGCAATTTTTTCAACGTTCCCACTAGCAACCATCATTGGCTTAAACTTTTGATGTTCGTCAGTGGTTCGACGTAAAGAACGAACCTCTTTATAGACTTCTACGGTATCAAGGTTTGTACCTACCGTATCGGCATGCAGATAAATTCTTTTATTCGGGTAATCTACGAAAGCAACGAGGGTCATGCGTTGTTATCCGTTTCTGGTGCACAAGTAACCGGAATGGTTGTAGAGCGTGTAACGGTGAAGGGGGTGAGTGCTTGTCCTGCACCGCCGTCACCCTCAATAATGACAATCATTTCTTTATCAGTGCCAGCAGAGAGGCCAGCCTGTACGTTGGTATCGTAGGCAAAAGCAAAAGTGATTTTGCCACCAATTTGGTCCGTTTGTATATTCCCTTTAACTGGATTTCCAGCACTGTCGTTAACCGTTACTGCGTTAGTCGTATCAAAATCAAGATTACTGGCACCGTCTGCGTAAAAAACATGGTACCAGGCATTGGCATCAGCTAGTGCGGCAGCGCCTACGGTTATAACAATTGAAGGGAAAAACGGGTAGGTTTTTTGTGCAGCGGCATCATCAGTAAAAATAACGCCTTGTTGTTCAGCAGTTGATAACCCTTCAATAAATAAACCAGCGTCGTCTATAGAATTGGTCACAACTTTGCCAGATTCGCGACGATACCAGACACGGCCATTTTTACCATTGTAGCTACCAGCTCCAGAATCAATGTCTGAATTTTGCAGGGTCAGCGCATCAAGATATGCTGCGCATTCTTGAACAGTGCCACCGAGGGTGTTCTGTAAGACCCAGGTAAAATCACCATCTGCCTCGTTAAAGCCAGTTTCTGTTTGTGCTGGTGTTACTTTTTCAAGACTCATTCCTGTCCAGGGGGCAATCTGTGCACCGCCGTAGACATCGGCAAGCGTATAAGTATTTGCCGTGTTAATAGTTTCACCAGCGCCATAACCACCAGAAAAACCGCTAAATTCAGTTATGCCTGCTGCTTCTGAAGTGGTTTCTTGTGGAGTGTATTGCCATGATCGTGGGCGTACTACGAGTTTGCGTGTAGTGTAATCAAAATCACCAGCGCCTGTGTCGCCGTTGGCTGTTGTACCAAAGACTTGCACTGCTTCGTCAATATCGCCCGTACGAAAAGTGTTTGTCCAGGTTGCGGCTTGAAGCGTGGCCTCAAGCGTATCAGTGACCAGTGTGGTATAAGGCTGTGTGCCTGCCTGAATATCTACGAGTGAACGTATGCCGTGATAAATGCGATCGACTGTTGAACCGCTATCAGAGTATTCAATCCAACCAGAACCACGAATCTTAAAGCGGTCATCATTATTGGTGGTACTGTTTGCACCAGCATATAATTTATTACTATCCCAAAAGGCAAAGGCACCAGCAAAGCGATAAGTACCTTTGGTTGCCCGTAAAAAAGTACGAAGCGTTTCATCTGTTCTACGCTCTTGGTTTTCAAAATTGTAGAGCCCTTGCAGGGTGATGCCTAAATTGTTGGTGAGAGGGTTGGCCTCTGCTCCGCTACCAAGATCTACCATCGCCAATTCTTCAGCAGTAATAATTTCAATACGGTTGTTTACCATATCAAAAAAGATATTGCCATCTGGTGTGCCTGCGCGTCCTTGGGTGGATTGTACGAGATGGGTGCTGTAATTTTCATGTGTAATTAATACTGGTGTAGCCATGTTTTATCCTTCCAGAACTAAATCTTGTAATTCATTTATGGTACCGCCGAGATCTTCTTGCATCCATTTGGTTATAAATGCCTTAACCACTGCTGATGCGCCTGCTGCTGAGAGAGTATGTTCTTGCTCAGTAACAGGATCTGTAAAAGTTGCCATCTCTGTTGCTACTTTGCACATACAGCGATTGACTCGATAGACATCGTCTACCGTTTGTTGCGTTTCGTATTGATCATTCTTAATGATTTCTTGAATGGTGGCTCCAGCCCATATACGAGATTCCTCAGTTGGTAGATCAATAATTATTTGTGATGCGCGTAGTTTAATCATTATCGTCTGCCTTCTGTATAATTGGAAAAGCCGTGTCTTTGTTGGTTACAGGGAGGGGAAATATGTATTCTTCATAATCAGCATGCATCACTTGTATAATGACCGTGTTTAACGCTCCCGTATGTGTGTATATAAAATCACCACCTCCGAAAGATTCTACGCCAGCAAGTTCAGTACCGAGGCTTGTGGTGGCGCTACCATCTTCGTTATCGTAAACTCTTACCTCAGAACCTGTTATTATTCCAGTAAGTTTGAGATTATATGATTCTTGATCGATCGGCAGTAAATTTTCTTTTTGTGCGGTGTCAGTTGTATTGTAATAGAGACCATGACAAATAAATGTTTCTGAACCGTTCCACGTTAGTTTAATATCTAAAATAAATCCACTGATAGGTAGAACTTCACCGGTGAGAGTTATGCTTGATACTGCTTTCCAAGTGCCGCCATCGATGCGGTATTCAACATTGATATGTGAAAAATCCCGATTTCCACGTCCAGCGGTACCTGTTCCGTTTGATTCCTGCCATTCGCCGTCAAAAGATGTGATGCCACGAATTAGGTGTTGACCGTAGATAATAAGCTCAGATCCGTTTACGCCTGAGCATTTACCGTTTTTTTCAAATATCATATTGGTAGCAGATATGTGTGATTCGTTTCCGACGCTGGCGTGACATCCTAAATTATAAATAACGCCTTTTGTCGTTGAATAACGTCCATAGGTTTGATGTTGTCCTGCAGCGCCAGCATTATAGACAAGGAACCTGTTGTCAGTATATGTATTGTATTGTGATTCATCTATGTCACCGCCCATGTTATTAAAAGAAAGATTTGAGCATTCTTTATTAAGACCTTCTGTTAAACTGAATGCACTATCTTGATAGGTGATGCCATTACCCTGTGTGTCAACAAATGCTGTTGCGGTATCTGATGCGTTTTTAAAATAGCATCTTGCTATATTGATATCTGATGAAAGGCCCCTAGCCGTTATTGCGTCATTACACAATGACTTGAGATCGAATTGATAATCATGGAGGCCTATATTTCTTACTCGTAAATTTTTGCAGTCTGATAACAGTATGACTTCGGCAGTATATCCTTGGCCAGATTCAGAACCATCATAAATGTTTGTAATTATGCCGCCCTTACACCTGTTAAATGCAATGCTTCGATCAAGACCAGTGGCAGCTTCCGTTGCAGGTCTCAACACTATATTTTCTATGTGTACATCATCAGCACCAGTGATTGCATTATTGGGTCCAACAAGAATACTGTTTTTTACGGTTACTTGAGGAGAATTTGTTGCAATAAACGGCATCCCGCCATTGCCTTCTTGTGCATGGCCTATCCATTCACAATTATCAAATGCTATATCATTGCACAGCTCAGCGTCTTGTGCATACGTTGCGTCTTGTTGGCTGGCAAACGTCGAGTTTGTGTAGATATATTGCTGCGGACAGTCAACAGGATATTGAGGACCGTTTTGGTTATTGCCAGCCTTGTTGGATAAAATTATATCATCAAAGGTCTGTGGGTTTGCACAGTTATGGCTTCCGATGCCAAACCATGCAGCAACGTGCTGAGCAGTAAAGGTGTTTGCGCCATAATCCATGAAATACACATTTAACACCGTGTAATCAATAGAAACATCACCTGAGTTTTGTGTTTCTATATTATAGCTGGTGTATATAGCTTGTTCGTTAGATTCTGCGATGAATGATGCATCGCTAGTGCCAAAATAAACATTTGGTATTCTTATGTCACAACCATTTGGTGGTAGATTTCCATTTGTGCCATCTGGTAGAACAATATGTGTATCGCCATAATCAAATGTAAAACAATTGCAGCCCCAGCCAATTCCATAATCTGATATGGTTTTATTAAACCCTTTTGCGTTGTGCCAACGGGTATAGACACCGCTTTCGTGTATGTGAGCACCATTCACATCGGCAGTCCAAGCAAGAGCAAAGCCTCTATCAAGAGTCCATGTTTTTGTGTCTTTTACAATGCATATGCCATCATTGTCAACCACAGTTCCAGTGTATATATGATCAATAACGATATAATCAGCACCTATCGCTTTAATTTGTCCAAACGGTTTTGTTGGGTCTGATTGTTTGCAGACAAAATCTTTTATTTGTGGAGTGTAGGTATCTTGGCCGCTTGTTGGGGCTGTATTTTCATTATCAAAAGAGATACGTCTTCCTGTTTCTATCCAAAGGCCTGGTAGATATGTCATGTAGCCAATGCCGCCAGCAGGGACCGCAGGCTTTGATATGTTTTGATTCGATGTTCCATCGGTAGTCCCAAGAGACTTCCATTTTCCTGTGATCGTTAGCGCCCCTGTACCATTAACATTTATCTCTTCGCTTCGAGCACCGATATATCCAATATCATTTACGGTACCATCTATTACGTATGTACCATTTCCTGTGACTTGTCCTATTATTCTATCTGGGCAGGTATCAATAGTAAAGGTAATGCCCTGATTGATTACTAAATCATCATTATGCGTAAAAGAACTGCCTGCGCCTGCTCGGAAAGTTGCCCATGTTTGACTGCTTGAAATGGTGAATATCGCCATTGCTTAGGTCTCCTCGTCTTTCTTGTGTACCATGAGCGTTTGCGTTTTTGCGGTAGTTATATCTTCTGGTTGGTAATCGTGTTGACCAATTTTATTGTCATTGTTGAGATCTTTATGGGTAAGCTCTTCAAGTTCATGTACAAGAGTCCTGCGATAACGAAGAATAATATAGAGACTGCCAAGTACAGAGCCTGTAAGAGCCAATACTGTAACATGTTCACCAATCCAAATAATACAAGATGATCCAATGGCCAAAGAAAACCCAACTCCTCCAAGTAGGAATGCTTTTTTTCTATCAAACCACGCGGCAATAATTCCAAAGACGATACAGAGCGCTCCAAGCGTTGCTGACCACCGTCCGATACGACTGATAATGGTTTCCGGCGTTCCGTCTGTGGAAAATCCATCGGCAGGGGGCCGAACCTCACTTTCTGTGCAGCCGCTTACGATTCCGCTCACAATGACAGCGAGCAAGATAACCGTGCTCAGAGTGATAAAGTCTGTACAGATACGTTTATAGTGTGATTTCATTTTCTCAATTCTAAAAGAATGGTGTTATATTGTGTTTTTATCCCATCCTTTATTTCTTTAATATCGGCCTTTATTTCTGCTTTGTTCTCACTCATGGTGCGTTCTATGCTATCTAACTTTTGTTTACCAGTAGCAGCTGTTATATCGTGCTCGTTGGCTTTTTGTTGCAGGGTCCAAAGCCATAAGCACAACAGGCTAGCGAGTACAGCAGCAGGAATGGCAATAGAAGTATCTTTGGTCAAGGGCATGTTTTTCAGTATTTTTTCAGTGGTCGATTCGTAGGGTTCAAGTACCGTTTCGGTAACGTTTTCTCGATCTACGCCAGGCTCAAAACAAGTGCTTTTCATGATGTTGTGTCCTTTGCCAAAAAAGCCCCCTTACCACGACGGCAAGAGGGCTAGACTGAATAGTATTGCATTTATTCTATTATTTCTGTAAAAGTGTAGGTTGGTTTGTTAGGGTTATCTACTTTATTCCATAAAATTCATTGAAGGGACATTTGAAAGAAGGGTATTTGAACCCGCATGAGGAATGATGTCGGTATCGACCATGCCAGGATAGCGAGTGACACCAGCTTCTGAATAAGGACCCAATGAGATATAAAACAAGGATGAAGCTCCACCATCGTCAACAAATGAACCATCTTGTATGTAGATTTCTTGCTGTCCACCTGCGCCCATACGTACAATTGGAATGTCGGTTTTTTTGGTAATGCAACCAAAGAAGAAAAAGGAGCTGGCTCCAGTTTCCCGTTCGCTACTAAACAGTCCACTCCTTGGAGACCAAACTTCTCCAACGTTTGGTCTTTCTGAGTCAAGTAACCCTTCCATTGCAAAAGAAGAAACTCGCACCGTTGCATTGTGACAGGCAAATCCGCGTCCAATGTTTTGGTCTTCGCCATTATAGGGAACTGCTTTTAATTGTGGCGTAGTGGATGAATTTCCCCATCGGTCAAGGCTAAAATTGATGTTATTGAGTATCACATCGGATACTTCATGAACTTGTCCTTCTTTTGCTAGGAGGTGCAAATTACCACCATTAGGGACTCGTAGAGCTGCAGCAGCGATCGTTTGTAGTGGTGAAGATTCGCTACCATCATTTGCATCGTTGCCGGCAATTGCGTCAACAAATAAGTTGAGTGACATAACACTGCCAATATTGGCTTGCATGTTTGCTATTGCAGCATCTATGCTTGCTAACTTATTTGAGACTTCGGTTGTTAATGTGTTTGTTGCGGTCACAACTGCTGCGACTTGTGTTTCTAGGCTCATCGTGCCTCCGTTATGTTATTACTGGAAAGAGAAGGGGGCTGTGCCGTAAGAACGGTACAGAATTGCTGTGCTATGCGTCAACGTTGACGTTGTTAGCAAGGGTTGGTGGGATGTTTGTTTTTGATGTATATATAAGCATTATTTATCCTTAGAGTAATGCAGAGTGACAAGTGTACTCTTATAAGTGCCATCAGAGAATGCTCTCAGTGTCTTGCCCCCTTTGGACTTGTCCATGAATGGGAGCAAAACTGTACATTGATGATTTTCTAAAGCCATGGGCCAACGCTAAAGAGAGAAGTCTTGGTCTACAATAACTTTTTCTGTTTTTTGTTGTTTCTACGTTCGAGGATAAGTGATTTATTGTGTGTGATCTTTAATGAGAAAGGCTATAGACATAGGAGCTTCGTTTTAGGTGGTAGTGGGTCTATCAATATTGTATAATGTTATGTTTTTGTGATTTCATTACGATTCTCTTACCATCCCCCGCGCATAATACTGCGGGCATCTTCTAGTATAATTTTACGGGTACCGTCAGCGTCACGTATTGTTCGTGCATTCATATGATCAACATAAAACAAGATTCTTCGTCGCGCGTGTGCAGGATGTACTTCGTGCGTTTTTGCAAAGTCTGCGGCTAGGTCGGCAATGCTCACTGCGGCTGTGGTTTCCCATTTTCGAATGATCTCTTCAGCTTTTGGCTGGTTTTCTTTGCGCATGGGTGGTGCCTTTGGTCGTGTCTTCTGTTGTGTAGACGCTTTGTTTTGAGTGCTTGCAGGCATGGGTTGGTTCTCCTTTATTCGTTTGATCTTATTGTTTCTGGCAAATGCTTGTCGGGGTTGTACTGTTAGCAGCTATTAGAGAGGTCGTTTCTGCTCTCGTAAGGTGATTTGCTTCTCTTTTCATAGGTCGTGTTTTATTGATTTTTCTTGTAAGCGGCAAAACGTTTACGAGCCCCTTCGTTGATTTTTAGTGCTGCTTTTGTGTGTTGTCGTTGTGCGTAAGATTGGTTGTTATGTTGTTTACGACACGTGTATTCATGGTCTAGGACCGAGTCTACGGTCTCAAATTTTTTATTACAAAATCTACACGGGAAGCGGACATTCTTTGGTGGTGGTTTTGCACTAGTACATGCTTCCAGATCTGTACTGAGGCGTAAATCTGGTCCGGTGTATTTGACGATATGGGCTTGACGTATACGGCTGGCTAGGCGAGGACTGAAGGTAAACACTTCGTCATAGCTCCAATTGGTGGTGATAATTGTTTGCCGTAGGTGGTCTACACGAATATCAACTAATTCCAAAATGGCGACTTTACTCCCATCGGTAACACGAGTTCCTAAGTCGTCTAAAATGACTTGATCTGCAAGGAGCAACTCGTTCCATAGATCGCAATGACCATAGGTTCGCCATAGGGCAGAAGCCTTTACGAATTTTGCTGATTCATGTACGAAGGTACAGGCATCGCAGGTTTTACCGGTGCCGACTGGTCCAGCCAGAACAATCAACGGTGAACGAGTTGATGCTTCCAACACCGCTCCAAAGTTATCACCAAGAATCGGCATGCGTTTGGCGAGTGGTATTTCAAAGTTCAAAATAAATTTTCTCCGCCACAGTCTGGGGTCATGGCTTGCCCATGAAAAATAATATTTTTCTGAATTGCGTTTTCTACGTCCTGTGGTTTACGGTCATCTGCTTTGAGTTTTTCGCACACAGCTAAAACCACGTTTGCTCCATGTTCTTCTATCAGTCGTTCCCAGTGCGGTCCAAGCTGTGGTCCATTCCAGCGTGTGAATTTGCGTAGACAGCTTGCCCATCCCGCATGTTTCCACGCAGGTAATAAAGACTCTTCATGATCATGCGGTTGATGATGGTGTTCATGATTCATTTTTCTGTGAGACTGGTTGCTTTGTGAGAGGAGTGCCTCTGTGTGATCATTAGCAAAACAGTGACTACTTAGAGATGTACTTTTCTTGTTCTCTTCCTGTTCTTTCATGTTTGGGTGTCTCTCTGATACGAGTGTGGTCTCTCTCTGACACTTAACTGGTGTTTCTGTGATACTAGGTGGGTGTCTCTCTGACACTGGTGTCACGCTGACACTAGTGTCACTGTGATACCTTTCTGGTGTCTCTGTGACACTTGTTGGAAGAATCAACTTATAGACATTGCTTCGTGTATTGCTGTTAAGTCGTTCAATAAAATGACCATTTATAAGACTTTTAACAGCCCGTATTACGGTACTGCGACTGTACCCAGTATCAAAAGCAATGCGACCATAAGATGGATATGCTAATAAATTTTTATCATTGGCACGGAAGGCTAAAGCTAATAAGACGCTCTTATCTGGAGCAGCCATATCTATATCAATAATAAGACTCATATTCTTAAAACCCATGAGATGAGGCTCCTTCAGTAGCACTGCCTGCTAACGGAAAAGTTTGCGCATCGGCCATCTTTGCAAATCGTTCTTCTAAGATGTGGTAAAGTACTGGGTTGATGGTATCTTTTCGTTTTTTCAAACCCCTTAACTGTGCTTGTCCAATCATCCTATGTTCAGCAAGGAGTACACCTGGGGTATTATCAAAATCTTGCTCCACGAACTGAGTAACCACACGCAACTTCTTTACTCGGCAACCGTTCTTGCCAGTGCGCAAGGTCACAAAGCGTTCAGGGGGTGGAAAAACAGCTTGTATCATGCTGTGGTTTCTTCCTTTACCTGTTGCTGTGTTTCCTGCATTGCTTTCCAAATGGTTTCATACTTTACGTCGTATGCTTTGGTGAGTTTCTGTAGGGTGGAGATCAATGGCGTTCTCTTTGCGTTTTCTATTTCGCTCAAAGTAGATGGATCTATTTCAGCTAGGACATGAACATCACTGAGGCGGAGCCCTTTTGACCGACGGAGTGACCGCAAACTGTGAGTCTTTGAATTTGTTTTTGTCATAATCAAATAAATACAAAGAAAATCAATGCCTGTCAAGGCTATTATTTTGTTAATATTTGATTATCTTGGTATTGAATTTGTATAAACATCGCGTAGATTTCTAAGATGAACGAAGAAACTATAAAAGATAGAGTTGAGGACTTACTGAATAAGGCCGGATTATCTGCTGCGGAGGTGGCCAAATTTATAGGAATTACAGGTGGGTCGCTCTCGGCTGGACTATCAAGAAATAACCCGAAATTTAAACATCTTCATAAGATAACAGAGGTTTTAAACTCACGACTAAGTACTAAAATAGACATTGATTACATAAAATACGGAAAAAAAACACTGGAAAGTAATGAGGATGCAGACGCATACGCATTGCCTATACGTCCAGTATTACCATCTGGACCAAGGACAGGTCGACTTGATAATCGTAGTAAAGATCAAATAATAGCGGATCAAAATGCGGTCATTGCCAGTCAAAGAGAAACAATGAATGGAATAATGATATTAAGCTTAGACCAGGCCGATGAAATTGCCGATCTTAAGCAGCGGCTTGAACAGGCTGAGCGATCTCTTCAAGAAAGAGAATCATCTCACGGTACTGGAGCCGGATAAGTAACTATTTATATCTTGTGAAAACTGATGTTATAGAACAACCAAGGAAGCTGTTAGGTAAAACAACATCGTCATAACAAAAAGGATGTATGATGAATGAACGATTTTTTGATAAATATAAGAAAAAGAGCAAAGAAATATATAGATTCATAAGACAAGCAAAGCTATACAGTAATAATGGAATATTATTCGTAAATAGGTATGTCGTATAGTGGCAGGCTTATTAGACATTATGAACTTATCTCTGCCCGAGATATTAGCGCATCATCCAGAACATATTCCTTTTGATGTTCCGTTTCTTACCTGTTTTATGGATGGTCAGCCAGAAGAAAGCCTCTGTTACGGTAAGGAAGACCGCTGGCACACAATGGCTTTTGTTATGGCGAAAATTGAGCATATAGAATACCATCACGGTGATTATGGTTTTTTTAATAAAGATTTTTCATTAAGAAAGTGGACAGGCTTAGATCCCTTGAGACCACGTAAAAAACAATCGCGGGCAGCCGTTTCTAGATATCGAAAAAAGTTTATAGATGCATTGAAAACCATGAAGACAAATGGCGAGTTTTCCGTTTATGCTTATTCATTCACCGAGAGGTCTCTACGAGCCAATAAGAAACGCATGCTGGATGCCTTAGGTTGCAATAATTATCATGAATATCACGATAAAAAATTCAACCTTATTATGCATTTAAGTGATGTCTTGGATGTAGATGGTCAAGCTTTTGTTCAGCGCGAGGATACCATTTTGTGTCTATTGTTTATCGCATGGAAGACGAAGACATTAGTGGAAATGTATTCGCATGTTTCTGCGGCCATGCTGGTAAAAACAGATAGAATAGGTGCTAACTTTGATAAAAACCTTGCCATTATACAAGAGCTCATTGGAAGACCAGCAGAGAGTGGTGTGTGTGTTGTTTATCCTGATAAAGATGATTACTATGCTGGCGATTTGCTTGCTGATAACTTTGCTGGAATGTTGAATTCAGCGATTGTTGGAACCAATACGCATACAGTGGTGGAGGCCATTGCTGCATGTAACAAGAGGGGGTTCAACGATCATGGCTGTGATCATATTAACTGGGGTTTTTTAGATGAAGATACGGGAAAAATGTTGACCGTAACTCCGTCTTTTCTTAAAACTGAAGCAGAAAAAAGGGAGTCATAGCTATGCTACGAACTCCCTTTTGGTGGTATACAGCAGAGATCACTTTTAAGGCCACAAGGGCAGGATCCATCGGAGTACACGAAAACCGGACCACCAACGCCACTGCTGTACATTCAAATTCTAACAATAACAGGGATAATGTCAATGTAATCTCTTTAGGGCAGGTGCTTAATGGAAGCTAAACCTTGGGTTGTATATACCCGTGTTTCAACGGATGATCAAGCACGAGAAGGTGTCAGTCTACAGATGCAAGAAGAGCGTTGCGCTGCTTTTGTACTCGGTAGTGGGTATACTGTTGGTGAAATTATCTCTGACGATGGGTACAGTGGTAAAGATACTCACAGGCCAGGTATGCTCAAGATTTTTGCGGCGATCGAGGCTGGGGAAATTGGCGGTATCTGCATTTGGAAATTAGACAGATTAACAAGAAATATGCGCGACCTCCTAGACTGCGTTGAATTATTTGATGAAAACAATATTGGCCTTATCAGTGTACAGGAGCACATTGATACTAGCGGACCAATGGGGCGTTTTGTACTGCATTTAATGGGTGCGGTTGCGCAGCTAGAGCGAGAAACGATTAGTGCACGTGTGAAGGCAGGTATGCGTCATATTATGGATCGAGGTGGATGGACCGGTGGACCGCTGCCTCTTGGATGCATTGTTGTTCAATGTGATGACGGTCTACGCCGCCTTGATGTAGACCCGCTCACAGGACCACTTGTTCAACAGATTTGGCCTTTAAGTATCACAGGCAAAAGCACTGCTGAGATAGCGATGCGGCTAAGTGAAGACGGCCTCACAGATAAAAAAGGTAAAAAAATCACAGCACGTCGAATTGCTAGTATAATGAAGAACCGTAAGTATGTTGGCTTGTTGGTTACTGCGGAAGATTTTACTGCTGCACATGAAGCTATGGAGAGCCGTACAAATCCTCAATCATCACGGATAAAAAAGATGTCAGATCATGTTTTTATACTTGCAGGTGTCGCTCGGTGTGCGCACTGTCAAGCAAGTATGACACCAGTACACGCACGAGGTAGCAGTGGAGTGTATGCTTATTATCGTTGTCATAATAAGTCAAAGAAAGGCAAAGAAGTGTGCGCAGCGAAGGATGTCCCTGCTCTTGCATGGGAGCAGGCCGTCTTAGAAGCGATTGTGGCATCAAGTAATGACTATGAGCAAATCATTCAAGCCTATAAAAAGCGTTTGGATGTTGTTGTTCAAATAACGGCCCCTGCATCTGGACAGCACAAAGAGCTTACTATGCACAGAGACAAGCTGTTACAGCAATCTGACTACATTATGGATAGGCTCTTAGAATCTGAAGACCGTGGAAAGCCAGCTTATGAGCGCCGTCTTTCAAAGATACAGGAAGAGATAGAAAAGCTCGAAAGAGAAATGGCTTCATGTGAAAGTGGTATGGAGCTTGCAGAAATGCGGAAAATAGAGGTCGAAGCCATCCCTGAAATGCTTAAACAAGCCACTGAGACCCTAGAAAGCTGTGCTCCAGAAGAACAAGAAAACATTATAAAATGGCTATTAGATGCAGTTTATCTCAGTCAAGCATCAGAAGAAATACAGCTTACTTATCGTATACCCAAAATCCCCGACGCAAAAAACGTCGAGGATTTTGGTTCGACTAAAAAGTCGAAGTGGTACACCATGATGGGCTCGAACCATCGACCCGCTGATTAAGAGTCAGCTGCTCTACCAACTGAGCTAATGATGCTTATATATCTTTGTGATCGTATTCAGAAGAGAGGGCTGTCAATATAGTTGTAATTGCCTTGGGGGTGCCTTGAGGTATCGTATTATATGAGTCCTCTTACCCATGTGTTGTGTAGCTGGATGTTGGCGCAGAGGGGTGAAACTCGGCGTGATCGTGCCTGTATAACACTTGCTGGTATTGCGCCAGATTTTGACGGTTTTGGTATTATTCCTGATTTTTTCACGAAAGAGAGTCTTGAGCCAACAAATATGTGGGGTGCATATCATCACGTTCTGGGGCATAACCTTGGCGCAGCTTTGGTTATTATGGTTGTTGTTGCGAGTGTAGCCAAACAGCGTGTACTTACCGTTTGGTTGGCTGGGGTTTCTTTTCATCTTCATCTGTTCTGTGACCTTATTGGTGGACAAGGGCCTGATGGTCATCATTGGCCTATGAATTATCTTGCGCCCTTTGCTGACTGGGTCTGGATTTGGAGCGGTCAATGGGCACTTAATGCGTGGCCAAATTTTGTCCTTACTGGATGTTTGCTTGTTGCAACTGTGTGCTTAGCTCTCTATCGAGGTTTTTCTCCCTTAGAAATGGTCAGTTTACGTGCAGATGAGGCCTTTGTTATGACCTTACGAAACCGTTTTGAAAAGAAGTCTGAGTAGTTCTTGCGCGGTCTCATTCTATCGGGTAAACTTGTTAAAACAGGAAGCGAGGTGGAGCATGTCTGATAATGACCAAACAACTGAGGTTGTTGTTTTTACGAATAAATTTCATATTCGTGGGCGAGTTGCGTTAATTCAAGGCGCACGGCTGACCGATTTCATTCGTTCGAGCCATGACTTTATCGCCATAAGTGATGTGACTGTACTGGATTTGTCCGATACCGTGCTCTTTCAGGCAGATTTTTTGGATGTGAGTTGCCGGTATATTGAAGTGATTCTACCTGCTAGCGCTTATCGCTCTTCATGATGGGTCTAAGCCGTTTATGATTTGTAGCTGATATGATTTAGGTGTGGTGCAGTATGCAGATTTTCTCAGATTGCAGCTTGACCTATGTAGTGTTTAGTTGGTACACTGGCGCAAGAAATGTGGATTGTGCGGTACTTTATAGGAGCAGCTCAATCCGTTTGTTTCTACTGTTGCAGGGGCGCAGTTGGCCCCGTAGAGAATGAGAGCTGAGGAGCTTTTATATGACTACTTCTTTAGTTGGGTCCAATGTAGGATCATACAAGATTGTTCGTGAGTTAGGCGTTGGTCTTATGGGAACGGTATATCATGCGACTCATGAAGGCCAGTATTGGGCTTTACGTGTTATTGATGACTCAATCGTTCGTCTGACCTCAACAACCAATAAGTTGGTCGGTGATGAACGTCATCCTGCATTGGTTCGCTACAAAGAGGCGGGGGCAGATCCTTCTGTCGGTGCCTATCTCAGTACAGATTATATGGATGCCCACCCTGTATCTCGTGACCGTTTGGCTGGCCTCAGCTCGTCGGCACGGGTTCAGTTTCTCTCTGGGTTGTTAGAAGGCGTTGACTGGCTTCATAAGAACAAACTTGTACATGGATGCATTAAGACCAGCAATGTTTTGATGAGTACACGTGGCAAGAAAGTTGACGGCATGTTCATTGATGCCGGTTTGGTGTATGTGCCCAATAGTATGAACCGTCATCGTTTGTTACGTACGGCTTACCCAAGTATGGCACCAGAGTTGCTCGAAGCGTATGCCAGTGGTGAGCGAAAGACCATAGATGCGGCGCTGACAAGCGCTGTTGATGTTTATGCTGCTGGCCTATTGGTAGCGGAAGCATTTTCAGGTCGCCGTCTCTTTGCAGATGCGCGTAGTGAGCAAGAACTCTTGGAACGGAAGCGTTCGATGAAGGTAGAGGTGATTGGCATCAATAATCCACGCCGTCATCTTGATCTGAAGCGACTCAATAGCGTTATTCATTCTGCTACAGAGCCAGACCCCAATAAGCGTCTTGCTGATGTAAGCGCTCTTATCGAAGCATTGAATGCCTGTATTCTTGCTGATGAAACAGAAAAAACTGAAGGCGCTGCCTAAATTATTGTTTCTTCAATTATTTATTCTGCCATTAACCATTTTGTACAAAACTCGAAGGATGTACCATGCCTGATCCAGTAACTTTACCACAACGTCGCGCTGAAGCTGAAAACCTTTATAACCTGATTAAAAATTTTGATGCAGAAATTCAAGCAGATGCACAGAACGGTCTTCCTGGATATCCAGAATATGCCTCATCAAATATTGCAGAGAGCCTTGTTAAAGCAGATGAATTATTGAAAAAAGACCACTACACTATGTGTGTTGCTGGTACCTTCTCTGCTGGTAAGAGTACTTTTATTAATGGTATGTTAAATGAACCAGACTTGTTGCCAGCGGCAGCAGGCGAATGTACTTTATCTATCACTGTGGTTCAAGCTCCGGGGCCAGGTGAGAACGAGCGCGTTGCCATTGATTATTTCACCAAAGAAATTGCGGTAAATAGCATTGTTGAGCATCAACAAAAATTCCGTAATGCCTTTAAACATTGGGAAAAAGAACTTGCTGGCGCAGGGGTAGAAGCCCAGGTAGAAGTCATTAAAAAAGTTGCAGCTTGGTTGCCAACAGTTCAAGATGATGAATCACTTCCGGCAGATTTACGCGAAGAGTTTTCAAAACAAAAATGTGCAGATGAACTTGCCCCAATGTTAAAAGGTTTCCTAGACTTCCTTGAGAAATATGCAAGCCGTTTAGGACGTACCCATATTGATAATGATATTAATAATGCCTCTGGTTATTTGGCAAGTGAAGGCGATAATAAATTTTATGATATTGGTCATTTGTTGTTGATTGAAAAAGTAACCGTTTTCTGTAACAACCGTTTGTTTACGGAAAAAGGTATTCAGATTGTTGATACACCGGGAACAGACTCAGCGAACCCGCGCCAGAGAGATATTACTCACGCTTATCTTAACCAAGCAGACGTTGTTGTGAGCGTACTTGAGCCCCGTGGCTTTACTATGGCAAATATGGATATTATTGCTGAAATGGCTCGTGCGAATATGGGCAATATTCGTAATAAGATGTTCTTCACTATCAATAAATTTGATATGCTGTCTCCAGATGAGTTTGAAGGCACTAAAATTGCAAAATACCTCGACAACGAATTTAAGAATAAATTATTACAAGAACAATTGTCGCCCAAACATGTGTACCCAACGGTGGCTCTTGTTGACGTATTAAAAGCAAAAGGCCAAGAAGAACAGGCGAAGTCGGTGTTAGAAAGCTGTAAAGGTCGTTTAAATAGCATTTCTGACGATACCCCAGAGCCATGGAAAAGCCGGGTTCGTGATGCGTTAAGCGGCACAGGTGTTGCAAACATGCGTGATGTTATGATTCGTTATCTGGAAGAAGAATTGGCTTTTGAACGCATTCGTGATATTCAACGTCATTTAGCAGGTCCGCTTGCAGCAGCAGCGGCGTTTATCGAAACGAACCAAGGGCAAATTGATCTGGCTCGTTCTAATCGTAAATCAGCATTTGGTCGTATTAACGACTTCATTCAAGAGTCTAAACAAACCTTCTCTGGTGGTATCTCTCAGCTCGTTCAAGGTTGTCCGATTGTTATTCCAGAACGGATTATTCCAGGTCTGAAACAGCAAATTTTAACAAAAGTGGAAGAATTTAAAACGTGGAGTTTGGCTGACGCTTCTGTGCAAACACAGCATATGGCTATTTTACGTAATGTGCGTGAACAACGTGGAGACCTTACCGCCCCAGCTATTCCACCAGCTCCGATTACTGCTCCAGCAGAAATCAAACGCTTCTGGATTAGTTACGCAAAAGAAGTGTTCTGTCATACCTTCATTTCAACCTTCTCAACCGGTATTGTTGGTGGTCTCTTTGGACAGGTTTCAGCGCGTGTAGAAGAGTCTAACGTTGAAAAGATTTTAGAAAATATCAGTGAGCAATGTGATGTCGATGTTGTTACTCCATTGCGCACTGCGGTAGCTACAGCTCGTCAGCATATGGAAATCATTACTGATCTCCGTGCAGAAGAAGAAACGTGGGCTATCCGTGACCGTGACATTCAGCCACAGGGTTTTGAATCAAGTTGGACAACCCAAATTGAACAAGCCTTTAAAGAAGACATTGTACGGAACTTCACAGCTGCCTTCAATAGCTTTATTGATAAAGTCGGTAGCATTTTGTCTCAATATTATGCAGTTATTTTGAAGAACTTAATCAATGATTACCACGGCGCGGCGGATGAAGTTGCTGATTTACTGATTAATTCTCCGACTGTTGACCTGCCGATTCATCTTTTAACCGGACAGGCTCCAGACCCACAAGAAGAGTTGCGCCGTCGTTTGTTATTCTTTGCTGATATTGTAGAGAGTGCCAAGCTTACGGATTCAGAATTAAAAGTTGCTTTATCGTAGTTATCATCTCAACAACATTACCTGCTATTTAATTATTTAAGAGGACTACCCGTTATGCCATTGCATCCAGAACCATGCTTTATCGAAACGATTCGTGCTGAATCAGGCTCTAAGCGTTTACTTATTCAGGTGACAAACGCGAATATGAATGCGATGGATTATACCATTAGCGAAGTCAGTAAGCCAGATTGGGTTGATGTAGAAAAGGCATTGCTTGGAGATACCTTATCATTCCGTGCTGGTGGTAAATTACCGTTAGTTGTAAATGTGAATACTGATCATCGTCGCTTCCCAAAAGAAGAAAAAACGTTGCGGGAAGAAATTGAGTTTACCTTTGATAATGACGAAACCCTTGTGATTTATCTGTATCTCCAAGAAATTATTGGAGGTATGGACTCGTATCGCGGGACGTTCTCTATGGACTTCGGTACATCGAATACCTGTTATGCATGGAAAGACCGTGTTGGTGATAATATTCAGATGAGTGACTTGGTGAAACCACCGGGTGTCAGTGAAGAGGTGCCAACACTTATTCGCTTTAAAGACATTAGCATGCGGGAAAACCCAACGGTAGAAATTGGTAAGATTGCCCGTCACTTTATCGCGCATAATAGCGGAAATAGTTTTTCCTATTGTATTTCAGTGAAGCGTCTGCTGGGGCAAGATCGTCAAATTACTATTTTAGACGAACGTAGCGGCATGGAAGCAGATCGTTTCCAACGCTATACATCAACAGAAATAGCAAGTTTTATTATTCGTCATCTGATAAAAGATGCGGAAAAAGAAATTGGTCAGCGTATTGAATCTGTCGTAGCAACCTTCCCTATTCTTTATAACCGCAAGAAATTGGATGCGCTGAGTGCAGCCTTTAAATTAGCATATGAAGGTATGAACCGTGAATGGTCAGATGAACGTTTAGTGATGCAAGTCGATGAAACAAATGCTGCATCATTCAACTATATTTCTGGACAATTACTTGATGAATTCCGTCGTTTTAATGTGGAAGAAAGTCTCTACCGTTTGGTTAGTTATGATTTTGGTGGTGGTACGGTTGACGTAGCAGTTACAGATGTAGACCTTAAACGTGATCCAACAGGTCGTATTACTATCACAACAACGGCTAAAGGTTTAACTGGTGATGCCTATTTTGGTGGTGACAATATTACCTTAGCCGTAATGAACGTGTTGAAATTAAAGCTCGTTAAACGGATAGCTGAAAAGAAAATTGAAAAAATAGAAGCCGAAAAGGCAGAAGCAGCCGCAGTAGAGGAAGCGAAAGCAGTCGCGGATGATCCGTGGGCGAGTGTCAGTAATGATGGTGGCGGAGACCCGTGGGGAAACCTCGCTAGTGAAGAAGCGCCAACAGAAGAAACAGTAGCAGAAGAACAGCCAGCTGCATTTGATGACAGCGTTGAAGTTGACATTTATAATATGACTAATCCTGCTGAGATTGAAGCAGCAGTAGAATTAGTTTGTGCACATGGTAATGTTTTTGACATGGCAGTGTTATGGGGCTTAGGTTTAAGTGATGCCTTAGCACGTATGGTTGCAGAAGGTACTAAGGCAGGTGTTGCCACTCATGAAATAAAAGGTTTGGCACAACAATTAGAAAAAGTTGTGAATGTGCTCTTGCCAACCTGTTGGACAACCTTGGAAGAACAAGGTGATCTTATTGCTAAGGATACTGCTAAGAAATTATTCCATGAATTGTGGTTACCAGCAGAGGTTGCAAAAATTCGTGCTGTAAGCACAGAAGATCGTATGGGTGCACTATCTGAGCCATTATATCAAATAGCTAAATATTCAGAGCTTTCTCCTGCGGACCTGATGGGTGTTCAAGTGAGTGAGGATGAAATCAATGCAGCAATAGAAAAGAATCTTGCGCGTTCTATTGGCAAAGCAGCTTGCTTAGCGAAGCTTGTTGAAGAAGAAGGTGACATGACCAGTAGTTCTGGTGGCCTTGACTTTGGCTTTACTGATGGTGGAAGTGGCGCAGGAGCCAGTAGTCGTAAAACACTGGTCTTGCTGGCTGGTAACAGTGCACGTTTGCCAATTGTTCGTAAACTAGCGGTAGAAGCATTTGGTCTCTCAAATGATGCGGTTGTTATGGATCCACAAGGTGTAAAAGCTGCGGTTGCGCAAGGTGCTTGTGAAGAACATATTTTACGTCGTGACTTTGGTCATGAAGACGGACTTATTCAATATCAATCAGGAGACTTTCTCAGTCGCACACCATATACGATTGGTCTTTTCCAGAAAGAATTGAGTCTTATTGGGTACAAAGGTGGATTTGCTCCTGTTATTAAACGTGGTGCTGCTGTTGATAGCATGGTACTGTTGACAGATTCATTGCCGGTACTTCATGCAAGAAGTACAGAGCTGACCTTCTTTGCTTGGTATCATGATCATGGTATCGGTTGTGACCCAGAAGAAGCCAATTACGTGCAGGGTGTTGAACCTCGTAACATTGGGTGGTTTGATCTTGTTAATCCGGATGGCGAATGGACTCAACCGCTCCACGAGCATGTCACGGCACAATTGTCTGGTATGGAAGAGGGGGCTATCGCGAAAGTGCTCTATATCGATGCTGATCAACACTTGGTGCTTATTGATCCATGGACGAAAGAAATGTTCCATATGAAAGAAGCGCCAGATTTATGTCGTGATCAAGATAATCCATTTAGCGGAATTCACTAAGATATGAGTGATGAACTGAGGCAACTACGTCAAGATTTTCAGGCAGCACGTGCCCAGTTAGATGTTCTAGAGCGACGACTAGCCGCTTTAGAACAACAAGGGAACGTTCAGGTATCGGAGTTGCCACAGCAGCAGAGCCTTATAGTTGAAACTCCTCATCTAGAAGATGGTACGGTGGATGTGGTGGAAGAGTCAGTGAATGATGATGCTCCACATTCCGCCGATGTGGTTTTATGTGATGCTTTAGAAGCTTTAGCTGCACTGATACGTGACCGAGGGGTCGGTATGGACCCTGCACATACCGGTTTTATGGGAAAAGTTCGAGCGATTCTCTTGGTGGCAAGTGGTGGTGACCGGCTTGCTCGTCTTACTGATATTCTTCGTTTTTGTGATACGATGGGAGCGGCTTATCTTGGCCGTAGTTATGGGCCGTTACAACAGCAGCTCCAGCAGATACGCACACTTGTGCAAGAGTGTTTCGCTACTGACGCACAGTTGGTGCAACTTTCTGGGCCAGATGGTTCGCATGTACAAAAAGCTTTACCTATGAGTGCACCCTTGGTGCTTTCTACTGGTTTAAGCCGAAATGGTGAAGTGGTGGTTCCTGCTCAGTCTCTTGGAGTCATGGAGAACCCAAATCGTTTACAATCTGCTATTTGGATGTTGGTGGAAGAATGTTACGAGAGTCTTATTCGTTCTTTTCAACCAGCTATTAAAAAACTGGCAGATCAATTAACGGCAGCAGTTCATACTATAACAGATAGTTCCGAATCAGCAGATGCATTACGTGGTCTTTTGAATGATCATACCCGCGTGTTAGAAAAACATGATACAGCAGGCACCAAGGCGGTGCTCGCCATTCTTCATGACTGGATTGGCTTGCGTGATGTTGTTTTGCAACCGGGGCAACGTTTTGATCCAGTTATCCATAGTGATAAGCAATATGATTGTAGTACACGTCCAAGTTCGGAAGCACAGGGGACGGTGTTGGCCGTTCGCCAAATTGGTTTTGTTGGTTCAGATGGTTTACCAGTACAACGTTGTTTGGTTGTGTGTAGTTAGAAAAGTAGAAATAGAAGCGAAAACAAGGAAATAAATATGAAAACCTATATGCAGAAATGTATTGCATGGTGTACAGCTTTCTCTCTCATCTGTTGTAGTGTTGTTATCAACCCTACTTCATTGTCAGCCACAGAGAGTGAAGGTCCGGTACTGCTGATTGTGGACCGCTCATTATCTATGAGAGATAATGACAAACGCAATTTTTGTATTGATTGTGTACAGTTGGCCTTGGCCACGGTGAGACATGGCCGTGCTTTAAATGTGGTCGGTTTTAGTAATACTGCGAAAAGTTTATTACCGTGGCGGGATATTACAGATTTGGATGAGCGCTGCATGGTGCGCGATCAGGATGTTGGTGATACCTTACCGTATATGAAAGGCGGTACATCTTATCGTGCAGCCCTTTCTTTGGCATTTAAAGAATTAAATCGTATTTCAGCCGCCCCCGGAACACGTATTATTTTCTTTACCGATGGTGAAACACGAGATTCTGCCAGTGACGTTATTGCCGAAGCCAAACGTTTTCAAGCTCGCGGTTGGATTGTTGATGGCTTGAATTTGCATACAGGTGTTGAACATACGCGCCACGATTTAAAAGAAATTTGTTCGCTTACTGGTGGCAATTATATCGAAGTACGACAAGCAGAAGATCTTGTGAGCAGATTTAACCAGCTTTCTACACGTGAAAATGATTACTTTTCATTGGAGGTTGATGAAATTCTTCCTGATTCTGTGATTACTGTTCCACCATCAGCAGAAAGCTTAATTTGGATTACAGCAAAACAAGAAAACGGGAATGGTGGATTTACCAGTTTAGAATGTGATGGAAAAGCTTTGGATTTAAATGCTCGTCAGAATTACACTTATCCATCTCGTTTAGACCGGCCAAGTAATTTACAATTATTAAACATTCAACGCCCAGAGTCTGGTAATTATCGTGCATACTATAACGGTGACCCTCGCAGTGTCTTTGTGAGTATTTCTCTTGGTATTGTTGCCAGTCCAATCCCTGTGCCAGCCCTTGTTAAAGAATATGAAACAATTCAACTTGGCCTACGTGTATTACCATTGGAAGAAGATAATGCTCTGTTGGATGAGCTTGCGAAGCGGAGCACGGTCACTGCAATCATTCATGATGAACATGGTAATTTTGTATCGAAAACACCGTTATCTGTAGAAAAAAAAGGCAGCGCTCTTATTTATTCTGCACCTTATAGTGTAAAGTGGCCAAGTATTGACCCTAAGGATCACGTCGGAACCCATACCATTGATTACGATTTTGCAGTAGATGATAAATGGCATTTGCACAAGTTTGATACTTTTAAAGTGGAGCCGCAGGATAAACGGCCATCACCAACGATGTCATGGAATCCAGATGCTGTATCTTTACCACCAACATGGACAAATGTTGAAACTTCTGGTATTGTTCCCTTTATGGCGGGGGGGTACCTGCCTCCTAAAACAACGTTGAGTCTTCCAGTGAGTGATGGCTTCCGCTTTAGCTCGCCAGTTCCAATGACGACAGAAAAAAATGGAGTAAAGGTATCATTCCAATCAGCAACTGCAGGTCGTTTTCAAACAACGGTAACGGGAAAAATTTCTGTAGATGGACGGGAGGACGAAGCACCGTCGCTGAGTGTTTCTGCTGATGTGTATCAGTGGAAGGGGCAGTCGGAAATAGCGCTCAGTAGTGCAGCTGGTGTATCCTTTGCCAACTGGATTGGTGTTCCGGCAGGGCTTCCAGAGCAGCCGCTGCAAGCGGTTGATATTGAATTAAGTGATAGCGCTGGGCAAAAAGGTATTATGCATATTCGTGCAGATGGTACCGTTGCATTAGATATACCGGTTACTGCTCGCTCTGGTTTATTGCAAGGTAAAACCCAACTACAATACGGAGCATTGCCAGCTAAGCCCTTGAGTATTCGTTGCAATTATACACCGCCTCAATTGGATTTATCATGGCAAACACCAGATACCGTTCATCGTTTGCCAAGTGCAGCCAGTGAATGGGTATCCGTTCCAGATCAGCAAGTTATTCAACAGACAGGTTTGCCAGGGACGGTTCGGCTTGAAGTGAGTGATTTCACGGGTCCTGGTGGAGACATTTTGAGTGCTGATTATGACATTCGTGCAAGCCTCTCGCCAGAACAGATGGGGCCGGGTACGTCAGCAAATGTGAAATTGCATATTTTTCGCGGAGAAGATATCTCTAGCGGTACGTATTCAGGAACAGTGAAAATGATTCATACCGCAGAAAATGGTTCAGAAGGAGTGGTAGAATTACCGATGAGTATAACATTAGAAGGAGCGAAATAATGAGATTGCTGCAATGTGTTCTTATTATGCTTTCTCTGTCGTGTCTCTCTGTCGGCAGCATCTCTGCCGAAGATACGACTGTTGATAGCGCAGCGGTGGCGCAACAGGTAGACACGAATGAGGTAAAATCGATCTATGTCGGTATTGATCAATCCCGTTCTTCTGCTGATAAGCATTTCCTTGATCGCTTACGTTTAATTACAGACACCTTATTGCCATCATGTCAACCGACGACCGTCGTGACGGTAGATAGCGATGTGATGCCAGTGGCAGATAACCGAATTGGTGAACTGCGTACGAATGCTCGCAACTCAGATTATCTTGTGTTATTTGATGATGCAATTGTTCCGCAGCTTGCTTCAGATACGCCACCACGGCTTATTATGCTTGCAGGTGATGGCTGTGTGGAAGCGGTTGATAAGGCAATGAACCCAGCATACTTAGAATGGGCGGTTGCTTCACAATCAGATCAAACAGCAAAGCCGACTCGTGATATTATTAACCGTGCTGTTACCCAGCACGTCACTAACACACATACAAGTCTACCAGTCAATGCAGATGTGTTCTGGTTGGTTCTTGACCCAAATCAAGATACACGAACCACCTCACTGTGGCCGTGGTTGGTTAATGATGGTTCTCATGCAGCACGGGTTATAGCTGGAGCCGGAGGAGAAAACGTTTTTCTGAAAGGAGTTCTCTCTTCACTCATTAAAGGAGGCGTGTTAGATGCAGATACGGTTATTCGCACAGACAAAACGAATGGCCAACTTATTATTCCTGAAGGCTGCGAACAGGCTGATGTGTATGTAACTGTGAAAGAACTTGGCTCAGAAATTAAAGTGACATTTGATGGTCGTCCACTGGCAATTATTGTACCAGGAGATGAAGCTCCTGAAAGTGGAGTATGGGCTCAGTGGGTAGACCGTAGCGGTGTAGCGCGTTGTTTAGAAATACATAATTGTATTGATGGTGGTGTGCTAGCGTTGGCGGGTGATATTTACGAATCATATGGTATTATTAAACGTTCGGTAGAGCACAGCATGCAGGTTGAAGTAAGTGACGGTATACGTGGTGTGTTTATGGGAGAGTTGGTTGGCATTCGTCATTCATTCGTTCGTTCAGACGGAAAAGATATTTCAGAGACATTACAGAATCAATTAATGGATCAAATTGCTCTCGACATGAATGGTGTTGGCGTAGCCGACCCTTTGCAGTTGACTTTGCCAGATACAGAAGGTGTGGTTGTGGTTTCAGCACGATTCCCACTCGCATCATGGGTGCACAGCACACCACTTGAAATTAACCCACTAGGGTCAGACCCAATGCGTTTAACAGGCGGTTGGCATACAGATACGGTTTTTGCTGGTGAGCCTGTAACGTTATCGTTTGTTCGTTCTGGTGGTCGATTCTTACATAGTGATATTAAAATGATTGTGACGAGTAGTGCGAGCAATACCAATATTATAACTCTCGAGCCAAGTACTGATAACCCAGACTTGTATAGAGCAACGGCTGCTACCACAGATGCATGGATAGAAACATGGACATTGCCAGCAGAGGTTGATTGCGGTACAGAACTTGCACAGGTTGTTATTGCTCATGCAGATGGCCATACTGATGCTGACATAGCGGAACATCCAGGTGCACAACGTCATAAGGATTTGACCGTCGAATGGGATTGGCGATTGGCAGCATTGATTGGTGCTCTTATCGCATTGTTGTTATTGGCTTTATTCCTTTGGTGGTTCCTTACTCGTCCAAAATGGGCAGATGAACTGGTATACCATAATGGTGTTGCGCATCGTCTTAATGAATTACCTGGTCCGAAAAAACGTAATACCTCTTATGGTGTTGAAGGACTGAGCAATGAGTTGTTGCTCACGAAAACGAGAAAAGGCCTAGAATTGTCTCGAACAGGTGATGGTGTGCACTGTTATGTGAATGGTCAGCCACAGAGCTTGGATCAACCGCTCGCTGTGGCAGCAGGTAACGATATTGAGACGGTCAAAGCAAATGGAACACGCACTCATGTCCGTTTATTTGATTCAGAAGATGAAGCTAGCTCATGGAGTGCTGAACAAGCGCAAATTGATCTAGATGCTGACTTTGAATGTACACATTTTATAATTGAACCAGATACAGCTGATACAAAAAGATAACTGATATTTATGCAATCGTATGTAGACGAAATGATAACGATACCGGAAGGCCCTTTTTTACTTGGGGCCAGCTACGCGGCTATTGACCCAGTATTACGGGCCGAAGATAGTAAGCGTAATCTCGGCTTGGGTGCAGTACTTGATAGTACCCCGCCTATTTGGGTGTCTTTGCCGGAATATCGGATAATGCCGAAGCAGGTCACGAATGGCCAATATCAAACATTCTGGAAGGCCGTTGCTCCAGATAATCCAGAGCAGTTGTTGGTTGAAGATATTCGTTTATGGGATTATTTATGGCAGCTCTACCCACTTGGTGATGTGCGGGTGCCAACACCAACTCCGGGGAAAAATGAAATAGAAAGTTATACGACATGTCAGACAGCTATTGATGCACTGATTCGTAGCTATTCTTTTGAATGCCAACGTTTATTGCTTGGACATCACGTTCCACTCTCAGAATCTGGTTACAATGAATTATCGCTCGCTGTGATTCGTGTGTTTGCGATGCTTCGTCGTGGTCTAGCACATGTTATTTGGACAGATGACACCACTCTTGAACGTGGCGAAGAAAAAGCTTTGGCAGAGGGGGAAGATACCCCCGCAGCCTATTTGAAAGATCTTGAGATGGTTTTAAAAGAGGCGGAATCTCCTCTTGCCCCAGCAGTGGCAAACCAAGTGCCGTTAATCGTTTTATTACGCCGTTTGCGTTTTCATATAACAAGAAATGAGACGACTGTATTTGCTGTGTCAGATTGTTTTCGGCCGATGAATTGGGCCGACGATAGTAGTCAAAAGAAAGCAGCTCCAAGTTTATTCCAAACAAAAATGCCATGGGATGAACTTCCAGTGTGTGGTGTGAGTCTTTATGAAGCAGCAGCCTTTGCGGCTTGGTTGCGATTAGTGACTAATGAGCCAGTTATTCTGCCAAGTGAAGCAGAATATGAAAAAGCTTTTGGCTGGGATACCTCTGTGACAAATTTAAATAAAGACGCGAAACATATTTTCCCATGGCAGGGACATAATGTAAAAGACTTTAATTTCTGGTTTAGCCGTGATGGTTCCAGCGTAAAATCTTTGGAGGCGCGAGTGGGCGCTTACCAAGATCTTATGAAGGAAACCAGTCGGACGGTTGCAACAGGCGGTACCCTTTATCAGGGCATCGGGTTTGGTTGGCAATGGACGCGTGAGCGGTACAACGAATTGGAAAGTAAGTATAACCGTTTTGAACAAGCAACGGCGGTTCGTCGATCAGAAGAAGATGAAACTCTGTATGATTACATTGAATGCAATGATTTAAATTGCCGGTATTTTAGTGTCCGTGGTGCTCCAGATCAACTTGGTGGTGCCGGAACGGTTACGCGACGTTATGCGCTTAGTCCATTACGTGGTTATGCTGAATGTGGTTTTCGTTGTGTTGCCAGTCCTGCGGGGGCTATGTAATGTCTCAGCAAACAGTTATTTGTAGTGCCTGTAACTCGAATATGGTTGTTCACAGCCGATTAAATACGGTATGTGATAATCCAGACTGTCCAGGTGGCCGCCATTTTTATTATTGTGGTCATTGTCGAAAACACAGCTTTAGTATATCTAAAGGAAGTTGCGTTACCAAAACGTGTTCAACCTATGGTATGTTGCGGAAAAAATGTCCAGAATGCCGTCTTATTTCTGTCGTTTCTATAGATGGTACATCATTTTGTTTAAACCGATCTTGTAAATCTCATGCTGATTCTATCACAAAATGTACAACCTGCGGTAATAAATCTTTAGTACAAACTCCTGCCTTTGAAGTGTGCATTAAAAGTGATTGTCCAACGATTATGCAACCACGCATGAAAACAATCGCCCCGCAGAAACCGATAGATGAAGGCCTTGGGCTTTCCATGTTTATCCCGCCAGCTCCAGAGAACGATGAAGTCGGATTAGATGAAGCTGTTCAATCAGAGTTGTTAGTGGCAACGGCCGCTGTTGATGAAAATGCCCCTCTTATTGTTGGTGAATTAGAGGAAGCGGCTGCTGCTTATGATGGTGGTGATGCGCCTACTCGTGTAGCTGAACTTTCTACAGGTAACGATGACCCAACTCGAATTACGAACGTTAATGGTGACGTTGTTGATGCGGTAGATGTAGAGCCCGCTGCATCATCAGACCCTTGGGGTTTTGATGTGGAGCCAACAGATGCACGTTCGACTCGTTTAATTCGCAAAACGGAAGAAGAATGCGAACCGGTTGTGTTGCCAGATGCAGACCCCGTAAGTAGCGAAAATACTCTTTCACCTGCATCTGTTGCTATTTCTGCATCAGAGTTAGAGGCACCGGTTTCTTCTCCTGAACCAGCGCCCGTGATAGAACCAGCACCAATTGCACCGACCCCAGTCACCGAACCAGAGCCGGTACCAGTGGTACAGTCAGATCCAGTACTACCTACAGAAAAAAAGCCAGTTCCAAATTTGATGGCAGCTTTTAATAAAACACCTGAGCCAAAACCAGACTCAGCGCCTGCGATAGAAGAAGAGGTCGTACCTACTAATGATTTCTCTTCTGAGCCAGTAGAGGCTGCTGCGGGTGGTGTAACTCGATTATCACATCGTCCAGAAGACATAGATAGTGAAATTGAGCTTGCTTATGAGTTTCTTCTACAATCGTTAATTGAAGCAGAAGATGGTAGTGTTTCTCCGGTTATTCTCGTTTTTGGTTTAGCAGGGTCAGGGAAATCCACATATTTAACGATGCTCGGAGATATGCTGGCTAAAGGCCAATCAAAATATCACTTTCCGTATGAAGACGTTACCACTCGTTCAATTCAAGTGGACTCTCTCATTGATAAATACTGGGGAGAGAGTGCGTCTGAAGAAGATCGAGAGATTTTACGCCGCCGAGTTCGTGATTTAACTTTTGATTACAGTTCTCGTAATTATGAAGATTATCTCATGAATAGCACTTGGGTTCCTGCTACTGTTCGAGAGAGTGGTAACGAAGCGCATGCCCATTCACATTTCCTTGCAACAGAAATTTTGCGCGAAGGTGTGACCGTTGGTAATATTATTACCATGGAAACATCGGGGGAAGATTTTCAAGAGTTACTCGGAAAAATTGCAAGTCTTCGTAGTGAGAAACAATTAGAGTCAGCACTGCATCGTGTGTTGTATAAACTCTTAAATAGAGCAACTGGGGTGCTTATCCTTGTTGATCCAGAATCAGCAGATTCAGATCAACAATATCATCATATTTTCCGTGTCTTTAAAGAAAGTATTGAAGTACGTGCGGCTCAGGCATTAGAAGCAAAAGTTAATGTGTTTGCAAATCAAGACGCAGAGCTGGATGCTAAGAGTGAGGAACAAATAAATATTGATGATGCCATTGCTTTGGCGACTTCGCAGGAAAATCAAGATGAACGTCATAAACAAGCTCGTCAGCAATTGGCTGAGGACTTGCGTGAATTAGACCAAGCTTTAACAAACGCTCCTGCTTCACATGCAGGTGTTGCGGATGTTGTGGCCAAGCATAAACGTATTATCGATGAATTAGAGGCCATTCTTCGGTCGGTAAAACCAGAATTTCAACAAAAGGCAGACGAACTTTTTGCTGAGCACGGTCGTACTGTCGTCAATTTCATGCAGTATTATAAAAGCCTCATTGCAAGCTATCGAGACCAAGCCATTTTTACCGTTGCGGTATCAGCACGTTTGAAAATACGCCAAACCAGCAGGCAAGAACGGAAAGATCTTATAGCGCGGGTGTCCGCATCTTTGGGTATAAAAGAACCTATTCATGAAGCATTTTTGGATCAAGCATCTCGTAGCGATGTAAGTGACCGCATGCGTTTCTTGCGTTATGTCTCATTGGTTGTGACCAAGTCAGACCGCCATCCATCTGTGTATCCACCAGAGGACTATCCCAAGTTCAAATTACCAACCTGTCATGTGCATATAAAAACATTGGAATCATATACGCAGTTGCTTGATGGTTTTGTAAACTGTTATAATACCACAGCTATTGGGTATAGTGTGCAGCGTGGTGATCAATATGCACCTGGGCCTGGTAATAGTTTCACTCCCGTCAATATTATTGAACCATTGTTTGATATGTTGCTACATGAGGAGCGCATTAATGGTCATGATGATGAATATGACGGTGATCTATGAAACGTCTAGGGCATCACTGTTATACCTCTATTGGCGGTTATAAAACGGTTCATTGTAGTCCGTGGCTTGAGTCTGTTCGTGGTGTTTTAGATAGGCGTGCCCAAGCTTGCTATAGTGAAGTTGGGCGTTTTGATTGTATACGTCGAGATGGTCTTTGGATAGCAACTTTTGTTTTGGCTAATGGGGTTGATCATGTTCGTCGCCCACGAACACTCGTTCATCAGGTTGTTTTTGAATCGGCTAACGAGCCACCCGTTTTTTCACCATTTTTCTTGAAACTTGCCTGCTTAGAGCGCTTAGACCATGAAGACCCAGCACTTGAACATCGCTTGGTTACTGATCTTGATCAATTAAATCTTCGTGAACATATGCCGCACCCGCAGCAATTTGGAGCAGCTTTACAAGGTGATACCGTAGATTTCTTACTGGCTTTTTATGAGTCGGTTATGCATGCAGAAGAGCCAGAAACCTGTTTAATTAAAGACATTGATTCTTTACTTGAGACAATTCGTCCTGGTTCATGTTTAGCAACAATTCATGGCGTTGATTTTCATGTGAGTTCTTTACAGCATCCGCTCGATAATTATGATTTACCAAGCGTCCATATTGTTAATGAGATGACTCGACAATGTGATATGGATTCATCTATTTTATTACCATCTTCCAGTCGTTGTATCTTAGATATTTTCCTCGAAGCCGAACAACCACATCTCTTCTTATTTCTCTTTCGGCATTTATCGTTACGCCAACTTGTTGAAGGCGAGGGGACGCATGATTTATTCCGTTTAGTTTTAGAAAAACGGGTGTGCTTAGATCCTGCTGGTTTTCCTCTTGTTAACGAACATTTTCCTGAATTAGCCCGTGTATTGATGGGGCTTGGTGGTTCGGCAGTACTTCAGCATGTTTTGCGAAAATGGCTAGAAACAGCAGGTATGTTAAGTGAACCTGCGTTGGCTGATGATTGTGAAGAGTATCTCAATAAATTAACAAGCGCGGAAGCGTTAACGACATTTTTTACATTTCTGGAACACTATGGCATTGTTTTGTAAACAGGCTGTTCTCTAAACCGTTCTAATAAGGAGCCCAATTATGGCCACTGATATTTCTTCTGTTATTGCATCAGAAACCGAGAGCATTCTCGATAGAGCACGGACTATTACCGGTAATAATATAAAAGGATCCGCTCGTATCATCTCTCTTGCAGAATTGCGTGGGTTTGTGACGAGTGCTCTCGATCAATATGGCGGTACCGATGAAGAGGAACTGAAGAAACGCGAAGAGGCGTTGCGTGCTGAATTTGCAGAGCGTGAACGTGCTCTACAAGAACGGATTCGTGAACTGGAGTCACAAAACGCTCAGTCAGAAGATGACAAAAAACAGGCTGTTGATGCTGCACGTTTGGATATGCAGGGGCAGATTGATAAACTACAGACGATACTTGATTCAGACGATGCTCGTGCTCGTGCAGCTTTCCTTGAACAAGAAGTGGCGCGTCTTCAGGCTATGCTCGACCGCTACAAGTCTGGACTTGAAACAATTACCGCAGTTGAGAATCCAGATGTTTCTGATGACTTACGTATTTGTGAGCAACTCAGTGGTTCGGTGCAAGATGAGCTGGGTATACGCGTTTCTGACATCAAACTTGGCATAGAAGGCTCTAAACGAGCCTTAGATGAAGGTGTCTCTGCTATCATGGATAAGGAACAAGGGACGATCTATTCTTGTTTAGACTTGCTGGAGCACTCTGTTGCTATTCGCCATTATCGCCATGAGTTGCGCAGCATTCAGCAAGCATTGTAAGTGATTTTCATCAAATAGGTTAAGATGATTTAACCTATGCAATTTGATTTGTTTGATACCGTTGGCTGGTTCAGTCAACGGTATCGTTGTAGAGACGGGTCGGCGAAGGTCTTCCGGTTGACCTTACGCGAAACAATACAGAATCCCCATTGGTGCTTATCTTATGAATGACAATACAGACTCCCATGCTCCGGCAGGGCAAGAAAATACTCTGTTCCCTCAAGAACCATCCAGTTCTCTGCCGGATGATATGGACATGGGGGCAACCATTGCTGGTATGCCTGCACCTGATGAATTAGAAGATACGATGGCAGCAGCTCCAACAGCTGGAGGCTCTACCGGTGGCGGCCACCCACAAACGACGGCCCCAACTATACTAGCTGGTGGTCAAGTGAGTGGCTCCCGTGAGAAAGAGCCACAGCCGGGTGAGATCTGGGGCGATTATCGATTTGAGAAAAAAATCGGCCAAGGTGGTATGGGAGCTGTGTTTTTATGCACACAGACCAGCCTTGATCGTCAAGTTGCTATTAAAGTATTACCTGCTCACCTCAGTTCAGATCCAGACTTTAAAGAACGTTTCTCCTTAGAAGCGAAAACAGTAGCCCGATTATCATCTCCGCATATCGTTCAGGTTATCCATTATGGCGAAGCTCATGGAAGTACCTATTTTGCGATGGAGTTTGTAAAAGGGAAAGATTTATCTGAACGTTTGAAGGAGGGAATGAACCCGACTTATTCAGATAGCTTAAACCTTATCTTACAGGCAGCCAAAGGCCTTGCTGACGCTGGTGAACATGATCTTGTGCACCGCGATATTAAACCAGGTAATATGATGGTGACGGATAAAGGCCATCTTAAATTGATGGATTTCGGTCTTGTCCGAGTAGCGAGCCAAGACCAAGGTATGACCATGGCTGGTACGGTTATGGGTACTGTGACCTATTTTAGCCCAGAGCAGGGGCGTGGCGAAGTTTGTGACCAGCGTACGGATATTTATGCTCTTGGTGTTGTCTTTTACGAATTATTAACCGGCCAAGTTCCATTTTCTGGATCTGATGCTACCTCTATCATTTATCAGCATATTCATACTGAGCCAGTGTTACCTACAGAGGTCAATGGTGAAATACCTGAGCACATGCAAGCCATTGTTATGAAATGCATGCAGAAGGATAAGGAAAACCGCTATAAAAATGCGCTTGAATTAATTAATGATTTAGAACAAGTGCAACGAGGGCTTGAGCCTGGTAACGCCTTTAGCAATATGGAATTATTGCGCACTGGTGCATCTATTGTAAAATCTTCTCAATTTAAAAAAGAGAAAAAGGGCAAAGGGCTTTTACTGAGTGCTGTGCTGCTCGCTGCTGTTGGTGGCGGTGGATTTGTTTGGTATAGTCAATTTGGTGGTAAGGCTATTATAGACGAGCATGTTCTCGGAAAAACGCCGAAAAAACCATGGGAAAAACCCATTATTACAGATAATGAACAAGATGGACTAACAGATACCCCTGTAATTTCAGAGCAACCTGTTGCAGTAGAAGATGCAGAAGCGCAACAAGCTTATGACATGATTACAGGTAAACGGTTTGCGGATGCGCAAGAAATGATTACCAAGCATTTAACGCAAGATGTTACCAGTAAAGATTGGAATACTTTACAGAAACGCCTCTATGGTGCGCAAGTTTCTGATGCTCTTGAACGCGCTCGTTCGGCACTGGCAGATAACAATACTGCAGTGGCGCGTGAACAAGCTGATATTATTGATCGTATTCAGCCAGGCTCTGCTGAACTGCCGCGTTTGCGTGCACAAATAGAAGCTTTGCAGAAATTATCAGAGCAAGTGAAGGCAGCCCGTGAAGCATTAACTTTGGGAGATGGTACTGCTGCTCAAGCCGCCTTAGATGTCTTAATAAAAGATGGTTCTGTTGATATTGCTGAGAACCCAGTATTGATTGAATTGCAAGATACAGCCCGCCAATTATTTGAAATGAATAGCGCAGCGGATGAAGCGCTTGTACGTCGTGATTATACACAAGCTTCCAGTTTGTATACTGAATCACTACGTGTTTATCCCAATGAACATGCTCGTCATGGTTTAGAAGCCGTTACTGATGCGAAGGCTTTCACGGAGGCATTAGCAGAAGCCATTGATAAAACGGTTGAAGATGTGTCTTTGGCTACACCATTCATCGAAGAAGCACAGGCCGCTCTTGATCATATGACCACGTTAATGCCAGATTCTCAACCTGTAAAAGAGAATGAAAAATCATTGCGCATTCATAAGTTGTTTTTCAAAGGCCGTGCTGCATGTCAGAGCAATGCGCTGGATGAAGCGCGATTGGTACTTGCTGACTTAGTGCGTTTAGATTCAGAGCATGCAGTCACACAAACATTGGATCACGCATGTAAAGAAATAGAAGCGATCCAATTATTACGTACCTATCTTGCTCAGAAGAATTTGGATGCAGCTACTGCACAAGTTGAAGAAATTGCAAAACTATCTCCTAATTCTCTCGTTTTGGAAACAGCTCAACAAGCTTTGAAAGAATCTTGTTTAGCCGAAGAGCTGGCAGCGAAAGCTGCTCAAGAATTGGAAAAGAGTATTGCTACAGGTTTTGCCGAATTACGAACGGTCATAGAATCAGATGGTTTAAGTCCATTAGCAGGGGCTGAACAGCTCGCTCTTCTGGCTAAAGAATATGGTGAAGACCGTCCTGAAATTGCTGTTATTACCGAGCTTTTAGCACAAAAAGAAGCCTATCAAGGCGTGAAGAGTTCTCTACGCCTTATTGATGAACTAGTTCTTTCAGGTAAAACCGATACAGAGAAAGACGGCAAAAATATTAACATGCTTATTGCTGATAGTGCTTATCTTGGCCGCTTGGAGCAATTACAATCCTTAAAGAATTTAGTGTTTACTCACACGCTTACATCTTGTGAGCGTATAAACGATAAAGCACAAGTGGAAACAGTATTACGCAATGGCTTTGATACCTATCCAGCAGAGGATTTACCAATGACCTATCGGTTTGTCCTTAAGAAAATTGCCGGTGAAGATATTTGGGTTTTGACCGAAATTATTCCGACAGAAAAAAAATAAATATAAAATAAGAAATGAGATCATTTATGCATCTATGCAATGTAATTTGTCACCTATGCCTTGTTGTCCTCTGTGCATCATCTATTGCTGCCGCTGACTTGCCTTTAGGGGAAGTGAAACAAGTTGGTGCGCAGACCGTTGTTGCTCAATTTGATGTCGTAGCAGATGTTCGTACTGATACTATGGTTGGTATTTATGGCCCAGGTGCGTTAATTAAACATCCGCTTACAGGAGAGGTGCACACTGAAAAACCTCAATTAATTGCAAAAGCTTTGGTGCTCAAAGTCAGCAATGGCGAAGTGAATGCCAAGGTTACATGGTTGAAGAAAGATGCGGCCATTAAACAAGGGAATGATGTTGTTCCTATGCCGAGTGAAGCGAGCCCAGACTCTCCACCGGTACTTACCGGAGCGATTGTTCCTGTCCGTGCTGAAATTCAAAAAACTGCTCGTATTCGTATTCCTGTAGAAGATCCGGAAGGTGGACCGCTTGCCATTCGCTGGACATTGATTGGCGGAAGTGCTGGTACCCAAGCCGGATACAACGGCCGTCTTTGGTCACAAACTACTGGTGGAACTACTGCATTCTGGACTGCTCCAGGGAAAGAAATGAAGGCGGCTATTCAAGCAGATATTTATGATGCAGGTGGTCAACATTTACGAGTGACGATACCAGTAGAAGCAACTGCTTTGGGAGAACGCTGGCGTGAGCGAACTTTATCGCCAATTGCCAGTTTTGGTGATGAAGAAGAATTTGCCCCAAGATTTATTCACAGAACGGACGGTGGTACATGGATGTGTATTGATGACCGTACTAAGAAAATTATGAGAGTGAGTTCTGGCTGGGGAAGCCGCAAACAATTTGTTGTAGCAGAAGAATCTGGTTTGCGTAATCCTCTGGTTGTTGCGACTCGTGGTAGCAGTGTGTATGTGTTAGATGGTGACCAACGCACCGTGTTAATTGTTAATGAAAAAGGCCAATTGGTTCGTAGTTTTGGAGCTTTTGCAGCACCAACAGATATGGTTATAGCGCCAGACGGAACGGTCTATATTGCAGACCAACGCGGTGGTGGTATTAAAGTCATGGAGGAGGATGGTCGCTTCCGAGCAACTCTTGGTTTTGAAGGTCGTGAAGGTGATGGATTTGTTGGCTTGAACCGTTTAGCGGTTGACCCACAAGGTATCTTGTATGCGCTTGATGCTGAAACGCGTCAAATCCATCGTTTTAACCGCTTTCACCGCCGTCTTAAAACATGGAGAATTTCTGGTGAAGGTCGCCTTATTGATTGTGCATGGCATAATAATGGCCTTTTGGTGCTCAATGGTGATGGGAGTAGCCTCTACCTGAATGGTAAGACTGGATCTGTTGCAGCACGTGTTGTTTCAGTCACATCCACAGGCATGTTAGATCGTATTGGTGAACCAAGTTCTATTACATCAGACGCGCTTGGTACCATTTTGGTTACTTTTCCACGAGAGCAGTTAACTGTTCGGTATACAAAAAAGGGAGCATTTGCTGGTATGCGTGGACCTCTTTTATGGAGGTATACACAGTGTGTAGCTGATGCTCAGGGCCGTTTATTTGGTCTTGATCGCTCAAATAGCACCATTCATATGCATGACCAAGAAGGCTGGTACGTTGCCTCTTTTGGTGGTTTAGAGAGGGCTGGTGGTCCATTCCAGTCTACACCAACTGCTATTGCGGTTACGCCTGATGGTTCTGCCTTATCTGCAATTGATGTCAGGCAGTATGCGGTTGTCCGTTTTAATCTGAATGATCTGAAGGCATCGCCAATTGTTTTTGGCCAGAGAGGTAAAAACAATGGCCAATTTCAACGTCCAAGCTGTTTAACCATGGATGAAAAAGGCCGCACATGGGTTGTGGACGAGAAATTACATCGTGTCAGTGTCTTTGATAAGGAAGGCCGTTTTGAAGCTCAATTTGGTCGCTTTAATCGTGGTCGTGATGCAGATGAAATGGATGAACCGTCTCTTATTGCAATTAGCCCAGATATGAAGGCTTTGTATGTCTACGATGACGATAAGTATGAGATTATTAAATTTAACATTACCGATTTGAATGATGTTGTGCATGTAACGAATGCTGGCGGCAAAGGCAAAAGCCAATGTCAATTTTACCGACCGGTCAGCATGGGCTGTGATCGTCAGGGCTTGCTCTACGTTTGTGATACCAGCCGTCGTGATCTACAAATTCTCGACTTCCGTGGTGGTAACGCCGTTTCTGTTCGTCAGCTTTCAACAGAAAGTCTCAACATGCGTGACCCAGACGGCATCACCGTCAGTGCAGACGGTCAAGTCTGGCTTTACGGTGACGAACGGATTCTGGGTAAAAAACTTAAATAAGTGACCTGTGTTTCAATTAGAAAAAGGTGCGGCAGTTGTGTCGCACCTTTTTTAATGAGTTTTATGAAATGTTTTGCTCACCATCAAGGTAACGACGCAGAATAACGGCAGCAGACTTTGCGTCTAAAACACCGGGATCAACTGGCCATTTACCTTCATTACGTAGAGATTCTTCTGCTTCTGCGCTACTGTAGCGTTCGTCCATTTCATAGATAGGCAGAGGCGATTGTGATTGAATTAAAGCGATAAAACTGCGGACCCAACGGGCACTTTCTCCCACATCACCACTCACGTGAAGAGGCAGCCCAATAACAATGCCACGCACCTCATGTTGTTGAGCTAGGGCAAGGACTAAGAGAACTGCTTTCTTATCACTTTCGCGTGGAATAAAACCAATCGGGCTGGTGCTAATGCCAAGTGGGTCTGATACGGCAATGCCGATACGCGCACGGCCATAATCAATCCCAAGAAGCTTGCCTTTTTCATTCATGCTAGAAGTGTGTTTGTACTATTGTTTTGAGCAAGTCGCATCAGGAGCCAGCAATTGATCTATTTTTGCTTCCATAGAAGCGAGTTGCTCACGCATAGCAGCTACATCATCTTCTAGTTCTTTGGTGTTGTCGAGAATCATTTCATCAACAAAAATGGCGTTTGCTAGAGAGAGGCCGAGTAAGCCAGCAGTCGCAACAGTGAAAACAAAATATGCACGTGCAAGTACGCCCATCCACATACCAGAGGCTGCGGCAATGTGATCTGGTATTTCATACCAGCCTTCTACGGTAAATACCTTGAAGATTGTATACAGAGAGAGCAGGGGGTTGCCAAAATGTTCTGGTGAACTTTCCTTAAACAATACCGAGGCGAAAAACGCTAAGAGGACATTGTAGAGAAAAAGGGCTAAAAAGACACCGATGGATGCTTTGAGCGCACGCAAAATACCGTTTAAGAGATGTTCACCATTTGGTACATAACGAAATAGCCGAATAAATCTGAGGAGACGAGAAGCGCGTAGTATTTGTACAACAGAAGACTGATTTGTTCCGCAAAAGGGTATGGCAAGGGTGGGCAGGCTGACTAAAATGATAAAGAAATCAAAACGATTACCAGTAATCCCCCAATATTTTTTCCAGCCCAAATAGGACGTTTTAGCAAGGATCTCACATAAGAAATAGGCGGTACAGGCATATTCAATAGCAAATAAAGCCTGGCTGATGAGCTCTGTTTCATTAAAAAAACCGCGGGCAAACAAGGCTATGGTGTTGATAAAAATAACGGTCAGAACGACTCTATCACTGATAAAAAAACGTAACATGGAGAAATAGTAGTGCGGAGTCTAAGTTGTCCATCAGTTTATCGAGCACTAGGGGGTGAACCCATCCCAATTATGAAGATTTGGTTGTGGAACAAAATCAAAGAGCTGGTTGTTCTGGCAGTATTGCTCATAAATGGATATGTTATTTTCAAGACCAAACTGATGATAATGTTCTGGTGATTTTTCTCTCAATATACTGTGTTCATAACGTGGGTTTGCATGCCAACAAATATGCCCGTCTTTCAGTTCCGGAAAATAAGCAAGACCACCATGTGCGCGCACATCCGTATAATCAAACCCATAGTCACGTACACACCACGCACCGAAGGTGAGTGGTTGGGTTGGATCGGCGCTAATGGTCGCGTGCGCCCAGTTTGGTGGCACAACAACAACCTCACCAGGCTGGGCACTTACGGCAAAGCAGCGGCCTGGTTGGTCTTTGGCGCTTTCTTGCATAAGAATGATAGCGCGCCCGCTCCATATCTCATAGACTTCAGCTGTTGAATAGCCGCAAGAGGGAGAAAGAGCATGTATATGCCCTTGGCTGCGTATAGGCTCATGACCAATTTGTCCAGCGGCATAAGTAACTACTCCAAATAAGAGCTGTCTCTTGAGTAAATCTTCACGGTGTTCTGGGCGACCTACATCCATAGCGATGGCATATACAAGATCAGGGCCATCACAGTTGGGGTTTCGTAACGATGTCCGTATCGCATCAAGTGTGCGTAGTTCTGGTGTTGGCCCAAAGCATTTAGGGCCGTAGGTAAAGCCAAGTGGTGTACTTCTTGGATGTATGTCGAGTCCATGGGTAAACATAATTTACTTTCTGGGTAATGTGGTACGTACGAAAGCTTTCATGGTGGCGCATTCTTGGCCAATACTTGGTCCATATGGTCGAATGGTGTACGCACCAATTGCAGCAGGTACAATAAAAGTTTCAGCATAGTGAACGATAAATGGGGCAAAGGCCTGTGTTGGGCTTTCAACAATAATTTCAGCACCTTCAACGAGATTCAAGACATGTACGCCACCATCAGTATTATGCGGCACCGTTTCTGTAAACCAATGTCTGCGCGTTTCTATAAATTCACGTTCATGTAGACCAGTACGTTCTTCTCGCCAACCTGTGCCTTCGTTTATTGCTTCAAATTGGTTGATAAGGTGTTCCTGTGTCCATTCGGTGTCGCGTGAAAAATCAACATTATCCATACCACGGTCTATATTGATAGGCCGTGGTTTGCCATCTAGGCCTAGCCGATCCCAGTCCCACATTTTGAAGGTGAAAATATAGGGTGTTGCGCTAATTTCTAATACCATGCTATTTGCACCAGAGCAATGGCAGGTGCCAGCAGGAATAAGAAAGTGGTCATGTTTTTTTGCTGGCCATTGATTAACAAAACGTTCATCATCAAAACGTTTTTCACCGCGTTGTGCAGCTTCTAAATCGGCACGCATGTCATCTGGACTTGCTCCTGTTTTAGTGCCGAGATAAACAGTGGCATCATCACCACAATCTAATATGTAATAACTTTCGTCTTGTGTATAGTGCATGCCAAAATGGTTTTGAATATATTCGGTGAGTGGATGTACTTGAAAAGAGAGGTGGCCACCAGCCATCGTATCTAAGAAATCAAAACGAATAGGAAACTCATCGCCAAAGCGGGCGTGTACATGTTCACCAAGCAGTGGTACACTTTGGTCAAAAACAAGATTGATAGATGGTATTTCAATGGTGTCTGCACCAAATTGTAATAACAAGCTATTTTCTTCGGGTACACAATCAAAACACCAGCCATAATTATCAGCTTCAGGATTTAGACCGCAATACTCTTTCATCCATTGTCCACCCCATGGTGCGGGGTCAAAAAAAGGAACAACACGAAATGGTTGAGTAACGGCTTGTTCTAGGCCAGCGCGGACAGCATCACCAGTAACTAATTTGGGTGTGTCGTTATGAACGGTGTCTAATACAAAATCCCACTTGGCGATCAATCCTTTCTTCCATTGATCACAGATGCGCCAATCATTAAAGAACGCTCGTTTATATTGTAGATGTGCAGCTGTTGTATGATTGTTCGTACCAATGTTGGCGGCCTCATTACGACGATAACGGAGTTGTCCTTCCCAACGCGGCATATCGGCATAAATCAAAATATCTGGATGTGGACATATATGACTGGCACCAAGACCAACAATGAGTTTTATACCATCACTCTGTAGCTGCTTACGGAGATCTTGTACTTTGTCTTCTGCAAATAATTGTGGCAGGCGTAGATTGCTCAGCCAGCCAAATATGGGATCATCGCCGCCTAAGAATGGTTGTGAAAGCGTATTGATATATGTTTCTTCACGCAGGGCTTGTTCGCTGTTAAGGCAGATGTCTACTGCTAAGTTTTTTTGTAATTCTTTTTGTAGATGTAAAACATCTACGCCAGTATAACACTCAATACAAATAGAAGCATTCTGTTGTTTCTGTGTTTGAGCAAGACTGTGTTGCAGTTGTATTGCTATAGCCTCCCAGCCACAGACGCAGGATGTTTCATATCCTTGTACCTGAATGGTGGGGAAAAGGTCGTAGTGTGACGTGTGCATGTTTAAGAACCTTTTATATATTTGTATGTTTGAACATTTTAACGGAGAGGGAATATTTTGTGTATATTAAATGGTACGGTTTTTTTTATTCAGTATTTTTAAGGAGGGCCATTAGGGCTGCACCAATAGCTTGCGAGAGTTCTCCGAGGCTTGCGGGGTGTACCTGAATGTTTGCTCGTTGCGGAGTGTCTAAGTACGGCTTGGCAGTTTCCCATAATACGTGGAGGTATTGCTCTCGAAATACTTTTGTCGTTGATGCTGGATCCATGAGACCACCACCAATGACGATATGGGTGGGGTCAAAAACTCGTGCCATAGTTGCTACAAGGTATCCGACAGCACGTGCTTGGCAGTTAAAAATATCAAGAGCTAAAGCATCACCTTCTTGAGCAAGATCACGCAAGGCAAGACAGCTAGTCTTTGTATTTTCTTGTTGTTCTAAAATATGACCAGGATGTTTGGGTAGGTAAATGTCCAAGAGTTGTGTTAGTCCTGAAATAGAAGTGTAGGCTTCGTAACAACCCCAGTCACGACCACAACCACAGCGTAAAGCCGGTATGTTTAAGAGATGTAGAGGTGCAGGGGTATGGGCGAGTTCGGTGCCAGAAAGCATATCGCCCTCTAGAGGGAGGCCATCTTCTTTGATGAATGAGCACCCAAGCCCACTACCGGGAGCCAGCATTAAGACAGTGCTACGGTCGTGTGGAGTTGTGCGGAGAGCTCTTGCTTCAGCAATGCCGCCGTAGCGTCCATCATTGCCTACGACGAGTGAAATCTCTCGTCCAGCTTCTTTTTGTAATGCTTGTTTATAATCTTCATAGAAATTCCAGCCCGCAAAATTCTTGGGTAAATTAGCAGAAGGGCCAAGAATTCCGTACTGCAAATAGGGACCGGGTAGAGCTAAGCCAAAGCCCATTACTTGACCCCAGCTCAGTTGATTACGTTGGAGGAATTTTTTCGCTCCTGCAACCCAGCCCTGTATGACAGCCTCCGTACCATCGGCAGCACAAGTATTGCTTTGTGCGAGCTCTGTTGAAATAACACTACCGTCGGCCCAAACGCCACCCGTTTTGGAGGTTGTTGCGCCGCTGTCAGTACCAATAAAGACGTTCATGATATGTTCCGATACAAATCGAGACTATGGATAAAGCGATCGCTGCGGTAATGATTGACGGCGTATTCCATGGGGCGTTGGCCAGCATCAGTGACCAAACGTTGTCGGCGAAGAAGTGGGCTATTTTTGGGAACCTGTAGCTTTTTTGCGAGTATACGGTTTGCTGCAATTGCTGTTATTTCTTCCTGACTACGCATGGGTACCATATCACAGTGTGCAGTGATAAGTTGGTAGAGTGGTTGTTGAAAATCAGCATCAGGATTCAAGGGAATATTTGGATGAAACCATGATTCGAATAGCACCACCGGACTGTCATCATAACCGCGTAGGCGGGTGAGGTGGAGAACGGTGCTCTCGTTTGCTATCTGTAGCTTTTGTGCAATGTGTTCTTCAGCTTTCTCCCATCGAGCTTCAATGTGGAAGTTTTCAACTTGTACGCCTTTAGCAGCCATTTCTCGACTAAAGCTTTCCCATTTTCCTAGGCCAGTAGCTGTTCGAGGCGGTAAAATCCGTGTGCCAACCCCTCGTTTTCGTTCAAGTAAGCCATCATTGACTAAGCGTGTAATGGCTGCGCGTAGAGTGTTTCTGCTAATGCTTAAACGTTTCGCAAGGGCAACTTCATCAGGTAATAGGCCTCCATGATTTTGTGGTGGTTCAGAAATGAAAGAGCGCAGCCATTGTTCAGCTTGTGCATGTAGGGGGAGGGGGCTTGAATGGTCGAGCATTATGCTACTCCGGACATATTTGTGGTTTTCCACCTACGCAACGCACACGGCTAGAAAATCCTGTTTCAACAATACTACTATAATCATGTCCGGCATCAGCAGGCCAACAAGCGCTAACGATCAGTGTTTGGTCACCTGTATTGATAAGACGGTGAGCGATGGAGCCTGGTATATAATGAAGACTTCCTGTCTGGATTGTCTCAATCCAACTCTTTCTTTTTTCATCCATAAGTAATAAATACCCGCTTCCGCTTATGCACCAATAGTATTCGGCGGTATCACGGACAGCATGGAAGTGCCCCTTCGTCATCATGTACTCATCACCAATTAATCCTGGTTCAAGGTAGGACGTGCCAAAAAACAATCCGCCGCTGGTCCCTTCGGCGACAGGTGTATGGCATTTGACACGATAGGCGAGCTGTTCTTGCGGTAAGTCTACACGTGCTTGTTCATCAGCAAAAACCCCACGTAAGTCTCCAATCGATCGGCTTATTACTGAAACATGTGGCCCAGAGAGTGCGCCTGTTTCTGGGTGATATTTTGGTAACATACTAAAATCCTTTTATAGAATTACATGAGTGATAATATTATAGGTCGGTTCAGTGAGTGGCTCGTTGTACCAATATGGATAATGGTCGGGTGAGTAGTTGTGCCCCAGACGAAATTGGCTGGAAATTGAGAAGAATGACCCTTTTTCTATTGTCCATATGTTCAAACATATGGACAATAGGGCGGACGCAAGCATGGAGATGCTTTTTTGTTAGAAGTGATGGTATAATGGCCTTGATTTATCTGGTAATACCAGTATGGTTCGGGTGAAATGCATATGTAAATATGGGTTAGGAGATGGCAGATGATACGAGTGGTATGGGCGCTGTTTTGTTGTACCTGTCTATGGGCAGAACATTCAGAAGGAATTAAGATATTCCTCTTTGCCGGACAAAGTAATATGCTTGGACAGGGCCGCGTTGACGATTTAAAGGATGTTGAGCTAGCTACTCAGAATGTGCAGATATTCGTTGCAGAAGATGGCTATCCATTCATTGGAAGAAACATTCAAAATAAATCTGGGAAATACATTCTTCAGTTAGCGCAAGATGTAACGACTGCATCGTGGCAACCTTTTTCTGTGCAAGGTCATGTATTTGGTCCAGAAATTGGTTTTTTAAAAGCATATGCAGAACAGCACCCAAAGGAGAAAGTAGGTATTATCAAATTTGCTGTCAATGGGTCAAGTTTAGTAAAGCAGTGGCAGGGGAATGGGCATCATAAGCTCGGAATATTACAGCCGCAATTCATTCGAATCATTAAAGCGGCATTATCTCAGCAAATAAATTATTCTGTTGAAGGTTTCTTTTGGATGCAGGGCGAGTCAGATTCAAGAAATGAAGCATCAGCACAGGCCTATGCAAAAGCTTTACATTTTCTTATTAGCGAGGTTCGGTCTGCTTGTGGCAACAAAGCTGTCCCGTTTATATGTGGACGAATAAATCCGCCTGTAAAAAAATATAAAGGGGTAGGCATAGTGAGGCAGGCACAAATGGACTGTCTTCTGCCAGCAACATCTTGGGTAGATTGTGATGATTTACCAAAGAAAAAAGATGAGGTACACTATAATAGCGCAGGACAGTTGATTTTAGGACAACGTATGTATGAAGCACTTACGAATATGATAAAAAACACTACAATACCGATGAAGGATAAAGAATGATAAAACGACAACGCCCTGTGATTGCCTCCGATTGGATTATAATTGGTCCCAATCCAGATATGAAAAATATTGGTATTCCGTTTCAAGAACGGCAAGAAGCGGTTGATCATCATGTGTTTTGTGGCCCAGATAAAAAATGGCATTTATGGAGTTGTTTGAGAAATTGCAGCGGTATGAATCGGCGTATTTTGTACCACTGGGAAGGCGAATCATTACAGCAAGAACAATGGACATGTACTGATGAAATTTTGCTTGGTGATACCCAGTACGGAGAATGTCTCGGTGGTGCTGAAGGAACTCAGGATACGCAAATACAGTCTCCATTTGTTGTCGAGCAAGATGGTACGTGGTATATGCTTTATGGCGGTTTAACTGTTTCGGCGGAGGACTCAGAACAAACTGGAGATGCCTTATTGGCAACACGTGGTACCTGTCAAATGTGTTTAATGACTTCGCCAGATGGAAGGTCTTGGACGCGTCATCTTAATGATAAAGGTCAAAGTCGAATCTTTACAGGGCCGGGCAATGTTCGTGATCCATCGCTGATCAAAATTGATGGACTCTGGTATTGCTATTATGCTGGTTACCACGATGGAGACCCATTGAATTGCGGTATTTATTTACGGACTTCACAAGATCTTATGAACTGGTCTGATTGGGAAATCGTTAATTATGATGAGCATTTTCATCACCATGCTTATATGGCAGAAAGCCCAACTGTGATTGAGCATGAAGGATTGTACTATTTGTTTCGTACAGAAAATTATCAGAGTGCTCGCTCTCATGTGTATTGTTCTGATGATCCACGTAACTTTGGTATAGATGATGGCCGCAAAGTCGACATGAACGAGTATTATGTTGGTCGTATTCCAGTAGCGGCCCCAGAGCTTATTACTGACCATAATGGAGATCTGTATGTCAGTTCTAATCATGATCTTTCTGGTGGTGTTCGTCTTGCCCGCATTGCTTGGGTAGACTGTAAGTAATAGGCCTAGACAGATCTCTAGAAATGAAGAGACTCTCATTCTGCCAGACAGTCGCGGCCGCTTACAGGTGGTCGAGGAAAGTCCGGGCTCCGTAGGGAAGGGTGACTGGTAAATCCAGCCGTCGTTTGTGAGAAGGCGACAGGGAAAGTGCCACAGAAAATATACCGCCATGTGCATTGTGCGTGGTAAGGGTGAAATGGTGCGGTAAGAGCGCACCGCGGCAACCGCAAGGAAGCTGGCATGGTAAACCCCACTTGGAGCAAGCCCAGACTGCTACTTAGGTGTACCCGCACCATACATGCCTCAACTGAGGTATGAGAGGTAGCGAGTGGGCGCTACAATATCAGTGGTAACGCTGGTGTGCAGATAAATGACTGTCCCGTGTGAACTTTCGGGCTCATCAGACAGAACCCGGCTTATCGGTAGGAACTTCTCACTTTTGCCCCAGCTTTCAGAATATGAGAGCTGGGGCTTTTTTTAGGTTACAGTTGCTATGTAAGCTCTTTCCGTGTAGAATGTTCTATGCTGAAAGAAATTTTTCTATTGGCCGAGAATAGAGACATTATTGGTGTTCGCGTGATAGTAGCGGCTTTGTTGATGAGCTATGTTATCTTTTCTTAATGGATGAATACGAGAAAGTAGGTATGATGAGCGGAACTGAGACTTTTGTGAACAAGAAGAGAGGCTCTTTGCGACAAACGCTTCTGCGTTGGTTTTTGCTTCTGGCATTAGTACCAATGACGATTGTTTCATGGATAGGTTACGAGGCTGGCAGAGGGTATCTCATTGATTCGGCAAAAAATCAATTAGAGCGTTTTTCGTATTTGAAAACGGCATTTATTGATACGTGGTTTGATTATAGATTTAAGGACCTTGCAGGATACGCAGAAGTTCGTGTGCATAGTGATTTGCTATCTAAGCTTATTGAAGCAGAACGAGTGAGCAATATGGAGACTCAAGAATTTGTTGCTAGCCATCATTGGGAGGAATGCGTTAATGGTCTTCAAGATGATTTAATATTGTTAGAAGAACAGCGTGATTATATTCATGATGTATTTCTCATTGATAATCAGGGAAATATTTTATTCTCTGTGGCGCGCGAGTCCGACCTTGGGACAAATCTTGTGAATGGGACGTATGCACAAACACGTTTTGCTCACGCTGTACAGAAAACGATTCAGTATGGAAAACCTTTCTTTTCGGATATAGAACGTTACGCCCCATCTGATAACCTCATGGCAGGGTTCTTGACCGCACCATTGATAGATCGTAATGGAGAGAAGAATGGTGTTTTAGCCATTCAAATTACTTTAGACCGTGTATTTAATGCTGTTGAGCATGGTCTTAATTCAAGCCGTAGTTCGCTATCGCATTATTTGGTGGGAACAGATGGGTTATTACGAACAGCAATGGGAGAGGATCGGAATTCTGTTTTAATAAAGGGAATAACAACTGAGCAATTTAATTCTTGGAAACATAACTCTGAGGATAATGAAAAGAGTGTTTTGACGTATGTTGGCCCTAACGGTTCTATGGTAGTTGGTGGGCATCAATCTCTTTCCCTGCAAGGCGTGGATTGGGTTTTTATTAGTGAAATTAATGTGGATGAAATTATTGGCTTATCAGAGGGTCTTCGTCTGACGATAATACTCTTTGTTTGCGCAATTGGCTTAATCGCAGCTTTTTTTGCCTATGTGCAGGCAAATAGAATTGTGAACCCTTTAACTGATCTTGCAGATATGAGCTTACAAGCAGCGAGAGGAGATCTTACTCAGAGAGTTGCAGTGCATGCGGACAATGAGATTGGTACTCTTGCTGATACTTTAACGTATATGTTGTCTATGCGTGAACGGCACGAACGAATTGTGGAACAACATAAAGAGGGTATTGAGTTAGCTTTTGCCGAGCTTAAAGAACAGCGCTTTGCTTTAGATCAGCATTCTATTGTGGCAGTCGCAGATATTCATGGAACGATAACTTTTTGTAACGATAAATTTTGTGATATTAGTGGCTATAGCCGTGGTGAGATAGTTGGCCAGAACCATAGAATTATTAAATCTTCAGTACATCCAGACTCATTCTGGATAGAGATGTGGGAGACTATTAGCGGTGGTAATGTGTGGCATGGAGAGGTTTGTAACCTTACTAAAGGCGGCAGTGTGTATTGGGTTGATACAACAATTGTTCCATTTAAGGATATCGACGGAAAAGTTGTCAGTTATATTGCTATTCGAACCGATATCACCAAGCGGAAAGAGGCCGAACAGCAAGTAGTAGGTATGTTATCAGTATTAGAATCAACCTTAGAATCTACAGATGATGGTATTTTGGTGGCGGATGAGCATGAAATTATTCTTCATGCGAATAGTCGTTTTCTTGAAATGTGGAATATTTCAGACAAAAACCTTAATGGCGAACCGCTTAAAAATGTTTTTACGCATATATTTACAGAGTTACATGGAATTAAGCAATTTTTATATGGGATGAGTTTTGTAGGAGACAAACAAAAGGAAGAACATTCAGATTTTGTATCGTTCAAAGATGGTTCTATCTTTGAACGCAGTTCTAGGCCAATGATACGAGAAGAATCTATTGTTGGTCGTGTATGGAATTTTCGAGATGTGACCAGTCGGAAACAAGCCGAAAACGATTTGCGCTTAGCAAAGGAAGAAGCGGAGGCGGCAACCCTAGCTAAAAGTGAATTTTTGGCCAATATGAGCCATGAAATTAGAACGCCAATGAATGGTGTTATTGGCATGACCAGCTTAATGCTTGATGGTGAATTAAATGAAGAACAATATAACCGTGCCGAAACGGTGAGAAGAAGTGGTGAATCTCTATTGGCTATTATTAATGATATTCTGGATTTTTCAAAAATTGAAGCTGGTAAGCTTAATTTAGAATTACTTGAATTTAGTTTGGGTGATCTTATGGAAGATTTCGGTTGTACTTTGGCATTTAAAGCTGAGGAAAAGGGTTTGGAATTAATTTGTTCAGCAAACCCATCTATTCATAATTGGTATCAAGGAGATCCCGGTCGTATTCGACAAATTTTAACTAATTTGGTAGGCAATGCGATTAAATTTACTGAATCAGGAACGGTTATCGTCCAGTGTGAAGCAGAAGACATAGAGGGAAGCCCAAATGAGATGTTGCTGCAGTTTACCGTTGAGGATACAGGTATTGGTTTAACAGAGAAACAATGTAAGTCCCTCTTTCAAAAGTTTACACAGGCGGATGCTTCAACAACCCGTAAGTTTGGAGGTACTGGTTTAGGGCTTGCTATTAGTAAAGAATTGACCGAAATGATGGGTGGAAGTATTGGAGTCGCTAGTACGTATGGGCATGGATCTGTCTTTCATTTTACCGTAAGACTTCCTCTAGTAAGGGACCGTCAACCATTGCAGGAAAGCTTAGATCTCCATGAACAGAGAATTTTGGTTGTTGATGATAATGAAACAAACCGACAGTTATTAAAAGAATTTCTTACTGCCTGGCAGGCTGATTATACCTTGTGTGCAAATGGAGAGGATGCTCTTGAAGCTATGAACCATGCTTATTCTGAAAAAATTCCCTATGATATTGCATTGATTGATATGCAGATGCCGGGTATGGATGGTGATCGTTTGGGAGCATTGATACGAAATGATGAGCATTTACGAACAACGAAGTTAGTCTTGCTGACATCGCAAGGCCAATGTGGTGATGCAATGAAGATGTATCAAAAAGGTTTTTCTGGATACCTAAGTAAGCCTTTACGACAGAGCGAACTCTATGCAGCGCTCTTACAAGTTGCCGGTATTAACACAGAGCTTGGTGTCGCTCAAAAGCTTGTTACTCGTTATACCGCACAAGAAGAGACCTCCACACATGATATTAAGCTCCCGTTAGTTGGCCGTGTTTTATTAGTGGAAGATAATACGGTGAATCAGATGGTTGCCAAGGGAATGCTCAAGAAAATAGGGGTGACTGTTGATGTCGCGGCTAATGGACTTGAAGCGCTTGCTGCATTAGAGCAGCTACCTTATGACGTGGTGTTTATGGATTGTCAGATGCCTGAAATGGATGGGTTTGAAGCGACACGTAGAATACGCAGTGCTGATGTTCCTGTACTCAATGCTAACATTCCTATCATCGCGATGACAGCAAACGCAATGCAGGGTGACCGAGAGCGGTGCCTTGAAGTAGGTATGAACGACTACATGAGCAAGCCAGTGGCGCAAGGAAAGTTGCGCCAGGCTTTAGAAGAATGGTTAGACAATTCAGATAGAACTACCTAGATTCTTTGTGTCGTATAAAGAAAGAGGGAGGCGAAGTGAGTTAGACTTCGTTGAGGCTGAGATGCCCAGCTTCAATCTCGCGAACGATAAGATCAATAAGATCACCGTTCTTAGAGGTTGGCTCCACCATTGGTGGGGCATTGTTACGCAGTTCTTTCATCCGACGATTCAGAATGGTAACAAAGTTATAATAGCCGCCGACAGAATTGATGACATCGGCGTATTGTGTGCGAACGTGGGACATAGAGAGGCTTCCAGTACAGGCGTAATCGCTAAGGGAGCCGTAAGGTATGCTTCCAATATGAAAATCAAGAACCGTCTTTGGGGCGGCAGGAATTAACAGTGAGACGTGTCTTCCATCTCTTGTTATTTCAACAACTTAGTGTGTTTTTATCCTAAGATCGTTTGGGTGAGGATACGAATGGTATCAGCATAGGTGCTGTCATGTTCTATGCGTTCTTCAGCCTGCCTGAGACTATAGATGATGGTGGTATGGTCACGACCACCAACAAGAGACCCGAGGCTTTCCAGTTTGTGGTTGGTTAAGCGTCGAGCGAGTAAGAGTGTTGTTTGCCGAGCAAGGGTGATGGGGCGAGTACGGCGTTTGCTAATAATATCACCAACTCGCAGGGTATAGAAATCACTGACACAACTCACAATGCGGTCAAAGCTGATGTCGTCTTGGTGTATACTCAGATCTTCACCATTAAGAAGACGGTCTGCAAGCTTTTTGACTTGCCGCATATCCGGTGCGCGGGTCTCAATCAAAGTCGGAAGATCTTTTTCAGCAATGTCATCTAAAGCGCTGCCTGCAAGTTGTCGTAGGAAGGCAATACGAGTTTCAAGCATTGGGATATCAATGCCAATAGAAAGACCCCAGCCAAGACGAGTTGAGAGCCGTTCTTCGAGCTGGTGAATATGGTTATGCGGTTGAGGACCAGTAAAGAGGAGTTGTTGGCCATTTTCTAAACAAGTATTTACAATGTGGAAAAGCTCTTCTTGGGCAAGATTGCGAGAAGCAAGATGTTCGATATCATCAAAACAAATTAGAACAGCGTTGTCGAGTGCATCTCGCAGTGGTGTTTGTTTCCGACTTGCTAGTTCTTGGGCATCTTTGTTAACGAAGGTTGAGCCATTAATAAAGAGAACGCTTTCATCGCCAAGCATAGATTGGTAGGCATGGGCTACGGCATGAAGGAGATGGGTTTTTCCGCATCCAGATGGACCGTACAAATACAGTGGGTTATGTTCTATGCCTGGTGCATTAATAATCCGGTGGCATGCGGTTAGCGCAAATTCATTGCCGGGATCTTGCAGCCAAGAGTCAAGGGTATTGGTTTGCTGTTGTTCACTATCTTCTTCTGCATCAAGTTTGCAGCGAACATGTAGAGACCTTTGGTAGTGTAGAGCGTATTGTTCCATGCACTGCTGAGCATATCGCTGGAATACATCTAACCATGCAAGGTTTGGAACAACGGCAGTAATCCGTGTTGCCGTACAACGCCATTCAATGGAGGGTGCTAGTACTTCAGCAATTTCTCGTGGAACTTGCGTAATGAGGTGTTTTTGAAGCTGCGGCATGCTGGGAGCAGAAGGACGCGGCTTTCTTTTCTTCGTAGACGAAGGGGGATGGGAGGAGCTGGCCATGTGAAGCTAATGAGCAATGGAAATGCGGTAGCCAAAGGCATGGCGGGTTGGATCTGGCGGCATGCTTATGGAGTGGAGGCTGCTAATGGCCGGATACCGTGTTTTTAATTCATTTTCAAAATTATTGAGGATGTCAGCGCTTCGTTGAGAACCGACTAGTTTGGCAAAGCCAACAAGGTGTATTTCGATATTGCCTTCAGTGGTGCGATTAACAGCAAAACTATCTAAGGTGATTGGGCAGGTTTCTGGGTCTTGCAGGGTGGCAACTAAAGAGAGAAACTCACGAGCAATATGATCAGTTCTACGTATATGGCGTAGGCTTGTCATATGTTGTGCTAACAGCATTTTGTTGTTTTTCATCCGTTCAAGGTCAGCATGTGCTGTTTGCGCGATGGGAACAAGGCCAGATTGATTGGTGCCTTCTAGTAGTGTATATCGATTGCTGAGGTGGCTATGGGTTGTTGTTTGGGCAAGGGTTGTGATGAGGATAATGATTGCCGCAGCTACAATACTTGCCCGCAATAGCCCTTTGGTGAGCCAGAATTGGTTTTTTTTGAGTACGGTGGAACTCATACCATCGAGTTCTGGTTGCTCAAGTAAAGCACCGCCAATGGCTGTTGTCCAAGAATTTGGTAGGAGAGCATGTTCATCCATCCATGACATGGGAAGTGACATGGGACAGCTGATGAATGGGTTGATGAATGTGACCGGTTTACGGGCGCGATCATGCAAGAGTGAGTCGAGGCTTGAGATTTGTCCAGCAGACCCTGCTAAATGTATGCGATCTATTGAAAAATTCGGCATGTGTAATTGTGCCTGAGTAAAACGAACGGTGTTGGTAATTGTTGTTGAAATGCTGGCCGCTTGTCTGCTAATAAGGTTTTTAAGATCGTCTGGCAAATCTGTTCGTAGCTTCGTGAGCAGTTGTACCGTGCTGTCGCGGTCAATATTCCTAAGCTGGGAAATGGCCTCGATTAGGTCGTCAAACCCAGGTTTGTTGCTGCGGTAATAACAGAGTTCTCCGTCCAAGATAATCGCGCTATGGATAGCATCGCTGCGGCAGTCTAGTAGAATAGCATTTTCTGGAGATGCTTCAGATTCATCTTGATCAAGATTGGTAGGAACTGTGGACGCAATGTTTTTGTAAGCATGGAAAAGAGCAAGACATGGGTCGATCAAACTTGCTAATTTAATATTATGAGGCTTAAGCGCTGTTGTGATACGTTGAAGCAGATCTTTTTTGACGGAGAGAACTAAGACCCGCATCTCATCTAAGGAACCTGTTTTCGTAACGTGCCAGGTAAATTCGCAGTCGGTAGCGCTCTCACCAAGTGTGGAGTTCATTTCGAAATGAATAATACGTTCAAGCCGCTCTGGTGGACAGGGTGGTTGAATCATCGTGCTAAGGAGCATGTCTTGATGATGAGTTACCACACGAACTTTACCAACTCCTGCTGGAAATGGCATGATCGCAAGCGAGTCAATTGGGTCGCTGTCTTCTGGTACCGGCCATTCTTCAAGAGCTGTAATACGGTCTTGTTGTACGAGACAGAAGCGTATGAAGCGCGCGCCGATTTCGATGGTACTAATCATATGGTGCAGCCTAGATGCCTTTTTCTAGAATGCTAGGCGTTTGGGTGTGGCGTATTCCTTCACACAAAGGTATTGCGAAGTGAATCTCCGAAAAGCCCGCCTTGCATCATGGGATCAGCATCCTACGCTTTAAACGTTATCCACTGCATCAGAGAGGGATTATGCGTGTTCGTATCTGGGGTGCGCGCGGCTCTATAGCCACGCCCATCCATCATCCTCACCTTCGCGAGAAGATGGCACTGCTGTTGCAGAATGCTACTGCAGAGGATATTGCCTCAGAAGACTCTATTGATAAGTACCTGGACGAATCTCCACATGCTTGGACACATGGTGGGAATACCAGTTGTGTAGAGCTTGCAATAGATGGCCAAGTTATTATTTGTGATGCCGGAACTGGCATTGTTGGTCTTGGTAGTGAATTGTTAAAAGATGGCCGTGCAACAGAAGATGATATTCATTTTCTGTTTACTCATTTTCATTGGGACCATATTTGTGGTTTCCCGTTTTTTAGCCCAATTTATCAGCCGGGTAAAAACTTGCATGTATGGTCAGGTCGCAGTGATGCAGGTGAGCTGCTTGCAGGCCAGATGTCTGGTGCATATTTTCCTGTAAAATGGGGGCGTTTGCCACGATCGATTGAGAGCAATCAATTATTTGAAGATGCTGTTAATCAAGTTGGTGATGTTCAGGTACGCATTTTACCGATGATTCACCCAGATAAAGCCTATGGTTATAGAGTTACCCATACTGAATCCTCATCTGAAAAAACTGTTTGCTATTTAACGGACACAGAGGTTTCTCAGTCTCCAGAAAAGCTAGGTCCTATTTATTCCTCTTTCGTAGAGGGAGCAGACTTGGTGGTTGTTGATGCTATGTATGGTTTTTTAGAATGTCATGAGCGTGTGAATTTTGGTCATTCAACAATATTTAATTGGATAGATTTCTTTAGAGAAACGAACATCGGTGAACTGGTTATTTTTCATCATGACCCGATGGCTTCCGATGTGCATATTACCGAGCTGCTTGAGAAAGCGAAACGGTACAAGGAGCTTGCGGCTCCTGGTGCAAACTGGAAGTTGAGTGCTGCCCGTGAAGGACAAATTTGGGATCTCTAAGAGACCCTGCCGTGTGAACTATTTTGTAGCGACTTCTCAAGAAAGACAGTAAAGGTGCAAACGTGGAAATGGTAGCGTGGTCATCTTTACAGCCCAACTTACTTGATGACTTTTTTGCGGCGGGACAAGCGGATGAGTCTATTTACACTGAAGGAATGGATTCATTCTTTGATTCAGGAGACCGATATCTCGTAGAGAAAACGGTCGGCCAAGGTTCACAGGGTGTTGTCTATCGAGCACATGATACCACACTTGACCGCCTTGTTGCGATCAAATGTGTCCATAGTAATCACTCGCAAGCACGGAAGCATATTCAAGATGAAAAATGCATGCTGGCGCAATTGGCCCATCCGTCGATTCCGTTGCTGTACGATTTTGGACGGCGTTCAGATGGCACATCGTATTTGGTTATGGAATTACGAGAAGGAGAGCGCCTCGACCATTTCTTGACGCAGAGACCAGAGCTGAGTCGTGATGATCGTTTGCGAGTCTTCTTGCGGATTGCTTCTGCTTTGGAGCATGCGCACGGCCGTGGCATTGTTCATAGAGATTTAAAGCCATCTAATATTATTATTAGTGCTGATTTAGTTCCTGCTATTATCGATTGGGGGCTGTCTGGCAGTGATGATGAACGGCATATTTGCGGGAGCCCTCATTTTGCCGCGCCAGAACAATTGGAAGGGCAGTTAAGTGATGGCCGTGCTGATGTCTATGCACTGGGTGTATTGTTATATGTTTTGCTCAGCGGAGACCTCCCATACGCTCGTCAGGCAACTGATTTTAACGAATTTCGTCAAGTGCGTGCGGGTATTCGCTTGTTGCCATTACGGAAGCGTTGTCCAGATATTTCTAAAGAACTGGAGCGTATCACCATTCAAGCAATGGCGCCACAGCCAGGTGCACGCTTTCAAAGTGTCAGCCTGTTTCGTGAGTCTGTTCGGGCAGTCTTACTTGCCCGAGGGCGAGCTCATTTTGGGATAGTGACACTCATCTTTGCCGCACTTTCAGGAGCGTTGGCGACATGGTTGGTTTTCTCGTTTACGGGCTAGCTTTCCTCCGTCTTCAGGGGGTGCACTCGTACTAGACATATTCTAGCTAGGGCTAGTATACTCGTGACTTTTAAGCGAATGGTTTGCGGCAGGAGCAGGGGCTTAGGTACTAAGCCCTGTTCATGTGAAATGCTTCGGCAAAGAACAGCGCTTCGAGGACTGATGATCGGCAGAAAGAGTGGGATGTTATGCAGGTACTTGTGGCAGATGACACTGATGGCGTGAGCACACAGATTGCAGATATCATAGAGCAGGCTGTGATAGAAAAGCCAACCCTAACGGTAGCCTTGGCAACAGGCCGTACTGCAAGCCGTGGTTATCATGAGCTGGTACGTCGGCATAACCGTGTTGGCGGTGTGAGCTATAGGTGGGCTACATTCTTTAATACAGATGAATACGTTGGCCTTGAACCAGGCGATTCCAGTAGTACCCGTTATTTTTTAAATTATCATTTTTACCGTCATATAGACGTGCCGATGGAAAATACTTATGCACCGTGTGGCCATGCCGCAGATATAGATGCTGAGTGTAAAGCGTATGATTTATTGATTAAAGCCCGCGGCCATTTAGATGTTGTGGTATTAGGGCTTGGCTATAATGGTCACGTTGGATTTAATGAACCAGGTTCTAGTATTAAAAGCAGAACTCGTGCAGTTGATTTTACTGAATCAACCTTGGCAGCATTATCTGATGGCTACCGTTTTAAGAATTTAACTGAAACACCATCGAGCGCTGTAGCTATGGGCTTGGCTACGCTGATGGAAGCGCGGCATGTTATTATTGTTGCTACAGGTATCGGTAAGGCAGATGCGGTGCATCGAATCCTTGATTGTAATAAAGGAACGACTGCGGTGCCAGCGAGCCAGCTTACAACGAACCATCCGAATTTGACCGTTGTTGTTGATCGATTTGCAGCATCTCGTATTCAGACACCTCTTCAGGAATTAAATACCCCATGACTGAGTCTCTCTCTAGCACCACTATCTCATTAGTAAGCCAGCTCATTGCCACAAGTGAAAACGAAACCCATAGCCTTTTACAGAACGCTCGAATTGTTGAGCGCAAACGCCCAGATAATATTAATGGTTTGCTTTTGCGTGATATTTCACGTGAAGAAATTGCGGTGATGGAAAGCCAAGGCTGCCAAGCAGAAAACTGGACCAACGTTCGAGTTGCTGAAGATTTTAACCCATTTCGTGTGCGCCGTACATCATTAAGCGGATATTGCGTACTTGGCCGTTTTGATGCGGACTTGGATGTTATTCCAGGTGCAAGTGTTAATACGGGCGTATACGATAGCCGTCTGCATAATTGTCAAATTGGAAATAATTGTTTAGTGGAACAGGTGCGTTTCGCGTCATCAGTTGTAGTTGAACGAGATGTCGTTTTATTTGATATTGGTACTATTCGTTGCACCGGTCCAACTCGTTGTGGGTGTGGCATTGATATTGCGGTTGGTTTAGAAACTGGCGGGCGAGAAGTTCCATTATGGGCAGAAATGCGTGTGTCTGATGCTGCTGCCATTACGCGTGACCGTCATGATACAGAAGGCCTTGCTGGGCTGCATGTTGAAATGGAATCATACAATGAGCGGGTTAGTGGTGACTTTGTGTGGGTTCAGCGTGGTGCTCGTATTATTCATACCGGTCTCATTGAGAACTCATTTATTGGGCCATATGCCAATATCGACCGTGGTGAACAAATTCGTAATGTTACCATGTATTCCTCAGAAAAAGAACCGTGTTTCGTTGGTGGCGGGGCAACCGTTATTGATGCTATTCTACAATGGGGCGTGACTGTTGGTGGAACGGCCATGGTTAAGCGTAGTGCTTTGCTTGAACATAGTGCTGTTGATAATAATGGTATGGTAGAAGAATCTATTATTGGACCAAATACGCATGTTGAAAAAGGTGAAATTACTGCATCTTTGGTTGGGCCATTTGTTGGCTTTCATCATCAAAGTTTGCTGATCGCTGCCTATTGGCCAGAAGGTAAGGGTAACGTTGGTTATGGTGCTATGGTTGGTAGTAACCACACTTCTCGCGCTCCAGACCAAGAAGTGTGGCCTGGTGAAGGGGTCTTCTATGGTCTTGGCTGTTCTATTCGTTTTCCAGCAAATTATAGTGAATCTCCTTATTCTGTTATTAGCGCGGGTGTGAATACCCTACCACAAAAAGTGTCATTTCCCTTTAGCCTTATTTCAACTCCAGCTTTACCAGTTGAGAGTACGGTTGTACCGCGTGCCTTTAATGAGCTGACACCGGCATGGACCTTGTACCAAAATGCTTATGGTATGGTGCGCACAGAATTAAAATTCAAAAAGCGTGACCAGAGTAAGCGTCATGCTATTAGTTACCATGTCTTACGACCATCAACGATCGTGCTGATTCAAGATGCTTTACGACGTTTAGAATCTGTGAAAGAAATAAAAGAGATCTACACGGATAAGGATGTAGAAGGCATTGGCAAAAACTTTATTCGTGAATCAGTGCGACTTGAAGCGATAGAGTCGTATACCTATACTTTAAAGCGGTATGCTTTGCGGGTGCTACTTGCTGAAGCCGAAGGCCATGAACAGGAATCTGGGGCAGAAACATTAGCTCATGAAATTTTAGATGCCTATATGCCAGATACAAACCTCGCAGCCCGTTTAGAAGAACTCTTGAGTATTGAACGGTATATGGCGAAATTAGTTGTGCGAAGTAAAGAAAGTGATGATCAACGGGGCGCTCGTATTATCCCAGATTATGTGGAATCGCATCCAACGGTAGAAAGCGATCCTATTATTCAAAGTGCTAAGGATCGTGTTCGTTCAACCGAAGAACGCATAAAAGCATTGCAGTAGAGAGAACGACTCATGCCTCGTATTTATATCGATGCTGATGCCTGCCCCGTGCGGGAAGAAACGTACCGTGTTGCTGCTCGCCATCAGCTCATGGTCTGGGTGGTAGCGAATCAGTGGATGAACATGCCAAACGATCCAAGTATTCGGTTGGAAGTTGTTGATGACGGTTTTGATGCAGCGGATAAATGGATTGTTGAGCGTGTGCAGGCTGGAGATGTGGTTGTGACGGATGACATACCGTTAGCATCACTCTGTCTAGAAAAGAGTGCACAGGTGATTACGAATCGTGGAGAGGTTCGTGACACGAAATCTATCGGCGAAGCCCTGGCCATGCGAGAGCTCATGCAGTATCTTCGTGATACCGGTGAGAGTCGTGGTGGACAAAAACCCATAGAGAAAAAGGACCGAAAGCGTTTTATGCAGCAGCTTGAAAAAATGCTGAGTTAAACTGGTCCAGTAATGATAGCGGTTGTTAAAAGTCGCTGAAACCCGTGGTGCTCATAGACTTTTTTGGCGCTGGTATTGTCGTCTAGGACTTCAAGGGCAATTGATTGTGCATTGGTGCGTTCTTCTCGTGCAAGCAGACCTGCAAGTAATTCATTACCATAGCCATGGCCGCGCTGTGTACTCTGTACACCAAAGAGACTGAGCCAACTTCGTTTGGAACCACCGTGTACGGCAGCGGCACCAATGATATTGTTCTTGTGAATAAGATGGTAATGACGGTAGCCTTCTTGCTCTCGTTCTTCAAGCGTCACATCGTGGTGACCACTTTCCGGAAAACATTCACTAAAGATACGGAAGAGTAAGTCATGTTCAGAGCGGGTGCTGCGGGTAACTGATTCAATTAACGGTTGGGTTAGTTGAGCCGTAAAGGGGCGGGTATAAATAGCATTATTTTTCCATGCTCTATAGCCGTGATTGAGAAAAAATGAACGGAGGTAACGGTTGCGTATATCAATTTGTGTGCGCAGGCTTTCGTAAGTACTGTCTTGTAGCACTTCTCTGGCAGTGTGGAGCAGGGCATCAGCAACCGGAGTATCTTCTGGGCGCGTGGTTATTGGCCCCCAGAGTGTTATTTGTTCATCACTATAGCTGCATAAACCAAGTGCGCCTACAAGAATTCCATTCTCAAGAGCAATTAAAACACCAAGGCAATCGAGTAAATCTCGTTGTTGAACTGGCAGGCCAATGCGTTTTGGTTCACCATGTACCGCATGGTGCCGCCCAGGCCCATGCGCACGAAAGAGTGCACAAGTGGGCTCTAGGAGGTCAGGGCGTTCATCAAGATCAGTAAAAATAATACCCATGAGCCTTAGTCGTGTCTGGTGTAAATGCGGTAATCAATTTCTTGAAAAATGGGATCAAGCCATTCTAGATGTTCCACGGTGTCCATCTGAATAGTGCCGGACATAATATATTCATAGAGACAGGTGAAGCGGTTAATGTGATCTTTCGTGCGGCGAATGGCGTATGGAACCGTTGTATTTGTGGTCATAATAAAAGCCCAATCAGAAGATTGTGCGAGCAGTAATTCTCTCGCCATCTGATTCAGAACTCGTTCAATATCACTGCATGGCTCCGCATCCGGATGCTTGTGTGCTGCTTCAATCATTCGGCGTTCACCTGCATGTAGATGACGATAAATCCACTCATTACCCGGATTTAACCACACATCGGCATAGCCACCATCACCCCAGCTACTTTCACAGGGGGTTTGCACTTGGTGAGCTGGGTTACGCTCTAAATATTCACTACCAGTAATAACCGTTAAGTTATGGTTTTGCATAGCAGTGTGGAAAATAGAGGAAATAAATTGCGTCCCCTCGTACCACCAATGGCCAAAGAGTTCTGCATCGTATGGAGCAACGATAACTGGATCACCGCCAAACATGTTATGGAGTTGTTCAATTTGTTGCCCGCGGAGATAGACGAAATTACCGCCATCTTCCATCGCTTGACCAAAGGCATCGGTTGGAATCCACGGTTCTTTGTGATGGAGATCAACGCCACCGGTCACACGGTGGTACTTGAGTCCTAAGTTGCGGCGAACGCCATCATCATGCAGATATTTTTTCACATAATTGTAATCACCATCATAACCGAGATCACGATAGAATTCACGGTAGGCGGCATTTCCAGGATAGCCACATTCAGCAGACCAGACATTGCGGCTACTATCGGGGTCACGGCCAAAAGCCGCTACACCTGATTCTGTGAAGGTTGGGCGATACACGCCATAATGTGGGCGTGGATTTCCGTAGTACAGCCCGTGTGATTCCATGAAGAAAAAGCGAATACCATATTCTGCAAGTAATTCATCAATACCTGGTTTAAATCCACATTCTGGTAGCCAAATACCTTTTGGGTTACGGCCAAAATGTTTACGGTAATTATCACAAGCAATAGCAATTTGTGCGCGTTGTGCTTGTCGTGTCTGCATCAGTGGTAAGAAGCCGTGAGTAGCGCCGCAAGTAATCGGCTCAAGCAGGCCAGCTTCCATTTTTTCACGAACCCACAAAAGGATATTGCCATCATACTCTTTGAATTTCTTCAAGCAAAATTCAAAATGTTTTTGGTAAGTTACTGCGGCCTCTGCAAATGGCGTATCTGCTTTGGCTGCAACTTCTTGTTCAGCTAGTTCAAGCAATGATGTGATATGCTTGATGTAGCGTTTTTGCAGAAGCGGATCAACAAGCATTTCGCAGAGTGAGGGGGTCCATGTCATGGTTAGGCGTGTATACACACCTTGTTCCTGCAACTCATCCATTTGGTGCAAGAGAGGAATATAGGTTTCTGTAATCGCTTCAAAGAGCCAATCTTCCTCAAGGAAGTCGTCTTCATCAGGATGACGGACGTATGGCAAATGGGCGTGAAGGACGAGTAATAAATAGCCGTGTGCCATTAGGACTCCTGACGAGTGAGAGATGCGCTGCTCAAGAGAGAACTCGAAAAGCTATGGCTAGAAGGCAAGTTGAAGGCATCACCAACCCATGTATGCGGCCGTTTTTGCAGGCTTGCACTGTTGGGACCACCAGGAAGGCCGGCGCTATCAACAAGCTCATGAAAGTCGCGGTCATTGATGGTACCTGTTTCATCAACTGCCATCCATTGATGCTCATCACTGTTATGGGTTTGTGGTTGAGCACTTGGGGTATTGGCAGGGCTGCTTTCCATGAAGTTGTGCACTTCATTGCCTTTATCACGTACGGCAAGGCGAACACGGTATTCAGCATTTTCAGGAACGGTGAGAAAGTAATTATTCGTTGTTAAATCAACTACACGCATTTCTGTGCCAGTATTCGTTTCAAGAATAAGAACGGCATCATTCATAGGTCCGTGCTCAGTACGTAATTTTTCTAAGGTGGCCGAAGATATTTCCCAGTAAGCGTAGACGTGTTGTGGATCACGAACCATCAATTGTAGAATGTCTTCTTCGTAACGCTCAGGTATAGGGAGGCCAGGATCTCCATTCGGAAATTGTTCACGTTGCTGCTGCTTTTGTTCTTGCAGCATGCGTGAAGATGGGCTGGTTAGTTGTTCTGGTATTGGTGCTGGGTCACTGGCGTGTGCTGTCTGAGCAGCTTTAAGAGCGCTGATGAGTTCTGCTTTGCGCATTTTAGACCGGTTTTTTATAGCAAGCGCTTGAGCTTGTTTCCGCAACTCTTTCACAGTGCATTTTTCAAGGTTCATGTTTTTCTCTCCTTTAGCGGTATTCTGTGTGTATTCTTTGTGCGGTAGCTTCATAAGAATAATCGAATGTGATTTGTTAAAAGTCGTTGGCGTTGGGCGTTGATATCTATGCGTTCAAGTAAGGCAATGACACCATCTATGTCTCTTTTTTCTTGGATAGCCCAATTGATAATGTCTAAATTTTCTCCGCCATCAGCAAGTTTATCTGCAATAATTTGGCTGGTTTCTTCATCGGCAATGGCGTTAAAGCTTTGGTGTCGAAAAAGGTTGAAGGTGTCACTTCCAAATGCACCCCAAAAACGTTTGCCCAGAAAGTGTTCAAGTAATTTGGAGCGAACCCAACCTTTCCAGTATCGCTGAAGCCATTCTTCGATCGTATCGTTACCACAGTCATAGCCACGCTTTTCACTTTCTATCCATTGGTGGCGATTAATTGCCTGTAGAGCATGAGCAGTTAAAGAGTAGACAACAATCCCGTTTTCCGTCTCGTAATCAATGGCGAGGCGGCCTTCAGGCAATTCAAAGCGGTCTTGATAGCGGTGTTGATTCATGATTGCTAGGCTTGTACTGGTTTTCTAAACCGGTGTGACTTTTGTGCTTTTAGCAATGACCACAAGTCCACAGTCAGAAATATGAAAACGTTGAGCATCTTGTTCGTGATTAAATCCGATAACATCATTTTCAGGAATAACGCAATGTTTATCAATAATACAATTGCGAATTTGTGCATGACGACCAATAGTAACGTCATCCATAATAACGCAGTCTTCTACATGGGCATAGCTGTTGATGCGGCAGTTTCGACCAACAACAGAATTAACAACGGTGCCTCCAGAAACAATGGTGCCTTCTGCAATAATTGATTGATGTGCCTGTCCCATGCGTGGGCTAATATTATGGACAAATTTGGCTGGTGGTAAATTAACAAGTTCTGAACGAATAGGCCATTGTGCGTTATAGATATCAAGCTCTGGTTGGATAGAGCGTAAGTCCATCGCGGCTTCGTAATAGGATTCCATGGTTCCAACGTCACGCCAGTAACTACTGGAGACGCTGCTGCCTGGGATGGTGTTTTGATTGAAATCATAGGCGAATAATTTTTTGCCGTCTGCGAGCATGGTTGGCAAAATGTTTTTACCAAAATCATGAGAAGAATCTTCAATGTCCGCGTCTGCTTCTAAGTATTCTTTTAAGACATCTGTGTCAAAAGAATAGTTGCCCATGGAAATCAATGCCATGTCCGGATTATTTGGTAGTGGCGTTGGTTTTTCTGGCTTTTCTTGAAAACCAGTAATTCGCCATTCGTCATCAACTTCAATTACTCCAAAACGGCTGGCTTCGCTAATAGGAACAGTGTTACAGGCAATCGTTACATCTGCTCGTTTGTTGAGACCAAACTGAATGAGTTGTCGTACGTCCATTAAGAAAATATGGTCGCCACCGAATACCAGCATAATATCTGGATCATGGTCAGAGATGAGATTGAAATTTTGATATACAGCATCAGCAGTACCTTTGTACCACGAGCCGTCAGTTCGTTGTTGAGCAGGAACGGAGGAAACAAAAACATCTTTTAGAGCAGAGCCAAAGTTCCATGCATCGTTCAGGTGTTCATTGAGACTTTGACTCATGTACTGAGTCATCACATAGGTACTATAGATCCCGGAATTGATCAGATTTGAGAGTACGAAATCAATAATACGGTAACGTCCACCAAACGGGACGGCAGGCTTAGAGCGCTCTTCAGTGAGTGGGTTTAAGCGCGTTCCTCGTCCGCCCGCCAAAACAAAGGCCAAAACGGTATGTTGTGAAGAGAGTGGAGTCAGGGATGTGCTACGCATAAGGAATCCTAAGAATAGTAAGAATCAGCGATAGTAAGGGCTTAGAGGGGAGGGCAAGTAGGCACCCTATTGTCAGCGGTAGATTCTAGCTATAGTTTCCGCTATGACAGACAAGAATACTTTATTGGCATACCTGAACGGCAACTGGGCTCCGCTCAAAGACAGCGTGGTACCTATCAATACGCATGCGTTACAATATGGAACTGGATGCTTTGAAGGCATACGTGGCTATTGGGATGGTGAGCAAGTGAATCTATTGTTCCTAGAAGAACATTTTAAGCGTCTTCAAGGCAATGCGCGCATGCTTATGATGGAAAGTCCATCAGTAGAAGAGATGATGCAAATAGCTATTGAGTCGGTCTCTCGTAATAAGATGCAAACCAATTGTTACTTACGCCCTGTGGTTTTTAAGGATAGTACAGAGCTTGGCCCAGATTTGATTAAGGCTACTAATGGTTACATGTGTTACATTCAACCGCTTGGTGATTACCTTGATACAGCGAAGGGTCTCAAACTTTGCGTTTCATCATGGACACGTTTGCATGACAATAGTATCCCAACACGTGCGAAAGCGAATGGCGGCTATATTAATTCAGCGTTAGCCAAAACAGAAGCGCTCATGAATGGCTATGATGAGGCTATTTTATTAAATGAACGTGGACAGGTGAGTGAAGGCTCAGCAGAAAACCTTTTCCTCGTACGTGATGGTGTCTTGGTGACACCAGATAAAACCTCTGGTATTTTAGAAGGTATCACTCGCAGCTCTATTATAGACCTTGCTCAAGAGCATAATATTTCTGTGGAAGAACGTGCCGTTGGTCGTACTGAATTATACCGTGCTGATGAATGTTTTCTTGTTGGTACTGGCTGCCAAGTCAGTTGGGCCAGTAGCATAGATCATCGCGCAATCGGAACTGGTGAACGTGGTCCTGTTACCACACTTATTCAACAGGCCTATGAAGATGCTGTGTATGGTCGTGATACCAGTAAGTCACAGTGGCTGACACCAGTTCGTTCATAATACTACTACCATGAGAGCGTGAACAGCATGTCTCGTCGTCGCCCGAGTTTAATAAACGGTTTTTTTGTTGTCGATAAACCATTAGAGATGAGTTCTAATCGTGCAATGACTCAGGTGCGTATTGCAGCTGGGAATAATAAAACGGGACATGCAGGAACGCTTGACCCATTGGCTACTGGCGTATTGGTTTGTTGTTTAGGCCGAGCGACTAAAGAGGTCGAAAAAATAATGGGTATGCCTAAGGTGTATGAGGCTACCGTAGACCTCAGTGCTTTTACGGCATCAGATGATGCCGAGCAGGAACGTGAAGAAGTTGTTGTTGAGCAGGTTCCTACACTACAGGACATCAAACCGGTGTGCGATAGTTTAACCGGAGAGGTGAAACAGCGTCCCTCGCATTTTAGTGCTTTAAAAGTAAATGGTCAGCCTGCCTATAAACTTGCGCGTAAGGGGATTGCTGTAGATATTCCAGAACGGACCGTTCAGATTTATAGTCTAGAGATTCTCTCTTATGAATGGCCATTTCTTGCAATTCGTGTGCATTGTGGTCGTGGCACCTATATCCGTACACTTGCGAGACAAATTGGCACTGCACTTGGAACGGGCGGTTATTTAACTGCACTCCGCCGAACGCGTGTTGGTGTGTTTTGTCTAGACAATTCATCAACATTAGATGATTTACCCGACCCGATTACCCAAGATCATTTATTGCCGATCGATATTGTTCAGGATATGGCAGACGAAGCCAGTCAGCAAACTGCTGCGGAATTAGCGAAATTAAAGGTTCAGTAAAAGGTGACGAGTCAAGAGCAGTGGAAGCTTGTTATTACTGGATGTGGCACGAGCCATGGTTCACCACCATGGGGATGGCGAGAAGTTTGGTCGGAAGACCCACGGGATTTTCGTCGTCGTTCTGGGGCAATCTTGTATGGTCCTCATGGGCAGCGCATTCTTATTGATACAGGTCCAGACTTGATGTATCAATTACGAGATCCCTATAAAAATTGGGATGGTAATTCTTATCCAGAAGATTGTATTACCCGTTGTGATGGAGTGTTAATTACTCATACCCATGCAGATCATACCCATGGCATTAATGAATTACGGCATCTCAATCGCCTTATGCGTACCCATGGCAAAAAGAAAAGTATAACGCTCTACGGCTATGACAAAGACCTTGCTGAGTTACGAACTCAGTTCGCCTATTGTTTTGCTGATCCAGATAAAGCATACACACTTGGCGCACCGGTATTGGCCACACAGGCTTTAGCGGAGGCTGTGCCGATAGATATTGCTGGTTTGCCTGTTTGTTCATTTGCGGCAAGTCATGGTGCAGCTGGGCGAGTCAGTATTTTTCGTTTTGGCAAGTCATGTGGTTATTTGACGGATATTAAATCATTACCTATTGCAGTGGATACGCATTTACAGCACCTTGATGTCTTATTCATAAATATGTTACGAGAGGCTGAACATCCAACCCATGCCTGTTGGGCAGAAACTGAAGCCATTATCAAACGTTTACAGCCGAAACAAACTGTCCTGATTCATATGGGGCACGAAGTACGTTACGCTGAATGGGAAAAACGTTTACCAGACAATGTACAACTCGCCTGTGATGGAATGGGCCTCTCTTTTTTGGTGTGAGCTGGTTGCTTTATTTTTTTAAATAAGCCTGTCTCATCATGAACGTTTTTTATAATGAAAGGGCATTATGTCTCAGAAAAAAACTCCAGCGTTTATGATTCAAGGCTGTACATCAGATGCAGGAAAAAGTGTTTTATGCTCTGCCTTTTGCCGTATCTTTGCAAATATGGGTGTGAAGGTGCGTCCATTTAAAGCGCAAAACATGGCATTAAACGCAGCTGTTTGTGACGGTGGGGAAATTGGCCGTTCTCAAGCGGTGCAGGCGATGGCTTGTCGTGTGCCAGCAGATGTACGAATGAACCCTATCTTATTAAAACCAACTGCCGATACGACCGCACAAATAATTGTTCGTGGGCAAGCCATTCAAGATATGGATGTTATGGGCTATATTGACTATAAGCGGCAAGGTCGTGCTATTGCTTGTGAAGCCTATGATGAACTTGCGGAAGAAGCCGAACTCATTATTTTAGAGGGGGCTGGTTCACCGGGAGAAATTAATCTTAAAAAACATGACATTGTGAATATGGCAATGGCACGTCATGCAGAAGCGCCGGTTATTTTAACCGGAGATATTGACCGCGGCGGTGTCTACGCTCATTTTATTGGGCATTATACGGTGTTTGAACAATGGGAGCGAGATTTATTACGCGGTTTTTTAGTAAACCGTTTTCGTGGTGATGCATCGCTCTTAGATGATGCGCATGTGATGGTCGAAGCAGAAACCCATACACCTGTTGTTGGAGTTATTCCGTATTTACATAATATGGGATTGCCAGAGGAAGACGCGGTACGTTTAACTCGTGGTCCAAACCGTGCGCCGCCACATTTGCTTGATATTGTGGTGATAGATGTGCCGCACATTGCTAATGCAACCGACATAGACCCTCTTTTGGTCGAGCCAGATGTTTCTGTTCGTATTGTACGGAATCCTGGGGACCTCGGTGATCCAGACCTTATTATTCTTCCAGGTTCAAAAAATGTTCGTGATGATTTTTGTGCAATACAAAGCAGTGGCATTGTGGGGGCAATAGAGCAGAAAGCTCAAAACATTCCTATTTTAGGTATTTGTGGTGGTATGCAAATGTTGGGACTTTCTATTGCAGACCCGCATGGTGTAGAAGGAGCAGCTGGGAAAGAGAGTGGCATGGGGTTGTTGCCCATAGAAACCACACTCGCTAGCGGAAAAGAATTACAAGAATGTAAAGCATGTACCACCGATGGGATGAGCGTACACGGATATGAGATTCATCACGGTGCAACCGATAGCAATGGCGCTCTACCGTGGATGACTCGAACAGATGGCCAGACTATCGGTTGGCAACATGAGCACTCTTTTATTCGTGGTACGTATTTACATGGTTTATTTGATGATGATGTAGCTCGTGGGCACTTGTTGAATGAATTGCGGCAGCGTCGAGGGCAACCGGCACTTAATCTTCCATCTGGCGTTTATGATGTTGATGCGGCTATTGAGCGTTTAGCTGAACACGTTCAAAAGAATGTTGATATGAAAGTCTTTCTGGAAATGGCTGGTATATAATCTACTGACTAGAAGCAGCTATGTTGGCATGACTGAACAGCGCTGTGTATCTTGTGGACACAGAATGATCTTAAATAAGCCCACCTTCAAAGTGGGAAATATCATCCATGCTTTTGAAAAATGCTGTAATCACTTTCATGAGTTCTTCTTCATGAAGGTGCAAGCGAGCCATTGCTTCTTCATTGATGTCTCGAATAAAGCTGTTGCCACCAACGGTAAAACCACAGCCAACAATCAACTGTTTGGCAATATGTATGAGGGCAACTTCGTTTTGATATTTGGTTGCTTTCTCTGGTCTATTATGAAAGCGATTGCAACTCATATAGATTTCTGGCAGTCGTAAAGAACGACAGATTAGTGCCCCAAGGTCATGGTTCGAAATACCGATTTGGTTCCGTAGGCATTGGCCAAATGTATGACCATCTTTTTTCTGTAATTCTTTACCTGCTGCAATATAGCCATCGGTGAAATGACGAGCAGCACAAATGCTTCCTAAATCATGCAAGAGGCCAATTAAATGAAATTGTTCTGGGGTTTCTGCGCCTTCAAAGACAACATGGCATTCTTTGGAGAGTAAGCGCGTCATAGTTGCACAGGCATTGGCTTGGGTCCAGAGGGCCGCATGAAGAGAGCGGCTGGCTCCTGGAATATCTTGTAATTCAAGGCTTATTCCCCGTACCATGGAAAGGCCAAAGCGACTGACAGCAGTACTGACCATTTTACTTTCATGCTGAGCGGAAATAGCTTTGCTCAGCACCAGAGCACTAGCTCCTGGGTCAGATAAAATCACCGAAGCAAGAAGCTCAAGAGGACAGGCATTATCAGCAGCGAGGTCATCCAGTTTGTGACGCATTTGTGGAAACGTGTGCGGAACTGAGGAAGCAGCTATGCTAGCGATACTGGTTAGCGAAATACTCATGAGCGCTTACTCATCTCATCTTTGATGGCTTGGTGCAGATGACGCATCAGTAGACTTCTGTGGACGCGGCTGAAACGTTGTTCAAGCTCAGCTAAGCGTTCACCAAATGGTTTTTGTCCCGGTTCTGGCAGCGGTTGTCCTTGAACGTAAATACGTTTGACTCCACGAATTGCCAGCTGATGAATGATATGTTCATTCAAAGACATGCCCGCACCACAAATAACGACCTGAGAGGCATTGAGGATTGGTCGAGCCAACAACATGCCTGCCTGAGCTTGAGTAATGAGAATTCTCTGCTCTTTCTTTTTATCCACCGGTGTCTGCGGTGAAGACGTTTGCTTGGGTGTGGATGACGTGCTAGCCATGACTGAAAATATTTCCTCTCAAACTGCGTTTCATTCATAGGATACGCTCTTTTTAGAGAGAAAGCAAATGTTGAGCCAAAGGACCTCTTTGTCCAGAAAACAAACTAGTAAACGGTTAAGATCGATTCATTGCCACCGAAGGAGCAGTAACGCTCTCGCCAATCGGTTTTGATTGCTTCAGTAGCATCTTTTTTGGGCATATGTGAGGCCTTTTGTCCAATGCGATCGCGTTTTGCTTCGCCCATAACGTGATAGGGTAGGAATTCGATAGTCATATCAGCCAAGTTATTACTAATATCGGCGATATAGTGAAAATGTTCATCGCTATCATTTACACCATGCACCAATGGGCAGCGTAAGATAATGCGTGCACCGCTTGCATGAATACGATGGAGGTTGTCTATAATCGGCTGGCGATCAACGCCGATGAGCTCTTTATGAAGTTCAGCGCCAGTAGCTTTGTAATCAATATGCCAGACATCAACCAGATGTTTAATACGGTCGTACTGTTTCCAAGGGGCAAAACCACTGGTATCAAGGCAGGTTGCTATCTGTGCTGCCCGAGCGGCATGGAGCAGTTGCGTAGTGAATGAAAGGTTACTCATTGGTTCGCCGCCAGAGATGGTTAAGCCACCACCAGATTCATCATAATAGGCACGGTCTTTAATCACTTCTTCCATAATACTGTCTACATCAGTATCATAACCATACAGCTTCAGAGCGCTATTTGGACACGCCTCTACGCAGGCGCCTGTGTTATCGCATAATGTGCGAATGAAGGCGTGGTGCTTATCTACATTGATGATATGGGCATTGCTTGGACAGGCATCTACGCATGCGTGGCAATGTTCACATTTTTGTTCATCGAAAGAAAGCTCTGTCGTGAAACTCCAGCTCTCTGGATTATGACACCATGCACAACGTAGAGGACAGCCCTTCAGAAAGACCGTAGTACGAATGCCCGGCCCATCTTGCAAAGAGAAGCGTTGAATATCAAAAACGAGCGCCTTGGTGTTGTCCATGAGTGGTGGTCCTAGGTGTGGGTCAGAAAAAACAAAGATAAGAATACGAAAAAAATCACTATTTTTTCTGTATACTATTGTGCATCTTAATTCAATTAATCGTTCAATGTTCGTGCAAGTATTTCTCCTTGTACGTCGCTATCAAGTTCAACAAAGCGAGCGGAAAAACCGCCAACCCGTACAATGAGGCTTTGGTAGCGTTCAGGGTGTTTTTGTGCTTGGATGAGGTCTTCAGGGTTGACCACGGTTAGCATAGCTTGAGCACCGCCGTTTTTGAAATACGTGTCGAGTAGCACTTCTAGCTTTGGACGCTGGCGGCTAAAGATACTCTTGCTGAATTTCATGTTTTGTACGGCACCAGCATGAATATCTGTACGCATTTTCAGTAAAGAATTTAAGAAAGCAGTCACACCTTTTTTATCCATGCCAGATGCCGGATTATTGCCATTTGCCATAGCGGTTCCACGCATGCGTCCGTCAGCAGAGGCTGGGGTATTGCGTCCAAGCAATGTGTTGGCGCTGTTATTGATGACTACGACTAAATAATTGTGTAGGCCAACGCGTTTGGCTTGTGCTTGGGTAAAAAGGCAGAGGTGTTCATGGATTTCAGCAGCAAGAGCATCAACGTTGTCTTCATCATTACCGTATTTTGTTTGTTGCTTGAGACGATGATGTAACGGTTCAAATCCATCAAAATTTGCATCAATAGCTTCTAGAAGTGCGTGAGGGTCAAGGCTCTGTTCGTCATAGATAAGCGTGCGAATGGCATGTAGGGCATCAGCCGTATTTACTTGTCCATATGATTCCATCGTGCCGCCAAGGTAGCGAAGGCCACCAGAAAAAACTGCTTTACCACGGGCGATGCAATCATCATAGAGCATGGTGTGCATACAGAAACAGGCATGTTCTCCACAAACTTGATATTCCAAAGCTTCTTGCTCGGCCAAAGCTTGTATGAAAAATTCAACTTGCTTACGGTAAGCGGTCATTAGCGATGCAAAAGTTTTATGTTCATGGAGGTGGCCTGTTTGTGGACCCCATTGCCGATGACTGTTTGGTTCATAACCGTTGCGAAGGGTCAGGTCTAAAACTGCAAGCATATTAATGAGGCCAGATGGCGTGCCCATGCTACGATCCGCGAGCACGTATTCTCCGCAACCGTAGGGAACGTAATGAATGGCCTCTGTACGTGGAATATTAAAGGCTTTCATAACGGAGGGAATATTGATATCATCATTATATAAAATAGGGAAGGTTCGCCCAGCACCAAGACAATCTAAGGCTCGATCATATAGCGCTGGATTTTGTTCAGCACAAATGCGCAGTGATAATTGCGGTAAATGCAAACCAGCACGGTAGGTTGCTTCTAAGGCTAGTGCGGCAAAGGCATCTGCTGCAACAGGGTCAGGGCGGCCTTCACCACCAATAACAATACGGGCGCTTGTTTCATGGTTAGCCTCTGCCATCAGTTCCCATAGATTACAGAGCTGTTGAATAGTTCTTTCTTCAGTGGTGCGATTGTGTTCTAAATCCGCTAGTAGAAGGGGGCCGGTGTAAATATCCATGCGGCCAAAATTATTTGCACCAGACATGGTGCAGTAGAGGTACATCAATTGCAGTGCTTCACGAGCGGTGTGCGGTGCTCGTTCAGGAAGTGCCAGTAGAATACTGCGTAATTGCAGCAGGTTCTCGCGGTTTTCACTAGAAGTATTCTGGGCAAGTTCGGCAGCTTGGTCCGCATAAAAAATACAGCAATTTGATAGAGTCTCTAAAACGTGGGCGCAGGCCGTAAAGGATGCGTAGCCGTTTTTATCGCCATCGGCTTGTAATTCTTGGGCGCGATTACTGACATGTGTACGTAATCCAGGAATGCCATATGCAATGAGTTTGGTGTAATCGAGGTGAGAGCCAGCCATACGGTAGAGTGGAAAAGCTGGACCAGCCTCGGTCAGCCATTCATCAGAAGGGAGCATAGCAGCAAGCTCTGGGCTATAAGCAGCACGAATTTTCGCGTCTGTTTTTTCTGTACGCCAAAAGTCAACAGCTGCACGTACGGCTGTTTCGGTTTCAGCATCAAGCTGAGCTGCTTCGAGATCTGCCCAGAGATTGGTTTCATTACAGAAATATCCACAGCCGCTCCCTTGTGTTTGCGGTAAAAACCCAATGTGATGAGTAACGGTTGCCATCTCCATTTGATAGCGGCCAGCAAATGAATCTGTTTCACGTAATGGCAAGAGCGCCGCAGGGAACTGTTCTGCAAGAACAGCAGCTTCACGAAGTGCAGGGTGGCTGTCTGCATGTTCTTGATAGGTTTTGGTGATAGCGAGATCAATGGCAAAGGTACTGGCAATGTTTTGAGTTGGGCAAAGTGTGGTCATGTACGTTCCTTTATAGATATTTATCTTGTACAGTCATCCTAGACAACTCGGTCCTTTATTCTTCCATTGCAATGCTTATAAATTATTCTAAAATGATATTATAGGAGTAAAATGGTGAATATTATCTACTGGAAGGATATATCAGAGGAAGGTGACAGCCTCCATATTCGCCGTGTAGACTACACACCACGACAGGAATTTGGGCTACATAGCCATGATTTTGCTGAAATCACCCTGATAACAGACGGTGCTGGAGAGCATCGTATTGGTGCAAAACGAACGCCCTTAGTGGTTGGAGACTGTTTGTTCATTCCGCCAGCCAGTCAGCATGGTCTCTCTGCTGGGAATAACGGCATGGGTTTATTGAATTTTGCCTTTCCCCAGTCAGTCATGACAGAATTGCACGATGCCTATTGTACGGCAGGTGGACCATGGGATGCCGATTGTGCTTGGCAGGGCTGGATGTCATCAGATGACCGTGCTTCCATCAGTCGTTGGGGTGGGCAATTAGCGGCAGATCCGCAGAATATTTTGCTCAGAGATACGGCCTTACGTGATATTTTACGTCGAGCATTACGGCAGGCGGGTACCCTTACAGAAGAAGCTGATGTAGTGGCAGCTCCAACATGGCTTATAGAGGGTCTCGCTATTATTGACGACCCACGTTATTATCCTGAAGCCTTGCCAGCACTGTGCCGGTTGACAGGGCGTAGCCGTGAGCATATCAACCGCCTTATTCGTGAACATTATCGTTGTAGTACAACAGCTTATATCAATCGTTTACGAATGGCCTATGCAGGTCGGAGTTTGCGCTCAAGTAGCCGTAGTTTACTTGAAATACAGCATGAGTGCGGGATTGGCACTACCGCTCATTTTTATACGTTATTTAAAGCTCATTTCCATTGCACGCCTCGCTCGTATAGGATGTCCAATAAGAACCCTATTTAATTAGGTTTTCCAGCTTGAACCTTGGGCAGGGAGCTTTTCTCATCTGTCCAATTTGTGAGAAAAAGTTTTTTTCTTAGCCTTGTCTTTCTGTTATTTTCATCAATGAGTTTCTTGTTGCATTTGTAACAATCTTACCATACTTGCAAAGTCTTTTGTGCATGATTTTTTGTTGGAAAATCCAGAAAAGGCCGAACTGAGATGAAGAGGGGGCTGCATGGCTACAGTGGTAAGTGTACTCGCAATTCTAGGTTTTACCTGTGTGTTGATGTCTCTGTGTGTTGCCAATAGTCGTGCCCGTAAAAACTGTAAAGAAATAACCGATCGCCTTGAGCGCTCAGATGCCTGTCTCAACTCTTTAGAGAAGAAGATCAGCTAGATTGATGCGCATGCATCTAGCATGTATAAATAACACTGTTACGGTTTTTGCATTATTATTTGGCTGTGGACAAATGGCTATCTGTAAGGATTTCATACTTGTAGATAACTCTAGCCCAAGATTCTTATCTTAGGCTAGATGGTATGACTTCTTTAATATTCGATTAAGCTCTTATAATAAACAGCCATATGACATGTTGAAGAATTGATTGTCTTCTACATGTTCTCTTCAAATATATTATCTTCAAATCCCAATGGGCCGTCTTTATCTGTGGATTTTGGGGTAATACATTCAAGGGCCTGCATCACTTCCTCTACGGAATCGGCAAGAGTGAAGAGGTTTTGATCACCATCACTAATATAATTATTATCTTTGAGCATAGTTTGGGTAATCCAGTCAACTAAGCCGCCCCAATATTCTCGGCCATAAAGAATAACTGGCATATTTTTAATTTTTTGTGTTTGCACAAGCGTAATCGTTTCAAAAACCTCATCCATAGTGCCAAAGCCACCGGGAAGTGCAATAATAGCAGCGGTCTTTTTCAAAAACATAACTTTGCGAACAAAGAAATAATGGAAATCTACTTCTTGAGTAATGTATTCATTGCCCCGTTGTTCAAATGGTAATTCAATACACAAGCCAATACTTTGGCCGCCAGCTTGTTTTGCGCCTTTATTACCAGCTTCCATAATACCTGGCCCGCCACCGGTAATAACAGGAAAACCACGCTTGGCTACGGCTTCTGCCACATCTACGGCAGCTTTATAATGGGGGTGTTCAGGAGCAGTGCGAGCAGAACCAAAAATAGCAACGGAATTAGGAAGGTGGGCTGTTAATTGAAATCCTTTAGCAAATTCGCCCATAATACGGAACATACGCCATGAATTACTTTCATGTGCTTGGCTTGGTGTTGGGAAGTTTTCGTTGTTGTTCATGGAGTGCTCCTTCTCTGTTTACTTTTCTGAGTGCTCATATGTGGTTCATTTATCAGGACCACACAATACATTATATCATAGAGCAGAGTCTACTGCAAGGTTTTCTACGTGCTGCGTAGCATAATATAGGAAGTCCATATCTATTTCAACACCAAGTCCAGGAGCATTTGGTGCCAGTAAATATCCGTCTTGTTGAGTAAATGATTGGCTAATAATATCACGGGGAAAATAACGATCACTTGGGCCAATATCCCCAATGCGTGTATAGCCAGCCAGGCCGGCAAGAGCTAATTGTGCGGCTCTACCTATGCCAGTTTCGTACAGCCCGCCGCAGGTAAGTGGAATGTTCTGTTGCAGGCAATAATTATGAATACGTAGGGCTTCTTGTATGCCGCCAATTCTCCCAGCTTTCAAAGATATATTCTTGCCTGCTTTTATGTGATGAGCTAATTGTGCATCGGCGTAGGACGAAATGCTTTCATCAAGGCAAATAGCTGTGTCTATGTTTTGTTGTAGCTGTGCAGAACTCAGCAAGTCTTGTGCTGCGTAAGGCTGCTCAATGAGTGTCAGATTGTGTTCATCAAATATGGTACAGTGGTGCAGATCTTTTTCAGTATAGGAGCCATTGGCATCGGCATGTAAATCAAGATCGGGGTAATGCCTGCGAACGGCACTCAGGGTAGCAGCCGCGGTGTCAGGAGAGATTTTACATTTTACACGCTGATAGCCTTGTGCTAATGCTGTATCCACGGTTTGTATGAGGTCGTTGGTGTCTGTATATATGCCAAGGCTGATACCCATAGGAATAGCGGTGTGCGTACTACCAATTAATGTGGTAAGGGATAGTTGCTGCTGTTTGCCAATAAGATCATGAAAGGCCATGTCACAAGCAGCACGGCTCATAGGATTACCTTGAATGGAACGCAATAAATGATCCATGTCTTCAAGGCTTTGTGGTTGTTGTTTTAGAATAAGTGGAGCAAGTGTATGCCGTAAAAAGGCTGCGGCGCTTTTCGTTGTTTCATGGCCATAATACGGGCCAAAAGAAACACTGGCTTCACCCCAGCCAATATGATTATCACTATGGAAAGAAACGATCAGTGGTTTTGCGTGTGTTAATTGTGTTGTACTCGTGATAAAAGGAGTCTGGAGCGGAAGCGCAAGTTCCCGTATGGTAATGGAAGAAATAATCATGTGTGCGTGTTAATGGCAATAAATGCCATGTAATAAAATATCCATCCGGTCAGAGTTGTCAGGGTGAGACCAATGACAGAAATCCAGGCTAAATTTTTATGAATGCTGGTACTTGGGCTTTGGATAGGAGGGAGTGCTATCTTTTTGAGTCCATGAATGAAAGTGACGATCCAGAAAACAAGCGTTGCAGAAGCGATGGCAATATGACTTAATAAGAAAGGCATAAGGGTGGTGTGATTATACGGAGATTCATCTGTATATTGCCGCCAGCCATTTAAACGCATTTCAATTTCGAAGGCAATAAGGATGCTCATTAAAGCGACGGTGAGCCCAATTTGTAGGCGTTTGTGAATGAGGAATTTCTTTTTGATACGAACCAAGTAGACGCTGAATAGGAGAAGCGGCAAGAAGGCCAGCATGGCAAGAAAGAGGATATCCAGAATGAGTGGAGCACGGCTAAAAAGCATGCTTGAGAGTACGCTTGGTTTTCAAGCTATGCAAGCGAGTTTAGTAAGACTTGCATATCATCAGATATTGTCATCCTCCGCGCATGGCTGCTTCTCAAAAAGTATGCGTAGTGATTCCGCCGATGACGCAGGTGAATACGCCCTATCCTTCTGCGCCGTACTTAACAGCATGGTTGCGGCAGCTTGGAGTAGAAACACATCAACACGACCTCTCTTTAGCGTTGGCCTTGCGCTGTTTTTCTCCGCAAGGAATTACCGATTTGTGTGTAGCGGTGGCAGCGCATTCAGATGCACATATGTATCAAAGCATATTGGAACAACAACAGGCTTATGTTGCGACTATAGACACAGTGATTGCCTTTGTACAGGGTAAAGACCTTTCTTTAGCGGAGCAGTTGGTGCAACCTGGATATGTACCACAAGGGCCGCGTAGTGGAGCCGTTGACTCTCATGATTTTTATAGAGAAGATGGCTATGATCTTCATGATCATGCACGGATGTTGGCAACACAGATGTTGTTGGACTTAGTTGATTGTTGGCATGCGACTATCGCTCCTGAGTTTTCCTTAACGGCCTATGGCGAACGCATAGCCGAATCGGCATCATCGTATGATTCTTTAGCGACGTGGCTAGCAGTTCCAGCTGACCCGCTCATGCAGATACTTGAACAGATGCTTGAATCTATTGTTGCAGTGGACGACAGCATGCTCGTGATTACTTGTCCATTTCCCGGGAATGTTCCGGCCGCTTTGCGTATTGGTCAGTGGTGTAAACAACATCGACCACAGGTGCAGGTTGTTCTTGGCGGTGGGTATCCTTCTACGGAGTTACGTGATTTACAAGATGCACGTATTGGTGCAGTGTTGGATGCTATTGTCCTTGATGATGGTGAAGAACCATTGCGCCGAATGATAAACGGTACAGAAAAACATAATACCTACACCTTTGAAAATAATGTTGTTCACTGGCATTATGATGCCAAGGCTTGCCCAGTTCCTTTTAAAGAGCGACCAGCGCCAGATTATTCAGGTTTGCCCTTAGATGATTATTTAGATTTACTTGATACGGTAAATCCGATGCACCGCTTATGGAATGAAGGGCAATGGATTAAATTAATAGCGGCTCATGGTTGTTATTGGAAAAAGTGCTCATTCTGTGATACGACTTTGCCATACATTGCTGATTATGATCCATTACGGGCTCAGGCTCTTGCAGACTTCATGGATCAATTACATGAACAAACCGGCCAAAACGGTTTCCATTTGACCGATGAGGCTGCGCCTCCAGCGGTGCTTGTTGGCCTTGCGCTGGAGTTACTGCGTCGTGGTCGTTCATATCGGTGGTGGGGTAATATTCGTTTTGATCGATATTTTACCGTTGATCGTTGTCGGTTACTCGCTGCCGCTGGTTTGTGTGCAGTGAGTGGTGGCGTAGAAGTTGCAGAGCCATCTGTTCTTGAACGCGTTGGCAAAGGTGTGGATATTCCACAAGTCTCTGCGGTTACAGGAAGTTTTGCTGCCGCAGGAATATTGGTACATGCTTATTTAATGTACGGTTTTCCCGGCCAAACAGTACAGCATACCATTGATAGTATGGAAATTGTTCGGCAGTTAATGGCTGCGGAATTTATTCAATCTGGTTTTTGGCATCGGTTTACCGTTACTGCCCACTCGGCTATTGGGCAGAATCCAGCGGAATGGGGTGTGGTTATTACAGGGCCAGAATTTCAGGGGTTTGCGCGGAATAATTTAATGCATCGTGATGCAACTGATGAAGATCATGACCGTTTAACTGATGGCCTGAACAATGCCCTTGGATGTTGGATGCGTGGTGAAGAGCTGGATCAAGATGTGCGTGCCTTTTTTCATGAAGATATAGCGCAGACCTTACCAGAGCCATATGTTGAGGAAGATGCATTAGAGCAGTGGCTTGCCCATTATGAAGAACCAGCAGGTTTACGACGCGCATGCTGGCTTGGTGGTGCACTAGAGAGAACCGCAGATGGTTTGACCTGTATTGATATTGAAGGTGACACCCACCATTACGACTTAGATCAGGAAACGGCACAAACTCTGAGAGAGTTATTAGTAGCCGCGTCTCCGCTCCATTGGCAGCAGGCACAGCCACCTCAGATGAAATCTTATCAAGAGTTACCAGAATGGTGCTTTGATTGCGGACTGGTTTTGGTGTAATATCTGATGTAACCATACAGTGTTCATGAACATATATAAATAAGGAGATGGTATGGTCCGTGTGCTTATTTTGATGTGTTGTTTAGCAGTGGCATCTGGCGAATCATTCCTACCGCCAGCCGTGGGTGGGGGGATTGTTGCTCTGCCATCCGCGGACCAAGCAATGGTTCAAAGTCTTTTAACGGATAGCCAATGGGTCATACATGCCCAGTATCAAAACTGGGAAGACGTACAGCGTGCGCGGATATGGGCAGCAGAGCATAACTGTCTAGAGCGTTTGGCAGCAAATATTGGTGATGGTGTAACTATTCCATTGGCAGACCGTAGCGTTGATTGGATTTTATTGGCACCATCTGCGAAAACACCACAAATAGAAATAGAGCGTGTCTTAGCTGTTGGTGGCACGGCTCGTTGGTATAAAGGTGTGGAGCAGATACAAGAATGGCAACGGCCAGCACTTGCTGGCACAGATAGTTGGAGTCACTGGTGGCATGGGCCAGATAATAACCCTCTGAGTACAGATACTGCCTTGGTACGTCCGCTGCGTACTCAGTATATCGCCTTGCCGTATCATGGTAGTGAACCAAATATGCTGGTCGCAGCTGGCGGCCGCACTTTTATGGTTACAGGGCATAAAAGCGTTGTGCATGATACATGGAGACAGGTGCTTATTGCGCGTAATGGTAATAATGGTTGTGAAATATGGCGCAGAAAATTACCCAAAAACTTCCTGTCATTTCGGCCAGTTCTTGTTGCAACAGAAAAAGATGTATATTTGCTAGAAGAGAAAACGCTGTATGTATTAGATGGCGCAAGTGGAAAAGAAAAACAGACGTGGGCATTGCCGAGTTTTGGTAAATGGCTCGCAGTGGTTGGTCAGAATGTTTATGTGTTATGTGGCGATGAAGATCCGAGTATTATCGATAGAGGGCATTATCCGGGTGATGGGGCATATAAAAAGAATATTGATATTCCATGGGGGTTAGGTCATACGGTTATTGCTTTACGGGCTACAGATGGAACTGAGTGTTGGCGGCATAATAGTGCCGAATTATTAGATGCCCGTTGTACAGCTATTAGTGATGATCGCCTCTTTATATATAGCCGAGATGCCTACGTTCGCTGTTTGAATACTTCAACGGGAGCGGTTCTTTGGCAGCAAAAGAGTAAAGGTTTTCTTGCTGCTATTTCAGAGAAGCGCCCAAAGACCGGAAAAATAGGTTTTGGCGGTGGATTAATGAGTACCAATGCTTCATTATTTGTTAGTAATAAGACCGTTTGTCTCTATATTAAAATGCATAAAAATGCAGTGGGTTTATCTGTTGATGACGGATCACTCTTGTGGACAGCTAGCAAAAAAGGCCGACAGCAAATGCATATTCTTGGTTTAGAAAATGGTATTAGTATGAAAGGATCGGAAAAAAAATATGTAGAGAGAAAAGGACAGAAATCGGCCACTCCGGTTATTGGGAAAGGAGGTGGCTGTGGACGTGTTACTGCAACGCCACATTATATAATTGATCAAGCAGGCCTTATTAGTGATCGTGATACGAATACAGGCTTGAGACATTTTGGGCTAAAGAGCGCTTGCCGCAGTGGTATGATTCCAGCAGATGGTCGCTTGTTATCTATCCCTTATAAATGTACGTGTTCTATTGCGCTAACGGGTTTTATCAGTCTTGGTCTTGCTGGAAGTGAAAGCCCAGCTGCTGGCGCGCTTACAAAAAAACAAGCAACAATAAAGTCGTCGGATGCATCATGGCTTCATGCGCGTGGGAATGAGCAGCGTACAGGTGCGAGCAGATATGCTCTTACTGCCCAAGGGAAACAAGCATGGGTGGTTCCATCTTCATCTGAAAGTCTACCACCCATTATTAGTGCACATATTATAATAAGCAGCGATACTTCTGGTCTTGTGCGTGGGATTAACGGTGCAGATGGCTCTGTTCTCTGGTCATGGGTAGCAGGCGGCGGTTTGCGCAGTGCGCCAACACTTGCTGGCAAGGCTGTGTATATTGGAGCAGGAGATGGTACCGTTAGCTGCTTAGAGAGCAGTGATGGAAGCCTGTGTTGGCAGCAATCAGTAGCGCCAGTGCGCCGTGGCATTATGGCCTATGGTGTGTTATCTGATACCTGGCCAGTGCATGGTGGATTGTGTATTCACGATAATGTGTGTTATGCGGCAGCAGGTCGTGCAGATTGGGATGGTACATGGCTTGCAGCAATAGATGCCGTAACCGGTGCTATGATCTGGCAAAATGATGAAGCTGGTCGATTGATTGATGATAAAAACCAACGAGGAGCAACGGCAGCGGGCAGCATGGTTTTTGCGGATAAACAATTATGGTTAGTCGGTGGGCAAGCGTTAAATCCTGTTATTATTGATCCACAAACGGGGGCATCGAAAACAGCACGTTTAGGTGCTGACCGTAAACATATGCGTGGTCGTGAAATTGGTCTTTTTGATAATCGTTTTTTAGTGTTCTCTGGTTCATGGCTTTACCGTGACCCGTCAAGAAAAAGTTTCTATAAAGGAGAAGCTTGTAGCTTTGTTGTTCTGAAAAATGGTAAGCCACAATATCCAGAAATTATTCCATTTCAAAAATCATTTCAAGACCCTGCTGTTATTGTCCCACCTGTTTGGGATGATGTCGATATTATTTTTGCTAAACGGAAAATAGGTAAAACGGGTAAGCGAACTCTTGTTTGTTGGCCAGCAGATAAAACGAGTCAGTGGTTAGATGCTGCATTGAAACAAGCGGGCAAACCTAATAAAAACGATCCGCGTTTTTCTATGGCACGCATGAAAAATGCACCGGCAGAACCAACGCGCTGGGAATCGGACAGTGGAGACGTTACCGCGCTCATTCTCAGTAAAAACACGGTTATAAGCGCAGAAAGCACAGGAAACAAACATGTTGTTGTTGCTCGTTCACGAGAGACTGGGATGGAGCAATGGTCCTGCTCTCTTTCATCATCAGCAACGGCTCTCGCTCTCAACAAAATAGGTGAGGTAATCGTTTCGCTTCAGAGTGGTGGAATTGTGTGCGTGCGGTAGCTTTACGAATCTCGCCAAGCACGCGGAGTGACTCCTGTAATGCGTTTAAAGGCAGTAGCAAAAGCTTGCGATGAGGAGTAGCCAACGCTGAGTGCTATATCGAGTATGGTTCTCGAGCTGTGGCTCAGTAAGTGCTGTGCTTGCTGAATGCGTTCACGGGTAAGACATTCTCCAGGAGGCATACCAACCGTGTGCCGAAATTTCTCTTTATATCGTGGAAGGGATAAGCCAGCAAGATGTGCTAATTCATCAAGTGGAATGGCTCGATGTAGATGTGCGCGTATGTAGGCTATTTGTTCATCAGCAAAAGAATTAAAACGTTGCAGCGCCTGCTGCGAAGCATCACAACAACGAAGCAGTAACATTTGTAGACGTATGAGCGCTTGACTGCGGACCCAACTATCATGCAAACTTTTTTGCAAATCTTGTTGCAGTGTTTCAAGGTCATGTTTACAGCTCTTCCAAGCAGGGAAGTGTCTCTGCGGTAGGGTTTTAATAGCGAGACGTATCTCTGAGCTTAAGTCTGTATTCAGCCCAAGTATGTGCCCGCGTGGTGGGCAGGCAATAATAAGCCAATAGAGTTCGCCTTTTTCTTCGGGACGTTGGCCAGTATCATGTATTTCGTTTGGTAGAGAAAGAAAGCATTCACCGCCACGCAATTCATAGTTCTGATCTTGCAGACGGTAACATTGCTGCCCTCGTGCAAGAAAACAAAACTCAAGCGCATCGGGGTGAGCATGTTCGGCTAATTCGGCGTGTGCGGCTGTATTACGGTAAAAACCGAATTCATGTAATTGTGCTATACCGTGTTCTTTTGGACTGAGGGTTTGTCGAATCATGAGATTGCAGCTGAAAAAGGAAATGTGTGTTCTATATGTTGGCGTGTCTTTGGGGAAAGCGGGTCTTCTGAATGCATATGCCATGCGCCAAGTTTCTGTCGCATTTCTTCTAATATTGCCTGTTGTTCTGGGTTTGTGGCAATATTTATGCATTCGCAGGGGTCTTGTTGTAAATTATATAATTCCTCAAACCCATCTCCGTACCAAATATATTTATACTGCTCAGTGCGAATCGCTTTATTATAGTCACCGGGAATATTATAAGGGGCGGTATATTGGAGGGGATGCCCATTCTGTGTTTGCCCTTGTGTCCATTCTTTGAGAAAGTGCTTGGGGTCTGTATAGTTGCAACGCATATCAGGGTAACAAATTTCAGCATGGATGGTATTGCGGTGTGTGTATGTGTGTCCGTGTAAGAGGGGGGCCAACGACTGTCCTTGAATACCATCTGGCTGCTTTATGTTACAACATTCAAGTAGCGTAGGGTAGATATCAATTTGTTCTGCTAAACAAGATGTTTGCGTAGTAGGGAATTGCGGTGTCCAGCGAATGAGGCAAGGGATATTGAGTAGATCATCATAGAGCACCAAATCTTTTTTGGTCATTCCGTACGAGGTACAAAAATCTCCATGGTCAGCGGTGTAAACAATTATTGTATGATCATCAATGCCCATCTGAGTAATTGTATCAAGAATGCGTCCAACTTGTTCATCAACAAAAGAAATCATTCCAGCGTAGACAGAGCGGTATTTTCTCAGCTGTTTATCTGATGCATTATGAGAGCCTTGCGCCAGTTTCTTAATGGCCATTCGTTTATGTTTGCCGTCTACTGTTCTGTGCTCTGTGTGTGGAAGGGGTATGTTGTCTTCAGGATAGAGATGTTGAAAACGTTGTGGGGTGGTATGTGGCGCATGTGGGTCTGAAAAAGACACCCATAAACAAAATGGTTCTTGCGATGTCTGTTGAGTGAGGAAGTCACAGGCGGCGTTTGCTGTGCGATGAGTGCCTGTTACATTTTCAGGGAAGGAGTGCCAGCAAGCACCAGCCCAACAGCCTTGATCTACCATTCGTTTATGAACAGCATGAATGTGTTCTTTCCAATCATCTGGATCTGTTTCTTGCAGCTCACAGGTATTGAGACGTTCATAATCAAAGCCGCAGAGCTCGGATTCAGCAAGCATATGATTTTTACCGACTGCAGCCACAGTATAACCAGACTTTTTTAAGACACGAAACATATGCGGTTCGCCGTATCCAATGCGTGTATCATTTTCCCGTACACCGTGAGCATGTGGATAGCGACCAGTAATAAAATTTGAGCGCGATGGAACACAAACAGGGCTTTGCGCAAACATGTTTGTGAAATGAACAGAGTTGTCAGCAAGTCTGTCTAGATTTGGTGTGTGCATCCAGTTGTTTACGCAACCAAGCGCATCTGCACGATGCTGGTCTGCCATAATCCAGACAATATTTGGTTGTTTTGCCATCTGTTGCTCCTCATGCCCTTTGACGGAACAAGGGCATGTTCGCAAACGTATTGTCTGATGTTCGCGGACGCAATAGTAAAGATGGCGCTACACTACATATATGACGATAACAAAAAATGAGATGAACGCTTTTCATGAGCAGGGCTATGCTGTGTTGGATAGTATTATAGCGCCTGAGCTGTTACGGTCTTTGCAAGGTATGTATGATCACATGTTTGCTGAAAAACGTGGGCGTAAAGACGGTAATCAATTTGATCTTGCGGGCCAAGATGCAGATGGCGAGGAGGCACGGATTCCTCAGATATTAAACCCGTCACGTTATGAGACGAGCTTCCGGCCACTGGCCGATACCTGTTTGCAGATTGGCCGTGCTTTGCTTGGAGAAGAAGCTGTATTAATGGAAGATCATGCCATTCTCAAGCCAGTTGGCTGCACACAAGAAACGCCATGGCATCAAGATGAAGCGTATTGGGATGCTATGAAGCATTATACCGCAATGAGTATTTGGGTGCCATTACAAGACGTGCCGCAAGAAGCAGGTTGTTTGCATTTTGTGCCAAAGAGTCATCGTTTATCGGTTTTGCCGCATCAGCCAATTGGAGACGATAGTCGTGTACATGGTTTAGAATTAGCACCGAATGTGTATGATTGTTCTCATGCGCAGGCTTGTCCGCTAACGGTAGGTAGCGCTACGGTACATTGGTGTAGAACGTTGCATTATGCTGGAGAGAATACCGTTAACGAAGCGCGACGTGCTTATATTGCTAACATAGGGCTACCACCACAAGTACGAACAGAGCAACGTGTGTTTGCATGGCTTGAGAAACAACGCACCGCTCGACAAGCACGAATAGAAAAAGGGACGGTATGAATGGTCGTGAACGCATAGAAGCTGCATTGCGAGGTGAGCAACCAGATCAAACACCAGTAATGCTCCATAACTTTTTATTGGCGATTACAGAGAGCGGTATAACCCATGAACAATATCGAGAAAGCCCTCGTCTTATGGCAGATTGTCATATACGTGCTTTAGAAAAATATGGGCACGATGGTATATTACTTGATATAGATACCTCTGTTATCGCTGGTGCGGTAGGGGTGCCGGTTGATTTACCACAGAATCAACCTGGCCGTTGCCATCAACCGCTGCTTCATGAATTAGAGGATGTAGGGCTCCTCCAACAAGTTACGGTAACAGACTATAAATATGTTCAGAATTGGTTAGAGGCTATTCGTATTTTAGTCAATGAAGTCGGTAATGATATTTATATACGTGGTCATTGTGACCAAGCTCCATTTTCATTGGCAAGTATGATTCGGCGGCCACAAGAATTTCTTATGGATCTTATGGATGAAGAAATGCAGGATGAAGTGCATGCTTTATTGCGATATTGTACCGATGCTTGTAAACAGTTTGTTGATGCCATGGCAGAAACAGGCGCACGCATGATTTCACATGGTGATAGTCCAGCAGGACCAGATATGATTTCTCCAGAAATGTACAGAACCTATGCATTGCCTTATGAACAAGAGATCATTCAGCGTACCCATCAACATGGATTGGATTATCTCTTACATATTTGCGGTAAAACCGATATCATCCTTACAGATATGGTTGCCAGTGGTGCCGACTGTCTTGAATTGGACTATAAAACGGATGTACAAAAAATCCGCCAAGCTATAAGCGATAGATCAGCGCTCTGCGGAACTATTGATCCATCCGGTGTACTGTGTTTCGGCAGTGAAGCCGATGTTATTGAAGAAACAGAATTGTTGTTGCAGCAGATGGCAGGTAACTCACGTTTTATTTTGAACGCGGGTTGTGCCATTCCGGCAGAAACTCCAAGCACTAATCTTCATGCAATGATGCACTGTGTACAATAAAAGGAATAGATTATGATCACAACACCAGACTGGGCTTACGACCTTATTCTTTATGAAATTGCGACCCCTTATTTTAACGCTCCGGCAAATGGTATTGGCGGGTTTCGATCTGTTGCCGAGAAAATGCCATATCTTGGCGAACTTGGGATCAATGGTGTGTGGTTAACGGGAAACAATCTAGCCAATTACCATTTTTATAATATTTGGTGCCAATATGCGACCTTACGCCAAGATGTTTTAGATCCATGTTTGGGAAGCACAGAAGACTTCTGTTTGTTAATAGATGAGGCACATGCACAAGGCATTCGTGTTTTTTTAGATGTTATCACTCATGGTGTTGTCAATGATAGCCCCATGTTACAAGAACACCCAGAATGGTTTCGTGAAGGATCTTGGGGTATGACCGATTTCGATTGGTTTGGTGGCCATGAAGATCTCGATAGATGGTGGGTAGAGTGCTGGGTTACTTACGTATTAGAATATGGTGTAGATGGCTTTCGTATTGACTGTGATCTGTATCGTCCCGATTTGTGGCTAGAAATAAAACGCCGTTGTTTGGAGGCTGGTACAGAAGTTCTGATTATCATTGAGGGGAAAATGCGGTTCCCTGGTGTTACCGATGGCCCTCAGTATGCGATCAATATTTCATCGCACGATGGCTTATTATATCAGCATCCATTTATCAAGAACCCCGCAGGTTATATCCAAAATTTATATAAACCTGTAGCATATAGTATCCAAGTATGCTACGCTGATGGAACGAAATTGTTTCTAGAAGAATCTGATGAGCGAGTTCTAATAAAAGGAGCCAAACAAGATGAGGAACGGCATGTCACTAAAAGTCTGAGTTATCACGTTCCGCAAACGATGTTCTCTATTACAGATTTGCCGAATACAAAAGAAATCGTATCTGCACAAGTCACTAACCGTGAAGATGGGCATCTGTATTATGGTGATAACTTCCATTGTTATCTTACTAACAATTGTCCACATTTGGCGCAAATAGAGTGTTGGTTGGATGAAGAAGTCTTGTATATTACTGCTCCATTTATTGAACAAACAAAAGAATTACTGACCCATCAAATAAGTTGTCATGATGCTGGTTGGCAAGGTTTTCCCCTTGGAGAAAACCCCTATTCCGTGCAGGGGAGCCGATGTTTGATGGCTTATGCCGGTTTATTTACCCCAACAGTCCCACTATTTTTTGCTGGAGAAGAATATAATAGTGCTTATCAGCCAACACCGCGCTTAAAACCATCTTTGTACGGCGATCAAGGGAAAGAGGGTGATGGTCGTTGGCTATACGGTAATATGATAGATTGGTCGCAGCTAGAAAAACCAGCGCATCAACAAATGTTCCAAGATACGAAAAAAATGATTGCCATTCGCACACAGGAATCAGATCTCCTTTGCTCGCACCGTTCTACCGCTCGCGCACATATATCTCCACTAGCATATACATCAGAAAGTAAAAATCTTCCAGTGCCATTCTGTGTATGGAATACACAGAAAGCACTTATCATAGCGGGAAATTATCACAATTATGAGATATCGTGTTCTATAAACTTACCGCTCGAAACAATGGGTTTTCAAGCAGAGGAGTTTAAAATCACAAATCTTTGGACAAATGAACAACGGCAGATAAAGCATTCTGCATTGGAAGGGCTTCTTCTTACGATTGCCGCAGATAAACAATCTGGTGGAGGGTGTGTTATTTATAAAATTGAGCCCATGAGTCTCTGTAACGGCACAGACTAGATAGAGATGAGAATCACTGGTTCAGATCAATTTTAAGGAGAATACTTTATAGCGTTTGAATGACCCCGGATGTATAGTCTCTTTACATGACATATACTCAAATTCGCGTCCTCTTTATCTACGTCCTCCTGATTTTCTCTAGCCTTTCTGCTGTAGATGTAGTGGTCACGGTTACTGAAACACCGATTGCTACCAATTGTGAACGTTTTGGTATCAATATCATTCGTATTTTGGATTCACACCAGACACCTATTCAAATGAATTTTGAAGGACGAGAACATAGGGTTTGTCTCAAGGGAGAGCTTTTCTCTAACGGATTTATGGCGTACTCATTTATGAAACGCTGGGATGATAAAACAAAGGTGAGTGAGTCATGGGTTGGGGCTGATATTCGTGTGCTTTGTGGGGCAGCAAAAGGTGAAAAGCGTATTATTACCAAAGTCACCTTTAAGAATGACTACGGTTATTCGTATAATGTTAAAAAAAACATAAAGACTGATTATGCTTTTCTGCATTTTGATACGCCGCTTACAGGGTTAAATGAAAGTGAACGTGTAGACCTAGGAAGCATCACAGATCAGAGTGATGGTGATATTCGTAAAGCGTGGGAAGGTGATGTTCTCAAAAATGTTGGCATTCTTTTGCATAAAGATTTCCCAACAGGAAGTCTTATCGATCGTCAACTTGGGTTTTTTGCGCCAAAGAATTATGAAGGTCTTACGGTTATACGCGGAGATGTGCCAGAGGGTGTGTATGGTGAATCCGCTTTGCAGGTACAAGCAGGGGCAGGATGCGAATTTCATTTGGGGCATCAAGCTTTTGCGGATATTAACGGTACTTATATGGTTTTATTTTGGGCAAAAGGTGGTGGGGCCGTTACGCTGTCATGGCATAAAAAAGGAGGGTCTACCACTATCCAGACAGGAGCTGAATGGAAGCAGTATACCTGTGAAGTACCACTGAAAGTGGCCGAAGGGAACCGCTCTGTTTTAAAGAGGTTGCCAGCCGCGCGTATGGTTCTTACCGTTCAAGGTAAGACCGTTTTATTTGATGATGTTGTTATCAAAAAACCAGCAGCACAAAACCCAACCGATTTTGATGATAATTTTGTGCAGACTTTGCGTGATGCGAAAGTTGGTTGTGTGCGGATGATTCAAGAAGGCGGTGATGGTGTTGATAATGTCATACAAGAGCGCTTGAGACAACATCAATTTGATGGAACCGTGAGTACAGCAAAAGGGGAGGCAACCAGTAAAGCTAGTTGGTTTATGAAGCATAGAACCTTTACCATGCCAGAACATTATAGATTGTGTGAACATTTAGGAACAAATCCGTGGTATAACGTGCCCGGAACTTTGTATCCAGAAGATATGTATATGTATATGGAGTATATTGGTGCGCCAGCAGATGTTGGTATGGGACAATTACGAGCAGAGCAGGGACATCCCATACCGTGGTCACAAACATTTGAAAAAATATATATTGAATTTGGTAATGAGATATGGAATACCGCAGGTGATTACCCTTACTCAAGTTATGATGGTCGGGCATATTGGGATGATCTCATTACCCGCGCGAAACAGTCGAAGTGGTACACCGCTAATATGATTTTTATCGCAGGGACAGATAGCAAAACGCAGACTGTTCAAGAAGCTGATCTGTATATGACTCGTGCACCCTATATAACACATGAAGTGTCAGAGAAACTTGTGAAGGAACTCGTAACGAAAAAAGATCTTTACCGTTGGGTCTTTGCAACTGGTCAAGCCAATAACTGGTTTGGGCGATCGGTTAATGCGCTCGCCAAATATACGAAGAACAATGGGAAAGGTATGGCTGTTTATGAAACTCATTATCACATGGATAAGCCCAAAGGAACAGAGCATATTCGCAAAGATTTTTGTCACTCGCAGGCAGCTGGTGTAAATATTATGAATACTATGCTTGGGCAAATGCAATACTTTAATGTTACGCCACAGTGTTTATTTGATTATGCGAGTTCTTTTTTCAAAGCTGGTATATTTGGAGCGGTTGTATCGCACCGTATCGGTTATGAGCGGTATCGTCCATCGTGGTTAGGACTCAAGCTGTGTAATCATCATATATTACCAACAATGACTGCTGTAGAGATACAAAACAATAACAATGTTCTAGCGAGACAAGGTGTAAAAGTACATACATTAAAACAAGCGATGATAGAAGACATTTATGCTTATGCTTTTACAGAAGGGACAACACGAACGCTTATTCTTGTAAATATGAATCTTGATACAACACATATGGTTCGTTTGAATTTGCCCGGAATAGTTCCTGCTTCTGCACAAGTGATGGTACTTGGTGGAGGGAATTACGATTCTAATAATGAAGAAGGACATAAACCAATGGTGGAACTGACAAACGATAGAGCTGATAACTTTTCAGCAAATTATAGGTTAAGCGTAGCCCCAGCAACAATGATAGGCATAAAATGGGAAATAGAATAATGATAAAATATATGATAATGTGTTTATTGCTTGTCTCTACAACCATAGACACCGCAGAGGTACAAACCAAGGGCACGCACAAAAAAACACGTAATGCCTTAGCGAAATATGATATTATTCGTATTCCTGATACACCTCGAACTACTCAAGTTTGGGATGTACACCCACTTACAGGAGTAACAGAATCAGTACGTGTAAAATTAACTGTAGAGGTATGGAAGATGTGCATTTGCGTGATCGTTAGGTAGCAGGGCATGATTTGGTTCGTTCCGAATGGAATAGATATGATATAGATGTGGATGGCAACTTTGATGCACATGACTTTACACGTGTTTGGTCTTTCCAGACAGGTGGTACATTACGTTCAGCAATAAGCTATGCCGCAGGAATACTCTATTTTGGTTGTGATGATGGGAATGTTTATGCATTAGATGCACAAACAGGCGAACAGAAATGGGTCTGTCCAGTAGGTGGACCAGTTGTTTCTTCACCGTACATTGGTGATGGTGTTCTTTATATTGGCTGTGACGATGGTAAATTATATGCTATTGAGTGATGGTCGTTATTGTTTTGTTATATTGGGAGGTATGTTAATACTTTTTAGGAATGTGCGTGGACTCATGCCAGTAAATCGGCGAAATTGATTACTAAGGGCAAAGGGGCTGCTATAGAAGAGTTCAGTTGCAACGGCATGGACAGGCATCCCATCCTCTAATAGTCGTTTTACTTGTTCTATACGCCGTTGAATTCTATATTCTTGTAGGCTACATCCTTGGATAGCCACGAATCGTTTTCGTAGGGTATTATAATTGATTCCTAACTCTGTGGCGATATCGGGTAGATTCCACTCAGCACGTAGATCTTCATTGAGAAGTGAACAAGCTCGTGTAATAATACCAGCATCTGAATCTGCTACCGCCTGTCCGCTTGCTGTTTTTGTAGCGAGTTGACGACAAGCATTTATAAGAACCATAAGCACATCATTATCGTAGCGCGGGTTAATATCGTAATGACGAATGCTATCGCAGATAGTTTGAAATGTTTCATTAAAGATTGATGCACAGGCAGGATCAAGTACGGCAGGATGTAAAGGTAAAAAACCGAGGGCTTTTAATCTTGTTGCAAGATTTTCAGTCATGAAAAAAAAACGTTCATACCAAGGGCCATGCTGCTGTGTAACAGAGGTACTGTGGTAACAATGTTGTTGGCGTTGAAAGATTATGCCTTCGGTCAATTCTGTAATGTTTCCAGCAGCGTCGCTATACTGCCCTTGGCCAGCAACTAATTGGTGGATACTGTAACCATCTTGAGAATAATTGCTATATGGACGTGTTGTTTCATTCTCGGCACAAATGATATGGCCAAAGCTGCCATCAGGAAAGCGAATGCGTCGATGAATTCTCCACATCAAGTTGTCAATTATTTTCATATCAATAAATGTATATTCATGATCAGATATGCAATGGTTCTACAGAGAACTGTGGTAGGCTACAGGTCTTCGCAAAATTGAGACATGGTGCATAGGCAGGCTCTGACTATTATAATGCTGGCTATCAACCATTTTTATAAATAGAGGAAGAGTGTATGAGGTTTGATGATTTGTATAGCGATTATGGCGATCTAGAAACACGTTGGTTTACAGCAGAAAACCCGAAAGGGGAGCCGGGGCGTGGTGGTATGGCAAATAACGGGAGAAAAGGCCGTGCTTGGGTAGCGCTTCCTCCAGGTGGATCTGTGGTACTGTGTGAAAACCATGGACAATCGGGAACGGTACGTCGGATATGGGCAACCTGTTATAAGCGTGACCCTGCTTTTATGCGTGGAATGCGTCTTGATTTTTATTGGGAACATTTAGAAAAGCCAGCTTTTAGCGTACCTTTTGGAGATTTCTTTGGTCATGGATTGGGGCGAATGGAAGTGCTTGAATCTGCACTCTTTTCAAGCTCGGAAGGTCGTAATGTATGCAGTTTTATTCCGATGCCATTCCGTGAATCAATGAAAATTGTTTGTACGAATGAAACAAACATTCATCAAGATTCTTTTTATTGGGAGGTAGATGTGACGCTTGGTGATCAGCACGACGAGCGTACACCATGGTTTTTTGCGCGTTATAATCGCAATCGATACTGTGCCTTGTTAGAAGATTACGAATTGCTGCCTCAAGTACATGGACGAGGGCGATTTCTTGGTGTGAATTTCGGAACCATTACGAATAAAAAGGACTATTTAGATACCTGGGCAAATGAGGGAGAAGTGAAATTTTTTCTCGATGGTGATAAGGAGTACCCAACGCTCTGTGGTACAGGACAGGAAGACTACATTGGTACTGCGTGGGGTATGGGTTCTTTCAATAGTTTGTACCATGGTGTTCCCATTGCAGATGGGAAAAATGGACAATTTACGATGTATCGTCACCATATTCCTGATCCTATCTTTTTTCATCAAGAAATAAGAGCTGTGGCTCAGCAGATTGGTTTTGGTAATAAAGATCACAAACGTCGTATGATAGAGCATGGCACGAAGGTCTATGCTAAAGGGGCAGATGAACCTATGACATTAGATAATTTAGAAATGGGTGGGTTTGAGCGCTCTGGTGACGATGTTTCTAGTTGTGCCTATTTCTATCTGGATCGTTCAGACGCTGACTTACCACCTTTGGATTCATGTGAACAGAGAATGGTGGGGTTGTTAGATGAAGAGCGGCGGGAACGTTTTGATGTCTAATCCCGAGGGGGCTATAACACTACGTGTATCCCCAGTTTTATGATAAGAAAGAGAGTGCTTTATGTCTGAGATTAGAGATTTTGTTATGCAACAACCCTTTTTCAATTCGCACGAACACCAAAGTGTGTGCGATTGGCAATGGGAACAGGAAGATCATACAACATTTTTGGGTTATGCATGGGGTGATAGGGATACGAGTAAGCTACCAGGTTCACAAATGTCCTTAGCAGATCAGATGCAGGCTATGTCTACTACAGGCTATGGACAAGCTTTGGAATTGCTTATGCAGGATTTTTTTGGTGTGTCTTATGATGGAGAACGAGAATATGAAATGACTGCGCTCTTGAAAGCGTGGATTAAGGAACATCAGCATATAAATATACAAGAGCACCTTTTTCGTGACCGTGCGAACTGCATAGCCGTTATTGCAGATGTAAATAATGGAACGCCAGTAGCACCAGTGGCCACTTTAACAGACCCATCAGTGCCAGAGTATGTTCGTTTTGCTGTTCGTCTCGGTCCAAGAGGGTTGTTTGAACATAGTGAGACTTCCGAAATCTGTGCTTTAGAAGAGGAGTGGGGATGTTCGTTGAATACACTTTTTCTACTTGAGCAAGAGATAGAAACGTATTTACAGACAATGAAAAGTACAGGGAAATTAACTTGTCTTAAAATTGCTTTAGCATATACGCGCCCACTTAATATTAAAGCTGTGGATCGTGTGGAAGCAGAAAAATGTTATGATCTTTTTTGTCGGGGAAAAACGAAAGAAATTCAAGTCGTACATGATTATCTTGTGCATATACAACTACGTTGGGCAGAAGCTAATGCTCTACCGGTACAAGTCCATACTGGTCATTTAGCTGGTTTGAATAGAGATATGCGTAACGGAGATCCAGCACATTTAGTTCCGCTGATTATGCAGTATCCGAATGTTTGTTTTGATTTGTTTCACGGGTCGTGGCCATGGGGAAGTGTAGCATCTTCGATGGCAAAAGAATTTCCAAATGTCTGCCTTGATTTATGTTGGGCATGGGCGTTATCACCGTGGCAAACAGAACATACTTTAGATGAATGGCTTGGTGCAGTACCGCATAATAAAATACTTGCATTTGGTGGGGATTCGTGGTCAGGGTTTGCAACAGTCGGTTATGCTCAACAGGCGCGTATAGGTATCGCCAATTGTTTGGAGCGGCATGTACAACGTGGACATTATAGTCAGAGTACAGCAGAAATGATCGCACGTCGAATCATGACCGAAAATGGTTTTGATATTTTCCCAGGTTTTATCTTGTGATGTAGTTCATTGTAGTAGTTGGCACAATGGTGCAGAGATTATAAGCAAGGTTGGTATATAGGGACCTTGCTTATGATCTCTGTGAGTAATTATATTTTATTTTTTTCGTCTAATTCCTTTTTCTGCCTAGGTGTAACCGGAAAAAGTTGTTCAAGTCGAGCGGGAAAGACGGCGTTAATACTTGCAATCTCGTCATCGCTTAAATTCGTATTATCCAATGCTTGAATGTTCTCCAGAATTTGTTCTGGTCTGCTGGCACCGACTAAGACGCTATCGAGGTGCCCAGAATGTAAAGCCCATGCTAATGCTAATTGAGCAATACTTTGACCACGGTCTTTGGCAATAACATCAAGGGTGCGTAGCGCATCAATCATTTCTGGTTCAATACCGATATTTTGTAGATTCGGATTGACCGCCATACGAGAATTCTTTGGAATACCATTTAAATATTTATCAGTTAAACGGCCTTGAGCGAGAGTAGTAATAGCAACGTATCCCATACCATATTGTTTTGCTATTTCAAAAAGGCCGCCTTCGGCAGTGCGATCAATAAGACTATAGCCACTTTGATGATAAATCGGTTTTGCAAAACCGTTGATATCACAAATATGATAAGCTTCGGCAGTTTGGGCAGCATTATAGCTGCTTAGCCCTGTATATAAGGCTTTGCCTGAACGAACAATGCTATCAAGCGCGGCCATGGTTTCTTCCATTGGTGTGTTTGGATCGGGGCAATGATGAGTGTAAATATCAACATAATTCATACCGAGTTTTTGTAATGACTCATCGCATTGCTGTATAATGTGTTTACGAGAACCATTACACCAACGGCCAGCGGGGCCCATGGCGTAACCGGATTTTGTGCAAATGATCATGTCTTTGCGTGGCATGTCTTTGACGATTTTACCAAGTGTTTCTTCCGAACCATAGCCATCAGCGCTATCAAAATGGTTAATACCAGCATCAAAAGCGGTATGAATCATGTTTTTACAATTGTCGAACCATTCTTTGTGATCAGTATATGTGTTGGATCCTTTGCCTGGCGCATCAAAATTATGCCAAGTTCCCAGACTTAATGCAGATATTTGTATTCCGCTGTTTCCAAGAAAAGTGTAAGGCATGTTTGTCATAAGATTGTCTTTCTCAAAAGTGGAAGGTTTATAGGTTTGCGGCTTCAAAAATATCGATAGATTCATCCTCGCGTTCGTCTGTACCATAATTACTTACAACACGAGCAAGCCCTGGATTTCTAAAGACAGGTCGATGTTGCCAATTCTCTTCTATATCATCTTGATCTAGTCCGCTTAAATTGCAGCGTAAATGATACGGTGTTTCATATTGAGAAACAGGATAACTCATACGTTCTGCAATACAGGTTGCCAATTTGCGGTTGGCGAGCAAAAGTTTTGTATGATGAAACCAATCCATAGCGGCATGTTTATGAAAAAACCACAGATAGGTCGTGCGGCGGGTTGAATTGGTACAAGGTTGTGATCCGTGTAAAGTCATAACGTGATGAATAACGAGGTCGCCAGCTTTTGCTGAAATATGTATAGCACCGTCTGTTTCAATGCGTCCGTCTGCACGTTTGTCGCTCATGTCAGCTGCAACTTGCGCAGAGCGTTTGCGATCCCAGAGGTGGCTGCCAGGTATTGCCCAAATGCCATTTTCTTCGTTACTGTCATCAACATAAATACCACAGTTACAGATTGGTTTGCGTGGATGTTTGGCTTCTTCAGACCATGCATCTGGATGATAGCGTAAACGTGTGCCACCATCAGGTAATTTGAAAGTGAGATTATCATAGGCGAGAATAAAGTCAGGACCACCCATGAGCGATTCGATGGTGTGTAATAAATGAGGTTTGGCGGCAATTGCGCGTAGTGCAGGCACTTTATCCATAGGGAAATCAATAAGTTTTGGTATTGGTTGACCAAGGGTTTGGGTAATTTCGTATTCTGTGTCAGGGGCACCCAGTGGATGACTCCAAGCCCCAGGTAGGCGAATCTTTTGAATAAATGACTCGTTATCCATATCGGCTGGTTGGTCGGGAGTTTGGGCTATGCTTGCATCAATGACTTGTTGAAATTGATCGCTCAATAAAGCAACTTCGTCTTGGCACAGAAAGCTTTTCAAATGAATAATACCCGTTTGTGTAAATGCATCAACATGTTCAAGGGTTATGCGTTCTCCGGCTGCAAAATCAATGACTGGAATCGTTGTCATGTGGAAAGTCTCCTGTTGGCTGTGTGCCTATATTATTTGAAATTATCGATGTTTTGTCTATGATGATATGATTCTACAATTGACTTGAGTCGGTGATATGGTGTGCTAATTTGCATCCATGGGTAGCAAACAGACGTTTCTTGATTTAGCAGAGTGGCCAGCTGCGTTGTGTGATTTTTCTCATATATTTGCTGTGGATGGCCGATGGTGCGGACACCGCGTTCGTTATGATGAGTGGGAAGCGGAAAACCAAGTGCGTGATTGGCATGTCATTTATCTTATTATAGATGGTGAACGACCAACCAGTATTGCTGGTGAAAATATTCCAACACATCCTGGCACATTTTTCTGGAGCCCAGCGGGGGTGCCTATTTCAGCTCATTGGCCTGTTCATTCCATTCATGCAGAATTTTGGTTTCAATTACGGATGAAGGGGAAACAGCCTGCGACTATTTCTGAAGTGCCCGTTCTTGATGGTGCTGAGCGTCTATTGCCATTTTTTCAGACACTGAGCGATGAAGTAAGTCGGCAAGGGCATCGTTGGCAAGATGCCTGTCGTTTTAAGCTTGCTCAATTATTGTTAGAGGTGGAGCGACTTCGTCATCATGTAAATCTCGGTGAACGTCAATTGAGTCAGGTGCAATGTTTTCAGATTTACGATTATATTAATGAAGACCCAAATGATTGGCCAAGTGCAAAAGACCTCGCTCGGCAATTGGGATTAAGTCATGATTATTTTTCTCGTTTATTTCGGGCAACATTTAGCATGAGTCCACGCATCTGGCTTGTTCGCCGTCGTATTACCTTGGGTGCGCGTATGTTGAAAGAAACGGTGTTGCCGGTACATGCAGTAGCAGAACGACTTGGTTATGGAAGCAGTGAAGCGTTTTGTCGTCAATTTAGAGATGTTATTGGTCGTACCCCAAGCCAATATCGACGAGCGTGATTTTTAAACATACTGGTGAAGAAAAGATAAAATATTTTCTTGAGTATTCTGTTCCCAAAATCGAGGGTCTACATGATGCCCTCCAGGAATGTTCATGATTTCTGAGGGGGTGCCATTGCGCTGTAGGGCATCGTGAAAAGTCGTTCCTTCAGAAAAATGAACGACTTCGTCTGCATCCGCATAAATAAGAAGGTGTGGCGGGGTTGTTTCTGAAAGGTGGTGTGAGGGGGATGCATCCTGTGCGAGCTGTTGCCAGTCAGTCTGTGGATAATCTACCAACAGTTCTGCTCCGCTGGTTTCTTTGTCCGGGTTCTCTTTTCGGCGTTGCGTAATCAGATGCAGAAGGTTCATGGGGCCAGCTTGGTTCACAACAGCCTTGATCTCTGTGGTACGACAAGCCAAGAGTGATGCTAAATGTCCTCCTGCGGAATGTCCAAGAACAGCAATGCGTTCTGGGTCAACGCCACAGGTATCCGCGTGTTGAATAAGTGTACTCAATGCGGACTGACAATCGTGTAGTTGTGCAGGGAAGATAGCGTCGTGAGAGAGGCGATAGCCTATGCGTGCAAGAGCAAAGCCCTGTTTGAGGAAAAATTCTTCGCCAGCTAAAATGCCTCTGTCTCCAGCTTGCCAGCCTCCACCATGAATAACCAGAAGAAGCGGATGTTTTTCTGATCCTGATTGCTGTGGTGTGTAGAGATCATAGGTTTGGCGCTGATGAGGTCCGTAACTGATGTTTGGGAAAATGGTGTACGGGTTGATTGATGTAGACATGATAGGCGCCTCGTAGAGTTTCTTTTATGTTTGAGTATGGGAAGAACTCTGATGAGAATGTCAAATTGAATTTATTGGGCCTTAAGCCATTGGCTTGGTGCACAGCCAATGTGTTTTTTAAATAAGCGGCTAAAATAAGCAGGATCGTCAAATCCACATCGAAGTGCCGTTTCATAAACACTGACACCGTTTCGTAGCAGGCCACAGGCAGAATTAATACGTGTTTTGTTGACGAGTTGTTGTGGCGGGTGACCGCAATGTGCTTTAATACCTTGCCGTAAGTGTGAGTAGCTGATGCCAAGTTCATCCGCAAGTGTTTGGAAATCCCAATTGCGTTCTGGGGTTTTCAGTAGACGAGTAATAGCAATATGAATCGGGTCAGTTGGTAAGCTGTGTTGTTGTTGTGACAGGGTGGAAGCGTACAGTACAGCGCTGGCAAGTGCACTCATCATAGAGAGACCGGAAGGTGTTTGTCCATTTTCAAAGCCTTGTGCAATGGCACGATAAGGAGCCTGTATCTCTGTGCGTTCGGCAATATTATAGAGACCGTGGGTAAATCCTTGCGTACGAAGATCATCATGGGCACGAAAAAGAAACCACCATTCTTCCCAAATATGCCCAGTTTCAGAATAATAATGATGCCATTCTCCTGGGGAAAAGGCGAGCAAACTCCAAGCATGAATCTGTTTATGTGTTGTGGTATCGTTGTAAAACCCTTGCCCCTGTGCTACGAGTGACAAGCCATAAGCATCCATGCGCCGTTTTTCCTCTTTGTGTCCCTGTTCATCAAGTAGAATCTGGCCACAACCGAGGAGGTCTAACCCTCGCCAGGAAGCATGTGGGTCTTGATAGTAAAATGAGGATCGATTGTGGACTGTCATTATGTCCAAATATAAAACAGAATGTCTCGGTGCAAGGATAGGTTATCGTATTACATTATCAGTATGAATCATTCACGAACCGTTATCAATAATACACTTCCTTCAATTTGGCACGGAGCAGACTATAATCCAGATCAGTGGCTTCATATGCCAGAGATCATAGATCAAGATCTTGTTTTGATGGAACAGGCACATTGTTCTGTTTTTCCTCTTGGCATTTTCTCTTGGTCTTCTTATGAGCCAGAAGAAGGTGTTTTTCATTTTGAATGGTTAGAAAAGATTCTTGATCAACTGTATGCAGCTGGTCGTTATGTACAATTGGCTACCCCAAGTGGTGCACGTCCACGTTGGCTCGCACAAAAATATCCAGAAGTATTACGTGTTCAAGAAAACCGTGTGCGTAATTTGTATGGCTTGCGCCATAACCATTGTTATACCTCACCAGTTATGCGTGAGAAAGTTGCTCGTATCAATACCGCACTGGCGCAACGCTTTGGTAAACATCCAGCAGTGTTATCTTGGCATATTTCGAATGAAATTGGTGGTGAATGTTTTTGCCCTTTGTGCGTTGATGCATTTCGGACATGGCTACATGATAAATACAATGGTGATTTAGGTGCCTTAAATAAAAATTATTGGTCGTCATTTTGGGCACACACCTATACGGATTGGTCGCAAATAGAACCGTTCTGTAGCCATGGAGATGATGATGTTATTCATGGACTAAATATTGATTGGAAGCGTTTTGTGACCCATCAAACAGCAGACTTCTTTAAGGAGGAATGTAAACCACTTCGTGAATATTCAGCGGGTATTCCTATAACCACTAACTTAATGGGGTTTCATCCGGAAGAGTTAGAAAAACGTGCCTTGGCAAATCAGTGTGATTTTACCTCGTGGGACAGCTACCCACAATGGCATGATTCCTTAGCTACCAATGAATTACAATGGGGGCAACAAGTCGCATTTCTTGCTGATTATACGCGTTCTTTATCACGTAATGGTCATTTTATTCAGATGGAAGCCACGCCATCATTAACAAATTGGCAAGGTATTGCTAAACATAAACGGCCAGGAGTTCACCATTTGGCATCGTTGCTGTCTGTGGCTCAGGGTGCAGATGGCGTGTTGTATTTCCAATGGCGAGCAGGGCGTGGCGGTAGTGAGAAATTTCATGGATCAGTGGTTTATCATGATAGCAGCGAAGAAAACCGTATTTTTCAAGATGTCTCAGATTTAGGTGCGCGATTACAGGCACTGCAAGCAGTGGTCGGTTCAGAAGTGCGAGCAAAAGTGGCTATTATTATTGATACGGTTGCCCGTTGGGGAATAAGCGGTGCACAGGGTTTTCATAAAGACCATAAGAATTATGTGACAATATGCCAAGAATGGCATGATGTTTTGTGGCAGCGTGGTATAAGTGTTGATATTCGAGAGAGTGATGAGGACTTATCTCGCTATGATTTAGTTATTGCTCCTATGCTCTACGCCTTGCGCCCAGAAACAGAACATAATTTAAAATCATTTGTGGCACAGGGCGGCACTTTATTGGGTACGGCAATTACTGGTTATGCAGATGAAAATGATCTCTGTTATTTGGGCGGTTTTCCTGGTCCATTGCGCGATTTATATGGTATATGGATAGAAGAATTAGATACCTTGCATGATCATGATGCCAATAGCTTAGTGCCACTGACAGATAATTCTATGAACTTACACAGAACGTATCAATTACGAACCTATTGTGAACGCATACATGCAGAATCAGCACAAGTACTAGCTGTTTATGGCAGTGACTATTACCAAGGTGAACCTGTCTTGACCGTTAATCAGTATGACCAAGGGCATGCCTATTACCTTGCGTCAATTATTGATGAACAGGGAAAATGTGATATAATTGATGCATTTATACAAAACTTATCACTCCCACAGGCATTACCGCAACAGCAACAGGGTGTTGTGGCAACCTGCCGTTATACTATTGATGCTCAATATTGTTTCCTGATGAATTTTAACGACACTCCAGCAATGGCTCAACTTGATACAACAGCATATACGTGTATCGAGAGCGGAGATCCTATCGCTTGCACATTAAATTTAAATGCTTACGAAGTTAGAATATGTAAGAAAGGTCTATAGATGAAAACTCCTCTCAATATAGTGTTGTTCTTGATTGATGACCTTGGTTGGCGTGATCTGAGTTGTTATGGCTCCAGTTTTTATGAAACTCCTCGTATAGATCAGTTAGCGAGTGAGGGCATGCTGTTTACTAATGCTTATGCCAGTTGCCCGGTGTGCTCACCAACGCGGGCAAGTATTATGAGTGGAAAGTACCCAGCCCGTGTTGGGATAACGCAATACATAGGGGGTGCAAATGAAGGACGACTACAGGACGTACCGTATCTGCATTATCTACCGCTTGAAGAGCAAAGCATTGCTACGGTTTTAAGGCGTGCGGATTATCAAACATGGCATGTTGGGAAATGGCATTTGGGTGATCATGACTTTCATCCAGAGCAGCACGGCTTTGACGTAAATAAAGGCGGTTGTCATATGGGACATCCGTGGAATGGATATTTTTCTCCGTACAATATAGAAACATTAGAAAACGGCCCAGAGGGTGAGTATCTTACTGACCGTCTAACAGACGAAGCTCTTTCATTAATTAAGGAACGTTCAGACAAGCCCTTCTTCCTCAACCTATCACACTATGCGGTACATACACCAATAGAGGCACCAGCGGCATTAGTTGAAAAATATAAGAAAAAAGCACAGCGGCTTGGTTTAGATAAAGTAGAAGCAATTGTATCAGGAGAACCTTTTGGCTGTGTAGCAAAATCAGATATGCAGATTGAGCGGCGTGTAATTCAAAGTGACCCGACTTACGCAGCAATGATAGAAAACCTTGATAATAACATTGGTCGTGTCTTGGATGCACTTGAAGAGGAAGGTATTGCAGACAATACGATTGTTGTTTTTACCTCAGATAATGGTGGGCTTTCAACAGCAGAGGGTTCACCAACCTGTAATCTGCCTTTGGCGGAAGGAAAAGGTTGGAATTATGAAGGTGGCACGCGGGTTTGTCAAATAATCCGCTGGCCAGAACACATTGCTGCTGGGAGCCGCAGTGCAGAAAATGTTCAAAGCTGTGATTTGTATCCAACTTTTTTACAAGCAGCAGGTTTACCGTTGATGCCAGAGCAACATATTGATGGTCTAAGTTTAGTTCCGGCTTTTCAGCATCAGCCATTAGCTAGAGAAGCCATCTTCTGGCATTACCCCCATTATGCAAATCAGGGTGGTCGCCCTGCTGCCAGTATCGTTTCCGGTGAATGGAAACTTATTGAACATTTTGAAGATGGCCACTTAGAGCTTTTTCATCTGACAACAGATAGTAGTGAGCAGTCTAATTGTATCGACACGTATCCAGATAAAGCCAGACACTTACAAGCTTTGCTCAGTGACTGGAAAACAGAGGTGGAAGCGCTAATACCAGAGCCGAATGATGGCTGGGAGCAGAAAATGAAAAAACCAAAGGTTCCGAATAACGCCTGTGTGTAGTCTTGTGTTTTTCTCTAATGAACCGAAATACCAGATAGATGAACTTTTACCAAATTCATCTCTTTTTTAAGGACATTAGTGCTCTATAATAAATGGTAGCTTATGCAGAAATGTATTCTTCAGCACCGATGAAGAACCGTTTATAAGGAGAGAGCATGTCAGAACGTAGACCGAATATTATTTACTTTGTTTGTCATGATATAGGACGGCATTTAGGGGCTTACGGCAAGCCAGTGCACAGTCCTTGTTTAGATCAATTTGCAGCAGAAGGAATTCGGTTTAATACCGCTTTTTGTTCATCTCCAGCCTGTAGTCCGTCACGAGCCTGTGCTATGACAGGTAAATATGCTCACAATAATGGAGAACTGGGTATTTCTCATATGGGGTGGTCTTTAGCTCAAGATCAGCAGACGATTGTGGATTACCTCAATAATTCGGGATATGATACGATACACTGTGGAATGAATCATGAGCGACATGCGCAAATGAATAGGTACGCACAGGATTTTGAATATGATTGGGGTGATTGGGATGCGAGTGCAGCAGTTGATAGAGCTGTTGAATTTCTTGAACAGCGTCAAGAAGGGAAGCCGTTTTACCTAAATATTGGTACCGGAGAAGTACACGGAAGCCGCTATACTAATGATAGAACTGTTGATGAGGTGTATGGTGGTCGTGTTCCAGAAGAAGATGTGTATATCCCTCCATACCTCAAAAATTCGTCTGCTAACCGTTATCGTTTGGGCGGGTTACAAGCAGCCCTTCGCTATATGGATCAACAATTTGAACGATTGCTAGAAGCTCTTCGTGCATCTCCACATAGCGATACCACGATTGTCATTTTCACGACTGATCATGGCATTCATGGGGGGTATGATGATCAACTTGAGCCATCCGACGGACAATTATTCCCCTTTATGGATAAGGGATCTCTCTATGACAGGGGCACAGAAATTAGCTTACTGATGCAATTGCCCCAAGGCCAGTGTTCTGGGATGGAGGTGGACCATCTTATACAAAATGTTGATTTTATGCCGACCCTGTTAGAGGCTGCTCACATTTCTATACCAGCAGGGATCAATGGCCGTTCATTCTGGCCTGTGCTGAGTGGTAGTAATTATACGCCTCATGATTGTATTATGACCGAAAGAAATTTTCACGGTGAACGAATCGATCATGGCGAGTCTGAGCATCTAGATGCGTATGATCCAACACGGGCAGTGCGGACTCGACAGTATCATTATATTCGTCATTTTAAACCCGTGGTACGTCCGGAGTTTATGTTCCCCTTTATGGTAAGCAGTGATAAAGAGAGAGAAGAAGAATACCTCTTTGATGTACAGAATGATCCGATGGAATGTGTTAATCTAGTAAAGAGGCCCGAGTACCGAGCGGTGTTGAAAAAAATGAGAAACGATTTACGGGAATGGATGGAAGATACCGATGATTTTCTATTGGGTACGGAAGTTCCTGAGCCGCCAGAGGAAACTGGGTGGGGTACTTGGCCAATACCGATAGAGCAGCGTGTCATGAAATAATATGAGCTGGTAATAAATCCGTTGCGGTGGCTGCATACCTTAAGCGAATGACGGTCTCTATCTATGGATTTTGCTTGAGGTGCATACATACGTATGTATATACAGGTATGGTCAAGGCAGTAACTCTCAAAGATTTGGCAAAGACCTGTGATGTCACGTATCGCGTGGTCGCAGAGATCATGGGTGGTCATCAAAGCGGTAGTCGTGGCATTCATTTTAGTGAAGTAACACGGGAGCGGGTTGTCTCAGCGGCCCAAAAACTTGGCTATAAAGCAAACCGAAATGCGCGTAATCTGCAAAGACAAGGACATAACGCTGTTGGTATTTATGCGAAAACCTCTTTCTTCATTGGACAGGGGTTGGTGGAAGGTCTGATAGCAGCTTGTCAGGAATGTAAAATAATGCCGATTATGGAGATGTTACCAGACAACGGTGATCTTCCTGTGAGCTTAAAAGAGCATTGCATTGATGGGGCCTTGTTTTTTGGAAATTCTTTTAATAAGCAATTACAAAACCACTTGCGTAGTATCCCAAGTATCTTGGTGAATAGTAATAGTATCAAAGATATTTGTTCGCTCCAATATGATGAGGCGGATGCTATGGCTCAAGCGGTTGCAGAATTTGCGCGGAGTGGCAAAAAAAATATTGCATATTTTGACAAAGAATCTCCACATTATTCTTGGCAAGCACGAATGGATGCCCTTAAAAAATATTGCAAACAAGCACATATGGCAGAACCAATCTGTATAGTAAGTAAGAAGAATGGAAAACAGCAGCCGCAAAATTTTGAAGAAATGCGGTCTTACCTTCGTGCTGGATTACGAGAGTACCCGCATATAGATGCCTTTATTGCTAATGATTTGGATACCCCAATTGTCTACAGTGTTTTGCAGGAAACAAACCGTAACATAGTGGAGGATTGTGCATATATTGCCCTAGGAGATTCCAAGGTAGCAAAAAGGATGTCTCCAGCAGCCACCACTTTAACAATTAGAGGGCGGAAGTTGGGTCAGCGTGTTATTGGACTCTTATCTGATACCATCAAGGGACATGCTGTACAGACAGCCCCCGTTCCGTATGTGCTGACTCGCAGAGAATCAACATAACTATTTTTATAGCAAAGAAGGATGTGTAATTATGGATAGACGAACATTTGTTAAGACAGCTGGAGCAGGTGTAAGTTTGGCAGCATTCGGGCCAATGGCAGAATGTTTTGCCTTTGATACAATGGGCGGTCAGAAGAAGAAGCCCAATATTTTATTTATATTCACAGATCAACAAAATGCCTATGATATGAGCTGTGCAGGAAATCCATATGTGCAAACACCACATATAGATAGCTTGGCATCAATCGGAACCCGTTTTGAATATTCATATTGCTCAAGTCCAGTTTGCACGCCATCTCGTGGGTCCATTGTTTCTGGGGTAACGCCGCATAAACATCAAGCAGAGTGGAACAATATGATGCCAGAATGGGACAATATTCCAAATATGGGGACGCATTTCCGAGAGCATGGTTATGAAACGGTGTGGGGTGGAAAATGGCATCTACCTGCAAGTTACCCCTTAGATGGGCATAAGAAATTTGACTGTTCCGTTCCTGGCTTTGATCCTTTACCGTTTTTACCTGCGGATCTAAAAACCAGTGGAAAAGGCGCTCTGAGTGATGAATGGCTTGCAGGAGCAGCCGTGGATTATTTAAGTACGGTTTCTCAAGAGAAACCTTTTCTGCTCGCTGTTTCCTTTCATAACCCGCATGACATCTGTTATTTTCCTAAACACATAGATAACTTTCCTTTACCATCAAATTTAAATGCAGCCCCTCCATTACCCGATAATTTTGAGATAAACGATACAGACATTGAATTTCTTGCCGACTGTAGAGAACGAGAAAATTATGGTGCGCAGTTATCTGTTGCACAAGATATGAGTGATGATGAATGGCGTCGCTATATGTATAACTATTATAGAATGACTGAAGCGGTAGATACACAGATTGGCCGTGTTCTTGATGCGCTCGAGAAAAATGGTCTTGATGAAAATACGCTTATTATATTTACAAGTGATCATGGAGATGGCAACGCCGCTCATAAATGGGCGGCAAAATTATCTCTTTATGAAGAATCTGCTCGTGTTCCGTTAATTGTAGCAATGCCAGGCACGACTAAGATGGCATATGACGCGAAGAGTTTAACATCTGGTATGGATATTTTCCCTACCATGTGTGAGTATGCCTCCATTCCTGTACCAAATGCGGTGCAAGGTGAGTCGCTTAAACCTGTTCTTGAAAAGAATTCACATTTCAAGAGGGATTTTGTGGTGACTGAATTAGCTGTAGATAATAAAAAACCAGATCGTAAAGGGCGGATGATTCGGACAGAGCACTTCAAATATATTCTCTTTTCATATGGACAGAACAATGAACAGTTTTTTGATTTAAAAAATGATCCAGGTGAGAAAAAAAACCGCATCAATGATGCAGGGTTACAAACGGTAATAGACCAACATAGACAGAAACTCGCGCAGTGGATGACAGAAACTCAAGATGATTTTGTTGTAATAAAGGCAGGTGTATAATGAAAACTCACGTCAGCTTGAGTCTTGCATGTGTAGTAGTGCTGTTGCTTACAGGATGTCAAACACGGACTCCTGTAATGGGAGAAAAACAAGTTGTGTGCAATATAAATGGTGATGATGCGGACCACTCTATGGATGTCGTAATGAATCGCTGTCAGGAAGGTTTGAACATAGCTATTACCGTTCGTGATGATACCATTGTAGGTTCACATAAAAGAATTTATGATAATGATATGGTTGAACTGTACTTTGATTTTCGCCCTGTGCGAAAGCGGACAATCAATGCTTATGAATCTGGGGTGGTGAAGCTCGATCTGCTACCTTCTTTCTTTACTAAAAACCCCGATTCAATAGGCTATTATCCAAAGTTTTACAAGACTGTTATACCAGGCATCTGTATGAAGTCTCGTTTAACGAAAACGGGGTATACAATAGATGTCTTTATTCCGAATAGTGGTTTGCGTTTGCACCATTACCCCTTGAGAGATTATCTTTATGTAGACTACCTTTTGCAAGATGCTGACCCAGATCAACATTCACAGCCTTTTTCTTATTCTCAGAAAGAGAAGAGTTGGAAATATCCATTTAATTTCCAAAAAGTTGTCTTCAAATAAACTGTAGAATATGTTGTAACTTAACAGGTAGTAAACTTTTGTATAGATCAGTGTTTTTTCTGTATTGTGATGGCGGCATGCCGCAAGCTTCACGGAAACAACGGGAAAAATGAAATGAGGTTGCGAAGCCACATTGTTCAGCAATGTTGTGGATAGAAACATCACTACGTTCAAGTAAATGTCGTGCGCGTTCAAGGCGAAGGAGTAACAATGATTCATGCGGACTCAGTTCCACATGTTTTTTGAACAGGGCTATCAGATGCCCGCGTGAACACTGGGTACGTTCAGCCCACGTGTCTAGTGGAAGGTTGCAGGCAATATCATCACCCCAAGCATTATGAATAACGCGCAACGCACGGTGAAAAGTGGAAGGCAAACGCTTATAGGATACTGTGCCAATACTACCAACACCACCAATAAAACAGCGTAAACAGTGTAATAACGCGCTTTCTATAAGATCATGGCGTAACCCCGCTGTGTGGAGCCAGAGCGCGTGCCGTAGGAGCGGACGTAAAATATCATCACCGTCATTGTAGACATGGGTGGGCCAATGGCTTGGGTCTGGTAGTCCCAACTCGGACGGTGTACAGGTGAAATCAAGAAAGCCATGGCGTGTGGGAAAATTGGGGTCCCACGTATAGCCGTCTCTCCATTGCGGCTGGCTACAAATAATAGTGGGAGCGGGGCAGTCAATTTCTTCGCCATTGCAGAGCCAAGTAACATGCCCTGATTCAATCCATACCAGCTCAAAGTTTTTGATGGTTCGTTCCGGCAGGCTGGCGCCTGCTGGGAAATTGGCGTAACCGCCGCCAGTGACTTGTATGTGTTTAGACTCGATCATATGACTTTTAGATATATAGCGTGTACGATTCTGCATTCAAGTGATGGTTTGTCGCGATAGAATAAGAGGATAAGGAGAAGTTGTATGAATCATTCCCAAATGCAGAAAGAAGAACAGGCGACATTTTTTCGTGATAATGGGTTCTTAGTCTGTAAGGATGTTTTTGGTAAGGAAGAGATTGCTCATTTACAAGATGAGCTTGTTGATTTAGCTCGTGGTAAATACCCCACAGCATGTTTGCCTACCGTAGAAGATGGTATGAGTGATGCGGATGTTTTACAGAATATTTTGTGTATTCATCAACCGCATGGTATCAGTCCTGCTGTTACTGAGTATGCGAAAAATGATAAAATAACTGCTGTTTTATCGCAGGTAGTTGGCGCGCATTTACCGCAAGGTTGGTGGGATGGCTCAGTAAAATTGGCACAATCTATGTTTTTTGCTAAAGGGCCGGGTAAGCCAGGGCAGTCTTGGCATCAGGATGAAATCTATATTCCAACGCGGGATAGAAGTCTGTGTGGTGTGTGGATTGCGATTGATGACGCGGTTGTTGATAATGGTTGTTTGTGGGTAGCTCCCGGGGCACATCGTTCCGGTGAGCTTTTCCAAACAAGGGAGCATGACAATCCAGAATGGCATTTTGGTGAAGAATGTTTTGGCTTTGATATGGAGTCTGCGGTTCCTGTTGAGGTACCAGCAGGCAGCGTGGTCTTTTTTAATGGTTATTTACCGCATTGTAGTTTGCGTAACAAATCAGATGGCTATCGTCGGGCCTTGGTTTTCCATTATAGTTCAGCGCAAAGTTTACTGCCGTGGGGTCTTGCTTTAAAAGAACACGGACAACAAAATGATGATTCTATTCCGATAGGGTCTATTGATGACCGAAGTATTATTCCGGTAAGTGGTACGGACCCTTATGCATGGAAGGGAACCACCAACGATTTTGAAGTATGGTTACGTCCAGAGGATAGTCCTGTAGCGGAAGGAGCGCAGATATGAAAACCAATAGAGAATTGTGGCGTGATATTATGAATTATCGCCCAGTAGACCGCTTGCCAGTCAGTCATTGGCTCACATGGCCAGAAACTCGCGACCGTTGGGTAAATGAAGGTATGGCTAGGGATGCAGATGAATGGGAGGAGCTTGGAGCACTCAATCATTTTGCTACTATACATATTGATGATTGTTTGTATCCAGCCTTTGAACGGGAGGTACAAGAAGAGACAGATGAGTGGGTCATAGCTCGTGAGCCTTGTGGCACTATTATGAAATCATGGAAACATAAAAGCTGTATACCCCACAGTTTAGGATTTTCCTTCGAGGATGCTGATGATTGGCCAGCATATAAAGAACGGCTTCAGCCAGATGTGGGTCGTATTTCAGCTGATTTACATGAACGTATCGCAGCAGTGGAAGCGAGTGGGCAGCCTATTTCTATTGGAACGGGTTCGCTCATGGGGTGGACGCGTGACTGGATGGGTGTGGAGAATATGAGCTACCTCATGTACGATGATGAGGATGTTTATGCTGATGTTGTTGATACTATTGCTAATCTTATCTGTTGGTCTATAGATCAAGTGGTGCCGCATATGCATATTACTCCAGATCTCGGCTTTGGCTTTGAAGATATTTGTGGGAAAACAGGGCCGCTGGTTTCTTTAGATATCTTTGATCGTTGCGTTGCACCTGGTTATAGAAAAATTCGTGCAAAATTAGAATCATACGGCATACATATTTACGGTATAGATTCTGATGGAAAAGTGGAGCCGATGGTGCAAAATTGGTTAGATGCAGGCGTAAACCTTATCTTTCCGATTGAACCTGGCACATGGAAAGCGACGCCAGAAGATTTACGAGAAAAATTTGGTGATGAATTATTAATGGTGGGTGGTTTTAATAAATACGCCTTAGAACAAGGACGAGAGGCGATAGATGCAGAACTTGCTCGTCACCGTGACTTGTGCCGTTCTGGTGGCTATGTTATGATACCAGACCATTTAATTACTCCTGATGTAGCACTTGACGATTACCGCTATTTTCTAGATCAGTGGCGTGCAATCCGATTATAAAGGAAGATATGATGAGAACTATACTTACTAAAGAAAACGATACGATAGCGGTACATATACATGAAAATTGTGAAGCGACCCTGTGTGATAAGCGTAGTGGTACAGAATGGACAATGGGTCAAATGGCTTTCCAAGAAAAAGGCCGTATTGTCAATAATGATGCATGGATACGTAATGAACGCAGTTTTTGTGAATTTTATTCTGGAACTTTTCGTGCAGAAGCACAAGGTGATGGTTTACGCATTACCCTGTTAGGCCCACCAAATGGAATGGTTATGGGGTCTTTTTCGTGTCAGGTTAACCTTCATGCTGATTATGTGGAATTTAAGCCCTATGATATTGATGATAATTTGGAGAGTTTGGTTTTTCCATCACCAATAGAAAGTGAAAGCCTGATAGTGCCTAGCGGTGCAGGAAAATGGATTAAGGAAAACCAGCCAACGTGGGAATGTTTCTTTTATCACCATCATCACGGTGGCATCAATATGCGCTGGATGGGTGGTCTAAAGGCGGATGAAAAACATGGCTGGATGGCAGTTATGGCAGAGGACTATGCTGATACTGGTTTTTATCGAACAAATTTATCAGTGTCTCCTGCGTGGTTAAAATCTATGGGTAAATGGGGTGCTAATAGTAGTGTGCGTTACTATTTCACTGACAATGGTTACGTTGGTATGGCAAAGATATTCCGTCAATTCTTAAAAGAACAGGGACTATTCCGTTCTTTGCGTGATAAAATAGCAGAGACGCCTTCGGTTGGTAATTTGTTAGGCGGTAGAATCGTCTCTTTCTTCCAAAGTCATACGGAGCATAAAGATTTTTACACTGATCAAATGCTACCAGTACCGAAGCATATTCAAGAAAACGACGGAAAAGTATCGGTTCGTTTTACTCATGCCGATGTAGCGGCCTGTATAGAAGATGCCAAGGCATGGGGTATGAACAAAGGTGTATTTAATATGCGCGGTACCTTTAAGGGAGGCTACGATGAATTGCATCCAGATATCTGGCCACCAGAACCTGCTCTTGGCAGTATTGACGAACTCAAGCACATTATAGCGAATAATGTTGATCCATATATCGTCGCATTGCATGATAATTATCAAGATAGTTATCCGCGTAGTCCATCATTTCCTCAGGGAGTGTTGCGCAAAGAAAATGGTGATTTCTTGCAAGGAGGCCCGTGGCATGGTGGCTTATGTTTTATTAACTGTCCAACAGCTGGATTTACCTATGCAGAGCGTAATTGGGAAGATATCAAAACTCTTGGTTTACGCGGCTTTTTTGCCGATACCGCAGCCTGCGCTACGCTCTATGAGTGTCACGATCCAGAACATCCATTAACAAGAACCGGAGACTGGCAGGCTAAACATAAACTCATGCGCTTTTATAAAGAAAAAGGCATGGTGCTTGGTAGCGAAGATGGATCAGACTTTAGCAGTTGTGGCATAGATTTTTTAGAAACACGACACAATCAAGTTGCCGGAGAAATAAATATACCACTATGGAGTCTTGTTTTTCACGATTCTGTGTTCTGCTCTCGTTATGGCAGTGAAGGTACTTCAGGTGGCACGCCAGCACGTACCTTGGAAAATATGCTATGGGGGTATCTTGCCTATTGGCCAGTTAATTCCGTAGCAGAATGGAAGCAGCAACAGCAGGCCTTTAGTGATCTCTCTGCGGTAGATCAATGGCATGAACGTGTAGGCCTAGACGAAATGCTCAGCCACCAATACCTCTCCGAAGATGGACAGGTAGAGCAAACCGAATTTTCATCAGGCAATTCGGTTATTGTAAACTTTTCAGAAGAAGAACGCCGCTGTAACGGCATAATTATTCCTGCTCAAGGATATGTGTTTGGGTAATCGTTTGTTGTTTATCGACGCAATATGGCGGCATTGTTATATACCGGACATTTTTTGTTATGAGTGGTTTGTTTTTGGCAATTATTCACTGAGGTTAATGGTGGTTACGACTCGTAATCTCTTCTATGGAAAGTAATTCTCTCGCCCGGTGGGCGAGGGGAATGCTAATTATTTAATACCGATAGAGGTGAGACTTGCGTGGATCTTTAATACTCAACGGTGGTAGTATAGATAAGAATCCCAGAGATGATCCCTCGGCTAAAATGTTCGTAATCATATCGGTGTTCGTTTGCGAACGCATTGCTTAATGAGTTGGTAAAATATATACTTACCCAAGGAACAGAGCGCTGTTTCTGTGAATGGTTACTAACAAATAGAGAGCGGATTATGCACCCATATAAGAATAAAAATATCGACAATGCTAAGCGTGTAGCCGATTTATTGTCCCGAATGACCCTTCAAGAGAAGATTGGGCAGTTATGTCAATCCAATGAAAAAGAACCAATGCGATTTTTGCAAGAGTTTCATGTTGGGTCGTATCTGAATATAAATGATTTAGATGAACTTGCAGAGCTACAGGAGGCTGCTCTTGGTTCACGCTTAGGTATTCCAATTTTATTTGAACTGGATGCTGTTCATGGACATGCCTTTATTGATGGCGGCACTGTTTTTCCGAGCCAAATGTTTATGGGGTCTACGTGGAATCCAGCGCTTATAGAGCGTGTCGGTGCTGTAGTTGGTCGTGAGTGCGCTGCAACAGGCATGCATATGGCTTATGCGCCTACGCTTTGTGTGTCGCACGATCCACGGTGGGGCCGATTAGGTGAGACTTTTGCTGAAGATCCCTATCTTGTTGGTGAAATGGCAAACGCAAAAATACAGGGCCTTCAGAAAAAAACAGAAGAAAGTGTGGCAAGCGTAGCGGCTAATGCAAAGCATTTTGCTGGTTATGGCGCATCCATAGGTGGGAGAGATTCGTGTGAAAGCAATCTCAGTAAAAGGAAATTATTAGATTATTATTTACCGCCATTTAAAAAGGCTTTAAAGAATGGCTGCCATACCATTATGACAGGCTATCATAGCAATGACGGTGTGCCATGTTCTGCGGATAAATGGTTACTGAGAACGGTATTGCGTGATGAGTGGCAATGGGATGGTGTTGTCATTACGGATTGGGACAATATTGGTCATATGGTTGGTTCGCAACAAACGGTAGAAAATATTAAAGAAGGTGCGCGGATAGCCTTGCTTGCTGGAAATGATATTATGATGAGTACGCTAGATTTTCCTCGATATGCCTTTGAGTTGGTAGAAGAAGGGGCTGTGCCGCAGGCGTGTATAGATGAAGCTTGTGCACGTGTCTTGTTGCTGAAATTTCGATTAGGGCTTTTTGATTGTCCTATTATGCCGGACCTTAAAGAGCATACTCGTATCATATCAGATGGACAACATCAGGCCGTTAATAAAGCGTGCGCTGAGGAAGGTGTTATCCTTTTAAAGAATGAGAATGATATATTACCTTTACCGGGTGCGGATATAAAAATTGCCTTGGTTGGGCCTAATATTAATAAGATAACGGCACAGCTCGGTGACTGGTCTTTCGGTGAGGCATGGGCAACATTTGAAAAGACCGGTAAACATGCGGATACGACTATAACAATTGAAAAAGCTTTTTTAGAACGCGTAGGTAACGGGGTCGAAGTGGAGGCTATTCAGGGAATTGACCTACTGGATTCGACTTATGATGAACGAGATCAGGCTATCAAGGCAGCGGAACAAAGTGATGTTATAGTTGCCTGTGTTGGCGATACTATGGCATTTTATGGTGAAAATAAAGACCGTGCAGAAATCGACTTCCCAGGAGAACAGTTGGCATTCCTGAAAGAGTTGAAAGCAACAGGCAAGCCGTTGATTGTTATTATGGTAAACGGTAAGCCGATTAGTTCACCATGGCTGAAGGAGAATGCAGACGCGATACTGGAGAGCTTTAATTCTGGTAATCAGGGCGGCGCGGCCATTGCCGATATTGTATTTGGTGCCTGCAATCCATCAGGAAAGCTAACGCTTTCACTTGCCTATGATACTGCGCAAGCCCCAGTCAACTATGATCAGCTTCCCGGTTGGCATACCTATGTAAAGGAAGGGGCTCGTAGAAGTTACATAGATAAACCAAAAGAGCCTCTCTATCCATTCGGGTTTGGTTTGAGCTATACCACATTTGAGTATAGCCAATTACAAGTGCTTACGCCTGAAATAAAAGATGGAGAGGACGTACATGTGCAAGTCTGCGTAACCAATACAGGTAAGCGTGATGGGCAAGAAGTTGTTCAATTATATATCAATGATGTTGTTAGTTCTGTTGTTACCCCCATAAAGCAATTAAAGGCATTTACAAAGATTTTTCTTGCCGCAGGAGAGCAGCGCCTTGTTGAGCTAACTGTCCCATTTGAAGAGCTGTCATTTGTAGATGAAACTCTGACACGGAAGGTCGAATCCGGTGATTTTGAAGTAATGGTTGGTCCGTCATCTGAGGATAGTCGATTGTTAAAAGGGCATTTTAAGACGTGCTGATTTATCTGTGATTTATAAAATATTGTCTTGTGCTTGCTTTGTCCGTGAATAAAAGCGTAGCTCAGTATTGTTTCAAAAGGAGAGGCCCCATGAGCGCACCCAAACGACAAGTCGTTTTTATTATGACCGATACGCAGGGCGCAAATATGCTCGGTTGTTATGGTCGCCCAGAAATGGATACACCGAATTTAGATAAAATGGCCGCGCAGGGAGTGTTGTTTGAAAAAGCATACACAACCTGTCCGCTCTGTGGTCCTGCCCGCTCTGCTATTTTCACTGGTACTTATCCGCATACGAACGGTTCATGGGCAAACGAGTTGCCTGTAGGTGATAATATTGTCAATGTAGGACAACGTCTGCATGATAATGATATTAACTGTGGGTATATTGGTAAATGGCACCTCAGCGGAACTGATTATTTTGGTACAGGCAAATGTCCTGCGTATTTTGACTCAAAATACTGGTATGATATGAAGATGTACTTGGATGAAATGCCGAGTGATGAAATACGGACAGCATCTCGACAAGAAATGACCCCAGAGTTGGTTGACCGTTACAACATGACGGAAGATTTTACTTACGCACATAAATGTAGCGATAAGGGTATCGATTTTCTTGCAGAGCATGCCGAGAACGATTTTTTCTTAACCGTATCTTATGATGAGCCGCACGAGCCATTTATCTGTCCTAAAGAGTATTTCAATAAGTTTAAAGATTTCCGTTATGCTTTAGGCGATAATGCCCAGGACGATTTGCAGGATAAGCCAGCGCATCACAAAAAGTTTGCAGACACCTTAGTAGAGTGGGGCCGGAAGGCTATCAACGAAGACGGTTTTTCTTTCCCTGCCTATTTTGCTTGTAATAATTATGTAGATTATGAAATAGGCAGACTGCTAGACGCTATAGAAAAGCAAACTCCAGGTGCACTGGTTATTTTCACCTCAGATCACGGTGACCAGGTATTCGCTCACGGCCTTTATGGAAAGGGCCCATTTATGTATGATGAATGTAATCAAATTCCATTCATCGTAAAATGGCCAAACGCTGCACCTGCCGGGCAGGCCGCAAGTAAGCCAGTATCGCATATTGATGTAACCCCAACTTTGCTTGATTATTATGGTTTAGATATCCCACCGTTTTTACAGGGGCAAAGTATTTTAGCAGATATTAAACAGCCAGATCAACAAGAAGACAGAAGTGTTTTCTCTGAATTTAACCGGTTCGATGTTGATGCGGATGGGGTTGGTGGATTGATACCAATACGTTCCACATTTAATGGACGGTACAAGTTGGTTATTAACCTTTTTCAAACAGATGAGCTATATGATCAGCAAACAGATCCAGGTGAAATAACAAATCTTATTCACTCAGAGGCACATGTTGCTATCCGAGATGAATTGCATCAGCAATTACTTGATTGGATGAATGAAACCCTTGATCCATTCAGGGGTGAGCATTGGATTAATCGTCCATGGTGTAAACAACAGCTAGATATTCCGTGGGGAAAAACCGCAGCCCGCTATCGTCTGGATGATGGCTATCAGCCGCCTGTCTTGCAGTATTCAACTGGCTTAGAGTGGCCTTAGTCTTAGGGTTTTGATATCAAAAGAGGATATTTTCTTGACTTAGGTTTGTATGTGGGTGTGCGCTATGTTTTGGTGTGATTCAGGTGTTTATAGAGAGGTGTTGTGTTCTCGATAAAATTGACTCGGCGTTATGCCTGTTGTTTTTTTGAAGAGGCGGCTGAAATAGGTTTTGTCATCAAAGCCAAGCTCTTCGGCAATCTCAGTAATGGAGAGTGTCGTGTTGTGCATGAGTTGCTGAGCGCGTTCCATGCGCAAATGGTTAATATAAAGAAGTGGGCTGAGGCCACATTGCTGTTTGAATATGCGGGCAATGTGGTCGTAGCTTTGCCCAGTATTGGTAAGTGTGTCCCGAATGGATGGCGCTTCAGAAAAAGGTAATAAGGCAATGTCTTGTAAGATACAGCGAATGTCTTCGTTGTTAGAATCGTCTGCCGAATGTTCCAGTGGTGTTTCATCTGTTTGTGAAAAGAAGCAGTGTGCAACAATATCAAGAAATGCAGATCTTGCGAGTAGTTGTTCTTTCTGTCCAGTGAGATGCGCATAGCGACGGCAGCGTGCATGGGCAAGCCGTATGGCACCGCTGTCGTGAATGTCACCATGCGCTATTTGTTCAGGAATAGTTTTTGGTTGTAGAGAAAAGAAAGACTCCTGCCTGTCTTCTTCTCTATAACACATGCGGGGACCTTTGTTTTGTGTGTTTTCAGGTCGTTTTTGTTCAGTCCAGTCAAAGTGAACCCAAAGACGGTAGCCTCCATGTTGAATATGTCCTTCACAGATATGCCAAGTATTTGGTGGGATGATGATCCAGGAGTGAGACGGGCAGTGGATGGATTGTCTGTCAAAACGTATGGTGCAATCACTGTTTGGTCCGAATAACAGCAGCTCATTGTCATACAATAGACGCCGAGGATCGTACCAATTCTCTAGGCGGACATATGCGGCTTGTCCAGCAAGGTTTATCTGTGGGTTGCAGTTTAGTAACCAGTCTGTGTTCATCTGTTTTATGATATCGTTTTAATCCAACTAGACAAGCTTTTGTCCTCTTGGTTCTTCAAGTGTGTCTGACTACAATACAGGCATGAATACGTCACTCTGTAAATACCACCCTGACTTTCACATGCCAGCCGATGCCATTATCGGTAAAGACTTTGATGCAGGGAGCTATGTTGCTCGGCTTAAACGTCATGGCGTTGATAGCGTTGTTTTTTTTGGTAAATGTCATTACGGGCATGCTTATTATCCCTCTGAAATCGGCGTGGTTCACCCTGGATTGCAGTGCGATATGTTTGGCGACATAAGCGCCGCTTGTCAGGAGCAGGAGGTTGAACTAGTTGGCTACATGAGCGTTTTTTATGACACCTGTGTAGGAGCGCAGTTTCCAGAGTGGCGTAAGCAATCAACCAGTGACGAGCTGAGTGCAGGTTTTGACTCTGGTAATTTTACTCAGATCTGTGTGAATAGCCCATATTTGACCGACCACTTTTTGCCACAATGTAAAGAGCTGTTACAGCGTTATCCTATGCAAGAATTATTGCTGGATACCATGACTGGTTTTCAGCCATGTTATTGTAAACATTGTGTCAAAAAATTTGGCGGTGCTATTCCAGAAAACGAACAAGATGAGCAATGGTCGCGTTATGTGCATTGGTATCGCGAATGTTATGAAAACTTTTTTGCCTTTGTTATAAATGAACTCCATGCAATTGATCCTAGTGTACATGTTATGTTTAATTGGAACTGGAGCTTTAAGCAGCCTGAAGTGCCGCCGAAAAATGTACAGCATTTGCTTTCGGATTTAATTCCATCAGGAAGCGTTTCCTTTGATGCTTGTCGTTATTTTGCTGGAACAGGTCTGCCTTTTGAATACATGTGTGGCCGTTTTTTACATGGTCTTGGAGATTGGAGTAACGGAGCGACTGCCTCTTTACGCATCGCAGCAGCAGAAGCGGTTGCTAATGGTGGGTCATTTTATCTTATAGACCGCCAGTTGCCAGACGGTAGCTTAGAAGATCGTTCCTATAATGCTTTAGATGCGGTGTTCCCGTGGCTGCAAGAACGTAAAAATATGTTGCTTGGCAGTAGCCCCGTAGCAGAAATTGCGGTCTTATGGGATACGGCGACTATTTACGGAGATAATTTAGACTATTATCCACAATTGAGTGAGCGAAAAGAACGAATACGTCGCTATGAGGGTTTGTGCAAAATTATGCGTGAAAATGGGCAGCATTTTACAGCGCTTAATTCAGAGCGCTTACGTGCAACCTTGGCTCATTATCGTGTGCTTATCTTGCCAGAAGTCTGTTTTATAGACTCAGAAACTAAGTCCTGCATCGCTACGTGGGTACAAAACGGCGGGCAATTGTTGCTCGTTCCATCACGGCAAGAGGAAGAATTGGATGCAGACCTGCTTGCATTAGCAGGTGTTCAATCGGCGCAGTATGATAAGACGAGCTTCTCTTATTTTGAAAGTGCAGCTGGAGAAGCTATCGCAGTAATGGTTCCGCTTTTGCGTTTTACTGTTCAGGCTAGCGCAGAAACAGTGGTTCATAGTTATGACAGTGATGCTACCTCCGATAAAAGTTATGGACACGGTTTACCGCCACCAACGACTCGTTCAGAAACACCGTGGGCGGTTGTGCAACAACACGGCTCTGGCTCAGCGGCAGCACTTGCTTGTCCAGTGTGTAGTCTACATGCTGACTTTCATCACCCGTATGTGGCTCAGCGCTTTTTGGATGTATTGGACCGTTTATTGCCAGATCCATTAGTGCGTATCTCTACACCTGCTCAGGTTAGTATGAGTGTATTACGACAAGGTGATGATTTAATGATTCATTTAGTCAACCATAGCGCCAAAGAACATCTCGCTGGCCATTGGTTCCCTGTTATCGATTATTTGCCCACTATTTCTGATATTCACATTTCAGTGCGCGGTGGTGGCGTGGTTCAACGTATTCCAGAGAAAACGAGTTGTGTAACAATACACGATATTCATCAGGGACGGCAATCTTTTGTTGCTGATGATCTAATTGATCTCGGTTCTTACCGTATTGTAAATTATTTTGAGGAGTCTAAAAATGACTAACGCATTATTCTCCGTTTTTGACCAAGGTGCCGGTATTTTCCGTTTAGCACCAGCATGGGTACCGCGTGTGTATTGTGTTCCTGGTCGCCGTATTAAATTGCATCCAGACGATTATTATGCACTCGGTTCACATCGTGGTGGCATAGATGAACGCTGGCTGGCATCCACAACCTTTGCCGATAATGGCCCTGACACATCAGAGAATGAAGGTCTGAGCTTTATTGTTTGTGAAGACGGTACACAAATATTGTTGCGTGATGCTGTTGAAGAAATGGGTGCAACGCTTATTGGTAAGCGCTTGTGGAATGAATACGCCGCATGGCCCATGTATAGTAAGTTTTTTGATAATTTAACTGCTTTACCACATCATGTGCATCATAGTAATGAGCATGCTGCTTTAACTGGCAAAAAAGGTAAACCAGAAGCGTACTATTTCCCACCACAAATGAATAACCATGGCGGTGATGCACCATATACTTTTTTCGGCCTGAACCCCGGAACGACAAAAGATGACGTACGTCGTTGTTTAGAGAAATTCACAACTGGTGATAACGGAATCTTAGAACTGTCTCGCGCCCACCGTTTGGTGCCGGGTACTGGCTGGGATGTTCCACCGGGTGTTTTACATGCGCCGGGTAGCATGTGTACCTACGAACCTCAAGCGGCCTCAGATGTCTATGCTATGTATCAGTCTGTTATTGATAACCGACAAGCCTTACCAACCGACTTACTCTGGAAAGAATGTCCACCAGACCGTATGGGGGATATGGATTGGTTATTAGACGCATTAGATTGGGAAACAAATACTGACCCAGATTTCCATAAGAACCGTTTTTGCCCACCCGTACCAGTAAAAGACCTAGCAGAAATGCAGGCTGAAGGTTATGAAGACCGTTGGATTACCTACAAATCTTCCGCATTTAGTGCAAAAGAACTTACTATTCTGCCGAAAAGCAGTGTGGTTATTCGTGATGCTGCAGCCTATGGCTGTATTGTTGTGCAAGGCCATGGACGCATGGGTGAACATGAGGTAGAATGTCCAAGCCTCATTCGTTATGGACAATTAACTCGGGATGAGTTTTTCGTATCAGAGTCTGCCGCTCAAAATGGTGTACTCATAGAAAATCATTCGGATTGTGACGCACTTGTTATGCTGAAGCATTTTGGACCAGAAAACCCAGATCTTAACCTCTCAAATTAAAGTACGACGTTTCATCTGGGGTGGACGATAGAGGATAAAGCAACTACACAAAAAAGGAGAACGCATGTTTGTTCGTTTATTATACACCTCATCTCTACTGATTTTTATGGCATCAGCTCTGATTGCTGCCGATCTAGTCGTATCGCATGAGGTCGAAACCGATGTTTACCAGATCACAGACGCGGTAAAAATTGAAAAACCACCCAAAATCGGCATAGATTACTGGCCTGGTTCCTATAAACACTGGACTTCAGCAAATCAATATAATATATGGAACCGCTTTGGTGCTTTTGAGCCGCGCGTCTTGGTAAACTGGGGTATGGTTGAAATTGGTGGCCCCAATAGCTTTGTTTGTGATAAGAACTGGGGCATTAGCGGTTGGAATAAGTGGCTCAGTGGCTATTGGGATGGAGCTGAGGTACATGTCTTTGGTCTGAAAGGCGGCCAATTTGGTCTGAAACGTGTCAGTAAAATGGAACGTTCTCAGGCTGGTCTGGGCATTGTGGATACCTACACTCTTGCGGCTGATGGTGGCCCGGCTTTGCAGGCTGGTGATTGGTTCTGGCTTAGTAAAACAGCACTGAAGCCAAGTCCGAATCAGGCAACTCATACCGCTAAGGGTAAAAAGCTCGGTAAACATGGCCAGAGTAACTTTGCCCAAGCGGCAAATATGATTGGTCAGACACAGTGGGAATTGGTTCTTGACCCTTGTCCAGAAGGGGGGTCAACAGCAGCGATGAAGCTAACGACACAAAGTTTCGGTGGTTTCCAGACTTATCATACGGGTGGAACCGATGAACGTTTTCATAAATGGCCGAAAGGCATGTTTCGCTGGCAGGGGTGGCTGAAGAGGAGCACGCCAGGTCAAGTCAAAATTGCATTTGGAGGTGATCGTAGTAAGTATGATAGTAAGTTAGCTTCTGTAGAGCAAGTATTTGATGTCGGGACCAAATGGCAGAAATATACATTTGACTTTAATCCTGTAGAAGCCTTTGCTAATTTTTCGAGCAAAACAGCGAATTATATTTGTGCCGTCCCTGATGGTTGTGAACTCTATCTCGATAATATCATGGTACACCAATTGGGTTATGAACCACTTGCGGTTTATCCAGGAATTATCGAAAAGATGCGTGAATTTCAGCCGAGCATGATGCGATTTTGCAGTATGATATCTACACGCTCAATGGAAGCCTCTTTATCAGCAGGTATTAATCAGGTACAGGAACAAGATAATACCCGTGGTGAATTTAGCAGTGAAATAAAAATTAGTTCAATTGTGGAAGCCTTGCGGAATTGTGACCGAGTTGGTACAGACCCGTGGATTTTTACACCGGGCATGATGAGTCTTGATGACTGCGACCATTTGATGGAATACCTCGGTGCTCCCGCTAACACTGGTTATGGGGCACGTCGCGCTGAGCATGGTCGTCAAGAACCATGGTTAGATGCTTTTAATATAATTTATCTTGAAATTGGTAACGAACAGTGGGGGCTGAATTTTACGCATTGCCTTAATAGTAAACCAGAAATTTATGGAGCTTTGGCTGATATGTATTTTCGCCGTATAAAAGCGAGCCCGTATTATGACCCAGCCAAGATGAAACTCATCTGTAATGGATGGGGGAACCAATCAAAGCGTGGCAAGTGGACAGAGCGTGTAGCAAAATCTTGCCCGAATGCTGATATTATTGATGTTGCTTTTTACTTCGGTGGTTGGGACGGTGTGACTGTAAGCGGTGATAGTAGTGATGAACTGTACCGTAATCGCATGTTGGGTGGACCACATATTGTTGAGAAAAATCTTATCGAAGCTCTTTGTATTGACCCTGATTTAGGTCAGAATATGGCGAAGGTTCTTCTACAACAGACTGACCTTAAAGAATCGTATTTTACATATCTTGGCGGCGGTGATGCTAGTCGAACTCTTGAGCAGGATTTAACTCAGATAGTCGGCATGATTATGAACGTGCCAGCCAACGCGCTTTTAAGCGCCCTATTTAGGAAGTCTGAACGTGCTCAGGCATTATTGCGTGATGTAATAGATTTGAAAGAAGGAGAAGCTGATGATTTTAAATTGGAAACCTTGCTGCATCATAACAATAAACCCATCATATCATTTGTGCAGAAGTATCCAGACATAGCCAAGCGTATGATTGGTACATTGGGCTTGGATGAGAAACAGCGCGAAGCGGTTTTGACCGTTGCTGGTGGTGGTCAGGCAGAGCGGCCGTGGACGCTGTACTACGCAGTTGTACCCGCTATTAAGAAACGATTAATACCTTCTTTTATCACAGATGAAGTGTTGATTGCTGATGTTCATAATATTACTGAGGACATTAACATGATTGCGATTAAAGATAATCTATTACGCCAGTTAAGCTTTGGTATGACTCGTTTGATTGATCGTGAATCAGCCGTAATTATTGAACAGATACGAAGTGGTGTCATACCATTGGACCGTATCGCTAATGATTCTCATGTTTTCGCAAAAGAGGCAGCAGCTATATCTACCACCGCAGCACAAGTTTTAGCAGAACAGATAGCACTGTATCAATCTGATAATCTTGATTTAGCAAAGATGGATAAGGAAACGCGCATAGAGGTATTGACCACTTTAGATCAGGTCTTACAGGCGGATGAGACAACTTTGGCTAGAGATGCAGTCGCACTCCTTCAAGTGTCGCTTGATGTGCTTCTTGCAGATGAACCAGAAAAAGCTCAATCACTGAGCGCCAATGAAGGTTTTGTGTCGGGTGTGCGTCAACGTGTTCTTGATAAATTTGGTGACGCTGGCATTGCTGCTATGATTGATGATGTGCGTCTAGCAGAAACTATTTTACCGCTTTATGATGCACAGCCGTTTGACCCAGTTCGTGGCCGTAAGCAAATTGCCAACTACGAAGCTGGTCCCGGTTATCAATTACCGGGTCCAGGAAAAAAACCGGCTGAAGAAGAAGAGGCCTTCGGTAAGTCACTGGCGCTTGGTATTACGACTCTGGATGCTTTTATGTTTGAGATGGAACGCAACTTTGATTATCAGTGTTACTTTAAATTTGGGTTTGGAAGCTACTGGAGTAGTCATACCGATAACACAAGTTGGCGTCGCAACCCATCTTATGAAGCATTATTAATGGTGAACCAATATACGAATGGTGACATGATGGTGGTTGATAACAGTGCCGTAAAACGTATTACGATACCAACAATGGAAACCACCAGTATTGATAATCATGGCAAAGCTAAAACCAGCATAGTTAACGGTCGTAAGAATGTGCCGCTTACAAAATGTTATGCATTCAAAGATGGTAAAAGACACAGCATTTTATTATATAACCGCAGTTTTTCAGAAACTCGCTCAGTGCAACTGGACTTGCCGTACAGTCCGTCAACTCAGGCAGAGTTGTATCGACTATCTGCCGACAGTCCTGTTGATACCAATCGCACAGAACTCAAGGTCAAACAAACGAAACAAACGATTGCTGATTTCATTAGTGGATATAGTCTGAGTTTGAATCCGGGTGAGATAGTAATTTTAACTTATACGCAGCAATAAAAAATACGTGCTATTTATACTAAGAAGGCGCATTACTAAGTAATGCGCCTTCTTATGTTTTTATTCCCCAGCAAGTGCGGCTTGGCGATATTTTTCATCAGGTCGGCCAAGGAGGTGGTTCACGGTTTCTACGTCAAGGTGGGCAATGCCGCCAGCTTGCAGGCAACCTAAACGCATGCGTGCTGCTTTAATAGCCATAGCGGTAATGTTACAGGCTTCGCGAGTGCTTGGTGCAAGGGCGATAAAGCCGTGGTTTTGCATGTAGACAGCGCGCGGTAATTCGCCGTATTGCGCAATGTAGTTATCAATACCGGTCTTAATTTCTTTAGCTAAAATAACGCCTGGATCTACATAGGGTACAAATACCGAATCACGACCAAGTACAACGGCTTCATCTGGGCATAAACGGCCAGCAAGGTTTTCAGCCCATTTTGGTGAGCACGTGAGCATGTTTACCGCAGTGGCATGGGTGTGGGCAACAACGTTAATGCCTTCATAGCTGAGTGCTAATGCGTGGAAAACGGTTTCTACAGATGGCCGTTTACTTTGTGCCGGATTAACTTTGGCGCTTTCGTAGACTTCTTTGAGTCGTTCTTCGCTAACAGAGTCTTCATCCAACAAGGTTAAAATATCGTTCTGGCGCAGGTGTACAAAATCATCTGCCCCCATAGTTTCAAGGCTACAGCCACTGCCTTTTACGTAAAAAGTACCATCGCCAACGGAGATCGAAGTATTGCCTTCGCCCAATATAACGGCATCCCATTCAGGTTGGCCAATACGGTTCGACATGGTGACAAGATCAGTAAGTGCTGTGCTCATAGTATATTCCTTGTGTGTTGTTCCGCGTATCCTTCCCTATTGCTGCTAGGATCAAGGACTTGTTCGCGATGGTAGATACCGTGTTCGGGTTGGATGGTTAGCACATTCTATTGAGTGTCGTTTTTGTCCCATTCGTTTCGCTTTTGTGCTCTTGGGTACTCGGATGGTACTGCATATACTAGAGCTAACGAAACAGCATTTTATGCACAAGGAGTTACCCATGCCCATGACGAACAGAGAGAATGCTCTCGCTCTACTTCGCTACGAATCTTACGAAAAAGTACCATTGGTACATTTTGGTTATTGGCAAGAAACCTTAGCAAAATGGCAACAAGAAGGTCATATTACCAAAGAACAGGCTGTCTATAAATGGACGGGTATCCCAGATGGTATCTCAACTGATCTTGGATTTGACTTTGGTTGGCAACCATCATTTATGGTGAATGCAGGTCTGAATCCAGCATTTGAATGGGAGCTATTAGAAACGATGCCAGATGGCACAAAGAAATTGCGTAATCATTATGGTGTGATTGTTTTAGATAAAGAGGATGCTGGTGGTATCCCCGCAGAGGTGGGTCATACCCTAGAAGACCGTGAATCATGGGAGTCTGAATTTCTCCCTCGCTTACAGTTTTCAGAAGATCGCGTTGATGCTCAGCAAGTAGCTCAGATAAAAGAAACGGGTAGTTTGCAGACAGATCCGCATTTAGCAGATGCCCCACTTGGTTTGCATTGCGGAAGTCTTATGGGTATTCTTCGGGATTGGATGGGCATAGAAAATCTCTATTATTTGTACGCAGATGATGAAGATTTGTATGATGAAATTATTGATACAGTTGGGGACTTGTCGTACAAAGCAACAGAACTTGCCTTGCAGCAAGGCATCACTTTTGATTATGCCCATTTCTGGGAAGACCTGTGTTATAAGAATGGCCCTTTAGTTATGCCGGGTGTTTTTGAAGAAAAAGTAGGGCCACACTATAAACGCATTACTGATTTATTGACACGATATGGCATAGATATCATCTCTCTTGATAGCGACGGCATGATAGACACCTTATTGCCAACGTGGATAGAGAACGGCGTGAACACCATGTTCCCAATTGAAGTTGGTACATGGAATGCGAGTATCGCACCGTGGAAAGAAAAATATGGAAAAACTATTCGTGGTGTTGGCGGCATGCGCAAATATGTTTTTGCCCAGGAAAAATCAGACATAGATAAGGAAATTGAGCGATTAAAGCCATTGGTCGATATGGGCGGTTATATTCCTTGCCCGGATCACCTTATTCCACCAGATGCAAAATTTGAAAACGTGCTGTATTATTGTGAACAATTTCGTAAAGCATTTCAAAAGTAGGAGTAGATCATGACACAACAACCGAATATGCTATGGATATTTGTAGACCAATTGCGTTGGCAGAGTTTATCGTGTCACGGCGATGTGAATGTGCAGACACCTAACATAGATAGGCTGGCAGCGCAGGGTGCGTCATGGACGCATGCAATTACGAACTGTCCAGTGTGTACACCTGCGCGGGCAAATTTACTTACAGGACAATATGCAGATAAAACCGGTGTCTACGTGTTAGGTGACTTGCTTGCTCCAGACAAGAAGACTATTGCCCATGCCTATAATGATGCCGGTTACCAGACTAGTTATTTCGGGAAGTGGCATTTAGCCAGTACCCAAAATGCAATCGGCCATAATGAAGGTATCGATTATTGGATACATCCATTATTGCGCGGCGGCTTTACCGATTGGGCTGCTTATGAAGTATCCAACCATTTCTGGACGACTCATTATTGTACGGATGATACCATATGGCCGCCTAAAAAAGTAGAGGGTTATCAAACAGATGTGTTCACAGATATGTCTTTGGAGTATTTGAAGGAGCAGGAAGCGAATGAAAAACCATGGTTCCATGTGCTCAGTTTAGAGGCACCACATCACGGCAGTGATCAAGAAGGAAACGCCACGCAAGAAGTGGGAGATGTAACCATTTCTCGGCATCCAGCTCCAGAAGAATATGAAGCACGCTTTCAACCAGAAGACATTGTTCTTCGTGATAATGTTCCAGAAGAACGGGTAGAAGCTGCACGTGTTATGCTGGCACAGTATTATGCCATGATCAGCAATTTAGATGATAATGTAGGCCGCTTGTTAGATTATTTAGACGAAAGTGGCCAAGCAGAAAACACTTTAGTGTGTCTCACTTCAGATCACGGAGAATTTGGCGGTAGTCATTGGCGTTTTCAAAAGGCGAGTTGGTTAGAAGAGTCAGCCAGAATCCCTTTAATTATGCGTCTCCCCAAGATTATACCTGAAGGTAAAACACCCAAGGCACCCATTGGCCTTGCTGATGTTTTTCCGACCTGCGCAAAGTTTTGTGAAGTGCCAGTGCAGCCAGATGTTCAGGGGCATGATTTTACCTCTGTCTTATTAGAAGACGCACCGGCCCCACGAGAAGCAGTGCCTATCTTTTGGCATGGAAATTATCGTTATCATCACGGGGCAACCAGTACGTGGCAGGCTATTCGCACAGAGCGGTATACCTACGTTGAAGATGAGGAAGGGAAGTGCTGTTCATGTTTTGACAATGATGACGACCCTTATCAGCTTAATGATTTATCACATAATGAAGAGGTGGCCTCTCTTCGAGCCCAACTTTCAGAAATACTTACAAAGGAATTCGCATGAGATTTACAGTAGCAGATAAAAAACAATTTGAAACAGACGGATACCTGCTTGTACGACAATTATTTTCAACTGAAGAAATGACCTGTCTTGCCCAGACTCTCAAGGGGGATGCGGTCTATACTGGAAATGAATCAGGAAATACAGATGCCAGTGGAAAAACCAGTAAGCTACGCTTACGTAGTTTACTCGAAGATGACATAGCCAGTGCTTTTGTTGCTTCACACCGTTTGGTTGACAACGTAGAGATCTTACTCGAAGACGAACCGTATCATTACCACCACAAAGTTATGCAAAAAGAGCCGCAGGTTGGCGGTGCATGGGAATGGCATCAAGATTACGGATATTGGTACGATCAAGACTGTCTTGCGCCAGACATGATCAGCTGTGCAATTTCCATAGACCCATCAACCAAAGAAAATGGCTGTCTCCAGTTATTAAAAGGCTCACATAGCTACGGCAGGATCGATCACGGAACCGTTGGCACACAAGCCGGTGCAGACTTAGAGCGAGTCGCTGCACTGGAAGAACGCCTTGAATTAGTGTATGCTACCATGGAACCCGGTGATGTTCTCTTCTTTCATGGAAACACCTTGCACCGCTCGAATGACAATCGCTCAGATATGCCTCGTTGGTTGTTAATCGGTTGCTATAACGCTAAAAAGAATGAGCCATACAAAGATGCAGGGCACATGGCCTATGCGCGAATCGAGCGTATAGAGGATGCCGATTTACAGATCGTTTCTCGTAAATATCGTCTTTCAAATTCATGAGTTTTTTTAGGGTGCGGTTGTTTACTGTTCATAATTGACCAATGTAACGGCACTTGTTGGAGGGATTGTGTAGGTGAATGTTTTGGTGAATCCTTTTTTTTCCGTTTCTTGGATCTGAATATTGTAGCCGTCTCTATTTGTTGTGGCTGGGTTTTTATGAGTCAGTAAATATTCTGTGAAGACACTATGGGGGGTGTAGGGTATATGTATGGTGACAGTTTGAGGCTTGCTGTAGCTTCTGTTGAGCATGAGAAAGCTGTTCCGCTTGTCGTCTTTAAATGCGTATACTCTCGTTAACGGGACATCTTTTATAGCTGGCTTGGTCATATTAGTGGTTCTGGCTTGCTCTGCAGTTTGTGCTCCAAATCGCCCTATTTTGACTTCTGGTAAATTGACAGTGTCCTGCTTACCTTCCTCTATGTGCATGAGTGCGCCTTGAGCATGTCTATTTCTCAGCAGCAATGCCAAATAGGTTGTGTGTGGTATCCCGTTTTCATTATGAGTAGACCAATTTGGCCCTTTTTTATAATTGAAGTAGTTAATTAATCCATTGTTAGAAATGACATACATTAAATTATCTAAAGTAGCCACCCCCATTGCCAGACTTTTGTTAACTTGTTCTACCTTTTCATCGAACGGTTGCTTCGGGCTTGGCAGGGGGTATCCAGGACCAGATTCATATTGGCACATCATGAAGTTATTGCCGAGAGCTTTTCGTAAGCTATTAAATTCAGGTAATAGCGGCTCAAACATACGAACCCCAAAAAACAAGTTGTTCGCAAGGGCGTCAGTGAGGTTGTTTGATTCTATTGAGGCATTATCCCATCCGCCAATATACCCACTTGGAGATGCCCCGAGCGCGTCTAATGATGGAAATTGTTCTGCTGCACGGTATGACCAGCTTTTTAGTTTGGGGTTCCAGTGTTTCATATGAAGTCCGCCAACCGTTCTTGCCGGTGAAATGCCTAAAATATTATTCTCAGTATTCCATGTACTCTTTTTCAATTGGCTTAAGAGTCGTTCAGATAATTGACCGCAGAGTTCAGGGTCGTTTGGAAATGCTTGTGGATTATAGTTTGGGTTCCAAATTTCGTTTGCGCATTCGATATAAATGTGATCGAACTCTTGTGTCCATGGTTCGGTGCGGCCGTGTGCTGCTCGCACCTTTCCGTATCCGATGTCTGCTGGTGCGCCAAGATATTCCATAAAATGTTGTATTTCTTCATCAGTCCAACAGATGTAGCTCATAATCCATGGGTTTGCGCCAATGTTTTTGCAAAGGGTGAGCTGTTGGTTGAGACTAAAGTTACCATATCTACTACCGTTTGAGGGGCCTGTTTTCATGTCAAATATTTGCTTGCGTGAAAAACCTTCGGAAAGAAATGAATCGAGTGTTAAGGCTTGACGACCGCTGAGTGAACGTAAGCATCCGGGGTTGAGTGTTTTTAACCCATTCATGGTTTCGGGGTAGATTTGAAACGGTTTAAGGTCAGTTTGATAGCAGATGAGGTTGTCAATCCAAATGGTTCCTTTTGCTTGAGATCCCACCATGAAAGCCTTTCCGTTTGGGACAGCTCCCTTAGGAGTGAATTCAAGGCTGTATTTTTCCCATGTATTTGTGATCTCAAATTCTTGTGATGCATAGCCACCTGCTTGCAGGAGGACGGTGCCGTCTAGATTGTTATTTTTTATCCAGACTTCTACGCGAAATGATTTTCCCTCTGGAAAACGGTTCGCTACTGCTTGGTTAATATATTGCTGTCCAAGCCCAACGGCTTCTGTGTCTGACCCCGGAAATGAAATCTTAAGACTTGCGGTGCTGTTTCCAGTGGGTGCACAGGTGGTGTCGTCCAATACTGATTGTAGTTCTGGAATTCTGGTACTTCTTTGGAACAGTGATTCTGTAACAGGGTAGAACCAAGCTCCAAAATACTTTCTCCTGTGCAGCGCATATTCTGGACTTTTTATTACGTTTGGGTGTTGCTTTAATGAATCCATTGGTGGTGATAGCCTGTTCATGACCAAGTCACAAACATCGCCCTTTTCAATTTTCACGCCATGCGTTGTGAGGTAGATGCGCTGTTCACTGTCGCTGTTCCCATAGAATTTTTTAATGTGTGCTGTGCGTAGAAGGGCGAGACTTTCGCCATTGTATCTGTAAATATTGACCTCGGCCCCATTCCAGAAGTCATTGGGGTAGATTCCATAGTAACCAGGGCCGACCGATTTTGAATTGCCCAATGGGTGCGCACTCGTTGGTTTTCCTTTTATGCATTCAATGAACCCAGTGTCGCCGCCTGTTGCTTGTAGTATATGGCGAAAAGTAATTGGCTCAAAGGAGTACATGGCATTCCAGCAATTCCAGCTTGTGTCAGACCATGGTGCAAAGGGGCTTGTTTCATAGTTAATTCCAAAGCGAGTGGGATTTTCAATTTTTATCTGATTAGATACCGTATAAACACTCTCTGAGAATGCCGTATCTGGCAAGAGAGATAGGCAGAGTAAAGCGACGATAATATGTTGTAGTCGGCACATAATGATCCTTTTACGTTGTTGTTAGTGTGTATAAAACGTGTCTGTGATGAACTGCTTTACTGTAACATTGGTCTGTTTGGTTTGCGGTGAGTCAAGTTGCCGTATATCAAAAGCGTGACAGCCATCTTTAATGGTTATTAATGTGCTTTTGATACCTGCTTTGGTCAGAGCGTTGTTCATGTCTACCGATTTTTGATACGGGACATCGGTGTCTTTATCGCCATGGAACATGAGTATTGGCGGATAATCTTTACTTATATTTTGGATGGGTTCGTATTGTTTATGAAATGTTGGGTGCATCTGTGGATTTACTCCGCTGACTTCCTGTGTCCACAGTCCATTTTGTCTATAATAGAGATATACTCCCCAATTTCCACGACCGTCATAATTACAGGTCGTTTCTTTGTTGGTGAGTTGTGTACTTTCGACTTGTCTTTTTTTCGTTAAGTAAAAAGGGTCTGGCTTTGTATACCAATCACCAGTTATGTCGCCATAGCCATAATAGGCGATGAGAGCTTTCGGTTTTATTTCAAGACAAAAACCTGCCATCATGGTTAAGTACCCTCCGGCGCTATGACCAGCTACAATAAGATTGTTCGTATCATACCCGTATAGCTCCTTCCCTTTTGTGTGAACCCACTTCATGCAATCTTGTAGGTCTTCAATTATCTGAGGGAGTTTGGTCTCGGGCGCTAAGCGATAGTCAACAGTGATGACGGTAGCACCCACTTGAAAGAAGTGCTCGTTTGCGGGGTCTGTTGGTTTGTACATATTTCGGTCCCCGTTTATCAGACCGCCGCCGTGTAAGAGTACTAGGACAGGGCTTCCTTCGGTACCTGTCTCTGGTTGATAGACATCAAGCATGATATCAAGATCTTGTACCTTTTTGTATACATGAGTTGTTTTAGGCTGCATAAGAGTCCTCGTTTGACAGGAAATAAGGAGTAGCACTAGCGGGAGTAACGTGTATGGCATGTTTTCCTGTTCCTTTGATCGCTCTATTATATCGCAAAGGAATCAGGAATCTACCGAACTCTTTCGTAGGTATTCAGGACTATTCCTGACTTTAGGTTGATAGCGGTCTATGGTCTGTCTGTTGCCATATCTTAGATACTTCGTTAATATTGAGTATTTTCTTGACATTGAAGCATGTATTCAGGACTATTCCGATATATCAGGAGGTGATTTCATGGCTTTTAATCGGCTTCTTTGTGGGGCTAGGCATTATTCCGCAGATGGAAGTCTTGGAGACACTTATATTGATAATCATATGCTTATCATAATGAACCAAGGTACTTTAGACTGTGAAGTGAATGGAGTTCGCAGTATTCTGCCAAACGGGCATTATATGCACCTTCATCCACATTCAATTTATAGTACTACCAATAAAGGTACGTGTTCTTTTTTTTGGATGCACTTTTACCATTCTTCTGAAGGTCATGAAAAGAACGCAGAAATATTCGGGCTGAATCAAACTGGTAGAATAGTACTTCCGGATAGGGTGCGAGAGTTGATGCAGATGCTTATCATGTATCAAGCCGAATCATTATCTGATTCAGATGCATGTTTGTTGCTCTTGCAGGTTCTTATCGCAGAGCTAAGGAGCCATAGAGAACCGAACTCTTTCTATGATTCAACTCGGCTTGCAACACAAGCAAGAACGGAAATATTACTGCACCTCAGTTCAGAGATTAGTACTAAGGAAATAGCTGCGACCCTTGGATGTAACCCGGATTATTTGGGGCGGTTATTTAAACAATTTTTCAACCAAACGATCTCTGAATTCATCCATCAAATGCGTATCGAGATGAGTAAATGCCTTCTGCATTTTGCGCATCACTCAATTGCCTCCGTTGCACAATCTTGCGGATTCAAAGACCCTGTTTATTTTACTCGTGTTTTTAAGCGCCTCGTAGGAAAGACGCCAAGTCAGTACCAGTCCGATTATCAAAGTCGCAAAGGGCTGGATATTACGCCCTAATCTGTTTCATCAATGGTGGTATTGTGCGTGGTATGAGCTTCTCTGTTTATAGGCTAAATACACGATTCTTGATTTTCCCTTTTTCCCATACACCGGTAGCGTCAAGTTCGTTTTCTATGGCCTGTTTCTGGGTTGTGTCTGAAGGTAAAACGAGCAATAGCCGACAGCACACACCTTTAATACGAAGGAATTCGATTATATTAATACAACAGGTCAGGCTTGTGCAGGTTGCAAATTGAATGCGTCCAGTGTTCGTGCATGAAAGCCCTTGCGTGAGTTCTGCACATTCCTCAGAGATGTTGTAACGTTTAACCAGTAGCCATTCTGTCCCTGACTGTGTTTTTCGAATACGCCCAATACGGTCCCATTGGAAAGAAGCGCCTTTCTTAGCAAATCGTTCCCATGACTCCCGCGCTTTCCCTGCGCCAAGAAAAGAGAGCCCATTAACATCCTCTTTATGCCATTGTATTCCATAAGAACTCATAAGCTTGTTGATACTCGCGTCACTTGGGAAAGCAGTAGCCGCGGTTGTGAGTCGTGAAGTCATAAGATTTCCTTGTGATGTGAAAAATTGCATTTGCGTGTCACTCACGCAAATGCATGGTCGATGGTTCATGAAATAATATGGGTCTGTATTTGACACTACCATAAGAGATGGGAGAAGGTTATCAATATGACACTCATACAAGAATATGCAGCGAACCAAGACCCCAGCATTTTTAACGCGTTGGTGAAGCGGCATGGGGATATGGTGTATGGTGTGTGTATGCGTATCACCCATAATACCGCTGATGCGGAAGAAGCTTGTCAGGATGCTTTCGCAGAATTAGCAAAAGTGTCTGGTTCTATTAGAGGAAGTGTTTCGTGTTGGTTGTACACGGTGGCCCGTCGTTATGCCATGCGTGCGGTTGAGCGGAGGAAGCGTTATAAGGGGCAAAAAGAGCAGTATGTTGATGATGAGCATAGATACGAAACGGCTGATTTAATAGCGCAAGTCGATAAGGCTTTAGATAATTTACCAGAAAAACAGCGGGCAGTTCTTGTGCTTTATTACTTTGAAGAAATGAAGCAGGAAGAGATCGCAAAAGAATTGAATGTGAGTCAGACAACTATTCATAAACAGCTTAAAAATGGACTGGGAGCATTACGAAAAAGCTTAGCAACGCTCGGCTGTGTTGTTACAGCTCTTTCGCTTCCTGAAGTACTACAGGCCTCTAGTGCTTATGTATTACCGAAATCTACGGCTATCAGTTTAATGAAAATTGCACTGTCAGGAATGACTCCAAAGGTTGTTGCTGTAGGATTATTGTCTAAGATTTTGATAGTAGTCTGTACTGTCGGTGGAGTTTTGGCGAGCACACTTTTCTTAGGGCAAGAGCAACAGTCAACCACATTATCTGAGCCCAAAGAGGTCAGTTTTTTAAGTACAGAGGTGGATAAGGAATCTCGATATGATGAAGCATTGTCGAAGATTGATGTGGCTGCCTTAGAATTAACTGCAATGACGATACGAACACCAAGTTATCACTGCCGGTTGCGGTATGTATCTCCTCATCGAATAAAAGCAACCGGATTCAAACAAGGTTTAAGCATTGTTAATAATTCAAGTGGTTCGGTTCGATCACTTCATGATCTTGAATTAGATATTGAGGGTGTGGAGCTTGTTGATCTGCATAGTAACGGCGTATGTTCATTAAGAAGTCAGCCATTTACACAAGATGATAGGCTTGTTGCACGATGTCATATAGACTGGAAACCACTACTTCATTATTTCCGTCAATTGCCATTGCGGTATAGTGCGGGTGAGCAATGGAAAATAAATAAAACAAGAAGAGGCAGTGGGTGGGATGCCCACATCTTATTGGCTGCAACAAAACGTTTTTCTGATCCTGATATGGCATGGGAGGGTCTGAGAAGATCCAAAGAAGCAGGCTATCCTATTGACAGTTATTATAGCTTATTAGCAATAAGCGTTGCTTTACAGAGAAATGATATGAATGCCGCTTACCACTGGATAGAGCAAGCTCAAAGATTACTTCGTCAATCTCAGGAAAGAAATACGGCAATTTATGACCTGATAAAAAGAGTTGATCTAGCAAGTGGTTTGTCAGCTCTACTTACGGAAGAAGAGCAGCAGAATACTGCATTTCGGTCCGAGCAGTGGAATGCATATAGAACCAATCTCAAGAGTAATATATCTATTGCAGAAATTTTGCAGCGCAGTTCTGCGGTAAAAAAAATAATCTCAAAGGATTCAGAGAGCCGACTCTTGTCAAATTTGCGTTCATTGGGATTTTCGTACATATGGGGCGGGTATGATGGTAATGTGTGGGAGGTACTTGATAAGAAACGGGATTTTGATGCGTACGATCTCTGGTTGCATAAGGATAATTCTATAGGAATGAAGATAGGGGTTATGGAGGATATTGATTGGGAAATATCTTTTCGGGTGTGTATTAATTTAACCAACTGTTTGTGGCATAGAGACGGTACTTTTGGGTTGTCATTGGTGGATCAAGATTCAAGAGAAAATTATGCTTCTATAGATATTGGTAATCATGGTAATATTATAGTAAGTGAGAAGGAGCACTCTACTTATATCTCTGACAGTGGTTTATCATATGAAGGGAGAGAGCTGATTGCTGTAAAGATGATTAAAATAGGTAATAAGTTGGATATTATGATGAATGATGCCTGTATCGCTACTGTTTATGGTTCGGATATAGCGAAGAAAAATCTCCTCATATTTAGGCGTTCTCAATGGATAGGGAAGGCGCTTATGGATGGGTCTTTTATGGTTACTATCATAGATTTTGAATATAATCATTTAGATAAAGAACGTGAAGCAAGTCCGGTGACACTACTTACAGCAATTCAGAACGATGATAAGACCTTGGTTCAAAATATTTTAGAGAAAGAGGGTGATCTGAAGGACATGTTTTTTAATAACGGAGAGAACTTGCTTCATTACGCTGTGTCTAGTGATAAAGCAGAAGCACTTGACGCATTATTGGAAGACGGACGGTTGCCTATAGATTTTACTAACAGTCAAAAAATGACGCCGCTCCATAGCGCAGCATTTTTTAGAGCAAAGGACTCATGTAAAACATTGTTGTCCTCAGGTGCAAATATCCTTGCTGTGAATAAGTGGGAGTGGATGCCGTTACAGTATGCAGTGCATGCTCAAGATATAGATTTGGTAGAGACGTTTTTGAGACATGGTCAGGCAAAAGAGCAGACGAATTATGAAAAATCTCCAATCTTCAACTGCATTCACCAATCTCCTCCTCGTATCATTCTTGACCGTCTTTTACTTGCAAAATATGGAATACCTCAGCCTCAGCGATCAGAGTTATCAGGAGGTTCTCGATTGAAGATAATGAAACAATTACCATTGGCTCCTCGTCTTTTTGCGCTTCTTTTGCATGATAATACAACAGCCTTTGCTCAACTGTGTTCCGCGACTGAACCTGATGTTCTCAAGGAAATACTGGATAACCCTGGTTTTTTACCAGTAGGTTTCTTGTACGTTGCCATAAGTTACGACAACGCTTCTGCTGTGGAGGCTTTGCTGAACACAGGTGTAGTGGATGTGAATACGGTGCTTCCCGGACAATTACTTACCCCTATTTTGTGTGCTGTTGTGCGAACAATGAACCCCAACATTATTGATGCCTTAATAGAAGCAGGGGCTAACCCACGTATCAAAACAAGGTGGCGATCTGATTCAATGCAGGCAAGTAAGGATTGGGGGCTTGATTGGGCATTACAAAGTCTGAAAGCAGTGAGTAAAAACTTTCCAGAAAACCTGCCAAAGAAAGCAGCGGAACCAGTTGTAGAAGAATCAGTAGAGAGTTTTTAAAAAAAAAGGATTGAATCATGATCAATCAAACAGTGCTGCGGTCAAGCAAAGCAGGCAATGAATACCTTTCTTAGAACGATCAATAACTGTCCTGATGATGTGTTTTGTGAAACATTAGAACATGATGAAAGGACCCTTCAAGATTTGGTGATACACAGTGTGCAGCCAATTATCGATGCGTTGGGATTTGCTGCTGACCCATTTTTAGTGGAACAGGGTTGGCCATTAACTGAACGGTTTACTAAGAAATTATTCATTGATTGCTCAGTTCATCTGACAAAAGTGTTATTACCTGATTATTTGAGCAAGAATGAAATGGTTGATCAAGACGATGAACCACAGTATTTCATCAGTAAACTTGATCGGGTCATGAAAGTAGTGAGGCATTTAGTTCATCATACCGGTGAAATAGATCGAATTTTCCGTCAGAAAAACATTGAACGAGAAGTGTTTGTTTGATGAGGTGAGTTGTTTGTTGTATCAAAAATGCTCTATTGTTTCTTTGTCGTGCTTTGCTGTGCAATGCGTTCAATCGCGTTGGGAAGATCTAGGGGGTTGCTTACCGTTTCGGTTGCGAGTTCAAATTCACGGTCGTTACCGTATCCCCAGCGTACGGCAATGGATGGCATGTTTACCTCTGCTGCGGCAAGAAAATCGATGTCTCTATCTCCTATCATGACCAGTGCGTTGTTGCCCAAAATTGGGTCTGAAAGAATCTCTCGTAGCAAGTCTGATTTGGATCGATCTACATCACAACCATGTATTTGTGTGAAATAGGCATCTATATTCAAGAATTCGAGGACTTTGATTGCAATGTCTCTGCGTTTTGAGGTTGCGATGCAGAGAGCATACCCTTTTGAAGCGAGTGTTGAGAGAATGTGTTTCATGTCATCATATATGTGGTTCTCTTTATACCCTATTGGAATATACCGTTCTCTGTAGAGCTCAATAGCATGTGCGAGGGCAGCTTCATTTGTAATACCTGCTAATTCGGAAAAGGTTGTTGCTAAAGGGGGACCAATGTACTGGAGTAACGCATCTTCAGGATGAGCTTTGTGGCCAAGTTCAACTAAGGCATGATTAATGGAACGGGTAATTCCTTTCGCAGGGTCGCTAATGGTTCCATCAAGATCAAAAATAACAGTGTACATTGTGTTTCCTTTTGTGACTGGATCAGTAAGCAAGAGGGGGTTGATGAGAAAAAAGTCTTATGGTTTGGTAAAACATACTTAACAGTATTATTTCGTGAATCAATAGACGATTTCAAAATATTACAGGAAGAGGCAAGAACATCAGCAGGAACGAACCAGAGTTCTTTTTATTTCGAGGCTTTAGTCTTTAGGATGATTGCTTATTTATTTAAAAAGTCTTTTCTTTTGCATCTTATAAATGAAGGTGTTAATCCCTCTTATAGCCTTAGTAGGGATTCGGTTATTAGAAACCACCTCAAACCTTCATCATATCTCGATGGCTTCTAGTGTTTTTAACTTGTAAGAGGGCGTTTTTGCTATTGTTTTACTTAAAGTTTATTTTAAACCAAATTTTTCTATGGAAGGAATTATGTATGACTTTTTCTGTTTAATGAATAAGTATTATTACCTGTGAAGGGTGTAAGATGTGTGTCGTTCTCTTCTGTGTGATAGAGAATGAAATTACTTATAATAGCGATCTGTTGTTAATATGGCATAATGAGTAATGTTATCCTGATTCATTTTTTTTATGTTATATCTATTAACTATAATATGTTTTTTTATTTATTACAATAGGTCTATTTCCTATATATTTTATGACCGTCAGAAGGAATATGATTTAATGACATATATGTTATATGATATGGTTTTTACAGTAAGTTATTCTTTCTCGATTTTGTTTTCTGCTATAGAAATAATATGGTTAACATTTCTGTTTTAATTAAGTGTGTTACATTTTAAAAGAGTAGGTTAACTAATTACAGAAGATATGAAATATACATACTTATTGCATAAATATTTAATTCGTTTTTCTGATACAATGGCTTATGGGTCGCATCATTTTCTTACCAATTTTAGGTTTCAATGTGCTGCTCGTGAAGATTTGTTGTTTGCGCCATCAGCTGATGGCGGTGAGCCATGGCGAGAAGAAATTGCTCCCTTAGAATTATTAACTCAGCAAGGGCATTGTCATAATCTGAAGCCTGTTCAGTTAGGGAAACGGGTTGCTGTAGTAATGGGAGTGCAAGGGCTAGAACCAGAAGGAAGCGATTTTTGGTTAACGTTTAGGGTGGTGGACCAAGAAGGCACTCCAGTCACGGTTGGTTATCAACGTATTGTCGCGGTTCGTACCAGTGATCATTTGCCTACTAGCATTCCACCACATATGTTTCAACAGCTTGAAAAATTGCAGGAACCAAATGGTTTGAATGTAATTGAGCGGGTTAATCAAGGTGGGGCTGTAGCTGCAAGTCTGTTTACTTCTCAATTGTGTGAGGATAGCGCAGCGGCTTTATTACCTGGTATGACGAGCGATAGAATTGTGGCGTCTGCTGCTGAGGATGATGCCGTTATGAGTTGGCTTGTCTGTGGAGGGCAAGGGACTGGTGATCCGTTATTTTTGCAAGAAGCCCATGCTCGTTGGCCATGGGCTCAAGAAGTCATTGAAGCCTGCCTAGCGCATGTTAGGAAGACGTGTAACCGGACTTTGTGTGTTAATTCTCCTGAAAATATTTATGACGACCAGATTGTATTATATTTGACATCGTTGATTGGCGGAATTGCTGTATCTCGAAATATACAAGGACGGTGGGGGGTTCTTGGACATAGTGTTGGAGAAATTACTGCATTAGCTTTGTCTGAGGCTATCGATTATTCTAGTGGTGCGGAAGCGATTGTTCGTAGGACAGAAAGCCTTGTTGAGCATGCATCAAATACAGGTAGCATGATTGTGGTTTTTTCTACTGTTGATCGTGTGCATCAGGCTCTTGAAGGACTGCATGCGAGTATCGCTGTCGTTAATCATGAGCAACAAGTTGTTATTGCTGTATCACAAGTAGATAGCAATACTTGCATCAAACGTTTGGATGATATGTCGTTGTTATATAAACGGCTATCGGCACCATTCCCTTTTCATTCTTCACTAGTATTGTCGGCAGTACAGCCATGTGCAGAAAATCTTGCAAAAGTATCTTGGAGTGCTCCCAAAAGACCTTTGTATTCTCCGATGGAAAAGAAACGTTGGGTGGGAAGACAAGATACAGCAGCGCTTCTGGCAAGTCATTTCATTCGTCCATTACATTTTGCAGAGGCGCTCACTCCTCTTATTACCCGTCCGGGAAAATTTATTGATTGCAGCCCTCGAAATATTATGGCGAATCTTGTACGAACATGCATTGGAGAAGATGGTAAACGTCGAGTTTGTCAATTGGATCAAATAATAGAGCGGCAGGTAGATCAACCAACTCGTATTGATAAGACAAGAGATACTCAAGAAGAGCTTATAAAATTTTCAGATATAAATAAGAAATTACCTACCTCCAAAGATTCGTGTCGACAGGTTGTGATTGTTGGAATTGGTTGTTGTTTGCCAGGTGCTCCTGATACTAATGGTTTGTTGGGTGTTATTCAGACTGGTGTGGTTCAAGTTCGAAATGAAGGCGAATTTGATGCACATATTGTGAGTGATTTTGTTTCTGAAGAGTTGCGTTCTGATAAAACCTATACGGATTTGACAGGGGCAGTTCGAGAAATTCCTTTTGTAGAAGCTTGTGCCGCGGATTGGGATAACATTCCTCGTGGTGTTCGTATGTCTGCTGCTGCTTTAGATGAAGCGTGGTCTGCTTGTGCACCATCCGCAAGCCCAAATGTGCCTACCTTTATTGGTGCTGTTGCAGATGGTTGTAAAGAATACGATCAGGCTTTATCTTTGCAGCGTTCTCAACTCAATGGTGTTCCGCAAGCTGCGATTAATCAGGCAGGGGGGGCTGATCCAGCAATCTGGGACCAAGTAACATGGTTAAAACGTACCAGCCAACAAATTGTCTCTGGTGCAGAGGTCTGTTGCATTGATGCGGCGTGTGCCTCAAGTTTATATGCGTTAGATATTGCAGTGCGAACAGTACGTAGTGGTGCTGTTTCTTGTGCAGTGGCAGGAGGAACATTTGCTCCTGGCTTTGCCAATAATTGTTTATTTGCGCAATTTAAAGGTTTATCATCATCAGGTAGTTTTCCGTTGAGTGCAGAAGCTGATGGGGTTGTTTTTGGCGAAGGTGCGGCTTTTGTTGTTGTTAAATCATTAGAAGAAGCAGAGCGTTGTGGAGATACCATTTTGGCTGTTGTGGCAGGCGGAGGGTTATCTAGTGATGGAGCGGGTGCTTCTGTGAGTAAGCCGCAGGCTTCAGGACAAGAACTTGCGATTGCACGAGCATGGGAAGAAACTGCTTTAGAACCACATGCAATTGACCTTATTGAGGCCCATGCAACAGGAACTACTGTTGGCGATAATATAGAAATTTCCGCTCTTAGTAACTTTTTTCAAAGTCATGCTTCCCAAGTATCTTCTATCCCAGTGGCAAGTATTAAGTCTCTTATTGGGCATACAGGATGGGCATCAGGTACTGCATCGGTGGTTAAATCTGTTCTTGCGATGAAGCATGAATTTATCCCTCATCATTTTCATAGTACTCCGCCAAAGTTCCCTGTTGGGAGTCCTTTATATTTGGCTGAGAAGACAAAATGGGAGAATAAACCGGCTAAGAACCGCAGTATTGGCATCAATAGTTTTGGTTTTGGTGGTTCTAATGCGCATATTATCCTTGCAGATAAACCAGCGGTTTTGCAGAGTCGTCCAAATGGGCATGCAACAACTGTAGCTCGGCATACGCAAGTGTATCACGTTGATGATATAGAAAAAATGCGTGAAGGTCTTATGGGCATGCGTCTGCTACCCGATGTTATAGATAATATGGACTTGAGCCAAATAGTCGCAGTAGATATGGCGAAAGGTGTTCTTGCTCATTTAAAGGGATGGGAATCTTTGAAAGACAAGCTGGGTGTTATTGTTGGGATGCCTGGTAAAACGTCAGTTATGGTTGAGGCAGAAGATAGGATTTTTGCAGACCAAAATGCTCGTTTATTGAAAGAGTCGGGGTGGAATGCAGCCAATGCAGAGATGCTCCAAAAAACATCACCAGAAATAAATGCATATACCCTTACGGGTGGTATGCCTAATATTATAAGTGGTCGTGTGGCACAAATGTTTGGGCTAAATGGTCCCAATTTTGTTGTAGATGATGAGGCATTTTCAGGGGCAGCGGCTAAACGTTTAACTGAGTTACTCATTTCTGATCATGTGTGTTCTGCTATCCTGACACTTGATATTTTGCCAGAAATGACTCTTGGTTGTTCTCATACATGGCACTGTGAGATCAATCTTGTAGCTGAGCAACAAGTTGCTGAAGAGTTGTCTTGGACAGCTATTCCAATTGGGTTTGATAGAAAAGCAGCTATGAGTTGCTGGTCTCCAAGTCTGCACCCTGTTACAATGGATAAATCAGAACAAATATTAAATGAAAGAATAATATTACCTGAGAACACGATTCCAGAAGAAGGGAATGTTATTTGTGTATGGCGGCACGATTTTGGTGCGATAACCGATGGTTTATGTGCGGATGATGCAGAGCGACAGCTTCTTTCTCACATTCGAGAATGGAGTCAGAAGAATTATGATGCCTTGGCTTCTGGGCGTGTTGCAGTGGCGGTTATAGGATGCCAGCTGGAAGAGCAAAATGTGGTTCATCCTGCTACTGGGTTATATGCAGGTTTTTTGAAATCACTGGCACGTGAATTACCAGATGCTCGTATGGCTGCAATATATTCTGCAATCGAAATAACCGATTCTGTTATTCGAGAAGCATTGCAACAATCTGGTTTACGAGAATGGTTTATTCGACCCGATGGAACTCGATGGGAGTTTGCCTTAACGCCACTAGTAGCAGCGAAGCCGAAGACTGATTCTTGGTCAGGAGCAACGCTTATAACAGGTGGAGCTCGAGGGGTAGCAGGAGTTTTAGCTGGTGAATACCTTAAGCATAGCAATGGTCCGTTGGTAATACTTGGTCGAAGTGACCTTAGAGCCTTGCCACATACATGGAAGGTTGCAGAAGAGCACGACTTAGCTGTTTTGGCAGAAGCACACCTGGCAGCACTCATGGAAGAAGGAGCAAAACCCAAAGATGCGAGAAAGAATGTAGATGCTTTGCTTGGGTTACGTGGTTTGTACGACTCAATACAAGACTTGTCACAAGCAGCCAAAAACGAAGTTTTGTATTATAGTTGTGATATTTTAAATCGTGATGCCGTTCAGGCTGTCGTGCAAGAAATTGTCTTACGTTTTGGTGACTCTCTTCAGGTAGTTCATTGTGCGGGTATTCAAGTATCACAGAATTTAAAAGATAAAAGCGCTGAAGTTTTTGAACATATTGTGGCCACCAAACTGGATGGTCTGAACCATATTTTATCTGCATGTCAAAAAGAATCAGTACGACCTTCGGTTAGTCTTGCTTCATCTGCATATAGCTATATCGGTAATGATGGTCAGGAAGATTATGGGGCAGCTAATGAATATATGCTCCGTCTGGCTTTGTCTCAACGAGAAGAAGGATGGCAATGTATCGCTTGGCCTGCTTGGGATGGAATTGGCATGACCAGGGGGCAAGAGTATCATGCGTTGGCAGAACGAAGGTCTATGCGAGGCATAGCTCGTCATGAAGGAGCTCAGATATTTCGGAATATAATGAACTCAAAAGAAGTTTCGTCGGTTATTATATTGCCAGAGAGTGAACTTAAGAATCCGTCAATTCGTTTTGCACAGACTGCTGTTGTTTCTGATGTTCAAGAGTGTTTTTTGAACCTTGATGAAGAACAGAAGCGAGCTTTGGCTAGTCATCGTGTGCAAGGAAAACCAGTCTATCCAGCATGTTTAACTCTTCGTGCATGGCAGGATATGCTGACAGAGCATGTCTATGCATTGAAAGATATTACATTTGAAAAAAAAATAACTCCAAGTCAGAGGTGGCGATACCGCTGTTGTCAAAAAAATAAGACGATGACTATACAAGGTGATTTCTATACCCCAGACGGAATTTTACGTCACGGTGGTCAACTATGTGCACAAGCCCAACAGATAAAAGCTGAAGACAAAGAATGGATGACTAAGCCACCTCTTGAAGGAAAGCGTATTCAAGATCCTTATGTGACGGGTGAGGGGGTTGTAGAACTTGGTGAAGAGTGGAAATGTTTAGAGACTATTCTGATCGGTCAGAATAGTCGGTGTGCAAAATATCGTCCACAAGGTCATAATCATTTTTTAAGTGGCGATAAACATCCTCCTTTACTCGTTGATGCGCTTTTACGGCTTAGCACCATCGTTGAAGAAGATGTAGAACGAACGTGGTTACCAGTACGTATTGATGAGCTAGTATGGTATGAGGAGGTGAAGCAAGGAAGTGATATTATGCTTATTGCCGAAACTCCCAAAATAGGTGAAACCGGAATCGTATGTTCAACTGCGTACGCTGTTAATACAGATGGATCAGTTATCGTTGGCATACGCGGAGTGGAAGGGCATCATATTGCACATGCGCCCTTAGCTGTTGTTACCAGTATTTCTTGAGCAAGTAAAGAAGGAAAATGTTATGATAGATCAAGAAGCGATATTAGAAGCAGAGTCAAGTGATTCTACAACTCAGACAGATTTAGAGCCTTCTTTAGATACGCTTAACCGTCCTCCAGGGCCAGGATACTGGGCGGGAATGCGACAACTACAACGTATGACTACGGGCAATATGCAGAGTTTTACCGACTTATATAACAAATGGGGTGACACGGTGTGTTTGCGTACACCACAAGGAGACTCCGTTGTTATGATTGCTCATCCACAAGATGTTGAAACCGTTTTGAAGCAGAAGGCTTCAGCTTTTCCCAAAGGTCGGCGGTATCATGAACTCATTCCTGTTTTAGGAATGGGTTTGGTCAATAGTGACGGTGCGCTGTGGCGTGGACAACGGAGGGTCGTACAAAAACAATTCAGCCAACAAGGAACTTTAGATTTTTTGCCTATTATCAACCGTTACAGCCATCGATTATTGGCAGAATGGGGCCGAGAGGGAGACTCTTTTCAGAGAGATGTTGCTGATGATATGCTTCGTACTACTTTTTCTATTGCAGGTGATGCCTTTTTTGGAACCGGTTTGGAAAAACATGCTGAATCAATACGGAGAAATTTTAAGTTTGCTTTAAGTATAGCGCAAAGTCGTATGTTTCAGCCTGTTAAATTACCTCTTTCCTTTCCAACTCCTAAGCATGCTCGATTTCATAGTGCTATTAAATCAATCGATTCAATTATTTATGGCATTATTGATAATTATTTGGAGAAAGATCTCTTAGAAGAGAATTGTGTCCTTGCACGTATGATCGCAGCATTAAAGAAAGACGGACAAGAACTTGATCGTCAACAGCTACGAGATGAAGTCTGCACTATTTTGATGGTCGGACATGAAACGTCGAGTGTTAGCCTCTGTTGGTTACTACATTTTCTCTCTGTGCACCCACGTGTTCAGGATCGATTGGCAGAAGAGGTGTTGGCACATCAATGGGAAGGAACACCAAGCCCACAAGATGTGCAAAGCCTTCCCTATCTTGCCGCAGTACTCAATGAAAGCCTTCGTGTTTATCCATCTGTTCCCTTTGTTCTACGTGAAGCTGCTCATGAATGTGAACTGGGGGGGTATCGAGTGAAAAAAGGATCAACAGTGGTTATCAGCCCGTGGGTCATTCATCGTCATAAAACGTTTTGGAAAAAACCAGAAAACTTTGAACCAGAACGGTGGCTTAATAGGGAAAACGAAAAATTCCCCGCTGGTGCCTACATCCCTTTTGGTCTCGGTCCACGTACATGTTTGGGTGAATTTATGGCTCAATTAGAAATAAAAATTATTGTTGCAGATATAGTACGGAACTATCGAATTTCTCCGGTAGAAGGTTTTACACCAATGCCACGCGGATATATTTCATTACAGCCTGAAACAGGTATGCGGCTAAACTTTGAGCGGCGGAATATTGTGTGATCAAAAAGAATGTACGATCACAGAACTTGATGCTTCGTTTGAATACTGATCGCATGCCACCAATGCCACAGCAAGAACGAGCATGCCTAGCACGCATTCAACACCAATTTCGTCGTTTACAGGCAGCTTGGGCACGAGCAGCAGCTCGCTTACTTCTTGATGGGAGATATTCGCAAACATGTACGAATGCTAAGGCCTTGTCTCCGCTATTGGATGATATGTCACTTTCGTATTGGATTGATCGAACACCAAAACCGGTACTTCGAGGCCATGATACAGAACAATTTGTTTCTCTCTCTCATCAAGATGAATTGGCGATGGCTGTTCATGGAAATGCTCCTGTTGGTTGTGATATTGTTGGCGATGTTCCCGTGGATAGCAGTTTCATGAAAGCCAACTTCAGTATAAAAGAGCAGGAATGGGTTAACGATAGCGGTTCACCTGTATCTCGACGATACCGGATACGATACCTGTGGGGGCTCAAGGAAGCACTCTTTAAAGCAACCAGTTTAACGACTGAAGTTTTCAACCCTCAGAAAATAGACCTATTTATAACCAATCAACGAAATAACAGTTCATGTTTTTTAGATGAATGTTGTTGTCGTTATCGTGATCGCTTATGGGATGTTTCAGTAAGACATCTTAATTCTTTTCTTATTATTATAGTTACGGAGAACATACATGATTCAGCAACACATATCTGACACAAATAAGCATGAACACGTTCGTAGGCTTATTGCTACAGCAACTCGTATTCCTGAGTCATTTATTCTTGATCAAGCAGATTTTGAAGATGATTTAGGAATCGATTCGGTTAAAGGAGGAGAGATTGTTAGTAAGATAATGGAGGTATTCTTAGTCAGTTCTAATCGGCAATCAGAGCTTATGTCGCAGAGGACATTGCTTGGCATACTTGACGTTCTCAATGATGGATTTCAAGAAAATGCATTGATAAACGAAGAAGCACACACACATGTTGATACAGTAGAACCATTGAACAAAACTAAGGTACAGTCTCATTCATCTGTTGAAGAGCAGATGAGCGCATTGCAATCAGTTTTTGCGTCTGTTACAAGATTACCAGAACAATACATTACTCCAGAAGCAGATTTTGAAGATGATCTTGGTATAGATTCAGTTATGCTTGGTCGTATACGAAGTGAACTTGCAGAATTATATCCTAATCTATTACTGCCTCAAGATGTGCAGGCTCGGTCTTTGAATGAGCTTATTGCAAAAATGGAAAAGACACCAATTGCTACCCATCACCATATGAAAAAGGAAGATACTGAAGCTGTGACCATGTCTGTCCCTGTTGATTATGATGTTCAGGAAAAGGGGGATGATCTTTTTTTACAAGGGAAAGTTGTTTTAATTAGTGGTTCTGGACGCGGTTTAGGGCGAGTAATGGCTCAATATTTTGCTCGTATGGGGGCTCACGTCGTTGTGAATTCATTTCATAATCAAGGTGCAGGTGAGGGCACTGTCGAATCAATTCGCCATGCTGGAGGTAAGGCGAGCCATGTGTGGGGATCATTTGCTAACAAAGCCCATATTGAACGAATGATTACAGAAATCGAAAAGGACCATGGTGGAATCGATATGTTTGTTCACAATGCGTCCAATGGTCGGTTTTCGAGTTTGAGTGATGCTACCGATGATGACTTAGAAAAAGCTTGGAAGACAAATGTTTTGGGTTTCCAGTGGGCAACCCTTGCAGTTGCTCGGTCAATGAGAAAACGTGGCGGTGGCCGTGTTGTGGCATTATCTGCGACCTATGCCCACCAATACATGGATTATTTTGGTGTCTTAGGGCCTGCTAAGGCAGGCATGGAAAACCTTGTGGGTTTTCTCACTAATGAACTGATCGATGATAATATTCAAATAAACACGGTTATTGCTGGATCTATAGATGGTGAGGTCATGCGTCATTATCCAGAACATGATCGTATTGTTACTCTCACAGAGTCTGGGAGCCAAGGCAAAAGACGTTGTACAGAGCAAGAAGTAGCAGTAGCGGTAGGATTACTTCTTAGACCAGAAGCAGGCTGTATAAATGGAGCGAAGATAGTTGTTGACCGAGGTATGATGAAATAACAACACTATTCTGTTTTGTAGCGCTATGATCATGTTTTGTGACGAGACCTTCTCTTGATTGTGAGGAAGGGGTCCTGTGGAAAATATAACTAATGGGTGATATTCCTATATCCTTTACTTCTTGCTTCTATAAAATATATTCCTTTTTGTTGAGGATATATGGAAAAACGGTATCAGGTTTTTGTGAGCAGTACATTTCGGGACTTACAAGATGAGCGCCAAGAAGTCATGCATGCTTTATTGGAATTAGATTGTATTCCTTCAGGTATGGAACTTTTCCCCGCTGCAAATGAAACACAATGGGAACTCATTAAAAGAGTTATAGATGATTGCGACTACTATCTGTTAATTTTAGGAGGCCGATATGGTTCAATTGGCCCCGATGGTGTCAGTTATACAGAAATGGAATATAACTATGCTTGTTCTATCGGAAAGCCGACTGTGGCATTTTTGCATAAAAGTCCAGGAAAGATAGAATCTGATAAAAGTGAGAATACTGATGATGGCCGTAAGCTGCTTACTGAATTCAGAGAAAAGATAGGGGAGAAGCATTGTAAGTATTGGGAATCAGCGTTAGAGCTGGGGTCTGTTGTTAGTCGTAGTTTGATTCAACTTATTAAACGAGAGCCGGCTGTTGGCTGGGTGCGGGCGAATGAATTAGCGGATAGAGAGGCAACGATGGAGTTGCTCAGCCTTCGCAAGCAAGTCGATCAGCTAAAAAATGAGCTCTTGTTAGTGAGGACTTCAGCGCCACAAGGAACGGAAGGACTTTCTCAAGGAGAGAAAAGGCATACTGTTCGTTACGCATTTAAATCTACAGTTGGTTCTTCATATCAATGGAGTAATTGGACAGCGAGCCTGAACCTGTCTTGGAATGATATGTTTTCCTATATTGCCCCGTCGATGATCAATGAAAGCCCGAGTCATCAAATAGTATCTCTTTTAAGTGAGTGGATTGGAGAAATGGCAATCAGTGGCTTGAAAGAAGATGATCGTTTAAGAGAGTCAGAGGTTGGACATTTTTCTATTAAAGTAGATGATTATCAGACGATAATGGTTCAATTGCGTGCGTTAGGCTTAATAATAAAGAGTGTTAAAAACCGTAGCGTAAAAGATACTGAGACCTATTGGACACTTACTCCATATGGAGATGAAATAATGACCCGTCTTCGTGCTATTAAAAATAACGAAGAAGATGTTGCTGATGATGGTATTGCTGAAAATAATGAAGATGAGGGCTAATTCAATGAATCGATTCTTTTTATCATAAGAAACGTGTGAATGCCATAACATTTCGAATGTACTGTCATCTATACTTGTTTGCTTAGAACCAGAGTCACAAATAGAAAGGAAATGGGTTTTCCTGTGGTTCTTATAAGATCTTTAAGTGTTACATACATCTTGCTTGATCCATGCTGATGGTGGTATCACCATTATTTCTCATATCTGAGATCAGAAGATGAGTTGGTTGTTTTACGAGTAATGTATCTTGACGTTTTTGTTGTTTCTTCTACATTCAAGGTTGGTTGCTGTTCGCAACTAACCGATGGGGGGCTTTGAGCCAGCGACTTAGTGTTGAGTACAGGCGGCAGAAAAAGATCGTGTTACTGCTGACCTAAACTTTTCGCTTTGACATGGGTCTACCGGTAGACGGTGGATGATAACTCGACGTCCTGATTTATACGCTTCTCTTTGTGAAGAGAAGCGTTCAGAAGAAGATGTCAGAAAGAGAGGGTTTGAAAAATGTTCATAAAAAATGCACTCACTGAGAGTATAAAAATGTTGGCTGAAAGAACGGGTGTTGTTATTCCTGTCTACTTTCCTCCTGCTGTAGATTCAAGTTTATCAGAACATTTGGTGATGGACAATCTGTCTCTTTTATTACGGGAAATTTCATCACCAACACATATTGTTCTCAGTCTTGATGGTGAAGAGAATGGCCTAGATATTGTTCAGCGTATTGCTGTGGCAACAGGTGTTTCGTATTGTGTTGGTAAGGTGAATAGAGGGAAGTTTCAGGGCATTGTTCACGGAGCAGCGCATTTATTGCAGAATTGTGACCTTGAATATCTTGCTGTAGTAGATTCGGATGGTGATCATTTTGGGAATGAATTGTTGAATTTCATTCGTTGTTCTCGGCATATGGCAGAACAAACAGGGAATAAAGAAAACCTTGTTATTGGCCGACGAATTTCAAAACATAGGCCAATGGGGTTCCTGCGTGGTGAATTGGAGGAGCTTGCTGACCGTATCTTATTAGATGCATTAAATTACCACGCTGTTATACAGGGAAAACCTCTTCATTGGGAGTATTGTAATGCATTAGAGGAGTACCCTGACTTTCATTCGGGTTATAAGCTCTTCACCAAAAAACTTGCTGAAAAAATCTTGCTTGGAGAGCATTTTCGTGCTGGAGTATCTGAAGACTGTTATTACAGACACGCAATGGAAGCCGTTATGAGTGTTGAAGCTCTTGAAAATGGCGGTTTAATTGGCTGTGTCAATCGGTCTACTTTCAATGAGCAACCCATGACGACCTTTGGTTCTATTGGTAGAGAACAGTTTATTGCAGATAAAATAATTTGGCCATGTAAGCGCCTTTCTATTCCTTTCTCCTTTGTTGAGCAGTGGTTCACGAATCATGCACATCGTTTGCTTATGCATACAATGCAACCATACGGCAGAGATGAGCTGAATGGTATTAAAAAAATACTGTACCGCGAATTTGGAGCGGAAGATGTATGGCAGCCCTTATCACAACAGCCTCTTTTTGTGTGATCACAGATGACGACAAGGAAACAGGTTTTCCAACTTTTATTCAAGAACAAGGAAGTGAAACAAGGAGACATTGTTACTTCCTTGGGGCTTGAAAAATCTACCGTTTCAAGATTGTTTTCTGCATTACACAAAGAGCAATTCATCGTCTTAATTCGTGAGCTTGCTGCTGGAAAGCAAGGGGGGCGTAAGACAAATGTATGGGCCTTAAATCCGGATGGTTATTATGGTGTTGGTATTCAGGTACAGCCTGCTTCTATTACATTCGCACTCGTAGATTTTGTAGGCACTATTGTTACAACGAGCCACGTTTCAATTGGAGACTGGAACGATCTTGCTGTTTTGTATCGTGAGCTTAAAAAGCACACACGGCACTTTATTTCGTCTTGTAAAAAGTCGATCATCGGGATTGGTGTGGCTCTACCTGGCATCATTGATTCGGAAAATGGAGTAATTGTTTCTTCAGCTCAGTACGCACAATGGAATGATATTCATCTTGCTGAATTTTTAGAGGATGCGGTTGGTCTGCCTGTCATAATAGAAAATAATATGAGAGCGGCGGCTTTGGCAGAGCAATATCTTGGCTTAGGGCAAGATACGGCTCACTTTTTTTGTATTGGTGTGGATGCTGGTGTTGGTTTGGCAGTTGTTGCAGATAATAAACTTTATCGCGGAGCAAATGGCTGTGCGAATGATTTACATATAGCAGTGAACCCAGCAGGGCCACAGTGTTATTGTGGAAGAAAAGGGTGCATTGAGGCCATTGTCGGGAATCACTCACTTATTCAGCGTATCAATGATCCCAGCATACAGACGGTCGATGACATCTATGCCGCTGTAGTAAACAATAATGCAGTGGTAAAGAAAATGCTTTGGGAAGCTGGTGCATATCTTGGTCAAATAATCGCTCACTTGGTTGGATTATTTGATCCAGAAAAAATCATCGTGAATGGGAGTGTTTTGAAGATGGGAACAGAGTACCTAGATGTTATTCGTTTAGCCTACAAGCAACACATGTATGATATGCATGGTACACACCCACCTATTCATGAGTCAGTATTAGGAGACCGAGCAATTATAACTGGAGCGGGAATGCTTGGACTATCGCCAGTCCTATTTTGATCTGTTTTGGGCTTATATTCGAAATTGTTGCATATTGCTGATGGTGATGACATCTTCAGGTCTTCCTCGTTTTTGGAGATGTTCGATAATCATATCAAATCGTTCTGCGCTAAGGTTTTGGCCAAATTTAAATTTTGCACTGATGGTTTGGGCTGTAATGGCAACAACAGCAACGGCATCAAGTGCTGCTGTATATTTTTCTGAATCGAAAGGAATATACTGTCCTTCTGGCTGAAGGTTTGTCATCATGGTAGAGAATATAGCAGCTTTTTTATCTCTCTCGGCGATTATATCTGCATGACCATCAATAGTAATAGATTTAAAAAATGTTGTAGCGGGACAAGCAAGGCCAGATGTGCTGCTAAAATACGACGGAATAATGTTATGGTCAGTAGTAACATTACATGAAACGGCGTTGTTCTCCGCTAAAATGCGCATTTTTTTCCCCTTGGCAGACCCATGAAAATACATGGTGTCATTGTGGTAGACAAGATTAACTGGAACGGCGTAAGGTGTTGTGCCACTTAAAGCCAAGGTGCCATATGCTGCTGTTTGCAATGTGTCTCTGATAACGTTTGGATCGGTAATGGTGAATGCTGGTTTCATGTTTGCTCCTTGGTCTGTATTGTATCTGTTTCAGGCTTCGTGTCATGATACAGATAAGGAGAAAAAAGAGTAAAACTGTTTTAGTGCATTCTGTTTATTAAACGTCCGAGTGTTTCTATAGCTTTAACATGTGACGCATCCCAGAAAGCTGCATTCAGACGTAGCGCATGTGATGGTGTTTCGTTTTGATAAAAAAGTGATCCAGGAGCAATATTGATGCCAGCATTATGTGCTCCTGCGGCTAGGCGTGTTGTGTCTATATGCTGAGGGAGTTCTATCCAAACAGTCGTGCCGCCTTGCGGACAGTGTATGGTGCTCTGTGCTGGTAAGAATGTTTGTGCACAGGTAACCAGTTCTGTAACTCGTTGTTTGTAGATTGGGCGTATGTGATCAAGATGTTGGTCGTATAGTCCATTGGTAAGGATGGCGGCGACCATTCGTTGAATAAAACCACCAGGCCGAGTGATGTGTTGGTTGGAATTAATGCGTGTGGCCAAAGGCCCAGTATAGAGCCAGCCAACGCCGTAATCTGGACCAAGAATGCGGCTAGATGTACCGCAAATAACCGCATCGGTACTGGTGCAGGCAAGAGGTGTGGGGCGCTGCGGAGTGTGATGGAGATCGCTGTAAATATCATCTTCAAGCAAGATGATATGATGTTTGCTGCACAGTTCGATAATATCTTTTCTTGCGTTTTCTGTCCACAAGTGGCCAGTGGGGTTCTGGAAATGAGGACAACACAATAAAGCACGTGTACCTTTGTGTGAAAAAGCTTCGTCAAGTTTATTGAGATCAAAGCCTTGTATAGCGTCTAAGGGTATTGGTAATGGCTGAAGTTGTAGTTGTTTCAAAAGAGTAAAAAACCCAGGATAGCAGGGTTGTTCAAGGAGAACTGTGTCTCCGGGTTGAGTTACAGCTGATAAGGCTAATAGAATCGCACCACTTGCTCCAGCGGTAATGATAAAATCGTCTGGTCCGCAAGACATGCCGGTGCTGGCATAACGTCGAGCTAATTGGCGACGAAGTGTGCGGTTGCCAGATTGTTGCCCATAACCTGGGTCTGGTTGTGCTGCAATGGTGCTCGCAATTTTAGCGAAACGTTTGCTTGGTAATAAGCGATGGTCTGTCAGTGAGGTTGCGAGTGGAATAAAATGACCACTTGTTTCATCTTCTAGCATACTTGCTAAGCGAGCGTTCAAAGAGCTGTTTGTCGCTTGGGTGTGTTGTTCTGGAATAGTGACCACAAAACCACTACGCGGTAAAGCCATCAGTAAGCCGTCGTCCACAAGTTCTGTATAGACGTTGTGCACGGTAGCAACACTCACGTGATGTAGTTTTGCAATGGTACGTAATGACGGCATTCGTTCGCCAGCAATCCATAATCCACGTTGCAGGCTTTCACGAAGCTGAGATGTGAGTGAGGAACGGCTGCCCATGTACCTACTCTTATCTACGATATGCAGATGAGAAAGCAGAAACTACTAGCATTAGCAGAGCGTGGTTTCTATCTTTCCCTTGCCATTAATCATATATGGAATATGTTTCATATATGATTAGTAAGAACGAGTTTTCTGCACCTGCTTTGGCAAGAGGTTTAGCCGTGCTTGAGCGGCTGCAAAGAAATCGGTGTATAAGCCTTGATGAATTGTCTCTTCAAGAAAATATACCAAAAGCATCATTGTTACGACTTCTGAAAACCTTGGAAGCCACAGGTTATGTCCATCAAGCACCAGATAAAACATGGGCAAGCGATGTCCAGATCGTGCGTGCAGGTGGCACTGGCTGTTTGCAGCATATTCCTCGTATACTAGAGCGTTTAGCTGAAGAGACGGAATTAACCGCAGAATGGTACTTGCCGTCAGAACACGGTTTATTGTTAATGGAGCAGCGGTTTCCACAGGCGACGGAAACGAGAGTGGTGGCGCGCCGTGGTTTTATTCGTTTATGGAATGAAGAGCTGGACTGTGTTGCACAAATAGGCATGTCTGTTTGGAATAAAAAAGTTACTGCTGGTTGTACCAGCTATGGCCCGCGCGGTGAGTTGCAGACCATGCCAATAGCAAAAGCACGGCAATATGTGAGTACAGCAGGAAAAGCAGGTCGTGCTAGTGATCACTATTTTAATGTGAATGGTGTACGTCGTTGTGCGGTCGCTGTTTATGAAAATGGACAAGCAGTGGGCGTACTTGCGCTTGCAGAATGCTTGCGTCCTGTTCCTGCTCACAATCAAGATGATATATTAGAAATCATACAGGAGATATTATGCGCATACTCTATCTAGATTTAGACACCTTACGTCCAGACCATTTAGGTTGTTATGGTTATCACAGAAATACATCGCCTAATCTTGATGAAATTGCAGGCAATGCTTGTGTCTTTCAAAATTATTATTGTTCAGATGCGCCTTGTTTACCGTCTCGTTCCGCACTGATGACGGGTATGCAGGGGATTCATTCTGGTGTTATCAATCATGGTGGTGTAGCAGCAGATCATAGAGCTGAAGGTCCATCGCGTGGTTTTCAGAACCGTTTGAATGGAAACTCTTTGCCGGGCTGTTTGCGTCGTGCTGGTTTTGAGACCGCACTTATTTCTCCATTTGCCGAGCGGCATTCAACATTTCAATTTTATGCTGGTTTTAATCAAATTCGTAATACTGGAATGGGCGGCATGGAAAGTGCGGAGCATGTTACGCCAACGGTGTTGGATTGGTTAGATCATCATGCAGAGCAGGATAATTGGTATTTGCATATTAATTACTGGGACCCACACACCCCATATCGTGTACCAGAAGAATTCGGAAATCCATTTGCAGATGAGCCGCTGCCTGCATGGCCAGATGAAGAAACACTCAAAGCACATTGGGATTTACCCGGTGGTCATAGTGCTCAGGATAATTGGATGTGGGATGGCGAAGATAGTTTCAGTGAAGAATTTCCACGACATCCAGGAGAAGTGCGAGGTCGTAAGGGTTTGCGGTCTGTTATTGACGGTTATGACTGCGGTATTCGTTATATGGACGGCCATATTGGACAAATAATGGATCAGCTCAAAAAAGCTGGTGTGTGGGAAGACACTATTGTCATCATTAGTGCCGACCACGGAGAAAACTTTGGTGAACTTGGTGTCTATTGTGAACATGGTACCGCAGATCATGCCAACTGTCGTATCCCAATGGTGGTTCGTTGGCCTCGTTTAACTGATGGTGGCCGTCAAGTGCATGGTTTACATTATAATATTGACTTATTGCCAACACTGGCAGATATGTTTACCCAAGACAAACATGAAACATGGACGGGCACGAGCTACGCAGAAAGCTTACGTTCTGGTGCAGATTGTGGTAATGATCAATTAGTGATTAGCCAATGTGCTCATAGTTGCCAACGTGCTGTGCGCTGGGATAAGTATCTCTATATCCGCACCTATCATGATTTTTATCATCTGTGGCCAGAAGAAATGTTGTTTGATTTAGAGGCAGATCCGTATGAAACGACCAATCTCGCAGAAACGCATCCTGAACTTAAAAAGGAAGGTGCCTATCGGTATTTAACGTGGCACGATCAGATGATGAAAACAATGCCATTTGGTTTCACTACTGATCCTATGCGAACAGTCTTAGCAGAAGGTGGACCTTATCACTCTCGTTATGCGCTACCAGAGTATCTCAAACGTTTAGAAGAAACAGGCCGTTCTCAACATATAGAAGCATTAAAAGAGCGACATCCACAAGAGCTGATAGCTACGTAGAATAATCTTTTTTGACTCTTGCGCCTTTAGTGTTCGTCTATACACCCGTGGCGAAGGAGGCGCATATGTATAGGACTTTTTTTTCAGCGCTTGTGTTGGCTCTGTCTGTTGCTGTTTTGCCAGCAAGTGAGGTTGTGTATTGGGAAGGTGAACAGCCAGTCGAAACAAATTTTAATGAAGATTGTGAATTCACCGCAGGAGAACTGGGTGAGCAAGCGGGACTACTTTCTGCTGGAAATTGGCTCACTCATAAACATATAGACGACCTAGAAATAGAAGAGCCCGTCATTTTTGCATACTACACTATTACCGTAGAGCAGTCTGGGCGTTATCATTTGTGGTGTCGAAAATTCTGGTCACATGGCCCATTTGAATGGCGTTTTGATGAGGCACCGGAGTGGCAGCATTGTCATAGGCGTATACCTTTAACAAATCGGACTCCGCTTCTTCCCAATATAGAAGCAGACTGGTGCCTACTTGGTCACCTAAAATTAGACAAAGGAACGCATCGTTTTCAATTAAAACTTGATGGTCCACGGAAAGAAGGCGGCATGGTTGCCAGTGGTCTTGATAAGTTTGCATTGATACGCGGCTCAGGAAAACCACAAGGAAAAGAAGGTATAGAAGTGGGGGCTGTAGGCCTTGCCTGTGATGTGAGCCCGAGACTTATCACAGACGAAACAAGTCTTACTGTGACCGTTTTTGGAGCAGAAGAAGGAAGCAGTTGCGAAGTCGAGTTTCATTTTCAAGATACGGTTACTCGTCAACAACTCGTATTTAATGCCTATGATGCTCAATGTGAAATTCCCTTTGTCTGTAATAAAGGTGGCCCTTATGAAATCCGATTGCTGCGTAATGGAGAGTTTGTCAAGTCTATAACAGGTAGCGCTTTCCCTCGGGATGAACAGGGAAAACCGCTTAATAAAGCTGAGGCAAGTGCTTATATCAACGCAGTAATTTCTGAGCTACAACAGCCTCTGGATATGTCTGATGTTTTATGGAAAAGACATATGGATGTTGCTAAATATTTTGCGTTTTTATTTGAAATGAATGAACATGATGATGAGCACATCCAAAAAAATCTGGATAAACGAGTTGCAAAATATGTAGACCTTATTCCACGAACCTATAAATGGTTGAATGCAATGAAACAGGGAAAAGATTTACTCGGGACTACAACTGGTTCCAAACGGGAAGCATACATTTCAAAAATAGATGGTAGAGCACATCCATACACGGTGAATGTGCCAGCAGCTTATACGCCAGATCAGCCATGGCCACTGGTCGTGAATTTACACGGGTCTACGTGGTGGTGTGATCTACCAAAGCAGAAAGAGGTCAGCCAAGCATATATCATGGTAAAAGTTGATGCGCGTGGAGTAAATGGCGGTTATTTTAATCTTGCTGAAAGTGATGTTTTAGCAGTACTAGCAGAAGTACAGAAACATTACAGCATTGACACACAACGAGTGTACTTACTTGGTAATTCTATGGGTGGTGGTGGTACTTGGTCTATAGCAAGTCGTTATCCCGATCTGTTTGCAGCGGTTATTCCGGCAGCTGGTTATGTGCGAAAGAATTGTTTCTCTAATTTTTCCCATTTACCGCTTTTAACCGTGCATGGTCGTAAAGATTCTGTTGTCAGTAGCGATTATTCCTATTTTGGTACAAGATATTTACAACAGCTCGGCTACCCAACACGAGCCCTTTATTCAGGCCAACATGGACACGATATTGAGAGTTTTCTTTTTCAAGAAGAGCCAATCAATTGGTTGTTATCACATCGGCGGTCTCTCGTTCCGGCAAACTTGGATTATACGACGGACAGTGCACAGCGCGGAAAATATTACTGGGCAAAAATTTTACAGTTTGTTGACCCATCAGAACAGGCACGAATCAGAATACAGGTGCGTGCTGATAATAGGATCTATGTGTCCGCAGAAAACGTAGATCAACTTGATCTACAATTACCAGCTGAGCATCTCTCGTCTGATGTACCAGTGCGGATACAAGGGCTTTCATGGTCCCACACACTGCCAACACCTATTCCCCAAACAATACGCTTACAAAAACATGATGAAGGTTTTGTAGTGATACCATGGGTAGCAGCACAACTGACCCAAGCGCGCCGTCCATATGAGCGAGGGGCTATGGGGTTGTTATATGGCAATGAACCGTTGTTAATTGTACAAGGTAGCAAAGCTGAAGGGGATGTTTTAACGGCAATGGAGGAATTTGCAGAAGAACTCACAATAAGAGATGGTTCTTGGCGACGAGCACACTTCCCTTTTTTGCGCCTCAAAAAAGACACAGAGGTAAGCGAAGAAGATTTACAGACACATAACCTTATTCTTGTTGGTGGGCCGGATCAGAATAGTGTTAGTGCGCGTCTGTCTGCTGCTATGCCTCTCTTCCAGAAAGAAAACACACTGACGTTATCAGACGATCATAGCTATGAGCTGGCAGGAAAAGGGTACACCATGCTCGCCTGTAATCCCGAACAGCAGCAACGCTTAGTCTATTTGATTGGTAGCAGTGAGGCCGAGTTTTATAATCTTGGTCGTCCTAGCATTTCATGGGGTATGGATAAAGGTCTGAGCACGGATATTATGATTGAGGATGTTCAGAGCGGACAATTGGAACGCTGTTTCTCATATGGTCATGATTGGCAAATACAGCCTCGCTTTTTGCACACAACAGGGCTGCCAGCTTTTGTGAGTCATTTAGAAGGCATTTGCAATAAAGTTACCAACCAACTGCATCAAAAAACAGGAGCAGATTTTGTGGTACTGGCCAGTAATGCTTGGGCATCACCATTCCCAGCATTTAACCCAGCAGCAGCGTGTTGGGATGACATCAACAGTGCTTTTGCCGATGTTATCATATTGGAATTTTTCGTTGATAAAACAGAGTTAAATGAACTTGTTACTGAAATGATGGAAACAGCAGGTGTTCATTGTTCTCTACGTAGTGCAATGGTTTCTGGCGATGCTCGGAATAGATACAAAGTGGTGACAACGGCCAACAGTATTTGGGCCATCAATGGAAAGATGAAAAAAACATACAATATGGACGTGTGCCACCCATCTTTAAAGGATTTAATATTTGAGAGCTTTAAGCGGTAAATTTACAAGCTATTCTAGCCGTATTCTTTTCAATACTGAACCAGTGCAAGAGAATTAAATAGTTGTGTTTTATTTATGAGTCAGTGCTTTTGACGTTCTCAAAACGAATGCGCAATGGGGTGCTGGCAATAAGCTCGTCATCAGCAAGGACTTGCACGGAAAAAGGAATATTTGCCGTGGTATCTTCTGGGTTTTGAAAATTACAATTGATGCTCAGGGGTATGCGAGATTTGAAAGCAAATTCTAATATCGGTATTTGGTGCTCGGTAACGTCGATATCAAGGTTTGCTGTAAACAGTGGTGGTGCATCTATACGTTCAGCATCAACCATGCGTATTTGAACGGGGAGCTTTCCTATTTTTTCAGGGTATAAACGCAGATAACATTCAAGAGATGGCAACTGCAAGCGTGACCCTTTGCAGGCAAGGCTATTATAGGTGCCTGCAATAATAAATTTCCCCTGGGCCGCTTCGTAGACATTGTCACAGAGAATAATGGTTCCGTTAATGCTCATAGGTACTACCGATCTCGTTTAACGATAAGTTGGCCAAGAGCACGGAGGTTATCTGCTTCTGGTCCAAAAGTTGCTAGTGCCGTTTCTGCGGCTGTGGCTAAAGTGTCTGCTTGTATACGGGCTGCTTCTAGGCCATAGACGGCAACATAAGTCAATTTGTCGGTGGCGGCATCTTTGCCTGGCGTTTTACCAAGGGTGTCAGCGCTGGCAGTTACGTCCAAGATGTCATCTATCACTTGAAAGGCGAGGCCAGCGGATTCACCAAAATCGGCAAGGGTTTTGATGGTTTGAGCGGGTGCGCCAGCAGCAATGGCACCAAGTTCACAGCTTACGCGAATGAGTGCCGCTGTTTTACCACGGTGAATACGTTCAAGTCGAGCAATGCATTCTGGAGAATCATCAACAGGATGGCCTTCACTATCGAGGTCGTCTTGTTGGCCACCAACTACACCGCAGCTGCCAGCAGCATCGGCAAGGCTTAATACTGCTTGTGAACCACATTCTGAGAGGACAGCAAAAACGCGGGTGAGTAGGGCATCACCAGCAAGGATAGCCGTGGCTTCATCAAAGGCTTTGTGGCAAGTTGGTTTGCCGCGTCGCAGATCATCATCATCCATGGCGGGTAAATCGTCATGAATAAGGGTGTAAGTGTGCAACATTTCTAAGGCAGCCATGGCAGGGCGGACTTGTTCTTCGGTACCACCACAGGCTTCACAGGCGGCTAGGGCTAGGGCTGGTCGTATGCGTTTTCCACCAGCAAACACAGCATAGCGCATGGCATCATGTAGGCGTGTTGGTGGAGTATCAGTGCTCGGTAAGTAGTGGTCCAGAGCTTGCTCGGTGAGGGATATGGCACGACGAAGGAATGAAGATACAGACATGGAAAAGAGTATTCAGTGGGTCTCGCAGTCAGCAAGCACTTGGGTTTGCGTAAGTGACCTATAGGCTGCGCCCATATGAGATACCTACTATTTGCTTTTGCTCTGTTCTTCTGTGCTGCTTGTGATGAGGAGCCACAGAAACCAACTCACATTGTAGCAACTACACCACCTGTGGCGGCTTTGCTGCGATCAGTGGTAGATCCAGAAGTAGAGGTGACCTGCTTAATGCCAGCTGGTAGCTCTCCACATGGTTTTCAGTTGCGGCCTGCACAAAAAGCAGCCTGTAGAGGGGCATTACTTGTGAGTACTGCTAGGGATTTAGAGCCGTGGGCACCATTGTTGGGTGCACGTGTTCATGTGGTATTATTAGACTTATTGCCGGAGTCACAGCATTTGTCGATAGATGGACAACATGAAGAAGAGAGTGAACTTTTGAATCAAGGCCCTATTCGTATACGTGGTACCCATGATCATGATGACCATTGCCAAGGTGTGGTAGATCCGCATTTTTGGCTAGATCCACTTGCGTGTGCGGCGGTGTTACCTGCTTTAACCAAGCACATCCCTTCTGAGTGGCGCAAACAATCTGAGGTTCGTCTTGCTGAAGCGTTATCATCTTTACAGGATTTGGATGCACGTTTACGGAAAGAACTGAAGCCTTTGGTCGGTAAAAAAATTGTTCAACATCACCCATCCTTTGGTTATTTTTGCAAAGCTTATGGAATAGATGCAATAGCCTCTATTAGCACAGGTTCGCACACTGTTTCTACCGAAGAAATACAAGCTATTTACCGTACGAAAGACATCGATCTTATTCTTTCTGAGGTACAGTTACCGGCTGATGTAGCAGAACGTGTTGCCCAAGATTTGAAGGTGCCAGTGTGCCGTGTTGACCCACTTGGCCGTCCAGATCAAAGTATAGAAGACATTATTCACAGTAATGCGCGTGCAGTGATGGATGCTCTCTTTGTGAAAGTTCAGAATGACTGACGGGCAACCGAGTGCCGTCCAGTGTGATGGAATAAGCGTCCAACTTGGTGAGCAGTTTGCCTTACAGCATGTTTCTATGTCTATTCCTGTTGGTGCTTTTTGTACTATTCTTGGACCCAATGGTGGTGGTAAAAGCACTTTTTTACGTGTTTTGCTTGGTTTACAGGCAGTTACGCGTGGTTCCGTTCAACTATTTGATGCGCCGATATCAGCCGTGAATCCACGACGCATAGGAACGGTCCCGCAAAGCAAACGTTATGATCAGAACTTTCCTGCTCGTGCTCTCGATGTGGTGGCTACCGGCATACATGGTAAGTGGTCGTTTCGTCTTGATGAAACGACGCGTGCATCGTGTTTACAAGCTTTAGACCGTGTTGGTTTGCGCTCACTTGCAGACCGAAGAGTTGGCGTGTTATCAGGCGGAGAATTACAACGTGTCTATTTAGCGCGTGCCCTCGTTCGTCAGCCAGAATTATTATTATTGGATGAACCAGCTACCGGTATGGATGTGCGTTCAGAGGCCGATTTACATAGTATCTTAGAAGATTATCAAACAGATCATACCGCCACAGTTGTGATGGTCTCGCACGATTGGTCTACGGCCAAACATCATTCATCGCATATTATGTTATTAAATAGTACCCTGCGTTGGAGTGGCGCTTCTACAGACGGTCCAGATGATGAAGTTATGAGAGAAGTATTTGGTCATCGTGGCCATATGCATCCGATGACACAGGTGGGCTGTACTCATGGATGATTTTTATTGGTTGGTCCTCGCGCCTGCATTGTGTGGAGGCACCCTTATTGCCTTAGTTTCTGCTTGGGTTGGTGTGTTCGTAGTTCAGCGTGGTTTGTCTTTTGTTGGCGCAGGTCTTGCCCACGCAGCTTTTGGTGGTGTGGCGCTTGGGGTATTGTGGGGTATTGAACCGCTCTATGTGGCCTTGCCTTTTACCATGCTAGTGGCGAGTTTAGTTGTCTTTATTCGTAATCGGACTGGTTTGCAAAGTGATACAGCCATTGGCATATTGTTCACTTCAGCCATGGCTCTTGGAATGATCGTATTTCCGCAAGACAATGCGGCAGGTCCAATGTCTTATTTATTCGGTGATATTTTGTTGGTTCGATGGTTTGATTGTATTGCTGCTGCTGTGCTTGTGTTTGTTGCTCTTGGGAGCATGCGGCTGTGGTCATCATGGGCCTATGCCACTTTTGATAAAGATCAGGCCAAAGCAGACGGCCTTCCGGTTACGCGCCATGATATGTACCTTATTTTATTTATTGCAGCAACGGTGGTTGTCTCAATAAAACTGGTCGGCATTGTTTTGACTTCTGCTTTGTTAATCATTCCACCTGCAACAGCGCGTTTATGTACACGAACTTTTTCTGGTATGACAGTAGTGGCATTATTTATTAGTGGTATAACGGTTCCAGCAGGGCTTATGCTGAGTGCTCTCTATTCATGGCCAAGCGGTGCAAGTATTATTGCCATACAGGCCCTCGTTTTTACAGGAGCGGCTTTATTGAAACGTTCCTAGCTTGTGTTTATGCTGTAGAATAATGTTTCAGACGCTCTTATGCATAAATAAAAGAAATACTGAAATAGGCCTTGCTGTTGATCTATTTGTTGTAAGACAGGGCAAAGGGGTACAGGTATGGCTATTTTCACCATCGAAAATGATTTTTTGAAGCTGGAGGTTGCAGCGGATTCTCAAACAACTATTTACGATAAGCAAACAGGCAAGGTTTGGGCAACTGGTCCCGTTGCCTATCAAGATCGTGATGAAATTGTTCAAGATGTGGTGTGGACGCGCTGTGAACGAGTGTGGGCAGACTATTTTATTGGGCGATTTACCGCAGAAAAAATAGATGAGCAACGCCTACGTATAAACGTGATGCCACCACCGTGGACAGACACTTGTGGGTCAGCTGTTATCCGTTGGGAGTTAGATGGACCAGAACTCGTCTTACATATTGAAGACATAGATGAGAGTCTCCCCAGTTTTAATTATCCACCAGCCATAGAATCAGCAAGTTTGGTGATGCCATCCAAGGTGGGGCAATGGCTGCGCGCTAATAAACCAGAAATGACCTGTTATTTTGCAACTCAAAACAATGGTTTAAATATGCGATGGGTGGGCGGCTTAGATGCTGATGAACAACGTGGTTGGATGATGATATTTGAAAATGGTTTTACCGATATTGGTACGTACCGAAATAATTTACATATTACCCCAACGTTCCTGAAAGCCAAAAGTGTATGGTCTGGTGCTCACTCTGTTCGTTACTGTTTTACTGATAACGGTTATGTTGGTCTTGCAAAACGTTTTCGCCGTTGGGCACAAGACCATGGTCTTTGGCGCAGTTTACAAGATAAAATGGAAGCCTGTCCAGCATTAAAGAAATTACATGGTGGTCGGATTGTATCGATGTTTCAATGCTCAACCAAACATACGAATATTACTGAAAACAATCTCAATCCAGTTTCTTCTGAAGAACGCGTAGCGGATGGTGATGTTGAGGTGCGCGTTAGTCATGCTGATGCGGCACAGATTTTTGCTCAAGCGAAAGCATGGGGGATGGATAAAGGTTTATTTGTCTTACGTGGCACTTTTCAGGGTGGCTATGATGATCATCATCCAGATATTTGGCCACCAGAGCAAGCGTTGGGTACTGTTGATGAATTAAAAAACCTTGTCGAACAAGATGGTGAGTATTTAGCGGCACTGCATGATAATTATCAAGATATTTATACTCAAAGCCCAACTTTTCCTGAGGGGGTTATCAAAACACGTACTGGTGATTTAATGACAGGGGGCCCATGGCATGGTGGTCTCTGTTTTATTACCTGTACTAAAAAACAACGTGCTTTGGCAGAACGCAATTGGCCATATCTGAAAACATTAGGAGTAAGTGCGCATTTTGTTGATACTTTATCCTGTGTACGCTTTTACGAATGTTTTGATGAAGACCACCCAATGACCCGTGATGAAGACCCAGACCTGAAAGCAGACCTGATGCAATTCTTCAAAGACCAAGATGTGGTGCTTGGTAGTGAAGAAGCAGCAGACTTTGGTGTACCGTATTTGGATTGGCTGGAAAACCGACATACGCATGTGCCACATGAATCTATCCCACTGTGGTCACTTGTGTTCCATGATGCTGCTTTCTCTGCTCGTTACGGAACTGCTGGGACAAGCGGTGGTAAGGCTGTCCGTCAATTAGAAAATGCTCTTTGGGGATACATGAGCTATTGGCCAGCAAATGATTTAGCAAGCTGGCCACAAGAGGAGGCCGAATTTAAAGCCTCTCTGGCTATAGATGCGCTGCACAAAAAAATAGGTGCAGAAGATATGACTCATCATCAATACCTAGACGATGGCTTGGTAGAGCAAACCACCTTCGCTAACGGTGTTTCAGTAATTGCAAATTTTGCAGATGAGCCAAGAACTATCAACGGCCAAACGATTCCATCCGAAGATTATATTATTATAGAATAGCCATTTGTGGCAAAAGACTTAAATGATTGTGGAGGTACTAATAAAGGCAGGGACTGTTTTCTGAGAATCTGCTTATCTCCACAATCTCTTTTGTTAGCAATGAAATGTGCACGGTTTGCTGATCACATCTCAATAACACCTTTGTGCTTACTTTGCTCTTTTTGTTTATGGAATTTATTTCAGCCAACGTTCTAACCAGTCAAAGGCATCATTGTTCATTTGCTCAGAGCATTCATGGCCGATATTGTCATAGACTTTGTGTGCAAACATATCGGAGTCACCATAAGCAGCGCGCATAGCGGTAATAGTGTTAGTCAGTGCATGCGGTGGGTAGGTCGGATCATTGGCACCATTGCCCATAAACAACGGACGACCGACAAAAGCATCAACGTTTTCAAGTGGACCGTAGTGTTGCACGATGTCATCTGTTCCTGCGGGCCAAAAATCCTCAAAAGGTACATCATCAAATTCTTTTTGAGCGTTGCGTAATTCAGCCCAACTCCGGAAATCTCCTGTAGTGATAAGAGCTGCACCAACCTGAATACGTGTATCTGCTAACATCGTGCGCAATACCGCAGCACCACCATAAGAGCCACCGATCATGCCAGTTCGATCACAGCTTATGCCTAATTGTAGTGGTATAAAATCGAGGAGTAGTTGAATGTCTTGGGCAAGTCCAGTAAGCCCAGCAAGGCTATCCAGTAGTAAATCACGATACTGTGTAAATGCGGCTGGATCAAAGCACCGTTCTCCATGATTACGTTGGTCGATAGCAATGGCAATAAACCCACGTTGAACAAGTTCGTTGCCCCACTCAATGAGATGACCAACATGTCCGCCTCGACCATTAGTATAAAAAACAACAGGAGCACCTGCATTGCAAGCACTGCCGTATACATGAATGGGAATACCGCCAATAACAAAGCGTTGAGAAGTAGATTGTGGAAAGCGGTGGTTCATGGAGAGTTCCTTGATGATGATCTTCAGAAGCCTTGTATGATGATGAGTGCAGGTCGTTCGCAAGTTAAGAACATGGTTGTTGTAACTGTTGTTATATACACGGATTAATAGGTGCTGGAGTAAAGTACTCTATTTACGGGGGGGGTATATTATACTGACTGTGGTGTGCATAAGGACTGAGAATGAATGAAAAGAGAATCATAGAATATTTACCGTTGAGCATCTCGACGATAGTCTAGATTGCATCGCAGGTCATATGTATCTGAGTTCTAAGGGCTGTGGCTTTTCTGTTGTCAGTAGTGAGACTGGTCACGTTTTATTGTAATGATGCTCGCCATTTACCATCTTTGAATGCTTTTAATAGTTTTTTTGTTCTATTTTCATCAAGTTCTGTGTAGCATTTTTTGGATGAAAAGAAATCATTTAAGCCGTCGATTTCTTTTAGCTCTTTCCTCGTTATGCCTGAATAGCCCATTGTCCATTCCGAAAAACTGCGTTCTTCAATAGGCTCTTGAATAATTTTTGTGACGTTATTATGCCGTTTATCAGCACTGATTTTTTTATATAAGTCAGCAATTGCTTCGGGGGTTCCTTCTAGTATCTGTAAGAAAGACCCATCTTCAAATAACAACATTCCTGTAACATCCAGTTGAGAATTTGATGTTCTAGACTTTTCTAGTAAAGCAATGATATCATCGTCACTAAATTTAATTGTTGCAGCACTGGAATAAATACAGTGAATTAAATGAATATTGTCATCATTTTCAGTCATGAAAGCCTCCTTTAAGTGTTTATGGCTTTGTTTTAACATAGGCCACAATAAGAAAAAGAATACTTAAGTATACTCTGTATAAATAAACAATTCAAGTATGAAGCTGAGTGTCTGTAACGGAAGAATCAATCTTTACCTGCCACTGTTAGGATAGTGGTATCGGCAAAGGCATAATGAAATATCTATTGCGGTTTATGTATGTGTTTGAGGATGTTATATATTTTTACGCATTGTTATGTTTGATGATGCGTATCCGAGAGAGTTATAAAACCCCTGTGCAGCCACATTATGAGTATTCACTCCTAATGTTATTGATACAGAATTGTTCTCTTTGGCCAGAGATTCTATCTGATGTAGTAATAAGGTGCCGATGCCTTTTCTTTGGTGCAAGTTAGAGACAACAATGACATCAATTTTTGTTGATATGACATCCTTTACCGGGCCATTCTCATTTGAGATAATAAGAGAGGCTAGTAGAAGTCCAATGACAGAAGTGTTTTCTATGTAAACAAGTCCTATTTTTTCTTTATTGTCAACGAGGTATCCTTCTAATATAGTTCTATTGTACTCATTGCTCGGTACTTGGTAAGTATCAGGGGCTAGTTGTGTATGCTGTATGGAAATTTGTTCCAGTAAATCAGCACAGCTTTTGATGTGATGTGGTTCAAGGTATTGTATAGTCATGTGAGTTGTAAGGCCTGATGTTTAGGTCTGTTGAGACTGTAGAAGTAGGTAGATGAAACAGTTGACAAAACAGTAATCTACGCAGACCAAATAGCCATGCAAGCTGTTGTTAGTGTTGTCTGTTTGAAATCAGGTGTAAAAAACATCTACTTTGGTCGTTCATTTGATAAATATTCTTGTTTTGTGCCAGTGTAGCTATCGAATATTTTCCGATGTGCTTGCAAAGAGAATTCGTCTGTTCGTTCAGGATAGTGCTGTACCCAAGTCAGCAGCATGTCGAGATTAGCATCTTGTTCTTGAGGTGATCTATATTTATGCGGCTCCCACGGACGTTTTTTGCAGTTTGCTATACAGATATCAATGCCTGGATTTAGAAAAATTATTTCGGTACAATGTGAAACAACGAGTTCGAGCAAGTCAGAGTAGCAGCCTTCAATAATCCAGTTCTTGTTGTTTGCTAGAAATGGTGCGATGAGTTTCTTGCTGTCTTCTAATGTTCTTCTGGTCGGTGTATTCTGATCTGTGCTCCATGCTACTGAATCTAAGTCTAAATGAGCGCAGATTAGCCGTTTTGATTTTTCTTGTGCAAGAGTTGACTTTCCAGATCCCGAATTCCCAAAAATTACAATCCTAGGCATACCGTCTCTCCTTATGCTCAGCTTATTGGTCGTGCCGTTGTGTTTATGTTGTGGTGTGCGCTTATATGGCAAGTGAAGTGTTAGAAGAAAGACAGTGTGTTGTAGAGATGATGGTGGGATAGCAGGAGAATGGTCTGTCATTACCGTGGATGATATGTTTTGTACCTATCCACGGCGTTATAATGGTTTTATTTATTCCGAACGACCCGAAATCCAATTTCATGTTTAGCGATACCAACGTGAATGCCCTGCCCAACGTCGGCAAAGGCTGTGAATTTGTTTTTCATAGGAGCGTTACGAGTGAGGTTTTCAGAACGGTGGGAACCACCTCGACATTGTCCTTCCCAAAAAGCCGGTTGCTTGCCTCTTGCTTTTTTGTGGATGAGTACCCACTCAAATACGTTGCCTGCGAGGTCGTAGAAACCAGCGCCGGTCGGGTTGTTACTACCAACGGGGTGGGTGTGTTGGCCACTATTCTCTTTAGTCCATGCGGTGGCTGGATCGAGGGTTTTTCCTGATGGATATATTCCGCCACCTGCAAGTTTGCTCCATTCGGCGTGGGTGGGGAGTCGATAACCGTTGGCTTGCTCGTCTACATGAATGAGTTGGCGTAATATACCGCAGAGTCTTGGTTTGCAGTGGTACATGGTTTCTCGATTTGGTAGGTCGAGGACACGACCTGGATGAACAATTTTTAATGGTTCGTTGAGAGCATCGGTGACGTGGTAGACAGGGGTGAGCCCATTCATTTCTGAAAGGGCGTTACACCAGACCATGGTATCAAGTAGACTGACAGTAGTAACAGGCTCGTCTTGGCTGTGTGTGCTTGGGTTGAGGTCCCATTTGACACTTCCCATGTCACCACTGTGGTCAAAACGGTAGTCCTTGGCTTCTGCCCATGCGTAGACTGCTTTCCATTGAGCGTAGCTAATTTCAGTTTTTCCTGCGAGCAGAGAACCTTCTTCAATTAGTTCAATCTGTGGTGTGGTAACGGCTGGCCCATCTATACGTTCTTCCTCTGCAAACGTCCAACTATTTAGATTTGTTGTGGCGGCGGCAAATTGTGGTGCTGCCCCACATACAGGGCGGAAGCTAATAGAATGATGTCCGCGTGATGGTATTTCACCACCAGCCTGAGTGCCGATGATAAATTTATCACCAGCAAGAACAGTGCGGGTTGTTTGTATGGTTGGGTCAAAAACGGTGTTGTCTGCATTCCATATAAATTGCCAAATAGTACCATTGCTGATACCACTTGCTTCGAGTTCTTGTCCTGTTGGTAGGCGGTAGCCATTGCTCTCTGTTTTGAGATAAATAGGTGGAATAAAATTGATAGTATCTATGCCAGTGCGCTTGGTAACCATACGTAAGACAGTTGTGCATGCAGAATCGCTATAATAACAAGGCGTTTTACCCTCGTATTCAGAGAGGGCATTGCACCAGAGTGCAGCATCTTGCCAGGTAATGCCGGTAACGGGTTCATCAGAACTGTGCGGGTTATTATCAAGTACAGTTATGCCCGCATGTCCATCTTGTTTGAAGCTATAACCGTTGTGTAAGCAGTACTGGTTACGACTTGCCCACTGAAAGATCTTGAGCCAGTCTGCATAACTTACGCTGTCTTTGGCAATATGTAACCCTTCTGCCATAGGTTTCATCTGTATATTCCAAGCAAGCTGCTCCGCTTCAGGGCGGTTTACTACGGCATCTAAGCCAAAACTATACCATTTGAGCCAGAGGCCTGCTACTTCTGCATTTGGTTTAGCAATCATCCAGCCGGCAGATTGTACATCGGTGAAGGTATGTTCTTCATAGACGGCGGTGGTTTTATCCCATTCAAAATCCCATGGAGCTTGCGGGTTGTATAGTGCCCATTTCACTTGAGTTGGTTGTACGTCATAAAGAGTCCATTTTTTTGGTTTGTAGTCGGTTTCGGCAATGTAGAACTGTTCGCCATCCTGCACAATTAAATGGACATCTTCCCAGCCGCGCCATGTTTCGCGCGGTGATACGTCTACCTTGGTAAAGGCGTAAGTATCTTTGAAATCATCAACCGCGTAGGTGCGAGATAAAAAAACAGCAAGGCGGCTATCATCATTAAAAGTAACGGGATACATATCACCGCCGTTTATAAAATCTTCTTTTTTCCACAACCATACGCCGAAGGCTTTCATGGTGTTGCCATTGCCTTCTAAGCCAAACCCCATGTAATTGAAATCATCAAAGCCGTCATGATTGACGTTAATGCCGCCTTCAGTCCAATGGTGTTTATTACCAGTGGTCTTATATGCGACGGTTTTCATGCCGCCATAGAATCGTGTATTATTACCGCGTTCGTTATAGTCTGAACATTGCGGGCTTAGCGGTTGATCTAAATTCCATGGATTGCCAATAACAAAGGTGCCTTCTCCTCGATTTTCTATGAGTGGGCCACCGTTGATGTTATAGTCAGGTAAGGTGCTTCCGCGTCGATAACTAGGAATGCCATGGGTATACCAGCTCAGATCATCGCCAAAATCAATAACAGGACAGCTCTTTGCAGTGGGTTCAGAAGCATCAAGGAAAATAAAACTGCTAAGCAACACATTAGAACACAGAGAGATCAAACGGGACATAAAGGCTCCTTCAGGGATAGTATACACCTTTAATTGTTGTATGTCAGGAAGGTGTTCCTTGGTTTTTGCCTTCTTAATAGCCTGGTAGGGCTCCTGCTGTGCATCATAAATGAGGTATTTTTCCATTTTTCGATTGTTGCGTGAAGTTACAACCAGCGTTATTCTGTATAGTGGTCTTACAGACTTGGTTCAGAAAATTGTCCTGATGAACGAGGGAGCGGCATAGTGTCTTATGATATGGGAACAAACAAAGATATTGATGAGGTCATAACGGCGGTATTAGCGGGACAGGTAGATTGTTTTGCTGAGATCATACGTTGTTATCAATCACAGGTGGTAATGGTGGTGGCGAGTATGCTGTTTGAACGACAGGAAGTGGAAGAGCTTGTTCAGCGTACCTTTATTAAGGCATTTGAGCGATTGGACCAATACAAGCCAGCACATGATCTGCTATATTGGTTGAAGGAAATAGCCCGTAATGAAGTACGGCAATACTTACGAGCAGAATACCGTCAAAAGAAACATTTAGAAAATTATGCAGCGCAAAGAGAGCGGTTGTTGACAGCGGCAAATAATATTTTTGAAGATGATGTCGCAGCCTTGCGGCAGTGTACAGAAACATTAAATAAAAAGACACAAGAGCTTTTTGAATTACGTTATCAAAAAGATTTTAGCATAGATGACCTTTGCGAAGTGACGGGGCGTAGTCGAGCGGCGATAGAAAAAGCAATGACACGAGCACGAGCATATTTACATGATTGTATTGGTCATAAAAGGAGCCTCATATGAGCCTTCCTCCTGATCATGATTTCTATATAGAAGCGCTGTTGTCTGCTGCTTATATGCGTATCGATGTCAGTAGTGCGGTCATGGATCAGATTCGAGCAGGACAGGCAGATACGACGGTTGCATCAGTGTTGTCTGTCGTGCAGCCTCAATCAAAAGCCGTGTCGCACCAAGCGTGGTGGGTATGGGCTATTGCCATTGCAGCAAGTGTTATAGTGCTTGTCTCGGTGTGGTCTGTACGCCCAGCGCCATCACTTGGTCTGAAGATGGTTGGAACGCAAGAAGATGCGCAACAAGTCCTTATTGGTGGAGATATACAACGAGACTACGATTTTTCATTGGTCTATGATGATCATTCCGTATTAGAAATTGCGGCTTTGAGTGTGGTTCGAATAGAGCAAGCAGAGGCATCAAAAGAATTATTTATTCAAAATGGTATGGTTGCTGCATTTATTCAGCCTCAGACGAAAGAAGCACCTTTTCGTATACGTACACCATATGGATGTATAGAAGTGATAGGAACCCGTTTTGATGTTCATGTGGGTCATAACAGCACTCGTGTTCGTGTGGACAAAGGACAGGTTTGTTGTGGTGATATACAGCTGAGCGCGGGTGAAGCAGCAATAATGCATGCAGAGGGGGAGTGCTATCTTGGGTTACAGTCCCAAGAAAGCTTTGCCGCCGCAGAACAGCATATTATTTATGACATTAATTTTTCACAGGATTTACCGCATGGCATGAGCTTTCCAAGGCATGCGACATTAGTTGAAGATGACGCTTGTGGTTCGGTGTGTGTACTTAGTCATAAGTTTGGGCGTGGTCCATCAATAATGCTCAACACGAGTGAGGATGCCTTTTCCGTGTCAGGAGATATTATTATGCATGTTACCTTCCGGTCTGATTTTGATATATTAGATTGTGGTATTATAAATACTACTAATTCAAGTCGGGTTGGACGTATAGGGATTCGTAATTCATATGCACTTCAACCTGAGTACAAAGGGCGATGGCAAACACTTTCAGCACCTGTAAGGGATTGGAGTGTGTTTTATTATGATAAAGATAATACTGCAGCACAGGCACAAGCGGAACACGTTGCCAACATGTTAGCCGGTTCTGGCGACATATTTCAAGCACAACATGTGCGCATAACACCAGCACAGTCTGCTGTAGAACAGTTAGAGATAGCACGTATTTGGTTTACGAAACAATAAGGGAATAAGAGGGGTTTATCTATGGTACAGCGATTCTTGCATTTTATGGTGTGTACACTTTTTGTGATAACGGTACACGCCGCAGATTGGAGTACGTGGTGTGGAGATGCCCAAAGGAGTTCTGTCAGTACAGAGCAGCTTACTTTCCCGCTGCAACAAGCATGGCATTACACAACCAACTGCCCACCGTCTCCTGGCTTTGTTTATCAAAAAACAGGAGGAACGAATGCCTATATACTGGAGAACCCAACCTCGTATTTTGACTTCGCCTATGCGCCAATTATTGTTGGAGAAAAAGTTTATTTTGGCACAACCACAGAGCAGGCTCTCTTTTGTTTACAGGCTGGCAGTGGAGAAACATTGTGGAGCTATTATACAGAAGGTGCTATTCGCCTTGCGCCAACCATTGTTGATGGCAAATTATACTGTGGTTCAGATGATGGCCATGTATATTGTCTGCATGCTGATACTGGTGCATTATTGTGGAAATATTTTACTGGTGAGAGTCAACGTCGTATCATAGCGAATGGAAAGATCAGTTCACAATGGCCAATACGAACCAGTGTTTCTGTAGAGGCGGGCCGTGTGTATGTGGCTTCTGGTTTATTTCCAGACTCAGGTGGGGTGAACATATTTGCTATAGACGCAGAAAGCGGCAAACTTATATGGAAAAAGCCAAGCTCCTTTCCTTTTCAAGGCTATATATTGTCAGCAGAAGATAAGATATTTGTTCCAGTAGGCCGTTCAGCTCCGATTGAATACTTTACACAAACTGGTGAAGCCCTTCTTCCTTATGCAGGCCCATACATTAAAGGACGTCGAGAAGGTGGTGGTGCGTATGTTGGCAAAGTTGGTAAATATGTTGTATATGGTCCCACAGAATTTGGTGTGTTAAAAATTCGGACCGCAGCATTTACTGGAGATATTACGACATTATCAAAACGAGAAAAATCAGAAGCCATATCCCGAGTGATGGGATCGGTTATTGGTATAAAGGGCAGCAAGCTGATGTTTAGTAATGAGATATATTATTTATATACAGAACAGACAATACACGCGATACCCGCAGCTGCCTTTGATCGTATTTGTGAGCAGGCGACTAAAGACCAGAAAAAAGGAAAAAAAGTACGGTCATATTTTAAAAATCAGTCATCACATAACGAAGATAAAAAACCTCGTTTGGCTATGATAGAACAAGCATCAGTCGCTTTTGATGTTGGAGCCGTTCGTTCACTACTTATAGCAGGTGATGTCGTAGTGGTCGGTGGAGAAAAGCGTGTGGCAGCGTATGCGCTTGCTAGTGGAACGGTACTGTGGGAGGCAGCAATAGAAGGAACAGCATGGGAACTTGCTGTGGCATATGGTGCAATCTATGTCGGGACCAGTACTGGTGGTGTCTATGCTTTTACAGTAAGAGGTACAGACAAAAGAATAACCGCTCCAGAAAAAAAATTCTCTTTTACAAATATGCCAGCTATGGAGGCTGCGGCTGAATATATTATGCAACAGGCCACCACACACAAAGGGTATTGTTTTGTACTTGGTGCAGGAGAAGGAGCTTTGGCCTATGCACTGACACAGGTCTCAGAGTTGACCATTGTCTGCATTGAACCAGATGAAGAAAAAAGAAAAACCCTACAAGATACCTGTGTTGCCGCAGGCGTGTATGGTTCGCGTATTGTGGCGCATGCAAACGCTTATGACGCGCTCGATTATGCTCACTACATTGCCAACCTGATTGTTTCAGAGGATACGCTGAGTGGCGGTACGCTATCTTATGATGCAGCAGAAGCTTATCGGATACTCCAACCTTATGGCGGTGCTTTGGTCATAGGGAGTACACAGGCAGAGGCTCTCCAACAGTGGGGTGCGCAGTTGGCAGGCTGGCAGGTAGAGGCTGGTGAAAACGGCTTGCATTGGGGAACACTTATTCGTGGTGATTTAGAAAAGGGTGGTGAATGGACTCATATATACGCAAACCCACAAAATACCAGTGCTTCGGATGATGCGCTACTTGGTCAGAAGTTTCTTATTCAATGGTTTGGCGAACCTGGCCCAGATATTTTAGGTGATAGACATGCCACGCCCGCAGGCCCACTCAGTAAAGATGGTCGCTTATTTGTGGTTGGTGACGATATTATTGCTACCGTTGATGCATATAACGGAACGCCGTTGTGGCGGTGTCAGGTGCCAGAGTCTGCTCGCCTCGGAGTTTTACAAGATTCAGGAAATGCATGTGTGAATAGTTCTCATTTTTATATAGCAGCAAAAGATAAGGCATGGTGCATTAACCCAGCCTCAGGGGTGGTTGAGCGAAAAATATCAGTGCCGACTGCCGGAAGTGAATGGGGGTATATTGCTTGTACTGATACACTTCTCTACGGAACCAGCCAAAGTGTGGAAGCTGCGTGGCGAAATCTTCGCGCAAAAAATAGCGGTTCAAAATATTCATGGAAATCTGATGATAAGAAAAAAGGTATTAAGAGAAAAATATCGTTCGGAACACAATTATTCGCTTATGACGTGAAGAGCGGAAAAAAACGTTGGGATTATAGTGCTGTGATTATGAATACGTCTATTACCTTTGGAGAAAATTCAATCTATTTTCTTGAAAATAGAAATCCAGAGGTGCTTAGTAAGGTAGAGGGGCGGGTAACTGCTAAAGTCTTTACGGCCCAAGATGCTTTCATTGTTGCCCTTGATTCAGACACTGGGGAAAAACAATGGGAGCAACCATACACGCAGCGTTCTCAAATTGTCGCCTTTGGTTTGTATGCACAAGATGTACTGTTCTTTATTTCAACGTATTATGGTGAGCCAGAAGGTGTGCACAAAAAGGGAAGCCTGAAGGGGAAACCACGTCAGTTTGTCTATTACAATGTGGGTGCGTATCATGCAAAAAATGGTGTTTCCATATGGAATGGTACAGTAAAAGGCCGAGATGTTACCCCAACTTCTGCCCACAGTTTTGATTTACAACATCCTGTTATTATTGGTGATCATATTTATATGACGACGGTTGGCCAATCAGGTATGCGAATTTTTAATATAAAAACGGGGACAAAAGAATCGGTTAAAGGTATACGTGGTGGAAAGTATTGTGGTCAAAGCACCGCTTCTGCTACAGGCATTTATTATCGAAAGGATTCCACCCAAATGTTCCACATTAGCACTCAAGAAGAAACCCCGCTTTCGACGGTTACCCGTCCGGGCTGTTTTATAAATATGTTACCAGTCGGCGGTTTATTACTCATGCCAGAAGCAACCGCAGGCTGCAACTGCGGTTTCCCTTTGCAAACATCGTTTGCATTATTTCCCGCTGAATAATAGCTGTGCAACTGATTCGTGATTTTTTATGCGTTTCTATCACCCAAGTATTGAGTGTTTTCAAGTGAACTTGATAGAATAATGTCTTTGAAGGCCCTTGCTTGACTTAATTATAGTGCTCCTACTATGTCGCGTTCAGTCGTTCGTTGATATATTTTAGAGAGAGATCCTCCCTAATAAAATACAGGCGAATATCTCTCTCATAAAGACTATTGGTTTGGTATCACCGCTGCATTCCCAATAGTTTCAAAAAATAGCGGGGTAAGGGGAATACCAATGCGTATTCTGTTTGTTGTCATATTTATAATCGCAATATCTTCATGTGGCAGTGGTCCTAGGATTTCGGGTGTGAATGATCCATTAGAAGATAAGGTCTCATTGTCTTCTGAGTCATATTCGACTCCTATGGTTCTTATGTATCAATATGTGGACCCTTTTTATCGGGGCTCTATAGATAAAGCGACGAAAAAACAAACTCATGAATTATATCTTCGGATAAATAGTGGAGACAGTTATCAAGACTGGTCAAAAATTGCTTATTTAAAAGATGGTACTCGTATGGAAAAAAAGGCTACAAGGGTTCATTTTGGTCCTAGTCCTGATGGAGGAGCCGTTTGCCATGAACATATCGTAGTCGATTTAGGAAAAGACGATATTGAATGGTTCTCAAAAAACGAAAAAACTACCATTCGTATATATTCTGGAAGAAGCACTCTTAAAATAGATTCTCATCTCACTGGAGCAGAAGCGACTTCTTATCTGAATACCGTTGCAGAGGCAGAGAAAGCACTTTCAGATAATAAGTAGGACCAGTTGATAACAGTTTAAGGCTGTTGTATTTCTGTCTGGATATGTGGAACATGCGTAAATGTAAGTTTTTCATTTGTTGAACTAACAACAACTTTGCTGTCTCAGATGGTTTATGACGACCACACTCATAATGATCATAAATAAAGCCACACTAAGGTGTGGCTTTATTTATAACATATTTAATAACAAACAAAGGTATTCTAGTTCTTGTTACGTATTATTTCATTGTCTTATTGGTCTTTGCTGGTGTGAGTACAATGTCATTGATTGCTTGGATAATATCTTCTGTTTGTAGTCGAATCTTGTAATTGGGGTTTGCGTAGGCAAAGCGAATTTCTGCATTGGTATTGGTGATGAAAACGGCAGGCACTGGCAAAGATACACGCTCATCATTGGGTGCAGTTATCAGCGGGAAATGATATTTTGTGCGATAGGTTGTCTCCGTTTTTTTATCCATCCAGTAAGCAAGACCGCATTGACGAATAAAGCTATGAGTATAATCGCTGTAGACCTGATACGGAAGTTTTTTCTTTTCTGTGAGCGTGCGGTGTGCATCTGCGGCATCGGGGCTGATCGCCAGAACTTGGAAACCTTGTTCACGAAGGAGAGAGATGTTTTCGGCAAGTGCTTTTAGGTTACGGGAACAGATCGGGCACCATGCACCTCGAAAAACAATTATTATACTCGGTTGTTGCTTCAACAGATCAGAGAGTGATATGTCTTCGCCAGCAGTAGTGCGGAGTGGGGCATCCAGAAGGGTGTCACCAACCTGAATCGTGACGGTTGATTCAGGGGTATCAGTAGGCATAGGAATGTCTCTTTTTTCTGTGTTGTCGGCTATGGGGGTGTCGGTTTGTTCTGCTGCTATCATAGCAGCGCAACACAATACAGAAAGAATGGCAAGTCGTTGTAACATAAGTGTCTCCTGTAAGCGGTACGTACGTTGTGAGATATTGTTTGTGCAGAATGTTGCTGTGTTTGGTTATTCAAAGAATGAACCGTGTTCTTGCGTCGTTTTATTGCTACCTTGAAGAGGGATTTTAGGAGATTCGTTTCTTGTAAGTAATTGTTTTAAATGGATTTATGATATATTATGCTGGGGTAGCCTCTTGTCTTTTAGACCTATCTGAATCGTGCTACCAGAACAGCTTAAGTTTTGTGTAACAAGGATGGTTTGGTGGTGTATACTAGGTAGATGAGCACAAAAGAAATAGCCTTTGATGATTTAATGCGTCGTATTGGTGAAGATGATGCCGCTGCTTGGGAGCTGTTTGTTCAGCGTTATTCCCAGATGATGTATCATTGTGCCTGGAATGTTTGTGGAACCCATGATTTATGTGAAGACAGTATGCAAGAGGCTTTTTTACAAGTTCGCAAGCATGCGCATCGTTTTCACTCTCGCTCGTCAGTGCTTGAACAGGGTGGACGAGGGTGGTTGCTGTGTATAACTCAGCGTTGTGCTAGTAATATACGTCGTCGTGAGTTGCGCATAAAAAAACGCGAACATGGATATGAACAGCCCGTTCAGGATGAACCGAAAGGTGATGAACATAAATTGGCAGTGAGAAATGCTCTAGCAACCCTATCAGACCAACAGCGAGACATTATTTCTCTTTATTATATAGACGGCATGGATCATGAAACGCTGGCGATTACACTTGGTTGTACGCGTGGGGCAGCACGAACACGCCTGAGTCGAGCGGTAGGTCAATTACGAAAACGTATAGATATTCGAGCGGTTGGCGCCGTTGCTATGAGCACTTTGCTTCAGCAAACATTCGCAGCCGTTCCTCAAATGAGTAGTGCTCAACTAGGGGTGTGGAGCACTCTTGGAGCCAGTACACTTCAACCAACGCTTGTAATAAGCGGATTCACAGGAGGACTTACTCTCATGAGTAAAATTGGACTAGCCATTGCAGCAGCGGCATGCATTGGAACAACAGGCTTTCATTTAACCAATGCAGAAGAGCAGCCAACACTTGATTTATTTGCAGATGAAGTGGCCGTTGAAAAAAGTGTTTCTATTTCAGGGTTTGTGGTAACAGCAGATTATCAAGGTGACTTGTATCTCCTTCAAGATGGAAAAGAGGAACGCCAGACTCAACATTTTGAAGCTGGTGTTAGCGATGAAGCGCTCTTAGAAAAAATACGAACAATATTGCCTGGTGCGCAGGTCTCTCTGACCTGTGTTGCGGGTTCCAAGCATCTTATTGAATCGCTTGATATCATAAAACAGGGTAAAAAGAATGGAGTTGTTGAAGGTGTTATTGTTCAAATACCAAAGGGAAAACATTTGGTGTTAGAAACAGAAGAGGGAAACGTTCATTTAAGCCCACATTGGAAAGGGGGCATGCCGAAAGATGGTGGTGGTCTTGATAAGAAAATATTAAAAACCATAGCTAGTTGTAAGGTAGGAGATGTTGTTCGTATTAGGTGGTCTTTTGAAGAACGTATGCGCATTGATGCCTTAACCAAATTACGGAAGAAGAAATCACGAAAAGAAGTAAAAAAAGAAACAGCCCATATACAAGAAGTATCAGGGAAAGTCATCACTACGGATTATAACGGAGATGTGTATTTCTTGCCAAAGGAAAAGGGAGCTGTTATTCAACGTTTAGAACCACGATTTGATGATAAAGCGCTCAAAGAAAAAATTCATTCCCTGTTGCCAGGCGCAGAGGTACGTCTTGCCGTGGATGATGGTCACATTACAGCCATGGATATACGTAAGCAGGGACGAAAGGCCGGAACTATCGAAGGAATTATCGTAGAAATACCTAAGGGTACATCGCTCATTATCGAAACAGCATACGGACATGTACCATTAAGCCCGCATTGGAAGGGTGGTATGCCCAAAAATGGTGGTGGTCTTGATAAGAAAACACTTAAGCAAATAGCCACCTGTAAAAAGGGAGATAAAGTACGTATTCGTTGGTCATTTGAAGAACGTATGCGTATTGATAGTTTAACACGCTTAAGAAAATAATTGAAGAGATACATTTGTTGTCGTTTCGTTGCTCATTCAGTTGTGACGAAGCGATAATTGAATGATTCAAATGGTGAAATGCCGATGTGTAACCTGTACTAAGAGAGCAGCGGGTACGAATTATTGAGACGTGTGTAATGTCTTCTGTTGCGGATGAGGTAATAGAATCTTTAACTACTGTAGAACGAGCTTTGTTCCCAGTATATGAGGCGAAAACGTTCTCTTTTTTTAAGGGCATGGTTGGTGGACAAGTGGGACCTATCTGAGATATCTCTTGCATTCTTAGATAATTTCGTGTACGTACACGATTATGATTAGTTCAACAGAGTTAGCGAGCTTATGTGGAGTCTCTCAAGGGACGGTAGATCGTGCTTTACACAACCGTGCTGGAGTAAGTGCGAAGACACGTGAGAAAATTCTGGCAGTGGCAGAAGAGCATGGGTATAGACCAAATCTTGTTGCTTCTGAATTGATACAGGGTGAAAGTACAATTGTTGGGGTGATCCTGCCCAGTTTACGAGCGGCCTTTTTTACCGACGTAGTACAAGCAATACAGGACCGTTTGCGGCAGGATGGTTTACGAGTACATGTGGCAGTCGCAGCATCTGCGCAGGAAGAACAAGAGGCGGTTGCAGATTTTGCTGGTCGTCGTTGTCGGGCGGTGTTGTTGGTGCCGCCGCAATCATCTGCTGCGGCATTAACGCAGGTAGCAAAAGGCCATACGGTCATTGCTTTAATTAACAAATTACAGGCGCGCGGTGTACAGAGTATTGTGCCAGATGAACGGTCTACTGGTGTAGATGCGGTAGCGTATTTATACAGCATGGGGCACCGAAATATCATGCATTTGACCTATGTGCATACTTCATGGGCAGTGCAAGAGCGCTTAACAGGTTATGAGCATGGCATGAAGAGTCATAATCTTTTACCTCATGTGCAGCATGTGGATCTGGCAGTATTGGATAATGCATCACAGATGCTTGAGGATTGTGTTCGTTATGATGGTGTGACTGCATTCTTTTGTCATAATGATTGGTTGGCCTTATGTACAATTCGTGTTTTGCAGGCAGCAGGTATACGTGTGCCAGAAGATGTTTCGATTATGGGAGTGGATGGACAGGCGTATTTTGCCGACCTCTATCCAGATATGTGTACGATGGCATATCCACGGTTGGCAGTGGCAGAAAATGTGGCCCGTTGCATACAAGGCAAACGTGCGGTGGCTGGTAAACCACGTTGTACGATAATGTCTGGCTCATCCGTTCAAAACATACAATAAGATAGAGAAAGGAGTCATCATGACTCGCACAGCAAACGAAGCTTATACGAAACGCCATTTAGAACAATTTGCCTTTCCTTTAGGAGGGATGGGGGCAGGTATGATCTGCCTATCTGGCAATGGTGGTTTTCAAGATGCAAATTTCTGGCACAAACCTGCGATGGGTGAGCGCTTGGAACAATTTTCTGCACTAAGCATTAAGCAGGAAGATGGTCGCCTCACTCGTGTCTTAGAAGGGCCTGTGCAAGAGCGTCTATTCGCCTATAATTCTTCTGGACGCAAGCATGGTTATTTAGGTTTACCGGGTTTTGCGCAGAGTTCTATAACGGCGCAATTTCCATTTGCGACCATGTCCTTATCTGATGATGAAATCCCAGTCACTGTAGCCTTACAGGCATGGAGTCCGTTTATACCGAGTGATGAAGATGCATCCAGTTTACCAGTGGCATCGCTTGAGTATAAGTTTACCAATACCAGTGATGCTGTTGTTGAAATGGTGTATTCGTTTAATGCGCGTAATCCGGTTATGAAACATCGTAATTGGTCACAATCAGCAGATGATTTAGGACCGTCTCGAGTCCGTAAAATGGTAAACGGACTTATTTTTGAACAAGATGCATCAGCAGAGACGCCTTGGGATGAAGGTCGTTTTTGTGTGCAAATAGCCTCACATGAAGCGGCGGTTAACCCAGCATGGTTTCGTGGTAATTGGTTCGACCCACAAAGCATGGCGTGGAATGCGGTGGAACAAGGGCTGGTGGAAGACACTGAAGAAATTACTGAGGGCAAAGCCAGCCCTGGTGGAACCTTGGCAGTACCACTTTGTTTAGAGCCAGGTGCCTCTACAACTGTGAAAGTATTATTTTCTTGGTATGTTCCATATAGTGATGTGGCATTTTCTCATGGTGAACAACAAGGACCGTGTTGTGAAGGAGCTTGTGCGCCAGATACAACTCAAAAATACCAGCCGTGGTATGCTGGGCGTTTTTCTGGTATAGAAGATCTTTCCAAATATTGGTTAGCAGAGCAGCAACAATTGCGCCGTCGGAGTGCGGTATTCCGTGATCATTTATTTGCTAGTGATTTACCGCCAGCAAGTTTAGAAGCGATAGCAGCAAATTTATCAATTTTGAAATCGCCAACGGTATTACGTCAACAAGACGGTCGCTTATGGGCATGGGAGGGTTGTTCTGCCCAAAATGGTTGTTGTCCAGGCTCGTGTACTCATGTCTGGAATTATGCCCAAGCTATCCCGCATTTATTCCCACGCTTAGAACGTGGTTTGAGAGAAACAGAACTCAATGAAGCCAGCAGTGTTACAGGTAAACAATTATTTCGTACGCCGTTACCCATTCATAAACAAGAATCTGCCTTAAAGGATGAGGGTGGGCGCGGTATTCCAGCGGCAGATGGTCAGCTTGGTGGCATTATTAAAGTCTATCGAGATTGGCGCATTTCAGGAGATACGGATTGGTTACGAACTTTATGGGCTCCATTAAAGGCAAGTATAAAATATTGTATTGAATTGTGGGATCCAGCGCATGAGGGGGTCTTACGAGAACCACATCATAATACTTATGATATTGAGTTTTGGGGCGCAGATGGCATGTGCACTAGCTTTTATCTTGCAGCGTTACGAGCGATGGAACTGATGGCGCCAGCGGTTGGTGACGATGCTACCGAGTGGAACATTCTGTTAGAAGCAGGACAGCAGCGTATGGAAAACGATTTATATAATGGCGATTTTTTTATTCAAAATATTGAATATGAAGGGCTACGTGCTCCAAATCCGGCAGAGGCACAAACACTGTGTGCAGACTACTCACCAGAAGCACGTGTTTTGTTAGAAAAAGAAGGTCCGAAATACCAATACGGTATAGGGTGTTTAAGTGATGGTATTTTAGGGTTTTGGCTGGCAGCGTGCGCTGGTTTTGACGCGCCCTGTGATACCGAAAAACTGACAAGCCACTTACGTTCTATTTATACACATAATTTCAAAACAACGATGCGTAATCATGCCAACCCACAAAGGCATGATTATGCTATGGATGACGAAGGTGGTTTATTGTTATGTACGTGGCCAAATGGCAGTAAACCAAGTTTACCATTTGTTTATAGCGATGAAGTGTGGACAGGAATAGAGTATCAAGTTGCGAGCCACCTTATTATGACTGGTCACGTAGAGGAAGGTGAAAAAATTGTTACTGCGTGTCGCCAGCGCTATGATGGTCGGCGACGTAACCCATTTGACGAAGTAGAATGCGGCCATTATTATGTACGAGCGCTTGCCTCTTATGCGCTTTTGCAAGCTCATAGTGGTATTCGTTATGATGCTGTAGAGAAAACACTTATCATAAGCAAGCAGCATAATGGAACTTCTCGGTTCTTTTTTGCCGCAGATGACGCATGGGGCAGTATTCATCTAGAGAACGGTACAGTAAGCATCGACATGGCCGAAGGTGAATTGGATGTGCAGAATATTATCTATGCAGATTAAATGGTGCAGGTCTTGTTGTAGCTGTAATAGTGGTGTATAGATTGAACCGCAGTTTCAGTGAGTTCTACACAAGAACCAAGATAGTATTCTGGAGTCAGCGCTGTGTGTATAGCAGTGGTATCAAAGTCTGCTAACTCGGGGCAGTGCTGACAGGCTTCCAGCAGCGAACGCCCCGTTTTTTTAGAATCCATGGCGAGGCGATGTAAGAGATGGTGCGCTTCTGTTTTTCCTAGTGTTTCAGAAAGACATAACATCAGTGATTCAGACATAATCCAAAGTCCATCAGAGGTAAGATTTTCTTTCATCTTTTCTGTGTTTACACAGAGTGCCTGTATAACCTGCAAAGCCATATTTAGTAAATAATAGTAGAGTTGTACGGCTTCTTGAATATTGTTTGCAATAACTGGGAAGTGGGCAGAGCTTGCGTCATCATCGCCATCTAATGCCTTATGGCTTTCAGCAAGTAAGCTATTCATTTTCTGATAAGCGCAGGATATAACAGACAACAAATTGGGGTTACGCTTTTGTGGCATGGTACTGCTGCCAATGCTACCATCATTGAGGAAAATTTCACCAACTTCGGTCCGTAATAAAACTCGTAAGTCGGCAGCCATACGGGCAATGGTAGAAGCAGAAAGTGAGAGCACAGAAATATATTCTGCGTAGCTATCAGCAATTGAACGCAGAGGGATGGGCATGCTTGTAAGGTGTAAGCGTTCCGCAAGTCGATCTTGAATGAGTTTTCCATGTGGGTGAAAAGAAGCAAATGAACCTACGCCACCGCCCATCATAGCGGTAAAAAATCTCGTATGCATATCATCTTGTCGTATCAGGTGTCTAGAAAATTCATCAAGCCAGCCAGCTATTTTGTAGCCAAAGGTGATAGGCAAAGCATGTTGGGTATGTGTTCTCCCTGCCAGAATCGTTTGTTTGTGGGTGAGGGCGGTATCAGAAAGGAGTATTAAGAATTCTTTCTGTTTTTTTTGTATGTCTACTTGGGCTTGCTGTAAACGTAGAATCAATCCCGTTTGCATAATATTCCGAGAGGTTGCCCCAAAGTGTACATATTGTCCATACTCTCCACAGGCAGCTTCTAATTCACGTAAGAAGGGCACCAAGGGGTGGCCTGTTTGTTGTTCTGCTTCACGCAGTTTTTCCAGTGAACAGGTGAAGTTATTGGCAATGGTGCTAATGGCTTTACCAGCGTCTTTAGGAATCATACCTATCTCTGCTTGTATTTCAGCAAGCTCAGCTTCTACCTGTCCCCATGCCCGAACGACAGCTTGGCGAGAAAAATATTGTGGGAGAATAATGTCGTAAGGGATCAAGCTCATGGTGTTTCCTGTTTGTGTTTAAAGAAGGTGCGTTTGCAGTTTGTATTGTGAAAAAACCTCACAGACAATCTTCTCTAAAAAACGAGCCGTGTCTGTTGATATTGGCACCTGCCCCACAAGCACCGATGGGTATGGATGGCTTATTTCGTTGGTAAAAAAATGATAAAAAGAAAAGGCCATTAAATAAGCTCCATGCATACCCATGTGGACCTGATCAGGATTATAGTAATTCAAATCTGGCTGCTGCTGTAGTGCTTTATTAAGTGCTGCTACCGCAGGTATAACAGGCACATTATGGCGTTGTGATATATTGATATAGGTTTGTGCTGTGTGTTCTCTATCGGCAGAAGAAACGGTACTGCATCCTTGGTAGGCGTACAAGAGAGGCTGAGCGCCATGCTTGCGAATATCCTCAATTAATTTTTCAGCAGTACTTTCCATTTCTTGTTGGTATAGTGCACATTCATTTGAAGCGCCCTGAATCACCACGTACTGATACAAACCACTGCGTATGGCATCCATAGTAGCAGGGTTATTGTAGTGGGTGCTGAAACGTTTTCCGTAAGCCGTTCGGGTTGGTTTCATGTTCTGTGAGATGTTTCCAGTAGCCAGTAAATCAGCAACTGTTTCAGGAATAGCCCAGTAGAAGGTGCCACTGTTACCAAGAAACAGTATGTTTACTGGTGGTGCTTGTACTGCCCTAGTGTCTGCTTTGTTTTGTAAGGTTGGTTGTTTGGGCCCTATGTGAATGGAACGTTCTGTGGATTCGCCAATACAACGTCGTATTTCAATAGCGTTGACCATTCCTTTTTCCGCGGTGAAATCTAGAGCAATAAGTCCATCAGTGACCGAGCAGCATGGAGCTTCAATAATGGCAGCACGAGCAAAATTCTTTGCCGCAGTGAATGGATCAAAATCTTTGGCAATAGATTGACCTTGCAGGAATACATCAAAACAACGTCGCCCAGCTTTATAGTTCATCTCAAAGGTTTCAGCACAATGAATACGAACATGGTATTGTCCATTTTCTACCTCAAAGCGATAGCCATTCATGCCATAACGTTCAGATTTGTAGAGTTCTGGTGCTACACGGTCATTGATAGGAAGGTCTACTTCTCGAATAGTACTGTTACCACCAAGTGCTCCCCAGTCGACAGTGTTGGTATAGTCTTGGTCGGCAAGCCATATCGTACCGTTTTTGTCTTGGTAGGTGGAGTTTGATCCAGCATTGATGGCATAGACAAGTGTTCCGATTGGTTTCATACTTGTATTCTGTAGAAAGTGAAAAGGCGAAGCAATATAATAGATTTGTCTCTAAATGAAATATATATGACTGAAAAGGAAATATTCTTGATTTATTGTACACGTTTTTTATTGTGCAATCGATGTTTATAACCTATAACAGTATCACCTGTGATGCCCAATGTTCACATTTTGACGTGGATATGAAGAACCCACGTAAGCGTTATCCTGATGCTGTCATGGAAATATTTATTATCTTAAACGGAATAGTGGAAGTGTCTTGTGCAGGACAGGTACATGTTGTGTCTAACAAAGAATATCTGTGCATTCCTCATTCTGAACCATTTTATAAACGTTTCGTCTCTGGTGAACCTCCAGAGCTTATGCGTTTAATTTTTTGGAATAATGATAAACGATATTGGACAAATGGGCAATATGAACATGAAATGAAAGCGCTTGTCCCTTTATTATTGAATCCTCTGCCTGTTTCCGATGCTTTTGGGTATCTTCTGCAATCGGTGAAAAGTCTTGTTCCCTTGTATACTTATAATCAAACAGGTGATGATATGCAGAGAACTTTTATGCATATTGGAGAATCAATCCTGTCTTTGTTGTATACAGAACAGACGCGTGCCGCTGAAGGCGTTCAAAAAGGTTTGAGTCGATTATTGCATAAGGCTGTAGGATATCTGAGTGCACATTGTTATGAAGACGTGAGTGTGGAAGATGTAGCACGTTTCCTTGGTGTAACCCCACGACATGTCACTGGACTCTTTCGTAAAAATGGTATGAAGCCGCCTATCGCCTTTTTGTGGGAGTTACGGATCAGAGCCGCGATAGAATTATTGGAATGCAGCGATATGCCGTTGAAAGAAATTGCTTCACGGACGGGGTTTAAAAGTGTAGAGCATTTTCATCGTCGTATTAAATTAGCGACAGGGCAAACGCCCAAGGCGTACATTCGTTCTTTACGAGAGTGATGGGTGTAGATGGGTGTAGATGGGCTTTTTTGAAAAACATGGTCACACTATTTTATTTATGGGGTACTATAGATAATGAACGATGATTTGGAACAGCTAGCGGCTTTGTGCAAAAATGGTGATATGCATGCCTTGGAGGCTTTAATTGCTGCGTTCCACCCTTTTTTGGTCGCAAAACTTCGTTTGCGTGGAATCCCCGATAGTGATTTAGATGATATCGCTCAGAAAGTGACGATGCGAGTGTATCGTTCTCTAGGGCATTATGATGCTTCGCGTCCGTTTTTACCGTGGTTACATGTTATTATTGTGAATATGTGTGCAAATTATTGGCGAGACCGTGAGCGAGAGCAGCGTCGCCGTCACGGTTTGCGTCAGTATTTGTTACGTCGTCTTGAAGAGCAGCATGAGTTGGTATCTGATGACGAATATAACCGTTTACAGGAGTGTTTGCAGAGTCTGCCGCCATCTCAGCAAGAAATGATTCGTTTACGCTATGAACAAAGCCTTGGACATGGGGACATTGCTGCTGCCTGTGGTAAATCAGTGGTAGCTGTACGGAAAGCTTTGTCTCGTATTCGTCAGCATTTAGCCATGTGCATACGCGCGGAGTCAAGAACATGACCCCTACTGTACATGATCTGATTAGCGCTGCTTTAGCGGGTGAAGCGAGTGAGGAAGATAATGCAGCTGTCATGCTTGTTTGTGAGGAAGATGCGTCTGTAGAACAAGCACTATTGGATGAAGTACGCGTAGATGCAGCTTTAACAGCGCGGGCTAGCAAGAGTACCGCTTTTGCTCAGCGTATGTGTGAACAGATTCGCAGAACTGGGACAAGCGATGTATTTGCTTGTGTGATGCGAGAAGAGATTGAACGGCAGCAACACTCTGTAGCACGCTCATGGCTATGGATTGGTGTGAGTATTGCCGCAGCTGTGTTTATGATACTATTAGCGTTCCCAAAGACGTATGATCTCCCACAGGGAATTGGTAGAGAAGCACTCAGCCAGCCTCAAATTGTTGCCGATACAGCAGAACCAGTGTTGTATTGGGGAGATGGCAGTCGTGTTCAGTTGTTGGGACCAGCTCGTTATCAATTACATGGCACAGGTAAAAGTCTATTTGTGCATGAGGGTTGTCTTGATGCAGAGATTGCTCCACAAAAAGGTGAGACTTTTCAGATAGAAACACCGCATACAACAATTGCCGTAATAGGAACACGTTTTTCTGTACAAGTGTCGGCAGATACCACTAATGTGCAGGTTGAACATGGAACGGTCGCAGTTGGTCAACAACTCGTACAGGCTGGATACGAAGTTGAAGTGACAACATCTGTAAATGAAGAAATATTACCACCACGGCGAACCATTATTGGCTGGGATTTTCGTTTTAAAAAACCGGTATCATGGATGTATGGTGTGTACGCACATGCTGCTGCTGTTGGCAGTGGACGCATGCAGGCGCAGGCTCCCGCGCGAGAAGAAATGGGGCCGCTTCGTATACGCAGTGCCTACATTCCTGGCCGAGTGTGGAAAATGGATACCCAGCAAATAATAGAATTACGTTTACGTTGTCAGAATCCTGGTCATTTGGAGATCTATTGTAAAAACCGAACCTCAAAAAATGCTGAAGAAAAGATGGTAGTGATATACCGCTTTACTATCAGTGAACAGGAATGTGGTCAGTGGATTACCCGCCGCATTGATACAAGTCATTATCACTATTGTGCTGATCCCGAGTTATTTGAGTACGGACAAGATGTTGGTGTCTGGTCTGTGCGTCATGCGAATACCTATCCTATGAATCTCGAACTTGCTGAATTTAAAATTATCAAATAAAAGGAAAAGGAGCCCTTTATGAAAAAAACTCTCATGAGTTGTTTGTTAGCTTGTGCGGCAAGCCTATCTGCCGCTGAAAGTATTTATACGGTTACAGACACTGTTCTTCGTGCAGATCCACCAAATTTCGGAACCAATATGACGTTCCCGAATTTCCGACCCTGGGCTGAGGGCCCACGTTTGTGGAATAACTGGGGGCCGTGGTATAGCATGGAGCCGATTGTCTTTCGCCATAATGGGCAAGCAACTGGCGGTGGAGCCGATTTTATAGAGGATGAAAAAGGAAGTGCGAAAGCCCTGATCGGAGAAGGGATAGAAGTAAAATCGAGTGGTTCTGGCTATTGGTTTTTACACGGGGATGGTTTTTGGGATGGCGCGACTGTTGATATTTACCGAGAAACAGAAGATAGTGTCGAATGTATTCGCTCAACAACAGTTAAAAAATTCTATGGGAGTAAAGGGTCTCCCGGCCGTATTGAGTTAGTTGATAGTGGTGAACCTATTCAACAAGGTGATCTCTATGTCTTAACGATGAAGCGTTTAAAGACACCAGCCGTTTCTGGCCCAAGTGAAAAAATGACACGGACTCAGCAGTTGAGTAATTTTGTCAAGACCAATAAGAAATTTCAGGGTAAGATACCGTGGACTTTAGATGATACCACTTTTTGTTCAGAAAATGGTAGTACAGCCAGTATGAAAATAACATTGCCCGGTGGACACACTGGAAATGAGAAAAAGGAAGGTTTACCATCAGGCTGGGAATTTCAGTTTATTCGTAATGGCGGTAAAGAACTTGATTTTAATCGTGAAGAAGGAGTAACCTACCGTTGTGATATATGGTTGAAACAAGAGGGCATAGCAGGACCAGTTACCTTAAAATTAGGCGATCGATTACATGAGCAGATTGAGGTCAATGCCGAATGGAAAAAATATAGTTTTTCTATACCTACAGATACACCAATTAGTGACAGTTTTAATGACTGTATTTCAGTAATTGGATCAAAACATCCAGGAACATTGTGGATTGATAATTTTGCAATTTATCAAGAAGGCGTTGAGCCGTTCGCTGTGTATCCAGAATGGAAAGAAGAACTGAAAAAATGGAAACCAGGTATCATGCGTACCATGATCGGTCGCGGTTTATTAACCGTAGATGCTTTGTTGACTCATGGGTTCACACGTAATTTTTTATGGTCACCCAAATCTGGTTTGCATACGGGTTGGGGGCAAGGGAACTTTGGCTTACCGCAATATCTGTCTTTATGTGAAGAGGTGGGCGCTGAGCCGTATGTGCTGACCTATATGCTTTATACCGACAAAGAGATTGAACAATTGATGGAGTATCTTGGAGCACCAGCAGATACCGGTTATGGTAAATTACGGGCTGAGCATGGGCACCCCAAACCATGGGTCGAATCTTTTGATCAAATATATATCGAATGTGCGAATGAAATGTGGAATGGCAATTTTGCACCGCAAGCATTTCCACGTCAACCAGAAATGGCCGGTAAAGTGTCTAACCGTTTATACCGAGCTATGAAAAATAGTACATGGAACACACGTAAGAATATAAAATTTGTTGCCTCTGCTTTTGTCAACAGTCTGTATCGTTGGAAAGACCGAAAAACTGGGGAGTTTAATATGGAGGATCGTGCAAAAGCTTGGACCTTCCGTTGTGTAGAAAATACTTCAGAAGCAGATGCAATAGCAACAGCACCATCAGGATATATTGGTGGGTGGGACGGTGATACGATTATTGGAGAAAATGATGCAGAGTTGTTTCAAGGTAATCTCTTTTACCCGGCACGTATTATGCATCCTAAACTTAAAGACATTAAAGCGCTCTATAAAGAGTTAGGGCGTGAGTTGGAAATGATTAAATACGAAGCAGGCCCTGGTTATGCGTTGCCAAATCCTAAAGTTCCGGTTATTCCAGAAGAAGAGGCGACACAAAAAACGTTGGCTTTGTCAACAGCCACCTTAGACAATTTCCTGTTTGTTTTGGCCAACAATGGTAATAGCAACTATTTCAAAACACGAACAGGTAACAAGTGGTCGAGTCATAATAATGATATGGTGCCGCATACAACATGGTTAGCATTGAGTTTACGTAATCAGTATTGCAAAGGAGCATTGTTGGCCGTTGAAGAAACACAGTTAGCAACGGTTGATTTACCAGAAATGACAGTAACGACACTAAAAAACGATGGCAGTAAAAGACCCAAAAAAGTGGCAGCCATGAACAATGTACCATGGACACGTTTGTATGCATTCCGTGAAGGGAAACGATATAGTTATATTGCCGTAAACCGTAGTTTTACTGAGACGCAAGACATAACAATACAAGTTCCTTATCAAGCAAAAAGTGCAGTTACAAGATATCTGCTAACTGGTGACCCACGAGATACGAATATTCAAGAAGCGAAAGTGCTAATTGAAGAGTTGAAAGGAAATAATTTTGGAAAAAGTTATACCTTTAGCCTTCCTCCAGCATCAAGTTGCGTAGTTATCAACGAAGCAGAATAAAACACAGTTACTATGTGAATGTGTAAAAGGAGCCCGTATCAAAATGATGCGGGCTCTTATTTTGTTATAGTAGAAAATATTAATCAGGAACATAAAATGGAACAGTTCAGCTGAATAAGACAGTTTATAGGTATGAGACTGTTGTATATAATAGTGTTTTTAGGTATTTGTTCACTGTATGCGGCTGATTGGCCAGTGTATATGGGTGATGCTAGTCATCGAGGTATTACAGAAGAACAGTTGCCTGCTCATTTATCTGCTACGCCATTATGGGTACATACCGCACCTAGTAAGCCGAGTCCCGGTTTTTATATGCGGCCTTCAGATGTAATGTTGGGAATGCAAAAAATACGTGCTCAAGCCAGCACCTATGATTATGCTTACGCACCAATTATAGCAAATGGGCGAGTCTATTACGGCTCGTCCAGTGATGAATCACTGACCTGTTTAGATGCCGCCACAGGAGCAGTTTTGTGGACCTATGGCGTAGAAGGTGCTGTACGCTTCGCGCCGAGTGTTTGGGAAAATGCTGTGTATTTTGGGAGCGATGATGGCCGCGTGTATTGTCTTGATGCAGAGGTTGGTACTTTAAAGTGGTCATATAATGCAGCGCCAGAACAGCGCTGGATTAGTGCCAATGGCCGCATTGGTTCTCAATGGCCGGTGCGCACTGCCGTGCATGTGGATAATAGTATTTGTTACTTCTCTGCCGGTTTATTTCCAGCAAATGGCGGTGTGCATCTTTGTGCAGTCAAAGCGGAAACCGGCGCTGAAATATGGCGTCGGCAAATAGAGTTACCAGCGCAGGGCTACTTGCTGGTTGAAAATAATATTCTCTTTGTGCCAAATGGTCGTGCTTCACCAGTAGAGTATGCCTTAGTTGATGGTAGTCCGCTTGTAGAAAAGACTGATCGTAGACGGCAGGGAGGCAGTAGTTTTATAGCCCATTTTGATGATATGTTAGTTTATGGGCCAACAGAATATGGCATGTTACGTTTTCGCGTTTTTCCTGAATTTGTTGGTACACGTAATTATCAGGTTTCTCTCGAACGCTCTATTCATGGGGCAATGACTGGCTTGCAGGGGTGGCGCATTATAGGTGGCGGTGAACAGGCATGGTTTTTACGTGAGGATGAGTTGGTTGCTTTGGATGGAAAAAACTTCCGTTCGATATTAAAAACAAGCGCTACGCAGTACATGGCTCGTATGAAAAAAAGAATCATTCCTTCTAAGAGTGGTGTACAGTTGGGAACAGATAAGTCGGCAGAAGGGCTGTTGTCAGAAGCCATTGCGTGGAAAACTCAAATAGAGGATGGGCGCTGTCTTATTCGTGCGGGCTCACTTATTATAACTGGCGGTAAAGAGAGAATTATCGCATGTGATGCTCTGAGTGGAACAGTGCAGTTTGATGCTGCTGTAGACGGTTTAGTCTGGGAACTGGCTGTTGCAGACGGTTGTTTATATGCTGCTACAGATACAGGTGCACTGTATTGTTTTGGTCTTGGTTCAAGTATTCCAGCGGTAATGCCTGTTGTTAAAGAATTAGATGAAGAGGGAAAAACAAGAGCTAAAAATATATGTGCACAGGCTGACTGTAGCCGTGGTTTTGCTGCACTTATTGGCGATAACGGTGTGTTAGCGGCAGCCATGGCTGCAACAAGTGACTTTTCTATTATTAGCATTGCGCAGAATAGAAAACATGCCAATGACATCAGGAAATACCTACGGCAGCATGGTATTACTGGTGCAGATGTTAGCATCCGAATTGATGAGGCGGGGCAATTACCGTTTGCGCGTGGTTTGGCAAATTTGGTTGTGTTAGCAGGAGCAGCAAATTACGACCGTGTGAAATATATAACTCAACCACATGGTGGTACGGTTGTTGATCTCTGTGGTGATTTTGCCGATGCTACTCCAGTAGCAGGACATACATTCCGTGTCTGGCAGAAGGGCACGGATGCAGAGGCTGGACGTTGGACACATATGTTTGCCAATTCAGCTAACACGGCATGCAGTGGTGATAAGCGAGTTGCAGGTACCAAATATCGTGTGCAGTGGTTTGGAAACCCTTCACCGTGGCAACTCGTTGGCTGGCATGCATTAGGCATGGGGCCGCTTGCAGCAGATGGGCGTATGTATGTCAATAAGGTCGATCATGTAGATGTTGTGGATAGTTATAATGGTACACTGTTGTGGTCCAAAAAGATTCCTGGTTTTCAGCGGTTTAGCCCTTCACGTGTTGGTGGTAATGCTTGTGTTGATGAGAAACGTCTCTTCTGTGCTGTTAAAGATAGTTGTTTTGTTTTTGATGCAGCTACTGGAGACGAGAAGGGGCACTATTTCACGTCCGATGGGTTACAGTGGGGAGCCGTTTTTATTGTTGAAGACACGCTTATTGGCACAACGCATCCAGCAACGGCAGATTCCACTGCTGGTTTTGCCAAAGATCCAAAGATTGTCTCAAAAAAAATGTGGTCAGCAGCAGATCCTAGTTTCATTATTAGCCAAAACCTTTTTGCCATGGATGCATCTACCGGTTTGCTTCGTTGGACTTTCTCTGAACAACAAGGCGGTGTTCTTGCATCAAGTATTTGCATTGGTGATGGCATGCTCTTTGCCATTGTTGGGAAACAGGGGCATGCAGAAGGGCTTGCTTTCCTTGACGAATTTTTACCCAGTGCTGATATTATTGCCCTTGATATGCAAACGGGAGATGAGCGTTGGCGTACGCCACTTGATTTTGCAGCAACCAGTTCGTGTTACCTGAGTTATGCTCATGGCAACCTTGTACTAAGTGGTTCAACGCATGTTGGCCCTTTAGCAGCATACTCACGTCAGATTACAGTGGCAGCATCCGCGTTAAGCAAACAACTGAATATGGATAAAAAGACTTTGAAAAAATACGTGAAAGAAACCAATATTAAGTTTATACTAAGTGAGCGCTCTAGCACAGATGGTCAGGTTATTTGGTCAAGCAGTTATGTGTCTGATGGATTTATCGGTAATCAACATAGCTATAACATTAGCCACCCAGTTATTACTGCCAACCGTATTTGGCATGTGCCAGCAGAGCAATATCTTGCCTATGCAGAACGTAGTACTGGAACGATTACAGAAGATAACTGTATCCAACGTGGGAAAGGCTGCATGACACCAACGGGGTCTGAAAAGAGCTTGTTTTTCCGGTCAACAATTATTGGTGCTTATGACATGGAGAGTCAAAGCCAATTTGCTATTTCTTCAGTAAACCGTCCATCTTGTTGGATGAGTGTTTTGCCAGTAGATGGTCTAGTGCTTATGCCAGAATATTCCTTGGGCTGTAATTGCGCGTTCCCAATGCAGACTTCTGTTGTTATGGCGCCGCAAGAGTAAGGTCGTAAATAAGTTTCAGAATAACAAGGGTTAAAGCGGAGAAGAGTATTTTCCGAATAAATGGGTCACCACGATGTACCGCTAGTTTTGAGCCAATCCAACCGCCTATACCCATGCCAACAGCAAGGCTGAGGCCGACATCCAACCAAATTTCTGATTCTAAAGCAAACTTGTTGGATGAGTGTTTTGCCAGTAGATGGTCTAGTGCTTATGCCAGAATATTCCTTGGGCTGTAATTGCGCGTTCCCAATGCAGACTTCTGTTGTTATGGCGCCGCAAGAGTAAGGTCGTAAATAAGTTTCAGAATAACAAGGGTTAAAGCGGAGAAGAGTATTTTCCGAATAAATGGGTCACCACGATGTACCGCTAGTTTTGAGCCAATCCAACCGCCTATACCCATGCCAACAGCAAGGCTGAGGCCGACATCCAACCAAATTTCTGATTCTAAAGCAAAAATAGTAATTACAATTGGTGAATAGGCAAAGAGCACCGCAAGCTTGAGAAAATTAGTTCGGACAAGATCAAGCCCCATAACACGATTAAGTAAAGGCATAATAAGAAACCCCATACCTGCTTGAATAAAGCCGCCGTAAAGTCCAAGTATAGCCATGAGTATATGCCCAAGTACTAACCGTTGTGGTTGTGCGGTTGGTGGTATCTCTGGTGTGTCTGCTTTTTTCTTGTTACCGCATAGCATGATAATCATAACGACTGTCATAATACCTGCGATTACCATTTTAAAATACGGCCCAGTGAGTTTTGTTCCAAAGAAAGCGCCAGCGGCAGCACCGGGTAAAATTACCAGAGACAGGCTTAGAGCTAATCGCCATTCTCGAATGCCATTTTTCCAGAAGACGCGTAGCCCCGTGGTTGCTTGTGTCAGCAAGGCGATGCGGTTCGTGCCATTGGCAATAGGCGCTGGCACGCCAAGAAAAACCATGAGTGGGAGGGTTAAGAGTGAGCCGCCACCAGCGAGCACGTTCATGGTTCCAGCAAAGCAGCCAACTGCTGCTAGAATGAGCAGTTGCCACCATTCGAGGTGTTCAATCAGCATAGGATGCTGCTTTCTGTTGGTAATCTGACCAGAAGCAAGTTCTGGTGTATTCTTCCATTTGTGTATAGGCCGCTTCCGTTAAATGGAGTTGGTCCGCTTGATAGTATGGACTAATGTCTCCGTGTGCTTCGGCACAGAGGAAACTATTACAATCAAGGGTGGCGGTGTTTGGGAATTGTTGAAGGTATGCGGTAATGGTTTGATTGATGGCATCAATCTCGGCAAAACGCCCATTTTTGTGAGGGGATTTAATAATATAATAATATAAAAATCCACAGTTCTCAGCGATACAACTGTTAATAATATATTGTAGATTTTCAATAATGCGTAAGGGTGGTATTTCACGGCTAATGTCATTGCTGCCACAATAGAAAGCAACGAGTTCAGGTTGGTCTTGTTTACAGAATTGTTGTGCAGGCACAAGCCAGTCTTCAGTAATGGTTCCCCCAATGGCTGCATTGAGAGTGGTTGTGGAGGGAAAGGCTTTGCTAATGCTCGTCCACTGTTCAAAGATGGAGCTGCCAAGTGCAAGTATAGTCATAGATTTTCTCGTGAGCTACGGATATGGGCACGGAATACATCTTCCGCTGTTTGTGGATTGCCATCTCGAATGGCAAAAATAAGTTTGCGATGCCAATTTTTTGGAATTTGTCGGTGCTTCTTATTACTCACAACGGCATGCTTCAGTAGCTCAAATAAATTAATGCGCCGCAATGATTCAATGAGAGGGGGGCAGTTTGTGAGTTCTGCAAGAGCAGTATGAAAAGCGTGATGTTTTTGCGCAAGTTCTTGCGATGATTTATCGCTATTGTGGTAGAGATGCTCATCTAATTCTTGTGCAAGCTCTTTGAGGCGCTGTATCTCAGATTGTTTGAGTTCTTTCTTACACAGTTCTCGTGCAACTTGGCATTCTAAAGCTTCTCGTAATGTTGCATAGTGTTGCAGCTTCTCATGAGTGAGCTCCACAACAATAGAACCTTGGTGTGGTTGAGATTCAACTAACCCATCATTTTCTAACCGGTGTAGAGCTTCAATAACAGGAATAACACTGACTTCAGCAAAAGCAGCCATTTTTCGGCGAGAGAGTTTTGTTCCAGGTTGAAATTGTCCGCCAAGAATGCCTGCCCGTATTCGTTCATAAGCGGTATCCGCCGCTGTTTCAAATCCCATACGTAGCGCCTTTTTCCTTTTGGTATAACTGTTATAACAGTTATACCAAAAGAAGCAAGAGATAGAGAACGGCGGTTAATTAGGTTTTTCTATAGTGTCCAGGACTTGTACCAAATTGTCGTTTGAAGGCGCGACAAAAGCTTGCGCTATTGGGAATACCACAGGCTTCGGCAATGTCTTGAATGTTCAGATCTGGTCGACTGCGCAGGAGTTGTGCAGCATGTTGTAGTCGTGTTTCTCTAAGAAAAAAGCCAAGGCTCATGCCAGTTTCAGCTCGAAAACAGCGCCGTAAATGACTTTCTGATAAGTCTAGATGATGGGCGATAGCAGCACAGTCATAAGCAACATTTAGATGAGCAGTAACGATAGTATTTACATGAAAGGCAAGTCCCATTCCTGTGGGTTGTGTGTGCTGTGTTTCTAATGCCTGTGCCTGTAGAAGATGATGAAAGAGCAAACCAGCTTGAATGTTTAAGCTACTGCTGTTGATAGGTGTATGGTGATAACTCTTAATCAGTTGCGCGAGTGCCTCTCTGCAAGCATCATCTATTTGTAGGACCTGTGGACCCAATAAAGAACGAATCGCATCTGGTTGTGGTATAGTGCAGGTCATGTAGCACCAACGATCATGGGTGAATTGTTGTGATGCTCGCATAAATACATGCGTTTGCTGCGGTGCAATTAAGGTGGCATGCCCTTCTGGTAAGTGCAGATAGTGCCCATCAACAAGCAGCCCAGCGTCAGCAACAATGCCAATGGCTAAGACAAAACGGTGGTGTAAAGATTCGTCTGGATTGTTGCTATTTTGTTGGAGTGGGTTGGAAAAAAGGAGTATGTCTTGTGGCAGTGTGGTTAATGCACCGTTTTTTCCTGCGAAATAATTGGTTACAGGTACTAAATCAGCAACGAGTGAGTCAAGCATAATCGAAAATGTATATAATTTGGGTAAAAATGCAATGGTTAGTCATATATGACCTATATAATAGAGCCTAAGGAGATGAATATGAAGCGCTTACGTTTAGCAGGTATCGGGTGTGGTGGCAGAACTCGTACCTATTTAGAATTGGCAGCACAGATGCCAGAACGTTATGAAGTTGTCGCTGCTGCTGATCCACGGGAAGAACGTTTACAGGATACATGTAAGCGAGTGGGTAATCCGAACCTTCGTTGTTTTGCCTTTGATGAAGAGTTGTTAGCAGCAGAAAAACTGGCAGATGTGATTGTCATTGGTACGCAAGATGCCTACCACGTGGAGCCTTGTATAAAGGCGATGAAAAAAGGTTATGATGTCTTGCTTGAAAAACCAATTGCTACACATCTCAAAGATGTTTTACACTTAGAACGCGTGGCAGAAAAACTTGGACGAAAAGTGCTCATTTGCCATGTTTTGCGTTATTCACCATTTTATTGCAAGATAAAGGATCTTGTCGCAAGTGGTATTTTGGGCGATATTATTACCATAAACGCAGATGAAGGCATAGGGCCTTTCCATATGTCACATAGTTATGTGCGTGGACACTGGGCAAAATCACCAGATGCGGCACCTCTTATTATTTCAAAAAGTTGTCATGATTTAGATATTATTCGTTGGGTTATAGATCAGAACTGCGTGTCTGTTGCAAGTCATGGTAGCCTCATGCATTTTACCGAAAGCAATGCGCCGGAAGGTGCACCCAAGCGCTGTACCGATGGTTGTCCACATACACAAAACTGTACCTATAATGCGCTTGGCTACACAAAACGGCACCGCAGTTGGTTACAATGGATTATGGATGGTGGAGCTGATGCGAGTAACGATGAAGTCATTGAATGGCTCAAGACCAGTAAATGGGGACGATGTGTTTACTATTGTGATAATGATGTGGCCGATCACCAAACCGCGAGCATGGTCTTTGAGAATGGAGCAACCGCAACGTTTACGGTGTCGGCCTTTAGTCATGGCCGTAATATAGAAATCCAAGGAACAAAGGGGCGAATGTACGCAGGTCACAATACGAAATGCCAATCAGGGTCAGATATTATTATTCACGAGCACCTAACTGGAAATACAACACAGTATCATGTGAACACTGATGGTGGTGGGTATGATGGGCATGGTGGTGGTGATGTTGGTTTAATGAATGCTTTATATGATGAAATGACCAACGATAAACCAATGTGTTCTGGTTTAAGCGCATCAGTAGAGAGTCATGTTATTGGTTATGCGGCTGATGCAGCTCGTCTAGAAGGGCGATTGATTAACCTGAAAGAATTTATTTTAAAACATATGTGAATGATATACAAAGCATCGTACTGAGTAGGAGCCAAGTGCGCTGCATTTATAAATCGACGCACCTTCCCTATCTGACGAAATAGGGGAGTGCGTCTGAAGAATTTTGTTTATGAGAGATGTTCCGGAAACATTTATTTAATTTTGTTGCGAATATCAGCAGCAAGCTGTTGCGCATCAGATTCTGTCTTGGCTAAGAAACTACGATAGCCGTGCTCTTTTACTTCAATGATCACTGCCCAAGAGCGTTTCCAGACAACGCCAAGCACAAGTGATAGAACAATGCCGCCTATACCAAGGCCAAAAGCACTGATCCAGCGAATGGTGGTGAGTTCTGGTGATTCAATAAGTGTTCCAGCATACATGCCAGCTATGGGTCCAAAGATACCAAGCGCAAGCAAAATTGCGGTACGAAGGAAAGTATGTACAACTTGCGCATCAGCCATAACAATTGTGCCGTAGTCGATGCTGGTGTTATTGGCCACAAGGGCTTCATCAGTGATAGTTACAGTACTCATGCGCGTTTTGTATAGACCTTTTCTGCCTATGCCAGTAGGAATCTGCATAGAGCAAGCCCTGTGATCTTCTACAAAAGTCAAGACCTTGTTTTGGTGGAAAGGTTGGTATATTGACGAAAGTCTCTGCTGTGTTCGAGGTCCGCCGCACGTCCTTGGCCTTTCCGTAGACAAGGGGGCTAACTCTGGGAAGAGCCATGCTTGGAACAGGATCCCCCATATTGTACTTAGGTTCTATGGACTGCCTGCTTGGATACGGCATAAGTGGAGACGCTTTTAGCAACCGGCATATATTCTTCATCATGATGAGGGGTGTGTGCCGGTTTCTTTTTTATGCTTGTCTCGACTACAGTGGTCTGTTAGAAGGCAAGAGTTCATAGAGAACAGGCCTGCACAATCACTGAGAGGAGAATGGTCGCATGGAAATTCGTGACGATATTTTGAACTTACTCGTTGGAGAGGGGTACAAAATTACTGAAATCATCACAGATGCCTTAGATGAATTTTTGACTGTTGTAACGGAAGAAGGTGAAATGGCCGAATTCCCAGACGACATGGATATGGATGACGACCTCGACGATGAATAAAAGATTTGTGTAGGCTCATGATCACCATGATATGGATGTACAGTTCTTTTGCGGTGATATGATAAGAGGTTGAAGTTTTGCTAGAGAGATCTTCTTGCCATTGCAAAACTCCCCACTAGCCTACGCGCCGATCATAAGTTAAAATGCTTGTGAATCTGGCCGGGTGGCGGAATTGGCAGACGCGTTGGATTCAAAATCCAATTCTCGCAAGGGAGTGAGGGTTCGAGTCCCTCCCCGGCTACCACACTAAAAAGGTCTCAGTGAATACTCTTCACTGAGACCTTTTTTTATTTAATTATCGACCCTTCATCCTGTTGGCTTCTGCCGTATTCGAAGTTTGTTACTTTAAGAGGAGATAGGATGAGCTTTATCTTTCTCAATAAAATCAACATATTTTCACGCTTCCGAAAATTCAAAAATACATTTATGTGGATCGAAGCGGTGATCAAATCTTCAGTAGTGCATGCTCCAAATCTTCATCACGGGATGAAAGGCCAACCATAATATCAAAATCCCCTGGCTCTATAACTCGTTCAAGTTGTTCGTTGATAAGAGAGAGTTGTGAAAGCGAGAAGGATAATTCTACGGTTTGTTGTTTGCCTGCTTCTAAGTGAACTCGTTGCCATGCGTAGAGTTGTTTGAGTGGGGTTGTTACAGAAGTGATGAGATCATTTCCATAACATTGAACAACGGTGCTGCCTGATTGCTTTCCGGTATTGGTAACAGTGGTGCTGACGATGAAAGTGTCATCGTGGCGTTCGATATTTATGCCAGCGCAAGAAAAGGTGGTGTAACTCAAGCCGTAGCCAAAAGCAAAGAGAGGGTTGATATCATGTTCAACGTAACGGTCTGTATGCCATCCGGGAATTTGTCCGTAACTGATAGGCTGCTGACCGAGGTGTTTTGGCCACCCTTGTGTGAGGTGTCCGCATGGATTATATGCGCCGGATAAGACTTCTGCTACAGCCGTACCACCGTCAGAGCCGGGGTTTCCTGCCCATAAAATTGCATCAGCATGTTCTGCAAGCCACGGAATCGTATGCGGTTTACTGGCGACAATAACCGCAACTAACGGGGTACCAGTTGCATGGGCCGCACGAAGTAGCTCTTCTTGGCGGCCACCCAAATTCATATCGCTTCGATCTCGCTGTTCACCCACTTGGTCTGGACCATCGCCAACAACTGCAATAATGATATCTGCATTTTTAGCAGCGGTAATAGCTTGTTCAAATTCACCTTCTGCAATATTGTAATGCTCTTTTGGCCTTATAGATGTAAACCAGCCTTCTGTTATAAATTGTGTATCTATTGTGCTACAACCTTTTTTATAGGTAATGGAAACGCTTGGCTCAAAAGCATTGCGGATGCCATCAAGGATGGTCACAATATTATCATGAACACAATCTGTGAATTCTTGCTGCGGAGAGCCAAAGGACCAGCCGCCAAGTTGGCCAAAAACATCATCTGCATTGGGTCCAATAACAGCAATGTTTTTAATCGTATCTAATTGAAGTGGTAAGATGTCATTATTTGTGAGCAGTGTTTGACTTTGCCGTGCTGCTTCCAAGGCCGTTGCTCTATGTTCTGCACAAGATATTATTTTTTGTATTTGTTCTGGATTGCTACGGCGGGCATCAATGTTATCAAATAAGCCGAGTCTGAACTTCACTCGTAAAATACGACGTACAGAGCTATTAATCATCTCTTCTGTTACTAAGCCTTGTTTAACGGCGGCAAGTGCCCCTTCATAAAAAAATGTAGTGCTCATAATTAAATCATTGCCTGCACGAATCGTTCGCGCTGCCGCATCCGTAACATCTGGACTAACAAACTGAATGTTAACACTATGGCCAACATTATCCCAATCTGTTACTACCAGACCATCATAGTCCCATTCCTCGCGTAGCACATCTTGCATCAGCCACGTATTAAAAGTGCAGGGAACTCCATCAATACATTGATAGCCGGTCATCAGGCTGCCACAGCCTTGTTTGAAAATATATTCAAAAGCAGGAAGGTATTCACTGAGTAATTTTCGGCGCGAGAGATCTGATTCACTCGCGTCGCGTCCACCTTGGCTGTCACCGTAGCCAACAAAATGTTTTGCACAGGCGAGGAGACTGTCGTGGGCGCTGAGGTCTTCGCCTTGAAAGCCTTTGCTCATAGCAGTCGCTAATTTGGCGGTTAACAATTGGTCTTCACCAAAGGTTTCGCCCATGCGGCCCCAACGGATATCTCGACAGATATCAAGCTGTGGTGCAAATGCCCAGTGCACTCCAGTAGCTGCCGCCTCTTTTGCTGCAAAGCGGGCGGTTTGTTCTACCAGTTTTTCATTCCAGCTATTAGAGAGGGGGAGGGCGGTTGGGAAAATTGTCGCATTTTTCCAAAAGCTATGTCCATGAATAACATCTAGCCCCAAGAGCAGAGGAATAGCCAGTCGTGATTGACGCGAATACTCCTGTAGGGTATTCGCAGTCTCTCCCATAACGTGTAATACAGAGCCAATATTCTTTTGAGAGATAATTTCTTTTATATTAGCATCACAACCATTGAGCTGAATCATCTGCCCAACTTTTTCAGGAAGGGTCATTTCAGCAAGAAGGCATTCTGCTCGTTGAGTGAAGGAAAGTTCTGTGTTCATCCATGGTGTATTCATGCTGGTTATTTTATCTAGGAAGGTATGGCTTTTCAATTGACTACTTTCACCTTTACTGGTATAAAATCACTATGCAAGTGCAGTCTATTCCTCTACAGAACCCGCCAGAGATATTAACAGTGGCTACGGGCTGTCACCAAGGTGGCACAGAAAATAAGTATTGCCATAAATTTTGGACGATGCACGTTCCAGCATGGAATGGAGAACTGGTTTTAAATCAACGTTCCTTTGCTGTTGTTCCTGGTTGTTTAATTTTAACCCCGCCGCATGCGCAGTTAACTTTTGCCTATGGCGACGAGCTGAGTAACCATGTTTTTTCTCATTTCAATTGTTCGGGCAACAGCTCCTCAACTGTGCCGATTATCTGGGAGGCTTCTGAGTGTTCTCTGTGTGCATGGAGTCAGCGTTTTTTAGCGGCATTTGCATGGCAGCCACAACGAGCTGTTTCTCAGTTGTGGGATATGTTATGGCAGGCTAGTGCTGCTTGCCCGTATGGTGCTTTGCCGGAGACAGATGGCTTGCACCCAAACGTGCGTCGTGCAATGGAGTATATAGAAGCACATTTAGCTCTGCCATTAAGTGCTTCTGAAATTGCCGATGTTATAGGTATTTCTGTAAATCATTTAAATCGATTATTTCGCGCTGATATACAAAAAACCATTTGGGAGCACGTTGTCTATCGCCGTATGGATCAAGCTTTTCACCTGCTTTGTGCAACCACAACACCAATTGTGGAGGTAGGGCAATCCTGTGGGTATGATAATATTCAACATTTTAACAAAAGTGTGCGTCAGTATCATGGAAGAAGTCCACGCACAATACGGGCACAGCACGGGCGATAAGTCCACTATAGACGCATGCTGGAAAAAGAAGAATGTGCTGCAAGATGCCACCCATGAATCAAGATATAATGAGCCGTTATGTCAGCGACGCGGGTTTGGCTTTGTCTATGGTGCGTTGTTCTTCGGTCTGTAAAGAGATTGGTCAAGATCAGCATGGCCTGCGCGGCAGTGCATTACGTTGTGTAGCAGAAGCCGTGTGTAATGCGCTATTGTTGTCTACTCGTATGAAGGGGCGCGGCTTGTTAAGTTGGTCAGTCTCTGGATCGGGGGCTATTCCGCAGCTTCGTGTTGATGCCATTGGGCTTGGTCAAGTGCGGGCGATGATTGCCGCAGACTTTCATGAAGCTGTTGAACAATGGGATGGTCTTGGTGAACCATTCGGTCCTGGTCGTTTATCGGTGAGCCGCCAAATAGAAGGCCAAGATCAGCCGTACACTTCTCGTTTGGAGGTAGAATCTGGTTCGCCAGATAGTTATTCTCGCTTTCTTTTGCGCCAAAGTGATCAAGTACAGGGGAACATTTGGTCTGATGTACTCTTGAATGACGAGGGTGAGATTGAATCGGTCGTTGCTTTTTATCTTGAGTTTTTACCCGGCAATCATGCTGATACTGAAGCTGACAGCGTGGCACGTATTCGTGGTCAACATTTGATTTACGACGAATTTGATGTACAAAATATTGCAAGTTATGCATCAAACGAAGATATTATTGCCGCATTATTTAGCGGTGCGCAGCCGTTTCAGAAATTACGAGATTATCCGGTCAGCTTTTATTGCCCATGTACCAGAGAGCGTTACCGCGATACTCTGAGTGGATTTTCTACAGAAGAATTAGAAAAACTTACAGAAGATCGCTGTATTCATGTGGTCTGTGATTTTTGTAGAAAACGATATGACATAGCTTTATCAGAACTAGAAGGAGAAGTATCATGAAGGATTCACTGAATACGTTGCGAGCAGTGCGGACTCTTATTCGTAAACGTACCAGCGGTATGACAGACGAACAGTTTTGGGCTGTTCCCACAGGTTATAATGCTTCTATAGGGTGGCATGTTGCCCATCTTCCAGTAACCTTGTCCTTATTGGCTTTTGGTCGCAGTGGACAAGAATTACCAATGGGTGCGGAGTGGATTACCAGTTTCCGTAAAGGGACTGGACCAGCAGATGCCACTCGTTCATTCACCCGCGAAGAAGTCATGGAATGGCTCGATAGAAGTGTAGATCTTGTAGAAGATATGGTCGAAGGGCAAAGCTTTGGTGCCTTTGATGTCTATACAACTTCTGCTGGCGTGACTCTTAATAACCTTGAGGAAGCGCTTGCCTTCCTTGCTGTCCACGATGGTATTCATTTTGGGTATATTTTGGCACAGGCCCGAGCAATCTAGTTGAGAATCAGTTTTGGGGTCTGTTTATTTGGGATCATGTTCTTGTGTTTTCTGTCGTAAACTTGTCCGTTGCAGAATGGTAATTCTTCCCCATTCTTCCGCCTCCCTGAGATGATGAAGGAGCGACCATGCGTGCAAGCCGTATGAACATTGTAACCCTACGTGAAACACCAGCAGATGCAGAAATTGTCAGTCATCAATTATTGATTCGTTCTGGTTTCATCTATAAGTCTGGGAGCGGTTTATATATTTATGGTCCGATGATGCAGCGAGTTTTGAATAAAGTTCGCGCTATTGTTACTCAAGAAATTACTACAGCAGGCGGCATGGAAATTACCATGCCGATCATGCAAGAGCAAGGGCTGTGGGAATCGAGTGGCCGTTGGGAAGAATATCAAGCAACGCGGACGATGTTGACGGTTACAGATCGTGGTGGTCAAACCTTTGGCTTAGCTCCAACAGCAGAAGAAGTGGTGACCGATTATGCGGGCCACCTTATTAACAGCCATAAACAATTGCCTGTGTGTTATTTTCAGCAGCATACTAAATTCCGTGATGAAATTCGCCCACGTTTTGGTCTGATGCGCGTAAAAGAATTTGTCATGATGGATGCCTATTCTTTTCATGCCTCTGATGAGAGTTTGTCAGAAACCTATGAAGAAATGCGCCAAGCCTACCATCGTATTTTTGAACGCTGTGGTTTACAGGCTCTCGAAGTGGAAGCCGATAGCGGGAGTATTGGTGGCAGCGGGAGTCATGAATTTATGATCGCCGCGGATAGTGGTGAAGATACGATTCTCTTTAACCGAGATTCCGCTTACGCAGCTAATGTGGAACGTGCTGTTGGTGTTATTTCAGCCGCCGCCGCATGGACATGGTCGAGTGATCTTGTTGAAGTAGAAACCCCAGATCAAGGTGGGATTGCTGACGTTGTTACTTTCTTAGGTGAAAAAGGCTATGCGGGCATAGCGGCAGACCGCATGTTAAAGACCGTGCTTTTCACCGCAGAATCAACGGAGGGAACACATACCGTTGCCGCGTGTGTTCGTGGTGACCGTGACGTGAACGATGTGAAGTTATCTAACGCTATTGGCCGTCAGTTGCCAGAGGGGGTCACTGTACTTGGGCTAGAGTCTATGAATGAGGCCACCGTTCGCCAAGTCACTGGTGCAGAGCCTGGTTTTGCCGGGCCACTTGCCTCACTTGCCGTAGATATTTGTATTGCCGACGAAACCTTGGAAGAGATTGGCCCTTTAGTGACTGGTGGTAATAAAACGGATATGCACATTGCAGGCTTTGATCTGCAACGAGACGGTCGAGACGGTATCATTTTTGAAGACATTTTAACCTATCAAGCTGGCGACGCGTGCCCACGTGGTGGCGGTGAATTATCTGAGCGCCGAGGGATAGAAGCTGGCCATATTTTTAAATTGGGTACCAAGTATTCGGCAGCAATGGGTGCAACGTTTACCAACGAAAGCAATAAACAGCAGCCGTTGACGATGGGGTGTTATGGAATTGGCAGCAGTCGTGTGCTAGCCGCAGCGGTTGAGCAATACCATGACGATAATGGCATGCAGTGGCCAATGAATATCGCTCCGTACCACTGTGTGGTTGTGGCTGCTAGAAAAGATGATGAAGGCAAACAAGTTGCTGAAGATATCTATAAAGAATTGCTCGCCAGCGGTGTAGAAGTTATCCTCGATGAACGCAAGCTTGGTCCTGGTGTGAAATTTAAAGATTGGGATCTTATGGGTATTCCTCTGCGCCTGGTTATTGGCCGTGGTTGGGACAATGGTACTGTAGAATGTAAAGCTCGCGTAGATGGTACACCACAAGACCTTTCTCGTGACGAGGCCATTGCTTGGGTGCAAGCAGCTTGTAAATAAAATTGGTTCGGGACCTAAGAATTGGGTTTGTGAATACTGGGGTGCGGATGTAAGTCGGTGGAGGCTTGTTGATGCGCAATTAGACGATTTTCAGATGAAGACTTTAGGTATTTGTTTGGACCCAACGGATATTTCTCGGGATGATTTTTTGATTGCAGGCACGGCTTGGCAACAATGCCGCGGAGGTACAGATCCAAACTCTTTTGGAATCATGGACTGGTTTGGCCTGTGGTTTGTAAGAGGAAATTTACTTCGGGATTTACTGGCCCTGTCAAAAGTTGAACTTTTGCCATGGGATACGAATGCGGTAATTGGTCCTTATGAAAATCAGGATGTTGATCCGCAAGAATATGCGCTTCTCGATACTATCTCAGAAATTTCTATCACAGGTGATTATTCCGAAGTCATAAGTTTTCTTCGGGCCAATAAGCAGTTGTGTATGTCTGATGATTGGATTGCATAAATTCTCCTCTTTTTGGTAATTGGGTGGTAAGATTTCATTGTATGTTTAGGACGTTGTTTTCCATGTTCTAGTCTATAAGACCGAACGTTAACTGGGCTTACCACTTCAACTGTTTCAGGCCACTGTGTTTACATGACGAATAGATGCATGTGGCATCTATGTGAATAAGGTATAGTTCCATTCACAGAAAATTCTTTGATTGTGCATAGTGATCGGGGTTCTACCTTGCTCACTCACGCGGTGGCATACAGCTTCCGTGTGTTGGGAATTGGCCATTATGTTTTTCGATTTCGTACCGCTGATCGCTGCTGTATCTGATGTTACGTCAGCCACTCAGAATAAGACTTTAGAGACCGCCATGGATACAACGGGCCCGATTATCTCTGAAAACGTCCACCACTTTTTGCCACTCACCATTTTGGTCTGTTTGGCTTTGCTCGTGCCCGTGTCGATGCTACTTATTAGTTGGTTTGCAGGGAAGTACGCGCGGGTAAACAGAGACCTGAGCGATCAGAGTAAAGAAAAACATGAGCCGTTTGAATGCGGTATCCAAACGGCAGCTACCGTTGGTCAGGCAGATGAGCGCTTTTCTGTAAAATTTTATATTATTGGTATGCTGTTTCTCGTGTTTGACCTTGAAGTTGCATTTTTATATCCATTTGTCATCCGTTTTAAGTATGCGGAAGGATGGGATCTGCTATGGGTATTACTTGCCTTCTTAGTTTTGCTGGAAGCGGGGTATCTCTACTTGTTCCGTAAAGGGGCATTAGATTGGGAGAAAGAAGTATGAGCGATGAAACAACAGCACCAGCTTCTATTCCAGAAGAACTCTCACAGCAATTTACGAATGAAGGGGGCTTTCTTGCCACCAAACTCGACACTGTTATCAATTGGGGGCGTTCAAATAGTTTGTGGCCCTTCCCCTTTGGTACGGCTTGCTGTGCCATTGAGTTTATGGGAACGGTTTCGTCTGTTTTTGATTTGAGCCGTTTTGGTGCAGAGCTTGTTCGTTTTAGCCCACGCCAAGCGGACCTGTTACTTGTGGCCGGTACTATTACCTACAAACAGGCACCTATCCTTAAACAGATTTATGACCAAATGTGCGAACCGAAATGGGTTGTCGCCATTGGTGCCTGTGCCAGTAGCGGCGGGTTCTATGATTGCTATTGTACGGTTCCTGGCATTGATCATATTATTCCAGTGGATGTGTATGTGGCTGGTTGCCCACCACGTCCAGAAGCTATTTTGGAATCTTTGGTGCAAATTCAAAATAAAATTGGAGATGAAAAAGTCTCTACAACCCATGTGGAGGCCTCATCATGAGTGATGCTCCAGAAACGACAGACGTAGAAGATAAACGTGCTGATCAAGATGCCTTAGAATCTCGTTTTCAGGCAACACCTGATATACATGATAGCTGGGATGCCTCTTTTATTGTAACAGCAGATGTCCTTCGTGATGCCTTAATTGCTTTGCGAGATGAGTTCGCCTACAACGTATTGATCGATATTACGACCATTGATTATTTATCGCATGCCCAGCATGATGGTGAACGTTTTGCCGTCTCTTATAACTTGAAGTCACTCAGTAGCGGTGATCGTATTCGTTTAAAAGTATGGGTTTCAGAAGAAGAAGCTGAAATTGTTTCTGTGCATGATGTGTGGAAGAATGCCAATTGGCTTGAGCGCGAAGCGTGGGATCAATATGGCGTGTCATTTATTGGTCATCCGAACCAGAAACGTTTACTCAACCATATAGATTTTAAAGGGCACCCTTTGCGTAAAGATTTTCCTGTGCGTAAACGCCAAGAATTAAGTGTTAATGATGCTATGCTTGATGAATTAGAAGCGAGACTACAAGGCAAAGGATATGCAGTCTTAGAGCAAGGCAGCCCAGCGGGGGTGAAAGCATGAAGGTCCAACATTCCAATGGTGATACCCTTGATTTAATGACCGTTAATATGGGCCCGTCTCACCCAGCCACTCATGGTGCTTTGCGTATTTTTGCCGCACTTGACGGAGAAGATGTTACCGCAGCGGCTTGTGAAATGGGATATTTACACCGTGGCTTTGAAAAAATGGTTGAACAAGGCACGTTTAATATGGTACTGCCGTATACTGACCGTTTAAACTATTGTTCTTCTATGATGAATAACGTTGGCTTTTGTAAGGCTGCGGAAAAAATGTTCGGTGTGACCGTGCCAGAACGTTGCCAATTATTACGAGTTATTGTCTCTGAGTTGAGCCGTATTATTGATCATTTAGTCTGCTTAGCTGCAAACTTGGTTGACCTTGGTGCACTGACGAATTACTGGTATTTATTTAATCCTCGTGAAGAGGTGTATAAAATTTGGGAAAAACTTTGTGGCGCTCGTCTGACCAATACTTTTTCTCGGATTGGTGGATTGTATCGTGATGCCTATCCCGGCTTTGAAGGTGAAGTGCTGAATGTATTAAAATCAATCGAGACCGGTGTTGCTGATGTGCGCGCCTTGATTGATACCAATCGTATTTTTATCGACCGTACTCGTGATGTCTGTCCAGTCAGTGGTGAAGATGCTACTGCATGGGGCTGGACTGGCCCATGTTTACGTGCTTCTGGTGTAGATTACGACCTGCGCAAAGCAGAACCATATTATGGCTATGATACCTTTGAGTGGGATACTGTTATTGGTACGACTGGAGATACCTATGATCGCATTATGGTTCGTGCGTATGAAATTGTAGAAAGCGTCTCCATTGTCCGTCAGGCTGTAGACCGTTTGCGCCCTGGCCCTGTGGACAGTGATGATACTCGTGTCAGTTTACCGCCCAAACAATTAGTGTACCATGATATGGAAGCGTTAATTAATCAATTTAAATTGGTCTATGAAGGCGTGCGTCCACCAGTTGGTGAATGTTATGATGGCTGTGAAGCAGCAAATGGCGAGCTTGGTTTCTTTATTGTTTCTGATGGTGGAACCAATCCATATAAAATAAAAGTACGTCCGCCGTGTTTAACTCAATTTGCAGCTTTTGCAGATATGATTGAAGGGTATCAAGTAGCAGATGTATTTGCGACACTTGGTTCTATAAATATTATTGCAGGGGAGTTGGATCGATGAGCAAGGTCGGCATTGCTGAGGTTCAGCCACAAGACTTAACGCTAGAAGGTGTAGCAGAACGGATGAGCAAACATCAAGCTCGTATTGATGAGTTGGTTCGTCGCTACCCTGTTAAACGAGCAACGTTGTTACAAGTACTCTGGCTTATCCAAGAAGAATTTGGCTGGGTGCCACGTCTTGGCATTAAATGGGCAGCAGGTATTGCAGAGGTGAGTCCTGTGCACGCATTTGCGGTCACTGAATTTTATACCATGTATAAACAGGTTCCACCCGCACGTTGGCATATCCGTGTTTGTCAAACGGTGAATTGCCTCATTCAAGGAAGTGAAGCACTGATAGCTCATCTTGAAGAAAAGCTTGGTATAGCCTGTGGTAGTGTAACGGAAGATAACTTATTCGCACTTGAGCGCGTAGAGTGTTTGGCGGCGTGTGGCAATGGCCCAGCCGTACAAATTGATGATGAATTTCTTTATGGTCCAGAAGAGCTTAATCAGCATGAAGATGGCTGGCATACGCAAGCTGCTGATGTAGATCGGTGGATTGAACGTTTACGTGCAGAAGCAGCCGCACATCCAGAGTGGGAAACAGTCGACCAATTGGGTGGTATTATTCTTGATTCTCTTGGCCATCCTGGTGCACCCAAGGCAAGCGGGAGTCCAAACCAAGAAACATATGCTGCTGCTCCGCCGGCAATTAATTTAAATGCAGAAGGCGCAAACGGCAAAATAACGGTACATGCCCTTATTGCACCAGAGTGCAGTAAGCTTGTTTTTGAACGTAGTGATGATGATCTCGGCTTTTCTGAAGTTGGTGCAATTGATCCGTCCACGATCAAAGGTCCTCCTGGACCTAAGACCGTAACATTTGATGACCGTGTCGATATTGGTAAAACCGTCTACTACCGTGCTATAGCACATAGCGGCAATCGTGTTGCGACACCAAGCTCTTCTATTGCAATTACCACAGAAGCTCGTCCAGAGGCAGATACTGAGTACAATCTCAAAGTGCTCTCTGATGAGAAAAGCGGTAAAGAGAATGGCGGTAAAAAAGAAGTGAATGCAGATATTGCACAAGCGTCGGAAAAGACTGCGAATAAAGAGGAGGGCAAAAAATGAAACGCACTCCAGAAAATTGCCCACAAGTATTAAGTGCGCTCTTTGATGTGACAGACGGCCATACGATGTCCGTTGCCGCAGAACATGGTGCGTACTCTCGTTTGGAAACAGGTGCTGGTGCGCGTATCTTTGGCCGCAGCCAATTTGAAATCATTGAAGACGTATTTGCCTCTGGTATTCGTGGTCGTGGTGGCGCTGGCTTCCCTACTGGTATGAAATGGCGTTTTGTTCCTCGTAATGGTGAGAAACCTGTGTATCTGGTTATTAACGCAGATGAAGGTGAGCCGGGAACGTTTAAAGACCATTTCATAATGGACCGTGACCCACATAGTTTAATTGAAGGTATGATTATTGCCGGATATGCTCTTGGTGTACGGACTGCTTATATTTTTGTTCGTGGTGAAATGTTGCCGCAAATTCGCCGTTTGAATAGTGCCTTACAAGAAGCGTATGAAGCAGGTTTTCTGGGTGAAAATATCAAGGGTACTGGTTACAACTTAGACATCTACGTACATCGTGGTGCTGGTGCATATATTTGCGGTGAAGAAACCGCTTTAATTAATGCCTTGGAAGGCTGCAAGGGTCAACCGCGATTAAAACCACCGTTCCCTGCTATTAGTGGTGCATTTGAAAGTCCAACTGTTGTTAATAACGTAGAAACCATTGCCGCTTTACCGTGGATTTTTGAACATGGTCCAGCTGCCTATAAGGCACTGGGAACAAGCATGAGTCCAGGCACGAAACTCTTTAGTATTTCAGGAGATGTTGCCAAGCCAGGCGTCTATGAAATTCCACTTGGTATGCCGATGAAAGAATTCTTCGATTTAGCTGGTGGCGTTGTTGGTGATTTGGCTGGTTGTATTCCTGGTGGTTCCTCTTCACCTGTATTATCATCAGACGAATGCGATGATGCGACTATGGATTATGAATGCATGAAAGAGCTGGGCACCATGCTTGGTTCTGGTGCGGTTATGCCATTTAACACCACACGAGACCCAGTATTGATGTTACAAACACTGACTCGTTTTTATTCGCACGAAAGCTGTGGTCAGTGCACGCCATGCCGTGAAGGGACTGGGTATGCTGATCGGGTTGTTGATGCCGTTGTCGCGGGTAAAGGCCGTATGGGTGATGTTGAATTTATTCAAGATTTAGCTGACCAGTTTGAATGGACGACAATCTGTCCATTGGCTACCGCGGATGCATGGGCCATTGGTGGGTTCTTGAAGAAATTCCGTAGTTATTTTGATGCTTATCTCGATAAGAGCGATGAAAAAGACGCTGGTCGTGATGTGGCAAGTCTTCAACCTGGTGGATTCTGGTAATGACTATGGCATCGTATAGTACGAATCACTCTATTCTTTTACGCAAAATGTTTTGTGTAAGAGGGAAAATAGAAAATGAGAAAGACCTTTTAACTCATTTTTCTTTTCCAATTTCTCCCTTTCCCTTCTTACACAAGGTTTTGAAGTATAAGAGGCTTGCGAAATGACCGATAAAATACAAATAACCATAGATGGTGAAGAGCATTCCGTTACACCGGGCCAACAACTTATTCAAGCCTTGTGGGAAGCTGGCGTTGATACGCCAAACTTTTGCTATCATGAAGATCTCTCTATTGCTGGGAACTGCCGTATTTGTTTGGCAGAGGTTGAAGGCCCGCGCGGTTGGGGATTGATGATTTCTTGCCATATGCCCATTCGTCCAGGTATGAATGTGCGCACTCAGCGTTCATCAGAAAAAGTAGTGAATGCGCGTAAAGGTGTGATGGAATTCCAATTAGTTAACCATCCACTGGATTGCCCAATTTGTGATAAAGCTGGTGAATGCAAATTACAAGAACACTACATGTCTGATGGCCGTGGTGAAAGCCGCATGCGTGATGATATTGGTAAGCAGTATGCAGGTGGTCCAGACCACCAAAGCTGTGACCGTAAAGGGCAAACTCGTGGTGGTAAACATATAGACCTTGGCGATCGCGTTTTGTTAGACCAAGAACGTTGTATTTCTTGTTCCCGTTGTGTGCGCTTTATGCGTGAAGTTGCCGGCGATGAACAATTAGAATTAGCATCACGTGGTGACCATACCTACATCACAACATTTCCAGGTGAAAAGCTTGATCATGAATATGATCTGTGCACCACCGATGTTTGCCCAGTTGGTGCTTTAACAGGTAAGCATTTTCGTTTTCAACAACGCGTTTGGTTTTTAAAGAAAACAAACAGTATTGTTCCTGATGATAGTCTTGGTGCGAATATCACAATTGACTATAATGAAGGACAACGCGAGGGAGCTCCAGAGTATGGTGTTTACCGCTTAATGCCACGTCGCAATCCAGATGTTAATAAGAGCTGGCTGCATAATGATAGTCGCATGCTCTATACACAACTCACCGAGAATCGTTTAACCGAGGGCCTGAAACATGGTGAGCCATGTTCGTTGGCAGAAGCTAATACTGCAATGAGTGCGGCTTTAGCATCTGCTAAAAAAATTGCGATTGTTGCTTCTGGTCATGCGACCAACGAAGACAATGCCGCTGTGCTTGCTTTACTAGAAAAACTTGGTGATCGAGCAGAACTCTTTGGTGGTAGCTGGTTGGCAGTTGGCGAAGGAGATGGTATTGCACGCAGCGGTGACCCTGTTGCAAACCGCCGTGGTTGTGAGTTGCTTGCTATTCCAGACAATCTTGACCAACTCTGTGAACGTGTTGCTGAATTCGATTGTTTGCTCACTGTTGGTCATGACCTCTGGGCAGCAGATGCAGAAAAAGCCGTTGCTTTGGAAGGTATTTCCGAACGCCTTGTCTTCAGTGCATGGAAAGATGCTACCGCATCACGAGCGACTGTTGCTATGGGCGTACGTGCTTGGGCAGAAGTGCGTGGTACGATGGTCAACTGCAATGACCGTATTCAAATGTTGCAAGCTTGTCCAATTTGTCCCAACGATGAATTGATGAGTATCTGGGAAGCTGTATCTGAGCTTTCTGGCGTAGAGTGGGATAGCGCTGCTGCATGGAAAGCTGTGAAGGCACGTGTTCCACAATTAGCAGATGTGAGTTATCGGAGTATTGGTGCTTTGGGGCAGCAGCTTGTTTCAGAGGCGGCTGTGGCTGCAAGTGCAGAAAGTGCGGAGGTGTAAAGAATGGAAATTATCCTCTTTATTGCAAAATTTGGCTTGGCGTTCATTCCACTGTCCTGCATTGCAATCATGATTTTCTTAGAACGAAAAGGCGCATCGATTATTCAAGACCGTGTTGGTCCAAATCGCGCCGCAATTAAAATACCAGGCATTGGCTCTGTTCGTGGCTTTGGTATGATTCACAATATTTCAGACTCGGTAAAATTATTTTTCAAGGAAGACTTTTTACCAAAACATGCACATAAATGGTATTATATTCTTGCACCGATGTTACCATTGATGACTGCTATTTTAACACCAGCACTTATTCCATGGTTTGCCCCAATCAGCTTAGAGGGAGTCGAAGTTTCTGGCGCTATTATTAACGCCAACTCTGGTTTGTTAATGCTGTTCGCTTTGGGCGCACTGAGTGTGTATGGCGTTGTTATTGGCAGTTGGGCTTCGCATAATAAATATAGTTTACTCGGCGGCATGCGTGCGTCAGCGATGATGATCAGCTATGAAGTGAGTATGGGCTTGAGTGTTGTTGGTCTGCTTTTGTTGATCGGCTCGTTTAATATGACCGACATTGTTGAATGGCAGGCAGCAAACGCGTGGGGCGTGGTGGTACAACCAGTAGGTTGTTTATTATTTATCGTCTCAATGTTTGCTGAAACGGGTCGTACACCATTTTGTGTTTCAGAGGGTGAATCAGAAATTGTTGGTGGTTTTCATACCGAATATTCTTCTATTCGCTTTGCTTTATTCTTCATGGGTGAATATGCTCATATTGTTATTGCTTCTGCGCTCATAGCTACGCTGTTCTTCGGTGGTTATCATTTACCCGGTTTAAACACAGAGGTCATTCATGCGCATACTGCTGGTGTTTTAGCAGGACTCTTAGCGGTGAAGGCTTTGATGTTGGCGCTATTTTGCTTGATGACGACTCGTCAGAAAAAACTTTACGGTGCTTTAAAAGCAAGTGATAAAGCAGTACGGTTAAAAGAATATAGCCTTTTTCAAATTATTTTCGGTGGTGGCGCATTGGTTGCAGTGCTCATTGCTGCTGTCTTAATGTTTATTCCTATGGATGGCTTATTGTCAGAATTGCTGACAGCGGCTATTCAAATCAGTATTGTTATGGCTAAGACCATGTTCTTCTGTTGGGTCTTTGTCTGGGTACGTTGGACAGTACCACGTTTCCGTTATGACCATATTATGGCACTCGGATGGAAGGTTATGCTGAATGTTGCGCTCGTGAATCTCGTCATAACAGCAATTGTCTACAAACTCTTAATCGAAACGGGGGTGATCAGTGGCTAAAATTATCCCACGGCCGCAGCTGAGTCTGCTTGAACAACTGTATTTTGTTGAAGTGTTTAAAGGAATGGCACTTACTATCAAACATGCCGTTCGTTCATTGGCCAAGCCAGAAACTATTCCTGTATTAAATTATCCGGAAGTACAGCCAGAGCTACCTGCTGAGCATCGCAGTGAACATCGTTTAATGAAACGAGCAGATGGCACCAGTCGTTGTGTCGCTTGCTATATGTGCCAAACAGCCTGTCCTGCGCGCTGTATTACTATTGTGGCAGAAGAATCACCAGATGGTGATATAGAAAAACGGCCAGCGACGTTTGATATTGATTGGCTTTTGTGTGTGTTTTGTGGTTTGTGCGTTGAGGCGTGTCCCTGTGATGCGATTCGTATGGATACAGGAAAAGCCATTCTAGTTGAAGATTCACGCGATGCTTTTATTGCCAATAAAGATCGTTTGATGGACTGGTCTCCAGCAGATTATCCTGCGGAAGATATTATTTCTCAAGAAGCTCCTGGTGGGCTCCTAAACGAGCAGGCTTTAGCTGCAATGCAGGGCGGTATGTTTTCTGCCGGTGATGTAGCAGACGTTGCCGATAAGGAGACTTGTTAATGTGGTATGATATCTATTTTTGCTTGTTTGCTTTAATTGCTATTATTTGCGCTTGTGGTCTCGCTTTTGCTCGCCATCCATTATCTGGTGCCTTGTGCCTGATTGGTGTGATGTTGTCACTTGCTGGTATTTATTCAATTTCTGCTGCTCCTTTCTTAGGCATTGTTCAAATACTTGTGTATACTGGTGCGATTATGATGTTGGTGATTTTTGTCATCATGGTGGTTGGTGGTGCGCGTGATAATAGTACGCCACGTTCTGGCCGTAAGCGTATGCTCGGAGGGGTGGCTATTGGTATTGCCTTTTTCATGATTGCAGGCCATATTGTCTTTCATGCACAATATGCAGCCCCACAAGTAGCAAACCAAGCGGTATCCGGAGCAGTTGATAATATCGCGCTTCAGTTATTTGATACCAGCGAAGAAGGACCTGGCTATTTCTTATTGTTTGAAGTTATTGGTGTTGTCTTGCTTGGTTCTATGGTTGGTGCTGTATTCTTATCCAAGCGCGACCTCAACTCTGTATTGGAAGATGCTACTGCACCTTCTCAAGAAGAAGAAGGGGGCCATTAATGAACCCAGCTCACTTACAGTTACTTGCAGCCTGCTTATTTTCTATTGGACTGGTTGTGGTGATTACCCGCCGCAATATTTTCTTTATGTTGATGGGAGTTGAGCTTATGCTGAATGCCATCAATTTAAGTTTTGTTGGATTTTCTGGTCAGCATTCCGGTGAGAATAGCTTGATTGGTCATATTGTTCCCCTCTTTATTATCGGAGTAGCAGCCGCTGAAGCTTGTGTGGGCTTGGCAATGGTTATCTGTTTATTCCGTGGTCGTGGTAGTCTGGATGTTGATGACTACGCGGCGATGAAGGAGTAGTCGTACAATGCATACGCTTCTTTGGCTTATTCCGGCCCTTCCTTTACTTGGTTTTTGTATCAATGGTGCAATGGCGTTGAGCAGTGCTCAATCACCTGTAGGACCAAGTCGAGGTTTTACCGGATTTCTTGCAGTGCTGATGCCAGCTATCAGTTTCATACTCACTATCGTTCTCTCAATTTCGTTGTATAATGGTCTTGGCGAACCTGCCCTGTTGTGGAATTGGTTTACTGTTGGCAGTCTTAGCGTAGATTTTGCTCTTGGCTTTGATCATTTGACCAGCTTGATGTTATTATTCATTACTGGCATCGGTACCTTGATTCATGTCTATTCCATTGGTTATATGGCGACGGACCGTGGCTTTACTCGTTTTATGTCGTACCTAAACCTCTTTATGTTTAGCATGATCATGCTGGTTATGGGTGAAAACTTATTGGTAACGTTCCTCGGTTGGGAAGGGGTGGGCCTCTGCTCTTATTTGCTAATTGGTTTCTGGCATAAAGACCATGCCAATAATGATGCAGCGAAAAAAGCCTTTATCATGAACCGTGTTGGCGACCTTGGCCTGTTGATTGGTATGTTCATTCTTGTCGTGCTTGGGATTGAAGCGACTGGTTCAGCAAGTTTAAGTTATGATTGGTTAGCTGACAATGTAGCTTTGATGCTTGATACTGAGCAAGGTGTGTTTTTCCTAACACTTGCGACCTTGTTTATCTTTCTTGGCTGTACAGGTAAGAGTGCTCAGATCCCACTTATGACATGGCTACCAGATGCGATGGCAGGGCCAACGCCAGTTTCTGCGCTTATTCATGCAGCAACTATGGTGACTTCAGGTGTGTATTTGTGTGCACGTTTGTCTCCACTTTTCCAAGAAGCACAGCTGACAATGGATGTTATTCTTATCATTGGTAGTGCTACTGCTGTTTACGCAGCGGTTGCCGCTTTAGTACAATGGGACATTAAAAAGGTACTCGCCTATTCTACCGTGAGTCAACTTGGCTTTATGTTTATGGCGGTTGGTGTTGGTGCGTATGATGTTGCTATTTACCATGTGTTAACCCATGCATTCTTTAAAGCGACTTTATTCCTCGGTTCAGGATCGGTTATTCATGCCCTTCATCATGAGCAAGATATGCGGCGTATGGGTGGGCTCAGTAAAAAAATGCCACTTACCTATTCAAGTTTTGTTTTTGGCTGGTGGGCTATTATTGGTATGCCACTTGGTTCAGGATTTTTCTCGAAGGACTTAATTTTAGAACGCTTACATCATAGTACTAGTGGTCTTGCACATATCGCGTTCTGGGTTGCTTTGGCTGCTGCGGTACTGACTGCACTATACATGACTCGTATGATGATCTACACGTTCTGGAGTAAGTCTCGAGTCTCTGAAAAAATCACGGTGCGTGAAGTACCTATTGTTATGTCTCTTCCTGTTTTAATTCTTGGCTTTGGCAGTTTGTTAGTTGGTTGTGTCTGGGCAGAGCCTGTATCTGTGCTCTTTAGTTGGTTTGGTGCTGAATCTGGCACTGATGAGATTGTTATGATTAATAGCTTGCAAACTTATTTGAGTAACGCGGTTGATGTAACAGTCTTTGAAATAGTAAGTCCGACAGCAATTATGTTTGGGGCGGCAACTGGTACACTTATGGCAGTCATTGGTTGTGGTTTCGCTTTTGTCTTTTTCCGTAAAGGCCCTGCACATAATGAGCTGACTCCTTTAAAAGGTTTTGCTGCTCAATGGACTGCTGCACTCGATACTATTTATACCTGGACTATCATTCGTCCAGTTATGGTGCTTGCTTATATTTTAGATGTTTGGGTAGACCGTGGTATCTGTGCCGGAGCGGTTCGTTTCATTGGTCATGGCACGCACATGGTTGGTGATGTCTATCGTTTAGCACAACGCTCTCGTGCGCAAGTGAGTTTAATTATGAGTCTTTGCGGCATGCTGCTCTTTATCATTATTGCTCTCATGGATGTCTTATTCTCAGGAGGTCAACCATGAGCGCTCTCGAATATATTTTACTCGCACCATTTGTGGCCGCAGTTTTTATGATGCTTGGGACAGGGAAGGATGGCGTAGCTACTACCCGTCTAGCAACGGTCCTTTCACTCTTGATTGCGATTGGCACTAGTCTGTGTCTGCTTACCAGTGGTACGCTTGAAAGTGCACAACATGCATGGTTTAGTTTACCTGGCACACAGGTAGATGTATCTTTTTCTTTACGAGCAGATGGCCTGAGTACATGGTTGGTTTTGTTGGTGGTGTTATTATTACCAGCATCTCTTTTAGGGGGGCTGCAACGCGCTGGTGATCGCATGCGTGAATATGCTGCCGGCTTATTTGTACTTGCTGGTTGTATGATAGGTGCTTTGTTAGTTACAGACCTTTTTGCCTTCTACCTGTTCTATGAAGCGATGTTATTACCGTGCCTTGTCTTAATAATGGCTTTTGGTGACGAGAATCGTCGTGCACATGTTATGCAGTTTGTTATTTATACTATGCTCGGAACTATCTCGTTATTGGTTGCTGTATGGTATATTGCGGCAACAGTCCATTCAACAGATATCCAAACGGTTACTCAGTCTATGGGGCAAATTGGTTCAGAAGCCCGCCTGTACTTATTTGCGGCCTTTGTCTTGGCCTTCGCTGTAAAAATGCCATTGATGCCTGTGCATAGTTGGCAGGCTCCTGTGTATGCATCATGCCCAACGGGCTTGGCGGTTCTACTCGCTGGTGCAATGGCTAAGCTGGGTGGTTATGGCTTCCTACGTTTTGTTCTTCCATTCTTTCAAGAGGAAAGCCATCATTGGGCTCCTGTGATTATGTCTATTGCTGCTTTTGGCGTTGTTGCTGGTGCTTTACTTGCACTTGCGCAAACAGATATGAAACGTTTGTTGGCATTCTCTTCATTGAGCCACTTAGGCTTAGTGGTGATTGGTATTTTTGCTCAGCAAGAAATGGCCTATTCTGGTGCGATTATTCAAATGGTGGCTCATGGTTTCTCGGTAGCGGCTTTGTTCTTACTGGTTGGTTGGCTTGAAGAGCGCAGCGGTGAGCGCGGCATCAATGATTTTGGTGGAGTGATGCGACATAAGCCGGTTATCGGCGTACTCGTTATTTTCTCATTACTGGCAAGTGTTGCTATGCCGGGAACGGCTGCCTTTATTGGTGAATTTTTATTACTAGCAGGTATCTACCAATCAGGCATTGTTGAAATTCCATTTGTCGTGATTGTTGGTTTAAGTGTTATTCTTGGGGCTGTTTATATGTTACGGGCTATGCAAAAAGTGTTATTCGGTGCACAGGATGATATACATGGTTTACAAGAACAGCCTGTCGGTGTTGTCGCATTTGCTGTTGTTCCATTACTTGCTTTAAGTTTGTACTTTGGTTTTCATCCTGCTCCAATTTTGAATCATATTCAAATGGAAACAACGGCTCTTGTTGAAGCCGACACAGGCTTGCCCGTTTCAGAAACCGCCACAGCGTTACTTGCGGAAGAGAAAGGAGACCAGCAATGATAGTTCTGCTGGCCCCAATTATTTTGGTTGTTCTGACTGGTTGTGCCTTGCTTGCGAGTGAGCCTTTTTTTCGTACTAGTGAAGATAAACATCGTGTTCTGCCATGGCTTGGTTTGATCGGTATACTGTTGGCAGGTGCCACGTTGTGTATGAGTGCAGGAGCTTGTTCTACAGAAGCCGTTGATATTTATGGCTTGTTTGCGTTCGACCACATACGTATTTGGCTCGATGCAGCAGTATTTGTGACTTTGATCGCAGCATATGCAGGGATGCAGAGTTCGCTGAGTCGTGATTGTTTTGCCGGTGGTGAATCGTATGCATTAGCTACCTTTAGTGCCGTTGGTGTACTGCTGATGATACATGCGGTTGATGGTCTTGCCCTATTTATTGCCATTGAATGCGCGAGCCTCCCTATTTATGCATTGGTTGGTTTACGCCGTAAAGATGCGCGTAGTAATGAAGGGCTCTTTAAGTATTTTATTATGGGTGCCGTTTTTAGCGCTATTTATCTTTATGGCGTTGCTTTAGCCTATGGGGCAAGTGGTAGTACTGGCCTTGGTGATCCAGCGGTAACTGGTCAACAAGATCTACTCGCCTTCGGCCGCATTCTTATGATTATAGGCCTGCTTTTTAAAGTAGGAGCTGTACCGTTTCATTTCTGGGCTCCAGATGCTTATAGCGCTGCCCCAATTTCAGTAACAGGTTTTATGGCTGCGGTTATGAAAATTGGTGGATTTGTTGCTTTGGGTACTATTTGGATGGGTTTGGTTCAAGGTCATACCACTGTTGATATTAGTGCTATTCGTACCGTTGTTATTCAAGAAAGCTCACAGCTTGACCGTTGGTCTTTCCTCTTGGTTTCAATTGCTATGTTGTCTTTACTTATTGGTAATTTTAGCGCGCTGGGACAGCAATCATTTCGTCGTATGTTAGCATTTTCATCAGTTGCTCATGCAGGATATGTTTTGTTGGGTTTTGCTTTGCCACAAGGGTCTGGCACTTTGGATTTAACTGGTGCTTGGTATTATCTTATTGCTTATGCCGTCGCAACGGCTGCGGTCCTTGCAGGTATGAGTCAATTATCTGGAGCGAATGATGCAGATAATAAAGCCGATATACAAGGTAGTGCTCGTCGTTCTCCATTAGCTGGTTTAGCAGTAACCGTTGGGCTTATCAGTCTGGCTGGTTTACCACCAACAGCAGGTTTTCTAGGTAAATATCTGATCTTTGCAGATCTTGTTGATCAAGGTCGTTACACCTTAGCGCTTGCAGGTATGGTGCTAGCGGTTGTCGGGGCAGTCTATTACCTTGGTTTTGTCGCCAGTATTTGGAACCGTGATGAATCTCTTGCTGCGCCGTCTCAGGCGCGCAAACAGTCATTGCTGACAACGATTGTGCTTGTTGTTACTGCACTGGCGGTTTTCGCCTTACTTGCACTGCCACAGGTTTTCGTCGTTGCGTAAGGTAGGTGTTTTTTCTGACGAGCAGCCAGCCAAGTTATTGGGCGCATGGCTGCTTACGCAAGGAATAGCAAACGACATAGATGTTGCTCGTGATGGTTGGGCAATATGGGTACATGAAGATGCACAGTTGGCAGAGGCAACGGTGCATTTAGAAGATTTTGTGCGAGACCCAGACAATCCTAAATATATTGCGAGCACGCGCTCTGCCGAGCGTATTCGCAAATCTGATTTTAAAGAAGCGCTTCGTCGTGAGCAAAACCTTCATGATATGCGAACACGTGGTCCATCTGTCGGACGTGGCACTCTACGTATAACAAAAACACTTATTGTCATCAGCGTCCTTGTTACCGTGCTTACTGGTGCTGGCGATAATTTAGAGTCCTCCATTTTACGCGCATTTCGATACTATGGTGTTGAAATAATGAATGGCCAAATTTGGCGCATATTTACACCAATGTTTTTGCATTTTGGAATAATGCATATTGTTTTCAACATGATGTGGCTGTGGCAATTAGGGGGGCTATTAGAACCTCGGTATGGGTCACGTTATTTTCTCATACTTATTTTTGTTTCTGCTGCATTATCAAATATTGCCCAAGATATAAGTTACGTTATTGATGGTAGTGCAAGCCCCGCGTTTAATCAATTTGTTGCGCTTATTGGCGGTATGCCTTTTGGTGGTATGTCAGGCGTTGTTTATGCGTTACTGGGCTTTGTGTGGATGCGTGGTAAGAAAGTGCCTGCTGTGCGCATTAGTAGCGGTACGGTTAAGTTTATGATTTTCTGGTTATTTCTCTGCATGACTGAACTTGTTGGAAATATTGCTAACACTGCTCATGTTGTCGGTTTATTGGTTGGTATGGTTTTTGGAGTGTTGGGACGTAAATAACTGCCTTTTTTAATCATCAAGGCGAGCTAATACTCGCAGACAATCACTACGAAAAAGAATGCTAGTTGGGGTGTCAGCAGCATTCGTGACTAAAGCTAAATCAACGCCTTCTTTATGCAGTCGTTGTAAGGCATCTGCAACAGAAGTGTGTTCATTGAGTGTTGGTAGTGGTTGGGCAAGATCACCAATGCAGTCTGTATCGCCACCGGTAAGCATGGTCATGGCACTGATGTAACCAATGGGTAGACCGGCTTTATGGTCTACAACAACATAACGAGCGTAGTAGGGAGCTTTGAGACTGGTTCGTGCAGCATGTAGCGTTGCACTAGCGTCTAAGGTTGCGACATCAGTGATGGGTTTGATGACTTTTGAATAACGAAGGTCAATACGCTCTAACGCCATAATTCTATCAACGAGTTGCGATTGAAGTGGCGTTATATCATGTCCAGTATCCTTTGAATGGAGGAAGGTGCGGAGATTGAGGCGGCTGGTATGCGGTTCCCAAATTGCAGTGCGCTCACCGCCAATAATGTACTGAACAATGCGAGTAAAAATTGAGGCAATGAAAATTGGTACAACCATAAGTATTCGTAGGGCGGCCAAAAACCAGGTTACATCATACATGATAACATTGGCATGGCGACGGAAATAGTATTTAGGGAGGAATTCAGCAAAGATCAGGAGAAGTGGCGTTACAATTATCATTGTAATAATAATACTGGTGATGCCATCGCTGTGTAAAAGAGATTCAATATTAGAAGTGAGAATTTCTGCGGCAAGGTTATTGCCAATTAAGATGGCAATAATGGTGGGGGTGACTGGTGAGACTAACCAGTTGAGTAAGCGAGCTCGGATATTCTTTTTCGATTTGTCATGCTGATCTAATTGATAGCGAAGTTTGACTCGACTGACGCTATAGACACCAGTCTCTGAACCGCTAAAGAGTCCCGAAAAAATTAATAAAGCAAAACAAGCAAGCAGAGTCCAAATCATATTCGATCTCCTGTTGTTTGAGTGCTTAATCTGCGTGCTTCGTGGGCGCTCAATTGTTTAAGAATAACAGCGTTAATTCGTTTGTTTTCTACTTCAATAACTTGGAATTGTAGGTTACGATAGAGGATGCTGTCACCAATATCTGGAACACTGCCAAGTGCTTTGGTGACAAACCCTGCGATAGTGGTGCAGTCTTGCATGTCCTCTTCGTTAATCAGTGTTTCCCAGCCGTCGAGTGGCATTTGCCCGTCTATACGCCATTCGTGAGCATTTAATTGTTCGGGTGGGTCAATGCTCGGAATATCTTCACTTTCGCCTGCGCCAAGTACGGCGTTGCCAATGTGAGCAAGTGAAAGAAGTCCGGCAGTGCCGCCGTATTCATCTACAACCACGCCAAAAATATCGGCATGGTTTTGAAAGAGATGTATAGCCTGTGGTAAGAGCAATGCTTCTGGAATATAGAGCGGCTTGCGCATACGTTTGCTGACCCGTTCCCCACGGAATAAATCCTGAGCGGTTAAAACGCCAACACAATCTTCCTGTTTATCAACCACAATAATATAGGGGCTTGGGTTTGCACTAAAGCGCTCCATAACTTCATCTGTATTTGCGTCTACGGGAACAATAACACATTCAACACGATGCGTCATAACGCGGTCGACGGTGGTCTTGGTTAAATCAATAATTTCAAGTAAACGGTCGTGGGTGAGCTGACTTACAACGCCATGCTTACGGCTTTCATCAATGACGAGTTTGAGTTCTTCGTTACTAATCGTTTCAGAAGCGGCAATACCTGTATTTTCGGTAATATCATCACCACAGAAACGTTCGATGATGCCGCAGACAGGGGCCATAAAAATGGTACTAAGGTAGAGTGGGGGGGCAAATACGCGCGCATATCGTTCGGGATGGCTAGAGGCAACAACTTTGGGAACAATCTCGCCAAGTGCGATGAGGGTAATCAGTGCGGCTATTGGGATAGCGATACTCATTTCTTGATTGATGTGTGCCTGTGCGGCCCACCAACTGGCGATAGCAAAATAGCCAACGTTAATGGCATTATTCAACAAAAGAATTGTCAATAATAAACGTCGGCTATTACCGAGTAACAGAGGAATAAGGTGTTGCTTGGGTCCCTGTTGAATGCGTGAAACTTCACCCGCTGTTAAACTAAATAACGCTGTTTCTGATGCTGAAATAAATGCAGAACAGACTAAGAAGACTCCCATGATTATTCCAGGGAGTAGCTCATGTAACTCGTATGGCATGTGCTAATCGCGCTCTTTACAGAGCTGTCTTATTCTTCATCTGAACTGAGCAGGTTAATAATGTAGTTCATCGCATCTTCTCGCTGGGTTTCATCGAGACGTTGATAGTGACGAACGAGCTCTTCTGCCTCTTCATCAATGACAGGTGCTTCATCAAAGACGAAAGCATGAGATGATTCATGTGCATGCGCACTGAGTAGCGAGAGGTAGGACTGTTGGTCCAAATTTAGGAGTTTCTGTAATTTAGTATGTGTACCAGAGCGGCTTGGTGCACTGGTCCCTTTAATGAATTTTGCCATAGTTAGTTGGCTGAGATCACTGCGCTCGGCCATGGCTTTAATGGTGAGTCCTTCACGATTCATTAAACCAATAAGAGATTTTTGCAGGGGAGAAGCATCTTCCGGTATTGGGTTATTGCCACGCATATACATGCTTGGTAGGCCAAGCCCTTGTTCACCCAATTTTTGTGATCGTTCAATGGATGATGCAATCACGTTTGGGCTAACGTTTAATGCTTCGGATAGTCGTTTTTCAAGATCAGGCTCATTTGGGTTTTTAATGCCTTTGGTGATGAGTCGGCTGGCGGTTAAATAGCCAACTTTTAATTTTTTAGAGAATGCACCAAGCGTTTCCCCAGCAGCGGCAAGATGGCGAGCAACCAATTCAGCAAGAGCAGGTACGTCATCCAGAGTAGGCAATGGTTTTTGACCGTCTCGCAACGTACGGCTAGCATTAACAGCAGCTTTTACCTTGGCATCATCAAGGCCAAGTAGTTCGGTTATTTGTGTAAGTGTTTCTGCGCGAGGGATAGCACCTTTACGAGTAATGCCAGAGATGGTTGCGTAAGGAATGCCACTGTAGTCAGCAAAACTTTGTTCTGTGTATTCATTGGCAAACAGTTTTTGCGTAACCATTTGTTTTAATGTTTGTGGTCCACCGTCTGGTGCTGGGCTGCGGCCTTTACCGCTACGTGCCATAATGGCACCCCATTCTTCATGTGAGATTTTCATTACTTCACGAAGCTTTTCTCTATGTTCAACCCGACGAGGCACGCTGCCCTTCTTCACAATGGCTAAGATTGTTGGGTAAGAAATGCCAGTGCTATCGGCAAGGGCTTTATTGCTGAGGCGGTTGTCAGCAAGGAAGTTAGCAAGGGTCGTTTGGAGGCTCTCAGGCATGCGGTTCACCATACTATGAAAAAGGATGAATAAGAAGGCTTGCAATCTATGAGATTATAGAAAAAATCAAGATAAATATAGATTTAACTAAGTTTAAGGCGTATGCTTTTGTTGTTTTATTGATCTATATCTGGTCTTGTCTTAAGAAAGAAGAGCTTATTTTACTATTATGTCACAATTTGATACAATTATTGATAGATCTGGGACCGGTTCAGAGAAATGGGACCATTATGCTAGTCAAGATATGGTGCCGATGTGGGTCGCAGATATGGATTTTGCAGCTCCCAAAGAAATTACGAGTGCTTTACGAGACCGTATAGAGCACGGCGTATTTGGTTATACCAATCCACCAGATGAGTTGAATGACCTGATTGTTCAGCGGATGTTAACACGCTATCAATGGACAATCGATAGCGAAAGCATTGTGTGGATACCAGGAGTGGTAACGGCTTTAAACGTTTCCACCAAGGTTATAGGTGGGGATGCCTTATGTTTAACCCCGATCTATCCGCCATTTTATAGTGCTCCTAAACAGGCTGGCCATTCATTCATTGGTGTGGACTTAGTGGAGGAAAGTGGTGTTTGGTCCTTGGATATGGAAGCGCTCAAGAGTGCACTGACTCCAGAGACTAAAGGTTTCTTGCTGTGTAGTCCTCATAATCCATCAGGTCGGATGTGGACCGAGAAAGAACTTCAGCAGCTTGCCGGTTTCTGCAAAGAGCACGACCTGCTCATGTGTTCTGATGAAATTCATTGTGACTTAATTATTGATGAGCAGCGTAAGCATATTCCAATTGCCTCCTTGGGTACTGATATTTCTGACCGTACGATAACGATTATGGCACCATCAAAAACATGGAATATACCCGGATTGGGTTGTTCTTTTGTGATCATTCAAGACACTAGCCTTCGTCACCGTTTCAAAAAAGCGATGGCGGGCATTGTGCCATGGGTGAATGCACTTGGCTTTACAGCTGCCCACGCGGCTTATAAATATGGTGAACCGTGGTTGCAAGAATTACGTACTTACCTTCGTGAGAATGAGGCACGTGTACGAGAGGTTATTAGGGCTATTCCAGGCTTGCGAATGTTACCTGTAGAAGCTACTTATCTTGGATGGATAGACTGCGGTGTCTATTTAGACGAAACCAATCAAGAAAAACCGTGGGATATTTGTGAGAAACATGGCCTAGCAGTTTCTCCTGGACATATTTTCGGAAACGACCGCTACATTCGCCTCAATTTTGGCTGTTCGCGCCCACTACTAGAAAAAGGGCTGAAACGTTTACAGATAGCTTTTAGTCGAGAATAAAGAATAATAGCTAGTGTTAACTGACTCGTAAGCACATAGATTGACAACTATAGATACGAAAAATACTATAATGAATTTTACGCATATTTTTGAAATGCCTAACAATAGATTTCATAGCTGTGAAAATTTTTGGTCATCTGTTTTTTCTGTACAACTCATGCAAATGAGCAGACGCACTCAAGGGGTTTCCATCCCACTAAAAACATTTCACCGTGATTCATTGGGGTGGAATTACAAAGAAGCAGGTGCTCTCTCAATTAATACACAACTGGATATTACGAATGTCATAGTTGATGGAAAGATGAAAACGGATTTTATTAAAGGCGTACCTGTGCCAGAAAAATATAATGATCTACGTCCAGATATTACAATACTTCAGCCAGAGAACAGATGCATTCTTATTGAAACGAAAACCGTTGGTTCAAAGATATCAGATAAAGAACTTTGGTATACAGATTTTATAAAGTATTGTAAGAAACAAAATATTACATGCGAAGTGTACATTCTTATCTCGGCTGGATTCGAGGACTGTAGTACTTGGGATCGGTTACATGATAATGGAGACTGGGAAGGTCCTCAGAAAATTATCCTTTGGGAAGAGTTTGCTAAAGAAGCACTGAAATTATCTGAACCATCTATACTAGAAGGAATCTGTCCCGATCTTGAACAGTATTGTAATATACCGTTGAATGGCTAAAAGATACGGACTTTGGGGGGACTGTTTTCTTGAGTACGTTACCGTACCGCACATGTCATTGCCTGATATTTATCCTTTGGGATGTAATACGTGACAGAATTTCCTGAACCGAGGGCGTATCCACCTTCTTTTGTTTGCTCGAGAATATTTTGTGCTCGGTGGGTGATGTCTTTGTTTTCTGTAGTACATAGATAGTTGACATCAAGGCCGCCAAGTATGGCTATGCGGTCACCCCATAAATGATAGGCTTCTTCTACTGGGGTGATGGTGTCTTCATAGCTATGTTTACCATCGTAACCAATGTTGATAATGTCGTCCATAATTGGCGCGAGGTTACCGCAGGAGTGGAGTAAAGCAGGGCGGCCCTGTTCATGAATAAGATCAACAAACTTTTTATGCCATGGCATAATATATGTGCGGAGGTCGTCATGGCTGATCATGGTTTGTGTTTTGAAGCCCCAATCATCATTTACGAAAACTGCGCCAACGGCATCTATTTTCAAAATATTTTCGTAATAGCGATACATACGTGAGCCAATTGCATCAACAATTCTTGTAACAAGTTCTGGTTCATCAAAGAGCATCATACAGAGATCTTCATAGCCCACTAGTGATGTGATGTTTTCAAGGACTCCACCAGGACCGGGAATGATAAGTTTCATGCCGTCTGGTAAATAGGTGGCGGCTTCTTCAAGTATCTGATATGGGCAGGCATCTGGGTCTGGCCATTCATAAGCAAGGAACCCTTCTTCGTCATTAAAAACTCCGCAGTGGGCTTGTCCTGAACTTGCCGCTTTAGTGTCTTCATCAGTAAGGCCGCCGGGAAATGAGAACAGATCTATCACCCACGGGCCGATAACCGTGTAATCGTAGCCACCACGTTGGAATCCGGTGATAAGATTACGACATGCTGTTATCTTATCTGTTTCTTCTAGCCATGCATCTCCGCAGAGTTCTTTAATATGGGTTGAATCAATAATGAATTCAAAGAGTACAGGGCTTTCTGTTGGTTCTCGCTTGAGGACCTTAAGAAGGCGGTTGAAGTCTGGTTTCTGCATGATCTTCTCCATGGTTGATTGTTACACTATACTGAGCTTGGAGACGGTCTGCTTCTTGTTCTGTGGCATAAACTAATAGTATTGTAACATGAAATTGGACAAAGAGTGGGTTGTTGAGGATAAAGACTCATCGTTTGCCTTTATGCATTGGTGTAGTGATGGTCACCATGAAGGCATTCTACACGTGCACGATGCCTACGAGTTGACGGTTATTTTGCATGGGCAAGGGCAACGTTTTATTGGTGATCATGTTTCCTATTATAATAATGGCGATGTTGTTTTGCTTGGACCAGGCATTCCACATATGTGGCTAACTTTTTCGGAAGATATGCGAATGGATGCCATCGTTATTCAAATTCCGACAGAACGTTTGGTGTTATGGCAGCAGGCTTTACCAGAGCTCAAGTCTTTACAGACTTTTTTCACTGAAACAATGCGAGGTATTTTTTTCTCAGAATCAACAGAAATCATCAAGAATATTATTGCCTTAGAGACACAAGATTCGTTTACGCGTCTTCAATCTATGTTGGCTTTATTACGTAATTTTTCTGAATTGCCGTATGATGTTCTTGCCAGCGCTTATTATAAACGGCCGAAAACAGACGGTACACAACAACGTCGCATAGATACGGTTCAACGATATTTACTTGAACATTTCAAAGAAGATGTGAAACAAGATGATGTTGCTGCTTACGTGGAAATGTCTCGCAGTGGTTTTAGCCGTTTCTTCAGGCAGGCCATTGGTAAAACCTTTAGCCGTTATCTTCAGGAATTACGCATTGGTTTTTCCTGTGAACGTTTGGCGCTAAGCGATGATGCGATTATTGATATTTGTTACGAATCTGGGTTTAATAACTTATCTAATTTTAATCGCATCTTTCGCTCTTTGCAGAATATGACACCACGGGAGTTTCGGAGTAGTCAGCGGCAATAATGTTGATAAAGCACATCATACTGCTGACTATTCTCCTCTTGTGGATAATAATTTGCGGCTATGCCTGCGCCCATCTGTTCTTGTGCGGCTTGGAGATTGTCCTGTTGTTTGCTGGCAACCGCGGCAAACATAGCTGCGCCAAGTGCACAAGTTTGATCACTATCACTAACGGCAATCTGACAACGCAGGACATCAGCAAGAATTTGCATAATGAACGGTGATTTTTGTGCAATGCCACCAAGGGCAATGATGCGGTTGCTGTGAACGCCATGTGCTGCGAAGCGTTCTTGAATGGCACGTGAACCGAAAGCGGCAGATTCTACTAAAGCACGAAATACGGCTGGTGCATCAGAGCCAAGTTGTAAACCAGAAAGGGCACCACGTGCAGAAGGATCTACATCAGGAGAGCGTCTGCCGTTAAACCAATCGACTGCCGCAACACCATGAGCTCCTATTGGTAATTTTTCAGCGGCTTGTGAAAGCTTGCCGAGTAAAGCTGACTGCCGTTCACGGTCTGAACAACCCCAGCTTAATAATGTTTGGAACCATGCGAAAATATCACCAAAGGCAGCTTGGCCAGCTTCTAGACCGACTGCATCAGGGATGATGGAGCCATCCACCTGTCCGCAAATACCAGGAATGATATCTGGTTGGCCTTCAGCAACGACCATATCACAGGTAGAGGTGCCAATAACTTTGCACCAAGATCCAGCTTGAGCACTAGCGCCAACTGCTCCCATGTGGGCATCAAGCATACCCACACACACAGGAATGCCGATTGGTAAGCCAAGTTGTTGTGCCCATGTCTCACAAAGTGTACCTGCTGGGGTGTCACTCGTATGTGTTTCTTGCGACATTCTATTACGCATGCCTGCAAGATGTGGGCAGACATCGGTAAGGAACGCATCTGAAGGCGCACCATCCCAGTCACTGTGCCAGAGGGCTTTGTGACCACTTGTGCAACGGCTGAGTTTGATTGTGAGGGGGTTGGTGTTGCCACAGAGTACCGCTGGCAGCCAATCACAATGCTCAACAAAGGAGAATGTTGCTTCTCGAACAGCGCTATCTGTATTTAAAATGTGGGCAGCTTTTGCCCAGAACCATTCAGGAGAATGAATACCCCCAGAGTAGGCTGTATAGTCGGTATAAGTGCCGTTGTGTGCAAGTTCATTAATGCGGTCAGATTCTGCATGTGCAGTATGATCTTTCCAGAGTACAAACAATGCGTTGGGGTTTTCTGTGAAGGCGGGGGTCAGTCCTAAGGGTGTGCCGTCTTCGGTAACAGCTACAGGTGTAGAGCCTGTGGTATCAATGCCAATGCCACATATTTGTTCAGCAGCGCCCGCTGGAGCTTGTTTGAGGGCGTTGCTGACGGTTTCGATTAACACGTCAATATAATCTTGCGGGTGTTGGCGAAATTGCTGTGCTGTTGGTTCACAGTATTTTCCTTCTGCCCAACGAGGATAAGCGGCAACCGCAGTGCCAACAACTTGCCCATTTTTTGTGTCAACAATAACAGCCCGAGCAGAATCACTGCCATAATCTAAACCAATGCTAAACATACGAGACCTTTCTCTACAATAGTATTCTCTTATGAAATACGAACATCACCAACAAGGGTAACAGCCATGCCTTGGCGCAGCGCCATGGCGGCAAAGGCTGAGGTAATCCATCCGAGCTGTACTTCGTCAACATAGGCAACGGTAATGTGGTTACTTTCGTGCGTTGCCATAAGCTGATCACGACCAACACCGTGCAATTCTACGTTCATGAGTGGCCAGACTGATGTAGTTGAATTCAGACGGCGCTGAAATTCTTCTTCTGGTAATTCTACGGCTGAGCCAGTTCCAATGTGCATGTGCACGGTGGTGCCTTCATAATGTGCGCGTGCCCAAATAAATACTCCAGCTTTGCATTGGCCAGAAATGGTAGAGCCGCCTTTGGCAAAATACATGGCTGGTTGGCGGTAGCCGGTTGCTCCAGCTACGCCGCCTTTCAGGTGTTCAAATGGGACGTTGCCAGAAATTTCAAAATCCCAATAGAAAGTGTCTTTATAAACGCTTCCCCAGCGAATGTCGTGTAAAGTTGTTTCTGAAGGAAGGCCAAGGCTGTCTAATAAACGAAAGAGCATTATTTGTGGAATGCCGGTTCCCATATCAACTTCATTAATAGCGGGAATTGGTTTACCTGCACGAATAATATCTCCGTTTTCGTTTGGAATAGGGAATCGTGCTGTAGAGCCAAGTGCACCTTCTGCAAAGTCTGAAGCAGCGCAGCTATCTTTGAGGCCTTGTTGGTATTGAATACCGATTGCGCTTAGACCAAAGCGTTCAGTCATACGTGCTGCGGCAATAAGCATAGCACATTGGTCCAGCACTTGTTCGCGTGTTAATTCACTTTCATGATCAGTACCAAAATCGAATGTCATGCCATTATCTTGATACCACTGAAGACATTCTTCACGCAGAGCTTGTGGAACAAGAGACATTTCATGTAGCAGTGAGGATTGTGATAGCCCTTCCATGGGAATGCCAATATCGCACAAAGCTTTTTGTGGAAAAACACCATTAATCATGCCCATGCAGAAGTTATCACAAAGCCCCATTATTTCTTTATGACGAAGGATATACTCGCCCATGTATTGGCCAAATTGCCCTGCTTCAGTGCTATACAGTGGGTGCTGGTTATCTATCAGTTGGAGGTGGTCGGTATTATGAGTAACGGTGCCTTTTTCGATAAATTCTTGTAGTCCTGCATAAAAGAAATCATCAGTAAAATCAGTTGACCATAGGCGAGAGTAGGAGCGTTCTAGGCTGGTAAGCGTACCGCAGAGATTGAGAGCGCCAACTAAACCCGGCCATGTACCATCAAAATTTGCGAGGATAAGCAGGGGGCCTTTATGGTGAACTAATGATGGGGCTACATGATGTGAATATTGCCATGAGGTCAGCAAGACGATTAACGGTGCATGTTGATCGACTTGCATAAAAGCGTCAGAGCCTTCTCGTTGTGAACCAATAAAGCCATGTGTTTCTTTAACAGGATGTACACGTTGTACCGTTTTGTCACTAATGTGCTCGAGAGCGGCTTCTAGTTTTTGTTCAAAACTTTGTTGAACGTCCCAACAGGTGACATTCGCAACTTCCCGTAAATCACCGTTGGTGCAGACTAATATCTGATGAGCAGGAACATTCTCAATAGTAGGAGGTTGCGGGATCGCAGCATTTGGAAATTGTTGCTGAACGGCTGAGAGTAGAGTCATGTTGAAATCCTTTAATACGGGAGTCTATAGTTGATGGTTGAAAAAATGGTATGGTTAGAGGTTGGTTGTTTATGCATACAGGCGATGAGTTGTTCAAAAGCGTGATGGGCTAGTTGTGTATAATTTTGTTGGATAGACGGAATGCGAATGGGTAAAATATCTAGGAGCGGATGGTTATCAAAAGTCGCTAAACGGTGGTTCTCATGCAGGCCGCCATGTGTGCTCAGGTAACGAAGCACTCCTTCTAAGATAGACATAGAAGCGGTGAACAAGGAGCAGGGAGTGTTGTCATCAATAGAGAGTTGTTTCATAGCATCGTATCCCCACTGCGTGCTAAAATCTTTTTCCAATTTATGTGGCTGCATACCGTTTATTTGTAGAGCGGTAGAAAAGCCAGTCCATCGCTGTTTATTGGTTGAGAGTGATGGGAGGCCACCAATAAAAATGGGGGCGGTCTGATAAAACCCAGTGTCTAATAAATTTGTGATGAGTTGGTGTGTGGCTATTTCGTTATTGCTGTCTACGCATGGAGCGGAGCAATCTGCTATGTTTCTGTCTAGTTGGACAAATGGCAGGTTAACCGTTGTATGTAAGTCGGGGTCGCTAGATGCTATAATAAGGCCATCTGCGCCGCGTGCTTTAAAATGCTTAAGAATGTGTCGTTCGGTTTGAGTATCATCATGGGAATCTGCAATTAAGAGGAGGTAGCCATGTTCTCGAGAGATGGCTTCAAGGGCATTTGCAACTTGGGCCGCAAAGGTGTTGGTGAGATCTGGGACAATGAGACCAATGACTTTGCTTAACTGTGTACGCAGGGCCTGTGCATGTGCATGCGGTTGGTAATCCATTTTCTTAGCAATTTGTTCGACGCGTATGCGTGTGTCCTCTTTTATTCTGTGTTGCTCACTTTTTTTATTGAGAACAAGGCTTGCCGTGGTTACTGATACGCCAGCGGCTTTAGCGATCATAGCTAGTGATGTCCTCTTTGCTTTTGTCATGCTGAAACGATTTAGCAAATATGAGGAAAGTCAAGAAAAAAGAACTGGGTTATACCAGTAACATCATGTGCAGATTTACGAATACCTTATTTGTACTCATCTGATCTTATAGATGACTGATTAGTAAGGACTTATCGTAAGCGTCTTGTGATATGTGATTCAGAGCTGTTCAATCGAACATTTGTAGATGCTTGTTTGGTCACGGAGAGAAAAGCTTATTGTCGCCAGTATTTTCTGTATTGTCGTGGCGTTTGGCCAATAATCGTTTTAAATAATTTATTAAAATGAGAAAGATCGTTGAATCCACAATCAAGAGCGATGTCTAATATGTGTACATCACTTTGTCGCAACTGAAGTAAGGCTTGCTCAAGTCTGCGCTTATTGCGATAGGAAACAATGGTTTCTCCAGTGTGCCGTTTAAAGGCACGGCAGAATGATGGAGTGGTCATGTGTACTTGGGCAGAAAGCTGCTCAAGGCTGTGTTGGTCTTGATAGTTGTTATCAATGAATCGGCGTACTGTTTCAATGCGTTGGGAGTGGTGTGGCAAGAACTCAACATGACTATCGCCATTCCAGTGGCGACAACAATGGATAAGAAAAGTAGCAAAGAGGTGTTCAATGGCTTCATCTCGGCCAATACCCGTGCTATGTACTTCTGTATGGAGTGTTCGAAGGATGCCTTTGAGCTGTAGTACATCGGGAACCGAAAATTGAACAAGATTTCGTTGAGTATGGCCAACATCAGGATGAAGAGGAAGCCATTGTGGTAAGACAGTACGTACGGCAGTGCTCAGAGTGGGTAAACGATAGCGTTCAAGATCCAGATAGACGTTAATAATATCAATACCATCAGTGGTGTAGGTATGCGCCTGATGATAATGAGTAACACAGACAGAGCCGGGGCCAATTGGATGAGAGCCAAATTCGCCTGTGTGCTCACCGGTCCCAGAGAGAATAATTCCTATCTCAACCACATCATGAGAATGAAGCAGTAGACCCTTGGAGGTGAACCCTTTAAAAAATTCTATGTCTAAACCGGAACGAATGAGCTGTTGGCGGGACTCATCTTGGAGCAGTGCAAAGTGGGTGAATTTATGTTCCATATGAGAAAAAACTACAAGAGAAAGTTGCTATTAGCAAGATAGATATTCTGAACGATGTTCAGTTCGTATTCTTCAATCGCCATTCTTTTGGACTTTTTCCAGACCATTTTTTAAAAGCATTGGAAAAAATAAATGCAGTGCTATAGCCAATGTGCTCAGCAATAATATCAAGCGAGTAATCTGTTTGTCGAAGTAATAACGAGGCTTTATTCATGCGGAGTTCTATGAGTCGTTGGCGGGCGCTTTGTCCATAATAATTACGCATGAGCCGTTGAAAAGATGAAAGAGAAAGGTTCAGCCACGCTGCCAAGTTGGCATTACTCCACGGATGGTGCAGATGCTGGGCGACGTGGTGCCATAATTCATCACAGCCAGCATCTTGTTGGTTTGTGGTCAGTATCTCGTGAATCAATTGTTCTGCAATATCTAGGTAGTGCAAAGATAAAGATTGTTGCTGGATGGTACATGAGTTGAAAATGTTTATGAAGAGCGCCGCATGTGTGACTCGTAATGATAACATTACTGAGTGGTTCAAGTGAACAGCGGAAACGTGGTGGATCAATATAAACCCAAGATAATTCCCAACTCTCTCCTGATGGAAAAAATTGACGGTTCTCAGCAGGAGTAAGCAAGAGAGCTTGTTGCTCAGCAAGCTCATAATGAAGTGGGCCGTTATCAACAATACCGTTACCAGTGTGACTTATAAGCATGAGCCAGTGCGGGGTATTAATGGAACCATTGTAATAATCAGAAGACCATTACAAAAGATGTGCAATTATATTATGATACACTGCAAATGATGATAGCAAATATGAGTGAGGGTGAGCGGCCAGAGTGTTTATCAGAACCACATATTCATAGTGAACAGGCAGAGGTCTGGCTCGACTGTTGTAGGCACCCCATTATTTTGAATGCAGTGTGCAAGGCACTTAATTGTAATGAGATTGTGATGTTGATGAGCCATCTCATTGTTAAGCCGCCACATGACGGATTTCAGGTGTACTGGCATCAAGATATTACTTATTGGAATGCAATTAAAGGATATAATATAGTAACCGTTTGGCTGGCTTTAGATACAGTCGATGCAGAAAATGGTGCTTTACAGATTATTCCGTGCACCCACCTTGATAAGAAAATCTATGATACCCGTGACGCAGATGCAAAAACGGGACACGCACTCTTAAATGGTCAGTCAGCAGTAAGCGGAGAAGAGTTAGCATCGACGGTGTGTATAAATCTTCCGCCAGGTGGCTTTTCTTTGCATGATGCCTACTTGTTGCACGGTAGTGAAGAGAATAAAAGTAATCGCTGGCGATCTGGTTATACCATTCGGTATGCTAATGCCGCTACCACCAACATTGATTTGGAGCAGCATTGGTCACCCGTGTATTATCTCTGTGGTGATGGTAGCCATTGCAAAGAGGGATATGAAGACTTACGCCTCTAGTGTGTATCATTACTGATATCAATGGTTTAAGTTGTGTTATTCGTTATCATTACCTTGATAGGCATGCATAGAAAGATGTTCCATGTGTTTAAAGTGAATAGAATGAGGTTCTATAGAGGAGAAAACCTCGGTGTGGCTTGCTTTTTGCGTAGAGAGTGCTATTAAACGAAGTATATAGTAGGATGCTGCTGTGTGTTGCATAATACATCGCCTCGTCCTGTTCTTGTATGCATCATGTGTACAAGGTTTGAGGAGCTCTCATGAAGTTATCATTTTCATCTTTTCGTTGTATAAATGCGGCAGTATACGGTGCCATTATATTGGGGGCATTGAGTTCCTGTGGCGGCGGTGGCGGCTCAACACCAACTGCAAGTGCAGGTCCTGCAGTCGCAAGCGAACGGGTTAGTGAGCTCACCGCAACTCAAGATGTTTTTGCGCCAACAACGGTGTTAGAACTCCCTTTTGATGAAGGCAAAGGAACACGGGCAAACGATGCCAGTGGTAATAATCGCTATGGAACGATTAACGGGGCAATTTGGGAACCGCGTGATTCTGATTTTGCCTTACATTTTACCGGTTCAGAGCAGGTCTTCATTCGTGATGCCGATGTGTTAGATATGATTGGCCATGCGAGTATTTCAGTGTGGGTGAAAATTGATAACCCAGAGTTGTATACCTCTATGCGTATTCTGTCTAAGAAAAATGATTTTGAAGACGTAGATGGCTATGAACTAGAATATAATCCAGGTACTAATACCTTGGCATTTATTGGCTCAGGCTCATCAGTTTCCTATGCAAGCAATGTTGATTTGGATACAACGTGGCATCATATTGGTATTGCGATAACAGATGAAACCGTGGCTTTGTATGTAGATGGTCAAAACGTGAGCACTGGTGTGACTATTACTCCAATTGTTGCAGGAGAAACTGCTTTACGTATTGGTCGTAATAATTTAGGCCAAGTTGGTTTCCAGGGGAGTATTGATGATATTTGTTTTTATACCTCGGCCTTAAATAGCGCTCAAATGCAAGATTTAGCAGGTACAGCAGTTACCGGTATTTATGATGCTGATGAAAACGGTCTTGTTGCCCATTGGTCTTGTGATGAAGGCAGCGGTTCGGCATTGGTGAACAAAACCACGCAAAGTAGTCTGAGTTTGCGAGGAACTGTTATGAATAGTAAATGGACCAGTAGTTTACAAGGTGCAGCGGATTCCTTAACCGGCACAGGAGCTTTATCCTGTAATGGTACAGATAGCTATGCTTTGATTGATGATGGTGAAGCGTTGGCTTTTGAAAGTGAAATGAGTATTGCTGCATGGATTAAAATTGATGACCCAGACCTTAACTCTTACATGCGCATCGTGTCTAAAAAATATGGCTGGGATGCGCTAGAAGGTTATGAGTTAGAATATAATCCAGCGAATAACACCCTCAGTTTTCTTGGTGGTGGAGGCGATGTCGCTCATGGCTATGCAGATTTAGATACGGGCTGGCATCATGTTGCAGCAAGTGTTTCAGGACAAACAGCAACCTTATTCGTAGACGGTAAAGATGTAACTTGGGATTCAAGTGTTGGTGCTTTACAAACCAGTGCAGAAGCATTGTTAATTGGCCGCCATAGTCTCAATGGTCCAGCTTTTGCTGGAGATATTGATGAAGTGCGTCTCTACGATCGTGCTTTATCACTGGCGGAAGTTCTGGCTTTATCTCGAACGGCATCAGGTAAAATAGCCCATTGGACATTTGATGGCGGGAATAGCCGCAAGGCAACAGATAGCAGTGGTAATGGAATGATTTTATCTGCACCGCTCAATATAGACGGCTCAACGGTTGGAGTTACGGGTAGATCGGCTGGTATTCGTGGTGATGATCGTGCGTACCGAGGTCGTTATCTTGATGACCGTTTAATGGCTCAAACATTGCCACAAAATTTATCCTTAGAGAAGAACTTAACGCTTATGGCGTGGACCAAAGTGAGCGATGTCAGCGAACTTCGTGCGATGCGTATTATAAGTAAAAAAGAAGTCTGGAATGGTAACACAGGGTACGAATTAGAATATAACCCGAAAACAAAACGGATTACCGCAATTGGCTCTGGTCCAGATGTTGCCTATGCCGACTTTGACCTTGGTACAGATTGGCATCATGTAGCTGCATTATATGATGGTAGTGTGTGTACTATCTATGTGGACGGTGTAGACCGCACGACCAATAGTAGTTTAGATAGCGTAGTAGCAGGACCAGATGCATTTGTTATTGGTGGACATAGTAGTGAAAGCCAAGATTATTTTAATGGGCTGATAGATGATGTTCGCGTGTACGATAACATACAGTCGCGTGAACAAATTCTTGATTGTATGGCGACAGGTCTTGGCGAAAGCACCTTGGTTCGGATTACCGCACCAGCAAGTGGTACTGTGGTACGCAGTAGTGATGATGTTTTATTTACCGCATTCTCTTATGTTGCAGACCCTGATGAGCTTGGTGGTGGAACCTATGGTGACAGTAGCGGGCTTTCTTGGGAGTCAGATCTTGCCGGTGTTTTGGTATCAGGCGTTGATAATCATATTGCAACTGCTGGCAGCCTAGCAGTTGGTACGCATCTTATCAGCTTTGGTGGTGACAGTGTTTCTTTGACAATAGCAGAAACTCTTATCACTGATAAGAGTGGCAATGAGCGCCATGGTGTCGCTATTGGTGGTGCACAAGTGGTTTTTGATACAGAACGAAATAGTCATGTGTTATCACTCAGCGGGCTGAGTGCTTACTTAGAAAATGGTTTGAATGACAATTTCCTTAATGGCCAACAACAAATTAGTATTTCTATGTGGGTTAAATCAAATGAAAAATCAAGTAATAGAGGCATCTTTAGGGCTCGTCCTGCTGATTCATTTGCAGGTACTGCATTTCGTTTCGATAAACGGGGAACTACTAGTCGTAAATCGAATATTATAGAAGCATCACTGGATACTACTGGAGGTCGTTTACGTGTTGAATCTGCTAGTGATGTCCAGACAGATCAATGGGTTCACGTTGTTATGTCATGGCAGGGTAACAAAGGTGGCGGTATACAAGATAAATTGCACCTCTATATCAACGGTGTGGAAACCGTGCCAAACTACGACAGTGGAACTGCTTCTGGTGAAATTCGCAATGCAACACAGTTCATTATTGGTGGTGGCCCTTCAAAAATATCAGACACAAACGCGTGGAACGGGTTTGTTGATGACGTTCGTGTGTATAATTGGGCTTTAGACCCACAAGCTCCAAGTGGCTTCAACGAAGTACAAGAAGTGTACAATGAAACCGCCAACGCCCCAGTACCAAGTTTGTTGCACTGGGACTTTGAAACACTGAATGGGAATGGCTAATCTATTTCTCAGTGTCGGTAAAAAAGCAGTGGTGCCATTGAGTCGTTCTAGGAAAAATCACCGATATTGTGCTGTACCATAAAAACCTGTTGTTCACTAAAATTGTGGAGAGCAGGTTTTTTAATAATAGTTGTACGTGCAGCGATCTCATCCATCGTCAATAGGCTTTCAGTTAGTAAACTGGTTTTATACTAACATATCAGATCCCAGAGCGTGAATGGTTTTGTCGATGATGTTCGTGTGGAGAACAAGATCTCATATCCACATGCCCAAGTTGGTTTAAGTGTAAGAGACTTATAATGAAAACGCCCCAGTACCAAATTTGGCACTGGGGCGTTGAAATACTCAATGGAAAGTGTCATTTATTCTTGTCTATTAACAATAATGTAGACAGAAGAAGGTGGTAGCGCTATCGAGTAATTTTGTGAAAAATCAGTAATGTCGTGTTTCTTTATAAACACTTGTTGTTCATGTAGATTGTGGGCAGAAGGGCTTTCATTGGTAAGAGTGTATAATTCTGCCGTAGGTGAGACTGCCCAATCGCAGGTGATATGAACATCACGAGTTTCTGTATATGAACGGTTTAAGAGAATAATGCTACGTTTTGGGCCGTCTTGGTACGCATGACAACGGACGAGATCAATGTTATCCGTTCCGGGTATAGTGACACTGCGTTTTTTACCGTTGTAGGTTATTTTGGTAATGCTTTCTGTGGCATAGTTGATTTGTTTGCTATCAAGTGTGTCTACAACCAGCATATCACCATCACAATGTTCGTTATGCATCATTAAAACCTGCCATGATGGGTAGGGCACCATGTCTTGGAAATTATTATAGGCAGCCCAGTTATAGCCAGAGTTTAGCAAAAAGTAATTGATAGCAAAGAAGCCATCTTTTTGGTTATCAAGAAACGCATCCAAGGTAACGACACCGCTTGCTAGGGATTTGCCAACCTTTTCAAAGTCTTCGTGAAATGTTTTACCAGGATCTGGCAAAGGATAGCCAGGGCCAGCTTCATAGACAGATAAGAGTAGGTCTTTGCCAAGTTTTTCTTTTCTGTATTTTTGTAGTTGTAGGGCCATGTCCATTTTTGGTTTAACGATACGGGCATTGTACAGCAATTGATCGGTCATCAGTTTGTCTTGCTTACCGGATGCGTCACCAACACCGTCAGCTCCACGGTAGTAGAGTCCCCATTCAATCATGTCTGCTTCGGGGCAATTATCGAGAGCAATCATGCTCCAGCCTTTTGTTTCTGTTTTATTTCGTTTATTTACTTTGGTATAAGGGTCTAGGAATTTACCATTTAAGGCACAGACGAATTTATCTGCTTGATAATAAGGGCTTTGTTTGATGAGAGTAAACAAACGATTTGCAATTTTACCATAGACATCAGGTCGTTTGGCAGAACCTGCAATGTTAAACCTCTGATTATTGTTCCATGATTCGTTATGGCATTCAATAACAAACCGATCGAAACTGTTAATCCATGGTTCTGGACGGCCTTGTGCTGCTCGTATTTTTCCGTACCCAATATCAGCTGGAGCACAGAGATATTCCATAAGCTGACTTACTTCTTCATCACTATAGAGCCCCCAGAGAGCAAAATATGGATTTGCTTTACTGTCTTCGCACAACTCAAGTAGGGAAGGAAGGCTGAGTCCAGTAGCACCAGCAGCCATTTTTAATGGTTCTCTAAAACCAAGTGATTGAAAACCCGTTAATAAACCACCATTTAAGGTTGTTCTATTGAGGGTCGCTATACTACGAATGTACTCTGGTTTGAGATCAACCATTGCTTGTTTAATATACGGCATGGTTTGGAAAGGTTCTAAATCTGTTTGGTAAATAAGAAAATTGTCTATCCAAAATTCTCCACCGCCAGTTGCTGAAATAATGAGTTGCGGAGATTGTGATGACGGGTTTTCTGGTGTGGTTGGTATATCAAATTCAAATTTCTCCCATTCTTCACCAACAGTAAGAGTTTTGTTGGTAAAATGTCCAACTTCAATAGTGACTTCCTTATTGGCTATTCCTTTTTGTTTGAGCCATACTTGGCATTTGTATTCTTTGCCTGGTGTAAACCGTACTTTTTTAACATCGGCTTTGGGTCCGTCATGACCATCATAGCCCATATACCAGTGCGACATGGCGCCGTAATCTTTGAACTGCACATGCATGCTTGCTGTACTGCCGCCTTCTGGACATTTACTGCTTGTGTCAATCTCCCATGTCGCATCACTTGTTTTATGTACGCCAAAAAACGCTTTTCCCAGCTTACTGGTCCATTTTTTGCTTTGTTTCATTTCTTCATTTGTAGTATCAAGCTTTGTTAGCTGGACTGTTAATACCACAATGTCACTTTTTTGCAGTGTACCATACTGCTCTGGTATTGGTGTTGCTAATTCTATATGTGCGGGATAGGTGTTGACCTCTTTTCGTACTATGGTGTCAGCGGTATATGATGTAATCACTGATTCATGGATACGTTCATAGAGTGTTCCATTATCACGATAAATAACAGCTGTTCCTCCTGCCCACATACCTGAAGGGATGGATCCCCAATAAGAGAATCCAGGTTTTTTATCTTTTTTAGAGAAAGCATAGGAGAGTTGGGTTGCGCTATTGTCACTATCAACCGTAGAGATGAAATACTCTTCTCGCATATTATACGGTTCCATAGAAAAATTTTCGTTCCAGATATTAAAATACATTTCACCACCCCATGGTTTCCATGAGTAGAGCCAAACAATATTACTACTAAAACGAGCAGGGTTTTTATGGAGAACAGTATTGGTAATATGATAATTATCGAAGGGGGCATCGTGAGCGACAGTAATAGGGATGGCGTCTGAAGCCTGAAGCGGCAAGAAGAAGCTTGCTATCATGGTACAGAGCAAGTGGCGGAGAATGGTCATGAAATATTCCTTTCGTCGGTGATACGTGCAAGGCCAATGCCGGATTCACCAGCACAGCTATAAAAAAGATAGGTGGTATGGTTTTCTACTAAAATGCCTGGATCACGTAGTTGGTGAACAGCTTGTGTGACAACGCCTTTTTCTGAAGGGAGACAGGGGCATTCACTGCCTTCCCACGGCATGATTGGGGCTAACACTTCTGTGATATGGTCGATACTCCATGTTGTCCAATCACCTGTTGTGCTGAGGTGTGCTCGCAGTATGCGTTCCGGTTTATCACCAATACGGCTAAAATAAATAAAACAGAATTTTTCTGTAATAGGCTGTACGGCACAATGGCGCGAACCGGGCAAGAGGGTGGGGCCAGTCTCAAAAGGGGTTACGCCATCGGTAGAACGTAAGAGAACAGAGCCATTGTAGGCATCTTTTGCAATACCGTACCAAGCATCTTTGTGTTGAAAAACACGCAAGTAATAGGGTGCTAGGTCAATGTTCTCTGCCTGAAAGTGCAATCCATCTGTACTGCGTGCAACAAAACTGCGTTGGCCTTGAGCAATACAGTTTGGGTCTTTGTTTTGCTGTGGTGCGTAACCGTGTAGATATAGGCGTAATTCATGTTTGTCTTCATCGATAATAACATCAGGTGAAGCAAGATGATCAGTCCATTGTGTTTCTGAAAGTTTGAGGACTCCACCAGCATAGATCTGCCATGGCCCATTGAGATCATCAGCATAGGCCAATCGAATATATGTGCCAGTGTGGTGAGCAAAATAGAGATAATATTTTCCCAGTGGATTGGAGACCCACGAAGGAACACGGATAGGGGCTGGGCCATTAATATTTGTGCCAATGCTATCGTCTAGCTCCGGATAAATAATGGGTCCATGACCGAGTCGTGTTATATGCATATTTTTCCTAGAAATGCTTCTGCATTTTTGAAGAAAATTTGTTCAAGTAGATTACGGTCGTTGCTGCAAAAACCCGCTATTTCTTTGGCTGCTTGACGGTAGTGAGGTAAGAAGTGGCCGTGAGCATGTGGAAAGGCGAGTGGTCCATCAATGCCAAAGCAGATACGATCATGTCCGCAGGTGTGCGCTACCCGAATAAGTGTATCTGGGTTAAAAGCATCTCCTGATGTGTCGATTCGTGTATGAGGGAAATCGGATAATAGCTCACATATATCATCTGGATGATGAGCATGATAGAGTAGTAAGCGTAATGTTGGATATTTTTCTAAGAGTGGCAGCCAATCGCAGGCGGGGCTTTTGACGCTTGTATGCGTACCAATCATCAAGTTATATTCTACGGCACAGGCACATATATCATCAACAGTGTTGAGGTTTACCGTATAGTTATCTCGTGCTGGGTGCAATTTGAAGCCGAGCACACTTTCAGGAAACTCTTGTATAAGTGGACGAATGCAGCGGAGGTGAGCATCAGATTGATGGGGAGTAACGCGTAACAACCCACCACATTGTTTCTTGTGGGCTGCGATTTCAGTGAGAAAGGCCCTATGATCTATGGGCTCAGAGAACTCTCTGCTTAAAAGGATGCCATAGTTGAGTTGCTCACTGCGTTGCAGACGAATAATCTCAGCAACCGTTCGAGCAGGGCTTTCTCCACGTTTTTCGCTACCAGCATGGGTATGAATATCAATAAGTGGGCATGTGTCTATCCAAGTCATTTATTTATGATATGCAGATGGTGCTTGCCTGACAATAGTAATTTGATATATAATAAGGGTGAAAAACATACTAAATTCGGTCATATTGGGTGAATTGCAGCTCGAGAATCATACAAGGCTTTTGCCAGTAGCAGGACGGCAGGCTTTATTGGTCTACGGTTGCCGAGAAAATAAAAAAGGCCAACGTTATCCAAGTAAGCATTCTCGTTTGATCGGTTATAATGTAGTGCTGAGTGGGATTGCCTATATGCGTGACTCACAAGGGGTTTGGTTGCCGCAAACTTCAGGAAGTATTTTTTGCTATGGTGGAGATGCCAACAATATACGTTATGATAACACAGCAACGTATCGTGAGATTTATGTTGTTATAGATCGATCAACTGCGGAACATTTATCTCAGGCTGGTATGCCTATGCCGGAGGTGGGTTGGTGTTTGGCATGCCCTGAGGATGATGAATTGATCCAGCAGTTTTGGGCTTTTTATGGTCATGATACGAGGTGTTCGCCAGAGCAGAGTTTGTTATATGTACAGCAATTATTTTTGGGCTGTCATGAACGAAAAAATCAAGCACCGCTTGATCAACAATTTATCACCGAAGCCTGTCGATTATTAACGCGTTTCTGGAACCGAACGGTACCGGAAATAGCGGAGGAACTTGGCTGTTCGCAAGAAACTTTTCGTCGTCGATTTAAAGAGGCGCTTGGTCAATCACCAGTACAATATCGCCGTGTCCAACGTATAGAACAGGCGTGTCTATTGTTACCGCATAATGCTATTAAGGCCGTTGCAGGTTTACTTGGGTATGCCACACCTTTTGCCTTTTCTTTGCATTTTAAACAAGCAAAGGGCATGTCTCCATCTGAATGGAAGCGTTGTCATTAAAAAGTTTTTTTACCGTCCGATGACAGGGATGGAGAGTTGTGAAAAATATGACTGTACTCGGGCCATGTCTTCATTGCTTGGCGGTATTGCATCGGCAAGATCATAAGACTGTCCAAGCTGTTCCCATTTGTAGGCACCCAGTTGATGAAAGGCGAGTAGGGTGAGTTGCTCGACGTTGCTCAGTGTGTTAATAAAATCTGCAAGAGCTGTACAATCACCTGCGCCGTCAGTAATGCCCGGGATAACAACATGACGAACCCATGTCGGTATAGAGAGCTGATCTAGGGTTTTTGCAAATTGAAGAACATATTTATTGCTCAGGCCAACAAGCTTCTGATGTTTGTCATCCTGTATGTGTTTCAAGTCTAAGAGCACAAGGTCGGTGTAGGAGAGCAGTTCTTCAATGGATTTGTTTATTTTGAGTGCGCCACTGGTATCCAAACAAGTGTGGATACCAGCTTTTTGGGCTAAGCGGAATATTTCGGTTAAGGCGGGGGCCTGCAACAGTGGTTCCCCACCAGATGCTGTCAGCCCGCCACCAGATGAAGTAAAGTATGGCTGATAGCGCTTTACTTCACGAATGAGTTGTTGTGGCGTGTATTCCGTTCCGTCAGCTATTTCCCAAAGATCGCGGTTATGACAATATTGGCATCGTAGATGACAGCCTTGGAAAAAGGCGACAAAACGAATGCCTGGGCCGTCAAGCGTGCCAAAGGTTTCGACAGAATGAACACGGGCGACAGTCATAAATTAAATATTGCCGTGGAAGGTACGATTAATGACATCAAGTTGCTGCTCACGTGTCAATTTAACGAAATTGACAGCATAGCCAGAAACACGAATGGTTAATTGTGGATATTCTTCTGGGTGTTCCATCGCACGGAGTAACACTTCACGGTCTAGTACGTTAATGTTAATGTGATGTCCGTTTTGATCGGTGTAACCATCCAGTAGTGCTTGTAGATTGCGATTACGGTCTTCCATGGTTTTACCGAGTGTACTCGGTTCAATTGAGAAGGTGTAAGAGATGCCGTCTTGTGAAAACTCGTATGGCAACTTGGCAACCGAGGCAACCGAAGCTAGGGCACCGTTGGTATCGCGTCCATGCATCGGGTTTGCGCCAGGAGCAAATGGCTCGCCTTTTTTACGGCCATCAGGGGTATTACCGGTTTTCTTGCCATATACGACGTTTGATGTGATGGTTAATATGGACATGGTTGGTACAGAGTTACGATACGTTGGGTTTTTCTTCAGCTTTTTCATGAAAGATTCAACAAGATCACAGGCTATCGTATCAACACGGTCATCATTGTTACCGAATTTTGGATAGTCGCCTTCAATTTCAAAATCAATGGCATATCCTGCTTCATTGCGAATGCATTTTACTCGTGCGTGTTTAATTGCAGAAAGAGAGTCTGCTACGACTGAGAGACCAGCAATGCCACAGGCCATAGTGCGGAAAATGTTTTGATCATGCAGAGCCATTTGCAGGGATTCGTAGCAATACTTGTCGTGCATGTAATGAATAATATTCAAAGAGTTGATGTAGAGGGTGGCGATCCAGTCTTGGAAATAATCAAACTTTTCACAGACTTCATCATAATCAAGGTATTCAGAACTAATGCGCTCAAATTTTGGTCCAACTTGAATGCCTTTAATTTCATCACAGCCACCGTTAATAGAATACAGGAGCGCTTTGGCCAAATTACAACGAGCACCAAAAAACTGCATTTGTTTGCCGGTACGCATGGCGGATACACAGCAGGCAATGGAATAATCGTCGCCCCAGTAGCCACGCATGATGCAATCATTTTCATATTGAATAGAACTTGTGTCAATGGAGACCTGTGCGGCATATTTTTTGAATGCTTCAGGAAGACGGCGGGACCAAAGTACTGTCAGGTTTGGCTCAGGTGATGCTCCAAGGTTATATAAGGTATGGAGGAAGCGGAAGGAGCTACGGGTTACTAAAGTTCTGCCGTCTACGCCCATACCACCAATAGATTCTGTGACCCATGTTGGGTCACCGGAAAAGAGTTCATTGTACTCTGGTGGACGTAGGAAGCGAACCATCCGCAATTTCATAACGAAATGGTCTATATATTCTTGTGCTTCAGATTCGGTAATAGTGCCTTCTTCCAGATCTTTTTGGATATAAATATCCAAGAAAGATGAAACGCGACCAAGGCTCATCGCAGCGCCATCCTGTGATTTAACAGCACCGAGGAATGCAAAATAGGTCCATTGAATTGCTTCCTGTGCGGATTCTGCCGGACGAGTAATATCAAAGCCATATTTGGCAGCCATGTCTTTCAGGTCTGCTAGCGAGCGTATTTGTTCTGAAATTTCTTCTCGGTCTAACACGCATTGGCTATCTACGTTATTAATGTCGAGGTCTGCGTGCTGTGCTTTTTTGTCGAGCATCAGCCGATCAATACCATAAAGGGCAACACGGCGGTAATCCCCAATAATGCGACCACGGCCATAGGAATCTGGCAAGCCAGTAATAATACCAGCAGTTCGTGCCGCACGAATTTCTGGTGTGTAGGCATCAAAGACACCATCGTTATGAGTTTTACGGAAATTGCCGAAAACATGTTTAATGGTTGGATCAAGCTCATAACCATAGGCTTCACAGGATTTTTCTACTAAGCGGGCACCACCGTATGGCATAATTGCCCGCTTCAGTGGTGCGTCTGTTTGTAGGCCAACGATGCTTTCTCGATCTTTGTCGATATAACCAGCTTCATGAGCATTAACGCCACAGACTGTTGTTGTATCAATATCGAGGACACCGCCTTTGGCTAATTCTTCTTTCATCAAGCCAGCAACCTGTTTCCACAGCTTTATAGTATTTTCGGTTGGTTTGGCTAAGAATGACTCATCACCCTCGTAATGGGTGAAGTTTTTTTGGATAAAGTCACGCACATCAATATGCGTAGTCCAGCGGCCAGATTCAAAGGAGTCGTAGTATGACATAGGGTCTCTTTTCTTGCGAGGGGGAGCGTATAGCGGTAGTATTCCGTTTTTATTTCCCTTGTTCAGCAGAATGATGAAGCAGAGCTTACCAGTTTCAAGGTTGTTCAGTAATAGTCTTGAGTTGATATCAAAAGTGTTCAGTTATCCGATGCGTAAAACGCATGCATCCCTAGGTAGCAAGTTTTTTAAGGTAGCGGTAGCTTTCTCGTGCCAGCAATAATCGCAGATTTTTGCTTTTTGGTTAATTGTTTTGTTGCATATTCTGTTCGTAATGCGTCACCATGACTGCCAATGACTGTATGAAAAGAGAGCGTGAGCGGGCCTCTACCACGTAGGTATTTGGCGCATTGTGGGCCACCGTTTTGATGGACCGCGAAACGGCGCTCTATATCAGTTGTAATACCGGTATAATAACTGCCATCAGCGCAGGTGATTATATACAAAGACCAAATGGATTGGGTCAGAGGTTCATCTTTAGAGCCCAAGGGCGCTTCTGGTCCCTCCACGGCGGAGGATGGCAATGATTTTTTCTCGGTCTGCAAGGTCGCTTTGTTCTATGGCTGTAATGTAGCGTGCAACATTGCCTTCTTCAGAAAGGTATTGTACGGCTAATTGACCAATACGGCCGTCATCAAGGCTGTCTATAAAGTCTAGGCCTTCATGATAAACAATATGAGAGGCAAGGCTGGCGGAAATCATCCATTGAGCATAGGAGTCTGGTAGATCATGGATATGTTCACCAACGGCTTCAATAAGTGTGTCTGGTAAATGTTTGTAGATCATCGCTTGTAGTTCATCACGAGATGTAAGTGTTGAAATGTGAGCGGTAATTGCATCACTTACTTTATTGATGCTTTTGCTAATATGAACAGAGGTTTCAGAAAGTGCTCGTTCCGGTTGTTTTTTGTATTCATTAAAGAGCAAGGTTGCTTCACAGCGGGCAAGATGCCGCAATTTCTGTAGGACATCGGCAACAAAAACTTCTTTTAATGCAAGAAAATCATCGCGGTCCAGCAACATGCTCGCACCAATTTCATAGCTGCTACAAATGACACCTGCTTTATTTGCAGAAGAATCTTTTACAATAATAGTGCCTTTGGCAAAGAGTGCTTGGCGAGCATCTTCCGTGAGGAATAAGTTTGCGCCTTCTACAATGAGGCGACTAGAAGGAGTTTCGTCTTCGGTAAGAAATTGTTCCCAATTACCTTCATTGATGGTACTTGGCCGACCACCACAGGGGAGGAAGGCATCGCTTAAGACACGGTTATGCATACTATTTCTTTTATATGCACCGTTTTCTGTGCTGGCATCAAATAATTCGGTCTGTGGGCCAAAAGCTTCTTGAGAAAAAGACATGACCGGCAGCCCATCATTAACTAATCGTAATAATTCGGCATGGTTCAGTCCGTCTGGGTCTTCAAGGCAGCCACTGCCATCGGCAATGCCAACAATGCGTGCATGTTCACCATATTCACGGTTGAGTATACGAATAGCATTACCACCAACGTCTCCGTCTGGTCCACCAGTTAATTTAACGGTAAAGTCTTTGTTGCGTGGTTCGTAGCCAAGGGCATGGAGGGCAACATCTAAATAGACAATAACTCCCTCAGAAGTAACTCCAAATTCTTTGTGATTAATGCCAGCGCCTGGCTTGGAGCTCATAAAGGCCGAAGCACATGGGTAGTTACGTTCTTCTGCCCGTTTCACAATCCACTCAATAAGTTCATTGGTAATATTTTCATCAGGTCCAAGGTAGAGTAATTCTTGGGTGCTTGGATGAAAAGCAATTTGGCTTGTGGTAATAATGTCTGGCGTAATCATATCTAACAAACTGTTGATATAGGCCTTTACACAGCGATTGGCTGGGTTGACTCGGCTCGCATCAAGTGGTTCCATAAGGATGACGCCTTTAGAGCCACCTTCTGGAATATCTTTGTTTTTTAATTGTTGGGCAAAAGCGAGCCCGTAATTCTCGTCGTAGTGACGTTCTGATTCTAAGGTGTGTTGTTCTTGAGAACGCGGAATAACAACGCGAACACCGCCACGAGCAATATCGCGGAAGCGGACATGGAAACCATTAAATTCGCGCCCATGAACAAAGAAAACACCGTATGGTAATTCAGGGCGTTTGTCATTATCAAGGAATTTAGGGTCTACGTTAAAAGCAAGTGCATAGCGTTGTTTTACGTAGAGATTCGTATAACGTATAGATTCAACCGCATCGGCTAATGTTTGTAATACAATTCGTCCATTGCCAGCGGCAGGCAGCTGATCACAGAGTTTTCTAAATGCCCAAAGTGAGGGGATGAATTCTTCATCAGGTAATGGAGATTCGGGGTTAAAGCGACGTAAAATTAAACTGAGCAAGGTTTCGGTTCGGCTCATGTAATAACAAGCGGTTCGCAGGATGGAATCTTTGGTGTACGCCCATTGATTTTCTTTGGATAATTTTTGATGAATAAGGCTACAGAGACCGGCCAAAGATTCTAGCTCGTAGAGGTCGTGGTTAGGATAACGTTCTAGTAAATCAAGAACGCTCTTATCTAGCCAACGAGCATGACGGAGTTGGCGTTTAATATTAAACCACAGTCGACTATGTTCTTGAATGTTGTCTTCAGCATCATGAACAAGATAAGAAATAATAGAAAAGCATTCTCCCGTTTCATCTCGCAAGGTATCTAAGTAAATACCGGCAATATTCAGGTCTAAAGCGTGCAAACGAGAAACGATACGCTCCATTGTTTCTCGGGTGTCTGTATTAGCGACAGCTATGGCAATACGTTTTAAGTCAGAGCGTTGGCTTACGGACTGAAGAGAAAGGTTGGTATCGCTGGTACCACGAATGGCATTAAGTAAGGTTGAATGGTGGCAGATGCGGCTTGGTGGAATGGCTATCAGATGTTCAGCAGGAAGATACTTCATATACTTGGTAATAACATCTGGATTATAGATGCCATTACTTTGAGCAACAAAGGCGAGAGTCTTCTCTAAGGCTTGCTGGTGCAGTGGGTTGTTTTCATCAAAGGTGTCTTGTTCCGTGAAATGATAGATGGTTAAGGTGTACTGTGCATCACGAGAGATATAGACTTTTGCCGCAGTCAGAGTTCCCCCTTTGGGCAAACGTGCTAGCTGATGGGTAAGCAAAGTGCCAGGATCACCACCACGAGCGATATAGGTCCAAATAGAAGAATCGGGGCTATGGAGTTCCAAAGCTACTGGTGTGTTGGATGCGCCGGTGGCAACAATGGCCTTAATATGTTCAAGTTGCGTTGCTTCGTCTATGTCTTGAAAGTACCCTGGCGGCATAGAATCTATAAACTCAGGAACGATCTGCTCAGTGAGCTGAGAGAAACTATCGTTTAACTGGGTCAGTAATTGTCTATTCACGCTGCGCTCCTCTTTACAGTGGCGTGGGTTCTTAGTATCAAGGAAAGTATACATCAGAGTGAGAGGGTACGCAAGCAGGCTGAAACCGTAACTTGTGTGTTAGTCGAGGCTTCTATTCTCTCTCCGAGGAGTAAATACTATGCTCGGTGAGGACATGGCGGGCTTTGCCCGTGAATTACAGGATATGGCTGGAAATGGTGGTTTTGACCCACTCTCCATGTTTGCAGGGCAAACACGCTTTCATTCGGTGTTTTTAGCACCACTCAGTCCGGCCCTAACAGCAGCACGGGCACAGTTCTTGGCGGATGGTAGTGGTCCGCTTGTCTCTGTTGTTACTCAGATGGAAGAACAAGGGCTCAGTGCTCTTGATGCGGGTATGCGGGCCCGGGAAATGTTTCAAGCAGCACAGGGCATGCTCGTTATTGTTTTGGCAAATGATCAAGGTTTGAGCACGGTGCCACAATTGTTTTTTGGTCATCTCTCAGATGAATATCAAGAGCATATCTCTGCTGCATTTACCAAAGATTTCCCCGAGAGTGATGTGGTAGTACGATCACTAAAAGATCTCAGTCAAAAAATGGAGCGCGGACAGTGGTACACTTTTAGTGCGCCCGATGAGGATGATTATACCAGCTATTGGGCAGAACTTGCTCATGATTTATTACAGGGACTTGAAGAAGGAATTATGCCGGGTGCAACGGACCCGTTGAAAGACCTCGCATGGTGGGCGGCTTCAGCATTGCAGGCAAGCCCCGACGAAAATGATGGAGAAGAACTGAGCGATATGACTCGCTGTTATGCGCTTGCTGGTGCAATAGATGAGTCACTCGCAGCAGCAACAGCATTATTTGCTGAGTACGAACCAGAAGATGAAGATGTTGTTGTCTTGATAGAAGCATTAGTGAAATATGCTTGTGCCAACAATGTTCCTCAGGCCGTCGCTGATTTTTTGCGCCAACAATGGGATGAGCTTGTTGCGATAACAGGTCTTTGTTATGAATTAGCGCTTCCATATTTTCGCGCGGTTGCCGCTTCTGGTGCGTCGTCGGAAGCACTCTTGCAAGCAGCACACACACTTGAGCAGGCAGACCGTAAATCCTTCCGTCACGATTTGCAGCGGGAACCGCTGTGGTATATTCATGATGTTTCAGCAGATGATTTGATCTCTGTTAATGAAGCGGCTGAATTAGTTGATCGAAGCATACATTTTATTGCTAAGCGTTTAGAGGCTTCAACTATTCCATGTCATAGAAATGCTGATGGAGATGTGCTTATCCCACGAGCAGGTTTGCTGGCATGGAAGAAACTCATGGACCATTATAGCTTACTTGATTAAGAAAGGTCACAGCCATGACTTACCCAATTGACATACGCCCGCGCCGTAATCGTCGCACCGCTGCTTTGCGCGCCTGCATGCAAGAAACACAATTGCATGCGCATAATTTGGTCTTACCCGCCTTTGTGATGGAGGGAGAGCATACAGCAGTAGATATTCCATCGATGCCTGGCTGCCAACGTTTAAGTATAGATTTACTTGTACAAAAAGCACGTGAAGCGGCTGATCTTGGTGTAAGTGGTATCGCTTTATTTCCGTATTTAACAGATGACTTAAAAGATAGCTGTGCCAAAGAAAGTGTGAATCCAGATGGTTTATTTCAGCGGGCTATTCGCGCGATAAAACAAAATGTTCCAGAGCTGCTTGTTATCACCGATGTAGCGATGGACCCGTATTCAAGTGATGGCCATGATGGATTTGTTGAAGATGGCGAAATCATTAACGATACCACCTTACCCATTCTTGCAGCCATGGCCGTTGCCCAGGCAAAGGCAGGGGCAGATATTGTAGCACCATCAGATATGATGGATGGTCGTGTTGCTGTTATTCGAGAGGCGCTTGATGCTGACGGGTTTACGACTGTTGGTATCTGTAGTTATTGCGTCAAATATGCTTCCGCTTTTTATGGCCCATTTCGTGATGCTCTTGATTCCGCTCCACGTGGTGGTGATAAAAAGACCTATCAAATGGATCCAGCCAATAAACGAGAAGCGTTCCGTGAAGTCGAATTAGACGAAGCTGAAGGTGCTGACTGGATTATGGTGAAGCCGGGTCTGCCTTATTTGGATGTTATGAGCCAAGTGCGCGAACAAACGGCATTACCGATTGCTGCTTATCATGTTTCTGGTGAATATGCTATGCTCTGCGCCGCGTCCGAAAAAGGCTGGATTGATTATGATGCCTGCCTACTTGAAAGCCTCATTGGTTTTCGTCGTGCTGGTGCAGATATTATTTTTACGTACGGCGCACTGGATGCTGCACGTTTATTACAAAACTAACGGCTGTTCGTTAACCAATCTCTACATAAGCAGAAGAAAGGGATATAGGGGAAGGTGGAGAATAAAAAGAACTTTGATCGTAGCCTATTGCGTCTTCTGCTTCTTGGGTTGTTCTGTATTCTAAGATGTGGTGCATCAGAAATACAATTAAAATCTCCATTAACAACTATTGTTACGGCACAACAGAGCTTATCTGAAGAGGCTACGAGTATAGATGTTTTGTGTCATATTCCGGAAGACGCGCCCGCAGATTTGGGTATGGGTGCGTGGATGCAAGATAGTGATGGTATTTGGTTTCAGTCTGTTCGTCCAGGTCCCTGTAAGGGCACTGTTCGTTATTCTTTTGATTGTACACCAGCAGCAGGTTGGGAAGCATCAGGGCATACGGCTGTATGGAATTCGGTCCAGCGCACGCACATGACAGCCTATGGTGTCTTCTTTTTTAGTAGCCAAGCATCTCAGGCACTTATTCACATAGAAGAATTACTCACTGATAAAGAACAGTCGGAAGAAACCATACCATCTTATCAGATAACGGCCCTTACTCTTCCAGATAAGGGGCAAACAGGTCAGCGTCTTGTTTACCGTTGTCTGCCAGATCCAATGCCTGTAGATGTTTTTGATCCAGATGTTTTTTATCTTGATCTCGTTTTTACCACACCGGATGGCAAAGAAGAGCGTGTTCCTGGGTTTTATCGGCAGCCCTATTCTTTTGTGGATAGGGGAGATAGTGAAACGGGCCTTCCGCAACAACAGGCTTTCTTTGAAATTCGTTATCGCCCACGGCAACCTGGATTGTACTCCTGTGTAATGGAAGCTTCTTGGGATGCACAAGAAGAGCTTCTGCGTTTGGATATGCCATCTGTAGCGGTAGCAGGTGAAGAATGGGATGAATATATTCGGGTGGACACACGCGACTCCCGTTATTTTGCTACTGGTGTCAATCAAGAGCGTATGTATTGGCCGGTTGGGGTAAATATGAATAGTGCTCATGACAAGCTCAGCATAGAACGCTATCACACTAAAAAGACAGTTAATCGAGGTTTATTAAATTATCATGCATTTTTTGAACGGTATGCAGCAGCAGGTGTCAACGCAGCAGAAGTATGGATGAGTTCATGGAATTTTGCTTTAGAGTGGAGCAATCAGTGGCCACATCAGTTTGGTCTTGGTGCCTATAGCAGTTATCATGCAGAGCGTTTAGATGCCTTGTTGGATGATGCGGCGGCTCATGATATGCGTATTTTATTGAATATAGATAATCATGGTAAAGCACAAGATAGCTCTGAGGAAAGTGAGTGGCGAAGCAATCCTTTACATCAACGAAATGGTGGGCCGCTGGTATCACCCTACGCTGTTTTTTCACACCCAGAAGCACTACGGCATCAAGAAAACTTACGAAGATATATTATTGCTCGCTATGCTGATCATCCCGCGGTTCTCGGTTGGAAGCTCTGGTCCGAGGTTGATTTAACCCAGTTAGGACTGAGCTCTATTCGTGGTCGTCGTCATTCAGTGTCTACTATTGCAGGCTGGCATAAAAAAGCGGCCAAGCGTTGGCATGCCTTAGACATTTATAATCACCCTGTTTGCACACATTTTGCCACGACTTTTAAATGGGCACATCCGAGAGTGGCAGGCATAGATGAACTCGACTTTACAACCTTGGATGCTTACCATCATTGGCATAGAGAACGTAACCGAACGTCATCACCAACTCTATTTGCTGATTTATTATATAATTCTCTGTTTGACCGTTCGCGTGGCGCGGCCCAGTACGATAAGCCTGTCATGATTACAGAATATGGCGGTAATAATGGAACTTTTTTGACACAACGAATGTTGATGGAGCACGAAAGCAGTGCTTGGGCGGCTCTCGTTTGTGGTCATGGTGCTGCACCTATGTTGTGGTGGTTTGAATGGGTAGACCAACATGATTACTGGAAACCATATACTGCAATTACAGCATTTATAAAAAATGAAGACTTTCGTCACGCCAAAGGCCGTAGTGTTGGATTAAAGGTGCAGCATCAGCGCAAGCATTGGGCACGTTGTTTGTTATCACCTGGCTGCATGTGGGGGTATATTCAGGATCACCACTGGGGGGCTAGTGGTGATGATATTTTAGAAACCACAGGGGCAAACATCCGTATAGGAAAAAAAGTTCGTGAAGGTGCTATGACTATCGAATGGTGGAATGCGAATACTGGTGAAATTATTGGAACGGAATCTTTCACCCATGTAGGAGGTGAACTGACTAAAAACATTCCAGATTTCCATAAACAGATTGCTTTTAAATTGCGCCGAAATTAAGACGCTTTTTTGCCATACTTGAGTGATATAGTTCAAATGCTGGTTTTTAAAAGTGGAATAAAAGGCCGGTGAAAATAAAAAAAATAGGTAAACGTGTGCTCAGTGCTAGAGAGCAATATTAAATAATTGTATAGCATTTGCGGTTGTTATGGCGGCAATGTTTTCCATGGTATCGTTTCTGGCTTCAGCAATACGCTTACAGGTATGAGCAACATAGGCCGGTTCATTGCGTCGTCCACGTTTGGGAATGGGTGCTAAGTAGGGGGCATCTGTTTCTATTAATAGTCTCTCTGTTGGTGTTATTGTGGCGGCAGCAAGAACATCGGTTCCATTTTTAAAAGTGGCAATGCCGTTGTAACTGAGCATCCACTGTTCTAATTGGAGATAACGTTCTGCGGTTGGTACATCACCAGTGAAGCTATGGATAACACCTCGGTTTTTTGGGTGATTATTCAAGATGGAAATCATATCATCATGAGCATCGCGCACATGAATAACAACAGGTAGGTCATGAGCGACCGCCATTTCGAGTTGTTGTTCAAATCGTTTGGCTTGCACCTGTGGGCTACCAAGATCTGTGTAATAATAATCAAGGCCGATTTCTCCAAGGGCGCAAAAAGCATTGCTGTTGAGGAGTTCATCTAATTGCTGGAGATGTTCGGAAAAATTATCAGAGGCGTCATTGGAGGAAAACGGATCCATACCAACGGCGCAGGAAATGTGGTTATATTTCTGGGCCAAGGTGCGAGCGGCATGACCATCTGCTATGCCGGTGCCAATGGTAATGCAGTGAGCTATATCTTGTTCGAGTGTGGCGGTAATAACAGTATCGCGGTCATTATCATAACGATCATTGGTGAGATGGCAGTGGGTATCAATAAGTTGCATAGTTTTATTTAGTCCCTAAAGCCTGAGCTTGTGCAAGTGGGTGTGGGTGCAGCCCGACTTAATGAAAGTCTGGGTACACACCGGGACGAGCAGTGAGGATATGGTTACCAAAAGTAAGCTCTGTACCTTCGGTAAGTGGTAACCAATTTTGATTGGTAATATTGGGGTCTCGCCAAATCCATTGCCCATTGAAACGGCTTATTTCCGTAGAGGTGGAGTCTGGGCAACCCGGTACATGAAAGTCAGAATGAGAACCGCCAATACTTATTCGACGGAAGAGCATGATGTAGGTCAACTCTGGCCTGTTTTCTGGTCGAGAGAGAATGGCGCAGTCGAGTGGAATGTCATTGTCTAAACCACATGCCGTTCCCCGTTCGCTGTCTCCGATGCCCTCTATGGTATAGGTTGGCATGCTCGTGCGTTGTAGACTGCGAATGTTTAAAGTAATAACGTCTGCCAGAGTGAGTTTGTATTCTTGGTTTGGAATACAGTGCTGCGGATTCATAGCCTGCATAACGATGCCGTCCATTAAGGTGCCATTGGCACTTTTATGATCCATGGCAACAAGGGCCTTAAGGCTGTCGTCATAGTAGAGACGCATGTGATTTCTGCTGATACGCATGCAGGCCTGTTTATGAATGGCTACGGGATAATTTCGTAGGCAGACATCTACTGGTTCTTCACGTAATTTGCCAATGTTAATACAAGGCTTCGCAAAGATTTGAATCATGGTTTTATCATTGGCATCATGCGGAGCGAAGGTTAGCCAATCTGCAGTCATTGCTTCTGAAATATCACCGCTGCAATGTTGTGTACCAACGCCACTCATTGCGAGGGTAATATCTGTTTCCGATTTGACGGATGAGAGCAAAGTTTCGACAAATTCTTTTGGGGCTCCACCAAAAAGCGTTGCCTCATTATTTGGCGAAGACAATCCAGGAGGCGCGCCAACGAGTGTGTCTATGTTGTCTTCAGCTTGATCTCCGCCAAAGTAACCCGTGTCTGGAAAGGCATGTGGAGCATTGGAATTATTGTCTGGTAGTACGTCACTTGATGGTTGTGGGGGCTCTCCAACAGAGAGGTCTGTTACCATGGTTTCTGCCATGGCATTACCTGAAAGATCTACGGCCATGGTTGCTTGTAGGGTTGCATCATTAAGCAGATTTAAATTTGCAGCAATCGTTGCGTCTGGGATGTGGGCTCGGCTTGCTTCAAGGAGCCCAGCAGTGGCGGTATTGAGTGCGCTTGCCGTGGTTGTTTCGCCTGTTTGAGTGGCTTTGCGCTCTGGAACTTGGATACCGACTACGCGAAGGGCATCTTCAATAGCATCGAGTAGTAAGAGTGGGTTCTCAAAACGGTCTTCTGGTTTCTTGCCAAGGCATTTCTCAAACAGCTCTTGAGTCTCATCATGGACAGAATCACAGATGGTTCGTAAATCAGGTACGGAGGCAGTGCACTGCATATGCATGATTTCTTGGATATTCTTTGACAGAAAAGGGGCTGATCCGACGAGCATATAGTAAAGCATGATGCCCATGGAATAAATATCAGCACGAATATCGATAGAGGTTTCCCCCATGACTTGTTCTGGGGCCATGTAAAGTGGGCTGCCAATCAGCGCTCCTTGCATGGTCAGCATGGTTCGTGTTTCTTCGGTTGAGCGAGCAACGCCAAAATCTGCAAGTTTAATGCCGCCATCTTTACAGACAAAAATATTGGCAGGTTTAATGTCGCGGTGGATAAGCTTGAGTCTATGGGCTTCACAGAGGCCAGTTACTGCTTGATGGAAAATGCTTAAGGAGAGTGGTTCATTTAATTTTCCGTGTTCTTCTATCAGTTCCTTAAGATCACCAGCATCAATAAAGTCGAGCACCATAAAGTGTGTACCGTCTTCAGAAGTAGCGGCATCTATACAACTTACAATATTTTCGTGTTGGAGGCTGAGCATGATACGGGATTCACGTTCAAATCGTTGGCGGAATTCTTCGTTGTCAGCGGTTACGGATTTTCGCATGGTCTTAATAACAGCAAGTTTTTCAGTAGGAGAGCAGACCAGCCACACGCTTCCCATACCACCGTCGGCAAGGTGGGCGATGGTTTCGTAAGCACCAAAGCGCCTCTGCCGCTCATTTGGTAAAAGCCCCTTTAGCGCAGCGCTCAGGTTTACGCCTAAGTCAGCACCGTGTTTGAGCCATTCACGAACATCGTCGATTGTCCGTAACTCACGCTCCAAGATAAGTGATTTGATACGTTCAGCTTGGCTTGAACTAACCATCTTTCGCTTACTAGCTGCCTGCATCAGTCCTTCAACGAGTATCTCTTGTTTCATACCTCCTTTTATAAAGGAATGAGCATCCGTTGCTAGCGATCTCTTTTGGTTCAAATGAAACGAATGAACCGTATTTACATCGGTTGTATTATCCTTTGTCTGTGTATGCTACAGTCTGGTTTTTTGTCATTGTTACGAAGCCATGAGCTAACGTGTATAGTTATAATGGAGGGGGTTTTATGGGCGTAGTAGGGTTGAGCCATCTTGATATCTATTTAATACGTCTAAGAAACTCTGTCTGTGGTACGGCAAAGATAAAGCCTTGTTTGAGATATCTTTGCCGGAATAAATATTCAGATAATCGTTTTATTGCTCCACTAAAATAAAATGTTTTAAATTAATAATGTGGTTCAGGTTACAAGTAGAGAAGGAATACTTATGTGTAAAATAAAGATAATTGCATTTTGTTTCGGTTTGCTGTGTCTAGCGTCTGGTTTGTCAGCAGTGGAAGCGCAGTTTGCACAAGGGTATCAACATAGCCTGTATCTCTCTGCTGATGGGACGGTGTATGCGACTGGGCGGAATACCAAAGGTCAGTTAGGTGATGGTACTACAACCAATAGAACAACGTGGGTGAAGGTTGATTTGTCTGGTGTTTCTGGTGAAGTTATTGATATTCAAGCTGGGTATGAATTTAGTATGATTGTAACAAGTAGCGCGTATGTGTACTGTTGGGGTGATAACGCGTATGGGCAATGTGCTGAACCAGTTGATACTGCGTATTATACGACTCCACGTGTTATTGGGCTTGGCTTTAACCGAATTGCAGCAGGTGAAAAATTTGCTTTAGCAATAACGGCAAGTGGAACGGTTTATGGATGGGGAGACAATAGATATGGGCAAATTGGAAACGGCAATCCATCACCAACTCCCGTAACTTCTTACAGCGCAATATCGTCTTCTTTTTTTGATAATAAGGATGTGGTCGAAGTTTCTGCTGGTGCTGATTTCTCGCTGGCACGTACGGCAAATGGTGAGGTATACTCATGGGGAAGAGGTTTATATGGACGTTTAGGTATTGGAGGAAGCGAAGATGAAAGTCGTCCGGTTTTAATTGATACAATAGGAAATATAAAACGTATCTCCGCTGGAGCATATCACAGTATGGCTTTGTCGACTATCGGAGAGGTTTTGGTTTGGGGGTATAATAATGATGGACAGCTTGGGCTTGATAATACTGCGTCTGCCTACATTCCAGAGCCTGTTCCTGAGATTACTTTTGCTACGGATATTTCAGCGGGTAGGTATCACAGTACGGTTTTGCGGTACAATGGTTTTGTTTATACATGCGGACGAGATCTTAACGGTCAGTTAGGAAATGGTTCAGAGTCTACATCCGATCAACTGTCGTATGGTTCTTATGTTACGACAAATGTGAGTAGACTGCCAAGGAATCTCTATTACGGATCTGGCGCAATTAAAGGTGATGCTCGTCTTTATGCATGGGGATACAATACCTATAAACAACTTGGAACAGATCTCACCGAATCGACTATTTCTACACCATCACTTGCGACAGCACAATGGTCTAACGACATCATCACGAAGGTTGCCTCTGGTGCGTTCAATAGTTTTGCCTTGAAACAAGATGGTATTCTTTGGTCATGGGGAGCAAATAGCTTAGGGCAAGTTGGTGACCAAACAACGGTAGAACGGGATACCCCAGTTACATCGTATACTATCTGGGATACCAAACATATAAGCAAAAGAAGTTCTGGGAATAGCCATTCTTTGGTTGCACATACGGGTGGGTACATGTATGGATTTGGTGATAATGATAGTGCACAGTTAGGATTGGGGCATAGCAGTCCATCATCTTATAGCACAAGACAATCTGTCGGTTATAAGTATCCCATTGATATAGCAGTTGGTGCAAATCACTCATTATATCTCTCTGCAAATGGTCGGGTTTATGCCGTTGGCGCGAATAAGAGTGGCCAGTTAGGAAATAATTCGACAACGGACAGTACCGCATTTGTTTTGGTGAAATATAAACTACTCTTTTCGTATCTCACTCTTGAAAATATTAAACAAATTGCTGCTGGTATAGATACTTCTTATGCACTCGATGGAAGAGGACAAGTTTGGGCATGGGGGGAAGGTAGCTATTCTGGTATGGGAGATGGGTCTACGACGGATAATATTTATGCATCACTTGTTCAGAAAGATACGGGAGGGAGTTTGGATAATATTATCGCTATAACTGCTGGTGGTTATCACGCAATGGCCTTGGATGCAAACGGTGAAGTGTGGACATGGGGAACGAACTCTCTTGGTAGAACGGGACATAACACAGAGACTGGTAGCACGGTTCAAGCAACCAGAATAACAGCAACGATGGATGCCATTGTTAAGATAGATTGTTCAGAATATCACAGCATGGCACTCGATTATAAAGGACGTGTTTGGACTTGGGGGCTTGATACTGATGGCCAGTTGATGAATGGCGCACTCGGACAGCAGAATATTCCCAACCAGGTGTTTACTGGGGCAGCCTATGATATTTCAGCAGGGCAAAGGCATTCGCTTATTCTGACTGCAAGTGGTGAAGTGAAAGCTGGTGGACGAGATAGTTCTGGACAGCTTGGAGAAGAATTAGGTTCTGGTGATCAACAAGATGCGATAAATACGTTACCAGTGTGGCTTCCAGAAATATCTATTGCAGCATTTGATAGTACGGCAGCGGAGACCGGTGAAACTGGATATATTCGTTTAACGAGAAGTTTTCCTGTGACAGGAAGTTTTCGGTATTATGGTCAAACAATGGTAAATCTTGACCCTGATGCTGGTGTTGCGATGGGGGTGGATTTTTCCTCTATTGTTGATGATGATCCTATAGCACCTGGACTACAAGTCGCCATTTTGCCTGGAGCAACCTATCGTAATGTCACAATTACGGCAATTGATGACTTTATTGATGAAGATAATGAAACGGTCACGATAAAAGTTCTTGTGGGTGATGGCTATCGTCTGCAAACAACCACTTCTGCAGATGTTGTTATTACAGATGACGATACCAGAGATATTGTGCTTACTGATTCTGCTGGTTTAACAACGACAGAATCTGGCGGTAAAGATACATTTCAAATACGGCTGGCTACGCAACCAACAGCAAGCGTGACCATACCAGTTAAATCGTTGGATATAGGTGAAGGTAAAGTGTCTCTTGATAATGCGGTCTTCTCTGAGCAAGTGAATGTTCTGTTCACTACTGGAGACTGGAACGTTAATAAAACAATTTACGTTCAAGGGCAGGATGATTTTATTGATGATGGAAATCAAAATTGGTATATAGATCCACTGCCAATGGTGAGTTCCGATTTGAAATATAATGGTTATGATTATTCAAGTGGGGCTATTATTAATACCGATAATGATAATACTGGTTTTTATCGAATTGAGATGGCAGGTAACACATCGGAAACTGGTAGCACTCAAACGTTTCAGATTAGCCTACAGAGTCAGCCGACGTCGGATGTAACGATGACGTTCACGTCTTCTAATACCGCTGAAGCAAAGGTCCATACTAATGGGGGTGATACTCCTGCAGCAAGTTGCCAATATGTATTCACTAGCGTAAATTGGAATACCTATAAAGCGATTACTGTCACCGGACAAGATGATGATGTTGATGATGGTACGGTTGCTTATTCTATTAGTGTGTCGCTTTCAACCAGTGACCCAACGTATTCTTCCGCTTCTACAGCAGATTTTTTGAGTAACAATGACGATGATGATACAGCAGGCATAACCGTGACAAAGGACGACAGCATTGTTGATGAACATCAAGCAGATGTTGACATGCATATCACATTAACAAGTAAACCTTTATTTAATGTAACTATTCAGTTTGCTTCGGATGATACGACCGAAATCATGCCGACTTCTACATCTGTTACTTTTACACCATCTGATTGGAATATTACACAAGATATTCCGATTGATATTATTGATGATGATATCGTAGATGGTTCCGAAATTGTAAAAATCAATTTTACTGGGGCATCTAGTTCTGACGGAAACTATTCTGGTCTTATTGCTACCAGTCAAACATTTGGGGTAAAAGATAATGATGCACTTGGCGTTACCTTTGGTACGGCTTCTGCGGCAACAGAAGGCGGATCTACTGGTAGTTATACCGTAGAGTTGGATTCAGAGCCTGTTGGTGGTGATGTAACAGTGACAATTACAGGAGACAGCCAAGCCGATCCTAACCCTAGTTTTTTGACGTTCACTAGCGGTACTTGGAATATTCCACAGCCGGTGACAATTATAGCCATAGATGATGATAGCGTTGAAGGGAGCCATTCATCAACGATAACTCATAGCTTTAGTGGTGCTGATTATGATACTTATGCAGATGAGAACCAAATTGTCTCAATAACAGATAATGATTCCGCTGGGGTAGTAGTTAACAAAGCTAGTATTACTACATCAGAGGATGGAACCACAGATTCCTTTATCGTGACTTTAACGGCCTTACCTACTGACGACGTAACTATTCCCATTTCTATTAGTGGTGATGAGGCAACTTTAAGTGGTGTTACGTCTGTTGTTATTACACCAGCTTTGTGGGAAATAGGTGTTTTGGTTACCGTGACTGGTCTTGATGATGTTATTATTGATGGTGCTCAAGCTTACACGGTTGTGCTTGGTGCAACGACTTCAACTGATACGAACTTTGTGCTAACGGATGGAGCAACACCAGATGTAACAGGTTCAAATACCGATAATGACTCTGCTTCTGTACTTATTAGCAAAACTGTTTTAACGACAGCGGAGCCAAATGGTACTGATTCGTTTACGGTTATGCTCGGTACACAGCCATCGGATGATGTTGTTATTCCACTTACCATTGGTGGGGATACGGATGAAATTATTTTGGATGGGGGGTCGGTAACATTAAACTCAGGAAATTGGAATACAGGTGTATCTGTAACGGTTACTGGACAGAATGACGATGTTGTTGATGGTGTAAGAAATTATTCTGTTGTGCTTGGTGATCCAAGCTCGACATCAGATACTTACTATGATGCATTAACTGGGACAGCTACTCCAGACCTGAGCGGTACCAATGCAGACGATGATAGCATTGGTGTGACTATTTCAAAAACAAGCACAACGGCAACGGAGGCTGGTGGTACAGATACCTATAGTGTTGTTCTCAATTCGCAGCCAACATCAGCAGTGACGATTACGGTAACAGCATTGTCTCAAGTGCAGGTCAATGCTGCATCTAGTGTAGATCTAACTTTTAACCCTAGCGGCGGTAGTCTATGGAATACGGCTCAAATGATTACGATCTCTGCAATCAATGATGATGTGGATGAATTAAGTCCTCATTATGCAACCATTTCTCATACAGCCAGTGGTGGTGATTATAGCGGTGCTTCTATTGATGATATTTTAGTTTCTATTACGGATGATGACAGTGCAGACATTGTTTTGTCTGGTTCTGCATCAACAACGGAAGCTGGTGGTACTGCTTCGTACTCATTAGTATTGGCTTCTCAGCCATCTGATAATGTAATGATTGGTATTAGTAGTAGTGACCTATCTGAAGGTACGGTAAGTACTAGTTCAATGACTTTCACATCCTTGGATTGGAATATAGCACAAACGATTACGGCGACTGGTGTAAATGATTTTATTGATGACGGAGACCAAACCTTTACGATTGTGACGAGTCTTGCTGTTAGTTCAGATCCATTGTATTCAGGACTTAACCCAAATGATAAAACGGTGACCAATACAGATGATGATAGCAAAGGTGTAACGGTTGGTACTATTTCAGGGAATACAAGTGAAGCTGGTGGACAGGCAACCTTTACGTTGGTCTTGACCTCAGAGCCAACCAGTGACGTAACCATTGCTGTGCCAACATTGGATGCTACAGAAGGTACGGCTTCTCCTGCATCAGTTATTTTCACCCCAAGCCGCTGGAATGAAGTGAAAACAATAACAGTTAGTGGGGTAGATGATAATATTGATGATGGTGATATTGCGTACACCATTGAAACCAATGTGTCAGGTGCAGATTACACTGGTGTAACAGCAACAGACGTGTCGGTGACCAATACTGATGATGATACTAAAGGGGTTACAGTTAGTAAGACGACCTGTGTAACGACCGAAACTGGTGGTACCGATAGCTTTTCTGTTGTCTTGAACAGTAAGCCGGCAAATAGTGTGACTATTACTGTTGCCAGCAGTAATGTTTCCTATGGAACAGTCAGCACGGCTTTGCTCACCTTTACAACGGGAGATTGGAATGTTGCACAGACAGTCACCATCACGGGTGTGGATGACGGGGCGAGTGCTACTGGTGACCATGCTTATACAGTGACGCTTGGCGATACTTCCTCAACAGACGGTAATTATAATGGCCTTACTGTCACCAATGTCAGTGTTACGAATACAGATAACGATGTTGCAGGAATCACCATCACACCGATTTCACAAAATACGACTGAAGCTGGCGGTACTGCAACCTTTACCATTTCATTAAATACAACACCAAGTAGCGGCACGGTAACCATTCCATTATCGAGTTCGGATACGACTGAAGGTACGATTAGTGAGACAGGGATAAATCTGAGTAATACAACGCCATATGTTGTTACGGTAACAGGGGTAAATGATGATATTGATGATGGAGATACCGCTTATTCAATTGTTATTGGAACAACGACTGCAACGGATGGAAACTATAATAGTTTAAATCCTGCCGATGTTTCTGTCACTAATACTGATGATGACACAAAAGGGTTTACCCTTGTGGAAACAGATTTGACTACGAGCGAAGCAGGAGCAACAGGATCATTCACTCTTGCGCTTAATTCGGAACCAACCAGCACTGTTACGATTGATGTAACCGCTCTTGATACCACAGAAACAACATTTACCACACAGCAACTTTCTTTTACGAGCGGTACTTGGAATATTGCTCAAACAATTACTCTTACAGGTAAAAATGATGATGTTGATGATGGAGATATCGCCTATGTTATCCAAACGGCAGCGGCGGCTGGCGGTGATTATGCAGGCATGAACCCAGCAGATGTGACACTTGTTAATACGGATGATGATACGGCAGCAATTACTGTGGTCAGTGCTCCGCTTACTACCAACGAGAGTGGGTCAACAGATACCTTTACGATAAAATTGGCAAGTCAGCCGACTAACACAGTTACTATTTCTTTGGTTAGTAGCGATGAGACTGAGGCGACAGTTAGTCCAACGACAATAGAATTTACCAACTTGAACTGGAACGCAGTTCGAACGGTAACTGTTACAGGCGTTGATGATTCGGTTGATGAATCTCCAGATAACCAAGCTTATAGCATCAACATGTCGTCATCTTCATTAGACAGTATTTATAACGGTATGAGTATTACCAGTATTGCGGGTGTGAATGTGGATAATGATACAAAGGGTGTAACGGTTAGTAAAACGACATGTACAACCACAGAACTTGGCGGTCAAGATAACTTTAGTGTTGTTTTGAATAGTAAGCCATCTGCCAGTGTCTCAATTTCTTTAACGGGCGTAGATTCTTCTGAAGGTACGATTGATAAAGCAAGTTTGACTTTCACTCCAGCAGATTGGTACATAGAACAAGTTGTGACTATAACTGGTGTAGATGATCTTATCCTCGATGCAGGAACCAATTATACTATTCTATTGGGAGACACCGTTGGACCAGCAGATTATGCGGGTTTAAGTGTAGCGGATGTGACGGTAACGAATGTGGATAATGATGCCGCAGGATTTACGGTATCGCCTATTTCAAATAGCACGACAGAAGCAGGGGGAACGGCAACATTCACAATTGTTCTTAATACAGCGCCTACAGATTCTGTAACAGTGCCAGTGTCTAGCAATGACACTACTGAGGGAACTCTGTCAGTCTCTTCCGTTGTTTTTTCTACCGGAGACTGGAATGTTGAACAAGAGATAACGGTGACTGGTGTCGATGATGATTCTGATGACGGTGATATATCCTATTCAATTGTAACAGGGCTTGCCTCTTCAACTGATAGTAATTATGTTCTGAATCCAAGTGACATATCGGTTATCAATACCGATAACGATACCGTTGGTGTTTCTCTGTCGAGTATAAGTGGTAACACGAACGAAGGTGCTGGTACGGCAACATTCTCTGTATCTTTATCATCAAAACCGACAGGAAATGTGGTTATTGATTGCGCAACAACAGATTCAACAGAGGGAACGATCAATAAATCAACCCTTACTTTCACAACAGTAGATTGGAATGTTGCTCAAGTTGTTACCGTTACTGGGGTCAATGATGCTGAGGCTGATGGTAATATTACTTATTATATTACAGCTGTCATAAATCAAAGTTCAACGGATGATAACGCTTATGATGTCCTTGTACTTACTCCAGTTGAAGTGGTTAATGTTGATAATGATGTTGTTGGTGTCACGGTATCTTCCATTTCTGGTAATACTGGAGAAGACGGTACTACAGCAAGTTTCACCGTGCGTTTGAATACCCAGCCAACTGCAAATGTCACCATTGCTGCTATCTCATCTGATAATACTAACGAAGGAACGGTTTCTGTTTCTTTGCCACTTACATTTACAACATCTACATGGAATGACCCACAAACGGTTATCGTAACCGGTGTTAACGATGATGTTGATGATGATGATGTCACTTATGCCATTGTTTTGGGGGCAACAACATCAGGTGATGGTAATTATAATGGACTGACTCCTGACAGCGTGACTGTTATAAATACGGATGATGACGAAGCAGGCATTACCGTAAACAATAGTTCTTGGGGAGACACCAGTGAGTCTGGTACTTCTAAAACATTCACCCTTGTTTTAAACTCTAAGCCGACAGGTGATGTTTCTATTCCAGTATCCAGTTCTGATACGACAGAAGGAACGATCTCTCCCCCAGTGTGTACATTCACAACGGCAAACTGGGATACAGCGCAAACAGTTACCGTCACTGGTGTGGACGATGTATTTAAAGACGGCGATATCTCTTATACGGTGAACCTCTTGTTGTCTTCTAGTGCAGATGCCAACTATAGAGATATTGATTTAAATGATCTATTGCTGAAAAATACTGATAATGATACGGAATCCTTTATTATTGTTGAATCAGATAGCAGCACCAGTGTTAATGAAGAAGGTACAACCTCAGATACATTTACTCTTGCCTTAAGCTCTCAGCCATCAGCTGATACCGTTATTACTATTGCTCATGGTGATGGTCAAATAACTCCTATATCAGCAATGTTTACGTTTACTTCTGCCAATTGGAATATCCCACAAGAAGTTACTGTTACAGCTGTTGATGATTCTTTATTGGATGCTGTGTCAACGGCAACCGTTACCATTACAGCTGATGCTGTGTACGGAAGTATTACCGATAGCGTGAGCGTAACAGTTGTTGATGATGATAATGCGGAGGCTGTGGTAACACCAACAACAGGATTAGTGGTTAATGAAGCGGGAACTGTTACAGATACGTTCACCGTTGCTCTGGGTGCACCTCCAGCAACGGGTAAAAAAGTATATATTACACTTTCTGCAAATGGAACCTTGGTGTCTTTATCTGCAGCTACATTAACCTTTACTCCGAGCGATTGGAGTACAGCACAAACTGTGACAGTGACGGGTGTAGATAACTATGTCGATAATACTGATGCGGCATTTTCCGTTTCGCTATCTGTAGATAATACGCAGGCAGATAGCGATCCTGCTTTTGCAGCAATGTCTTTAAGTGCTGTGAGTGGTATAAATACTGATAATGATACGGCAGGCATCACCGTTGATTCAACAATTGTAACAGATGAAGATGGTGGGTATGCCTTATTAGTTGTGTCATTAGATACACAACCAACAGGGAATGTACAGATAGATATTTCTTCAAGTGACACAACTGAAGGACAAAGAGATATTTCAACACATACCTTTACTACTAGTAATTGGACATTGCCTAAAATTATTAAAATTAATGGTCAAGACGATAATATTTTAGATGGTACCATTCCGTATACGGCTACCGTTGGAGTAAATGATGGTAACACACCAGATACAAATTATACGACAAAACCAGATATTGTCGTCTCTCTACAAAACGAAGATAATGATACGCCAATTGTTACCATTACCGAAAGTACGAGTACAGATGTTGTAGAGAACGGGGCGACAGATAGTTATACTGTGTCATTAAATGTAGAGCCATTGTCAAATGTGACAGTTACTATTGTGCCTGACTCGCAAATAGTTGTGGATGCCGTTTCGAATCAGCTTGTGTTTACTGCAGGTAATTGGAGTACTCCTCAAACAGTTACGGTAACGGCAGTCGATGACCTTATTGCAGAAGGCATTCACAGTGCCAGCATTACTCATGTGGCTAGTGGAGCAGGGTTCAACAGGGCTACCATAGACCCTATTACGGTTACGGTTACCGATGATGATACCGCAAGTGTTATTCAAACAGCATTGTCTCCAGCAACGGTAGTCGAAAACAATGGTACAGCAACGTACACAATAAAACTTGGAACAAACCCAACGTCAAACGTAACGATTACTCTTGCTTCCAATGATGAAACTGAAGCTTCAGTTTCTCCAAAAACTTTAACATTTACTCCTGCAAACTGGAACACTGTACAAACTGTTACGGTAACAGGGATAGATGACGATGAAGAAGACGGGGCCGTTGCTTTTGCAATTGCAGCAAGCGCAATTAGTGGTGACAGCAATTATTCAGGAATGACGATTGCAGATATAAATGGTACGACAACGGATGATGACACCAAAGGCATAGCGATTTCGACGACAACATTGACGGTTTCAGAGTCAGGAACGTCATCTGGATTTACTGTAAATTTAGAAAGTCAGCCAACAGCAGAAGTTCGTATCCCAGTGAGCACAGCAGACGTTAACGAAGTGAGTTTAAACCTTTCTGAATTAACCTTTAACGAAACAAACTGGGCACAAGAGCAATGGGTTTTTGTGACAGGTGAAAATGATGCAGTTCAAGATGGAGCGCAGGCGGTGATTATAGCCTTAGCTGCAGCGGAAAGTACGGACACTAATTATAGTGGCGTAGATGCTTCTGACGTAACGGTTACCAACGAAGATGATGATATTGCTGATGTTGATATTACTCAAACAGATGGTTATACGTCTGCTGTAGAGGGTGGTGCGAGTGATAGCATTGTGCTGACACTAGAAACAGAGCCAACTGCAGACGTAATCATTGCTGTCACTGTTGATGCCCAAATAACAGCAACACCATCTTCTGTTACCTTCACACCGGCAAACTGGTCCACGGCACAAGAAGTGACCATTGCTGCTGTAGATGATGTTATCACTGAAGGGAACCATGATGGAAACTTTGGCTTTACGGTAACAGGTGCCGCTGAATATGCAGGCATGTCCCTCTCTGGAGGAACAGTCATTGTAGCAGATAATGACAGCGCTGGAATTGTTATTACGCCAACATCAGTTACTGAAGGTGATGTAACCCAACAGTCCTTCTCTGTGGAGCTATCATCACAACCAATAAGTGATATTATTGTTGAATTGTCATGGAATACACTTGGACAAATTACCAGTGTTGCATCCCCACAATCATTTACTTTTACAACTGCCAACTGGAATGTTGGACAAAATATTACTTTCACGGTTGCTGATGATGCTATAGCAGAAGAATTAGTTGAAATACCAGTGTATGCCCGTGTGACAACTGGGGATGGTACTTATGATGATATTGATGCTAATGAAATAGCGATTACGATTACAGATAATGATACACGGTCTGTAATTGTTAATCAAACAGCATGGAGCAAAACAGAAGGCGGAGATTCTGCCATCTATACGCTAGTACTTGGATCTGAACCAACAGAAGATGTTACGGTTACGGTGGTTGCCGATAATCAGTCATCTATTTCACCAAGTGAATTGGTTTTCACGAGTGTAAACTATAGCCAACCACAATTGGTGACGATAAATGTTATAGATGATGCTATTGCTGAAGGAACACATAGCTCAACCGTTAGTCACAGTGCTGCTGGTAGCTCTTATGAGAGTGTTAATATCAATAATGTGGTTGTAACGATTACAGATAACGATGTATTGGGAATTTTTGTGTCACCAAATACGAACTTGCAAACAGATGAAACGGGTGGATCAGTTGTGTGTTCGGTTACCCTAACCAGTCAGCCAAGTGGTGATGTCTCTCTTGCTATTGCGAGTTCCAATGAACTCTTTGGTACAGTCACACCAGCTTCCTTGAGCTTTACAGAAAGTAATTGGAATACGGCTCAACAAATTACGATTATAGGTCAAGATGTAGCTGGCAGTGGTGATAACGCCTATAGTGTTACTCTCACACCAAGTAGTGTTGAAGATGCTCAGTACAATGCTTTAACAGCAACAACACTATCGCTTACTAATATTGATGATGATGTTGAGTCACTTTTGGTTGTTCATTCTAGCGGAAGTACTGCTATTAGTGAATCCGGTACAACAGATTCTTACGGCCTTGTCTTAAGCCAGCAACCAACGGGTGATGTAACGGTTTCCTTAACCGTTGATAGTACACAATTGACAGCTTCACCAACAACGCTCACCTATACATCAAGTAATTGGAATGTTGCCCAAACTGTTAGCCTAACAGCGGTGGATGATAGTATTGATGAAGGCGATGTGTATTCCGTTGTCATTAATCACACCTGTGCCAATGGTGGTTATGATGCGGTTGCTGCTGTAGATGTTGCTGTGGCAGTAACTGATGATGATACTATGGGTGTGCTCTTTAATCCTTTAACAGTGACAGTTGCAGAAGGTGGTGTAGATCAAACCGTTGATGTTCGTTTGACCAGTCAACCAGCTGCGGATGTTATCGTTGTTCTGACATCAGTGCAGTTGCCAGACCAATCCTCTAAACAGTTAGTCTTAAAAGATGAAGTTTCTACCGCGATTGGTAGTGGTAATTTAGATGCGGTTTCGCTGACATTTACAAATGCTAACTGGAATGTTGCCCAAACCATAACCGCACAGGCTGTCGATGACGTTGATGTGGATGGAAAAATGCAATTTGTTTTGGCTGCTCTTTTTGCGAATTCAACGGATACTGATTACAAAGCACTTGCCAATGCTTATTTTTCTGGCTATGTGGAAGATAATGAGTCATTCGATATTGTTGTTTCGCCAACCTATAAAATTGAAACAACAGAAATGGGCGGCACAGTTTCTTTTGCCATTAGTTTGACCCAAGCTGTTCCAGAAACAGTGCGCATTCCTTTATACAACACCAACGCCTTGCAAGGTACTTTGAGCGTTTCTGAGGTGAACTTTGCTGCGAATGATACCTCTGAGAAAATTGTTACCATTACAGGGCTGAAGGATGTTAATCATGGTGATGAAGAGTATTATGTTATTGTACAGGCGGCAGAGTCAGCCAATGTTAATTATGATGGACAAGAAGGTGATGCTGTTTTGGTTGTTAATAAGGCAGCGAACAATGCTCCTGAAATAACAAACCCTGGGCAACAAACTATTGTCGAAAATGCTGGCATTCAGCAAATAGCCTTATCTGGAATTTCAACTGGGCAAAGTGGTGAAAATGATAGCATTACAATTACTGCTGTTAGTCAGAATACTGGTCTTATTTCGAACCCTGTAATTATCTATGATGGTTCCTCTTCAACAGCGACCTTACAATACACAGCAGTAACTGAACAGTCGGGAACTGCGACAATACAACTGACGGTTACAGATAATGGTAGTACACCGCAAGACCTTACCGATGATGCCAGTACTCAGACCTCTTTTGATATTGTTGTTACAGCAGTAAATAATGCTCCAACAGTAACGACCAACACAGGCTTTACCTATGTGGATGCGAGTAACGATTTCCGTGTACTTCCAAGTGAGACAAAAACACTTCATGCAACACAGCTACAATTAAATGCGACGGATGTAGATAGTAGCGATGCTGATTTGCGCTATAATATTATTCTGCCGCCAAGCCGAGGTCGTTTATTGTTATCAGGAACGTCACTTGGTGTGAATGATTATTTCACTAATCAACATATTAGAGATGGTGTGGTTGCTTATGAACAAAATGGTGTGCTGAGTAGTACTGATGATGCTTTTGCCTTTGTCGTTAGTGATGGTAATCGTGGAGATGTTGGTGTCTCAGAATCAGTATTAGCAGTTTTCCCAATACAAGTTGTTGGTCTATTAACTGGAACAACTGCTACTACAGAAGGGGCAGCGGCACAAGCTCTACCTATTACTTTGGCAACGGTGCCGTTAGCAGATGTAACCATTTCATTAACTCCATCAAATCAATTAACAACAGATGTGACTAGTCTGGTTCTCAATAGTGGATCAATGAGTGGTACTGTTCAATTAAGTGCAATTGACGATGCTATCGCAGAAGCTAGCCATAGTGGGACTATTAGCTATACATTAACCAGCGCCGATGCTAAATATAATGGATTAACTGTCACGGCTAGTAGTCATGCTATTACAGATAATGATACAGCAGGAGTCAGCATTGTTGGTGCTCCTGCCACAGTTGAAGGGGGAGCGAGTGGTAGTTATACCGTTGTCCTTACCAGTGAGCCAACAGGCACGGTTAGCTTGAATTTAACAGCAGACGGGCAGGAAACAGTCTCGCCATCCTTGCTGAGCTTCACTACCGCTAATTGGAGCACTGCCCAAACCGTAACCGTTACAGCTGTGGATGACGAGAAAGCCGAGGGTGCTCACGTTGGTTCTGTGACTACTTTTGTAACGGGTGGTGGCTACGATGGTATGACTGTACCTTCGGTTTCAGTTGCTATTACTGATAATGATACACCAGGCCTACAAATTTCTCCAACGACATTAGAAGTAAGCGAAACTGGTTCTACCGGATCATTTGCGGTAATTCTTGGTAGTCAGCCATCAGCTGATGTTGTGATTAACCTCACAAGCTCCGACACAGGAGAAGTGACGGTTGGTACATCGAGCCTTACATTTACATCCCAAAATTGGGCAACAGTACAAGAAGTTACCGTCACCGGAGTTGATGATGTTGATCAAGATGGAGATCAAATCGCTACTATCACGTTAACGGTGAGTAGCATTGATGCTGCCTATGGAGGTACTACTGGAACTGTTACAGTAACCAATGTCGATGATGACCAGGCAGCCATTATTGTAACTCATACAGATGGAGGAACGCTGGTTACCGAAGCAGGTGCAACAGATACCTATGAGGTTCGCCTTGGTAGTGCGCCAACAGCAGACGTAACTGTTTCTTTGTCAAATGGTGACGGTCAAGTAAGCTTCTCTCCAGCGTCCCTCACGTTTACCAGTGGTAACTATAATACAGAACAAACCATTACTGTTACTGCAATTGATGATAATTTAGATGAAGCCCTTACTCATACCGGGTCTATAACTCATACTGCAAGTAGTAGCGATACTGATTATAACACTATTACCAGTGCGGCGACGGTGAGCCTGACTGATAATGATGAAAGTGGTTTGATTGTAACGCCGGGGGGTGGTATTGTTACTATAGAAAATGGCCCATCAGCTACGATTGCAATTGCACTAAGCAGTATACCAAGTGCCGATGTAACAGTTTCGCTTGCGGTGAGTGATGCTTCAGAAGGGAGCCTGAATGTTACCAGCCTCAGCTTTAACACAACAAATTGGTCAGTACCGCAAAATATAAATATTCTATCTGTTGATGATCCAGATACCGATGGTAATCAAATTTATTCAATTGATTGTACATTTGCTGCATCAATTGATCCGAGTTACAAAATTTTACCAACTCGATCAATTTCAGTGCTCAATCAAGATGATGAATCAAGTGGTGTATTGGTGACTCCATTAACAGGCCTTGAAACAGATGAAAATGGTGCAACTGCAAGCTTTACCGTGCGTTTGAATACGGCACCAGCCAATGATGTAACGATTGACGTACAAAGCAGTCGAATTGATCAAGGGCTTGTTGATATACCTCAGCTGACGTTTACCAGCAGCAATTGGAATGTATTACAAACGGTTACGATAACTGGCCAATTAGATAGCACACATGGAGATCAACCATATCAAATTACTTTAAAAAATACGATCTCTAGTGATGTGAATTATTCAAACCTTTCAGTACCAGCTGTACAAGTTGTCAATAAGGCGGGAAATAATGCACCTTCTGTGAATGCGCCTGTTACTCAAAACCTTTCGGAGGATGCAGGAGCACAATCATTAACCATTAGCGGTATTTCTACAGGTCAGACAAATGAAAATGATTCACTGACAATTACAGCAACAAGTAGTAATCCAGGGCTCGTTCCAGATCCAACAGTGGTCTATAGTAGTCCAGCGAGTACTGCTATATTGAATTACCAACCAGTTGCTCAGCAAGCAGGCAGCACCACTATTACGATAACGGTAACAGATGATGGAGGTACGCCTGGCAACTTAGCAGATGATAAAACCACAAATGCATTGTTTGTCGTTTCTGTTGCGCAAGTAAACGACGCTCCTGTTATTGCCGGCACAAATGTATTAACCGTGTCTGCGGGAACTGGGAAAATTCTAACGACGGCTATGTTATCTGTCTCTGATGAGGATCATGCGACTACAGACATTTCTTATGTAGTGGTTTTAGAGCCAACACTTGGTGAACTTGAAGGTCCGGGTGGTGCACTTTCAATTAACGGTACTTTTACACCTGCTGAAATAGCGGCTGGGCATATTACTTATACACATGGCTCAAACGATAAGGTAGGTTTATCTGATGGATTTGCTGTTAAAGCTGTTGATGCAGGAGGAGCGGAAAGTGTGTTAAAAGCTTTTGTTATTACGATTGATAGAACTGCTCCACAAACATTCCCTACAGGAGCTGCCGTATCGTACACAGAGAATGCTGCAAGTTCATTAATAGATCCTACCGTTGACCTAGTGAAAGGTACAGAACTCACGTTTAAGGCTTTAACGGCTTCTCTTACCAGCAACGGAACATCTGCTGATGTGCTTTCGATACGAAGCGCTGGTGACATCAGTTTTGATGGATCTACTCTTTCTTATCAAAATACCCCAATTGGGACAGCCGCATCGGATGGAACTGGCGGATCTGACCTGATCATCAATTTAAATACTTCAGCTACAGAAACGGCTACAGAATTAGCATTGCAAGCGCTTACCTATGAAAATACATCCGAAGCACCAAGTGGATTGGATAGAACGGTCACGGTCACGATTACTGACCCAGCAAATAAATCAGATTCGTTTACACAGGTTATAACTGTTATCCCTGTAAACGATGCACCTGTTGTCACAGCCCGAACATACTCAACGGCTATGAGTGTCGATCTCAATAGTACCATTAGTTTTGCCGATCCAGATTCATTGGTAGATAATTTTGTTGTTGTTACCAGCCCATCACGCGGAACCTTGTCCACAATAAATCCAGCAACTGGTGGGTTTACCTATACACCGAATACAGGTGCTTCAGGAACAGATCAGTTTGTTGTGAAAGCCATTGATGTAGATGGTGCGCTTGAATCTAGCGAGATCACAATGACTGTTGTGATAACTAGCCTAGATTTAACAACTCGTCCAATTGTTATTTCAGATGCACCAATGTCTGCAACAGTCGGAACTGAATTAAATTATACATTGTTGGTTGAAACCAGTAATTTACCTGCAAACCCAAGCTTAGAATATGCAGTACTGAATAAAATTGGTGATATGGCTATATCAACATCAGGGACATTTACATGGACACCGGTAACAGGCGATGTGAGTAAACATCACCCCATTAGCATTACTATTACTAATGGAACTGAGGTTGGTATTCATAGCTTCCTCGTTACTGTTGATGTTGTAGCAGCACAGTAAAATAATTAGCAAAGGATATTATTATGAAACGACTCATTGCATTTCTTACGCTTGCGGGCTATTTCTTGTCTGGTTGTGGAGCAGGTCAGACTGAGATAGAAGAACTTGAAAAACTCATTGGTTCAGTTGTCTCTGATTTTGTGGTAGTGAACTTAGAAACAGGCGCTGTTGTCACACAACGCGATGTTTCAGACTTACTTACAAATAACAAATACAGAACAACCCATATGGTTTTTAGATCTATAGATGCTACTCTAGCAAGTTATGGTTCTGCTCCTGGTAGTTTTGGATATAGTGCAGATGAAGTGCAGGGGGTGAGTGCTCTTGATAAAAGTTTTGTTGCTGTCTTTGAGACAACGCAAAAACAATGGGAATATATTGCAGGAGCAAGTAGTATGCCATGGGCGAGTGTTTTGCCTGCAACTGGCATTGTGTCGTCTAGCTCTATTGCCGCAGAAATGCCCGCGTATGCATTAAGTCATTCTACTGTTACCTCAGCCTTAACGGCCTACAGTGCAACACAGCCGTTTGCATTATCATTACCAAGTAATATTTTATGGGAGCATGCCTGCCGTGCAGGCAGTACAGGTCTGTATACATGGGGAGATGCATACGGTGGTACGGTTGCAGGAAATTATGCTGCGGTGTCGGAAACAATGAATGGTGATCTTGGTCCTAAAGCCGTTGCAACATACGCTGCCAATGCTTTTGGTTTGTATGATATGCATGGGAATCTGTGGGAGTGGACCAGTGAAGGTATACTCCGTGGAGGCAGCTGGAAAGATGGTATCGGCCAAGCTCGTTCTGCGAACAAACTTAATTTATATCAACACACAGAGCATGCTTTGGTTGGCGCTCGTCTTACTTATATACCTTAGTTATTTTTATTAGAGAATACATGAACATACAGAAAATGGTAAGCCTGAGTTGTCTTGGGTTGTGCAGTACAGCGTTCTTTTCAAACCTTACAGCAGCAGAGTTAATTTTACATGATGCACGATTGGGTTTTGAAACGTTACCGCTCGATTTTGATTTTGATATTACCCACCCAACGATAACTGTCCCATCAGGAAGCACGGCATTCAAGAGTGGTTATGGATTGAATGCGAGTTATCTGCATGCATTTACTGATGCAGGGGATGACAAAGGCTTTTATATTGGAGCAGAGGCACAATATGGCCTGTACGCACTTGGTGGTGATGGTGATGCGGCGGTTATCAGTCTTCGAGGGCTTGGTGGCTATGGATGGCAGATATCAGATTCGTGGGCCTTAACCGGTGAAGTTTTTGGTGGCATCAGTCAGAATAATATGACCTTCCCAACAACCACCGCATTTAACAGTTTTGATGCTGATGGAACAGGTCTTGGCTATGGTGCAAGAATTGGTGCCAATTATAATATCTCAGAAAACTGGCTTGCTTCATTAATGGTTGGCTATTCACAAATAACAACAGATTTAGATGGAAGTACCGGTGACTTTGAATTGCATATGGAGCAATCCGGTATTGGTTTTATGCTTGGTATCAGTTGGCGTGTTTCTGCACTACCAAGCAGATTAGAAGAATAATTGGTTTTAAAAGACGTAAGGATATACGATTGTGACAACAGAACATACACCAGAAGAAGATCCAATAGATACATCTGAATCTCCAAGTCAACCTGAGCAAGAATGGACTGGTACTGAAGATACTATGATTGGGGTTCCTGCTGGCGCGACACAGCCACAGGCAACAGAGTCAGCTCATCAGTGGACCGGAAGCGAAGATACAATGATTGGAGTTCCAGCTAGTGGTGCTCACCCTCCGGCATCCGAGGATGCAGAGGGGCAATGGACAGGTTCAGAAGCAACGATGGTTGGTGTTTCTACTAGCGATGGTGCGGTGTTAGATGGCGATCCAGAAGCATGGACAGGCTCAGAAGCAACGATGGTTGGTATGGGTACAGATGATGCGGAAGACTGGGATGGCTCAGAAGCAACCATGGCAGGTATTCCAGCAGGAGCTGTTAACGTCGGGCAAGAAAGTGGAACAAAGCCGGGCGAAGAATCTGAAACGGGAACCAAGGGCGGAACCACAACAGGAACAAAAACCAAAGGATCTGTTTTAGGAACAGGCTCTTTTAATGATGGTTGGCACCTCAAAGGTGAAAAAGGTTTAGCCACAGGACAAACCTGGGGTGATTATGAAATTGGTGGTATCCTTGGGCAGGGGGGCATGGGGACGGTTTATCGTGGTCGTCACAAACGTCTTGCTCGTCGTGTTGCCGTAAAAGTCTTGCCACCGCATCTTGCGTCAAATGAAGATTTGCGCATTCGTTTTGAAATGGAAGCTCAAGCTGCTTCTATGCTCAGCGGTGATTATGTGGTACAGGTATTTGATGCCGGTACGGAGCTTGGTACACCGTATTACATCATGGAATTTGTTGAAGGCAAAGACCTCGAAATTGTCATCGAAGACCATAAAAAAGAGGATAAATACATAGATCCGCATGCAGCAGCAGATTATATTATTCAATCTGGTCGTGGTCTTGTAGAAGCAGCAAAACATGATTTTGTTCATCGTGACATTAAACCTCCCAATTTAATGCTCACCGATAAAGGTGTTATTAAAATTGCTGACTTTGGTATCGTAAAGGTTCTTGGAGAAAGTAACTTAACGTTAACTGGAACAACCGTTGGTACTCCAGCTTACGTGAGCCCAGAACAAGGTCGTGGCGAAGACGTTGATGCCCGAAGTGACCTCTATTCTCTGGGCTGTTGTTTTTACGAGTTACTCACCAACGAAAAACCGTTTGATGGCAAGACACCAAGTGCTCTCATTTATCAGCACAATTACGAAGAACCAGAATTACCAACAAAGATAAATTCAAATGTCCCCGAAGCTTATCAGGCTGTTGTCATTAAGATGATGCAAAAAGACCCAGATAAACGTTATGCTACTGCGGCTGAAATGGTCGCAGATTTGGAAACGATTCGTCTTGGTAATGCTCCTATAACAGCCATCCTCGCCGCTGCTAAACTTGGTACCGGTGCTGATGATATGATGAAGCGTATGGGGATGGTTCAAAGTAACCTTAAAAAGTTACTTTGGATTGCCGCAGCAGTATTAATGATTGTAGGGCTTGGCACATGGTATGTTATCGATCGGAATGACAAAAAGGTCGAAATAGAAAACCTCAAGGTAACACTTGCACCATTGGATAACCCAGAACCTTTACCGATTGGTTATGAAGAATCGTTTAAACGATTGCAAGATCTTGCGGGAGAGAGTGATGAAGTCGTCAATACTTGGAAGAAAAAAGTAGAGAAAGTCAGTAAGATTGAGTCTGATATTCTCACACAGTTGTCTAAAGATGAAGCAACACAGAGTGAAATAGATTGGTCAAATGATGCCTATTCTCAATACGTTGCTCAAGTCGGAACAGAAGCTGTGATGGCGACAGAATTTAAGAATTACATAGAACAAGAGACTCAGGATATCCAAAACTTAAAAAAGGAACTGAGTGGCATTGACCAAAAAGAAAACCACACTGAAGCAGGCTGGAAAAAATATGGGGATGATCTCATCCTTTATGGAAGGCTTGTAGGCGAAAAAGATCCGAGCTATAGCAGGTGGTCGGGAATTAGAAACGTTTATAATGAAGAAATTGCTATCGAGCGTACAGCTTTATCGCAGTTGAGCGATGTTGATGGAATCATTAAAAAAGATCAGCTCGATAAGTTACAAAAGATTTTGAATAGATTTGTTATTCGTGTTGGTGAAAATAACTCAGAATATATCACACACAAAGACTTTTTGGAGCAACGCTTTAAGACATACGAATCTCTACGGAAAAAGATGGAAAAAGAACATAAGGACGACTTTATTTCTGAGGTGGCTTTGGAAAGAACAGCAGCTTCTGTTACAGACTTTTCAGAACATGCTCCTAAAGATGACGTGGTTCTTGAGCGTGTTCAAACAGTTCGGCAAAATTCTATAGATAGAATAAAAGATACCAAAAACAAGCTTCGTATGACAGCTGCAAATGATGCGAGCTATATGAATGATGACAAGAATGATAGGTATTTACGTTATACTAAAAGCCGAGAAAGTGCTGAGTATATAAAGACTATTAAAGATCTTGTGAAGTCAGACGATGAGGAATTGAATAAATGGGAAGGGGAAGTTGATAAAACAATGGAGCGTTATGCGTCATTGATGAAAAACGTGAAGCGTTTTTTGCGTAGAAAGACTGACGGAGATATTCTGAAAAAAGTAGAACAAAATCAGGCTCGTGAATATATTAAGGATCTAGAAGAATTAGGGGCTACGGAAGATGTTGAGATAGAACGCTTGCAGGATTTCATCACAGATGAGGAAGCTGAGATAGACAGGCTTGTATCCTTTTTGTCACCAATTGATAAAATAGAGGCTTTACCAGAAGGGGCCGCTGAGAAGCTAGAATTATACCTTAGATATATGGGACGAGATGATGTGTCGTATGTTAAATGGAATGATAAAGTTAATCAGGTAGAAGGAGAGCTCCGTTATTTAAAAGATGCGCTTGATGGCCCTATAGAAATACCAGATGATGTGCAAGAGCGCATGGAGCGTTTAGCAACATTAATCGGTTCTCAATCTATCCAATATGGTGAATGGGCAAAAAAAATAAAACGTGTGGCAGAAATCGAAGAACAATTAGAAATACTCAATGAAGCGATTCCATTGCCGGTAAATGTGGATAAGCTGCTTTCCGAGTTATCGAAAGAAACGGGAACGACATCTAAGCAATATAAAAAATGGCTTAAAAAAGTGAATCGTGTTCGTGAGATAAAAGGAAGTTTGGGAGAATTGAATACCTTAGTGATCTTACCACCTGAAACTAAAAACTTGATACTTGAGCTAGAATCATTGGTTGGAGAGAAAGATGAAAAAATTCAACAATTGAAGCCCCAGTACAAGAATCTTTATGGCCCAGTTCCACCTGAGTGGGCAAATGCAGATACATTCAAACGTGGGGATGATTATGGCATCTATGCCGAATTGCTAAACGAAACACTCCCTTCAATAGGCTTTCGTTATGTTCCGTATGGAGAATTTATGCTTGGAGCAAAAGGGGGAAAAGGAGATGAAACGAGTATCGAAATGGGTATAAGTAAGGCTTTTTGGATTTCTGAGACGGAGTGTACGCAAGCGCTTTATACGGCTGTAATGGGTCATAATCCAAGTAAGTTTGCTGGAAAGGATGAACATCCAGTAGAGCGTGTTTCTTACAATGATCTCGTACTATTCTTTGACAAACTCAATCAACAAATTCCTGGTTTAAACGCCCGATTACCGAAAGAAATTGAATGGGAATATGCTTGTCGGGCGGGGACTGCCGCCGGTGATGGCAGTCAACGAGCCGACTTTGTGTATTCTACCCATATTGCTGATGAAGACAGGGATGTACGAAACGTTGCATGGTATGAAGATAATTCAGGCGATCGTACGCACCCTGTAAAAGAACGTTTACCGAACCCGCTTGGCTTGTTTGATATGCAAGGGAATGTGTGGGAATGGTGTTTGGGCAAGAAGACCTCTTCATATCCAACGGTTAAGGCTGTTGATTGGGAAGGAAAAGAAGGAGATCTCTATGTTGTACGTGGTGGCAGTTGGCGAGACCCTGCAAGTAGTTGTCGTACAGCAAATAGGCATGGTATCGCTCAAACAGTACGATCTCCATGTCTTGGGTTTCGTATTGTTGTAGAGGTACAGATGACAGCTGAATTACCGTTAGAGCATGTTGCTGAGCAAGAAGAAGCTATTTTAGAAATAGGGGCTGAGATACCAGACGTAGAGGAGCCGGTAGCGGTCTTGGATAGTGCCGGTGAATTGCCTGAGTCTCTTGATACTATAGCGGAATAGAATAATTGATGACTTTGAAGTGCTTTGCTGAATGATGCTACTTGTGCCTATCTGTGTAGGCGATAAGTAGTGTCCTTCTAATTATATACGGAGAATTTTGATGATCGATCTTGTTGCGCTCAGAAAAGACCCAGAAGCATTTGCAGTAGCATGGAAGCTTCGTGGAATGGATGTTGATGTAACGGCTCTTGTAGAGGCGGACACGAAGGTTCGTCAGTTAAAAACTGAATCAGAAAATAAGCGCTCTGAAGCGAATGCGGCAAGTAAAAGTATTGGTCAAGCCGCTCGTGAAGGTAAAGATATTGGTGAAGCAAAGGAAGCAGCTCGTTTGCTTGGTGAAGAGGCCAAAGAGTTGAATGAGAAGCGTGAATCTTTAGAAAAAGAGTTACATGATCAATTACTTGGCTTGCCAAACCCTTGCTTATCAGATGTGCCGCATGGTGCTGGTGAAAATGATAATGTAGCTGGTGAACAATGGGGCAGTGTTCCTGGTTTTACTTTTGCACCGAAACCACATTGGGAATTGGCAACAGAGCTCGATATTATTGATTTTGAACGCGGTAGCAAGATGTCGGGTTCTGGCTTTGTTGTCTACAAGGGTATGGGTGCCCGTCTCAACCGTGCTTTAATTAACTTTTTTCTTCAAACTTTGGTTGATGAAGAAGGGTATACGGAACTAAACGTTCCCTTGCTTGTTCGTCCTGAAACAATGCAAGGTACCGGTCAATTGCCAAAGTTTGGTGATCAGTTGTATCATTGTCAGGAAGACGATTTATACTTAATTCCAACAGCAGAAGTTCCTGTCACCAATTTTTATGCTAACGAAATCCTCGATGCAGAGCAGTTGCCGTGTAAAATGACGGCACATACCCCTTGTTTCCGTCGTGAAGCTGGTGCTGCTGGTGTTGGTACTCGTGGTATTACTCGTGTTCATCAATTTGATAAAGTAGAAATGGTGTGGCTCACAAAGCCTGAAGACACCGAAAAGAATTTATTGGAATTGCGTTCGAATGCAGAAAAACTACTGCAAAAGTTAGGTCTTCATTATCGCATTCTTGATTTATGTACTGGTGATACTGGTTTCAGTGCGGCTCATACGTACGACCTTGAAGTGTGGAGCCCAGGAACTGGAACATGGTTAGAAGTGAGTTCCTGCTCAACCTTTACCGATTTCCAATCTCGTCGAGCCAAGCTGCGTTACCGTCCAGAGAAAGGTGCTAAGCCTGAATTGCTCTATACGCTCAATGGCTCAGGTCTCGCGCTGCCTCGTTGTCTTATTGCGATTTTAGAGACCTATCAACAGGAAGATGGAAGCATTGAGATTCCAGATGTATTGAAACCATTTATGGGTTTGGATGCTATTTCCTAAATCAGATTATATCCTCTGAAATACAAACAAAAAAGCCGCTAATATTATTTAGCGGCTTTTTTGTTTATTCGTTAAAATGGTGGGAATATCACTCAGGCATATTATGCCTGAGTGACTTCTGCTTCTTTCTTTTCATGCAAAACACGGCGGTATTCATGTGGGAATACTTTCACGAATTGTGATAAAGCTGTTTCCCAATCATCAAGCAGGCGTTGGCCTTTTGGTGATCCGGTTAGTGCAACGTGTTGTTCTATTTTGTTGCGGAGTAGTTGTTTATCTTCATCGGTGACAACAGGCTCAAGATCAACCATGCCGCGATTAACGCGGTGAGCAAAGCGGCTATCTTCATCAAGAACAAAAGCAAATCCGCCAGACATGCCAGCAGCAAAGTTACGACCGGTGCGTCCAATACAGATCATTAAGCCGCCAGTCATATATTCACAGCCATGATCACCAACACCTTCGATGACCGCTTCAACACCAGAGTTACGAACGCAGAAACGCTCGCCCGCCCGGCCAGCAAAGTATACTTCGCCGCCAGTAGCACCGTAGAGAACAGTGTTACCAACAATAGAGTTTTCTTCCCATGTAAGCGGACTGTCATCTGCAGGACGAACAACAATGCGTCCGCCATTCATGCCTTTACCAACGTAGTCGTTTGCTTCACCTTTGAGATTTAGATTAATGCCGTTAGCAAGGAAGGTACCGAAACTTTGTCCAGCAATGCCGGTAAAGTTAATGGTAATTGTTCCATTTGGCAGACCTTCTCGGCCGTGCAGCGTGGCAATCTCACCAGAAAGGCGAGTACAGGCAGTACGGTTGAAGTTTTTAATCGGTAAGTCTATGGTAACAGGTGTCTTGTCGTTGAGGGCTGGTTGTGCCAATTTAATGAGTTCGTTATCAAGGATGCTTTCAAGGCCATGATCTTGTGGATCTTGCTTGTAGCGTTTCACTTCATCACCAACTTTTGGTTGGTTAAGCAATTTGCTGTAATCCATCCCTTGTGCTTTCCAGTGCGCTACAGCGGTGTCAGTGTTCATGAGGTCTGTACGACCAATCATTTCATTGATGGTGCGGTAGCCAAGCTCAGCCATAATTTCACGGACTTCTTCAGCAAGGAACTGGAAGTAGTTAATAACGAATTCAGGCTTACCGTGGAATTTCTTACGTAAACTTTCGTCCTGGGTTGCAATACCAACTGGGCAAGTGTTTAAGTGGCACTTACGCATCATGATGCATCCCATGGTCATCAGTGCTACGGTAGCAAACGCATACTCTTCAGCACCAAGCAGGGTGGCTATAACAACGTCACGGCCTGTACGCAATTGGCCATCAGTTTGAACACGGATGCGTCCACGCAGGTCATTGAGTAAGAGCGTTTGATGAGTATCAGCAAGACCAATTTCCCAAGGAATACCAGCATGACGAATTGATGACAGTGGAGACGCACCCGTACCGCCATCATAACCAGCGATAATCACTGTTTCTGCATGTCCTTTAGAAACACCAGCAGCTACGGTACCAACACCAGAGCAGCTTACGAGCTTCACGGCAATATCAGCCTTTGGATTGACGTTTTTTAGGTCATAAATAAGCTGGGCCAAATCCTCAATTGAGTAGATATCATGATGAGGAGGAGGGGAGATGAGCGTCACACCAGGAACGCTGTAACGCAACCAGCCAATATATTCTGAAACTTTATGGCCAGGCAGCTGTCCACCTTCACCAGGTTTTGCACCCTGTGCCATTTTAATTTGTAGTTCATCCGCATTAACTAGGTAATGTGGAGTGACACCAAAGCGACCAGAAGCGACCTGTTTAATCTTAGAACGGCGGTCGTCTTCGAAACGGTTAAAGTCTTCACCACCTTCACCAGTGTTGGATTTGCCACCCAGTTTATTCATGGCTTGTGCAAGGGTTTGGTGGGCTTCGGCAGAGATAGATCCCATGCTCATCGCACCAGTGCAGAAACGCTTAACAATTTCACTAACTGGTTCAACTTCACTAATATCGATAGATTTTCTGTCACTATTAAATGCAAAAAGTCCGCGGAGGGTACATTTATTTCCAGACTGTTCATTCATTAATTTGGTGTATTTTTTGAATGTTTTATAGTCACCGCTGTAACAAGCATGTTGTAATACAGCAATACTTTCTGGATTTTGAATGTGTTGTTCACCATCACGGCGCCAGTGGTATTCGCCACCACGTTCAATATCTCGGTTTGAGTCTACTGTTGGTGCAAATGCTTTACTGTGGCGCTGAAGTGTTTCTTCATGTAACTCGGCAATGCCAGCACCGCCTACCTGTGAAGAAGTGCCAGTGAAATATTCGTTAATGCATTTTTCTGACAAACCAATTGCATTGAATATTTGAGCAGAGCAATAGCTTTGTAGGGTAGAAATACCCATTTTAGAGAAGACTTTGAATAAGCCTTTACCGATTGCTTTGATATAATTTTTTGAGTATTGACGGACAGCATCTTCTTCTTCGTCTGCTTGGGTATTACCATCAAGAGCTGGCAGTAGACCGTCTTCGCACATTTCTTGGATAGATGCAAAAGCCAAGTATGGGTTTACTGCGGTGGCACCATAACCAAAGAGCAATGCAAAGTGATGCACTTCACGAGCATCAGCACTTTCAATAATTAGAGAGCATTGGCTACGTTTACCGCAACGAATGAGGTGATGATGAACAGCGCTAGTGGCGAGTAATGATGGAACAGCAGCTTGCTCTTCATTGACCCCACGGTCGGAGAGAACCAGTACATCACATCCATCATCAAGAGCAGCAATTGCTTCTTCACGCATTTTTTCAATGCGTTGTTCAAGCGTTTCTTCGGCAGCATTAAAGAGCATGCTGATACTGGCACCTTTGAGGTTATCTTGATTTGCGTTACGCAACTGCTCAAGATGCTCGTTGGTTAAGATTGGTTGATCAAGCTCAATCATACGGCAATGGCCAGGCATGGGCATAAGGAGATTGCCAGCAGAACCAATGTATTGAGTCAAGCTCATGACCACGTCTTCACGCAATGGGTCAATTGGTGGGTTGGTAACCTGAGCAAACATTTGTTTGAAGTAGGAGTATGTTAATTTGCTGTGTTTTGACAACACGGCTAATGGTGTATCAATGCCCATAGAAGCGATCGGTTCTTGGCCATTGATGCACATTGGAGCCAAGACCGTCTTCATTTCTTCAACAGTGTAACCAAAGTTAATTTGTAGATGACGTAATTCGTCGAGATTTGCGATACTACCTTTTATTGGAGCAGGAAGGTCTTCAAAACGAATGAGATTATCGTCAACCCACTCTTTATAAGGGTGTGCTTCTGCTAAATCTTTTTTGATTTCATCGTTATCGAGGAATAAGCCACGATCGGTATCAATGAGGATCATTTTACCTGGAGCCAAACGTCCTTTGGTAACAATTTTTTCTTCAGGAATGGTGAGCACACCAGCTTCTGAAGCATAAACAATGTCATCATCGTCTGTTACCCAGTAACGTGCAGGGCGGAGGCCGTTTCGGTCAAGAGCGGCAACAATTTGCTTACCGTTACAGGCAACTAGGTTTGCAGGTCCATCCCATGGTTCCATCATACAGGCGTGGTATTCAAAGAATGCTTTGAGCTTTTTGTCTAAACTTGCTTTGGTAGCCCACGCTTCTGGGGTCATCATGGCCAAGGCATGGTGAAGAGGGCGGCCAGTGAGGGTGAGCAATTCAAGAGCGTTATCAAAACAAGAAGTATCAGATGCGCCTTCAATAACGGCAGGAATAAGGTGTCTAATGTCTGCACCTAATTCTGGCATCTTAAACTGTGCTTCACGGCCACGCATGCGATTACAGTTACCACGCAGCGTGTTAATTTCACCATTGTGCGCAACAAAGCGGAATGGTTGAGCTAAATCCCAGGTTGGGAATGTATTGGTAGAGTAACGCTGATGGACAAAAGCAATGGATGATACAATGCGTTCGTCAGCAAGGTCTGGGTAATAAGTTGCTAGCTGATCAGAGAGCAACATGCCTTTGTAGAGAACGGTTTCAGCAAGAAGAGAGTTTACATAAAACAACTCTTTACGCGCAGATCCATGTTCACGAATAATGTTTTCCGCATGTTTACGAGCGACGTAGAGATTTATGTTAAACTCTTTGCTGCTAACATTGCCTTTGTTAACAAAGATTTGACGAACAGCTGGCTCTACAGAACGAGCATCACGGCCAATAGAGGATGAATCGGTTGGTACATCACGCCAGCCAAGGACACGCATGCCGCGAACTTCGATACACTCATTTAATGTAGTTTCGCATATTTTGCGAGCAGCATCGTCTGTTGGAAGGAAAACGATACCAGTGGCATATTTTCCAGTAGAGGGCAGGTCAAAATCAACAACAGCACGGTAAAACGCATCTGGAGTTTGAATCATCAAGCCAGCGCCGTCACCATCTAGCGGGTCAGCGCCAACAGCACCACGATGAGTCAGATTACAGAGAATATCAATGCCGCGGGTAACGATGTCGTGTGAACGTTTACCTTTGATATTGGCGATAAAGCCTACACCACAGGCATCGTGCTCATTTGCTGGATCATACATGCCTTGGGCTTGTGGTAAGCCAGGGCTGAGTTGTGTGCGGTTCGCGTTTTGTGATACGTTTGCCATGTCTGTCATGTAAGGGTCCTTCTTTTGTCTTTACGAGTCTTTAGCTCTTTGTCTGTATGTCTTTTCTCTATAAAATCTTACGGTGTTCTTAGGGCGTAACTGTCCTCTCGTGAGCGGTAAGCCGCTAAGCAAGGGCGCAAAAGAATATAGAAGCCCTAAAATATGCAAGAAACGAAAGTTATTTGAAAATTTTCGTTGGACGGGCTTCGTTTGGGGCTTATTCCAATTCGTGTTGCTGAACAAAAAGCTTATTTGTTAAGCTTTTTGTTATCTGGCTTTCGCCAAATTGCTTTGCAATTCACGTTGTGGCTGTTTTGTTTCGCCTTTTCTATTTAAATAGCTCACTCATTCGTTCCGGTTCAACAGTGTCAAAGCCACCAGTAGCATTCAAAACGTCGCCTTTTAGGGCAGATGCAGCTTCAGTGCCAAGGAGGGTTGCGCAGTCAGCGGTATCCTCTGTTTCATAAACGGTTAAGCCAATGTCACGTGCGAGTTCGACGCCACCATCAAGCTTGCTCATTAAGCTAGAGCGTGTCCACGCAATGCTGAGGCCAGTATAACAACCGCCTTTTCTGTTGCCATATTCGTTTTGGCCTTGAACAACCAGCGGAATGAGCGCTTGTTTCGTTGCAGGGTAGAGACCACTACCTTGTAAGCGGCCGTCGTTTGGAGAAAGAGGGACGACTACATACCACGGTTGTTTGCGTGGTGCATTACGGCAATATTTTACGCAGAGGTGGTAGACACCAAATACGTTAATTTGGAAGACGCGTTGATAGTCTTCTGGTTTGATGCCAAAGAATACAGCTGGGTGGTTAATAGCGGCAAATGGGTAGACATGAGTACAGGTGATGCCTTGTTCTTTGAGGTGAGCAAAGAGTGCGTCTAGCTCTTCGAACGAGCCTTGATTGACCTGTGCAGGGAGAACGCTGCCAGCGCCAGCTTCATCAGCCAATTGTTGGGCAGTTGTACTGATGCGGTCTAAGTCTCTTGAACCAGTGATGATCACTTTTGCGCCACCACGTGCAAAGTTTCGACCAATGGCATAACCAATAGAATGTGGGTCTGACGCGCCAGTGATGAGGACAACAGTTTCACTAAAATCGATGCCATTAGATGCTGCTTCGAAAAGTGCAGGAAAACGTTCATCTTCAACAAGTGCAGGGTCAATTTGTGGTATCCATGTTGTTTGTGTTGGTGTGTGTGTACTAACCCATTCGCCGAATGCTGCGCCCATTGGGTGCTCCTTGTATGTATGTATATGAATTTGAGTGGCAAGAGATACGTGGTTTTAAGATATGAGCAACAGTGAACTCGTTCAAATACGAGTTGCATCATTTTTTTATACCCTGTATACTTAAGAACGGAGCAACAATGGAAATTCATGTTTTAGCAATAGATGACGAAAGTGTTCATTCGTTATTAATCAATAAGATTTTGAACAGAATACGGCATGTGAAGGTGACTTCCTGTGGAGATGCTTTTGAGGGTTATGCAGCCTTATGTGCTCTAGATAATGTGGATGTCGTTGTTGTTGATTACAATATGCCGTATGTAGATGGACTTGCTTTTTTGCGAAAACTGCGTTCACATGACCGTTTCAAGAGTACTGCAGCGGTGCTTATTAGCGGTGATGAACGAGCTCAAGAGAAGGTCTCTGGCTTTGAGCGGATGGAGGCTCTCCATAAGCCATTTAAGCCAGATGCCTTGGTTGAAGCTGTTGAGCGCTTAGCTGCATCTAATAATGTATAGCTGCTTTTCCTCAAGCCAGTTGTGATGGACATCGCTGTACTGCCGCTACCATCTCGAATATGGCAGGTTTTCTTGGCGATGATCAGGTTCGACAGATAAAGGATGCGACAGACCTCGTAGACTTAATGGCTCAATACACCACGGTTCGTCGTGCAGGACATGACTACAAAGCTTGTTGCCCTATTCATAACGAACGCAGTCCAAGCTTGCATATTTACGTAGATCAACAGACCTACCACTGTTTTGGTTGTGGTGCCCATGGCGATGTTATTTCTCTTGTACGTGAGAAAGAAGCCTTGGAATTTGTTGATGCACTTGAGTTTCTCGCTCGTAGATCAGGCATTGAATTGGTCTATGAGAAGGGCAAAAAAGGCATGGAGCGCAGTGAGCGTGAGCGTCTTTTTGATATTATGGAATTAGCGACGGCGTTTTACGAACACCAATTGTGGGAAACAGAAGCAGGTGCTCCTGCACGAGCGTATTTAGAGAGCCGTGGTTTGTCTGAAGACATCTGTCGTCGTTTTCGCTTAGGGTGGGCTCCTGGCCGGGGAGCATTGGTTGCGGCAGGCCGTCGTCGTCATTTTGATAATCGAGATATGCTGCGTTTAGACATTGCAGTAGATCGAGATGGACGTGTCGCAGACCGTTTTTATGACCGCTTAATGTTTCCAATTTGTGATCGTTTTGGCAAGCCCATTGCATTTTCTGGGCGTTTGTTGCCTGCTGCAGAACGGGCTGCCAAAGAAGCTGGGCGTGGCGTGGGTAAATATATCAATAGCCGTGATACGCCACTGTATAACAAAGGTTCGGTTGTGTTTAATCTTCATCAGGCACGTTCGGAAGCCCGAACCGCAGCCCGATTGATGGTTATGGAGGGGCCAACCGACGTGATGGCCGCGGCTCAGGCAGGTGCACCAGAGTGTGTTGCGGTTTTGGGTACGGCATTAACAGCAGAACATGCTAAGCAGCTTGGTTCAGTTATGGGAGATAGTGGTCGGTTAATTCTCCTCTTTGATGGTGATGCTGCTGGTCAGAAAAACAGCGTTAAAGCAATTAAAACCTGTCTATTGGCAGCAGTGCCAACACGTGCCGCTGTTGTACCAGATGGCCATGACCCTGCAGAGCTTCTGTCAGAGCAGGGGGTTGCTGGTTTTAATGTCGTTATAGAAGGTCAACAGTCAGATATAGATTATTTGTTACGAACACTTGCGCCTCGTCCCTATGAATTAGACCAACGAGCCCTGCTTAAAGTTATTGATGAAATTCTTCAGGTGCTTAAACCAATAACCGATGGTGAATTGCTCGGTTTATATCTGCAAACACTCGCTCAGTACGTCAATATAGAAGAAACGCGACTTCAAAGACGGCTACATGAGGTTATTGAGTTGCCATTACCACCACGTCAACGGAACGTAGCGCAGGAGCAAACGACACGACGGACAGCTTCACCAGCACAGTCTGTGCCTGATAGAAACAGCCCTCCAGATTCGGCTGGCGAGGATGATGAGTACGATGAATATGGTCATCCACATGATGAGAGCCACGCAGGGTACGAAGAATATGTAGAAGAGCCAGTATTGCCATCTTTAGACAGAGAACAGGCGATTATTTTACATATTTTAATGCGGCACGCGGCGTTGAGAGGGCCAGCATTTGATGATTTTGGCTGTGAACCAGCACATTTTCCATACCCGTGGCGTATTATTGTTGAACGTTTTGTTTCCGATCCAGAGTTATCTGGTTCAGAGTTAGCAGCTAGTCCTGGCTTAGAACAATGGGCTGAAGTTCGTCGACGAGCTTTTGCTTGTGTGCAACGTTCGGTCCGTTCAGATGGTATAGATGTTGATCAACATACGGAGCCACTAATAAAAGAGGCCATCAGTAAGTTGCGAATTGGTCAGACTGCTCTTCAAATTAAAGCTGCAGAACACGAATTGAAAGAGGCTCAGCATAGAGGAGACTTCGCCAAAGCACGTACTTTATTTGAAGATATTATGCGTCTTCGTCGTGAAAGTCATGGTTAAGAGTTGCTTTTGCTAGATATATTGTTTGTTTGTCTGTATTCAAACTTGCACTCATCAAAAAAGGCTCAGCATGGCGCGCCCGCATAAGAGGAGTTGCATCATGGGAACATTTACCGCACGTCTACACGATCTCGTTGCTGAACATAACGAATTAACAAGCGCGGCTAACGCCGTTGATACAACTTGGAATAACGGTGTTATTAACCGCTACGTGAAGCCTATTCTTACCGCAGAACACACGCCATTATACTGGCGTTATGATCTGAATGAAGAAACAAACCCTCGTTTACTTGAGCGTTTGGGCATTAACGCCATTCTTAATCCAGGTGCTATTTATCATGATGGTGCGTATTATGTTATGGCACGTATTGAAGGCGCAGACCGTAAGTCATTCTTTGGTCTCGCTCGTAGTGAGAATGGTATTGATAATTTTCGTTTCCATGAAAAGCCAATTGTTATTCCTGAAGTAGAAGCTCGTGATGTGAATGTTTATGACATGCGTATCACCAAACATGAAGATGGTTATTTTTACGGTGTTTTTTGCAGTGAACGTAAAGATACATCTGTGCCAGCTAGTGATACTAGCACTGCTGTAGCTTCAGCGGGCATTGTTCGTTCTCAAAATTTGATTGATTGGGAACGTCTGCCGGATCTCAAAACAAACTCAGCACAGCAACGTAACGCTGTTGTTCATCCAGAATTTGTTGATGGTAAATATGCTATTTACACACGCCCACAAGATGGTTTCATCGACGCTGGTTCAGGTGGTGGTATTGGTTGGGGTTTGACTGATAGTATGGAAAATGCGGTAATCGAGGAAGAAACGCTTATTGATGAACGTCGCTACCATACCATTAACGAAGTGAAAAACGGTCAAGGTCCAGCACCTATTAAAACAGATAAAGGCTGGTTGCACTTAGCACATGGTGTTCGTAATACTGCCGCTGGTTTGCGTTATGTGCTTTACATGATGCTTTCAGATCTTGATCAACCGTGGAAAATTACTCATCGTCCATCTGGTGCCTTTATGGTGCCACGTGGTGAAGAATGTGTTGGTGATGTATCGAACGTATTGTTTGCAAATGGGTGGGCAGTAAACGAGAAAAATGAAGTCTTCATTTACTATGCGTCATCAGACACTCGTATTCATGTTGCAACAAGCGATGTAGAAACTTTGCTTGATTACGTTATGAATACTCCAGAAGATCCATTGTTTACTGCTGATTGCGTAAGTCAGCGCATCGACTTGGTTGAAAAGAATCTTGCGATAAAAGATTCTCTCCCAACAGCTTGCTTTGCGTAATGTATTTTGCTCATTGAGAAGAGTGCTTCAAACCCCTGATAGATTTTCTTTCAGGGGTTTTTCGTGTCATTGTCTACATAGCTACGCTCATTGTAGCGAATAGTACGGGCAAGGCAAATGCCACTGATGTTTTTTGAGCCTTGTTGTCGTAGGGCTCGTGCACCTGCAATAAGACTGGTGCCAGTAGTTAAAATATCATCAACCAAAAGAATACGTCGTGGCACCGTTTTACTACATTGAAAAATAGTATTCATATTTTTCTTGCGATCTTGTTCGCTCAATTGATGTTGTGGATGCGGTCTATGTGTAAGCTGCAATGGTTGTATTAGAGGAATCTGTGTTAACCGTGCAATGGCACGTCCAAGCTCCGTTCCAAGGTGGAGCTTATCTGCCTGTGGTGTTGATGGTGGAATCACAACAATGGCATCTGCTGGTATTTTTTCGGGAAGAGTGCGTGTTAATAATTGGCAGCCAGTACGAATAGCAGCCGTTTTCCCACGTCGTTTAGCGTTGTGAATAAGTAGTTTCATTGTGCCGCTATAATGCCAATGGCAAAGAAGCTCGCTTATACCGGGAAACCCCATCCCAGAACAGCAGTGGCAGGTAGCACCGTATTCAGGAAGTGGAGCGGCACAGGCCGGACAGCTTTGTTCTATTGCAGGTAATTGTCGAATACAGTGTTCACAGATATTTACTCCATCTGTTTCTGTACAAACAGGGCACACTGCTGGAAGTAAGGCTTGCAATAGTGTAGAAAGGAAAGTGCTCATATACGGCGTTTTCGTTTGCGCTTTACACCACGTGGTTGATGTGGACCAGTACTGTTATTTCCATGTGCGCTTTCTATTGTTTTTATTTGGTCTCGTAAGGAAGCTGCTTCTTCAAAACGTAAATCCTCGGCAGCAAGTAGCATTAAACGTTTTAATTCGCTTAGATCATCTGCGTTATATGCACCACCGCCATCAGCTACGGCTCGATTAGCGCTAATGTGCTCAGAGAAATCTTCACTGTCATCACGGCGAGTAGCACTGCGTGGAGTGATATTATGTTCAGTGTTATAGGTAATTTGTAAATTGCGGCGACGTTCTGTTTCAGCAATGGCATTGCGCATTGCTTCAGATTCTTTATCAGCATAGAGAATAACCATGCCGTTTACGTGCCGAGCGGCGCGGCCCATGGTTTGAATCAAGCTGGATTCTGAACGTAGGAAACCTTGTTTGTCGGCATCAAAAATAACGACCAAGCTCACTTCTGGTAAATCGAGACCTTCACGTAAAAGGTTGACGCCAACTAAGCAGTCACTGGCACCTTGGCGTAATTGTTGTAAAATATCGATACGGTCGAGGGCCGATATTTCAGAATGAAGCCAAGTTGTTTTAATGCCTTGTTCGCTAAGAAATTCAGCAACGTCTTCAGCAAGGCGTTTGGTGACGGTTGTTACGAGAGTGCGTTCATTTGCAGCAGTACGTTTTTTGACTTCAGCAATAAGATCCTCTACTTGGCCATCTGTTGAACGAACACTTATTGTTGGATCAATTAACCCTGTTGGACGAATAAGCTGTTCGGTGCGCATACTTTCGTGTTCGCCTTCATAAGGACCAGGGGTAGCAGAGACAAAAACACCTTGGCTGACAAGGTTTTCCCATTCGGAAAAACGCATAGGGCGGTTATCAAGGGCAGAAGGAAGGCGGAAACCGTGATTGACCAAATTATCTTTGCGGCTGCGGTCTCCAGCATACATTCCACGAATTTGTGGCACGGTTACGTGACTTTCATCAATAAGGCAGAGAAAATCAGGTGGAAAAAAGTCGTATAAACAATATGGCCGTTCGTCTGCGCCGCGTCCCGCTAAATAACGAGAATAATTTTCAATACCGGAGCAGTATCCAACCTCTTCAAGCATTTCAATATCATAGAGGGTGCGACTTTGCAGGCGTTGTGCTTCAACGATAGCACCTTGATTGAGCAGATCTTTATACTGTATTTCTAAATCTTGTTTGATCTCATCAATGGAATTTTCGAGTGTTTGTTCTTCTACAACGAAGTGTTTTGCTGGATAAATATTCATGCGGTCATGCTCGGAAAGAATCGCCCCCGTTAATGAGTGGATTGTACAGATGCGCTCAATTTCATCACCAAAAAATTCTACTCGTATGCTCGTGTCTTCATAGGCGGGCCAAATATCCACTACATCACCACGAACGCGGAAATGCCCGCGGGCAAATTCAAGATCGCCACGTTTGTATTGAATGCTCACTAATTCAGCCAACATCTCATTTCGTTCAATTTGTTGGCCAACTTGTACTTGAACGGTTAAATCTTGATAGGCTCGTGGAGATCCCAATCCGTAGATACTAGATACTGAAGCAACGATAATAACGTCACGCCGAGAGAGCAGCGAACGGGTGGCCGATAAACGTAATTTGTCAATTTCTTCATTGACCGAGCTCTCTTTTTCTATGTATAAATCTTTTGATGGTACATAGGCTTCCGGCTGATAGTAATCATAATAGGACACAAAATATTCAACAGCATTATTGGGAAAAAATCCTTTGAATTCACTGTAGAGCTGGGCTGCTAACGTTTTATTATGAGAGAGTATTAATGTAGGTCGTTGCACCTCGTTGATAACATTGGCCATAGTAAAAGTCTTACCACTACCTGTAACCCCCAACAACGTGCTAAAACGCATGCCAGCATTGATGCCTTCAACTAAGTCAGCAATAGCTTGTGGTTGGTCGCCCATGGGTTCATAAGGCGCTTCGAGAGAGAATCCTGCTGGCGGAGGGGTGCTGTCATTCATGTGTCTAGTCTGTAGATAGATCACTCGTGAGCAATGGCTGCTCCTTGCCGTTGAACTATTTTATGCACACTTCCAAACATGGCTAAGAATACAGACGCAGCATTGGTGGTTTTATCTGGAGGGCAGGATAGCACGATCTGTCTGGCATGGGCATTGGCGCGTTATAACAGAGTCGAAACCATTTCTTTTGATTACGGTCAACGTCATAAGATAGAACTCGATTGTGCGGCAAGGTTAGCTGATTTATGCAATGTTGCTCATCGTGTGGTGGCTGTGTCTAGCTTGTCTGATCTTGGTGGCAATGCTTTAACCGATAGTGATACTGCTGTTGAAACGATGAAGGATAAACCGAGTGAGGGTGAACCTGCATTGCCAAATACTTTTGTTCCAGGGCGAAACCTCGTTTTTATGACCTTAGCTGCTGCCTATGCTTGGCAGCGTGATATAACCGATTTAGTCACCGGTGTTTGCGAAACCGACTTTAGCGGGTACCCAGATTGTCGAGAAGCGACTATGAAGGCTTTGCAAGCGGCGCTTCGGGCAGGAATAGACGCTCCATTTACGATTCACACACCACTGATGTTTATTGATAAAGCGGAAAGCATTCGTTTGATGCAATCATTGGGGCAGGTTGAGCTATTTGCTCATACACATACATGTTATAATGGTCAACGACCGCCTTGTGGAACCTGCCCAGCTTGTGTTTTACGGGCCAAAGGCTTTGCAGAAGCAGGAATTGACGACCCACTTATTTCATAAGAACAAATTCACAGAGAAACAAACCAGTAGCAAGGAGCCAACATGCGATGTCTTATTCAACGGGTATCTGAAGCGAGTGTTACTATCGATGATAAGGTTGTTGCCGAAATCGGCTCTGGTTTGCTTGTCTTTGTTGGAATAGAGCTGGCAGACGGCGATGCTGATGTGCAGTGGCTCAGCAAGAAGATTCCTAATCTTCGTATTTTTCAAGACGGTTCTGGAAATGGTAAGATGAATAAACATCTGCGGGACATACAAGGGGAACTACTGGTCGTCAGTCAATTTACCCTGTTTGCGAGTACGAAGAAAGGGTTGCGGCCCGCATTTTTAGGGGCGGCTCCTCCAGACCATGCCGTTCCATTATATGAACAGTTTTTGGAGCGTTTGTCTGCTGAATTGGGTGGCCCAGTTCAGGCTGGTGAATTTGGAGCAGATATGCAGGTGCGTCTGTTAAACGATGGTCCTGTGACCATTCCAATTGATAGTAAACGTCGGGAGTAGATGTTAGAGGTGTTAAATGAGCACCTTAAATGACTTCTTGAAGAGAGCTCATTTTCTGGTAAACTATTGTGTCATGGCTAATTGGGTTGATGGTTTGGTGAAGGAAGCTCGACGTGGGGAGAATGAGCCGCGTCTCTTCCCTGCTTCGTTGCCATGGAAGGCCCTTTTTGTTATTTGCTGTGCATTGTATTGGTTGATGCGGCATTAACCTGCGAACCATGCAACATACCTCTTCTGAATGGCAGATAGAACCAAAACACCGGTCGTGGTTTATACCGGTGGGGCTGCTTATTCATTGTTTATTGCCAGTAGTAATGGTTTTTGCGTGGGTAGACGCGCTTGGTACTATTCAAAGGAATTGGGACATTCATACACCACGTTTGTGGCTTATTGTCTGTGGAGTATTGGCTGTGTATACGGGTGACCGTGTTGTTTTCCCAAGCTCCGTTATTCAATCTATATTTATTAGTTCCCCTTTTCTCAAACGAATACTCTGGGCATTAGCACTTGGTGGGGCTGTTTGTTGTGTGTATTGTAGCTTTCTTGTCGGTGTTGTTGTTCCACTGGGGGTACTCGTAGGTGTGACCGTTTTTCAACCCTTGTGGAAACGTATCCCTTTGGGCAAGACGATCGCGGTAAGTTTTGCATGGTGTTATGCCTGTCATGTGATGGTTTTTCAAATTCCATTGTATACAAGTTTCTCATCTGGGACCGTATGGATAATGATGCCCGTATTTATGGCAGCATGTTTATTATGTGATTACAAAGATAAGGATGATGACAAACAATCTGGTGTTCGTTCTCTGCATGTTATTGTGGGGGATCGTGCGGTGCACATAATTGTCTTGATATTATTACTGAGCGCAGGCTCTTTCGCATGGGATGGGCAGAGCCTGTCAGTGTCTATTGCTGTGGTTGTACTTCTTATTCTTGCGCATATGCCACGTGTTTTATCCCGTCCGCTTCTTGGTCCTATTGTTGTTGATGCTGCTCTCTGTTTACCGATTTTGAGTCGTTGGTTTGAGTAGCTTACTGTAAAAAAAAGCAACTGTTAATCTATGCAATTCAGGCCTTGCCAGAGGCGGATCGCTGCTACTCTACCGGACCACACCAAAGAAAGTGAGCGTGTCTAGATGAGCCCTGCCGATCATATCCAATTATGTGCAAGCGCTTCTGCCGATTTGGCTACAGTTGCTGATGATCATGCCCCGCGTATTATGGTCGGTTTTGATGGTTTTGTTGATAATATTATTGATGTGGTCGATAAGCGTATCGATGATGATAATTACGAGCGTATCCCGACTATTGCAGACTTCGGTAAGCGAGTAACAGCAGTTGCTGGTCGTAGTACCAATTTTGAGCGCGTTATTAAGCAAACCAAGCTTGGTGGCAATGGACCAATTATGGCCAATGCTATGCTTGGTCATGGACATTCTTTGACGTATGTTGGTATCCTAGGTGAAGATCCTATTTTTGAGCCAATGAAAGAACGTGCTGAGACGGTACATAATCTTGGTCCAGCCTGTACCACTGATGCGCTTGAGTTTGAAGATGGCAAATTGATGATGACCCTTTCAGACCCTTTGCGTCAAATTTCGTGGAAGAGTCTTATTGCCCATATTGGCGAAGATGGGTGGCATCATTTATTAGAATCTTCTCATGGTATCGCAACAGTTAACTGGACACAGACACTTGGTATGACTGATGTTTGGAATAAGAGCGCAGAATTACTTGATGTGAAACCTCTATCGACACGTCCATTATGGTTTGTGGATCTTGCTGACCCTGCGAAACGAAGTGTCCAAGATCTTGCTGATGCCTTGGCATCTCTACAGAAATTGCAGCAACACGTTGATGTTGTGCTTGGCATGAATGAAGAAGAAAATAGACAGGTTGTTGAAGCTCTTGGCCAAACCTGGCCAGAAGCATTACCAGCCCTCGAACGTGCAGAAGCTGGTGCTCGATTAGTGCAAGAAGCAACCGGTCTCAGTTGGGCCGTTGTTCACTTTGTGAAAGAAGCTGCCTGCGCTCGATCATTACCAGATGGCACTATTGAAAGCGCCGCTGCGGATGGTTTTTTCGTCGAAAAGCCACTTATTACAACTGGAGCAGGTGATCATTTTAATGCTGGATTTATGGCTGGATTGTTAGCAGGTATTAATCCAGTCAGTTGTTTGATGGTTGGTACGGCCAGTAGTGGGTATTATGTACGCACGGCAATCAGTCCAAGCCGTAAACAATTAATTAACTTTTTATCTGAACAGGCTGCTGGCTGAATGAGACACGGTGAGGGTTTGTATACCAAACGATTTACCGACACCTGTTCTTGTTGAAACACCTGTTCAAATAAACATTCTCTTGAGTCTTATCATCGTATCTTTATTCTTCTAAACCCCATTAGTTAAAACAAGATTTTGCTCTGGGGGCCAACGAGCTGCTGCTCTCTATTCTCTAAGGAATTTCCCTGCGTGTCATGTGATGTCGAACATTTATTAGCTGCTTGGAACCAAATCTTGGACCGCATCCGCACGTCTGCTAATAGTAAGGCTTTGGATATATGGCTTCCTAGAGACAAGGTGCGCCCATTATCCTTTAATGATGGGATTATCATTTTATCTTGCCCAACAACGATGATGGCAAAAATGATTCGGCAACGGTATGTAGAGTCGTTGTGCGTAGCTGCTACGGAAGTGCTCGGGACCCCTGTTACGGATGTTATTGGTCGCGTTTCTGGTGAAGCCTATCGTGAGCATGAAAAACGCCTTGCAGAGCAAGAGCGCCGAGCTCGTGAAGTACGACAAGAGGGGGCAGAGGCTGTTGCAGCAGAGTTCTCAACACCCGCAGCTACGGCTCGCCATCGTGCTTTTAAACAGTTGTCGAGTTTTGTCGTTGGTAACTGTAACCGGTTGGCTCATGAAGCTGTACAGTATATCATTAATGACCCAGATAACCCGGTAAACCCTTTGTTTATCCACTCATCATCTGGTTTGGGTAAAACGCATTTAATACAAGGTTTAGCAACATCATACCGTGAAAAATATCCAACGCGTAGTGTTCAATACATGCGTTGTGAGCAATTCACCAATGAATTTATTACGGCTTGTTCAGAAGGGCCTGCTGGTTTACAAGCTTTTCGTGTTCGCTTGCGTCATGCAGATTTATTACTGATAGATGATATTCACTTTTTAAGTAAAGGTCAGATGATCAAGAGCAAAGAAGAGCTCTTTGAAATGTTTAAAGAACTGACTGAAAATGGTAAAAAAGTGGTGATCACCTCAGATGCTGCGCCAAGTGATATTAAATATTTAGAACAACGCTTTGTTCAATGTTTTACTGGTGGCTTAGTGGCACCGCTTGATCGTCCAGATTTAGATGTGCGCAGAGATATTGTCCGAGAAAAAGCCAAAGGTCATGAAAGCTTTTTCGGAGAAGAAGTTGTTGATTACATAGCAGATAATATCACGGACAATATTCGAGAGCTAGAAGGCGCTGTTAATAAGATTGTCTATATGGCTCGTTCCTTACGTCGTCAGCCAGACATTGCTTTGGCTCGTCAGGCCTTGTCTGATACTCTCAGCCGTGAAGGTGGTGAGCCGCGCTTAAAGATGATTCTTCGTGCGGTTGCGGATCGTTATGATCTCAGCGTTGAGGATATAACGGGAAACGCCCGCTCTGGTGCTCGTTCAGAAGCGCGTCATATTGCTATGTATCTCTATAAAGAAAGTGGCGGAGATACCTATGAAGCTGTTGGTCAAGCTTTTGGCAAAACCCACGCTGCCGCTTCTTATGCCTGCCAACAAGCTGCGAAATATCGCTCACATAATGCTGATACAGCAGATTTTATAGATAGTTTGCTCTTGCGTGTTCGCCGCGGTTAGACGGTAAGAGACCCTCCCTTAAGGTTCTATATTCTATGTTTTACGGTTACATTAAGAGAGCCTTGCTCTCTTAATTCTTGTAGTGTATAGTTATACAACTTTCAGCAAAAGGTGTCTATATGTATGTAGGTGATGAATATGTTCCAGTATGGAAAATGGGGCGTGTGTTTAGTTCTGGTTTGTATGAGTTTGAGTTGGCATTAGAGGGGGTCAAAGGAGCCCTAGAGGCTGACATGGCTGAGGCTGCTGGTATTTTCTTTGAAGATTTTGAAGATACCGTTCGTCGTCGTTTTGCTCGTGAAGAGAGTATCATTGATCTGATGCAAATAGGTGGCCTAGATGAGCATCAAGCAGAGCATACAGCTATGATCGACAAGTTAAGCGAGGTTGCGGCTGCAGAAGTTATTACCTTAGAGATTCTTCAGGAACTCGTGGATATGCTTGCAAAACACCAAGCTGATGCAAACGATCCCGTTGCTGCTTTGTTTGATGAAGTGATTATGGAATAACTTGCCCTTATGGTGTTCGTCATAGAGTGCTACAATGACTACACATGACGCTATTCTGCCCCTACAAGTGGGCCCCTATACCTTTGCCAGCCGTTTATTGGTGGGTACTGGAAAATACCCCGATAATGCCTGTATGAAAGAAGCGCTCGTTGAGTCGGGTGCGGATGTCATCACTGTTGCTGTTCGCCGTGCGAATTTAGATGTGCGCGGTAGTGGAGACTGCCTCTTAGATCATATTGATCCATCTTATCAGTTATTGCCAAATACAGCAGGATGTTTCACTGCTGAAGATGCTTTGCGTACTGCTCGCCTTGGTCGAGAGCTTGGTATTTCCGATATGGTAAAATTAGAAGTTTTGTCGGATCCACAAACATTGTTGCCACATCCAGTGCCAACTCTTGAGGCAACTCGTATTCTTGCAGAAGAGGGTTTTACGGTACTTGTGTATACGAGTGATGACCCAGTGCTTGCTTTAGAGCTTGAAAGCGCTGGGGCAGCCGCAGTTATGCCTGCTGGAGCACCAATCGGTTCGGGGCAGGGTGTCTTGAATGCAAATAGCATGAGTATTATCATAGAGCGTGCCTCTGTCCCAATTATTATTGATGCAGGTGTTGGAACGGCCTCAGACGTAACTGTTGCTATGGAGCTCGGTGCTGATGGTGTACTGCTGAATACTGGTATTGCTCACGCGCAAAACCCTGTACAGATGGCCCGTGCAATGCGTCATGCATTAGAAGCTGGCTACTGGGCTGCCCATGCCGGACGCATTGGCAAGAAGCGTTATGCCAATGCATCATCACCAACAGATGGCTTGATTACCAGTGTTAGTGGCAAGCAGAACGACGGTATTCCCGGAGAATAGTCTCATCTGTTGGGCATAATGAGCAGCGATGATGGATGTTAATTTTCTGTACTATTTGACTTCGCTTTGACTTCGCTCATTTTTTCTAAAGTTTTTTTATTGGCTGGTTGCACAAGCTGGGGAGATGTTTCTCTCCAGCTTGTGTTTATAATGGTAAGACGGTATCTGGCCAATGAGCGGTAGTTCGTTAAAATAGAACAAAAAAATGCGGCCAGAGGACTTCAGACCGGTGATGACTGCCTTATGGCTGCTTCCGTCAGGACCTGACCAGATTCAGCAACAGCACCGTCTAAAACTCTGACCGCGCTTGGGATTCTGTAGACAAATTGCATCTGTCAATCATGCAAATAGTCTGATACACAGTTCTTTCCCATGGCATCCGCAAGCTGTCAGTTCTTTGTGTTGCCTATAGGCTCCGCTATGCCTCGTTTTCTCGTTTTTGTTTCGGTATGTGCGACAATCTTGCTGACTGCCTCATGTAGTAGTCCTGATGATGTCCGTATCTCCCTGAATGAGCAGATAGCGCCAGAATGTTCTGAACGAAATGAAACCAAATCTGATATAAGTCGTTATTGGGAAAAACAGAAAGAAGAGCCTTATTTGGCGGCACAAACAGCCCAGCGTCTATTTCAGGCAGAGCTGGCAAATGGTCGTCAGGTTTCGGTGGATGTAGACCGCTTTATTTTATGGCGTAAAAAACAATGGTGGGTATTACAAGATAATCTTGATTATCTTGTTCATTACGAGCGTCAGCAAATTGAAAAGTTATTTACTGATACGGCTGCTTTTTTTCATTACGATGTTGTTAACTTCCCGAAGAGTAAACAGGCTTTTCTGAGTTTTCTTAAAAATGCAGATGATGAATGGTTAAATCTCGTACAAGATGTGTCCATTTATATTGAGTTCCAAAAAAGCCAGACTATTCACATGCAAGAATGGTTACGCCGTTTTTATGATGATCGTCATAAAGAATGGGCCAATGTTACTCTTGATGTAACTAATTTTTTAGAATGGCGTGAGCGTGAATACAGTAAACTGGTGAAACGAGGGAAAGAGTACTTCTACAAAGAGTCTGGTCTTGTTGATGATTTAATGATGGATGTGCAGCGTTACGGGGAGCTTACTCGCACAGAAGCAGCTTGGTTTTCGGCAGATATGAAAGCCTTTTGGTCAGATCATGTGCAAGCGGAAGTGCCGCGTCTTATTGACGGCATGCATAGATTTACCTTACTTCAACAGCAAGAGGACCTTGAGCGTATCAGAGGGTACTTCCATGAAGCAACTATCGAAGGCCGTCGTTTAGCGGATGCCGTTGGCCGTTTTAAGAATAAGCAGCGTACCGATAAAGAAAGACTTCTAGAAGAAGTGCGGAACCATTTAAAGACCTATGAGTACGAAGTTGCTCCATTGCAAGAAGACGTGAAGCGCTTTTGGGAATATAATGTATCGAAGGGGGCAGTAGCGATAGATTCCATGAAACGTTTTTACGATTTGACAGATTCAGAGTTATTTGAGTTAGAAGCGGCCCTTGGGCGCTTCGTTTCATATGGCGGAGTTGAATGGACAGCCTTCAGAGAAGGTTTTCAACGATTTATCTGCACAGGTTATGACCCAGCTTTTGGTTCTAGCGCTACCCCATATGGCGGTAATGCCTACGGGAGCGGTATAAAAAACATTCCAGTGTATGAAGATGGTGCGGTAAACATAGGTATAGAATAAAAGGCAGGACGCTTTCTCTCTCAACTCCTTGTTGACTGAAAGTGCAGGTGAGCTAAACATTGCATCCGCTTTAGATAAAACCATGGACTGGTGGCCGAGCGGCTTAAGGCGCACGCTTGGAAAGCGTGTATAGGGGAAACTCTATCGAGGGTTCGAATCCCTCCTAGTCCGCCATAAGTCTTGTTTTTGACAGTAATTGCATTTTTTATATGCACTTTAACTCAGACAGGGCAAGCAGTTAAAAGAGGCTCACTGATGATTTTATCGGTGAGCCTCTTTTTTTGTGGACTTGTCTTTGTGTTAACGGTGTTCTTTGGCTTTTGAGATTAAGGTGAGCTTGTGGCGAAGATAGGGCGGTCCTAATTAAAACATTTGATTTAACCTTAAATCAACGTATATATAAATGTGTATGAAGAAAACGACGCTTGCAGATGTAGCCGCTCATTGTGGTGTCTCAATTCCAACGGTATCTGCTGTATTGAATGGCGGTAGTGGGACAGCGCGTTTTAGTAAGGAAAAGGCTCAGATAATACGTACAGTTGCTCAAAAACTGAATTATCGACCAAACCGTCAGTCACGACAGGTACGTCGCCAGCGGCACGGAAATATTGGAGTTGTGCTATCCAATACCTTTGCACTTGGACACACAGATGCGCATGCCATGTTTACAGAGGCAGCCTCGCAGGATTATTTGATAGCGATAGACTACTGGACTGGATCAGCAAGCTTGCCAGTTGTGTTACGTGAGCAGGTTGTGGATGGTATTATTATTGCAGAAAACATTCCAGAATTAAAGGCAGCAGCAGCGGCAAGTGGGTTGCCAGTGGTGCACTATAACGCTGGTTCGTTTGGTGAGATGAATAGTGTTAACTTTGATGAGGCTGGAGCGGTAGAACAGGCGGTAGCGTTGTTGCAGGATATTGATTTTTTGTGTCCACTGTATCTCTATTTGAATGATAACATCTACAAAGAAAAAAGATTTGCCGCGCTTCAAGATATAACGAATGAAAAATGTCATGGGTTACGAGCAGAAACCTATCAAAACTTGAATCCTGAATCTGTTCGTGGGGAATTGCGTGCTTACTTGCAGACCCACCCATCCATAAACGTAGTGATTACAGATAGTCATTGGCAGGCAATGGTGGTGTATCAAGTTTGTGATGAACTGGGGCTTCAAATTGCTCAGGACATTTCTGTTATTAGTATTGGTGGCGGTAAGGGTGGGGAACCACTTTGGATGTCACCGAGTTTAACATCTGTTGGTATCGGCCATTTTGGTGGAGGGCAAAGCGCTATGCGCATGTTGATTCGCAAAATAGAAACAGGAAGAGATAGTCCTGAAGATCTACGGCCATATCTTGTTAACAATCGAGAATCTGTTGCTAGCAGTAACATTTTATCATATGAAAAGGTCTAAAATGAATAGTTATTACTGTGTTGTGATTGTTATGGTATTCTCTTTGGTCGGAGTTCTGTGCGCAGAAGAACGTGCAGGGAATGATTTAAGTTGTGGTGAAGACTCGCCATACGGTTATCATCTTACTTTGCCAAAAGGTTATGTAGCGGGAGTTCGGTATCCCGTTATTTTTACATCACAGTCGGGTGGGTTTAAAGGGCCGAATTCATTATCTGGGCAAATTGGAGTTTACCTGCCCGTGGTTATTGTTGCTCTAAAAGACCCTGTCTCGTTTAAAGATGAAGAGTTTAAAGAGATGTTTGCCGCTGTAGATGCAGCTATTACGGATTTAAGTATTAGTAAACATGTGCAAATGTATTGGGATACGTATACGGGTGGGGATCGTGCAAGCGCAGCTCGACGAGTAGCAGCATGGTACCCAGATCGTTTTTCTGCAATTCGTCCATACGGTGGTAAAGATGCACGAGGTTATGTTCCAGGTGAACACTGTCATGTGCTACAATATGTTTCATATAGTAAGTCAAATGATAAGAAATATCGATCGAAAATACTTGGTTATTCAGGTTACCCTGGTTGGAAAGATCATCCTTCTGTTCGGTTTATTATTGAAGAAAGAGATAATCAAGATGCTGAATCGTGTCAGGAATCTATTGCGTGGATGTTGGCGGGTAGCCTTTTTGATAATGTGAAGTTGGTGGGACCGGAGCAACTAGCAATGAATGATTTAATGTTGCGAGGATTGCATAGTATGAATAATGACGACCTTCGATTAACTTTTTTGACAGGAATGCTTCGTCACCCTAAGATGGTAACATCAGTAGATGCTGCTCCTTATGTAGAAGCTTTGCATATGACCGTATCATCTTTACTGATGCGTGAGAAGATAACTTTGTATCAGATTCAACAATGTGGGTATGCTTTGGCGAACCCTCTTATGCAGGTAGATAAGAAAAAGTATAGAGAGCTTATTGAAAAAGCCGAGGATCACATTAAAAAGTCATATGACAATGACGATAAAGAAGAAAAAAAGAAACGAAGAAAATCCGAGAAATCCTTTGATGCTATGCATGATGTGTTGGAATTAGAATGGGCACTGTTGTATAAAGGAAATACCACACTAGTTGGAGAAAAATGGAAACGGAACAGCGCAGAAAAGAAAATAACCTTAACAGCCTTACTCGTTGCTTACAAAAAAATGTTGGAAACGCATGGTGTGAGCACACTCTTTGGGGCAAGTATACAAAGTTCTTCACAGAAGTGGAGAGAATTACGGGATAATGGTTGTTTGAAAAGTGAAGATCAATAGAAGCAATGATGAATTTGATAGTGAAGATATTATGTATGTTGTTGTGTATTTCTTGTGTCTGTGCTGAAGTGGATATATCTCAGCATTCAGCAACTATCCCGCAGCAAAAAACGAAAAAAGATGGCAGTGTTGACAGTTGGTGGACGTCTATCTATGAACGGCAGCTTGCAGAAAAGAAATCAATGAAGCGCGTTGATATTCTTTTTATTGGAGACAGCATCACGCACGGTTGGTCACTGAAATCCTTTCCTAAAGCTCGCTTTCCAGATAAGGAAAAGGCGATTCCCAAAGGACTTGCCGTTTGGAATGAGCATTATAAAAACCGCCATGTATTAAATATTGGTATTTCAGGTGATAGAACAGAACACGTTTTGTGGAGATTGCAAAATGGTATGTTGAAAGGTATTTCTCCAAAAGTGGCAACGCTTACAATAGGCCATAATAATGGAAAAAATACCGTTGTTGAAATTGCCGATGGTATGCAGGCAATTTTACAAGAAGTGCGTAAGCAATGTCCTCAGACAAAAATTATGTTTATTCCACATTTCCCAACAACAGGAAAGCATTGGATGAAAGCTAAGGCTATCATTGCTTACCATGATGTTGTGAAAAGAGTAAAAGATGATGGTTTTATTATCCCGACAGATTTAAATAAATCATTCCTTAACGAAGAAGGTGTACTCAAGGATAGTGACCTTATTCCTGATAACACACACCCAGCAGAAAGTGGCTATCGTGTGTGGCAAAAAGCGATGGAGCCAACCCTTTCTCGCTTATTAAAAGAAAAGTAACGGTCATATTTAGTATTGCTCTTTTTGAGGAAATTGGTGTATCAAATATAATTAAAAAAACTGCGACGGTATAAGGGGAATGGACAATAGGGTATAGAAGGAGGCTTTAACGCCATGAGACTAAAACGATTCGCTATGGTTTATTCATCACTCTGTTTGAGTATTTGCTTACATTCAGTAGAGTATCCGGTCGTAAGTGATGTCCCAATAGATACATTTACAGTTACAGACAATGTTATTAATAATAAGGCACGAAAGATAGGTCTCGATTATTGGCCGGGTGCGTATGCACACTTTCTACCTGCGAACCTTAATAATTTATGGAATCGTTTTGGTGCATTTGAACCACGTCTTCAGGTCAATTGGGGCCCTGTAGAACAAGGAGGTGCGCATACCTTTGTTTGTGATAAAGGTTGGGGGCTTTCTGGTTGGAATAAATGGCTTAGTGGTTTCTGGGATGGTGCGGAAGTACATGTGTTTGGTCTGAAGAATGGCCAATTTGAGCTCAAACGGGTTGGCATTATTGAGACATCAATTTTAGGCCCAGATGTTGTTGATACCTATACGCTTAAAGATGATGGAGGCGTTGCTTTAGAAGTGGGTGATTGGGTTTATGTTCGACAAACCGGTTATAAGCCAAGTCCGCATCAAGCAGTAACTACCCCTAAGGGGAAAGCCATTAAAAAGAATGGCATAGACTACTTTGCTCGTCAGGCTAACATGCTTGGAAATCCAACCTGGGAATTGGTGAAAGACCCTTGCCCTGAAGCCGGTTCTCGTGCAGCAATGAAGTTAACGATGAAGGAAGCTAGTGGTGGTGGGTTTTATGAATACCACACCGGTGGAACAACGGCAGGTTTTAGTCAATGGCCAGAAGGTGATTTTCATTGGGAAGGGTGGTTGAAGCGAAGTGCTACAGGACAGGTGACCATTGATCTTGGTAGTGGTACAGTCAGTAAAACATTTGATGTTGGTACCACATGGAAAAAATATTCATTTAACTTTAATCCAGCAGATGCTTTCCGCAATTATACAGCGAAGACTTCCCAGTATGCAATATCAGTACCAGATGCTTGTGAGCTCTATCTTGATAACATCATGATAACTCAAGTTGGGGTTAAGCCATTTGCAACATACCCAGATATTATTGAGAAAATGAAAGAGTTCAAACCAGGTATGATACGTCAGTGTGGTATGATTGGCACACGTACAATGGATGTTTTGTTATCCAAAGGCATTAACCAGCTACAAGAACAAGATACAACACGAGGTAACATTACCTCAATGATGGGTACTGCCAATAATTTAATAGATACTCTAGGATTGTGTAAAGATATAAGTAGTAACCCGTGGATTGTAACACCAGGAATGATGACCTTAGATGATTGTGATCATCTAATGGAATATCTGGGTGCATCATCGAATACAGGATACGGAAAGAAACGGTCTTTTTATGGTCAAGACAATCCGTGGGTGGATGTTTTTGATACGATTTATATTGAACTAGGGAATGAGCAGTGGGGGGCAAACTTTTCACACTGTTTCAATAGTTCGCCAGAAATATATGGCCGTCTTGCCGATATGTATTTTCGCAGAATGAAGGCAAGTCCTTATTATAAAGCAGGCCAGTTTGTGTTTGTCTGTAATGGTTGGAGTCGATCAAATAGACGAAATGGATGGAGTGATCGTGTTGCTCGTTCTTGTCCCAATGCCGATGTGATTGATAATGCCTTTTATTTTGGTGGGTGGGATGGAGTTACTCTTAAGGGAGAGGATAATAGTGACTTATTTCAAAACCGTATGTTTTACACGCCACATATTGTAGAGAAGGATTTGTCTCAACAGTTATGTAGCGACCCAGAATTGGGACCTCGCATGGCAACTATATTGCTAGAAGATAGTGCTTTGCAAAAGATAGTGTTGCCCTATTTGAAAAATGTAGGGCAAGGGAGGAGTCTTGATAAGTCGTGTCAGAGTATTGTGTCAGCGATTATGACAGAACCAGTAATTGCTATTAATCAGGATCTTTTCAAAAGATCAAAAGTGGCAAAAACATTGGTCAAAAATGCTTTTGGAATAGCCCCAGAAGAAGAAGTTAATTTTAAAATAGAATCGCTGTTTCAAAATAATTATAAACCGTTAAATGCTTTTATTCAACAGTACCCCAAGCAAGTCATAGACTTTGCTACTACTCACAAACTGAGTCCTAGTGTTCATGCATCAATAGCAGCGCTTGTGGCAGGTAAGGAGCCAGAGCGTTTGTGGCAGGCTTTTCATGGTGTGACCCCAGTGTTGAAGACGATTATTTTACCGGAATTCAAAAATAATGAACAATTGATTGTTGATGTAGGGCAGTCCGTATCTCAACTTAACTTATTCGAACTAAAAGGACGTTTGCTTGCTCAAACAGGAAGTATTTTAGATATATCCATTGTGACTGTAACGGAGGTATTATTTCAGCGTATTCAAGAAAACCCAGCAGCAGAATTGGCAGCAATAGCTACTGATCCTACTGTATATATTGATGAAGCACAATTGGTAGTTGCCGATTTAATAAAAGCGTTGGAAATGACTGTTTTAAATTATCAAACGGAAGAACTTTCATTAGATAAATTTGATAATACGAACCGTATAAAAGTTCTTTCGTCTTTAGAGGCTCTATTGAGGAAGGACCAACTTTGTTTAGATAAAGGGGCGCTTGCGCTTGTTTGTGAAACTATTAGTGCTTTGAAATCAGGTGTGACAACGAGTTTAAAAGAACTATCAAATGATGATGTTCTTCTCCAAGACATTCGGAAGCGGATTGTTAATGCCTTTGCAGATAAAGTGACAACATCTATTCTTGGCGATAGTTTAATCGCAGAGAAAATATTCAAAAAATATGATGTATATCCGAAAGATCCTGAAAATGGTAATAAAATGAGTGCGAATTATGAAGCTGGTCCAGGCTATATGCTTCCAGCACCGAACAAACCAGTGCCAGAAGAAGCAGAAGAGTTTGGGAAATCTTTAGCACTTGCGGTAACGACCATTGATGCTTTTATGCATGAGTTTGAACGAAAATTTGATTTTCAATGTTTCTTTAGATTCGCTTTTGGTACACGATGGAGCAGTCATAATAATAATACAGATTGGTTTCGTCATCCATGCTATGAAGCATTGTTGATGGTAAACGAATACTGTGATGGTGATCTTGTCTATGTGGAACCGACCGAGATAAAACGCGTTGATATTCCACGTATGAAGAGTAGCCACATTGATAATCATGGAAAGGCACACCATAGAGAAATAGATGGCCGAAAAAATGTACCACTTGTAAAATGTTACGTATTTAAGGAAGATAAAAAGCGAAGCTTTGTTTTATATAATCGTAGCTATAGAGAGTCGCGTCAAGTTCAGTTGAAACTACCATATGGTCCTTCGTCTCAAGCTGTATTCTATCGACTTTCTGCAGAGACACCTACTGCAACCAATCGTACTTCTTTGAACGTCATACAGAAAAAGACAATTATAGATGATTTTGCTGATGGATATGAAATGACACTTGGACCAGCAGATATTTTAATCATAACGAATGAAGGTTTATAATAATAGACCTTATTGGAGTCTCATGATAATGATAAATGACGGAAATTTAACAACTATTATTGGTGCTATTGCCGTATGTTTCACTACGACTTTTTTTTCTCAAGTTATAAAAACGATAACCATACAATAATACAATAAGGATAAGATATGTATAAAATAATAACTTTACTCTGTCTAACGTTTTGTGCCCAACAATTGTTCTCAGAATCAACGGTTTGGTGGGAAGCAGAAGATTACGACAATACAGATTTTCCGGAATCCTCAAGGTTTTCCCCTACAAATGAACGTGAACGAGATCTTCTTTCTGGTAGAGATTGGGTATCCATTGCAAACTATGAGAGCAATAATTTTCTTGAATATACCATAACGGTTCCAGAAACAGCAGAGTATTATTTTTATTCAAGACGTTTTTTCTCTCATGGTCCATTTCGTTATCGTTTTGATGATGGGGAGTGGATGGAGAGTGGAAAATTACGTTTGATGGAAGGATTGAATTTACGTTTGTTTTTGAGTGTGAATTGGGTAAAGTTACAAAGCGTTACCCTCGAAAAAGGTCAACATACATTTCGTATCGAACAAATGCCGGTAACAAAAGGGAATTCAGCAGCGTATGATTGTTTTTTATTAACCGAGAAACCGTTTATTCCACGTGGGAAATTTAAGCCCGGCGAACAGAGTGACCGTGCATCGGTAGGTAAGTTTGCATTTAACCCTGTGGCAGATCCTCTTACAGACGATGCCGAGCTGAATCTACGTTATTTGAATGAAAAGCGTGCTGGACAGAGTGGCTTTATTACAAGAAAAGATGATAAGTTTTACCGTGGAGATGGGGAAGAAATTCGTTTCTGGACCATGACCTTACATTCCGACCACTGGGACCATGAAACCCTTTCTTACATGGTGAAGCGTTTGGCAAAGCAGGGCTTTAATATGCTGCGTGTGTATATCCCTGTTTTTGATCAAGATGCAGATACTTTAGATGTGTTAAATGAATATAATATTGATACCTACCACTTTTTGGCTCATTGTTGCAGTGAAGAAGGTATGTACCTTAGTATCAATACTTTTTTTGCACCGATGTGTCGTATGAAAGAGAGTTATGGGTTTGAAGGGTATGAGCCGAAAGAACAGCCGCATAATTTGCCGTATGTAAGCCCGCGTTTTCAATCTTATTATCGGTATTGGATGCGAGAATTGTTAACACGTACAAATGTTTATACTGGCAAGTCCCTTGTTGAAGATCCATCTATTGCAATGATTCAAATTTTAAGTGAAGATTCTTTGCTGTGGTGGTTAGCCTTACCAGATGAACAAAAACAACACTTAGAGCAAGCTTTTGGTTTTTGGAGTATTGAACGATATGGGTCGGTTAAAAAAGCATATCAAGCATGGGGAGGAGCAGAGAACGATAAGGATGATGCGAAAAAATCAGTCTTACGACTATTTCCTTCATATAATATGACCGTGCGTGGCTATGCAGAGTTGGACCATGCAGAACAAAAACGTTGTTCTGATCAAGTTACATTTATTGCAAATTTCCAACGTCGTTTTTTTGAGAGACATGTCGATTTTTATAGAGAACTTGGTTATAAGGGATTGATTGCTCCAACTGGTTTTGGCACGGCTGATCCACGAGTGCTTGAAGATATTGAACATTACACTCATTTAGTGAGTGATATGATTGATCGCCACCATTATCCATTAGCACCACATGTCAATCCAACACGTTCATTTATGGCAACCTATGCTATACATGAAGGTGATATGTTCGAAGCAATGAGCTTCATGAAAGACCCGGGTGCGACCGTATTACGGTACAAAACAGTAGCAGGACACCCAGCTATTATTAGTGAATTTGGCTGGGTAAACCCAAGTCCTTACAAATTAGAAGGACCATTGTTTACTGCCGCGTATGCATCACTTATTGGTTTAGATTGTTTGCAATGGTTTGGTGGTCAAAGTGCAATTGATTTTAGTCATAAGATCGAAAAATTTGCCTTCCGCTGTCCTGAGGTCCAGATACAAAACCCAGCGGCAGCATTAATTTATCGTCGTGGCTACGTGCAAGAAGGCCCACAAGCAGTTGTGGATGCTATTAACCCTGAGACAATGACACGTCCACTTAAAGAACGCATCATTTATGATTTGCGCGGCTATGATCCAACTCGTAAACAAGATATGATGCATACCCAAAATACCGATATAGGAAGCATTGATCCATTTGCCTTTTTTGTTGGTAAAGTACAAGCCGATTTTAGTACTGGTGCGGAAGATTATGTACATGCAGATTTAAATACACACATTAACCGTGATGAAAAAACGGTAAGTAGTCTTACAAAAGAATTACACATAGATTATGGTAAAGGGGTTTTTACTATTAATGCTGCCAAAGCACAATCATTATCTGGCTATAGTAAAGATGCAGGAGTTGTAGAATTGAATGATGTTACCATTCAATCATCGAATGCTTTTTCTGCCATTGCTGTCGTGCCTTTAGATGACCGCCCTTTGAGTAGCTCCCAACGAGTACTTGTACAAGTGGCAACACCGGGCATGCCGTATGGTTTTGAAACAGAACCTGCTTCTTTCAAGAAAGCAAAGAAAACTATTCAGGGTAAGCGTATTATTAATACTGGTACACAACCATGGAATATGGAAGAGATTGTGGGACGTGTTACTTTTAAAAGAAAACCTGTCTCTGCCCGCATTCTTGACGGTAACGGCTATGCTGTTGATGATGTTGCTCAATTAGAGGGAAACGTCTTGCAGTTACCCGTAAATAGATGTTATGTTATTGTATCCTTCAAATAAAGGAGTGTAAGTTGAAGCGATTCCTGCTTGTATTATTTTGTAACGCGTTTGCTACCGTTCTTACTGCTGCGACTATTGCAGAGACAGCATTAGAATTATCGCAACGTTCTGCTGGGGTTATCTGTGTGCCAGCGGCTCAGAGTGCAACGGTGCCGTTAGAATTGGCTGAAAAAAGCTCCTGTATTGTGCATGTGTTATATGATAAACGAGATACCTTAGCAAAGGCCGAAAGTACTTTTTATGAGGCCGGCTTACTTGGCCGGCGTATTTACCCTGAGTATGGGCACGCAGATGAGATTCCGCTTGTTAATCAAATGGTAGATCTGCTGGTACTGGATAATCTTACAACGAAACAATTGACTGCTTTGTCACTGTCTGAAATTGAACGTGTGCTTGCTCCTAGCCGAGGTGTAGCACTGCTGCATTCAAACGAATTATCGACATCGGTTTTGCAAACGTTTGCCAAGCAATCATCATTGATAGCAAGTAGTGTACAGAATGATACGGGAACGTGGTTGGTTTTGAAGAAAGGAATGCCACTTGGTTCTGATGACTGGTCTCATATTCATCATGGTCCAGATAATAACCCTGTCTCTCATGATCAGATATTTAAACGACCAGTGCAGGTACAGTACCTGGCTAAGCCGTATCATCATATAAAATTTTCAACCTCAGCCGCCGTTATTGCAAATGGTCGAGCTTTTGTTATGGGCCGTCCAGATCGTGGAGGGGATAAATTTTATAGCTATACAGATTTTGCTGCTTTTAGTATTTATAATGGACAATTATTGTGGACCAAGCTGTTGCCAGAAAAATATCCAACAGGATATTCAACAGTGATAGCACATGAAGATGAGCTCCTCGTATTAATGGGTGCTACTATTGTGGTATTAGATGCAGAGACAGGCACTGAAAAACGAATATTCAATCTGGATGCGGGTGGACATGGGCGCTGGATGGGTATGCAGGGGGGCACATTACTTGTGCTTGTCGGGTCTCCTGAATTAAGCGAAGCCTTCCCCAAAAAGACTGATGTCGTTGTTGATAGTTTCGAGATGAATAACAATATTGTTATGGCAGGAAACCAGCTTATTGCTTACGACTGGAACGCTCAACAGCGTTTATGGAAGACTACGGTACCAGACCTTGTGCATGCACGAATGATGGCGATGGATAAGGATGCGGTGTATTGTGCCACTAATAAGACAGTGATGTCTTTTACTTTAAAGAGTGGTACAGAACGATGGCAAACAGAAAGCCCAGAAATGAAAAAACTTTTAACCATGAAGGTGGGAGGAAAAAGAGCTCAATCACTATGGAAATCAGATCGAGGAATAGTGATTAAAGGAGCATATGGTCTTGTTGGTAGTGCATGGCGGGCAGGGTTTGCTGTATTTGAAAGTGCAACTGGCCGTGTGTTGTGGCAGAAAGCAGGGTATAAAAATGGGAGATTATCCCGTCATTTTATACTTGGTGAAGAACTATGGGATGGGGCAAAGCGTTTTGATATAACAACTGGAACTCCTATTGCTTATCCCGTTGGTGGGAAGCCAATGGCAAGTGGCTGTGGAAAATGGACAGCAACGCCCTTTGATGTTATAGGTATGTGTGGATTTGCATTTGATCGAGTTGAAAGTGAGCGGGTAGATAATCAATATACATTACATAAACCACCTTGTGAGCAGGGGAGCTTAGTAGCGGGTGGTGTCTATTTTAGCGCGGCAGGCCCCTGTAAATTCTGCCCACTTGATAACCGTGGATACCTTGGTTTGTCTCCACAAGAAGAGCCTTATAAGTACACCGAACGTTTAGAAGTTTTGGGTGTGAAGGTGCCGAACTCATCTCCTGTAGATAGACAAGATTGGACAAATTATGCTGCAAACAATCAGCATTCAGGTTTTTCACCAGTTTCTATTTCTGAAAAAAAACCGATGGCACAGTGGAGTAATGTAGTAAGCCATCCTTTATGGACCACAGAAACAGAAAGCAAATATAGCGCAGAACATGGATTAACACAGGCGATATCAGTAGGAGGTTCTATTTTTGTTGCAGGAAGTGATGGTATGCTTCGGTGTCTTGCTGTGGCTGATGGCACAACACTATGGTCTACCTTCTGTGGCGGTAAAATATATTTTTCACCAAGTTTTTTTGATGGAGCTGTCTATGTTGCTTCTGGAGACGGTTACGTGTATTGTATCAATGCTCAAGATGGTACGAAACGTTGGCGTTATCGTGTAGAAGAACAAACTCGTAAGCGCATGATCTATGGGCATTTATCTTCACCATGTCCCGTTGTTAGTGGTATTCTTATTCATGAAGGGGTGCTCTATGCCGCTGCTGGAATTGCTAATGAAGCTGGTGCAGCGCTGATCGCGCTTGATGCACAAACTGGTTCTTTGAAATGGGAGCAGACAGAATTGAATGGTCAATATCAAGAGCACCGTCGTGGCGGCCGGACACCGAGTGGGGGTTTAACGGTTGCTCATGGTCAATTATGGATGTCGGCTTTATATTGGTCGCCGGTTGCGTTTAATCTAGAAACAGGGGTAATGGCAACACTTCCGGACAGCCAGAAAAAACACAGTAACGGTTACTGTGGTGAACATATTGGTGTTTTACCAAATGGCACTTTACTCTACGGTGGTTGGCGTTTGCAAAAAGATCAAAGTAATCGCCACTTTCTTAACGGTCGCGGTGGACGTATTTCGTTTCAGACAGTAGATAACGCTGGTCAGGCAGTCTTTCCAGAAGTGACTGCCTTGCCCAAAGTTTTGCAGATGCCTGTGTGGGACGATACACAATTGATAACAGCTCGTCTTGCTCGCCAGCATATTACAGCATGGGACATGAAGAAGCTTTCAACCTGGATAGAGACATCTTCTGAAAAATATAAAGATAAAAAATATCCAAATCATAAACCATCTGCTTATGAATTGCCGACACCAAAAAATAAAAAAAATGAGTTTCAGGCAGCAGATGTTCCAATGCAAGAGTGGCAATCAGGGTATGATGTAAATGGTTTAGCACTTTCCCGTAATGCCGTATTAATGCTAGCAGGATTCAGAGATGAAAAAGAGATGAAAAAACAACATGCCCTCTTAAAGCACTGGAAGGTTATTGCTATAAACCGTACTGAGGGGGATGAAATATGGTCGATAGATCTTCCGTCAGAACCGCTTTATAATGGCATCAGTCTAACTCGTGATGGTGCTATTCTTGTGGTATTGCGTTCAGGCGAAGTGTTGTGTTATAAATAAATTTTACTTTCTAATAAACCTGGCCAACGAGCCTTAAAAAAGGAGTTTGAAGAGTATGAAGATACAAGCCGTGTCTGTTTTGTTGCTCTCTGTTTGTACCAGTTTGTGTAGCTATGGAGCAGATTATCCGATAGCTCATGATGCAGAAGTCGATGTTTGTACGGTCACTAATACCGTGCAAGTACCTAATGCTCGCCGCTTTGGCCTAAATTATGCGCCATGGGATTATAGCCATTGGCGTAAAGCAATTATCGCAAATATTTGGAATAGATATGGTGCTTTTGAACCACGTGTGCAGGTGAATTGGAATATTGTTGAGAAAGGCGATAGTGATTCTTTTATCTGTGATAAGGGCTGGGGGTTAAGCGGTTGGAATAAATGGACCTCTGGGTTTTGGGATGGGGCAGATATTTGGGTCTATGGCCTGAAAGACGGTCGCTATCAAGAAAAGAGGAAAGGAAAAATTACACAATCACTTATGGGTAAGGATACTGTTGATACCTTTACCGTTGATGGTGTTGGCCCTGCTTTTGAGCCAGGAGATATTATTTATGTGAAGCAAGTCTCTTTGAAACCAAATCCACATCAAAGAAAGGTAACAGCAAAAGGGCAAAAGATCAAAAAAAATGGCGTCGATTACTTTAGTAAATCTGCCAATATGATTGGCAATACGACATGGGAACTCGTTACTGATCCATGTCCAGAGGCTGGTTCTACTGCTGCAATGAAACTGACCACCCTCGGTGAGGGTGGTTTTTTTACCTTTCATACAGGTGGCACAGATGAACGTTTCCACAAGTGGCCAGAGGGTGATTTCCGATGGGAAGGGTGGTTGAAACGTAGTACACCAGGCGTATTCACTGTTGATTTTGGGGGAGTCGTTTCTCAGCAATTTGAGGTGGGGACAGAATGGAAAAAATATTCTTTTGAATTTAACCCGCAGGAAATGTTTAAGGAATACACATCAAAAACAACTCGGTACTCTTTGACTGTTCCTGATGCTTGTGATATCTATTTAGATAACATTCTCTTGTACAGAACTGGTTTAGAACCGTTCCAAACTGAACCTGAAATTGTCGAAAAATTGGCAGAGTATAACGGCGGCATGATTCGGATTGAAACAATAGGAACCCGTTTGTTGGATACGAGTTTGTCACTGGGATTAAACCAAGTGCAGTCTCCTGATACCTGTAAAGGTGGTTTTAGTGCTATGACGAAAGCCGCCAGCGCAGCAAGCGTACTTAAGATGTGTGGAGAAGTTCAAGCAAATCCCTGGATGTTGACACCAGCAGTAATGACCATGGATGATTGTGATCACCTTATGGAATACTTTGGAGCTCCAGCAGATGTTGGTTATGGTGCCAAGCGTGCAGCTCATGGACAAGTAGCACCGTGGTTAGATGTATTCAGTGAAATCTATATAGAAATAGATAATGAGCAGTGGGGAAGAAACTTCTCACATTGTTTTAATACGACCCCTCAAATTTATGCAAAAGTAGCAGATATGTTCATTCGCCGAATGAAAGAGAGTCCGTATTATGATGCAAATAAAATTAAATTTGTCTGTAATGGTTGGGGAAATACGCCAAAACGTGGTGGCTGGACAGAGCAGGTTGCAACCTCAAGTGTAGAAGCAGATATCATTGATGTGGCTTTTTACTTTGGTGGTTGGGATGGTATAACCTTATTGAGTGACGACAATACAGAGCTGTATCAAAGTCGTATGCTTTTTGGTACCCATATTGTTGAAAAAAAATTGATAGAAGCATTAAGGATTAATCCAGCACTAGGGATGGATTTGGCAACAGCTTTACAGGATAAGCCGGCTTTACAGCAAGATATTTTGCCGTACCTAACAGTGGAGTTGCAGTCCATTGATAAAGGTATTCAATCTCTTTTAAAAGTATTGATGACTGTGCCAACAAATGAGTTGTTTGGTACACTGTATAATAACAGTGTTACTTTGCAGCAATTGGTATCTGAGGCTTTTGGTTTTGAACCTGCTGAAAGAGGTGATTATGATTTGAAAGAGGTCTTTTATCATGATCCAAAATACATTCATGCTTTTATTAAACAGTATCCAGAGCAAGCCCGTGCACTGGCTCTGCGCTATGACGTGAATGATTCAGTAAAAGAGGCGATTGAGACGGTTATTAGCGGTCAAAAACCAAAGAGGTTCTGGACAATTTATAATACAATGATTCCGACTATTCAAAAGCACCTTAACAGCGCGTTTCAAAATAATGAAAATTTAATTGCTGATGTACGGGCAACTGTGCCTGCATTAAATCCCCATACTTTTAAACGGAAATTTGTGCGTAATGCGAGTGATATACTGACTCGTGCGGTGTCGGGACAAGTGAGTGAATTATTTGCTGTCATTCAAGAAAACCCAGAGGAAGCTCTTCATTCTCTTTTAACAAATGAAGCATATTTGTCACAATATGTAGAAGTTGTTGCTGAAAACGTGATCGAAACTCTAAAGACAACGCTTGCTTCTTATAATGCTGCATCTTTTGATGTTGATAAGCTGGACCCTTTGAGCAGAAGTACCATATTAGCAAATTTAGCGCGCGTGTTGTCTGAAGATCAAATCTTTCCTGAGCGGGATTGTATCGCTCTACTTTCGGCAATAGCGCAAGCTCAATCTGAATCCAATCTATCTGTGTTAAACCAACTTAATGACGATGTTGCTTTCCTCTCAGGACTGCAAAACCGCATATCTAATGCTTTTGGAGAATCTTTGATTGTAGCGATGTCTGCCGACAATCGAATTGCTGAACAATTATTACCTGCTTATGATGCGCTTCCTAAAAATCCCAGTATTGGGCATAAACAGATGGCAAACTATGAAGCTGGTCCTGGCTATCCATTACCGGGTCCTGGGAAATCTTCTCCAGAAGAAGCCGAAGAATTTGGTAAATCACTCGCACTTGGTGTAACAACACTTGATAGCTTTATGCATGAACTGGAAAGAGGTTTTGGCTATCAAAATTATTTCAAATTTTCCTTTGGAACATACTGGACCACGCATACGGATAACACAACATGGCGGCGAAACCCCAGCTACGAGGCTTTGCTTATGGTGAATAATTATTGTAAAGGTGATTTGCTTATTGTTGATAATAGCCAAGTGAAGCGTTGGGATATTCCTCAAATTGAATCGAGCCATATTGATAATGCTGGTAAAGTACATCTGAAACTACTTGATGGGCGTAAAAATGTTCCCTTAATAAAATGTTACAGCTTTAAGGATGGGAAGAAATACAGTACACTCATTTATAACCGAAGTTTCACTGAAGCGCGAACAGTGCAGCTAAGTCTCCCATATACACCAGAAACAGATGCTATTATTCATAAGCTGACTGCATCAAGCCCAATGGATACCAATCGAAAAGAATTAAAGGTTCGGCAAGTAGAGGAGCGTATCAATGATTTCAAAAACAATTATCAGGTGACATTGAAGCCTGCTGAAATATTTATTCTTACGAATGTTGCTCAGTAATACACCACATGCCGTTTACTGATGATGGCTCTTACCGTGTGGTGCGCCGCCGCATGACTCTTTCGGACTCTCTTCAGGGCTTTGTTTGTGTCAGTGATGTTCATGGCGCTTATAACCTGCTCAAAGCCGTGCCGATCCCGTCTGGTTATCAACTTCTTTCATTGGGCGATATGCTTGATGAAGAAGTTGATCCAAGCGGGACTATTGATTGGTTACAAGAGCATTGCGGCCCTTGCGCTATTTTAGGAAATCATGATGAACAGGTTGTGCATCAGGCTGTAAGTTTTTCTGCGACGATAAATTGCGAACTAAGAGCAGCACAACTTGCTTATCTGAAAACATGGCCAGATGAATACGAAATTTCTTGGCGTGGATATACCATTTATTGTATGCATGGGCATCGTGATAATCAGGAACAAGGGGTGGCATGGACGACCAGCATAGCTGAAGGGCTCGCACGTTTTCGTAACCCGCTCTATGACTTGACACTTGTAGGGCATACCCATCAGCCTTATATTGTTTATGATGCCGAAACCATAACGGCGAATTGCGGTTCTGTTGCCCAGTTACGTGAACAGCCGGGACGGTCATGGCTTATTGTTGATGAAGAGAACGATCAATTACGTGTACAATTACAGCATCAGTATGAGTGAATTTATGTTATTTATGCAGAAAAATATATTTCTTTGTGTGTGTATGCTGATTACTGTCTCCCTGTCTGCATCTGAAGAAGAGAATAATTGGTTACAGTGGAGAGCACATGCTGGTCATACGGCTACTATTCAGCGTGTTGCCGAACAGCCGAAAGAGCTTGTGTGGACACGGCACTTCCCTATAGCTCAAGCAGCATGGACAGGGCATCGCTATAGAACCGAACTTTCTGTTGGTGCTGGTTATCCTGTTGTTGTGTCTCAAAACCGTTGTTTTATCGCATCAATGATAGATGACACCGTACGCTGTTTGTCTGTAGATACAGGTGCAGAGGAATGGTCTTTCACGGTTGATGCCCCTATTCGCTATGCGCCAGTGTGTTGGAACGAGCTTGTTATATTCGCTTCTGACGATGGGTATGTGTATGCTTGTGATCAGATCAGTGGTGAAGAACAGTGGCGTTTTCGCCCTGGCCCTAAACAAAAGGGCATGCTTGGGCACGGCCGCTTAATGCATGCATGGGCTATCGGTGCAGGACCAGTTTCTGCAGAAGATAAACTGTATGTTGTTGGTGGTATTTGGCCAACTATGGGTATTTCTGTTTACTGTCTGAACCCTCGTGATGGTAGCATGGTTTGGGTGAACGAAGATGTTGATGCACGTTTTATGCGTGACCCTAAATCCTTGTCTATGAATGGTCTTGCTCCACAAGGCTATGCTGCTGTGGTTGATGGGGTTTTACTGATTCCTAATGGTCGCAATCGTCCGATTGGATTAAATGCAGAAACAGGAAAAGAACTGTTTTTTCTGACAGGACGAAATGGTGGGAGTATTGTTGGCGGCGATGGCCCATGGTTTTGGAATGGTACTGCTCTTGTCGCTGCTCGCACGGGTGATGTGCAAATGATGGATGTAAGCAAACGCATTTCATTTAATCATGTTGTTGGAGATAAAAACGCTCTTTATTTTGCGCGGTACAATTTTGGTATTGGCGTTATTGATTTACAAAATAAAAAACCGGTCGCTTTGCCAGAACCAGAACGAATCAATCATCAATTATGGAAAAAATCTAAGCAGATGGGGCAACAGCATCAACTGCCACTGCGCTATTTTACCGAAGAATTTCATAAATCTATCAACCGATTGTGGTGCCGTACTGGAGATCTGTTACTGGGAACAACAGCTGTTGGTGCACGCGATAAGCTTTCAGCGGTGGATTGTGTTGATGGTACGCTTGTATGGCAGTATGACCTAGATGGAAAAATTGTTGATCTTATCCCACTTGGTCAGCGTCTGCTTGTACAGTATAATGACGGTCGTGTTGTCTGCCTGTCTTCGCAACAACAAAAGGGGGCTGCTTATCATTATCCTTTGGTAAAAGCAGATATATCAGCACCCGTTATAGATGAAGATCTTCAAGCAGTCATCGAAACACTTCCTGCACCACAAACTGGGCATGTGCTTGTTATTGGTAAACCATCAGCTGCAATGGTGCGAACATTAGCCCAAAACCACCAGCACGCTACTGTATTAGTTGATGAATCAGATGTACAGCCATTACGAGCACACTACCTGAGCACGGGTCAATATGGTTTAGAAGTTGTGGTGTGGGCCAATGATCAAGATCACCTTCATTTGCTACCACCATTTGTGCATCAAATGATTATTGCTTTAGAACCACTAGAAGGCTTGCCAGAGCTCACTCCAGCCGGTGGATATTTCTACAAACGTTATCGTCAGATTATTCCAGTTGAAACAGCGCAGGATGGTTCGTATTACACTCAGCCATTAGTCGGAGCTGGTGCATGGTCACATGAAGATGGTGATGCGAACCGTTCTTTTGCGGCACAAGATACTGTTGTGCGACCACCTTTAGGTATTTTGTCATTCTCAGGGGAAGATGGCGGTACAGCTGGTTTCAAAAATTATTGTAATAGCCATACCCGTGAACCACGACCACAAATACATACTGGTCGTATGATTGTAAAAGGCGTAGATGGTATTCAGGCACTCAATGCCTATACTGGCCAACTTTTGTGGAAGCGGTATTTTGATGGGTATGATTTACGAAAACACTTTAGTTTTATACCTTTTGCACCAGCTGCTCGTTTGCAGGGAGGGGCATTGGTTACTACATCAGAGCGTGTGTATGTTAATACTGGTCAAGCGGTACATATACTTGATGCTCGTAATGGCACAGATCAGCAGGTACTCAAGTTAGAATATGGAAACAAACGCTGGGGTTATTGTTCTGTGAATGATGACTGTCTACTGGTGGGATATGGAACCCTTGCTCCACAACAGGCTTCTATTGTGCGGAGAAAAGGAAGACCTGCTCAAGATACGGAACTCGAAGGCGTTGGCCTGAGTGCTTTCCTTCGTGCTTATGATGACGATGGCAGCAAACAACGCTGGGATTATACTGCTCAATATGCTATCATAAATAATAGCATTGTCGCGGGAAATGGTCGTGTTATGTTTATTGATGCACCGCCGAAAGATTTGGCTTATGGATATAACAGCGTTAATGAACAGGAAAATAAGCGTTTACGGCAGGCTTTTCGTTTTAGTTCAGATGCACGTTTGGTTTGTTTGTCAGTGGTAGATGGAACACTACTTTGGACACAGGAGCGCAATATTTTTGGAGGCCGTTTACAATATGATCTAGAAACAAATATTGTTGTGCAGAGTATGGAGCCAGGTGGTGTGCTATTAGCAAATAAAGAGAACGGCTTGCTTATTGCGCATGATGCAGACACCGGAGAAGAGTTGTGGCAGTACACAGCCTCCCGTTCACGGCCGTGGATTCTTCGTAAGAGTCATTTATATCCGGCAGAAACCAATCGGTTTTTAAATGGCAAGCATCATGTCATAGATATTCGGACAGGTGCAGCGCAGCCTTTCCCATATGTCTACAGATCTGTTGGAGAACAATGTTCTGGTTTTCTGGCGAATGAACATATTATGTTGTATCGTGCCTCGTCAGCAGGATGGTCAGATCCCGCTTACCGTGGTGGCACGGTAAATATCCCTGGTATTAAGCCAGGGTGTACGGAAAATATGATACCAGCTAGTGGAGTGGTTGCCATCAGTCCGTTGTATGCTGCTTCTTGTCGTTGTCAGTATCAATTACAATGTCAAATAACTCTGCATCATGACCCAGACATGGAGTATTGGAGTTATGGCGCACCGTATCATCAAGACAGCGGCAGACTTGCTTTGAACTTTGGCGCACCAGGTGATCGGCTCCAAGGAGACACCTTGTGGTTAGATTATCCGAGTGAAAGCCCTTCTGATTTTACCGTAGAGGCGCGGGATTTTCGTGACGGAGCCAATGAGAAAGACTGGGATTACAACCTTATGCGTACCGTTACAGGCAAACAGAGCCCTATCCAAGAGACCGGTTCCAAACGAACACTTCGTCGTCATAGCTTGCGGCTTACTGGGGACTTGCCATGGGTTAGCGCATCACAAATGATAGGGGTGGAGCATCTGCATATACAGATGAAACCAGGAACTTATCGTGTTCATGCCCTTTTTTCTGAACTTGAGCATAATAGTCCTGAAAAGAGAGTTTTTTCCTTATCTCTTAATGGCAAAGAAGTCTTATCCCATTTTGATCCGTTCATTGCAGCAGGTGCAGCATTTTGTGGGGTAAAGCGGGATCTTGGTCGCTGTTCTGTCACAGAAGAAGGCCTCAATTTGAACTTTATACCGCATACCGGTGAACCATCTATCGCAGGCTTGCTGATGGAACGGCTGTATGAGTGAGCGCTAAGATAACGCCACATGGGCTTTGCATAGCCGTTACCAAGCCCATACTAGGACTTATGGAACAGAAGACTTCAACAACCGACCGCCTCTTCGACGCTATCTTGGCCCGCATTAGTGACGGCACCTGGCCTGTGGGCTCGGCTATTCCCGGTGAGCGCAAACTGATAGAAGAGTTTGGAGTTAGCCGTATCGCTTTACGAGAAACACTTGCCGCCTTACGGGCACTGGGTGTTATTGAAACGGCTCATGGCAAGCGTTCACGTATTTGCCCAGTAGATGCTAACGTTTTAGCAAAGCTGTTTCCGTTAATGGTGCATCTAGATGGGGAACATACCTATAAACAGGTTTTCGACACCCGTCTTGCTATTGAGCCTGAATCAGCGGCTCTTGCAGCACAGCATCGTAGCGATGAAGATGTTGCTTTACTGAATAAGCTCTGCCAGTGCTATGAACAGCATATTGATGACGGTAACCAAGAAGCCGCCGTAGATGTAGACTTGGCTTTTCATGAGCAAGTGGCTAAGGCTAGTAGCAACCCGTTACTTGCTCTTCTATTCAAAACGCTTGGTTCGTTCACGCGTTTTGTGGCACGTAAATCATGTGAAGGAAGTTTACCTAAACACGGAGGTGCAGCTAAAACACACCGTGCTATTTGTGAGGCCATTGCCGCTGGTGAAAGCGCTGAAGCACGAAAACTTATGCGGGACCATTTGCTCGAAAGTGCATGAAAATGATTCGGTAGTGTGCTTTTTCTAGTTGTAGAGGTACTTAGGATAATGCTCTACGGTATTCTGTGGGTGTTGTTTTGGTGTGTTTTTTGAAGCAGCGAAAGAAATAATTATAATCTGAAAACCCGCAATTATAAGCAATCTGTTCAATGCTTTTAGGTGTATCGCGTAAATAATGTTTTGCCCGTTCCATACGTTTATTATTGATATAGGTAATAGGGCTTTGTTGAAGGTGTTGTTTGAATAATCTTGAGAGACTAACTCGGTGCAGAGAAAAATGCTGAGCAATGGTGTTGACTGAAAGGTCTGCGTCTCCAATACGTTGCTCAATGAAGAGCGTTACTTTTTCAATGATGGTATTGGGAGTGTTGTATGGTGCTGGGGCTGAAATTTGCATGAATAGTTCAAATGCTAGAGCGCATGATTTTCTGTCCCAAGTATCACCAATACCAAGAACGTGTTGTTCGAGCTCAAGAAAATGGTGAATAGGGCAGATGCCCACTTGTTTTATCTCGGGCTGTAACTGATAGTGCTGTATAATAAATGCTATTTCAGGACCAGTAAGGGTGAACCAGCGAGATTCCCAATTATCAGATAATATGGTGATATTACAGTCTGTATGTGGCGGTATAATAAAGCACTGCTCGTTGCTCCATGTTGTACTTTGTTCATTATCATTTTCTTTTTTCTGTGTTACTAGAGCCTCTCCTTGCATACACCAGTGAAATTCAAGAAAATAACGTTGAGGTTTTTCCCATATAAAACCAGCTTGTTCTCGACGGGAACCTACAGAGCGCACCCAGAAGGGTAGTTTGCAGATAGGTTCATTGGGTCTATAAAAAATGTTGAACTCAGTGCTGTCCATAGTTTCATGATGTTACAAAAGTCCAGTAATGCAACATATCTCTTCTTGTGAGATCGTTGCGTATGTGTAGTTTGTGAAGTAAGATGTTAGAGCAAAAGGAGACATGTATGAAACGACTATTAAAGCCCGTTCTCGTTGGAGATTACTGGTTAACCGGTGGTTCCCCAGATTTGACCGGTATTATTCCAGAAGGCGCGCCGCCAACAGAAGAACATGGTGGTAGCCAAGCCTGTGAAGTTAATGGCTGTGTTGATCATCATGTTTTTCAAGATAATGATGGTCTGTGGCATATGTGGGGTTGCGTGCGCAAAACTTCGGTTGGCCGTATTCTTTATCATTGGACAACACCTTCATTGATGGAGGCAAATTGGTTGCAAACTGGTGAAATCATTCGCTGTGATCATACCAAGGGTGAAAGTGTTGAGGGACGTGTAGAATATACGAGTGAAATGATGCAGTCTCCATTCATCATTAAAGAAAACGGTTTGTTTTATTATTTCTTTGGTGGTCATACAACAATGATGCGTACTACGCCATTGTGGGCAGATGCGTGTCAAATGTGTCTAATGACTTCAGAGGATGGCGTGGCCTGGAAACGCCATGAAAATAAAGCAAAATTTAGTCGTGTTTTTGTTGGGCCAGGAGAAGTTCGTGACCCATGTTTAATCAAAATAGGTAACCTTTGGTATTGTTATTATGCTGGTTTTTATGGCGATACAGAAGAAAATGCAGCTTTTTTTGTGCGCACATCTAAAAACCTTGTTGATTGGAGTGAGTGGACCAAAGTACACGAAGATAGTTCTTACGGTGCAGGTCGTTGGGATACCGAATGTCCATTCGTGACATACAAAGATGGGTATTATTATCTCTTTAGAACGATTGATTATTATAGCGGTAATACAGCTGTGTTTCGCAGCGAAGATCCAATGGATTTTGGTATCGGTAACGCAAGTGATAAATATGTCTGTAATATATTTTGTGCCGCACCAGAAATAATTATTGATGAAAATGGCAACGAATTTATGTCATCGAGCCATGACCCCGTTATAGGAAACTATATGAGTAAAATGGAATGGAGAGAAGACGCATAAGAAGCAAGTGCAATGAACTCTGATAATTGAGTTATAGGTTTGTATTATGTGCAATTATCGTAGATCACGTGGACTTTTTCCGAAATGTTTTTTAATAACTCTAGAAAAATAAGCCGGATCACTGTAGCCAAGCTGAGCGCCAATTTCAGTAATACTTAGTGAGTTGCCTTGTAGTAGCCATTTTGCGTGCTCCATCCGGCGCTCGTGGTGGTAATGTGTTGGTGATACGCCAAACCATTGTTTGAAGTGTGTGAATAAAGATGTGCGTGAACAGTGCATAAATTCAGCCATTTGATTGAGATCTAATGACTCATGGAGATGGCTATCTAAGAAGCACCGGAAGTCCTGCCAGATAGATGGGACGTCGGTATTGTTAGATTCAGCATCATGTTGTGCTCTATGAAACAAATTATGTAATGCATTTATTGCGGAAAGAGCATCGCGGTCTAGGCGGGCACAGTCAGAAAGGTAACGGAAATGTCGAGTGAGCGGTGCTGGATTATGAATGGGGTAGACTCGATTGCTTATGAGACGGTGGCATAATTGTTCCGTAAGGGTGCCTGAACAATGCACCCAATGGTGGTTCCACGTTTGTTGAGTATGACCATAATGGTGTCTTTGTCCAAGTTCCCAATAGATCATATGGGCTAAGGGGCTGCCGTCGTTCAGGGTTTCATTGTAATCTATGCCGTTAATCATAATTGGGCTCATGAAAAGCAGGAGTAGGTGGTCATTTCTTCCTTGTGGCCTGTTTATGACTTCAGGGTACATCGGTTCATGAACTCCAAGGCGGTGAATGATGGTTCCATTGTGCTCTAAATTGGGGCCAAGGTAACAGGATTCAACATCTTTAATAGCCATATGTATGAACGATAGTACCAGTTATTCTGAATGAAAGTCCATTTTAAGTGTGGTACATGTTGATAGTATAAGAGCATAAGGATAAAGGCATTAAGTGGATAGAGAGCCTTTTTTAGTGTAGAATAGAATGAAAGGATTGCGATGTTTTCTGGACTCGGTGTACATATGGGGAATCTTAGTCAACTAAGTCAGGCAGAGAGTAGGTCTTTGAGCGCAGAGAATCCTACGGGTGCTAAAGGAAAGGGGGCCATGGAACCCCCAAGTGAGGGAAGTGCGTCGCGAGAACTTGGCATAGGCTGGAAAACACGGCCATGTCTTCACATTGCGGCAGGAGAAACAGTCACCATAGCAGATGTTAACGGTCCAGGTGCTATTCAGCAAATCTGGATGACACCAACAGGTGATCGACGCAAATTGATTTTGAGAGTATATTGGGATGGGCAAGAAAACCCATCTATAGAATGCCCTTTGGGTGATTTTTTCTGTAATGGCTGGGGGAATCAGGGGTGGCAGTCAAATTTTAGTCAAATCTCATCGCTCGCAGTGTGTGTGAATCCTGGGAGCGCGTACAACTGTTACTGGGAAATGCCATTTCGCAAACATTGTCGTATAACGGTAACGAATATAGCAGGGCAGAACCCTAATAAGCCAGAAGGTTCAGGTAATGCTCGGTTATTTTATCAAATTAATTATGTGCTGACGAATGTCCCAGAAGACGCTGCCTATTTTCATGCACAATTTCGCCGTACTAATCCAGTCGCTTACAAAGATGTCTACACTGTACTTGATGGTGTGAGTGGGCAGGGGCATTATGTTGGTACTTATATGGCGTGGGGAGTTAACAACAACGGTTGGTGGGGAGAGGGAGAAGTGAAGTTTTATATCGATGGAGATGATGAGTTTCCAACGATTTGCGGAACAGGTACAGAAGATTATTTTTGCGGTTCTTATGATTTTGCTGCAAATAACGATAATGGTCCTTATGGTTATAGAGATTATACAACACCATATGCAGGTTTTCACCAAGTGCAGTACCCAGATGATATGTATAAACAGCAGCTACGTTTTAGTATGTATCGGTGGCATATTAGTGATCCAGTTCGCTTCCAGAAAGACATACGTATTACCTGCCAAGATTTGGGGTGGCGTAGTGATTTTCGCTACAAACCTCAACAGAGTGACATTGCATCTGTCGCTTTCTGGTATCAGACCTTACCTGTTGCACCTTTTCCGGCATTGCCTGATGCTGATTACCTTGAAGTCAACTAAAGAGAGAACGATATGAGTCAGCCAAACATTATTTTCATAACAACGGATCAACAACATGCACGGCTGATGTCGTGTGCAGGAGATGAATGTGTATCAACTCCCAATATAGATGCGTTAGCAGCATCAGGTATTCGTTTTGAAAATACCTATACTGCAAACCCTGTATGTGTACCCTGCCGTTATGCTTTAACGACAGGATATATGCCGCACACCTTTGGCGGTCTTGAGCATAATATGAAACAAAATAAAAACGGTCTACCAAAGATAGCGGACTATATTAAAACTCCGGCTATGGGTCATCTATTTCGTAATGCTGGTTATGATACAGCATATGGTGGAAAGTTACATGTAGAGCATTATAACAATTATACAGATGAAGCCGAAGAAACATTTGGCTTCTCCTGTTTATCAAGTAATTGCAAGGATGATTTGGCCTTGGCCAGTGCTGCTTTCATTAAACAAAAACGTAAAAAACCATTTTTCTTATGGGCATCATTCATTCAGCCACATGATATTTGTGATGAATTCCCATTCATGGCCTATAATGATATGGATCATCCCTATACACAAAAATGTCACCGAAAGTTACAAGGTGTCCATGAAGAGCACCCTCACATTCCTTTGCCGGATATGCCAAAGAATGTGGATGTCTCAACCGATGATCCTGCATGGATGAGACATTTTAGAGACGGAACCTTAGAGGATGCTGGACTTAATAATCTGTTCGGCTCGCATACGCATTCTTGGGATGAAAAAATGTGGAAAGAGTACCGGTGGGTCTATCGCCGCTATATGGAAGAAGTTGACGCGCAAATAGGTGTTGTTCTTGCGGCACTAAAAGAAAGCGGCCAAGAAGAAAATACGGTTGTTGTATTCACCAGTGATCATGGTGATCATGATGGTGCGCACGGCTTAACGATGAAACGGTCTTTTTATGAAGAATCTGTAAATGTGCCTTTGTTGCTGTCTTGGAAAGGGAAGATTGAATCTGGTCAGTTGGACAGTAGTACGCTTGTGAATAATGGTCTTGACCTTATTCCAACATTGTGTTCTATCGCAGGTTTTACCCCGCCGAAAGAGCTTGTCGGGAAAAGTTTTTTGCCAGACGCAACAGCGACGAATGATTTTGTGATATCAGAAACCATTGGTGGGCGTATGGTGCGAACTCAGCATTATAAATATTCTATTTATAATCATAACGGCGTCTCGGAGGAGCAGCTTTTCGATATGGAGAATGACAGATCTGAGTTGCAAAACCTTGCTAAGAAAGATTGCTGCAAGCAATCGATCAAAAAACATAGAGACATATTGTCAATATGGTCGCAGCAGCAGGAAGATGCTGATGCACAAAAATATCTAGAACAACTCAAGTAGGGTGTATTGTAAGTAAATCACACAATAATGTAGGGGGTATGAATGTTACAAAAAAGTCTAATGAGTATGTTTGTGCTGTGTTGTGCAACGCTTACTTGTGCAGAAGAGTATAATCCACCGGTGTCAACAAGTCGTCTGAAACAAATTCCGTGGGCAGATAAAATTGTAAAAAATAAAGACCAGTCATGGAGACCTCACTATGACTCCTCTTTGCCAAAGGAACAGAACTCAGGCCGAATTGTTGCTTATGCCGGCAAATGGTCACGTCATGACTTTGGTGGTCATGATGGTTTAACAGGCAGATGTGGTTGGAGGCATGCTATTAGCCCCGTGCTGAGGGATGCAAAAGTAGGAACCTCCATACTGAAAAATATATATGATACAATTGATATTGACGGAGATGGTGACGTAACCGATGATTTTATTATGTCGATTCCCTTTGATTTGAATATCCCTCTTAATGCTGAAGACTGGCCTTTGTCTTATACTTTTCCTGAGCGTTTATCTGCTCGATTTTATGGCGGAATAACGTGGTATCTTGCAAATAACGACAAGAAAAAGCCAATGTTTGCCTACGAATGGGGGATTAATTGTGATCACGCGGGTGCCATTAAAGATGGTCGAGCCGAAGATCACCCTTTTAATGGTATACGGCATACAAAAATCCCAGGAAGTTTTTTAAAGCATTATATCTCGCTCGTCTGGAAAAAAGAAGACTTCTTAAATAATGGGGATGACTATACTGTTTCTTTTGATGATACTAGCCGTATGTCAACTTTTGTAATGCGTTATTGGTACGGTATTAATGATGTGCGTATGATTGCACAAAATGGAGATCAATTTTACATTTCAGAAATGATGCCAGAAGTTCCTGATTATGCATTTAAGTACGCTAAGGGTCAGCAAAAAGTTGCTTTTAACCCCCTTGTGTATCCAGCTCAATTGACTTGGGCTAAGTATAATCCACGTGATTATCAAGTAGGTTTTGAAGAAGAAGGCGCAGTTTTTGAAAAACGTGTTTTTGATGATGTGCAAGCTGTAGGAGTGTACTTCGCAAAGACAGATACATCTAACGCGAATACACATATTAAATGGTATGGTTTTGAGTGCGATGCGGTTATTACTGCACCCAAAGAGCCAAGTTCTCATATAGAGATGAAAAGTATTCCATCAACTGACGCGTCAGTACCGTCATTTAATATAGCAAGTGTTGAACTACCCTATACATTATGGAAACGCGAATTATACCATTACGCAACCGCACCACTTGGTATAATGGATAAGCGATATGTTTTTGATAAGCCCGGCGATATGGGAAGTATGGCGTATGGGGTGCGTAAACATGAGTCAGATGAGCCATTAACTCATCATACCTTTTATGATACACTCGCTGTTTGTAATACCATATCAGAGCTAGAAGGAAAAGAACCCTGTTATTATCTTGATGCAGCATGTACGGAAATTTTCCGTAATCAACACCTCTATACAATTTATAATTATGAAAAGGGGAATGCTTTCACTCGAAGAAATTTAGAAAGCCCTGTCATGAAGAAATTGCCATTGCCCAAGATCTATGTTAAATGGAAAGCAGATGGCCATCGTCTACCAACGGTTGCAGAGTGGAAATGTGCCTATGGAGATGGTCAAGAAGTGCTTCCATCAACGCCACAAGATGGCACACAAATAGTTGGACAATCAACTGCGAATACGCACGGCATCTATGATATGATTGGTAATGTATGGGAATTGTGTTGGACATTTGGAGATGCGTACGATCCTGCTGTGAATCCACAGGTAACAGCACTTGGCGGCGATTACAATTATCCAGAATCGCCCGAAACACGACCAGTGTCTCCTTATGGTGATGTACCATTTAATGGTCTTGCAAATATAGGAGTTCGTTTGGTGAATCGTGATGCTGGTTTGCCAGCGCCTGCAATGGGAGTGGTAAAAGAAACTTCTGTAGATATGAGTGGGATTCCAGAATGGAATTTCAAACAAGGAGAGATCTTCGGTAAACAGAAGGAAGACGTACAGATGACAGATCAACACCTTGATATGGTAGCATTGCCAGCAGGGTCTTTTAAACGTAACGATAACGCTATTATACAAATATCTGAATTCGAAATATCAAAATATACAACGACCTATGCCAAGTGGATCGAAGTCTACCAATGGGCAGAAGCACACGGTTATAGTTTTAGTAAGTCAGGTGCGATGGGGAGTATGATGTGGTTTGATTTTACCCACGAACCCGAAGAGCCTGTTACAAATATTACTTGGCATGATGCTGTAACCTGGTGTAATGCCTTGTCTGAAATTGAAGGGAAAACTCCGTGTTATTATTATGATGAAGAGCGAACGATTGTTGTTCGTAAGAGTTTTTATTACAGAGCCCCAAAACTTGGTGGTAAGACTTATGCACATCCTGCAAAACAAAAAGGGGGAGCTGGGCTTGGATTAAAGCAGCATTATGCACATCCATATATTTTTACGTCGTGGGATGTTGATGGGTATCGTTTGCCGACCGTTGCTGAACTTGAATATGTGACCCGTGGTGGAATAGATTCACCGTTTGATGATGAGCTAAAAAATATAGATGATTATGTATGGGGACCAATGAATGGAGAAGGCCGTACCCACAAAGTTGGTATGAAAAAACCGAACTCTTTTGGTGTGTATGATATTCAGGGAAACGTTTTTGAGTATGCTTTTGACCAAGTTAGAGATACCTACCGTCCACTTAAAAGAGATTTGGATAATCCTATTCGTTCACCATATATGGCATGGAAGCGTAAGAAAGGTGCAGCTGCCGGAGTGAGTTCAACTCGTATGTATGTTGGTGGTCCCTCGTTCTTAACGGGTCATCCCTATATTGATAATGAAGGCATTGGTGGTACACAACAGTACTCGTCGCATTATTATTCAGATCTAAGTTTCCGTCCTGTCCGCTGTGAAGCTGGGACGCATCCTAAAGATATGCACAGAGAGTTGGCACCAATTGTTTATGAGAAAAAATTAAAGAAAAATTCATGGTTTGGCTATAAGTAAGGAGCGTATGAAATGGTAGTATCTATAAAAACAATGACTGTGTCTCTTTGCTTAACGGTGACGCTTTTATCACACATTTGTGCAGCAGAGAAAGAATTACCTGATGGAATAGAGGTAACAAGTGGGGCGATGTTCCGTGCAAACCCTGCAAGAAATGGTGTATTTCAGAAGACTGGCATATCTTCTGAACCATCAGAAAAATGGAAAGTTACGTTGCCAGGGCCTATCAAATCCTCGCCTGTGGTGCATGATCAGGTGCTCTATATTGGTGCTCATGATGGGTTTTATGCACTCGATGCTGAAACGGGTGAAAAAAAATGGGCTTATCCTGTTAAGGGAGGAGTGTTTTCATCTGCTTGTGTCGTTAATGATATAGTGCTTTTTCAAGCGCAATCGGTATTGTACGCGGTAGATAGAGAGAGTGGCAAGAAAAAATGGACGCGTTCAGCTAAAAAACCAGATGAAAATAATTTTATATCTCCGGCAGTTGTCTATGGACACGTTTTTACTTCTATCGGTAGAGATGTTGTTGCGGTTGACCTTAAAAAAGGAAAATTGATCTATCGTGTCGAAAAACTTCGTCCAAGTTATTTTGCATCATTAGCTTTTTCACAAAATGAATACTATGTAGCAAGTGAGACGTTTTGGGGATATGGTTACGCTGTAGATTATGAGACAGGTAAGCATAATTGGAAAACAAATGGTCCATTTGAGAGTGGAGCTGATACGTGGTTTTGTACGACTCCAGCAGTAATGGAGGATGGTAGTGTTATCTATAATAATACCCGTGGAGTTTATAAATATCACTCAGATAAAGGTATACGAGATAACCCTTTTCCACGCTATCGTCTGTGGGGCAAAAAACTTTTAAAAGAGAAAGTTGAAGATAATGAATATCGTATACATAATTCTCCGTCAGCGTGGAAGAACACCGTATACGTCGGTCGTTATAGCGGAAAATTTGCAGCCTTGAATGGTGAAACTGGTGATGTTATTTGGATGAATACCTATCCGAAACCGATTCAATCAGATTCATCTATTTCTGCAAAAAATGGTCTTATTTATTTCGGCTGTAAGGACGGTCTTGTACGTGCGTTACATACGAAGGATGGTAGTGAGGCTTGGTCATTTACAGCAGATGGAGAAGTTTTTTCATCGCCATGGGTTGATGATGGTGCACTCTATGTTGCTAGTATAAACGGAACGGTTTACGCATTAAGTGAATAATATGAATGAGCACTTAACACAAATTATACTTATTATGACCGATCAGCAGCGAAAAGATCTCGTGTCGGCCTATGGCATTAAAGAAATGCAAACCCCGAATATTGACCGTCTTGCAGAAGGTGGCATGAGATTTGATGCTGCCTACTGTTGTTCGCCTGTGTGTACACCAGCACGTTCAGCCTTATTTACAGGTCTTTTCCCTCATAGTAATGGTTGCTTGGCAAATGAGGTGCCGTTAGGTGATACCTGCCTTACTCTCGGTCAACGTTTGCAGGCGGCAGGCATACAAACTGGATACATAGGTAAATGGCACCTCGATGCCAGCGATTATTTTGGCACGGGACAATGCCCAGATGGATGGGACCCTGCTTATTGGTATGATATGCGTAATTACTTGGATGAACTTACGCCAGAAGAGCGACGACGTTCTCGTGTGCAGGGAGCGCACGATAAAATTGGTGATATTGAACCTGAATTCACCTTCGCTCATCGTTGTGTAAATAGAGCTTTACGGTTTATTGAAGAGCACAAAGAGCAGTCGTACTTCCTTGTTGTTAGTTTTGATGAACCACATCATCCATGTTTATGCCCGAAGGAATATGTTGATAAATTTAGGAATTATGAATTCCCTAAGAGCCTCAACATATGGGATACCTTAGAGGATAAGCCTGCAATGCAAAAACGTTGGGCTGGTGATCGAGTTCATGAGGATAAGGATAGCAAAACTATTATTTGGCCAGACTATTTTGGTGTGAACCATTATATTGATACTGAGATTGGTCGTATTGTTGATGCTATTGATGAACATGCAGAGGATGCCATGGTTGTGTATACCGCAGACCATGGCGATATGAATAATAGCCATAGCTTACACTCCAAAGGCCCTGCTATGTATGAAGAGATTACCTCGATACCGTTTATCGTCCGTTGGCCCAATCGAGTGATGGCAGGAGTGGCTTGTGGTGATCCTGTTTCTCATATTTCTGTGGTACCAACTATATTGGATGCTTTTGGACTTGAGCAACCGTCTTGCTTAGATGGCGCTCCAATAACAACAACGCTCACAGCTCAAGAAAAACCTAAACAACCTATCTTTATGGAATTCAACCGACACAGCATCACGCAAAGCGGTGGTCGTGATCGTGATTTTTTCCCAATTCGGTCATGCCGGTCATCACGCTATAAACTTGCTGTCAATTTACTTGATATGGATGAACTGTACGACATGGAAAATGATCCAGCTGAAATAGTGAACCTCATATATGAAGAAGAGCACAGTGATGCACGCAATGCCTTACATGATGAACTTATTGAATGGATGGATGAAACGCTTGACCCGATGCGTGGCGATAGCTGGCGCTTGCGGCCTTGGCGCAACGATCTTGAACAGTTGCACGTCGTACGAGCGACACCAGCGCGACGTCATGACGGACATCCACAGGACCTCAGATACAGCACAGGGATGCCAGCGAATGACTAAACCTAATGTTATAGTTATTTTGTGTGATGATTTAGGTTACGGTGATCTGGCCTGTTATGGGTCTACCGTTAATAAGACACCGCGACTGGACAAAATGGCAGAAGAAGGCCTTCGTTTAACCGATTTTTATATGGCTTCACCCGTATGTTCTCCGTCACGGGCAGCATTAATGACCGGGTGCTACCCTAAACGTATTGGCTTAGATACAGGTGTTCATTTTCCCGTTTTGATGCCAGGTGATCCCATTGGCTTGAGCCCAGATGAAAACACCATTGCCACATACTTAAAAGGTGCTGGTTATGCTACTTCATTAATTGGTAAATGGCATCTTGGTGATCAAGAACCATTTCTACCGAATAAGCATGGGTTTGATGAGTATTTTGGTTTACCGTATAGTAACGATCATTATGTTGGCCGTGATATATCGCATGCAAAACATTTACCAGAACGTTTTCAGGAAAATGGGTTTGCCCCCTTGCCGCTGATGAAGAATGAAGAATTGGTTGAGCTGGAGCCTGATCAATCAAAACTAACGCATCGTTATACAGAAGAAGCAGTTGATTTTATTACACGTAAAAAAGACGAACCTTTTTTTCTGTATTTTGCCCACATGTATGTACATACCCCATTATTTCCACCGCCAGAGTTTCTTGAACGTGCAAAAAACGGTGCCTATGGTGCAGAAGTCGAATGCATAGACTGGAGTACTGGTGTATTGCTTGATACCTTAAAAGAATTAGGTATTGACGAAAATACTTTGGTTATTTTCACTTCTGATAACGGTTCGACTGGACGTTTTGGTGCAAGCAACGGTCCTTTACGTGGTCGTAAGGGAAAGACGTGGGAAGGTGGTATGCGCGAACCATGCATTATGCGTTGGCCTGGAACAATACCAGCAGGCACTGAATCTGACATCCTCTGTTCTGCTTTGGATATTTTACCAACAGCAGTATCATGTGCTGGTGTAATGCTAGCTGATGATAGAATTATTGATGGCCATGATCTTTCTGGATTATTACGTAATCCAGAATCAACAGAAAGTCCGTATGAAGCATTTTTCTATTATGGTTCATGGAATCATGAATTAGAAGCGGTGCGTAGCGGTGATTGGAAATATTCGGAACAACGACAAGAACTCTATAATCTACGTGAAGACATGAGTGAGTCTGAGAACCTTTTTGAGAACCGACCAGATAAAATCGAAGAATTAACCGTTCATTTAGATCGCTGTAGACATGATATCGGCGATGCCTTTACCGGTATTGAAGGGAAGCAGTGCAGAGCCGTTGGGATGGTAGATGATCCCATACCATTATTTGACCGTTTTGATACATCACATCCATACATTCAAGCCTATTATGACTTGAATGATAGAGAGTAATCTGATTCATTAGAGTAAGAAAAAATATCATTATACAAAAAAGAAAGGGTTTCCTTATGAGAAAATTCTATACTGCTGTTCTATCCTGTGCTTTGTTCTTATCGTGCTTACAAGCAGAAGATGCAGCATTATCTTATGAAAAAAGCGCAAAATTTAAATTTGGCCCTCTTGAAGAGCGAACTCAGATTGAAGGTCAAGATTTCACGCAAGTGACTATTACAGATGCGGTAAAAGCATCAGGGTTGTCAGCAATTGGACTCAATTTTGGTAAGGGAGGTGCTCCCAATAACCCAGCAACGAAGTTACGTTCTACGTGGAGTTTTGAAGGGCCAACTTTACGCTCATGCGTAAAAGTATTTCAGGTAAATGGCAATAAAGTAAGCGTGTTCGGCGGTAAGGAATATCTTGATAAAGCCTATGTAGGAGGAGCTATTACTGTTCTTTCTGGCAAATACAAAGGAGAAACAGCACAAATTATTGGTCATGAGTTTGGTGAAAGATTTTTTCCAGCTTGGAACAAAACATTATATGGTTCAGCCTTAATTTTAGATAAAGAATTTCCAAATCTGAATGCGATGAATCCATCGGAAGAGTTACGGGCCCTTTATAAAGAGGGGAAGGTCAAGAAGCCGTACCCTGATGGTTTGTTGTTGGAGAATATGAATCTACAACATGTTGGTAAGCGTCCATCTGGTTGGTGGGCAGAGAACGTAACCATAGAAAATGAGAATAGACCTGGTGGTACAGGAACACTATCTGGTCGTTTAACGGCATCAGGTAAGGGGTCTCGTGCCGTTTTTCGTATGGGAGGAGCTCAAGAAGATGTTGATAAAGGAGAGGCTTCTGCCGTTTTTTGGGCACGCAGAGTCGATGGAGATGCGGTATTGAAGGTTCAATTTGCTAAAGGCATCTCAGCAGATGTTGTTATAACTGATGAATGGCAGCAGTATACTGTGAAAAAAGCGCTGCCTGGACAAAAAGGTTTTGTTGTCGAAATTTTTCTCACAGGAACAGGTGCTGTTTTAATAGACGAAGTTGCTGTTTATGTTGGTGGTGATACTAACCCAACGCCTTTCAGAGATAATTATATCAAATTGCTGAAAGAAATGAATGTTGGTATTTTTCGTTCATTGCAAATGGGTGGTAATACGATGGAGAATTTTTTGCGCCCACGTGTGGAGCAAAATTGTTATATTAGTTCAGCGTGGTATATGGCAAATGTGGATAAAGGTTTTGCTGGTGGAATGGACGGCACTTATGGTATCCATGAAGTCTGTGAATTGTGTGAGTATCTTGGTATAGACCCTTGGTATAATTTGCCCGGCACTTTACATGAAGACGAAATAGATTTGTTTATGGAGTATATAGGGGGGCCAGCAGGAACGCGTGGCGGAGATATGCGTATCGCTCTTGGCCAAATAGAACCATGGACCGAGGTTCTGCATCAAATTAATGTTGAATACGGAAATGAACAATGGAATGTCTTTGGCCCATTTTCTTGGGGCGGGTATGCTGGTCCCGGTTATTGGAGTGGTTTAACTCAGCGAGCAAAAGAGTCGCCATATTTCAAAGACAATGTTATTTTCCATGCTGGCTCACAAAATAAATCAACATTGCAAGCAAAAGGCCATTGTATTAATAATGCTAATATGGACCGTGTAAGCGCTGCTCCGTATATCTGGCATAGTTTTAGCAAAAAAGAAGATGATTTAACTTATACAGAAGGCAACTCCCTTTTTTCACTCTGTTATGGTAAAAGTCTTGATTTGATAGCAGGTAGTATGGGCGATGTAGATAAAGTGCTTCGTGAAGGCGGCATGGAAGGTCTTTCCATTTATGAGTTCAATTACCATATGACAGCCGGGTCTGCGCCCTTGTATAATCGTTATAGAACTTATTACACGCTTGGCGGTGCTTTGAATATTGCCAATTCGATTTTATATATGCAGAAAGAACTACGAGCAAAAGAACTGTGCTTATTCAATTTTTCACAACAATATTATGGAAACAAAAAGAACTACCCTGGTTGGGGTATTACACTCTATGATAGAAAGAAAGGTGAATACCGTTATCGCCCAACGGCTTTAGCTATGGATTTAATGAATAAAGCCATCCTTGTTGGTGGCGATAGCATGCAAACCTTGCATGAAGGTGCGTGCCCGACCTTTTCTTCTATTGGAAAATTTAAGGCTGTTCATGTGAGCAAAGGGGCACTTGGTCAGTTAACGGGTATTCCATTATTGTGGACTTATGCGTTTAAAAACGGTAAAGAGCGAAGTGTTGCCCTGATTAACCTTGATACAGAATCAGATCAAACCATAACTCTGAACTTCCCCGGCAAAGCAAAAAATGTGCAGTCTTGGCAGCTTAGTAATGATAGCATTTATGCACATAATGAATGGTGGGATTTTCCAACCTCCTCATTTATCAATGAGTTCAAATTTGCTTTCGATTCACTTAAACAGACTAAAGCCGCAAAAGAAAAATACACCGAAGAATTTCTTGCAAGTAAAGCGCCAAATGAACTTGCTATGGAGATACTTAAGGACTGTTGGGTACCACTCGTTGAGCGTAGAAGCTTGGGGTTGATCAAAGAAACGATGCCTGAAACGGCACAGCGTTGGATAGAGCAAAATGCACAAGGTGTATCTTCTGTAGATGATATGTTTGCTCAGTTACAAACTGAATTTGATACAATGAATCCAGATACTCAGCCATCACGTATTATGGGTAATACGTATAGAGCTGTGGTTGCCTGGATAGAGGCACATAGCCAAGAAAATAGTCCTCAATTGGATGTACAAGATGTGCAACTGGAAGGCTTAACAAGCGGTATGAAGATACTGTTGCCGAAGCACTCAATGCAAGTTATTAAGTGGACAGAAGAGTAAATATTATTTTATAAATGTGCTGTGTGTTCTTTAAAGCGCCCTTTTTTAATAAAAGGGCGCTTTTTTGTGTTGTTTGCCTAAATTCTACATGCAAATTTTCTTGACAGGCCCTCCGGTGTTCTGTATTGTGTGTTATTATGTGCCATATTATGGAACGCGCAGCAACGCGAATGGAGTGACAAAATGATTCAGTCAGTTGATCGTGCGATGAAACTTATGTATTTAATAGCAGAGCATAAAAATGGAATAGGTGTTCGTGAGCTTGCTCGTCTAACCGACCTTAAAGTTTCAACTGCTCAAAACCTATTAAAGACTTTAGTGGCATCTGGAGTTCTTCATACAGATCCAGTATCTCGGCGTTATGGATTAGGTCTGGAAGTAATTCGTATTGTTCGTGAAAATGATTGGTCAATGAACTACGCCGTAGCGGCTGTGCCTGTTGTTCGACAATTAACTCAAGAGTTCTTAGGGGCTGTGTCTGTTTCAGTGTATAATAGCAACCAATTTTACCGTATTGTAAATGCGAATTTTGGTAATGAAAATGGCCTCGTAGTCAGTACAGCTATTGAACCGACTCGGTTAGGTGCAAGCTCAGCTGGTGGGAGTGCTATTTTGGCATTTCAAGATAAGAGTATTCAAACAGTCTCTATAACAGAAGAATTAAGCTCTGAAATTGCAGTGCGGAAAGATATTACAACGACAGAAGACTATGAAAAGGAATATGAGTGTATACGTCAACAAGGTTACGCTGAAAATATTGGTTCTACCAATGAATATCTTGCCGCATTTGCTGTTCCTATCTTTCGTGTAGAAGGTGGAGTGCAGATGAGTCTTACAATGAGTATGAGTATGCCACTGTATGAAAGAACGACTAAGGAAAAGATTGTTGCGGCTTTGCAGCAGGCAGTGGAAGAGATAGCAGAAAGCTTGCTGTAATGATGATGTCTTCTGTTCTTCGTGCGTGGGTTTTGGTGCTATCAATTGTGCCCGTCTTATGCTCTGAATACCTCTCTCCAACGGGAGTTATTACGAGCCAGTCTCAAGAATACCTTTATATTATTAACTCAAGTGCAAAGAGCATTGTCGTATATAATGTACCCAAAAAACAGATAGAGAAGACCTTTTCTCTTAATGAGAACCCTTCTGATATTGCTTTGTCAAATGATGGTGAGTCTTTGTATATAACGACTCAATCAGCTCAAGGAAAAGTGTTGATAGTATCTCTTGATGATGGGACACCACGGAAAACTATTTCAGTTGGGCATACACCTATGGCACCAATAGAGAGCACAAATGGAAAAGAGTTATATGTTTGTAATAGATTTAATAATTCTGTATCATTCATTGACCTTGCATCAGGGGTAGAGATTGAAGAGGTCTCTGTTGTGCGGGAACCTGTATCCGCAGTTCTTTCGCAGGATGGTACAAAAATATTTGTTGCAAATTTATTGCCAAATGGACCAGCAGATGGAGATTATATTTCTGCTAACATTTCTGTGATTGATACGGAAAAGAGAGTCGTAACTCACGAAATCTTATTACCGAATGGCACAACAGGAATTCGAAAACTGACTCTCTCTCCAGATGGGATGTATATATATGCAACGCATACGCTTGCACGTTACCAAGTACCAACAACTCAATTGACAAAAGGTTGGATGAATACGAATGCTTTGAGCATTATAGCAACGAATGAAAGCCGCTTCGTTGGAACTGTTTTACTTGATCAGGTAAATCGAGGTGCGGCAAATCCATGGGGCGTTCAGTGTACAACTGACGGAAAAAGGCTCTGCGTAACTCATGCAGGAACACATGAAATCAGTGTTATAAATAGACTGGGTATGCATGATAAATTAGATAAAGTAGCAAGAGAAACGCAGACGAATGAACAGGGATATAGCGGTAGTACAGACATGGACCTCTCTTTTCTTGTTGGGTTAAGAAACCGAATCGCATTAAAGGGGCGAGGGCCACGAGGTCTGGCTTTGGTGGGATCAACCGCATATGTGACCGAATACTTTTCAGGAACAATGAGCATTGTTGATATAAATGCGGGTGTGAATGCCACCGTGGATATGGTTAGTCTTGGCAATCAGCCCCCAGATAGTGTTGTTCGTAAAGGAGAATTCTTTTTTAATGATGCCTCGCGCTGTTTTCAAAATTGGCAAAGTTGTACGACTTGTCATCCAGATTCTCGTGTTGATGGACTTAACTGGGATATATTGAATGATGGCATAGGAAATCCAAAAAATGTTAAGAATATGTTATATGCACATCGAACACCACCAACCACGGCAACGGGTATTCGTGCGAATGCAGAAGTCTCTGTTCGTGCTGGATTTACATTCATTGAATTCACTGTCCTTCCAGAAGATGATATGAAAGCTGTTGATGAATACCTTAAAAGTATGCGGCCAACACCAAGTCCATATCTAGTTAATAATGCACTCAGTCCTTTGGCAGAACAAGGAGCTGTGGTCTTTAAGAAAGAGCGCTGTCATAGCTGCCATTCTGGTCCCTTGTACACCGATATGAAATTACATGAGGTGGGTACGGGTAAGGGACAAGAAGAAGGACAGGGGTTTGATACGCCATCTTTAATTGAAATGTGGAGAACAGCTCCGTATTTACATGATGGTCGTTATGCTGAAATCAAAGAGTTGATTAAAAATCACAATCCACGTTCTGATGATGACGACGGGTTGAACGCAGAAGAAGTGAATCAATTAGCACACTTTCTTCTTTCACTATAGGGGAATGGAGATGGTCCAAAAAAAGAAATGGGTAGAAGATGGAGTGGTTATTCATAAAATTGCAGGACAGTTCCATGATGAATATTATATTACTGCGATGCCAGACTACGTAGACCAGACTACTCATGATTTTTTAATACGTGCGGCACAAATTCTTGCTCGTTTAGAGATATCTGTGATATATCAGCAGGTATTTGCAATGGCTACAGCTGTTCCACAGTTTGAATCGATTTTTGGTCAACCATCCTGGCCAGTATCATGGGCGACACCACAAACTAGTAATGGCCGATCTCTTGTTGGAACATTCCTCTTTGGAGTATCCGGTCTGTCGGTACAGGAATGTGGTGATGATCAATGGAGTGGAAGTCGTTTTGAAACGCCGAATCATAGCTATTGTTTTCTTGGAAATACACTTGCAGGCAGGGGAAATCAGACTTATCAACAACAAACAAAATCTGTCTTTGAATCTATGCCGCTTGCCTTAAAGGCAGAAGGAATGGATTCAAAAGATATTATACGTACCTGGTTCTATAATGACGATATATTATCTTGGTACGACGATTTTAATAAGATAAGAAACGAATGTTGGGAACACATTGGGATATTTACTCATGCATATGTTCCCGCTAGTACAGGAATTGGAGCAGGAAACCCAAACGGAACAGCGTTATCACTTAGTTTGCTTGCAGTGCGAAATAAACAAGGGGGAAAAGTAGTTACTCAATTGTCATCTCCATTACAGAGTTCGGCACGTGATTATGGTAGTTCATTTAGTCGGGCAGTTGAGCTCTGTACTGATGGAATTAGACGCATTTACGTTTCAGGCACAGCGAGTATAGATAAAACAGGTTCTACGGTTTTTATTGATGATATAGACATGCAAATACAGAAAACAGTAGCTGTTCTTGATGCCTTGCTCAAGAAAGCCCTGTTGGCATGGACAGATGTTGTTCAATCGGTGGTCTATCTCCGTGATGCGCAAAGTCGCGTACAGTGGGAGTCATTCTATAAAGAGAATAAGTGTGATTTCACCCACATTGTTGTTGAGAATACCGTCTGTAGAAATAATTTACTTTTTGAAATTGAATTAATGGCTGTGCAGGAGGTTCAGAGTGTATAACAACAAAATAACACATTGTAGGGTGATCCGTATTTGTGTATTATTGGTAGCGATGTGTGTTGTCTACCTTCAAGCAGAGGACTATACAAAGTATTACAATAAGAAAAATACATGGCGAGAGACACTCTTGTCGTCCTACATGCAATGTAAAGACGGAATGTTGAATGATTTGGCTATCAAGCGCAAACAGGTTTCTAAGACGTTTGTTCCAATTATTAGGCATAATAACTTTAAAGACGGCAATAAATTGAAACCTGTTCATTATGTGCTTGATGTAAGAGGTATTGATACTTTGTATGTCGGTCATGATTCGGTTATTTTGCTTGATCCTGTTTTGGTAGATGTGTCAGGTAAACGTACGGTTGTTACTTCTGGTAAAGAGTTAGGTATCAAGAAAGGAAGAAAACTAAAACCTAAAAAATGTCTTGGTGTATCCTATGAAAGAACCTACCAGCCTCGGAAAGAGATGAAGCTATCCTTAGGTGGAAAATATACACAACTTGAGTTTTCGGCTTTTTTCATTACTCAACGAGGTGGCTTAGATGGATTTTTTTACGTCGATGTCATCTCGCTCAAGCATATTGTCAACTTGTTCTCATTAGGGTACGGCTACGAGCGCAATAACCCTGCTGAAATTATTGCGATGCAGATGTCTACTGATTTTGGAGAAAATGTTTCTTTGTATGAACAGGATTTAGAACTTCGTGATATTGTGAACTTTCGGCTTGATATGAGCTATGAGATTATTGCGAGTAATTATATAAGTCACCTCAGCGATCCGAGTGAAGAAATACAAGCAGCAGCAACAAAAGTGGATAATTTTGCAGGTCTCGAACCTATAATTAAGCTTTTTTACAAAGAGCGTTGTTTAGAACGACTTGAGGTGCTTGATAAAACGATTGTTTATGTTGAAAAAAAAGCTGTTGTCCCAGATGACTTGAAGAGTCAGGAAAAGGCATTGCGAAAGAAATGCAGTAAGGCCGAAGATAGCGCTGATTGGGAAGAATATTTTAGAGAAGCGTATGCACTACGCAGATCAGTGTTGTTTTTGCATCCGGACCTCGGTTTTGACCAGTTGCTTATCAATAAAAACCCACCACCCAAATATAGCCATAATTGTGATCAGTACCTTGGTCGTGGTAGCCGTGCTGGTGAAGGGCTCATCGTGCTTGAAGATTGGCAGAGTGAATCAATACGAGAAACACAGATTCTTAAAGGCAAGATGCCAAGAGGAGCGTATGCGAAGCCAGACATTTCTTTTGATGCAAAAAAGGTCGTATTTGCTTTTGCTGAACATGGTCATGTTGATGAAAGTAAACTTTCAAACGGAGATTTGAGAAGCCTCCGTCAAAAGCGTCGTTTTTTCATTTGGGAAGCCGCTTTGGATGGGTCCTCTCTGAGACAAATTACCGGAACACAAACAGATCCACTAGAGGGGTTAGATGGACGAAAAAGCGCCTTAATAGAAGACGGTGACCCCGCATATTTACCAAGTGGAGAAATTGTTTTTGTTTCAAGTCGTTGTCAAAACTTTGGTCGTTGTCATGATGGCCGTTATTCACCATCATTTTTGTTGTATAAATGTGATGAGAACGGAGAGCAAATACAACAAATATCATCAGGAGAATTAAACGAAACAGACCCAGCCGTTTTGCATGATGGTCGTATCTTATTCACACGCTGGGAGTATGTAGATAGAGGAGAAACTGCTTTTCATAAACTGTGGGCAACCAACCCAGATGGATCGCATATTAGCCATTATTATGGGAATGATACTTTAGATTCAAAGATGATTGCAGAAGCGATGCCTATTGCTGATTCTGATCTTGTTGTGGCAACGGCAATGGGGCATCATACTATTACAACGGGCTCTATTATTACGGTAGATATTGATAAAGGAGAAAATGGATTTGATCCGATCACTAAATTAACTCCAGAAATAACTTATCCAGAAGGGATGGTTCGAGAATGGGGCACATGGCCCACAAAAGGTTCTTATTCGTCACCGTACCCAGTAAATGAAGATCTGTTTTTGGTGTCTCATTCTGTAGAAAATGTTCGTCGGCAATTAACTGTGCCAAGCTCTCGTAGTGCAGGTATTTATCTTATTGATTCGTTTGGTGGACGTGAACTTATCTATCGTGACAGATCAATGTCCTCTTTTTCGCCAACCCCCATACGATCACGGCAAGTGCCACCTGTGGTGCCATCAGCACTTGCACCGACAGACAAGAAGGAAGGGATTTATATTATTCAGAATGCCTATCTGACACGCAATGACCCCGATAATATCATACAAGAAGGAGAAATTAAATACCTTCGAGTGCTAGAGCTTATTGTGCAAGCAGCCCCAGCTGTTTCTCGTTTAAATGCGGTAGGAAAACATGAAATTCCTAATAAGATTCTTGGTACGGTCCCCGTTAACGATGATGGGTCAGTTGCATTCAAGGCTCCAGCCGGTGTTCCTTTGCATATACAGATTTTAGACAAAAACAAAATGGCTTTAATGTCAGAGCGAACATTGCACTATTTGCAACCAGGTGAAGTGCGTTCCTGTATTGGCTGTCATGAACCAAGTAGCACTGCACCAAAACCGAACATGAGAAACGTTATGATTAAAGACCTCACTCCACCACATGGTCCTCAATATGATGATGGCTTAAGCTTTGGAAGAACAGTTCAACCAGTTCTTGATCGGCATTGTATTTCTTGCCATGGGCTTGATCAACAACAGAAACCCAATTTACTTGCTACGCGTGATGGTCAATTTACTGCGTCTTATAAGGGGTTAAGTGCTTACGCAAAAGTGTATAAAACATCGCCGAATGCATCTGGTCATCTTTCTCGTCCCAAAGAATTATATTCTCACGGAAGTGTATTGGCTGAATTGTTGTTGGATAATCATCAAAATATCAATATGGATGACGAGGGCTTTTCACGAATAATCGATTGGCTTGATGTGAATGCCCAAGCATATGGAGATTATTATTGGAATAAATTAGAATTTCGAAAAATTGATGTTGATGGTGAAGTAGCGTTGCGTGCACATATTGCCGCCGTGTTTGGCGAAAACCTTGCTCAGCAGGCGATCGAAACACTTGTTAATGTTGGGCAACCAGATGAAAGCCGTATACTGAAGGCTCCTTTGCCTGTTTTAGCTGGAGGCTGGGGACAAATAGTTAGTGATTGGGATAGTACAGATCATGCAAATTATCAACAGATGAAAGAATTGGTTATGAAGTGCATTATTCCTTTGAAACAAAATAATATTGCTGGGATCTGTAACAATACGCAGAAGTGTACCTGTAAAGGTTGTTGGGTGGCAGCTGCTGAAGAAGAGTATAAAAATAAGCAAAGTAAGGATGGAAAATGAATATAATGAAACCTCTGTTATGCCTCTTTTGTATGTTGACAATGGAAATAGTATTATCGGAAGAAGTGCCCAGTGTCATTACTCATGCATTTCTAGCACTCGATGAATCAAGAAAGCAATTGATCTATGTCGATGAGCAGAAGCCTGAAAACAATTGGTGTGCAAAAAATATAAAATCACGCGATATGCAATTGATAGGGCGTAATCGTTTGTTGTTGAGTACCGAGGGTGGTTATATGATCTTTAATCTCGTGACAAAACAGATAGAGAAGAAAGTGACGAATGTTGTTAAGGCCCATCGAGTTGAATCGATCTGTATGGATGAGGATGGGGTTGTTTATGTTACCTCTAGAGGTGCTGTTGTGACAATACTTTCGCCAGATGATGCTATTAAGACAATAATAACAATGAAGCCACCATTCAATAAGAATTTACGTTTAATGCGCAGAACCAACGCAGAAACGTTTCTTTTTGGTAGGGGGAACACGATTGTTGAAATGAATACGAATGGAGAGCTTGTTTGGACACAGGTTATACAAGGAGCAAGACACTTGTACAAAGGTGCGCGACTTGAAAATGGCAATACTTTAATTTCAGCCGGTTATGGATCATTTCTTGCAGAAGTACAAACCGATGGAGAAGTCGTGCGTTCTTTTGGTGGACAAGGAACGCACGAAGAGCTCGGGATCAACCCTCATTTCTATGCAGATTTTAATCTTTTAGTGAATGGGCATGTTGTTGTGTGTAATTGGCTAGGGCATGATACTACTGATAGTGAGAAAGGGAAATCTCTTGTGGAGTATGATGAAGATGGGAAGGTTGTTTGGACTTGGACCAATCCAGCCTTAAGCGGTTCCCTACACGCTGTTATCATTATGGATAATAAAGAACCTGATTTTTTTTATCGTGAAGTGAATGGTGTTCTTATAGAGGGAGAGCTTAAATAATGAATAAAATATGTGGATTGTTGTTGTGCATTTTAGCATCTATGGCAGTAAACCTTTCTGGAGAAGAGTCTCGTTTTTCTTATTTGTATGAAAAGAAATCCACATGGGTAGAGACCCTCGGTTATATTCGAACTGCCTATAAAGCATCTATTGGTAAGAGGGGAAATAAGCACGCAAACCGTTATCTAGAGGCTGCGATAAAATCCGATTTTCCAAAAGAATCTGAGTGGATGCAAAACCCTATTTTTTATGAATATTTTTACGCAACGCAATGTAGTGCAAAATTTCGTAAAATGATGAATGAGTTAATATGGAAAACCGGAACACAGTCGGAGCCATACGAAAAAACATTGTTGGCACTGACAAAAAACAAGAATGTATCATGGAATGGAAGCGGGTGGATCGAACTTTATAGAGACATACAAAACCGGCTTTTAATACGTGAAAAAATGATGCAATTGTATCCAGAGCTGATGTATCTTACACCATTTACCGTGCAGACGGCGGTACGTTTTAACAATCAAATAGAAGGTGAAGAGGATGGCACAGCTATTCAAGAGGAAATAGACCTGCTGTTTCAAGAGTTGTTCGTGTTAGAGAAAACATTCAACAAAGACGATGAGGGCATGTGTGACAAATTGGGACAAATAGTGACAAAACTGCGAAAATTGATGTCATTTACAAATGGTATTCAAAAATCTCAAAAGCTGACTCCATATCAAAAGAATATCAAAATAGAAATTGAACGCTTAGATTCTGATGATGCTGCCATTCGAGCAGTGGCACTAGAACGTCTTGCCTATTTACGGGCTTATTCAGAAACCGTGTATGTTCGCAATATGCTTACAGACCCCTCTGAAAATGTTAGAAAAGAAGCTGTAATTATGTTGGGTTGGTGTGGTGGACAAGTAGACATAGCAGCAGTTTTCTCTTTGCTCAATGATGATAGTTGGGTGGTGCGGCAAGCGGCAGCATACGCCTTAGAAAATCTAACAGGAATGCTTTTTCCATTTAATGCCCTAGCTGATAAAGAGATACAAGTAGAACAGCAAAAAGAATGGCAGGTGTGGTGTGAAAACATCTCTCAAAACGAAGTCCCTTATGATGTAGTTGAATTGTTGAACAATAAATCCGTTGTGTATAAGGAACAAGGTGTAGATGAGAACAGTAATGCGTATAGAGATGATAAAGAGCAGGTATTACGAGCTGTTCGAGCGCTGGCTGTTTTCAAGAAAGGTCAATCTTTCACACTTTTAAAAGATGTACTTGCTCCCTATAAAAAAATGCGTTTGAAACACGATGAACAAGGGCGGGTGGTGCGACATAGACTCGGACGAAATGATTATTATTCTGATACGAACATAGAAAAGAAAATAGTGTTAACAGCTCTACGTAGTCTTGGTCGTCACGGAACACAAGCAGCCTTGGATGAACTGATTGATTTTTTACCGCATAGAATCTATGCGAGATATGCAGCAGATGCGTTAGGGGATTTTTCTTGTAATGCTGAACTGTCCCATAAGGCGACAAGAGCAATGCTTCAAATATTTCCATCATATTCAAAAACAGTGATGAATGAAAAAGGTGCGTTGCACCCCAATGATGACAACGGGGTTTCAGAAGCAGATAATAAAATGTTTGAAACACCGTATGCCTTGATGTTTTCATTGTCACGGTTGTCAGATTCGACTGGTGATAACTTTTTCTTAATGTCTCATTGTGCGCCATATTTTTTGGCAAACACACCGGCAGAAAAGGATGCTGCTATTTTTTACGAACAGGAAAGCATGCACTTGGTTTTGGCACATTTACTTGATCTTGTTGGCTTGAGACAAGCCGCGGCAGACACTGTTTTTCGGGCGTGTGGTCTTGAAAAAGAAATGGCAGATCGACCTACGTATGAGGCATTTGAAAAAATAAAAATTGATAAATCGTCTTGGCTCCATGTCTATTGTACACATGAAAATGATATACCATTTTTAATAAAGCTCCTTACGAATGATGATTACATGCTTCGCTTACAAGCAACAAAGGCTCTTATGCTTATGAATGCACAAGAGGCATCAGATGTTATAGGGACTTTATTGAGAGAGTCCAAACGGGAAGGAGATTACGGGTTTAATGGTGTATTCCTCTGGGAAGAATACAATGCCCCCGGTCCGCGTTGGAGAGAAGCGCTTATACGAGCATTAGGTCGCTTACAGGCAGATTCTTATGATAACCTTTTGGTGACTATTTTGAATGATAATATGAACGCTTTGGAAATTCGACATGCGGCAGCGCTTGCGTTAGATGAACTTGATACTCCGGTAGCCCTAGAAGTGTTTCGGACATTATTGGCAGAAGATAATACCGACCAGTTTCATATTGTCAGGATGGTTGCAAAAGAAGCACTCTGGCGCAGAGGGTTGCCATTACCACCAGCTATTGCTTCTAGTCCGCCAATAGAATCACCACAGTCAGCAGCATGTACAGCTACAGCGTCTATTTCAGGTGTCCCAGAAAAGATAATCTTTATCAAAGGTAGTAAAAATATGCCCAATTGGTACCATTTGGATATCTGGAGACAAACCTATATAACGAGTGATGCAGGTCCTGCTTATAGGCCAGGCAATAATATTTTCCTGTACAATACAATTACGAAAACAGAACAGGCACTAACACAGTATACAGAAGGCTATGTGGCAGATTGTGAAGTGTCATGGGATGCCACCAAAATACTTTTTTCATATCGTGGCGGTAATACCGATCCTTGGTGGCATCTTTTTCAGATGAATAGCGATGGGACAGGACTCAAACAGTTAACTTTTGGTCCGTATCATGATGTTGGTGGTGTATACCTCCCTGATGGTCGTATTGTCTTTTCTTCAACGAGACTTGGTACTCGTGATGAATATCATGGGTATGCTTGTAATGGTTTGACTATTATGAATGCAGACGGTTCACACATATCCGTTATAGGGTTTAATACGGGCAGAGATAATGAACCGGCAATAATGGCTGATGGGCGTATCGTTTTTACACGACTCGAAGTATTTTATTCAGATATGAAACTTGAGCAAAATTTGGAAGCAATGTTCCCTGATGGGTATAAAGCCTCTGTATTATATGGACCAGAACGGAGGCTTTATTGGAGTGATCTATTAAGTAAGGATAAGTCCGGTGGTGAAGTTTTTACACAAGGAGGAGGAAAATCTCGGCATAGGACACTTCAAGGAACACAGCCGCAACCAATTGGTGAAACAGGGCGAGTTATTTTATCATCTCCGAATGGTTTACAAATTGTTGGGCCAGGTCGTCTTGATCCTGAATATACTATTCCACATGATCCGAATTGGGCTGTAACGACACCGTTTCCACTTGGAGAAGAGCTTGTGTTGTGTAGTGCCGGACAAAAAGACGAAAAAACAATGAAAAAACTCAAAGAGCGGGGCGGGAACCAAGGTGAAAGCTGGGACCCTTTGTGGTATGATGCCATTGACCTTGGCTTGTATACTGTGGACGTGAAAACAGGAGCATTCACAGAGATATATAACGACCCAAGTACAGCGGATTACGAAGCGCGTCCACTCATTGTTCGTAAAACTCCTATGGAAGCTGTTAGTATGCCTGCAAGTAATTCCTATACAGGCCGTTTATTTTGCCAATCTGCAAAGATATCTCAGGAAAAAAGGGTGAGTACTCGTGGTCGTTGGATACGAGTATTAGAGGGGTTACCAGCAGTTGGTCGTCATCAAAAACAAGGACAGATAGATGTTGAGGCTTTGCATAAGAGAACATCTATTGAACTGGGTAAGGAAACACGCAAGAAAATACCGTTAACGAAGCATTCATGGAAAAATCACATTGGTATGGAAGGCCGAGTGCTTGGAACCAACCCACTAGCGGTTGATGGTTCTTTTATGATAGAAGTTCCTGCTGATCGGTTTATCCAGTTGCAGGTTCTTGATTCAGATCGGCAAGTTGTCGGTAATCAATTAGTTTGGATGGGAGTGCGGCCTAATGAAACAAAAAGTTGTATTGGGTGTCATGAGCCTCAGGACACAGCACCAAAGCTACGAGGACTTCCCTTAGCTGGACAAACGGCACCATTAAAATGTTTGCCTGAGACGGGGCTGGAATTTAACTATCGAGCCAAATCGTGGCTTAAAGGGGCCGTTCCGGATGTATCCGAAGAGAAAATGAGAACAGTTCAAGCTATCAACCTTATGGGGCGCTATTAGAAGTAAATAAAGTGTAATCATTTCCGTTTTTCTGCTAATAAAGATAAAGGAGGGCTGTATTTGCATGAATGACGTCATTATGACAGTAAGTATCGATTTCACGCTCCTTTTTGGCGTATTTTTAGCGTCAGAAAACTCTGTATCTGCATGTGATACCTCATGTGAAGTGAGGCAAGGAAGTGTGACTGCTAAAGCAAGCAGCAGCATATACGCGTTACAATATAAAAAGAATATATGTTAAGGGGTATCTCTATGAAGAAGAACACTGCTATAATTGTCTGTTTAGGTGTTTTGTTGTGTACGGTAAATGTAGTGGATGCCGCTGCAAAAAAGAAAAAGAAAAAGGTTGCTGTTAATCCAGAAGAATGGGTTGTTCCATATGAGTTGCCGCCTAAGCGTCCATGGCAGGCTCGGCCAGCGGATGGTAATGCAGAATTTGTAAAAACTAGCTGTCCTATTATCGATTTTGGGGATGATCAATCCTTTACTGCACGGTTTGCAGGCCTACGTGGCGGTAAAGGAAAAGGTGAGGTTCTTAATCTTGATTTTGAAAAAGATGGGAAGAATAATGATTCTCTCGCTTATTTCGCATTCAGTCTAGACAAACCTTTCAACCAATTTCCTGATGATTACAGAATATATGGCGGTAATAATGCTATTTTCTACGGTGGTGCAACGGGTTACTTTCACAACAAAAAACCAAATTTTTCAGAAACATGCATCAATACAGATTATGGAAACATGTTTGATGATATGAGCTTCAATGCCTACGCAGCGGGAAAAGGCGAGGCCTTACGTGTTTTTGCTACATATTTATGGAAAAAAGATGATTTTCTTAACGGTGGCGATAGTAATATTGTATCATTTGATGAAAACAGCGAAATGCACGTTCGTATTTCAAGAGTTTGGAAGAGCTATAACGAAGGCCGTTTTGTTATACGAATTGGGGAGCAATTTTATCTTTCAGCATACGATTGTGATATTGAACCAAGTAATGAAAAGACAGCAAACGCACTGATAGTCCACTCCATTTTTCCTGCGAAAATGAAGTGGGCAAAATGGAATCCCAAAGCTCCGTATGACTTAGGGTACATCACAAGTGATCTACAGTTTGAAGATATTCTTATGGAGAATATTAACGTTGTTGGGTGGATAGCAGCAAAAACGGATGTCACACCTGGAGCATGTTGGTTAAAGTGGGGTGGGTTTGAAGTAAAAGGAACCGTTACTCGTCCATGGCGACCAAGCGAAGCCATAAATATGCGTAAGCCAGCAGGAGAAGATTTTTATATAGCTGAAACAGAAACAAACTACGAAATATGGCGACGAATATATAAATGGTTCGCTCGTCCTCAGTGGGGAAAAACTCCAGGATATGTCTTTGACCAAAACGGAGACATGGGAAGTATGAAGGTTGGAGACTTTGGCCATCAGGCACAGGAACCAGCAACATGTATGACCTGGTACGATGCTGTAGCATGGTGCAATGCCTTGAGTCAATACGAAGGAAAAAGGCCGGCTTATTACGCTGACCCAGAGAAGACGGATGTGTTACATATCATAAAAGAGCGACAACAGTCAGATAATTTCGACTGGCAACCCAAGGTGTATGTTGATTGGGAGGCAGATGGATACCGGTTGCCGACCATTTCTGAATGGAAAAGCGCCTATGGTACGACTCAGTTACAAAAATCGGCAGGTCAAGACCAGAGAACGGTTGCTGTTGGCACAGGCGAAGCCAATACAAACGGTTTGTATGACATGTTCGGAAATGTATGGGAGTTTGTCTGGGATGCTGATGATGTGTTTGATCCTGCAACGCAAACAACGCACACTGTTCTTGGTGGCGGATTTCGACACCCCGTAGATGTTTCGAAAACTCCTGCGCTCATGTATGGAGAAATACCATCTCTTGGAAGTTATAATATTGGTTTTCGAGTATTGCGTTATGAAGGCACTGGAAAAAAACCAGTCATAAACGCTGACACAGAAGTTGGGTATAGAGATGGCATCATTCCAGAATGGACATTTGCCAACGGAGAAAAAGTTTTGCCAGAAAAAGAGGTACCAGCGACGCTTGCGGATGACATCAAGGTTACAATGAAAGCCCTCGATGCTGGCACTTTCTTCTATGGTAATGGTCGAAGGAAGTTTGAAGTGAGTATTCTCCCATTTGAAACAGGAACAACAGAGGTCTCTTACGCACTGTGGCGTATTGTTTATAACTGGGCTGTAATGAATGGGTACACCTTTAATCATGACGGTGCTATGGGAAGCATGACGCATCAATATAAAGATCATACATTTACTGCTGATGAACCTGCTACCACGATGAGTTTTTATGATACGTTCTTGTGGCTAAATGCGTATTCTGAAATGACCGGCAAAACGCCCATGTACTACAAAGATGCCGAAAAAACAGAAGTGTTGAAGCTTAGTAATATGTTTAGAGGTGAAATGTATGCCCCTAAAGATAATAATATTTTACATTCAGGGCATGCTCAACAAGCAAATGTTATGACACTTACACATTTTGCGTATGTAAAATGGGAAGCAGATGGATATCGATTACCAACAGAAGCAGAATGGGAATACATGGCTTATGCTGGTGAACGATATCCCACAATGAAAAACCCACAAAAAGGCGAGAAACATGTATGGGCGTGGGATAATACTGACGGAAAAACAATGCCAATTGGTACGTCAGAACCAAATGCTTGGGGGCTGTATGATGTTCTGGGAAACGTCTATGAATATACGTGGGCTACAACTAAGAAAAAATTGGATAGAGAAAACCCGCGGGATGAAGTTTCTTGGGCAACTATAAAAGGCGGTGCCTATTCTGTACGTTCTATAAAACTCACACGAAGAGGCATAAGTGAAAAGTTGACCCCTGAAAATTTTTATACAGGTATGCCAAAATCAATTTCTGCCTATCCAGAATTAGGTTTTAGAATGGTTCGGAGTGAGCCTGGTGTACAACCAGCAGAGAAAGATACCTCTGAAAAAGTTATTTGGGATGTTGATCTTTCAACTATTGAAGCTGGACAAGGGACTATGTACAGAGGGAATATTCATAGATCTAGTAATTATCCAACAACGGGTGTGCCATCACTTACCGGTTTAAAATGGAAATTTGAGACAAGTAAAGGCATAGATTCGTCTCCGACCGTTGTCGGAGATACTGTTTACGTCGGTTGTGATGATGGTCATATGTATGCATTGAATAAAACAGACGGTTCCGTTAAGTGGTCATTCAAAATAACGGGCAATGAAACCGTTAAATCAACGGCAGCAATATGGAAAGATAAAATACTCACGTTTGTCGGAAATGACAATATCCTCTATGGTCTTGATGTGAAAACAGGAGAAAAAATCTGGCAGCAAAAAATAGCCAGACAAAAAGGCGGCCCAAAGGATAACTTTAGAAGAGGAACGTCTCCACTTATTCTCAAAGACCATGTTTTTTGTAATGGAATGGAATCAAAGGCCGCATTTCATGTAGAAACAGGGGAGAATATATGGCAACAGTTAGACGGTAAGGGCTGTGCCTATATGGGATCGTTTACCTATGCCAAAGGGAACTTGTATTATTGTGGCGGTAGTGCAGGTACAGGTTCTGTGAGCGTGAAAACATCAAGAGGGCGTTCGCCCTTAAATAATAACGGTGGTGATACCTTTCAGCATACCCCCGTATCAGACGGAATTATGGTTTTTGCCGCAGATGGTCAGGGTATACGAGGGTATAACGTGAACTGTGAAGCTAATAAATACGGAAATACCGTTCAGAAAGTGTATGAATACAAAGAGAAACATTGGACAAGAATGCATCCTTTCTTTTCCCCAATGGCAGTTGATGACATTCATCAATACGTAGCTAATATAGATGAATACATATATGCTGTGGATAAGAAAACAGGAAAACTTGCGTGGAAATTTAAAACAGAAGGCGTTAGCTATTCTGGGGCATCTGTTGCAAACGGAATTGTCTATTTTGGTAATACCGATGGCAAGCTGTATGCTCTTGACGCAAAAAAAGGTACTGAAAAATGGACATTTACAACGGACGGGACCATAAACTGGTCATCACCAACTCCAACAAATGGTGTTGTATACATAGGAGCAAGTGATGGGCTGTACGCGATAGAATAATATGAAAAAAAGAGGAATTGTGCTGCGGACATTTTTACTGAGTATTGTAGTATACCTGTGTTGTATGACTGGCATGCATGCATCTGAATACGTCACAGAACACGCTACTGATAGCAGTTTATGTGTGCTGCTTCACAGCACAGACACAGATGTGGTACAGGCCTGTGTTGCAGGTAATAATCGTTTTGTACACCTGTTACTTTCTGAGCAATCGCTTGTTGATACTGCCGAAAAAGAAATAGATGCATCTGGGCATCTCGGTTCTCGTGTCATTGTAGAATTATTCTTGGGAGATGTGTTACCGTATGTTGATAATTTAATTGATGTTGTCAGTCTTCCTGCTGATCGGCTAACAAATGGATTATTGAAAGAAAGCCTTCGTGTTATTAATCCGAATGGATTTGTTTTTGTAGTGGGAGCTGATGCCAAAATTATTCAGGAATGTTCTTTAATAGAGTGTGTGCACATTGAAGAAAAAGAAGGTGGTTATTGCATTACAAAACTCCCTCAAACGGGTGTGGATGAATGGCCCCACTGGTTTCATGGTCCTGATAATAACGCTGTTTCAAATGACACAAACCTTTTAGTGCATGACCGCATGCAATGGCTCAGTGGGCCACATCATGCTGCGACTCCATCGATGACCGTCACCGCAGGCGGTCGTGTCTTTACCCTTACAGGTGGCAACGCTGAGCATGTGCGTGAAGAAGAAACGTTGCACAAGCTGACGGCAAGAAATGCGTATAACGGTATTGTATTATGGCAAAGAGACATGCCTGTTGGCTATGTGGTTTACCGTTCTTGTATGATAGCAGAAAAAAAGGTTCTCTATCTTCTAGATTATTTACGAAATGGAAATACTGTTCTTGTGTTGGATGCTCAAACGGGTGAAGAACTTCAGTCTATTCGTGTGCCAGAATTACAGGATGAAATAAAGTGGATAGCAAAAGTAGGGGACATCTTATATCTTGCTGATGGTGAGGCAGATGTAGCGGCAACGATGTCCTTGAAGAAAACGCTTATACCTGGAAATCCTGGCGGTATGCAGGCAACAATTGGTTGGGAAAGCAGAAAAGAAGGGAAGGTCTATTATGGCTTTTCTCGTAACGTAGCAGCATATAACACCAAGACTCAGACAACACTATGGGTACACACAGCTGAATCTACAATAGATACGCGAACCATAGCCGTGAATAAGAAACAACTGTTCTATTATTCAACAGCGCATTCTATTGCGAGTATAGACCTTGTTACAGGGCAGTCTGTGTGGAAACATAAGGAGCAAAGTACTCTTGATTTACTAGAAACCCCTATTCCTAAGGGTGAAAAAATACAAACGAAAGCAAATAGTTTGGTAACGGATAGCGTGTATTTTATTTTACTCTCATCAAAAAAATCGCTTGCCGCATTTGATACAGCAACAGGAAGATTGCTCTGGTCAGCAGACAAGAAAAAAGGGCAATTTTCTAAACATTTGATGAGTATAGATAATCTCCTCTATTCCCAAGTTCCTAAGACAGGTTTTTATAACGCACAAACAGGTACTTTTGAGAAGAAGGCGATTGGTATTGTTGGTTGTTTGCGTCCTACATCTGCTTCTGGTTTTATTTACGGACGTGGCAGTCGGTATGATATGACAACAGAAAAACGTACCTATGATGAATACATTCGTTCTGATTGTTGGTCTGGCATCATTCCTTCATTTGGCATGCTGTACTGGTCAGCCATGGCTTGTGATTGTCTGCATGATTTTACTGGCTACTTATGCCGCGCTCCAGAAAAAAAACCGGCAGCAATGAAGCTTTCTACCGTTCTAGCAGGTACAGGAACCCCCGCAGGTTTACAATCAACAGTGGAGGATTGGATAAGTGCACGACAAGGAATAACGCGTACGGCATCCAGTCCTGTTTGTATAGCTAAGGACAACAAAACCGCTCATGCTTGTACGATAACAAGAGGCGGAACTCTTACCCAGCCTATTGCCGTCGGCTCTTTTTTCTACGTGGCTGACAGTCACGGAAAAGTTCATTGTATAGATGCTCAGAGTAAACAGACGCAATGGAGTTTTTACGCTAGCGGAGCTATTACCCAAGCACCGCTCTTTTGGAAAGGCATTGTTTATGCCGCCTGTACTGATGGTTTTGTTTATGCGGTCAGTGCTGAGAGTGGAGCACTTGTTTGGAAATACAGAGTTGCTCCTGCACCTTTCCGCATGATGTTATACGGTTCACTCTCTTCTGCATGGCCCGTTGTTGGGCTTACAGCTCATAATGATACCATATATGTTTCAGCAGGAATTCTTGATAGAGATGGTGTGCGTGTAGCGGCGCTCAATGCGGAAACAGGAGCATTGTTATGGCATAACGACACCAGCGGCAGTACGTATAAAGTATCCGCCATGGGGAACATGATTATAGCAGGCGGTAAGTTGCGTATGGCAGGGGGGCTCAATGTATCGCCGGCATCGTATGAACTTATAGATGGCAGTTTTTTTCCAATGACAGGACAATATAATACCAAAGGAAAAATCGTTCCTTATAAAGTCCCTATAACTAAAGGTGCAGAAATGGGCGTGTTCCAAAAACGTTATATTGTCTACGGCGGAAAACCGCTCTATAGCGAAAAAGAAAATGCAGTGTATCGCGGTCGTTTTTCTTTTATCACAATGAATGATGCAGGGGACGCAGCAAAATCAGAAATATCTTTAAGTAATGTGAGCATGGCTGCCCCAGCGTGGAATGACGATATTTTTGTTGCACACGCTGTCAACAAAAGAGGCAGTACGCTTTATTGTTGGGATACAAAAGCTCTTGTGAGCTACCTCAATCAGCGCCCAGCAGATATTCAAGATCTCACCAACAAGAAAAAACGAACAGTGCAAACGACTAGGAACATCAAAGTTGATAAAGTACTTTATCAACAGCCATATCTACGATGGAACATTGCAGACAGCAAACCCGCTGCTATCGCTCTTGCCGCAGATTCTGTGCTTCTTCTCTCGGAAGTACAAGAAAATACGTGGGAAGCACAGGCTGTTTCACCACAAGATGGATCACAACTGTGGTCTGTGTCATTGCCCAGCGCCCCAGTGTATGGTGGCCTGTGCATTAATAAAGAAGGGCAGATTCTTGTTACGTTATTAAACGGACAAGCTATCTGTATAGAAGGAGAACAATAAGATGAAGTATTCTATGTGTGTATGGCTTCTATTATTTGTTTATACTGCGTGCTCCACAGAAATAAGTGATGCCATTCTTAAAACGGTAGAACGTCGAGCAGGGGTTTGTGCTGTTATTGGTGAGGGTGAAGCGCTTGCCGTCTCTCTTGCAGAGCAGACACAGTTTACTGTGTACGCACGAACACTTACTGCCTATAACAATGAAATTGCACAACGCGTAAAGCAGAACGAAGCAATCGCTCATCGTATGCATTTTGCGGACGGTAAGCTTAATCAGATTCCTTTTGCAGACCAGTATCTTGATATACTTGTTATAAACACATCAGTAGGTATTTCTGAAGAAGAATGCTTGCGTGCTGTATCGCCGAATGGCTACTTATTTATCATAGAAAACGGAAAAATAGTTACAGAAAAAAGAAAACCATTCCCAGAAGAAATGGATAATTGGGAGCACTGGTTTCATGGCCCTGATAATAATTCCTATTCAAGTGACAAGGCTCTCAAGTGGCCCTATCTCTCTCAGTGGATGGCACCTCCGTATGCAGGGCCAACCCCGTCTATTCAACTGGTATCAGACGGTATCTCATTTAATTTGACGGGGCCAGGTGCACATAGAGATTCTCGAAGAAGCTCCATAGAAAAAGAGATCTATGCAGATACTATAGTTGCCAGAAGTGTTTTTAATGGAGAAGAGCTGTGGAAATATCCTTTACCTAAAGGCTATTTTGTGATTCGCTCCTGTGCGGTTGCTACCAAAAATATACTTTATGTTTCTATGGGAGAAAATGTCACCTGCCTCAATACTAAAACGGGAGAGAAAATAAAAGAAATTTCCTTAGACGGTGTACAAGGGGATCTGAAGTGGATTGTGATTGAAGATGACGTGCTCTATGTTATGGCAGGAGAAAAAGATCCACTCGCTCATATTGTGTCTTATCGTTATACACAGGGGCATACACATGATGTGGGAAAACCATTATTGGGATACGGAAGCAGAGTGGCAGCCTATGATTTAAAGAGTGATGCCGTTCTCTGGACGTATGATAACAAAGATCTTATTGATTCTCGATTGATAGGATTCTCTAATGGAAAAATAGCCTGTAAATCCGCGACAAAACTTGTCTGCCTCAACGGAAAGAACGGGCAGGTTCTGTGGTCTGTTGACGATGCGGATGTTATGAAGAATTTAACCAGAAAATATAAGAAAAAGGCAGACCCTAATAGCCTTGGTAGTAAAAGTGTTGGCTTATTATGTACACCGCAGGCCATCTATATAAGCCCCAAACTGGCTGATATCATATATGCTTTCGATGCTGAAACTGGAAAAGTTTTGTGGAAGCAAAAAGCAAAAAGTGTATCATGGAAATTGTTCATAGATGGACGGGTTTATGACTCAAAGGCACGTACTTATGATGCGCTTACTGGAGTGAAAGAAACAGACGGTATTCAAGGAGCTGGTTGTGGTCCAATAACCGCATCTCCTTTTGCTTTTTTTGATAGGCATGGCATTAACACAGATCGTATAACAGGGCAAGGAGTGAGAGACCACTCCTTCCGTTCAAGTTGTTATCAAAATTCTTTCGTTGCAAATGGTATGCAAATTAATCCCCGTTATGCTTGCGGCTGTAGTTACATATTTAGAGGTATTATAGTGCTTGCTTCGGCCGGAGATATAGATTTACATCCCGAAGTGATAGAAGCAGAACGCTTAGAAACTTTTTCCAACTCCGTAACAGCATTCACAACAGATGAACAGGACTGGATAACATACAGAAAAGACTCTGCACATTCAGGGTTTACTCCAGTAGATATAGCAGAAACCGTAGAAAAGAAATGGGAATATCAATCTCTCGCATCTGTTTCCACGGCTCCCATAGCAGCAGGAGCCTACACTTTTTGGGCTGACTCAAATGGAATGGTGTATTGCAATAAAGATGGGCAAATCGTATGGAGCTACATAACAGGTGGAAAAATCCACGCATCCCCAACCATTTGGGAAGGAAGGCTCTATGTTGGCTCATCTGATGGGTTTGTTTATTGCCTAGAGGTAACAAGCGGAAAGCAACTCTGGAAATTTAGAGCAGCCCCGCATGAACGTAACATTATGGTTTTCAAACACCTTTCTAACACATGGCCTGTAAATACAGGTATTCTTGTAAAAGACGGTATTGCCTATTTTGCTGCCGGAATGGTCGATAGAGACGGAACTCATGTTTTTGCTCTTGACGCTACAACAGGTTCACTGAAATGGTCTAACAATAGCTCAGGTTCTGTTGATGAAAAAAATCGTAAAGGCGCATCTGCCCACGGGTATATGACCATTGCTAACGGCTACCTCTATTTGGCAGGGGGGAATTCAGTTAGCCCCGCCTGTTTTAATTTAGATACAGGAGAGCACCTCTTTTCTGGTTATCAAAGCTACAGCGCCTACGCTCCAGCTCGACGAGGTCGTGACCTTGCCAACTTCGGAGATGACTTCTTGCTTGGCGGTGGCATTCTTGTGTACTCTCCTACATGGGATGCCAATCCAAGTGCAGGCTTTGGAAGAGGGACCAATATAAGTTTGATAAAACTAGGAAAAGATGGAAGGCGACTGTATCCAGAGATAGAAATACCCGATTCTCTCTATCTTCCTACATGGGATGCTGAGAATATTTATATTGAAGGCCGAAATAAGAAAAAAGGACTTTATGCCTATTCCATCAAGAAACTCAAAGAGCATGCCTCCGCAGTCATCACAGAAAAACAAATAACAGAATGGCCCAAGAAAAAAGGACCTAAAAGTTATTTGAATGCAACTAAAAAAATGTTAAGAGAAATGAAAAAAGGAAAACTGTATCCGTATTTGCCAGCACAACCACTGTGGGCCACAGCATCTCTCAATACTCTTGGAATGATTTCAGCGAACAATGTCCTTATCGTAGCGACCAGCATAACGAACAAAGATCAAAGCAAAAGCTCCTTCTTAACAGCACGGGACAAAACTAACGGAGAAGAAAAATGGAGTATCAAGCTTCCAAGTCAACTCATCTACAACTCTTTGTGTATAAACCGTAACGGAGATATCATAGCGGCTACCGTTGACGGGAAAATCCTGTGTTATGGCAAAAAATAACCTTTTTCATTATGGTTTCTTAGACCTCCGCCCTGTAGACGGTAAACGTAATGTCGGAACGATAGAGTTAAAAGGGGCGAAAAATAACATCTAGAAATTATCTTAGAAAACGAACGATTGTCCATTTATGAGAGAGTGGTGGCTATCAGTGATATTGATTGATGTCGAATAATAATGAATGAGAATGGTCTGAATATGAACGATTGTCCAATAAAATACGAACGATTCTCCAATAAAACATGAAGGAAAGTCCGTTTGTAATTGGCCAACCATGACTACGATGTGAGGCCAAGTTACGTCTAGTGTGGGTGGCGGCTGTGTATGGCGCTTTTCACCCTCCTAGTCATCGTTCTAGAAGGAGCAAAAAGCATGTTGCGTTATATTCTTATGGTTTGCCTATTGTCTACCCCAATGATGGTCGCTGGGGCAGCTGAAGAAGTGATGAAAGAAGGGCATGAGGCAGAATATGCAGCAGCTCTTGATGCCTTAAATCTGAATGGCAAAGCATTGCTTGAGAAAATGAAAAAATTCATCCCAGATGATATGAGCCATAAAACGGTGATTGTACCAATGCGTGATGGAACAGGTCTACCAACAGAAGTATTTGTTCCACCGGGCGAAGGACCGTGGTCAGTCGCTTTGCTGAAATCGCACTATGGTCGTGCGCAAATTATCAGATATGCACAAGGTATTCACAAGCGGTCAAAACAACATGGACGATTGGTCTATGTGGCTATGAGTACGCGTCGTGCTAAAGATACTGTGCGGGTTCAGCCACTTGAGCACTCAGATGATAATACATGGGAAGAGAAGGATAGTTATGATGCGGTAGAATGGTGTGCGCAACAACCGTGGTGTAACGGCAAAGTGTATATGGTGGGTGGTAGCGGTAATGGAATTTGCTCTTTTGCTGCGGGTATTTCGCGTCCGCCACATTTGGTGTATGCAAGTCCAGGCTCTTCCGGTGCAGATTTTCGTCATGATTGGACCTTTCATAATGGGGTGCGTCGAGGCATGTATGAATGGATAGAGAGCAGACCTAAATTGCTTCCAACTTTACGAGAGTATTCGGCAACAAAACGCCTTTCCTATTTGAAAGATCAGGCTAAAGAGGCAAACCCGTTGCTGTTTTACACCAACACAGGCTGGTATGATATTACCATTGAAGCCTCGCTTGATTATTTTGAGGCTTTTGGTCCGCTAGGTAATGTGTTTGTGCGTATAAGTGGCGGCGGGCATGTTGGCCCTGTGAAATTTAATGGCAACCGCCTTGCTCGTCCTCTTAAATCAAAGACTTGGGCACAATCAGAAGATTTTGTAAAATCTATATTTAAAGATGAGGTTATCAAGAGACCGTCACAACTGTTGTATGTCGTGCTTGGTGATATGACAGACCCCAAAGCATCAGGTGGCATTATGCGTCGTACAAATGTGTGGCCGGTTCCACACACACCAACCAGCTTCTATCTTCATCCTGACGGAAAACTCTCGCAAAACATTTCACCTGCTGCGTCAGGCAGTTGTTCTTTTGATTATGATCCGAAAAACCCCGTGACGACCATTGGAGGAAATATTTATTCTCCTAAAGAAGGATTTGAAAAGAGTGGCGCTGGCCCCAAAGATCAGCGTGTCTTCGCCGATCGCACAGATATCTTACGATTTGAAAGTGAACCACTTACTGCACCATTAGAAATAACAGGGAAAATTAAGGCGCAGATCTACTTAGAAACAGATGTGCCGGATACCACTGTTACTGTGAAGCTTATAGATATTTATCCAGATGGCTACCAAGCCATTATTCGTGACTCTATTGTCATGGCGCGGTATCATAGTGGTTATGAAACGCCATCCCCGTTAGAAAAAGGACACGTATACGAGTTAGAAATGGATATGTGGAGTATTGCAGCCATGTTTAATACTGGTCATAAAATAGCGGTTCATGTCTCTAGTTCTAATACACCAAAGTATGAAGTGCATCCGAATTCGTATGAGCAGGTAACAGGCTATGAAAACGCTCCTGTTGCTCATAACACGATTCATTGTTCGCAAACACATGCGAGTCGTATTATATTGCCAGTCGTCGAGATTATTCAGGAGTAAAATTATGTTACGAAGCGCGCTCTGTTTCTTTATTTGTGCATGCACCCAGCTTTGGGCAGCAGACGGAACTCTTGCTCAACAAATCCTTGATACCACATCCCGAACACAAGGGCTGTGTGGTGTATTGAGCAATGATAGTTTGCTTGGTGTGACTCTTGCAGAAAAGAGTGGGTATTTAGTGTATATTCGTTCTCAAAAAAGCACGCAAATGGAGGTTGGTACAAAAGAAGCACATACACGCGGTTTGTTGGGCAGGCGCTGTTACTTCTCCTATGGTGACGTAAAACAGGTTCCATTCGCAGATCATTCGCTTGATCTGCTTGTTGTTGATGCCTCCTTTGCGCTTACAGAAACAGAATGTCTTCGTGCGCTTTCACCGTATGGCCGTCTGGTGTGGATTGAGGATGGACAGGTAAAAAAACAGAGTGAGAAGCCATTTCCAGAAGAAATGGATAACTGGGAACATTGGTTTCATGGCCCAGATAATAACAGTGTTTCCAGTGATAGCGTACTCAAATGGCCCTATTTATCACAACACATGACCCTGCCTTTTGTTGGCCCAGTTCCTTCAGTTATGCTTGTTTCGCACGGACGTTCGTTTAATATTACAGGTCCTGGCATCAAAAATGGTGCCTATAGAGGATCGGTAGAAACCGAAGAGTATTCAGATGTGGTTATTGCCCGCAGTGTGTTCAATGGACAAGAGCTATGGCGTTACGATTTACCAGAAGGTTATTATACCGTTCGTTCCTGTGCCGTTGCAACTAAGGATATATTGTATCTTTCTGAAAGTGATAAAGTGACTTGCCTAGATACAGAAACGGGAGCGGTTGTACGTACTATCAGATTTGGTCATACCGATATGGATGTGAAGTGGGTGGCTTTACGAGGTGGTATCGTATATGCGATGCTTGGTAAAAAAGATCCACTCGCAAAAATTATCACCTACAGATATACACAGGGCCATACCGGTAACGGGAAAAACATTTGGGGTTTCGGAACTGTGCTTACTGCTTATGATTTAACCAAAGAAAGCGTTCTTTGGTCTCATGAAAGCACTAGTGAAATTGATTCTCGTTCTATGGGAATAGCCGGAGATAAGTGGACTTATTATGCACCTGAGTCAAAGATCGCAAGCATTCACCTCTCTGATGGCTCTCTAGCGTGGGAAGTGACAGATCAGAAATTGTTGAAAAGTATTATTCGTCCAGTATGGAAAAAAGACTATGGCAATAATGTCTTACGTACAAAGGCTGTGGATATGCTATGCACAGAAAAAGCTATTTATCTAGAGCCTATCTTCGCCACACACTATTATGCTTTTGATGCAAATTCTGGCGATGTGTTGTGGTCATTGCCTGATAAGAAGTCTAGGAATACGTGGAAACTCCTTCTCAATGGTGAAATTTACAGTGGCGGTAAGCGTTATGACTCTGTAACTGGAAAGAGCACCGGAAAAGGTATTGCAGGGTCCGGCTGTGGGCCAATTACAGCATCAGTACACGGTTTTTATGATCGTCACGGTTTGAATACTGACCGCTTATCAGGGCAGAAAATTCGTGATCACTCATTTCGTTCAAGCTGTTATCAGAATTCATATGCAGCTAATGGTATGCAAATTAACCCGCGTTACCAATGTGGTTGCAGCTATTCTTTGCGTGGGAATGTGGTGTTATCATCGGCGGGGTCATTTGATTTTAACCAGAAAGCAACAGACGAAGACCGTTTAGAGTCATTCACTACCCCTGCTGATAACTTGCAGGCGGATGAATGTGACTGGCCTGTCTATAAAGGGAATGTTTCACATTCGAGTGTTAGTAAAGTTACCATAGACGGTGCCTATAAATTGAAATGGGAAACAGCCGCGAATGTGGCATTGCCAACTCCAGCCATCGCTGTGCAAGATTTTGTCTACTATGGTGATGAGGATGGACTGATCTACGCATTGCACAATGGCAAGGCTGTATGGAACTATGCCACAGGTGGAAAAATACATTCTACACCAACCTTTTCTAATGGTCGAGTATATGTCGGGTCATCAGATGGCTTTGTCTACTGCCTAACGGCACAATCGGGTCACTTGCTGTGGCGTTTCCGTGCTGCTCCACAAGAACGAAATATCATGGTGTACGGTAAGCTTTCTAGCACATGGCCAGTCAATACTGGTGTGCTTATTCATGATAATGTTGCGTATTTTGCGGCAGGCATTGTAGATAGAGATGGAACTCATGTTTTTGCCCTTGATGCAGAAACCGGAAAAGTTCGCTGGCATAATAATAGTGCAGGATTTGTTGATGAAGCCAATCGCAAAGGCGTTTCTGCTCAAGGTGCTTTAACCGTACAAAATGGTTTTCTTTACATGGCCGGTGGTAATGCTATCAGCCCTGCATGTTTCAATATGACAACTGGTGCATTGATTGTTTCCGGTTATCAAAGTTACAGCGCTTACGCACCAATACGCCGTGGCCGTGAAATGACGGCATTTGGTGATACTTTTCTTATGGGTGGTGGTATGTTGTTGTATGCACCTGAATACGAATCGGACCAGACAAAAATCAGTAAAGGCTTGAGTGTTAGTATGATCCGTTTGGGCGAGGATGGTATTGTCCAATATCCAGAAATAGAAATCACATCATCGGTCTCTATTCCAGTGTGGGATAACGAAGTCTTTATTCTCGAGTCACGCGGCAAAAAAGGGGGACAAACCGCCTATCGAACAAAAGAGGTGGTAGAAACGGTCTCTCGTATCATAGATGAAAACAGAATAATAGACTGGCCGAAGAAGAATAAACCAATGAATTTCCTCGGCCCTAAAAAGCTCAAAAAGCTTAAACTCAAATCCTACCTTCCCAAAGAAGTCCTCTGGAAGAAAAAAGGATTTGTGCTTGGAATGTCCCTCACAGCTAATGCTTATATCTATTTGAGCCGTATGCAAAATAAAGAGCTTGTGAAGAGCTACGCGCTTACGGCAATTAATAAAACAGATGGCACAGAACTTTGGTCTATTCCATTAACAGAAAAACCACTCAGTGCGTCTATTTGTGTTAATCGTCATGGTGATGTTATCATAAGTATGGTTGATGGGAAAATTCAATGCTATGGCGCTATAGAGTAAACGAGCGTGCTGAATGTGTGCCTAGAGAAGGTCTAGGCATCTCATGTTGCTCTAGTAGGCACATACCCCTATTTCAGAAAATGAACAGCTGTGCTAAAATAGGGCAGCTGTAAGGAGATACTACAGGCACAAGACCGCCGTTTTTTCTGTTTGATACGTGAATTGCTGGTCCCAAGGTGCTATTTGTGGTATACTTCTGTCGTAGTCAGATTACTGTGTAATACGATGCGTTAAGTGGCTAATACTTAATAAGGAGGGGCATTTTGAGTCTTACAGATGCAATACAGGATGTTTTATCTGGTAACAAGAATGCCTATCACAGGATTGTTGATGAAACACAAGATATGTTGCTAACCTATGCTTCGTATCGTATGGGAAGTCTTGCATCTTGTGCAGAAGAAGTTGTACAGAACACTTATATCAAGGCTTACAACATTTTAGAAGAATTTGATATAAGCCGAGACTTCAATGTATGGCTCAGGACATTGTGTTATTACCAGATTCTTTCATGGAAAAAGACCAGACAAAGAGAGCGTTCTCGTTGTGCCTCAGGCATGGATGCCTTAAATGAATTTGCTCAGGAACATGATGAGGATAAGGATGAACATGCTTGGTCTGAATCTGATATCTATTCAGCGCTTCGTTCATGTATGGGGAATTTACCTGAGCGTTCTCAGGAGTTACTGACACGTCGCTATGAAGAAAATCAATCTATAGAAGAGATTGCGAATGCCTTAAACAAAACAAAAAGCTGGGCTGCTACAACTATCTTTAGGGTTCGAGCAAGTATAAAAAAATGTATCGAAAAACAAAACCCGGAGATGAAATCTCATGGATAAAGCACGAATGACCCAACTAGTTGAACAATGGGCTGATGGTTCGCTAGAAGACGATAAGGCAGAAGAGTTGTTGCGCTTTTTAGAGTCTTGCTCGCATGAAGAAAGACAAGAAATATTGCGTTCTTTAAAAATGTCCAAAGTCCTCATGCAATTTCATGCGCCTCGTAACGTTCATTTGTCTGAAAAAGTTACAAGTGCAATACGGACAACAGAAGACCGTTCTCATTTAACAGATTCTATCATGATTTCTTTAGCAAGCGCTCCTTTAAAAGATGTGTCTATGACAAATGTGAAAAAACAAAACATTCGTTTTTATCGGTATTGTGCATTTGTAGTAGCCGCCTGTTTGCTTATTGCGGTCGGAATATTTTCAATGACACCCCGTTATGTTATTGGCACAATTGCATCAACAGCAGATGGCTCTACTATTTATCGTAATAATAAATTCCTAGTAGCGCATGAATTGTCTGGTGTGCGGCCGGGTGATAGTATTCGGACCAAAAATGGTTTTTCCATGATTTATGAAGATAGTTCCTTGGTGGATGTTGGAGCAGATAGTGTTGTTCATATCAATGGAACAGACGAACAAAAATCACTCTCTTTAGAAAAAGGAACTCTCTTTGCAACGGTGAACCCACAAAAAGAAAATACTCCATTTCTTCTAAAAACCGCTGATATGTCTGTGGAGGTTATTGGGACAGAGTTTGTGTTGCATGCGTATAAAAAAGGCTCATCTATTCGAGTAGAAAAGGGAACAGTTCGAGTGACTGATGCTGGTGATAATCCGTATCTTGTGACAGCAGGGCAATCTTTTTTTGCCAAAAATGGAGTGACGCGATGGTTGGGATTTGGCAGCGAAGAATCTTTTTTAAGTGCTCAAGGATATCTTACTGAAGAACTTGATCTTTCAGTGATTGCAAAAAATCGATACGGCGATGTGAGTAAAGATCGCTATTTAGGAGACACATTCCTGACCCAAGGTCATGCTCTTAATATATTTTCTTGTAGACCTGAGGGATCTCCTTTTCATCTTACAGAAAAAATAATTTGTCATATAACTTTTAAGACTGATGCCTTTCGATATTTGCATGTAACATTTGACCAAGACAGAGAAGATGCTACCTCTCAAAAATTAAAAATACGGAAAAATTTAGATAAAGATTATATAAATATGTGGCAAACGGTCAGCATTCCGCTGTCAGACTTCGAAAAAGCTAAAGATGAAGCGATAGAAAAAGACGGTGGAGAGTACCCAAGCATACATGTACATGCCTATGATGTGGACAAGAAAAAGAAAATGCCTCAATTTGAAAAGGGAACCTATTTTGAAGTCGGATCAATTTGGTTTACCGAAAAGAAATAGCATGGCAAAAGAAAAGAAATTAATCTTACAAAAAATCATTATTTGTGTAGTGCTTCTTGTTGCTTTCATTGGATGTGTTGGAAATGAGAGTTCTCGATCTCAAACAGTTTCAACAAATGCCCGTTCTTTTAAAGAGGCGTTGAAAACCCCCAGACAGATTAAGAGCTTAGCAACTGATGAGGAATCGATTCCTGCTGAAATTAGTGCGCTGACAGAGTTGAAGCTATTACATCTTGGAAGTCGTTCTTGGGTTGCAAAGGAGCCGCACCCATTAAGCATCTTGCCGCCAGAAATCGGCTCGCTAAAAAACTTAGAACAACTTAATCTCTATCATATGTCATCACTTAAAACTTTGCCACCAGAAATAGAACAATTGAAAAAACTGAAAATACTAAAAATAAAAGGGGTCTGGCATCGGGGACGAACGGAAGATGAACAGATTGGCATTACCCCAGGTTATCACTTTGAACGAAGAGGCGCTGCTTTGTACCCATTAGGACTCTCTTCTTTACCTGACGAAATAGGGGGCTTAAGTAATTTAGAAGACCTTATTTTGTATAATACTGAAGTGAAAATATTGCCCGAAAGTATTGGACAGTTGAAAAAGTTAAAATTCTTTTTTTGTGCTCATGGAGATTTGCGACACATTCCTCCCGGCATAGGTGGTTGTGAGAGTTTAGAGTTTTTAAATATGCCAGACAACCCTCGTTTGGGGAACTTTCCACCAGAGATTGGTAATTGTAGCAATTTGCGGGCTATTTGGTCAAACTTAAATGTCAGTAGAACTGCTATTCCTAAAGAAATAGGTAAACTCAAAAAGCTGGCTTTCTTAGAGCTTTTTGGATCAGGCTTACGCATTGTACCAAAGGAACTCGGAGATTGTGAAGGTCTGCGCTCTCTTAATTTACGTAACGGAAAATTCACTCAGCTTCCAGCCGAACTTGGAAATCTTCAACGCTTGGCTTATTTAGAATTACGAGGAACAAGTCTTACGTCTATTCCGCCTGAATGGGGTAACATGCACCAACTGACAGTCCTCGGTTTACAAAACACGGCACTAACAGAGCTGCCAGAAGAACTCGGTCAATTGCATAATTTGCGTTTCTTGGACCTTCGTGGCACCAAAATCCTACAATTACCTGACTCTTTCAAGAATTTAGAAAAATTACATTTTATCGCAGCAGACGAAGAACTTGCACACAGCATACAGGCGTCTCTGCCCCACGTGCATGTTAGTAAGACTGCTCCTGAACAATACCTCTATCGTATTCCCTTATTGTTGGTTCGTAATATCGTTGAACGCGCGGTGGAAACAGGTCGAAGTCGTACGTCGCCCAATGGTAGACCATTTACTCTCAATTGGAAACAACGTGGTTTGCGGTCTGTAACGATACCATCTCCAGGCCGTCTTGCGGAGCTCTATCTTGATGGCAATGACCTAGAAGAGATACCTCCGTTTATTTTTAAGTCCAAAAAGTTGATAAAAATAGGGCTAGCATACAATAAGCTTAGAGCACTTCCCTTGGAACTTGGCAAACTGCAATTATTATCTGAAATAGATATTAGCGGTAACGCTATTCCTCATGATGATGTGCGTGCCTTCTCAAAAGAATATCCATCTATACGTATCGTTTTGAATACTCCACCTTTAGTTGAAAACAGACAAGATGATTTTTCCCTATCGTGCTATAGAGGAATGGATATACGCTTTTCTCAGCCTAAAACGATACGCAAGATAAACCTTGATTATAATGAATGCCTCATGTTTCCTGAGTTTCTCTCCGAATTACAGAACCTAGAAATACTGAGACTAAACGCGAATAGTATAACCGTCTTACCAGAAGCTCTTGCAAATGTATCACAACTGAAAGAACTCCACATGGGATGTAATCTCTTAGCAGATATTTCCCCGAACATAGCACAGTTACAGAATCTAGAAACCTTAGACCTCAGCGTGAACCTTCTTGCCGATTTACCACAAGAGATGTCTGCATTGAAACAGTTAAAAACACTGAATCTCAGTGGCAATGAGTTAACACACCTGCCAGAGGTTCTTTTTCAGTTACCATCTTTAGAAAAACTTGATCTGCGAGGGAATGTTATTCCTGAAGATGAAATAGAACGGTTGCGTAGAGAACAACCAACATTGATAGTACAGACATCACAAACAAGCAAAGGGATAGAATGAAGAACATAGGGTTAGTAACTGTTTCTCTCATACTGAGTATTCTAATCGGCACGGTTCTTGGCCGAGGACAGGATACTGATGAAGATGTTAGCAGCAAAAAAATAGTAATTGGTTTTTCTATGGACACGCTCAAGGAGGCGCGCTGGCAAAGAGATAAGGTGTTTTTTGAAGCTGCTATAGAAGAACTTGGTGCAGAATGTAAAATATTGTCGGCTAATAGTAATGACACCATACAAATGCAAGATGTGCAGTCACTCATTACGAATAAAGTAGATGTTATTGTTATTGCTCCTCATAATGGCTCTGTTATGGGGAAGGCGGTTCAATTGGCACATGAGGCAGGTATCCCCGTTATCGCTTATGATAGAATGATTAATGACTGTAATCTCGATTTATATATCTCATTTGATAACGTGAAGGTGGGGGAAATACAGGCACAATACATGGTGGACCACCTTCCTATTCCGGGACATGGGAAAATTATACGTATATTTGGCGCAAAAACAGATAACAATGCATTATTGTTCAAGAAAGGTCAGGATAACATACTTAAGCCTTACATTGAACGCGGCGATATTGAAATAATCCATGAAGATTGGGCAGAAAACTGGAAGCCAGAAAATGCGAAGAAGATAGCAAATGCTGCAATAACAAAATATGGAGCATCATTTGATGCTGTTCTTGCGTCAAATGATGGAACGGCGATGGGCGCTATTCAGTCTTTGAAAGAAGCGGATATGGCAGGGAAGGTTTTAGTGACAGGGCAAGATTCTGAGTTAGTTGCATGTCAACGTATTGTTTCAGGGCAGCAATCTATGACGATTTACAAACCATTGAAAGCTGTAGCTGAAACAGCGGCGCAGAGTGCCGTTGCTTTGGCGCAAGGACAGGTGCTTATTGCTCGACAATCAGTTGATAACGGAACATTGGCTGTCCCATCTATCTTATTACATGTGATAGCTGTTGATAAAGATAATATGAGAGAGACGGTTGTTAAAGAAGGTTTTCACTCAGAAGATGCTATTTACGGACAATAGGGTATAAATAGATGACCACACTTCTTGAGTATAAACATGTAACGAAGCGATTCCCTGGTGTAATTGCTTTAAATGACGTTTCTTTTGATTTACGTGCAGGAGAAATTCATTCTTTATGTGGGGAGAATGGCGCAGGTAAATCAACGCTCATAAAAGTGCTTTCTGGCATCTACCCATCAGATTCCTATGATGGTGATATCCTTTTGAATGGTCAGGTAACAAATTTTACTGGCATAGCGGATTCAGCGGTGGCAGGAGTGGCTGTTATTTACCAAGAATTAGCGCTGATTCCAGATATGACGGTTGCCGAAAATATATTTCTCGGTGCAGAGCCAACAACGGGTGGTTTTGTGAATTGGCATGAGCTGTATAAAAGAACTGCAAATTTGCTTGATGATTTCGGATTAAATTTAGACCCAGCAGCTCGGGTAGGAGATCTTGGCATAGGGCAACAGCAATTAGTTGAAATTGTAAAAGCACTTAAGTCAGATTCAAAACTCCTGTTGCTTGATGAACCAACTGCGGCTTTAACAGAGTCAGAAGTTGATATTTTACTAGAAATCATTAAGGGCCTGAAACAAAAGGGTATTACTTGTATTTATGTCTCGCATAAGTTAGACGAAGTGTTTTCCATCTCGGATAGAATAACCGTATTGCGAGATGGAAAAAGCATCATTACTTTAGAGGCAGAGGAAACAGATAAGCATGCTATTATCTGTCATATGGTTGGTAGAGAAATAGAAGACCTTTTCCCTCGTAGACAAAGCCATGTTGGTGAAACAGTTCTTTCGGTAGAGAATCTTAGTGTGCGGAACCCGGAAACAGGGGGAACGGTTCTTCGTGATATTAACTTTGAATTGAAGAAGGGTGAAGTTCTTGGGATCGGTGGTTTGATGGGAGCCGGGCGAACAGAGTTATTAATGCATATTTTTGGGGCATTTGGCGTTCGTGAATCAGGCACTGTCATGTATTTGGGAGAAGAACTTCATCATACACCACCTGAGGTTATAAAAAAGGGCATCGCTTTATTGAATGAAGACAGGAAACGATTCGGTTTGATATTGGATCATAGCATCGGCTTTAATCTCTCATTATCATCATTAGAGCGGATTTCCAAGAAGGGGTTCATTGATGAAAATAAAGAGTTTAAAGAGAATGAATCGTATTTTAATTCACTAAGCATTAAGGCACAAGGGCAAGAAACTGTCGTTCAAACGCTTTCAGGCGGTAACCAACAAAAAGTAGTACTTGGTAAAGCCTTGATGACCAACCCTGAAATTGTCTTTCTTGATGAGCCTACTCGCGGCATTGATGTAGGTGCAAAGGTTGAAATTTACGAACTTATCAATGCCTTAACAGAAGAGGGTAAGGCCGTTGTGGTTGTTTCCAGTGAGCTTCCAGAGTTGATGGGGATAAGTGATAGAATGATCGTTTTATATGAAGGTACAGTGGGCGGTATGTTCTCATCGTCAGAGGCAACTCAGGAGAAAATAATGGCAGCAGCTATGGGACAGAAAATACAGGATACAACTCATGAATAAAAACATTTCTTTGCGTGATTTTTCTATGGGTATCGCGTTGATTCTCATTTGGATATTCTTCGGCTGCATGTCTGAAACCTTTTATAGTTCACGCAACATATCAATGTTATTTATTGAGCTCTCGGTAACGGCAACGCTCGCTCTTGGTATGTTGCTTGTGCTTTTGCCGGGAATGATTGATTTATCGGTTGGCAGTGGCGCAGGACTTATTGGTGGTATAGCAAGCGTGCTTATTTTTCATCATGATATACCTGCTCCACTTGCATTACTTGCTGGATTTCTGGCCGGGGTTGTTATCTGGTCTTTAATGGGTGCGCTTATTATCAAGTATAAAATTCCATCATTTATTATAACCCTTGGTGGATTACTTATTTATAGAGGGGCGTTTTGGAAGGTTATTGGTAATGGAACGGTTCCTGTGGCTATTGGTAATGAAACAAACATCTACTCAATGCTAACTACCTACTATCTTCCGCAAACTTTTGGCTTTATTTTAATGGCGGTCATTAGTGCTGTCATTATTTACTCAAAAATACGCACACGCAGCAAGCGCAAAGAACATGGATTTGATGTGGATAGCAAAGAAGTCCTTTTCCTCAAGTCTTTTATAATAATACAGGGTTTGTTGCTGGTTACAATTGTATTAAGCCAAGAACGAGGCATCCCTTTGTCGCTTGTTATTCTTGCTAGTACAGCCTGTGCTGTGTATGTTATTACTCAACATACACCATTTGGCCGTTATTTGTACGCTATCGGTGGAAATGAAGAAGCTGCAATGCTTTCGGGTATTTCCATCAACAAGGTTATTATAGGGGCGTATGCCCTGCTTGGTATTATCGTTGCCCTCACCGGTTTCATGCAAACGGCTTATGCTGGTTCATCTACAACAACGGTAGGCGAGCTCATGGAATTAGATGCTATTGCAGCCTGTGTGATAGGTGGAACCAGCCTCAAAGGCGGACGAGGTACTGTTTTAGGTGTTTTGTTTGGTGCATTGATCATGACGAGTTTGCTTAACGGTATGACGCTCATGGCAGTGTCACCTGAGATGAAGTTTATGGCGCGGGGAGCTGTGCTCGTGCTCGCTGTATGGATGGATATTTATCTGTCAAAGAAAGCGTAACATTGTGATCCAAGGCACGGTATACTTAATGGGGAATAAAATGATAAAAAGAAACGCTCTCTTCTTTGTAATATGTGTAAGTCTATCAATTACGAGTCTACATGCTCTTGATCTTGATATACCAGTGAATATGGAAAATAAGGCAAAAGACTGGGGTGCGCCACCATCGTGTGCAATTGACGCTCCTGCTCGTATTGAAAATTTGTTACCATTGGTGAACCACCGAACAGGCATAAATTTTGGCAATACTATTACTGGGCCATTTTTACCAAACGGAGTAGCGTCATCTTCTCCACATTCAGAGCGTGGCGGCACCAATCATTATTCAGAAAAAGCAGGTGTTGTTGAAGGGTTTGGTCAAATGCATGTGCATGGGACTGGGGGCGCAGGAACATACGGTCAGCTTGCCATCTTTCCACATACAGGAGACTTAAGAACACGTTTTCGTAAACTTGGCAGTAAGAAGGCGAATGAAATCATCGATGCTGACTATTATGCTGTCACATTAACCGATTTTGATACTCGGGTAGAAGTGACGCCAACCCATAATGTTAACTATTGGGCATTTACGTATCCTCAAACGGATAAAGCCCAATTACTTTTTGACCCCTGTGTGTATGGGACCGTTCATTACTCAAAAGGTTGTTTTCATGGTGGTTGTCACATGGTGGATGCGAGTCTGTCAGAAGATGGTAAAACGCTTACAGGAAAAGCCCGTTATTCAGGCGGTTGGTGTACTGGGATGAATGAATATTATGTGTATTTTACTATTGAATTAAGCCGAGCAGCATCTGCCTTTGGAACATGGAAAGATGATGAGATACAAGCGGAGAATAGAACGGTACAGTTTGACAAAGGGCACTGGGAGGAAGAACCTAAGTTGACCCAGAAAAAAGGCCGTGTTATTACTGGACCACATGAAGGGTTCTATTTTACCTTTGATACACAGGTGGAACAAAGAGTTGAAATGAAAATATCTGTTTCATTTCGAAATATTGAAAATAGTCAGCACTTTATCAGAGCCCAAATTGGAAAAAAAAGTTTTGATGCGGTTCGGAAAGATGCACAAGATGCATGGAATGCTTATCTGAGTCGTATTATTGTAGAAGGTGGTCCAGAAAAAGAGATCAGCGCCTTTTATTCTTTCTTGCACCACACGCGGGCCATGCCTCGTAATAAAACTGGTGATGATCCGTATTATATGAATGGAGATTATTGGGATGACCACTATTCTACATGGGATACATGGCGTTCTCTTTTTCCATTGTATAGTTTGATAGACCATACGGCTCTTGCTAGTGTGGTGAATGGCTTAACGAACCTTCAAAAAAGCCTCGGTTGCATTCCAAAGAATTTTGTTGCGGGGAAATCCGGTGTATTTGCTCTGAGTGGTATTTGCGCTGATAACATTGTCGCAGAAGCGATCATCAAAGATATTCCTGGGCTTGATATTGAACAAGCATGGACAGCCCTTCGTGCTACTGTTTGTGATACTGGGCGTAAACCGGACTACAAAGAACGAGGTTGGATTCCCTTTCCAAAGGATAAAACCGAGCGCACATCACGTCGGTCGTCATGTAGTAATACACTTGAATATGCTATTGCTGATTATAACTCAGCATTGGCAGCTCAAAAACTTGGCCATGCTGAAGATGCAAGCATGCTCTTTCAGCGTTCACGGAGCTGGCAGAATATTTGGAACCCAGAGGCACTTGATAAAGAAACCGGTATAAAGGGCTTCATCGTTCCACGTAATGAAGATGGAACATTCCTTGCCTTGAGTGAATCAAAAAAATCGCAAAAAGGGAAGAAGGATTTAAGCTTTTTCCATCTACGCTCCAGTCATACTGCCGCTTTTACAGAAGGGACAGCATGGACCTATTCTTTTTTAATGAACCATGATGTCCATCATCTTATTGAATTATGTGGTGGGAAAGAAGCGTTCATAGAAAAAATGGAGGCAGGCTATAGCACGCATGGTAATGGGAAGCATGGAGTAATGGGACTTGGCAATGAGCCGGGCTTCTTCATTCCGTGGATGGCGTGTTATGCAAATAGACCAGATATGACAGCGCGCTTTGCTCGGGTAAATGCACTTAAGGGGAGAGGCAGCGGTATGTATACTGCCGGAGGTAATTATCCTGGAGGCGAAGATAGCGGAGCGATGTCTTCGTGGTGGGTATTTTGGGCACTGGGTCTTTTTCCAAATGCGGGAAGTGATGTCTACCTTTTACACGGTCCATTTTTTGAGAAAATCACCATGCAATTACCAAACGGAAAAACCTTCATCATTGAAGGTCAGAACGCTGGAGAAGCAAGCCCATATGTACAATCAGCAACGCTTAACGGACAAGCGTATAATCAATGCTGGATACGCCATGCAGACATTATGAAAGGTGGAACCCTTTCATTTGTTATGGGGCCAGAGCCATCAGCCTGGGCACATGACGGGCTCGTTCCACCATCATTATCAGATCATTATACAAAATAAAAACTAAAGGAGATATCATGTACAAAACTATCGCAACCTGCTTGCTCTCGTGCATCTGTGCTTCTGCACATATTGCAGAAGCGGCTGAGATAACGATTGCCGACACTGTTCTTCTCGAAAAGACGAAGAACTTTGGCGTAAATGTCAGTCGGGATTCATACAACGCCCCCATGCTCAAACAGCGTTTAAATATGAATTTTGAGGGGACACTCTATCAACATATGTTTATTGCAGCGGAAGAGAACGACGATAGTTCTGGGGTTCTTGTTGGAAAAACAATGAATAAGAGTCTTTGGTTTAAGGATGGTAAGAAGGGAACCCCAGCAATTATTAAACATCCAGATGCAGAGTTTTGGGTTGTTTCAGGACCGAATAAGGGCGAATCTTTAAAACTGCTTAGTTACGAAGAAAAACCAGCTATTATGTGGGGTGGTAAAAAAGACGGCCTCTTTCTTAAATTCGATAAAGAAGTGCATGTTCCACCATGGGGTGGCATAGCTTTTCGTTTGCTTAACTTATCCGAAGGTCAACTGCTTTGTGCAGGAACCGGTGCTTCTAACTTTAGAAATTGTGAAATATCTCACGATGTACCTCCTACATCAAAAGGGCAATCTTCATGCTTACTCAACGGTAGAGCGCTACATATGACGAATATTGCCTATGATAACTGTTCAAATACCAAAGGTGTGTGGAAGTTGCGCTTTTGGGCAAAAGGGGTGGATGGTGCGGCATCATTGCTCTTAAAATTTGCCCAAACGGAAGAAGAAATACCAATAACAGGAGACTGGAAAGAGTATAACATAGAGAGAAATATAACAGAAGATATTGTGGTTAGTATAAAGTTTGTTTCGAACAGTGATAAAATACTTATAGATGATGTCACTGCATTTAAAGAAGGAGATACAAACGATACCGCATTTAACGATGATGTTCTTGATGTGCTTCGTGACCTGGGAACAGGTATGCCGCTTCGTTCTGGCGATGTCTGCGAAGGCGTGATAGAGAACATGGTCGGACCACGAGATGAATTCTATCAACATGCATGGTCACCAAAAATGAAAGCAGGACCTAAAAATAAGCATAATTCGTATTTTATGTCATTACATCAACTTTACGACTTTTGTGCAAAAACAGGGAACGAACCTTGGTATATACTGCCGGGTATTATGAAAACAACAGAGATGGAACAATTTATTGAATACCTTGGTGCTCCTGCTGATGTTGGTCTTGGGAAGCTACGAGCGGCACAAGGCCAGATACAGCCGTGGACAGAGGTTCTCAACGAAATTCATGTTGAGATAGGCAATGAAACATGGAACCTCATGTTTTGGGGTGCAAATTGTAACGGAGCTGATTATTGGACAGACCTTATCAATGTGGCGCATAATTCACCTTATTGGAAGGATAATATCAGTATTATTCTGAACGAAAGAACGCATTGCCCTGATCATACGAAAGTGACAAAACTCCATACTAATGGCGATGCTTATGATATGGCTCCCTATGTTATTCATGAAATTAAACGAGATCATACAGAACAGCTTGATACCGGAGCAAAAATATTTAAATGGGCTTTTGGTAAAGGAGTCAGATTTGCTAAAAAACACCATAGTGCCTATAGCGCTGCTGCAAAAAACGGAGGGGAGTATAAAATATATGAAGTGAATCATCATCTTATGTATAATTATGCCCCCGTTGATTTCTGTCAGAAATTTCAAGCATCTGTTGGTGGCGGAATAAATATTGCAAACTCTATGCTTATCCACCTCAAAGAGAATAAAGCAAGAACACAGTGTTTCTTTAAGCTTATTGGTGGTGGCGCTGATAAAACAACTGACAAAGGCATTTGGGGAACAGTATTTTCTATAGACAAATCAAAAAGAATGTATCACCCGCTCTTTTTGGCTATGCAGGTTGTTAATAAAGCGCTTGGTGGCGACCTACTTGAAACAACGCATAATGAAGTAGAGTCGTTTACATCACTCAGAGAAGAAGAAAAACAGGTTGAACTATTAGTTGTTGAGGCTGGTGTAGAAGGTGCTCATAAAATACCAGACGAAGAACTAGAAAATGCGGGTGTCTATTTTGCAGGAAAACTTAATGGCTTAATGGCAAAAGAAGATATGCTCACCGTGTGTGACTGGTATGTAAGACAGTTACGTTTCACCTCCGATGAGGTAAAAACTGTTCATAGTGGAGTTGTCTATGGTGTCTTACGGGGACTGGCTGGTCGTGCTGCCCGTAAAATTAAAGAGCTGAAAGAGGGGGCTCGAACTGTTGAGTCTGTTAAGGAAGCTTTAAAAGTATTCAAGAAGCTTAAAATAAAGAAAATTGTTTTTGTGGATGAAGAGATGCAATCTGTGTGGTCATACGCATTCAAAAAAGGTACAAAACGCTCCCTTATTTTGGTGAACATAGACCCTGAAAAAGAGCGCACCTTTACCTTGAACTTGAATAGCTCAGTGAAGGGGCAGGTAGCCCAGAAACATCTGCTGACTTCCGAAAATATTACCGATGCAAATTGGATGGAAGACGGAAAAAGCACTGTTACTATAGAAAATTCAACAATAGAAAACTTCACAAATGGTTATGAAATTACTCTGAAACCATTTTCATTACAATCCATTGTTTGGGAAGAATAGGAAAAGTTATAACAAAGATACGAAAGCATTATAAAATATCACTTTAGAGTTAATTCTCAATCCTTTTACCAGCCTTGACCGGCATATTTTCGGAGAAACTCTCGAAAAATATGCTGGTACTGGTATTCTCTATTAATATATGCTTAAAGATAATATGGACAAGCGATGGAACAGAATTGTTCAAATATTCAGGATATATTTGAATGGGCAAAATGAGTAGGAACCATGTCTTTTGAATGGTAAATTTTCTAGAAATGAGAGAACACCAGTACGAATATTGAGAAAGGTAAGAATTATGAAATATACCCTCCTTATTATTATCCTATTTTATAGTTCCAATATTTTTGCAGAAGACGCACAGAGTATCCTCACAGAAACGAGCGTTCAAGGTGGCGTTATTGTTCATCTTGGTTGCGATGATGGCTCTTTAACCGCTGATTTAGGGCGGAAGAAGAGCTACATTGTTCATGGATTGACGAGAGATGTTCAGAAAATGGAACGTGCTCGAGCAACTATTCAGAAACAAGGAGGTTACGGACGAATTTCCATTGAACAATTTTCAGGAAGCCGTTTGCCCTACATAGATAACATGGTGAACTTACTTGTTGCAGAAAATCTCAACGGCATTGCTCTGTCAGAAATTATGCGCGTGTTGGCTCCACGAGGTGTTGCCTACCTCAAAGACACAGGCACATGGGTGAAAACTGTCAAACCCGTTCCTGATACCATTGATGATTGGACGCACTACTTATATGATGCTAGCAATAATGCTCTGTCTCAAGATAATATACAACCACCTTTGCGTAAGCTGCAATGGCAGTGTGGCCCCCGTTGGACACGCAACCATAACGCTATGTCTAGTTTTAGCGTTATGGTATCCGCAGGTGGACGCATTTTCTACATCCTAGATGAAGGCCCAACCTCAGCCCTATCTTTACCGCCCAAATGGTCTTTAATAGCACGCGATGGATTTAATGGCGCACTTTTATGGAAACGTCCGCTGCCTACGTGGGTATCCCATTACATGGGCTTAAAGAATGGGCCAACTCAGATAACCAGACGATTAGTAGCTGTTGATGAGATTGTCTACGTAACCCTCGGGTTTACAGCAGCGCTTAGCAAAATTGATGCAGCAACAGGTGAAATACTCACAACAATAGAAGGAACCGAAGGAACCGAAGAGGTACTCGTCTCTGATGGTAAAATATTTGTAACCGCAAAATCGACTGGAATTGTAGAAAAAATCAGCAAGAAACATCCTCACTTTTTATATTTTGGAACATGGACAAAAAGTTCAAAGCCACGCCGTTTAATTGCCATTGATGATGAAACAGATACAATTTTATGGGAGTCTGCCTATAAAATTGCCCCCGTCACTGTAGCAACGGATGCAGTCCATATTTATTTTTATGATGGGGAAAGTATCGTTGCCGTTAATCGTGAAACGGGCAAACAAGCATGGCGTTCAGCACCAGTAAAAGGAGTTTCCTCTATAGAAACAGGAAAAACACCAACATTGGTTGTTCAACATGGTGTTGTTTTGTTTACGGCACTCAAAGAAGAGCTCACGGCTGTTGATGCTACTAATGGGGACATATTATGGACCTCATCTTTTGTCCGAGATAACTTTATGGCACCAGCAGACCTTATTGTAGCAGATGGCTGTGTGTGGGGTGCAGACCTCAAAGAATTCGGTACAGCAAAAAGAAAACAGGTCAAAAAGCTTTCTACAGGAATTTTTACCGGTCGTGACGTAAGGACTGGTGAAATAAAAAGCCAATTCCCTCCGGATATAGACAATTATTGGTTTCATCATCGCTGCCATCGCTCCAAAGCGACCAAAAACTTTTTTCTCACATCACGAAACGGCATAGAGTTTGTTGATTACAGAAAGAAAACATGGGAATTGCATAACTGGGTGCGTGGAGCGTGTTTGTTTGGCATTTTGCCCGCAAACGGCCTCATGTACGCACCACCAGACCCCTGTTCCTGTTATATGGAATCCAAAATGGAAGGATTCAGCGTATTAGCAGGAACATCCGCTACACCATTAAGCGAACGCAGTGTACCTGACGATGAACGCTTAGAGAAAGGCCCGCTTTATAACACAGAAATAGTAACAGATGTAACTGCCACAGATTGGCCGACCTATCGTTGTAATGCAGCGCGTGACGGTGGAACACAAGCAGACCTGTCACTGAGTATGAAAAAAGTATGGAAGACAGACCTTGGTGGTGAACTCAGCAGCATTATTTATGCAGAGAAAAAAGTGTTTGTCTCCTCAATAGAACAGCATTCTGTGCATGCGCTTGATGGAGATAGCGGAAAAGAACTTTGGTCATACACAGCAGGAGCCCGCGTTGATTCCCCACCCAGTTATTACAAAGGCCGTCTCTATTTTGGTTCACGCGATGGCTGGGTTTATTGCCTACGTGCACATGATGGCGCTCTTGTTTGGCGTTTCTTAGCAGCAGAGGGCCACGATAAACTGATCTCCTATAACCAAACAGAATCAGCATGGCCCGTACATGGAAGCATTCTCATCGTAAACGATACCATTTACTGTGTAGCAGGTCGTTCTTCTTTCTTAGAAGGGGGGCTGCAATTTTACCAACTCAACCCAGTAACCGGAGAGTTGCTCTCAAAAAACATGTCTGACGACTTCCTTGCTAATGAAGCTGACAAAATGAAAGATATTAAGCAACTCACATTACCAACAGCAAATCCAGATATACTCTCCTGTGATGGCACATACATTTATATGCGTTCACGCAGATTTGATATAGCAGACTTCTTAACAAAACCCAAAGACAGAAAAGATTACTATGGCAAGCCGCATATATTTTCATCCAGCGGCTTTCTTGATAGTACATGGTTTCACCGGACCTATTGGCTTGCCAATGTGAAATCCCGTATGTTAGCACTGGGAGGGTCTTCTGGCAGTGCTCGCGATAAAGGGAAATTTGCCGCTCGTATTTTCTCTAAAGGTGGCTCAGATATTTACGGATACGGCAGAGGTAAACGCGATTTTTACAGATTTGGCAATAAAGTTGCCTATCACCATCTCTACGCAGCAGATCTCTCACAACCCAAGTCTGACTACCGTTGGAGCGTTCAAATTCCTCTTTTCGCCCGAGGAATGCTGCTCACAGGAGCAAATGCAGACAATGGAATCCTTTTCGTAGCTGGTCCACCAGATTTACTCGGTGAAACAGAACTGAAGCTCAAAAACCCTATCTCTAAAAAACAGCCTCCCAAAGGCGAATTATTAGCAAACATAGAAGAACAAAACGCCAGCATCGCAGGCGAAAAAGGTGCTTTACTCCTAGGTATTTCCACCAAAAACGGTGAAACCATCAACAAACTCAAGCTCTCATCACCACCCGTCTTTGACGGAATGATTACAGGAAATGGCAAGCTGTTCATTTCTTTGAAGAGTGGGGCTGTGGTTTGTGTTCAGTGATAAGGGTGTAGCTCTAATAGCTTTTTTGTAATACGATATCACTGCATAGAAAAGAGATGTAGGACTCAAGTTCATATAATTTATTAATATTGCTAATAGGTCTTTTTATAGGGATAATATAGGCCTATAGTCTTCTTGTATTGATTCATCTTTTTGGCTCCTTTCTAACCATATATCATGATTTTAGCATAAAAGACAGCATCAACTTATCTTTTTATTAAATACCCTGTGTTTTTATGGTTCCATCATTACAAAATATATTGAGTTTGTTCGGAAGTGATATTGGCATAGATGTTGCTTCTTAATGTCTCTTCTCTAACGAGAGATCAGACAAGGTGGTTTTTATGCAACAAATGATATTCTTTTTCGTGCTTCTGTTGTCACACTCAGCTTATTCTCACGCTATTGAGCAGGAAGTAGAGACAGGCCTCCAGCAAATAACACCTCTAGTCACTACCGGTGAACATCCATTCTATGTCAAAGGTAAAGGTTGGGTTGCTGCTCGGGATTTAAAAAAAGGAGATTTGGTTCAAACTAAAGATTATTCTTTTTCCGCCATTTCCATAATAAAACAAAAATCAACAAAAACAGATATTGTATATAATATGACAGTTGACGAAAATCACACATATTATGCTAGTAATTCCGAAATATGGATATTAACTCATAATAATGATGGGAATTGTGGTCCAACCTCTATTGTAGGTGAAAAGATAGCACTACTAGAAAATGATTCTTTTTTTTCCGTTGGGAACTTTATCAAATCTGGATTTCAGTCTGCAGTCTACGATTTACTAGAAAATGGTAAAAATGGTGAATTTATCATTAAGATCCCTAAATATTATTTGGACCATCCAGATGGAGAAAAAATAGACGGCCTCATACGATCTTATGAATCAATGGCCAAGAAATTACGGATAATTGACGCTGCTCGTGGAGATATGCGTGGTTCACCTCCTCTACATATTGGAACTGGAATAATGAAGGGCAGAATTCCGTACTTAATCGAAAGAAAAATTAAAGGGGTTGAATTTGGCGCTGTAAAAGAAATCTTCGACGAAGAAGATATTGTGAATGCTGTTTCTTTCAATATGGAACCTGTTTGGAAGGCTGGATTCCTGCACAACGACCTCCATAAGGAAAATTTACTTATCGATATGGATGCAATTGAGAAGGGTATTCCACTGCGTAATGCATTAACCATAATTGACTATGGTGGAGCACGTGAAATTGATAAATTATTAAGGAATCATCCTACGAAGAGCTTAAATGATTTAATAGAAATGGACCTTGATACAGTCCGAGATATTTTCTTTGAGCTGCAATAGTGAGGCATGTCTCAAAGAATCGGGGAATAAGATTCATCGAACCCACAGCATAAGCCAAAGAACGTCTTATAAGTGACGTTACTACAAGTGGAGTAATTACCCCCAATCACCTCGCAACGCACTTGGTGGATGTCCTGTCCGTTTACGTACCAACCGAGAAAAATAATTTGCATCTGCATAGCCAACCGATGTTGCTATATCCGCAATGCTGCGGGTACTCGTAACCAGTAAGCTCAGTGCTGCCTGTAGACGGTAGTTGACGATGTAATCAATAAGGGTGGTTCCCTGTGATTGATGGAAGAGTTGGCTTAAGCGTGTGCGGTGGAGGTTGAGGCGTTTGGCGAGCAGGGTCGCATTTAAATTCGGGTCATGAAATTCTTCGTGAATTATTGTGAGTGCTTGAGAGATGATGCTGTCTGTGTCGTTGGTGTACGAGCAAGATTGGCTGAGTATCTGGTAGGCAGTAGCCGAGGCTAAGCGTTGAGCTAAGGGGGTTGGTCGTGCTACTTCTTGGGCAAGCTTTTGAAACAATGCAGGGTTAAGACTAGCGCACCGCCACGGCTCTTGTGTATGTCCAAGCGATAGAAGTACCGACTCTATGGTATTGTTATCAAATGTGATCCAATGATAGCGGCTGGTTTCCTCTACGCGTACAAGCAGTTTTTCACCTTTGCGGATGTACATGGCGTGTCCTGCTGGTACTCGCTGTTCTGTGCCGTTACTGGTAATAAATAAGGCTCCTTCTATACACCACTGGACCTGTGTGAAGTTCATTTTTTTTCTGATGTCATGCCATCCAGCAGGAACATCATAAAAGCCCATACTGCGTACAGAAAAGGGAAGGGCGGTGCTTGGCTTATTTTCTGGCCGAAAAAGCACCCAGCGATCATTGAACTCTACCATTCCTTAATGATAACAAAAGTCCAGATTTAGGCAACAGAATACCCTCTATCCCTTTGCTATAGCATGATATGATGAAATTGTACTCAATCAAAAGGATAGAATTATGGAATTTACAATTACGGTCATCGGCGGCGGCAGTGTTAATTGGATGCCAACCCTTATGCGCGATTTATACTTACTCGATTCAGTTGATGGCGGAGAAATTCGTCTTGTTGATCCGGGAATGGAACGTGCACATGCGGTAAAAGGCATGTTGGAGCAATTTAATAAACAGCGTAACAAAAACTATCGCATCAGTGTGCATGCTGATCGACGTGAGGCTTTGCCGGGTACTGATGTAGTTCTCTGTACTTTTTCCCCCGGTGGCATAGAAGCTTACCATTATGATTTACAGGTCCCTATGAAGTACGGCATTATTCAGCCGGTATCAGGAACCGTTGGCCCCTGCGGTATTTCCAATGCGCTGCGCACGGTGACTGAGGCTTATGACATTGTTGCCGATATGGAAGAGCTGTGCCCACAAGCATGGATGATTAGCGAAACCAATCCAATGACTGCCGTGACCAAGGCTATGAACTTAGCAGCAAAAAATGTGCGCGTTATTGGTATGTGCCATGAGTTTCACGCTTTCGGTGATATTAGTAAAATGATTATGGGCTTTGAGCCTCCAGCCGATTTGCCGTTGTTGGATTATTTATATGAATGGCTGCCGCAAGAAGGGTTTGATTACACCATAGCAGGCATCAACCATTTCATTTGGTTAACCAAGGCAGAGTTACATGGTGAAGATGTGTTGCCGCGCATTCGCGCATTTGCCGAAGAACATGCCAATAACCGTTCAGTAAAACGAGCCTTTGAGAAAAATAGAGCGCAAACACAGCCAGAATTTGAAAACTGGGCACCACGTGACGGCGAAGATGATTTTGATCTCTATCCGTGGGAAAACCATTGGGAAGCCAAGCTTGCTGCTTGCCGTCGTTTTGGTCATCTCTCTATTGGTGGTGATCGCCATATGATCGAATTCATTCCATCATTCTGTAATAGTACCAATGGTTTTGGTATGCAGTACGGTGTGAACCGTACAACAGGTGACCACCGTAAACATTTGATGGATATCCGGCTGGAAGAAATAAAAGCTTATGCTGATGGTAGTAAAGAAGTCACGTGGCTTAAAAGCCCAGAAGAAATGACAACGGTGCTCAACGGTATTTTAACAGACACACCAACGCCATGTATTGTGAATCTTCCAAATACAGGGCAAATTAGTAATATGCCAGAGGGGGCCATTGTAGAAACGTTTGCCACTGTTAACGGCAGTGCAGTAACGCCAAAAGATTCTGGTGCATTACCGTCTGGTATTGCGACCTATGCGCGTTTGCATAACGATATTATAGAATTGACTGTTCAAGCAGGTTTAGAGGGAAACATGGGGAAATTAAAAGAAGCACTCTCGCTTGACCCGCTCTGCGGCACTATGGATTTCCGTGATATAGATGCCATGGCAGAAGATATGGTTATGGCAACGCGTAAATGGCTTACTCGCTTTTAAGGACAAAAGATGATTCCAAAAATAAAAAACATTACCTTTCATAGTGCACGATCGCACTTGTCTCGCCCTATTGCAGATGCAACCCATAGCATAGATACAATAGATTTTATAGTCGCGCGCATAGAAACAGATACAGGCGTAACAGGAGAAGGCTATTTATTATCCTTCCATTATTCTCCAGCAGCTATTCGTGGTGCTCTGCAAGATATTGCTCCTCGTGCTGTGGGTTTGCCTATTAATGCAGTTGGTACTTTTGCTCAGGCAGTTTATGCTGATTCTGAATATTTTGGTGATGTTGGCATTAACCGTTGGGCGCAGGGTATTATTGACTGTGCCATGTGGGATGCATGGGGGCATCATTTAGGATCACCTGTGCATCAACTCTTCGGTACGTATCGTGACCGTGTGCCAGTCTATGGCAGTGGTGGCTGGATATCATATAGCATTGATGAATTACTGGCGGAAGTAACGGATTATGTCGGACGCGGTTTTACCGCCGTAAAAATAAAAGTTGGTTCTCCTGAATTAGAAACAGATAGAGAACGACTGCATAAAGTTCGTGAAGCTGTTGGCCCCAATGTCGCTATTATGATGGATGCTAATCAAGGCTGTGGCATGGGTCGTGCTAGTGAGCTAGCCGCTATTGGTCGTTCGCTCGGTATTCATTGGTTTGAGGAACCTTTAAACCATAAAGATTTTGATGGGTATGCTCACCTTCGCCAACATGCAGGTATGCAAATTGCTATGGGTGAACGGGAATACGATACCACCGCTTTAACAGAATTGATACGCCGTGGTGGCATAGATTTATGGCAGCCAGACTTATTACGACTCGGCTCCGTTACTGCATGGAGAGATTCTGCTGCAATTGCTCATGCTCATAATATTCCCGTGCTCCCGCATTACTATAAAGAATACGACGTTCCACTATTATGTACCGTTGAAAATATTTATGGTTCTGAATCTTTTGATTGGGTGGATGCGTTAATAGATAATCCACTACGTATCGAAGGTGGGTATGCCTATCCAAGTGATAAACCAGGTTGGGGCTTCCGTTTTAAAGATGATTGTTTAGAAGATATGTAGGTGAGCTGTACCAGTATTCTTATGGGCTTCAGCAAAGCGTTACAACAATAGCCCGACATGACCAATTCCAGAAAAAGCTAGAGCCATGTGTTTCTAGAAAATGTGCAGAAGTAAGGTGTTCAAATGGCAGATCAAGAATTTCTCAACTCTTTATTTTCACTGGATGGCCGTATCGGCATAATCACAGGAGCGTCTGGCGGTCTTGGTTTTGCCATGGCAGAAACCTGTGCTCATGCAGGTGCAACCGTGTTTGCTCTCAGCAGAAGCGGTGGAGCAGACCAAGCCTTTTCCGGTGGTGGTTCCATTGTCCATAAAACGGTCGATGTTACTGACCGAATTGCGCTTGCCGCCTGTTTTGATGAATGCACAGCATTAAACGGTTTAGATTTTCTTATTAACAACGCCGGCATCACAGAAAAAGCGCCAGCAGCTACCTTTACAGAAGAGGCGTGGCAGCGCATCCAAAAGTGTAATGTAGATGCGGTCCATAATTGCTGCCAACTAGCCTATCCATATCTCAAACAATCACCATTCATTGGTCGCATTGTCAACGTTACCTCTATGGCAGCGCACCTTGGCTTTGAAGGCGTTGCTCCATACTGCGCTAGTAAAGCAGCGGTTCTTGGTCTCACCCGCGGGCTCGCTGTAGAATGGGCACAAGATAATATCTTAGTGAATAGCATCGCTCCTGGCTGGTTCCCCAGCAACATGACACGAGGGGTTATGGATGAAGATCGCCAAGCAAAAATTCTCGCTCGTATGCCCCTCCATCGCTTTGGTAATCCAGAAGAATTGGCTGCTGCTGCTCTCTTTTTACTTTCTACTGCTGCCCAATACATTAACGGTCATGACCTCGCCGTAGATGGTGGCGCGCTTGCTTACGGATACTAATGCAGTAACAAATAAAATTGAGGGAAAACATTATCTCCTCAAACCTTGTTTTATGTGTGCTTATTCCGAAACTCTTGCGGAGCAGTTCCATTATTTTTCTTAAAAAATCTCGTGAAATAAGCAGGGTCTTGAAACCCCAGTTGTTGGGCGACGCTTGCTATGGGAAGGCGAGTTTCAGTGAGTAATTGTTGTGCTTTGTCCATGCGCAGTTGAATGATATAGGCGCTAGGAGAAAGCCCGTAGGTTTTATTGAATACCCGACAGACATGCGCATATGAGTACCCCGTCTTTGTTAAAAATGTTTGTATGGAAAAGATACCACTTAAATGTGGTAGTACGGCTTGTTGTAAAATACGTCGTGCGCGGGCTGCTAAAGCGTTGTCTGTATCATTTTCTTGTTGAGGATGTTGTTCATCAAGTATTTCCAAGAGTAGCTCTAGGGCAAGCGACCGAGCTATCAGTTGATCATGGGTGGTGCCAAAGAGCCATCGTTCATGTAAACGGTAGTACATGCTGGTAATCGCAGAGAGGTCTGGGCAGTAACCAGATAAAAATCCTGACGGTACATAACTGGGTGCTAAACGGAGGTGTTTTTCCAGAATGGGGTGTGATGCAAGTGTGAAATGTGGTGTTTCATCATTCCTTACTGTCGCCTGATAATTCCAATCAAAGAGCATACACAGGCGGGTGCAGGGGGTATCGCTAGTGACACGTGTTTCATGCCATTGGCCTGGTGGAATAATAATCCATGAGCCAGCTTTGCAGGTATAAAGTTTTTTGGGAGTGCTTAATAAACAGCTTCCCTGAGTGACAATAACCAGTTCATGATCATAGAGAACTCGACTAGCTTCAAACCAACTGGGCGCGTGCTCTGCATAGGCAGTGGCGTGTAAATCTGGTGATATGCAATGTAGCCAAGTCACGGGTGTTACTATCTCCTTATGAAAATATATCCATGTATCATGTTTGTCCAAGTATAATCAGCATTCGATGGGGTGGCATATATACGAAGATGATAGAATGGTGAGAGAAGGAGATCATATGTCGAATAACTTTCATTTGTTGGTCAATCTGCCACCTGCTTTTTTAACCTTAGAAGCCTTAAATCCAATGTGGGATGAGTTGGAGCAGATCTATTGTGTACGAAAAACATCTCACAATACGCCAGAGGAGATAGCAGAAGATCTTATCTGGGCAGATGCGGTATTCATGTGGGCGTGGCCACATTTAAGTGTCGATCTTTTGAAGCAATGTCCTCGTTTACGTTTTGCAGGTCATATTAATACAACCAGAGCTAGTGCTGAAGAAGAGCTTGCACATGGCTTAGCAGTGAGTGATGTGCGGCATGCGTGGTCACCTGCGGTAGCAGAGCTTGCGCTCGCTTTGATTTTGAGCGGTCTGCGGAAATTAAGTGATGCACATGAAGAAATGCGCAATGGAACAGAAATCTGGGAGAGCCGTGTTGGAGACCCTGTACTCACACAATCGCACACAGTGCGAGAATTAACCTCGCGCCGTGTTGGTATTATTGGTTTTGGTGGTATTGGTCAGCGATTAGCAGATTTTTTACAACCATTTGGTTGTGATATTGCAGTATATGATCCATATATTCCAGAAGCAGTTTGTTCAGCGTACGGTGCTCATCTTCATGACACTGTGCTTTCTTTAGCACAACAAAGCGATATTATTGTTGTTGCAACATCAGACAATGAAGGCACCAAAGAACTGGTCAGCAAAGATGTTATTCAAGCTTTGCCAGATTATGGCATGATCGTAAATATTGCCCGTGCGAATGTGATAGACATGGATGCTCTCTTAGAGCGCTTAGAAAAAAGAGAATTACTTGCCCTCCTAGATGTGTTTGAGCACGAGCCGCTTGCAGCTGATGACTCATTACGTATATTGCCCAACGTATATTGCTCGCCACATATTGCAGGGGCAACAGTTGATTCATACCTGCGTATTTTCACCCGTTTGCGCGATGAATTACAGGCTTTCAGGACTGGTAAAGAACGTCAATACGCGCTACTTGCTGAACACGTGCATTGTTTGTCATAGGAGAAAGACATGTATACAGCCGCTATAATTGGAACAGGACGTATTGCCCGCGAGCATGTTGATTATTATCGTCATAGAGACGACGTACAGGTACAAGCAGCGAGCAATAGAAGTACAGAACGATTGCAGAAATTTATCACAACACATGCTATCGATCAAAGTTATCAAAACCATTTAGAGATGCTTGAAAAAGTGCAGCCAGATATTGTGAGCATTTGTACCTATGTCAATTCGCATAGACAATTGATAGAAGACTGTAGCGCATATGGGGTAAAGGGTATTATTTGTGAAAAACCATTCCTAGCACAACCAGAAGATATTGCAGCGATCCGCAAACTTGTAGCAGAAACAAATATAAAAATAATTGTACCACATATGCGTCGGTATTTATCTGTCTTTGCCGAGGCCAAACGCTTGTATTGTTCTGGTTCTATTGGAGAGCCTGTCATGTGCCTAGCAGGCATGCCACGATGGGATATATTAGACGGTGGCTCACATTGGTTAGATATGTTTCGCTTTTTCCATGATGATCAACCCGCACAGTGGGTTATGGCACAGATGCAAATGGAAAAACAAGTTGAGTTTGAGCACCCTGTTGAAGAGCACGGCATGCTTAGCTGTTGCTTTGAAAACGGTGGACGTGGTTATTTGGAATCACGTGCCTCTTTAAACAGCCCACACTCGATGACGTTGGTTGGGAGTGAAGGAACAGTGCGTATTGGCGGAGAAAACATGCTCACTATTAACGGTAAAAACCATAAGTGGGCAGAAAAAGATTACGAACTTATCATGCCAGCAGAATGGGACGCAGACAGATTTTATTACGAAGGCACCAATGCGTGGGTAGCCATGTGGGATGTTTTATTTGATTCCCTTATTCTTTGGCTAGAAGGCGGCTCTGAACCCATGTGTGGGGCTCAGAATATGTTGCTTACGGCAGAACTAAACCTAGCCGCCTGTACCTCTGCTCAGAATGGAAAAAAAATGTACTTACCAGTGCCACGGTAAAGCCACGCCATAGTTCTAACTTATTGCATGTAAACGACACAGATTTCGGAAACACACGGTTCCCGCTATTGGTGTTGAAAAAGACATTGTTTGCGCGGAGACTTCTTATTATTCTGTAAACCAGATCTTGGCAATATCTAAATATTGTGTATTATTGCCAGTTGCGTGGATCAGAATATGAGAGCAAGGGCCATGGCGGTTTATGTCTTTGTTTATACGTAAGTTAGAGCGAACAAATTCTTTAAAAGGAAAACTTATCGTTTGCCATTTATTTTGATGCATAGCCGGTAGGGCAACTGTTTTCATAAAGCGTCCATGGAGAGGCAGGTCGTGTTGTCGCAAGGCTACGATGAGTTGTTCTTTTCCGTCAGTACGACATGTAATATGGCATACAGTTTTTTCAGTAATGTTAACAAAGGGTGTTTCTAGTGAAAGTGAAAGTGAAAGTGAAAAGTGTGGTTGTTTCCATAATGAGCTGTTCGTAAGTCTATGTGAATGGTAAATATGTTTGTACAGGTCTGCATGAGTCAGTTTATGTGGTTTGTTCGATTTTATGGAAAGAATTGATTCTATGTCAATTTCACCTGTAAGCTGTTGACCAATAAGCTGTTTGTGTTCAGGCGTGATGTGAGCATAATAAATGATTTTCCCTGCTTGTGTTGTAGCGGCCTCACCTTCGGAAACAACCTGAGTGCCACCGTAGAAGTCACGGAAAAGGACCGATCCTTCTGTAACATGGAGGGTGGTTCCTGTCTCAGTTGCATCCATTGTAAATTGTGTGCCAAGTACCGTTGCTTGCGCATCTGGGGTTGTGATTATTAAAGGTTTGTTGAGGTCTTGCTCTGTAACTTCTGCGTGTAACTGTCCGTGTTGTAAGCGAATACCATTGTCTACACTCCATTTTGCTGGGCCGCTTATAGTGAGTAGGGAGTCGCGCGCATAACTAAATGAAATACGCTGTTTATTTTTCATGGTAATAATTGTGCCTGAGGTGATGCTATCGCCGTTGGTAAAGTCATGATTTCCCTGAGACAAAATGACCGTTGCCTGTTTGTTGTTAGAAACCGTAAAAAGGGTTATCGCACAGAGCACAGAGGCGACAAGAGCCCATTGCCAATTCGTGTTTTTTTTCTTATGGGTCTGTACTTGCGGAATACAGTTCATGACTTCGCTAGTCAGTTTTTTTCGTTCGTGTGTGTTGCGTAAAGAAACAAGAATTGGCTCTGCTAATTGTGGACGAATAGGACGTAAGTGCTGTTCCAGCGCACGTCCTAAGCGGAGGGCTTCAAGCGTTTCTTCTTCAAGCTTATCATCGTGTTCTATGGAGGAATGCAGGGTAACGGCAGCGCTATCAGTTATATTGCCTTCGTACCATTGTTCAAAGTTCTCCCATGTTTGTTGTATACTCATGCTGTCACCTCGCTTTCGAGACAGTCTTTCAGGTTTTTGCGAATACGGTAGAGACGGGTAGACACCCATGTTGCCGTTTTGTCTGAGAGCTGAGCTATGGTGGCAATAGATTCGTCATCACAATACCGTCGAGTTAAGAGTTCGCGTGATTCATCTGGTAACTTGGATAAACAGTTGTCTAGGTTGCAGAGTAGATTGTTCTGTACCATCAATTCATCACTATCGCTTTCTTCATCTGTTTGCCCAAAGGTGTCATCCAACATTTCAATATTGGTAAGGTAGCGTGAGCGTTTGCGTTGTTTACGCCATGTTAAAATCTCAAAATGACAGAGTGTACGTAGCCACACCGCAAAGTTTTTTTGTGTATCATATTCGCTAAGTTTTTCATAGGCCTTGATGAATGTGCTTTGTACAACTTCATCTATGGCATGTTTGTCAACCAAGCGATAGCCAGCAAAGACAAGTAACATATCTTGCCACGCATCCACAATGTGCGCATAGCTATCTCGGTCACCATGTAGGATGTCATGAATATGCTGATTAGTTTGTTCGGCTTCCATTCTATTAGTATAGGCTCAAAATGGAATATATCACAGCTTTTTATGTGATAGCTCAGTCAATTCATGTCTATAGGGGTGACATTCGGCAGGTATTGCGAATATATGCCCAAGATTGCCGTATCTCATCAAATCGTTCAATTAAACATGTCTTAAACCGTAGCAAATGGGCTACCCATGAGTACTTATTGAAGAGGGTTCAAGGCTTCTACGAGCAAAAATACTGTAATGGAAGGTACCTTGAAGCCTATATGTATAAGATGTAGTCTGCATCAGCATCTGTTTTCACTCTGAGAAAGGAAAAGTATGACCTTTAAAATACTGCTCATTGGGGCATTTTTGTTGATATGTAGCGCTATTCTTCATGCCGAAGATTCAGATCTTTTATGGATTGAAGCGGAGTCTTCAACACGCACCAACATGAGTACAGAAGGCCAATTTCGCCCATTAGATGAAAGTCAGGCAAATAAATTCTCTGGTGGTGCATGGTTAAATGGTACACAGGCAAAGCTACCAGATGCCTTTGCTGAATATGACATAACGGTTCAAAAAAAAGGTACATACAAGTTTTTTGTACGAAGGTTTTATAGCCACGGTCCATTTCGTTGGAAAATTGACAATGGTGCATGGAATGATGTGGATGTTCATCCAGGAAATCTACAAGCACAATCCATTAGAAAATTCGTGACTGCAACCTGGATTTATCCTGGAGATATAGAGCTGGAAGCAGGTTCGCATATATTGCGTGTAGAACTTCTTTATAGAGAAAATTTAGCAAAGTTTTCCAAAGCATTCGGTTTTGATTGTTTTGTTTTAACCCCTTCGTTTTTTGTCCCAAATGGCAAATATAGTCCTCTTGCCCCAATCGGTCTTGTGGATGAAGGCATGTGGGCTTTTGAAACACCGACAGATTCATTTGCCAAATCTGATATTGATTTGCGATACCTCAATGAAGATGTAGCAGGGCAAGATGGCTATGTGAAAGCACAAGGAGATGATTTTATTCTTGGGAATGGTGAGAAAGTTAAGTTCTGGTGTGTGAATTTTCATAACCATAACCTTGATTATGAAAGTACCAAATACGTTGCTAAGCAGTATGCAAAAGCTGGCGTTAATATGGTGCGTGTTTTCATATCTGTCTTTCAAGGGAAAATAGAAACTGATGACCCGTATAAATTAGATGAACACATGCAAGACGGATATTACAAGGCCGTTGCAGCATTCAAAGCAGAAGGTATTTATGTGAAAATTTGTCCGTACTTTTGTTTCACGGCTCGGCTTCGGCAAGCGTGGGGCATACCAGATTACGGAGATTTCATGAATAAATGGTACCAGCCATTTGGTGTACTCTTTTTCTCTGAACGGTTGCAGGAAATATACAAAGTCCGAGTCAAAAACCTTATGACTACAATCAATCCCTATACAGGTATTACGCTCGCTCAAGATCCCGCAGTAGCCATTGTCCAGACACAAAATGAGGATGGCTTGTTTTTTAGCACCTTTTCAGGACTTTTCCCTATGAAGCACTTGATGAATCAAGTGCGAAAAGAATTCGGTAGTTTCCTTACTCATAAATATGGAAGCATTGATAAAGCTATCGCATCATGGGACATATCCAAAGAGTATAGAGATACAATATTTCCATACAAAAGATCCGCCAAGAAAGGTGCAAATGGTAAAGTTGATAAACAAGATCACTCAAATTGGATATATGATGAACCCGAAAAAGGTTTAATGAATATAAGTGCTGGTCATACGATCTCTACAAAAACCAGCCCAGAAGAATCAAGCGTTTTACATTGCTTTCCACCAAAAGAACGCTCTAAAAATGCAGAATTGATAGCTGAGCTTTCTCGTAAAGCAGAGCGTCGTTACAGGGATTCTGTTGAATTCATGATGGAGAAGCAGAAAGCTTTCAATGAAGACATGCAAGACTTCTATAAAAAAGAGTTGGGCTGTAAAGCTCTTATTACGAGTGGTAACTGGAAAGGTTCGTTTTGTCAGGCTATGCAGGATAGAGAACGTTACACGTATTTGAATGATGATGTGGCTGATCGTCATATTTATCAATCGCCGTTACATAAAAACATTAAAAAACCCAACCGTGCTTCGTTTTCTATTGCTCCAGGTGATGTCTATGCTGATTATACCTCAATCATTCGCCCATGGAATATGGCATTAAATTATAAGTTTATGTCAGGAAAACCGCACATTCTGTCAGAATGCAACTGGTCAAACCCAAACTTTTATCAATTAGAAGGGCCATGGTTGGTTTCCGTTTTTGGGGCACGAAATGGACTTGATATGTTCACATGGTTTAATGTTTTTACTCCAGGGTATGATATTGAGCATAAGAAATTCCCTGTAGCTACACCAAATATTCTCGGACAATTTCCAGCAAATGCGCTGTTATACCGGAAGGGGTATGTAGAAGAAGTTGAACCATCTGTTCATGAAGACAGAACTTATGATGAAGTTTGCTCACGAATAGAACCTGTCGTAGGAGAATCTAGAGGGTTTGACCCAACGAGAGACAAAGAGATAACAACAGGTTTGTCAACAGCAGGGTTTGGTAAATACCCAACAGCTTACCTCTCTGGACCAATTACATGGAGTGTTACTGATACACCTCAAGTAGATGTTTCTCCAGAACTGTCTGCTCTCCAAAACGATGCAGGTACTGAAGCATGGGGGCTCAAGAAACAAACGTATTGGAACTGGGGCAAAGGTTACGCAACTGTTGATACAAAAAAAGCCCAAGGTGTGGTTGGTTTTACTGGGAAAAATGAAGAGATACAGCTTTCTGAATGTAGCATAAACATGAGACATGATTTCTCTAGTGTCTTAATTGTTCCATTAGATGATAAGCCCATTTCAGAATCAAAGAAAATACTTGTTCAAGTCGGTTTGCATGCACGTCCTTACGGATGGCGTGATGAGCCAACCCAAATAAAAATGGGGAAAGCAAAGAAAAGAAAAGGTGAAGACCGTAAGTCATGGATAAAACGTTCTAAGATACCAGTAACTGTTCCAGGCAAGAAGATACTCAGTATGGGTGAGGGGGTCTACAATATACCACTTATAAACGGAACGATAAGTTTCAAAAACCCTATTCTATCAGGTACAGGTCTTAATGCAGGAGGATATCCAAAGGAAGGTTGCACAGTTGTTATAAAAGGAAATACGGTAACTTTACCCAAAGACTCGCTTTATGTCATTTTAGAAAGATAATGACTCTCTATCAAGTGAAGTTACATCTCTTGGACAAATAGGGCCTTGCGGCAGAAGAGAGATATGAATTTGTGGGTTTCACATAAAAGAGGAAGGGATTTAGTCCCTTCCTCTTTTATGGTTCCAAATCTTGTTTGGATGTCATGAACCACGGATCTTGGTCAAAATGTATTGGCGTATGGTTCCAATCAATTGAGATCTCAGAGGTCAAAAAACTATACAATTTCCCATGTTAGTTCATGCACATACAGGTGATGAAAGTCAGGGAGATCGCTAATATACATGCGACCTTGGTAGGTAATGATTTCGGGGATTTTTATATCAAGGGTGCAAACCAGTTTACTGTCATCATCTATGCCGAAATCAAGAGGGTCGAGTGAGCGATAGACAAAGGTTTGAAAACTAATGGATGAGGTGCGGAAAAGATAGAAATAGCCATCAACTTGTACCACAAAAGGGCTTTCCGCGTCTACGGGGCCATCGCCGCCCATGCCGCCACGGCTGACAATGATACCATCATCCCATATACGCAGATCTGTGGAACAGCTACAGACGACACTACAGATGCCTTCTTTATTGGTTTCAGTGACATAGGCATAAAAAGTACCATCACATTCCATGATCATTGTATCGCGGCCACCGGCAATACCTGCATGTGAAGTACCTTTGTCGTTGATCACGCGAGTGTAATTCAGACCGTCTTCGGAAGTCGCTAGATGGATGCCAGCACTATGATAAAAGAGGTCATAGCGATCATTATGCTTGAAAAAGAATGGTGAGCCAGCAGTTTCAATAGTACCGTCACGGACATCTTCGCCAAGGCTAGCATCGGCACGCAGTTGCACACCCATTGGTTTCCACCAGCCTGAGAGGGGGTTTGCACCTTCCCACCCGTAAATCAAACGACTTACTGCACATCCGCGTATGCAGGCCCATATTTGCCACGTTCCATCAGGACGTTCAACAAAGCTGTGGTCAACAATGTTTTGACCTTCAAAGCTGGGACCAGAAAATTCACCGAGGTCTGGTAGATAACAAACAGGCCATCGACGAGTGCTGAGGCGGGGTATGCGTGGATAATTCATAGAGATATAATACTGGACTTACCAGTTTTTTCAAGTATAAAACAGAGAGAAGGCGTGAAGATATCTCCACAAGGAAAGTTATCTTACCTCCAGCACACGCCAAACAGGAGCAAGCATGAAGACAGCAGGAATGATAAGCATTTTTTTATGGATAACTGCACAGGCGTATGTCTATGGTGAAGAGAAGTCCGCATTGTTGTGGATAGAGGCAGAATCATCACCACGAACTAATATGAGTAGTGATGAGCAATTTAAGCCAAAAAATGCAGAAGAGGCAAATAAGTTTTCGGGTGGAGCGTGGCTGAATGGTACTCCTGCTGACCTTCCAAACGCGTTTGCTGAATATGACATTGATGTAAAAAAAGATGGGACCTATAAATTATATGTTCGCCGATTTTATAGTCATGGACCATTTCGGTGGCGCATAGATGCAGGTGCATGGCAGAATGTAGAAACCCACCCAGGAACATTACAAGATCAAAGTATTCGCAAGTTTGTGAATGCGACATGGATTTATCCTGGAGATGTTCAGATAAGTGCTGGTAAGCACACGCTACGTGTAGAATTGTTATATAAAGAAGAATTAGCCAAATCTTCTAAAGCATTTGGTTTTGATTGTTTTGTTTTAGCCCCAGAATTCTTTGTGCCCAACGGAAAGTACAGTCCTTTAGAGCCTGTGGGGCTTGTTGATGAAGGTATGTGGGGGTTTGAAGCGCCAACAGATCCATTTACCCAGTCAGACTTAGATTTACGTTATTTGAACGAAGAAGTTGCTGGTATGAATGGGCCTATCACAGCCAGTGGTGATGATTTTATCTTAGCAAACGGTGAGAAGGTTCGCTTTTGGTGTGCAAATTTTCATAACCACAACCTTGATTATGAAAGTATGCAGTACATCGCTCGGCAATATGCTAAAAGTGGCGTGAATATGGTCCGCTTGTTCTGGCCTATTTTTAGTGGCAAAGTAGAAACGAACGATCCCTATGCCTTGGATTCACACATCCAAGAGGGGTATTATAAGGCTGTTGCAGCATTTAAAGCTGAGGGTATCTACGTGAAGATATGCACTTATTTTGTACTGCCAGCAAAGCTACGAGAAGCATGGGGAATAAAAGGGTATAAAGATTATTTAAATAGATGGTATAAGCCATTTGCTGTTATTTATTTCAGTGAACGTTTAAAAGAATTATATAAAGTTCGGAATAAAGAACTGTTTACAACCCAGAACCCATATACAGGTCTTAGCTTGGCAGAAGATCCATCAGTAGCTATTATTCAAACACAAAATGAAGATGGCTTGTTTTTTTCCAGTTTTACTGGCATGTTCCCTATGCAAGAAATGACAGACCAAGTGCGCAAGCAATTTGCTGACTTTCTTATTGAAAAGTATGGTTCCTTAGAAGTTGCGCAGGAAAAGTGGGGCGTTCCTAAAGATATAAGTGATAAGGTGTTCCCGTATAAGCGAAAAGGAAAAGATAAAAAAGACCGGTCCAATTGGATCTATGATGACCCAGCCAATGGACTTATGAATATATCTACGAGCTTTAATATATCAACAAAATCAGACACAAGCCGTTTGATTGGTTTTTGTTTTCCACCAAAAGAACGTAAGTCTAATGCAGACTTGATTGCATCCTTAGTTCCCAAGGTGGAATTGCGTATGAAAGACTCTGTGGAATTTTTACTACAAGTGCAGCGTAATTTCAATAAAGAGATGATTGGTTTTTATAAGAATGATATAAACAGCAAAGCTTTGATTACGAGTGGTAATTGGAAGGGGTCCTTCTGCCAAGCGATGCAAGACAGAGAACGTTACACCTACCTAGATGATGATGTCGTAGATCGACATATTTACCAGTCTCCGTTACATGTGAATCCGCCGAAATCAAAAAAGAAAACATCATCTTATCAAGTGAATGTTGGAGATCTGTATGCAGATTACACATCGCTCGTTCGTCCGTGGAATAATCCTATCAATTATAAATTCCTCAGCGGCAAACCACATATCATGTCTGAATGTAACTGGTCCAACCCTAATTTTTATCAATTAGAAGGCCCATGGTTAATTGCTGTATTTGGTGCCCGCAATGGTTTAGATATGTTTACATGGTTCAATATTTTTACGCCAGGGTACGATATATTTACCGCTAAGTTCCCTGTTGCTACGCCGAATATATTGGGCCAATTCCCAGCAAATGCACTATTGTATAGAAAAGGGTATGTAGAGGAAGTGAAGCCAGTTGTCCATGAAGACCGTTCTTTTGCCGATATTTGTGATAAAGTAGTTCCATCCTGTGGTGAATCAAAAGGGTTTGATCCGACGCGAGACAAAGAAGTGACGGAGGGGTTATCAAAAACAGGGTATGGTAACTATCCAACTGCTTTTTTAAGTGGACCTGTATCATGGTCGGTGACTGACAAAACTATGTTATCTGTAGCACGTGAGTTGAAGGATTTACAAAATGACAAGGAAGGAGAGGCATGGGGTCTTAAAAAACAAACCTATTGGAATTGGGCAAATGGCTATGCAACGGTTGATACAGAGAAGGCACAAGGTGTTGTCGGTTTCACTCAAAAATCTGGAACAGTCGCTTTATCTGAATGTACAATTGACATGCAGCATGATTTTTCCAGCGTGATGATTGTGCCATTGGATGACAAGCCGCTGGCAAAGTCTAAAAAGATCTTAGTGCAAATTGGTGTACACGCGCGGCCCTATGGCTGGAAAGAAGAACCTGCTGAAATTGTACGTGGAAAAGGCAAAGAAAAGAAAATGATCCCAGGTAAACGTATTCTTAGTATGGGCGAAGGGGTGTATAATATCCCACTCATTCATGGAAGCGTTACTTTTGCTCATCCAATAAAATCAGCGACAGCTCTTGATGCCAATGGATACCCTCAGTTAAGTTCTGTTGTGGAAATCACTGGTGCTACAGTAACTTTACCAGAAGATGCTTTATACATTATCGTTCGTCGATAGCCCTGCTCACGTTTAAGTGACCTTTAAAGCAACATCTTTATCTAAGGTGTTGCTTTTGCTTATTTAATAGTTTCAGCCCGATATAGGGATCTTAAGAACTAGGTTTTCGTGATTAGCTACCTTAACAGAGTACTCGTGTATGTGAAAACACATCTAGAGATGCTTTTCTAGCGTGTTTTCCTGTTTACTCAAACGGGCGTAAAACCAACCCAGAATGCTTTTTTGATGGCTGCTTTCTCATCTGTGCGGGCGCGGGTGAGTGTTAAAGCAATCTCGGTCAGGTCACATTTTTCTAGCTGTAACTCGCCGAATGGAATAAAGCTGCCAGTTTGTTTAGCAAAGCTGCGTGTAAGCACTTGGCCTCCAACACGTATTTCTAAATCGCAATCATCCTTAACGTGTATAGCATGTAAACGAATAGCATAGGTTCCAGAACGTAAAACTCGTGCTTGTAGATGGATGCTATCGTGTGCGTCTTTCCATTTTGGTTTAACCCCGAAGCGTCCGCGAATACCGTTTACAACATGGGTTGAAGAGGAAAGATTACAGCACATTTCGGTAGGAGCATCTGGGTTTGAGGGGAGATAACCAATAGGATAGACAGGCGGTTGGAAAAGTGTTTCTGATTGTGCAATAACTGGCGCATACCATGCATGTAAGGTGGTACGCATACGTTCAACTATTTCTGGATGTTGATTTGCAATATTGTTTGTTTCACCATGGTCAATAATAGTGTCATAAAGTTGATAAAGAGGGCCGCGCTTATAACCATCAATATGGCCAAAATTACGGTCACTGTGATCAAAAGAAGGGCCAACTTGGCAGAGTTTATAACGTTCGTCACGTATGGTCAGTGATTGTTTTTCGAGGATATACGGTTGTGGTTTTTTGTGGTCACGCATATCATGTTGTTCTGTTTTACCTTCCCAATATGGGTCAAAATGTGTTTGGCAAATATAGCGTTCTTGCCAAACAGCTCTATCTCCATTATTGAGAAGTGGAACAATGCTGCGTCCATCTAATGGTTTTTGTTCAAGTGGCAGCGGAATATCTGCAAGATCAAGGAGCGTTGGGTACATATCTTCTATGCACGTATTTGTCTTTACTGTTTGTGGTTCAAAGCCTGCGGGATAACGAATATAGAGTGGTGAGCGAACGCCTAAATCCCAAATATCGCCTTTTTCTCCGCGGTATCCTTGTGGGTTTCGGCTGGTCCAATCGGCTTCGTTGTTAATTTTTCCGTGAGTGCCTCCGTTATCAGAACAGAAAATAACAACGGTATTTTTATCAAGACCAAAGAGCTCTAAGTTTTTCAATAAGACACCAATGTTTTTATCCATATGCTCAACAACGGCATAATACAAACTCAGCTCGTCTGAAAGGCCTTGGGCTTTATAAGAATCAATTAATGGCTGCGGAGCTTTCCATGGTGTGTGTGGATTGACAAAGGGGAGATAGGCACAAAAAGGTTGATTACGGTTGTGAGACATGAAATCAGAGGTCAGATTAACAAGTTGGTCACAGCGCCACCCGGCAAAGGTAAAGCGATCCTGAGAGTAACTTTCCATCTCACGATAGTATGGCGAATAACTTGCTACGCGTGTTTGATTAAAGCCACGTTCTGCTGGGTGCCATGGTCCAGCGCTACCGTTATGCCATTTACCCGTTACAAAGGTTTCGTAGCCAGCTTCTGAAAGGTGTTCAGCAAAAGTATGTTCATCAAGGTTAAGGTTTGCTCGTCCTTGATGTACGCCCCAAGTGCCAGCTTTATGTGGTGCCCGACCAGTTAATAAAGCCGCTCGGCTTGGTGCACAACAGGCCTGCACAAAAAAGTTACGAAAGCGGACAGATTCTCCCGCAAGTGCATCAATGTTCGGCGTGCGTACCTGTGTGTTGCCTTCGCAGGCAAGATCACCAATGCCAAGGTCATCCGCAAATAAAATGAGGAAATTTGGCTGTTGTTGCTGCCCACTGCTTGCCGTAGTAGGACGTGCCAGACATCCTGGCAGAAGAGCTGAGGCACCAAGGCCAGTGCAGAAAGAGAGGAAATCGCGTCGTCGTATATCTGTCATGTGAACAAGGTTACAAGTATATCCTCTGGAGTCTAGTAAAAGTGGTATGATCAGTTGGCGATATTCAGTGTTGCCAACTAACTGATAATGGAGAATGCTGCAAAAACAATACCATTATCAATAAATGAGTAGGGCTCTCCCCAACGTATTTTTTAGTCGAAATTGCTCATGTTGTTGTATGATTCTTGTGTTGCTTATTATATATGCAATGTCCAAGGAGGCGACTTCATCAGAAAATTCTACTGGATTTCAGTTTCAAATATTCGATTTGGTTCGATCGATTTTTTATTCAACAAGATAACACGATTTCTCTAGTTGTTTGTAATTTTAATTCTACAACGCATTTTCCTTGTCGACTTAAATAAAATATGGGTATCACATTCAGGAACGTACCGTTCATTACAATAAGGGCACATAATTATGCCAGAATTACCAGAAGTTGAAACAATTTGCAATGGTCTCAATGCAATGTTACCAGCATCGCGTGTGCTCAACCATATTGTTTTTCATAGGAAAGATCTGCGTTTTCCGTTACCCGTAGAGCATGCTGATTGGTTACATGATGCACATTTACATTCTTTAACCCGCCGTGGAAAATATTTATTGTTTGAATGGAACAATAAAACAGGCGAATGTGGTTTTCTTATTAACCATCTCGGTATGACAGGCTCATGGCGACGACTTGCAGAAACAGAACCGGTTGGCAAGCATGATCATGTCTGCCTGCATTGGACAACAGGAGAAGTGTTTGCCTACAGAGACCCGCGCCGTTTTGGCAGCTTACAATGGAGTACAACCGCTGATGGCATCTCTGCGCTTGCCGAAATGGGACCAGAGCCGCTCGAAAAAAGTTGGACGAGTACGGTTTTACATCGGTCATTAGAAAAACGCAGTGGAGCTATTAAACAGGTATTGCTCGATCAAAAATGTGTAGCAGGTCTTGGTAACATTTATGTGTGCGAAGCACTCTTCCGTGCTGGCATAGCCCCAGATCAGCCAGCTTCATCTCTCACGCCAGCAGATTGTACAGTACTCTACCGAACAATTCGAGCTGTTTTGCGCAAAGCGATCAAAGCAGGGGGGTCAACGATTTCTGATTTTGTGCAAACAGGCGGTGGGACAGGGTACTTTCAACACGATTTTCGTGTCTATGGACGAGAGGGAGAGCCGTGCAGCACTTGTGGAACAGCTATCCAAAAAATGACTATCGCAGGACGCGGAACCTGGTGGTGTCCTGTGTGCCAACCTGCCTCCTGAGATAGAGAATGAGACTAGCATTTGTGGAGAGACTTCTAGGCTGTGGCCCATTGGAGAACATCTATGAAAAAGCCGATTGTCTACCTAACTGTCCTCTGTGCATGTGCCTTTTTTGTGACTTCGTGTTCTGATAGTAATCGTCCGAGTGGCGGTATTCTTGGGCCAACAGATGGTGCTGAAGAGCAAGAGGTCACGGAAGCTGAAATCGTAGATGCCATCCAAGCACTCCGTAATTATCGTCTTTCCTACATTTCAGAACGTTCAAATGATATGAGCGGAGAAGCGCAGGCAGCTAAAGAATACTCAGATGCTGTAGCCCAATTAACAGATTACGGTGCTCGTGTAGAGCCATACGCCTTTGAAGCGCTGAGTTCTTCTGAAGATTGGGGTATACGTTATGGAGCACTTGAAGTGCTTGATTCGATTATGATTTCTAAAAGCGGTATGGAACTTCTCATTACTGCGATGGGTGATGCTAATGCATTGGTCGCTATGAAAGCCCTTTGGAGTCTTCGTGCTCTTAGCGGCCGCGAAACCTATGAAACTGGACGAAATGATCTTCCCGCAGACCCAGCCTATGCCGAAGGTATGAGTAGCACCGACTACGAAACCCTTTGGCGCAGATACTTTCTTGATAACGGACCCGCCCTACAAAAAGCTTGGCGTATATGGTGGACCAAAAACCAAGAGAGCTTTAACCTCGATTGATTTTATCCAAGGTTAAAACATGATCGAAAATATCCCACCAATGTTGGCCGAGAAATTGGCTCATTTGCCCACAACACCAGGGTGTTATGTCTTTCGTAATGCAGCAGGTGAAGATATTTATGTCGGGAAGGCAAAACGCTTACGGCAGCGGGTGCGCTCGTATTTTCAATCTACTCGTAATCATGTGCCGCGTACTTTAAAAATGGTCAGTGAAGCAGCTGATGTTCATATTATTGAAGTGGACTCAGAAGTTGAAGCTTTGTTGCTTGAGAACCGTTTAATTAAAGACATTCGTCCGCGCTATAATGTGTTATTAAAAGATGATAAAACATACCCGTTACTCGCAATAAGTCGTGAAGATTTTCCGCGTGTCTTTATGACGAGAGAAACCGATTTATCAAAGGTAGATTACATTGGCCCCTTTGCATCTATGACAGAGCTGCGAACCGCTTACCATTATTTGATGCGCATTTTCCAATTTCGTAATTGTGATCTTGAGATTAAAGATGGTGATAAAAAGCGGAGATATTTTCGCCCTTGTTTAAATTATCATATTAAACGCTGTAGTGCACCCTGTACCACGCGTATCTCTCGAGCTGATTATCGCGGTGATATTCTTGCTTTACGGGCATTTTTGCGTGGCCGTGCTAAGAAAAAAGTTATTCATCGATTGAGAGATGTCATGGCGACTGCGGCTACGGACATGCGATATGAAGACGCAGCTCGTTATCGTGATCAGTTAAAAGCTTTAGAGCGATTGGCAGAACGAGGTGATTTAGATGATGAAAGTGTGGTTGCCTCACCTGAGATACACCAGCAGGAAGCGCTCGAATCTTTACGTGATGCATTAGGACTCCCTGTTTCTCCACGCATTATTGAAGGCTTTGATTTGGCTCATTTGCAGGGTGAACACGTTGTTGCTTCCGAGGTTCAATTTGTGGATGGACAGCCAAATCCAGATGGCTACCGTCGTTTCAAAATTAAAAGTACGGTAGATGCGAAACAGTCAGGTAATGATGATTACGCAGGTATGGCAGAAGTCATTGGCCGTCGTTATAAACGAGTTCAAGAAGAGCATCTACCGATCCCCGATGTCATACTTATTGATGGGGGTCTTGGCCAAGTTCACGCAGCCGAAGCAGCGCTAAAAGAGATTGGTCTCAAGGTGCCTTGTCTGGTCGGTCTTGCCAAACAAGAAGAAACCATTGTTTTCCCAGACGGAAGAACTATCGTTCTCGGCACTCGTCATCGTGGCCTTGCCATTTTGATGCACGTCCGCGATGAAGCTCACCGCTTTTGTCGTCGGTATTATAAATTGTTACACGGTAAGAAATTTAAGTAATCGTTTTTTTGCCACTTATCTCATGCTGTATTACAGTGAAAAGCTTTCCCTTGTTATTGTTGCTGTCGCCAAGCGCTGGGGCTAGATTTGGCAATGCGTCGAAATTGTCGGCTAAAATAATTACTGTCATTAAAGCCACAACTGAAAGCTATTTCAGTAATGCTGTTATTCGTATCGCGTAGTAATCGCATTGCTTGCTGAATGCGCAGATGCAGGAGGTGGTCAATGGGAGTGGTTCCAGTTGCCTCTTTGAATAATTTACAGCATTGGCTCTTTTCGAGCCCCGAGCATGTCTGAATGTAGTCTAAAGTCCATATTTCTTCGCAGTGCGCCTCCATCTGTAGAAGCACATCGGCCAGCTTGAGTAATGCAGTTTGTGATCGGTGAACATTTTCGGTATAAGCACGACTGATGAATAAGAGTAGTTCGTGTAATAAAGTGGTTGCCATGACTCTATTATGTCGTGCTGTTTGGGAGAGTTCCTTTTGAATACGTAGAATAATATTTTCAACCATATTGAGTATGGTACTGGAGAGATGCAGATAGCTGGTGAAGTGCCGGTGTTGACGCAATGATGGTTCTAGAACAAAAAACGCACGGTATGCTGGAAGTTCGGTGAGTGTTTCCGTAAGAATACTGGGATGGTATAATACATTATAAGCAAGAGTATTTTCTTGGATAAACACTTGGTGGTTTTGTTTTCCTTGAACAAGCGAGCATGATCCTGCGGTAAGGTGATACTTTTCTCCTTCCACAATGTGGTGGCCTTGTCCATGTACAACAATGGTTAATTCACAGTAATCATGGTTATGATACGGTTTACCGGGCGCTTCTGAAAGAACTACTGCAAGTGGGCAATCAGTATGCGGGTAGTAGTGCTGCCCTAGAAGATGGAGTGGTGGCTGCATAATATCGGAATATTATGCTATTCCATAAGACTATTGTCAAGGTAGAGGGGTAGAACACTGGTAGCTTGTTGCTATGAAAAGCTCACGAAAGCCAAATGTTTTTTTTCAACCGATCAGCAGCGTTGGGATACCTGCGGCGTGCATGGGGAGCCTATTGGGATTAACGCCTCTGGTATTTAGCACTAAGTGGCCTCGTTGTGCCAAAATATCGCGGTGAAAGGCTATTAGTGTAGCCTATCCACTTGCTTTCCATGATCTTACCCTTGTTCCTGCTCATTATTTTTGTGCATCACGTTTTCCGATGAAAGAACCTCATGACAAATAATCGCCCACATATTTTACACATTATTACAGACCAACAAAGTGCAGACGCCTTATCTTGTGCAGGAAATTCATGGGTCAGTACTCCGAATATGGACGCACTTGCTGCACGCGGTATTCGCTTTGAACGAGCCTATTCACCGCATCCTTTATGCGTGCCTGCCCGTGCAAGTATGCTCACAGGCTTGCCGTCGGTCTTAACTGAAAAACGTATAAGTACTACTGAACGCCGCTCATGGACAGACAAAGAAATTCAAGCGGGCTCAATTGGTTGGACTCTCAAACAAGCCGGTTACGATGTACCATATATTGGTAAATGGCATGTGGCTGATATTGGGGATCCGCCAGATCATGGCTTCAGATGTTATAATGGTGATGCTGGATACTATTGTGGTCAGGCAGATGTTGTTTTGGCAGGCGCACGTCAGTTTTTTACTGAACGTGATGCAGAAAAACCATTTTATATGACCGCATCGCTTATTCAACCGCACGGCATTTGTTATTGGGGCAGATATATGCCTCCAAATAGTTGGCAACCGCAAAGTACTCCGTGGCCAGAAGGGGATGATCCATGGGATAAAAAGTATACTGGTGATGGTTATCCTTTCCCTGTGCCAGAGAAAACCCTTCCTAAATTTATTGAAGAGCACTGTCCGCCTCTGCCAGAAAATTTTGAAATAGCAGCCGATGAGCCGGAAATACTTCAGAGTTATCGAGATGTTGATGAGTTAGGGTTTGTTTTCCCTAAAACTGGTGGTGCAAGTCGTGGGCTCTCAGAAGAACAATGTTGGCGTTTGTATCGCTGGACGTATTACCGCCTTTGTGAACAACTCGACAAGCAAATTGGTGACCTACTTGCTTTGTTGGATGAATATCACCTTGGAGGAAATACCATTATTCTGTTCACCAGTGATCATGGCGAAGCACTAGGTGCACACCAACTTCGCTTCAAGAATGAACTGTATGAAGAGCCAGCACGTGTTCCATTTTTTCTGATAGATCCAGATCACATACCAAAGAATGCCGTCAATGCACAAGCCATTGTCAATCAAGGTTTGGATATTTTTCCCACTATTTGTGATTACGCTCAGATAGATATTCCCAAGTTTTGTACTGGTTCTAGTCTGCGTCCGTTTATTCATGGAACACCGCCGTATTGGCGTGATCATACTGTCGTAGAATGTCGCGTAGGTAGAGCCGTTATTGGTGGACGGTGGAAATATTGTTCATACACAAACAGCCCTAAGCACCCTGAGCAATTATTCGATTTAGAACACGACCCATATGAACAAAAGAACCGTGCCAAAGATCCGGCTTATGCCGATATCCTTGCACAACAGCGCCAATACCTTTCTGATTGGCTCCAAAGTATTGGCAATCCAGATTTACCGTGGCATTAGGTTTTATATCGTAAGCAATGTTAAATACTTTGTTTAGATGGTATATACGTAGGGCAGGACTGTAGGAATTTCCAGCATAGACACGTAGTTGTTGATCTTAATATGAGAAAAAACAAGGAAGGCGGGAAGGCCTTGCTAACGACTGATCAGGAGCACAATGAGCTTATGCTATCGCCTGTACTCAAGAAGCGTATCAAGGCAGACCCAGAGCGTCTCGAGCAAATGCTTGTGTCTTTGCAAACACGTGGTGCCTTATTACGTCCAAATGACGAACTAATCAATAGAGCGGTAGATATGTGCATCGCAGTCAGTGAAGATGCACAGCTTATAGATGCCAGTGACCGTAGCACTCCTGGAACAATTGTTTCTGATCCATCAGCTCGTCTTGCAGCAATAGCAGGTGAGGCTGTTCCAAGTATCCCTTCAGGCATGGAAAAAGCCTCGCTTGCGGAAGATATTATGATTACCGCAACATTGGCAGGGGGCGCTGTCGAAACAAATGATACGGTGCAAGAATCGCCAATGAGTGTTCAGCGAGAAGAGGCCGGCCTGAAAAAACTCAAGGCGCAGCAGGATGTAGAAAAAAATGAACCGCATCGCAAACAAAGAAATAAAAAGGTACATGGTCAGATAGAAGTCAATAGTATTATCAATGGATATAAAATTCTAGATTTACTTGGTGCTGGTGGGATGGGGCAAGTGTATCGAGCCACCCAGCTAAGCATGAACCGTGAAGTTGCTTTTAAGGTGCTTGGTAAGCGTTTAGCAGCAAACGAGAATTTTCGAAAACGTTTTTTGCGAGAAGCCCGTTCAGCAGGCCGTTTGCATCATCCTAATTTGATTGCTGTTCATGATGTTGATGAACGGGAAGGCATGCTGTTTTTCAGCATGGAGATAGTGAAAGGCCAAAGTGTTGCCGATATTATAGATGAGCATGGGTATTTGTCGGAAGATCGGGCTTTAGATATTTGCCGACAAACGCTGAAGGCGCTCGATTATGCTCACCGCCATGGTGTCGTTCATAGAGATATTAAACCAGATAATATCATGATTACTCACAATGGTATTGCCAAGGTTGCAGATATGGGTCTAGCCCGTGTTGATGACCCAGATAATATTGATGTAGAATCAAACATTACGGTGAGTGGCACCATGATGGGTACGCCATATTACATGGCTCCAGAGCAAAGCCAAGATGCACACGCTGTTGACGGTCGTTCTGATATTTATTCATTGGGAGCAACTCTCTATCATATGGTATGCGGGGATGTACCATTTAAGGGTGACACGCCAGTTTCAGTGGTTGTTAATGCCAGTACCCAACCGCTGCTCTTTGACGGAGAGCAAATACCCTCTGTACGCATAAAAAAAATCATCACCAAAATGATGATGAAAAATCAAGACGAGCGCCCGGCTACAGCGGCTGACTGTCTAACCATGATTGATGACGTATCAGATAAATTAGTACGTCCATCCGCGTTGCGGATTGCGCTTATTGCTGCGACCCTGCTGATTGTATGCACTTTGGGTGTGGTATGGAATAATGCACGTGTGGCAAAGAAAGACTGGCGCATACTGAAGTCCGAAGTGGAAACGTATGAAGGGAAACATAGCTATAGGGAGGCTCTTGCTGCTTGTGATTCTTATAAAGAACGTCACCCAAATGATACAACACGAGTGGATAAGTTGCATGCAGATGCATTGAACTCTTGGAATACTTGGGCAGAGAAAGGCCTTGAAAAAGATATAGAAGAACTTGACGCACTCCTCGACAATGCACCGATATCCAAAGCAGCATTAGTCAATGCCCGTGCTAAAATACAAAACATCAAAGATAATAAGAAGTATGGTAGCCCAAGTGTAAGCAAACGACTAGCGGATTATCAGAAACGTTTAGATGGTCTTGGGGCAGCTCAACAGAGCCGAAGAGCTTCTCTACGTAAGACCTCAGCTCGGGTTGGACATCGTAATGGAAAGAAAATAGATGAACGAATTGAGATGTTTCGTAAAAAGTTGGAAGCTGCGCTGGTGCCAACAGCTTATGGTTCAAAGAAGAAAATATTACTGAAGAAGGATCCGCGTGCTGATAATCAATTTCTTCTTTGGGGGAATAGTAACGGAAAGCTTTCCTTAGTTTATCTTGGATGCTTACAAAATAGTGGCAAAAGCCCATTACGTTCGTTCTCGTTTGCAATAACTCTGCCAGATGATGTAACGATAAAGAATAAAAAGAAAAAGGTTGCGTGGGGGATATACCTAAGTGATACCTCTGGTACCAGTTATTACGTAACGGTTGATCGAACTGGTGTGTATTTGTACCGTATGGGCAAAAAAAGCACAGAGAATCCAAAACCAAAGAGAGAGCGTGTTGCAAGCCTTGGCAAAGCATCAACCAAGACTCCTATTATCCTAACGCTTCGCCCTGTGAGCAATGGGGTTGAGGTTGCTCTAAGTGGTGGCAAGAAGACTGTGTTTACCTGCAAGCCTCTTGAATTAAAACGCATCGGGTGGTCTTGGAATTATGCCAGTGAGCAGAATCCAATTACCACTCAGGTTTCATATGATTTATTGGAAGGTGATGCCCTGCATACGTATCTACAGAAACAGAAGCCTAAATAAATCCTCAGTTGCTATTTATCCATGTCTGGCAAACTGCGCCTCATAAGGATATAATATGGATATTTTCAAGACGATTGATGAACAACGCGGCTGGAGCCGCTCTCAACGACAAGCTGGTAAACGTATTATTTGTGTACCAACCATGGGTGCTCTGCATGAGGGCCATATTAGTCTGATTAAGCGTGCTCAAGAAGAACAAAATGCGGTGGTTGTAGTCACAATTTATGTCAACCCAACGCAGTTTGATAATACCGAAGATCTTGAAGCATACCCAATAACGCTAGACGCAGATATAGAAGCCTGCGCCGCTCAGGGAGTTGATGCTGTATTCATGCCATCTGACAAACTCATGTACCCACAAGGGTATGCGACCTTTGTCGAAGTGGTTGGTCAGATCAGTGAAACATTGTGTGCTGCAACCCGGCCTGGCCATTTCCGTGGGGTGTGCACCGTTGTGCAAAAACTCTTTCATATCATAGAACCAGACGCTGCGGTCTTTGGCGAAAAAGATCTCCAACAGGTTATGATCATTAACCGTATGGTTGCAGATCAGGCTATTCCAGTTGAAATAATAGTTGCTCCTACCTTGCGTGATCAAGATGGCCTTGTTAAGAGTAGTCGTAATAGCCGCCTATCTGCTCAACAGCGAGAAAAAGCATTAAGTTTGCCTATCGGTCTAGCACGGGCACATACCGCGTTTATGGCAGGTGAACGTAATGCCAATGATTTAGTAACCATGGTTGCTGAAGAAGTGCTTATGCATGATGGCGTAGATCTAGATTATGCCGATGCAGTGAATCTTGCAGATTTTTCCGAAGTAACAGAAGTGGAACTTGGCTGTATGCTTGCCGTTGCAGCATTCGTTGATGGTGTTCGTTTGATCGATCACCTTGTCTTTGGCCAGTCTTTTGCGCCAGCAGACACGCTGAAACAAGACGAAGAATAAAGAACAGATAGGTTTGCTGTGGTAGACGTATTTAAGGGTATGAATGATCACCAACGAGAAGCGATAGCGCATCTCAATGGTCCTCTATTGGTGGTTGCAGGGGCGGGTTCAGGTAAAACCAGAGTTATTACCCACCGTATTGCTCACATCATTCAAGAAACGGATACCAAGCCAGATGGTGTGCTTGCCATTACTTTTACCAATAAAGCTGCCGGAGAAATGCAAGAGCGGGTAGAAGATTTACTTGGGCTAAAAACGCCATGGATAACTACCTTTCATAGCGCTGGCTTGCGCTTGATGAAACTAGAACAAGATTTATTGCCGTTTGAAAATCCATTTGTCATCTTAGATGCGGATGACCAAAAACGAATGTTTAAACTATTGCTTAAACAGATGGAAGTATCTCCAGATGATGTGGACCCACGCTATGCTGCATCACAGGTCAGTACATGGAAAAACCAACTATATTCCCCTGATGATGTAGAAAAAATGGGGCATGATAATGATCAGCTTGTGCGAGTTTATCGTCAATATCATACTATTTGTCGCCAAGAATGTTTAGCTGACTTTGATGATTTATTGTTAATGACAGTGCGTTTGCTGGAAGAACATGAAGACGTACGAAAAAAATATCAAGAGCGTTTCCCTTACATTTTGATTGATGAATATCAAGATACCAATACCGCTCAATATAAAATGATTCGTCTGCTTGGTGCTCATCAAAATGTTTGTGCAACCGGTGACCCAGACCAAGGTATTTATGGCTGGCGTGGTGCAGATATTCGCAATATTCTCGATTTCCAAAAAGATTATCCAGAGTGTAAAGAGGTCTTGCTCGAACAAAATTATCGTTCAACAAAAATAATTCTAATGGCGGCGCAACATGTCGTCGAAAATAATAAAGAGCGAAAAGACAAAAAGATTTTCACGGAAAATGCAACGGGGAAACCTATTACCCTAGTGACCGTTGATGATAATTATGAGGAAGCACGTGCTATTGCGGTACGGTGCCAAAAGCTTCATGAAGGGTCAAAACAGGAACCAAGTCGAGATTGGCGTGACATGGCAATCTTTTACCGAACCAATGCCCAAAGCTTGGTGATAGAAGAAGAATGTATCCGTCGTGATATTCCGTATAAAATTGTTGGTGGCCTACGATTCTACGATCGAAAAGAAATTAAAGACTTGCTTGCCTATGTAAAACTTATCGTCAACCCACGGGATGTTGTAAGTTTTGAACGTATTGTAAACAGACCTGGCCGCAAACTTGGCAAAAAAAGCATTGCGGTAATGCGTGACTATTGCCTTGATGAGGGGGTGAGTCTTCACGAACTGTTCATGGATGATGATTTACTCGACCGCGTAACCGTTGGCCGTAGCGCTAAGGCCATTCGTGAATTTGCCATGTTATGGCGCCGCTTACAACGTCTTCCACGTGATGATGCAGCTCAATGCGTTAAAATGGCTATAGAAATGACCGAAATTGATAACTGGTACCGTAAACAAGAGCCAGGAGAAATGGGCGAAGCACGGGTAGAGAATATGTATGAGTTGATCAGTGCAGCTGCAAACCAAGGCAGCCTCGATCAATTTCTTGATCATGTCGCACTCTTTTCTAGCGATGATGAACGAGAACGTCGTCGAAATGATGAACAGATAGATCAAGTCATGCTTATGACCTTACATTCATCTAAGGGTCTTGAATTCCCTGTTGTTTTCATTACAGGTTGTGAGCAGGGGTTACTGCCAATGGTGCGGCAGGGTCGAGCTGATTACGAGGAAGAACGTCGTTTAATGTATGTGGGCATTACCCGCGCAATGGAAGAACTGTATATTACCCGTGCGGTTCAACGCTTACAGTTTGGCGAAGCAAAATGTAACCCACCCAGCATGTTTCTTGCAGAGATTCCAGATATGTGCATAGAGCACAAAGATGCAACTGGCCGTGTTCAACGATATATTGGTGAAGTTAAGCTAGGACCAGAATATCCAGAAGAGAGCATCGCTGCTATTGATTTAGATGAACCCGAAGAGCACGACCCGCGTGAGCGCCGAACAATCGACAGAGACAACTATCTTGATGATGGCGGTGACCCGAAAACCGTTCTAGACCGACTTAATAAAAGCGGCACCTTAACAAGTGGCTCCGCTTTACGCGCTGCCTTACGAAGTGGACAAAGCGCACAGGGAGCTGGTAAACAAGTCGGGGTCGGTGGTGCTAAAGATGATACACCAATAAGCCTTGCTTCAGACCCATTTCAACCTGGTGATAAAATCATTCATACAGCACTTGGCCGAGCAACCGTTATTAAGCTGACTGGTCCCAGTGAAAGCCGCCGTATTCATTTCAAACTTGATAAGAATGACCGTATCATTGAATTAATTCTTCGCATTGCTGCTAAACAAATTCGTAAAGCGTAAGTGCCTTGTTTATAGAGGAAGAGCGTCTTTTAATCTTCTGTATCTAAGAAGAATTGTTGGGTAATGGCATCTTGCACAGCACGACCTGCACGTGTTATCCAAATGTGTGTGTTATTAAAATCAATAAGTCCATCTGTTTGCAAAGCACCTGCTTGTTGTTGCCAGCAATCTTGTGTGATGCCTAGTTGTTCGAGGTGCTGGATACAGACGCCTCGTTGCAGACGAAAGCCAAGCATCCAGGTTTCATTAATGCGGTCTATGTCAGAAATAGTTTCTGTATGCTGAATGGCATTCTGTCCTGCCGTGATGCTATTAATATACTGTTTGGGGTGTTTATGGCGCGTACAACGTTGGCCGTGTATGGTGCTCACTGCTCCGGCACCAACAGCGTGATAGTTCTGCCCTGTCCAGTAGGCAATGTTATGGCGGCATTCTGCGCCACTATGGGCAAAGTTGCTGGTCTCATATTGATGAAAACCCATTGTGGCAAGTTCTGTCATGAGACAGTCAAAGAGTTCACCACTTTGTTGTTCAGAGCAGTTGAGTTGTTCACCATGTTTATAACGAGCATGAAATTCGGTACCCAGTTCCATCGTCAAATGGTAAACAGAAGCATGGGTAATACCATGTTGTTTGTATAAGTTCAGATCGCGTTTGAGGTCTTCTGCTGTTTGTTGTGGTAAACCAAACATGATGTCGGCACTAACGCGTTCAAATTGGGCAGTTGCCTCTGCTAGGGTGTGGTGTGCTTCAGCAGCATTATGAGCTCTGCCAAGAAAGGAGAGGGTCGCATCATCAGTAGATTGCACACCAACACTTACGCGATTCACGCCATGTTCGGCTAGAACTTTAAAACGTTCTGCATCTGCGCTGCTGGGATTCGCCTCACAAGTCCACTCATAGTCATCACTTAAATCTATGTGGCTACGTATTCCACTCAATAATGTGCTCAGGAGCTCTGGCGGCAAGATGGTGGGTGTGCCGCCACCCATGAAGAGTGTATCGTAAGGACCTGTGGGTAATCGGCGTAATTCCTGCAAGAGAGCTTGTACATACACAGTCCATTCATCACTTCGGCCTGCAATAGAATTAAAGTCGCAATAGGGGCATTTGGAGGCGCAGTAAGGGATGTGGATGTAACAATGACGAATAGACATAGACCTAGCCTGTCACAGCGCTTATCAGGGCAAGCATCCTTGCATCGGAGAGATCTAGGCTTCATACTAACCATGTTATGTATCAAAGGTGGACTACATGAGTGAGCAGCAGCGCCGAATGCTGATTAATGATCGATATGAGCTGGTGAGCCTTCTTGGGAAGGGCACAACAGGCATGGTTTATCTTGCTCGTGATGTGGAGTTGAATAGAAACGCAGCTATAAAAATAGTGCATGAAAAACTGGTTGATAATCAGGCTGTTATAGACCGTTTTGAACGAGAAATCTTCTTAACTGCTCGTCTTCAGCATCCGGGTGTAGCTGCGGTATTTGAACGCGGTTATTCATTGGAAGGTTTCCCGTGTTACATGATGTCACCTGCCATTGGCGAAACCCTAGAAGAATATCTCCAAGGCTTAGCGAAAGTCGATGACCACTGGCACAAAGCAACCTTAATTGACCGCCTCACGCTCTTTCTCAAAATCGTTGATGTTATGTGTTATGCCCACAGTATGGGGGTTGTTCATCGAGATCTTAAGCCTGCTAATATTGTATTGGGTGAATATGGTGAAGTACACATCTTGGACTGGGGCCTTGCTCGTACCCTTGATGTAGAACCCATTCAGCAAACAGCAGAAGCCTTTGATGATGTGTTTGGCGAAGTAGATGCATCTGAAAAATCCGTAGGAACCACAGAACAGAGACAGGCTGGTATTACAACAGCAAGTACAGGCATCACCACCCGTGAAGATGAATATCACCCTTTAAGTGTTATTGAGTCTGAGCGTTTAGAACAGAACTCAGAAACCGCACTTGGTTATGCACCGACTATTGTTCCAGGGGTCAGCGTCGAAGCTCCACTTACAGATAGAGCTTCAGGTCAAGACACAACAAGTGTCGGGTCCTTAGCTCCGCAAAATAGGCCAACATCTGACTATCATAATAAAAGCAGTGGGAATCATCGACGACGAACAACTCAATCGTATCGGCGTTCAACCAGTGGCTATATACGAACCAATTCCGTTTCTGGTCGCCGCAGTAGCCTCGATGGAGTCCATACTGAGGGACATGCATTTTCCTCTCGCAGTACCCGACATGGGGATGTTCTTGGTTCACCCGTGTATATGTCTCCAGAGCAAGCCAGCGGTAATGCTGACCAAGCTGATGAACGGGCTGATATTTATGCACTTGGAGTTATTCTTGTTGAATTGCTTGCATTACGCGCGCCAATGGAACAAGAACCAGGGGAAACCCTTATTCAATTTATTGATCGTATCTGCAATAATATAAACCGAAAAACATTACGGGAACTTTGGCCAGATTCTCCTGTGAGTTTACAACGTATTACTGATTGGGCCTTGGCTCATTCAGTAGAAAGTCGTTACCCAACCTGTGATGTATTTAAAGCGGAATTGAGCCAAGTTCTAGGTCAATTATCTGAGTCATTTAGTGAAATGGAACGCCAGCGTCTTGCACGTGAGCGTGAGGGGGCGTGGCTGCCTGTTGGTCGCTGGAATTATGCACTCAAAGAAGATGTTGAACCTTTAAGCGAAGCCGTTGTTGCTTATGAAGGGGAACCGGTTGGTCAGATTTTACACCCAGAGATGGGCGGGGTACTCATTGGTGGTACTGGTATGCAGGTATATCCTTTATCCGTAGCAGGTATCACCGATGACGTGCGTATGACCTTAGATTTTAGCATTACTGGTGGATCAGAATGTTGGATATTTATGCGAGGAACACCCCCAAGTTCTTCATACGTATTTCGTATTGGTGCGTGGGGTGGTAAATGGTTGAGCATTTCGCAAGTTACTGGAATGGATGATTTACTCCAGCCATCGTCACTAACCATGCGTCCAGTTGGTATGCATGGTCAAACCACGATGTTCCGGACACGCACCCATGTAGACCGTAGTCATCTCGTTATCGAAGTAGTCGGATCATCTCTCTCCATTCGCTTTAACGAACAAGAACAGCTCTCCTATCAAGACCCCATTCCTTTATTGGGGCCAGAACATTATCAAATGGCGATTGCAACCAAAGATAGTCAGGTGGTATTGCATGAGATGATGATCGAAAGCCGTCGTAGTCCGCTTATGGTGCCATCTTATGCCATCGCTAACGAATTGTTGCGGCAAAAATTATACCCACAGGCCATTACTTATTTCCGACGTTTTGTTACCGAACACGTAGACAGCGAAGAGAAACCAGATGCTCACTTTATGCTCTGTCTCGCTTTCCGTCGTGCTGGCTACAAAGAACAGGCCGAAGAAGAATTACACAGTTTTTTATTGGAGCATATGGATCACGCCCTTGCCCAAGATGCAATCATTGAGTTAGCCATGCTCAAAACGGGCGGCAGTGCCAACATTGGTCCAGGTGTTCGTGCAGTATTATCTTATCAGGCAGCGGAAGATCGCTCGCGCTCACGCTTCTGTTTATGGGCGGTACAAGTCTTAAAAGAAGCTATTATCGAAGAAGGTATCACCGCAGATGTAGAAGAATCTCTGCAAATGCTCAAACATTTAATTCGTGGTTTTTCAGATGAAAACCTTCTGCAAAATACGGTGTCATATATTTTAAGCCAACCAATCAAAGAGTTTGCCACTAAACTTTTTGACCTCCAAGCTTATGATGAAATGTATACGTTCCAACGGCGTGTCGAGCATTGTCAAAAAATTGGTTACTCCGTTGTTATGCCTGTTTTGCACACACCGGTTCAATACGTTGAAGCTTCTCGCATGCTGACATCATTTACCATTGGTGATACGCTGGACCTTTCAATGATAGAAGACACGCTCAAACAATTCAGTAGTATTAGAGATATGATCAGCCTTTCAGCCTTAGGCTGTACAAAATTAATTTTAAATTATTTACGTCGTTTGGACAATGCTCGCCCCTCTATCCAATTATTACAGGCAGGTTTATTTAGTCGTATTGGTGATGTCAGTGCTGCCGAGCTACAACTTCAACACTGCTTTACGCTCATGGATAAAATAGAGAGTGAACGTACTGATACAGAAATAGCTACAGTATCACGCCTATCCATGTTTGCCCTTGGTTTTATGCCATGGTCTGTTGCCTGGGAGCCTCTCACTATTTTGGATACCTCTCCAGACCTACAGGCACTTGCTGCATGGATAGCAGAAAGTTTCGGCTACACCCACGAAGCAGTAGAAGGCTACCGTCACCTATATTCATCGCTCGGTTCCGGCTTCCGCGGTATAGCAGAACAAGGCATGGCTCGTCTCGGTATGATGGAAGAAAGCGAAATGAGCAACCCAACATTGAGCTAGCGCTTCCGTATACCTTATTTAATAATTACACTACTTCTCTATAATACTACAAATTACCACGCTAAGGGCCTTTTATGATTTTTTATAGAATATCGTAGTAAAACAAGGCCTACCTCTCCTCTCATTATGCGTAGTAGCTGTTACCGAATCTGAAACAAAAACCTTTGCTCTTTTTACATTATGGACTTACCCTAATTAGTCAGATGAGGAAGGGGGGCACGCTCCTTTCTGTGAGAGTCAAGGCCCCTCTTGGTTGCTCGATCATAAATTCGTTCTCAAAGGAAAGAAGTCTTATGAAAGTACTCTTTGGTCTAAAATCTACAATTACTGTTGGCCTTTTTATCTGCTCACTTGCTCTATCGCCTGTGGGCTTTGCCGCTAGTCCTCCTCAGGTAGTAAAGGTATTGGGGTTTGGTACTAGTAATCTGCTTGGTCCGCGCCGCTTCTTATCGCAAATAGCTGAAGCCTCTGGTGCTTATCACATTGAGCACGAACAGTGGATTTTAAACCCTATGGGATTGCGCCTCGAAGGTTTATGGAAGGCTATAGAAGAAAGTGAAAAAGATCCCAATAACAATGCACCTTCTGTTCGGCAAAAAGGAAAAAGTGTTCGCGATTATCTCCAAAAAGAAAAATGGGACGTTATCCTGCTTTCAAGCCATTATTTAACTGGAACCTTATCTTTTGGTAAAGCGACTACTACGAAACAGCGCCAGACTGAACAAGAAGCCCTTGTAAAATGTATTGCTTACATCAAAAAACATGCACCTCATGCAAAACTATTTTACTACAATATCTACAATAACGGCCCAGCCTACGATGAGCTTGAATACATACAGGGGGCAGACAGGACACGCGATTATGTTACTCCCCTGATCAAACAAACAGGCATGTTACCTTTTGAACTTTTTATCCGAGATGTAACAACTGACATTGGCTATTATCATGAAGTATGCGAGCAATTTTCGTTAGAAGGTATTCCAGCCAGACAGGCTGTGTGGTTGGCTCATGCTGACCCTGATTGGGGCTACATTCACAACCCTGTTAAAGAAATGGAAACACTTGTGTCTCCGGAGCTTCCTCCAGTTCTCCATCGTCCGACATTGGCTGTTGGCCCAGTGTGGAAGTACAACAAGAAGCTTAAAAAACCGTATATGAAACTGGACCTGCATGTTAATATGGCTGGGAGCTATATGCTTGCCTGTTTAATCTTTCAGGCAATTACTGGGCACGACACAATCGGAAATTCTTTTATACCAGAAAAAAAAGCGCAAACGTGGGATGCTTCAGGGCGAGTTATACAACTGTTACAGACAGAGCGACTAACGGCAGAAGAATGTTCAATTTTGCAAAAGATAGCAGCAAATGCATTATTATTAGAGAAGAAACAAGCGTCTGTCTTTATAACCGAATATCAAGCTCTACGGAAGCAGAAACACCAAAAACACGCTCAAGGATTTTACCAGAAGAAAAGTAAAAACTAATCACTCACGAGAAACGAGTTTTCTTCGAGAGCCAATATATACGGATATATGGGTGACATCAATAACCCCTAAATGCCCCTAATGAATGCAGTGCCATACCAGAGCAGTAAAAAACAAGTCCTTGTAAATATGTAATTTACAAGGACTTACATGGTACCCAGAAAAGGATTCGAACCTTCACGACCTTGCGGTCACTAGAACCTGAACCTACTTAATGGCCGTGTTTTGCGGGGGTTGCGAAATCCTGTGCATGTTTTTTTGGTCAATGTCTAGTTCTCATAAATTGATATGATTTCCCAATAATACAGTTAGCCATGCATGAAAGCACCGCCTCTTGCTTCAAAGTAATCACTAGCAAGCTTCTTTGCATACCTAACAGAGATATTAGGAAGGATGAAACGATTAGCTATCATCGAATCACTGATTCCAATGCCTTCAGTTTGGTAAACTTCATCAGTTTTGCCACATTCAAGAATCTTTTGCAGTACCCTTTCTGCATCATTTAATTCATTCATTTTATACCTCGGAGTTGTTATGAGTAATATAGAAATCTATGCTAAACAAATAAATGGTGATGTGTTTCCAGTCCATTCAAAAGATGACAACTGTTCCTCTCTGATAGAGCTGCTATTTGGTGATGACTTTGGAGCAGAAATAACAGTGGCAAAGATTATCGTGTCTACTAAATGCGGCAAAGAGGTCATCATTGCAATTCCTAATGATTCATCACAGGCAGTCGTTAGCGTTGACAACCAAGAGCTTTGATATAGCTCGTATCCTGTCATTAATTCCAGAATATCAACATTTATTCTCGTGTAGGAACATTGCTACATGATCTATACGTGATGTTTAATGTGCCATGAGACCGATTCTAAGCCGTTTCAAGGACAGTACCTTACTTCCCGTTTGGGAAAAGGTTGTTTATTATTATGAAGATGCCGCCAAATACCTCAGCTAAAGTCCCGCTCATATACAGATTGAGTGACCATTCACTATAATTCAGTATCTTATACCCTGATAGTATGAAAACTACGTTCATGACTGATAGCTGTAATATCAGTATTGACATAAACCACTTAGCATACTTCTTCTTTAAGTCTCTATCTGATTTTGAGTCTTCTATAAGCTCATTTGTCAGTGGGTCAGTGTCATATGTTGTGTTTTTATCGGTAAGTTTTGTTTTTATATCATCTATTAACAGCTTTTTATTATCAACCACAGATTTGCCTAGCCTATAGACTTTATTCGATAACTTATTGATTCAATTGAAACTCCAAATATAGATGAGAGCTTATACTTGTTGTCTGTCTTTCTTAACGCTTTTCTAAATTCATCGCAAGGCATTAGCAAGCTAGCTGCAAATTGATTAGCAAATACCTCTTCCCTGTCAGTCCCATTTGAAGAGGAAGGGCTTCTTAGGTCAATGAAGTCGTACTCATCAAGTATCGATTCGCTTTTTACCCTTGATATGTAGTGCCCTAGTTCATGAGCACAGCTAAATCGCTTCCTATTCTTACTGTCAGAGCTATGCAAAACTATAATTGGGTCTTTACCCTTTTCTTTTATAAGGGCTCCAGATACACTTGTTGGTAATGTCGTGTCAACTACCTGTAGCCCTAAAGACCTGCTAATTGTAACAGGGTCAACTGGGAATCCTTTCCCACTCCATGTTTCACCTAGCAGTAACTGGGCCTCTTTTTTAGGGTCTAACAACATAACTATATACTAGTAACTATTTGTAGCTGTCAATATGCCCACGACCACGTCAGACCGATTCTAAGCTGTTCTGAGCCAATAAAAACGACGCTCCTACATCGCATAGGAACGCCAGATTGGTACCCAGAAGAGGATTCGAACCTCCACGGCCAAAAGGCAACCAGAACCTGAACCTACTTAATGGCCGTGTTTTGCGGGGGTTGCGAAATCCTGTGCATGTTTTTTTGGTCAATGTCTAGTTCTCATAAATTGATATGATTTCCCAATAATACAGTTAGCCATGCATGAAAGCACCGCCTCTTGCTTCAAAGTAATCACTAGCAAGCTTCTTTGCATACCTAACAGAGATATTAGGAAGGATGAAACGATTAGCTATCATCGAATCACTGATTCCAATGCCTTCAGTTTGGTAAACTTCATCAGTTTTGCCACATTCAAGAATCTTTTGCAGTACCCTTTCTGCATCATTTAATTCATTCATTTTATACCTCGGAGTTGTTATGAGTAATATAGAAATCTATGCTAAACAAATAAATGGTGATGTGTTTCCAGTCCATTCAAAAGATGACAACTGTTCCTCTCTGATAGAGCTGCTATTTGGTGATGACTTTGGAGCAGAAATAACAGTGGCAAAGATTATCGTGTCTACTAAATGCGGCAAAGAGGTCATCATTGCAATTCCTAATGATTCATCACAGGCAGTCGTTAGCGTTGACAACCAAGAGCTTTGATATAGCTCGTATCCTGTCATTAATTCCAGAATATCAACATTTATTCTCGTGTAGGAACATTGCTACATGATCTATACGTGATGTTTAATGTGCCATGAGACCGATTCTAAGCCGTTTCAAGGACAGTACCTTACTTCCCGTTTGGGAAAAGGTTGTTTATTATTATGAAGATGCCGCCAAATACCTCAGCTAAAGTCCCGCTCATATACAGATTGAGTGACCATTCACTATAATTCAGTATCTTATACCCTGATAGTATGAAAACTACGTTCATGACTGATAGCTGTAATATCAGTATTGACATAAACCACTTAGCATACTTCTTCTTTAAGTCTCTATCTGATTTTGAGTCTTCTATAAGCTCATTTGTCAGTGGGTCAGTGTCATATGTTGTGTTTTTATCGGTAAGTTTTGTTTTTATATCATCTATTAACAGCTTTTTATTATCAACCACAGATTTGCCTAGCCTATAGACTTTATTCGATAACTTATTGATTCAATTGAAACTCCAAATATAGATGAGAGCTTATACTTGTTGTCTGTCTTTCTTAACGCTTTTCTAAATTCATCGCAAGGCATTAGCAAGCTAGCTGCAAATTGATTAGCAAATACCTCTTCCCTGTCAGTCCCATTTGAAGAGGAAGGGCTTCTTAGGTCAATGAAGTCGTACTCATCAAGTATCGATTCGCTTTTTACCCTTGATATGTAGTGCCCTAGTTCATGAGCACAGCTAAATCGCTTCCTATTCTTACTGTCAGAGCTATGCAAAACTATAATTGGGTCTTTACCCTTTTCTTTTATAAGGGCTCCAGATACACTTGTTGGTAATGTCGTGTCAACTACCTGTAGCCCTAAAGACCTGCTAATTGTAACAGGGTCAACTGGGAATCCTTTCCCACTCCATGTTTCACCTAGCAGTAACTGGGCCTCTTTTTTAGGGTCTAACAACATAACTATATACTAGTAACTATTTGTAGCTGTCAATATGCCCACGACCACGTCAGACCGATTCTAAGCTGTTCTGAGCCAATAAAAACGACGCTCCTACATCGCATAGGAACGCCAGATTGGTACCCAGAAGAGGATTCGAACCTCCACGGCCAAAAGGCAACCAGAACCTGAATCTAGCGCGTCTGCCAATTCCGCCATCTGGGCTAGTGAAGTTTGGAAGGCTAAGGGTTGGAACGGTGAGTCAAGTTGTCTCTCACGTGTGGAAGGGCTGATGCTTGGATGAGTGTAGATGGCGGTTAGACTTGTTTCATGCCACAGATAGATGCATTTCCAGAGATTGTCATCAAGAAGGGACTCGTGATCGCTGAGCGCTTTCAAGTGATGGGGAAGCTTGGTGAAGGTGGTTGCGGGTCAGTGTGGAAGGCTCGTGATTTGAAGCGTAATGGTTTAGAAGTGGCTTTAAAAATTCTAGAAAACACTGGTGATGAAAAGCGGTTTAACCGTGAAATTCAAGTGTTACGCAAGGTGCGACATGAGAATGTTGTTCGTCTTGCTGGTGCAGGCATGATTGCAGGGCGTGCTCCTAAACCATATTTAGCGATGGAACTTGTTGAAGACGGTAGCCTGCGAGAATTGCTTGATGCTCGAAGAAAGATACGGCCACAGGAGGCTGGCTGGCTACTGATGCAAACAGTTCGTGGTTTACAGGCAGTTGATACCGTTCATCGAGATCTAAAACCAGAGAATTTGCTGCTGCGCGGTGTCGGCTCAAAAAAATATAAAGATGGACACAAGCCTGTTGTTATTCTTTCTGCACCCGAACAAAGCGGTACAGTGGTAAAGGTAGCTGACTTTGGTTTAGCAAAGCCAATGGAACAAAAAAATAATTTATCGCTGACACGAAGTGGGCAAATAATGGGTACACCCGTGTATATGAGTCCAGAGCAATGCCGAAACTCTAAAGACGTATCCTTTAAAACCGATATTTACGCCATCGGTATTTTGTTATTTGAGATGGTTACTGGTAACCCACCATTTGATGCTGATAATGTTTATGACATTATGAATATGCAGTGTGATAAAGAACCTATCTATGTAAAATCTATGCCTGATGAAGTTCGCATAATTTGCGAACGTTGTCTTGCTAAGAAACCGGGACAGCGCTACCGGAATCTTAATACACTCGGTAAAGACCTTGCTGCACTGACGGGAATTAATGATAGTGGCTCAAATACTGACCGCTCGTGGTTCTTATGGATAAGTGTGGTTCTTACTGTTCTCGTAACAGCGGTATGTGTTTGGCTTTTTCAAGAAAGTATTTTGAAATGGATAGATATTCTGTTCAGTTAGATAATTGACGGGTTTAAGCCCAGTCTAATTTATCCGCTAATGCTTGTGGTAGGGATGACCGTATTACCACAATTCGTGCTTGGAGCTGTTCAGTGCAATGATGTCTATGACTAGTAATAAGGCTGGTCAATTGATGTTGAAGATGTTCACTGTCTTCGCCTAATTGTGGTAAGGCAAGTAATTCGATCAAGACCGTTACTAAGTCATTGAGTTCATCGTCAGCATAGTGTTTTTTTCCACAGGTGGTAATAATTCGTTGAGCACAACGAGCTGCAAGCAATTCCATAGCAGGGCTCGTTCGACTATGAAGAACGCTGGTCAGACTTATAGCAATGCGCAGATGCGTAATTCGTGGCAGTAGTGATTCCACAACATGTAAACTGAGTTCATTTGGGCATTGTTTATCTGCTGCAATAAGGGCCATGTTATGGGCAAGCTCTTGAATGGTACCTGGCCCCCAAATAACCTGCCATGTTGAAACAAGTTTCCATTGGCGTATTAATGTCATAACAAGACGGCGTAATAACATTGATGGCAGATGTGGAGAAATCGCAATACGGCTGAGACAACAAAGTATACGTGGAATTAAATCGGTATGAGCTCCCAGTTTTTCGTCTAAGATAAAGGTGATTTCATCTGTTGTTGGATCAATGTATTCCGTGGTGCTATTTTCTGGTAATTCAGCAGTTAATAAATCCATAAACATTTCAAGCAGTTCGAGCTGACGGTTTTCAGGAATAAAGCAACCTGCAACGATACGTGAATGCGCTTCTATACATTGTACACCAATTTCAACACAACGATCGTCTAACTGTTTAGTCAATTCAATGGCTTCCGACTGTGTTTGTTGACAGTCTAGCCGTTCAAGTAACTGAGCGGCAGCGTCCATGTTGGCAGCTAGAGTCGCTTTGTCTGTATCAGTGCTTTCGATGAGTCGTTGGATGCTTTCAATGGCAGAGTCATCAGGTGTAATCTGTGGTAAAACCGTAGCGGCAATAAGACGAATAGCAGGAGTAGGATGATGTATAAGTAAACGCCATAAAGGCTCACAACAGGATGAATTCATCCGAGATAAAATAGCGATAATAAGCTCATGGCTGCGCTGGTCTTGAAACCGAACGGCCAACTCGCCAAGTGGTTCTACGAGCTGCATTTGTTTTTCTGGTGAGCAGGGGAGCAATGCTGGAATCATTTGATCAAGGATTGCCACCAAGTGTGGTCCATTATTACTACGAATATTTATGCGAATCGTATCGCCTAAAGCATCAGCTTCCTCTTGTGTTAGAGCATTATCACGACTCAGTTCGCCAATTAACCAGTAAACTGTTGTATCACGAGATTCAATAATTTGATGGCGTTGGTCTACCAACAGAGAGCCCAAAACATGGTTGAGGTCGGCGCGGCGCATGGTGCTGGCAAGGGCAATACGTTCGCTTGGTTCTTCTTCTTGGCTCAGTAATAATTGAAGGCCATGTGCCAATAAGTCGGTGTCTAACGGGTGGTCAGGTCGAGCAAGGAGAATCAATAAAGCCGCATCTAATTTAGGGGTTTGATACATGAGGCTTCGTAAAGATGTTTCAATGGCAGAAGCATTATATTGTTGTAATCCACGAATGAAATGCACGAGGCTAATATGTTGACCATGCAAACAAAATAATTCAAGCAAACGGCTGAGGCCACGGTGATGGGCAATATGTTCAACATAACGGGTGCAGATATGCACCATAGATTGATTCATTGTCCCACGACTGACTAAGGTTAAAATAGCAGAAAGAATAAGTTCAACTTGCACTGCTGGAAGGCTTGGCAAGCGAGGGATTAATTGAGCTAACGCAGATTCATTATTTTGTTGTAGCGCCCGTATCAGATCAACAAGCAGTGGATGAGCACCAGCAGCAACCAATAAACTGATGGCGCGCTCCCGAACAAGTTCGGCACTGTCGGCTAACAGCATCGGCATAAGTTCGCTTACAATCGGCAAAGATGGTGTGGCATAACGTAATTGCTCAAGTGCTGCTGCACGTTGCTCATCCGCTTGGGCAGCGAGCAGGCCTTCTATCGGGCGGCGAATGTTAGCGCTTAATGTTGGCAAGATATTACTAACCGGTGTTTGCCAGTCATCAGTGTCTGATCTTGTTGTTTCAGTTGTTTCGTGATTCAAGAGTGGGTTATCAAGCTCATCGTCAAAAACGAGTGTTCGCCAAGCTGGTTCTTCTTCATCACTTATTTCACTGTATAAACACAGTCCGAGATCAGTGCAGTTATGTTTTTCAACTAAAGCTTCAAAGGTGTCTTCTTTGACATGTTTGAGACGGCGATCCATCAGTAAAGCATGCAAACCTTCTTCAGATGCAAGCTCCTCCAGAACCGCGCGACTGATACTCACACGTTCTTGCAGTAAAGCTCCAATGCGCATGAATAAACGACGATCTGCTCCTGCCAATTGCATGAGTTCCTGAGCGTCGCCAGCACGTAGTCCTTGTATCATGACTGTGATACTATCAGTGTTAGCCAGTATTCAAGAAATGGTGTTTCTCTATGTCGGCCAGATTTTCAAGGCTTTTGCGCAATCTGCTAACGATGGTACTAGGGAAAGACGGAAAAAACCAGCTCCACCATTACCAAAAAAGCCACCGGGAGAAATGATGATACCCAATTGAAGACAACAATGGGCATACTCATCATCAGTGAAGCCTGCCGGAGTTCGTGCCCAAATATATAGCCCTGCCGCTGCGGGTAAGACTTCTATATTCATAGATTTTAGACCTTCTTCAAGTAGCTTACGTTTGGCAGAAAAAATGGAACGGCGTTCTATCACGTGTGTATCATCATTCCATGCCGCAGTAGCAGCAGCAGTGATAAAAGAAGGGCTGCCAACACCCATAGCTGCACGCCAACGACGATATTTATTAATAAGCTGTTGGTCCCCAGTAATAAAACCAGATCGATAACCGGTCATGCCGCTGCGTTTTGAGCAACTTTGGAAAATTAGCACATTTTCTAATTCTGACGATAGAGTACAGGCAGAAACTGGACGTTTTTCAATGTTTGTTGAATGGGTAAACCATAAATCACTATAACATTCATCTGAGGCTAAAATGATATTATATTTCTGACAGATAGCATATTGCTGTTGCAAATATTTTTCAGAAACACAGGCCCCTGTTGGGTTATGCGGGTAATTCAACCAGACAATTTGTGTTCGTTTTAAAACATTCTCAGGTACTTTTGTTAAATCTAATTCAAAGTTGTGCTCTGCATCCAAAGAAATGGGATATTCTTTCCCACCTGCAAACAAGGTACCGGCTTGATATACAGGATACCCAGGTGTGCCATAAATAACGGTATCTTTATCACTCTGTGGATCGAGAAAGGCGAGTGGTAAATGAAAAATAGATTCTTTGCTACCTGCACTTGGAAGAACTTGCGATTCATCTATATGAGCACCAAAACGCCTATCAATATAAGCAGCAACAGCACTACGAAATGCTGGTGTACCTGCAACCGTTGGGTATTGGCTAATCTCTGGAATAGCATCCCGAATAGCATCAGTAATAAAAACGGGGGTTGGCTCTATAGGGTCACCGGTGCCAAAATCAAAAACAGGTACAGCAGATTCTTTCAAGGCAAGTTTGCGTTGCTGCAATTCTGCCATTGGGTAAGGTTTCAATGCACGTAGTGCTGGATTCATAATCTGTCCTTTTTTCCACTTGCCTGTTTTTTTCTTTTAGTTTTCTAAGATAACCGTCGCAGTGGCCATGCCGTCTGCATGGCTGAGAGTGCACCACACCGTGCGTACACCCAGAGTATTTGCTCGTTCAAGAGCACCATTGCTGAGCTCTATACCTGGTTTGCCATTTTCTGCACGAGTAATGCAAATATCATTAAAATAAATACCGTCAGCAGCACCAGTCCCAAGTGCTTTCAAACAGGCTTCTTTTGCTGCCCAGCGTGCCGCAAGGTATTGGGCGGGGTGTCTATGAGATAAGCAATAGCTACGCTCTGAATCAGTAAAATACTGTTCAAGAAAACGTTCTGGGTGACGTGTGTAAATCCCCTCTACACGTGCAATTGCAATAATGTCTGTACCGAGTCCACAAATCATGGTGTCTGTGTTATCTTGAGCCAGTTCTGACGCAACCACCATGGATGATCCAGCTTATCTACATGAAGACAATCACTTGCTGCTGAGTCATGGGTGGGGGTGGGTAACAGTTTACAGGCAGTCAGATGCAGAGATTTATTTGGTCCAGTTACAGCGGTAGCTTGAGCGACTAGACTCCACGCGTTCATGTCTTGATTCAACGGCAGAACACGCCCATCACTACGCAAAGCAAAAGCTTGATTCCTCCCGACTAAAGAATGTATACCTTGGCTTAATCGTAATACGGTTGTAATATTGGTTCCTTTTTTGTGTTCTACAATCAGAATCAGTGCATCACCTTGGCGAACAAGACTATAACGGGCTTGCTGCGTTTGATGCCAAATTGGTTTGTGTGTGGTCAATTCTTTTTCCCATGGTTTATCTGGAGCGATACTTGTAACCGCAAGTGTTTCCAGTTCTTGTGTTGTTCTAAATAAAGGGGGGAAGCCAACGCCTGTAAGTGAACTACTGAAAGGCGTTTTCTGTAAAAACTGTAAAGCATCTACACCAACTAGAGCTTGAGAGAGCAACAGATGACCATTCGTGTTAAAAGCAATAATACCTTCGTTTGCCTGCTCATCATTGACTTGAAAGGAGCAGCCACCTTCATGAGCAGTAATATTAAAACACTGTAATCCTTTTGGCCGTTTATGGCTCCATGAAATAGCTCCACTATCAAGTGATAAAGCCGAGAGCGCATGACGGCCATCTGACTGAAGCATTTCAACATATAAACGATTATGACTGGAAGCATGCTGCTCAACGATCCCCCATCCAGAATACTCTCGATGGAGCAGACCGTTTTGTTTATGCCAACTACGAACAATACCGCTTTCATCAATGCCGTAAACCGTATCGCTGGTGCAAGCAATAGGGCGGCTGTTATGTGCGTTATTACTTGTTGTCGCATTCCAACGAAGCAGGCCGGTGCTTAAATCATGCAATTGTAAGCCGCCGTCGGTTGCTTGACTGATCATGTCAAAACCTTGGCGTAATACTGTGCCGTCAACAGCAAGTGTCAGTGACAATAACAAGTCGCCAGTAATGCAATTCCTGATAATAAGGCGGTGTTCTTTATGGTCATGAATCAATAATAATTCATCTGTTAGAAAAGAAGCGTCTTGTAACTCATGCCAACGGTCGGCTTGTTCCCAGACCTTTTCGTTTGTTCGTGGATTCCACGCAACCAAGTTTGCTCCATCTGGAATAAGAGCGATGCCTGTTGCCGTTAACAGTGGAACAGGGTAACGTGTCGTATTTTGGAGGGTTCTGCTAAACCTAAGAGGAACTGGCTGTAATGCATACGAAGCCAGCATGCTTCCGTCTGCGCTATTCCAGATATGAATGAAGGGGTCTACAATAAAACTCGGTAATGAATTACTGACTGTGCCATTATCAAAAGTTGCGTCCAATCTATGGCTGAGAATCAAGCCATCTGCGCTGCTACAAACTTGTTCTGGCCAGCTACCGAGTTGCCCTTTGGCAATCATAATATCATTGCCACGTTTAATAACAGCTTCAAACGCGTCACCGATACGCATAGCATCAACTTGAGTTTTAAGATTTTGTCCTGTGATTATTGCCATTTTATTAAATTCAATAAGACGGTCATCATTGCGTAAGCCTGCAACAGTTGCACTTGATCCAGGAATCGGCTCAATAAGAATACCACCATCAGAACTTGGCTTCATGCGAATACCAAGCATGGCTGTATCAAAATCACTTGGTTGTTGATGCCAAAGCTCTTTGCCTGTAGTGACATCATAGGCACGCAATAAACCATTAGCATGGATAATAACTTTATTATCTGAAGTAATGTGGGGTATGCTCATAGCAATGCAGTCGTCATGATACCAAGTAGGTGCTTTTTTTTCTTTCTGGTGAGGAGTAGACTTAAAAATATTTTTTCCCTGTAATCGTGCTTGTGCAAATTGTGCGAGTAGAGAGAGGTTCATATGTAAGCCGTATCCACTGGTAACGGTATGACTGCTGTCTGTAGGTATACTTTGCCAATAACTGAGCGCTTCTGCTGAGTTACCAAGGGCTTCTGCTTGCCGACCTTTCCACCACGAAACTTCTTCTACTAGTCCCATATGGTAGCGAGAGAGCTCAATAAATGATGCAAGTGCAGACTCAAAAGAATCAGTTCCACGAGCAAGGTCAAGACGAGTCCTAATATGCCGTGCAGCTTGCAAAGCTAATTCATGCGGTGCGTTGTGAGTCAGTGCTTGTATATAACATTCAAGCGCACTTTCTTGCTTATCTTGGGCAGCACGAAGACCAGCAAGCGATGCCCATGCATGCCAATCATTTGGTTTATTTTGAATAGTTGCGAGTAGTTTTTGCTCAAATTGCTCTGCGTGACCAAATCCACGTACATGCGTATTATTAGAGCCAATAAGCAAGCCAAGACCAGCATGAACAATATGTGTTTGCGGTGGTAAAGTTAATTGTTTAATGATGGTACCGTCACTACGGTTAAGCGTGCGTACTAGTTCTCCACTTGAAATAATGCAAGTATCTTTACCAATACTGCCCCATGTTGCGTTGGGGTTGTGAATGGCCTTATGTTCCCAGAGAACACGCCGCTCTAATAAATGAACCAAACGAAATGTTTGTTTACCAAATAAGGCGTACCCATTTTTTACGTCAAGTAAGGCATCATTACTGCCATCCCCAAACCAATGACTTAAGGCAGTATCACCTTCTTGTAATAATAAAACACCATCTTTCCCTGCGACAATAGCAACGAGTGTTGTTCCGTCACTTAACAGGCGAGAAGAACGCTTTTTCTGTAACCGCTGTCCAACTGGTTGCATTGGAGCAATATTCGGGGCTTGAGGAGGAAAGGTGTAAAGAGCCTGTGTTTCCCCAGAGCTGCCAAGGAGCGCGAGAAAACCATCCTGTGGCAATAAGGCGATTCTGCCATTATGAACACAGAGTAACGGCGCTTGTTGTTGCGTACGAATGTGACGGGCAGTTGATACTTTGGCAACCAAACGAGACCACTGTAGTATACCGCTTGATAGCTCCCAACCAGAAATGGTAATGGAGGTTCCTTCTGGAGCACGACTTGTGGTGGCAACTATAACCGTTCCACCAAGAATCAGTGGGTTTGATGCCTGTGGTGTACGACCGCCGTTAGGAATGCTTTTTTCCCAAAGCACAAGGCCAACATCGTTAATGCAGATAAGGCGCGGACTCGTAGTTCCTGTTCCCACATAAACCGTTCGGCCACGGGCATGGTCAGGGGTCATAGCGTTTGATGGCTCTGTATAGCTAATAGCCTGCGGCTCAAAATGTAGTGTTGCCTGTTTGTGCCCAGTTAGGGGCTCTAGCAGCATGGCCACATGACCAGTATGGAGAGCAATATGGCCACTATCAGTGTTATGACCTGAGAGAGAGAGTTTCGTATCTGTGGGGTTGCGCCGCTGTGGTTGTACCTTTGGACGTGGTAAAGGGATGGACCACAATGAGCCAAGTTCATCAATAGCATCAGGGATAAGTAAAGCCTGCGTCTCTTCTTGCAGCATATTTTTGGCCGCCGCCCGACGTTGTAAAAGAGCCTGGTCAGGGGAGCGAATACGGCTACTTTGGTAAAGAAATTCACCCAAATCGCCTTGGTCCCAAGCTGTCATAGACCGTTCTAGAAGTCGTTGTTGAGCACTATCTGTAACCAACCAAGCAGCAAGAAAGGCGTTTTCTTCTTCACGGCTGAGTTCCGTCTCAAAGTCTTGTTGGGCCTGTTTGTTATAACTTGCTTGAAAAGCCGCTATTAAATGATGACGATCAAGTGCTTCTGCAAATATCCGACCATAGGGCAGGTAACAGGGAGACCTATCCGATGGACCTATCGCTGTACCATGTTCTAATAAAAAATGAGTCACTCTGCCGAGTAAAGCTGTTGGCGTAGGCGCATTATTGGAGCTTACAGCATGTTGCTTGAGCTCTGCTAACAGTTGATTGGCACGTTCACGTACATCCCAGGCAGTTGTTAAAATGGTGTTTTGCGGTTCCATTGCATAGAGGGCAGGGGTATTCAAACCGCCGCCGATTGAAAACAGCAACAGGCAGAATGGGATCAGACCAGAGCACACAATGGACAGACATATGTTCATGGTCGTAGCCTAGATACTACAAGCAGCGAGCCAAGCACTGCCTCCCGCTTGCACGAGCAAGGGAGCATCCCATCCTGAGCCCATGATTGATGATCGTCCAAACACCATTAATAGCACCAGCATATTTAACGCATGGGCCTCCGCTCTCATGCGTTTGTATACCAGATGTTTTTATCGCCTGCGTATTCGTCGCCATTCAGCATACAACGGACAGGCCTGTGTTTTGGCGTCAAATCATCGTTCCTTCTGGGATCCACCTTTGGTCGGTATGTGGCATCGTCACCCTATGGGCTACTTTGCACGTGGTAGCCTATGGAAATTGCCGATAGTTGGCTGGACTCTCAAGAAAATTCAAGCAATTCCCGTCAATAGAGACGAACCAGCAATGGAAAGTTTACGACGAACTATTGCTGTTTTGGAATCTGGTAAACCTGTTATTGTATTTCCGGAAGGAACACGTTCTAAAACAGGTTATTTAGGTCGCTTTAAAACAGGCCCCGCCATGTTTGCTCGCCGTGCGAACGTGCCAGTGGTACCCGTATATCTCTATCATCCAGAGCGAATTTGGCGACGTGGTTGGTGGATGTTGTGGCCCAGTACTGGGCGTGTAGAGGTGGTTTACGGTAAACCTGTCTCTGCACCAGAAGGCCTGAAGGGTCGCCAGCAGGATAAATGGATGACCAATTATCTGAAAAACTGGATGGAAGTCACCGAACAAAAACTTTTTAAGCATAGCTGTCCATGAATACAAACTGTCCACAATGTGACGGTTTTTCATGGATACCTGATGCTGTTAATCTGGATGCCAACCGTAGTTGGTATCAACAAGATTGGCGCTTGTTAATAGATCCAACAGTGTCGTGGTCTCCATGCCCCAGTTGTAGTCAAGATGATGTTGCTGTTGAACGTTTGCACGGAGATCTTGCCGCAATTATGATGAAACGTCTTAATCGTGATGTCAACAAATGGAGTCACGACGGTGGTTGGGACATTGGTGTTCTTGATAATATTCATGCGGTATACCGTTGGAAAAGTCTCGCCTGTATTTGCCGTCAAATTGAGCCAAGGCGTTGGATGGTTCTTTCTGATATGGGCGTTACCGATGATCTCACTGATAGCCAATGTGCAGAATTGATCAAACGTGCTGGCGCACCAGAGTTGCGCATACTGTAATCAACTTGCGAATGCCCATGTTTCGCTATCTTACCCAGCATGCGGAGGAATGGTTATGAAGACGTTCACAAATGGCTTGCTCGGACTGATCGCCTTGTTGATGATCTACCAGATTATTGACCGGTATTTAGAGCAACAACAACTGCATGATGTCTATATTCAGCAAAAAGCCTTGTCAGTAGATATTCAAAGTTTGATTGAGCAAAATAAAGAATCGAATGCACACGTAATAGAAGCCATTCAAGCACAATCTGTACAACAACAAACTTCTGCACAACTCTTGCGTGATCAAATAAGCAAGACCCCCGCAACAAGTACAACAGAGCTAGAGATGCTCAAACAACTTTTAGCTGAAAAAGAAAAATCAGACTCTCTTAACAATCACAATCACAATCAAAGTGCTCATTCTGGAACAGCACCGTCTGTCAACATACCACAGACGATAGCTATGGAAAAAACAAGTTATGGTGATGGGTTTCCAGTTGCATCAACAAACTTCTTGCTTCCTCCAATGAGTACACACTTAAACTTAGCAAAACGTGGGGGGGTCTTACGACAGTTTAATTCTACCCCCAAAGGATTGAATCCGATTACAGAACAGTCGGCAACAGTATCCGATATTCATTCCTATCTTAACGATAGTTTATCAGAACGAGACCATGAGCATCCAGAATTATGGCGGAGCCAGCTAGCAACCACCGTAAATATTTCCGAAGATTTTATGACCTATACCTTTACCATTCGTAAAGGTGTGTACTGGCAGGTACCAAGAATTGCTTTTGAAGACGAGAAGTATGCATGGTTGCGTGAGCCAATTGAATTAACCGCTCATGATTTTGTGTTTTTTATAAAGATGATACAAGACCCTGAGGTCGAATGCCCCTCTATTAAACCATATTTTGAAGACATGGAACGCATTGAAGCCCTCGATGATTATACCTTACAGGTACAATGGAGCAAAAAAGTCTATACCAGCATGAGTACCAGCATGGGGCTTGGCCCATTACCAAGACATGTCTATACACGCTTCCCAGATGGCTCGCTTATTCCAGACACACAAATCGGTACAACTTTTAACAAACATTGGTTTGATGAAAAACGTCAAGCCATTGGTGTTGGTGTCTGCCGCCTCGTTCAATATGATGATGATGTGCGTATTGTTTTTGAACGTCATAAAGATTACTGGGGGAAGGGCATACATTTTGATCGTATTGAGCAAGATTGCCAAACAAAAGACCCAACCAATATGTTAACCCAATTTAAGAATGGAAACATTTCCTTAATGGGTCTACAGCCAGCACAATATAAAAGTCAGGTCTTAGATGGTAAAGAAAAACGTTTTGCTCTGTATGCCGATAATAAAAAAGCAGATTTAGCGTGTATACCATTTAAGCGACTCAGCTATACGTATATTGGCTGGAACGCCAAACGTTCATTATTTGCCGATCGCCGTGTACGACAAGCAATGAGCTACCTGTTTCCACGAGAACGTGCACTGCAAGAGTCGTATTTTGGCCTTGGGGCTTTACTCAATTCTAATGTCCATCCAGATACGATTTACGCCAATCCAAATTTACCCGCTTATAATTTTGATCCAGATAAAGCCATAGAATTGTTACTTGAAGCAGGTTGGGACGATACTGATGGAGATGGTTTACTTGATGCGTTTGTAGATGGTAAACAGCAATCGTTTACGTTTAAGATGAAATACTACAAAGACAGTCCATCGTGGACCAATACCTTATTATTATTTGAAGAAGAACTGCGCAAGGTTGGTATAAAGATGGAACGCCTAGAGCTTGAATGGAAGGATTTACTCAAGGTCTATGAAGATCGTGATTTTGATGCAGTTTCTGGTGGATGGCGCATGCCTTTTGAAGTGGATTTTGAACAACTTTGGCATTCACGTTTTGCTGAAGAACCGCGCTCCTCTAATTTTTGTGGGTTTGCAAATTCACGTGCTGATGAACTGATTAAAGCAATGCAAACAGAATTTGATGTACAAAAACGCATTGCCATTGCTCATGAGTTTCAAGAAATCATTCACCGTGAACAACCATATACTTTTTTTCGTGCAGCCGAAAGCATTGTTACTTGGCAAAACCAAGGCGCAGGAAAGATTGGCAATGTTGGTGAGGCATACAACGCTTTGCATATTCACAGTGTTTCGCAAAAGAAAACACGCTACCACATCTGGAAAGAATAGTTCCTAGCCGTGTTATCCTATATTATCCGTAGATTGTTACTAATGATCCCGACTATGGTCGGGATTCTATTGATTACTTTTGCAGTGGTCCGTTTACGTGCTCCTGGATTGTATGAAGAGATGGCTGCCAGCGGCCAAAGCGCAGGTGAGCGCAAAGCAGATGCCAAACTGGCAAATATCCGTAGCTACCTTGGCCGATTTAAGCGCACTGGTAATGATTTACCGGCCGTTCTCAACACGCGAGTGTGGATTGAAAAAGATGATGTTATAGAAAACCTATGGATGCTCGAAAAAGGAGAGCATGCAACACTACCAGCAGGGGACCGTGGTCGTGCAGAAGTAGAATTATACTTAAAAGGCCGTGCTTACGTTATACCGCTATTAGAAGTATTAGAAGACGAGACGCTTACTGAGTTGCATGCACCAGCCAGTGAAGCCTTAACTATTTGTGCATTCACCCCGACCAATATTGAAGATTATGCCAAAGAACAGGAACGGCAACGCATTGTCAGTCGTAATCAACTACTAGAAAAATGTGCTATTGAATTCATTAACACACAGGAAGACGGCTATCTGTGTGTTGATGAACAGTATCAAACCAAACGACAGAAATTAATTGAAATCATCCGTAATGAAGAATCTGCTTTTTCGTATTCGACGGCTGGGAAAATAGGAGCAACTTTTAGTGAAACAGGCTTTGTTAGTATTATGGGGAAATTGTTCTCAGGAACATTGTACTCCCATATGAAACAACAGTTTGTTTTTGCCATCATTGCTGACCGCTGGTTTATCACCTTTTGGCTGAATATTATGGCTATCATACTCGCGTGGGGCATTGCTGTACCACTGGGCATTCGTGCTGCACGAAAAAAAGGTAGCCTAGAAGAACGGGCAACTGGAGGTGCTTTAATGTTACTATGGTCCACGCCTGAGTTTTTTCTAGGAACCATTTTATTAGTACATTTATGTACTGATAGCTCTTATGGCCAAGAAATTTTCCCAAGCAAGGGACTCACCAGTGATGATGTATGGATGAGTACACCAGCCTTTTTATGGGATATTTGTTATCATTCTTTCTTACCGTTAATTGTATTAACCTATAACAGCTTCACCGTTTTGTCTCGTTATATGCGCGGCCAATTACTTGGCGAATTATCTTCTGATTACGTTAGAACAGCCCGTGCTAAAGGGGCCAGTGAAGATCAGATTGTTTACGGCCATAGCTTGCGCAACAGTATGGTAACTATGATCACCCTCGGATCGGGTTTACTTGCATCTATGTATGGTGGCTTCATCTTCGTAGAACTCATTTTCAATATACAAGGCCTTGGAACACTCTTACTCGACGCAGCGCTTACTGCCGATGCTCCACTTATTATGGGTTCAACTATCGTATCAGTTGGCTTACTGCTTATCAGCATCCTCGTAGCCGATATTTTATATGCGGTGGTTGATCCACGAATACGGAGTCAGTATGTCTAACGCTGCTTCTCCAGTTCAACTAGCGCTCCAACGTATGCTGTCCAAAACAAGTATACGCTTAGGGCTTGCTATTTTAGCTTTTTTTGCCGTACTGGCCATTTTTGCCCCGTTTTTTGTTTCAGAAACAGCCTTGGTATGGATAGATGACGGGGGCATTTCTTTCCCCATTCTCCTCGATTTATTTAATCGTAACATATATGAAGAACGCTACGATGTGTTCTTTAACTGTCTGGCAGTTTTCTCGCCGGTAAGTATCTTGATGTACCTGTTGTTACGAAAGTACACCATGTGGGGACAAGGCCGAATAACGTTACTGCTAGCGGCAAGTAACGTCCTTCTCTGGGTAGCAGTACAAATTCCGTATCACCACAGCGCTGATGGCTTGGTCGGCTTTTGGCGACCACGTGCTGTTACCTATTGTACTGCATCATTCCATCAACGTACGACCTCTATTGACCCTACTCAGTATTGGGATCACGCTCAGCGCGGAGATACCGTCCGTCATGTCAACGGAACCGTTTACACAGTCCATCATAGAAGTACTTCCAAACACATGTTAGCCTGTCGTCCTTATGGCGAGCACGGCACCCCACTCGAATTTATCCCACCAACAAAGCTCAGTTTATTATCACCGTCTCTTACGCTTTTTCCACTTATCGCCAACAGCCATCGCATGCATTATCAAGATGCCGTTCTGAAAGATCCTGGCACCTTTTGTAATACGACTGGTCAATCCTTTATTCTAGGAACAGACGAAGCTGGGCGCGATGTTGCCGCACGTATGGTCTTTGGTGCTCGTATTAGCTTAACGGTCGGCTTTGCTGCAACTGGCTTAGCACTCTTCATCGGCCTCATAGTTGGTGCTATTAGCGGTTACTTTGGTGGCAGAGTTGATATCTTGGTCCAACGTCTCGTGGAAATTATGATGAATTTCCCAACCTTCCTTTTGGCCCTTATTATTGTTGCCGTTTGGGGCAAAGACATCAGCACAATTATTATCGTCTTTGGTGTTACTGGCTGGGCTGGAACCGCACGTTTAGTGCGCGGAGAATATTTGGCGCAAGCGGGCCGAGAATATGTTTTAGCAGCAGAATGTTTAGGTTTGCCAAAATGGCGTATTATGTTCATTCATATTTTGCCGAATGTAATGACCCCGCTGCTTATTTCTGCAATCTTTGGTATTGCAGGAACTATCCTTGGGGAAAGCGGCCTCGCTTTTCTTGGTTTAATTGACGCAAATACTCCAAGTTGGGGACTCGTCTTAAATGAGGCAAGAAAGCATACAGAATATATCCATCTCGTGTATACACCCGGTTTCGCCATTTTTGCTTTAGTTTCTGCTTTAAATGTTGTTGGTAATGGTTTACGAGAAGCGTTTGATCCCAAATCAGAAGATGCTACGAACCAACAGCCTGTTCTTCAAAGCTCAGACCACAGGACCAAACAAGCAAACCCCACTACCATGTTATCTTTTAATGATATTCATATTCGTTTTGAGCAGGGGGGCCAAGCTGTAAACGCAGTACGTGGTATGTCCTTTGATATACAATCAGGGGAAGTAGTTGCATTAGTTGGTGAATCCGGTTCAGGGAAAAGTGTCTCCGCTTTATCAAGTCTTCGCTTGTTAGATACCAGTGGAGCCGTTTACCCCACAGGCAACATTGTTTGGAAGGGTGAAAATATCCTAGCCATGTCTGATGAACGCCTGCGTCGCTTGCGTGGTAATGAAATCTCATTTATCTCACAAGAGCCAATGAGTGCTCTTAATCCGACATGGACCTGTGGCCGGCAGGTTGCAGAAGCTCTGGAACTACATACCCAACTCACTCCAGATGCTATTTATACCCGTTGTATAGAGTTATTAAACGCTGTGGGCTTGCCAGATCCAGAGCAGCGATATGAACAATATCCGCATGAATTATCTGGTGGTATGCGCCAACGTGTCTGCATTGCCATAGCACTAGCCTGCGACCCAGATTTATTGATTGCTGATGAGCCAACTACAGCTCTTGATGTAACCGTACAAGCGCAGATTCTAGACGTTCTTAAAGAATTACAGCGTGATCGTGGTATGGCCATTTTATTTATTACACATGACCTCGGTGTTGTAGCAGAGCTTGCTGATAAAGTAGTCATTATGTGGCGTGGAGAAAAAGTAGAAGAAGGTCCCGTTACTGATATCTTTGCTCACCCACAGCATCCATATACCAAGGGCCTACTTGCTTGTCGACCTCGTCTCGGCCAAAATACGAAACGTTTACCAACGATAGATGATTTCCTTGAAACCTAGCCGTAAATAAGCTTTATGTAATTTGATCTATTGACCTCCTTTACACACTATTATTCTACAAAAAGGTCAAGAGGTTTGGTTTAAAGAGCTACAGATGAACGCTTTGCATCGTTTCTCTTCGGTTTTATCCTATATTTGGTAATAAAGAGGTTTAAACTATGGTTATTACTACAAATCATTTCATCTGGACGTGTTGCTTTCATTCGAAAGAGAATGATATTAACGGCGAGTGGATTGCCGCAGAGGTACCGGGTGCCGTTCAACTTGATTATGCACGTCATCATAAATGGCCTGATTATTGGTACGGAGATGAATTCCGCAATTATGAATGGATGGAGAATCAGTATTGGACGTATCGAACAACATTCACTCGTCCATTATTGAATAAAAGTGAACGCTATCTCATTCATCTTGGCGGTGTTGACTATGCATGTCTTGTCCGTGTGAACGGGGTTGTACTTGCAGATCATGAAGGCTACGCCACACCAGTAACGATTGATGTAACAACGGTACTTCAGGATGAAAACTGTTTGGATATTACCTTGCGTCCCATTCCCAAAGCCTATCCAGAGCCTGTAGATCGTGGGCAGGCAGCAGAAAGTTGTAAACCAACCTGTAGTTATGGCTGGGATTGGCACCCGCGATTGGTTCCCATTGGTTTGTGGAAGGAATGTGTTGGCCACAAGGCATCAGCATCTTTTTTTTCACAAGCGGAATTACGGTATGATTTACAGACTGTAGATTCTCATTATAAGGCTGTTTGTTATTCTGAATTGGCCATTGATGGTGAAAGTGAAGGTCTTGTTATCCATTGGACTCTCGAGAGTCCAGATGGCGCCTTTATTTTTGATAAGATTGGAACCGTTCAAGAAGCTCGTAAGTGGGTGAGTACACTAGAACAGCCAGAATTATGGTGGCCACGAGACCAAGGTTCACAGGCATGCTATAAAAGTTGTTGGAAATTGTCTGATAGTAATGGTCATGTGTTAGATAGACGAGAGCAACAGGTTGGCTTTCGCCGTGTGCGTTTAGTTATGAACGGTGGTGCATGGGATAAGCCAGATGTTTTTCCAAAATCACGAAGTGATGCCCCTATCACTTTAGAAATCAATGGTCGTCGTTTATTCGGTATGGGTAGTAATCTTGTACCAAGTGAAATATTTCCCGGTTTAGTAACTGATGAACGCGAGCAGCAACTTGTTGATTCTGCTTTTCAAGCGGGATTCAACTTACTGCGTTTATGGGGTGGTGCAGGAATTCATCGTGATGCGTTTTATGAACGATGTGATGAACTGGGAATACTTGTTTGGCAAGAGTTTCCACTTGCCTGTAATAATTATCCAGATTCTCCTGAGTATTTAGATATATTACAACAAGAAGCAGTAAGTATGATTCGCCAATTACGCGGTCATCCATCTATAGCCCTGTGGTGCGGTGGCAATGAATTATTTAATGCATGGTCTGGTATGGATGATCAAAGTCATGCTTTACGATTACTTAACAGTCTTGCTTTTGCTGAAGATAAAAATACGCCATTTTTACCAACGGCACCAGTTGTTGGCATGGGGCACGGTCCGTATGCTTGTGTTGATACAGCATCTGGTGAAGATGTGTTGTCTTTATTTTCTCGCTCAACACATACAGCTTATACTGAATTTGCAGTGCCTGGTCCTGCCGCTGTTTCAACGTTGAAAAGCTTTATCCCACAAGATGAACTGTGGCCACCACGTATAGGTACTGCATGGGAAACACATCATGGCATTGGTGCTTTGCCAAGCATTGCTGTAGATAGTTGGCTCATGCATGCTACAATTGACTCCTTTTTTGGAACGAGCCAAAACTTGGATGAGTTGGTTGCTCATGGTCAAATTCTTCAATCTATTGGTCTTCAACATATTTTTGAAGAGTCTCGCAGACAGTGGCCTGCTTGCAGTATGGCAATGAACTGGTGTTTTAATGAACCATGGCCAAGTGCTGCAAATAATAGTTTGTTAAGTTGGCCGCATGAAGAAAAGCCAGCCCTGCAAGCGGTTGCTCAAGCTTGCAGAGCCTCTCTATTAAGCGCTCGTGTTCGCAAATTGAAATGGACAACTGGTGAACAATTTATGTGCGAGTGTTTTGCCATAAATCACAGCGCAGAAACAACTGATTTTGGTTTAGTGGATTTGGTTCTATGTATAGGGGCAAAAGAGATACCATTGCTCAGTTGGCAGGCAGGAGCATTACAAGCTGGTACAAATAAAATTGGCCCACACGGTTCTGTTTGCTTGCCGCCAGATACGCCAAAACAATTTACTTTGCATATTCGTTCTGCATGTAATTCTGATTACAATAATTCATATACATTCTTCTGTGAACCAAAAATTGTTGATGAAAACGGTTCGCGCGAACTAAATGCATAATAAAGGAGTTTTTCATGCGTCGTTCTGAGATAAATACGATTATCCAACAAGCAGCAGATGCTTTTGAACGTCACTATTGGGCTTTCCCACCAGTACCCAAATGGGACGTAACTGATTTCGGTCTTGGTGACTTTTCTGCCTGTGGACTTGTTCTCATTAATCTGGCAGAAGAAAAAGAGTACTGCGAGAAATTAATGTATGCAACAAAAGGACAAATAACACCGCGTCATCATCACAAACACAAAAAAGAAGACATTATATCTCGTTGGGGAACTTTTTGCATTGCTCTTTATGGTGGTACTGGACGCGTTCAAGTAAACGGTGAAATGCGCTCTTACAATACGGAGGGTGAGGAATTTATTCTGCATGCGGGCGAACGAATTACGATCACTCAAGATATGGATCACGCATTTTGGCCAACTACTGAATATGCAATTCTTGGCGAGGTTTCAACCTGTAATGATGATGTGGGGGATAATATTTTCTTTGATGAGCGGGTTGGACGCTTCAGTGACATAACAGAAGATGAGCCCGCTTGTATTCGCTTAGTGAGTGATCTATGACCGAACAAGTCAGTGGAATGGTTGGCTTTGGCTTTGGTCCTATTCAAGCTGGACTTTTTTGTCAGGCATTTCGACGGCATTATGCAGAGGAAATCATTACCGTTGTTGATATTCAAGATCAATTGGTCGAGCAGCTTCAAGTAAACGCTGCTTTCTCTTGTAATGTTGCAAACACAGAAGGCTGCAAAAAAAACACTTGTACAAACGTACAAGCGTATAATTCACGCACTCCAAGCCATCGTCAATGCCTCATAGAAGCCTTACTTATAGCTCGTGTCGTGAGTACGGCTTTGCCAAGTACGGCTTGTTATGACGGTGATGAAACATCACCTGCGGCCCTTATTGCAGAAGCCTGCAAACAGCGTTTAACACCATTAATTATCTTGCTTGGTGAAAATCATCATGATGCCGCTGGGGTATTGCGTCATGCTCTGAGCAAACGAGGCGTACAGCATGATGCCGTTGTTTGTATCAATACCGTTATTGGGAAAATGAGTGGTATTCGCCCAGCAGAAAAGGGGCTTATTCCAATATACCCGAGTTCTAAGAAAGCATTCTTGGTTGAAGCTGGCGATCATTGTTTTTGCCAATCGGGTAGTAGTTTTTATCCAGAATGGCAAATAGGTGACGATCTTACGCCATTTAACGCACTGAAATTATATGGTCATAATGCAGCTCATTTTGCATTAGCCCTATTAGCAGCTCATTATGGTGGCGGTGCAGCCTGTATGGCAGAAATTGATAGTGCATTATTAGCAGACTTACGTACCCTTATGATTTCCAGTATTGGTCCAGCTTTGCGAGCCGAATACCCAATTGCACACCACTTATTTACAGAAGAAGGGTTTATCACCTATACTGATGACCTTATTGCACGTATGGTGGCCCCAGCTCTTGATGATGAAATAAGTCGTATTATTCGTGATTTGCCTAGAAAGCTCGCATGGAATGATAGACTTATTGGGGCAATTCGTTTATTGCACAAGCACAATAAACCTGCTGATTTTTTATACAGTGCTTTGCGAAAAGCTATTGCATATACCAATGAAGACCCAATAACCTTTTTATATTCCTGTTGGCAAAATGATATTGATGTACAGGGGGATGATGCTCAGTTAATTATACGAGTATTGCAATAACATATTTCTGAATTATTTGTTATTCAAAATAAATAGAAGGTCCTATTTCATTATAAAATCTCTACTCTTATAGGAGGGATAACATGAGGGCACTTGTAATTTTGAACAATTTCAACGAATACATGGTGGTTCGTCGAAAAAATATAAATGGGCTCATTCTTTTACAGATTATCTCGATGGTGTGTAATTATTAGCTGATAAAGCTGTGGTTATGTGGTCGAAGAAGGGCACACACCAAAGGCCTGCTTGCCTGCCGTCCGCGCTTGCATCTCTCATTTCTACCAACGTCAAACTTACCTCATTAAATCTGTAAAATAGTATAGTTGATATACGTTATTTAAAAAACATCAATGACCATATATTACAAAATTGACAATATATGCTATTGCGGTTCATTTTGTATCACGATAGGGTGGCATCAGACCAACAAAAGGAGTCTGTTGTGAATAACCCCAAACAACCAAATATATTAATTCTTTTCACTGATATGCAGAGAGCAGACACTATTCACGCACTAGGGAACCCTGTCATACGAACCCCCAATTTAGATCGTTTAGTACAAGGGGGGACATCCTTTACAAACTGTTATTCTCCGTCTCCTGTTTGTGTACCCGCACGTTGTTCCATGCACTATGGCTTATATCCATACCATACAAGCTGCTCAGATAATGGTGAATGGATGGATGATAACCAACAGTCCTTTCCGGCTATCTTAGCCCAAAATGGCTATGCAACACAGGCAATTGGTAAGCTTCATTTTTCACCAGATCAGTTAGGTCCAGATCAAAACGATCCGATAGCTCGTGATGGCAAACGCGGCTTTCAAAACCGAGAAATACAAGAAGAATGTCAATCAAACCCAGAGACAGATGACTATTGTAAGTTTCTCAAAGATAATAATTATGACTTTATTGAGCCACATGGTTTTCGAGGTGAGATGTATTATATCCCTCAAGTATCGACGCTCCCCGCAGAAGCACACCCAACTCAGTGGATAGGTGATAGAACCCTCACCTTTCTAGAGAAAAGAAAAAACAAAGCAAAACCATGGTGTTTAATGTCCAGCTTCATTCATCCACATCCGCCCTTTGCTCCACCCAAACCGTGGCATAAATTATATCGTGCACCGAAAATGCCATTACCGCTTGTTCCACAAAATTCAGAACAGTTGATGACCTATGCCAACAAAGTTCAAAACCGTTACAAGTACCGCGATCAAGGCATAGATAATAATCTTATGCGTAACATTAAGGCTTTTTATTACTCCAGTATTTCCTTTGTAGATTACCAAGTGGGGCGAATTCTCGATAAACTTGAAGAACAAGGAGAGCTAGGAAATACCCTGATTATCTTCTCATCAGATCACGGTGAATACCTCGGTGATTATAATTGCTTCGGTAAACGCAGCATGCATGACGCTTCAGCAAAAGTTCCAATGATAGCGCATTACCCTAATCATTTTGCAACAGATAGCATCTGCACGCATCCAGTCAGCCTAGTTGATGTACTGCCTACAACTATTGCTGCTGCTGGTATTGATGAAACGTATTACAATATAGATGGAGTCGATCTTGCAAAAATTGCTACTAACAGCATCTCCCGTGATGCTGTCTACAGTCAACAACTTGGTCAAAACCAATCAGAACAAGGCACCTACATGATTGCAACCGAATTCTACAAATATTTCTACTCCGCAGCTGATAACAAAGAATTTCTCTTTGATAAAATCTCAGACCCACTTGAACAACGAAATGCTGCTGCCAACCCATTCTACACAGAAATTCAGAAAACACTCCGCGAACAACTGCAACAACATCTACTGAACAACAATGTAAAAGGCGCTGTAGCCCCCAAAACCGATGGCTCGCTGGAATGGATACGCTACCCACAATTAGAAATTCAAGACAATCCAGATGCCAATCTTATCATCCAAGACGACCCTGGTTCGGTGGTCCCCATTCCAGGCTATACAAATCGATAAACCTTAATGTGACGCCTAAAGACGTGTGGCAATAAAATTGACTATTATCACAAAAAGTATGGTATGCTCGAGAGGATTTGAACCTCCGACCTTCGGCTTCGGAAACCAACGCTCTATCCAGCTGAGCTACGAGCACATACAAATCTATTCTGTAGAAGAATCTATAAGCTGTTTTTCCTGCGCAAGGCCTTACATAAAGCTGCCACGCTCAGGATCTATGCTCATCAGGAACTCAATATTCGTCTTATGGCCTTTAAGCTGCTTTTTCAAGAACTCAACAGCATCTTGTGGACTTCGGTCAGAGAGGAAGCGACGAAGGGCTTGTAGGCGCTTAATCTCTTCGTCGTTCCCGATGAGCAGATGGTCTTTACGCGTACTTGATTGAGCAACGTCAACAGCTGGATAAATGCCTTTGTTAGAGAGGCGGCGATCTAAGACAATTTCCATATTGCCAGTACCTTTGAATTCCTCAAAGATAACGGTATCCATGACAGAACCCGTATCAACTAAAGCAGTGGCCAGAATCGTGAGGCTACCACCGTTTTCGATGTTACGGGCTGCACCAAAGAACTGTTTCGGGCGAATAAGCGCACCGCTTTCAAGACCACCAGACATAATACGACCAGAGGATGGTGCTTCTGAGTTATAAGCACGAGCAAGACGGGTGATTGAATCGAGTAAAATAACAACGTCATCACCACGTTCGACTAAGCGTTTGGCTTTGTTAATAGCCATTTCAGCAATTTGTACATGGCGACTTGAACGCTGGTCAAAGGTAGAAGCAATTACTTCACCATTTACTTCGCGTTGCATGTCTGTTACTTCTTCTGGGCGTTCATCAATGAGTAAAACCATCAATGTTACATCTGGGTTATTTGTGGTGATGGCATTCGCAATTTTTTGCAAATATACGGTTTTACCACATTTGGGCTGAGCAACAATAAGTCCGCGTTGTCCTTTGCCGATAGGAGAAATAAGATCAATGATACGCAGGCTATAATCATAGGGCTGATCAGAACGTTCCATAAAGAGACGGTCTTCAGCATGTAATGGTACGAGGTCTTGAAAACGTGGGAAACGAGAACGTTCATCCATCGCTTCGCCCATAATGCTTTCTACACTGAGCAATTGCGGGCAACGTTCGTTACCGCGTGGTGCACGAGCTTTACCAACAATGTGCATGCCTGCTTTAATGCCATAACGTCGAATTTGTTGGGCAGAAATGAAAGTGTCTGTTGCAGTTGCTGCGTAGTTATTACTTGGACTGCGAATGTAAGCACTGTGCTCTTTATGAAATTCAATGTATCCTTCAACAATGATAGAATCATTGCGTTCACCCGCGGCACGACGAACAAGTTCACATATCAATTCATTGCGACCAAGGAAACGAGCATCGCGTACTTCAAGCTTATCTGCCTCTTCTTGTAAATCTGGTAATTTACGAGCAAGGTAATCTGAAAGTTTGATTTCAACGGGCTCGCGCGGAGGGGGTTTAATATCTTCATTGACTTCTGGGGTCAATACTTTTTGTTGCGTAGAATCGTTTGACTCAGTGGCTTCTGATGCCTGCCCTTCTGCTGTTTCGGTTTTATGTTCCGCAGCAGCTTGTTGCTTTTTCAATGCAACTGGGTCAACACCTAATTGACGAGCCAAAATAGTTTTTGCGTAAGTCTGTAATAAAGAATAGCTACCAGTGTTTTCTACTATAAGACCACAAGCAGCGGCGCGCTCTTCAGCAACACCAAGAGCATTTTCACGGCGGCTGAGTTCAGCTTCATCCCATCCTCGGCGTGCGACTCTTTCAAGTCGTGCTTCGCGCGGACTACGAACATAAATAGTTGAATTACAGGCTTCACCTAAACCGAGTTCATTTAATAAAGCAGCATCAATAATAACAAAATTACTAGTTTTCTTGAGTAGTGCATTTACTTTTCGTTTAAGCATTGGATGAACAATTTTATTTAATACAGCAACCGTTTCAGCATCAACAAAAGCTTTAGCAGCTAAAGTCTCACGAATGATTTTTTTATCCTCGCCAAGAATGTCTTCACCAAAGGTGGCAACTAATTTCTTTTGAGTGGCTGTTCCATCAATAACGTCATGACCAACGTTGTCTACATCAATGACTTCGGCATTCAGTTTCATAAATTCTTTTACAAAAGCACTTTTACCTGAGCCTGGCTCACCAGTCACACCTAAGATTATTTTTTTATCTTCAGGGATTGTGTAGTCTATCGTATTAAGAATAGCTTGCATGCTGTTATTATTGTTGTTATTACGATGCCTGAAATTTCCAGACCGATTACGGTTATTATTATTACGACGACGGCGATGTTGCTGTCCTTGGTTTTGATTGTGTTGCTGTTGTTGACGAGGTTGGTTCATGAAGATCCTTCTAAGATAAGTATCTCTTTCTTTGAGAGGTTACTTTTTATTGTTTTGTATGATTACTCTTTGGGTTGAGTTGTGTGGTTGTATATGAAATGTGGTAGAATTATGATACGGATAGCCAATCACTGCCATGGCGCACATCAGCCAATAATGGAACAGACAGTTCCAAAGCATGCAGCATTGCGTTTTGCAAGGCTGCACTTGCTTCATCAATAACGCTATTATGGCATTCAACGATGAGTTCATCGTGTATCTGGACAATAAGTTTGGATTGTTCTGGTAACATATCAGAACAGCGAAGCATTGCTTTTTTTATAAGGTCGGCAGCGCTTCCCTGAATGGTTGAATTCAAAGCAATACGTTCACCTTGTTTGCGTTCATTGCCATTTCCCGATTTCAGCAATGGCACATAACGTCGGCGACCTGCAATGGTGCTGACATAACCGCATTCTTTAGCTTCTTCAATAACGCTGTCTATATAACGGCGAATGCCAGAAAACCGTGCGAAATATCCATCAATAAATTCTTGGGCAGCAGGGCGGCTAATGCCAATTTGCTGGGATAAGCCAAAAGAGCTTAGTCCGTAAATAATTCCAAAATTAATGGCTTTGGCTGAATTGCGCATCTCAGGAGTAACGCTGGCTTCATCACAGCCATGTACTTGGGCAGCGACAAAACGATGAATATCAGCGTTGTTATCAAATGCCTGTCTCAAAGTCTCATCATCACTGAGGTGGGCAAGCATCCGCAATTCAATTTGACTATAATCAGCAGCGAGCAAAGTATGATCAGCAGGAGCCATAAATGCAGCACGAATTTCTCTACCAAGGTCACCTTTTTTGGGTATGTTTTGAAGATTTGGGTGATCGCTACTCAGGCGACCCGTTTCTGCACCATGTTGATTGAATGAGCTATGAATACGCCCAGTATTTTTTTCAATATGGTCCGGAAGAGTACGTAGGTAAGACGAAAGTAATTTGGAAAGTGAGCGATATTGTAACAGAAGACCGGGCATTTCATGATCATGTTTAAGAGCTTCCAAAACACGAGCATCGGTAGATGGGCCACTTTTTGTTTTGCGAATAACTCGTAAACCAAGTTTCTCAAACAATAAAACAGCAACCTGTTTTGGGCTTGCAGGATTAAATTTTTCACCAGCAATAGCACGTATGTCGGCAAAAATCTGATCAAGATAATGTTCGAGGTGCTCTTTGCTATCCATTAAAATTTGTGCATTTACTGCAAAACCGGTCTGTTCCATATGAGCAAGACAACTTGCCAAGGGCACTTCTTGTTCTTGATAAACTTTCAACATACCTTGCTGTGTCAGTTTATCTTCTAGTAACTCGGTCAAACGCCATGTACATTGTGCATCTTCACAAGCGTATTGCGCAACACTTTCAATAGAAACATCTGCCATGGTTTGGCCACTAGCAAAATTAACCACATCGCCGGTCGCTATTTTCTTTTCTTGTAAAAACTCTTCAGTGAGGGCATCTAAACCATGAGATGTACGGCTGGGGTCTAAGACCCAGCTTGCTAGCATGGAATCGCCATCAAGCCCCTGCATATTAATGCCGTTACGCAAAAATACGCGCAAATCATACTTTGCATTCTGGGCGACTTTTTTGACATCTGGATCTTCAAGCAATGGCTTTAGTGTGTCTCGGACAGCACTCCACTCAAGCGCCTTATGCCCAGCAGACGGGAGGCCTGCTAATGGAAGGTAGGCGGCATCTTTTCTTTTGGCACCTGCACCGCAGGCAAAACTAATACCAACAAGGTCAGCCTCTAGTGGGTTGAGACTTGTTGTTTCAGTATCTATAGCAAATCTGCCGATTGTTCGCAATGAATCAAGAAAAGACGGCAAGGTTTCTTCGGTAAGAATGGTGTAATCAGCGTTATCGCTGGCAAGTGATTCATTACGAGGGAAGAAACGCGCAGGGTTAAAGCCAAGTTCTTCAAATAATGGTCGAGCAGATTCCGGCAAACACTCTGGACAAACAAAACTTTCTGTCTCAGGTAAATCTGGCACCGTAACAATGGTAATCAACTTATGGGTAAGTTCTGCCAGTGGGATAAAAGCTTCAACGTTTTCTTTTTGTTTACCTTTGAGCTTATCTGTGTTTTTCAGGACATTTTCAAGGCTGTCGTAAGCAAGTAAGAGTTTGGTTGCTGTCTTGGGACCAATGCCTTTAATGCCTGGAACATTATCCGCGCTATCACCAACCATACAGAGATAGTCTACAACTTGATCTGGACGTATGCCCTTATCATCTAATAGTGAATCACGGGTAACATATTCGTTCTTACCTGGATCCCACTTTGCAATGTAATTATTAAGGAATTGGTCAAGATCTTTGTCTTTTGAACAAATGCGAGAATAGATGCCTTCTTGTTCTGCGCTTTGGGCAAGAGTGGCAATCACATCATCAGCCTCATATCCCGGAATGGAGAGCAGTGGTACGCCGCATTCTTCAGCCAAACGAAATACATCAGGTATTTGAGAGCGCAGGTTATCCGGCATTGGATCACGGTGTGCTTTATATTCCGGATACATGATATGACGAAAAGTAGGGTCTTTATGGTCAAAAGTTAAAACAAAATGAGTGACATCAGGGTCAGCAAAAAGGTCTCGAAAAAGTTTTGCAAAGCCGAAGGTCACACCGGTTGGCTGTCCATCTGGACCGGAAAGCTGCGGCATGCCAAAGAAGTAGCGGTAGGCATAGTAATGCCCATCTATAATAACGAGGGTTTTCTTACCCATGCCGTGTGACCATATATGATGTATCCAAAAAGAGGGAGAATATTCTTTTGTAAAGGGGAGGGGTACCAGAAAAGGCTGCCTGTTATTGTGCTGGCAATGCTCGTTGCCTGCTCCCGAGATGACGTAGAAGCAAACTTGTTCCTGATGCTAAGAGGATATCTGACTTGCAATCCCTGTCAACACGAGTCTTGCGTGATCTTACTGAGCTAAGAGACTGAGTTTATGATTGAAGAATTCTGTCGTATTGGTGAGTCTTGCCACTTTCGCCTGAGCACGGGCGAGTTTATCTCCGGTATCGTGAACGCCGTGGATGATCAGTGGGTTGCACTGCTCAATGAAAAGGGCGAAGTGCTTATTGCCCAACAACATATTGTTGCTCTTGGCAATGCTCTTGAAGAACATCCAGAAGGGCAGATGTCCTCACAGCCAGCGAATATAAGCTCAGAAGCATTACCAAGCCCCGTTTCATGTGAACGCCCGAAAAAAGCAGGACGTCGATCACCTGGACGTAAATGGAACAATGATGACCTGCGTGCCGTAGCAGAAGGCTTTCTCGACGGCATGTCAGATGCTGATATAGCTGAACAATTCAGTCGAACCCGCGCTGCGATAAAAGAAATGCACAAAGCTTTTGAGTGTGCACGTGGCAACTTTGACGAAGATGATTTGGGCACCGTTGCCCAAACGTGGGTGCAACGCTGGCAAAAATTACTTTCTCCAGAGGAATAATTTCTCCTCAAACGGCACGCTTTAATTCTTTTAGTAAATAACGCTTTATTAGAAGATGAATTGCATTTTAACGCTAAAGACTACCCACTTGGTAGGGTCAAAACTGCAAGCTATTGTCTTAAACGGGTGCACTCTCATCCTTGCTTTTATGAATAGCTCTCCAGCATGGCGCGCTGCTTACTATAAGAAGGAGCCTCCCATGGGTTTTATCGTTGCCATTGCTGGTGCCACAGGTGCCGTTGGTGTTGAAATGATTCAGGTGCTTGAGCGCCGTCAATTCCCTGTTGATGAATTGCGTTTGCTCGCATCACCACGCAGTGCAGGTACTACGTTGACCTATAATGGTCAAGAGATTGAAGTAACCGTCCTTGACGAAAATAGCTTTGACGGCTGTGATCTTGCTTTATTCAGCGCTGGTTCTTCTATTTCTAAGAAATATTTAGAAGCATGCCGCAAAGCTGGCTGTTTGATGGTAGATAATAGCTCTGCCTTCCGCATGGATGCAGATACACCCTTAGTTGTGCCAGAAGTCAATCCAGAAGCTGCTAAGCAACACAATGGTGTTATTGCCAACCCAAACTGTACCACCATTATTATGCTGACTGCACTTGCTCCTCTACATCGTGAGGTGCCTATTAAGCGCGTTGTTGCCGCAACCTACCAAGCTGCATCAGGTGCTGGCCATGCTGCCATGGTTGAATTGGAAGAAGGCACACGGGCCTATCTTGATGGTAAAGAATTTACTCCAGAAGTATTGCCGTATCCATATGCATTCAATTTGTTCGCACATAATTCTCCTATGGAAGAAAACGGCTACTGTGAAGAAGAAATGAAGATGGTTAATGAAACAGCCAAAATCATGAACGATACCACAATTGGTGTTCATGCCACCTGTGTTCGTGTGCCAGTGCTTCGTACTCATGCCGAGGCGTTGAATGTTGAATTTACGGATGAATTGAGTGTTGAGCGCGCTTATGAACTTCTCAAAAATGCCCCTGGCATTGAAGTGCTTGAAGATCGCGATGCAAACCGTTGGCCAATGCCATTAGACGCAGCAGGGAAAGACCCTGTTTATGTTGGCCGTATTCGTAAAGATCCAAGCCAAAAGAACACGTTAGATCTTTGGGTTCTTGGTGACCAACTCTTGAAAGGGGCAGCACTCAATGCAGTGCAATGCGCGGAAGCTGCATTACTTTAAGCTGACTGTACCTGTTACTTCAAACGATATGGCCCTGTTCTTATCTAAAGAACAGGGCCATATTTATTCCCAACTATAAAAACGCTGTTCATCAAACAATAATCCTGTTCGTAATGGAACAACATGCTGACTACCATGTTCAGGCCAGCTACTTGGCCTTTTTTCTGTTATTTCATAAATTCCATCTGCTGCAGCAGCAAACACCATATCTTCTACTGGAAGTACCCAATCAACTTCTGCTTCTACTCTATACTGCTGCACGGTTTGGCCGTCTCTCAACAACGAAATATGTTGCGGCATGCCTACGGGCCAGCGGCAAGCTAGTTGCCGTGGGTCTGTGAAAGAAATAGTTTCTAAATACCCCTGAGAGGGCTTAACCGTATGCTCTGCTAGCAGCGTACCATTGACCGCATCAAAAATACGAACACGGCGTTGACCAGAAATAGCGATAATATAATCACCGTATTGCCGAATATGACGTGAGGGGGATTTCCCTTGTTCATAAAAACGTCGTGCCCAAAGAAACTCATCCTCAGCACTGTTGACTCGTATATCCGTATACGATAAATCTGCACTCGCAGAAATACTTGCCTGCACGGTTATAGAGAGTCCACCTTGAGCTCCGGTCGCTAATGTCTGTGAACAAGTGGGGTAGGAAAACGGCGGTAATTCACAACTTAACTGAATAGCCCGCCCACTTAAAGTGCCGCCTCCATCAGCAAAAGAAAAGGTGCTTTGGGGAAACTGGCGGGCGAGCTGTAATAACTCTGTATAATACGGCCAATTTACAGCATCTTCCCTGCTATATAATTTCTCATAACAGAGATGAAGTGCATGCAATAATTGTTTGCTGTGCGGGTATTTTTTTACAAGCTCATCAATGTGAGCATGTAACTGAGGGCTTTCTTCGGCAATACGTAGAGCCGTTTCAATAGACCGGTCTGCTGATTGCTCCCACAATGTCCACGCTTCATTGAAACGTTGCGCACGACAAAATAAATCAATGACTTGAGAACGACTCTTCTTATGGAAGTCTGTTGGAAATGGCATTATCCGATACGTGTGTTGATGCTCATCTTGTAATAATAAATAACGCTCTACAGCTCGTAGTGCCCACATATTGGTAACGGGCAAGTGATGAGCAAAACGATGAATAATGTTATCATCATTCCTTATGAATAGTTCTTGTTGTGTAAGCCATAACTCTTGGCCTGTAGCATCGCGCAGGGGGGCAGCAACAGGTTTATCTGGTAAGAGATAACTGTGTATAGAACTATCACGAGTGTCTAATCGGTAAACTTTACGGCCTAAATGAAACCATGCATATGGAATATGTACACCTAAACCTTGGGCAAGGTCTGGCTTAGGGAAATGCTGTGTCGTCCCATCTTCAAGTAGTATACTTAAATAACTGGGTTCAGAAATAAGGCAGGCCCCAAAGCCACGAATAACCTGACTGTGCTGAGGAAGTCGATATTGCCAAAGTACATTCTCCCATGGATCGCAGGCAAAGATAAAACCTGCGTTCTGTTTCCAGATAACAGTATGGCCATATTCTTGCACTGATGGAGCAACGGCTTGAACAACGCATGGTCCAGGAGGATATAATTGAACAGAGGGTGGTTGCGAAGGAGTTGTTTCCAGAAGAGATTCAAGTGTACGAACCGCTGGCCAACGGCCACGATCGCGCATATTGTGAATAGCTGTTTGTAAATATGCTCGGGCAGAAGGAGCAGGTAAATAATGTGGAAGGTTATGAGGTGCAGATCTACGCGCCTGTTGTTCTAACTCAGCAATGACCACTTCTTGAAAGGGGCTCTCTAAACTCGCTATTACTGAGCGTAGGTGAAAAGTCCAACGACGTTCAATCGGGTTTGGATTGTCAGCAGTAGTTGAAAGTAAATCATATGGACCAATAAGTCCGGTAGAAAAAATATCTTCGGTTAATAATTGAAGCCCTTTGAGATTGCCTTGTTTCAACTGCATTAGCGCAGAAGAGACAGCCTGTTCTTCAAAATTATTGCCACTATATTCAAGCGGACGGCTTACCTCAGCACAAAACACTTGGCTTAGAACGCTACCAAGAAGAAGAATGCTCAGTGGCAAGTGACTCAACATATCCACGCGGCTCCTTTCTAGCAGAACAGATCGCCTGTAGCCATATAACATGTAGTAAAAAATATGCCAGTTTGTTCCTCCGAAGCTAGCTACTTGTGTGCATGCAGCATGCTTGCAGAGTAGCCGCTGCACACACCAATGGCACAAAAGGAGTTGCGCATGAGCAACAGCGATCTATTACTGGCCCATCAAGAAAACCCGAAGAACCTCGGCAAACTTATCGGCGCGACGGCAATTGGTGAAGTTGGTTCTATTGTTGTTGGTGACGCACTGCGATTGTATCTAAAGATAGAAGACAATCAGATTACTGAGTCTCGCTTTCAAGTATTTGCAGCCCGAAGCATGATTGCTTCTGCGTCCGCACTTACTGAAATGCTTGTCGGTAAAACTCTTGAAGAAGCACTTGCACTTACAGTGGATGATATCTGCCTCTATTTGGATAACATAGACCGCGCCCGTTTGCCATTGATGCCATGGGGTCTAGAAGCCCTGCATCTTGCGATTGCTAAGAACAAGGGCATAGAACCTCAAGTTGATCGTGATATAGACCGCTTGATCTGCCGCTGTCATGGTATTACCGAACAGAGTATTCGTGAAGCCGTTGAAGAAGACGGTATTACTGATGTCGCTGGTATAACCGCAGAAACGCAGGCAGGTAGCGGCTGCGGCACCTGTACCGCAGATATTCAACAAATTATAAATGAAGTCTTACGTAAACCAGAGCCGGCATCACCAATGGCTGGCGCAGGTGGACGAATCGCTCTTATGCGTCAGATGCAAGGCCATATCCAAACAATTCAAGACAGCCTCGAAGGTGAAGCTCATATTGAGCTTTGGGACGTGAAAGATACAACAGTTATCATTCGTGGTACTAATATTGCAGATCCTGAAAAATTAGCGAAACGCATTGAAATGGTATTTCGTGATGAAGTTGATGCAACATTGTCAGTAGAAGTGCACGAATAATAGTATTGCACAAAAGGCCATTCTAGAATATACTTAGTTATGTCTTGGTGTCGCTCAAATGCAGAGCGAAGGATGATGCTTCGTCATCCGTGTAAAAATATGCTATGTGAATCCTGAGTCAGGAATCGCATTCCTGAGCAAGACATATGGGCGCTGTCGAGAGGCAGCGCCCAGTTTTTTACTTGCTGAGAAAGGGTTTGTCATGGGTTTTCTTTTTGGGAAACGAGAAGATACAGGCATGGGAATAGATGCTCTGGCCTCTTTACTTGGCATAAGTATTGATGCTCTTCAGCGCGTATCAGTCCAATATCAGAGCTACAGTATAGCAAAACGAAATGGCGGCATGCGCACAATCGCAGCACCACATAAAGAACTCAAACATATTCAGCGCCTTATTTTACGAAAGTTGCTTTATAAACTGCCTGCTCATCCAGCAGCAAAAGCTTTCAAGAAAGGGCTCTCTGTTTACGATGCTGCTAGCCCACATATTGGGCAGGATTGTGTTGCTCAAGTAGATATGAAGGATTTCTTCACGCATACCAGTGAGCAGCGAATAGAAGCGTTATTCAAGAAGACAGGCTGGAATTATCAAGCTCGTAGACGCTTGTGCGAACTCCTCTGTTGGCAAGGGGGTTTGCCGCAAGGTGCACCAAGCAGTCCACATTTATCTAATGCGGTCAATTACGAATTAGACGTTCGCATTGAGGCCGCAATGAAACAGTCTGGAGCCGCCTATACGCGATATGCAGATGACATAAGTATTTCTCTACGGGGAAACAATACTCATATAAACAGCCTCCTGAATATGGTCCGTCGTATCATTACAGATTATGGCTATCACCTACATATGAATAAAAAGCGACATGTTCGTAGAAGGCATCAGCGCCAAATCGTGTGTGGGCTCGTCGTCAATGAGGGGGTCCGTTTACCACGAGAAGAACGTCGTCGAGTTCGGGCAATTCGTCACCAACAAGCCATAGGCCGAATATCTACAAATAATCCGCAGACACAGGGGTTATTGAGCTGGGCTCACATGATTGAAAAACATCCTCGATAAAATAGAAGAAGAAAACTGTCATATAAGGATAATGCATGGCTCTTATGCGTTTGGTGTAGCCGCCTCTTGCCATTCTTCTCCTCTTTCTAGTCTAAGCGCTCGTTTATAAAGGATGCCATTTATGCTAGAGACCTACCGCCAACATGTTGCCGAACGCGCTGCTATAGGGATAGAACCATTACCGCTTAACGTTGAACAGACACAAGGCTTATGTGCTTTGCTTGAAAATCCGCCTGCTAATGAAGCAGCAAACTTGCAAGAACTTTTAACCCAGCGTGTTCCTCCTGGCGTGGACCCAGCAGCACAGATCAAAGCCGAATGGCTTGGTGCTGTTGCACATGGCGACACAACATCACCTGTTATTGATCGTGCCGATGCTATTCGGTTGTTGGGTACAATGATGGGCGGATACAATGTCCCATACTTAACCCGTGAGCTTGAAGGTGATAACGCTGAACTCGCAGCTGCGGCGCTCAAAAATATCATCATGGTTTTTGATAACTTTGAAATTGTTAAAAAGCTTGCCGATGAAGGCAATGCTTATGCCAAATCTGTTATTCAAAGCTGGGCCGATGCAGAATGGTTCCTGAATATGGAAGCCCTGCCACAAAGTATTACTGGCATCGTTTATAATGTTGCTGGTGAAACAAATACTGATGATTTGTCTCCAGCTCAGCATGCCTCTAGTCGCCCAGATATCCCGCTTCATACCGAAGCTATGTATGAAAGCGCAGACCCAGCCTGTTTGCCAACACTCAAAAAATGGCGTGCTGAAGGCAAAAACATTATCATGGCCGGTGATGTTTACGGTACCGGCTCTTCACGTAAGAGTGCAACCAATAGTCTACTCTGGACTATTGGTTCAGATATAGATTGCGTACCAAACAAACGGACGAAAGGTGTCTTGCTTGCTGGTATTATCGCACCAATTTTCCTAAATACCATGCGTGACGCTGGTGGTTTACCTATTCAATTAGACGTAAGTTCTTTTGAAACTGGTGACGAAATTGAAGTAAAAGCCCATGCTGGCGAAGTACTGAAAAACGGCGAAGTCGTTTCTACTTTTGCCCTTAATTCAAATACGATGACCGACGAATATCGTGCAGGTGGACGTGTGCCGCTTATAATTGGCCGCGCATTAACCATTAAGGCACGTACCTACCTTGGCCTTGAAGAAAGCGATGTCTTCTTAAAGCCTGAATCTATTGAAGCGAGCGATGCTGGTTTCACCCTTGCGCAAAAAATGGTTGGTAAAGCCTGCGGTGTAGATGGTATTCGTCCAGGTCAAAGCTGCGAACCCAAAATGACCACCGTTGGTAGCCAAGATACAACAGGCCCAATGACTGCTGATGAAATGAAAGAGCTTGCCTGTCTTTCGTTTGACGCAGACCTCGTTATGCAAAGCTTTTGCCACACCGCTGCTTATCCCAAAGAAGTTGATGTGAGTATGCATCGCTGGTTACCAGAGTTTATTACCGAACGTAACGGTGTTGCTTTACGTCCAGGTGATGGCGTTATTCATAGCTGGTTAAACCGCATGTTGCTACCAGACACCGTTGGTACCGGTGGTGATAGCCATACACGTTTCCCAATTGGCATCAGCTTCCCTGCTGGATCTGGTTTAGTTGCCTTTGCCGCAGCACTTGGCTTTATGCCACTTGATATGCCAGAGTCTGTTTTGGTTCGCTTTACAGGTGAGATGCAACCAGGTATTACCTTGCGTGATCTTGTGAATGCCATTCCTTGGGTGGCTATGCAAAATGGTGAATTGACGACTGATAGCGAAGGTAAGAAAAATATCTTTGCTGGTCAAATTCTTGAAATTGAAGGATTAGAAGACCTTACTTGTGAGCAAGCATTTGAATTATCCGATGCCTCTGCTGAACGAAGCGCTGCGGCATGTGCGGTAAACCTCTCAGAAGAATCTGTTGCTCAATACTTGCGCTCTAATATTGAAATGTTGAAAGCAATGGTGGAAGATAACTACGGCCATCGTGAAACGATTGAACGACGCATTACAGGAATGGAAGCATGGCTTGCCAACCCATCACTCCTGCGTGCGGATAGCAATGCTGAATATGCAAAAGTCTATGAAATCGATTTAGCAACTATCACGGAGCCAATCGTCTGTTGTCCAAACGACCCAGACAAAGTCGCATTACTTTCAGAAGTACAAAATACCAAAGTTGATGAAGTCTTCATTGGTTCTTGTATGACTAATATCGGACATTTCCGCGCTGCTGCTAACGTCTTGAAAAACTGTGGTGATGAATACGTGAACACCTCATTTTGGGTTGCGCCACCAACACGTATGGATGAACTGACCCTGAAAAAAGAAGGCCTATATGCGCTCTTCGGTAAAATGGGTGTTCGCCGTGAGATTCCTGGCTGTAGCTTGTGCATGGGAAACCAAGCACGTGTTCGTCCAGAAAGCACCATATTCTCAACATCAACTCGTAACTTCAATAACCGCATGGGCCGTGATGCGAAATGTTACCTAGGCAGTGCTGAACTTGCTGCTGTGATTGGCATGCTTGGACGTATTCCAACTGTTGAAGAATATCTGGAATACATGGAAAAATGTATTAACCCATTTAGCGCTGAAATTTATCGTTACATGGACTTCACAAAAGAAAGTGCTCGCGTCGAAGATTTCTCCGTCGTCTAAGTAGGCAAATGAGAATAACACTCGCATCTGCAATGGGGACATGTTTTGGCGTTCAAGACGCTATAAACATGGCCCTTGATCCAGACTTCCAAAACAACTTAACCGTTGTTGGTCAGTTGGTACACAACCCACAAACGGTTGAGCGTTTGCGGGAGAATGGTGTCCGTATTATTGAGCGTCATGAGATAGACAGTATCACCACTGATAATGTGATGATTACGGCTCATGGCGCAGCGGATTCAACCAAACAATCGCTAAAAGAAAAAGGCTTTGCGGTCTTCGATGCATCTTGCCCCTTAGTTGTACGTCTCCATAAACTGGCGCGATTCTTAGAGCGTAAAGGGTATTTTCCTGTCATTATTGGCAAACATGATCACGTAGAAATTAAAGGAGTTGTTGGCAACCTCAAAAAAAGCCTCGTTATTTCCGATCCGAGTGAAGTTGAACAACTAAAAACATATAAGCGCATTGGTGTCGTGAGTCAAACAACCAACAGACCAGAAAAGGTGCAAGAGGTCCTTGCCGCCATTCAAGCCTTACCCCAATTAGACGATTTACGTTTTATTGACACAATTTGTAAACCGGTGAAGGATCGCCAAGAGGCTATCAGTGAGTTAATTGAATGTGACATTGATGTAGGCATTGTTATAGGGGGGTATAACAGCTCTAATACCCGTAAATTGTCAACGCTCATTGAGGATAATAACATACCAAGTTATCACATTGAACGAGCCACTGAAATTGAAGAGGCATGGTTTGAAGGCAAAAAACATGTTGGAATTACTGCTGGAACAAGTACCCCGCAAGATGTGATAGAAGAAGTTCACGCGCGAATTTGCACCTTAAGTCAAAAATAAAAGCGCATCCACCTTTTGAGTAGATACGCTTTTATTTTACTTTCAGTCAAAAACTAATGTAAAACATCACACGGGAAAAGTCGTGAGTGGTGCCCTGGCATAAGTGTTCTATGGGCGCTGGCTTTGTCTCGTGGTTCTTTTTTGGATACAGGCTTATCGCCATCAGCGTTATCTTCGCCCTGTTCTCGAATATTCTCAGCAACAATTGCACGTAAACGATTGAGTTCTTCTTCTGCTTCACCAGTACCAATAAGATTGCGTTGCTCCATTGGGTCTTGAGAAATATCAAAGAAAAGTTCGTCACCACCCAGTCCCATGAAGTGATATTTATGAGTAGCAGTAATAACGGCATGGTACTCTTGACAGCGACAGTATAGATGCTCGCGTGCATCAGAACTCTGATCCATGAGATGACGCAAATCTTGACCATCATGCTCTGGAAGCTCTACACCAGCAATGCCAAGACAGGTTGGTAGAATGTCTGCGAGACAACAAATTGCATCACTGCCTCCTTGGCGTTGCTCGTTGTCTATATCCCACAATGGGCCTGGCGGACGAATGAGCATCGGAATATGAGAAGAGCCTTCTAGATGACAATGCTTTGCCCCCATATGATGGTCACCAAGCATGTCGCCATGGTCAGCGGTGAAAATGATCCATGTATTCTCAAGCAACTTCATTTCATTCATACGTGCAAACAATAAACCAAGGTTGTAGTCCACCTGTGAAATACAGCCATAATATGCACGCTTCATTGCTTTCCGCTTATGCTCTGGCAATTCCCCTGTATTATTAAGCATCCAGGTTGATTCCAGCCATCCGTCAGGAATGTCTTCTGCTTTTTCTGACCAATCGCCAAACACAGCATCTGGTATTGGTGCGCCATCGTATAGATCCCAGTATTCTTTTGAGCAATCATACGGGGCGTGCGGTTTGGTGAAGCTGGTCCACATAAAGAATGGCCGCGACTCATCACGTGTTTCAAGGAAGTTAATACTTCTATCTACAGTCCAATGAGTTAGGCTATGACTATCTGGTACTGTCGAGAACACAGGAACCGATTCATTTTGGCCGATACCGTGGTCCATTGGGATACCAAGCTCTGGGTGTTTTGCCATGGTCCGCATATAGTCTGCGGGTAACTCAATATGCTCAAAACCAAAATGGGCGCGCATTGGATTAAAATGCATTTTTCCATACGCATGTGTTTGATAGCCATTTTGAGTAAGCAAGCCAGGAATAGTCGGATGTAAGGCCGAAGGTTCATCACCCCAACCTCCCATATGGTGTCTACCGGTAGTCTGACCATCTAATCCAGTCATAATCGTGTGACGGGCAGGGACGCAAATAGGAGCTGCACTGTAACAGCGGTTAAAATGCCAACCATTACGAACAAGCCAATCTAAGTGCGGCGTATAAATGGTATCATTACCAAGTGCTGAAATAGTGTCAAAACGTTGTTGATCAGTTGTGATCAATAAGATATTCGGGCGATCTGCCATAATATATTCCTTTGCTCTTTGAGAGGAGGAATTGTTAGGAACACCGCATGCACGCAAGTATGCGTTTCCGCATCCATGCAATAGCAGGGGTTTCAGACTTATTGGCATGACAAGCCACTGTATAATAAATAGGCGGTATATTAAATGGAGGCTTTGTTTTACGAAGGCCATATACATCAGCAAAAATATCCGCAACACGTTCTGGCACCGTTACCACAAGATCTGTAGATGCCACAATAATGGGAGCAGCCATAAAATGATGCGTACGCATGGTAACTGTCCGCTGAAGTCCGTCAGCAGATAAGACATGGTCGATACGCCCTTCATCACCACCCGTTGGAGTAATAACCAGATGTTTTGCTGATAACCATGTGCTCAAAGAAGGTCTTTTTTTTAGTAATGAATGACGTTCTTTATAGAGACTGACATAGCGATCAGTATAACAAGGCTCTTGCTGAATAAATCGCGGTAATGGCTCAGTTCGTCTACCGATAACAATATCCACAACACTATTTTGCAATTGGGCTACTGTATCAGTTAAACGACAGGTACGGATATGCACAGAAGGGGCACTGACCGCAATATCTTTCATGAGGGCAGGGATAACGGCACATTCAACATCATCATTACATGCAATCATAAAATGACGTTCGCTCTTGTGTGGTTCAAATGAAATCTCATCAGAGAAAGCACGAGCAAACCCCTGCAATCCATTTTCTATGGCATGAGCAATAGACCGAGCTTTATCCGTTGCCTCCATGCTTGATCCATTACGAACAAACAGCATATCATCAAACAGTACACGTAAACGTCGTAAAGCATTACTAACAGCCGGTTGTGATAGGTGGAGATGTTCTGCCGCTCTGCTTACTGATTGATGACGCATCAGCGCTGAAAAAACGGGCATCAAGTTCAGATCAATATCTTCTATATTCATACTATGAATAAATGTATTCATAGTATTTACTATATCAATGAATTGTTATTGCTAGGATAGTAAACAGAAGGAGCACATCATGTATGACCTTATCATTGTTGGTGCCGGAATTGTCGGGCTCGGAACTGCCTATGCCATCCAGAAACATCATCCACATCTTCGCATCTGTCTTTTAGAAAAAGAAACTGGGCCAGCCGTTCACCAAACGGGGCATAATAGCGGTGTTATTCATTCAGGTTTGTATTATAAGCCGGGGTCTATTAAAGCCCAAAACTGTGCTGCTGGCCGACATCAACTGGAGCAGTTTGCTCGTGAGCATAATATTCCATTTGATATTTGTGGTAAAATACTTGTTGCCACAAACGAACGTGAGCTGCCATTTCTTGAGACTATAGCCGACAGAGGGCGTAAAAATGGATTAAACGGCTTAGTGCCTTTAGATCCAGATACTATTCGTGAGCATGAACCCCATTGCCAAGGTCTTGCGGGTTTATACGTGCCACAAACAGGTATTATTGATTTTTCTCAGGTAAGCAGAACACTTGTTGATGTCTTACGTGGCGTAGGAGTTGATATATTCTTTTCAAAGTCCGTATTCAAAATTATACATGAAGAGGGGGGCGTAACTCTTCATACAAATGCAGAATCCTTTCAAGCTCGCCATCTCATTACCTGCGGTGGATTACAGTGCGACAGACTTGCTCAAGAAGATGGCTGTAATCTTGATCTACGCATCGTTCCGTTTCGTGGAGATTATTACGAATTAACAGAAAAAGCGCAGCATAAGGTTCGACATTTGATCTATCCAGTTCCTGATCCTGACCTACCGTTTCTTGGTGTCCACTTTACTCGTATGCTTGATGGCTGTGTTGAATGTGGTCCGAATGCCGTTTTTAACTTTAAACGTGAAAGCTATAGTAAAACAGGGTTTAGCATCCGTGATACTTATAGCGCTTTGAGTTTTCCTGGAACATGGCGGCTCTTTAAACGAGAATGGAAATATGGACTAGATGAGTATAAGCGAGCATTTTCTAAAAAAGCTTTTCTTACGGCATTGCAGAAAATGATACCAGACATGACTATGGACGACATCAGTCCAGGACGTGCTGGTGTACGAGCACAGGCCTTAGACCGTAACGGTCACTTATTAGATGATTTTGTTATAGAGCACCGTTTAAATAGTATTCATGTTTTAAACGCACCATCACCAGCTGCAACCGCAGCTTTAGCTATTGGCGATACAATTCGAGAGTTGGCAGAAAAAGAATTTACGTTTCCGAGTCCACCATAATAAAATAGAGACTAACGACTCATCCTGCGATGAACAATAAGTGAACTCAAATAACGTCCAGTCGGGAAACCAACTGGCCAAGGATGGTCCGCTGGCTGGCTCACTTCAGCAAGCACGTCTAAATTCATCTCGTTTTTTTCACCCTGCTGAGCAAGTAAACGACGCAAATCTTCAGTACCAATGGCTTGTGAGCAACTTGCTAACAAAAGGATGCCGTTTGGCTCAAGTATTTTTAGACAACGGTCAACCAGATAACGGTAAGCACGGAGCCCACGTTCTTTGTCACCACGTCGTGGCGCAAGTTTTGGTGGATCACATATAATTAAATCAAAACGCCGCTCTGTTTGCTCCAAGCGCTCGAAGCACTTAAATACATCACACTGCATCAACTCTAATTCAAAACCGTTGTTTTCCGCATTCTGAGCTGCTGTAGCAAGCGCACCCTCTGACGAATCAATAGCAAGTGCAGAAGCTGCTCCGCCAGCAATAGCGCTTAATGCAAAACCACCGTGATAGCAAAACAAATCAAGAACACGGCGTTCTTGAGCAAAACGAGCAATTAACCTTCGGTTATCACGTTGATCAATGAAAAAACCTGTTTTTTGTGAAGCACCAATATCGATAGTGAATAAGACACCATTTTCGGCCATAGTTAATACATTGGAATTGTCTGGATCAGACGCTTCTTCGGTATCAATACTGTTATCAGCATTATCTTTATTTTCTACGTCAACCGTTTCTGGATTAAGAGGGGGGACCCCTTCTCTTTTAGCCGCATCAATGCCCATCCGAACATATAAACGACAATCCGCTAACATATTTTTATAGAAATCTTTGATCAGATGAATGCGATCACGCATTCCAGCTGAGTATAAATCAATAACAACATTTGCACCATAGCTATCAACAACAATACCAGGAAGACCATCGCCTTCACCATTGACCAAACGAACGGCTCCACCTTGTGGTTGTAAACCAAGACCAACTCGACGCCAGAACGCTGTATGTAAACGCGAATCAATGAGATCCTTGTCTCCCATCCATTCTTCTTCTCTTGTTAATAAACGTACGCGCACTGGCGCATCTGGATTATAGTCACCAAAGCCGACGTGTTTTCCATCTTCAGTAACAACGTGCACTAAAGCACGCTCATCAGGAGCATCTATAATAGCATTTGGATAAACCCATGGTTCACCGGCAAAAACATTTGCTATTTTGCGACGTTTTGCGATCACTGTTTGTACAACAAAATGCTCGGATGTCTCATCTGAAGTGTTTTGAGACTGTACATCTATTGACAATTGCTCGTCTGTTTGCTGCTCGTCGGTAGTCATGACCTAAGCCCGCTTACTTTTGGTAGCTGATTTTCGTGGAGGTGTTTTTTTCGTTTTTGCTGAAGAGGTGGCCTTACTGGAAAGTTCTTTATTTGATAAAACCGGTTTCCCAGTACCGAGAACAACATCTTCTGTTATTGTGCAGGAAACAATCCCCTTGTTACTATGATCTGGAAGGTCAAACATAATATCCAGCATAACTTCTTCCATGATGGAACGTAATGCACGAGCGCCTGTTTTCCGTTCCATAGCACGGGCCGCAATCGCAATCAAAGCATCTTGTGTAAAGTCTAGCTGAATGCCGTCCATATCAAAAAGCACCTGATACTGCTTAACTAAGGCGTTCGCAGGTTGGGTCAAAATATTAATGAGAGCGTCTTCGTTCAGCTCATCAAGTGTTGTTACAACAGGAAGGCGGCCAACAAATTCAGGGATGAGTCCAAATTCAATTAAGTCTTCTGGGCGAACTTGAGCTAGCAGCCAGCTTTCATCATTTTCATTGAGACTGGCTTCGGTTTCTTCACCATCAAGAGTAAAGCCAACAACGCCATCACCAAGGCGACGACGAACGATCTCTCCCATGCCAGAAAAAGCACCGCCACAAATAAATAAAATATTTTGAGTGTTGATTTGTAAATATTTTTGTTCTGGATGTTTTCGTCCACCAGCAGGGGGGACATTTGAAACAGTACCTTCAATAAGTTTTAATAAACTTTGTTGAACACCCTCTCCGCTGACATCTCTTGTAATACTAACATTGCCACCAGAACGACCAATCTTATCAATCTCGTCAATATATAGAATACCCATTTCCGCTTGAGCAATTTCAAAATCGGCACTTTGAATCAAGCGTAATAGCAAGTTTTCAACATCTTCGCCAACATAACCTGCTTCTGTTATGGTGGTCGCATCACCTATCGCAAACGGTACATTTAAGAGTTTTGCTAAACAGCGTGCTATCGCCGTTTTTCCGCAGCCTGTAGGGCCAAGCAGAAGGATATTTGATTTCTCAAGTTCTATACCGCTATTTTTGTAATTATTTGAGAGTCGCTTATAATGATTATAAACAGCAACCGAGATGATTCGTTTGGTACGTTCTTGGCCAATGATATACTCATCTAGATGAGCTTTGATTTGAGAGGGGGACGGCAAATCTTTTAATAAATCAGGAACGGCCCCCTGCGTCTCTTCATCCGCACCATCACGATCATTGCTGTGTAATAATGATGAACACACATCAACGCATTCATTACAAATATATGTCCCAGGAGGACCTGAGATAAGGCGCTCTACTTGATCGTTATCACGACCACAAAAGCTACATTCATCTGGAGAGTTTTTCTTCTTAGCCATTATGTCTTTCCATTGTTTTGCCAATGTGTATGGGCTTGTGGTAGTTTTAAGCCTCTGGCTCTTGAACAGGTTTGCTCACAACTTTGTCAATGACGCCGTATGTACAGGCTTCATCAGCAGACATGTAAAAATCACGTTCACAATCTTCTGCAATACGGTCTATGTCCTGTCCTGTGTTTTCGGAAAGAATGCGGTTCAGGTTCTCTTTTAGGCGAAGAATTTCTTGAGCCTGAATGTCTATATCTGAAGCCTGTCCCTGTGCACCGCCAGATGGTTGATGCATCATGATACGGCTGTTTGGCAAAGCGAGGCGTTTGCCTTTTGTTCCAGCGCTCAGCAGGAATGCGCCCATACTGGCAGCTTGGCCAATACAGACTGTTGCAACATCACAGTGCAAATACTGCATTGTGTCATAAATCGCTAAGCCATCATTCACGTATCCACCAGGGCAGTTGATATAAAGCGTTATATCCGCATCACGTTTTTGGCTCTGCAAAAAAAGTAGCTGCGCAATAATAACATTGGCAACATGGTCATCAATGGGCTCGCCAAGAAAGATAATACGATCTTTGAGCAAACGTGAGTAAATGTCGTAGCTGCGCTCGCCGCGCGAATCTTTCTCAATGACATAGGGAATCGGCATCAAGGTTCTCCAGTATAAGAAAATCGATTAGAATAGTAGTTCGCAAAGTCTAGCGCACATCCAAATGCCTCAAGGGCTAAGTTCCAGCCACAAATCGATAACAACTGAGCCGAAGCAGAGTTTCATAAAGTTTTTCAACAAAATACGTAAGTATTATATATAACATCACTTGAGGATATTTAAATATTACATAATATACATTATCGGACATTATAAATAACGAGAGAGTGCTTCATTAGGAACTCCTGCTCACTTCAATTTTCATCTTAAGACCTAGAATGACGACGACCTGACTTATTACCGAATGCTAGAACAACCATTCATCTCTGTCCTACATCATCGTTTCCGTTCGTTAGGCATGGTTGGAGAAATATCTAGAAGATCCCTCCGTTGAAGAATTCCTAAATAGCCTATCGATTTTTACTTTACCAATCTCCATACATAAGATATTTCAATATGACAAGATTGCAGAAGCTCAAAATTCATCGCCTTGTTTGATGTCAATTCGACTTCTTCTATGCCCACAGAAAGACCCAAAGCTAATGTTCGCAGCTTTGGGATTTTGCTACTGGTTCAACAATGCTTTTGATTGAGACTTATCTCTTCTGTCTCTCTTCAGAGAACCAAGCCTTACAACTAAGTTTTTTGGGATAATTTCGGTTAAAATTAGATCTTGGTTAGCGCAGTCATAATCCACATGGCTAATAGATAACTTTTCTACTAAATGACTACGCTGTTTGCGCCCAAAAGTGGACGAATATAGGAGCTTCAATTGAGACAGACAGTTAAGGGAAAGTTGGCAATATTCCGGCCTAATGGCCCGTTATTCTACTGGCAAATCGTCTATTTGTAGCATAATCCCTTTTGAAAGAAATTCTTCGATTTTTCCAGCTATACGAACGGTCATGCGGTAGTAATGTCCTTTTTCGAGTTCTTTCTTAACAGCAGGTCCATCTCCGACCCCCTCAATATTTACAATATTTGCTGCTGCAGCTTTGCCTTTTCGCTTGCTACGCTCTGCAATTAAGGAGGCAAATTTTGTAAAGCCATCGGGTGAAAAATGTTTTATCACCTTATCATCTTTCATCATATCAAAACTCACGATATAAGCGTCCAAGTCACCAATTTGTACACCACCAGCTAAACGTCCCGTTTGAGCATGCTGACCAGCATCGGCAGTTCCAAATAAATCAACAAGGCCTTTGTCTAGTTCTGGTGATTCCACTATTGGTTGTGATAACTCCGATACGAGGTGCTTTATAGCAAGCGCGGTATCAAGTTCACCTTTTTTTACCTCTCTCTTTTGCTCTTTTTCCAGACTCCTAATAACTGATTTTCGCTCCTTAGCAATATCTTCCAAGGCTTCTTCGATGATTTTTGCAGAAGCTTTTTGATAATCATCCATTAAATCCACAACTTTAGGCGGCAGGCTTTCTGCTGAACTGAGACCGCTAGTGCAAAAGAAGATGATCAGAACAGATATGAGTAAACGCATCGGGCACCTTTTTCTAAGAATCATTATTTTAAAAGGCTAGCTAAGATATGCAAAGGAACAAGTCTTAAGCCTGTAGGGAAAATCCACATAAAACTTGCAACTCAGACTAAAGTTAACATTATTGTGATTTGAACGTTATCATGGATGATTTTGTGCCTGTCGATATGGATAAAATCATGTCATTTTTTGATTTAGGAGGAATAGATGTTCACACAACAAGTATCCCTGAATGGTAATTGGAGTTTTACCCCATATAGTAACAGTTCAGCGACTGAAAGCGAAAGCATTCACATACCAAGTATGTGGACGCATGGGGAATGCTGGAAGTTTCCTTTAGAATGGATTGATGTCGAACAAGCTTGGATAGAGCGAAATATTTCTATTCCTATAGAATGGAATGACCTTGACTGTATTCTATATTGTGAAGCCGTTGCATTTAAGGCTGAAATTTTTATCAATGATCAGAAGGTTGGTGAACATATTGGTGGTTTTATGCCTTTTGAGGTCCCCTTGCCACTTCAGGCTGGTGATTCTGCTCGGCTCCGCATACTGGTAACCGGTTCTTCTGCGATTGAAGATGGCTATGCATTATTGCATCCAGTCAGCTATCCGGTTGATTTTGAAGAAGGTCCAGTTCCGCGTGGAATTTGGCAAGACATTCATCTGCTTGGACGACCTGCAACACGCATTATTGACGCTTCTTACAGCTATCATGACCAACAGTTTCATCTGACGGTAGACAGTAATGCCGCAACTTGGAGTATTTCTGGTGATTTGGTTGCTCCTGCTAGAGAAACCAATAACATTTCTATAGATGTAAAGCATTTAACGCAGTGGTCTCCAGACAACCCTGTACTCTACCATCTAGACATTTGTGCACATGATGAAGCAGGAAACATCTGTCATCGCTACCCCCTACGCTTTGGCTTACGCACAGTTTGTTGTGTTGGCGAAGAGATACAGCTCAACGATACTCCAATTCGTTTATTTGGTTTTAGCATGGTTCGTCATCGTATTTCTCCACATTTATGGCGACACGATTATTTGACCACCTTTCTTACAACGTTACAAAAAATAGGTTTCAATTGCGTACGTGTTCACGCCTGCATTGGCCCATCTGTCATCTATGATGTTTGCGATGAACTTGGCATGCTGGTTGAAGCACAATCTTCCATGTGGTCGTCTGCTGAGAAAAATTACCTAAAAGGTGGAGAACGTTTTCAAGCACATGCAATACAAGAATTACAAGAATGGGTTATACGAGACCGTCATCACCCGTCTATTATACTCTGGGATGTCGAAAATGAACTCTATCGAATCAACCAGGCTTGGGATAAACCCGTTCAGAAATTCATTGAAACAGTCCGTAATATCGATTCAACTCGCCCTGTATTGGCCAGCGGTGCAGCAGCTTGGCCACATGGTGATATTATGCATATTCATTGCGAACCATCTCTAAGTGCGGTTATTGGCCAGCAACGCAAATGGGCGGATACACAACAGGCAAAACGTCCACTTATAGCCGGTGAATGGTGGGGAGATACTGTGTACTGGGGAACTCGTGGTTTTATCGGTGAAGGACTTTTTGGAGCATCACGGCATCCTGTAGATTTTTCTTCACAACAAGATATTGATCAGCAAATTGCATTCTGGTATGGAGAAGAAATTCGCAAACACCGCATGATGAATATTTGTGGCACTTTTCCTTTTAGCGTTGAAGTTTATCTTTTCGATCAATTATTTGGCTCTCAAGAAATAAATATTCCAGCAGATCATGAAAACACTCTCAGAATTGATTATGCTGAAAATCATGAAAATAGTCATATGTGTGAAGTGCGTCGCCCCTATGTTAACCCACAATGGGATACAAGTCTGCCGACCTATCGTCTGAATAGTAAGGTCGGGCCAGCACTGATAGCAGCATTTACACCAGTCCTTATTGATATAGCAGAACGGGGCTGCTCACTGTATGCGCAAACAACAAACCGAAAAACACTAGTTATCTGTAATGATAGCGGCAAAACCATCCATCGTAAATTGAATATCTTTGCACAAGGACATTTATTACAGACCATAGACATTCAGCTTGAACACTATCAACAACAACGGCTTGAATTGTCTTTGCATCCACAAAAAATAGGCCATTTTGAATTGACGGCCCAATGGGAGAATGAATCATCCGTTTTGTCTATAAAAAGCTGGCAAGTCTATAGTCCTACACAAAAGCGTATGCAAACACTTGCTTATAGTGGTACAGATACACAAATACAAACAGCACTCAACAAACGCGGTATAACTTATACGATCACCGATGAAGCTCCTGAAAAACAGATTCCTTGGATTATAAGTTCTCTAGAAAACGTAAATTCTGAAATTGAAAACTTTATCCGTACAGGTGGTCGCGTTGTTCTTTTGCGGCAAGAACGACAGCCAACGTTTTTTCACGCTGGTGTGCTGCAACGAAATAGCACACAGGTAAACCACCCTGTTAGTGTTCCCTATGGTTTAGCACAAGTCAGCCGTGAACGAAGCGCATTACCAAGCAGTACACATTTAAGTAACTTCTTCTCAGAAAAAACAATTGGTCCATGGCAAAGTGGGCGTATTGCCGATGATAGCTGGACATGGCCACAAGCAGAAGCTGGCAGAAACTTACAAGGTCTTTTAAGCGGGCGTAAATTAGACGAATATATTCTTGCTACAATAAGCAGCGGACAAGGTGCTGTTTTATGCTCTCAACTCTGTTTGACAGAGAATCTCGGCTTAGAAGCACAAGCTGATATGGTCTTTGATCGTATATTGGATTGGTGTTTTGAACAACAAACAGAAATACCCGTGGCATACAGCACATCAAATAAAGATTTCGATTTAGCACTTACGCACAGCCATGGGCCATTCCAAGTCAGTGAAGAGGTGAACCTACGTTTTATCGAATCACAAGAAGAGCTCCAATCTGATCACACCCAAGCCTTTTTGCATGCTGGCGGTGAAGTCTTCTGCGTCTTAACGGAAGAACATCCACAATGGCCACGACATACTCTAGCAAATTATACAATTTCACTGTTAAACCGCCCCCCTCTCTTGCACGGTATAAACAGTCTACATTTAGAAAATATCCCCGGCTGTAACACAGGGTTTTCAAGTATCCCGGAAGAGTGGTCTTCCTCTGTTGCCATTTTTCCATGGAAGAACTGTTCGCATAAAGCCGGTATGTATGTTGAAGATAGCACAACTTGTCTCATTGCCCACAAAGCCGTTGGCAAGGGGCACTGTTATATGAGCTGTTTACCGCTTATTCATACCGACCTTTCAGCCGATTTCTGGAGAACGATAATCGTGAATGCAGGTATACGTAGTGAACGTCCACTTGCTATCCAAGACGAAACGCGAACAACCATTCAGTCTCATAAAAGCCCGAGTCTACCTCTTGATGGTGATTATTGGAAGTGGAGAAACGCAGAAATTGATAAAGTTATTTCACCATGGGCCTGTACCACACCTGCGGTCCTCAACATAGATGGAGATACAAGCCAACACGGAGCTATTGCCTATGCGCTTTATGATACGGAACACCTGTACACCGCTTTGATTATAGTTTCTCCTGAACATTCATTTAGCGGCACTCCAAATGTATGGAATGACACCAGCTTTGACTTTTTTGTTGGCCCAAGTCAAATTGTCGCCTCCCAAGACCCCAACGGCCAGCCCACCTATTTTATGAACGGTATCCAGATAGATGAGGCTCATTTACGTCTGAATATAACCCAACATGATGAGTTGCCAGAATGGCCAGATCTCAGCATGTTACCACTAGATACCAATTTTCCCTTAAAAGCCTGTTTCTTTGAACTTGCCATTCCATGGTCAGCGCTTGGCCACACAACACCGCCACGTGAACCTTTTCCCATAGCCTTTGGTTCATTGCATAGCATTTCTTCAACAGAACCGCAAGTTGCACACGGCAAGTTCCCCGCAGGTTTCCGTAATATGCAGCTACCAACCTATGCTATGTGTGTATTAGAGTAAAGATTCAAGTCGGGGCATTCATATGGGTTATTAGTGATGAGAGGGTATAAGCATCCTCTCTTTACTGCTTCGATAACGGCCCATACTCCGCGTCTATGCAAGCGCTTTGGGCCATCTGCCGCCGTGATCTTATCCAGTTCTTCTCGACTCCACTTGCCTGGTTGGTGTTGGCCTGTTGGGCTTTCCTCGCCAATGGTGCTTTCTATGTTGGCGATCTTGGTGCAGCCCACGGGCAGGAAATGACCCATCAACCGCTATTTGTAACCTCTTTATCTTTAAGCATGTGGTGGCTGATGTTTCTTGCGCCAGCACTAACCATGAACAGCTTCGCTGCTGAACGTGTGCATGGAACTATGCAATTACTTTTAACTGTTCCTGTAAAAGATTGGCATTTGATACTAGGGAAATTTCTCGCGGTCTGGATTATGTTGCTGACCCTTATTGCCGCAACTTTAGTCCAACCACTCGTCCTTGTTTTTGTTAGTGATCCTGGCGGCTTCCAATTACTTGCTGGGTACTTTGGTATGGTCTTGATGTGTGGATTGCTATCCGCGATTGGCATCTGGATTAGCCTATTAGTCGATAGCCCTGTTGCAGCTTATGTCATTACCTTTGCCTGTCTCGCTGTGTTGCTACTCACTGGTTTTTTAAGTGGCAACAAAAATGATGTAATGAGTAGTATTGGTGACCACATCAGCATACTTAATAGAATGCAGGACATGATTCATGGCAAAATAAGTCTCGGCACTCTGTTGTATTTTATTGGCGGTACGAGTATTTTCTTGGTGCTTGCCCATGGCATTCTAGCTGTGCGGAGGACGCATGGGTAAACTAAATATCTCTGCATTTCGTCGACTTGGTTTTCTTGGTGGAAAAACAGCTTTTATTATAGCAGTTCTCATTCTCGGCATTGCTGCCAGCGATAAATCAAAAATAGCTTGGGACTATTCTTTGGCCGGTAATTTTACCATCCACCCTGAACTAATACGTATTATTAAAGAAAAAGATAATCCAGTCAGCATGCTCTCAGTCTGGCCAGATACGATGGCTTCAGTTATTTCGGAACAATTGCAACAGGTTTCCGAAATAGACGAACGCATTCAATATACACACATAGATCCAGAATTAGATAGGGCCGTATTAGAGCGCTATGAAAAACAACATGGCGAGTTAGACAGTTATGCGATTCATCTCTTTACCGGTGAACGACATTTTCGCATCCCCTTAAACCGTCGTCTCATTTATACTCTACAACAAGACCTTGGCGGTGCTTTGGTCAACTTAAATACCGATAGTCGAGTTCCCGTCTATTTTGTTCATGGTCATGGTGAATTATCCGCTACAGAAGCGGGAGCAAATAGCGCAGCTGAGTGGCAACGTTTATTACAGCTTCATGGCTATGAAGTGAAAAACGTAGATGCCCACGCTATTCGTAATGCAGGGCATTTACCAGATGATGGTGTCGTTGTTTTTGCCGGAACTCGTTCACCAGTCGGCGAATCCATCATACGTTCATTCCATACTTTGCTACGTGATGGCGGAAGCATTTGTGTCCTAGGCAACCACAGTCTGCCAGACGATCTTGGCTATGCCTTACGTTTACGCGGTATTGCTCACGGTATAAGTATTACTCGTACTCCACAGCAGCTTGAAACATGGTTCGATCATGAGTCACCATGTTTACCACCGCTGGTGATTCGTAGTATTGAGCAAGCAGACCGCGGTGGAACACAACGTTTTGACCGAATAGTCTTACCAAAAGAAAACTTTTTGAATACAACTATTTTAGCAAACGCAGCAGATTCAGGCCAAGTGATAATGAGTCCGATGAGTACTCATCTTATTCCGTATACAGCACCAGACACACAGGATGCATCAAGCGCAACCGCTAAACAATTTGCAAAATTGGGTACACCACCATTTGTTATGTACCCCCTACTTGCGATACCTGGTTCATTGGCATGGCTCAGCCCACCCAATGACGAAAGTACCATTGGCAATTATCATAAAGAGTCTCGCTTTGCGATTGCAGCTGCTGCTGAATATGCTCCACACCCACAATCAGTAAATCCTGAAAAAAAGGCACGGTTGCTTGTATGGGGTTCACGAGAAATTGCTAGCGATCCACAAGTTGCCCAACAAGGCCTCGCTAATGCAAACGCCTTGCTCGAAAGCATAGACTGGCTTGCACATCAAGACACCACAACCGTTATTCCCGAAGCTAACCGTGATTTGGTACAAGTCCGTACGACTGATGATGACATGTCTTTATTACTCATTTTATTACTCATTGTTATGCCGTGCTTATTTATTGGTGGCGCCATGCTGACTTGGTGGGATCGACGATAAGAGAGCGCCTTTTAGCTCTACTTAAATTATGTAAACTTTCCGTACCCTTCCCCTTTTTCTTGATTGTAAATAAACTCTATGAAATTACCTGAATTACTTGCCCCTGCTGGAAACCTTGATCGTTTGCATACTGCGTATGCCTTTGGCGCTGATGCTGTCTACTTAGCAGGACAGCGCTTCAGTCTACGTAAGCATGCGGATAATTGTTCACTGGATGAAATTCGTTCAGCAACAGCTATTGCACGAAAAATGGGGAAAAAGATTTATATAACAATGAATATTCTTGCCCATGAATGTGATATGGCTGCGCTACCTGAATGGCTTGCCCACATGGAAGATATTCAACCAGATGCTCTTATTATTGCTGATGCAGGTATCTTTGCGGCTGCACGTAAACAAACCACTATCCCGTTGCATATTTCAACCCAAGCAAGCGTCTTAAATAGCCGATCTAGCCAATTTTGGATAGATCAAGGGGCTAGCCGTATTATTTTAGGCAGGGAAGTTTCTATTGCCGAATGTGCTCACCTTTTTGAAACCACCGGCATTGATATTGAGATTTTTGTCCACGGTAGTATGTGCGCAAGCCATTCGGGAAAATGTGTCATTTCTAGCTACACAGCAGGGCGTGATTCTAATCGTGGTGGTTGCATGCATAGTTGTCGTTATCAATTTGGCATTGAAAATAATGAACAAGAAATTATTCAGCAAACACCATTGATGAACGCGCAGGACCTAATGGGCATTTCTTTATTACCAGACATTCAACAAGCAGGAATCGCCTCTCTCAAAGTGGAAGGGCGAATGAAAAACGATTTATATTTGGCCAACACACTCTCTTGCTATCGTGCCGCTTTGGATGCTCTAGCTACCAAAGAGAGCGCTCCTATCCATCAACTTGAAGAGCAACTTCATACCGTATCAAATCGCACATTAGGTGCTGGTTTTTTGCAAGAACGTTCTACCGGTGTAAATACCGCATTTGAAGGCTACCAAGCACAAATTAAATTCCTTGGCAAGGTGCGCCACAGCACAGCAGGCACTATCGTCGTTGAATGGAAAGATGGTGCTGTGCCAGGTGATGCTATCCGCATTTTAACCCCAGATGGGAATTACCATGATAGCACCTTACCTGCTATAACAAATTTACACGGTGAAACTGTTGAAAGAAGTCGGCCTAATAGTATCGGTTTCCTCAAACTCGATATTCCTCAAGGCAGCGTTATTGCACGGCACCTGTTGGAGGAATCCGCATGAGCACCCTTCCACAATTTACCACTTTTTCTGCCTGTGAAGAAACCTTTCGTACGGCCTGTGATGCTGGCGCTGATCTTATTTTTTTAGAAGACAGCAGTGTTTCAATTCGTCATCACAGTCACAGCTCTGGGATATTCCGTACACTCTGCCAAACTGCTCAGACGCTCATTGATGATCGTCCTATCATCTTGGGCTGTAATATCGACATGCTCGCTCATGATTCTCACCTCAGCACTATAGATGCCATCTTACAGGTTTGTGCTGATGAGCAGATCATTCATATTCGTATTCAAGACCCAGCACTGCAAACAAGCGTGTTAGCAATTATTCCTAATGCCCATATCCACTTAGCAACCGAAACTGGGAATGCTAATTGCACTGGTCACGATTTTCATGCTAGTACAAACATAAACCGCATTGTCTTTACCAACGAAACTCCAGCCTCTACCATGAGCACGAGCATGTCATCTACAAACTGTGAGTGGGAAACGCAGGTTTTTGGCCCTGTGTTATTACAGTATAGCGATAGACGTTTGCTGGCTGCTATAACGAATGGTGATGATTTTTCTCCAAATGAAACGGCACCACTAGCGATGCAGACCACACAAGGTGAAACAGGTCGGCGCTTCCGCTTTAGCGACTCTCTGCTTGGTTCCTGTATGTTTGATAGCGCTGACCGTTCACTGTTATCCTCCATGAACCTACTTGCCCCTTTGCAGCTTACCTCGTGGTTATTTGACGGCCGTGGCGAAAACCCAGAGTATCTTAAAACGGCAATGACCTGTTTTCGCAAAGAATGGCAACGCTATCAAGAACTTGGTGAAAACTGGGAGGCATCAGCAATACTAGGAGGTATGCTCAAAAGTGTCTGTCCGCGAGCATTACGTCCTGGGTTTTTCCGTGTGAATAAAACAGACCGCTTTGACGATGAACCAGACGAAAGTCACCGCATTAAACCACTTGCTCGTGTACTGGATGTATATCGTAAACAATGCCTTGTCATCCTTTGTCTTGAAGACATTCCAACCGGTACCGACATTCACATAACATCACCAAATGGGTATTCGGCCACCACCACACTCAACGACATCCGCAATCTTGATGGAACCCCTTGTGAACACGCACCGGAAGGACATCTTGTTCGTATTCCGTGGCATAAGGGTATGGTTTCGCAAGCAGAGGTGTTTTTTGCAAAAGATTGCTCGTAAAAACAAACATTTTACGTTTTAAAACGTATCGTACATCAGAAGCACCTGAGAAGGAGATATGATGACGACATTTCACGAACAAGCACAAGCTATTCTTGCCAGTTTTGACTTACCATCAGAAGCAATGCAAATCATTGCCAACACCATTGCGGATGTAAAGCAACAAACACAGACAAACGGGCTTGTTGCAGGAGATGTAGCACCTGCATTTACTCTCCCAAATCATGATGGACAGAACCTATCACTAGAAAAGGCTTTAGAACGTGGTCCAGTAGTACTGACGTTTTTCCGTGGTGCATGGTGCCCTTTCTGTTCCTTACAAATGCGCTTAATGCAAGAAATCAAACCTGCTATTAATGAATTGGGCGCGTCTATTATTGCCATAAACCCCCAGTCTCAAGAATCAGTACATGCTTTTGCCGAGATAAACGAACTAAGCTTTCCGTTACTTTGTGATGCTGATCAATCTGTTATTGCTGATTATAATTTACAGTTTGTACCAATAGAAGCATATAAAAAATTAGCTTGTGCTATCGGTCTAGATGTTTCAACGTTCAATGCTAATAAGAGCTGGAACCTCCCTGTTCCGGCAGTCTATATCATCAACACATCAGGCATTATAATGAAAGCTTTTGTTGAGGCAGATTACACCCAGCGCGTAGAGCCTGCAGCTATTATTGCGGAACTACAAGCGCTTGTTGAAAAATAAAAGTATTCTTATGGCTAAAGCTCATCGCTTGTATCACCGAGCTCATTGATAGCATGCCGCCCATGAGTAAGAATGTATATATTGAGACTTTCGGCTGTCAGATGAACCTAGCTGATACGGAAACCGTGTTAGCACGTCTTAAAGACGAAGATTATCAACAGATAGAAACGTCTGAAAATGCCGATTTAATCCTGTATAACACCTGTTCTGTGCGTGATGGTGCAGAAGCAAAAATCCGTGGACGTATGGGCGACTTGAAAAAAGTGAAGAAACAACGTCCTGATTTACGAATCGGTATTATGGGTTGTATGGCTCAACGTGAACAAGAAGCGCTGCTCAAACAATACCCACATCTGGACCTTGTTGTCGGGACTGATCAATTTGTTCATATGCCAGCTTTACTCAAACAACTTGACGAAGGTGAACGTTTAGCTGCCACTGAATTTGGTGACTTTGAAGAACGAAATTGGAGCAGTCTGCGTACTGAAGGTATTAATGCGTGGGTTCCTGTAATGCGTGGGTGTAACTATAATTGCACCTACTGCATTGTACCGAAAACACGCGGCAAAGAAAAAAGTCGGCCACTCAATTTAATTATTGATGACATTAAAGAACTTGTTGATCGTGGCTTTGCTCAAGTCACGTTGCTGGGCCAAACCATTGATGCGTATGGCAAGACCTTGGGTGATGGCAACAACCTCGCAAGCCTCTTACGAGCAGTACATGAGATTGATGGTTTGAAACGTATTCGTTACATTACCAGCCACCCGAAAGACATTACTGACGAGTTATTACATACTATTGGCGAATTACCGCGTGTATGTAAACACTTACATGTGCCTGCACAATGTGGCTCAAGTCGCATTCTTCGGTTAATGGGTCGTCGTTATACTCGTGATGAATACTTACATTTTGCAGACCGCGCGCGTACAATCATTCCAAATGTAGAACTATTAACCGATATGATTGTTGGCTTTCCGCGAGAAACCGACGAAGATTTTCAAGAAAGCGTCAGCTTAATGAATGAAGTTCGTTTTGATGGTGCTTTTGTCTTTATCTATAGCCCACGTCCAGGAACAGGTGCATACAACTTAGCAGACGATGTTTCTATGGAAGTGAAGAAAGCGCGTTGCAATGAATTACTCGCTATTCAACTAGGGCATCAACAAGAAATGTATGCAAGCATGCACGGGCAAACCCACGAAATCTTAGTAGAAGGCCCAAGCAAAAGTAATGACCAAAAATTGTGCGGCCGTACCATTGGTAATCGTAACATTATCTTTCCACGTTTTGACGAAAACGGCAACTCTCGTGACCATCTTATCAGTAATCTTGCATCTATTACAATTGACAGTTCTACCAACCTCTCACTCTTTGGTGATTTGGTCTAAAAATGGGCCGCGACCTTGTTCATCTAAATGGGTCGGTTGTTGCACCGCATGATGCAAAAATAAGTGTTTTTGACACAGGCTTCTTGCGCGGCGTTGGTGTATTTGAAACGCTACGCACCTTTAATGGACATCCTTACGCTTTGCGTGAGCACCTTGACCGCCTGTGGGCTGGCGCGGCTGAATTAGACATACCTCAACTGCACAGTATAGAAATAGTTCGGCAACAAATTGCCGAACTATACAAACAATGTGGCCATGATGAATTGCGAATAAATATTATTGTTTCTCCAGGAGACAATACCGATGGTTTATTTGGTGCAGAAAAACCAACCTGGGTACTCATTGCAAAACAGCTTCATGCCGTTCCTGAAACGCTTTATAGTAACGGCGGAACTGCTATTACTTTTGCTGGTGTTCGTGCTTTGCCGCACATAAAAACAACTAATTATTTATCTGGTAGACAGGGCTATGCGCACGTACAAGCTGCTAAAGCGAATGAAGGGTTTTATGTTGATGAACAGGGGTGTGTCTGCGAAGGCATCACCTCTAACATTCTCATTATTCGCAAAAATACGGTCTATGACCCTGCTGCTCAAAGCCTACGCGGCATTACCAAAATGGGCCTACGAACGGTTGCTGAACAAGCCGGATTGAGTTGGTCTGAACAATCAGTTACCCGGGATGACTGTTACACTGCCGATGAATTGCTTATTACCTCATCTATCCGCTTAGTTTTACCCATTGTACAGCTTGATGGTAAAACTATTGCAAATGGAAAACCCGGGCTGTGGGCACAAAAACTGCTGCCACTTTATCGTACTTTCTGTACAAAACACGCGTGTGCTGATGCCACAGCTTAAATCAGGCAATAATTATTTTATTGTAGATGAAACACCAGCCTACGAACCCTGTGGCAGTGGTGAACACCTCTATTTACGTATTCAAAAAAACAATCTTACAACGGATGCGGTCATTAAAATTCTTTCAGATGCCTACGACATTCCCCGAAGAAACATTGGCTTTGCTGGACGTAAAGATAAAAATGCAATCACAACACAATGGTTCAGTCTCTATCGTGCACTAGAAGAACAGCCGAAAAAAGCCTTGAGTGATTGCGGCGGTCAAAACATAACCATTATAGATGCATCTCGCCATAGTAATAAATTACGACTTGGCCATGTAGCTCAAAATACCTTTCGTCTCGGTATAGACTGTACAGAAAACGAAGCCTTAATCATTCAGCAACGTTTAAATACGCTTTATGAAACAGGCCTGAGTAATGCCTATGGCCCACAGCGTTTTGGTTATAATGGCGCAACTCTCACAGCAGCTCAACATTGGGCGAATGGGGAATTATGGGATGCAGTCTGTTTACTGGTTGATGGACACGGCAATTGGAAACAAGGTGATAAGCTCCCACGTTATCAACGTGGGATGAATGGGAAATTGATCGGTTGTCTACGTAAAAATCCAGATGATGCAGAGCTAGCCCTGCACCGTGGAGGTTCACAAATGCGAGATTTTCTCGCCTCTGCTGCTCAAAGTGCTGTTTTTAACGCAATTCTTCAGGAAAAAGAACAAGCTGGTACAATACATGTAGTAACCTGCGGCGATGTTGTTTTGAGAAAGAAAAAACCAATAGTTGTCACCATAGAAAATATTGACGAACTACAAGCCGATCAAGAGATAACCCCCTCTGGCCCCATGCCTGGCTACAGTATGCCACTCCCCTGTGATAAGACACTTCATTGGGAACAAGACATCAGCTTGGCTACAGCAGTCAACTGGAAATGGTTTGATAAAGGCGCTTTGTTTGCCAGCCCTGGCTTGCGTCGCCCACTATTCAGCCGCTTACCACAACAAGCTCACATCACCAAAGATGATGATGGTTACTGGATAGATTGTGTGCTTCCATCTGGTGTCTATGCAACGCAACTGTTACACAAAGCAGGTATTGCTCTGTCTTAAATATCGTCTTATTTTATTCTTCAACAAAACAGAAGGCTGAATACCTGTCTGCAAAATGCCTAGAAACAGAAGCAGGCTTGCACTCTGACCCGTGTCATCACATTAGGACTTATGGATTTCATTCCCGTCTCTATTTCTGCGGTCATAATCGACGAACGACACGATCGGCATTTCATACATCTGATGAACCGTGAAACATGGGATTTACTGCCAATTGGCATTGGTTTCGCCGAAGCAACTGCTATCAACCGTGCCTTACAAGGTGAAACCTTTCCGCGTCCCTTAACTCATGATTTATTGACCCAACTATTGGTAAAAACAGAATGCAACTGCGTGGCTATTCGTATTACCGATGAAGAGAATGGCACTTATTTTGCAGAAATAGAGCTGGAAGACAACTCTCAAGAAGTTAGCAGAACAATTCTTCTGGATGCACGGCCATCAGATGCAATTGCCTTAGCTGTTCGAGTCGGCATTTTTACAATTGATGTGCGTACCGACCTTATGCCTTAGCTTCATCGAGATAGCCATCTTCTTTTCTTTTTTCTCGAATGTCTTCAACAACATTGTTGTAATAAGCAATTACTTCTCGACGGGTTAATAAACCCAAGAAGGTCCAATCATCATCCGAAACAACAACAGGTAACGCATCTAAATTACGCTCTGTAAATCGCCGCATCGCCGTAGTAAGACTATCCTCTGTAGTAATCGTAATGATATCAGTAGTCGCAATATCCTGTGCCACCACCACCAAGCCGAGGCTTTCGTCATACAAAAACGAACGCAGATCATTCATGCCAAAAATACCAGACATAATGCCATTGTTCGTAACAACTGGATATATATTTTGATGCGTATCTGTGATAAGCTTTTTACATTCATCAAGCGTACTGCTTGGCAATAAGGTTTGAGTGTTTTTTTCTCTATTAAATACTTTTTCAACACGTATCGTTGCCATAATATCGCTAAAGAAATGCCCATTATGAGCTGTTGAATGTACCACTGAACGTACCTGACTTGGTAATAATCCTTTTCTACCACTCGTTAAAAAGCTGAGCGCAGAAACCCACATCGCTGGTAATAGTAACGAATAATCACCCGTTAATTCACAAACCATAAGCAAAGCGGCAATTGGTGTTTTATAGTTTGCAGCAAGAACCCCCCCCATTCCCATAACAATACAGGCAGAAACAGGCGGAGCAACTGCCATCCCTGAAAGCAACAAGCCAATTGCACCACCAATACAGCCGCCAATAACCATAGAAGGCGCATATTTGCCACCACCGTTACCAGAACTAACAGTTAACGCTACAGCCAATGTTTTTGCTACGGCAATAAGTACCAACAAAGCAGCAATACTTAGGTGATTGTCTATATGCTGAAAATCTAAATGAAATGCGTACTGTAGAGCACCATAGCCATCCCCTAAGACAGAAAGCGGGACAACGCTGCCTTCAGGTACAAGAGCATAAAATTGGCTAATGTTCAAAACAGCCAAGGCCAATACTCCAACTAAAACAGCTCCAACACCAGCTCGCAACCAGATAAAAACGATTCGTTTCATCACAGATTTTCCGAAATCAATGCTGCTACGCATAAGCCAAGAAATAGCAGAACATGATAAGGCTATACCTAAATAGCCAAGTAACTGAAGGTAATCCTCGGCTTCAAACAAAAGACCATCAGGAATAGCAAACAAAGATTGCGTAATAGAGTGGTCAGGATAGATAAAGGACTGCAAAAGGCCAAAGGTGCAATAGGAGATAATAGCACTCAAAAACGATGGTATAAGCGCTTCTGCCTCAAGGTCTGATTCAAAATACAACATTTCCACTGCAAAAAAAGCACCAGCAAGCGGTGCACGGAATACTCCAGCAATACCGCCAGCAACCGCAGCAATCATCAATAATCGCCTATCTCGTGACGACATACGCAAACGAGTAGCTAGAACCCGACTAACACCACCGGCAATAAGAATGGTTGGGCCTTCTCGGCCTGCCGCACCACCTGTAGTAAGCGTGCCAAGGGCAGCAAACACCTTCCCAACCCAAAAGCGCCATGAAATTTGACCCTTATGATTGTGATACGAGTTTACAACATAATCAGCATCACTATGCGTATCGTTTGGCATAAGTCGCTGTATCAGCAAACCAACAAGTGAACCACCAATAAACATAACCAGCAAGAGAGTCCATGGTGAAAAAGCAACATGTTGCATTCCAGTGAACAAATGCTTACTGCCATCTGCCTCCATCAGATCTAATCCAACGACACATTTCAGGAATACATGTGATCCAAGATCTATAGCGAGCACAAACAGAAAACCAAGAATACCACTCAAAACCCCCATGATACTTCCAAGAATAAGCCATTTACTAGTACTCTGGAAAAAGGCGAGGCGTTGGTGCATCTGAGGCTGCTCCGGATAAAGGTTCTTTTATTCGAGCGCGCAAGTATTCACACTTTTCACCTTATTGCCAGTATTCTTTACTTCATACAACTCTCTTATTCGTTGCGTTTGTTTCAACTGTCCAGATGCTTTATGACATGCGGGAAACCCCCGCCCACAAAGAGTTTATGCTTGCGCCTTCCCCTTTTTTCGGGAATACTATGCAGGTTCCGTTTATGCTACGAAGACGGTTTGGCACGATGCCCTCCCATACCCCCTCAAAAGATGAGGGAGCTCTGGCTGGGAACAGGGTCTATACCCAAAGGAGGAGTCCGTATGTTCGGTCGTAATAATCTGTATATAGGACTCGATATTGGCTCATGGGCCGTCAAGGCAGTTGCCCTACAACCCAACAAAGGTCGCATGACTTTACTGGGTTATGCCCAACAACGTATCGGTGATCAAGACCCAGCCATTGTTATTCGACAAGTCATTGCCCAATTAGGCGTGAAACCGGCAAATATTGTGTCCTCTGTTTCTGGCCGTAGTGTTATTGTTCGTCAGGTAGAAACACCACAGCTAGATAAATCAGAACTTGCTGCCCACATTCGTTACGAAGCCGATAAATATATCCCATTCGGTGCAGACCAAGTTGAAATTGGTTGCCAAGCCTTACCACATCTTGAAGGTGAAGATAGCGCCAATCAACAAGTACAACTTGTTGCTGTACGCAGAGGTTTCATTGAAGATCACATTAGTTTATTGCATAGCGCTGGTCTCCACCCAAAAGTAATAGACGTCGATGTCTTTGCTATTTGTAATGCCTACGAAGTGTTTGGCCCCGTTCAAACAAATGAAACACCACCAGCCATTGCCCTTGTTGACATTGGTGCCAGCAAAGTCTGTGTCGCTATTGTAAAAGGCGATCGCCCACTCTTTACTCGTGAGTTTTATTTAGCTGGTAATGAAATTACTGACGCGATCTCTCGCTCATTTAATGAGAGCCCAGAAGATATTGAAGAAATTAAATTAAGCCCTGGCGATACCTTGGATGCTCTACTTGATGCAGCTATGCCTGCTGTTGAAGATTTAGCAAATGAAATCCGTCTCAGCTTTGACTATGTAGACGGGCAGTTTGATGAAACAGTTTCCCAGGTCATTCTTACTGGCGGCAGTAGCCAAATGGATACCCTTGGTGATATTCTCGGGAATATTTTGAGCTGTAGCGTGCAGGTTTTTGACCCACTTGCTGGCATTGATTTAATTCCATCTAAATACGATATTCAAAATTTAGATGCAAACGCACCGGCTCTTACTGTTGCGCTTGGTCTAGCCTGCCATCTTGCCAGCAAAGATATTAAAAGCCTTGGTGGCCAACATGTTGCACAATGGCAAGCGCGTGGCTCACAATCTTCTGTTGTTCGCCCCTCTGTTGCACCACAAACTCAAGAACAAAGCCAAGAAGCACCACAGGAGAACAGACGCTCTGATAACGCAACCGTGATGGATGACCTCAATGCTCCAGAAACGCCCGCACCCGCGTTCAATATGCCTGACGATATCACCCCAACTATGGAGCCCATACTGGCCCCAGGTATTGAAACTCCTCCGGCACCAGCAGTATCTGCTGAATTACCGATAGCTGAAATGGCTCCAGCAACGGATACGTTCTTATCAGCACCGCCCGCCGCTATGCCTGCAAGTAACGCCAGCATTTTTCCTGAAAGTCTTGATCTTGACCCAGACGAACAGCCGTCATTGCGCATGCCAAGTGCAGTTGAAATGCCTGAAGACATAGAAGTAGCATCTGTTATCGTTCCTTCTTTTGACCCTGCTGCAACCAAACCACAACCCGTTCATGAAATAGACTCTCCTGCAATTGTTCCAAGCATAGAGCCACCAGTAGAAGAAGCTGCTGTCATTAGCCCAAGTGATAATCCTTTTGATGGTATAGAAAGCAATGCCAGCCTACAGGCGGCAGATGATGAAACACGCGGTCCATTATCAGATGTTGAGGTTGGTAGTCGTGCTTACAGCGGCAATTCTTCTGTTCTTGTTATCTTGGATGACGACGACGAAGATGTTCCCCCGCAAACACAAAGCATAGTCCGACGTTCAACACGTCGAATAAATAAAGACACTGGTACCACAAGCAAAGGCAAACAACCGTCTGTACGCATCGACTCATTTGAAGATGATGACGAAGATGCCCCGCCATCTTTACCTAGTCTTGGCTAGCACAGAAACACTTCCTCTAATAAACTGGCGATGAAATAATAACTCTATCGCTGACATGTTGTTAAACTGCTTGTTTCACTCAATGCAGAAGCAATTTGTAACGAAAGCTCTAATGACCGAACTCTATAGCCTCCATACCATTACATTAACAGCGCCAGACACTCGTCTCCCAATGGCTTTAAGTGCGGCCGTTGAAGGACTCTCTGGGCGTAAAGCCCGTACAGCTGTAACAGCTGGACTTGTCAGCTCTGGTGAAAATGTATTAGATGACCCAACATTTACTCTTAGTGAAGACCCGCTTACGGTACAGCTTGATTTACGCCAGGGCTTAAAGCCGAAAGTTCAACAAGAAAATACAGCACCATTTACTATTTTATATGAAGATGATCATATTGTTATTGTGAATAAGGCAGTCGGTGTTTTGTCGGCACCAAAGCATGCAGGAGACCACGGGCACATTCCTGAACTTGTTCGCGCTCATTATCGTAAACAAGGTAAGAAAACAGCCTTTATTGGCAGCGTTCACCGAATTGACCAAAATACGAGTGGCTGTTTAGTCTTGGCACTCAGCAAAAAAGCACAAAGTAATTTAGCTACCCAATTTGCTATTCATGGTGCAAATAGGCGATATCGTTGTTTACTCATTGGGCAGCCCAAACAAAATAAAGATACTATTCGGGCCGACTTGGGACATGGTCCTGACGGCCGCCGCTGGATTGTAAAACCAAACACAGGCGGCAAAGAGGCCATCACTCATTTTACGGTCGAGCAACGATACGCAAACGGTAGTGATGTATCAATTCGACTAGAAACAGGTCGAACTCATCAGATTCGTATTCATATGGCTGCCATTGGTTGCCCTATTTACGGAGATGATTTGTATAGTGTTCGAGCAAAAAAAGATGGAAAACTTGCTGGGCTGCCAACCTCAACCCGTCTAATGTTACATGCCCACCGCATAGACCTCGACCATCCACACACTGGTAAACGTATCAGCATAGAAGCACCAGTACCAGAAAGTTACACTGATTTTATTCGCCGACTTGGTAAGATAAAATAAATCTAAAATAAGAGGACCAGTATTATTTAGATTACCTTTTATTTTGTTTTAGCTTGTCTCATCTTTTCATTTACACACCAACGTTACCAAAAGGATGGAAACGTTCTGGAAGTGGGTTGGCAATAACTCCCAGAAGCACGACCAAGGCCCCTGTAAAACAAGCTCGTGTTATAAGTAATCCAAGACCACCGCTCACGTGTAAACTAGTCGCATCGATAACTGAGACCACACAACAAGCAATAAATGTCCAGATAAACCATCCGCTCATACTGCGTTTAAAGACCAATGAACGCAATGGCAAGAAACCCAGAGCCAATACTAAAAAACTCAATTGGTAAAACATGCCTGCTTGTGGCTGCATACAATCACAAAGAAAACCGATTAACCAGACTCGGATAAACATGTCTTTATCACTGCCGTTCACCATACACCAAGAGGCCAATCCCAAGCAATAAGCCGGTGCCGCTAATGCGGTTGACGTTGTTTGCGCATAGGCCGCAACAAGCCCAAACAAAATAAGAATGACCCACGACATGCTTGCAGATTACCAATGATCAGCGATAAGCCAATCATGATTCGTTCTGGTATAGATGAAGCGGGATACGGCCCGTTGCTTGGTCCACTCACGGTCGTTCGTTGCACCGCACAAGATGACCCACGCTTGCAACATTTACTGACCGAATGTGGGGTAAAAGATAGCAAAAAAGTACATAAACCGGGCTCATTAGCAGGGCTCGAGACGATAGCACTTGCAGGCATAACTTGGCTAACGGGTTATACCCCCACAACCATGAGTGATGTTTTTGCCCTACTTGGAGAAGCACCTGAAGACAGAGAAGGACTCCCATGGATGGAAGGTGCAGAACTTCAATCTGTGCCAATTGCTGCAAACAATATCCCTGATTGGAGCCACCTCCCCTCTGTTAATGTGCATTCAGCACTTGCCGGAGCTATTATCCACCCATGCGAAATCAATGAAGCAGCCCAAACTGGCCGTAATAAGGCAACCCTTGAATTAGAACATGTTGGGCAATTATTATCATTTTGGCAAGGGAACGAGAACGCCATAAGCATTGTGGACCGTCTTGGCGGCAGGCGCTATTATAGTGAACATCTTTCAAGCTTATGGCCAACAGGTACAATAACCATCATTGATGAAAGTAAGGGAACGAGTAGATATAGCTGCACACTTAATGACCAAGTTCATGCTATCGATTTTCTAGTAAAAGCAGATGCCAACCACGCCTTAACCGCACTCGCCAGTTGTATTGCAAAGTATACACGAGAATTACATATGAAACTTTTCAACGATTGGTGGTCTACACAAATACGAGGATTAAAACCAACTGCTGGGTATCCTCAAGATGCAAAACGGTGGATCTTTCAAATTGGCGAAGGTTTTTCTGGTGCATGGAAGGAAGATCTGGTTCGTGGAAGTCTAAAGCAGCAAAGCAACTAGAGGTTTAGAAAGGGCTCGACAAATAATCCCGTTCTTTATACTTCAGAGCAATAGCAATGAACCCACTTTATCAACCTACTCCAAATACTCCCCAAAAGAAGCTACAGATTGAGCCGCTTGGCCCACTGCAACTTCGAGTGATGCAGTATATCTGGAAGTCAGAAGGCGGCTGTACTGCATCTCAAGTCCACACAGACTTGAACAATGTTCCGCACGCCCCGCAACTTGCCTACACCACTATTTTAACGGTTATGCGTTCTTTAGCAAAACGTGAATATCTTAACCAGCAAAACTCACAAGGCCGCAGCCATGTATTTAGTGTGCTTATTGGTGAAGAAGATTATTGTACAAATATCCTTGCAGGAGTCTTAGTAAATGACTTTCGCAATGATAAAACCAAACTTTTAGAGACGCTCGATAGCATCACTTGTCAGTATTAAGAGAGTCTATACTGTTTCCAGCCCATTGCTTGCTGTAAGATAAGCGCTGGCCAGCGGGTCTTACCGACCCCAAGAGGAGAACAGTGTGATTTCCATTCCAAACACGATAGCTGAAACCATGGCAAACCACGCACGAACATGGTATCCGGGAGAATGTTGCGGTGTGCTTATCTCCGTAGCCGGTTCGGAGGATGTCATTGATGCCGTCTGTATGGATAACTTACAAGATAAGTATCACGAGCTTGATCCTGAAGACTTTCCCCGCACCAGTCGAGATGCTTTCAAAATAAACGAACGTGCCTATGCACGCCTCTCCGAAGACTTGGCAGAAGAAAAAAAACGCATTCTTGCTATTTTTCATAGCCATATTGATTGCGGCGCCTATTTTAGCGAGGAAGATATCTTAATGGCTGCTCCCTTTGGTACGCCTAATGAGCCAGATATATGGCATGTTGTTATGGACGGCCAAAACAATGGTGTTCACGGTGCAAAAGCCTATAAATGGGATGGTACATCCTTTATCGAACATATTCTTACTGATTTTCCGGAGTTCCTTTCATGACTGGTCCATCAACCACAGCAATTCATGGCGGTGAAGAACGCCATAAACCGCTGCACAGCATTACCAACCCTGTCGTCTTTAGCACCAGCTTTCCTTTTGAAAGTAATGCAGACATGGCAGCGTATTTTAACGATGAAAAAGAACGTGGTGCAGAATATATTCGCTATGGCCACCCAACTATTTCCGTTGCAGAAGAAAAACTAGCGGCTATCGAAGGTTGTGAAGCAGCTATGCTGACCGCCTCTGGTATGAGCGCAATCACCACAACAATTCTTACACTAGTTAAATCTGGTGCTCATATTGTTATCACGAATGATAGCTACCGCAAAACCCGTGTTTTTGTTGGTCAATTCCTGAGCAAATATGGTGTAGAACATACCGTTTGTGACCCAACGGTAGGAGCTATAGAAGCTGCCTGCACAGCTGAAACAAAGCTTATTATTTCTGAAAGCCCGACCAATCCATATCTGCGTTGTATCGACTGTGAAGCCCTTGCAAAATTTGCGAAAAAACGCCGAATCAAAACCTTTATTGATGCAACATTGGCAACACCATTTAACTTAAAGCCACTTGATCTTGGTATAGATATTGTCATCCACAGTGCGACCAAGTATTTTGGTGGTCATAACGATATTATGGGCGGTGTTGTCTGTGGCAAAAAGGCATTCATAGAAGGCTTACGAGAATCACAAGGCATGTTTGGTGCTTTGCCTGGGCCAATGACCGCTTATTTATTGATACGCGGACTAAAAACATTCGCTCTGCGGATGCGTCATTTTAATGAGTCAGGACAACGTGTCGCTGAATTTCTCGAAGCGCACCCTCGTATTAGCCAAGTCTGGTATCCAGGTCTGGCATCACACCCAGATCATGAGGTAGCAACCAAACACATGAAAGGCTTTGGCGGTGTTATTAGTTTCTTGGTTGATGGCAATCTTGAGCAAACCAGCGCCTTTATTGATGCCTGTCAATTACCACACCTAGCACCAACCTTTGGTGGGCCAGAAAGTCTTATCGGCCAACCAGCTTTAGTCAGTTATTATGAAATGGCTCCTGAAGATCGTGCTGCTATCGGCATTCACGACAATCTTGTTCGTTTGTGTCTTGGCTTGGAAGATATCGACGATGTCATTGAAGATCTCGATCAAGCATTACAAGCGTTCTAAAAAAACGTTATTTGCATTTGTGAAAAGGCTTTCGCTTATAAGTGGAAGCCTTTTTCTTTTTTACAGTATGAGCAAACGTATTTTTTTCTGTCTCTGATACTTCTTGTAATGCACCTGAAGCAAGGTTATTAATATTCCAGTCACCAATAGCAGTGCGAATTAAACGCAAACAGGGAAAACCAACCGCTGCACACATCTTGCGAACTTGCCGATTACGACCTTCACTAATAATTAAACGTATCCATGATGTTGGTATTTCTGCACGATAACGAACAGGTGGCGTACGCGGCCATAACCAATCTGGTTCGGTAATAGCTTCAGCCTGTGCTGGACGCGTGAGCCCACCTTTTATCTGTACCCCCTCACGGAGTTGCTCAATTGCATCTTCCGTAATAGCACCATCAACTTGCACAGTATATTCTTTACAGAGCTTCTCATCACGATGAGCTATAGCGTGCTGCCACGGCCCATGATCACTTAAAATCAACAGACCTTCACTGTCATAATCAAGGCGACCTGCGGCATAAACATTTGGGATGCTGCAATACTGAGCTAAGCAAGCGCGGCCATCATCTGATGTGAATTGACAGAGAACTTGATACGGTTTATTCAGTAGAATTAGATGCGGCATTACTCGTCGTCGTTATCAAACTCGTCATCTTCATCGTCGTCGTCAAATTCATCTTCAAAATCACCAAAGTCTTCATCATCCTCTTCTGTATTATTTTCTTGGACAACTTTCTGTTCTACTGCTGGAACATCTTCAATAGCTCTATTTGTTTGTTCTTCTGCAATTTCGGTTTCAGTACGTGTTTCTAAAGCAAGTGCCTGTGGTTCAATAAGATTATTGCCAACAACTGCTTCTAGTGGGCGTTCCATGATACCTTCTTCAATTAAGTGTTCCTTGATATTTTCATCAAGATTTTTAACTACATCAAGAATGTTATCAACAGAGGTTTGCTCATTCAAAGTACGAATAAAACGGTCGTCATCAGTTTCGACAACAACGTCTTCGATAATTTCTTCGACCATGGTTTCTTCTTGAGCTTCGGCAGAACCTTCGCTTTCTGCAACCTCTTGTTGTTTCGGCTGCCAAGTCATCAGAACAATAGGGCCACGACGACGACGTTTCTTTGGTTTACCATTTTTATCTAAAATCACTTCTGGTTCAATTTCAGGCGGTAAATTTTCACCGTGTTCAATCGGTTTGTCTTCATCACCGCGATAGCGCAAATAAATATCACTATACTGCTCGTGTTGAATAGCTTCAACAGCGCGACTTCGGATACATTCAAGCAAAGCGACTACAACTCCAACACGTTGAATACGAGTCTGTACCGTTGTTAGCAACCAACTAAATTGACCTTCGCCCGCTTCTTTCATGGTGCGGACAATAGAGCGAACTCGTTCTTCAATAGGAATGTCATCATAGACAACGGTACGTGGACTGTTACCAGCAATTGATGATAGAATCCCATCCCAAACGTTAAAGAGCTGATACATGTCAGCATTTTCAATATCAAAGCCGTTAGCAGCGTCTTCGTCTTCTGGGATATCTTCTTGAAAACGACGTTTATAGACCTGCCCGCGCTGCTCTTGGAGCTCATCCAACTCCAGAGCAGCCTCCTTACACGAACGATAGGCTAGCAATTGTCGTATAAGGTCGGTACGGGCATCTATAAAATCATCTTCGTCTTCGTCAGTTTCAGTCTCTTCAGCAGGGGCAATTGTTCGAGATTTCATCTCCAACAATGTTGCGGCCATAAGAATGAAATCTCCTGCCAATTCAAGATCGGCATCTTCCCAACTGGTGATAGTATCAAGGAAGTGATCAGCAATTTCTACAATACTAATCTCTGTAATATCTAGCTCACTTCTGCGAACAAGATGGAGCAATAAGTCTAAAGGGCCTGAAAAGGAGTCGATATCTATATTATAACCAAAATCAGCGTTTTCAGCAGATTGAATGCTGTCAGCATGGTCACCACCATCAGTAGATTGCGACATTTCCGCAGAATTCTCCTTGGTTTCTTCCGTCCTAAGGTCCGCATCAGCGCTCAAAGTTGCTACCATTTCTTCCATAGTTGGCATTGTGGCAGAAACTTTTAGAAATCAAGATATAGTATGCCTGAACCTACTCAGCCACTAGAGAGGCGTTTCTTTACAGGGTTTACGTCCATAAATGTGGATAAGTGCGGCGTAAACTCGTGTATCTGGCAGTATCACCGATGATGATATGGTCGTTCAAACTGACATCTATAAGCTTGCCTGCGGCAATAAGCCGTTTGGTCACAGCAATATCGTCTGCTGATGGGCTTGGATCACCAGTTGGGTGATTGTGAACAACAATACAGGAACGGGCCCCCGCCTGTAAGGCATTGCGAAAGACAACTCGCGGTCCAGCATCGGTACCATCTATATCACCTTTCGTTACATCGAGCGGAGAACCGATCAGACGAGAACGGGTGTCTAAAGGCAAAAGGAAGAGTTCTTCATGTTTAAGCGGAGCCATTTCTGGCCCAAGCAAATCAAAAACAGCCTCAGGTGAATCAAGGACAGGACGCTTACCGCGCCCTGCTTTTGCTAGCCGTCGACCTATTTCAAAGGCAGCCGCCAATTCTGTTGCCTTAGCTGGGCCAAGACCATGCGAGCGCAAAAGTGCTTCTATATCACAGGAAGCAATGCCAATAAGACCATTGTACTCACTCAGCAGGCGGCGGGCTAGAGCAAGCACTCCTTCTTCACCGCCGGTTCTGAGAATCAATGCTATAAGCTCACTATCACCCAATGCACTAATCCCACGCTCAAGAGCACGTTCGCGGGGCTTTTCTTCTGTAGGAAGTCTGTCTATTTCACGAATTGAAGTATTTTTACGCTGCAAGAGATCAATATAGGCAGCTCGACTAAACTCATCCCAGCCATGTACACCAATTTCCTGAGACTGTTCTAAACGGCGCAATAGAAAAGTGACATGATAATGAGCAATTCCAGCTTCTACAAGATCATCAATACTTGGATAATCTAGGAGGACAGCTTCATGTAGGAAGTCTAAGGTAGAAGCTTTGGAAAGCTCTGTTTCTAATGCAAGGCCCATGATTTTACGGCACACTTGGCGTAAGTGTATGTAAAACGTAATTGAACAACAAGAGTGCAAGCAAAGCTATGAGCAAGATATACAGTATACGCTTGCTCGGTTCTGGAACAGCATTGCGGTCCTGCTCACTCGCATTCCAAGCAGCAGTAATTGCCGCGAAATGCGGAGCGCATTCTTTTTCTGCTTCTGAAAGATTCGGCAGAGCCATGGCTAATTGAAGCGCTTCGGACGGCTGTTTTACGGACTCTGCTAATGAACTGAGCCGCTGCGCAGCTTGTTGATCTGTCAAAGCTCCTGCATATTCCCCTATTTCAAAAGCTTGTGTACAAGCAGTATAGGCACGGGCATAGAGATCTCGGCGTTTATTTTGCACATGCGCACGTTTATGAGCTGCTGCAGGATCACCAGAAGGAGCCAAGTCTGGAGCTGGAGGATCAAATAAACAGTCTGGTGGTAAATCTGTTGGTAAACGTAGCATACGGACTAAATGGCGACCAAGTACCGTCAAAATACCAAAAAACATCAGACCGCCAATACAGCTGATCATCACCGCAAATACCACATCGTCTTCCATAAGCACTGTATATCTCTATCAAAGGCATGAACAAGCAGACGTTGGTCACTAAGCATTCCTTCTTACTGGCTCACGCTAACGCTCTGGCGAGATCAAGCTAGGGCTTGCTATTTAAGCCAAGTTGGCACCCTCTGATTTCACCTCAATAGGTAAGGAAATTGCATCATGAGCAGCCACAGCAGCCCACTGAACGGCGGGCATACTGACTCCCCACCACACTGGTCACGCAAAGTCTTAGATATGCTTTTTGTAGCGGGCTTGGTGTACCTCATCATTCTTGGCGTTGGTATGGTTGGCAGTGGCTTTAAAGAGGCATCCGGTGGTAAAGCCTGGGCAGAAGGGTTCTTGGGTAGTTTTTCCAGCAATCCCGTCCTCGCCTTATTTGTAGCAATGTTTGCAACCGCTTTAGTACAGTCTTCCAGTACCGTTACTGGTGTTATTGTTGGCCTTGTTGCTACTGAAGGTGGTTTGCCTGTAGAAGATGCCATTCCAATGATTATGGGCGCTAACATCGGCACCACTGTTACCAATACCATTGTAAGCCTTACTCACATTACACGCCCGCAAGAATTTCGCCGTGCCTTTGCCGCAGCAACAGTTCATGATATTTTTAATCTTATTGCCGTTTTCTTATTTTTACCCATTGAATTAATGACGGGGTTCCTTCGCAAAAGCGCAATTTTCTTAACCCATACTTTTGCTGGCGATTACGAAAAAGGCGAAAAGATGGCAAACCCCATCAAAGCTATCACCAAGCCCGTCATTAAATGGATACAACAGACTCTTGATAACATAAATGGTGAAGAGGCAAATGTTTTTGGCGGCGTTACTTTGAGCATCCTTGGTGTTTGTATCCTTTTCTTTAGTATTTTAGTATTGGGAAAAATTCTACGTCGTTGTCTACAAGGACGCGCCGAACGTGTCTTCCATGCAGCTGTTGGCCGTGGCCCTCTCAGTGGTATTGCTTCTGGAACAATCATCACAATTATGGTGCAAAGCTCATCTACCACCACCAGTCTGATTATTCCTATGGCTGGATCAGGCATCTTAAAACTCAAAAACGTTTTTCCATTCACGCTTGGTGCAAATATTGGCACAACCGTCACGGCTTTAATGATTGCCTTTAGTGGCGCGAGTGCAAAAACGGCCACTGCCTATGAGTTTGGCATTCAAATAGCCCTCATTCACCTACTTTTTAATATATTCGGTGTTGTCATTATTTATGGCATTCCATTCCTACGACAAATACCACTGAGTGGAGCTGAAAAACTGGCTGATCTCGCTTTAAAACAAAAGGCTCTCGCCATTGCCTATATATTGGCAATATTCTTTGGCTTACCAATGCTTATTATCGGCATTATGGAATTGTTTGCAGATGAAGAAATACATCCATCAACAACACCCACAGCCATAGAACAACCCCTTACCCCAGCAGAAGCCACCCCAGCAACACAACTGGCACCCGCTATCCAACAGGAGACAAAGTAATGTTTGAATTATTCAAAGCCCTTATTGGCACAAACAAAGAAACCAAATCCCTTCTGTATGAGGCTAATGATCAATTCTGCGAAATGCTCGACATGGCAGGTGAACTACTTGAAACCAGCATCGCTCACCTCGGTGACGAAGAAGATGACAACGAACTGCTACAACAAGCTCGCTCTATTGATAAAGAGTCAAACCGTATGGTTCGTCGCATTCGCAAAATGTTGGTTGAACATTTATCGTTTAGTACAACAGATGCACCCCCCTCATTAGTATTAATGTCTGTTGCCAAAGATGGTGAGCGCATCGTTGATTTGTGTCGTGATCTGCTCAGCATGTATAGTGCCCTCCCCAGCGCCTTGACTGACGAAATGAAAACAGCGCTTACAGACACTATAACCCGCATTGCTGAAACACGCTCGGCCTTTGGCGATAATAACGAAGAACAAGCACTTGTTCTCGTTGAAAACGAGAAAAAAGAAATTGAAGTATTGAGTGCTATCGAAACCAACGTCATGGCTTCAGGCTTATCTGTTGCTGAAACAGTTGTAGCTTGTAAAGCCCTCCATTGCCTTGGCCGCATTCGCTCACATCTTGGCAATATCGCCTCAACAGTTGTGTTCCCAATTCACCGAATTGATTTCGTAAAGCGTAAATTTGTTGAACAAGCGCGAGAAGAAATTGCCAAACACTAAAGTGTGAACCTATGAATACAGATAACGGATACGACATACAAACGATTAACGCACAATACGGAACATTTCTTTCTGTTCCCAGTGCTGCCATGAATAAAGATATGCCAGTACTGGTCTTTGCACCAAAGTCCTATGACAATAACACAGATACTTGGCCCGTTCTCTATCTACTTCATGGTGTTAACCAGCAACCTTCTACAGAAGAGGGGCTGCGCATCCTCTATGGGGAAGAGCTTAACCTCCTAGAATATGCTGAGTTCTTTCAAGTTTTAATCGTAATTCCACATGTGGGTAATACCTACTACCTAGACTCACCAGAACATTCAGATATTCGTATGGCAACTTTTTGTGGTGAAGAACTGCCAATTTATATAGACACACATTATCGTACACAAACAGATCGCTCGCAGCGTTTTATTGGCGGTTTTAGTATGGGCGGCTACGGAGCCGTAAGCTTGCTGTGTAAATATCCAGAAACATTCTCGGTAGCACTCAGTCGCGGTGGTGCACTAGACCCTGCCTATCAACTTCATGATAAACATTGGGACGAAGTTGGCTGCATATCAGAAACACTCGGCAACTATTGGGACCACCAAGAACGCTACCATCAAGCCAGTTGCGAAACATTACTCAACCACATCGCTAACCGAGATGATGTTGCCATTGTCCAAGAAGTCGGGCGCGAAGATTTCCTCTATAAAACCAACGCTCGTATTCATAAAACTATTATAGAATTAAATATTCCACATATTTACACAGAAGTTCCAGGTGGACATACATGGAATGCAAACAGTTTACTGAGTTTATTAAGTGGACTGCAAAACTGGCGTTAATGAACTATTTTATTTACCCAATAGCTACAAACAAATACTCAGGATTATTTGTAGCTTGAGGAAAAGCCGTTAGCTAAGCTAAGCGCCCAATTGCTTCATGATTTCAGCACTAACGGCCTTCGGATCAGCCTTACCACCAGATAATTTCATAGTAGCACCAACCAAACGTCCAATCGCTTTCGGATTACCGCCACGTACATCATCTGCAGCCTGTGGTTGCTGTTCAATAGCTTCAGCAACCCATGCCGTTAATGCTTCAGTATCTTGTTCTTGGATCATGCCACGTGAAGTAAAATACTCCTCCACGTTTTCCGCCGTTTGAGCGTTGGCAAATAATTCGTCACATTCGCCCTTCGCCACGACACGAGCTACTTTGCTATCATCAACCAGTTTTACCAAGGTAGCCATAACTGGAATTGGTGCAGCCTCTTCAAGCGCACATTTTTTAACCGCTGCAAGACGAGTAGCTTCTTCACGGGTCCAATTTGCAGATGATTTAGGCTGACAGCCTGCTGTGACCAAAGCTTCAAAATAATCAGCAATATCTTTTTCTGCGGTTAGTGCGCTAGCCGTTGCTTTCTTTAATCCATATTCAGATTCAAAACGCATTTCTCGTTTATGTGGAAATTCTGGAAGTGCTGCACGAATAGCATCAATGCGGTCAGTGCTAATAACCAATGGTGGTAAATCTGGATCAGGAAAATAACGATAGTCTGCTGAACCTTCTTTACCACGCATGCTTTTGGTGACTTTATTATCTGGATCCCAAAGTTTTGTTTCTTGAACAACTTCAGCATAACGGCCTGCTTGGTACAATGCCGTTTGGTTTTGCACTTCATAGGCAATAGCAGCTTCAACAGCACGGAAAGAGTTCAGATTTTTTACTTCCACCTTGGTGCCAAACTCCTCTTGGCCAATAGGGCGTATGGAGACATTCGCATCACAACGCAAGCTACCTTCTTGCATTTCACAATCAGAAACTCCGCTGTATTTAATGGCGCGCTTTAGCTCATACAAGTAAGCGTAGGCTTCTTCTGGTGAACGCATATCTGGCTCTGATACGATCTCACATAAAGGTGTACCAGCACGATTCAGATCAACTTCGCTATAAGCTCCCTGTGCCTGATGCACAAGTTTACCGGCATCTTCTTCCATATGGATACGGGTCACACCAATGTCTTTGTTGCTACCATCTTTTAATTCAATACTGATAGTCCCATTCGTGCAGTATGGCTCATCAAATTGGGTAATTTGATACCCCTTAGGCAGGTCAGGATAAAAATAGTGCTTTCGGTCAAATTTAGAGACTTCGTGTACGGTTGCATCTATGGCCAAAGCCGCACGAATAGCCAAATCAACAGCATCTTCATTAAGAACAGGCAGACTTCCAGGCAAACCAATGGTGACGGCATCAACCTGCGTATTTGGTTCCTGACCAAATATGTGGGTTGCGCTGGTAAAAATCTTTGTTTGTGTTGCCAACTGCACATGGACCTCAAGTCCAATCACCGTCTCAAATCCGCTCACCTGTACATCTCCTTTGTGAGCGCACAGGTTAGAGCACTACAACAATAGGCAACACCTGAGACAATGAGTAGAGAAAGAGCTGGTCTATAGGTTGCGTACATTAACAGACACACGCAATTTATAGAATGTGTGAAAAAAGGTTTTACGTTGAAGCGGAAGAGCTGCTCATATCCTTGTGCTTATGAGTGATATATGCCCAACAGGATCCCCTGATGAATACCGAAACCTGCTTCGCTGGAACGAGCAAGGCCTTGTGCCTGTTGTTGCCCAGGAACGTGATACTGGCGAAGTTCTAATGGTTGCATGGGCAAACGAAGAAGCCCTCCAGCAAACATTAGAGACACAGGTCGCTACCTATTTTAGCCGTAGCCGTAACCAACTTTGGGTAAAAGGCGAGAGTTCTGGCTATACACAGCAGATTCACGAAATACGTACAGATTGTGACGGAGACGTATTGCTTTATAGTGTAAGCGCTCCAGGTCCTGCCTGTCATCAATTACGTCGTAGCTGCTTTTCTCACAAATTACATGCCGACGGCAGTATAGAAACAGATAAACCGGTTATTGCGTGAAAAAACTCATTGTTGGCCGCGTCAGTGCTGATTTCATTAAACGTGGCCACCCTTGGGTGCGACCAGATAAATTTACTCAAGGCCTAGAAAAACTGGAAACAGGCGAGGCTGTTACTTTGGTAGACCAACAAGGTCACGGCATTGCCAGTGCTCTCATAGATCGCCACGATGCAACCTGTGCCCGTGTCTATCACCAACGCCCTGATCGCCCCTTTCAAGCAACTGAGGCCTTCTATCGCGCATGGGAAAAACGAGCCGCCCTGCATGCTGATGAACAAACCACCTGCTATCGTATTGTTCATGGCGAAGCCGATTTCTTGCCTGGCTTACGTGTTGAACGTTACGGTAACATTATTGTTCTTGTACTTCTTGCCCCCTGCATGCAAGTTTATCTAGACAAACTCATTGCGGCGGCACAGAACTGTGCACCAGAAGCTCGTCTCGTTATTAAAGAACATACAACAGATATTCGGAAAGAACAGATCCGCTGTTATGATAGAAATAGACAAAACTGTGACCCAAATGAAACGGTTATTGCCCAAGAATGCGGAGCATTTATTGAAGTAGCCCCTTTCGCTGACCTAGCAACAGGCATTTACGTAGATCAACGCTGCACCAGAACGTGGCTGCATAATATGTGCGCGGGGAAATCAGTTCTGAATCTCTTTGCCTATACTGGGGTGTTTTCAAGCAGCTTACTAGTAGCTGGAGCATCTCAGGCTGTCGATGTGGATCTGTCTGGGCCAGCCTTAGAAACAGCTGTGCGTAACGCTGAACTCAATGCTGTTAGCCAGCAACATACAGTTGTTAAAAGCGATTGTGGCAGTTTTCTGAAGCAAGATAACCACAGCTATGATATTATTATTGTTGACCCCCCAACCTCTGCCAGAGGCGCATCACAGGCGAAAAAAGGGAACTGGATCTTACGACGAGACTACCCCGCTCTGCTGGCTGCTGCGAGCAAGCGCCTAAGCCCACATGGTATGATCATCTCCTGCTGTAATACTCTTGGTAAACCATTCCCCTTGGCAAACAACATCGATAAAGCTCTTCCAGACGCGACAGTCGTCTCTGCTCCCCAATTAGCAGATGACATTCCACAGAAAAAAGGGTTCCCTGAAGGTCGCCCGTGGCGTATGGAAATACGGAAACGTTCGTCTTAACAATCAGACAACAAGTCCACAGTCTTCACGCCACATTGACAAGAGCAATTTTCCATGTCACCATATAGTCAAAGAGAGAATCTCCATTAAAGGATTGCCCCATGTTTGATAAATTCACCGATAGAGCCCGCAAAATCATCGCCTTAGCACAAAAAGAGGCAGAACGCTTTAAACACGATTATATTGGAACTGAGCATATCTTGCTTGGTTTGGTCAAGGAAGGTTCAGGCGTTGCTGTAACTGCCCTTAACAACCTCAGCGTTGATGTTGAAAAAGTCCGTAAAGAAGTAGAAAAACTTGTTATGAGCAGTGAAAAGGATGGTCCAAATACACCGCTGCCGTTCACCCCACAAGCGAAAAAAGTACTAGAACTCGCCAGCGAAGAAGCACGAGCACTTGGCCACCCCTACATTGGCACTGAACACATCTTGCTGGGCCTTCTGCGAGAAAATAAAAGTGTTGCCGCACAAGTCCTTATTAACCTTGAATTGAACCTCAATGATGTTCGTGCTGAAATTCTTGACTTGCTAGGAGCTACTGATCCGGGTGATATTGCCAGTGCTGGAACCAGCAGCTCTGCTAGCGGGCAAAAAGTCCGCAAAGGTAAAGCACAAACACAAAAAGAAGAAAGCACCACCCCTGCCCTAGATGCTTTTGGTCGTGATCTCACTCAGGCCGCTGAAGCTGGGGAGTTAGATCCCGTTATCGGACGATCAAATGAAATTGAACGTCTCTGGCAAATTCTCTGCCGCCGCACCAAGAACAACCCTGTTTTACTGGGTGAACCAGGTGTTGGTAAAACAGCCATTGTTGAGGGGCTTGCGCAAAGCATCGTCAATCAAGAAGTACCAGATTTATTAGCAGACAAACGCGTCATCAGTCTTGACCTTCCAGGCATGGTTGCTGGAACAAAATACCGTGGTCAATTTGAAGAACGAATCAAAGCCGTTATGAAAGAAGTGAAAGCGGCTAAAAATATCATCCTCTTTATTGATGAATTGCACACCCTCGTTGGTGCGGGTGGGGCAGAAGGTGCGATAGATGCGTCTAATGTCTTAAAGCCAGCCCTCAGCCGTGGTGAAATACAGTGTATTGGTGCCACCACTTTAGATGAGTACAGAAAACATATAGAAAAAGACGGCGCTCTTGAACGTCGTTTCCAAAGCATCACCGTTGATCCACCAAGTGTTGATGATGCTATTATGATTTTAACTGGTCTACGTGATCGTTACGAAAAACATCACCGCGTTAGCTACACCGATGACGCGTTAATTTCTGCGGTAAAATTATCAGATCGATATATTACAGGTCGCTTCCTTCCAGATAAAGCGATTGACGTGATTGATGAAGCTGGGGCACGTTTGCGCTTAAAGTCCACGATTAAAAAGCCACAATTTAAAGACATAGAAAAAGAAGTTAAAGATTTAGAAAAACAAAAATCTGATGCCGTCTTGAATCAAGATTACGAACTTGCTGCGGAATACCGTGACCAAGCAGAACGTCGCAAAAAAGAATTAGCAGAATTAAAAGAAGCAGCCCAAAACGAAGACACCAAAGAAATTGGTACGGTTGATGAAGACCTTATTCGTGAAATTATCTGCAAAATGACTGGCATTGAAGTGCAACGTCTCGATAGCGAAGGTGCTCAACGTCTTCTCCAACTCGAAGACCATTTACACAAACGTGTCATTAGTCAAAACGATGCGATTAGTGCCATTGCACGTGCGATCCGCAGAAGTAAAGCTGGTCTAAAAGATCCAAAACGTCCAGTTGGTAGTTTTGTCTTTGTTGGCCCAACTGGCGTTGGTAAAACCCTTCTCTGTAAAGTACTTGCTGAATTTATGTTTGGCAGTGATGAAGCACTCATTCAGGTAGACATGAGTGAATTCATGGAAAAACATAACGCTTCATTACTGGTTGGAGCGCCTCCCGGATATGTTGGTTACGAAGAGGGCGGCCAACTTACTGAAAAAATTCGTCGCCGTCCATATTCGGTTATTTTGCTAGATGAAATTGAAAAAGCCCACTCAGATATTTTTAATATGCTCTTGCAAATTATGGAAGAAGGCCATTTAACTGACAATGTTGGTCGTGTCGTCGATTTCCGTAATGCTATTATTATTATGACATCAAACGTTGGAGCTGCCACCGCCTCAGAAGCAGGTAGTCTTGGTTTTGACACCGTCGATACTGATGAAGATTATGCTTACCGTTCAACTCGTGAAGCATATACCAAAGCCTTAGAAGATTATTTTAAACCAGAATTCTTGAATCGCTTAGATGAAACGATCGTCTTCCGTCCACTCGAACGTGATGATCTTTGTGAAGTGTTACAACTTGAATTTAACCAAATGGCAAAACGCGTTACCGAACAAGGCATCTGTATGCGCCTCTCCGATGTTGCCGCTGAATTACTCCTGAAAAAAGGGTTCAATCCTCGCTTTGGGGCACGGCCAATTCGTCGTGTTATCGAACAGCAAATAGAAGACCCTTTATCAGATGCCATGTTACGCGGTGAGTTTAGTTCTGGCGCTAGCATATTAGTTGATGTTGATACAGATGAGAATGGCAAAGAACATATTGCTTTCCGCCGTTTAGAAGAAACCTGTGAAGACAATCAACAAGAAGAAGACCAAACTGACGACGGCGGTCTTGTTGAATCTAACAGTTAAATGAAATAATCATCTCAATAAAAAAGCCCGATCACACATGTTGGTAATCGGGCTTTTTTATTGAAATACAATTACCTTACCGCCAACTGGCTGATTTATATTTTTGTACAAGAAAATCGTAGGTTTTTCCGTATTGAGATTTATCTACGCCAATGGTTCCGTCATTCTGTGCACCAAAAATCAACTGAATACCGCCAGAGGACGGGTAACGTAAACCAAAGAGTTCACCTTGCACACGATCTGGATGCTTTTGAGCGTAATCATTAAGAGCTTTTCTATGTTTTTCATATTCACGACGAATGCTACTACCATTGCTCGCACTGCTCGCTAAAACGATATAGTCTGGACCTTGAGAACGACTGCTATGACTTGGCTGCTGAGGTGCACCAGGAACACCAGGATTCAAAGATTCCTTCTCTGGAGTAATAACTCGATCACCAGCATCATTTGGAGCCTGGCCTACCAACGGGTTTTCAGTACTATCCGTCGTCATACTTCCAAGACGAAACGCCACGCCAACGGTTAATAACCAAAAAACGAATAAAGTTGCTGCCAAGGGCATAGAAATATGCATGCCCACTGCTGGACCATTTTTATTCAGAATAAAAGATGTACCAGGCGTGGTATGACCCGCAGCCACATCTGCCTGTGTTTCATAACTACTGCCAACTGGTTTATTCAGCGTTTGCCGACTCGCCTCACTACCAGTGCGCACCTGCTGACCACCAACTTCAAATGGTGATGAAGCTTGACCCTGTGCACCAGTCTGTTGATCCTGTGGATTACCAGCCCATGAGCTACCACCTTCGCTATAATGGCTCATGCTACGTTGCACTTGCTGCAATGTTTCGTAGACTTGATCGGTCTGCTTGCGGAACATGGCCACTACTATTTCTCCTTCTTCCGTGCTCGAGCACGCTAGCCCTTTACTTAGAGCTCGAAAGACATTTCTTTCACTCTATTTAGAAGCTAACACCTTTTTACTCTGAGCCAAGTGGAGAACGGGCTTTGCTTACCTTCAGAAAGCCTTAGACTCAGAACGAGCAGAAAGGGGTTCTATGGATATTGCAACGGCACTCTTATGTGCTCCTCTACCTCCGGCAGAATTCCACCCTGGCTGTGCAGTATTTCCTGGTGCAGTAACACCAATTGTAGTCCCCTTACATGACTTGCCAAGCAAACTGCAAAATCAATGGATTATAAGCAACCCCCATGCTGCACTCTGTGATAAACTCCATGCTGCATTTCAAACAGATAATGAAGCCGCCGCATGGACTTTGCTTGATGCCCTACCCTCACGACAAGTATTAGATCCACAAAGTGATGCTATTATTCGCCTCTGGAGCGCAAAAACCTTAGCAAACTTACAGACCAGCCTTCCATTAGATGGTCGTTGCATTTTTCTTGGAGCCCCTCTCTCACAAACCCAAAAATATCATATTCGAACGGCAACCCAAACCATTCACGAACTTTTTTCAAGCTTGTTACGACCAGCATGGATTGGGCCAGTGCTCATAGAAGTGCGATCTGAAACAAATACCAAGAAAGCGTTGTTAGTAACAGACACCTATAAGCAAACACTCTCACGTCCTGTACTCCCTGCGCTGCATGTTGTATTGCCAGATAAGAAAATTGATGCTCAGGAGCTTCAGCAGATGGTAGCACAAATTCTCTGCCGTCTAACTTTGCAACGATTAGAAAAGCCTGATGCACCATGGCCTCAATGGATACAAGTAGGTATGGAGCTGGTTGCCGCCGAACGCTGTGCTGGAACTGGTCCAAGCCCACGGGCTATGCGTCGTATCCGTCAAACAGCAGGCAATGCCGCCATTGTTCACGCTCTCCAAACAGGTGAAGCCACTCCAGATCTAGCAAAAGCCCTTTGCGAACCACTCCTACACAGCAAACGGCGACACCACCTCTCAAGCTTGCTTGATCTCCTTCGTAACGGTACACGCACCAGTGATGCCTTACGCATAGCATATGGCATCACCCCCAAACGTTATATCTCCGCCCGTTAAGGTTGCTTCAATACGAACTATAACAGTTTGTAGATATTTTAGCATTTCAACAGCAAAAATAAAGCGCGACCATTAACATTCCATCTTCATTCTTTTCTAAATAACTTCGCAGTAAAACCGTTATAAAGCGGATCTCCTGTCTCTTCCATCCATGCTGCCAATCGTCCACGCAAACGCCACAGCTCTTCTTCTACATCTAGATCTTCTGCACGGTTTATCAATTCTCCCACATCATTGCTACAATCATACAATTCATCTTCTGCTGTGGCATTCCATACGTACTTCCAACGCTCGTCCCGTACCATACGCTGAGAGTAACCACCAAATTGATTACCGCTAAAGGTTGAATAGATATCTGTACGGCCGTTGCTCTCTCCTTGTGTTACCGGAATTAAATTATGGCCGGAAAAAGATTCAGGGAGAGATACACCCGCTACAGAACAGAATGTTGCAGCGCTATCAATGGCATTACTAACGAAGGCATCACAGGTTGTACCCGCAGGGATAACAGTTGGCCAACGCATCATAAACGGGACACGAGTCACCGCGTCATACATAATATTATGTTTATCCATCATACCGTGATCGCCACACATATCACCATGATCGGCACTATACATAACCAAGGTATTATCAGCTATGCCGCGCTCATCAAGACAATCAAGAACTCGGCCAATCTGAGCATCGAGCGCTGTTATTTCTGCAAAATAACGAGCAACTACTGGTGCCCATTGTTCCCACGTCCAATCACCAACACCCCATGTTTCACGCATTTGTTTCTGAATCCATGGTTTACCGGCAAAGGTATCAGCAAATCCTGGCCATGGTTGAATGTCTTCTGCTTTATATAAATCCAGATATTCTTGACATGGGCGACACGGCAAATGTGGTTCTATCATATGCCAGTGTAAAAAGAATGGGTCTTCGTCAGCTTGCAGCTGCTTATCTATAGCTGAAATAACTTGATTTGCAGCCCATGCCAGCGAACTCTCTTTTGCTGCTATACCACTATCAACTTGACCAAAACCTTTATTTGGACCAACACGATTTGGTAACCCCTGAGCCTTTCGCCATTTTGCATAACGCCAATCTGGCGTATAATCTTGAAAACCATAATCATGTGGTGTTCGTTCTGGATCTACGTGCCAGCGGCCTATGTGGATGGTTTTATAACCCGCATTACGAACCAACGAAGCACAGGTTTCTTTCTCTGCGTCTAAACCGGAAAAGCCTTCTCCATCAAAGTTTCTACACACACCATTTTGACTGGGCCACTGGCCAGATAACAAACTACACCGAGCCGGAACACAAATTGGCGTTGGAGTAAATGCATGAGTGAAGTTGGCTCCTTCACGAGCAAGCCTATCCATGTTCGGTGTTTGCACGAGTGGGTGCCCGTTAATACCAAGACAGTCATAGCGATGCTGATCGGAATAAATAAAGAGTATGTTGGGTTGATTCATCGGTGTGCCTCCTGAATTATCTATGAGTAAGAAGTATAAAGGGGCTCTCTTGACTATGGCAGCATCTTTTAGCACAATATGGTCAGATGACTATTCGCTACATCACAACCGACAGCCTTCATTTTCCCGAGCCAGAATTCCCCCTGCATGTTCATACCAGAACTCCACCACGCACGGTCCCTATACATTCGCATGCTTTTCTTGAAATTGTCATTGTCCGATCTGGAACAGCACGTCACACCATTAATCAGAAAAATCATTATAACTGTATAGCAGGAGATATTTTTCTCATTCACCATGACATGGTTCACGGATTTCAAGAAGCACATGAATTGGTCAATACGAATATTCTCTGCTCCTTAGACTCATTAAAGCTTCCATTAGACGACTTACAAAATGAACCACATTGGATTACTCTCTTTCATCCAGATACGCCACGAGATAAAAACCCAAGCTGCCATATACGATTGCCTCCAGTCCCTTTTCGTTACCTGCAACGTTTGCTGGATAATTTAGAAACAGAATTACAAGAAAAATTAACCGGTTATCGAGTTACAGCACGGGCAACCTTAATGAATATCTTGGTATTTATTCTGCGTTCATGGAAAGACACTCAACCAGCGCAACCAATATCCTTGGCTATTATTACTCCAGTCATGCACTACCTTGAAACACATTATATAAAGAAACATAACCTTGAACAATTGGCCACACTAGCACATGTTTCTATCAGTACACTCCAACGAGCCTTTAAGGAAAATCTTGGTGTATCACCAATGGATTATCTTATTCGTTTACGCTTACGAAAGGCCGCTGAATTGCTCTACAATCCCACCCTCAATATAACAGAAGTCGCTCAACAATGTGGCTTTCAAGATGTAAATTATTTTTCGCGTGCGTTTAAAAAAATACAACAGTGCAGTCCTAGTTCGTATCGTAAAAAAATACTTGCTCCACTCACCTAAACTCGCCTAAGACAGTTGGTCTTGATAAGCTCCTGTTGCTATTGCTTCCCATAATTGCACGGCTATTGGAATTAATTTATCGTTATAGTCAAAACGTGCATTGTGCAGGGGAATAGATTTACCTTCGTCAGAGCCAATCATAATATAAGTGCCGGGAATGCATTCCAAATAATAACTAAAATCCTCACTTCCCATGACCGGTAAACCTTCGGATACGATACAGTCTGTTGATAAAATATTTTGTAAAACGGTACGTGCATACCGTGCTGGCTGTGCGTGGTTGACCGTTGCGGGATAACACGGAGTGAAATCACAAACGCCTTGCGCATGAGCCACTCCACAACAAGACTGAACAATACGATTCAGGGATTCTGCCATTTTCGTTCGCTGCGCACTGGTTTGCGCCCGTATCGTTCCTTTAATTACAGCTTCATCTGGAATAACGTTACTTGCTGACCCTGCGTCCATCTGACAAATAGAGACAACACCAGCCTCTTGTGGAGCAATACTTCTGCTTACAATTTGTTGTACCTGAACAATAATATTTGCGGCAATAAGAACAGGATCAATACAGTTTTCTGGCTGACTGGCATGCCCGCCAGAACCAGACACGGTCACGGTAAAGTAACCATTTGCTGCCATAAACGGGCCATCTGGGCACATAGCCTGACCAATAGGTAACGTTGGCCAATTATGGTAGCCATAAATTACATCGATACCGTCAAGTGCACCAGCTTCTATCATTGCCTTTGCACCGTGCCCTCCTTCTTCTGCCGGTTGAAATAATAAGGTAACGGGACCGGGTAAAGTATTTTCTTTTTCTTTTAATACTGCTGCTGCTGCCAGCAAACTAGCGGTATGGCCATCATGCCCACAGGCATGCATATGATTATCTCGCTGCGAAGCATAGGAAACACCGGTTTCTTCCTGTACCGGTAAGGCATCCATATCTGCACGCAAAGCAATGTGTTCACCCGATGCATTAACAGCCAGATGGCCAAGAGTACCCGTTTCTGTACAGGCAACCCAAGGAATACCCAAGCGATCTAGCTCAGCTCGTACCACCGCAGCCGTCTGTTTTTCTTTATAACCCAGCTCTGGATACTGATGAATCTGGTGCCGTAAGGCTGTTGCGTGATCAATAATAGCATCTGTGTTGGTCATAAGCACAGACTAGAAGCCTGATAGTCACAGACAATAGCAAGCCTTAAAGTAACACGATAGAGGCCTTAGAAAAAATAGTTTTATTAAAGCACGCTCTTATCCAATTTGTAAACGATATGCTGCAACTTGCTCAAGCCATTCACAACGCTCTTTGCCCGCTGCCAAAACTTTGTCCAAAGCACTTTTTTTACCAGTCGGTATGCGACCAAAAACCGCCTCTGGAGCACCTGGCAATACCGCAATTACATCACAGGCCAGATCGACCTGCTGAACTAACATCACCAGGGCGTGTTCGTTTTCGAGCAAGCTTTGCTCTTCCTCTGACAGTTGCCAGCCATTATCTTGTGCTTCTGCATACAAATTACTGAGTTCTGCCGCAAGTGTTCGTAAATCCACACACATACGCGCAAGACCTTTAGCAGCACTTTCACGCTTGGGTACTTCGGATAAAACAAGAGGTTTACCGATAGCACGTTCGAGTGCTGCTTGAAAAATCTCTAGAACATCTGCAAGTAAGCCTGTTAAAGAGGCTGCCGTTTTGGGGCCACCTCGACGACGCATAATCGCTTCAATATCATCAGCCAAAACAATGGGTAAGTGGGCTAAAGCATCTGTTGTTTGCAAATTCAGGGTCATAGAAATGAGCGGCGCACCGCCTTGTTGAGAACGAACATCTGCTGCCAGTTTCACCATTTCACCAAAAATGCGACGTAACCCACGGAAATCTTTTAATAAACGTTTGAGGCCAGATGCCCAACGCGCGCGGTCGATAAAGGTAACCACATCTCGACAGGCATCTCTATGAGCCTGTAATTGCCCTGCAATTTCTTTAAGTTTATAAGGATTATTTCGTAACAAACGAGGTCGGTATTGTTTTGCATCTACCTCTAAATCAATAATCGTATTACAATCTGCAAGTCCTTTACTAATAACTTCTAATTGACGGTCAAGATGTTGAACAGCTGTATCATGTTCTATTTGCGGGATAATGAGAACTCGCTCTAATTCCCGAATGCGCTCGATCAATTCTGCTGGATTTCCACCTAACTCCCAAGTAGCAGCGGCTTGCCGATACAATTCTAAGCGCTCGTCTTCTGTAGCACTGGCTTGTACTTCTCCAAATTCATATCGACGCAAGCGCTCTTGAAGATGGGCATTTTCCTCACAAAGCTGTTTATTCTCTACCTGCATATTGGCGTGTAAACGTGCTGCGTGTTTATTGTCTTTTTCTAAATGGATAAACTCTTGCCGCAATTCAGACACAGCGGTAATAATGGCCTGTACTTTTTTATGAGCAGCTTTATCTAGATTTTTTTCACCACGAAGCGCGCGTACCAAAATACTTAGCAAGCGAGCCATATCTTCTTCAGACTCTTCCTGCAATTGCTTATGCTCAGCTGTTGTCTTCTTAATTTTTTTTCGGTACGAGGATACGAGCTGTTCAACATCATCGACCATCCGAGAATCAGTACCAACACTTTCATCTATCTCTAAAAGTGCTGCAAGAACGATTTGCCGCAATCGGTTAACTTCATCATCACGGAAGGCTCGTTCCATATCTGCTGAGCCAAGCTCAGACTGGTGCTGATTTAGGTCTTCAATCAAACTATCTAAACGACCACTAATCTGAGCGTGCCTATCATCCCAAAACTGTAATAATAATTCGAGTAAGGTTGCAAGCATCGGTACATCTGGGTCTTCACCTGGAGCTAAACGCTCAACAGCATCATTGATACCCTCTGCCTCGGCAAGAAAACGTTTTGCTTCATGAGCTCTTTCATCTTCACGAAAAGACGAAAAGAAACTATCCCACAAATCAAGTATAAGTCGAGCAAGCTGGCGTTCTTCTGGGTTAGGAGAGAGTAATTCACCTAAGGCAGCCGTTGGGTCTTGCCCTAGATAGCCCTGTTCTGTAGCTGCTGCAACAACTGCCGATGCCAATTGATCATAAGCCTCACGTACAATGTCGGTCATTTCGGCTACTGGAGATGCACTACCGCCTTCGGCAATCTGCCGGTCTAAACGCAAAAAAGTTGCTCGTCGTGTTGTCATAACTAGGTCGTATAATCATTGTTCATTTTAGCAAATAGAAGCGGGGTAGGCCGCCCCCCCCCTTACTGCTACGCAGACTAACGGAGGAAACATATGAAACAATTAAAAGACGTTGACAGCCTGCTTTTTTTTCGTCGTCTAGTGAGTATGAACACAATACGATTGATTACACGATGTGGCCTGAGCCTCGGTCTCTACCTCACGACTGCTTACATGGCGACAAGTTGGGCAGCCAGTGCTGATGTGCTCACTCCAGACAACCATAATACCGAAGAAGCTGAGGCCGCGAGAGCAGCCGCACGAGCAGAGCTAGAACAAATAAACCCAATTGTACAAAAACTTTCACGTGCCTTTAACTTAGTTCATCAAATAACACGACCAAGTGTCGTCTCTATTCATACTAAATCTGAGACTATCAACAGATTTACTATGCGCAGGCGAACCAGAGAAGTTGGGGAAGGCTCTGGTTTCGTCTTTGCCAGTGATGATACCTACAGCTATATACTCACTAATGCTCACGTTGTTATTTACACGAAAGACAATGGTGATCCGGTGAAAGATCGGAATGGACACGTGATTCCTTTTGATGGCATTCGTACAGAAACCTTTGATAATCGTGCTTTCGAGGCAACTTTTCTTGGCGCAGATGTCAATACAGACCTTGCAGTATTACGCATAGATAATCCACGCATGCCGACCACTCAATGGGGTGATTCAGATCAGACTCACGTTGGTGATTGGGTCGTTGCCCTTGGCTTCCCCTTGGGTGTTGGCTATAGTGCTACCACTGGTATTGTTTCCGCTATTGCACGTTCCACCTCTCATAGCGAACAATTTGAATCTTTTATTCAAACTGATGCCGCTATCAATCCAGGTAATAGTGGCGGTCCCCTCTTGAACCTACAAAGTAAAGTTATTGGCGTAAATGCTCGAATCAAAAGCGGAACGGGCCAAAGTGTTGGCCTTGGGTTTGCAATTCCTGCCAACCTTGCCCACCGCGTAGCAGAAGACCTAAAAATATACGGACGTTTTTATCGACCCATGATTGGTATTGTCATGAAAGAGCTCAAGCCAGGTGATGCCAAAGAATTTGATATAGATAATCCACGCGCTGTATTTATTGCTCGTGTGTATCCTATTTCTCCAGCGAAAGAGGCTGGGTTGCAATTATATGATGTAATCACTGCTATTAACGATATTGAAATTAACGGTCTAGAGCATGCACAAACGTTATTAGCATCAACCAGCATTGGTGATACTGTTTCCATAAAAGTATGGCGTGATGGCGAAAGCTTAATTCTGCCATTAACCCCTATTGCTGAAGATGCTTTTATTGCTGAGCTTGAAGAACATATCGCTAAACAACGCAATACTACTCAAGTTTTTGCAGAATACGGTATGAGTTTCACCAAAGACGAATACAACGGAATTGTAATCAATAACATCGTACCAAATGGAGCAGCAGATAGCGGTGGTTTTCTTGTCGGTGATCGCATTCTTAAAATTGAAGGGTTCGGCCCAATTCACTCCGCTGACGAATTCACCGATATTGTTCTGCAAAGCAACGGTGTTCGCTGTATCGTCCACAGTAAACGTCGCTATGTGACGAAAATTCTTCGTAAAGATTAGACGTTTATTAATCAAGCCAACGGGATGTGATGTCGCCATAGGCATCTATGCGGCGATCACGTAAGAATGGCCAGATACGACGGACCGCTTCTGTTTGCTTAGGATTAATATCATAACTGAGAATATGTTCGTCTAATTCGTTGGCTTCACTGAGAAACTCACCCTGTGGGCCAACAATGAAACTGCTTCCCCAAAATTGAATACCAGTACTCTTGCCACTTGGGTCAGTCTCATGACCAACACGGTTAACAGAAATCAGTGGGATACCATTGGCTATAGCATGACCCCGTTGCACGGTTATCCATGCCTCACGCTGACGTGCCTGCTCTTCTGAGCTGTCGTTGGTATCCCAGCCTATCGCGGTTGGATACAGCAAAAGATCAGCCCCTGCAAGCGTCATCAGACGAGCTGCTTCCGGATACCACTGGTCCCAACACACCAATACTCCAAGTTTACCAACAGATGTTTGAATCGGAGTAAACCCCTTATCACCGGGAGTGAAATAGAATTTTTCATAAAAACCAGGGTCATCCGGTATATGCATTTTTCTATAGGTTCCCGCTATATCGCCGTTTTTTTCAAAGACAACCGCAGTGTTATGATAAAGGCCAGAGGCACGCCGTTCAAAGAATGAGCCAACTAAAACCAGAGCATGTTCTTTTGCTAGGGCTGCAAAGAAATCCGTTTGTGGACCAGGAATAGGTTCGGCCTTCCCACAGGTCTCTACATTTTCTGTTTGGCAAAAATAGACATCACAGTGTAGCTCTTGCAGTACAACCAACTCCGCACCAAGTTTGGCAGCTTGCCGTATTAACGAGGCGGTATGCTCCATCGTTTTTTGGGTAGTATCTTTACAAGCATGTTGAATGGCAGCAACTTTCATACGAGAACCCCCTGTGGTAATTGCATTGTTAAACAATGAATACTTCCATGTTGTTCAATAAACGCTCGACTTGGAATAGGAATAATAACACGATCGGAAAAAGCTTTGCCGACAACAGAAAGAGCTTCTGAGTCTTTTACGGTATCACCATATTGCGGCATTAATACCGCATTGTTTATAATAAGAAAATTGGCATAAGTGGCTGGCAGTCTTTGTCCGTCTTCTGCATAACAAGGCTTCGGCCATGGTAAGGGCAGTAATTGGTATGGATCGCCTTCTGTCGTTCGCAGCTCTTGTAACTCTTTTTCCATTGCCGCAAGATCATCGTAATGCTCATCTAAGCAGTCGTCACAGGCGGTATATATAATGGTACTGTCTGAGGCAAAGCGTGCCAGTGTATCGATATGTGCATCAGTATCATCCCCAAGTAGAGCACCATTTTCAAGTAAAACCATACGATTTGCACCAGTACGTTCTAAAATAACATCACACAACTCTTCCGGTCTTTTATCTGGGTTTCTGTTTTTATGAAAGAGACAAGCACGTGTAGACAAGAGCGTTCTCAATCCGTCAGATTCAATACTTCCCCCCTCTAAGACTTCTGAGTATGACTCACAATGAGACCGAAATATTTTACCTGTCATAAGAAATTTCGTAAGTTGATTATCTGCCTCGGCTGGAAATTTATTTCCCCAACCATTAAACACCCAATCGCCCAGTATAAGATTATCACGTTCTCTTATGGTAATAGGCCCACAATCTCTGGCCCACGTATCATTTGTTTGATAGAAATCACAAGATATTATGTTTTGCTCGACTGCGCCAGCTTGTAAACAAAGAGGAAGGTAGCGTTCCGAATCACCAATGATTAATATTTTTTCGTACAGACTTATGCTCGCTGCTATTATCGCAAAGGCGGGTTCCACATCATCTAAAACATTACCCCAATCACTGGCTTCATGCGGCCAGATAAGCAGAACACCATCTTGTGCTTCCCACTCTGCTGGCAATCTACGATTGGATGAAGCGTCTCTACGATAAACGATCACGGTAAGCCTCATATCCAAATGTGTTTAATAGCTGAAATGTTTGACCATCCCATGTTGCCAGGCTTGGTAAACGCACACCATTAAAGGTTGTTGTTTTTACTGTGGTATAATGAGCCATATCCCCAAAAACGACTTTATCCCCACGTTCCAGCGGAGCAGGGAAACGGTATACACCAATCACATCGCCAGTAAGACAACTATTTCCGGCTAATCGACAGCTCCAGTCACCACCTGTTCCCCAAACATCTGGGCTATAGGGCATTTCTAATACATCAGGCATGTGAGCAGTTGCACTAACATCCAAAATGGCAACAGGAATATCTGCCTGCACCACATCTTGAACAGTTGCAAGCAAGACTCCCGTGCCTAAAGCGATTGCTTCTCCTGGCTCAAGATATATTTGTACATGCGGATGCCGCTGTTGAAATGCTTGAAGCACAGCAATGAGATGGTCCACATCATATGCGGGGTTAGTGATGTGATGTCCACCACCACAATTAACCCACGAGCATCTGTCCAGATACTCTGCAAATTTTTTCTCAACAATGGAGAGTGTTCGTTCTAAGGTATAGCTATCCTGTTCACACATCGTATGGAAATGTAAGCCATCTACCCCAATCATATCCTTGAGCGCAAGATCTCGTTTTCTGATACCAAGACGTGAGCCTACAGCACAGGGATTATACGACTCGGTTTCCACTTCTGAATATTCAGGGTTGATTCGCAAGCCAACAGAAACATCTGCATACCCTTCTTGTTGCGACAAACGCTGAAATGTATGTAATTGATGAACGCTATTGAAAACCATGTGATGGGAGAGCTCTGCACACATGCGCATATCTTCATCACTATAACCAGGAGAAAAAACATGAACTTCCCCCGGAAAATAGTCTTTTCCTAATTGTGCTTCTATCGGACCAGAAGCACAGGTGCCGTCACAATACGGAGCAATTACAGGAAATAATTTCCAAAGAGCAAAGGCCTTTAGGGCAGCAAGTATTTTTACACCTGTTGCTGAACGCACCCTCTCAATCACTTGTGCATTTTTCTCAAGTGCAACAAGGTCTATAATCGTACAAGGTGTTTGAATATCTGACAGACCCAAACCGTTTAAAATATGCCCTTCTGTTGGTTTTATCATCTCCATTATAGACTACGGTGTTGGGTGTGCTTCTGTTGGGAAAGTTTCTCTCCACGGTAAGCCATTGGTCGATAATAATGTCATAAACGGGTCAGGGTCAAATTGTTCTACGTTCCACACGCCAGGACGCTTCCAAATGTTTTCTAACATCAATCGTGCACCTATCATCGTTGGCACACCTGTTGTATAGCTAATAGCTTGTGAACCGACTTCTTGAAAGCATTCAGCATGGTCACAAATATTATGAATATAATATCGTTTTTCTTTGCCGTCTTTAACTCCTTCTATCCAACAGCCAATATTAGTTTTTCCCTGATACCCCTCTCCAAGACTTTCTGGTTGCGGCAATACAGCTTTAAGAAATTGCAACGGTACAATCTCTTTGCCTTCATACTGTAGTGGTTCAATGGAAGTCATACCAACGTTGCTTAACACACGCAGATGCGTAATATATTCTTGACCAAAGGTCATCCAGAAACGAATACGCTTCAAATGTGGGAGATGTTCAACCAGACTTTCCATTTCTTCATGGTACATCAAATACATTTCACGTTCACCAACTTCGGCAAAGTCAAATGGCGTATGTATTTCCAAAGGACCTGTTTCTTTCCACGTACCTGTCTGCCAATACCGTCCGTTTTGTGTGATTTCCCGAATATTAATTTCTGGATTAAAATTTGTGGCAAAAGCCTTGCCATGATCTCCACCATTACAATCCATAATATCAACAGTATGAATTTCATCAAAATGATGTTTCGCGGCATGCGCACAAAATACATTGGTCACACCGGGGTCAAAACCAGAGCCAAGTAGGGCCATCAGTCCTGCTTTTTCAAAACGCTCACGATAAGCCCATTGCCATTTATATTCAAACTTTGCTTCATCTATCGGCTCGTAATTTGCGGTATCTAAATAATGAGCACCTGCCGCTAGACAGGCATCCATAAGATGAAGGTCTTGATACGGCAATGCCACATTAATGACCAATTCTGCTTTGCAGGCTTTAATCAGAGCCGTAGTTGCAACTACGTCATCTGCATCTATTTGGGCGGTTTCGACTATGACTCCCAAACGTTCGTGAACGCTCTTTGCAATAGCATCACACTTGCTTTTTGTCCGACTGGCTAAAGTAATCTGAGTAAAAACATCAGAATGAGCTGCGCATTTATGAACCACAACACCGCTAACACCGCCTGCTCCAATAATGAGAACATGTGACATAGAAAGAGCCTTTCATGTTTTAAAATATATAATGTGGAAATTGATTGCTGCCATCACAGTTCTCGTTCAAAATAGGTGTAACCACGCAAACTGTGAGCGTAGGCTTCAATCAATGTACGTCTATCTGAAGCAGAAAAAACTTTTTTACGTACAGCCGTTTCCGCTTTAACTCGAATCCGTGCGGCCAGTTCTTTTGGCTCATACTCAACGTAACTGACGACATCTGCAACAGTATCACCCTGAACTTCGTTCGTATAGTCTAAACTGCCGTCTTCATCTAGGTGAACAGCTGCAATATTTGTATCACCAAATAAATTATGCAAATCACCAAGAGTTTCTTGGTAAGCACCGACCAAAAACACACCTAACATATATGGTTTATCTGGATGTAATGTATGTAACGGTAGGGAACGTGCGACATCATGTTGGTCAATAAAACGGTCTATCACTCCATCACAATCACAGGTTATGTCTGATAGTGTAACCAAACGAGTTGGTTCTTCGTTCAGACGGTGTAAAGGCATAACGGGGAAAACCTGCTCTATCGCCCAATGGTCTGGTAGACTTTGAAAAACGCTAAAATTCCCATAATAAATATCCCCAAGCTGAGCAGAAAATTCTTTTAAATCTTCTGGTACACGATCAAGCTTCAGTAATTCTGTTTGGATGCGGGTTAGGGTTGCCCAAAAGAATTGCTCACCTAAAGCACGTTGTCGCAAAGACACCATACCATGATTAAAGTCTGAGCGTAATTGATCTCTATAATAGAGTGCATCATTGTAAAATTCTTGTAAACGTCGTGGTGATAATTCAGTATACACATCATAAAGGTCTACGAGTGATTGCGGTAGATTCTTATCGCTTTTATCAAGACTCGGTGCGTCATGACATTCAAAACGTGTTGCGTCTAAGATATCAAAAACCAACACAGAGCTGTGGGCAACCAAAGCACGACCAGATTCACTCACAATATCTGGATGTTGAATATTCGCATCTTCTAACAACGGTAATAAGGTTTCTATAATATCACTGGCATATTCATCAAGACCATAATTACGACTACAACTAAAGTTTGAATGGGAACCATCATAATCAACGGCAAGACCACCACCGATATCTAAAATACCAAGAGTAGCACCCTCGCGTGCGAGGTCGATATACACACGAGCTGCCTCCGCTACGGCTGTTCGGATGTCTGTAATATTGGGGATTTGGCTCCCAAGATGAAAATGCAACATGTGTAGACAGCCCAGCATATCGACTTCGCGCAACCTATCGACAACTTGAATCATGTCATGCGCAGACAGGCCAAAGACGCTTCTATCACCGCCTGAATCATTCCATTTACCACTTGCCCGCGAGCTTAATTTCGCACGTAGACCAAGAACTGGTTTTATACCCATCAGTTGTGCTCGTTTGATAATAAGCTCAAGCTCACCGAGCATTTCTATAACCAAGACAACGTTCATACCAAGCCGCTGGCCCCACAGAGCAAGATCAATAAACTCTTCGTCTTTATAACCGTTACAAATAAGCAGAGACTGCTCATCCTGCAAATAAGCAAGAGCAATCATCAACTCGGCTTTACTACCCGCCTCCAGACCATGATGGAAACCTGCACCAACCCGAGAAATTTCCTCGATAACCTGTTGTTGCTGATTGACCTTAATAGGAAAAACACCCCGGTATGTACCAGTGTAATGATACCGTTTCATAGCCGCACGAAAGCAGGTATGAATACGAGTAATACGTGCAGCAATAATATCACGGAAACGCAATAAAACGGGGGACCCCATACCACGTTCATGTAACCCCGTGATAATATCCATCAATGCAATACTTTGAGTGGTATCGCCATGTGGCAGCTTAACGGTTACCTCGCCCACTTCGCTTATTTCAAAATAATTATTGGACCAGCCGTGAATGCCATAAGTTTCTGCGGCTTTTTCTACCGTCCACGGGTCTTGCGTTGTCATCTTCCTGCTGGTAACCATGCTTCAAGATAACCACGCATGCGTTTCCAATCATCTGGTGGCAAGACAGCCCCCATAACCGAAACGGCGGCAGCACCGGCTTGAGCCGCCAAATTACCACAAGTAGCAAGTGGAAGATCCCGTAAATAACCAGCAAGGAATCCTGCTGCCCAATTGTCTCCAGCACCCGTTGTATCTATGGCTTCTGCACGAACCGCTTCCACAGTGACTCGTTCGTCACCTGCTGCGATAAGTGCACCATCAGCACCCATTTTTACAACGGCAATTTCGCAGCGAGCCGCCAAGCTTTCTAAAGCCGCTTTTAAACCACCAGCAGCCTCTTCGCTATCGCCCATCCATGCTGTAGCTTCGTCTTCATTAGCAAAAACAATATCAACGCGGGTATCAAGTAATTCAGTGATGATGTCTTTATTCGCAGCCACTACTTCAAATGAAGCAAAGTCGAGAGCCAACTTACAACCAGCTTCATGAGCTGCATCCGCAATCGCACGAGTCAGTGCATGATTAAATAAAGTATAGCCCTCTAACATAACAACGCGTGCACCAGCAAACATATCGGCTGTAACATGCGCAGGGTCAAGCGTAGCTGCTGCCCCTAAACAAGTGCGCATAGTGCGTTCTGCATCTGGCGTGACTAAACTCAGAACATGTCCAGTTGGTTCTGACTCATGAGTCAGCAAACGTGCCTCACAACCTTGTGCATACAACGCAGCGCTATAATATTTGGCGTTATCATCAGCACCTGCACAACCAATAAAAGCACTGCTAATGCCAAGGTTTGCACAACCAACGGTGGTATTTGATGCAGCACCACCTGGAACCCGTTTCGGCTCAACTTCGGTTTGTTCTAGAATACCTGAAATAATATCAGCGGAAACCAGTTCCATACCACCTTTAGCGCCTTCTACATGTTTAGATAAAAAGGCATCTTCTACATCCAGCAAAACATCAACAAGTGGCGAACCAATACCAATAAGCTCTACAGTTGGTTGCGTTTGTTCTTCCGAAGAATTGGCGAACGTGTCTGCCACTACAATATTTTCTTCACTCATTTTTTCCCTTTACCAATTACGTGGTGACTCATTCCGAGCATTACGCATACATGGATTGTATTATAAAAAAATCTAGAGACCTTGATGCCATCTACTACTTTATGAACGATTGCCTTCATCCATAACACGTGCAAGTTCCATAAGAATACCATCAGCACTACCATCAATAGTTGGTGCACCTGCTGGCATTTCATCAGCAAAAAAAGCGAACTGACTTCCTGGATTTGAGCTGAGACTAATAAGAGCATCATAGCCCTTTAAAGTATCAACTGACGCATCGCGCGGAATGCCATCAATTAACCAAACTGAGGCGTTCTTATCAGCTAAATCCAAACGGCCTGTCTTGCGGGTCATAATGAAAAACTGAATAAGTTCCGGCAAGCCATTGCTTATTTCACCAGAGAAAGCAGAAGAAGCTGCTGCAAGGCTGCTTAAATTCATGCCTGGAGCCATGGTCACTTGGCTAGATATTTCTGGCGCCTGTTGAGAAATAGTACCCAGATCAGAATTTGGCGGCACTAAATAATAATTAAAGACTTGTCCACCAAGTTGAAACTGATCACCGTCAACCAACTGACGTGAACCTTCAACCTTTTCTCCATTTACGAGAACACCGTTACGGCTATTACAATCTACCAACGTCCATTGTGTATCATCGCTCCAGACCAGCTCTGCATGTCTGCGAGAGATAAGCGCATCTTGTATTGGTATCTCACCAGCAGGATCGCGGCCCATCCCATATACCTTATTTGGCAACAAACGACGTGCACGACGGTCAGCAGATACGAGATAAAAGTCAATGTTAATAGCCATGCCTTTAGCACATCAGAAAAACAACAAATGGCAACCGTGAAGTTGCCCTTGCACCATCGCATAAAGTATGAAGCTGGAGCGTCTTAACTCACAATCTTAGGAGCAGACATGCCTCAAGCGATCATCCACACCGAGCGCGGTGACATTACTTTAAACCTCTTTGAAAAAACAGCCCCTATCGCTGTTGCAAACTTCATCAAACTGATTGAAGAAGACTTCTACAAAGAACTCAGCTTTCACCGAGTTATCGCCAACTTTATGATTCAAGGCGGTTGCCCACATTCACGTGAAGGAGCAAAGGGACAGCCTGGTACTGGCAGTCCTGGCTATACCATCGACTGTGAAGTTGGCCCAGAAAACCCAGAAAAGCATGAACCAGGCACTTTGAGCATGGCTCATGCTGGACCAAACACAGGTGGTAGTCAGTTTTTCGTTACGCATACCAGCACTCCGCATCTTGATGGTGTACACACAGTCTTTGGTCGTATTGCTTCTCCTACTGATCTCGACGTGGTGAATGCTGTTAAACAAGGTGATGTTTTCTCTATCGAGCTTGTTAAATAAGACCCTTTATTTTCAGCAACTTGTTTCCATCAATCAACGAAAAGAGCGATGCCCAAAAGGCATCGCTCTTTTTATGTTATAACATCGTTGGGTTTATTGGTATCCACCACCAGCAACAGCACCATGTTTAGCGGTACGCTCTTCAGCTACCTGAGCAGTATAACCACTTTCACGGAACGCGAGCAATGGATTGCTTGCAAGGCCTTTATTTTCGCGCCATTCAGCAAGTAGTGCACGAACATCTGTGCCATAAGCATCGCGCAGACATTCTTCCGCAAGCATGATATCATTGTTTGCACGAGCCGCCTGTAATGCCTCACGATTAACCAAGAGTGCTTTAGCCAGCATTTCTTGAACAAAAATAGTGCTTTGAATAGTTGCTTCAATCTTGTCTTTGAGATTATGACTTTGGTCAAACATATACATAACGTTCTGTGCACACTCACGTGCAATCGCATCGTTCGCGTCATATTCAGCTGCAACAAGCTCATTAAAGATGAGGAATATTTCGTATGGGTTAATAGAACCAACAGTTAAATCATCATCAGCATATTTGCGGTTATTAAAGTGAAAACCACCTAAACGACCTTCTTGCAAAAGTGTTGCAACAATATGCTCAATATTGGTGCCAACAGCATGGTGCCCAGTGTCGACCAAAACCTGTGCGCGGTCGCCCATTTTTTGGCAGAACAACAATGATTGTCCCCAGTCAGCAACATCTGTATGATAAAATGCTGGTTCGAAGAATTTGTATTCGAGAATAATACGCTGGTCGGCAGGTAAGCTTGCATAGACTTCGCAGAGGCTGTCTTGGAAATATTTGCGACGAGCGCGGAAATCACCTTGGCCCGGATAGTTTGTGCCATCGCCATACCATAAGCTAATACCATTTGCACCTGTTTTACCAGCAATCTCACAGCACTCAATATGATGGTCAACCGCTTTGCGACGAACACTTTCTTCAACGTTACTAAAACTACCATGTTTATAACATTGATCTTGGAATACATTTGGGTTAATAGTACCAATGCGAATGCCGTGGCCAGCAGCTTCATCTTTAATGGTATCCCAGTTTCCATCTTCTGGCTTATCCCAAGGGATATGGAGAGCGACAAGTGGGCAAATACCAGTGTATTTGTGAACTTGGCCAGCGTCAGCCAGTTTTTCGCTCAAAGTACGAGCAGAGTTTGGTTGGAAGAACTTACCAAAACGAGTGCCAGAATCGGCATAACCCCATGATGGCGTTTCAATTTCTTGAGCGTCAAGGCGCGCAAAGAGTGCTGCTTTATCCATGATATTCCTTTTCTTTGTTATCGAACGAGGATGCTAGCGAAAGAACAGTCAGCATCAAGCAGCATTGTCCACAGATGACCAGAGATGATTGAAAGGCACGATATAAATAGTTGCGAGAACAAAAGCTTAGGATAAAGTAGAGCGGCTTCTACCCATCGTTTGACAGAGCACATCTCGTCAGCAAGACCCCCTCCATAGGAACTGCTATGACCACTCGACCATGTGCACATCTATTGCTTATGTGCTGCGGTATATTTCTAACGATAACATCAACTCTTGTTGCTGTTGAATTGCCCAATGATCAAGAGCAGAGCAACTCTTCTATGGCGAGCGGAGAAGATCATCGCGGACAAAAATACGATAAGCGTAAAAAGAAATGGATTTCTGAAGAAGAATACTATTCAAGTCGAGGTTATGCAAAATATCATGGTTCTTGGATGGCAAAATCACGCATTAAGAAGAAAGAGAAACAGCTCAAAAAAGTTCGTGCAAGCATTAAAAAATTTGCTAACTGGAACAATGCCTATGTTCAGAGAAGTAAATATTTCAACATCACAACAAACACCTCACCACAAATTAGCAAAGAAGTTGCTCAAGCCATGGACCTCTGCTTTGAACGTTTATCGATGGTGTTAAAAATAAAAGGAACCAACCAAAAATTTCCAATAGAATTATACGCAACTCAAAGTCAATTCATAGAACATTCAGGTGCAAGCAGCCCAAACATACTTGGATTCTACTGGTACCAAGGTAGCAAAAGGGGCATTAAAGCCTTTTATGCTGGCAGCGTAGATCAAACATTGAGTACTATGTTTCACGAATGTACCCACCTCGTTAATGACTTAGCATTTGTAAGTAATATCATTCCAACGTGGTCTAACGAGGGTATGGCTGTCTTATTTGAAGACGCTAAACGACTTGAAAAGTCTGTTGACATTCAGTCTATTCCTTTTCGTCGTTTATGGAATTTGAAAGACATGATTAATCGCAATGAAGTTGATCTTCAACGTCTCATTACGATGCCTCATGCTGGTTATAGCGGAACTTATTATCCTCAAGGCTGGGGACTTGTCTATTACTTAGTGTTCGCCAATAATGGTAAATACCTGAATGGTCTCTCTAACATGTATGGTGTTCTTAAAAAACGTCAAATTCAAGAATCTGACAACTTACAAATATTCAAAGACAGCACTGGGCTAGACCCTCTCTTCATGTTTGACGAATGGCGACGTTTTATTCTTGATATTGAACCCAGCAATGCCGTTGAATGTGCAGATGCAGCATTAGCGAGCATAAGCTGGTCCCGTTTCACTGAAGCGGAAGAATATCTCAAACGCGCCAATGATCTTAACCCAAAAGATCACAATGTTATCCGTGCAAATGCTTATGTAAAACTGCGTGCAGCTCAATGGAGCGCAAACAGACAAGAACAAAAAAAACTCGCTCAAGAATCAGCAGAATATTATAAAAAGTTTTGTTCCAGCAAACACGGAGCCTTGAAAAAAAACAGTAAGAATTTATTATTCCGAGTAGTCAATCATGTAAACCACGCAAAGGCACTTATCTATGCTGGTCGTGATGACGATGCTGTAACCGTTATTGAAAATGTTCTGGACATTGATTTTTATTCATCAGAAGCCTACAGAGCTCTCGCCCTCATGCATATCACTTCTGAAGACAACAATATTTTTAACCCAGAAGAAGCGGAACATAATCTTGCTGTAGCCAGTGACCTTGGCCGCAATCATGAAAACATGTACCTAGAAGCACTCCTTGCCTATGCTATTGAAAAACAAGAACATGAAGAGAATACAAGCAGTTCTAGTACCCCTGATGAGTTTGCTTTATCTACGCCAACAAAAAAAAAGATACGCACTCTTTTACAACAAGCGAGTAACCAAGATCGCTATGGTTTTGGGGCACGATTCTACCAGCGCGAACAACGACGATTAACACGTTCAGAAGAACCTCGGTCTAGCCCCATTACATTCCCAAACAAAAAGGGAGAAATGGTTGAAATTAACCCAAAAACATTTACGGACAAAGATCTTGAACAATTCCCCGAAGACTTGCACGATATTATCCGCCAAGTTATTGCTGCCCAATAGATAGACGTTATGACTATTTGCTTCTACCACAAAAACTGCCTTGATGGACTCGCCTCTGCCGCGGTAGTCAAACGTGCCATCCCCACAACACAAGTACAAGCCGTACAATATGGGCATGATCGTCCTTCTGTTATTGGCCAGGATCTTATCCTTGTTGACTTTGGTTTTCCCCTTAAAGAAATGCAGGCACTCAAGCGAGAAGCGCAAACCCTGACATGGATAGATCATCATGTTACTTCCCAAGCCGTACAACAAGAACTTGGGTGGGGGATTTTTGATCAGAATGAATGCGGTGCCTCCCTTGCTTGGAAGCATTTTTTTCCAGATGAAGAGCTTCCTCTCGTTCTACAATACGTTCGTGATAGAGACTTATGGCTCTGGAAATTGCCTCATAGTAAAGCTATTACCACAGGCTTGTTTTATCATTTTTCTGATGATAATTTTTCGACCCTTTTAGATGCCAATCTAGATGACATGGCAACTACTGGCACTATTTTAATTTCTGATCAAGAACGACGTATGCGGCAATCCTTAGCCAATGGTCGACCAACAGAAAACCCCTATGGACTGATGGGAGTGAGGGCCTTTGTGGTAAATACGGCTGCCGACATTTCAGAAATTGGTGAACGTATTTATCTACCGCAAGACCAAGGTGGCATGGGATACGACCTCGCTATTTGTTTTTCTCTTAATAAAAAAGGAGAATGGGTCCATAGCCTTCGCTCCGAAACGGTGCATTGCGCGCGCATTGCAGAAGGACGTAATGGCGGTGGCCATCCATCAGCAGCAGCCTATCGCAGCGATGCTCCATTTTTTGACAGCAGCGACTGCCTAGATGGATATTAACTTATACGTTCGAAAAATGGTAGAGCGCAATAGAGCCTGCAACTGCGGCATTAAGACTCTCACAACCAGCATGCATAGGCAAAGTTAAGCGTTCCGTACAGAGCATCTCTACCTCTGAGCAAATACCGTTAGCTTCATTACCAACAACAACCCAACGAGATTTTTTCATAAAGTCTTCTGGTTGTTGCCCATTATCAATAAACAAGCCACACAATGGGGCATGAGCAGTCACCTTCGCAAGCTCCTCCGTAGATATATGAGCAATCTGTACACGAGCAAGCGCTCCCATAGATGACTGGAGCACCTTATGATTCCATACATCAACCCCGCCAACAAGAACCACCTGCAAACGGTTAAAGGCAAGTGCACTTCGCACTAACGTACCACAATTGCCGGGATCGGCTATGCTATCTAACAGCAGCCCTCCCTGCATCCAGTCTACTGAAGATTGTTCTGGGATGGCAAATTCAGCAGCATAACCAGAAGCGGAACTTGCCTGACTGATTCTATTTGCCACCACAGATGACATTGTGCGAGCCTCAGACCAAACCGCTCCTTCTGGTACTAATAAATCCTCACGAAGATAAATAGCATGGGGGACCCATCCCGCCTGAAAAAAAGCTTCTATAGAACGCAGACCTTCTAAGAGAAACCGCTGTTGGTCACGGCGGCCCGAGGCTTTATGCAAGCGCACAAGGCGCTTCACCGTCCCGTTGGCAGTAGAAAGCAATGGTTCATGCATAAATAACATTCTGTTACATTTTTTCAGTCTGCAACAAATGACTCCACTTGACTCTTAAGAGAATAGAAGAGAATCTCCGCAGCTACTTCCAGCATGGAGCACTACCCAGTATGAGCGACACAACACGAATGTCACAAGCCATTGTCGGCAAAACGTTTCAAACAATTACTGAAGGAACAGATAAAACAGAGGTTATAAAACAACTTGCAGAATCCCTTGTCACTGCAGGTAAGATCTCAGAAGACAAGCTTGAAGCCATTATTGCTGGGGCTCTTGAACGAGAAACACTTGGATCGACAGGCATTGGTCATGGCATCGCTATCCCACATTGCCGCACTGACCTTGCTGATGAAATTATATGCGCATACGGTACTTGCGCAGAAGGCATTGATTTTGCAAGCATAGATGATGAACCCGTCTACTGCGTATTCTTTCTCGTTTCCCCTCCCACACAAACTGATAATCACCGTGAATTGATGAAAAGTTTTGCCGGGATGATTCGCTCAGAAAACTTCTCTGACTTTCTCAAAGAATGTGATAACCCAAAATCACTCGTTGCCCTACTCAAAGAATTTGAAAACAAGTAACCTCCCCGCAGAAACAAAATATCATACTACAATAAGAGAGCGGCTTTTATAATGGTTCCCGGTGCACTTGTTGATCTTCAGAAATACATTACTACTGAACGCATCGTCTTTCTTCCGAACGGAATGAATAAAGACGATGCACTCAAAGTGCTGGTCCATAAAACGGCTGAGTACGATACCGTCACAGATCCCATCGCATTTGAGTCTGCCATCTTCGAACGAGAAGAAGTCTCCTCAACTGGCATAGGCAACGGCATTGCCGTTCCCCATACAAAATTACCAAGCATTAATGGCTTTACGCTCACCATTGGTATTTCCGAAGAAGGTATTCCCTTTGCTGCGAATGACGGTCAAGATGTTCATGTTTTTGTCATGATTGCCGCAACCAATCAAGAACGCCAACATTATTTAAAAATACTGGCCTCCGTTGCTGCTACCTTAAAATACGAAGGGGTTTTTACCAGCCTCATTCAATCAAATTCAGCAGAGGATGTTGTTGCGCTGTTAACTACCGCATAACTTTACCGATCTTCAATACCAACAACTTCACTCTTAGTATGAATTAATCTTATTCAGCCATAACTGGCAATAGATAACGCGTTGTCTTTCCTCTGCCTGCCTGAGATAATATATCCTTTTTAGCAAGAGCCTTAAGAATATCAGCACAGCGACCTTCATGTTCCGCTGAAATACCTGACTGTAAAATAATGTCTGAAACAGTTCGTTCCGTACCATCCTTGAGTACCTGAAGCATCGCCGCACGGTATTGCAAATTTTGTGTTTCCTTCGTCAGTGTGTGCCCTTTCGGCGGTTGAATTGGTCCATTTGGTGTAACTATCCAACTGTGGCCACCACTCAGCTTATTGACGTGGATACCATTGTTCCAACGTTTATGCAGTTCACCCACATGACTAACCACGACAATGGTTGCGTTGCGTTCTGCTTGAATGCGCTCAAGTGCTGCGATTGCCTCATCCAATGACGTTTTATCAAGACTACCAAACCCTTCATCAATAAAAATTGTTTCAATAGCTGAACGACCTCGCTTGAGGTCAGCAAGCGCCAGTGCCAATGCTAATGAAACTAAAAAGCTCTCACCGCCAGACAAAGTTGCTACAGGGCGTTCCGCACCAGCCATATGTAAATCAATTATATGCAAATCAACCGATTCACGAATGCCTAATTGATAACGTGGCGCAAAAAGCTGTAACTGATAATTTGCAGCACCAACCAACTCTTCTAAAACAAGACCGCAAACAAAATGGCGAAAGGACTTTCCTTCATTGACTCCAATCAATACATGCAAGCGTTCTGCTCGTTCTAAATCAGCTCGTAATGCCAAGAGTTCTTCTGAAGCCAACGCCTGGTTTTTTACACGAAGATCATCTTCTTGTAGACGATTCATCAATGCTGCGGCAACATCACGTAATTTCGCCAAAGATTTCTCTTGTTGTTCAAGAAGCTTTGTCAATTTTTCACGATTTGTTTTTGCAGGTAAATGAGCCGGTGGAGTTTCGGAAAGCTGTTTGCTCACCTGTTGTTGTTCAAGCAACCGTACAGCACTAGTGTGAACATTTTGATCAATTGTTTTAAGTCTTTCTCGCAGTAAGGTTTCTTCTTTTTCTGACAACATAACTTGAGTTAATGCCTCTTCGTCAGCAAAACCAGCCCGTGCGAACTCTTGCTGACAGGTTTGTTCTGCCACCTGCACAGACTTCTCTAAGCTATTTGCCGTTTGCTGTTCATGAACCAGCACTGTTTCTTCTTCAGCTTTTTTAATCCGAAGTCTTTCTAATTCCTTATAAGTCCGACGACCATTTTTCATGCATATTTCACAGTCTTCTTCCGAAACCCCATTCCGTACCTGTGGTGTTATCTCTAAACCAGCAGGTAATATTGCAGACAAACTGGCATCCAATTCATCGAATCGCGCCGTATAGAGATCGGCAAGCACTTTAGCTTGATCCCACTCTGCATGTTTTTTACACGCCAATTGGAGGCATTCTTGTTCTGGTAATGCACGAGTTGATGCCGGTAACATCATTCGGACAGGCTCTACAGCCTGCACATGCTGTACCCGAAGATCTTTCACCAATATCTCAGCCGCTTCCTTATCACGCTGAGCAGCATCTACATTTTTCCCTTCTAACTGTAAGCGTTCAGAAACAACCACTCTATTGGCAAGACACTTCTGTAGTGTGATTTCACTAGCTCGCCATTCTTCTTGGGCTTTCAACAGCTCAGTCTCCAAATCCTTCAACTGTGCTTGTGCTTTTTGTCCTTGTTCTTGAGCCGCCTCAATAGTTTTCATTAATTCTTCACCTACCAATAATTCAGTAGGCAATATACTCAAATGTTCTCTGAGTTTTTCCCATACACGCGAAAGAGCATGCATCTGCGTTTCAACGGTTATGGACGTTTGTTGCTGAAGCGCAGAAGTCTGCTGTGCTGTTGCACGAGCTTTTTCCGTTTGTTGGTGCTGTGTACGAGCACGCACCAAACGTTCTCCAACCTCTGTACGGTCCTTACGCAAATCGTGCAAAATATTTGCTGCATCTGTTTGCGGAAGCGTTGTAACGGTTTGTTCACACAAAGGACACGCTTCACCAACATGTAATTCATGACGATGCTCTGCTATCGCGGCTAGGGCCATTGCCTTTTCTAGCATCCTAGCTGCATGTATATCTGCCGTTTCACAATCTATCATATGTTTTTGAGCAAGTTGTACAGCCTGCTCAGCTTCTTCTTTTGCTTTATCTGCACTGATAAGATTTTTTTGAGCAACAATTCTTTGTGATTGTTGCTCTGCATATCTATCCAGCAACTCAAACGCTTGTGCACAAGTTTCTATCTGAGTCTGTACTTGTGCACTGCTCCCATGTTTTTGGGTCCAACTTGTGCGGCTTGCTTCCTTATCTGAGACCAGCTTTCTATGGTCCAGTGTAATCGTTTCTTTTTCTTTAACGTGTTTATCTGCTTCTGCTAAGGCAACCGTACTCTTATTAACTGCTTCTTGAGAAGTCAGGACCTGTTGCGCCTGTTGTCTAACAAGCTGTTCCGTTTCTTGTATTTTTTCAGCAAGGTTCTCTATCTGCTGTATTTTTACTGGATCAGCAGCTTTCCACGGAAGTAAGGTTTCTAAATTATGAGCAAGAGACTGTACAACCCCACGAACACTCCCACAAATATTTTGTGCCTCGTCTTCAGCAAGTCCTTGTTGTTTTGTTAATTCTTCAATATTGTTTCTACTGGCTTCACATTTTTTTACACTGTGTAGTTGGGCAACACTATGGATATTTTTTTCTTTTAATGCAGCAATACATGGACCCGCTTTATCATGTTCCGCTAAACGTTTGTAATCAGGTGCTGCATCAGCCTGAATCTGCTCTGCTGCATGTTTACTAACGATTGCCGCCTCTACAGATGCTGTAGCTTGCTCTACATCCTTGAACCACTGAATAAGAGATTCTGTTTGTTGATGCTGTTGATTATGTTTTTCTTGATCTGTGCGGACTTGTGCCAATTCTTCTTCCAACTCTGTCCGCGCGTCTGTTGACAATGGTTTTTGTAAATCCATGCCTTCTTGCTTGTACTCAAGAGCCCGCTTACGCTCTCGATGCCAAATTGCCGCTGCTTGACCAATATCTGCATACTGTTGAATATTATCAACTAATTGTTCCAATAAATCCGCACGTTCTTCTGGGTTCCCTTTTAAGAAGGCCGAAAAACTATGTTGCGCCAACAAGACTACGCCAATAAATTGCTTAAAACCAAAACCAATGTGTTCTGTGACTGCGGCAACTACATTATTTTTACCACTTGCTACATGCGAGCCATCTGCACATCGCGTTAACTTCATCTGTGCAGCCTGTACCTTGCCTGAAGCCAATTCACGAGCACGCCGTATTTCCCAACGAGCACGCAATTGTTCTCCGTTGATACTCGTAAAATCAACTTCGGCAAAACCGTCTACCGCGTCTCTATTTAAAAGGTTGCCAACGTCTTTTTCGCCCAACCCTTCTGTGTCTTTTAATTTAGATAAACCCTGTAAACGTGGTGTTTGTCCATATAAAGCAAGCGACACCGCATCAAGTACCGTACTTTTTCCTGAACCTGTTTGCCCAGTAATAGCCAAAAGGCCATTATCAGACATACCACCACCAGTGAGACAAATTTCTTGCTGAGTCCCGGCCAAACTTGCTAAATTACGAATACGGATGACATCTATGCGCATGATTTCCCCCTACTTCCGTTCCAACAAGTCATCCATGACTTCACGAACTTTTTGAAACTCTGCCAATAAGAAACCTTCTTCATCTACATAATGACGCCGTTCTAATAAATGAGTAAATACCGCATGTGGATCAGATAGATTGATAGAAGGTTGCGTAGAAGTATCGTCAGCTTCTTCCTTTTCATCTCTTGTTCTTTTTTCAGTTCTTTTACTTGGTAACTCTAAACGTACTTCCAACACTTTCCAACCACGGCTTTCTGCCAAAGCCGTTAATTCTAAACGTAAACTTGGTTCTGGCTGACCGCTACAAATGGTCACCTGCAACCATGCAGACGGCTCATCATCTGTAATAGCCGGCAAAGATTGCACTGCTGCACGTAAAGCATCTGGAGCATCCCGTAAACGCTGCATACGACGGTACGGTGTCAGAGCATGTCGTTCATATTTTGTCATGCCTTCATCTGAAATATCAACAACAACAACCTCACGCGCTTGATCAAGCTCATCAAACCCTGTTGGTAATAAACAACCACTATAACGCCAATGTTCTTGCCCACCAACCGCCTGCGGCCTATGTAAATGCCCCAATGCCACGTAGGCCGCATCTCCAGCAATTGCCTCTATAGGCACATAGCCAAGACCGCCCATTTGAATTGGCCGCTCATGACCATCACCAGTACAATTTCCCGCAGCAAACACATGCGCCATCACCAGTACTGGCAGATCACAACCAACGCTATTACGTACATCAGAAAAACGTTGAATCACGGCTTGAATATGTGCTGACGCGGATGCATGTGCATCTTCTCCAGCAGATGCTTTTCTCACATCACCGTCACGTAAATATGGGAGAGCGATACAACGAACTCGCTCTACACCAGATCGGTCAAATAATGGAATCAAACATTTTTCAAGTGGGTCATCTAACGTAAATGCACCCACCGCATGCACACGGCATATTTCAAGTAAATCACTGGGGCCATCTATGCGGGCTGAGGAATCATGATTCCCCGCAATAACAACCACTTGTTGTACACCAGCTTCCATTACGACTCTGTGTAAAAAACGGTAATAACGCCGCTGGTCTTCTCCACCAGGATTTGCCGTATCAAAAACATCACCAGCCAATAACAACACATCTATTTCTTGCTGCGCACAAATATCAATTATTTGCTGTAGCGCATACTCTTCGTCTGCCTGCCGTCCTTGCTCATGAAAGCGTTGGCCTAAATGCCAATCAGAGGTGTGAAGAATTTTCATAGTATTATTTCCAACGGTGATCTGGCCTATTTGACGGTAGTTCATCTACCCACCCAGCTTTGGCATCTGGGTGAGCATCGCAATATGGGATATACGGTTTAATGTCCAAAATGGGGGTACCATGTAATAAATCATGATCTCGAATAAGAATACGGTTAGCTTGGGTATTCAGCACGCGAACACAGGACAGACCAATAGGGTTCGGACGATGCGGGCCACGGGTCGCAAAGATACCTCGTTTAACCGTATCGCGCGGTGGAATAACTTGATGTTTACAACCACGGGAATAATTAAAGACAAAGATAACCCATGCGTAATCAAAATCTTTAAGATCTTTGACCATATTTTGATAGCCGCTGCGCAGTATAATCCACGCATCTGATGGGTCTACCGCACCTGTGTTTGGCTGACGCGGGGTCATAAAATGATTTTTATAACTAGAATGCACCACTCCCACTGGTGAAAAAGTCCAGTCTGGATGCTCATCTGGATCTTCAATAACGGGCCGACCATTCTTCGGCGGCTGATCATCTATATTATTGGGTTGATTCATATTTTTCTTTCCGTCACCACGAATGGAGATTCACTATCACAATCTTAACGGTTTATCTCTATTTTCAGCTTAGTTCTTCACTTAATGTCTATGTTCATTACGATAAGAACGTGGAGAAATATTTTTATTTTTGAGAAATTGGCGATTAAAGTTAGAGAGATTATTATAACCAACTTCATAGCAAATATCAGTTATTGCTCGGTCCGTATGAGCGAGTAATTCACAAGCCTTACCAATACGTAACTCTTGGACATAGGCGGAAAAGGTTCTGCCAGTATGCTTTTTAAATAAGCGACTCAAAGCGGTAGAACTAATACCAACACGTTCTGCTAATGCGGGTTGATAGATAGGCTGATCGAAATGTTCCATAATCCATTCACAAATTTCGGTGATACGTGCACTGACCGCACTATCTAAATGGGCTGGAGCATAATAGGCACCGGTAACTTCTTCGCCGCCATCTTCTGCACAAATAGAAAGCGCCTGTAATAAATTAACAACACGTTGGGATGGCGACGAATCTCCCATCGCTTGCAAAACGGGTGCAACCATTTCAACCACAAGACGAGAAAATCTCAAACCACGCGCTGACCGATCCAACATGCGGCGCACTGCATTTAATTCTGGAGCACGCCACAAACCACCACCAAGAAATTCTCTATCAAACTGAATTGCAATAGCAGAACTACTACGGTCTTGGTCACTAGAAAGCCAAGTATGTGGCAGATCGGGACCAATGAGAACTAAATCACCATCAGTAAATGGATCTATAGAATCACCGATAAACCGCTGACCAGTGCCTTCTAAGATAATGGTGAGTTCGTACTCTTTATGACAATGCCATGAAAAATGAAAATTTGTTTTCTTCGGCGCCATATAGGAAAAGGACGTTTCCACTCCCTGCAATACTTTTTCTATCTTTACTTTCATACAGCAAACCCACTATGCCGTAACAATGCCTCCGTTGATGGACCGCGACCTCTGAATGCAGCAAATATCTCTGACGGGGGAGCACTACCACCGCTGGCTAAAATAGTATCTCGGTAGCGACGACCTAATGCCGAAACAGCTTCTCTATTATCTAAACCAACTTCTTCAAAAGCAGAAAAAGCGTCTGCACTTAATACTTCTGCCCATTTGTAACTGTAATAACCAGCAGAATAACCACCAGCAAAAATATGACTAAAACTGCATAAAAAACGATCTTCTGCTAATGGTTCAATAATCGCATGCTCTTCGGCATAGTGCTGTTGCAGCTTCAAAATACTTTCTTGGCTAATACCCTTGAGCTGACTATGAAGCGCAAGATCCACTGAACCAAATTGAATTTGCCGCATCATTGCAAGACCAATATTATGTAAACGAGAGGCACATATTTTTTCAAATAAATCCTCCGGTAATTGCTCGCCTGTTTGATAATGTTTTGCCATGTTTAACAACGTAGGTTTATGATAGCACCAATTTTCCATAAATTGACTTGGTAATTCTACCGCATCCCATTCCACATTACTAATCCCTGCTGCGCCTGATTCATCAACTGTCGTCAACATGTGTTGCAGAGCGTGACCAAATTCATGGAAAAGTGTTTCCACTTCTCTGAAAGTCATCAAAGATGGCGTACCATCTGCTGCTACTGGCGGCGTTTGATTACAGACCATATGGGCAATAGGGATAACAATTTGCCCATTTTTAATTCTCCGACTTGTAACGACGTTCATCCACGCACCACCCCGTTTTTCTGCTGGGCGAGAATACGGATCTAAATAAAATTGAGCGCGTAAAGTATCTTCTTCATCGAAAAGCGAAAAGAATCGAACATCTTCATGCCAGACAGGAGCTTCGCCATCGGCAGCTTCTACCCGAATCGCAAATAAACGATAAGCCAATGCCCACAAACCATCCAATACACGTGGTAAGGAAAAATAGGGGCGAATATCTTCATCTGTATAATCATAACGTTGCTCACGTAAACGTTCTGCCCAGAAGGCCGCATCCCATTGGGCAAGATCAATTCCTGCACAGGCACTCATATCTGCCCATTCTTTTTGAGCAGCAGGACGAGCCGCTCCGCGTAACTCATCATGTAGAGTCGCAACCGCTTGTATGTCATCAGCCATTTTTGTCGCTAAACTGATTTCTGCGTGATTCGCATAACCGAGTAATGCTGCTTTTTCTGTACGTAGTGACAGTATTTTTTCTATTATCGGTAAATTATTACTTTCACCTTTTGATGCACGAGTAATAAATGCGCGATAGACCTGTTCCCGCAAAGTCCTATTTTGGCAATGCTGCATGAAAGGCATAAATAAAGGAATATCTAAAGTAATACGCCACGGGCCATTGTCAGCATCAGGCTCTCCCCCTTCTGCCGCCGCGGTTTGTGCAGCAAGCGCCTTCAGTGATGCCGGCCAACCTGTGACATCAGCAGAATTTGTGACATCAAAAGCAAATGCCTTCGTAGCATCTAATACATGGTTCGAAAACGTCGTGCTTAATTCACTCAATTCCATTTGAATAGCGTTAAAACGTTCTTTCTTATCTGCTTGTAAGGCAATACCAGACAATTCTGCTTCTTTTACCGCTGCATCAATAATACGCTTACGGCTGGGTGACAGTTCGTGTTTTTGGAGGGTCGTATACTGACGGTAGAGTGCTTCACTTTGAGACAAGCGCAGTTGGAATGTAACCACTGTTCCCTGTGCTTCAGAATAGACAGCACGAAGTTCATCACTGTTTTTAACTGCGTGCAAATGACTCACCGCACCCCAACTTGCAGTCAGTAACGCTTCAGTTTCTTCTAGGGGTAGCATAACGGCATCCCATGAACACTGCTCCGCTTGTTCTGCTGCTTCAACCAACCCTTCACAGGCTTCAAGGATAGCAGCCATGCCTGGCACAACATGTTCCGGCTGAATACGGTAAAACGGTGGGTACTGGCATTCTGTAAGTGCTTGCGGCAACAACGGATTCATTTCGTGCATCAAGTGCTCCTTGCAGGCAATTCTTGTTTGCCAAGCGCCATTAGCAAGCAGGATAGCGTCCATGGCTACCATATTCAGTAAAATCATCGCCGGAGAGATTCCTGGCAACTTCGTTTGCACAGAGGAACATTGGGTAGCCTTCCTCGATATTATGCCTACAGCACACGGCCATGTACTGCTTGTCCCTCGTTTTGAGGGTGCATTACTTGCAGATTTACCCACGGAAGCACTTGTAGATATGGGAAATATGGTCGCCAAAATGACGTCCTGTGTAAAAACGGTCACACAGGCACCTGCCGTATCCGTGCTCGTACGTGACGGTTCTGAGGCAGGCCAAGAAGTACCACATGTACATATTCACATTATTCCCCGCCACCAGCAATCTGAAGCACATCAGTTTACCAGCAGCAGTTACGCCGATGGTGAAGCTGCCGCTATGGCCAAAGCTCTTGCAGAAGTTTGGGTAAGCGCCTGATGGACCTGCGCGACTTTCAAAAAAACATTGCCAAAACCTTTGGCCCCAAAGATAGCGTTCGTGGCATGCCTGGCACCTTCATGTATTTTATGGAGGAAGTTGGCGAGCTTGCAGAAGCTCTACGCGAACCAGAAAAACATGATCTTGCCGGCGAATTTGCCGACTGCCTCGCTTGGCTAACTAGCCTTGCCCACTTAGCAGACATAGACCTTGCTGCTGTCACCGAACACAAATATCCGGCTGTTTGTAGCCGTTGTTCCCAAAGCCCTTGCACCTGTGAGACCAAACCATGAGCCGCACTCCTTTCCGTACTCTTTGCAAACAAACCGGTGGTAATGCAACTGGTATCAATGACACCCTATGGGAAAGCGTTTTTATGAAAGCGCTACGTGGAGAAAAAACGCCCTACCCACCAGTTTGGCTCATGCGGCAAGCTGGGCGTTATATGGCTGAATATCGTGCAGTACGTGAAGGTAAAACCTTTTTAGACATGTGTCACAATGCAGATATTGCCACAGAAGTCACCGTCTACGCACGCAATCGCATAGGTGCAGATGCTGCAATTATTTTTGCAGATATTTTACTTATCCTTGATCATCTCGGCATGGACTTAACTTTTGGTGCTGGCCACGGGCCAAAACTTAATCCACCAATTCGTTGTGCCGCTGACCTCGACCGGCTAGGCGACCCAATCCAAGCAGCAGCCGATTGCTCCTACGTCTGCGACGCGGTGCGGATGACTCGTGAACAACTACCAGAAGATATTCCGCTAATCGGTTTCTCTGGGGCACCATTTACTCTGGCTGCTTATGCCTGTGAAGGTGGCGGCTCTCGCCAATTTCCACACACTCATAGCCTGATGTATAATGACCCAGCCAGTTGGCATAAACTCCAAGAAAAACTTGTTCCTGGCTTAACCGCTTACCTCAATAGCCAAATTAAAGCGGGTGCACAAGCTATTCAAATATTTGATTCATGGGTTGGCATTTTATCGAGTGCTGATTATCGTGAATTTGTCTTACCACACATGAAAACACTCATAGATGGAATCGTTGACGGTATTCCCGTTATCTACTTTGGTACCAATACCGGCCACCTCTTGTCAGATATGCAAGAAAGCGGCTGTGACTGTCTTGGCGTTGATAATAATACCGATCTAGTTAGCGCTTGGGAGAATCTTGGTGGAAGTGACACGCTTTCCATCCAAGGTAATTTAGACCCAGCTTTATTATTGGCACCCAAAGAACGTTTGCTGGCCGCCACTGATAAGCTGCTTGCTAGTGTTGGCGATCGTCCAGGCTGGATATTTAACCTTGGTCATGGTGTCTTTAAAGAAACGAATGTGAATAACGTTATCGATTTAATTAAACACATCCAAAAGCGCGATTGACAATGCACGAACTTCAGCCAGACCCAGCCGTATTACAGAAATTACTCAAAACACGTATGCCCTTTGGTAAACACAAAGACATGTTGCTCATTAATTTGCCTGAATCTTATGTCATTTGGTTCAAACAGAAAGGATTTCCCGAGGGTGAACTCGGGGAATTACTTGCTATTACCTGTGAAATAAAAATTAATGGTTTAGAGGAAATGTTGCGACCGTTAATGGACGAGTGGAAATAATAATTCACTCAATGAAAACTACTTGAGTCGGTCCTCTATTTCAGAAACAATATCTTTTACATCTTGGCTTTCACCGCGTTTACAAACAAGAACCGCATCGTCCGTTACCACCACACTCATATTATCAAGACCAATGGCTGCCAAGGTTTTCGAGCTTCTGTTCATTAGTAAGCTGTCACGGCAGTTAATGGCATGAACACACCCTTCCTCTATTACAGCATTATCATTGGCAGGAAGGTGATCATAGATCGCATCCCAACTGCCAACATCATCCCATGCAAATGAGGCTGTGACCACTTTTATATTGTCTGCTTTTTCTAGCAGCGCGTAATCAATACTGATTTTCTTGAGTGGCTGATATATTTCTGCAAATTGGGCATTAAATTGTTCTGTTCCCCACGCTGCCGCTAAGGGCATTAATGCTTCTGTCAGCCATGAACAATGTGTACGTAACTCTGATAATACAGTATCACAACGCCAAATAAAGATACCGCTATTCCATGAATACGAACCATTTTCAATATACGTTTGTGCACGTTCTGCATCAGGTTTTTCAACGAAACGCTTCACCTGATATATATCATGGGGTCCATCTGTTGAGACAGACGTTCCATGTTCTATATACCCATAACAAGTTGCAGGAAAACGAGGAGCAACACCAAAAGTAACAAGGCTACCATCAGCCGCAGCTTGTGCACCAAAGAGTAAGGCTTTTTGGAAATCATCTGCTGGAGAAATAACATGATCTGCCGGTAGTAAGATCATTGTCGCGTTTGGGTCCATAGCCTGCACCAAAATCGCAGCCAAGCACACACACGCTGCCGTATCTCGACCAACGGGTTCTGCTATGATATGCTCTGCCGGTAACATCGGTAACTGTTTACGAGTTTCTTCGGCCAATTGCTCTGTTGTTACAATAAGAATACGGTCTGCTGGTATAGCTGGCTGTAAACGAGTAACGGTTGCCTGGATCATTGTCGTATCACCAACAATACGCACCAATTGCTTCGGAGCAGCTTGACGACTGACCGGCCAAAAACGAGTGCCAGAACCACCCGCCATAATAACGGCCCATATATTATTTTCTGTTGTCATATTCTGCCTATATATTTCTTTCAAGACTCATGTTCTTTATGCTTCGGTGAGCAAGCGTAATAAACGCTGTAATACAATACCTGGCTGATCACTGCTGAGACAATCAACAAGGGATATACCGCGACTTCGACACACCAGCGATAAAGCACGTTTGTGTTTTTCTACTTCAGCCTGATACGCCTCACGCAAGGCACGGGGATCAGCAAGGACTTCTCCCCCCAATTCTAATCCTTCAAACCGGCTTAATACATCTATGCCGAGATCAATTTCATCTGGATCAAGCACCCAAATACAGGCAACAGTGTGACCTCGATGGCGCAGACGGTCAAAAACGTGTGCCCATTCTTCTGGGTTATCTAAAAAGTCTCCAATGCAAACGACTAACCCACGCGAAGTACTCACATCAGCCAATTGCCGTAAGCCTGTCCCTGGATCAGTACCTGCTGCTGGACTACACGATTCCAGCTCTTGGCAAATACGCTCAAAAGCATGCAAGCGACCTGCAGGCACTGAGGTCAATACGTCTTCAGCAAACACGTGCAAACCAGCTCGGTCTTGTTGCTCAACCACAACATGGGCAAGCGTTGCTGCCAAGATAGCTGCATATCTATATTTACTTACCGCTGATCGCTGACCTTGATATGACATGCTGCTGGATGCATCCACCACCAACAGACAGGCAAGGTCTGTTTCTGCCTCATAACGACGTAACACCATGCGGTCGCTCCGACCAAGCACTTTCCAATCAAGGTGACGGATATCATCACCTGCCACATAAGGACGATGGTCAGCAAAGTCTACCGATTGCCCTTTGTAGGGACTCCGGTGAATACCCACATGTAAGCCTTCTACCACAGCCCGTGCCGCCACATGCAAATGTGGTAAATGGGCTAAGGCCTCAACGGTTACAAGTGGTGACGATGTCATGCACCCATCGTGTCTGCAATTACTAACGGGCAAGAGGCTACCCATGGGAACAAGAGACTAATTATTCACGTTGTGCCAATTGACCCCCTTCTCTTATGCCAGAGACTGTGAGCAATGAATTATCTTACCGCTGTCTCTTTGAGCTGGCTCGTCCTCCTCTGTGGCTGTTCTTCACGCGAAGTTCTGAAGCCAGAGGTAGATATTGCCGTTCCTGAAACCTATAGCACTACACCTGCACATGCATTACGCCCACCAACAGAATGGTGGACTGAATTTAAGAGTGATGTACTCAATCAGATTGAACAACAAGTACTCGACGCAAATCCAGACCTGCAAGCTGCCGCTGCCCGCATACAAGCTGCCCGAGCCCAAGCCCGTATAGCTGGGGCAGATCTTGCGCCAAACCTTGGGTTTGGGTTTGGAGTCAATCATCAACGGAGTCTCATGTATGGCATTCCCCTACCAGGTGCGGGTGATGGTGTTGAAAGCAAACATACAACGTGGGGAGCAAATCTTTCTGTCAGCTGGGAAATAGATTTATGGGATAGAATCGGTGCTGGTGCACGGGCGGCAACGCACGAAGCTTTAGCTCGTACCGCAGAAGCACACGATGCAGCTAATTCTTTATCCGCACAAACAGCAAAAATATATATACAACTTTTAGAAAACACTCTCCAACAAAAAAATACCACAACGCTTCTAGCATTACGAGAAAAAGACCTGCGCTTTACTCAACAGCGTTATCAACGCGGCATTTTGTCTCATGACCACATACTGGCTGCCGAGTCTGATTACAGTGCCGTACAACAGTCACAAGCCTTCATCAACATGGGAACAGAACAACTACGAAGACAGCTTGATATTTTATGCGGTTCTTACCCGCTTGGACAACTTACCCTTGATCATGAAACACTCCCTGCACTCCCTCCTGCGGTAGATGCTGGACAACCAGCAGAGCTCATTGATAGACGGCCAGACATCCGTGCTGCCCGAGAACGATTATTCTCTTCTGGAGCACAATTACAGCAACACGAAGGTTCACTGTACCCACAGATAAGCATCAGTGCTCAGGCCGGAACCAGTACTACAGATTTCGATCGTTTATTAGATAAAAACTTTGCTGTATGGAATCTCGCTGCCAATATTTTTCAACCCATTTTTAATCATGGGAAATTAGTTGCTGGAGTAGACATGGCTGATGCCCAACAACACGCTGCACTCTATCATTTTCAATCAACATGTTTAAAAGCGTGGGCCGAAGTCGAAACCCTACTCGCCAATGAACAACACTTATGGACCGCTCTCCAACACAGCCGACAGCAACAAACTCTGGCTCAACAACGCCTCACAGAATTACGTATGCGGTATGAACGTGGACAAGGCTCTTTACATGTGCTTTATAATGCTGAATCCGTATTGCTCCAAGCGCAATCCCAAGAACTGAGCAATCATCGGCAAATTCTCGAAACACGTATTGATTTATACCTCGCGCTTGGCGGCGCTTTCCCTACGGCGGTGACACCATGAAACGAATTTTACTTCCTTTTATTTTACTTGCGCTTGGCATTGGCTGTTTTGCTGCTTTAAAAAACATGAAACCAGAGCCAAGCCCACGTGTTCAAGAAACGTTCACCCCAAGTATTCGCGCCCTAACCATTCCTGCTAAGGAACAATGGCACGCACATGTCCAAGCCTTTGGTAACGTACAAGCGCTGCGTATTATTGACTGCGTATCGCAAACGACAGGAGAGGTCTTATTTCGGCATGCCAATTTGGAAGCTGGGGCAGCATTTAAGAAAAATGAAACCTTATTCCGCATTGATACCGCAGATTTACAATTGGCCTATGCCCAAGCCAAAAGCGCACAGGCTCAAGCACGTCTAACCCTGCAAACAGAACAACAAGCCGCTGCTCTCGCTACGACTGAATGGGAAACCCACATCCAAGCATATCCGCAAGCAGACACAAAAACCTTAGATTTAGTTCAACGCCGCTTGCATGTAGAAGCTGCCAGCGAACACCTAGCCAGCACCAGCGAACAACTCGCTTTTACCAATCGACAAATAACACGCGGTACCATTACAGCCCCCTGTGATAGCCGTGTCCTAGAACGCTTTATTGAACAGGGGCAGATTGTTATGACTGGCACTCCGCTGGCCCGACTTTGGTCAACCGATGCCGTTGAGATCCCTATTGCCCTATCCCTTGATGATGCACAAGCACTTGGCATTGCTCCAGATTATATCGCTGAAGGTCAAGCTGGACCACAAGTACACATTCATGCAGGAGACACAAACTGGACCGGCACGCTACAGAGAGCTGCTGGACAAATAAACCCCAGCAGCCGAATGCTCACCGTTTTTATTCGCGTTGACAACCCACTTGCTGGGCCTCAGCCTTTAGTGCCGGGTTTATTTGTGACTGTTGATCTGTATTCCACACACACAGCATCTGTTCATATTATTCCTCGGCATCTGCTCCAAGCAAACTCTACTGTTTTACTCGTTCACACTACAGAAGACCATATGCTCTTTCTTCAAGAACAGCCAGTTAGCTGTGTACGAATAGAAGGGGACACAGCTATTATTGATGGTGGACTCAAACAGGGCGACCGTTTATGCACTTCCCCTTTCCAAATGACTAGCGAACGCATGCCGGTTCATATTGACACCTCAATCAAAGAAGCTCCATAATGCAACGGATTTTAGATTGGTTTATAGATAATCGGGTTGCTGCAACCCTGTTGATGCTACTGCTCATTGCTGGTGGTGGCATGGCCATCATACGTACCAATGTACAGGTTTTTCCCGATACTGAAATGGATCAGGTTCTGGTCACCGTTGCTTATCCTGGAGCAACACCGGATGAAGTGGAAGATGGAGTCGTTACCCGCATAGAAGATGCAGTAACTGGGCTACGTGGCGTTGATCGCGTTAAATCTATTTCCCGAGAACATCTTGGTGTAGTCACTATTGAAGCCATCTCTGGCACAGATATGGATAAATTAAAAGACGATGTAAAAAATCGTATTGATGCAATAGATAGCTTTCCAGATGACAGCGAAACACCTACCATAGAAACCGTGGCCAACCGTATACAAACGATTAACCTTGCACTCACTGGTAACACCGACCTGCGAACGCTGAAACGTTTAGCCCAAAATATCCGTGATGATTTACGCACCCGTGACAGTATTTCTCAAATTGATATTGTTGGAGTACCGAATGATGAACTGAGTATTTCCATAAATAAAGAAACGCTCCAAGCCTATAAACTTAGTATTCAGGATATTTCTCAAGCAATACAGGCTTTTTCATTTTCTCTCCCAGCTGGTTCTATCAGCACTGAACGCGGCGATATTATGCTGCGCACCAATGCCCGAGCAGAAAGCGATACGGCCTTTGCTGACATTCCTATTCGTAGTTTCCCTGATGGTAGCACACTCACTCTTGGTACTATTGCAGAAATTCATGATGGTCTTGAAGATACCGATATGCTGTCACGCTGTGACGGAAAACCAGCGGTTATGTTACAGCTCTTTCGCATCGGTAATGAAAGTGCCACACAAATAGTTGAAACGGCAGAAGCGTACATAAATGAAACCCCACTACCGCACGGCATTACCCTTGTTCCGTGGCAAGACATGTCGCTTATTTTGCGTAGTCGCATAGACCTCTTGGTGCGCAATGGTGTACAAGGGCTCCTGCTCGTTCTTGGTGTACTTGCTTTATTTCTACGTTTGCGCCTCGCCTTATGGGTTGCCGTTGGCATTCCACTGTCTTTTGCTGGAGCTATTTGGGTTATGCCACTCATTGGTGTCTCCATCAATATGATCAGCCTATTTGCCTTCATCTTAGTTCTGGGAATTGTAGTTGATGATGCCATTGTTATTGCAGAAAGTATTTTTTCTGCCCGCGAGAAAGAACCCGATTCACCGCAAGCAGGCTCCCTTGCTGCTAAAAAAGGCGTAGCTGCGGTTGGCACCCCAGTTATCTTTGCCGTTTTAACTACCGTAGCGGCTTTTATGCCTATGACTGCTGTAGACGGAATGATTGGCAAAGTCATGGCAAATATACCACTAGTTGTTATTCCTGCACTTCTATTTTCCCTGATTGAATCCTTACTTGTTCTTCCCTCTCATTTATCTCATTTACGCAAAGAACGCGCAGAAGACAATCGTAGTAATCCATGGGCTCGCATTCAAGACAGCGTTGCTCGTGGGTTACGCTGGGTCATTAAACGACTCTATGTTCCCACTTTGCGACATGCCTTACACTGGCGTTATGCCGTCTTGGCTGGATCATTATCTATACTGTTGGTTACCGTTGGCCTCATTATCAGTGGTATTGCTCCATTCCATTTTTTCCCCTCAGTGGAAGCCGATAACATTGCTGTTTCTATAGAAATGCCCATAGGCACGACTATTGAACAAACTGAGCTAGCAATAGATCAATTGGAAAAAACGTATATTGAAATGAAACAAAATATTTTTGAGCAGACTGGGCAAAACCCTTTTAAACATATTATTACTTCAGTTGGCTCACAACCCTTTGCTGCTGCTCAAGCAGGGGCATTGGCAGGACCAAATGCTTTTGTTGGTTCACACCTTGGCGAGCTGAATATTGAGTTACTACCCGCTGAAGAGCGAGACGAAACACTGGGTAGTAACAAACTGATGGAAGAATGGCGCAAACGTACTGGTCCAATTATTGGAGCGCTCAAAGTCTCGTTTGCGGCAAACCTCATGCACATGGGCAAACCGGTTGATGTGCAACTGGCCAGTATCAATAACGAGCAACTCCTTCAAGCCGTTGCTCATGTAAACGCATGGATGCATGAGCAAGATGGCGTTATTGATATTGACGACTCACAACGTACAGGGAAACCAGAAATTCATTTAGAATTATTGCCTGGAGCCGAAACACTTGGTGTCACTTTAGCGAGTGTTACTCAACACATACGTCACGCTTTTTATGGTGAAGAAGCACAGGTTGTTCAACGGCTTGGCGAATCTGTTACCGTACGCATTCGTTACCCCGAAGAAGACCGCACCAACGTCAGCAATGTTTTTGATACGGATATTATAACGGCTTCTGGAGAACGAGTGCCGTTGCGCACCGTTGCCAAAGTCACTGAACCACAAGCAGGCTATTCAACAATTAACCGTACAAACAGCCAACGCACTTTTCATGTTTCCGCAGACATTGATTACAGCATTACCACAGCCAGCACTATTAGTGATGCACTTGTACACGACTGCTTATCAGATTTGAATAAACAATTCCCTGCCGTACAATGGTCTTTTGAAGGAGAACAACGCGAACAAATGAAAACCATGAGCGGTCTCCTTACCGGTTTTGCCATTGCTGCCATTATTATTTACGGACTATTAGCTATTCCTCTTTCTTCCTATAGCCAGCCGCTTGTCATCATGACAGCAATTCCATTTGGTTTTATTGGTGCGGTTTTTGGACATATCGTAACAGGGTATGATTTAAGCGTTATGAGTATTTTTGGATTGGTTGCTCTTGCAGGAGTCGCTGTAAACGATTCACTCGTTTTGGTAACAGCCATAAATAAACGGCGCAAAGAAATGCCTCTACTTCAAGCAGTTGAAGAAGCTGGCATTGCCCGTTTCCGCGCTATCACGCTTACATCCATCACTACTTTTGTCGGCTTAACACCGCTCTTGCTTGAGAAAAGTATGCAAGCTCGGTTTCTGATCCCCATGGGACTGTCACTCGCATGGGGTGTGTTATTTGCAACTATAATTACCTTAATTTTAGTGCCGTCTACATACATAATCATCGATGACTTAAAACGATTACGGAAAAAGCCTTCTTTGTAGAAATAACGCTACTGTTCCGTATTAAATAATTCCGGTGCGGTATCTTCATCTGACTGAGACTCTTCTTCAGGTTCCACCTCTTCGGCAGGACCAAACAACGGTGCTGAAGTTTCATTATCAGTATCCACTGCCGGCACACCAGGTGTCAGATTATCAGAAATATCTTCTTGCCCTGCATCTACAGTATCAGGATCTTCTGCACTTTCGACAGGCAGGTCTACAGGAGGTGCTGAAGTTTCATTATCAGTATCCACAGCCGGCACACCAGGTGTCAGATTATCAGAAATATCTTCTTGCCCTGCATCTACAGTATCAGGATCTATCTCATCATTAGAATCTTCTGCACTCTCGATAGGCAGGTCTACAGAATCAGTTTCTACTGTTGGACCAACCGGCTCAGAGACTATACCATTTTCAATTTGCTGTACACGCAATTCAATGTGTTCTGCCTGTGTACGATATATTTCCTGAGCATTAAATTTATACGGTTTAATCCGCGACAATATCTCTGCCTTAATTTTTAGGTCTTTGGGTTTTTCTTCCAGAAGCAAAAGGTAAGCCTCTGCTTCTGCAAAAATCGCTTGGATACGTGATTCCGCAGTTGGCGCAGTTGGCGCAACCATAGAATCTGGAACTGCTGCTGTATACCCAACAGGATCTTCCAACACTGGTGCTTTCTTCGGTTGAGTAACAACAGATCGAGATGTGTACTGGTGTACTCTTGTTTTTACCTGTTGTTTTTCTTGTTCTTTTAGTTCGATCGATCGCGCAATATAATCTGATTTAATTTTAATATCGTAAGATAAAATGGCAACTACCACAAGCAACAAACACACGATAACAGACAACACCACTACTGCGGTACTGTTATCCTTCTCTACCACTACTGTTTGCGAACGCTGTTTATTCACCTCTGACTCTGGCAGGGGTTGCGCTAGAGGCTCAAGCGCGTCCGATGGAAGCGACGGCGACTCTTTCTTCTGCCCTGAGCGTCTGTGTTCCTGTGTTGTTGATTTGCGCTGCTGTCCGGTAACTGTTTTACTACGGTTGCGATATTGCTTGGTCTGACCCGTTTGCGACCTACGAGAAATTCGTGCGGTGTTTTTCCGTGCAAATTGTTTGGTGTGACGCTCTGCGCCACCACCAAACGAATCAATAGAGCGAATCAATTCTCCGTAATCTTGAAAACGTTCATCTCGGTTCAAAGCAGACAGGCGGGCTGCAAACATACTTAACCGCTTACTAATATTTGGATCACAAGAACGCATTGTTGGCACACCACTTGAGCGTGTGTGAACTAAGGCCTCATAAGCACTATATCCTTTTACTAACCCCCGCCCGGTAATCATTCGGAATAGAATTGCACCAAGTAAAAATATATCAGTACGAATATCAAGCTGATCTGAATCAATCAATTCTGGAGCAAGATAATATTCAGACGCACCGCTCGCTCCAGTCCGGTGATCAACAAGAAAACGACCAGCAGTTGGAACGGCTAATTCGTCTATATACAAGGTTCCCTCGCCAGTGACCAAAATAATATCAGGCCGCAACCAGCTATGCATAATACCGATACGGGCAGCCTCTTCTAATGCCAGAGCTAACTGACGAATAATACCCATAGATTGCGGAGGAGCCAAAACACGGCGACGCGCTAAAATTTCTGTAAGTGTTTCTGTATTCGGCTTATGCTCACTCAATAACACAGGTGTTTGACCGCTTCGCTCTAAAGAAACAACCGGAATAAAACTCGGATGCTTAATTTGGTTAACCGTCCGAATACGTTCTTCCAACTGCTCAAGCACATGTGGCTGAGCAATATATTCTTCGTCTAAAGCAAGCGCACGGAAAAACTGACCGTGAGTGTTTTTTACTAAATACCGACTACCATGACTACTGGCATCAAGAATGGCCTCTACTGTATATCCAGGGAGCGATAAACTTGCAGATGCGGCTCCAAGACTGCCTTGCAATATAGTTTCATTCGAATCTTCATTACGCGTCAAAGCACTCACATCTAAAGGAACAGATGGCTGAGATATGTTTGGCGATATTGGTTCCACCGCAGACGCAATGCCAGGAACTCGTGTTTCACCAGTTTCTAAACTAACGATTTCAATATGAACGGAACAACCACCACAAGAATACACATCGCCGACACGAGCAGTACTCACTTCCAGAACCGCTTTACATGAGCAACAGGTTATAGCACGCGTTTGCGGCATCATAAGTGGAACTGGCGATGTTGTTGTAATTGGCTGAACGAGAGCTGCGCCTTTTGCCAAAGCAACGGCATCTGGAGTTAAGGTGCTTTTGAGCAAAGCACCTACTGCATATAGTGTTTCGAGAACCCCCGCGCCCGTAGACGTATTGGCTTGAATAACGGGCAAGGCATTACTATTCAATAAAGGGTTCAGTTGCTCAAATGGTAAACTGTCCGCTGCCTGTCCATTCATCTGTACAAGAACGGGCAAACCTTTTGTCGCTTTTACAATATCAGTATTAATGAAACTCCACATTTCATTTAAGGCATCTATATTTTCTTCTAAAGCTCCTCGTGAAGCATCGGCAACAAAAACAATAGCATCGGCTTGCTCAAGTAATTTTCGTTTATTCGTATTTACATAGCAGCCACCGGGAATAGTCAGGAGCTGTAAGCGGACAGTATACCCCTCCACCTGTGGAAGAAACTTTGGCACAATGCTAAGCGATAGAATTCGTTCCGATGCGAGCTCACTGGTTTCAATCGAGCAATGTTGCTGGCTAGCATGCTGCTCCACACGATCTTTTATACATTCAAAGTTTGCCTGCTTACCAGACATGTCTGGTCCAAAGTAAACAAGTGTGCAAACAATTTCTTGCGAGTCGAGCGAGATATGCATAGCTTCGTCCTAGTGGTGTGTCCTGAAGGGCGCAGAACCTAGGCCCTTAGTATGGTATGCAAGTCACATATCAGTGTTGAGGATACGCGCTCTATACCACACGTGCACGTGGCATATCTTCCCAAGTGACCGATGATGAAACAACTGTTCCGAGTAGGTCACTTAATACACCATCAGGTAAGAACACAACGGTACGGGTCAGACCACCATCAATATCTTGCTGAGGCAATCGTTCACTGACTTCTGGTCTCCCAAAACAAACTTTCGGCAGTTCAACCATATCCGACATCAGTTCAGATTCCTCTGGCTTACATTCTGCTGGATGCAGTAGGATAAAACGTTCATCCTGGAGTCGACGTATGATTGTTACATAGTGCTGTACGCCATCAGTGACACAGGTGAGCGGTATATGGAGGAGCCACTCGTCACCAAAACATAATCCACGCACGCTATAGGTATTAACAGGCTCTGCTTTGTTCTTCATCTTCACTGCCGGAAGCGACAGAGCCGTAACGCGGTCTGAATAGACCGCCAAGGTTGATTCACTCACTAAAACTTGGTTGTAACATGCACGAGACTCTATGCGTTGGGCTGTGTTCACGGTATCACCGAGTACCGTATATTCTAAACGGTCTATAGCACCAATGTTACCAGCAACAACACCACCAGTATTTAAGCCGATACCCATATCAACCGTTGGCTGATTTTCTGCTCGCTGGAGAGCATTAAAGCCTGCAAGAGCATTTTGCATATGAAGAGCTGCTTCGGTACCATGTAAGGCACAATTACCATCATTAAACGGAATGCCCCAGAATGCCATAATGGCATCCCCCATAAATTTATCAATGGCACCACCGCTTGATTCAATACAAGGAATCATCCGATCAAAATAGCTATTCATTAAATGAATAACCGCTTCTGGATCTAATTTTTCCGACATACGCGTAAACCCGACCACATCAGAAAAAAGCAAGGTTCCAGTGTAACTGTTACCCCCCAGTTCAATGTCGATCTCACCATCAACCCACTGGTCTACAACCGGCTTCGGTAAAAAACGTGATAAGTTGGCACGGTTTTGAGCCTCTTGTTCAACCTCAGCCAATAACATTGCGTTTTTCATGGCAACCGAAATTTGACGACATACGGCCGCTGCAACTTCCATATCATCTTGGGTAAATGAACGCGATCGGTTAGCGGTATCTATCACCAATAAACCAAGCACCTCTTCTTTAACCATCAGTGGAACCACCATGGCCTTACGAATATTTAATGAAATAATTGACAGGCCTTGATCAAAATCAGAATCGGTGCCACCATCTTCATCGTAAACAAAAATAGCCTTACGTTCCAAGGCCGCACGACATAAAGACTGTGACACTTCTAAATGATCGCTCTTTTCTCCAGAACGATGACGAACCGCACATGCCTCTAAAGCATCTATTTTAGAACCACGCAACAAGAAACCACGGTCTGCATGCGGGAAAATCTCAAACAGGGTATCAATGATAGGCCCGTACAAAGCATCAAGAGACTTAATAGATGCGAGTTCTTCTGATACCCACATAATGGTTTGCAAACGCTGCTTAAGTATATCTGCATCAAGCGGCCGCAATTGTGATGCTTCCGCCATTGATAACGACATACTCAAATTGAGATCATCATCGCTTATTGGCCCGTCTTCGGCCCGAAAAGCAAAGGAAGTTTTATTTAAAGATGTACGAGAGATAGCATTGTCATCTATTTCTTGAAAACGCATTCGTGTTTCGCCCATACGAATGATATCGCCATTTTGCAGACAAATACTACCCTTCAACTGCTGCTCGTTAATGAAGGTACCATTAGCCGAGTTTAAGTCTGTTAGCTGAAGCTGGTCATCAGCAGTCACATCAAATTCAGCGTGACGGCGACTCGCATTAGGATCTGGGACTTCACAGCTGCAATCTGGGCTGCGACCTGCAACCAGTAAGCCCGAAACCTCTACCGTAACACCAGCACGAGCACCACTTATGAAGACCAGTTCAAGCATACGAAGAAGATACTGCCTTTCTACGCTTAGAGCAACAGTCGATTTCTAAAGTCATACTGCCTAGAGCCGTAGACCTACTTTAAAAGCAACATCGCAAGAAAAACAGCCGCAACCACCCAACCTGCAATAGCAAGTATCTGAAAAAGACGGACATTTTGCTGTACCTCGTCCAAATTCTTAGTGAGATGCTGAATTCGTCCTTTTTCTGCGGATATGATATTCATGATCTGACTACGACTCGCTGGCAAAGAACCGTCGTCAGCAGCTGCATCTATCTTGAGTAACTCAAGGTCTGCCATAAGTGCTTCTGCAGACTGGTAGCGTTTTTCAATGTCTTTTTCCAGCATTTTTACCAAAATACGCTGTAATTCCTGCGGAACTTCTTTACGTATGGCCCCAATGTCTGGAGCATCAGTATCAATGTGATCACGCATTACCTGCGAACAGGTGCCATCATATAACGTAGCTCCTGCCAACATATGGAAAATAGTTGCGCCAAGACTATAGATATCACTACGAACATCTAAATTACGATCAGCACGAGCTTGCTCTGGAGAAATGTAATCAGGAGTTCCCAGTGTTGTTCCATCCTGCATCAGCTCAGCATCATGCACACTTTGAATAAAGCCAAGATCACCAAGTTTCACCGTTTGGTCTTTCGTCAACATGATATTAGCCGGTTTAATATCCCGATGTACGATATCATTTGCAGAAAGATATTTGAGCACCTCACAGGTCTGTATAGCAATATCTATTGTTTGCTCTATGCTCATGAGACCTTCATCTTCAATCAGGTCTTCTACTGTAACCCCATCAATGTAGGCCATAGAGAAATAATACTTCCCTTGGTACTTACCCACATCATAGACTTGGATCAGATTTTGATGAGAAAGCTTGCCAGCAGAACGAGCCTCTAGCAAAAAGCGTTTGCGAAATTCTTCGTCTTTGGCCCATTTTTCATGTAGCACTTTCAACGCTACCATGCGATGCATGTTTAACTGCTCCGCAACGTACACTTCCCCCATACCGCCTTCACCAATACGGCGAATAAGTTTATAGCCACCAATCTGACTATGAGCCAGCAAACCATCTTCACTCTTGATACGTTCATCACGAACAATCCTATCCAGAGCTTTGGTTAAACGTTCAGCAGTTTGTGCGTCCAACGCACGAGTCTTAACAAGCACCTCAGCAACTGGTACACCTTTGTTGCTCGAAACGGTCATTGCCTCATCAAATTGATCTGGCGTAATTAAGCGCCCTTCAATAGCAAGCTGCCCGTACCGGAAATCGTTATCCATGTGCCTTTTTCCTCATTACTAGGAGTGTATCTCATAAACCGTACTGAACCAAGGGCTTGTTTCCAAAAGTCCACAAACAAGCCACGATGTTGGTGACACACGAAAAGAGTGGTATTCAGCAAACACACGACAGAATGCGCGCTATCATGGATGACGATTCGCTCTTAGCACTGCAGCGCGTGCGCGACACCGCCAGACGGCTTCACCAACGCGTCTTAAACGACGAAACAAATCAAGCACACACCTTAGGGTTCACTCCGAATCTGAGCCTTCTTCCAATAGGTGAAAACGATAATGATCCAACAGAACAGCTGACCGAAATCGCTGCTATTTTGGAGTCTCTCTTTGAAGGCCGGCGAGAACTCTTGCAACGAATGACACAATTAAACAAAAAAGTCTCGGAGGCAAACCTTTCGCAGGCAGCTCCTCCCCCAACCGTTTCAAACGAACAGCAACTACATCTTCGCATCGATTCCTTAATTGATACTTTGGACGAACCGCAGGTACCGCTTATTGAAACCATTGAAAAACAGGCCATCACCCGCCAAGCAACCTTACAAAAATTAATAGACAAAGCCTTTGCCCAAGGCCAAGTTATAGACGAACTGCGGCAAGAACTTGAACGCACACGTGCAGAGGAAAACTCCTCGCTTGCAGCACACCTGCCAACTGACCATCATACGATTGATTTACATGAGTTCCTCGTTATTCATGAAGATAGCCACGAAGGCGGCTCAGATGAACAACAGAACTACTTACACCACGATCTCCCTGGAGCTGGCTAATGCCGTTTATATCCACCTTTCTCCTGTGTCTCTTAAGTACCTTCGCTTGGAGCCAAGAAACACTTCAATCAAAAAGTACATCAGCTGACAACTTATCAACGAACAATGGACAACAAAACACACATAAAGTGGCCTACATCCATATTGATGATGAAATTAATGATTTGCAATTCCGCTACGTTAAACGAGTCATTGATGAAATCAAAAAACAAGATGTTGATATTCTTATCACAGAAATCTCTTCTTTTGGCGGTGCTGTTTCCTCCGCTTGGGACATTAGCCAAGAGTTATTAAGCCTAGAAGGTGTTCGGACAATTGCTTTCACCAATGGCGAAGCCATTTCCGCTGGAGCAATGATTGCTTACAGTCACCAAGAAGTCTATGTAACCCGCAATGCCATCATTGGTGATATTGGGGTTATTTTTCAAAAAGACGGCGGCATTGAATACGCACCGGAAAAAATAGAAACATTTGTCCGCAATAACCTGAAAAAGCTCGCACAAACAAACGGTTGGAATGAAGCATTGATTCAAAAGATGACAGATCTACGCCAAGATATTTATCAAGTTCGCATTGAACGAGACAATCCAGATAGTTGGACCTATGTTCTCAGCACAAAGCTTGATCTCTTTATCGCAGACCACCCCTACATTGACAAAGAGGACCCTACTCAAGTTGTTAAAACAGAATGGCAAGAAGGCTACCTGATTACACTCACCAGTCATGACGCTGTACAATACGGTATGGCTACCGCGATGGTCGATAGCCTTGCTGATGTGTATGAAAAGGTTGGTGTCACCGAAGATATGATCGTAAACCTTGAAAAAAATGAAAACGAAAACCTTGCATGGGAATTAGGCGGTTTTGCCCCCCTGCTAGCTGGCCTTGCTCTTATGTTTATTGTCTTTGAAATGAAAACACCTGGTGTTGGTGTTTTTGCTATCCTTGGTGGTATTTGTGGTACTGCTTATCTCGTCTGTCAGTATTATATGGATATGGCCGGATATATGGAAATTATTATTATTGTACTAGGCATTACCTTCATATTCATAGATATTCTCACTATGATTGGTGGTGGCATCTTACTTGCAGGTGGATTCATTATGGTTCTTGTTGGGCTGCTCTTATCTTTTATGGGAAATGCCACCCAGTTTGATTTTGGTCATCCACAATTTTCCGTAGACCTCAGTTCAGCATTTTGGAATGTCATCATTTCCTTCAGTATTATTATTGCTGGCTCCTATTTATTTATTCGTTTTATTGACACCGTTCCCTTTGTACGCAGCTCTATAGTCACGGCAGAAATCAGTGGTCATGTTGGTTCCAATATCGGTGAACACAGTCATACCGAACTGGTTGGCTCAAGCGGTATTGCCCATTGTGATATGAACCCCAATGGCACTGTTCTGGTAGACGGTAGACCTTACTCAGCCACAAGCAGGCCACCTGTTCATATAGACGAAGGCACCGCTGTCCTTATTACAGAAGTCCGCTTTGGCGAACTTATCGTCAAAAAGAAAGCTGATACTTCCGCTGAAAAAGAACCGGAAGAAGAAAGTACAGGAGAAACCAATGTCCCTGCTTAACCTGCTCGCCGAAACCGCAGCCCCTGCTGCTGTAGAAACAGCACATATTGATTGGGGAAGCCTTGGGCTTGCTGTAGCTTTACTTATTCTTTCTGCTGGTCTTTTTGTGGCAGAATTATTTATCGTCTCTCTTGGCTTACTTGGCCTTGCTTCCTTAACGGCCCTCTATTTTTCATGCACCTATGCCTTTGCTGTTTCTCCGTTGGTCGGTTGGGTTTTTGTTGGCTGTGCCCCGTTTATTGGCATGATCTTGTTCCGTTGGTCATTTGACCGGATACAAAGTAGTTCTCTTGTGGTTCAATCAGAAATCGACATGCAAGCTGGTTATGCAAATAGCCCTGGCTTTGAGCATATCGTGGTTGGTGCTCTCGGGGAAATGGTTACAGATGCCTACCCCACTGGCCGCGCTCTTATTGCAGAAAAAGAATGCGATGTTTCCATCATTGGCGGTAGCGCCGTTGCTGGTACCGCCGTACAAATTGAACGGATTGACGGCCCTACTATTTTTGTTATTACTCAAACAGACTAACCTCTTTTTATTCACTTTTAACCCCACCCCCTCTTTTTAGGAGTTCTCATATGTCACCACAAGTTATTATTGGCGGTATTATTGCCGTTATCATCATTGCAGCCGTATGGGTTGTTGGATCTGGCTTTAAACTGTTCCTTCAAGCCTCGCTCTCCAACGCGCCCGTTGGCCTCTTACAAATCTTTTTGATGCGTCTGCGAAAAGTTAACCCTGCAGCTATCGTAAACTCTCGTATTACCTTGAAAAAAGCAGGCATTGATTTAAGCGCTGATCTATTGGAAGCCCATTTCCTTGCTGGTGGTCGTGTAGGTCGTGTAGTCACCGCACTTATTTCTGCTCACAAAGCAAATATAGCTCTCGACTTTGACCGTGCCTGTGCCATCGACCTTGCTGGCCGTGATGTACGCGAAGCTGTTAACACCTCTGTACATCCAAAAGTCATTGATGTACCCTCATCAGCCCAAACTAAAAATAGTATTGATGCTATCGCTGGCGATGGTATCCAGCTACGAGTTAAAGCCCGTGTAACTGTTCGCACCAACATTGACCGCCTTATTGGTGGTGCTACCGAAGAGACTATCGTTGCTCGTGTCGGTGAAGGTATTGTAACAACTATTGGTAGTGCAGAGTCCCATATGCGCGTCCTCGAAAACCCTGATAATATTTCTAAAGGCGTTCTAGAACGCGGCCTCGACTCTGGCACAGCTTTTGAAATTCTCTCTATTGATATTGCCGATATTGATGTTGGTCAAAATATTGGTGCTCGCCTGCGTGCAGACCAAGCTGAATCAGACAAACAAGTCGCACAGGCTGAAGCTGAGAAACGCCGTGCAATGGCGGTTGCACAAGAGCAAGAAATGACTGCTCGTGTTCAAGAAAACCGCGCCCTTGTTGTGCTTGCTGAAGCTGAAGTACCAAAAGCCATTTCCGATGCCTTCCGCAGTGGTAACCTTGGTATCATGGATTACTACAACATGAAAAATGTTATAGCAGATACCAGCATGCGCGAAGAAATTGCCAAACCAGAAGACAACACCAACGAATAAAAGCAAATACATAACAGCAAAAAGTTTTATCCACAGGTTTCGTAAATTATAAAAAAACGCTACACGAAGCCTGTGGATACCAAACGACAACTACGATAGGAAATAATACCGTGGGATTATTTGACGACATTCAAAAAGCACTCGAAGAAGCTGTTGAAGAAGCACAAGGCAAACCGCAACCACAACGCCGCCCTGCCGCACGTTCAGCACCATCAGAACACACTCGCGTGCAAACACAGCAACAGGCTCCTACTAGGCAAACAAACGAGCAAGAAGAACCACAGTATAAATCTCTACACGATAAATTAGAAGAAAAACAAAAAAAAATAGCTGCACAAAAATCCTTGCGCGCAAAAGAACGCGATGAAAAACGCACCGTTCAAAACAAAAAAGAAAAACATAAACAGATAGATAAGTCTATAACTGTACGGCACACAGCATCGCTTCACACACTACTCCACAACAAACAAAGCCTTAAACAAGCTATTATTCTGAACGAAGTCCTCAATAAACCACTAGCACTTCGTCGTCGCTGACACAAAACAGTATCGAAAGACTCGTACTTCACAAATAGGAATTGCATTTGCTTTCTTGAGAGTAGCATGTGGACATGGCTACTTCATCTGTTCGTAAGTTTGTTATCTCTGTCGACCCCGACGAAGCCCTCGACTTCGCTGAGGAGCTCTCCTACTTTGAAGAAACGTTTCTTCAAAGCGGTCTCACAAAAGCAGGGACTTACACTTTTCGTTATACCGATCAAGAAACCCTTATCAAAATTGATCTCTCTGAAAGCTCAGACGGCTATTATGTCTACGCCTACGTCCAAGCTCCTGGCGAACACGTCTATCGCCTAGAAGAAATTGCCGACCTCCTTGGTGGCTACATCATTGTAGCGAACGCTCAATACAATTAAAATACAGACCTCAAACACTGCGCCACAGAAAAGATAACTCTAGAAAAAAACTGGAGAAATTCTTTAGGGCAATCGAGGGCCCGCAGCTTTTTGGATACGGTCGTTTATAGCAATGCCAATCCCATTATTGGGAACTAAGTCAGCAACAATATTTGTCACTTCACAAGCCTCTAAACGACGTAGAGCTGCAAATAAATGCGCCGCCGCTTCCTGCAAATTACCAGTAGCACTCAATATTTCTATTGGCTGTTCCGACCCATGGTAACGTTCTGGAATATCAACACCATCGAAAGAAAGCAGGCCACAATGTACGTCACACGGCCATGCTCCATTTCGCAAGCGTAGCGGCATCCTAGGCGCATAATGACTGTCCAACATTCCAGGCGCTTCTGGCGGTAAATGCGCATCATGATTGCCAATGCGAACCTGTTCTCCACATACGTCAATAATCTGCTCCGCTGTAACCGCTCCACTCCGCAAAATAGAAAACTCTTTGCCGTAACATGCAAGCACTGTACTTTCAACACCAACACGGCAGGGACCACCATCCACTACACAAGCCACGGCATCTCCCAATTGTTCATGCACATGTGCGGCAGTGGTTGGACTTATACGACCAAAGGTATTCGCACTTGGCGCGGCCAACGGCAAACCAGACTCTTGAATAAGAGCAAGCGCAACAGGATGATCTGGACACCGGAGAGCGACCGTTTCCATTCCACTGGTCACAAGATCTGGTATACATGAACGTCTTTGGACAACAAAGGTAAGCGGACCTGGCCAAAAATGTTCCATTAACAAACGCACACGGTCAGTTACTTCACCGCAGGACTCCGCCTGTTCTATCGATGCAACGTGGACAATAAGTGGATCAAAATGTGGGCGCTGTTTTGCTGAAAAAATAGCAGCAAGGGCGTGTTCATTCAAAGCATTTCCTGCAAGCCCGTACACCGTCTCCGTAGGCATCCCCACTAGTAGACCGTCCGTAAGAGCCTGCACCGCTACTGAGACATTCATAACTAACTACTTTTGTGCGCGCAAACTAAAGAATTTTATCGACGATACCGTAAGCCAAGGCTTCTTCCGCATCCAACCAGTAATCACGATCACAATCTTTTTCCAGTTTTTCAAATGGCTGACCACAATTGTCTGCAAGAATTTGCAACAACATTTTCTTCATTTTCAAGATACGTTGAGCGCTGATTTGGATATCGGTTGCTGGACCACGTGCACCACCAAGCGGCTGATGCAAAAGCACTTCACCATGCGGGAGAATAGCGCGCTCGCCTTTTTCACAGCCACACAAAAGAATAGACCCCATACTTGCGGCCATACCTGCAACAACTGCATGCACCGGACATGAAACACGCTGAATCGTATCGTAAATAGCCATGCCATCCACAATGCTGCCACCTGGTGTATTGATATAGAGCGTTATTGGTGCCTGTGGGTCTTCAAGTTCTAGGTACAATAACTGCTGTACTGCTGCATTTGAACTTGTATTGCTTATCTCTGTTCCAATATAAACAATCCGCTTCTGTAAAAGACCTGCTTCAAGGCTAAATGCTTTTGTCTCTTTGGCATTCTCGATGATGATTTCTGGGGCACAGCTCATAATAATAACTTCCTTATAGATAGGCTGCCATCATTGATGGCCACCCGACAGATGCAAGAGCGCACGACGCGCCAAGATCATACACTTATCGCCACCGACACTAAAAAATAGACAGTCTTTTATTCACATGGATCATCACCTAAATGCTATAGGCTGGGATCTATGTTACATGCACAACGGCTATGGAGAGAACGGGTTGCGCCCGATGATATTGTAGCTGAATTAGAGCACGACATGGAAGTCTGCCCTCTAATTGCACGCCTCTTAGCAATTAGAGGCGTAGAAAGTGCAGAACACGCCTATGATTATCTCAGCAAACAGCTAAAAAACCTCACACCACCTGAACAATTACGTGATATGGAAAAGGCTGCACAACGTTTTGCTGATGCCATTAACAAACAGGAAAATATCCTTATTCATGGTGATTATGATGTGGATGGGTCAACCTCTACAACACTGCTCAAACAATTTTGCCAAGCTTGTTCCCATGATGCTATCGCTTGGATTCCACGCAGACGTATTGAAGGGTATGGATTATCTGAATCTAGCCGTGATGCCGCCAAAGAACATCAAGCACACCTACTGATTACTGTTGATTGCGGTATTGCAGATGGTGGATGGGCTCAACGTATTGAACAGGAAGCCAACTGTGATGTTATTATCACCGACCATCACCTTCCGCAAAAAGAATTACCAAACTGTTTTGCTATCTGCAATCCAAATCATCCTGAATGTACTTATCCAGATAAAGGCCTAGCTGGCGTTGGCGTTGCTTGGAAACTCTGTTGGGCTACGGCAAAAAAACTTTCTGGCTCAGAAAAGGTAACAGACAGGCTCCGTTCGTTCTTAATGGAAAGTCTTGCCCTAGTTGCCGTTGGCACCGTCGCAGACTGTGCTCCGCTAGATAAAGAAAATAGAATACTCGTCCATCACGGACTCCTTGCCCTTGAACGCACCAGCAATCCAGGCTTGCGAGCCATGCTGGAACGCACCCGCTTACTTGGAACCCCTATTCAAGCCAATGATATTGGCTGGAAACTGGGCCCCCTCCTCAATGCTTCAGGACGGCTTAGCTCCGCCATGCGCAATGTTGAATTGCTCTGTGCTCAAGACAGCAGCAGTGCAGAGACTATACTTGATGCCATTTGCGAAGAAAATGACGAACGAAGACGGCTTACATCAGATCTCTGCGAAGAAATTTTCTCAGAGATTGAGTCAAATCCAAGTTATCTCAAACGAAATTCACTCGTGTTTTATGGCGATAATTGGCACCAAGGCATTGTTGGCATTGTTGCAAGTAGACTCGTGGACAGGTACAAAAAACCAGCAGCAGTTATCGGCATTGTTGATGGTGTTGGCAAAGGGAGCCTACGCACCATTCCTGGAGTGCATTTGGGCCACGCCATTGATGGCTGCCGTGAACACATAACCAGCGGTGGTGGCCACGCAATGGCAGCAGGTATTACTTTAGATGCAGACAAAGCAACCGCATTTGCACAAACATTCGAAGCTTTCATTGTTAATGAATATCCAGGTGGCCTTCCTAAAGCAGCCACCGACTACGACTGCATGGTAGATATTGCTGATGTTGATGCCTCCTTTTTTGAGCAATTTCAACGACTCGCGCCCTTTGGTGCGTTAAATCCACAACCAGTTATCCGCATTAAAAATAGTAAATTTGTCACAACCCCCCGCTCTTTTGGTAAAGCAGCAAATCATTTGCGAGGTGCCATTACCAATGGCAATGGCGGCATGCAAGAATGGCTGGCTTGGAATTGCAAAGAACAGATGCACGCACTCTGTCAAAATGGCAATGCCTTTGATATGCTTTTAAGCCCAGAAATAAACGTCTGGCAAGGTCAGGCAAAGCCTCGCCTCTTGTTTGTTGATGGGAAAAGCATGTGAGGCATACCACCAACCCAGCACAACGAAAACCCACTGTTATCCGTTTCACTTATTGGCTACTCTTTTTCTTTTCACAGATGCTCCCAAAACAATGTACGTATACAGTAGCATATTTCATTGGCACTCTCTCGTGGATACTGACTGAACAAACACGCAGACATCTGCGTAATAATTTAGCTGTTATCCTTCCGTCACAGAAGAACGATGCCCTTGATCGAACCGTACGAAAAAACTATATTAATTTCTTCATCACAATTTTTGATCATTCAAACATTTCTGGTATAAATGCTGTAGAAGCAATTAAACCAGAAAAACTAGACATTATTGATCCGTATCAAGTATTTAAAAATGCCCCCCTTTCTGGCCCTGTAATCACCACGACCATTCACACCAACTGGGAATTGGTAACAGCCTATCTACATTTCCTTAACTGGATTGAAAACTTGCAAATAATTACCTTAGACCATAAAGACGAATATATAAATAATCTATTTGCTCAACAACGTAAAGCAGTACAAGGGGAAAGCATCGCCCTTGGCAAAGCACCACTTGCAACCCTGCGCTCACTTCGACAAGGACGTGCTGTTGGCATCGCTGGAGACAGGCTCTACGGAAGCCACGGCATACGTGCCGCTGTATCGCGCGGCTATACAACATTACCTGTTGGACCGGCCAGCCTAGCTGTACAGACCCAAGCACCAATCATCCCCGTCTTACTCGCTCGACGTTCTTTTCAAAAGTATATGTTGATAGTTGGAAAACCTATTGTTGCCAACTCAACACAAAATAAGAATGAACAAGTCATGCGCATTTCTGGTGAACTCGGCTCTATGTATGGTAGATTTATTGAAGCGGCTCCAACTCAATGGGTTGCTTTTCAACCATTCTGGGAACACACACTCAAGAATTAAAACCAAGAAACTTTAGTATACTCCTTGGAAACAACAAACTATCCAGAAAAGTTGCAACGATAATTAAGAACAATAAAAAGTAACAAATAAATATTTTCCGTGTTGTGCAGTCAAGACTATAGAGAATATCAATGCGACAAAAACTTCTGCTGGTGGAAACAATAAAGATCAACAGTCTCCCCAAAAAGCACCGGGGCCAACCCAATTGCTTTTTCTTTCATTCGGAAACAGCCTCCCTTTACTTAGCTTATCCCTGAAGGGTACTAATCATTTCAATTAACGGCAAGAACAAGGCTACAACGATAAAACCAACACTAATACCCATAAATACAATAAGTAATGGCTCTAAAATAGACATTAAGGCACCAACGGCCTCATCAACTTCTTCATCATAATTGTCTGCAATTTTACCAAGCATTGCATCCAACTCACCAGTTTCTTCACCTACTTTAATCATATTCACAACAATGTCATTAAATACACCGCTACGTGCAAGCGGCTCATTGATACTTTCACCCTCTTTAACCGATTCACGCACACTACCAATTGCGTTTCTTACAACAATATTTGGCGTAGCCACACGAGTAATATCTAATGCATCCAGAAAGCCAACACCAGATGTCACCAAAGTACCAAGTGTACGGGTAAAACGCGCCACAGCACTTTTACGCAAGACACCCCCTAAAACAGGTACCCGTAGTAACACTCTGTCTACTATCGCACCACCAACTTCAGTACGACGGAAAATACCGCCGCCGATAATAACAAAGAGAACAGCACCAAAAATGAGGTACCACGAACTGCCAACAAAACCACTTACATCAATAAGTATCTGTGTAATAACGGGCAAAGTAATACCCATTTGTTCAAAAATCTCTTCAAACTGAGGAACAATAACTAACATAATAAAAACAAGTACACCGATTGCTATCACTGACACCACAATTGGGTATACCATAGCGCTGATAACTTTTTTCTTCAATGCTTGTGCTTTTTCACGGAATTCAGCAAGGCGACGCATAATTGCCTCAAGCGCACCCGCCGTTTCTCCAGCCTTCACCATATTGGTATAAAGCTTATCCCAAATACGAGGATATCGAGCCATACCTTCAGAAAGCATCGTACCACTTTGTACTTCTTCAGTAATTTGGTCACAGGCGTTTTTAAATTTACCCGGACGTTGCATATCAGATAAAATTTGCAGAGATTGAACAATAGGTAATCCAGCATCTACCAAGGTGGACAACTGACGGGTAAAATCTGTCACCTGCTTTGGCTTAACACCGCCGCCGAAAGAAAAGCCACCGCCATTTGAGGAGGATGCTTTTTTCATAGAAGCAGACTTTGCTTTTACTTCACGTACTTCAATCGGCAGCAGGCCGAGTTTCTTAACTTGCACAATAGCATCAGCCTGGTCGTTAGCATCTATGGTATCACTAACTTCCTTGCCGCTCTTACGGTTCATTGCTTTGTACTTAAAGCTCGCCATGTGATGCTCCCCCTGCATTTGTTGCCAAACTCATCTTAGACCCTTCAACGGTACAAACGGGCAGAGACTATGCAACCCTTCTTATAAAGAATCTTGGCAATGCGAGATGCACACAGAGTCAGATAACAGTGTGTAAACACAGGGTTTAGATCATTTTTGACAGACGAACAAGCGTTAAGCGAACAAGCTGAAAGGAAAGGCAAACTTAGTCATCTGAAGAAATGGTTTCTCGTACAATTTCTTCGATGGTGGTCATGCCACCAAATATTTTATTCACGCCAGCTTCACGCAAGCCAACCATGCCAGCACGCTGAGCTGCTGCTCGAATTTGACCAGAAGACGCTTTCACCAAAATAAGGTCGCGAACTTTTTCTGTCAATTCTAGCGTTTCAAAGAGCGCGGTTCGGCCTTTGTAGCCCGTTTGCTTACATTTCTCACAGCCCTTACCGTAATAGAAAGCCTGTCCAGCAACTTGGTCTGGCGTAAGCCCAACCATCATCAGTTCTTCTTCACTTGGCTCGTATGGTGTTTTACAATTTACGCAGATAGTTCGGACTAATCGCTGGGCAACAATGGTCTCCAAGGTTGCCGATAACAAGAAGGGCTCGATACCCATATCCAGCAAACGTGTCACCGCAGTTGGTGCATCATTGGTATGCAGAGTGGTGAAAACTAAGTGACCAGTAAGAGATGCTTCGATCGCAATTTTTGCTGTTTCTAAATCACGGACTTCCCCAACCAGAATTTTATCTGGGTCTTGACGCAAAATAGAGCGTAGACAGGCACCAAAAGTTTTGCCTATTTCGTCGTCAATTGGCACCTGTACCAAACCGTCAATTTCATACTCAACGGGGTCCTCGGTGGTAATAATTTTGACCGACTCATCATTTGCTTCGTTCAACGCTGCATACAGAGTTGTTGTTTTACCGGAACCAGTTGGTCCGGTAACAACCACAATACCGTGTGGCTTGGTAATAATCTCTCTAAATTGAGCCAAAGAATTATCCGGCATACCAATTTTATCGAGGTCAAGACTCACCACACTTCGGTCTAAAATACGAATAACCACAGATTCGCCAAACATCGTTGGCAAGGTTGATACACGCAAATCGACTAATTTATCGCCAATGCTAATTGAGATCTTACCATCCTGTGGCAAACGTCGTTCGGCAATGTCAAGATGTGCCATTACTTTTGTTCGAGCAATCAAAGCAGGGGCTAGATCTTTCTGTACCGGTAACATGTCATACAATACACCGTCAATACGGTTACGAACTTTAAAATTATCTTCAAATGGTTCAAGATGAATATCAGCTGCCTGGGCCTTAACCGCGGTCAAAAGAATAAGGTTTAATAATTTACGAATAGCTTCTGACTCAGCCATGTTACCGTCAGCACTCATGTTTTCATCAATGCTAAAGGTGTCTTCACCTGCGGCTTCGATAATCGCATCACTGTTATAGTTGCTCAACATGTCTTCAATATTACCAGCATTATCGTCTATATGATAATATTGTTCTAGCGCCCGTTTAATTGCTGATTCTGTTGTGATAGCAGGCTTCACCGCATCAACGTTGAGCATAAATTTCAAGTCATCAAGAGCTGATAAATTATCTGGACTAGCTGTTGCAATAACCAGCGTAGCTCCTTCCTGACGAATTGGAATTATTTCATATGATTGAGCAACATTTGCAGGAACCAAATCCAAAATAGGCTGAGGAAGTACAATTCCATCAAGCTGTACCATCTCTATACCGTGCATTTTTGATACAACATAGAGTAAAGCATCTTCACGCACGCCTGCTTCAATACAGGCTTCAATCAAATCTGCACCTTCTTTTTTTACTTGCTTGAAGACACGCTGAGCATCAGCTTTTTCGATCTCCTCTTCTTGGTAGAGGAGTTTCAAAAATTCTTGCGGGTCAATGTTCGCACTTCTCATAAATTAACAAACCTACTTTCAACGAGTCTTGTACATGCTTTTTATTCAATCAAATAAATTAGGTCGCTATGCCTGCTTCGGTCACTTTGCGAGTTAAATATGCTTGATCTTTGGCTTTTAACAAGGCTTCTTCCAAGGTAACAAGACCCTGTTGAAGTAATTTAAAGATAAAATCGTCCATCAAAATCATGCCCTGATTTGCACTTGTTTGAATTGTTGAATCAATACGGAAGGTTTTACTTTCACGAATCAAATTGGAAATCGCGGCATTAAGGATCATAATTTCAAATGCCGCAACACGGCCTTTACCGTCAGCTTTTGGCAGAAGCGCCTGTGAAACAACCGCAACAAGATTCCCCGCCAACTGAGTTCGAACCATTTCTTGCTGATTCATAGGGAAAGCATCAATAATACGGTCGATAGTCCTAGCAGCACCTGTTGTATGCAAGGTACCAAAAACTAAGTGACCAGTTTCCGCAGCAGAAATAGCAGCAGAAATAGTTTCTAAGTCACGCATTTCACCTACCAGAATAATATCGGGGTCTTCACGCAGGGCACGACGCAAACCTTCCGAAAAGGTTGGTAAATCATTATGTACTTCACGCTGATTCACGATAGACTTTTTATGCGGATGCACAAATTCCACAGGGTCTTCAATAGTGATAATATGATGGTGGCAATTTGCGTTAATATAATCAATCATTGCCGCCAAAGAGGTGGATTTACCTGATCCAGTTGGACCAGTTACCAATATCATACCACGCGGACGCATGATCAGCTCTTTTAAATGATCTGGCAAATTGAGCTGCTCCATGCTAAGGATTTCACTTGGAATTTGTCGCAAAACCATCGCAATGCAGCCCATTTGTTTAAAGACATTAACACGAAAACGTGCCTTATCTTCAAAACCAATCGCAAAGTCATGAGAACCAACTTCGGCAATTTCTTCCTGCCCATGATCAGGTGTAATCTGTTTCATCAGACTGATCATATCCTCTGCGGTAAGCGATTCCGTCTTTAAACTCTTGATATCACCACGAATACGAAAGCTTGGGGGCTTGTTAACCGTTAAGTGAATATCCGATGCGCCTTGTTGCAGTGCGACATCGAGCAATTTGTTCATTTCCCAAGCCATATATACTCTCCGTTTCTACCCTACTATAGCCTATGATTGCACATACGAACAAGTCCGAGGCCTTGCCAGCGCCAAGCCGTGTGTCATCTGCGAAAGTATCACCTACAAATAAGACCCAACTTTCGAGGCGGACTTACCCAAAACAAGAGCAGGTTCACATGCAGATATCGTATACTGACCTGATTCTGCAATAAAGGGCTCACCATCCACCTGCATAGCACACGATCGAGTCAGGCTAAAATTCCATGATGTTGTCTGTTCATACAAATGAGCTTGACGCTGCCCCGCAAGGCGACTCCCCATAGCGAGACCTCCAGGAAGACCAAGAACTTCAAAGCATCCATCATCTGCTTGTATTGATCTGTGCAGCAAGCTGCCACCAGCATAACTGGGAATATTCGTACACACCAGACTTTGTACACCTTTTAAAGCATGCTCGCTAGCAAGCGGGAGCATTCGATTGGGATGAAGCATTCCGAGTAAACCATACCAAGCTTTATTTAACCACGCCTTGGAAAAAAATGGACGGTGCATCTTCCGTAATTGATCAAACTGCAAGGCTACTCGAGCATCTGCACCAAAACTACAATAGTTATACCAAATGTGCGTAGACGCAGGCCCAACTAACTTCCATCTGTCCATGCGTTGAGGCACCTGTTCTGATAAAATGGCCAAGACAGAATCTATATCCGATAAACGCCAGCTTTTAATACCAAGATACCGTGCGCAATCATTTCCTGTTCCAAGTGGGATAACACCAACTGGAACATCACCATACCCATGTTCGAGCTGCTCATCCAGTATTGCTGCAACCGTCCCATCTCCACCGGCAACAATGACGGGGACTTTTTCTTGGCGAGCACAAGCAAAGACGTGGCTACTTGGATCGCTGAGCACGTTAAAGACATGTTCATGGCCAAAACGTTTCTCAAGCACTCGTGCTAATGGCACTCCTTGCCGGCCGCCGCTCAGAGGGTTAATAAGAAAATACATGCTACGCCCGCCCGATTTCTATTCTGAACCTGCGGAACGTTTTTGTTTTAATTCCACTTGTCTACGCACAAATTCACGAAGAATTTTATTTGCTACCGCAATGTCTCGCACGCGATTCTTGTACGGCATGCAGCATAAATCCATCAAAGAATCAAATGCAATGTCACCAATGGGCTTAAAACCTCTCCGGTCATTCGTTGCAATAGCCCGTAAAATAGCCTGCTGACTTTCTCGTCCACTGCGCTTAGGCTTTATCGCCCACTGGAAAGGATGCTTGCCTGTAACGAGCTCGTAGACCATGATAGCCCAACTATAGACATCGCCAACCATTCCAATTTGATGCTCACTGCGCCCGGTAAGCGCATATCCAGCCTGTTCTGGACTACAGTATTTAGGCGTTAATTCGAGGAGTTCCAATTGCTCATAACGGCTCCGCCAACGGGCAATACCAAAGTCGGCAATCTTACCAATTGTTGGCCCAAAAATTAGAATATTCTGTGGCTTAATATCACGATGGGCCACACTATGATCATGCGACTCCTTAATGCCATCTGTTGCATGAACTAAGGCCTGCAATAAAGAAAAACGGCTAAATCCAGGCAATTGACGTATCCGTTTCATTGCCGTATCAAGACTACCATATGGTGCACGTTCCATAATCATAAACGGGACTAACCCCAATGGAAAGAACTCTTTTAATTCATCAGGCATCGTCTCTGGTAATTCGGCATCACCATATTCAATCACTTGAAGAATGCTTTTATGGTGACGAGACAGAACAGTTGTTTTCTCACACTCAACCTTAAAAGCTCCATAAGTAGACACCGCGTCTTGTAAAGAATCTTCCGCCAAGGTTAAAATTTTGATAGCTACAGACTCACCCATGAAAGTACCGCTATAGACAACTGTATGTAGGGATGCCTCAGCAATAGGCTCACCAAGCAAAACATGCTGTGGAAGAAAGATCTCTTTAAGCGTTGCATCAAACATAGCTTGGTGCTGCCGTCGGCGTGCCAAACGGGCAGGGTGACGTCCCCCTGCCGCTGGATCACCAGCTGCAATAGTGGTTGTTTCTGTCGCTCCTGCTTCCAGAGGAACGGTCGGTCGTTTATCTGAACTGGCCATGTGCGTATCGTGAGCGTAAGTCATGGAGCATCAAGCGACAGGATTCTGGCAACCACAACCGTACTTTCCCCCGAATCAAACTCCAAGCAACACGTCCCTGCCAACACTGAACGACTCGCCCTCTGTTTCCACTTACAGAACCGCTGTATGTGAGGTAATAACGACGATGGGGGGTCTGCAAACGTAAAGATTCATCGTCTACATTCAGGGCAATTGTTGGACACTGCCGACCAGCAGCTATAACCAAATCACAGTGAATATCACCGTAACCACTGTGCAACAAAAGACTTGCTGGAGAAACTTTCATGCAAACCGCTACGCGCCAACAGGACCAGAACCCGCCATAAGAGTAGACCATTCATTTTCAGAAAGCACCGTAGACTCTTCAATCAGCATAACGGGGATACCATCTACAATTGGATAGCTACGCCGTGTTGCTGTGTCGGTAGAGACCAAACGGTCAGCCTGATCTCCCTCAGCAGCAATAAACTTCAGGGGCACCTGTGCCTCTGGACAACGCAACAGGGTGAACAGCTCGTGATCAAATGGCACGTTAGACAATTGCTCCATGAAATCCTCTCCTTGGGGCCTGCATGCTCCTATCCCTTTGTCAATGAGCAAGAAGAAGACTACAGAGGAACGATTGCACCCCGCATAAGAATGTCTAGCATGTCGCCAATGGCACGCAGACGCACAGCAGTTACCAAGCCCCGACTGGTGGTGATCATCGGTCACAATCAACAGGTTGTCCAGACGGTAACAACTTTTATTGGTGGACGGGTACCCGTTTTCGTCTATACCACTGAATCTGAAATTGAAGTTCAACTGGCCCCCTACCCAGATGTAACCGTGGCGATCCTTCCTGATTACGACACCTGCCCCGCAGACCTCCCCGATACAGCCTATTTTATTTGCCTCGATTCAGAAGAGGAAGCAAAAAATATTCGTGAATGGTTGCCACAATCCCGAGCTATATTTCACATTGGTTCTGGCGCAGATACAACCCGACGATCTGGCAGAAAAAATAACAACGGTCTCCTACACCTACAAGAATCCAATAGTGCAACCCGCCGGCAACTATTTCGCCGCTTATCAAATTTACGTCGCGTTGATAAATTAATGGATATGGCGCGTAACACAGAACTGCCGCTGATTTTGATGTACTCAAACCCAGATCCTGACGCTATTGGTGCTGCGCTTGCACTGGCCACCATCTGGCGTGCTGCTGGAGCAAATCCAATTATTCGTTATACTGGTGAAGTACAGCGTTATCAGAATAAATTACTTATCTCATACCTCAAAGAACCGATTGAATTTGCCCGTGAGGCAGAGCTTGCTGGTGCAGACCTTGTTGCGATTGTTGATGCACAACCAGGTTTTTGGCGAGAAAACCAACCACGTGCGCATGTTATTATTGACCATCACCCACGAAAAGAAAGCAGCGTTGCCGCTTATACAGATATTCGTGAAGACTATGGTTCTACCGCCACCATTATGACCGAATATTTGGTTGATGCAGATTTACCGATTAGCCGTACACTTGCCACCGCATTACTCTATGGCCTCAAAACAGACACAAATGACTTACAACGTAATACCCGCAGCAACGATGTAAAAGCCTACGACATCTTACACACACGTTCCGATCAACATTTTATTTCTCGCCTCGTGCATTCACAAGTTCCAATGAACATGTTGGATTACCTTGCATGGGGTATTAGTAATCGAATTGTTGTTAGAGACATGATGCTGGTCCATTTTGGTGATATTCCACACAGTGATATTTTAGTACAATGTGCAGACTATCTTCTCCTGACCTGTGGTATTAATTGGGTTGTTTGTGCTGGTAAAACAAATGACAAGCTGATTGTTACCTTCCGTGGTGATGGCCATAAACAAGATGTTGGTAGACGTGCTCATAATGCATTTGGCAGACTCGGCTCAGCTGGAGGCCACCGAACCATGGGCCGTGCTGAAGTTCCGCTGGATGGTGAACACGAAGATGCCAGCGTTGATATTTTAGTTGCGAATTTATTCAAACGCATGAGTCAATCCCGTCAGCAAAAAATCATTCGCGCTTTACGTAATCGCCTGCATGGCCCAGAGCCTGAAGAAGCATCTTTGGCAGAACTCATATAAACGAGAAAAGAACGAGAGCAGACAAATACCCATGGATTACCTCACTACATTCATTGACCGGGAGGTCGTTATTGATCTGTGTAACAATTACCTCATCTACGGAACACTGCGTTCAGTTGAGGGTGGTTTTATGAATCTTGAAAACGTAGATGTACACGATCAGAACGAAGCCAACAGCACCAAAGATGTATACAGCATGGAAGCCAAAAGCATTGGCATCCGGCCAAACCGCCTCAAATGTTCTATTCCTTGTTCACAGATGCTCGCTCTTAGCGCACTAGATGATGTTATTCCATAATCACATTCGTCTCCATTACCTCCTCGTTTCGTACAATTGTTATACAGGAATTTCATGAGAACTTTTTTTTGGATTATTATTTTAGTCTGCGCAGCCGCTTGGGCACTATGCAATGTTCTGTTGGGAGCTTTAGTCGCACCGACCCTCTTTAGCGGAGTAATTGAACGCCCTGATGCAGGTGTCCTCTTCGGTAATATTCTTGGTAATTGGCTGACCTGGGGATGGATTCTGTGCGGAATAATAGGCTGCAATTTACTTTTTCTCACCATTTCCACCATACGACAGAAACAGCCTATTCTCACATTGATCAATACGGCACTGCTTCTTGCGCTTATCATTTCTCAAGGACTAGCGCACTATGCCCAATCTCGTACAGCTGAAGTACGAGACGAACTGTATGCAGCTCAGGCTGAAACAAAGAATAGAGTGCAACCACAGGCGCCGACTAACCCACAAACAACAGTAGCAACAGCAGCAGAACCACCGACTGCAAACCCACCCACACCAGCACCACAACAACACACTGCTCCAGAACCGGACCAGCTGATCAGCTTACGAGCATCCTTTGACGAGCAGCACGCGCTCTCTGAGCAAATATTCAAAGGGCAAACCATGCTCTTGCTCATATATGTATTGATTGGATTCGTGCTTACAGTGATTCGCTCTCGGAACCCCCTCGCAACAAGCGAAACCAGAACGACACTGGATACGATACCAGTAAGCGAAGACACCTATCAAGACATCACTGCCGAACAAAACACAAAAAGTACCATTGAAACTGAAATGGATATCGGCAACACCACACCCAATAAAAACAATGGGATTAGCCAATACTAATGCGCTACTCTTCACTCGTCCTCATTATGCTTTTCGGTTGTTGCCTCTGCTCCTGCATAGAGCATCGTGCCGAAACACAGATCCAACAGGTAGCACAAGACGAGACGAGTAAACAACTCATCATTGGCAGTGTGAATGGTGGCCCCGTAGAACCATTACCTCAGCACATTCTCCGCAGTGGTGGCCAAGCTCAACACATTCGTGTTCTTGCATGGACTAGAGACCCCGACGGACGACTCCACAGACTCCAGCAAGACATTCGTTCTCCACTCGTTTGGTGGCAGCGCTTCCCCTTTGATATTTGCTCTGACGTCCTACTGCCAGGGACTTACATAGCAGAAAACAAGATGCTTACTCATGTTCAAATACCACAATCTCACAACGGAGAGCGAATAGAAGTCCTCTCAGATGAAAAACTCGATTTACTTGCGCGTAAGTCAGGGTATGCATTGCCCTTGGAAACAAATAGCTCTACTCAGGCGCTCACCACACCAGCACCACGGCAGGATGTGTCTCCTGAATAGCTCACTACTATTGGAATACCCCCCTCTATGAACATTACTCGTACTTTACTCCTTCTTTGCTTCCCGCTCGCCATCATCTTAGCTGCTAGCGTTCCGAACGAGAGCACCTGGCAACCGATAGAACGTATGCTTGCATCAGATAAGGCAGAAGCGGTCCCTCAAGCTGAACAGCTCTGTAAACAGTATCCACGCTGGCCACAGGCTCATATTGCCTTAGCAAATTACTATTATCGCAAAGGGCTGCTTGCTCAAGACAACACTGAAAGTTGGTACGCAAAAGGTATCCTTGCCGCCAGCTCTGCCAGAAAAATTAACTCTGCAAAAGCACGGCCCTATGAGTTGATTGTACTTGGTTTTCTTCTTGAAGGAAAACGCCTAGAAAAAGGCATTAGTTTCTACGAGCGCTACAAGACCCAAGATAAAAATGGCCGGTTACACATGCTTGGCGCTCGTTGCGCCATGGCTGCTGGCCGCCATGATGAAGCAAAAGAGTTTCTAGCCCGTGCTGTTAAAGCCGCCGGCAATAAGATCACTTCATCCATGCTCAATCTGCAAGCGGTGCTCGCCTGTCAAAATGGCGACTGGAAAACAGCAGCAGCCAAATTGGAACGTGCATTAGGCAAAGTAGATGAACGCACCGCTTACCCAGAAGTACTCAGTGAACTCCATTATAACAGAGGCATCGCCCTGTGGAATCTTGACGAACTGCCTGAAGCGCGCTTGCATTTTTCCACAGCCATCAAAAAGAACCCCAGAAACGGCAATGCTCGCTTCGGATTTGGCATTGTTGCTCTACAAATGAATGATAGCAGTGCTGCCATACCCGCTTTGAGCGAAGCCCAACGCTTATTACCAGACAACGCAGAAGTTGCAGCCGCACTCGGTGCAGCTCATATTCTCGAAACAGAAGTCAAACCAGAACTCCATCATTTTGAAGATGCCCGTACCGCTTTAGAACAAGCCCAAGAACTTGGGCACCGCTCTGCAGCAACCACGAGTAACCTCCTCAGTGCTTATGTTGGCACACAAGCAACCGATCGTATTGGGCCTATTTTTGAGAGTCTCGGTAGTACCGTTATTACTGATTCCGCACGAGCGATATCTCGCTGGCATCTTGCCCAACTACGAGCTGACGCTGATCCAGAACAAGCTCTTTTAGATTGCAATGAAGCAATTACTTCTCTGACTCGTGCCCGTGAAACAGGAAATATCGAAATCAACAACGCTACCTATTTCCTTGGCCATATGTGGTCAACGAAAGCAGATATTCTCTTACAGTCCTTTCCTGAAAACAAAGAGGCACTTGCTGTAGCTCAAGATAATGCCCGTGATAATTATAAAACGATTGCCGACCAAGGTGATCTTGTTGCTCGTCAGCATTTCCTTGCACGAGAAAGCCAGCGCGATGCTCAACACGCTTACGCAGCGGGCTGGCACGCCGTTTCATGGAACACCTTTAGCAAACAAGCTTGGTCATTAATTTTAGGTAATTATGGAGCCAGTGGAGCATGGAGCCAACCGCTTTCACTTATAGTGTGGGGAGCCCTTATCTTAAGCTCACTCTTCTTTGCCTTAAAGAAAGGCCCTGCTCGCCCTACCAATCCTGCTACATCAAACCCATTAGGGTCTCCACTTAAAGACGAAACCTTAATGCCCAAAACAATTGCTCCACGAACAAACCCACTTGAAAAAGGGCCGGGGAGCGGCGGTTATAAATCAAAATCAGAAACCACTGCTAACAATCGTCCTGCGGATGAAACCTTAATGCCACAACCAGCTGAACAGCAAACACACAAAGATGCCGCACTCGATAGTAAAAAGAGTAAACGTTAAACGTGACAACACACACTTGCTGTTTAATTCTTCCAGCCGCTGGAAACGGAACACGTTTTGGTAGCGATACTCCAAAACAATTTCTGCCACTAGCTGGCCGACTTGTTTTCTTGCGCTGCCTTGACGTTTTTCAATCGCATATTTCTGCCTGCGTTATTCCAACCAACGCAAGCGGTAAACCCATTATTGAAGAAGCACTCGCCCAAGAATCATTCCCTTTCCCAATTATCGTCTGTGCTGGTGGGAAAACCCGTATGCACAGCGTTGCTGCCGGCCTTGAGCATGTACCACATACCTGTAGCAGCATCCTAATCCATGATGCCGCTCGCCCCTTAGTCACCAGTGACTGTATTCAAGCCTGTCAAAAAAGTCTGCACACCCACACCGCCTGCGTGGTTGCCCTACCTTCACATTCAACCGTTAAATACGCACAGGGGACAACGGTTAAAAAAACAATAAACCGAGATCATGTCTATTTTGCACAAACACCACAGGGTCTCGAGTATACCGCAGGCAAAAAAGCATTCGCCCAAGCTATCTCAGAAAACTGGTCGTGCACTGATGATGCTGAAGTCATGGAACGAGCTGGGCATCAGGTAGCCATTGTTCCTGGACATCCACATAACATTAAAATAACAACACCAGAAGACTGGGCACTTGCAGAAAATTTAGTAGATAAATGATTCTCGCCAAACGTTAAGCGCCGAACTGTTGCAAGCCTCGTAAATCCGCACCATTAAAGAGACGTATGTCGTTGATGTTGTGACGAATCATAGTGAGACGTTCAAGTCCCAGACCAAAGGCAAAACCTTGGTATATATCTGGGTCGATCCCACCTTTACGCAGTACCTCAGGATGAATCATACCACAACCAAGTAATTCAACCCAGTTTTTAAAACGGCCTTCAGCACCTGGTGCACGCACGTCCACTTCAAAGCCAGGCTCTACGAATGGGAAAAAGCTTGGGCGCAATCGAACTTCTACATCATCACGTTTTAAAACAGCGCTAATCATAGTTTTCAACGTACCCACAAGATGTGCTACAGTGATATTTTTATCCACCATAAAACCTTCCACTTGTGAGAAAGTATTATCATGAGTCGAGTCTACTTCTTCGTAACGAAAGACTTTGCCAACCACCACTTTTCTAATTGGTGCTTCACCAATTGTGTCGGCAAGACTTGGGTAGGTACGGCTTTGCACAGAACTGGTATGGGTCCGCAATAAAGAACCATTTGATAACCAGAACGTATCTTGAGCATCACGTGCGGGGTGATCTGCTGGAATATTGAGGCGGGTAAAATTGAATTCTTCTGATTCAATGTGTGGCCCATCAACTATATCAAAACCCATACTAGTGAAGACGGCTTCTACTTCCTGAGCAACTTGACTGATTGGATGAATACTTCCTCGGCGCACAGGAACGCGTGGTTCAGTAATATCTATCGATTCGGTATCAACCTGAGTACTGAGTTCTTCTTTACGAGCATTAAAGGCATCTTTGATAGTATTATTCGTCTCATTGAGTGCTTTGCCGAGCGTACGTTTTTCTTCTGATGCCGCTTCTTTAAACGCTTGTCCAAGATCTTTTAAACGACCATTGCGACCCATGTACGCAATACGCACGTGTTCTAAAGCATCAAGGTCAGCAGCTTCAGCAATAGCCGCTAAGCCTTCATTACGTACCGCATCAAACTCATCCTGCAAACTCATACCATCTCCATCTGGGTGCGCATGCTAATGACTAATAGAGAGAGGCAAGCCTGCTTGCCGTCACGATAAAAAAACGAGATTATAGTGAGGGTTCTTGAAAATATGAGGAGCTACCATCTATTGAACAACTTTGTTTCTGACATTTAGCGTTGGAAAATAGGTAAGTAGTTATTGGGAATTTGTAGAATGATAAGGGCAAAAGCGGTATTGTAAGACGGGCCAAAGTTAGCATCTGGGCCAGCCCAAACGCCATTAGCCTGCTGTAAACCGATGATGTGCTCTGAGGCTGCATTCCAATAGAGATTCCAGTCTGCTCGGTCCGCGCTATGAAACATGGCCTGTGATGCGTAATATTGCCCATACCAATAATAATGGGCCGATTTATGCAAATGACCAACAACGTGTTCTCGCAAATTTGCAAGCGAGGCATTCAGAACAGCATCAGCAGTCGAATAAACACCACCGCCCATGAGGCTCATCGTTCCGGCAGCTGTACGCGGCACTCCTTCAACCCCTTTGGCCCCCCACGTACCACCATCTTGAGCACGGTAACGGAAGGTACCATTACCATTATGACAAGAACGCACATAGGTTAGCGCCTTTGCAATGACCTGCTGAGCCTGTTCCCCGCCAAGTCCAGCATTATAAACCGAACGAATCGCATTGATTTGACACACCGTCACCGAAATATCCGCATCATTTGGAGTTGGATCATAACGCCAACCCCCTTCCTGATTTTGGGAACGGTAAATAACATTCACCGCGCCAATAATAGCCTTACGAATACGTGGATTTGGTGTCATACCGTAACACTCTGCCAAATATAAAGTCGCAAAACCATGATCATACATGTTGCCATTATCGGACAAATAACCAGTCATTGCGTCTTGGGCTCGCAATACTCGCTCTAAACACAAACGGCTCGCATCTTTATACAGACCACGCGTTGGTGTATGTCCACCTGCAAGTAGAGCCATACCAGCAACAGAATCTGGGCCAAGCCGAGATGCACCAAAGCCACCATCTGGGCGCTGTAGACTCACCAAGGCCTTTAAACCCTTATCAACAATTGCATCAAGAGCCCGAGATTCAACAGCATGAGTAATCAAAGTACATTGAACACACAAAACTAAAAAGATACGGAGCATATTTATGACAATCGGTTTCATTCTCGCTCCAATTCTTGTAAATAACGTTGATACAATTCAATCCCTGCCGGCGGTATATCTTGATTAAGAGCTTCTATTAATTTTCGACGAAGAGCGGGTGGTAAATTCAACAGCATATCTCGTTGCTCATCATTTATGTCTGTTGGTATGCCGTCCTCTCCACCGCTTCCTTGAGCAGCATTACTCGCTTGTTGACCAGCAGATTGGCTACTTGCTTCCCCCTGCTTTTCACTCTCAGCATTTTGTTCTGATTGTTCTGTGCTATTGTCGTCCTGCTGCTGCTGCTCTTGACCTTCACCAGAACTAGGTGGTGGAACAGAATATTTTGCTTCACGCAATAGGCGATCTAATCCGCCTATGGCCAAAAGGTGATGATGTTGCACTTGTGTTCCGAAATCACTTCCAGCCAATTGACGAGCGGCCCCCTTCATTGCTAGGCGCACACGGCTCAGCAAGACCGCTGGGCGAGTACCTTCTTTGGTATGCCCTGACAATTCTTCTAATAATTGTAATAAGCCATCCTGCTCAGCCATAAGTGTCGTTGAACGCACCAACATGGTACGATCAGCAATATACTCTTGCTCCATTTTCACAATATTAATTTGGGCCAACGGTGGGTATGGCGGCGCTTCTGATGAGCCACCACCACTACCACCATCTGCACCAGATACTTGTTCGGTTTCTGGATCTGGTAGCTCTTCTGTTGCTGCAATAAGCGCACCTAATTGACGTAATCCACGCCATGCCAAACGCGCTGCATCATTATCACACATGCCTGAAGCGAGGCGTACACGAGATTGTTCAAGAGTGCCATCTACTCGTTTCACTGCCCAACGAATAATCACTTCTTTTTCTATAAGCGGCAAAACCTTGTCTGCCAATAATGTTCTGATTGTTTGCTCTGTTTGTGCGCATGTTTGCAGTCGTCGTTTTCCGGCCAATGTTAAAGATTTTTGCTTAAGTAAATCCACGATCTCTGACACAACCGTTTGTTGTTTATCATAACAAGTGCGCAAAGTTTGTAGAACATCTGTTTTTTCATCTGCCGGGGACTCTTTTTCTTGCTCTTGAGAACCATCTGCTTCTTGCTGAGCCTGATTCGCTGCTTTTTTCAGTAAGTGTGCCGCTGTCTGCGCCTGCTCGCCCGCCTCTTTTCTGTTCTTCTGAGAGGCCGATTTTTGTGCTTGTTGCTGTGCTTGTTGTGCGGCTTCCAAAGATTTCTTCACTTCTTCTGATGCTTGCTTCATCAATTCGCTCAGCTCTTTTTCCAATGCCTGTTGTTGTTTTTTAGCTAGACGCAAAGATTGCCCATCTTCTATCCGTTCTGCCAAAGCTTCTTGTTTACCTGCAAGTGCTTCCAAATCCTGAGCCAATTGCTCAGCATCTGGTTGTGACCCACGTAACATATCATAAAGCGCCTGCATATCAGCAATGACCGCATCTTGTACGGCAACAGCAGCCTGTGCTTTTTCCGAATCGGCCAATAAGTGACTCGCGTTTGATAAACGACGAGCCATAGGATTATTTTGTACAAAAGTACTAGCCTCTTTATATTGCACCCCTGTATGGGACTGAATACGCTGCTCCCACTGGAGCACCCGCTGAGATAATTGTTTCTGATCTTCTGCAACATGCTGTAAGCGGTTTTGAATCGTCGTATCAGTTGGGTTTACAATATATTGCACCAATAAGGCTCCAGCCTGTTTGCGCAGCCTTTTCTCACGATCAAGAAAACGCCCTAAATCACGTAGTAAATCCCCTGCATTTAACATGCTATCAAGTAAATCATAAACAATTAATAAACGCGCGTCTATAAGCTCAACCGCTTTGATATCTGTAACAGTACCAAGTTGAACCAAGACATCATTCCATAATATTTCACGTGCCTGTTCTGCTGGGGCACAATCTTCTGATTGTAATTTATTCACATGCCAACGTTTAATAATACGTTGGAGTTGTTCATCTGCCATACGAGCAGGTGGTAATAATTCTCGTAATGCGGTGGTAAATGCAGTACGATCTTCGGTTGTGGATATATCCGCAACCTGCCGTGCTTTCCGGCGAGCTTGATCAACACGGTCGCGTGCTTCACCAAGTAAACGTTCAAGCTCTCGTCGTAATTCTGCACTGGAGACAACCCGTACTACCAAAGTATCACTTCTGCCAATACCGGGGCCAGTTTGATCATTTGCATCTGTTGCTTGGCTATAAAAAGCACACTCATCCCCTTCTTTCGCATAATCAGCAATCGTAATCGTCCAATCTGAACGTACTTGTTTAGGACGACCAGCAATCGGCACCATATGAATAGCGCGGTCTGCAATATCTTCTTCAGTTCGACTTTGATGAAATAATTCACAAACAGCAACGCCATAATCATCATCTGCATGCAAGGAAACAGGAATGTCTGCGGCTACGGTAACAGCCTCATTACTCACAAGCCCTTCTATATGTGTCAACGGTACTTTGTCCGCAAGTACGTCTATAAAATATTCATTCTCACGACCATGAATACCGTCCTCATCAATACAGGATAAAACAACCGTACGTGATTCTAAAACACTGTAACTACCGGTCCATTGATACTGACCATCAGAGTCACCACCAGCAACAGGGCTTAACTCAATCTCTGTGCCAGCATCAACATCCTTCAAATATATATCCTGAAATGAGCGAACACCTGTATCTTGAGAAAGTCTATCTGCCTGAGCCGTAATCACAAAATCTATATGTGATCCTGCAAGCACATCCATAGTAAAGCTCTCATAATTTGTTTGCGACAAGCCACTGTACGAAGGCGGTGTAACTGTCATCTGTAAGGCCTGGATAGTCGGCCGCCTTACAATGCGCAGCTCTTGAAAAACAGGATAGCTATCTCCCGCCTGTATGTGCACTTGATGTACACCACGTGAAAGAAAAACAGGAACGGACCATTGGCCTGTGGTACTGGTAAAACGTTGGCTCCCACCAGACCAAGCAACAGTGACTGTCTCTGCATCTCCAGTCAGTCTGTGAATATCCAAACGAGCTGGGTCCCCTTCAGCAATAACGACTTGGCTACAACTGACAGACAGTGTATCCACACGCGGCCACTCTACTTGTATCCACGGAAAAAAGGTTCGTTGAAGCGCCACTCCACAGAGATCTGCAAACAGAACAGCAGAACCAAAACTTATGCACAGCATGCACACCGCAATCGTGGCAAGACGAGGCAACAAAGGGGCTGGAACCATACGACGAACAGCATCTTCATTGAGTAATCCGTCTAGGCGAGCTTTTTGTTCAGCGTTTAATACAACCTTGTCTAAAACGGAGAAAAGAAGGCCGTCTAGTGACGGTATTTTCTCTTCAACAAAACGCGCAAGATCACCGTCATCATAAGACAAGAGCAAGGGAGATAAAAGCAAACGGACAATAAAGACAACAAGAAGAATAGCACCACTGATAAGAACAACTACACGAGCCACATCTGGTAGTTCCCAGACATAATCGCTTAAAATAAGGCAAAGACTCGCAAGGAGCACAACGCTCAATAAGCGGGCAACACCGCTCAGCAAGACCATTGTACGTAGGCGAGAACGAACACGAGAAAGAAACCTTGTCGGCTGCATGCGCAGAATGCCCCTTATCTAGATAAGAATATCACCATACTCTTAGACGCATGCAATAAGCACTCCAATCATAAATTCCCCCGCCATAGAAAGACCTTATCTGAACCTTTCTATCTAACAGTCTAATCTATAAACATGTATTTACATCTAATTGCTGTATGTTTTTCATTGAATTTTTGCACTTTTTACAAGATTATGACGTGCACATAATAATTGTATATTTTCAGACCTTAATGAGGTCCCGCCTTTAGAATAAGGAAGTATATGATCAAAATGCAATTCATCAGTTGCCCCACAGGTAACACATGCTCCCCGATCACGTTTCCATACTTCTAATTTCACGTTTGTAGGAATAATTCGACTTCTTTTTATCTCTCGGTTTGACATATCAACAGCGAGAAACTCGTCTTCTACACTTTCAATTGCAACAAGCTTAAACTTAAAAACATTACGACGACCATCTGATTCCTGCCACGAATCAACTAAATGAAAATAGCCGTTATCAGACCAAATACCTGGTTTAATTTTCTCATAAACCTTAACTATATCAGGACCTTTATTGCCTTCTATAAAACCTTGAGCTGCCCTATGAAATTTTCCATTCTCATAAAGACTACCAGATTTCCTAGTTTCCGGCTGATCTATGCTTTTAGGATCTGTGATCCCTTTTGTTTTGGGAACATCGTGCCCTTCGTAAACGAGGACTGTCCCATCCTCTGTTATCTCATCTTCGTATGGTGAGTTTTCTCTAACAGACATCAATATAACAGAGTATTTACCTCTAAGCCTAAAATTCATCCCTTTTTGTAGGCTCGTCCCTTCGTTCTGGCACATTTCAATATAAGCAATAATATTACCTCTCATATTAATGCCTGCTTATATTACTCAACACGGCTGATGAAGAGTAGATCAATATATTCATCACGAGTAAGGGCTGGAATAACCACATTACCAAGGCGTGTCATTTCTTTATTATGCTCTGTACTACGTGCCTGACGATGTTCCAGCCACTCGGCATGTGTAGCAACATGATCAATGAGTCTGTCACTCATATAGTGTTTATCATCTTGAACTGCGGCAAGAAAACTTTGAAGTTCTTCAAGCTCTGGCCCCCAAACATACACCAGAACTGCAACCCGGTGTTCTATACTGGCTGTTGCGCCACTATAGTCCCGTTCAAATTCTGCGGTGATATAGGCATGTGCACGCAGCTGATTCATCGTTGTCGCGAGATCGCAGAAATTGGGCAGGGTTGGTACAGGTAACATCCCATCTAACTCTTGCTGCGGAATACCTGCCACAACACTATCATCTGCTGCTGTTCCCTTGTTGCTTTTCTTTCCACCACGCAAAGAACGCTTTGTCTCTTGTGCATGTCGTTTGTTGTCATCCTTAAAACTCTGCATACGAGCAGTACGAGCTTGGCGCTCAGATAAACGTTTTTCACGTGTTGATTGAGATGAGCCACAGCTCGTGATACCACAGACAAGAAACAAACCGATTGATACTATCGACACTAAGGCACAAACAGACCGCATAAAGTCCTCCCGTTAAGACGCTCCATTCCATCTTCAATAGACTTTTCTGCAAGTATTTAGCTCTAGCAGGGCATTCGCGTGTCACACCCACGGACCGGGGCTAGACGGTGCTTCTATCAGCCATAGCATAAATTCATGACAACAGACAATGGAACGGATAATACGACTCTGAAACAATCTCAGCAGCTTGCTCAGCAACTCACCTTGCAACTGAAAGCTGAGTTGGGGAAAATTATTATCGGTCAAGAATCCGTGATAGACGAATTATTAATCACCCTTATCGCTGGTGGCCACCTTCTGCTAGAAGGTGTTCCAGGACTCGCCAAAACATTATTAGTTAGCACCCTTGCTCAAGCAACAGACCTCAGTTTTAACCGCATACAATTTACTCCCGACCTCATGCCTACTGACATTACTGGAACTGAAGTTATTCGTGATAATCGAGAGACTGGCGAACGCAGCCTACACTTCATTCCTGGCCCTATCTTTTCATCCATTATTCTTGCTGACGAAATTAACCGTACTCCACCCAAAACACAGGCAGCTCTGCTTGAGGCCATGCAAGAAAAACAAGTTTCTGCTGGTGGCGAGCAACGTGCCTTACCAGCACCTTTTTTTGTACTGGCAACACAAAACCCTTTAGAGCAAGAGGGTACCTACCCCCTACCTGAAGCACAGCTCGACCGTTTCTTAATGAAGGTTGAAATTGATTATCCAGAGGAAGATGACGAAGTGAATATCATCCTCAATACCACATCAAATACAGCCGCCACCGTAAACGCCGTATTGAATGCGGAAGATATTGTCAATTTGCAGCACAACATCCGTTCCATGCCAGTTGCAGAAGACATTGCCCGCTACGCTATTACTCTCGTTCGAGCCACACGTCCAGTTGAAAAAGGTGGCCACCCAGAAATAGCGCCATTGCTCCGTTGGGGAGCGGGGCCACGTGCTGGCCAAGCTCTCTTACTATGTGCTAAAGCCCGTGCGGCCTTACATGGGCAACCAAGCGTACAACTGAGCGATATTCGTGCCGTTGCCCATCCTGTTTTACGTCATCGGATTGCACCAAATTATGAAGCTGCTGCGCAAGGCAAAGATGCCAACGCCCTTATTGATGATTTACTGAACCGCATTACCAGCCCCAAAAGCACTGTTGGCGCACACCCAGAAGTAGCAAAAGTTTTGTAAAAAAAATCTCCCAACTCACTGATAACGAATAGGGAAATACAAAGACCTTCTCTTCAGCGCTCAACTATTCATTTGTTCGGACTGGAATCCAATGGACACGCGGAAGCTCTGCAAAAAGACCAGTTAAGGGCAATACACTATATGTGCGCCGAACACTGTTTTCTTCATGGAAAGAACGGTCTGCTTCTGGATAGATGAGAATATCACAGATTAAAGCAGCCAGATGATCTGGGTTGATCATCTCTTGGCCATCCACGTTTTTTCCTTCATACCATGGCGTATCTACACAGCCAGGACAAATAATATCACAAAAATAACTATTTTCGTCACGTTCATTTGATTTGTTTGCGTAAAAAAATTCATCTATGGTATGCAAACCTAATTTTAACTGGGCCGTTTTTGTTGTACCATAAATACATTCACCAGCACCAGGCCAATTTGCTGCCTGTGAACTCATATGAATAATATGACCGCCTTTTTTTTCACGCATCTGCTCATAAGCATAATGTGACGCATAAAAACCACCATTTACATTGGTGTCCATCATAGCTTGCCACTCGGCTGGCGTGGTTGATGCAAGCCCTTTACCGCGAGACATACCGGCATTACTTATCAAAATATCAACAGCACCCCACCGTTCTTGTATTTGGGCAAAAGCCGCTTCAACACTTTCTGGATCTGCTATGTCACAAATAAGAGCACAGGCCTCACCACCAGCTGATAAAATCTCATCAACAACGGCTGCCGTTTTCTCTGGATTACGAGCAAGCACTCCGACTCGCACCCCAGCGGCTGCCAAAACAAGAGAAGTAGATCTCCCAATACCAGAACTGCCACCCGTGACCACAGCAGTACGACCTTGTATATTTTCTGTTCGCATATTGAACTCCTTTGTATTCTTTGCTGACAGAATCACGGATTTAAAAGCTATTTCCTTCACAAAAAACGGAATAAATAGCATAATATCGTCAGCTACTGAACAAGGTGCTCAAACCAGTCTCTCGTTTTTTCGCGACACAAATGTAAACTTAAATCAAGATCAGCCATGGCTGTATAACCAGTTCGGCGGGCTAATGCCAAGCGCTCTCGCTCATCTGTTGGGATAGACGAAATTGCCATACCCGCAGATAGGCGCATGCGAGCCTCAACAAAGCGCATCAACTCTAAGCCAACCGTTAGGTCTTCCAAAGATTCTTGTGGAATGCGGCCAAGCTCATGTAAACGATACAATGTTCGCTGCATATGTTCACCTGGGGGAATCGTACCCGGCTCACAGGTCATACTTAAATATTCTACAATAAACTCAATATCAACATAACCACCATATCCACGTTTCACATGATCTCGACCAGAACAACTTTCTTCCAAGCGCTTCCGCATAGTACAAACTTGTTGAGCGGCATCCTCTGGCAGTGGCTTATGAAGCGCTGCCTGATGAATAATAGCAACTGCCTCATTGCCAAGATCTCGATCACCAGCAAGCACCGATACACGGGTCATAGCTAGGCGTTCCCACATTTCTCGTGGCTGCTCCCAATAACGGGTGAGCGCTGCACAACTAGACATCATTGGCCCCTGCTCACCCCACGGACGTAGCCGTGGGTCAATCTCATAAATACCACCATCACCCAGAAGTTTCGCTATATCTTGAATTAATCGTTTCCAATAATATTCTGCGTCTTTACCTTTTTTCGTACAAGTACCACCTGCGTCACAAATATACATCACATCCATATCGGACGCATATGATAATTCATTCCCGCCAAGTTTACCGAGACCAAGCACTGAAAAGCGTAAAGGAACTCCATCTTTTTCCGGCCAGCCTAAACGTTCATTTAAATGGTTTTGACAATGTTCAAGCGCAAGTGCATAGACACTTCTGGCCAACATACTTAAATCTGTAGCAATATTTTCTGCGGATTCTCCTTGTAAATCTCGCAGAGAAATGCGTACTTGTTCACGCGCAAAAAGGTAGGCCAAATTATTACCCGGATCTTGGACAGATTGTAATAATAAACGGCCTTCGTCCATAAAGCGTCCATCCCAATCCGTATCAACATCCATGCGTTCAATCAAATCATCAATCAACCCAGGAAAACGCTCTAATTGGCCGACTAAGAAAGTAGCCCAGCCAGCAAAGGATACCAATAAGGCCAACATTAAGGGCTGTTGATCGAGCTCTTCATAAAAATGCGAACGCCCACCCACAGCTCGAACAATAGTCACAAAGTTTTTTAGGGTTTCATCTGGAATTGGCGAATCTGTTAATAATTGCAATAAAGTTGGTAAAATGACCAAAAAGCGACGTTCCGTGCGCCTACGACTTAAGACAAAGAATGGCTCATATGCCAATTCACGTAAATATTCATGCGCTCGTTTATTATTAATAAAATCAATGGGGCCAAGAACCTCATCTAATAATGCTGCTGCTGGATCTTCTGTGGTAATTAAACAAAATAAAGCGTCTTCATACGGGGTTGTTGATAAATAATATTTATCTGCCAACACACGGACTCTACTGCGTACTTCTTCATGTTTCTGTTCAAATTGTAAGAGAGCATCTTTGCCTAAAAAATCACAGCGAATTGCTAGATGACGACGATCTTTTTCTCCTTCTGGAACCTCGTGTAATTGCCGAGCCTCCCACATTTGCAAGCGATGTTCAACCATGCGTAACCACACATAATCTTCCTCTAAGATCTGCGCTTCTGAACGTGTAATAACACTGAGGTCTGCTAAAGCACGAATAGTTGGCAATGTTGCCCTATTTTGTAAATGCTGATGCCGGCCGCCATACAAAAGTTGGAAAAACTGAACAAGAAATTCAATATCACGAATGCCACCTGCACCTGTTTTTACATTGGCTTCTTGCGAACGTTCTTCTATGCGCTGGCGCATTTCTCTAGCGGTATCTAAGTCTTCTTGCGCCTGCTCCTGCGGATAAATCCATGATCTGAGCTCTCGTAATAATCGATCTCCAAGCGCTCGGTCACCAGCAATTGGCCGCGCTTTAATCATCGCTTGGCGCTCCCAACTGCGCCCTTTGCTATAATAATAATTAACAGTGGATTGATAGTTTAAAGCAAGTTCGCCGCTATTACCTTCTGGCCGCAAACGCATATCGATACGAAATAACCTACCATTACTATGCCGTTCATCCAATAACCGGATAAGCTCTTTACCGAGACGCAAAAAATAACTTTGATGGTCAATAGACTCTCGCCCACCACTGGTCTTCCCTTCTTGGTCATAAAGGAAAATAAAATCGAGATCAGAACTATAATTTAACTCTTGGCCACCCAGTTTTCCCATTGCCAGTACACAAAAACCACATTCTGCCTGTCCAAAACGCTCCTGCCACCGTTCTACTGCTAATTCCAAAGCAGCCTGAACGAGAACATCAGCAAGATCGGATAACTCTCTCGTGACTGATTCAAAGCTTAAACAATCAAAGAGATCACCCAATGTTAGGCGTAAAAAATGTCCTTGATGAAAACGAACCAATTCACGTACACGAGATCCCCTATCGTTTAAGGCACGCAAACGAACACGTAATTCTTTATCTAGGGCAGAACGGCCATACACATGTTTATAGGACTGTTCTTGTGAAAGATACCAAAACAACCGTGAATGCTGGCACGCCAAATCGAAACCAAAACGACTACACTCTGCCAAACGCATTAATAAACGCAACGCCATTTGATCATGCCCGAATGACCGCATCTCTGTCGGAATACGTTCGGCATGTTCTAGGTATAATTCAAAATAGCTCCAAACCACCTCTGGTTCCATGCCATCATCAATACAATCATCAAGAACAACAAGCACACGCTCAGCATCTGCGCCGTACTCGTCTATCATCATTGTTCGCCAGTCTTTATCACCTATCATAAGGGTCTATCGTGCAAAGCGCTAGCGGCATTCAAGGTTGCGTCTGTATTTTCGCAACCAGTCTTATGAACATGTTTACTGGTATTATTGAATTTGTTGGCACACTCACCCACATAGAGCGCACGGGCGCAGGTGCAGAACTTGCCGTAGACATTGGCCCGCTATCAGAAGACTGCCATATTGGCGACAGTATTTGTAGCAATGGCATTTGCTTAACAGTCACTACCCTCACTGGCAACATTGCTACTTATGCAGCCAGCCCAGAAACACTCGTCCGAACCTGCATGGGCGGCTGGCGCGTCAGCACTGACATTAACTGTGAACGAGCGCTTGCGGTTGGCTCCCGACTTGGTGGGCACATTGTCTCGGGCCATGTTGATGGCATTGGTCGCTTACAACGTCGACAACCGCAAAACCAACATGAAGTATTTACCTTTCAATTACCATCAGACAAAAGCGTAAAAGTCGTCGAAAAAGGCTCGGTCGCCATTGATGGCATTAGCCTGACTACCTTTGATTGCCGTGGCAACTGCTTTAGCATCGCGGTTATTCCACACACTTTAGGCGAAACCACCCTTGGCCGCCTCCAAGCGGGCCAGCCTGTCAATATGGAACAAGATCCAATTGGCCGCTGGGTAGAAAGCTTATTGCCGCATCAGCGCTAAGAAAAGATCGCTGCCCATTCGTCAACTTTAAAACCGACTAGTCCACCATTTTCTAGAACCACGAATGGGCGTTTCACTAAGTTTCCGTTTGTCGTCAGCAATTTCAATGCTTCGGAAATACTCATATCCGATAGCGTATCCTTGAGTCCCATTGAACGATAATCACCACCAGAAACATTAAATAAACGTTTCAGTTCGCCATCGTAAGCGGCAAGCACCTGTTTTAGTTCCTGAATAGTCGGTGGTGTTTCTCGAATAGCTAACTCTGTATATTCAATATCATTAGCATCTAGCCACTGAGTTGCTTTGCGACAGGTGCTACAGTTTTTATAAGTGTAAATATTCATCTTCTCTCCACATAAACATAACATGTTATTAAATAAGAACTTACGAAGACAGACTCTTCTCAAAGTAGAACATCTTCGTTTTCTATGCATACTCATACAGGATCTCATCACATTTCCACTTCTAAATGGTAGAAATATCAGTCTTTCCTCTGCCTAGCTACACTGTTGACCCTTCATTATGCTGTCCATACTACCACGCCATTTTCTATGGTAGTAAAGGACCCCTTCATGGCCACAATTAGCTCCACGCACGTTCGCAAACTCAAAAAACTCTGCACCGACCTCGAGGCTCGCTACGGTGAATTTCAGCCGCTACCGATTGAAAACTTCATTGAAATCATGATGTATCAAATTCTTTTACTTGGTGCAGACCGTGCTGAAGCCGAACGCGCGCTGAAGGACTTACAAGAGGAGTTTGTCAACTGGAATGACATGCGCGTCTCTACCGTGCGCGAGATTCAAGATATCTTGGGCAACAACTATCCACGCAATCGTGAAAAAGCAGAAGATATTAACCACCTTCTTGCCGACCTGTATACCGCATTCAAAAGCATGGAGCTGGACGAACGTGCTATTACTGAAGAAGGCATTGAAACACTACGTGCATTGCCTGAAACAACGCTGGTTCGTGAAGATATGGTTGAAAGCGCCCTCTTGCATAACTACAATCTTGTAACATTCCCCTGCAACGAAGAACAATATGCTCTTCTTGAATTTCTTAAGGTTATTCCTGCCGGTGAAGACAATGGGGAAATTCGGTATCGCATTGCTGACGAACTCGACCGTGAAACAAAGCTACGCCTAGCACACGGCCTACGTGAGCATTCCAACATGCTTGAGCAAGCAGGCGAATACGACCCACAGCCACTCAATTTTGGTCTCAAGAAAAAAGCGGCAGCAAAGAAAGCTGCGGCAAAGAAAACCACGACTAAAAAAGCTGCTGCCAAAAAGCCTGCGGCGAAAAAAGCCGCCACAACCAAAAAGGCTGCGGCAAAGAAAGCCGCGAGTAAAAAGAAATAAAGGCCGGAAACAGCAGAAACAGCATACTATCATTTGAAAGGGCATTTACATGGCTGGACATAGTCACTGGGCAAATATTAAGCACAAAAAAGGCGCGAACGATGCAAAGAAAGCTGCCGTTATCACCCAAATGGGCAAACTTATTAAAGTTGCTGTTCAATTGGGTGGCCCAGATGTAGATACCAATCCCCGCCTGCGTTTATCCATTTCAAAAGCACGCGCGCAAAATATGACGCGTGATGCTATTGAACGCGCTATCAAAAAAGCCGCTGGTATGTTGGACAACGGCAAACAAATTGAAGAACTCGTCTACGAAGGATATGCCTCAAATGGCGTAGCCGTGGTTGTTGAAGCGGCAACCGATAACCGTAATAGAACTGCCCCTGAATTGCGCAAATTATTTGAACGTGGTGGCGGTGCTCTTGGTGCTCCCGGTTGTGTTTCTTGGCAATTCCACATGAAGGCACTTTTTCTTGTTGCCGGTTCAGATGAAGATGGCGTTATGGAAGCAATTCTGGAAGCTGACGCTGATGCCGAAGACATTTCAATAACTGATAACGGCATCTCAATCACCGCTGCTCCAGAATATTACGATAGCATTGCTGACGCGCTGAAATCAGCACAGCTCGAAGTTTTGAGTTCGGACCTGACTAAGGTCGCAGACAATACTGTTGAAATTGATAATCTTGATGCAGCGAATAAAATTCAAAGTTTTATTGAAAACCTAGAATCACATGATGATGTCAGCAGTGTCTATTCAAACTTTACGCCAACCGATGCGATTGCTCAGGAAATGGAATAATTATGGCCCTTACTGAAGATGATGTACGAAAGGTTGCGACACTTGCTCGTCTCGACCTTTCAGACGCAGACATTACTCGCATGACCAGTGAATTAGGAACGATTGTTGGCTATATTGAACAATTGTCTGAGGTTGATACCGACGGTGTTGAACCAATTGCCAACGTTGCTGGCTTACAAAATATTACCCGAGCAGACCAGCCTGGCACCATGCTGCCAGTGGACCGTGCGCTGACCAACGCTCCACACGCAAACACAAATGCCTTCTTGGTACCAAAGGCGGTGGAACGATGAATACAGTCAACACCCCAAGCGCTCAAACCATTGCTGCCAGTGTTCAAGCTGGTCAATCCGCTACCATTGAAGTAAGCGCTGCGCTTGATCGCGCAGAAGCAGACACCCTGAATGCCATCATTCGCGTTCATAGAACAAGTGCCCTTAAAGCTGCTGCTGCTATTGATGCTCGCATTGCTGCTGGCGAAACTTTGCCAATGGCTGGCGTGCCTCTTGTGATCAAAGACAATATGTGTTTTGAAAATCATGAAACCACAGCCTGCTCAAAAATACTTACCGGCTTCAAACCACCGTACATGGCCACAGCCTTGCAACAAATGTTAGACGCAGGAGCTGTTATCGTAGCAACTGCCAACATGGATGAGTTTGCCATGGGCTCATCAAATGAAACGAGTGTTTACGGCCCAGTGTCCCACCCATTAGATGCAGACCGCATTCCTGGCGGCTCAAGTGGCGGTAGTGCGGCTGCCGTTGCTGCTCGCATTACGCCAATCTCACTTGGCAGTGATACTGGTGGCTCTATCCGCCAGCCAGCCTCACTCTGCGGCTGTGTTGGCATGAAACCAACCTATGGTAGTGTAAGCCGCTATGGCCTTATGGCTTTCGGCAGTAGCCTAGACCAAATTGGACCGATGGCTAATACCATCGCTGATGCTGCTTTGTGTTTAGATAGCCTTGTTGGCCATGATAAAAACGACTCTACCAGCGTAGAGCGTAGTTATGAAACAGGTCATGCAGCAACCATTGCAAAAACAGACCTGAGCTATCTTGCTGGCAAACGCATTGGTTACATTGAACATCACAGCGAATTGCTTTCTGAAGAAATGCGTAACCACTTAGACGGCATCAAACAAAAGCTTGCTGATGCTGGTGCAGAGCTCGTTCCCGTATCTTTAGCACACGAAAAATACGCCACTGCCATTTATTATATTATTGGTACTGGTGAAGCTTCTTCCAACCTTTCTCGTTATGACGGCGTTCATTACGGCCATCGCTCAGAAGACGCGACCGACCTCAATTCGGTTTACAATAAAAGCCGTGCAGAAGGATTTGGCCCAGAAGTTCAACGCCGCATCATGCTTGGCACCTATGTTTTAAGCGCTGGTTATTTTGATGCCTATTACAAAAAAGCGATGCGCGTTCGCCGTCTTATTTGCGAAGATTATGATAAAGCCTTCCAAAACTGTGATGCCATTATTGGTTTGGCAAGCCCAACCACTGCATTTAAGCGCGGTGAAAAAACAGACGATCCATTAACTATGTATTTGTCTGACATTTTCACTATTGCTGCCAACTTATCTGGCGTGCCGTGCCTGAGCGTTCCAAGCGGTAAAGATAAATCTGGGCTACCTATTGGCATCCATCTGCAAACACCACACTGGAAAGAAAAAGATCTCCTTTCTTTCGCTCGTTGCGTAGAGCTTATTCGCGAATAAAAAACAGTTCATACTATCCATCAAAAAGGCCAGCGTTCAAACGCTGGCCTTTTTGATTTTACAATAACCTTAGTGCTACGGTGAGTTCAGGGTAACCGTCACCGTTTGAGTAGAAGTATTTGCAGGCGTTAAAGCATCATCAGATGAAATCGTAAATACATAAGGCGTTGCCGCACCGCCCGCGCCGGGGTCTGTATTCATAACCGTTCCGTCTAGCTCAAACGGCAGCATATTAAATGCTGTATCTCCTGGGGTTGCCGTATCTGTATAGGCATTATTATTGGTCGTTTCAGTAATAGTCACCGTAGCATTTTCATCCGTTGTCCCGGATAGCTGTATGCCTGTTACCATAATAACCGGTGCTGTGGTATCTGTGGTAGAGCCTGTTTCTTCACCGCCGCCCCCTCCACCGCCACCACAGCCAATAATTAATGGGGATAGAACAACCGTGCACAGTGATAATAGAAGTGTCTTCGTTTTCATTTTTATTCTCCCTTTTCTTTCTTAGTTATTACCAGACAGGTCTTGTAATACATCAAGACTTGGGGCCGGTTGGCTGACGGTTATGGTTCGGGTTACGGAATTGGTACTATCGTCTGTAGCAACCAAAGTCACCGTTGTAGAGGCAAGTCCTGCACCAATAACCACATTGTGTGTCCATGCACCTGCGGTTATTGTTACTGGTGAACCATCAATGGTCATCGTTATTGTGCCGCTGTCCGTTACAGTACCCATAAGCTGCACTGTTGTGGTTGGCACTGGGCCATCACCATCATAGCCCCATGATAATACAGATGAATTTTGATTGGTTGTTCCGTCTGTACCATCCGCCGCTACATCTGCTGCCACAGAAACACTAACCGTACCAGATGCACTTGCTGTTACCGTAAAGGTAAAGGTGGTATTGTCCGATGTTGTTAAACTTCCCGAATCCACCGCACAATTGACTACGGTGATTTCATTTTCTGCCAAAGAACTTGCTGCCAAAGACTCGGAGAAAACAAGGGTAATAGTTTGTTGCGCAACACTGGTTGGGTCGGTTGATTCTCCACGGGTTACCGTCACCGTTGGCCCTGTATTATCATAGGTAACTGATGGGGTAAATACTGACACATCATTACCGTTACCAGCCGTATCTGTTGCCTTAGCGGCAACAAGTGTTGCTGACACCGTACCAGCAGCGCTTGGCGTTACCGTAAAGGTAAAGGTGATATTGTCTGAACTTGCTAAGCTACCAGAGCCAACACTACCGTTCACAATGGTAAAGTCATCTTCGGTAAGCCCTGAAACAGCACCGTCAAAGACCACACTAAACGGAATAACATTTGAACCAGTCGTAGATGCACCTGTTGCCGTAAAAGAACTAATGACAGGGTTGGTGCTATCATAGGTCCACGAAACATTTGCGCTTGCTGTGTTATTATTATTTCCTGCGGCATCCTGCGCGACATCTGCTGGCACTGCCACCGTAACGGTTCCATCTGAACTTGCTGTTACGGTAAAGGTATAGGTGATATTATCTGATGTTGTTAATGATGATGCGTCTACCGCCGCAGAACCTGTTATGGTTATTTCCCCTTCCGTTAACCCCGTTACCGCTTCCGAGAAAACAAGCGTGACCGTTTGTTGCGCCACATTAGTAGACGTCCCGTTAACTGCGGTAGAAAGAGAGCTGACTTCTGCTTTTATACTATCGTAAGTCCAGCTTAATGCTGTTGCATAAACAGCGTTACCGTTGCCAGCGGTATCCGTTGTGGCATTTGCTGGGACAGCAATTGATACCGTACCGTCTGCCGCTGGGGTTACGGTAAAAGTATATGTGAGACTATCTGATGTGCTTATAGTACCACTGTTGATAGTTGCGTTTGTCAGCGTCAGTGCCGTTTCAGAGAACGTGCTGACCACTTCATTAAAAGTGACGCTTACACTTTGTTGAGCCACATTTACAGACGTACCGTTAGCCGCACAAGTAAAGGCGCTTACCGTTGGTGCTGTGCCATCATATTCCCATGTTACCGTAGAAGAGGATCCGTTAGTATTTGAAGCAGCGTCCGCCGCACCACCAGCCGAAACATTCACCACTACGTTACCATCTCCACTTGGCGCAACTACAACAGTATAACTTGTACCACTGCCAGAAACAGAGCTCACCGTACCGTTTGTTACGGTCAAGTCATCCGATCCAAATCCGGTTACGGCTTCACTAAAGGTTGCCGTTAAGCTGACACCTGTGCTGTTGCTCTTTGAACCTTCTGTAATTCCAACAAGTGCTAAACTACTGGTTGGGCTGGTAATATCATAGGTCCATGTGAATGTTTTATTACCATTAATTGGTGAAACCGCACTTGCCGCAATGGTAATAGATACTTCTGTTTCACTGCTAGCGGTAACGCCAAAGGTATAAGTCGTGCCAAATCCACTAACGCTGCTCGTTAGCGTACCGCCTGTTATAGTAATATCAGAATCACCAAATCCGGTTACCGATTCTCCAAATACCGCTGTAATTGTTTGCGCGCTTACATTAGAAGAACCGCCATCACTGACACCGCTAGCCGTCATCGTAACTGATACCGCTGGCTCATCACTGGTTATAGCAATATTTGCGCTACTCGCACTTCCACGCACATAGGTTCCGGCTGCAAGTGTTAAGGTAACAGACTCATCCCCTTCTACATCGGAATCATCCACGGCGGTAATGGTCACAGACACTGCAGCGCTTCCTGCTGGAATAGTAACCGTTGTTGTTTCCGTGGCTGAATAGTCGCTAGATACGGTAGCAGTTCCTGAAAGCGTAAAAGAAACCACTTGGTCTAAATAATTTGCTCCAGTTCTGCTAATAATAAAATCAGAAGAAGTTGTTCCGTCTTCTGTAATGCCGCTTCCCGCCGTTACCGTTACGGTTGGTGTTGGAATAAGCACATTGCGACCATAGTTTGCAACAAGCTCGCCATTGCTCAGCATATTTTGAACCGAATAAATTATTTCAGTTCCACTGGTATTTTCATTTAATAAAGCTGCTGTTCCACCGCTTGTCCAGGAATATGCGTGGCCATTATTTGTATTCTGTGGATCTATTATCGCCGTTGCGTACACGGTGCCGTTATTACTCATGAATCCCGGCTCACTAGCAGAGAAAGCTTTGGGCTTATCAACCAGCGTAAGCGTTGTACCATTCCAAACCACAGAATCACGCTTAACCCTATTGCCATTTTCTTCTCGCTCAGCATTAATTAAAACAGTAGGAACGCCAACTAAGTTACCAACTGAATGAAAACTATTGAGTTCTGGTTCCATTTCTGTTGGGGTCCACCCGAGTAAGGTATTAAATGCGCTTGGCGTTGTTGTTTTTACAGAACCTGTATCGCCTACGGTTAACATCCATAATTCAACAAAGGATGGACCAGAAGATACATCATAGGTTCCACCGACAACATGCGCACCGTCGGGTGTGAGCGCATCTGCTGCTGCCACATTTTGACCAGTTAATAATGAATAGGTCGCATTAAGATCTGTTTCAGTTGAACTACCAGGACTATAGGTTTTTGGCATAACACCAACATAACCAGACTGTGTTCCAGAGGCACCAGCAACGGTATACGGAGATTGGTCCGAAACATCACTGGCAATAGAAACAAGATCGTCTTCTAGCTGTGACCATTCAGAACCATTAAAGTACCACAGGCCAATACTGCCAGTACCATCTTTATCTACAGACCCTAAAACCATAACGCCATCATTATTAATATCTAAATCAAGATCGTTCCATGCTGAACTGGTAATGCTTGATAAAGAAACCGTCTCCCAAGTGCTACCCGCTAAGGCAATGTTGCGGCGGAATAACTCTCGATTTGATACCGTTCCACCATCTGAAGATTTAATATAATAAGCAGCCGCTGCCCAACCAGATTGAGCAATAACCACTTCATTACGGTGGCCAGATGAATTTTGATTATACCACGACGGCTCTGTTGGCCCTGATATTTCACGAGAAACATAACTATACGTTGGATCAATCGTATTGTCTGCCGTTGCAGCTATTTGATTACTTTTTGTATTGCTATTTCCAGCAGCATCTTGAACAACACTTGCTGCCAACCCCGCAGAAAAAGTACCATTACCAGAAGGGCGCATGAACACGACATATTCAGCTCCTGCCCCTGTCAGATTCGTAAGAGAAGCATTGCTTACCGTAATATCACCAGCATCAAAACCCTGAACACTTTCACTAAAAGTAATGTTTAATGGAATCATAGTATTTGCTGTTGTAACGCCATTAAAGGAACTGCTAAGCGTAACCGTTGGTGCCGTCGTATCATAAACCCAGTCGTAGGTATTTGACACTGAATTGAGTGCAGAAGATGTGCCACCAGTAGCAACACCAGAAGCGATAGTTACCGCCACAGATCCAGTCGCACTTGCCGTTACATCAAAGGTATACGTAGACCCTGAACCGGCAAAATTACTAACCGTCGCATTTGTAAGGCTTATATCCCCAACAACAAAATCAGAGACACTTTCTGTAAATGTTGCGGTAACCGAATAGGTCGCGGTACTGGTGCTGCCACCGTCAGTAATACTGCTACACGTTAACTCTACCCCAAGACCACTGTCTTCACTTTGGATAACCAGCGAATGTAAATAGGCACCAGAATCCTTTTGATAGGTTCCTCCTGTATCATCTATAGCCATGGACAATAATTCGAGGTTTTCAACATAATTATCATCCACCACCGAAATGGTAAAGTTAGCAGAAGAGTCTCCTTGCGCGATAGTAACATTGGTAGATGCGCCACTCACATCCGCATTCGCATCTGCTTCCCCGGCATAAGTCAGGGTAACGTATTCAGGAAAGCGAGTGGTTCCCGTACGACTTAATGTGACCACCGCCGAACGAGGGCTAGCGCTGGCATCTTCTTTGATCGTTGTCTCTGAAACAGATAACGAAACGGTTGGTTTAGGAATAAACTGAGTAGAGCCATCATTGGTGACAAAAGAGCCATCAGACAATTCTTGTTCCGGACTTCCAAGGCTCGTTGCGTCATTGACCAAATCAGAAAGTAATTCGGTGGCCGTACCATTCCAACGCATTGGCTGGTTTGAGGAATCACCGTCTGCCGTGACCTGAGCTGTGCCATAAACATTACCATCATTCGTAAGCACTTCTCCTTCAACATAATTAAAGGAGCTTGATGCAGGAACTGGCAGCAACGTTAAACCACCACCGTCTGTACCATCCCATAATAAGGCAACTTGATTAATTTTTGAGTCGCTCCGGTCCACGTCTACAGCAAGCAGGACTTTGCCACTATCATTAATATCTTTTATTTCGACCTCCGCCTTATCCCCAGAAATTAAGGTAATAGACGCTTGGCTTAAAACATAGGCACGGGTTAAAGACACCTTAGAACTAGTATTGCCGAGCGTTGCCCGCCAAACTATTTTCTGCTCTGGCTCTGGACTTGCTTTAATATCATAAACAGCCCCAACTACATATGTGCCATTTGAGGAAATACCCTGAGCAATCGCCACCTCCTGAACGGTGGAGTTAGACGTTAATGTTCCGAGATAGCCATCAGTCACTAAGTTTGCTGTCGTACCGCCAATCGTCCATACAACTGGAACAATATCCGAGTAGTCTGACGCGCTCCCAGTCATGCCTGCAATTTTGGGAGATGCATCATCTGTTAGGTTACCATGTTCACCATGTGTTCCGGTATCTATTTGAGTCCATGTTGTGCCGCTACTATTTACCCACACACCTTCGGTTACATCACCAGATAACATAGCATGCATAACCACAACACCATTGGCGTTAATCGCAACTTTTGGGTCATCCCAAGCAGAAGTTCCTGGCACCCCCATATCTGTCCAACTAGAAGCACTATCAGCAAGATTCCTACGGTATAACAACCGATTAGTACTTGTACCCGTTCCGCTGCTACCGGTTGTTGTCCAATAGGCAAACACCGCCCATCCAGAACGGTCAATGAAGACAGACTTTCGATCATCATTTCCCCCGTCATACCACGACGGGGCAGTTGGCACCGAGCCAAGGTCATGTGCAACAAAACTTGCTGCCGACAGTTGCACAACACTTGTCAATGCTACAAGCGCAATCGACAAAACAGAGAGGTTTAACTTCATAGTATCACTCCGATAATAAGGATGAAGACTGAACGCTATTATGCCCCTAGAAGCAAAATAAGACAACACCATCTTATAATCCATTTTATAGACATGATTTATGAAGAAGTCGCTCAACCAAATAGTCATCATCTCGGAAATGAGACGATGCTTGGCTATTATCAACCTTCCACTAGCATGCCGCTCTGCGCATGAACAGCGCATAAGAAGGAGCCCCTCATGGCAGCACATTGGCCTGATGACATCATGAAAAAAGTAGTCGCCCTCTGTAAACGACGTGGCTTTGTTTTCCAAAGTAGTGAAATTTACGACGGACTAAAAAGCGCCTACGATTACGGCCCACTTGGCAGCGAACTCAAACGCAATCTCATGAACGAGTGGTGGGCCGATATGGTGACCACCCGCGAAAATGTTGTCGGCATTGATGCCTCTATCATCATGAAAGCAGACGTTTGGCGCGCCTCTGGCCATGCCGCTGGCTTCTCTGACCCGTTGGTTGACTGCTTCATCAGCAAAGAGCGTTTCCGTGCAGATAAAGCTCCACGCCCAGAAGCTGGTGCAGATCTTCCTATCCTTTGTGCAGATAAAGGCCAGGCCAAAAGCTACCAAGCCCTTATTCAAAAAATGCACAACATTGAGCTCAGTCGCAGTGGAAAAGAATTAGCCGGCCTACGTGTAAGCGATGACGGCAAACACGTTGAGTTCAATGGGACTGCGCTGGTTGATTACAGTGGTTATGTAAGTCCATGCATTGGCAGCCCGTTCTTATCTGAAGAGCGCAGCTTTAACCTCATGTTCAAAACAAACATTGGTGCAGTAGACCCAATGAATGATGCTTCACAAACACTTGCTGAATTAAGCGCTGCAGAAGATTTAACCGCAGCCATTCAAGAACGCTTTGCGGGCAACTGCAAACGCAAAGACGCACCTATTACCAAAGCACTCGCTCGCGTATCTGACGGTGCTGTTCCTGAAAAAGATGTACGAGCATTTCTTATTCGTGCCGTTATCGAACAAATTACCTTTAATAGCACCGTTTACCTACGCCCAGAAACCGCACAGGCCATGTTTGTGCAATTCAAAAACGTCATGGAAACCAGCGGACAAAAACCACCCTTTGGCATTGCCCAAATGGGTAAAAGCTTCCGTAACGAAGTAACCGTTGAGCATTTTATTTTCCGTAGTTGTGAATTTGAACAAATGGAACTGGAATTCTTCTGCGAACCGGGAACCCAACTTGAATGGATGGAATACTGGAAAGACCAACGCATGAACTTCTGGAAGCGTTACGCAAATTACCCAGACGAATTCATGTTCCGTAAACACGAAGACGACGAACTAGCGCACTATGCAGACGGCTGCTACGATGTTGAATATAAGTACCCATGGGGCTGGGATGAACTCGAAGGCATCGCCTCTCGTACCGACCACGACCTTCACGAACACGAAATACATTCCGGTACAAAACTACGTTACGTTGACCAAGAAAAAGAAGACCCAGAGACGGGCAAAAAGCCATGGAGCTATCGCCCGTTTGTTATTGAACCCTCAGCCGGTGCAACACGTGGACTTCTTGTATACCTACTTGATGCCTACCACGAAGAAACCCGCACCGATGCCAAAGGAAAAGAAGTAACCCGAACGGTTATGAAATTTCACCCAAAACTGGCACCAATTAAGTGCGCAGTTCTTCCACTCGTCGGCAAAGACGGCATGCCAGAAAAAGCGCGCGAAATAATTGCATCCATGCAAGCTGCTGGCATCCCTGCTAAATACGACCAAAAAGGCTCAATAGGCAAACGCTACGCCAAACATGATGAAGTCGGCACACCAAGCTGCATTACCATTGATGGCCAAACGTTAGAAGACGGTACCGTGACCATACGCGACCGCGACACCACTGAACAAGTTCGCATTACCATAGACCAAATCATCCCACGCGTTAAAGCACAGCTTGGCCTCTAAGCAAAGTTCACCAACCTATATTATCGTCCACGAGCACGGCTTTGACATTCGCATCAAAGTCGTGCCTGGAGCGAAAACAGAACGCGTCGTTGGCGAACTCGGTAACCGCCTCAAAGTGCAACTGCAAGCCCCGCCCGAAGGCGGCAAAGCAAATAAAGCCCTAATTAAACTACTAGCTACATGGCTCAACTGCAAAAACAACAATTTAGAATTAATTAACGGCCACACAAGCCCATTAAAAACGATTCGAGCATCAACCCACGTTACCCCACCGCAATAAAACACCGTTATTTGCGACACTTCACGAAATAAAAAATAAGATATTGACAATTAAAACCACCTTATACATTACCTCCTCACGACGCGGGATGGAGAAGCTTGGTATCTCATCGGGCTCATAACCCGAAGGTCGCAGGTTCAAATCCTGCTCCCGCTACCACGATTAAAAAAGGCACGCCCAATAGGGTGTGCCTTTTTTAATCGTGGTAGCAATCGCGAATTTAAACCTGCAATTTTTGGGTGTATTATCTTAAGCCTCATAACCTGAAGGGTAAAAATCGCAGTGCGATTTTTAGAAAGCCACAGGCGTGGCTTTCGCCCCTTCGGAGCACGAAGACGAGCATCGCAGCGAAGTGAGAAGCGCACGTCGTAGCAGGACGCAGGTGATCGAATGACAGCCATACTCACTCAACCCGTACCCCTCAAAAAAGATTTAATCCTTCTTTGAAAAGACTTATACCCCCTTGCTCTAAAAGGAAGCATGCAAACATTGACCACTCCCAAACGGAGTGAATACCATGAAGAAACAAGAACCACCTGTCTATCTTCTCTTCATTGTCATCTTTTGTATTTATTCACCCGGCTTAAATATCAATTCATCGCCGGTTAACGGACCGTCTTTGACAACATAAACGCCATATGGACTATAATAAGGATGTTCATCAGTTTTTCTGGAAAAAAAAGTTGAAATACCGAAGACAACTCGATCTCCAACGGCGACCTCTTCTAAGGTGGAAAGACGACCATTAACGGAAACATCAACAAAATCGTCAATTTTGAGAATAAAAGTTCTATCTTCATCAGTCCCGTAATAGAGCTTCTTACAGAAATTCCATCCTAACGATGACCCTACTGTATCACTCGGCTCAGACATCCCTAACGGCTTAAGCTCATTTTCATACATATCAAAGCCTTTCCACTCGCCTTTAGCTACATCTGGCTTGGGCATAACGACGGTGCATTGGTATTTATCAAGGTCAACTGCGGTAATTTTGCCGTTTAAAAAGACACCTTCCTGATGCCCCATTTGACCACTACCAGGGGAATTACCTTTCCAAAGGTACTGCAATATTTTTGTATTCCGATCGCCCGGTTTAAATTTGAAAGAAACCCTAACCGTATCTCCTTGCTTAATATCTTTTATTGTATTATCTTTTGAACAGATGAATAAATGTTTACCAAAAGTAAGGACATGAGTTTCTTCTATCGGCTTTGGGGCATTAGAAACCTTTCCTCGTACATGAATCTGTTTATTTTCTAAATCTACTTTTACTATTTGAGCTTTTTTCATCGAAAATTCTTTGAAGTCATGATAAGTAGTATCTTCAATATCAGCATAATGACTCTTCAATAATTCACTTTTAGCATCATATTGCCAATTCAAGGTTTCCATTATTTTGAAAAACCTAATAGCTTTTCTTAAAGAAAATTTCTCCATAATTGAATAACCTTTGGGGATATTATCAGTTCTCATTGCCTGGTTATTAATATTCTTGGCATGCCAGAATGTGTCATTTTCTTTGCTTGAAAGGTAGTTGGATTGTACTCCGTTAATATCAATAAACGCCACTGGACCTCCGCAGCCTATTTCTCGAATGCGTGAACCGAGATTGATAAGGATAGGGACTGATTTTGTTGGAAGTCGCAGGTATCCCTTGGGGATGGCAGAGATATGGCCAAATTTGGGGCTATAAAGATTTTCTGGCGACGAGTAGCCGGTATGAATAACTCTATTGGGATACATACCACTAAAAACATCAAATTGACCAAAGTACTCACATGCTCCAAAGCCAAAATCTAAGCGGCCTGTATGAAAAAAATCAACCTCATCTTTGAACAACCAATATAGTGCTTCCTGATAACCGGTACGACGAGTGAAATCTGATGAGTCGGTAAAGTTATGGGTAAACAAATAAAAAGGGCGACCTGTTTTTACCTGTTCGTGAAGACTGAAATATTCGTTTTTTTTCAGTTTTTCAAAATCACTAAAATCAGCCGAAAAGCGAGGTTCTCCATCAACGACTTCATATTTATAGCAATCCAAAACCAATTCCAAACATTCCAGAATATTTGGTGTCAAATAAGATTGTATTGAGAGATCATAAGCATCATAAGCAGTATATCCACGTTGTTTTGCCAACGTTTCAAAGTAGTGAAATTTATGATCAGGTGCTTTTATGCCTGTAGCAGGAGAATGTCTTTTCATTGCTTTATCAAGGTCATCACGACTCCAAGTAAATTTCTTGGCAGCCCAATGTGCTGTGGTACCTCCTTTAGGGACTATCGCAAGATAATCTCTAAACTGTTTCATCTCGGATCTAGTAAATAATTGTCGCTTATAAGCTTTTGTGGCAAATTCTGTACCAAATTTTTTCAATTTTTCTAATGCTGTTTTATCAGCGGGAGTACCAATACGCTTATGGTAGGGATAAGTATCAACGGTTGCTTTAACAACCCAATAATAGGCTTGATCTTCCGGATTAAGCCTTCCGTCTTTTTTGAATTTAGCAAACATAGCTTTGCCTCTAGCACTATCCATAAAAGCAACAAAGGCATTGTAGTATTTTTTGCCGATTTTAGTCAGCTGCTCTAAATCGTGAGGAATCTCTGGCTTGTAGTGCCATTGATGTAAACTTAATTTACAATGAAGGGCAGCTCCAACTTCAATGTCATACAGATCGGGATGTTGTGTTAAAAACACTTCATGTTCTGCCTTAAGTATATCAACCCAGTCGCCATAGGTTTTTTTATCATTGGAATCGATCTTTATTTTTTCTGTGATAGCTTCAGCAGCCACAAGGTGAGGCAAAAGAAACATTACCAAAAGCAGAGCTCTTCTAGATATATATTTTCTTACTTTGTTCATATTTTCCCCTTTGTTTAATAAAGTTATTTTGTGTATTTACTCTTAATTACGCATGTATCCATGCTCTTTAAACGAAATATTTGTAATTTGTTTTTATTCATTGAATCATAGGACGACTCGATTAATGGAAACTGTTTTATATTCATCAGTAAAATTCAAGAAAATACATAATCATATTCACCATTTGTACGCTCTTGAACGATTACACCATATAGCAACCTCTCTTTAAACATCCTGCGAAGGTTTAATTTAAAAACCTGGTTGTGACAAAATTCGTCAGTTAATTCTTGGGGTAAAGTTGCTCCTATAAAACAGAGCTCCCCATTTCCGCAACGATCCTTTGTTATAACCACGTTTTTATCGTGAATTCCTACGTTAAAGCTAAGACACCGCTGTATTAAGGTGTACACGTTCAGATAATATGGAATAGCTTCCTGATAAGCCGCTCAAAGGAAATCTAATAAATGCTGTTAAATTGGCGTTCCTCACAAAAAGGGATGATTTCATTTTCTGTATTAATAACACTCATAGCAATTTCCATAGCTACACAGCTCGCTCCACCCAGTATGCTGAGAGCATGTTCTTTGACATCTGTAGTCTAACCATAACTGCATCCCTTCTCCTCTTTGACCAATATTTCTAAGGGCTTTATCAAACAATCTCCAAAATGGAGCGGCAATCTGGATGACCAAATGATCTGCCTGTAACCGACACAAACGTTGCTCACACAACTAGTGAATCATTTCAGGAGATGTTCCACATTTGATGCGCTCATCACTATACGGGCCTCCTCCTTTTCCTATAAACATCGTTCTGCTAACTTCATCGCGTGGTTTGTCGTTATTTTCTTCAGAACCACACAGATCTGGCAGGCAGAGGACAAGAACGGACAAAACAAGTCATCTATGTAATAAAATAATCATGCCTATCGTCCTCCTTTAACCAGTAATGGCTCTCGCCAACAAAAGGTAACACATTTATTCTGTTTCTTGAACTATTTGCCATCTGATCTCATCCCTTCGAGGCAACGCTTGTGTCAGGATATTCGATCATATCTTCGATCACGAGACTCCCATACTGATCATATGGGCACCTGCCCCTTCTATATCGTCGGTAAAAAGTCAGATAGTCACAGTGCCTGTACGCTTGTGACTGGGAATTCTTGTGCAATCCGATCTTGAAATGTTCATTGCCGACTTCCGCTCAGCGGCCCGCCAACTCCTTATCATCTTTGTTCAGGTGCTCCATTCATTAACATAGAAGCGCAAGGTTTCATACTGGAAGTGTTGTTATTTCTATACTTGGTTCTATTTCTACACGGTTGATAATGGACCAGGAACCGGATACGAGCGCGGCGGTGAAACTTTTTGCGGTTCGACCAAGACCGTCGGCAATGGTGACTGACTGATATGAACGCCTTCGCTGAACGCTGGATACGATCTGCAAAAGAAGAATGTCTCAACCATATTATTTTCTTCGGTGAAAACCATTTACGTGAGACTATCAAAGAATACATTGAACATTACAATACAGAAAGACCGCACCAAGGAATTGGCAACAGGCCCATTGGCCAATGGACTGTCACTACCGAAGGTCACATGGTTTGTGATGAACGATTAGGTGGAATACTTAAGTCGTTTCGGCGCGAAGCCACATAACCTTTACCGCACTCTTCCTTATTCATTACACGCAGGTTCAAGAAGACCACTGTGATAGAGTTATTCGTAGCAATTACAAAATCACCGTAAATTGCCTCGTCTTCTTGGTGGGTTAACAAAAACCCCATCGCTTCATGGACAAACATTTCGTCTCTACTGCTATAGTAGTGTCAAAGATCATAGAAGAATTCAATGTTTTATGCTGAGATGAATATTCGTACCCTATGGGGTGAGGCTTTCCTTAGAGTGCAACGAAAAAAACAAGTACCTTGACTCTCTTTTTTTAGACACATTCGCAGCTTCCTATGCTAGGATCGGCAACTTTAAAAAAGCGGTAAAGTTTCAACAAAGAGCTATCGAAAATAATAAACACAACTCTAGGCTAACAAATATGAAACTCAGACTGAAGCTTTATACCCAAAAGAAAGCATATTCACTTGATATGGACTTAATTAAAGAAGCTCTGATGAATGGGACTTAACCCGTACCCCTCAAAAAACATTTAACCCTTCTTAGAAAAGACTTATACCCCTTGCGCCAAAAAAGAAACCTGCAAACATTAACCACTCCCAAAAGGAGTGAATATCATGAAGAAATAAGAGCCACCTGTTGACCTTCTTTTAATCGTCACCTTAGCAGGAGTGATGAATCAGCGATATCTTGATATCATCGAGTTTCTGAATGAAGAAACACGCGTTTTGCGCGAGATTATAGACAAAAAGGTTATTCCGCTCACTAATCAGCAACGACGGCGCTTGGCTGCAAAATTCGTAGAGCTCGACAAGAAACTTGCTGAACAACAAGAGCTATTGGTCACCCCTGATACCATTTTAAAATGGTATCGACTGCTTATCTGCCAAAAATGGGACCATAGCAATAAGGTTAATCAGCGAGGACGACCTCTCTTAGAGCAGGAAATAGTCAACAAAGTCATTGAACTGCTCAAAGAGAATCCGAACTGGGGTGACGAATCAGTCAGTAACCGCCTTCGCAACCTCAAAATCATACTATCCCCATCAAGTGTTGGCAATATACGGCGCACTCACGGCATACCACCTGCACCTGAACGACAGAAAACGGGATCATGGGAACGTTTTCTTGCTGCAATGTGGCCCATGTTAGCAGCCATGGATTTTACAACGGTAGAAATACTCGATCCGGTAACCAATGAATTAACAACTATGTATCTACTCTTTGCCATGCATCTCGACACGAGAGAAGTGCAATTCGTTGGTATGACAGAAAATCCACATGAAGAATGGATGCTCAATCAAGCAAGGAAACTCACTGATCCCATAGATGGATTTCTCATTAACAAAACGCATATGATCATCGACAATGACACGATATTCGGCGAGGCATTTCAAGAGGCACTAAACTGGGATGGACCAAAATGCGTTCGCACTTGTATTAAGACACCGAACATGAACGCCAACATGGAACGGTTTTTTAGAACGTTTAAAGAAGAAGCGCTCACATGGACGATACCTCGTAGCGAATGGCATCTCCGTTGGATTATCAAAGAGCATCTCGCTTACTACCACGAAGAGCGAAATCACCAAGGTATCGATGGAGAAATCATCAACCCCGGCGACGAAGTCGGTCAAAGCGAAGGAAATATTGTCTGCAAAGAACGATTGGGTGGTAATTTGCGGTATTATTATAGAGAAGTAGCTTGATTCTTTTTTGAGGGGTACGGGCCAAGAAATCATTCTTCCGCTTCATAAGCCTGAAACTCATCAAATTGAATCGGATACTCCTCCGTCAATGACTGGGCAAGTGCTGACAGTTCCGGAATCAGATCCTCTCGTTGCTCTCGTTCTTCAACAGTACCAATATCATTCATGGCAATAACTTCAAAGTCATACTCTTTCATCGTACTCAGCACACAGCGTTTGAAATCTTCCTCAGACTCCCCCAAAGCCACTACGTTTACAAACGCTCCAATCGCCCCTTCCAAAGAATCATTACCAGGCAACGGACGCACCTCACACAAACCGATCCAGGCCATCATATCAATGCCCCTCATTTCGAGGAAAGCCTCGACCCGGATAAGTATGATGCTCGCGATGATTGGACCCATCTGGATGATAATGAGGGTCTTCACCTTTGGTTGGGTTCTTGTGTTGCTCAGGTGTACCACCTTTACGACTACGGTCCTGAGCAGCATCTTGGGAACGCTTCCTGGTCGGATGTTTCTTAACGTGAACCTTTGGTTTGCCACTCGGCCCTAACGCACTTTCTGGAATACCTTTCTCTATGTTTTTGGCTCGTTCTGTTCCTGCCTTAGTTGGGCTACTCGTTTTCTTAGAAACATTTTTCGTCGTATCTAATAAATTATCACAACTCCCTGCAACTTTACTTGTTTGCCGCGCTGCACCGCCAACCTCGTCAGAAACATTTGCTACAGCATTTAAGCCTCTTCTTAGACTTTGAGCCCGACCTAAAGTAACTATATTGAGAATAATATCCCCAGTTGTTCCTATATCCTGGGACACACGCCGAATATTATCATCACTCCACCCTTCTTGATTACTATTCGCCTCACGAAAACCATCTCCATAATTCAGATATGGACGAGGATCAGGGGTCAAGAGCTCCCGCCTCAATGCATCTCGTGCCAATTCAGCCCCTACGTTATCACCTTCAGATTCACTTCGAAGACCAGGATCATGAAGTGGAGGAATTACAATAACCGGATCAACAACCCCCATCATAAGGTCCCAATCAGTCAAACCAAACGGATCAACACCATTCGGTGCAAAATACCCTGTATATAAACTCATCCCATCAACATATCCAAGAGGGTCTTGACTCAGGAACCTCCCCAGCTCCGCATCATACATCCGCGCGCGGAAGTAATAGAGACCGGATTCATTGTCGTAACGCCTTCCGGTGTAGGTATAAGAATTCCCCACAGCTGACTGAGCAATCTCAGTACCACTACCATCAAACAACGTCATCTCACCAAACGGCGTATACGCATAACGCTCAACAATAACACCGTTGCTATCCGTCAACGCTTGCACGCTATAGCGACGGTCACTGTGATAGTAATACGTCGTACCATCTGCTTTGCGCATGGCGACTGGTTCATCGACATAGCTGCCGTAGACAAACTCTTGGCCGAGCGTGGCCGTACCATCGAGAGCAATATCGTATTCTCCGATGACTTGGCTACCATTATACGTGTAAGCTGTTGTTGTTCCGTCTACGGTTTTACTCACGCGGCGACCGAGAGCGTCGTAGCGATAGGCTATGTTATTTGTTGCGGTGGCATCCGTTGTATCGTTATCCATACCACTTAGACGATTTTGTTGATCCCAAGTGTAGCCATGCATCCGCGTTGGATTAGCGGTGATATTTCCTTTGTCATCATAGCTAATCGTTTGCGTTTTATGCTGTGTAACTGCATGGATATCGTCATGTGTACGGGCTTCTGTAGTGCCACCCGTTGTGACGCTGTCCCAATCTCCTACGAGCGAGAGGGTCCAGCTTTCGGTTTCTTGGCTTGTACCCGCAACAGTGGTGTCGCGTCGATTCCAAGCGGTGAGACGGCCTTCTGCATCATAACTATCAAACGTTTGCGTCTGTGTTGGCGTGACACTATCAACAATCGCTTTGAGTCGTTTATTCGCGTCATAACTGGCACCTGCTGGTGTATGATTGAGATTCACGATATCGGTTGAGGCTTTTTCAGCGATGATCGTTGCGAGCATGCCATCAGTTTCACGGTAGGTACGCGTGTCGATGACGCCATTGCCGTAGCTGCTGATGTGTGGCTGACCATCTGCTGTGTAGATTCGGTGAACAGCTAAATCGTTCATGAATTCAACTGATTGCAGTTCATTGCGATCTGTATAAGCAAACTCAGCTTTATGCGTTGATGGATACGTTATTTCTTTGAGACGGCTTTGCTCATCATAAATGCTATAGCTCACTGTTTGATCGAATAACGCACTTGGATGAGTGCTCTTCTGTTGTTCTGTTTTTAATCGACCGAAGTCATCATAAGCGCGAATGACCTCTGTGCTATAGCGGCCCCCTGTCGCTGTGAGCAAACGACTCGCATCATCGTAGGTGAAACTATCCGAGGTGCTATCTGCGCTGTAGGCAACGTTGGTTAAACGCCCTACCAAATCGTAAGTATTCGTTGCGGTTTCAGCGGCTTGATTCGTCGCAACTTTCAGACGACCTGCACCGTCGTAGGTCATACCGCGTGTTTTGCCGTTAGCGTAGAGAATGCTTTCCAGCAAGCCACGACTGTTGTAGCCGTAGGTTGTTACTTTGTCTTCGGCATCGGTAATCGTCTTAACATTATCACCGTTATCATAGGTATAGGTGGTTTTTCCGGACAAGCGGTCTGTTACTTCTTTAAGGCGATCTAGTGCATCGTAAGCCTGTGTCGTTATTTTGGACAGAGCATCAGTGCTGCTAATGGTATTGCCATGTACGTCGTAGCTGTAGGTGCTGCCATCTAAGTTGGTGTCTGTGATCGTTTTTAGGCGTCCGCGTTCATCGTAAACACGGTCTTGACCACGACCTTCGGGTGAACGGGTGCGAACCTGTTGACCACGGGCGTTATAAATTGCTGTGGAGCGGTGCGTAAGAGCGTCTTCTGTAGCAAGAATACGACCAAAACCGTCGTAATAATGGGCCGTAATTTGGTCTGGCGTACTGCCAACAAAGTTACGGGTTGTTGTGCGCTTTTCGAGGGACACGCCAGCAAAAGGTGGAAGTGTTGTTATTTCTATACTTGGTTCTATTTCTACACGGTTGATAATGGACCAGGAACCGGATACGAGCGCGGCGGTGAAACTTTTTACGGTTCGACCAAGACCGTCGGCAATGGTGACTGACACTTCGTGAGTTGGGCTGACGACAAGGCGAGCTGAACCCGTAGCATTCGCACCCAAATCAAGATCGTCTACTTCTGATGAAAAGTTGGCCGCAACGCTGAGACCTGGGATGGTATTCGCAGCTATACCAATACCGTCAGATGCGTGATCGTCATAGAGGAACCAGGTCGTTAAACCCTGATCACTGGTGCTTGGCGGTGCCGGTGGATGAAAAGAGTCGACCAATTCCAGCGGCACGAACCACTGAGTTTGGCTGATCGGACGATTGCGACCATCATATTGTGTCGTGGTCTCTGCCAAGGTTACACGAACGATTTTTCCATCCACCTGTGCTGTTGCTGGTGGGTTGCTTAAATCCGAGACCAAACTGTAGTCAGAGACCGTTACCCGGTGGGTTATGTTATCATTGCCGTCTCGACGAGTGATAATAGCTGCACCGCTGGGGTCTTGTGAGACAAGTTTGGCACCACAGCAGGAACCATAGATGTTGGCCCATTCGTTGCTGCGATAATCTGTATGAAGCGCAAGTTTACCATCAACCGTATAGGAAAAGGATTCGGTGGCTTTTTCGGGACGAGTGCTGGCCGTTTCATCCAAACCTGCTGCTTTAGTACGACTCTGCACAAGACCACGTTGGGTATAAGCTGTTTCCGTTGAAAATTCCCCTAGTAGGCCGGGGGCAACAGTGATACTGTTGGTGGTAATGGTAAGGGCAAAACTTTTCGGATAAATAATTTTGGTTTGCTGGCCATTGGCATCATATTCGTAAGCGGTACGCGCTGGGATGCTTGAGTCTGTAATGACGGTGAAGGTGTCTGTAAAGCCTGCCTGTGCATCTAGTGTATGTGTGTAAACGGCAGCATTTTCTGCTACAAGTTGGTTGAGTTCGTTATATTCAAAGGTAGTCACAATCCCCGCAGTGTCAGCGGACCATGTTACTCGGTCACGTATGTCATACCGTTGATCCGTTATGACATAGGCTGGCGTTTCTGTGGTCTCTGGAAGACGGGCAAGCTGTTTTAAGAAGGTTACTTGTGCGCTTTCTGTTGTGAGTGCGGCAAATACCGAAAGTTCACTTGGGTTCTTCCAGGCTTCTTTAATGGTTCTGATGGGGCGACTACGATCATCATAGACAATAAAGGAACGGCGACCGTGGTAATCGGTCAGAATAAATGGACGGCCTTCTTGATCGTACTGTGTTGTTGATTCTTGGAATTCTGTATCATTAAAGTAGGAACGCGTTGCTAAAGGACGTTGTTGATGATCGTAGTCATGTTCGATGCGAGTTCCATTCACAACGGTACTGCTAGCAATGCGAGCACCAGATGGATAGGTTAATACAGTAGCACTATCCGATTCTACATTATTCGCATCAACGGTGTGCGTTATTAATCGACCGGCTAAATCGTAGTCAAAAGATTCTGAAACACCATTGGAATCAATATGTTCTTCTAAAAGATTTGCTTGGGTACCACTGGTGTTATAGACAAAAGATTCAGTCGTATTGTTAGGGTGGTCTATATACTGTAAACGGCCCCGTTCATCATACCGATAAATGGTTTCACGGTTTGCTGGGTCTTTAACGGATCTGAGACGGCCAGAGTCGTTATAATAGGTGTAGGTATACACACCACGAACACCACCCTCCTCATCTGGAGGCATGGTCTTTGTTTGTAATAGACCAGATGGATAATAAGTGTAATTCGTAATATGCCCTTCTGCATCTTCACTCGTTTTAACGAGGCCTGCCGGGGCTGTATCATTGTCTCCGTAATACGTATACTTAATCGTGCTTTCTACACCAACGACATCGTCGGCACGTGTTATACTCAGCACATTTCCCTTGTCATCATAATCATAAACCGTTTTCGTTCCATCCTCATGAATCTCCTCTAAGGGTTGACGAAAAGCATTAACCTTATGACTATAACGTGAAAATTCTTGCCAGATAACTTTGTTCTCTGCGTCAACACCTGCTGGTACATACTCGATACGTTCTAACACATCGTCTTCTGTTACATCAGGATCAAATACCGTACGGCGCTTAGCAAAACCATTCTCCCCCGTTTCAATATGTTCGGTAACACGAACTGCTGTATCAGTAGAAAATTCCTCCAACACTTCCCAGTCGTAACTATTGCTTGTTGGTGACTCATCTAGGTCAAACTTCTTTGCAATACAGGAACGAACTGGGATACCATCATTCGTCTCATAATTTTTCAACACACCTTGTCCATTTGGACCACCGGCTTCCCAAATGTAAGTTGTACTCTTACCATTACTTCCAATATCTAACCAGTTCTTGTAACTTAACTCACCTGCACCGTTTTTAACTTGACGTACACGATATGGTACTTGATTTAATCGGTGTTCTTCACCATCAAATTCAAGGTCAATAGTTGGAAGCGTCCAATAAACAGTTTTACGGCGGTGAATAGTTTCTGCACCCACATCATGATAGGAGATGCCAAAGAGACCGTTGGAAGCATCAGCTTGATAGGCAAATGACGAAACAGATCCATCGGCATATCTAACCTTATTCAATCCAACCAACATGTCTTGATCATATTCATACACAATCGCAGTATTATCCGGCAATATAGCCTGAGCAACAACCCAAAAGCCCGACGTATTTACATAATTTTCTTCTCCGATACGACAAGTAAATCCATAACCATCGGTAATTGTATTAATCATCCACAAACGATTATAATCATGAGAAAGCTCCTCGCTCGTTGCAGTTTGGTCATACACATAATCAATAGTTATACCGTTACCATTACGGTCTGTAATCGTAGATAAACGGCCACAATGCAAATAAATAAATGGTTCCTCTGCCCTTTCAGTGTCAATAATTTCGAAGACCAGCTCTTCTCCAGACCAACTTGTTACCACAGCCTTCACAGTTGCTTTATGATCCATCGTTTGTGTGCCAGAATCGTCAAAAAGACGGATATGTTTAATGGACTGCTGAGGATCAGTGTATTCGTTACCATTCGGTTCAGCTATAATGCTTCCAGTTCCTTGCGGATTCCAATATTCAATACGATTGGCAACATAGCTGTACAAATAAAGCTTCTTATCATATGAATTAAAAACACCTGGTCCATAACTTCCTATATGATCAATATCTGCATAACGATGAACACGGTCAAGTTGTAAGCGTGGTAAATCATAATTAGGAGCCGGACAACTTGAACAACCACCCGTTGGTAACTGATGAATATAGTCCGTTGCCGTATGCATATGTGTCAATTTTGTATTATCAATAAGTGACTGACCATGAGAAAAAGATACCACCGGAATCGCCTGAAAATCACTTAAACAACCATCGTAAATACCCTGTTTCTGATTCACTTGAGGCAAGTCATCTTGTAAATTCTGATCGCCCGAGCGGACAACTATTTTTTTACTTACATGTCCACCAAATTCATCTGTGGCTGAAACCGTTAATAAATACTTACCATCTTCTGATAAATTCACATCGGTCTCTGCCGAAGAGGGTGCAGTAAAACCAACGGTACCGCCGGTCACCCCAGTTCCACTCCAAGAGAAAGACACGCTCCCAACAGCATTCCGAGCTTCCACACGCACATGAATTGGACTACTCTCATTCTCTCTGGTTGCTACAATATCAGTAAGAGATAATTGACTCTGGCCGACAGAAGCCGTTGCACGTTTTGTTGCAACTAACCCAGTTTGAATATCTCGGACAGTCACTTCAAATTCATAAACACCAGGATGGCTTACTATTGCTGTGCCACTTGACGCGAAAGAGCCAAAACCTAAATCAACTGATGCCCCTACTGGTTTATCCGTCACAGACCAAATATAATCGAAACTTCCTGTACCACCTGTTGCAATTACTTTTAACTTAACCCAATTCAGGAAAGATGGATAAGTCACTGGTTCTGCCGTAAAAGATGATATGATAAATTCAGGCGGTGCTCCTATAGTAATAGAGACATTGTCAGTTTCTGTTGTATATCCATCTGTAACTGAAACAAGAAACGTATAAGTCCCTTCATGAGAAGCATTCGCATAAGCAAATTGCTTGTTTGCATCAGAAAAACTCACCGAGGCTCCGGCTGGCATATCACCTTCTGAAATAGACCACTGATACTGAAGGTAATCTTCTCCTCTACCACCCTCTCCATGCGTACTCAATCGAATTTTCCCATAGGTGTCAGGATCTTTTATCGCTGTTGTTCCCCATAACGTAATAGGGGCGGGGTAAATTTTCACCAAAAGAGTTTCTTCAACATCCTCATCAATAGACAATTTTATTTCGGCAAGGTGATAGGATGAAACATAAGGTGCTGTCCATATAAATTCATTTTTAGAGAACTCTCTCGTACCAGAGCCAAGCGTTACGGTCCAATTCCACCAGTACCCACCCGAATAAGCCATATTGTTTCCATACTGATCAAGCACGGTGCCAGTATATGTTTGAACATCTCCCCCATTAACCGTTTGTTCACCTTGAATGGAAACACTCTCAGCAATCGGATAGGTGTAAACACTCGCATAATGACTACCGTCTGTTTGCTGGATAAGATGAGTCCCACTACTCAGTATTCTAAACCGTAAAGTACAAACATGCGTACCATCTGGCATTGTTCCATAAGATTGCCCCTGCAAATACAACCCAACATCTGCTGCCCCAACCGAATAGGTCCATTCTGGAGCTTCTTCTTTGTTCACCGGAAGGAGAAATTTAATCGTGAATTCGGTTCTACTATGCCATTCCTCTTCAAAATGACTCCCTGCAAGAGTTCCTGCTGTTATGGTTCCAAGCGAACACAAAGCAACAAGAAATGGTATAAAGAATGTCCAACACGACATTTTTGCTTTTATTCCAGTATGGAAATGCCTCAAATTTTTAAGAATGGTATTCATAACTATCTTACCTCCAAAACATAGCGCACCTGCCCAGATGCTTTTGGTGACCCAACCAAAACAACAAAACGTCCTCTTTGCTTCGGACAAAAGAAAACACTTGCACTACCATTCTCATCTGCCTCCACTGTAATTGATGATTTAGTACTATAATCAACCAAATCTGATAAAGCAGCTGACATACCTATAACATGGAATGTAACCGGAGCAAAGGGAGCTCCCACTACCGAAAGTGTCTTTTTATATGTCGGCGAATAAGAAACAATATAATAACGTCCTAGTCCGAGTAACACTGGCGTCTCTTCTGATGCAACCGCCGTTTGCCACACTCGCGCAGGCACCGATTGGCCAAGATATGTCTCCTTATTGGCAAGATAATACTCCTCGTCAAATGGCGGTAGTTTTACTAAAGTTTCTGCTTCAGCATCTATTACCGTTATGTTTATTATTCCTGTTGATTTTACGCCATCATTATCAGTCACTTCTATAGTCAGTGCATGTACCTCATGTCCTGATATTGTGGCAACGGTGGTTAAATGTCCCAAATCATCCATCGCAAAAAGACCTTGATCATTCCCTGCTGTTATCTCGTACGTATCAATGCTTCCATCTGGATCAACTGCATGTAACTGCATAATAAGTGAACCAATTTTATGATCTATTGGCACAACCACATTGTGATCACGAAGAATTGGTGGATCAAGCACCGATGTAACAGTAATAAAAATAGTTCCTGTCCTTGTTGCTATAACACTACCATCCTGCACTAACGAAGCTGTAACCGTGAAAGAATCATCGCCATAGTACTGAGCGTTGGGTGTATAGGTTAAATCAGAAAAATCGCCCCCCAATAACGTTCCGTTCTCTGGCTGTTTTGATATTTCCAAAACAAGTTCACCAGGGCCATTATGCAGTGTATTTACGGCAATATGTTGAATCGCTGTATCTTCATCGGTAACAAAAGATCGATCTTCCACTGCAATTCCAACATCCTGAATACCAATCTTACAAATCTTATCTGCTGCTATGGTAGGAAGATCATTGCTGCCTGTGATTGAGGACGCACCATCCAACAATTCTATAGACAAGGTTTCAATAAAGTCTTCATAGCCATCGTTTTGAGTAGCCTCAATTTCAATCGTTCGATGTGTATTATTCGGAGAAAAATGATAAAGAAGATCAGATTCTGTTACTGAAATGGTCGTGCTAGCATCAGCAATAACAGAATAGTCGGCGGCACTGGCCGCTAAGTATCCTGCAAGATTCTCTTCTGTTAATCGTGCCACAACCGTTATAGGAACTTTACTTAATGGGTGAATGCGCACAACTTGCTGCCATGCAAGCGGCCCCCCTGCTGTTAAATCATTTTCAACCAACACTACATCTAAACCTTCAATGGGAGAGGCACCTACCGGATCAAGAGATATCGTTGGTACTGCATCTGTATTTTGAATTGTTAGGAGTAAATTACTATGAGTGCCAACAATGGTACCAGAGGTAGATAGTTCTAAGGCAAGTTGTTCGTTAAGGCTGTAGTAACCATTGTTCGTTGTTGTAACGGTAAAGGACCGCGAACCATTCTGGCCCGCTGCGTAGGTTATTTGTGCTGGAGATATGGTGTAATTACTAGATGGAAAGTCGGTTATGCCTAATGTCGGTTCGATGTTGATAGTCACTGTTTCAAGGAGTGGTGTGTCTAAAGAGATGGTACCAGTATAGGTATCGCCTTCATTAAATGAGGTGTTGTCTGGTACGGGTTCTACAAAAACGACTGTCGGTTGCTCTTCGTTGTCTGTAATAGTCACTACGGATTGTGTTCTACCGTTAGCTAAGAAACCGCCTTGAGGGTTGGAGAGGTGCACGGTGAAGAAAGGGTTCTGCCCTTGGTAGATGCCATTGCCATGTAAAGGAACTGAGATGGTTTTTTCGCGTGTGGCTGCAGCGGGGTTTTCTGGGTTCGCTTCAAAGGTTATAGTGGTGGTCTCGGTGGGTTGGGAGGCAGAGTAATGCGTTCCATTTAAAGCGGTATCACTAGGCAAACCGACGATGTAATCGACTGAGACGGCATCATAGCGTGGACCTGCGCCTTGGAGGTCTAAGATAATGCTGATAGCTGCGGTTCCAGCGTCTTCGTCAACATCAATATGAGATGTATGACAGGCAAAGTAGACGGTTGCTGGAGGCAGCTCATCTTCATTTATTTGCACAGATATGGTGGATTGCTGAGTAATGCCGTTTTGGGGGTTGGATAAGGTAACGGTAAAAGTAGGCGCAAGGTTGCTTGCATCGTATATGGCGTTGTTGAGCAGGACTATCGGGATAGATCCGATGGTTTCGTCTTTGGTAAATTCAATTTGACCAGAGAGCCCTTCATTTGCGTAGTGAATTCCAGCAATGGCTGTCCCAGGAGTAATAAGATAATCGACAAAGGTTGATACAAGACGTGGATCCGATCCACCGGGTTGATCAACAATATTTAATGACAATCCAAGTGACACTTCTTGACGAACAACCGCACCATCAACCTCTGCTTCACTAAATTGAGCGATCGTGACATCATCAAATTCGATGTAGATATCTGGGGGCGGTAGTTCACGATCACGAATAATACACGACAACAATCTACGTTCCTGTACCAGCTCACCGCTAATAGCACGGCTCAATTCAATGGTGAATTGTTTATCGCCTTCATAGATGGCGTTATCTAATAATGCTATTGGTAGTATAACATGTGTTTCGTTGGGATTGATTTGCAGCTGACCTTTACGTGCTGCCGTAGAATAATGGGCTCCGGTGACCGTGTTACCATCATACTGCCCCAGTGCAGAGTCTATGCCATGTACATTTATTTCATAATTCACGAAGAGCGCATGATTACGAGGGGCATCACTATCAGCAACCACCTTTAGCCCAAGCTCTCCAGCATCCTCGAATACTTCAAGTTGAAGTTCACCTGTTTCTGTGACATAAGCGTTGTCGAAACCTATGATCACATTATCTATCACATAATTATAAAGAATATCATGAGTACGCTCTATGCCTACGGTTGCACGTTGTGGTGTATAACGGCTTCCTAATTCATCATCCACCATTACCAAACTGACACTGGAGGTATTATCATACATCGGCTCGGACATTTTGAAGGTTGATGCGGTAGAACCAACTTCAACAAGACTACGAACATCTTCGGTTTCATAATCTTCACCTGTATAGGTATGCCATGTTGCCTGTCCGTAGACAACAGCATTATAGATAAGTGGCTTGGGAGTATTCCATGCGAAATCAACATGAATGTTTTTACTGGCTTCGGCACGTGCCACCAAATTAAGGTCAGCTTGATTAGGATCATCGATAAGTTCATCAAGGATAACCATCTGATGGAGACTCTTTCTCTCTGCAAATTCAATCTCTGGAAACTGCATTGGATCTACAATAGGACTATTAATAGTAATCGTTAGCTCTGTTGGTAGATATGGATGCAAATGTGAAAAATCATTGTCCAATAAGCGAATCACTAATTGCTGGCGCCCAATGTAATCAATCGGGTCAATGACGAAGGAGGTTTTATTGTCTTCTTTTGATAACGACAAAGCAGTCAGAGAAAATGGTGACCATCCTACGGTCGATTGATTCGTATCTTCTTCAATAGAAAAAAGTAAGTTTGATGTTGTGTCATTTGAGATACTAGATAATACGTTCACAACAATGGGGCCATCCGATTCATTAATAGTCATACTAGACTCTTCAAAGAAAATAAAACGATCACGATCGACAACTCGATATCGCAATGAAGAACGCTCTCCTATAACAGGAGCAATTGCATCACCACCGCTACCATTAGATAATGACACCCAGCTTATAACAAAAGTGTAATCATCGTCGAAGGTATCATCGTCTCTCGGCACCTTAAAGAGTACATACTCATCGGTACCACTCGTGAAAGTGCCCCGTATAACCGCAGTCGAGTCAAAATTAGCTGTTGCAATATTTCCACGAACTTTTTTATGATACATATTGATCACATAGTCATATGTGTTTCCCGGCCCTGCCGGAACGCTAGCATGTAATGGGATAAGTAAATTGTAATCATCTTTTGGTTCTTGAGTTGTGATAAGTGTTCCTGTTTTATTAACGCCGTTGCCTGCAATATCAGCAATAGTCAGAACCGGCTTCAATGGGTCTTGTATTTCTATCACAAGAGCATCAGTAGGATCAGCCAGATAAGCACCACCCTGTCGCTTATTGTTAAAAACAACAGCAACCTGCTCTTGGTCTTCCAAAAGGCTTGCATCTAAATTAATAGAGGCGACATAGGTTCCTTTTATATGCCAATCATTTTGGTACATTGTATAAGAGTCCATCATATTCCAAAATATTTCCAAAGGACCTATTTCAAGTGTTTTTGTGGCTATAATTCCATCATCTGCCCAGACGTCAAAACCAACCAAAGGGTAGCATTTATTATCATGTATAAATTTAAAGTCATCATAGACGCCTTCATTGGGATCGATTTTTCCATAATCAAAGGTTATAGGCACTTGTAATTGCACAGTACGCTCTTCTGTAACACTTGCGATAGCTCTGTCTTGAGCAAACTCCACTTCCCAGACTTTAGAAGGGACATAGTCACCAGTAATAACATAACTTGTTGTAAGTCCTAATTGCCCCCCCTCTTCCTCTTCAAGAGTCCTATCCCAAGTTGAATGCATATCTCCAGTTTCTTCACTCGCTAAAGCACTTGGTACGTAACTCACGCATTTATGGAGGGGCCAAATTTTAAAACTTTGGCTACCGTATAATTGTAATTCGCGCAAGGTAAAATGAGCTTTTTGTTCGCCTGCTGGAATGGTGACACAATGCACACGGTTGGTAACATCAGGACGGTAGCAGACTTGTACATCCACTGGCATGACTGGACCGATGCAAACCGTATAGTCCAAATACCGCTGACCAGAAATTGGTTTTTTATGCGTTCCCGCAATGGTTAACTTCGTTACATCTTTAAATTCAATATCAGCATTCGAATGGTGATGGTCACCAATTGGTAGCCAATCGTATTCGATGGTATCACTTTCACCAATATAGAGATCTTTCTGCCACGGGGTTACCGAAAAACAGGTTGTCTTGGTGTAAAGAGGTACTTCTACATCAAACATAAGTAACCCCACATCCATTCCTAACTCTTCATCATAATAACGACCAACACCAAAATCACCAATATTGCTGTATTGGTCACTCGTGTTTACAAGCAAGTCATTAACACCACCAAAAAAAGTTGTTAGGCTGGAGCGAAGATTTAAACGCAGTTCAATATCTGCCACGTACGGAACAATACGTATATGAGTACTACCAATGCGAGTTATGTTATCTATACACATACCTTCTGCGATGGGTGGAAGCTCTAGATAGAAACTATTGATTTCTTGTTGCGCAAGAATTGGTCCGTTAGCAGAATCGAGGCGAAGTGTTAATTCAGCGGTACCAATATCATAGGCTGACAGGACAATAGATTTATAACCAATACCATTTTCTTGTGAAACAATTTGGATTTCACCACTCCCATCAACGGTCGCTACAATATGCGATGAAGAACCGTTGCCGACAGTTGGAATAATAATGGTGCGATCATACCCAATTTCTATGGCATTAGGTAGACGAATGCTTACGTCCATGACATCAATATTACGAGCACCCATGACAAACTGGCTCGCTGTTACGGCTGTTACGCGATAACGGCCGTGTGATTCAAAGGCAAGCGCCACCCGATCACCTACAGATACGGGGTATTCTTCTGATAAAGAACCGTCTAAGGCTTCACGGCGAATAAAACCGTCTATCGGACTTTCAAATAATAACGAATCTCCGGGTCTCACCGCAAGACATGCTTCACCAGTAAGAACCGTGGGGGTCCACGTTACAGAATCGGTTTGCACCAATTCGTTATTTTCAAAAATAGAAAGCGCGACATCACTATCGGCATCAAGTGGCACATTAGTTGCAAAGCGGTTTTGACCAATCCAACGTATAGTCAGTTCGTTGTTTCCTGATTCGGCACGAAGTGGCTTATTACTTGCCGGACGACCGCCTTCTATGTATGCGGGTGACACAAACGATTGCTGCGGAATAGTTAGGTCTAACGGTGCTGGCTTGAAATGACGTTGTGGAATAACTTGATAAGGCTGACTGGCGCTTTCCCAGAACAACTGCACTTGAGCCTTTTTCTCATACTCCCAATACTCTAAACGAAAATCATAAGACTGACCAGCAACCAGCGAAACCTGCACAGAGCTTTCACGCAATTTTGTATGGCTCTCCCAATTATCGATGACCAACTCATCATCAAGATAGAGGCGAACACCGTCGTTATAGACGAGCGTCAGTGTATAGTCTTCAGTAAACTCTGGGGCAACAGAACCTTTCCAATGCACACGAAACCCATTTTCAGGAAAGCCATAAAATGGCGCGTCTACTACATTCCAAATATCTCCCCAATACCAGTCGATCTTTGCATCATATCGCATAAACGGAGCGGTACTGGTATCGGTACTTGGGTAATATGAGCCAAGAAGACCATATTGCCCATTCGTCGTATCATGACTCAGTGCATTATACCCATCTGTATATTTAAACTCATCACGATTTGTTGTGCTATACAATTGTGATTGAGGAATCACCTCTTCACTCTGACGAGCACTACGCCATAATAACGAGACTGAGGCATCTTCCGTATTATCAGTGTAGCTCAAAGAGAAATAATACCGTCTACCTGCTTCCATATACATACTATAGACATAATCACCCTGCGGTGTTACCCCCCAGTTGCTGCCCAACTTTTTATAGTTAAGGTACAAGTAAAAACGGTCATCAGCGCGTACGATAATATCATACATTTCCGTATAACGTGGCTGAATATACCCAGTAAAACTCACACGGAAATCATCTATAGGCATACTCTCTACCGGAGAACCCACCCCCCATGAAAAATCAATCGCTGGAACGACCTGCCGAGGAACACCGGAATCATGCAAGCACATCAAAGCGCCATCACCAGTACCTTCAGCAGGAAGAATGGGCTCATCAGTCAGAGAAAGCTCTGCCACTGCTGTCTCAATGACATAAGAAGACACATCCGTATCTATCGTCAGAATGATGGATTCTTCAAGCTCATTAACATTGTCACTCAAGACAGACACATCTACAACAAAAGAGCTCTGCCCATCTGGAATCGTAACTGAGCCGGATGATGACACGGTATAGTCTTCACCTAGAACAGCCGTTCCGCTTAAAGTGTAAGCAACCGAAAGATCACCGCTCGTGTCATCACCACGTGAAATAATAAATTGTCCAGCAGTCTGCGGGGTCTCTGTTGCATATGGTTGAGAAGTAGCAACCGAAACAAGCGGTCGTGTACCACTGGTCCACTGAATATGTAATGCAGGGGCCTCACCTGGACCGTTATATGACCATGCATTACGACAATCCGTCTCTGAACCACTCACCAAAAAAGTCATCGCATTACCTAATTGCCATCCTGAACGATTCGTCACCTCTTGAATCAGGGAAGTAAGGTCTGGTGTTCGTTGCTCAACACCACGCAGGTTTGCATCTAACCAATGTGGAACCACCCAAGAAACGGCTGTAGCTGTACGAGTACGTCCAGAAAGATTGAAGTCTTCCGCTGTGAGTGCTTGAGCATGATCTGATGCCTCGACCTGTACCGTAAGTGCCGCCGGCGTACTTGATGATTTAGCCCGAGAAGAAAATTGGATAAAGGCTGAAGTAATCGTTACACCATGTGGGATAGACACGTCTTGGAAACGTAAAGCCACCAACTGAGCAGCGTTCCAGTCGTTCACCATTTCCAGATCTATGCTCGTTAATGAAACAGCTCCAACTGTCGCTCCGGTCGTATGTTCCTCCGCATCATCTGCACTGGTAACAATAGGAATAAATACGTCACTCTCAACCGCAAACACGGCACTGCCAATTGTACAAAAGAATGATAAGAGAAGTACAGACAAATACTTACAAATTAATACCGTTCGTTTTCGAGAGAAATCAACCATCTTACAATACTCCTAAAGTGCGGGAATAAAGATAGTATGACCTTAGTACATTATGCAATTGCTTTTTTTGATACATATGACAGTATGCCTCGCATCAATACTAAGCAATACTATTCATGCATTGAAAAAGGAGTGTCTGCATGTCAAAATGGATCACACTTATGGTTGTTGCTGTCATTCTGACGGTGACTTCTATTTTGTCTCTTTCTCACAATGAGAACAACCCAACTGAAGCCAGCCAAGCACAAAAAGCAGGCCATCAAGTCGAAACTGCTCAGCCTGTTCAGAAAACAAGCAGCCACCTAGCTATCAACCCTCAGACAGCCCCCACCCAACAGGACACTTCAACAACGACCACCAGCAATAGCAGCTCCTCCTTACAGCCTCGTAACCACAAAACGATTACTCTGCCAGACACTCCTCGGTCGCCTGCGGTTGGCGTGTTTCAAAACAAAGCCCTGCAAGCTTTTATAGACCCATCTCATGAACAACGTGTTAGTGCAAGCTTCATTAAAGATGTTCCACAGGTCAAACATCCAGAAGCTATGGCTGCTGTTATTGAGGTTGCTTATGATACGGAAAGCACAGACAATGTACGTAACGAAGCCTTTAATCTCCTTCGACGTTCAAAAGCACTGGATCTTGTAGATATTTTGACCAGCATTTATGAAAACACAAACGAAACGGAACGTATGCGCAGTTATGCCATTCAGCATTTGGGAACGCAACTGACCGTGAGCAACAATGCTGATGAAAAAGAAATGATTACCGAAGTACTCTGGCGAGCATTTAAAGATCCACAGATTGCCGTAAAACGCGAAGCACTTTGGTCTCTCGCTTCAAATAATAACGAACAAATGAAAGAGCTTGTAGCAAACGGCCTGAATAACCCTGCCCTCATAAACGAACGTGATCTCGTTATTCGCAGCATGGTTCATTACAATGACCGAAAACAATCTGAAGCTGTTACGGCACTTATGACCGATGCTGATGAAAGTCTTGCTTTAGCTGCTATCAATGCCGTTGGCCTATGGGAACAAATAAAAAGTGTTGAACAACTCGAACGCCTCCAAAAAAGTCCGTCTGCTCGTATTCGTCGGGCTGCTGGCGTGGCTCTAAAGCGTATATATACCCCGAACCCACGGTAAAACGATACCGACCTTTTCTCTCTTACTGCGCTAACTTCATTAAAGTTTGCCATGACGCAGTACATACGTTATCGACCAGATAATCTGGAATAAGAATTGTGTTGGCTTGCTCTGGTTGCCAATAAAACCGCTTCACGCTCAAGCGACACAGGCCACCATCTGGTAAATGAAAAGTTTTCTGAATAACATGTTTGCCAAAACTTTGGCTGCCAATCAACACACCACGCCTTGTCGCTTTGATACTGCCTGCAAATAATTCTGCTGCGCTCGCCGTTTGCTGAGACACAAGAATCACAATAGGCTGGGACCACCACTGCACAGCTGTTGACCGGTGCACGTACTCGTTTGAGCCATCATTACTCCGTAAATAGATTTGACCTGCAGGTAATAAAACGTCTAAACAGCGCAGGGCTGCTGATATATCTCCGCCTGCATTGGTACGAAGATCTACACATAGCCGTTTTGCTGTGCCATGTTGTTTGAGTGCGCGCTCAAATGCTTGTGTATGTGCACGTGAAAAACTATCAAAGCGGAGATATAAAGTCCCTTCTTCCTTAAGGACTGTAAATGGCCGTTCTTTGGGGAAACTGAGTTCTTTTGGCACCATTGAACCTGGAAGAATACCTAAGGCCCGAACGGAGGACTCTGAAAAGACCGCTCGTGCAATCCATTGACCAGCTTGTTTATCGGCAACCACACCAAGGGCATAGCGTGTGCGCTCTGTTTCCATGCGTACACGCATTTGAACACGGGCATAGGGGTCGAATGCTTTAAGGTAGGCAGCCATTAGTTCGTAACGAAAGAGATGTGATGCATACGGAGATTCAGGCACCCACGCCTGTTGTGAAAACGATGTTACCGCAAAATGCAGCCCACCATTACCATTCCACTGCAATGGTTTTACCCAATGAAGAATAACAGTATTATCCTCTGTGCGAATGACAGAACAGCCCGTTTCTTCTTTTATATGTTTGCAAAATAGAGCAAAAGCGCGCTGCTCTTGCTGTTCTAGAGAGCTGACTGCTTGCTGAGAAGGTTCAGCATAAAGCCCGTGTGTTTCAAATGATTTCAACATATGCGGCACAGGATCGATTGCCAGAACCCGAAGGTCTTCACTTGCAGCAAGCTGACCAAAACAGAGCAAGGTCCAGAGAATGATACGACTTGGTTTTTTCACAGTCCCCCTTATACACTGCGCAACAAAGGATGGAAGCGATGAGACAGAGCGGCATGACCTTATTTGAAATTTTGGCAGTACTGGTTATTGTTGGAATGTTGGGAACCGTTTTAATGGTTGGTATTGGTGGGCGTTTATCTGAATCCAAACATCAAATCTGTTCTATTCAAATGAATAAAATTGTGGAATGCATTGAACTCTATAAATCTAAAACGCGCAGTCTTCCACCAAGTGGTAATGGCATTGAAACCTTAGGGAGCCCGAAAGCATCACCGCAAGACCCGTATTATTTAGAGCCGTCTCAAATGCTGGACCCTTGGGGCAATTCTTTTATTTTACTCGTTCCTGGTCCAAGTGGACAGGCTTATGAAGTGCGTAGTTATGGTGCTGATGGCGTTGCTGGTGGAGAAGGTGAAAACGCTGACCTTTCATCTGCTCAAACTCAACAACCGTAAGAGCACATATCCTTGCTGACAAACACGCCTACCCTCCACCAGCAGCGGTCTGGATTTTCTTTACTGGAAATGCTGGCCGTTTTAATGGTAATGGGGCTTATTTTTGGCGTGATGAGTGCACAGTCTCTTCGTGCTGTTACACCAGATGCCACATGGGCCACACAGACATGGATGCAACAGGACCAACGTTGTCGACTGGCTGCCCGCCAAGACGGGCACAGCCACGTACACATTCATGCAAACTACCTACAAATTGATGAACAAAAAATCCCCCTCCCGACTGGCTGGCGATTTACAAATGCTGATGGTGACCGTCTTGCACTGATAACCTATGACCGCCGTGGCTCTTCTGCTGATTATCACCTCGTTCACCGCACCTGTACACTCACCGTTCACGGACTGACTGGTGTACCGGTGCTGACTAATGAAAATGATGACGTACCATGAAAATACGCATGACATCATTGCACACAGACTCAGTCCTTGGTTTTACTTTGCTGGAAGTTGTTGCTTCACTCTTACTGCTCAGCGCTTTAGTGGCGACAGTCACGCCTATTTGGATACGCATTCAAACAGCACCTGTACATATTACTACCACCTTGAATGCTCAAGATGCACTTCTGCTTGTAGACAATATGATCATTGCACAAGCCGTGGCCGATAATGCCCCCATTAAACAGGATGTCTTTACCATTACCTGTTACATCACTCAGATTGCACCGGTCTCAGAAACGGGACCAAACTTTCTCTGGGTAAGGCTTCAGGCATCTACTACTGACGAACCCGAGCAATCTCTTGCTACACTCACACGGTTTGTGCCGGACCTTGTTGGCGTGCTGCCATGAATATGAGACCAGCCTTTACCTTGCTGGAAATATTACTCGCTATTAGTCTCTTAGCGGTTCTTGGCTCATTTATTTTTACCACCACGATGCGTACACAAACCGCTATCCATAGCAGCCAAAAGACGCTGCAAAAAACGGCTGAATTTCTACGGGCTGTTCATTATATTCGTACGGACCTTGCGCATGCGCAACTCACCTCCGACATCGTTATTGACGGCACCAATACTCTGACTTTTTCTGGCATAACACAGGAATCCGCTACGACTCAAAGTGTTATCTATCGTTTTAAAGCGCCGTATCTATACAGGCAAGTGGATAGTGCCGATGAACGTATTCTATTGTCCTGCGCAAGCATGCTATCATTTAAACAGACACAAACTGGGGTGGCTTTGTGTCTTCACTCTGATGACAACCCCCTTAGCATAAGCATTGCCCCATGATGACCTCTCGTGCTGGTGCTGCGCTGTTTTTGGTAATTAGCCTTATCTTATTTATTGGTGTACTTGCAGCCTCCGCACTGAGTACATGGCGACTGACCCATGAAGAAGTGTTTGCTACTCAGGCTGCCAACCAGTCTCAGACCTTACGAACAGACCTTGAACAAGCAGCGCTTTACTGGCTCCGTTCTCACCCACAACCCGTGCTACCACCAAACCATAAGCCAACTGCTTTTCTTGTATCTGCTGATCACTACGACGATGGTGAACAACAAATATCGCTAGCTTGTTATCTGTTTGACGGACACGCCGTTCCCACACCGGAACATGCACGCACAGGCTCAGCCTTATCGACAGCTGTACCTAATGAAATGGTGAAACGCATAGCAAAACATGCGCCTGCAGATCCATTCAGCGATTGGCTACGGCCGAACCTGCCACCACATATTCAACGTTTTCCAGTGATGTCCACACAACAGCAACAGGTAGACACCGTTGAATTATCACACGATTCTTTTGCGAGCTGGATCAGCCCCTATAGTTCTGGGGCCATCAATATCAATACCTGTCCAGTGCCTGTGCTTGAACAAATGGCGCGGGTCCACGGTATCAAAACGGTTAGCGACATACTTGCGACACGCACGCTTGGTACGCATCAAAACCTGCCTCGCACAGGCGGCAGCATTCCATGGACCGACCGTTCAAGTCTTTGGTATGCTTTTATTCACTGCACGGTCGCCACACATACCGAACGCTGGTGGGTGGTTATTGATCAACAGCGTATTATCCAGCGTTATCGAATTGAGTAGTTGAGCGGAAACGTTTATCGACTTTATGAACGAGGCGTGCTTGCCATTGTTGAGCCCACGTTCGCCATTGCTCACTTTCGCCACGCAGGGCGACCTCTTTCAGGTATTCTAAGGTTTTCTTATCAACATGTTGATCACGAACTTGGATAAGTGCGAGTGTTTGCAGTGCAGGCACATAGCCAGGGTGAATAGTGAGCGCTGCAAGCGCTTCATTCTCAGCATCACTACTACGACCAACACCATCAAGTAAAGCGGCTAAATTCACGCGCGGGTCTGGGTGGCCTGGTAATAACTTCCGCGCCCACTCAAACTCATTAGCCGCTTCATACATACGGCCCAGTTCCATATAGACGACACCAAGATTATTATGAGCTGCACCATGATACAAATCAGCATCTAAAACAGCGAGAAACGCTGCTTCCCGGGTCAGTAAGATGTCTTCTTTTTCTGCGGTATCGTTTTCAAGCGTGGCTTGCTCCAAGTCAACCGCTACGGCAAAGAGCTCTACACCTTTTTGGATATTCCGCGTTGGTGCTGCGGCATTTGAATACGCACCCCGTGTTGAGCCACAAGATGAGAGTAGAACAGCAGATACAAGTACAGCACACCACCGAAGAGACATAGAACACTCCTTAAGAAGGCCACAGGGTATTATTGATTGAATTGATGCAAGGGAAGGGACTGTGTCATTTCTTACTATAAGAGTTCACAAAGTCCTGCACCCCGTCATCTAGCCGCAATAACTGACCGGAACTAAGCTCTGTTGTAAAAATGGCACTATTATGTGCCGCTAACTGAACTAAAGAACACGCTACAAGCAAAAAACCTAGAGACAGCATCGTCCCATAATAAACAGAATCTGAGTAAATCGGAGTTAAAACCATTTGAGTGAGAAGCGTAAGGATACTAATAAGCCATAATCCTCCCCAATGCAATTCCGCCCACTTAATTGAAGGCACCGACTTTAGATCACGCTCTACATGAAGCAAGGCATGATCATTTGAAATACATCCTCCTCTGGCCCCTAGAAAAATATTATCATACACTTTCACTCCGCTCAAACTAAAACTATTTTTTGTAAATACATACATTTTTGCTAAACAGCTGGCATGATGAAAAAACAACTTGTAAGGGTGGTCATACCCGACATTATCGTCGGTTTCTAAAATTGCTCTATATGTTTTTCTCATGTAATATGAAGATAGAACCTGACCATAAAGAGTAGGTAAGACAGAAAATGTAGTAAAAAAAGTAATGAATAAGAAAAATGCATACAACACCCAAAATAACAACAAAAAACAACTAGAAGGTGCTATTTCTTGGTGAAACAGAATATCAAAACCCGACATACTCTTGCCTTTCAATTATCAAGAAAACATAACCCTACGTGCAACATAAACTGGCCAATTCCATGCATAAACATAAAAAGACAAAAAAGTATAGATGAATGCCAACACCAAGAACTCCGCTCGATCAGAGTCAGATAAAAACAGCCCATACACAAAAGAAAGAGAGCCAACAAACAAACATAAATAAACCAATAGTCTAGACAGAAGTACCCACACACCCTTAGGCTGCACAAAAATGATCTCTCCATTTTTCTCCACGCCATTCGATCTGTAATACAATGCCAGAGGCCGTAAGTCCGCAAAGGAAATAGTCGGCCGTTCTGTTATATAATCAAGAAACACACGAGCTCTTTGTTCATTTAGGCGCATCCCTATTACATCATAAAGATTCTCCATATGAATACACTTCCTATACACATCGTAAGCCGCATCACTCTCATCAAGCCCTTTATACAACTCGTACATCGGATTTTTTTTCCTTTTGAATGAAAAGACACCCTGCTTATAAAACATAATTAGGGAACCAATAGAAGCCAATGTCCCTAAAATTATCGAGAAATCCTTAAACGCAGTAAGAAAATCTGCCATAAGATAGTCCCCTTATTTACTTCGTAAGAACGGCCTGGCAAACCAAGGTGCAATCATATCGGTTTGGATTCGTTGCCGTCTGTGCTCGTACGTGTCGCCAATCCATCGAAACAACTGTCCATGGCTGCACGGGATTATCCCAACACGCTAACCATGCACCCATTTGTGCTGGAGTTACACCAGTTATATCAATTTGGTGCACTTCCCGTACCGCACCACTCTCTCCGAGTTTTTCTTCTTCACGCGGGTGAAGACCACGTAATACAGAGTCTTTTAAACCTGCTGCCTTCAATGTTCGCTGCACATGCTCAACCAGACTAATGGCAACTAGACCATTTTCATCATCAAGGCCAACACGCTTTTGGAGCGCATCACGCTGAACAATCATTTCTTGCAATGAGTTCAGCCGTGCAGAGTTCTGGTCAACCTGCTCTCGAGCTGCTTCTATACGCCACACACCCGTCATACTCCATGAAAACAAAGCAGTAACGATTAAGGCTGCACCCACAACCATTTCCCGTTTTAGGTTCATGGCTGAGCTCCTTTACGCTGGAGCAAAATCTGAAATAAAGTCGTTCCATCACTTTGGGTTTGAGCCTGTAGCGGACGCAGTGACCACTGCTGTTCTTTTTCCATAAGCTGACAGCCAGCCCATAGTGCTTGTGCTTCGGATAACTCAGCAGCTGTACCACGGACGCTCACACGATCCTGCGCATAAGAGACACTTTGTATCTGCACGCGGCCAACAGCAGGAACATGTTGCAGAAATTGCTGAGCAACGGCACGACAGTCTGCATCATTTTCACTGCCAGCTTGCTCGGCAAGAAGCGTTAAACGACGCATGGATAATTCTAATGTGGTCCATGCGTCTAAGCCATCCTGCGGCTGCGGAACAGCTGCCGTTAACACATCTTGATACGTAGCACACACTTCCTGGTTTTGCTGTGCATAGGATGAAACCGCTTGCCAAATACGCCATTCGCCCAGTGCGATCAGGCACACACAGGCAAGTGCTAACAGCGCATAGGTCACTCTTTTCCAGTGACGTTCCATCGGGTGTACAAATTCACCACGGCAAAAATTGAGTGCGGCCAAGAGCCGTTCTTCATCTAATTCAATACCGCATTCATGAACACATACTGGCACTGCATCTGGTGCGATACGCCATGGACGCTGATTCTGTGCGGCGGTTGCTCCAAGCACATCCTCCAAAAGAACTCGCTCAACGCCACAGGCCACTATGGTTTGATCGGCAAGCGGGACCACTTCAACAAGCACATCCTCAACGGGCACTGGCAACATCGATTCAAAATGGTAGCGAATAGCATCTGGTTTAGTGCCAAGATCTTTTCTCTTTAATACGGCCCAATAACACTTCTCAGCTGGAAGCAGATGACACCATGCTTGCTGCGCGTTCATTCTTGATCCAATCTGAAGGGGTCCCCTTTGTAGTTCACCCGAATATGGTCGTCCGCAATTTCAATAATGCGTAAGGATTGATACTCTGCCCCTGTAGACATTTTACGCAGGCCGGTTGTGCCACCAAAATCGATCATCGCTGTTCGTTTACCGCCCTGTATAACAACAGAGAACAACGTTACCGTCGGTGGAGTCGGCGGCGGTGGTGGTGGCGTTTTTATCACTGGCGCAGCCTCTTGAAATGGCACCCACAATACTTTTTCCCAGACATGCGGATCTACGACAAACACTGCTGATGATGCTTTTGCACTGCGTCTACCTAAGCCCCCTTTATCAGAAGATGAGGCAAGCCAAGCCTGCGACCACCAATAGAGGCCTGCTGCACAGCAGACACTTATGCATACGATGCAAACAACAAAAAGCTGCCACTTGCGACAGGGATGGGGAACAGAGACTGCCATCTGAATTATACGCTCCTGAGTGGCCGATAGGATCGTAAATAACCCGTGGCCGACGGAACACTATACCCGATATGATGATGTGCAATTCCCCAACATATAGCCCTATGCTTTTTGTCGCATGTGCCCTCCTGCTTCTGTGTTGTTCTCATATAACACTTCACGCTGCAGAGGCAATCCCAACGACACAGGCAGACCAATCTCTTCGCATCAAACTCCCTTCGCAGAGTGATCTTGGTAAACTTACCGAATTGATAGCCTCCTTCGTTGATGTCTCCATTAAATACGATCCGCAGAAGATACGCGGCAATGTTAAATTGAGCATGAACGGTGACCTCAGTAAAAAAGATATTTGGGCGGTTTATAATCAGGTTTTAACAGGACAAGGTTTTGCCAGTGTAGTAACAGGTACTCCACCAGTCTATCAGATTCTACCACTAGCCGAAGCGGCACCACTCAGTTCAATGTTAACCAGCGCAGAGGCACAGCGACTTGAGTACCCACCAAGCTATTTGGTTGTGGTTCATGACTTAAACTACCTCGTTCCTTCCGAAGCTGTTCAAATTGTTTCCTCACTATTATTTAATAATACCATTGGCCAAGTACGTACCGTGGGCAGTACTGACAAACGCATTATTTTAGCTGGTGTTCATAAAATGGTGATTCAAGCCATAGACTTACTTGAAAGCCTTGATGAAGATGGCCTTAACCCAACAGCCCAAACCTACACACCAAAACATGCTACTGCGGCAAATTTATTAAGTAGCGCTACATCTGCTTGGACTGCGCTTGGCGCACTCACACCAGGGCGCTTTCCTGGGAATATTCAATTAACACCAGATGGTTCACGCCTGCTGCTTATCGCTCCCAGCAATAGCATGACCACCCTCGTTGATCTTATTACCGACCTAGACCTATCAGAACCACGGTATAGTACGACTTACACACCGAAAATATTTACCGTTGATGATATTGCGGATCTGTTGGAAAATATATTTACCGCCAAAGTTACGGCAGAAACTACCGCACCACATATTGTTCGTGATTCATTAACTAGTTCTCTTATCGTCACCGCTACAGCTGCACAACATGAACAAGTCACTGGGCTTCTTCAAAGGCTTGATAATATTCCACCTGAAGGACAGCGGTCCATGCGGTCCTTCATTATTAAAAATAGAGATGCCACTGATTTATTGGCCACCATACAAGAAATCCTAGTTGAAGATGATCCAAATACAGCCAGAACAAATCCAGCAGCAACTGCACAAACAACAACGCCACAACAAAATCTGCCAGCCCCTCTTGCAAACAATGCCGTTCAGCAAGCAAATGGCACAACGGCAGCCACAGCGAATACAGCGAACACCAACAGCGCAGCTCAAACAGCCACACCACTCTCCGTTACCGTTTCCAATCTTCACCTCACTGCAGACTCTCATACCAATAGCATTATTGCTATTGGCACACCACAGGAATTAGCCACACTCGCTACGCTTATTACCGAAATTGACAATAAACAGCCACAGGTTGAAATAGAAATTCTTATGGTGAATTTAAATAAAGCAGATTCACAGAATGTTGGCGTTGAATTATTACGACAATTTAACAAAAACGGAACCAACTATAACACAGGCTCCCTCTTCGGTGTGAGCTCAGCAGTTGAAGGCGGCGATGCACTCGAAAGAAGTACAACCAGCTCTGGATTTAATGGCCTAATTCTCTCGCCAGGAGATTTTGCTTCCGTGGTACACGCTGTTCAAACCATTAATGATGGGCGGTCGGTGAATCGATCTATAACCGTTGTGGGAAATAATGTTGAGGCAAAAGTGGATAGTGTAGTAAAAGAACCACTGACCAATTTTAATTCAGCCGAGAATGTTTCGACGACATCTTTTGGTGGTACCACCGATGCAGGTACAAAGATTAGCATTACCCCAACCATTAGCGCAGCTGACTATGTCAACCTTACCTACACCATTAGCCAAAGTACCTTTGTAGGCGAGGCGCAAACAACCAGTAACGGCAATATTATTCCTCCGGCAAAACGTGAAGACACCTTTACCAGCGTCGCGCTTATACCTGATGGACATGTGACCGTTCTTGGCGGTTTAGTCAGTCAATCTGAAGGAGAGGTTACGACACAGGTGCCCGTCCTTGGTTCTATCCCATTACTCGGACTCCTCTTTAAAAACAAAACCACGACCATTGAAAGTTCTTATTTTTACATTTTCATTCGCGCAACGGTTCTACGTCACGATGGATTCAAAGACCTGAAACATCGCAGTGCGTCTCATCGTCAAAAGGCTGCCTTGCCCGATGATGAATGGCCAACACTTTCACCTCGCGTCATTAAGTAGGGTACATCATGTCCTACCCCTTTGATGACATTCAGTTAGATCGCTGTTGCCCACATTTCCTTGCACGTATTCCACGGGACTTTGCTCGACGTCACGCGCTTTGCGCTCAAATAGATTCAGATGACAAACACTGGTTACTTATCAGCGCTGCTACGGATGGCTGCGTTATTCATAACGTACAAACACGCTTAGGGCATCCTTACACCGTGCATACCTTTCATGATTCAGAAGCCTTGGTAACGGTGCTCGACCGTTCCTATGAGCGAAGTAGCACTGGAACAACCGCCCATGCACAGCACAACCCAGATGAATATGAAATACCAGATGGTCTTGATGGTGAAGACGTTGAAGCACTGTTAGATTACAGTAATAAAGACCTGCTGAGTTCTTCAGGCAAATCACCCATCGTTAAACTGGTTGACCGTATTATATTCAAAGGCATTCAACAGCGCTCCAGTGATATTCATATACAACCACGCCCAGACGGTTTAATTGTTCGCTATCGTATTGATGGCGTGCTTGGTGCCGACAGTATTTTTCCTATGCATATTCACCAACAACTTATTAGCCGTATTAAAGTCATGGGCCGTATGGATGTTGCTGAACGACTGGTTCCACAGGACGGTCGGTGCAGTGTGCGTATTGGTGACCGTGCTATTGATTTACGTATATCAGCCTTACCTACGGCCGATGGTGAGCGTATAGTGTTGCGCTTACTGGATACACATAACCAACTCTGTGATTTTTTACAATTAGGCATGCCTGATGATGTTGCGCAACCATTCCTGCGTGCGGCTCGTCGTACCTCTGGAATTGTATTAGTGACAGGTCCAACAGGGTCTGGTAAAACAACCACCCTGTATTCAACACTCAAAGAACTCAATGCACCTGAACGTAATATTATGACCATTGAAGACCCTATTGAATACGAACTGAGTGGTCTTGGGTTACCAATTTCTCAGTCTCAAGTAAATGAGCGAAAAGGCGTTAATTTCGCAAATGGCCTCCGACATATTTTACGACAAGATCCCGACATTATCATGGTAGGTGAGATTCGTGACTTAGAAACGGCCCGCACTGCTATTCAATCAAGCCTGACTGGACACCTTGTTTTCTCAACACTGCATACCAATGATGCGTCGGCTGCTGTCACCCGCCTGATTGACCTTGGCATTGAACCGTATCTAGTTGCTGCCTCGGTGACTGCTGTTCTTGCACAACGTTTAGTGCGGACTATTTGCCCCGTCTGTAAAGAGACCTCAACGGATGCGACTTCCTGCGCACGCTGTCATGGCAATGGCTATAGTGGCCGAACTGGTATTTTTGAATTACTTGAATTAACACCTATCATTGCCGATCTGATTACAGCACATGCGCCGCTTTCTCAGATACGAACCGCCACCCAAGAAAATGGCATGCGTTCACTCATGCAACACGGGCACCTGCTTATAGATGAAGGCATAACCTCCCATGATGAAATAGAGCGGGTTCTTCATGCCTAAGGCACAGATACAGCAAGAACAACGCTTCCGCTATACGGCCCGAGATCAATCATCTCATGCAGTCATTACTGGCGAGCAATCTGGTGAAAATGCTCATGCTGTTCGCATGGCCTTATTACGCGTCAATCTTATTGCTGAAAATATTGAAGAGATTAAAGATCTTCGGACAGTCCGCACCAATGCATTTCACACCTTTTTGAATAAACGCAGACGGCTGGCACGGCGCATCAAACGTGCCGACCTTTTTGATGCCATTGCAACCATGCTGGATGCAGGCCAACCGTTGGAACAGGGTTTACATCACCTCAGTTTATCCAACAGCAAAAGTGCGACAGACAAATCTATGTTACATATATTACGTGACTCTGTTCGCAGTGGCGTGCCTTTAAATCAAGCCTGTGACATGCTCCCTGATTGGTTTGGGCCGATTGATGTTGCTATGATAGCCGCTGGTCAACATACCGGCAATCTGGCTGAATCCCTGCGTTCTTTAAGTGCTTTACATCTTGCGAGTGGAGATATTTCACACCGTTTAATCACGGCACTCGTTTATCCATTAATTCTTTTAATGGCTGCCTGCGGTGTTGGTTTATTCCTCAGCGTCTACACCCTCCCACAATTAGTTGGCATGCTGGAATCCTCGCACAGTCCGATTCCTTTTCTCACCCAACTTGTAGTCAGTACTGGCCACATTGTTATCCATTGGTGGTTCATTGCGCTTCCTCTGCTTATTGGCCTTGCTTTTCTCGGTACAAAAATATGGCAAGCAATCCCAGCTGAAACGGCCGTTCGACAATTTTTCCACCGCAGTCCCCTGAGCCAAGCCTTAATCAAAAGCCGCATTGCCCTTCTTGCCGAAACCTTGGCACAATTACAGCGCAGCGGCATTCCCCTTACGGAAGCAGTGGAGGTAACGGCCGCTACCCTGAGTGGTAAAACACTTTCTGCGCTATTAATGGCCTCTTCGCAGGATCTGCAGGAAGGCGGCAGCTTATCTTCGTCACTCGCACAATCGCATATCTTTGATGATGAATTTATTAACCTTCTTCATATGGGTGAACAAAGCGGCGAACTCTCTGCGACTTTAGACCGCATTGCCAAACGCTACCATCGCGCTGCTACACGAACCATAGACACCCTGACCGCATTACTCGAACCAGTCGCTGTTCTTTCTATGGCTGTACTTATTGGGCTTATTGCGATGGCAGCCATATTACCAATGATTGAGATTAGTAATGCTCTTTAAAACGACGGCGCTTTTTCTTATCGGCTTATTCTCCCTCATGGATGCTGCTGATATCAGCTGGGACCAGACTTCCGTAGAAAAACACGCTACCTATCTGGAGAATGAAGTTACGGCATCATGGACTCTCACAAATAATGGAGAACAACCCGTCTCCATTGTGACTTTGTCCATTGGTTGTGCCTGTGCCCACATTCGTGCAGATCAACAAATTATTCCACCTGAAGGCACCAGCACCGTTACGGCAACTTTTATTATTAACGACCGCGTTGGCCTTCAACGACAACAAGCTACCGTTACGCTTGCTGACGGGATATGGCCCACAGACATCAACCCACCAGAAGAACACGATAATTCTGAGCCCCAAACAATAAATCAAAAAGGAAGAGATCACTCACCAGAGCAAGAGCAGGACCAGAAAAAAGGTAAAGACACACCTGTAGCAACACCGAGTGAAACAAGCAGCCATGCACTCGCTTTTTCTGTACAGATAGAACAACCCATCAGGACATCTCGTAAAGTGCTCTTTTGGCGATTAGGTAGCACTACCAGTAGTAAAAGCGTTATTATTCATATTGATAACCCGAAAGATTATAGCCTCCTTGGTATCGAAGGACTTCCTCGTTTCTTTCAAACACAGATAGTCCCAAACAAAGATCCACATAATACAACACTTCTATTTACTCCGACAGATACCACTATCAAAACCGCCATCAAATGTCAGATAACGACAACACATCCGGGAAAACAATACGCAAAGATACCCTTAACACTCTTAATTAAATAAAGCCAATTTAGCTATATTTATACAAAAGCAGGCTGATTCTCTGTTTAAACAAGTGGTACCCCCCAAGCTTTACTGGCGCAGCTATAGACGCATGACAGATCACGGCTTATAAGAATCCCAATTCAGCCCCCCCCTATTCTCATCAGAACCAAATAAGTATACTCACCTCAAAGAAGCCCTTGCATCGCCTATAAAGATTACAGAATCCTCAACTCACGCATCCGCGTAGCTCAGTTGGCTAGAGCGCTTCGTTGACATCGAAGAGGTCACTGGTTCAAGTCCAGTCGTGGATACCATTATCATAAGCCTTAATCATGTAAGTGATTAGGGCTTATTTTTTAGACAGATATAATAGATGCACCTCAATCTTTCTGTTGCCTCTCTACTCGTTCGGAATTAGACTCTGTTACCTTGGATATTGTTCGTCCATATACAAGTACACGGAGCTCCTATGACAAGCATCAGCAAACGGCTCATCTATGATAGGGCGCAAATAGAACAGCTTCTTATAGACAATGAGTTGCCCATTCGTTTATACGCTTGCAAGGTGGCACCACGTCAAGATTTGGTTGATGATATTATGCAAAAAGCCTTGGTGATCGCTATTCGTAAAATTGCTAATATGGATGATGGTGTCAGTTTTGCAGCGTGGGTGTGCGGCATTCTGCGCAATGTTGCCCGAGATGAATGGAAAGCCCTACATCGCCGGTCTCAGCGCGAACGAGATGGCCTTGCCGAATTTATTGAACAAATGGCCGAAACCACACCAGATACATCACGTTTTACAGATGAACATCATCAACAATTACAACACTGCCTTAAGAATCTGCCGGAGCGATCACAAAGCATTATTACCCTACATTACAACCTTGGCATGACCTGCGCAGAAGTAGCAGAAGAAATAGCAAGCACGGGCAATGCAGTGAAAATGAGTTTGTCGCGTATCCGTCAAAAACTCCACAGCTGCATACAGGAGCATCTGGCATGACCAACGAAGAACTTATAGCAGGTTACCTGAGCGATACGCTCACCGTATATGAACGCAAACAATTGCTGGACGCTCTTTCAAACGATACGGAATTACAACAGCGTTTTGAAACCGAACTGCATATACATGCGGGCCTGCAACTAGACGCACAACGAATTACGGAAAAAAGCAGCTTACTTACCGATGCTATCATTGGGGACTTAACTGATACACCTGCATCCCAACAGGAACGCACCCGTACATTTCCACATGTGCTTACCTGGCTTGCAGTTGCTAGCCTCTGTCTAGTGACCGGTGCCTATTTATTTCAACAATCCAATGATCATATTCCGACCATTCAACACTCGGCAAAAGGTATAACACTTGATGCCAAAGGAACCCAATTATTAACAAGCACAAAACTGCCAAGCAACACAACACTTCATCTAGACACGGAGCAAGTCGTCAACTTAGAATACGCAGACCGATCTCTCCTTTCTTTAAGTGGCCCTGCACGTTGGTCGTTTCCTGAACAAAGCACTGGTAAACATGTACATATTTACAATGGCATATTTGAAGGAGATGTAACCAGACAAGATGAGGCCCCTATGCAACTCACCGGACCTCATTCACAGCTCACGGTTCTTGGGACCAGTTTTAAATATTCCTGTAGTCCTGCTGGAGATTTACTCAGCGTGTATCATGGCTCGGTCCGCATGAAGGATACCACTGGCCATAATTGGACGGTACAGACAGGTGAGCATGCCTATATTAACGAATTTGGTCAACTCGTCCCACTGGGAGAAATGCCACAACATGCCCTTCTACAAGCAACAAAAACAAGTGTGATGCACTGCACCGCTACCAATCCCAATTGGTTAACAGCTTACCACACACAAAACCAACATCGCACAGTGCACAAACTTGGTGAAACAGGTCTGTCATTTATTCGGATAGCTCGGCCATATAGCCCAACAAATAATTGGTTCTCTGCTTCATTTCATAATGGTCAACCAGAACGCATCAAACAGAATGAAAGTATCCCACTCTTTACCATAACATCGAATAGTTACTTACACGTAACCCTACGCAATACCTATCAATTAAAGGCTATTGGCCTTACGCTTTGGACAAAAAAACATTCCATCGGCAGCAGGGTTCCTTTAATTATAGATACAAAATGGCACACCTTCAGCCTTCCTATTGATGCTATGGGAACAGCAGACAGCGAGAGCTACGTTGGAGAAGAAGTCATGGGATTTCGTTTGTTCGCAACTCAAGATAGGCAGGCAAGTCAAAGTGGTGCTGATTTAGGTTTTGACGTATTATCCGTGTGGGTCACAGAGTAACAACGGCTTACACTAAGGTCCTACGATAAGCGCGTGGACTTTGACCAAAATGTTTACGAAAAATACGAGAAAAATAGGCACTATCTTCATAACCAACTTGTAGAGCAATCTCTGACAAACTATTTTCTACTCGGTGCAGCAATTCTTTTGCTCGGTTCATGCGCAGCGTGGTCATATAGGCTGACGGTGTCATGCCAAATTGACGCTTAAAACAACGACAAACATGGGAATACGTATACCCTCCAACAGCTAAAGACTGTTCTAAAGATGGAGTTTTTGAAACGGGTAACTGCACCAAAGTCTGCAAAACCTCTCGTGCTTGGTGCGGTATACTACGGTGAGCAAAAAACTCCTCTGGAGCATTGTGATCTTCTGCGTTAAATAATTCGAGCAGCAATTCTAACAATAATGCACGGGCAGTACTTCGCTGGTGCGCATTTTTACTGCGCGCACGACTTTCTACACGCTGAAATAATACACTACACGCCACAGGAGCAGAACCTGTCATAAGACCCTGCGGTATCCACATTGGTGAACGACGATATAATCTTTCTTCTGGGATACAGGGGTGGAAGCAGTGTAAAACATAGCCCCATGCCCCTTGTGTTCCGGTCCAATCAAAATGAATACATTCACGAATACCGCCCGCGTCTGCTTGACCACTGATCACATGCCATTCGCCAGGAGGAATAATAATATATTCATCTGGCCCTAACTCATGAACAATATTATCAATTTCAATTCGATAATAACCAGCACGAACCATAATTAATTCATGATCGTAAATAACCCGTAAAGGTTCTATCCATCCTGCTTCGTCCGTGCAAGTAATCGCAAAATGGGGAGATGGGTTCATCTGATCATGCCAATGGGTCATATCTACAAGTATAAATTCTTTTAAGAACAGTCAATTCTATAATGCATTTTTATCCAAGTTTTTTGCACAAATATCACCCTATACAGGTAAAAGGAACACTCATAATGCCCAATTCATCTTGTTTCAGATGTAAGGATACATATGACTCACAGTATTTCGTCATCGCTTCCCCCTACTACACCTAAGCCTCAAAGCTATCTCCATAACTACTTCGCTCTTGCTGGAGATGGTGGGTTTTTCATTGGTGGCATGGCTTTCCTTTCAGCAGAAACCGTATTACCAACCATGATCGCTGCACTTGGTGGGGCCACATGGATGCAAGGGCTCATGCCAAGTGCTATGATGATAGGCTTTACCTGCGTCCCTTTACTACTCGCACACATTGTTGAACACCTTCCTTCACTCAAGCGATACATTATCTACCTCGGCCTTTTTCAACGGGCCCCCTTTGCCATCGCTGCTTTATGCTTGTGGTTTTTAGGAGAGAGTCACCCCGTATTATGCTTAACTGTAGCATGGGCTACGCCTTTTATTTCTGGTATATTTGGCGGTAGTTTAGTTGGTGCATTTACCGAACTCAATAGGCGCGTTATTCCTCTAAAACGCATGTCCTCTGCGGTAAGCCTACGTTTTCTTATTGGTAGTGGCATCGGTCTATGTGCTGGACAGGTTGTAAGTACTGTTCTAGATACATGGCCGACTGCTCAAGCTTATGCCATTCTTCATGGTATTACCTTTTTATTTTTAGGACTGTCTTACTTTTGTTTTTTACAGGTAAAAGAACAGAACAACACGACCAACAGTACTGCAAAACGCACACCTCTTATTACGAACATCACAAATACTTTCACTGCCACACGCAGTAGTTCTCCCAAACGTCTCTTTACCTTTCAGCTTATTTTTGGTTATGCCTGGTTTATTATCTTACCATTCCTCCCTGCTTATGCCCAACAATCTAGCGGTGAGCCAGCATCTTTTGTTGGCTCTTTGTTATCTGCCTACGTTTTTGGAATGTTAATTGGAAATATTTTTATTACTTGTCTTGGAGATCGTATTGGTGGACGCACCACCTTATTAAGTGGGCGGCTTATCCAGATGGGTACCTGCCTAGGCATCATCTTTGTACAACAAGCATATGGTTTTCTTATTGCTTACGCCTGCATGGGTTTTGCTTTCCAGTTAAGTGTTATCGGACAAAATACGGTTATGATGTACGTTGGTGGCCACCACAAAGCCATTAGTTGGTATTCTTTTTCCGGCATGCTTGGCTTCCCATGCTTATTGCTCACCTCTGCTGCGAGTACTTATATTGAATACCTCACAGCAGACATTACACCTGCACTCATTCTCGCCTTTATTTTACTCAGCATATCACTCATTTGCACGTACCGCATTCCAAAAGAAAAGGAGCAGGCATGAAACCAGTCACCCCAAATGCATCCACTGAAAGTGAAAAACTTCTGAAACAACTGTATAGCTACAAAGGTACGCACACTCTAAGTGCGCAACATGACTATATCAGCAGCGGCACCACCTATGCCGACCGCATAGAAGCAGAACAAGGCATGCGGCCACTTATTTGGGGCTCTGATTTCAGTTTTCTCTATACAGGAAAACACCCGAAAAAAATTAGGCACTGTGGGCCTGCAAATTTACCAGAACCGGGCATAGACGATGAAAACTTTAAAGAAATAGATTTACATGAGAAACGAATGGAATTAGTTCAGCGTTGCATAAAACAACATCAACGCGGCCATATGATTACCCTTATGTGGCATGGCCCAATACCCACCTTGGGACACTCATGCCGCCATAATCAATTATGGTCCATGGGGAAAACTTTTTCCGATACAGATTGGCATAACTTGGTTACCGCTGGTACAGATATGCACACCGCTTGGCTGCAACAAGTTGATGATATTGCCTTCTATTTGAAAAAGCTAAAGGAGGCACACATACCAATACTTTGGCGACCATATCATGAAATGAACGGCGTATGGTTTTGGTGGTGTAACCGTCCTGGCCCGCAGGGCTACGCCCGACTCTGGGCTTTGTTATTTGAACGACTCGTAGAACACCACCAGCTTAATAACCTTATTTGGGTGTGGAATACCAACGCCCCACGCGACCGAGTTGGCGATGAGGCCTACCCCTACCAAGATTTTTACCCCGACCCCACCACCGTTGATATTCTAGCAGCAGATGTCTATCATAATGATTACCAACAAAGTCATTATGATGATTTACTCGAACTGGGCCAAGGTAAACCCATTGCTCTAGGTGAAGTTGGTCATTTGCCAACCGCTCAGATACTCGAACAACAGCCAGAATGGTTGTGGGTTATGCCATGGGGTAATTTACTCTATGTCTTTAATGAACAAGAAACTATTGATGCATGGTATGCCCATCCACGCATCAATAGTTTGGAATAATTACTCTTCTATGCAGATTCCATTACCAGCAGTTGGTTGAAACGGCGGTGTTCCATCAGGAAGATAGTCATCTGTTTCTTCCATATACTTTTGAAGTAAGGATGCGCAGTGTGCTCGTGCAGTACCATACTGCGCATCATTTATTTTATCATACCACTGGTAGGTATCAGATCGACAATCATACAATTCTTCGTCTGCACGACGGCGCTCAGGATCACACCAATGACCTATACCAAATTGGGGCAACCCTTCTCTCTTGTACCAATCATAATCCGCAGGAATTTCTGGAGTCGGCAAACAATAATGCCGACGATCACCGAAATTGCGAATATAGAGATAGTCATTAGTTCGCACAGCTCGAACGGGATCAAAATCTTCTACCGAACCACCGTAATTCCATTCAGTCACAATATGACTATGTGGCTGATAATGATCACCAGTCATTGCTGGCCAGAATGATTTTCCTACGAGATATTCTGGAATAGGCAAAGAAGCGGCCTCTAATAGAGTAGGCATCACATCTATATTTTGAATAAGACAGGCCTGCGTTGATGGTGTAGTGGAAATCGCAGACGGTAAACGAGCAAGCAAGGTAATTTCTGTTCCACGATCATAGAGCGTTCCTTTGCCTCGTGGAATATGCAAACCGTGATCTGTTGTAAATATGACCAAGGTATTGTCTTCATAGCCATATTTTTTGAGACCTTTTATCAGGCGACCAAAATGATGATCCATATGTTTAATATTCGCTTGTAATCGAGAGAGCATATCTCGATGCGATGGATTATTAGGAATATCTTCAGGAACAAAAACCTCTTCATCTGGAGTTGCACCACCATAGATATAATTTAAACGGGACGTTGGGTTACTGCGGGCATCATCTGCTTTCCACGTACATGAGTGCACATCTTGAAAGCCAACATTCATATAAAATGGTTTATCATTTCCTTGCCGTGTACGCAAAATAGCAAGACAATCATCGACGGCATTTTCGCTGGTGCGGCTTCTCCACGAATTCTCAAAGTCGAGACCGTAACGATGCTCTCCTTCTTCTCCTTCATGGGACAAGCCACAATGAATGGTATCATATCCGCCATCATTCATTTCGTCCACAACCGTGCGTATTCCTGGAGCAAAACGCCAACCAAAATGGGTAAGCCCCATAACACCATTTTGATGCGCAGGCAAGCCAGTCATAGCACACCCCCGCGATGGCGAACAGACAGCAGATGAACAAAAGGCCTTAGTAAAACAATGACCCTGCTCAGCAAATGCGTCCAAATGTGGCGAGGTAACACCAGCACCATAACAACCGAGATGACGACCAAGGTCATGGCAAACGATATAGAGGATGTTCCATTTTTTGGGTTCTATCATATCTACTCCTACAAGTACCCTATACAGTAAAATGCTATGATAAAGAGTTAGCTCTGGTAATAGTTCCCATATTTGGTATGGTCTTGGGATGCTACCTACTCACAGTCGGTTTGTACGCTGCCTTTCACTCCCAAGCGGTACAAGCACTATTGCCATTGCTATTACAAATGGTCAAAAAGATATGCCGTATCTACATTTGGGCTGCCAACAGCACAAACCAGAACGCTGGAGCTTGCATTATGTCCTGAAAGGTGTTGGCACCTTTTATGATGCCAACAACACAGCAACAGAAATTCATTCAGGCATGCTCTATAAACGTAATCGCCAGCAAATAATGAGTCTTTCTATTGATGACCCCTATCAATATAGCGACTGTCGTATCTCACTCGATGAGCATCTTTACCAACATCTACAAGCACTGTACCTCTGGCCAACAGGACAACACACACAGCCCATTTCCAAAAAAAGATTTCTTCCACATTTTCAGAATCTTTTTGAGAAAGCACAGAATAGCTCTGAGCAGGCTTTGTTGCGAGCTTTGGTATCATTTCTTACGTGGCTACAAAGTGAAACAGTCACCAGCACAGAAGATCAGTTAATGGAACAGGCTGCTGAATGCCTAGCGGCAGACCTTCGTGCAGACAAACCACTCCGTGTCATTGCCCAAGACATCAATTGTGGTTACGAATTATTTCGCAAACGCTTCCGTGCACAGTTCCACTGTTCACCAGGTGCTTATCGCATTCGTTGCCGTATTGAATACGCTTGCGCCTTACTGAGCACGAAAAGCGTTACCGAAACAGCCTTAGAACTCGGTTACGCTACCACTCGCGCATTTTCTACACAATTTCGACAACACATGGGGTGTAGTCCACGAATATGGCAAAAACGGCTTTAAGTTTTTAACCACCACACGATCCATCTGAACAATCTAATCCAATTGGGTTTACTCGAATAATAGAACCGCAAACATCTCGTTCAGGACGACAATACTGCACAAACGCTTCTCGTACTCGTTGACGGGCTCGTTGAATACGTGAACGCGCACCTGATGAACTCAGTCCCTGCTCAGCTGCATAAAACTCCTGACTCTGTCCTTCGCTTATTGCAACTAAGGCTAATCGGTCTCGTTCAGGCAAAAATTGAACTAGCTGCTGAATGCAGCAAGCCATGTATTCATCCTCTTCCCTACTCGGCTCTGCAAAAGACTCATGTTGTTCTATCGGCTCTTGTTGTTTTTTTGTTCGGTAGTAGTCTATGATCGCATTTCTCGTGCTTCTATAAAGCCAGGCCCGTAAATTCGTAATATCATCTCCTTTTTGAAGGAGGCGTAAGAATACGACGCTGAGAATATCCTCAGCGTCGTGTTCTTGATCAACGCGTTGCCGTATAAAAGCCAGCAATTGTTGATGAAACCGTTTCCATGACTCTTCTATCTGCATTTCTGATAGCTTAGCCTGATCATTCATTGGAGCTAGCAACATTTCGTCGACGAACTGCCATCCTCTGATGAACAACAATCTGTATCAGAATCACAGCAATCATCTGGACAACAGCCTGATTCACAGCATTTTTCACAACAAGCGAGCACCTTCTTCAGTAGCTCAATACAACTGCAAGATGCAGCTTTGGGTGGTTGATTGGACATAGTTTCGTCCTCCTTCATACAGGGAGACGATGTTGACCGAAAAACGACGCACAGTTTTTGCGGAACCTTTTCCAGTGCTATCCGTTTAAACAATGGAGGATACTACCATGTACCGTTTGCTCGCTCTCGTTTGCCTTATCTCGACCCTTACTGCTGTTGAGAAGTTACCGCCAATTGTGATAGACCAACCAATATCACCACCACGAATAGAAGTTGGTAAGAATGAACAAGCTGTTCGTTTAGATGCCCTTGATGTAGACATACACATTGCTGGTCTCTTTGCTGAAACCACTCAAACTATGGTCTTTGTAAACCCAAATAACCGCGCATTGGAAGGCACGCTGATCATGCCGTTACCAGAAGGTGGAACGGTGTGCGCCTATGCTTTAGATATTAACGGCCAGATGGTCGATGGCGTTATCGTGCCCAAACAAAAAGCACGGCAGATTTTAGAAGCGGAAGAACGGCGTGGGGTAGATCCAGGTATTGTTGAAAAAGTGGTTGGTACTATTTACCGCACCCGCATCTACCCGATACCGGCTCATGGTAAACGCACCATCCGCATCACCTATACCAGTCCACTCATACTTGAAGGGAATAATGCTGCCTACCATTTACCACTGCCGCATAAACAACAACTCAAACATGTTCGTGTTCATATAGACGTACAACAAAGCACACACCAACCGCAACTCAGCGGCTTGGGAAATCTTCATTTACGTAAATGGCAACAAGGATGGACAGCAGAAACCACACTCAGCAATAGCGCCCTTACAGATGATTTATTAATTCAATTACCAGTGCCATCTGATCAGCCTTTTTATAAAGAACAGACTCCAAACGGTGAAATATTTATCGCTATAACGGAACAACGTTTGAAGACAAACAAGAGCTTTACTCCTCAGCGGCTTGCCTTGTATTGGGATGCCAGCTCCAGTATAAACAATGCAACAAAAACACTCTCGGCCTTAGAAGAATATTTTAAGTTATTTACAGGACAAGGCCCCACCATTGACCTTGTTGTGATACGTGATCAACAAGAACAGCCACTCATATTTACTCATAGCGCTCAGCTTCTTAAACATCTTCGCACGCTGGTTTATGACGGCGGTAGCGCCCTTAATAGTTTAGATTTTCGTGATCACGCTCTTCCCCATCCAGATGATGAATGTATTCTTCTCATTTCTGACGGCATAGACAGCATGGGCACTACCACTTTTCCCCACACTGGAAGCAAACCCGTTTACACCATAAGTTCACAGGCACACGCTAACCATGCCTTCTTACGATACATTGCCAACAAAAGTGGTGGTCAACATATGAACCTGCTCACAACGCCGTCACACCTTGTATCTACTGCCCTGAGCCAAAAATATTACGCAAGTAATGCCAGTGCTTATATACAACATATGCGCAATAGCCACCAATTGTTGATCAACAATCATATTGTAACAATAGGGAAAGTGACCAACCCAGCGGCTTTTTCAGAGCAACAGGTTTCTGAACAATCACTCATTGCTCGTATCTGGGCACAACAAGAAGCACAACAATTAGAAATAAATGCAGCTGCCAACGCCAACAAACTCTTACAACTTGGCAGAAAATATAACATTGTAACTGCGAGTACATCTTTGCTCGTTCTAGAATCATTGGACCAATACCTACGCTACGATGTAGAACCCCCGGCTACTTTGCCAGCAATACGTTCACAATGGCAGAAAAACCGACGACAAACAGCTACAGACGAACAAGCCCGCCTTCATCAAAAAATTGAAACGGTTGTCGGCTGGTGGAACGAACGTCTCCAGTGGTGGAATACAACATTCACAGTACCAACTGGCTGGCGTTGGAATGATGGAGGAGAAAAAAAAGCGCGAAGAACATCTAGAGAAGACAGAGCTATAGCCACAACAGTGGCTCCCTCTCTGATGCAAGCTGCGCCAAACTTTCAAGAAGGCACCATGGACGGTGATAGAGAAGCAGAAGAAATTGTCGATAGCATAGCCTCGGGTACTTCAAGTAAAAGCATCTCTAATAATGGAAGACAGACTGCTGCACGCATTAACATTACAGCATGGAATCCCAAAACACCTTATATCGCTGCCATGAAAGCAGATGATCGCAATGCTTATACTATTTATTTACAACAACGCCCATCTTACCAAGAAAGTCCTTCTTTTTATTTAGACTGCGCCGACTATCTCATCTCACTTGGACATACATCACTTGGCCTACGCGTACTCTCTAATCTCAGTGAAATGGGACTTGATGATGCCGCACTCAAACGCGTACACGCTTGGCGATTGCAACAAGCAGACGCACTGGATCGTGCTATTATTTTACTCGAATCTGTATGTGCTGATCGTCCAGATGAACCACAAAGCCACCGTGATCTTGCCCTCGCTCTCGCCAACCGCGGCAGTGCACATGACAGAGCACGAGCCAAATCATTATTATGGAATGTTATTACTGGTCATTGGGACCGTTTCCCACAAATAGAAATTATCGCCTTGGTTGAACTGAATCAATTATTAGCACAAGATGGGATAATTCCAAGTTATATAGATACACGCCTACTCAAAAATACTGATGTTGATGTTCGTATTTCATTAAGCTGGGATGCAGATCTTACTGATGTTGATCTACACGTCTTTGAACCAACAGGTGAACACGCCTACTACTCTCACAACCGGACAAGAATGGGCGGACTCGTTTCACGAGATTTCACTGGTGGCTATGGTCCAGAAGAATATCTCGTGAAAAAAGCAGTGCCAGGTACGTATCAAATTAAGGTACATTATTATGGTTCCCGCCAACAAACCTTAATTGGGCCTGCTACCGTTACCGCCACTGTTTACACTAATTATGGCCGACCAAATCAATCACAGCAGGTCCTCACCCTCCGTCTCGATACTGTCAAAGACATGGTTCTAGTTGGCGAAGTCAACATTGGTGCAAATCAAATAGGCTACACGCATACCACAGATAATATCGATACACACACACTACAACGCATTACTCATGGTATGACCATTCCTGAAGTAACAGCTATCCTTGGCCAACCAACTCGTATTAACGGAAAAAACGGTAATACCATACTTGTTTACATTGTTGGCACTAACACCTATCACATCATTCTTAAAGAGTCTGTAATTTCGGTCAAACATATATTTGATGGCGCAGAAAAAGAATTATTAGAGTAATGCTATTCTACAAAATCATCCTGAATAAATAATTCAGCGATAAAGAATACACCAGCTATTATCCACAAAGAAAAAGGGCATTCACCACTCAGAGAGAGTATTATTGCAAACACCAAGAGAGCAATACTCATTGATAAACGGAAAAGACGAGACAGTCCAGCCCACCATGAAACAAATGCATCTATGCCCCAAAAAGTCATTATCAAACAGCTTTCATTTACCGCATTTTTCGTAGGGCTCGCTTCATCTGCCATTCGGCAAGACGCGGGCAGAATTGGTAGAAAGCTGCCGCAAAACTCGCATACCACGGCAAACGAATACGGGCAGGACTTCCCTGAGCAGTTTGTCGTACAAGCGCTTTGGCAACAACTTGCACTGGCAAAGCAGAACCTGGCCGCCAATCCCAAACGGACCCAGCATGGTGAGCATTGTCAAAAAAATCAGTTCGCACCGTACCTGGACAGAGCGTCTGAACGCGGATACCTGCATCTGCTAATTCCATCCGTAAAGCTGCCGCATAACATTCAACGGCATGTTTACTTGCACAATAAGCTCCCATACGTGGTATTGGCAAAAAAGCTGCCACAGACGATACGATACAAATACGCGCATTTGTAGTCAGATATGCTCGTGCCGCACGAATCGTTCTGTGCACACCGATGACGTTCGTATCAAAGACAGCACGCACATCTTCTGGTGATAGTTCTAATAATTCACCATCAAGACCATACCCTGCATTAGCTATGACAATATCTATTGGGCCATTTTGTTCAACCGCTGTCCGCAAAGCCGTTTCTATGCTGTGGTCATCTGTTACATCACCAACAAGAAGACAGGTATCAGTCTGGTACGTTTCTGTGAGTTCATGAATAACATCCACACGTCGAGCACAGCCACTTACTTTCCATCCTTGCTGAACCGCCTCATCTAAGGTTGCTCGGCCGATACCAGAACTGACACCAGTAATAAAACAATGCAGCTGAGTCATTCGTTTTACTTCAAACCGGTAAGGACTGCGCAAGCTGCATCTGTCCGCTCATCTGGCAAAAGCAAACACACCCCTGCAATTCGATTACGCCAATGACGAATAAATTTCAAAACGTTTTCAATATCTTGATCCGGGTTATTCTCTAGCACTTCTTTTAATTTTTCTGGAACGGACAAAGCTGGTATTTCATTGTCAATTTCATGAGCAGTTGCAGCATTGGGTAAAACAAGGATATCCACTAATAACGGTATATCCGCAGTATACGATGCCATGGCTGTTCTAAATAAAGCGTGATCATACACCGGTTGTACAGTTGCAAACTGAGCCCCCGCTTGAGCATAATGCTTGGCATCTTTCAATGTCTGCGACGACAAACGAACACCAACTGTAAAATGAGTTGCTTCATCTAAAATATTACCACGCGCGTTAATGCCTGCATTTAATTTTGCGATAAGCGATAATATATGATGAGCATCAGCTAATGGCTCATTATTCCAATAACGAGACACGGGGAATACCCCAACATCAATTAAAACCATACGAATACCGAGCAAATGGGCATCAAGTAATATATCTTGTATTTCTCGGACACTGCGTTCACCTGCAAGAATTTCTAAAACAGTTGGCACTTGGCAGACATCTGCAATATGACGCAAACGTGCACCAACACGCAATTCCCTACAGCCAGGCCAACCAGTTAAGACACCAATGCATTGGGCTCCACCATCAACGAGGGATTGACTTGCTAGGCGAGATTCAGCCGGCGTTAAACGACCCGAGACTAAGGCAAGCACAGGGAAATCATCTGCACTTTGCATACGCTCTAATACAGGGTTTACATCTGATACACTCGTCCCGTTTTCTGATGGCTGGCAGATATTTGTTTCAGACTCAATCGAAACCACTCGTAAATGTGCGACTTCCTCAGCCATACAAGAAATATGCTTAGGGCCAATACCGCAACAACCGCCAATAAGAGCAGCGCCACTTTCAACATAAGACTTGGCTTGACTCGCATAATAATTGGGATTTAGATTATAATGAAGTTGGCCATCATCATCTCGCCTTGGATAACCGGCATTAGGTCTTGCAACAATTGGTAAATGACTACACGCAGCAAGCCGATGCACAATTGCTCCGACTTCTCGTAAACCAGAAGCACAGTTGAGACCAATCGCGTCAACACCAACAGATTCCAAAGCGCGAACAAAAGCACAAATTTCTTCACCATGATCGCGGCGGAATACACGACAGACCACAATAGGCAAACTTGATATTGCTCGCACAGATTCTGCGGCGACACGAGCTTCTTCTGTGCTCGTCATCGTTTCTAAAAGGAAACCATCTGCACCCGCATCCGCCATAGCTACCGCCACTTCGGTATAAGCCTTACGAGCCTCTTCTTCTGAAATTTCTGCACCCAACAAACGTCCAAGCGGCCCAATAGAACCAAAGACAAGCGCTTTACCTCGTGCTACCTGTCGTGCTAAACGCACACCTGCCTGTACCTGAGCAACAGCCCGAGAGCTTGAACCGGCTCGAATACGATTTGAAGAAAATGTATGAGTCGATAAAATATGTGCACCAACATCTAAGTAATCTTGATGAATAGCACAAACAATATCCGGCTGATCTATAGCTGCATCTGCAAGGCTGTCCGCAGGAATTCCACGGGCGAGTAATTCTGTTCCGAGCGCACCGTCCATAACCACAATGCCTTGATCTAAACGACGCTGAAATGGCGTACGCATACTACCGCCAACCGGAACACTGACCATATGCCGTGATAATAACAGTGCTAATTTATCTGCCGTTTCTGGAGAAAGGTCCATCCCCTCATCACCAAGCGCTCGAACTAAACTATAGCCTTCCAACATTGGGCGCATGTTGCCAATATTTTCTGCCGCTTGAACCGTTGCTTCCATTAAAATAGTTGTGGTTAATGAACCCACACCACCAGGAACTGGTGTTACATATCCTGCAACTTCCATAACCTCTGGCGCAGCGTCTCCAACAATTTTATTTTTTCCATCTGGGCCTTTTACTCGGTTAATACCAACATCCACAATAACCGCACCAGGTTTAACCATTTCTGGTTTTAATAGTCCAGGCACACCAACAGCAATAACAATAAGATCAGCTTCTCGAGTACGTGCTGCAACATCTTTGGTATCTATATGACAAACCGTTGGCGTAGCACCTTCATTTAATAATAATTGGGCAACTGGTTTACCAACAATAACAGAGGCTCCGATCACAACCGCGTCTATTCCGCGTAAATTTGGCAACACTACTTTTGCCAATTCCACTGCTGATAAAGCAGTACAGGGAGCAATGGCTGGTCGACCTGTGAGCACAAGGCCAAGGTTTGCTGGCGTAACCCCTTCAATATCTTTAGCTGGGCTTAATTGCGCTAGAACCGCATCTCCTTGCAAATGGGCTGGCAAGGGCGCCTGCACAATAATACCATGAACCGATTGGTCTGCATTCAGGGTTTCTATGTGTTCACTTAATTCTGTTTGGCTGGCATCACTGGGCAAAACATCCAGTCTGTAAGAAATACCAAGTGATTCTGCGGTTTTTTTTTGACGTTTCGTATAAACATCCCATCCAGCATCCGCACCGACAGACACAGCCACTAAACAAGGTTTTACCCCTTCTGGCAACTGTGCAATTCTCTCTGCTAAAGCTGTATTCCGTTGCTCTGCTAACGCCTTACCATCAATCAGCTCTGCTACCACATTCCACCCCTTTGAAAGATTGAGTGGATAGTGTAGATAGTTCGTGACGAGAGCAAGAGAACGAAAGGCTTTGAGCAGCCTAAAGCACGTTTAATGGATCTCCATAGCTTAAGGCGACCAAGGTACATGCACGGACTGCATGAAGTCCCGCTGCTTTTGCTTCAGCTTCCAGCTCATCACTATCTGCACCGGGGTTTAAAATGAGCAGCTTCGGCTGTAAGGCAGTTATTTCAGGCAGCATTTTAAGACCAAGACTTGGATTAACATACATTGTTACCACATCAACGGGGCCAGCTACATCACTTATTTCCTTAAGCGTTTCACAATCAGCCACGGAAATACCAGATGGGTGCACTGGGATAACTATGTAATCACCGCGATCAAGAAAACCACGTACTGCCTTATAACTATAGCGATCCGTTTTAGCTGAGGCGCCAACAATAAGTACTTTTTTTTCTATTGTCATAAAGTTCTCTTTAATTATTTTTATTCAGAAGTGTAATTAAGCATAACCAATAAGGCTGCTTCATCTAAAATGGTAATTCCGAGTGATTCCGCTTTTACTAATTTGGACCCTGCTGATTCTCCAGCGACTACAAAATCAGTTTTTTTAGAAACAGCCCCACTGACCTTTCCGCCGACAGCTTTTATACGCTTACCAGCATCACTTCGCTTCAACGTTGGTAATGTGCCGGTTAAAACAAATGTTTTTCCTGCGATACCTTCAACTTTAACAAGCCGTTCTTGCTTAGACGATAACAGCACACCGGCATCTGAAAACCTACGAAATAACTCCAACATATGCGGCTGCGCCAATGCCCGAAGCACATCAGATGCCGTTGTCTCTGCAACGCCATCTATTGCGCACAAACGTTCAAGTGCAGATTCATTCCCTGTAACATAGTCTTGAGCACATGCTAATAAGTCATCTGCTGTAGCAAATTCTCGAGTAATGTCTTCAGATAAACGCTGACCAAGATGACGAATGGATAAACCCGCTAAGATATGAGTCAGCCCACGTTGTTTTGCGGATTCAAGAGACTCAATAAGGTTCTGAGCACTTTTTTCTGCCATCCGCTCTAATTCAGCAAGCTGTTCTACGGTAAGAAAAAATAAATCTGCTGGAGTTTCCACCCCACAATGACTGACTAGCTGATCTATGATTGCTGGCCCAAGGCCGTCAATATCCATGGCTGCCTTCGAACAGAAATGACGTAATCGTTCACGCACTTGATCTGGACAACGTGGGTTTGGACAATAACAAAAAATATCTTCAACAACGACAGAGGTTTCACAACTTGGGCACTGACTTGGCGCACCCCACGGCTGAGCAGTATTTGGACGTTTTTCGAGCACTGCCGCATGCACTTGTGGAATTATTTCTCCAGCCTTTTCAACTAAAACTGTATCACCAATCCGTACATCTTTTCGTGCTAATTCCGAAAAATTATGAAGCGACGCACGGCTTACCGTTGTACCAGCAACAAATACCGGTTCTAACTCTGCTACTGGAGTTAATTTCCCAGACTTACCAACTTGTACGGTAATCCCTAGCAAAACCGTTTCTTTACGTTCTGCTGGGAATTTCCAAGCAATGCCCCATCGAGGGTGATGACCAGTTTCACCAAGAATATCATAGACACTGGTATCATCAATTTTCATAACCATACCATCAATATCATAATCAAGCGTTCGTCGAATATCTATAAACTCTTGGCAACGGTGATAAGCAGCATCTATATCTGAAACGGTTCGAGTTAAAATATTAACAGAGAAACCATTATCTGCGAGCCATCTTAAACGTTCAGATTGCAGCATTGGTAAATCTATACCCTCGCTCCACGGAATATGATAAAGAAATACTGCTATTCCGCAATTACGTACGTCCTCTGGGTCTTTTCTTTTCATTAAACCAGCGCAGGCATTACGTGGATTGACTAAAGTTTTCCCATCACGTTCTTCTATTGTTTTTTGCAATTGTTTAAAAGCGACATGCGGTAAATAGAGTTCGCCGCGTACTTCAAATGAACCTTTTATAGCAATGGAATTTGGAACAGCTCCAGATGCTCGAACCTGTTCAGTTATATCATCCCCATGCGTACCATTCCCACGTGTTACTGCCTGTACGAGTATCCCCTTTTCATAGTGAACACTCACTGACATGCCATCAATTTTAGGTTCTACCACCAAGGAAATTGATGTCTGTTCATATTCTAGCAACTTACATACAGCACTGTCAAAACGACGTAGATCATCATGGGTATAAGCTTTTTCCAAAGATAACATCGGAGCACGATGTTGCACTCTGACAAAACCATCATTCTGATCATTGCCGGGCAATCGATCATAACGCTGTTCTTGCGGTATTTCTGCTTGATCACAGGCTTCTTGATAAGAAACGAGCAGAGCATCATATTCTGCATCAGAAATTTCTGGCTGAGCATCACGGTAATACCGCTCATCATGATACTGTAATAATGTTGCTAACTGCTCGTGGATTAAATCTGTCATGCTGTATAAACTAAAACTGTGCGGCAACACCGATAAATGGGCCACCAAGTTTTAAGTCCACAATTGCTTTATCTGCAACACCGGCATCTTCTACTTCAAAATCATAAATCACTTGACGATACCCGCCAGTAACACCAAACACTGTTGTTGGATAATAGGTCACCGTCAATAAAATATCGGTAAAGTTAGCTTTCACCTTACCAACATCTAAAGACAACACATGTAAACGAGCTTCTGCACTCCAGCTATCAATAGGACTAATATGCACACGGCCAGCCAAAGCAGGTAGAATAAAACTCTCATCAAAGTCTTCTGCATTTACAGTAGCCTTCATTGACAAAGAATGAGCTGCTACACCAATTGCTGCACCACCAATATCAAAATTAATCCCATAATCCAATTCACCATAGACATCTGTTAGACTCAAATCAGTAGAAATGGCAGCATTGGTCAGCAAAACACTATTACCAAAATTAAATGCCGTTTGGGCTGTCCCTGAACCATCGGTACTATATGACGAATATCCCGCATATACATCGAATAAGATTGGCAATTGCACACCAGCTTCTACCGACAACGACATACTCTGATTTGCGAGATCCAAATCGCTCGCACTTACCTCAGAGCTAGCTCCTCCAGCTGCATAATCGACTGATCCAGAAAGAGTAGACATCCACAAGCCTGGCATTACCCGAGCCGTATAATTCCCACCAGACTCTGCAGCAAGGTCTCCGATTGACATGACACAAGCGAGAGAAGACAAGAAAAAAGGCACAGCTCTACTGAGCAAAAAAAACGAACGCATAGGGTCTCCTTTATTAAGTTGAAAGGCAGCTTAACGGGCTGAGATACAAGGGAAAGTGCGAAAACATTCTAGGCAAAACAATCTACAGAACACCTAATCGGTCAAAAACATGCTCAACCTGATCTTCAAGCCTCTGTTTGTATCTACCTGATTTCGTAAACCGAACTTCTCGTGCTATCACATCGAGTAATTCCAAGTATCGTGCTTCTGTCAACCAACAGGGAGCTGCATATACCCATTTTCCCTCTGAAGAAGCCGTAAATTCTCCACAACCAACCAATGGAGTCAGCCAACAACTTCCAGATTCACCTTGGCTATGAGTAAATTCAACACACTCTTGCCCGAGAAAATCCCGCCCTACTTGTTCAGAAGAAGCTGAACCATAAAATAGAGAATTCTCTAACCTATATTTAAGCCCAATATATCGCCCTTTTTCTGGTAATTTACATTCACCCGCACGAAATGGATTCAAATCAACATAGACCATACATGCCAGAATAGCACGCTTATCGGGTAGTTGAATAGAGAGAAAACGCTCATCCCAGAAATGTCCTGTGACCTCATCTTTTCTATTCATACAAATTGAAATCTTCTGTTTAACAAGACGCATCATCCAACTAACACTAGACAAACGACGCCGTCTTTCCTCTACCCACTCGAAATCTTGCGATAATTTAGTCCGCATACATTCATCAAGGTCAAATAAAACAGCCCCCCAGGAATCTCTCTGTGGAACCAAGTTTAACCAACGATCAACCACATCACGAGCACTCCATTGTGCTGCCAAATCGGGACGGTTTCGTACTATAATATGCATATGGTTCTTCATTATTGCATAAGTTAATACATCAATCGCCATCTTCTGAGCATGCTTCCGTACACATCGCTCCACCCAAGCACGTCGTTCATCATCTGCCAAACAATGCAAACGCCGTACACACCGACTTATCAAATGATAGCACCCAGGCACATTCTCCTGAACCAACAAACGGCGAGCAATAACCATGCCTCTACACATAGCACATGTCTAGGCAAAATCCACTAAAAAAAGAGAGTCTATATTTTAGGTCCTTTGACCTCATTAAATAAGAGTACAGTTTGAAAATGGGATTTGGTACTCCGTTGTTTTTGTGGGGTGGGTTGGCTGCGGTTGCTGTGCCGGTGCTTATTCATTTGTTGATGAAACAGAAGCCGGTTGTGGTTCAGTGGGCCGCTATGGTCTGGCTACAGGCCGCTATGCAGGTGACACAGAAACGTTATAAGCTGACGCATCTGCTGTTATTGCTGTTACGTTGTTTGGTGCTGTTGCTGATTGCTTTGGCTATGGCACGTCCACATGTAAGTGGACTTGGTAATGGCGGGGATGTGGTGTTTATTGTTGATGGGACGGCTTCTATGGGAAGTGTCTCTGGAGACAATGGTGCTATGGCTGAACTCAAGAGACAGCTTGAAGAACATGAGCTGGGGTGGAAACGAGTCTGCGTTGCTTTGTGGACTGGAGCTGACCTTCTGGTTGTAGTCGATGGCACAGGTGAGGATGTTCAACATGCCTTATCACATATTCAAGCAGGGTTATTGCCTGGTGGATTGGATACAATAAGCACAGCTGGTGATGATATCTTCACACAACTAAGCTCGGTTGTTCATCAACAAAGCCTTGTGGTTTTTGCCTCTGATTTTCGGCAGGATAGTGGACAGCAGCTTGAGAAGGCACTAACCCCCCTCTGTGAAAAAGTGATAAGGTGGCAACTTGGTGAAAGCCGAGAAAATGGCGTTATAACACAAATACACAAACAGCCAGATATTATGAGCGAAACACGCAGTGCACTTGAACTGCATACACGGGACTTAGACAGAGTGGTAACGATGCGTATTGATGATGGTAGTCCAGTACCTGTAACTTCCTCTCAAGATGCAACGCTTCGGCTAGATATTCCCCCTCTCACTGTAGGTGAGCACCTTGTCTCTTTGGAATGGGATGACGATGGACTACAGACGGATAATTCTTTATCCATTCCTGTATATGCACGAGATGCGATTGATGGGCTCATTGTCCATACCACAGCTAGCCATCGTTTGGCGGCGTTACGAGCAGCACATAATCATGTGCAGGTTCGTTCGTGTTTACCTGCAAGCTTTGGCAATGAAATGCTACCGAAACAGGGATTTATCGTACTGACTGCTCGTATTCATGATGGCAAACGACTACGTGAATGGGTTGAAAACGGTGGATTGCTCTGGAGCGACTCAAATACACTTGCTAGCATTCCAGAATTAGCAAATGTGTTACCAGATTTTACTGAACAAGCTGGTGGTTCGCTCCGAACCGAGTTCTCTGAATTAAATAGTGCCTGCGCCCGTATACACATAGAGACGGCTCTACATGCAGCAAGCGGCACAGCCTTACTCTATGCTGGTGCTTCACAAATTGTGAGCAAATTACCCGTTGGTAGCGGAAATATTATTTTAGAGCATAGAAAAATTGAAGAACTGGATGATTTTTGGCTCAGTGGTATTGCCCCTCTCTGGATTAGAGAGACGATACGAACAACTATCAATGAAAAATATCAGCCCCTCGTACATATGAGCGGTTCTCCTCTTACTACAGAGCTGAATATTACCCGTGAAGGACAATCATTATACTTTTCTGAAGGTGAACGCCTTCTTGCTCAACCGGGAATTTGGGAAAGTGAACATCATACACATATTATTTTACCAGATATTCATGAACAAACATTATCCCATTTCCGCGAACAAGCTCCCTCGCAACTTGAAGAAGTCGTTCCAGATACGCCCGGCGCTTCATGGAGCTTAATTGCTGGTTTACTGGGACTTTTTGTTTTACTTGGCGAAGCCGCTTTTGCCGCAGCTGCAGGGAAACGATATGGCTGCTGAACATATTTTTATCTTGGAACGTGTCAGTGAAAGTTGGCATATTTTATTATGGGCCGGCCTTGCGTTGATACTTGCTTGGTGGTCTTGGACTCGTTACGGCCCATCGACACCGGGCATAAGTGGTACGGTCTGTAAATGTTTACGTGTCCTCAGTATTATTTCCATTGTTGCAACGCTTGCTGGGCCTGCTTTTTTAAACCGCAATCACTCTACCAATAAAGGCCGTGTGCTCGTTATGGTTGACACCAGCGCATCCATGGCTCTGGAGGACCGTAAAATAAATTCGACAACTACCAGCCGAATCGGCATTGCCAACGAGCTTGCGCAAGAATTAGCACAACGTCCTCATATCGATGCAACGTGGATAAGCCACACTGGAAAAGAACTAAACCCACAGCAACCATTCACTGGCGATTTAGCGACTACTTCCTCTTCGCCCATTGGAAATGCTTTACAAGAACAGAGTCTGCTCACTAGGCCAGACTGGACAATACTAGTCAGCGACGGTCGTTTTACCCGTGGTGCACAAGCAGAAGAAACAGCACAGGCATTACGCCAGCATAATATTCATGTGAGTTGCCTCGAAACGGGCAGCACCCACATAGAACCCAGCATACACATTGTTGATATTATTGGACCACGAGACGTTCCTTTACGGGAACGTCAACCCTTTCTTATTCGCCTGCGTGGCAGACAGGTACGCGATACACCGGTTTCTATACAACTGAGCAATGGGCCAACAGTGCTCACAGAATCCGAAGGTATTTTTTCTGAAACCGAACAAGCTATTGATTTTGCTCAGCTCGAAGAGTCTCTTTCTATTTCTATGGACAAAAGCGGGATCACACGCCTAACAGTATCCGTAAGCTGTGGTGACTATCATGATAGCCGCAGTTTTTCTATTACAGTTCGAGAAAGACGCTTATCTGTATTGATGTTGGCTATGCACCCGCGCTACGACATGCGCTATATACGTGAGGCCCTTGATCGGGATACCACTACCACCCTGCATAGTTATTTAGCAGATGGTGGTTGGCATCGTTGGGGTGATGCTGGCTTTGGTGATCCAATTAGCAACGGCACCTTGCCGCTCACACAACAACAGGCACAAAAATATGATGCAATCATTCTTGGCGACATTGGCTCACAAACACTCTCACCAAGCCTGCAATCAATCTTAGTTACTGCGGTTCGACAACATGGGGTTGGCCTAATTTGGGTACCAGGTGAACGCGGAGCTATTGCCGATTTTGCAGGCACCGAACTCGGCAAGTTAATTCCGGTACAATTAGGTAATAGTTCTAACATAGCGCGAGGCTATCTTGATGGGGACCGTATTTCTCCACGACAATCAGCATATGCAACAAGCATGGGGCTCCTTACTCCAGGCCGTGTTCCGTGGAACTTATTACCTGCCTTATTTGGGTCTTGTCCCATACAAGATATTCAAGCAGGCGCCGCAGTGCTTATGGAGTACGAAAAAGGCGATGAAATAGTACCGCTGATTGTAAGCCGTAATTACGACAGTGGTACCGCTGTTTTTATCGGCACTGACGACACTTTCCGCTGGCGGAAAAATGCTGGAGATATTTATTTACACCGCTTTCATAGTCAAATCATTCGTTGGGCTTCACGTGGTAGACAATTAGCAAAAAAACCGTGGCGAACAGTTATTAACCCACTCCAGGCCACACAAGGTGAACCGCTAGAAATTGCTCTTGTCCCATCTGGTGCACTCGATGGCTCCGTCAGTTTACCCTCTAATGCTACAATACGCCTCAACCATAATGATGAAAACCGTGAACAACTTGTCCGTTTATTAAAGGAAGGCAACACTTATCGTGCAAGTATTTCTGCGCCACATATTGGCACATGGACCAGCACTCTTGCTGATGGACTTGCCGATGATCAGGTACAGCCGACGGAATTTACCGTTACACCCGCGGATGAGGAGCAACGTGATACTCGTTTAGATCACGAAGCCCTGAGCACCCTTGCTCGTGGAACTGGCTCAGACAGTTTCACCAGCGCCAAAGCGCTGGTGAAAAGCCTTCCTGAATTACACCAAGAACGCACCACTGAACAGATTACCACACTCTGGGATCATCCACTACTCTATCTACTCATTATTCTATTACTGGGTAGTGAATGGGCTATTCGCCGCTACTTCCGCCTCCCTTAAAATAAAAAAGTGAAAAAACTATGCCTTATGTTCCCATAAAATAGGATTGAGATGCGAATCAATGATCTCGCCATTTTGAACACCTGGACACCAACCCTCTGCATCATTTTTATTATGCTCTTGCACATCTAAACGCATCTCGCTATCCATATAAATCATGGTCATCACTTTGCGCATAGCTTCAGTATAATTACCTTCTGCACGGTGATATGTGAAACCATAATGAAAACCAACATCGCCCAACTCAAATGGCTCAACAACATGTGGCATATCATTGAGCGTCAGCGTTTTTTTAATCTCTTTTTCTGATTCTTCGCTAATTTTCACCAAGCGATTTTCTGTCATTTTATGAGAACCTTGTACGTAAGATAATGGCCCCATTTCCAATGGCACATCTTGAAATGGAACCCAAGCAGTCACACTTAAGTCTGTTGCCAGTGGCCAATAAGCTTGGTCGGTATGCCATGGAGTCATACCGCCCTCAGGTTCCTTATACAAAGCTTGATCATGATACATACGAACGCCACGTGTACCTAATAATTGAGTCGCAATAGCAGCTGTCCGTTTATTTAATACAAAGGGGCGTGTTGATGAGTCCGTTTGCCACAGGTTCATTATTTGCACAAAAGCCTGCTGATACAAATCACGTTCTTTAATCGGGATGTCTTTATACCAACAATCTTCACGTTGTCGGGCCCATTCAGCAGTGATAACTGGTTCCCATTCTTCAAGCTCTTCTTTACTAAAGACACCTTTCAAAATAATAAAGCCGTCCCGCTGAAACTGGGTAATTTGCTCATCCGTCACATTATAGAACGTATCTAAATCATTCGTGGTTTGGCTCGTCATTTTGTATCCTCCTTCAGGGCTTCTGTTCATATGACTGCCCTGATTATAGAAGAACAAAAAGCGACCTCTCCACGAATTCACACAAATTCTGATACTTTTTTGACGGACAAAGCGACAAAGAGGCTGTTTTTAGTTAAGAACGATTGCGCTTGGCCCCTCTTCTACGCGACCAATAATAGCTGCCGCACAATCACCTTCGTCATGTAATTGTGCAAGCATAGCTGCCGCATCTTCGTGCTGAACTGCAATTAAAAGCCCACCGCTTGATTGCGGATCAAAACACACATGGCCAAGCAACGCACTGCACTGTTCAGTAATCACCGCTTTTGATGCGGCGTAAAGACGATTAGATGCATCCCCACGTGTTAAACAGCCCGCCTCAACAGCTTCTGCTATGCCCGGCAATAATGACACAGCTTCTGTCTCAATAAATAAACGTTTCTCACTAGCTAATGCTAATTCTGCACCGTGACCTGCTAAAGAAAAACCAGTAATATCACAAACCGCATGCACATCATATTTATGCAATAAAGCACCTGCTTTATCATTCAACCGTAATAACGAATCAGCCAAAACCTGTTGTGCTACCTCTGATGCTAAATCTTTTTTAGTAGCGGTAGCCATAATCCCAGTACCAAGAGCTTTAGTTAGGATAAGAACATCACCACTTTCGGCACCGGCATTGGTAAAGTAACGTTGTTCTGCACCGACACGACCAGTCACTGCAAGACCATAAGTCATTTGATCAGACTTAACACTATGCCCCCCTACAATGGGACATCCAGCACGGCGACATGCATCAGCACCACCTGCAAGAATTTCTGACAAAATTTCTCCACCAAGTGATTCTGGATACTGTACTAAATTCAAAGCAAATAATGGCTCACCACCCATAGCATAAATATCTGACAAGGCATTGGTTGCCGCTGCCGCACCGTAGGTAAATGGGTCATCAACAATGGGAGTAAAAAAATCAGTTGTGGCTATAAGTTTACTACCGTCATCATATTGGTACACACCAGCATCATCACTGTCTTCAAAACCGAGTAAAACCTTCTCATTATCTGGCCATTGAATGCCAGACAGCACCCCTGAAAGCATATTCGGGTCTAGCTTAGCCGCACAACCTGCACAAGAAACGGTTTGCGTTAATTTAACAGATTTTGATGTTAAAGGCACGTTCATGAAAGCTCACAATATATTTAGTACAAAGGTAAAATGGCGGGAAGGCGTGGGAGTTGAACCCACCTGAGATAGCAATACCTCACTAAGGCTTTGAAGACCTAGAGCCGCACCGGCGACTACCCCTTCCCATACTACTTAGTTATTACAACAACGGTGACAGCTTATCTGACGATGAAATGACACAAGCCTTTCATCTCTAGTTACGTATAATCAAAAACAGGTCTTTGAATAGTACGTACTAGTCCAGCGCTGCGATCATTTGCAAGTCGAACCGTAACTCCTTGTTCATCTAACCATGTCATAATTGGCACGGCATACTTACGACTGGTTCTGCCATAATTTTTCATCCACTGTACGTCTATGCGACCATCATTGTTCATCGCTTGATGTGCATCATCTACCAGTTTTTCAAGGTGCGCACGATGTACATGCAAACGGTCATTAACAGCAATAAGAAAACCGCGTTCACGTAGAGCCCGTAGCGCTTGGCTCGCAAGCTCGGGGTCATCAAAAGAATTACAACAGTTTCTATTATACGGTGGGGCAAAAGCAGCTTCTTTATAGAGATCTTCCAAAGACTGCATAAGAGCATATAACTGAGAACTTGGAGCAATAATACTTGTTGGATCGGTTATATGGTGCTCAAAAACAACACCCCCTTGTACGCTAAAATCATCTAATAACTGTTGCCAAACCGCATTACTGGCAGCTTCTGCAACTCGCTTACGAACAAAGGCAAGAGTTAGCCAACAACGTTCAGGGTAGTGCTGCAAATATTCAGAAATACATGCACGTAAAATATTCAATGCTGCTGCCCATGCTGAGCCGCTAATATATCGCTCTCCGCACTGAACAATGTCGTTATGCTCTAAGAGGAATTGTTTGACTCGCTCTGGGTCACCAACATTTTTAGCCAAGAGAGATTCACGCAGACCGACCAAACCAACTCCGTCTAATTCTGCTTGTAATAAGGCCTGTGCATCTGAACGAAACCGATGAAAAAAAGCCTCGGTTTGTTCATGTTTACGGCGTAAACGAGGTGGAGCGATATGCAAAACCGTAGCTCCTGCAACATTTGCCGCAGGACTAGCCCTGCGTAATAAACAACGGTCACCAGGACGTAATGCGAGTCCTGTTTCTAAATGTAAAACCGCTGCTTGTAGGCCTCCTTCACACTGGTCACACCCAATTAAGGACACCCGAGCAAAACTACGAGTCGTTCCATGATACACTTGTACACGCTGACGGTGGCAGATACCAAGAGATAATACATCCAGATCTACAGCAACCTTTCGCACTGACCGCAATGTTTCTGCTGTTGCTAACCATGAACCACGAGAAACGGCATGATGAGAAATACCTGCAATATTAATAGCACAACGCTGGCCGGCACATGCACGATCAACAGATTGTTTATGTACTTGAATTCCTCGCACCCGTACTGCTTGTTGAGGAAAGAGATCTAATTGGTCACCGCATTTTATCGTTCCTGATAACAAGGTTCCCGTTACAATAGTACCATGCCCTTTTACCGTAAAAACCCTATCAATAGGTAAACGTACCAGTAAAGATTCTTTTGCTGATACCGTAGCTCTGCGTTGCTCTGCCCGTGTTGATAGCCATGCTCGCAGCTCCGTGAGTCCCGCCCCTGTGTGAGCGCTCAGTGCCAATGGCTCGTCTTCAAGAAAAACAGTTCCAACAAGTAATTCCACAATAGATTCACGTAAAACCTGAAGACGCTCAGTATCAACAAGATCGCTCTTACTGATAATCACACGGCCCCAAGGAACACCAAGTACCTGTAAAGCTTCTACATGTTCTCTCGTTTGCGGCATAATACCGTCATCAGCAGCAATCACTAACAAAGCGCCATCAATACTGCCAGAACCTGCCACCATATGTCGAACAAATTTTTTATGCCCAGGGCAATCTATAAATGCGATGTCAGAAACGGCTTCGGGCTGAGATAAAAAAGCAAAACCAAGATCTATAGTCAACCCGCGTTTTTTTTCTTCTGGCAAACGATCGGGGTCTGTACCAGTTAATGCTTGAACCAGTGTGCTTTTACCATGATCCACATGACCAGCCGTCCCAACAATAAGATGAGAACGTGCCCTTTTACTCATGGGCAAAAACTTTATGTAACATAGAGATCAGTAACTCATCATCTGTGGGCGCTACTGTTCCGAGATCAATAATGAGTTCACCATCTGCAATACGTGGAATAATTGGCGGCTGAGCTGTACGCAGAGAACGGGCTCTTCTATCAACATGACTTGATGAAAAACGAATTTGTACACTGGCCTGCCCTTGCGTTGGAGCAGCACCAGAGCCCACTTGTCCCTGTTCCACGGTAATTCTTCGCGCAATAGATGCATCTAGCACTGAACAAATGTGTTCTGCTCGTTTCTGTAAGAGAGAGACATCCGTTATTAAAGCCTGCAAAGTTGGTATATGTTCCCACGGATCATCAAACAAATAATCATGTAAAGTTCCAGTTAAAGCTGCCACTGTTAATTTATCAACCCGAAGCGCGCGAGCCAATGGATGTTGACGACACCGCTCTATAACCGACCGCTTGCCAAGAATAATTCCTGCCTGTGGCCCACCGAATAATTTATCTCCAGAACAACACAATACGTCGATACCACTAGCAAGTGCTGTTTGCACCATCGGCGTTTGAATACCAAGTGGGCTCAGATCAACCATGCAGCCAGACCCTTGGTCAAGCGCTACTGGCACACCACGCTCTGCCCCAAGCTCAACTAAATCAAGTAAGGAAACTTCTGCAACAAAACCTTCCTGAATAAAATTAGAACGATGTACTTTCAGCAATAAATCAGTCTGCTCACTTATCGCGTCAGCATAATCACGCAAATGGGTTTTATTGGTTGCCCCAACTTCTTTCATAAGGCAACCTGCGCTAGCCATAACCTCTGGAACGCGAAAACTACCACCAATTTCAACTAATTCCCCTCTGCTCACCAATACCTCTCGCCCCTGTGCTAAGCATTGCAAGATAAGCACAGCAGCACCGGCGCAGTTATTTACAACAAGCGCATCTTCTGCGCCCGTGAGTGCACATAACAAGCTTGTACTATCTGCAAGACGGTTCCCACGTTTACCTGAGGGTACATCAAACTCCAGATCACAGTAACCATTCAAAACAGAGTTCACTGCTGCTTGTGCTCGTTTACTCAGTGGCGCACGGCCAAGACCTGTATGCAAAACCGTACCTGTTGCGTTTACAATGGCTTGCGGACCAGTATCCTGTAAAGATTCAAGGAGACGCTTAGCCTCTTGTTCACATAATGATGCAATATCCCCTTGCACTGCACCGTCACTAATCGTCTTCCGCACTGTCGCAATTGCCTGCCGTGCTACAGATAACGCTAATTCATCTGGCACCGCACATGTCTTGGCAAGCTCATGAACTGCGGGTAATTTTTGAAATTCGGTCTTCATACAAGCAGTGTGTATCACTTTTCCAACATGACAATCATTGCTTGCACGGAATTGACCGGTTGCTAGAGTTCTTGCATCTAACCCTTAACCAAGCGAAGGAGGGAGCTCGAATGAAGCATCTCTTTATATCGCTAGCACTACTTGCCTATTCGGCTGCCTATATACAGGCAACTGAGTTTGAAGGTATGATTTTCAAAGACAAGAAAATTCATACTGTTGAAGAGTTTGCTGGTGAGACGATTGTCGTCGAAACATTCTGCAAAGGCTGAGGCGGTTTTTCTGATGCCCAAGTGGGCGCGGTCCAACAGTTGGTTGATCGTAAAAATAGAGAAAAACTACCTATCCAGATCATTTGCGTAACAGAAAGCGATGTTGATGGCCTTATGGGAGCCATTGGTCGCCCACATAGCAAAACCAAGGGCGTACTGTACGCTCGATCTACAGTGCATGGCAAAGCCTTTTATGCACTAGCACAATCTTGGGGACCAGACGGCTCACCAAGTAAAAATTACGTGAGTAGATTGGTTAAAGCAGATGCCTCAGCAATTGGTGCGCCGCTCTTTAGCAAAGAAGGTATCAAAGATAAAAAAGTTCTACTCGCATGGTGGTATATTACCAATGGTGATTACAGTGCCATGAAAGGCCTTGTTAAAATGGCCAAGAAAACGGACGAAGCGAAAGGCCTCCTAGACCAAATCGAATCTTTCTATAAAGAAAAAATTGATGCGACTATGGCCAATCCTATTTCAACATTAGATGATTACGACGCGCTCGCCACTTATGTCGAGAACATGAATGATTCTAAAACTTTGAAAAGCGAAATCAAAGCAGCAAAAAAAGTGCTTAAAGCAGCACTCAAAGACGATGTGCTCAAAGATGAATTTGCTGCACGTCTCACCTATCGTAAAGTAACAGGACCAAGCAACGCTGGTTGTCGTGAAATCTGGGATCGCCTCATCGGTGGCCTGACCATGATTACCAAAAAATATCCTGGTACAAAGTTTGGTGAAAAAGCTCAACAAAAACTCGATACACTTAATGCTGGTGGATTTAGAGAGTTTGCCAACAACTTTAAATCTGGTGGCTGTTAGTTCATATTTACAAGTTGAAAAAAACAAAAAGGACGGGCTTTATGCCCGTCCTTTTTTATTGCACTCTGCGTAGCACAGCTATGCTCCAGCAACAATTTAATTTGGAGAAGTAATTCTATGAACATCCTACTTACCTTTGGTCTCTGCCTCTTATGCAGCCTTCTTTCTACTACTGAGCAGACAGCAGGAACCATTACCTTTACTGTAACGCTTACACCTGAGAAACACAACACGGAGAAGTCTGAAACAAAACTCTGGCTCCCTTATCCAGTCTCAAATCCACAACAGTCTATTAATGACGTTCATATTTCTGGTAATTATCTCTTTCATACCATTAAAACAGAACCTCAATCTGGAGCCGTTTACCTCTATGCCGAATGGGAAGATAACAGCACAGATGCAACGCTCACCATGAGCTTTCATGTCCAACCACACTATACCAATGCTGAGACTGAACTCTCAAACTCAGAAACACTACAACAATATTTACAATCGAGTAATGGCATTCCAGTAGAAGAATTCATAGATGCCGCACACGAAGCAACCACTGGCAGAGAAACTCCGTATGAAAAAGCCCAAGGTGTTTATGAATGGGTCATTGCCAATACCTTTAGAGACCCGCAAGTCCGTGGCTGTGGACTCGGTATGGCCGATCAAACAATGAACGCCTCTGCTGGTGGTGGTAAATGTGCAGATATTAGTGCTGTTTGTGTTGCGGTTGCTCGCGCTGCTGGCATTCCTGCTCGTGATGTTTACGGCCTCCGTCTACAAGAAGCCAATAGTGGTAATATTACCACCGCTTACCATTGCTGGGTCGAAATCTACCTCCCACAAATAGGTTGGTTACCAATTGATCCAGCCGATGTACGCAAACAAATGCTGATTAATGATCTCACACTCAAAGATGCTGGTACATGGAAAGATCTCTTTTGGGGGCATAACACTGTATTCCGCGTCGCTCTTGAGAAAAATGCACGAAACGTTGAATTTACACCACGACAACACGGACCAGCTCTTTCTTATTTCATGTATCCCTTTGCACAAATAAATGGAAAAACACTCGACCATCTTAATCCACAAGAATTTCGTTATAGTGTTCACCTCAACAAAGACAAAAAATAGTTCTTGATTTTTTTAAGTACATGAAAGCATAACGATCATGTTAAACACTTCTCTTATTCGTAGCTGGCTAAAGCTCCTCCTCATTTGGAAGAGAGCACGGGGTGTTGCATGCCGCTAGATAACAGAAACTAGCACTGACTGAATTAAAAAAGTCTTATCAACAGCCCGCCCATAAAAATGGAGCGGGCTTTTTCGTATCGTATTGGAATAAACATATGTTTGCACACAGCAAAGGATTCTTTTATGCCGCCGCAGGCGCCTTGTTATTCGGGACCAAAGGCGTTTTTGTTAAACTGGCTTACACCTATGGTATAAGCGTTATTGACACAATGGCGCTTCGCGTTCTTTTTTCTTTGCCGTTCTTCATTGGTATTGCGATTTTCTTACTCTGTAAAAAATCAACGAAACACTTAGATCTCCGAATAAAAGATGGCTTCGGCATTGCTCTGCTCGCATTCCTTGGTTATTATATTGCTCCCCTTTTTGATTTTATGGGCTTGAACCATATTTCAGCAGGCCTTGAACGGTTGGTCATTTTTACCTATCCAATTATTTTGGTGTTTTTATCTTGCCTTGTGCGCAAATCTGCTCCAAGCCGAATTGTCCTCTTTGCGGCTGCTATAAGTTATATTGGTATTTCTCTGGCTTACGCCGCAGATACAGACCTTGGCATCAGCTCTGCTTATGGAAGTATGTTAGTGCTCGCCTCTGCTTTTGTCTATGCCGCCTATTTATTATGGAGCGCGTCTTATATAAAAAGGATTGGTGCACCGCTCTACACCGCTTTTATTATGATAGGTGCAGGAATATACACCTTCATTCATCATGCAGTACAGAACGGGTTTCATTTGTGGAATTTTCCTGCTGAAGTATATTTTATTGGATTATTTCTTGGAATTGTTGGCAGTGTTATCCCTGCATTTTTAATTAACTTTGCCATTCAGGAAATTGGTACCGAGCGGACTGCTATCACAGCTTACATTGGCCCTGCTGGCACATTTATCTTAGCTATGCTCGTCTTAGATGAAGAGATCAGTACATGGGAAATCTTCGGCATGGCTTTAGTTCTGATTGGAAGCTGGGGACTCCTTAAAGAAAAGCGCTCAAAACAAAGTTCCTAAAAGGATGCGCCCATGCTTCATACATGGGCGCATCCTCTCCACTGCAATTACAAACTGTTCTTATCCCATACCTGCCGGCACTTCGTAAGCACCCATATCTGTTCCTGCACCTTGCGTACGCACACCACCAGTTTGATCATTGATCAAACCATTTGGATTTCCCCCGGTATCAACACATGGGCTTGCTGCATCAATTGTCTGTACTGGGCCTAGACCACCTTGATTACTTAATGGCTCCAAAATAGGATCAACACCAACCCTGTTTCCATCTACCCCGTCACTTTGCCCATGATTACCATCTAGACTTTCAATTAAGCTATACGTCACATGAACGCTATCTATGGTTGATGCATTGATATACAGGTCTTGACCTGCATCCTCCGCAACATTATCAGCAATGATGCACGAGCGAATTTGAATATCTCCACGATAACCATACACAGCACCACCGTCTGCCCTACTCGCTATACCACTACTCACACTATTGTTCGCAACCGTCGTATTATCAAGCTCAACAGTTACACTTGATAGACCACTCCCTCCTGTTGAACGATTCATGTAAAGCATACCTCCACGGGCGTTACTTGTTCCAGTACAAATTGCCTGGTTTCCAGATAAGGTGCTATTGAGAATGCGCAAGGTGAGCCCATCATCAGCACCTGCATAAGAATAAATAGCCCCTCCATATGCAAGACTCACACCTTGAGCAATATTAGCATCAATCGTTGTATTCGTTATTGTCAGGAGCATTTCTGAAACCGATGAATTCACATACACAGCACCACCATAGCCGTAATCATAAGCAGTTGTATCACCAGCCCCACGCGCATTGTTAGCAGTAAAACGCGAATCTGTAATTATGACATCAACATTCTTCACATACAAAGCTCCGCCAAAGGCGGTCTTTGCTTTATTCAGAATATCGTCACCACGACCAATTGCCTCATTTCCTATAAACAAACAATGGCTTATCGTTGTTGGTCCATTCAGGTAACAAGCACCACCGTAGACAGAACCACTTATCAATGTTTCAACAGTATTATTACTAAACGTACAATTACTTAGAGCCAGCACTTCTCCCTTATTATACAAAGCACCGCCATAGACATTAGCAGTATTATATGCAGCATCCATTGTTAACCCACTTAAATTGACCTGCAACTCTAAACCATTTTTATAAAGATAAAAAAGACGCGTCTGGTTACTACCTGAAAGAGTGATATGTCCTGCACCATCAATACTCAGGTCTTTATTTATCAGGATTTCACTATGTAGAGAAATGGTTGTAACAGCACCATCAAATCCAATAATATCTCCTTCGGCTGCATCACTGACTGCTTGGCGTAAACTACCAACACCACTATCATTACCATTCAGCACAACAATATCGTAAATTGGCTCGTCACCAGTTATCGTAATAACAATAGCATCTACATGATCTGCACCGCCTGAATCTGTAACCGTCAAACGTATTATATGGCTGCCAAGACTCAGCGTACTCACGGTTAATGAGGCTCCTGTACCAAGTATACCATCACGATCACTACTCCAAACGATACTTGCACCACTTAGCACGCCATCTTCACTATCTGTGCCAGTACCTACAAACACAATGTCAACACCTTCATCAAAAACACTTTCATCAGATGGGGCAATAATATCTGCAATTGGTGCGGTATTACTACTTTGTAATTCAACGGCACCAATATCTGTCTGCTCGCCTGCTGTACGAGCCTGCCCTCGTTGGTCAGTAAGTAATGATAATTCGTTTGACCCCTTATCTATGGCGAGACTCATAGCCATTGGTACATGCGTCAAAGTCTGCCCACCGTTATCAGCCAAAACATGCAGGAGCGGGTCTGTTACATCTTGAGAATCACTTATGGCAAAAGCCGCAAGCCCAATATAAGACGAGGTAATTTCGTTCACATTTGTACTATTCCACAGGCAATGATCAATAATTACGGGGCTGGTTTCATGGTCAGTTTCAATATCATACCCCTGTTGTTGGCCTGCAATTATTGTACTGTATAAAGCAACGCTGCCATCAACGGTTGTTTGGATACCGCCTGCATCCAATGCATGGGCACTGTTGCCTGTAATCGTAGAATTATAAACAGTCATCAAACTATTATCAACGTACACCCCACCACCGGCATCTACACAGCTATTACCAGAGATAGTACTATTACTAATAACCGCACCTTCTAACCCGCGTAGATACAAAGCACCTGCGTCAGACCACGCGGCAGTTTCTGCGATCGCTCTATTGTCTGAAAATGTAGAGTTGCTAATCGTAACAAGTTTCCCTTTGGTACTAACATACACAGCACCACCATAACCAACGCCATACCCTTTATTAGCTTGAATGGTATCATCAATCCCAGTTGCTCTATTATCTGAAAAAACAGAATTACCAATGGTTAGGGTTCCATAATTATGATACAATGCACCACCGTAACCATTACGGGTCGTAGAGGTACCATTGCCATTATCTTTACCATCACCAACAACCGTATTATTTTTCAATACGCAATTATCAATAGTTAGATGTTCTTCATTATAAAGAGCTCCACCATAAGCATGCATGTCAGCGGTTTGGGCATAAGCATTTTGCAGGGTAAGCCCTTTAAGAGTAACATCTACAAACGCTGTCGTTCCAAGATAATCAATACGGAATAAACGAGTTATATTGCCGCCATCCACAGTTACAGTACGCCCCCCATCAATAGTAAGTGCCTTATCTATAAGAATAAAATCACTGAGGTTTATAATATTAACAGACGAACCAAAACCAATGGTATTGCCAGCAAGAGCATCACTCACAGCTTGACGCAAAGTACCAGCGCCGCTGTCTGCTTCACTTGTTACAACAATATCATAACTTGGGCCACCTGCATCGTTAACCGTAAGCGTTACCTGTTCCGTATCGGTAGCCCCCAGACTATCAGTAGCTGTTAAAGAAATAAGATGAATACCAACAGTTAAACTACTGGTTGAAAAACTAGCACCCGTAGCAATTTGGCCATCTAAGGAACTACTCCAAACAAGATTCACACCGCTCAGAGACCCGTCCTCTGCATCTGTTGCTGTTCCCGCGAAGGCTACTTGTGTCCCTTCCATAACAGAACTCGCATCGATCGGTGTACTTATCTGCGCCACTGGTGGAGTGTTTACCACAGGAACAAATAAGACATGACGTTGCGTGCGTTGATCAGAGGCATAAGGCTGGCCGTTCAGCATACGTGTCCAAACATCAGCAACACCATTCACATCATATACGTGTACAGGTGTTTTACCTTGAGCAGAATAGTTATTATCTCCAGCCAAATGCACCCGAATACGTTCAGTACCTGCAACCACCCCACTGACCACTAAAGAGAAAACCACAGTATCACTGCCAGCTACATGACTCACACTAGCAATAGCACAATTTGTTGCCGTACCAGCAGACCCTGCCTCAAAGCTTATTTCAAAATGAGCGGCATCCAATGCGCCAGATTGATTATTGTGAGCATAAACAGGGCGATCAAAGACAATACTCATGCTGCTGTTATCTGCTGCCAACGATGATGAATAAATACGTGGCCCCGCGTCAATCATAGCACCACCGCGCGTTTGACAGCTACCCGTTGTTTGAATGCGTGCCCAAACCGGTTTATGATCTGAAAGGTCATTACTCGCGTCATACAAAACTCCTGCATCAGCAATAACAATATCACTGGAAACAAAGATATGATCAATACGCTCACCCATATTCGATCCAGGATCTTCTCCATTTTTTATACTCTTTGTCGCTGGGGCTGCTCTATGTGGATGTACAAACCGCCATGCATCCACATAACCAGCAGCAATAAACGCATCCGTTGAGACCGTGTTTGGATATGAGAAGCCATCAACAGTATAATTGGGATGCGTCAGATCAGTTACCGCACCATCTGATTGTGCCCGTGAATTAAAGTCACCAAGAACAAGAGTCCGCACATTACTGCTTTCTGCATCTATAACGGAAAGTAATTCGTTTGCCTCATTTTCATGTGTTGCCTTTTGTTTTGCAGTATTGGCATGAATTCCAGCAAGAGTGAAAATTTCTCCGTCAACAGTAATACGAACAATCGGCATAGATTTAGTAATTTTATCACTTGGATCATGAGCAAGATCTGAACCATCCACCGTACTGATAAAAGGGAAACGAGACAACACCGCAAGTTGATATGTACTTTCCTGTGGCGTTGGATAATAGAGAGCATAGCTATATCCACTAGCAGTAGCCATTTCAGTCTGGAGGGTCTCAACCCATGCTTCACTATCCACTTCGGTTAAAACTAAAACATCTGCATTCATGCCAACAATAAAATCTCGTGTCTGTTGTTGATCTAATAATTTGTAAGCATTCCATGCATAGACCGTAAATCCTGATTGGGTGCCAGCTCCTGCCAGTGCAAACGTATAAACATCTTCATCAAAATCATTGCTGGTTACTGATATTTGAGCAGAGGCCGTGCCTACTTCTAATGGATCAAAGCGTACTGTCATAGTTGTTGATTCTGTTGGTGCAATGTTACTTGCTGGCTGCACAAGAATACTAAAAGCCGAAGAGCCGCTGATACTTACATCCGTAAGCGTAAGCGGTTGCCCACCAGTATTGGCAATCGTAAAAATACGATCAATAAATATTCCAGAAATATTAGCTTCAGCAAAATCAGTACCCTGCGTAAGAGAAACCGTTGTTGTTTCATCTGGAATTTCAATGCCTTGACCACTAATCATAATTTCTGCCGCCAAAACAACTTCTTGATTTTCGTAAGCACCAATGTCTGCCATACCATCAAAGACACGTTCATATGTATCTCCACGTTGATCGGTAGTTAAATTTAATAAGTTAGCACCTGAATTCAGGGCAAGGCTTCCTGGTTGTAACGCATGTGTATATGTAACACCGCCATTATCTGCCAAATCTGCCAATAAAGGGTCAATCGTATCAACACATTGCGTTACGGAATATGCCGCAGGACCGGTTGCAAAAGCAGTTGTCGTTTCATTGACACCACTGCTATCCCAACAACAGTGGTCTAATTGCACAAGAACTGTTTCATGATCGGTTTCTATGTCTACAGCACTGTTATTTCCTGTTATAATCGTACTAAAAAGAGACACTTCTGCATCATTGCTTATTTGCACAATACCATCTGTTGTAGAACAAGTATTTTGAGTAATCGTACTATTATAAATAGAAAATATACCATTATCGCAATACAGCCCACCAGCTGAATCTTCAGCTACGTTGTTACTAATCGTGCTATTTATAATTTCAACACTTACACGCGGATTTGCATCTACACGACAATACAAAGCACCACCATCGGCCAAGTTACTGCTGTCAGAAGCACTTTCTGTTGTGGCACTGTTGTTCATAAAAGTTGAATTTTCTATAGAAACAACGACACCTGCGCTTCCTGTATTATTAACGGAACCGAGTGCCACAGCACCACCATTACCATATCCGTCTTTTATACCGTCAAAAATACCACTGGCTCTATTTCCACTGAATGTGCAATTACGAATAGCCAACGTGCCATAGGTGTGATATAAACCGCCACCATACCCTTGTTTATGAGAACTTGCTGAAGCGTCGCCAATAACGGTCGAATTCGTAATAGACACTCCCTCAAGGGTGAGGTTTTCTTCGTTATAAATAGCACCACCATAAGCGTGACTATCAACCACTTGATAGTGGCCAGCTGTCAGAGTCATGTTTTTAAGCGTAACCGAAATAAGTGTACTTGAACCAGCATGATCAATATTAAAAATTCGACTCAGGTTCTGAGCATCAATAACAATATGACTGTCGCCATCAATACTAATAGATTTATCTATCAGCATTGATGTACCAGCAAGTGTAATCGTCCCACTTACAGAAAAACCTATCGTATCTCCAGCAACGGCCTGTGTTATTGCTTCACGTAAAGAATAATGACCGACCTCGTAATTATCGTCTATGACATCCGTAAGTGTTGACACAGTATGGTCGTAGTCTGCTTGCTGCATCCAACTCGCGTATAAGACAACATCATCACTTCCCACCACAAAGCTTGTTGACCCGGCATAGCTTGTACCACTACCGTCCGCAGCAGTGTTCCATTCAACAAAGTCGTAGCCAGACCGGGCAAGACTATTCATATTGCCTAAAACCGTTACCGTCTCACCGCTCGTATACACATTACTGTCTATCGGTACCGTACCCGTATCATGGCCATTTCCATGATAACTAACGGTATACGTTTGCGCATTTGCGTGAAAGGTGAGCTCTACAGCCGTTTGCTGAGCATCCAAAGTAGGAAAGACAGTACTGTCCCAGCCTCCTGTCGTAATAAGTGTACTAGAGCAATCAGTATATACCACATCTGCGCTACTATCCCAAAATTGAAAACTATAATCATTGCCTGGAGTAAAACCAGGACCTAAAACGAGGTTAGAAAAACCGCGGTTGGAGCCAAGAACAATTCCGCCTGCGGCTGTTACTGGAACGATTGCAGGGTTCGTTATAGAGATCACGCCAACAATACGGCCTGCATTACCGCGGTCTATAATTGCAAGTTCATCACTAACCTCCACTACTCCGACAGGTAGTGTAATGCTCTGCACATGCACGCGCCATACCGGCAAGGTAGTACCGTCTCCACCAGACCACACAAAAGGAGAACTTGCTGCTGCTACCATACTGACCAGCATACTCAGTAAACAAATGGAACAGATACATATAACATTTATACGTTTACCCATATTCTTTATCAATGTAGACAACACCTGCTTCTCCTTACCGCATATGTGAACAAACCTATTAGGCTCCGCTCAAAGAGAGCGCCCCATTAGAGTAATCCCATTAACAGCCTTTTATAATCAGCTTTTGCCTGATGCTTACCGTTGGTGCATCACACACAAGAGAAGCAGTCACATACGGCCCTTCTCCTGACACACTCTTACATGACCTCTGCAACAGGTCTGTTCTAAGGCTATTTCCAAGAAAGCCTAACGCTGTTCGTATTCAAAAGAGCAAACCAGACGATGTGGTGAGGTTTTGAAATGGCTTCTAAACAAAAACCGTTAAAATTTGTTAGGGAATAGGAGCGTAAGCCGTTGATATTTGTAGGGGTAAGCCGCAGGTACAGCCAGATCCTGATTCTGGTGCCAAGACAAGCCCACCCACCTGAAAAACACTCATCCAACATGACGGGCGATTTGAAGATAATTTTTGAATTTTTCGATCTTCATAATCATCCTGTATATCTAACATAAAGTTTGAATTCATTCGGAAATACAAGGCGGTGTTGCTAGCTGTTGCAGGCGAGCAAGTTTTATTGCCCTTATTCCACTGCTGGGCAAGATCTTTATTATGCTTAAGTTTTTGGCCAGTATGAAGATCAAAGACAAGATGCTTAAACACATAGGAAGCTCTATGAATAGCATCTCCAACAATGGACACTGGTCCTTGTTGCATATTTTTACCATAGGACAAGGGACTGTAAACTTCTTCCTCAGACAGAACCTTTTGTTCCCATAAACGTTTGCCAGTATCTGCATCATAACATTCATAATGAAGGCCAATTTTTTTAGGCTCTAAATGCCCAGAACGCAAACTGACCAGCTTGCCTTGAGCATAACAAAGAAAAGCCCAATGTTCATAATTGTTGGACATTTGTGTAAGTGGTTCGGACCACTGCTCTGCGCCGGTAGCCGCATCAACACACACTAAGTACGCATCACTTGCAAAAAACTCGGGCAAAGTCATAACTCCCTTAGTATTGTTGCGTGCCTTTGTATTTCTACTTTCCATAAAAAACACATGTTTATCAGAAATCGCAATAGTTGGGTGCAACACAACACCTTCATTCCGTGTCCATAAGTGTTCTCCTGTTTCAACAGTATGTGCAAAAATTTCGTAGGCTAACGTCAATTGACTAAAGAGGTTTTTAGCAACATAATACTGTCCTTTCTTTCCACCAAGATCTATCTTTTTCAATTGTGCTGTACCAAAAACGCGACGATTAACAACAGCTACCTGCCCCCAATCATATTGTGTATTGGGCACAAATAGTTCACTCGATACCTCGCCAGTCCTATTGTCAATGACCAGACATTTTTCCTTTGTTACCGCAAAAATATTTTGCTCATCCACTGCCAAAAATGCTGCTCGATGGCTTATATTTTGTCGAACAAAGTTTGGTATCTGTTTTTTCCATAACAGAGTACCGCTATACGCATCTATCGCCGTAAGTGAATCTTCGTAACCTGCAATAAACAATTGACCATTTGCGTATAAAGGAGGCATAGGCAAACTATGTCGATCTGGCCGGTCTTCTGGACCTGGTGGACCAACCCACTGTAAGCGTAATGCACTCACATCGGCCTCGTCTTTACTGCACCCTGTATTCGCTGCATCTGCATAATGATGTGTCCATGCACCTGCTCCAGAAAGAGTGCTTCGTTCTGCCACATACATATCAACACCAGCAATGTTCTCTGCTTTCCAAACACCAAAACCATCAATCTCGGCTCCTGTTGGAGGCGCTTTTGCAGTTACGGCAATTCCCCCACAAGGGCGCAACAACTGCAATAAACCTACAGGCAATGTAGAGGCAGGAGCTATAAGCATCTGCATGCTATAATGGGCAATATCAAGATCCGCTAGAGGCCCATATATTACTGCAATAGTCCCAGACAGACCTGACTCTGCAAGACGTACACGTTGTTCAGCTGCACGCACAGAATCTTCTATATGTAAAATGATTTTATGGGTACTGCTCTGTGCAAGTGCCACTGCTAACTCTTCATCTTCGAGCACACAAATATAGCCTTTGCTAACAGGTAAACGTTCCTGCAAAGCATCAGCAAGCTGCATAAGGTTCTCTTCTAGAGACCATTGCTTATCTGACTTTATCACTGGTGCCATACTAGCTATTTCCCTACCAAAACAAATCACAGCACCGCTATCTGTTCCTGCATACAAACGACCATCTGCAATACTCAGATGATGTACCTCACTCGAAAGAGCTTGGCTCCAAACCTGTTCACCAGTCTGCATGTTTAACGCACGGACTTCATCAGCAAAACCGATAAAGACAGTATCAACACTACTGGTAGCACAGATAGCCGTTTTCTTAAATGGCACATGCCACAACGCTGCCGCCTCTACACCGGCTAGTAACGACGTTGATCCCATTGGCATACCGCCACCTTGCCCTTGGCCTGCGGCTTTTTTGCGACGCTGCCGTTTCTTTTTCCCATTTGACGGGGCAATTAGTTCACCATTCAACTCTTTTTCTATGGTTTCATCCCATGCTGCTCGTGTTAAGGCATGGAGACCATCTACTCCAAGTAGACAATAAACCTCGTCACCAAGTAGTTGAATGCCCTGCAATGCTGCCAAACGACCAGTCACATTAGGACTTCTTCGCTTTTTTTTCTTTGTTGTCGGTTCAGGAGCTCCTGCTGGTCGGCGTAAAATAAGGTTCCCAGATTCAATGGGTCCATAAACAATTGTATTATGAAGCTGATACACTTTTGAACCACCTAAATACCGACGAACCGGTGGTGTCTCCAAACGTGGCGCACCATCTACCAAAGAACATTCAACTGGGTTTGTTCGACCTGTCGGTAACCACAAAGACTCTTCTGCTACCAAAATATGTCCTTGAGCTGAATACTCTATTGCTCTATCCCAAACTTTTTCTCCAGATACTGCGTTAACCGCATGCAAATAGACACCTTGTGCCGGCAAAATGCCAGCCGCACAATAGGCACGACCTTCATGAATAGTTATACCTGTACGAATTGGCCAAGCAGAAGTTAGATGGCCAAACACCAAACAGTGGTAATTACTCGGTGCTGCTTGGTAACGCCATAATTCTTGACCACTTTGAGCATCCAAACAATAGAGATACCCATCATCACTTCCCAAATAAACGCGACCATCCGACACTGTTGGTGCCAATCTCACTGGCCCACCCGTAACAAAGCGCCACAGAACCCGACCGTTTCCTGCATCGACACAAACAAGAGACAGGCTTGCCGAATCTGCCAGATACGCCTTACCCGCAACTACAACCGGAGCTATAGCAAAATCTTCAGTGAAAAACTCAGGTAATTTTTTAAGATTTAATTTCTTGAGCGTGGCGGGCATATTTACCGTTCGATTACGATAACACGGGTCTGGAGTCATTCCTTGATAGGTCCACCGTACTGAAAGTGGTAGACCAACACGGTCTGTACTACTGGCATTATAGCGAGTATTTCCCCCAAAGACAGGCCACTCAGCAGCCTCTAGTACCAACATAGAAAGCAAACACAGACATAGTAAAATCCGAAACATAAAATCCCCTTCTACTCACTATAGCCAATACCAGCAAAATATGACACTATTTTTGGTGCACCTAGAGGAAGACTAGTTCTCGATACAGTTCTTCATACTCTTGAGAGACATGTTGCCAGCTATTATCAACCGCCATCGCACGAACTTGAGCAGCCGCCCATTCTTTGGGATAATGCTCAAACAGGCCAAGTGCTCGATCTATAGCACTTGAGAAATAGCCAACATCAGCAGGACCAAAAGTAAAACCAGTACCGTTATCAACTAAGACATCTGTAACCGTATCAGCCAGTCCACCCGTGTAACGGACTATTGGCAGAGTTCCATACCGCATACTATACATTTGATTTAGACCACATGGTTCAAAACGACTAGGCATTAAGAAAATATCAGAACCAGCTTCAATACGATGCGAAAGACCTTCATTGTAACCACGCCAGAATGTAACCCAGCCCGGATGACTGGCAGCTAATTGATGAAAGCCATGCTCAAGAACGGGGTCACCACTGCCAAGCACAACCAACTGCATCCGACCAGAGAGCACATACGGCTCAACAGTTTCCAAAACGAGATCCAACCCCTTCTGTTCAACCAATCGGCTAATCACCCCAACGAGGCAAGCCTTCGTATCTGTGACCAAGCCTAATTCTTTACGCAAAGCTAATGCGCAATCTTTTTTGCCAGATAAATCTTTAGCAGAAAAAGGCATTGCAATTTCTGGATCATTTTCTGGGTCCCAGACCTGTGTATCTATACCATTATGAATACCACTTACTTTGTAGTGATGATGCTGCAAAACTTCCTCTAAACCTGCACCAAATTCTGGCGTAAGAATTTCATCGGCATAACGACGACTCACCGTTGTTACCCTATCAGCAAAAACGACACCGGCTTTTAAGTAATTAAATTGACCGTTATGTTCTAGTTGCATGTGGTTAAAGAGTGCCCAGTCAAGACCAGCCAACTTCATATCAAAATGCCACATCGTTCCTTGGTAGGCAATATTATGAATACTAAAGACACAACGGGTTGCCGGCAGATCATTGCCAAATCCACGTTCAAGCAGTGGTGGAATAAGTCCAGCCTGCCAATCATGTGCATGAATAATATGTGGAACCCATTTTATAAATGTGGGCAGTGCAAGTACGGCTTTTGCAAAAACAGAATAGCGACGAGCATTATCATCATAATCTTCATTCGGAACGGGACCATATAAACCATCACGTTCATATAATTCTGGGCATACCAGCATATAATACCGAACTTTGTTCAAAATAATTTCAGCAACGCCTACTTGATGCACATGTCCACCAGCTTCTATATGCATTTGCTGTGGGTGTACCTTCACGCGACCAAGTTTTTTTGCTGCTTCCAAAGCCACCTTATAGCCAGGAATAACAATTCGTGCATCGGTATTATTTTCAACCAGTGCACGTGGCAAAGAACCAACCACATCAGCTAATCCTCCTGTTTTTGCCAAGGGAACCGCCTCACCTGCGGCATGCAATACGCGTAATTTACGAGCCATATTTTTTATACTTTCATTTGTAAAGAGAGACCATTATCAGTATGGTTACTGTTGCTATGATAAAACACCGTGGGTCTGCGATCCTGCTTGGCCACCACCTAAGACACTGTGAAATTGATATGCATCACCGCGATAACACGTTCGCTCATGCCATAAGGCATTATGGCCATCAACAAAACCAGTACAGGTCAACTCTAGAGCAGCAACCCCAACTTCAGCATTAAGAATAGATGCCATTTTCGCGCTTAAGTTAACCGCTCGAATAGTTTGCTGCGCATCAGAAATCTCTAAGCCAAACTGCTCGACCCATGCGCTATATAAAGACTCCGTTAAATCTTTTTGAGTAAGCCCTGGGCAAAAACGCTCAACAACAACACGCTGCTCAAAAATAACCGGTTCATCATCCGCCAAACGCAAGCGGTCTATAAAAAATAACGCATCATCGCCTGCAACATCCAAAGCATGACAGGTTTCACTGTCTGCCTCATCAGCCGTTCCTTGTCGGAATTCAAGAACACGGGTACTCGGCATTTTTCCTGCCGCTCGTGCCTTATCAGTAAAACTTACCAATGAGCGCATATCGTAATTCAACACTGGTTCAGTCACAAACGTACCAACACCTTTACGAAAATCGAGCAAGCCAGCAGCCACTAAACTAGCCAAGGCCTTATTAGCCGTGGTCCTGCTCACATCAAAACGAGTGGCAACCTCTCGCTCTGATAAAAATTTACTGCCGACCGCAAACTCTCCACGATTCATCAAATCTCGAAGTGCTTTGTTCAATTGCTGATAGATAGGTTCTCGAACCAATTTTGTCATGCCCACATCATCTAGCCAACAGAACAAACGCAAGCTTCCGCATACCCCTAGTCTCCTACACCACAAAGGCTTTGTTACTAGCCATCTCGAGAAAAAACTCATACTCCCGCCATGCAATATATTCGAATGAAAGAGCTACGTGTCCGCCTGAACGATCTTGCCGCTGAAGGCCGCTACGCACCGGATAAACGTCTGCATAAGCACATTGCTCAGGCACTCAAATGCGCTACGGATGATGTTATAAAATATCACATCATTCGACGCAGCATTGACGCACGAAAAAAGCCTCGCTTAGAGCTTATATACCAACTGGAAGCACAATTATCGGACCATGCGCCTGCTGTCCATGAATGTACTGGTATCACAGTCCATACTGAACCAATGTCGCAAGAACACGCCTTATATCATCTCCCGCTTCAGCATCCCTTACCTATGAATCCTGTTATCGTTGGCACTGGCCCTGCCGGTATCATGGCCGCTTACTTGCTAGCTCTGCATGGCTGTAAGCCCATCGTTATAGATAGAGGTTTCCCTGTGGATAAACGTGCCGCAGATATTGACCAATTTATGCATAACCGGGAGCTTAATTCTGAAAGTAATTATCTCTTTGGTGAAGGCGGCGCTGGCACCTACTCAGATGGGAAACTGTACACACGAGTAAAAGACAGCCGCATGCGCTTTATTTTAGAAGCTTTTGTGAAAGCTCGGGCAACCAAACGCATTCTCTATGATCATCATCCACATATTGGCTCAGATATATTACCACACATGGCCCGCCGCTTACGACAGCAGATAGAAGAATGGGGTGGAACCTTTCGTTGGGGCTCTGCTGTTACCGATATTATTACAACGGGGAAAAAATGTTCTGGAGTTGTGCTTGCTGATGGTGAACGGATTGAAGCTCCGTTTGTATTAATGGCTATAGGCCATAGCGCCCGTGAATTAATTCGCACACTCTGTAAGCACAACGTTAACCATAAAGCCAAAGGCTATCAAATTGGCTGCCGTATTGAACACCCACAAACGCTTATTGATACCGCACAATACGGAAAATCTTGGCCACGATATTTACTCAGTAGTGCAGAGTATAATTTAGTCAGCCGCCCTAAAAATGGCGCACAAAATACCACCACCTTTTGTATGTGTCCTGGCGGGGAAATTATACCAGCCACCTCCGACCGTGGACAACTGTCTACAAATGGTATGAGTAAATTCGCTCGTGCTTCTGGCTGGGCAAATGCAGGTCTTATTATCAACCAACCGGTAGATTATGAAAGCACCGGACTCCAAGAATTTGATAAAATAGATGCCATTGAAAAAGCTGCCTTTGCTGCTGGTGGAAACAATTACACCTGTCCCGCACAAAGTGCTCTCCATTTTATGCGTGGTGAAAAAAGCAAGAAAATTCACTCTGGTTCCTATAAACTAGGGATGCAACCTGGCCGCATAGACCACCTGTTACCACAAGAAACAGTTGAAGCCCTTCGTGCTGCTTTAAAACATTTTGAACGAGTGATACCCGGATTCATGAAAAAAGGAACACTGGTTGGCGTGGAAAGCCGTGTGTCATCTCCCGTCCGTTTTGAGCGTAACCCCGACACCCTAGCCAGTTCTCTCGATGGCCTCTACCTTGCAGGAGAAGGTGCTGGTTACGCCGGCGGTATTACCTCTGCCGCCCTGGACGGCGTTCGAATTGCTGAATGCATTTTAACAGGCAAGCCAGTTAGTAAACACTGATGAACGAGCAAAATACCTTTGAACAGCACAGCATATTGTCGGATGGTGATCCAACAATAACCCTGAGCAACAGCCCTGCACAACAAACATTAGCAACGGATCGATTTTCTACCCTCAAGCCCACAGAAGAATTAATTGCCGAAGCCACCGGAAAAAAACGTTATATATTAGGAGAAGAAATTTCTCGCGGTGGCATGGGAGCGATTATTCGCGCTGCTGATAGAGATCTTCGCCGCGATGTGGCCTTAAAAGTAGTACTCGATGAAAAAGAGTTCACACATAAAGAACATGGCAAAGGAACAGACCCTGAAGAGCTACACGCACGAAAATTAGTTCGTTTTATTGAAGAAGCTCAGATCACTGGGCAACTAGAACATCCGGGCATTGTTCCAGTTCATGAAATGGGAACTACCGAAACCGGCGCACTCTATTTTAGCATGAAAATGATTAAGGGCGAACATTTTGGTAAAACCATAATTCGTTCGCAACAGCAAGATATCCCACATCTGTTGCGCATCTTTATCTCTGCTTGTAATGCTGTTGCCTTTGCTCATTCACAAGGCGTTATTCATCGTGATTTAAAACCAGATAACATCATGATCGGAGACTATGGTGAAGTCCTCGTTATAGACTGGGGTCTCGCAAAAATATTTATTGACCCCACTGAGCACGATTCTTCTCTCGCATCCCCAAAACCCACAATTGAAACGCTACGTAGCGATCACCACACTGCACTGACAATGACTGGACAAGTACTTGGCACTGCCGCGTACATGCCACCGGAACAAGCGTCTGGTCATATGGATCAACTAGATCATCGCTCTGACATTTATTCCCTTGGCGCAATTTTATATGTGCTGCTTTGTCAACGCCTACCGTATCAAGGAAAAAACATTTATGAAATACTTGATAAAGTTCGCAAAGGGCAATTAGAGCCGCCTTCTTCTCGTAATCCACATAGAGCAGTTAGTCCAGAACTAGAGGCCATCTGTCTAAAATCGATGTCTATGCTCCCACGCCATCGTTACCAAAGCGTTCTCGAGCTACGTGATGATATCACCAAATACTTGGCAGGGTACGCCGTCAGCGCCAAACAAGATTCTTTTATTGATAGCATCAAAAAAATGATCCAACGAAACAGAACCGTTTCTATAACAGCTGGTATTGCCGCTGCTATACTTTGTTTCGTCATTGCTGTATCACTACAGTCTACTATTTCTTCTCGGCAATTGAGTGAAGAAGAATCGAAACGAGCTGCATTTGCTCTCCAACAATTTGAACAAGCACAAAATAAACGCCATGCTCTTGAGAAACAAGATAAAGAAGAAAACACTCGTCGTTGGCGTTATGCATGGTCTGAAGATTTTAGTCACCATTCATTTATTGAACGCTGGACAGCATCCAGCGGCTGGAAAAAGAATAAAAACATACCACAAGAAAAGCTTCTCGCCATAAGTACGACCACAAAACAAGGTACGCGTTTCATAGAAGACTCAAACCTCTTCATGCTCAAAAGTACAACACTTTGCAACGATGATGTACAAGTAAGCTATGATGCCACATGGCACGGTGGTGAAGATGGAGGTTTCCATGTCTGTCTACAAGGTAATAACTGGGATAATGGCTACATTTTTCAAATAGGCGGCTATAATAACAGCATCGCTTGTATTATGCGTGGCAAATCCCTCACTCGCCTCACAGAAGTCCCTTTTATTTTACACAAAGATAAACGATACACCATTCAGGCTTCTGTTAAACGAGAAGATCATTTAGTCACCTTAGAACTCTCCATTGACGGCAAAAAAATATTGAGTGCTAGAGACACACAACCACTAACCATTCATTCTGGAAAATCTAACGTTGTTTTTTTTGGACAAAAAAATGAAACGACTCTCCACAATCTCATCGTCCAGACTTGGGACTTACCATTAAAGTCTGATCTTTTACTCACAGCAAAACGTCATCATGATCGCGGGCATTATCAAACTGCCTTACGACTCTATGAAGAAGTCCTCAGCAGTCCCGGAACAGAGAAACGTAAGAACGAAGCCCGTATAGGATTACAACAGGTATCTCTGCTTGCAGAAAAAAAAATGCAACATCGTGTTTCGCGTGAAATGATCAGTTACTGGACAGATATGCTCAAAAAACAATGGCCAAATGCCTTTGTTCGACTTGAGTTTTCAGATGGGTTATTGTCTTGTTCGCTTGGACGTTCAGAAAAATTAACAGATTTATGTTGTTTACAAAATATACCAATAGATCAGCTCTACCTTTTTCATGCTCCGCTACAAGACCTTTCCCCAATTAAGAATTTACGCTTAACAAAATTCTACTGTCGTGATACATTGGTTGATGACCTCACACCTTTAAGAGACATGCCACTGGAATGGGTTTATATTCAACATAATCCTCAACTTCGCTCCTTAAAAGGCCTTGAACAAGCACCGGTAAATCACCTTGCTTGTGCCTACAACCAACTTACTGATATTGACCCACTCCTAAATATGCCTCTAACATATTTAGATTGCACTGGCAATCCGATTAAAAGCATCGAAGTACTACGTGGCAAACAGATAGAGAAACTATGGGTAGGATGGACCGAAATTACAGATATAAGTCCCCTCAAAAATATGCCCATTACCCACCTTGAATGTCAATATTTAGACCTGACCGACCATTCTGTCTTCACAAGTTTACCTACAGTACAGACTCTCTATTGCGTGGGGTCTGGTCTAAAAAACTGCGATACACTTGCCCATATGCAACACTTATCAGTGGCCCACCTCGGCGCCAACCCTCTAACAAATATTACTGGCTTGGCTGATCTACCAATACAAAAAATTTGGTTATCCTATACCTTGGTCGATGATATTTCTCCACTAAAAAATGCTCCGCTCAAATCTATCACTATACGTGGAGCGCCGATTGTTCATATAGATATTTTTGAAGGAAAACAGATTGAACGGTTCCATGCTTCTTATTCAAAGATAACATCACTCAAAGCACTGGCTAACGCCCCTATAAAAGACCTTAACTGTGATCATACTGATATCTACAACTTAGCTGGCCTAGAAAATAACGTTTCCCTTAAAAACCTTTCCTGCCAAGGAACAGCCATTACTTCTATTCATGAATTAGCTCACTGCAAGGAACTTACGACTGTGAATATCTCACAGTCTCATGTATCAACAATAGAGACATTGCTGAAACTCCCTGCGGTAAAAAATATCTACTGTTGGCATACACCAATAGAGAGCGACCATCCAAAAGTAATAAACCTACGCAATTCAAACAAGACTGACATATTTGAATATGATAATCATTTTTACGCCTTTGTCCCAGAGGCACAAACATGGGCCCAAGCACAAAAATACGCAGAAGAAAGGAATGCTTACCTCTTCTGCCCTAACACCACAGATGAAGAAAAAACCATAGATACCGCATTACTACCCGCACATATTCACCACTGGCTTGGCTGGTATGCACCTCATAACGAACGAATTCACACCTTTGACAAGAGTAATAATATAGGTGACCTCTCTCGCTATTGGGATAGAATTAAACGGTGGAATCATCCCCATGAGACAGCAACGATTTCCCGACTCTTTTATGCACAAGCCCCTGGTAGCCATTTTGTTATCCCCGTTGATAACAGAAAAAAACTTCCTTTCGTTATTGAATGGGAGCACAAGCCATGAACAAATTCTTTAATCAGAGCACCATTCTCATCAATAAACAAAGCTGTATTGAAGGTCTGGCCAATACTCCGACCATTAGTCTTAATAATCATAATGATGTTTCATCAACAATAGAAATGGCCAGCCGCCAACAACCATGCATAAATGAAGTACTTGATTCCACCCCAGGTAACAACCGCTACATTATCCAAGACGAAATAAGCCGTGGTGGCATGGGCTGCATTATACGTGTAATAGATAGCGATATTCGTCGTGATGTAGCCATGAAAACCTTGCTCAAGCCAAACTCTATTCATCGTGCTCGTTTTATTGAAGAGGCACAGATTACTGGACAACTAGAACACCCAAACATTGTTCCCATTCATGAGCTTGGCTTATCCAGTGATGGCTCTCCCTACTTCACCATGAAGATGATTCGTGGAAAAAGCCTGCGCTCTTATCTGGAAGAACAGGCAGCACACCATACTGGTCCCGAACATAAACTCATTCAAGACTTTTTACTGATCTGCAATGCAATGGCTTTTGCCCATTCACGCGAGGTTATTCATCGGGATCTTAAACCGGACAATATTATGCTGGGAGATTATGGCGAGGTACTCGTCATTGATTGGGGTTTAGCAAAAGTCATTAATCAAACACAGAAGAAAACAGAATACCCACAGCTTGATACTGCTCGACATGATCATGATCTGACATTAACAATGGACGGACAAATTCTTGGCACCGCCCATTACATGGCTCCAGAACAGGCCGATGGCCGTATTGATGACGTTCATAAACATTCAGACATTTACTCACTAGGCGCAATTTTATACCATATATGCACATCAAAACCACCGGCTCGTGGCAAAAAAAAACATGATGTCTTAGAAGCGGTTCGTACAGGTACTATTATTACTCCTCATCTACGGTTTCCACACAAAGATATTCCACTTGAGCTGTCTGCTATTTGTATGAAGGCCCTTTCTTTAGAACCGAGCCAGCGTTATCAATCCGTACAAGCTCTCCACCACGATATCGAACGCTATTTAGCTGGCCATACAGTGAGCGCTCTCCAAACATCACCATGGAAATCACTCAATAAATTCGTTCGCCGAAACCTTCTTCCTGTCATAACTTCTCTACTCGCCTGCACTCTTATTGTTATCGTGATCGGTTCCGTCTTCTTCCACAATGGACAAGCACAACAACAGGCAGAAACAGCCCGCACACAAGCCCTCGCTGATTTGCTGCAAGCACAACAAGAAGAACAAGCACGGTCCCAGCTAGAACAACGACGAACAAAGGAAACACAACAGATTTGGACGAATCTCTCTACAGATACATTTACCACAGATCAACTCAGTGATATATGGGTTCCTAATCATACATCGCCACTTACAATCAATGAAAAAGGTCTTGTTTTTGCAGATAACAAACAGCCAACATTAACAACTTGTGAACTACCAAAAAACATCAAAATCTCATATGCATTTTCCTTCGACAAAGAATACAGCGGCGACATCTCCTGCACATTGCATGGATACACGGTACAGATCACGCACACAACACTTACAATTCTTACTGCACATACTGTCATAGAAAATCATTCCTTTCCATCCGCTATTCCCACACGCAAGAACATTGAAATAATTATTCGCTGGAAAACCGATCATTATGAATTAACAGTCAGCGTAAACAAACAGACTGTACGACACAAGATCACAGATATTGATCAACAAGGCAACTGCACTCTCCATAGTACAGCACCATCATCTGTACTTCATGAAATCAGTATTTCAACCCTTGCCGCACCACTTAAAAGTAGTTTATTATCCTCAGCACAACGACATTACCGTGCTGGGCATTACTCCGCTGCTGTGGATCTTTATACCGATGCCCTGCACTCGGAAACGCATGAACAACAAAAAGAGATCGCACGAGAAGGAATCCAAACCGCTCAAGAGAAAGCGAGGAAACAACAACAGGAACGTTTTTATCATGCCATGATTCCTCATTGGAAGAAACAATTACGAGACATATGGCCACAAGCGGAATCCAGATTAGAGCTATTAGACAATGGGCTTTCATTAACCGTGTCTCATCCGTCTGTACAATCACTCGCACATATTACACACATACCACTCAGTACGCTCAATTGCGCAGGTTGTTCCATTGAATCATTGATGCCATTACAGACAATGAATATTCACTACTTAACAATCACCAATAACCCTGTTGTAAACACTATTGATATCGATTTTATTAAAGGACTACAATTAATTGAGTACACACAATAAATTACTCGTGATGATAACGGCTACCTGCTAAGATACTTCCTGCTCTATAAATTTGCTCAACTAAAAATAAATGAGCGAGTTGATGAGGCATAACCATAGAACCAAATGACAACACATAATCGGCTTCATTTTTTGTCGCTTGATCATGCCCGTAGGCTTCACCAACACATAAAGCAATATCGCCATGATGCATAGTCCATGTATCTAGCTGTTTAGCAAATTCCGGGCTCGTAAGCACTGAACCACGTTCATCTAATAAAACACGCCACGCATTATTCGGCCATAAAGACTGGCCTTTTTTCGGTTCTTTTTCTATGAGCTTAAGCGTACCATAACGTTTAAAACGCTTCACATATTCGTCTCGTAAAGCAATAACATGCTTATCACGTATTTTTCCATTTTGGATAACGGTGATACGCATAACAATTATCGCTTCGGTAGGTAATTTCGCAAAAACTCATCTCTAAATGCCGCAAAACGATTTTCTTCTATCGCTTTACGCATGGCCGCCATCAATTGCTGATAAAAATAAATATTATGAATGGTTAACAGGGTATCCCCCAATGCTTCATTCGCGTATAATAAATGACGTAAGTATGCACGGCTAAACCCATTTGAACACGCGTAACAACCGCAGGCCGTATCTATGGCGTAACGATCTTTACGCCATTTTTTATCTTTGATACGCATCTTCCCTTGCCAGGTAAAAACAGTACCTTCACGCGCGTATCGTGTTGGAATAACGCAATCAAACATATCCATACCACGCTCAACAGAAGCAACCAGATCTTCTGGTAGACCAACACCCATTAAATAACGTGGCTTATCTGCGGGCATCAGTGGAGCCGTATATTCCACAACCCGCTTTAATTGTTCTAAACCTTCTCCAACCGACACTCCACCAATAGCGTAACCTGGCAATGGAACCGCACAGGTTTCTTCCACACTTTGTTTGCGCAAATCAAGTTCTAAGCCACCTTGAATGATACCAAACAAATGTTGGTGCTCTTGCAATTTTACAGTCGCACAACGTTTTAACCAACGTGCAGTACGCTGAACACTTGCCTGAACATAAGAACGGTCAGCACGATGATCGACACATTCATCAAAGGCCATAACAATATCAGCACCAAGTCTACGCTGAATATCCATTGAAGATTCTGGTGTAAGCATAACTGGCTCACCACCTTCGGTATAACAAAAACGAACACCTTCTTCTTCAATGGTTCTATCTGGCAGACTGAAGACCTGAAAACCACCGCTATCTGTTAAAATGGTGCGGTCCCAGTGCATAAAAGCATGAAGGCCACCATGCCGCTCGACCAAAGCCGTTCGTTTATCCAAGCTCATGTGATAGGTATTCGCCAAAATAACGGGAGCACCTGTCTCTGCTACTTGATGTGGGGTGACGCACTTAACACTCCCCTGTGTGCCGACTGGCATAAACGCAGGCGTTTCCACAGGTCCATGAGCAGTGGAGAATCGCCCGCGACGGGCTTCTCCATCGCGGGCGATTTGTTCATACGATATATAATTCATGAATTGAAACTCACTACTTATTTGCTGCGTTTAATCAAAATATTTATTAAACATTTGCTGGAATACTATCCGCACCATTAACAAGTGGAGCGAGCACTTCATCTAATTCCGCACGAACAGGGCGGGCATTTAAAATTCGGTCACGGGTTTGAATTGCGATCCACTTCTCAAATACACGGCTCTTATTACTACTGATAGCCTGCTGGAATTCATTCTCGCCGACAGGAATAAGATCTACCAAGGTTGGTTTTTCTTGAACTGGCGGCTGTGTGATCGCTGGTTGTGCTGGCTCTGGAGCCGGTGGAATAGAGGCTGCTGCTGGAACAGGAGCTGACACTTGCGCAATAGGTTCTTCTACGAAAGAACGTTCTGGCTCTGCCACAGCTGCAACTTCTTCTTGAAAGAGATCAGCAGGAGCTGCCGACACATCAGGAATATCTAAGGTATCACTACCATTCGCAACAAAATCATCGACCGCTTCATCTTCTGCAAAAACGTCTGCTATTGGTTCTGTAAGAGACGGTTCTGTGATAGGTGCCAAGGGAGCAGACTCAATACTAGACAATACGTCAGCATTGCTTGATGCACCAGCATTACTTGGCGTGCGTACATACGAAGAAGTGACAACAGGCTGCACAGCATTGTCATCTTCTTCATCCATGAACATATCGTCAGAGATACTAATTGGTTCTATTACAGATGGCTGTATCACATCTGCATCACTTTCAAAGTCATCACCAAGTAGGTCATCAATATCCATGATATCATCAACATCATCGGCAAAGACATCGTTAGCAGCTGGTGCAGAAACAGCTTGCGTAGTAGCTGCCGCAATTTCGGGAGCGACTTCTTGCTCTGGACTCTCCGACTCGACACGTTTAATCATCTGAGTTGGACGTTGTGGTGACATATCTTGAGAGAACTTCATAGAAGCGTCAGTTACTTCTGCTTCATCGCCATAATATTTAGCAATGCCTTGTTCTATCTCATGACGAGTGGCAACCACTTTCTTAATATCTAATCCGGTCTTATCTTCTAATGCCCGAATTGTCTCAGCATCTAAAGGGTTGACCATAGCAAGATTCAAAATGGTACCAAGTTTATCTACTGGCAGGACACCAAAATAACGTGCATCTTCTTCGGTTATCGCATCTAAAGCCTTTTTACGTATCGCGTATTTCTCAACTTTGAGATGCGGAACCCAACACTCTTGAGTAAGTGCATTAACCATTTCGTCCTCAGTAAAGAAGCCTGCTTCCACAGCAACAACATCGAGAGGCTTGGATTCATTCTGAGCTTTCATACGCAAAGCATCTGCCTGCCCTTGATCGACTAAAGACGCTTTATTTACCAAGAAATCAATAAGGGCTAATTCACCGGTTCGACAAACACCAGCCGTAGGAGAATCTGTCGGGGCTAAATCTTCAAACCCAGAGGCATCTAAGAGGTCTGAATCTGGGTTCGCAACCGATGCTGCTGGCTGAGAAGGCGCAACCAGATCTAAATCCATTATTTCATCTTTATCTTGATGACTGGCTGCCAGTGCTTTCTCTTCTGGGCTCAGCTCCAAATCCATATCGGCATTAAAATCGTCCGTTGCTTCTACTGCTGCTGTAACATCAGGAGAAACAGATTTAAGATTAGAACGAGTAGAGCGTTGTAATCGTGAACTACCTTGTGAACTCACATCACCATCGTCGGCAACTTCTTGACGAGAACTTGGTGCGACAACACGCCGAGATTTACGTCGATTTTTACGCTCTTCTGCCGCAGCTATCCGTGCTTCTTCTGCTGCCTTTTTCTTTTTCTTGCTACCATTGAACCCCATGCGGAGCGCTCCTTCTACTAACATGTATATTTGTACAGCTTCAGTATGTATCGCTTCTCTGCAATGACAACGACAGGAATTCAGACATTCAACAGGTATGCCACACAATTCCGTATCACACTCGGAATGCCTCCACCCTTGCTCCTCCCGAGTTCCCACTATCGTTATCCAGACCTGCATATAAGCTGGTTCCGCAATAGCAATTGATGAACCTCTGGCTCGTCCGCTGCTACTATTTTTTTTACTGGTCCCTTTATAGACCTTGCTTTGGAGCATTCATGGCTGTTCTTAATTTTGACATCAAATCTGTTAGCCTTCCAAGTGGCGAAGAAGCCAAAGCGGTATTCCTAAGTGGCAGCATTGACGCAAGTACCAATCAACAATTTGAAGGCAGACTCTCAGATATTCTCTCTGCTGGCACAAACAAAGTCCTACTGGTTCTAACAAACGTAAAATACATTAACTCAACTGGTCTCGGCACCATTGTTAAGTGTGTAGACACCTTCCGTGACTCTCAAGGCGATATCAAACTGGTTGGTGTGCCAACAAAAGTTATCGCTCTCTTTGAAATGCTTGGCCTGCTCGCCTTGTTCGAGACCTACGAAACAATTGAAGAAGCTGTAAACAGTTTTGCACAGGAAACAACCGATGGTGGCAACGATGACGCTGCTACCCCTTCCGAATCTGCCGCAAGTTTCCCTATTCAATTTAAACATCCTGTTTCTGGAATGGGCTTGAACATTTCTGGCCCTGGTCGCTTCCGTGATCCACGCAGTGGCGACTACTTCAGCGTTGATAGTGCTGGCAAGATTGAGTTTTATCAAACCAGTAAAGTCAAAATAGTAGACACTAAGGTTCCATGTGACGGCTCCTTCTCAAGTGGTTTGATGGCTCTGGCTACCGCCCTTGCCGGCCAATTGCATCTGAAAGAAGATGTCAGTGCTGCTATAGAACGCAGTATAGACGAAGCATGTAGCCTCATTGCCAAGAATAATCCTGGTAGCTCAGATAACTGCCATGTACTCATGGTTGGTGATGGCGTCACCTTCAAAATTGGTTTTGTTAGTCACGGTAACGGCTTAAACACTAATGATAATGACCCATGTATGCTTGCCATCCGTGGCTCTATGGACGAAGTTACCCACAAGGTATTACCAAACAATGGCTACCTACTCAGCATGTCTAAAGCCTGCTAATTTTTTCTGATCAAACTATGTTCGAGCAACAAGATACCGCTGGGCAAGATGAATTTTTTATGGGCCGCGCTTTGGAAGAAGCGCGGCTCGCTGCTGATCAGGGAGAAGTTCCGGTTGGTGCCGTTGTCACTCATAACGGACGCATTATTGGTAGAGGGCATAATGGCTGTGAACGCCTACAGGATGCCACCGCCCATGCAGAGATGATAGCAATTACGGCTGCTAGCCAAACTATTGGCACATGGCGACTAGAAGAATGCACTTTGTACGTCACCCTAGAACCGTGTCCGATGTGCATGGGCGCTGCCTTAAACAGTAGAATCGCTCGTGTCGTGTATGCTGCGCCGGAACCCAAGGCTGGTGCTTGTGGCAGTATCATAGATCTCAGCACTCTCGACGGCTTTAACCATCAATGCACCGTCACTGCTGGCATTGGTGCAGAACGATCTAGCATGCTCTTAAAGTCATTCTTCAAACAACTACGTGAAGAAAAAAAACGAGTACGGAAAAATAAGGATTTATAATCTAAACGGCCTGAATATGGCCATACGTAATTATTGAGTAATTTGCCCACGCAAAATATTTAAAATATCTTGCTCGTTTTCTGCTTCCAACATCGCTTCTACGATCCATTCATTGCTTACAAGTTCAGCGAACTGGCGGTAGACCTTAAGGTACATCTTATCTTCATATGGTGGGCTCGATAAGATTAAAAAAATCTTTGTAAGTGTACCGTCTAGACTTGCAAAATGGACCCCTTTCGGAGCCCGGGCAAAGCCAAGAACAAAACTACGACACTGAAGAGTTCTTACATGAGGAATGGCGATGCTAGGAGCGATACCTGTTGTGGCCTTACGCTCACGGTTGAGCATATCTTTATAATACTTAGTCGGATTAACGACTTGCCCGCTGTTGTCCATCAGTTCTGCCAACTCTTGGATAACGCTTTCTTTTTCTGCTATCAAACGACGTTCTCGCTGCGCTTCTGTTTCATCTGGAATAGCAACCGTTGGCGTTGTAGTCAACTCCATTTTGATACAGGCTGGATCTAAGAATCTTAATATGTTCATATCTGTTTCTGCCTCTACGGCTATGTTATTCTGTTCCTCGCTCGTCTCGGACGGAGCCTCTGTGGCTTGCCGAGCGGCATCCGCATCATCCATATCCGCATGAGTTTTTTTACGATTCCAGAACATATAAAGTGTCCGTAAGCCTTTCTATGCGCTCGTTTTGTCAAGCCACTGTCAAAATCGCTTGTGGGACTATTCCGCAGCGTCTATCTGTACACGGCTATCAAGGGCAGATTCACTACCGCTATAAGCGCCCTCTTCGTCAAACTTCATCAACAAATGTTGACTACTCCAACGCACAGGGTCTCTTTCATCTCGGCGAACAACCGTAGCTGGACGTGCACCATTACCCTTCCAAGTAATATGTTTACAACGCCAATTCGTCAGAATGCCATCAACCAGATCTGAGATAAGCTCACACTCAATATGCTCAGCCCACCCTTCTACTGGCACCCACTGATCCTTTGAAAGCATCGTTCCTGAAAAATCTCCAGGCTGATCTATTTTCAATAGCCACGTTGCGGTTCCCGTTGTGTCTGGGTCATTGGTTATGCTTAGGCGTGTTAAGGTTATCAATTGCGGATACATCAACACTCGTAAAGGGAAATGACCTGTACGTGTATCAATAATAAGCGGATATTGCTCCGAGTGATCTGCTCGCATGCTGTATACGATTGGCTGACCATCCGCGAGTGGGGCATCAGAATAAGCGGTTAATTCTGTTCCTTTTAAATAAAGCGTCTGCCAATCAATCTGAAAACCGCCCTTCATGACCACCGGCTTCCACTGCTCAACAGGACCATTATACAATGGATAGAGAATAGATTCACCTGCATGTAAAAACCATTCAGGAATTTCGTTTTTTGCCACTTCGTCAATGCTCTCATCTTCCAACAGCGGATAGAGAGACAGAGAGGCATCTGTATAAAGGGCAATCCCTTGCACCTCTCCATTAATTAAACGATCGGCTTCCGAAAGATTATAGAAACTCTGTTGGTCGAAGCGCTGACCTGTTACCGTAAAACGCTGCCAACGCTGCGCACGAAGCAACATACCTTTCATTGGATCCATATCATCTAAACGCAAAAGAAACGGCACACGCTCATCTGCGGTCATATTCCCACGTTTTATTGATAATACATCTGCCAAAATTCGCGTCCGCACCTGCACTGATGGCAATTCGGAATGCTCTGTACTACACAACACTTTTACATCTTCTTGACCACGAGCATCTAAACGTTCGATGAGTGCTCGTCCATTTTTACGAATTGGTGATGCGGAATAAGTTAAGGTGTCTGAATGAATATGTATCTGTTCATAAGCAACCTTCACCGATGTAACCAGCTCAACTTGTGTTTCGGTAACAAACGTTTCTTCACTACGAATATCTAATAAAATCGGATCAAATGACTCAACCGCTTGTTCATCACTCTTTTCAGCAGACCAAGAAACAGGGATGCAAAATAATACACATAAACACAAGACAACAGGTGATAATAAAAACAAGTATTTCTCTTTTTGAAATGAAGAAAGAACAAATGTCTTTCAAGTTTTTTTCCAACAGAATCGAACCTACAATACTACACTTAGCGATGTAGTGAATATTTAGTAAAATCCACAATTAAGCCACTCTTTAAACAAGAAAGAGAAGGTAAACGCATTTACCTTCTCAAGAGACACATACACTAAAAAATAAGCACAAATTTGTTGTTAAACCAACACATCATGCAATACGTCTGCCCGCACAAGCTCCAAGCATTAAAAAGCTGCTCATTTACTCTACGTCTGTAGCTGGCTGTTCTGGCGTCTGTTCGTCAGTGACAAGCTCACGGTTACAAAGTTCAGCAACTTTTTCTTTCATCAAGCGGCCAGGTTTAAATTTAGCAACAACCTTCTTCTGCACCTCTACCTTTTCTAATGTTTTAGGATTCAAGGCCATACGAGGTTTACGCTCAACCGTTTCGAAAACACCAAAATCACGAAACTCAATACGGTTACCGTCAGCAAGTTCGGCAATAATCTCATCAAGAAAGCATTGAACTACTTGCAAAGTAGCGCTCTGACCCACACCAGTTTTTTCAGCGATACGATCAGCTAAAATTCGTTTGACGATAGTCTTAGCCCCTGATTTTTGTCCCGCTTGTGTCATAAAATGCTCCTTCATTGACCTTTTTACAGTTCATATTGAAAGTATCTACTCAAGACCAGTACACCAACCCAACGCTTCTGCGTATACGCAGCTCCGATACTCGGACGAGCTTTCGCAGAAAGGTAAGCAAGTGAACCTTCCACCTTCTTATTCGTTTATACAAGAGAAGCAAGCTTTTTGCAAATGCATATTTGATCCAAGCATTTCTGACAACTATAGTTGGAGCTGCTAGAGATATGTTTATTGGCCGAGCTGCCCTACCACTAAAAGCTGGAATAGCTGGTAAGATGAACTACCATCTCAACCGCATTCATCTGGCTAGCCCACTGCCAGTCCCTCCACTGTCTCAACAAAGAAAGAGTGGAGTCTTGCAGCAAAAGAGCACCACCGAGGCTCTTTGGAAAGGATTTTCGTGAGCGATCCCCGCATAGCACCACTCCTTCATACTCTCCGTCAGGTCTACAAAGGACGCGCAGAAGTCACAGAACTCCTTATTACCGCCCTACTTGCCGGTGGTCATGTTCTGCTGGAAGACTTACCTGGAGTGGGTAAAACCACTCTTGCCAGAGCCCTTGCCAGAGCAATACATGGCAATTTCCGCCGTATACAAGGCACACCAGACATGATGCCAGCAGATATTACTGGCCTCTCTATTTATGACGAATCTCATAAAGAATTCGTTTTTCACCCAGGTCCGGTTTTTTGTGACGTGCTGGTTGCTGACGAACTCAATCGCATGCCACCCCGCACCCAATCTGCGCTCTTGGAAGCTCTCAGCGAATCTCAGGTCACAATTGAAGGAGAACAAAAGGCCTTGTCACCAGTGTTCTTTTGCATCGCCACCCAAAATCAGCATGACCAAGTTGGCACATATCCTCTGCCAGATAGTCAATGTGACCGTTTTATGCTGCGCTATAGCCTTGGTTACCCCGGTAGCGATGATGAATTTGCCCTACTCCGCTCAGATGGAGCTGAACAAACACTCGCAGACGTGACCCCCTGCCTCTCTCCTACTGACCTTGCTGATATGCAAACAGAAGTCCGTGCTATTACTCTTTCTGATGATATCCGTAGATATATCTTACAAATTGTCCAAGCCACACGAAGCAGTGCTCACATTGAGATTGGAGCAAGCCCACGTGCTGCACTTGGGCTACAACGGGCTTGCCAAGCACGGGCCTGGCTACAGCAACGTAGCTTTGTTGTACCGGATGATGTACAGGCGCTGAGCATCCATAGTCTTGCCCACCGTATCCGAGTACGCTCTGATCAGGAAGAAACATCAGTTCTACGAGCACTTATAGATTCTTTGGCAGTACCACGCTAATATGTCAACTCGAGTAACATCTGAGCCAGCTTCTCCACAAGCCTCGCGACGGCTCACCGCCCAAGGCTACGCCGCAATTTTTTTCTCACTAATTCTTACCACCAGCGGCATACTGCTAACGCACAGTACACAGCAAACAACCTTTTATATGGGCCTTGCTCTGTGGATGTGCTTAGTCATTTCCGCCTTTGGGACTCGCTGGAGCCACCGCGCACTCATCTGCTCATGGATCACACCGCGCGCTGTGCATGCGGGTGATGACTGTACGGTTGGTGTTCATGTTCATCCGCATGGAAAAAACTTTCCACTACTTATCTGCGCGACAGATCCACAAACAGAACAGCTTGATGTCATTGCTGCAGTTCCCGCCCTCAACCGTTCTGATGCCCGCTATGCTTGGCTGACTTCTTTTCCACAACGAGGCATTCACACCCTACCGCCGCTGGTAGCACGCAGCCAACAGTATTTTGGCTTAATTGACATGCTCCATCCACTTCCTCAAAAAAAAGCACAGACCCTTGTCGTTTATCCAGCACTCGGGAAAATGCGAAACGATCTTGCAGTACGGATTAATGGGCTCATTGATAGTGCATCTTGCGGAAAAAAACTTGGAGATGAAGAGTTTTTGCGCCTACGCCCGTATTACTATGGTGATTCTATGCGCCAAGTTCATTGGCGAGCCAGTGCACGCGCACAAGAAATTCTAGTCGGTGTACACGGCTCACCAGACACTCATCACCTTGCACTGGCTATAGACACAAGCTGCTCGATTATGCCAAACCGTAAATTTGAACAATTACTCAGCATGGCTGCTACTATTATTCGTTATGCCCGAGAATGCCAATGGAGCGTGTCCTTACATGGCATTTTCACACCAAGTGGTGGCTTACATGGCAGCGAACATGATCTTATGAATGCTCTGGCCCATATAGATGCACACCCCACTCCCTTAAACATGCATACCTATATACCACGACATATGCCAACCGTACTGCTTGGACTGCACCTCATGGACGAAACATCTCTGCCGCATTCGGTACTGGCCTTAAATATTGATGAAGCGGAAGAGTTTGTTGCTGTGCGAAAACAACACCGTAAACCTTCACAAAAACTCTCTCGCACAATTCATCAACGGCGGCATCAGTAAAATGAAATTGTTGCATCCACCAACCCCACTGCCTGCACGTGTACGCTTACTCAGTCAAACACATGTCTTTTTTTTATTGCTGAGCACTCTGCTGGCACTGATAAATCAAGCAGAAGCAACCATTCCCATTCTGAGCATTTGCGCAGGCGGAATCTTAGCAGAATGGAGTGGCAAACGGTGGAATAACGAGTTGATATCATACACACTCCTCTTACTCACCGCTGGAAGCGCAGCACTTATTGTTGAACCAGAACATAAACAAGCCTGTATTATGATCTTTGTAGCCTGTTGGATACTCGTTCCCAGCAAACCTGGCATGTTACGCCTTATTGCACTCCAACAATTAATTTTACTCGCTATTCCCGGCATTATGTCCTTCACCGCCAGCCTCTTGCTTATTCCTATTTGTCTTTCCGCCCTCGCAGCAGATACGTGGCTCCGTAATATGCTTACACAGACCATTGGTCGCTCGTGCCTGTCTTTACGTAGCCCACATAGTTCTGTTCAATTATGGTCACGCATTCTCTCATTCATCATTCCCATCACCTTACTGAGCTGTTCCTTTGGATACGGAATTGACGCTGGTTGGACCTCGTACCTTGCAAGCCGACAATCGACCAGCGAGCAATTTTTTCCAAAAGAACATGCGAGCAATTCACTGTCTGAACACATTCGCCTTGATGACACGCACTTTCAAGACAAAAACCCAGCACTTATGGCACGCATCAATTATGGAGAAATACAACCGCCAACCGTCGCTTATTTACGTGCACGTAGTTTACCAGAGATCCATATTGAGAAAAATGAAATTGGTTGGCGGTCTCCAGCAGAACAATTAATTCAACAGCCGGAAACCGTTTTACTTCATAATGGTCATAGTTCACAAGCAGTGAGTGTTGCCGTACTTCGTAGCGCATCTCGTAATACGGTATTTTTTCCTGACGGCAGTGCTCAGGTTCATCGAATAAACACGTGGCTAGACAGCGATAATAATCTCTATGCACATAATTTTAGTTCAAGTCTAGAACGCTATACCAGCGATGCTGGAAGCGCTCACTACCCCTGCACCGAACTCAAACGTATTCCACTCTATACCATTGTACCATATGATATTGAACGAGCACTTAGCTCCCGCTTACCGCAGCTTGAAACATGGCGACTGTTGCCGGCACAAGAAGCTGCCCATGCCATTTGTAACTGGATTCATAGCCGTGCATCGTACAGCTTAGAAAATCTACCAAAATCCGGTGGCCATCCCGCCAACACTATGCTCACCTTTTTATTTGGCACAGACGAAGAACGGCATGGTCATTGCCAATATTTCTCTACCGCCTGTACCTTGCTTCTACGGATGAGCGGCTTTGCCGCTAGACCAGTAACGGGTTTTTCTTCAACCGAACGCATTGACCATATAATCAACTTCCGCGCCATGCACGCTCATGCTTGGGTAGAAGTACTTGATGATACCAATGACACTTGGCACCGGATAGAGTCGACTCCAAGCGGATATATTGACCTACGCGGCGACCGCAGCGTCATCAACGAAAATGACCCACTTACTACCCAACGCGAAATTGATGATGACCCATTTGCACAGGCTGCTCTTGCCCACATGCCGTGGTGGTCGCAATGGCACATCATCACTCCTCTTGCCACATTCTTCTTCCTGATTGGAGTGCTGGTCATCACCGCATCTCGCCGGAAAAGAAAGATCTGCACTCAAACACGCTTCATACTCAGCCAACAACAGCAAACGCTTCATGATCTCGCAATTGAATCTGGGCTTCAGATTCAAGCTTCAACCACCATCACTCATATCGTCACTCATATAGAACAACAAACAGGCATATCACTCCAGCAACCGCTACAAGCCTACCTTAACGCACGCTTTGGCACAGCGGAAGCCATACCAGACTGGCCGTTGGCTGAAATACGTAACCAACTGCCAAAATAGTAACATATTTTTCCACAAGTCAGACAGGTTCAGCAAAGGGCTGAAAATAAATGGCACGGCATGCGCCTTTCATTAGTATGATTCGTTTGGTAATGCTGTGTACGTTGTTTACGGCAACAGGGATGTTGTATGCCGCTACAGAAGGGCTGCTTATCCAGTCTGGTCCGTGGATTGTTCAACAAGAAGATGGTAGTGTTCGAATTGCTTTTGAAGCTACCGAACCAGTACAATCATCTCAGATTGGTTTTATTCATATAACTCGCTTACCAGATACGGTTATTCCGGTCGTTGCTCATGACATGTCTATTACCCGTGAAGTAGCAGACCAAAACCGCGTCAGCCACAGACTGCGCAATCCAACCCGCCTCATCTCTTTTGATATTCCACAAGATCAAGCAACCCCTGGTGATTATGAAATTCGAGGTCTTGGCCACCAACAGCGAAACCTTCCTTTCAGCCTGCAAGCGCCCCCCAAACGCGAGGAAGAAACCCGTATTGCGGTGATGGGTGCCTACAATTATCCCAGTCTTCGTCAAATCCGAGCACTGGAAAAAGAACTTGGCGGACCACTGCACGCTGCGTTGCTCTTAGGTGTAGATGGCCACCTACAGCTAGGCACTGGTGGCTGGGAAAATCACATACCTATCTATGCTATGCGACCATCAAACATTCATAAACATTTTCAGGCTATGATTGGCGAACAACATAATTGGACATTTGGTTGTTCTATTGGTCATCTCGATTTACCAACAGCTCCCAATAGCATAGAGTCTACTCGAATCATTGCTGAGAGCAGTAATGACTGGCAAATTTACGTTGAGCCTGTTGCACCCTGGGACCCGGGACTACTTCATCCAAATGGATTTCCAGACCCTGCAAATAATTCAAACCCGATTGGCCTGCTCCTCTCAAGTTGTTTACGCAGCCGTGTTGATCTAGACGATCCTTGGTCTATCCGTTATAGAGTCCCACTTATTCTAACCGCTGGCCATTCATCGGCCTTTATTTCCGAACCACTCGTCAATGAAGTTGATCACGGGAAACAATTAATTGAACTGGCTGAAGATTTATCATTGATCACAAATACCCAACTCATGCGGGCTCGCAATTTATTACGTGATCAACGCATTACCGCACAACGTGCCTTGCAATTGGCCACAAAACTCGACGACACAGACTTACGCGCTTTAAGCAAGCAATTGCAAACAAAGATTCAGAAGAAGGGAAATCGAGGTCGTGGCATTCGTGTCTACTCCGGCGGAACACGTTATGTTTCGGTGAGTGCTGCCGGCGGATCTTTTCATGGTCTCAGCAAACATGTAGCCTTACCAATTTACCACCGTGCACTTTTTGGGTTACGAGCAAGCAGCAGCCGACTTGATGCTGTTTTCACCCCAGCTCAAGACCCTAACCACACCATTCGTCTTTCATGGAATCACATTAACAAAAAAGATTCCCACTTACTTGGCTGGGGATATGGAAATGCTAAAAAGAATGTACAAGCATTACTCAACAGCAACACTTCTAAATCTGAGATCCCAGAACTCATACGCCAGTTACAATGGATCAACAATGATGATCTTGCTAATGATCTTAAAGATGGCATTAACAACATCGCCTTACTTGATCTCTTGCATAAAGAAAATACCTACACCGCACGTAATGTAATTCAACGGCTGATGTGCTTAAATGACCGCGGTATTAAAGATTGGCTCTTAGTCGATGATGATTCTCGCATGCCCTATAAACTCACTTGGCTTTTGCGTTCTTTTTCTGGATCTAATTATTCTGTAGATGCCATAAGCGCCTTGGTCCTGTACTCTGCCCATTCTACATACATACACACTTCATTAATTCATTGGTATCATCACCAAGCAACTCTTCGAGAACAAGAACGTATTCGTGAATGGCTCAGCGTTCACATACAACCAGAGAAACCGGAAATAACCGATATACTTATTCGTCATGCTGTCTATGCCATTGTCTTTTCTGAACAGGCAAGTGAACATGAAGAACGGTTCAAAACGCTTGCTCTGCACAAAGCGGAAAAAGAACGCGGCTTAACGCTACGCCCAATAGAACGATATCTGACACAGGTTCTTACGCCTGTTGATATGAGAAGGTTACTTACTAGTCCTGCCTATGAATCTATTTTACCACTACTCTTACGAGTAATGGCTGCACAGCATATTCACGAAGCCTCTTACAAACGATTAGTCACCGAGCGCATTTCTTTACAATTAAAAAAATCACTCCCCTTTGCCGCAGATCATATTGAATTACAATTCCTTCAGATGGCCTTTCATGGCCTCGCAGTAGATAATATAGATGCATACAAAATGGCGAGGAAGCTCAAAGCCGCACTGCCAAAGCTCTCGGAACAAGCACCGCTCAATCGTTATTAACCATTACTACTGCACAGAACTTGGCACTGATGAAGATGGCGGCCATACGATGGTATCGTGATCCCGTTTAATCCATTTCACTCGTTTCATCACGTCCTGTTTTCGTGCCGTATTACAGAGATCTTCATACTGACTACTCTGCATAAACGGAACGGGTTCAATATCAAAAGGATGTTTAAAGGTTTTCAATTGTGCCTGTAAGCGCTTTTTAGAAGCGCTAATCACATTCGCATACTCTGCACGATCAATAAGGTTATTCATTTCATGCGGATCTGTTTGCACATCATAAAATTGATGCTGATCATAATAACTAGGATATAAACTTGCTGCTATTTGTGCATGAGATTGAAATTTTCTTCCAAGATAATTAACAGCACTAGTAAGTTTCCCTGACTCCATCGCTGCAAGCTTTTCGTCTGTTGGTCTCCATGCGATAAGTTTATATCGCCCATCATAAAATGCTCGCGCATAACCGCTTTCCATATACACATACTCACGAACTTGCTGAGATGGATTCAAAAGAACGGGTAGTTGGTTCAGGCCATCACCATGATAGCGAGTGGGGATACCAACCCCTGTAGCTTCTGCTAGAGTCGGCAAAATATCCACAGATTGGATCAAGGAATGGCACACACTATTTGCCTGAATCTTGCCCGGCCAACGCATCAACATAGGAATATGAAAACCACTCTCGTAACAGGTGGTTTTACCTGGCTCAACACCATGATCTGGCAAAAACACCACAAGCGTATCCTTGTCTTTGCCATTTCTTTCCAAAGCATCAAGCACGTTACCGACAAGAAAATCAAGATCCATCATGGCAGTGTGATGATGTTTCTTCCCCGATGTCATCGTCTCTGTTACCTGCGCCATTTGCTTATAATCAGGAGCATATTTCATAACATCTTCAGCATAACCACCTGGCGTATAGCGGTGATCATAATTTATTGACTCGCCATGATGCGGTCCATGAACAGAGGTTGGGGCAACATATAAGAGAAACGGTTTATCACTACCTTGTTGTGTATCTATAAACTCACAGGCTCCTTTTGAAATCCATGGAAGATTATGGAAACGCAGTTTTTCAAAATACTGGTGATCAAAATTACCGCACACACTCACAGCATGATCAAAACCAAATTCCTTTTTAACGACCTCGGTAACACCTTGCTGATGAATACGTAAAGCTTGGTTCACCTCATCTGTTGTTATATCTGTATCCTGAGAAAATCCGTCTAAATTATGAGGGAATTTATCATGAGAAATATTATGCTGTTTCCCTGCAAATGCAGTTGTGTATCCGCTATCGGAAAAAAGAGAACCAAGTGTAAGCATATGTTTTTCAATATGCGTATTCCAGCCAATATTATACATCTGGTCTTCTGGATTCGCATTTTTAAAATTCGCGCTATCACAACGCCCACAATACTGGCCTGTTAAAATACCAAAGCGTGCCGGCGTACACATAGCACCCGCTGAATAGGCTTGTGTAAAGCGAACTCCCTCTTCGGCTAATCGATCAAGGTTTGGTGTCGAATATATTCCTCCATAGGAGCCAAGATGCTTCAAGGTCATTTCATCAGAAAAAATCACAACAACATTCGACCTAAGAACAGATTCTTGTTCCTCACGTTTTTGACACCCTGCCGTTGAAGCTAAACAGACTGATGCCCCAGCCATTTTTATGAAAGTCCGACGATTTATCATGATTATCCCTTTACTGTCAGTGGAATTATGAATGCCGTCATAAGCCAAACAAGGCAATCATATCCATAATTTCATACGTGGGTGACAAGCCTACAGACGCAGAACATGACCTTGCAGAGAAGAAAGCAACATTTAGGTTCTCCCTCTCGGTACAATCTCCTTATACAATGAAATGGGGCGAAAAAAAGCCAATGCATTCCACCCTCACTCCTAACGGTGCCCCTGACATCATAAGTCGGGCAACGCCACAAGCTCTGCTCTCAAAGATGGCCGATGATTTATCAGCCGTTCAAGATCCGTGGGCAAGACAATGGCTTATCCTTCCAGGTGCTGGACGTGCAGAGTGGGTACAACAACGATGGTCAGATGCACGTGGAATTGCATCACGTAGTCAACATTTATCGGTACGAGCAGTCGTCGAATTAGTTGCCGCACAGGCTGCACACCTCTTCTCAGATGAAGCAGAGGCATACAGCCTTGAAGCACTTACCTTAGCTATTGCTGATCTCCTACCAGAGATTCCAAATACACCTTTGCCCGATAGAGACAAGCTTCCTTATATAGATGGACCTGCCTTATCGTGGGCACAGCACATTGCAGATGCCATAGATATGGGTTTGCTCTGTCGCTTTGACCAAACAGATACATCTGCGCAACGATTTGCCGATGATTCTTTTTTACAGTGGATCTGTAAACAAGCCAACATAGCCCCGTTACTTGCCGCTCATATTGGCTCACTTGATGATGAAATTTTTTCTGCTGCAACCAAAGAATGGCTTCGTAGCTGGGAGAAAAAAGGTGGCTGCCCCCACCTTTGGATACAATTAGATACAGGACTACCCACCGTCTTAATGCAGCGCCTCAATCATATGCTGAGCCTGTTGCCTGCTGACCATGTTCATCTCTATCTGCTGGAACCAAGCTCTTTGTTCTGGGGTGATTTATCAACGGGTAGAAAAACACTGTACTGGAACGATGAGGATAACGCAGGGCCATTGCTCTCTCCTTTTGGTCGCCGTCTACAAGATCTACATAATCAAGCTATTGATTTGTGGGATAGCGGTGGTGATGGTTTCTATACCGATGCCCCGCCTGCAGACACTCTGCTTGGCCGCCTGCAACGTTGCTCTTTGCAAGACCCAGACATTCCGTGGGATACTGATACCTGCGGAATATTACCTGCAAACGATCATTCTTTTTCCGTACATTCCTGCCGCAGCCCGTTACGTGAGCTTGAAATATGTAGAGACCGTATTCTTCAAGCCATGCACGAAGACTCACACTTACGCGCAGAGGAAATTGTAGTCTTGCTTGCAAGTCCAAGTGATTATGCACCACTGGTTACAGCCGCCTTTCAACCGCAGGCTCAACACGATTTACATATTCCTTTTCGTACCTTATCTTTAAATGGTGCGAGTAACTCTTCCATTGCCGAAGCTATTCAATTAATTTTGCAAGCTCTTGCGGGGCGATTTACCCAAGAACAATTTCTATCCTTAATTGAGCACCCTTTAATTGCTGAGCGTTTTGGTTTTGATAATGCTGGAACAAGCGGTGATGATAACCTCCTTAACTGGGTACAAAACGCTTGTTTTCGCTGGGGTCTGAACCGTACCCACAGACAACATTATCAAGCACACAACGATGAACGCTGGAGCCTAGCATTTGCCCTTCAGCGTTTAGTCCTTGGCGCTATTTGCGATTACAACAGACAAACAACAGACACCATTGAAGGACACGTTCCACTCTCTCGAGCAAGCGGATTAAAAGTACAATCTCTGGCTGCGCTCGCTGCGCTATTAGAGCAACTCATCCACATGCGTGAACAGTGGGCAGACACACAACCCGCTTCTCTAGCAACATGGTCTGAACGAACAGCACACATACTTGAGCAATTACTTGGAGACGGTGGACGCAACGAGCAGCAACAACGTGCTACCTTAATTAATTCTATTTTACCACAACTTGAGCGCTGTGCACCAGAAAATATACAGGTTAATGCATCTGCATTTAAACGCCTGCTTATTCCGCAGCTTGATGATGTAACAGCGAATATGAGCAACGGTGTTGGCGGCGTCACAGTTGCTTCCCTTTCAAGCTATGCTGGCACTCCTGCAAAAATGATTGTAGTCTGCGGTCTTGGAAATGACCGTTTCCCTCGTGTTGACGACCGCCCAGACTGGCACCCACTTGCTAGCTCCCGAGCATGGGGTGATCCGAGCATGCGTGATGATGATCGGCATAATATATTACTTTGTGTCCTTGCTGCTGCACAACGGTTTGTCTGTACCTATGAAGGCGGCTCTGATAACGACGACAAAATACGGCCACCTTCCACCCCACTGGCAGATCTTATTGATGCAGCCCTACAATGTTGTAAAAGCGTTGATAATGATAAAAAAATATTTTGTTTTGAACATGGGTTAAATGGATTCAGCCCACAAGCACACCAAGCACAGGCATCTGTGCAAACACGAAGCTTTTTAGCTAGTGATAGTACACACGCACAAACCCTTATTGCAGCACCTCCTCCCGCACAGGGCCTTTGGAGGCAAGCGCTTCCTTTACCCAAAAATATTCATATTCATAGACGCACTTTGAAGGACCTGATAAACCAACCATGTAAACTGTTTGCTGCCGAATTAGGCCTGCATTTTTCAGAAGAAAAAATAAGCCCTGAACAGGGTGATCGGCTGACCATTGATAACCTAGAAGCTTGGGGTATTCGTTCTCGTCTATTACGTAGCCGATTATTACACACAGACAGCCATAATGATGAGCATATTTTTCGCCAAGTACAAGCTTCTGGCGAATTACCACCTGGCTTACTTGGCGAAACTGTTTGGAATACAGTTCAAGAAAAAACTCCAAACTGGGATGGCAGTACACTAACAGCTCTCCAACATCAAGAAGATCTACCGCTCTTGTCTTACCGTATCAACACACAGACAGAATCATTATGGGCTCGTGATGAAACAGGTGCCTTACATTTTTTCACCGTCTCATCATTTGCTTTGCCAAAAACAAAAAAAAGTGCACCAACTGAATACGGCAGCCCCTTTATTCAAATGTGTATTGATCTCTTACTGTTTGCTGTTCAAGAACAAATACAACCAAGTGCAACTCTTCATTACGGAACATCAGAAGAACACATTTCACTTACAACCACACAGACACCAGAAGAATTACTCCATACATTAATTCAACTTATACCACTCGCACAAGCAGCTCCCATACCAATGGACAAACAACTCTTTACGACACTCAGCAAAGAATCCGATAGTGAAAAAGCCCTACACAATGCCATGCACCACTGGTCTGAGGGCAATTCTTTTGCTGGTGGCACAAGCCCCGCAAAAGACGAAGCGATTCACCGCCTCTGTTTCCGCCAATTAGAAAATCCGTTTACATGGCTTGGCCCAGATGACCCAAGCTATCAGTCTGCCTGTAATGCAATGTTGCCCGATCCGTCCTTCCCTTTGGCATGGCGTTTTGCCCAAGCTCTACACCAATGGGTTTCGGAGGTTAACGCATGAGCTTTAATCCGCTAACTGCTCCCGAAAATCTTGCTGGCATGCACTCTATTGAAGCAAGTGCCGGAACAGGAAAAACCTATAGTATCGCGGTTTTATGGCTGCGCTTATTATTACAATCTCACCTACCAATTGAATCTATATTAGTGAGCACCTTTACCACGGCCGCTACCGCAGAATTATCAGAACGATTATTACAAATCTTACGTGATGCCCAATACGCATGCGCTCATCCTGACAATGCCGATAGCAGCAACCCTGCCACCACCATTGTCCAAGACGTTCAAGCACAAATAGAAAGCACCTCATCCAGTAGAAATTTATTGCATGAAATAAATGTTGCTCTCTCCAGTTTTGACCTTGCACCAATTAGCACTCTACATGGTTTTTGCCAAAGTATTATCACCCGTTTTGTTTTAGAGCTTGGCGGCGATCCTGAACGAGAGCCCATACATTCTTGCCAAGATATTATTACTGAAATGGTAGACGATTATATTATTGGTGCCTGTGCTGAAGAACGTGTTCAACTTTTGGGTAACAAACCCGTTCAACAAGCACGAAAGATAGCGGAAGCACTTGCTCACAACAGTGCATTCGCACGAAAAAGCATGCTGCCAGTCAACTGCCCAGACGAATTGCAGCTACACGAACAAGCAACACACACGCTTGCTCACCTACAGACCTTTAACGATCAACTTGATGACCTACTCAAACCACTTGGGCGAAGCCGTTCCGCTGCACGAAAAGTAATTGAAGCAATAGCCTCCGGCAACCCCGCAAAAGGGCTTACTGATGCTGCCCGCACAAAAATGGGAGACTGCTGCCCAATATTACTTACTGCCTGTGATGCAGCACGACATGCACTGATAGAACAACATGCAGCGCCACAAATAGCAGCACAGGTCCACTTCATAGATACAATTCGGAAACAATACGAACAGAGAAAAGAACAACAGTCTGTTTATAGTTTTGATGATATTATTATTTTTGTTCGTGATGCCTTAAAAAAACAAGGACCAAACGGGCCACTTGCCTGTAGCGTTCGTGAACGATTTAAAGCAGTCATTATTGATGAATGCCAAGATAGTGATAGCGTACAAATTGAGGTATTCACAACACTCTTTTGCAACAAAGACACATCAACACGCACGCCAACAGAAACACTCATCGTTATTGGTGACCCCAAACAAAGCATCTATCGTTTTCGTGGTGCAGACCTTGCCAGCTACCGTGCCTTAACTCAGATCGCGCAAACCACGCCAGAAATGACAGTTAATTTTAGAACTGACCAAGCACTTATTGAAGAGTTAAACGCCCTATATGAAAAACACCCCTCTTTTCAGAATGGACAGACAAACAACCCAATACGCTACACTGCTATCTCTGCCAATAATACAGAGCAGCGTTTATGGGATAGCGCTGAACGCCCTCCTCTATCCTACATGTGGAGTGATCACACTGTACGCTCTCATGCTTTTACAGATATAGCGAAACAAATTGCAACAGAATGTACCCGTCTTTTGCAGGATGGTGTAGAAATTCATGACCGTCATACTGGTATACGCCGCCCACTTCGTGCTTCTGACATTGCTATTTTAGCCAGCAAGCACCATCACTTGCGTCTTACCAGACAAGCACTGACTGAAAATAATATTCCTTGCCAACAAGCTGGACAAGGACTGGGCAGCGTACTCAGCAGTGATGAAACCTTCGATTTTATGTGGTGGCTCACACTTTTGCAAACCATGGATACCGGAGTTGGCCATATTCTGCCAAATCTACTCACCTTTGCAGCCACACCACTTGGTGGCCTTGGTACTGCTGCCCTACAAGAGTTACAGGAATCACCGCTTATCCAAGCAGAATGGATACAGCATACCCGCGAAGCCTTGCATGAACTTCATCAACACGGCCCCCTGCCAATGCTGCTACGGCATAACGATAGGCATGCACACAGCGGCAATCATAGCGAACGACAAGTTACTAATTGGCGACATATTGCGCATATTTTACAAGAAACATGGGCTACTGGTCTGCGCACGCCAACTCTTTTATTGCGATCACTGAGCCGGGCCACAGAAACACAAACAAATAATAATGACACCGACCTCATGAAACTCGAAACCGATCTACCCGCTGTTCAGCTTGTTACCATTCATGGTAGTAAAGGCCTAGAATACCCGATCGTTTTTTGCCCTTTCCTCTGGCATGTTGGCAGCAAATTCACTCAGAAACAAATGGCCGCTGCTGTTGTTCGCAATGAACAAGGCGGATTTATAGATATTGGCTCGCCAGATTTTGCAGCGCACAAACAGGAAGCCATACAACAAAGCGAAGAAGAGGAACAGCGTTTTCTTTACGTGGCTCTTACTCGTGCTCGCCACCGTTTATATCTTGGTATGGCTCCAATATCCAGCGGCGGCAAGCAACACGCCAATGGTGCTGAGTCATCTGAGTTAGCCCGTCTGCTACAATTATCAAACGATACAGATACATGGCACGAACAACTGGCAGAAAAAATTATTACTCCAAAAATAATTCCCAATAAGAGCACGTCACAACAAGAACCACTACTGCCAACAACTATCGCTATACCTCCACTCGTACATCCCTGGCGCGGTGGTCTCCATCGCATTGCCAGCTTCTCCTCATTACATAGCAATGTCCAGAGCCATGAAGTTGGTTCTGCATGGGATCATGATGAAAGCTTGATCTTTACACAAAACGTACCTCTCAATCCTGGTCTTTTAGATAAGCTTGGTGGCGGCACTGCACTTGGTGACGAAGTGCATCGTATTTTAGAAGATATTCTTGGTAATGGAAAAACATTAGCTGAAGCCGTTCCTGAACCGCGAATTTCTTCAGACCCAACAACTGGCGAACAAGAAAAACACGAACGCTGGCATACCCTTAGTTCTGCCATTACCTGTATGTTAGCGACACAGATGCCTTGCAACATCTCGCTCCAAGAGCTGCAAAATTCATGTATTGCGGAATTGCATTTTCTTATGCCTGTAGCCAACATGAGTGCCCAACAATTATCAGATGCCCTACTTGCAGACCCAAGCATAAACAGTGATCCCGCACGGCATGAGTGGGCTTCCAGTATCAGCCAGTGGTCTTTTGCACGTATACACGGATTTATGCAGGGGTATATTGATCTTATCTTTGAACATGACGGCCGTTGGTATGTTGCCGACTACAAAACCAATCAATTGCCCGATTATGAACATACAGCAATGGAGCACTGTATGCTTGAATCTGATTACCTCTTACAATGCCGCCTTTATACCGTTGCTCTCCACCGTCATTTACAAACGCACATTCCTGATTATTCCTACGACACTCACTTTGGTGGTGGACTCTATTTATTTGTTCGTGGTTTTCCTGAAAATGGCATCTGGCAAGAACGGCCAAGTGTTGACGCCATCGCCGCTTTAGATGCGCTCTTCACCACAGCAAGGAAGGGTTAAATCATGAACAGCCCCCCTGTACAACAAGACGATGCAGCAGTCATAGCACCATTTTTACCATTGGCTCGTTTTGCTCTGTCATCAAACAAGTCAGATGCAGCAGCTACAGAACGATGGACAGACTGGCTGTTCCCTCTCGCACGTTTATTAGAAGCAGTCTCTCGTGGCGTGGGCCAACTCCCCATTGCCAAAGTTTGCCCCCAGCTTGATCTCAGCACGAGACCACAACATCTCATTGCCCATGAAGGCGATATGATTTTATTACCACGCGTTGCTTCTGCTTGGAAACGTATTCGCACATGGGTAGAAACAGCGGCAGTAACACAAACAGTACTCGCAGATGATGAAACCATTCAACAAACCCTAGATGCTATTTTACCACATACTCAAGAACACGGTTTTGATAACGCTCATCAACGGCTTGCCGTAGCCGCACTTGTTGACCGCCGTTTTGGTGTGCTTACCGGCGGACCTGGAACGGGAAAAACAACGTCCGCCGCCGCCCTACTCGCCGTTCGTTGTCGATTAGAACGCCGTCTTCAACCCACCGATGTATTACTATGCGCTCCTACTGGAAAAGCAGCAAACCGCTTACAGCAATCTTTGCGTGGTGTGAGTCTTCGTTTGGCACTTGCTGAACACGAACGTGAATTCTTACAGCACATTGTCCCACAAACAGTACATCGAGCCCTAGGCTGGTCTCCAAAACCACCGGAACAGGGCGGGCCATTCCGCTTCCATGCACATCATCCGCTTCCTCATAAACTCGTCATTATGGACGAAGCAAGTATGACTGATGTAGAGTTAATGTCTCAACTTATCGACGCGCTTCCAGATCATGCTTCACTCTTATTACTTGGTGACCGCGACCAATTAGATTCGGTGGAAGCCGGCGGTGTTTTAAGTGAATTGGTTCATCGTGGTGCAGCCGGTGCCTTACCGGAAGCATACTGCCAACGCCTAGCTATTCGCTGCCATACAGACACAGCTCATATTAATCACTGGTGGCGAGAAGGGCTTGATGATCCGGGCTCAATCGATCAGCCCGTACCCGGTATGAGCATTGGTTTAGTACATAGCTGGCGTGCACGTTGTGCACCATGGGTGCTAGAGCTTGCCGATTTAATTCGTCCAGGAAAAACAACAAGCCCACTACAGCTACAAGACTGTTTCAAAACACACGCAGGTCCAACTCAACTGACACACCATCATACCCATGCCAGCCTTATGCAGCGTTGCATGGTAGCATGGCTTGAGCACAAAGAACGCTGTTCACAGTGGTCTCTGAGCGCACCGCCACCACAAGACGAGCTTGCTTTAGCACTTGATTCTTTCCAATTACTGTGTGCCACCAATCACCAAATAGATCAAGCAAATGAACGTGGCATTGCTGCCACTTGGGGAAGCACTTCACAAGAAAACATTATGCACCACAAAACCCTACCACATGGTTGCCCTCTTTTAATTGAACGCAATATTCGCCACCTCAATTTAACCAATGGCGACATTGGTATAGCTCTTGGCGATGGTCCAGAAACAGCCGCACACATGGTCTATTTCCCTGACCATTCAGAACCTATTCCACTCGCACAATTACCAGATTACCGACCCGCTTACGGCCTGACTATTCATAAAAGCCAAGGCTCCGAATGGAAAGCGGTTGCCATAGACATGTCATTGAATGAGCAAACACCAATAAACAACAATCTGCTCTACACCGCAGTCACCCGTTCCAGCGGCAGCATTGATATGCATTTTTTGACTGCGAAAGGCTAAGTGTGCATGTTTGTTGCAGGGTAATAAATCACCCCATAGCACCATACTCAACATCTGGAATAATCCACCACGGGACCTGTCTTTTTCCTGGGTCGCCCGCTACCTCTCGAACAAGACGCGGGAGCATGTATCCAGAAACGGTAGCGTGGAGTTCTCTCATGAGTTCACAGGCTTTACCCTCTGGTACAAAAAAGTGAGCTGCTCCAGCTACTGGATCAAGCATGTGTACGTAATACGGTGTGACCCCAGCACCCACCAACGCTTCTCCTAATGCGGATTGAGCTGCTACCGAGTCATTAACCCCTGCCAGCAAAACGGCTTGATTCAGAAGCAATGCCCCGCTTCCCCGTAACTTCTGACAAGCTTCCCGTACAGAATCATCTATTTCATTGGCATGGTTACAATGCAACACGATAATCTGCGGCACAGTGCTTGCCCTGATCCATTCACAGAGCGCTTCATCAACTCTTTGCGGCAAGACAATAGGCAAACGTGTGTGCCAACGTAAACGTTTGATATGAGGAATCTGTTCTACTGCCTGTACCATTTGCTGGAGTTGGCTATCTGGTAACACCCATGGATCTCCACCTGAAAAAATAATCTCATCTAAAGATGTATCTTGTGCACAAGCCGCAAACGGCTCGTCCCACCATGAGCCCGATCTGGATTGCTCCTCATACGGAAAATGACGACGAAAACAGTAGCGACAATGGATAGCACAGGCTGGCGTACTCACCAACAAAGCGCGACCATTATACTTCTGTAGATAACCTTGAGCAACACCATCATGTTCACCAACCGGATCTGCAACAAAACCGAGCCGATCTTCTGCTTCATGCGCCTGCGGCAGTACCTGCAACAACAAAGGGTCTAAAGGGTTCCCATACTCCATACGGGCTATGTATGGGCGCGGAGCCATCACCGAGAATCCACAATCATCGCTGATCACATCCTCATCTAAGCCCAATAATTGAGCTAATTCACGGCCGTTTCGTACAGATTTGGCCAACTCTTGTTTCCACGGCAGGAAGGGACTAGCCTCGCTCACTTCATCTGCTAGCATCCGCGCTCTTACTTCATTCATTTCTCTACTGTGGAGCCATCATGGGCCTAATCAATACCAGCGATCTCAAAAGCGGCATGCGTGTCATTTTCAATAGTGAACCGTGGCAATGTGTAAATGTTGACTTTGTGAAACCGGGCAAAGGCGCTGCGTTTTACAAAATTCGCGTCACTAACCTCATCACTGGCAATACTCTAGACAAAACACTACGTAGCGGTGAAAAAGTAGAAGAAGCTGATGTTGTTGAATCACCAATGGAATATCTCTATTTTGATGGCAGCAACTATGTTTTCATGAATACCAAAGATTACGAACAGCTTCCTGTTCCTGCTGATGCTGTTCAAAGCAACAAAGACTTTCTACTCGAAAATATGGAGTGTAGCGTTACTCTGTGGAATGGTGAAGCAATCAATATTCGCCTGCCGAATACGGTTAAAATGAAAGTCGCCTACACGGAAGACGCTGTAAAAGGCGACACTTCTAACCGTGTTATGAAAGATGCGACCCTTGAAACTGACGCTGTTGTAAGCGTACCAACCTTTATTGCTATTGGTGAAGAAATTACTATTGATACCCGTACCCGCGAGTATGTAGGCCGCACCTAAATTATTAACCGTGATCCATAAACTCGCAGCCCTTCGAGCAGAAATCCGTTCTTTTTTTCAAGAGCGGCAGGTTACAGAAGTAGACCCGCCGCTTTTGCAAACTGGCGCGAATTTAGATCACGGGGTCAGCCCCCTCTCTCTTCAGACCACGCACGGGCTTCGTTATTTACCGACAAGCCCTGAACATGCGCTTAAACGCCTGCTGTGTGCAAACAGTGGTGACATTTGGGCGCTGACTCCCGCTTTTCGCAATGGTGAACATGGCAGCAAACATCGTACTGAATTTCGGATGTTGGAATGGTACCGGCTTGGCTTTGATCATCTGCAACTTGCCCACGAAACAGTAGACCTGTGCAACCGTCTTTGCCAAACAAAACTGCCAGTTTCATTCATCAGCTATACTGAAGCCTTTCAACAATACGCCCAAATAGACCCAAGACATGCCAGTACAGATGAATTACGTGCTCGACTTGGAAGCCTCATTACAAACTCTGATCACTTCAGCCATGCAGAATTGCTTGATCTGGTGCTCACTCAACATGTAGAGCCGCAGCTTGGCACAAATGACTGGTGCATACTCTGCGACTATCCGCCAGAACAAGCCGCTCAGGCACGCATTATACAACATTCAGATGGACAAAACGTGGCGGCACGTTTTGAATTGTACCGTAATGGCATAGAACTCGCCAACGGCTACCATGAATGCACAGACGCAAATGACATGCGACAACGATTCGAACACGAACTCAGCCAACAAACAACAGATACAGACCTGATCATAGACGAAGCCTATCTCACCGCCCTGCACACTCGAGGACTTCCAGATTGTGCCGGCGTTGCCCTTGGTTTTGAACGCATCGCCATGATCGCTTTTGGAAAAGAAAATATTCAAGACATTAGTGATATATTATAGACAACAACTTCAACACATTGCCCCATCACTTTCAATGAACTGCAATGTATTCCATCTTGTTCTAAAGGTTAGTGCCACAGTCCCTATAAACATATCTCGATAGTTTCACAGTTTTACTAACATAGCCTACAGATCTCTGATCTCCGCCAAAAGCGCTAGTTTTACTTTGTCATAAAAAACTGTCCACTCTGGAACTATAGCGGCTACATAGATAAGAGAGGAGACCTTCTACATGCAAACAGACGCAGAATTAGTCCAACTATGTAGACTGAACAATGACACCGCTTTAACAAGTATTATTGAACGACATAGCGGAATGGTTTTAAGCACTTGCCACCGTCAACTTGGCACAAATAGCCTTGAAGTAGATGATGCCGTTCAAACAACCTTTTATACCTTTTGGCAAAAGAAGAATACCATACGTAATGGCCAAGGCCTTAGCGCATGGCTACACCGAACCTCCTTATTGGTGTGCAGCAATATTCGTCGAGAACGTGACCGTCGTTTACAAAGAGAACAACATGTTGCTAACGAGCATAGTCAGGAGTCTATCATGAACCCGAACACGGACTCAATAGAGAAAGATACAATCTCCGCTGCATTAGACACGGCCATACATGCTTTACCAGAAAAACACAGAACAGCCATTTTAGCACACTATATTGAAGAACGTAGCCCGCAGGAATTAGCTCAAGAATGGAATATTAGCCTCGCTGCTGCAAGAAAACGTATTAGTTACTCTATGAAAAAACTAAAAAGAAAGCTTGATAAGATTACTGGGCCTATCTCTATTACTCTCTTGCTGTCCGTGCTGCAACAACAAGCACAGGCCGCATCAATTTCAACTGTTGGGGCTGGTGCTCTCACGGGAAGCATACTCACCGGACAACTCTCCTCACCTCTCTCTCATGCCGTTTTGCAAGACATAAGCTTTCAGTCCATAAAACAGATCTTCTGGCAAACAGGGGTTGCCGCATCATGCCTTCTGGCTGGAACAATCACCGGCGCAAATTATCTTGCGCCGACTGAAGAACCTCCGCCAATAGCAGAGAAGAGCGCCACTCTGCCTCCAATACCTAAGCAATTCAACGGTAAAGGAAACATAGATTTTGATAAACCGTTTTTTGTCATCATAAAAAAAACGTCAGAAAAAAGATATCAACGGAATATTAATATAGAAATAATACCAGTAGGCGATCATAAAATACTTTTAGAAGAAAGTCTCCGTCATACGCTAGAAGCACAAAAATAATTGTCCATATATCTATACCGTGGATACATAGCAGTAAAAGGAGAATACTATGAAAACATTTTTTATCGCAGCCTGTAGCTGTGCCACTGGACTCGCACTTGGAGCAACCGTTTTTACACAAGCACCGGTTGATTATAGCCAAGATTTTAAGCAACTCGAAAGCTCATTGCAAGATACCATTGATCAACGCATCGCCACAGTGGAACAGCAACTAAACGAAAAAGCAGAAAACATTCATGATTCACTGAATGAACTCAATGAATCTGTTACGAAAAATAACAGAAAACCGCACCTCTCTTACAGCTATGACGGCACTGACCAAAACACAAAAGATTCTCTAAAGAAACTTATGAAGATGGATCTCAAAAACCTTCCAAAAGCTGATAAAGATGGCTACAGCACACTTCCTGATGGCAGCCGCATAAAAATAGTACAATCACTGAAAGACATAGGCGGAGACCCGAATTTAGAAAACTTGCTCGGTTTAATCGAGAAACAGTCCCTCACAGAAGAGGAGATTGCACAACTTCCAGGTCGTGCCACTCCAAGCAAAGCCGTCTCAGTCGATACACTTGATATAAACTGGAGCAATAAAACAGGAGACGCCTATTCCAGCAATATCGCTCTTTCTCCAATAGAAGATGGGGAGATAGTACGGCAAGCAGAGGTCAAGACATATGACGAAAATGGTCAATTACTTGTTCAGTACAATGCCCGTACCTTTAAAGATGAAGCTGGAAACATACACGTTGATGGCCAAGGTGCACAAGTTAAAGGTCCTCAACGACGAAGCTGGTCGCCTGATAGTTTTCAAATAACCGCACAAGGTGAAGTCTCAGTTAGTGACGACCACTACAGTTCCAACATAGGGAATGCACACCAGCCCAAAGAGGCCTCTTTCTAAAGACTAAAGACTTTTAGCTAACTCAAGGAGCTCGTAGAAAAAAATCTGCGGGCTCCTGTTTTAGTATGAATGAACAAGATACAGGATATCATTGCGCCTGTCGTTTATATTGCGATGGTGACAAGCCCATATAGCTGCTGAACTGTTTTGAAAAAGCAAATGGAGAAGAATATCCCAAGTGAACAGCCGTTTCTTTGACGCTGTTGTTTATGAGTAAGCGACACGCATCATTTAGACGACTGCGAATACGATACTGCTGCAGAGACATACCGTAACGCTGCACAAACATTTTACGTACAGACTCATATTTTCCATCATGACGTGCACATATTTCATGCACTTTCTTACCGTCGTATTCGCGGGTATCCAAATCTTGCGAGATTATTGTTACAAGTGCCTCGCTATCCTCTTCCCCTGCTCTGCGTGCTGCCTGTAGAATAGTAATGACGTGATCTCGCAGGTCCATTTTGGGCGTGGGCGTTACACTCATATCATATGATGTCTGTTGAGATGCTGCTGGCATACACAAACAAGCACGCTGAAAGGCTTTAACAAGATTTCCTGCATGCCGTGGCTGCCAAACACGCTGCTGAATATCAATAAGCCCAAGCTCAAAACAGGCAGCATATACACGTGGCCCCAGACCAAGGGAGTATTCTTCATAGCTGCCACGCGCAGGTCGCGTGCCATGCCGCTGACCGATGAGCCGATGAAAACAACATCCCGCCTCGTACTTTTCGCTGCTTCGATCAAACTCTGTATAGACACCCGAACCCGCCACCACGACATTCACACCATAATGCTCTGAACAAGTATCACGCCAATCTGCCACATCAGGGACCCCACTAGAGCAACGATAATGCTGAAGCATCACGTAGTCATCGCCACTTGGTAGGTGAACCAATCCAGCCATACGTCGTTCAATCATACCAATTTATATATGACTGATAATAAAATGACATGGAAAAACAGTATTTACATAAAATATTATAAATACAATAATGATATATAAATAGGATACCGACATGAATATCGACGCACAATTCAATGACTTCCTCGCCCAACACATCTGCTATCGTAGAGATGAACTTGATGATTTTTTTGATGAAAGCCTGCCCAACTGGGGGCGTTTTGATGCAGAGCTTGGTTATCTGGTGAATACATTTCAACGGACTGATGGCATCAATGGCACCGATACCATTCACAGTCTTTCGGCAAATGGTAAACAACGGCAACAGGTTCATTACGCAAACGAACCATGTCGAATCAATACCTACGGTAATAGTTTTACGATGTGCTCGCAATGTAATGATGGTGAAAGTTGGCAGGAGTATCTAGCGGGCCATTTCCGCGAACCGATCCGCAATTTTGGTATTGGTGGTTATGGTGTCTATCAAGCCTATCGCCGTATGCGCCGCATCGAAGCAACTGAACTAGCTGCCGACGTGCATATACTAAATATTTTTTGCGATGATAATTATCGCAATCTCGACCTTGCACGCTGGGTACGCAACAACGGTGCGCGGCAACATATTCGTGGTGGGAATTTTCATATGTTACACGCTAATCCTTGGTGTCATCTTCAGTGGAATCCTGAAACCTGCATCTTTGACGAAAAGGAAAACCCCTGTAACACCCGTGAGTTGCTCTACCAATTTTGTGATATTGATTTTGTCCGCCATCTACTCGAACATGATTTCTTCACTCAACTCACTTTAGCACGAGCGGGATTGCCTGTTATCGACATAAAACTTTTGCAAAATTATGCCGATAGCCTCAATCTTGATATAACATTTACCGATACGCACAGTTGCCTGGAACAATGCGAAAAATTGGCATGGATTCTTGCGCAAAAATCATCTCTGCACACAGTTCAATTACATAAACAATTCTGCGAGTCGAACGGCAAACAGCTTATCGTCTGCACTTCGTACACTTCACACAAAGTCGAGAAAGCCTGTGCAGGGAAACAACGCGACGACAATATTTTGTATACAGGTTTACAAGAAAGCGGACTTCCGTTTGTTGACGGCCTCGATAGCCACTCTACTGACTACCAAAACTTTTCATGTTCACCGCACGAGTATGCAAAGCGATTTTACATCGGCCATTATGCTCCTGCTGGTAATTACTTTTATGCACAAGCGCTCAGGGACTGCTTGGTCCAAAACCTCACCCCTGCACCACCATCATATCGTCCTCAATGTCCTAGCAGTCTCGCTGTGGAAAAGCAATTGCTGTAATCACCGTTCTTCTCTATCTACCAATTACTTATTCCCCATCTACATTTCTGCCAAGCACAACCGGTCCACATGCGCGTCATGCGCTTCGTGGGGGACTTCCTCTATCAACTGACAGGAGAACCCAAGGCCAATACTAAGACCACCAGTGCGCTGCACCTGTGGAATAACATTATCATAAAAACCACCTCCTTGGCCAAGGCGGCGATGTGCTTGGTCAAAGGCAAGGCCAGGAATGAGCATATAGGCTTGCTCTGGAGGAGTGGCTTGTTCTGCCGTTTCTGGATGCGGTTCACGTATACCGTAAGATCCCGTCACCAGCTCTGCTTCACAGGTAACACAATGCCAAGTTAATTGATACCGAGCTTGCACGCGTGGTAAATATACAGCTTTGCCTGCTGCCCAATATGCTTGAATAAGTTCATCACAACTCAGTTCATCTACAAGGGCTGCATAAGCGCATAAAGGACGTTGAAGTAAATCTGGGTCTTGGCACAATTGCAGGTAAACATTGTGCGATTGACGAGCACGCTCTTCAAGGGAAAGTGCACGTCTGGCAGCACGCATACGAACGCGCAAAGTGGCTTTGAGGTCGTTGATCTTTAGTCCCACTTAATGAGTTGGTAGCCACCAGGATCCATAGACAAAGTGGTCCGACGACCTCTTGTGGGGCCATGGAGAAAACCACCAACAGGAACAAGAGAGCGGCAGGTCAGTAATGCTTGGTTATCCCATATATACATACCAATGCCAGTTGCCGCCTGTAAGCGCAAACCAAGACGAGTGCCTATATAATGCCGTAGTGGACGTATACTAAGGCTCGTCATGGTTGCCAAACGCTCACTGGTTGGCAGCATAAGACAGTCACCTTCAACGCTTGGCTTATCTATATCTCCAACTTGAACATCTGTACCCCATTCCAGTGGGCCTTCCATGGAAATAGGCATGCTAGACCAACGCATCAGTTCAAACACCTCTGGTGGAATGCTCTCGTAATGTAAGCCCTTCAATGGGCCTTGAGCTGATCCGACAACATCATCGACCCATGTTTCAACTTCTTCAAGTACACGCGGATAGGTTTCTAAGGGTATTTTACACCTTCCGGAGCCTATTTTCTGCACTTCTTCAGCTTGTGGCAAACGAACTCGACCAAAGAGACGTTCGTCTAAGATACGCTCTCGAAGTTCAGCAAAACCTGGCGTACGCTGATACTGCTCAGTTTGTTCCATATTCGTACCCCTTAAAGTGTAGTCGTGATTGCTTCTCTGATAGAATACTCCATAACCATGCTCGTTCGCAAGTATCTGTTCTGGATTGGAGTTGCCATGTATGGCACCATGGCGGCCATTGCTGCTGTCATTCTCGTTAATTGGTCTCGGTTAATTACCGTTGAGCGTCTGAGTTTTGCTCAAGATACGGTTCAACACATACCCCTTCATATCAACACCATGCTTATTTCTGCTGCGAGCTTCCTACTACTCTGCGAGCTGGGAACACGATGGTTTAAACGTCCACAATCGAAACCACTCAGTATTGCTCGTTGGGATCAGGCCAACACCCTTGTTCTGGTCTGTCTCTTTGCCTGGTGGTGCTTAGACCTGAACTGGAGCCTCTACTCAGACTGGACCTGCGTACAACTGACCCCCTTTATCCTCCTCTTATCGTGGCACTGGTGGACACTAGGGCACACCGCTGGTTCATGGGCAACACGTTGGCAACAACTGCTCCACCGCCTTCGTTTTGGTCTTGCTCCGATGTTAGTGTTATTAGCTCTGATTGATCTAGCCGAATACGGGCAGCACCACATAGCATGGGTAGAGCTACTCGGTGAGTGGGCTGAAGTCATTCCCTCTTTGATTATCCTACTGATCCTCGTGGTGTGCTTTGTCGGCATGGGGCCAATTAGCGTTCGCCTGTGGGGCGCGCGGGCTATGCCAGAGCCACAACAAGCTCCCATTAAGCAAGATTGCCATCGTATGGGCGTACGAGTTCGAGCCGTCCTACGGTGGCCTCGGAAACAAGTCCCCTTTTATAATGCCGTTGCTATTGGCTTTGTCCCAAGTTTTCGTTTTGTCTTATTCTCGGAAGACCTCCTTAATGACCTCACTCCAGAAGAAGCACGCGGCGTACTCGGCCATGAACTTGGACACATACGACACCACCATCAAATTCTCCTGATGCTCTGGTTTTCAACCTTTTTATCTTGTGTTCTCCCCGTATGGGAATGGGGCTTACTAAACAACGCTTGGGGTGTACCAGAAGAATGGTTACTGTGGGCACAGGCTGGTTTTATACTATTTGCTCTAGCTATTGGCCTACGCATTGGCTTTGGCTGGATCAGCCGTGGCTGTGAACGACAAGCCGATCTGGTTGGAGCAGAACTTGTTAATTCACCAGATATTATGTCTTCTGCCCTCAAACGAGTCGCAGAGCTCAGTGGGCAAGCCCTTGATGCACCCTCATGGCGGCACCATAGTATAGCAGAACGCATCCGCTTTCTTACTCAGACCAGAGAGGACCATGGGCTCATCGCCCAACACCATCGCTTTATGTTTAACTTACGCAGCATGCTTATTTTTGCCTTCATTACGGCACTCTTTCTGAATGTGTATCTGGCCACCCAGTACCCTGCGCTTGATGATTTCCGCAAAAGCGACCCACTTATAGAACGGGCGCTCATACAGGCAGAATCTGGAAATCCACTGCCTTGGTATCAATATGTAGCATCTCAAGATCCATACACTCGTGGTAAAATTGCTATGTCACTTTTAGATAGCCTCGAAGCCCATGATTATGACATTTATTATGCCTATGATAATAAACATCAACTACGCCCATTTGCAACTTTACGAACGGTACAGTCTGGCTTCGATGATACTCTACGGAACCTTATTGCGTACACACATATTGCTGGCACAGCCAACCCAACAGAAGATGACATGAATTGCGCCATGAGTCTAATGCCTGGCATAGAAAAGGCCATTCGTGAAGAGCCAGATGCGGAACGCAATCACGGTATGCGCGATACGCTTGGCTGCATTTTGTTTGTTCATAATAGACCAGCAGATGCCCAACCACATTTTGAAAAAGCTCTTAACCGTATTGATGATATTATCGCTAAAAAATATCCAAATGAAGAAAATGAAACAGAACCTGATGAAGAGTATATTTTATTAACAGAGACTCGTGACCTTTACCAAAAACGCCTACAGGCCTGCAAGCAAACCAACTCCGCACTACCCTTAGAAGATCGTAAAGAGCAGCCCGAGACAGTTTCAGAAATAAACACCCTCCTTTCACCACTAAACACGCCCTGAGCATAACTATGAATAGCAACCAATTAGATCGTATCGCTTCATCCATTCACACCGCGATGCAACACAATAAAAAAACAGAACATATTAATTTTGCTGCTCTTCCAGATCGCCGCACTATTACCACCATTTGTGACATTGCTTTATCTTTGTTTTTTCCCGGTTTCTTTGACTCCACACCACTAACCACCGATTACATTGATACGTGGACCAAACAGCAGATTATCACGCTTGAGCAAACTCTCTGTGAACAAGTCTGCCGCTCAACCCGCTATACTATGAAAAAAGCCGGTGATAAAATTGATGGTGATATTCAAGCCATCTCCCGTGAACGGCTCCAATCTTTCTTAGATCACCTACCAGCTATTGCGGAATTGGTAGCCAGCGACGTAGAAGCAGCTTTCCAAAATGACCCCGCTGCCTGTTCACGCGAAGATATTATCGTCAGCTATCCATGTATAGAAGCAATTACCGTCTACCGCCTTGCCCATCAACTCTATAAAATGGAATTACCATTTATCCCACGAATGATGACCGAGGTAGCTCATAACCGCACTGGCATAGATATTCATCCAGGTGCAACCATTGGTCGTTCATTCTTTATTGATCACGGCACTGGTGTTGTTATTGGCGAAACCTGTGAAATTGGCGACAACTGTGTGCTCTATCATGGCGTAACTCTTGGTGCATTTAATCCACTCGCTCGCAATGACAGCGGAGATCTTAATCGTGGCAACAGTAAGAAACGTCACCCAACATTAGGTGATAAAGTCATTGTCTATCCTGGGGCCACAATTCTTGGTGGCGACACCATTATTGGCGCACGCAGCGTTATTGGCGGTAATGTATGGCTCACCCATTCAGTTGAAGAAAAAAGTATTATTACGAATAAAGATGCCGAATTAAATATCCGCACGCGATAATCCAAAATAGGCCTCTGCTTTCTGTCTTCATATCAATACCACAAAAAAGGGCACCGTTGTAACAACGGTGCCCTTTTTTATTCGGTTCAATAATTATGTTATGAGAGACTAGCGAGCGCCTTGTTGAAGGTTTCGCTTGGTCGCATTGCCTTTTCTGCTTTGACTGCGTCTGGGTGGTAGTAACCGCCAATATCTACCGCATTGCCTTGCACTGCTAATAATTCTTGTGCAATAGTTTCTTCTTGCTCAGTTAACTTCGCTGCTAATGGTGCAAATTGCGCTGCTAATTCTGCGTCTTCTGTTTGCGCTGCAAGAGCTTGAGCCCAATAGAGTGCGAGATAAAAATGGCTACCACGGTTGTCAATTTGATTGACTTTACGTGATGGAACTTTGTTCGCTGTTAAGTATGCGCTATTAGCAATATCTAAAGCACGAGCAACAACAAGGCCTTTGTTATTATTATTTTTCTCTGCGAGTTCTTCCAGAGAAACAGCCAAAGCAAGGAACTCACCAAGGCTATCCCAACGTAAATGGTTTTCTTGTAAGAGCTGTTGAATATGTTTTGGTGCAGAACCGCCTGCCCCTGTTTCATACAAGCCGCCGCCTGCAAGTAACGGTACGATAGAAAGCATTTTGGCGCTGGTACCAAGCTCTAGAATGGGAAATAAGTCTGTGAGGTAATCACGCAAAACGTTACCTGTTACAGAAATAGTATCTTTGCCGTCTTTCACACGCTGTAGGCTTTCCAAAACAGCGTCATTCGGAGCAAGAATACGAATATCTAAACCATCAGTATCATGTTCTGGTAAGTAGGTATCCACTTTCTGGATAAGCTTCGCGTCATGTGCGCGGTCTTTATCAAGCCAGAATAATGCTGGCTGCCCAGTTGCACGAGCACGGCTCACTGCCAAACGAACCCAGTCACGAATAGACACATCTTTAGTTTGACACATGCGGAAAATATCACCTGCGTCAACGTCCTGTTCCATAAGTACAGCCCCCGCCTTATTGGTCACCTTCACGGTACCAGCAGCAGCAATCTCAAACGTTTTATCATGAGAGCCATATTCTTCGGCCTTTTTCGCCATCAAACCAACATTAGAGACATTACCCATAGTCGCTGGATCAAAGGCACCGTTCTCACGACAAAAATCTACAGAGGCCTTATAAATGCCGGCATAACACCTGTCTGGAATAATAAACTTGGTGTCTTTTTGTTTGCCGTCTGATCCCCACATTTGACCAGAAGCGCGAATTGCTGCTGGCATAGACGCATCAATAATAACATCACTTGGAACATGCAAATTAGTAATGCCACGATCGCTATCAACCATCGCCATTGCTGGGCCGTTTTCAAAACAAGCTTGTAAGTCTGCTTCAATTTCTTGACGCTCCGCATCTGGCAATTCTGCAATTTTTGCGTAAACTGCACCAAGGCCATTATTTGGATTAACACCGATACGATCAAAGGTTTCAGCATGCTTACTAAAAGCGGTTTCACAGAACACACTCACAGCATGACCAAAGATGATAGGATCTGAAACTTTCATCATGGTTGCTTTGAGGTGAACACTGAAGAGCACATCTTGCTCTTTCGCTGCAACAACTTCTTGTGCCAAAAATGCACGCAGGGCGGTGCGACTCATAACTGAACAATCAATAACTTCACCTGCAAGTAATGGTGTACTTGCCTTCAAAACGGTTTCTTGACCATCTGCACCGTACAAAGTAATTGCAACATCGTCATCTTGCTCAGAAACGACAGACTGTTCACTAGCAAAAAAATCACCTTCGCTCATATGCGCTACATGTGATTTGGAACCTGTGCTCCACGCACCCATTGAATGTGGATTTGCTTGTGCATAGGCTTTCACAGGCGCTGCTACACGACGGTCTGAATTGCCTTCACGCAAGACAGGGTTCACAGCACTACCAAGTACTTTGGCATAACGAGATTTTATAGCCAATTCGTCTGCGGAAAGCTCTTCACCAGCAGGATAAGCAGGTACATTGTACCCATGTTCTTGCAGTTCAGCGATAGCTGCGGCGAGTTGCGGAATAGATGCACTAACATTCGGTAGTTTAATAATGTTAGCATCTGGTGTTTTCGCCAGTTCGCCAAGCTCTGCCAATGCATCATTCTGACGTTGAGCCTCAGTTAAAGCTTCAGGGAAAGTAGCTATAATACGACCTGCCAAAGAGATGTCCCGAGTTTCAACTGCTATACCAGCTGTTTTTGTGAAAGCCTGAACGATAGGCAGAAACGAGTACGTTGCCAGCATCGGGGCTTCGTCAGTATAGGTGTAGAGAATGGTCGGGGCTTGAGTCATAGTCGGCGTACCTTTGTGTAAGAATGTGAGCAGGTGAGTCTTGGATGTTTGCAATAATGTCAATCGACGAGCCTTTTTCAATTTTCAAACAGAAAACACAGCCCTGCCACCTGCTTGCGCCCCCCTTTAAGCACCAAACAATAGCAGTCTGCACACTGCACATCGGCTTGATTCAGAGCCTCATTCACCCCTGCTCTCAGGAAAGACTTCATGAAACTACTCAGTGCCCTTCTCTTATGTACCCTCTCATTATTTGCTGCTGCTGAGGAACACATCACCGTTGATCTTGATGGTAAAACGTTCTACATCAGCAAAAACAATGCAGCATCAATAGAGAATTTCATCGCCGAAGACATTGAGAACCCGCCCAACAAAAATGAAATTGTCTTTGTTGGGTCAAGTACCATCCGCCTCTGGAAAACACTCAAACAAGATATGGAACCACTACCTGTTTTGAACCGTGGCTTTGGTGGTAGCAGAACTTGGGAGATGCTCACCTATGTGGATGCCCTTGTTTTAAAACATACGCCCAAGCTCATCGTTATATTTTGCGGCACAAACGATACTGGTACCAATTATGCGAGCCCAGAACTCAGCTTTAACAACTGCGCCAAAGTCGTTGATGCCCTACGAACGGTGCAACCAGATGCTCGCATTGTTTATATGCTGGTGACAAAAGCACCAGCACGCGAAAAATTTTGGCCTAAAATGGATAGTATCAATACCTTAGCACAAGCTTACGCCGAAAAACACGACTACTTCACGTGCTTTGATACGAATCAATTTGTCTTTAATGAAGACGGAACTCCCAAAATAGAATTATACCGTAAAGACAAATTGCACCTTAATGAAGAAGGCTACGCAGAATTAACCCGCCTCATGCGGCCACTCATTGAAAGCGAATGGGCAGAAGTAAATAAATAAGACACTCTACACTCTCGATTCCAAACCAATATGAGTATTTTGCGCCTCTGCTACTTTTAGTACAGAGGCGCAAACGTTTCCATACATAATATACGGTAGCACACAAAGCGTCAAAGAGGCTCACAAGCGCATGCTATTGACATCATTATGTTTTACGTTAAACATAAGTATATGTCATCAACAACCATTAGTGATATTGCACAAGAAGCTGGTGTCAGTGGGACAACGGTTTCCCTTGCCTTTCAGCCGAATTCTCGGATAGGTGACCAAACACGCCAAAAAGTTTTAGCAGTTGCACAACGTCTGAAATATGTTCCCAACCAAGCGGCTCGATCTTTACGACAACAACAAACCGCGACCATTGGTATGATTGTCCCGGACATTACCGATACCTTTTTTGCAAGCCTTGTCCGTGAATGTGAACGAGTCATTCGTTCACGTGGTTTTACTATCCTCACTGCTGAGAGCCAGTGGCACGGGAGCATGGAGCGGCAAGCCATAGACAGTATGATTGAATCCCGCGTACGTGGCATACTAATGTGCTCCTGCGAAGGCTCTGAAAACGCTCTCGTCCAATTAGAAGAGCATGACGTTCCCGTTATATTATTAGATACCTATCCAGAAGGTTTTCTTGGTGAATATGTCGCCACCGATTTTACCGCACTTGGTCGTATGGCGGCAGAGCATTTGTGGCAAATTGGAGCACGGCACCCACTCCTCATCAATGCCGGTGACAGCCGTAGCCAATACAGCTCATTACGCAAACTGGAACAAGGCTTTGTCCAGTTTTGGGACAAAAAAAAGATTACGAGTAACATCGAGTATGCAGGTCTAACAAGCGCAGATGGCAAAGCGGTTGTGAGCCACCTCCTTGCAAACAACACCATTATAGATGCCTGCTTTTGTATCAACGATGCCATCGCCCTTGGTGTGATGGATGCAATGCGAGCGCACCCTCAAGCACCTCCATTAGCCCTGCTCGGCATTGACAATAGCCCTGCCGCACGGCTTGGCTTTATTTCCCTAAGCTCGTTCTCATTACCGTGCATGCACATGGCTGATATTGCCGCTACTGCTTTGCTTGATAAAATTGAAGGCAATGCCTCCCCCGTTCACGAACACTTGTTTGCCGAGCTTATCATTCGTGACAGCACTCGACAATTTCACCCACCAACATCCGATCACTAAACACACGCTCCACTCTTTTTTAAACCAAAGGTTTTACGTTAAACATTCTATACAGGAGAGCAGTACATGTCGACACCACGCATTAGCCATCAAGAATTTCAATCACGTATAGATCGCATTCAAGAAAAACTTGTAGAACGAGAACTCGATAGCCTGATTGTCTATGGGGATGAATACCGTAAAGAAAATCTACGTTATGTAGCAAACTTTTGGCCGATCTTTGAACGAGGAGCCTGCTTTATACCGAAACGAGGAGCTCCTGTATTGGCGGGAGCTCCAGAAGGTGAAGAGTATGCGAGAGAAATGACGTGGCTTAGTGATGTGCGCAATATAAAAGAATTTGCTTGTGTCACGGTTCCAGAAGAAATTGATTATCCAAATGCTGAATTTTCTTCATTGCAAGAAATTCTTACAGACATGGCTGGCACGAGCAAACGTATTGGTTTGGTTGGCTGGTGGGATATTCCTGCCCCTCTCATGCAACGCCTGCAAGAAGCCGCTGCTCCTGCTCATATTGTGGATGCCTCTGATCTATTTTTTGATCTACGCCTCATTAAAACCACTGAGGAAATTGCATGCTTACGTGAAGCTGGAAGACAAGCCTGCATTGGCTACGAACAATTGATAGCCAACTGCATTCCTGGCAACACGGAACTTCACGCAGCAGGAGCCGCCGAAGGGGCAGCACGCGCAGCAGGAGCAGAAGATATTAATTTTATGGTGTTCGGCTCTGGTCCACGTTGCGATACAGTTATTGGCCGCGCGGTAAACCGTACCATAAAAGATGGTGATATGATTATGGCGGCCATGGCTGTACAATACGAAGGCTACGTTGCTACGGTTGAATTTCCCTTTGTAGCTGGCACCATGCGCGATGAACAGAAACAATTCTTAGCAACCTTGTATGAAGCTGCCAACGTTCAACAAAGCTTCCTTAAGGATGGGGCGCACATGGGAGAGATGGTCCAAGCTGTACGAAACGTTTTTAAAAGTCACCACATGTCCAAATACGACCTCTACCCCCCTATGCATGGCATTGGTTTGGCAGAAGCAGAATCCCCCTATCCAGATGAAAATAGTACAGGCATTTTCAAAAGTGGCATGTGTGTTAATTCTGATATTAGTTTATTTGGTACACCAGGTGGTTCCAACCGTATTGAGGAAGGTTTTTTAATTACCGACACTGGTCCAGATTCTCTCACGCCATATATTCGCAAATTACTCGCACAAGGACTATAAAGATGAGCACTACAGGCGGCGCAAAAACATGGTACTTCCCAGATGGCTACCTTCCTGAAAAAGACGGTGGCCCAGTTGATGCCCACGAAGCAATTATGATTTTGAATACACAGAAACAAGATGTCACTGTTCTCATAGATATTTATTTCGACGATAAAAACCCAATCTGTGATATAGAAATTCCTGTAGCTGGACAACGCGTCGTTTCTTTACATACAGACATTCCAGAGCATATTGGAGGAGTGATCATCCCTGCACTCACCCAATATGCTATCCGCCTTCGATGTGACAGTCCAATAGTCGCGCAGTTTGGTCGCCTTGATACCACTCAAGCAAATATGGCTTATTATTGTGCTCCTGCTATTTATGAATAACAAATAACGTAGCAAACAATTATACTGTACACTTCATAAGAGGAAAACTACATCATGACTCAGCCAAATATTATTTTTATCCAATCTGATAAACATCGCTATGATGCCTTGGCAGTAAATGGGCACACAATGGCAATAACTCCGAATCTTGATCAACTGGCTGCTGATGGTTTAAATTTCACCCATGCCTTTTGCCCAGTGCCTATTTGTTGCCCTGCACGAGCCAGTCTACATTGCGGAGTCTGGCCCCATCAACATCAACAAGTTGCGAACTGGGATAGTGATGCCTCTCGTCCACATAAGCCGATGCGCACTATGGGGCAATGTTTGCGTGATGCGGGATATCATCTTGGCTTTCTTGATAAATGGCATGTGCATAAGAACAAAAATCCAGATCACGAAGATTATGGTTTCCATGAGGTTGCCGAAACCTGGCGTTACCCACAATGGCGCAAAGACCAAGGCCTCCCTCCTTTACCACGACCCAAAGATGGGTTCTTTGAATTCTATTATGGTGGCGTTGATGAAGATGCAGGCCCTGAACAAACGCGCCTTCATTGGGCAGCAGATAAAACAATTGATATGCTGCAACGTTTTAACCAGCAAGACAAACCTTTTGCTATTTTTTGGGAACCACCAGAACCACACCTTCCTTGCTATCCAAGTCGTCACTGGATGGATATGTTTAAAGAGAAAGAGATGCCACCATGGCCTGGCGCACATGATGACTTACATGGCAAGCCTTTTGGTCAACGCCAACAACAAATGGACTGGGGTGTTGAACACTGGAACTGGGAAGAAAACTGGAACGAATTTGTCACTCGGTATTTTGCTATCATCGCAGAGCTCGATCACCAAATTGGCCGTGTCCTTGCAGAGCTAGATGCACTAGGCCTGCGTGAAAACACCATTGTTGTTTATACCACTGACCACGGCGACTCTACAGGCGACCACGGACTAATTGACCAACACTATATTTTATACGATTGCGTATTCCGCGTACCAATGATTGTTCGTTGGCCAGAACAGATTCAAGCAGGCAGGAGTACCGATGAATTTACCTGCAATGCCTTAGACATTTCCCGTACTCTAATTGAAGCTGCTGGCGGCACTGTGCCAGAATCATTCACAGGCGAAAGTCTTCTCCCTCTCTTTACCGATACTGGTGGCACCGGACGAGAAGATATTTATGGACAATACCAGAACAATCAATTTGGACTATGTTCTCAACGCTGTGTTCGTGATCGCCGGTGGAAATATATTTGGACAGCCACCGATACCGATGAACTCTACGACCTTGATTCTGATCCTGGCGAAGTAAACAACCTCGTTAACGAATCACAATATGCTCATGAATTACAACGGTTGCGCAAACGCCTTATTACTTGGATGGAACAAGAAAATGATCCAATGATTAACCCATGGACCAAACGTCAGTTGCTAGAAGGGCGTAAAGCACAATGAATATACTAAAGAATTTCATCAATCCGCCGCAACAGTATCGATCTACCCCCTATTGGGTCTGGAACGAGTGCATGAGCACAGAGCGCATTACTGAGCAGCTTGAACAATTTGCTGCACATGGCTGCGGCGGTGTAGTTATTCATTCACGCGTTGGTCTGGTAACTGAATATTTGAGTGCAGAATGGTTTGAGCTTTGGAATTATGCCCAGCAAGAATGCAAACGTTTAGAGCTTAGTTGTAATATTTTCGATGAACATCATTATCCGCCACCTATGGCTGCAGGCTTAACACCTGCCACCGTCGATAAACCATATCAATACATTCGTCTCAGCGATAAACCCGCAGCACACGAAACATCTCTTTCCACACAACCAGAAATCGTCCTTGGCAGTAGTCCTAAATTACAATGGTACGGTGTACAGAAAGCCCCTGACACCTTAGATCCCGCCATTGTTGATGAGTTTCTATCCAACACCTATGATGCTTATCAAACACACTGCGGACATGGCTACGGCAACACGGTTCAATTTTCATACAATGATGAAGCCGGCGTACGGGGTGGGCCAGGAACTCCCAAAAAGACACTTTCGTATTCCAACATCATCGAAGATGCCGTTCACTCAGCATTTGGTTTTTCTCTACGAGAACGATTAAGCGATTTATTTTATGATAGCGAAACTGCCACCCACACTCGTTTTGCTTATTATCGCTGCCTGCAAAAATTACTTAAAAATAATTTCTTTAGTAGATTAAAAGAGCATTGCGAACAAAGCGGTATTATTTTTACCGGTCATTTATGGGAACACCGTTGGCCAGAACCGTTTGATACTCCCAATTGTATGGATGCTTATGAAGCCTTTCATTGGCCCGGCGTCGATATTCTCGGTGATCAATTTCGCTTAGGCGATGATGCACATAACGCCATTTTCTTTTTAACCCTCCGTGAAATGGCTAGCGCTGCTGCGCAACTTGGTAGTGAAAAATGCTCATGTGAGCTGGCTGGAGCCGTTGGGTATGAAACAGGTATTGAGCAACTTAAACACCTTGCTGATTTCGCTCTCTGCCACGGTGTCACCCATGTAGTTGAACACCTCAGTTTTCAAAGTATTTTAGGGTTCCGTAAATACGATTTCCCACAAACACTCAGCGACCATGCCAGCTGGTGGGGCGACTACAAGGACCTTGCCGACCATATGGCTCGTTTGAATGTCTGTGTACAGACAGGACAACGATTAGCGCGAACTCTTGTTTTACATCCAACCACAACAGGGTGGATACAGGCAACACCACACGACACAGCTCCTTTAGAAACACTTCGCCAACAGCATGCTGACTTTTTGTTACGACTTCATTTCGCACACATTGACTATGACCTTGGTGATGAACTGCTGATGGAAAAACATGCTTCTCTGGAAGGAGCTTCGCTTCGTATTGGAGAAATGGTCTATGAATACATTCTTATTCCAACACATATGGAACATTGCCTCAGTAGTACCCTTACTCTTTTACAGACATTTGCTACGGCAGGTGGAAAAATTCTTCGCCTTGGTCTGGGACCACAACTTATTGATGGGCAGATCAATAATGCCGTTGCAAATATTCCCTGTGCAGTTTTTACCGATGAACAAACACTTATTGCAAACCTGCAAAAAAACTGTCCGCCACTTATCACTCAAGAAGATGCCTTCCCCCTCCCGACTGCTATAAGCCAACAAACCCGCATATGTGAAGATGGCAGCTTACTGCATATCCTCTTTAACATATCACAAGAAAGCTGTTCCTTTAATTTGAACAGCAGCCACGGCTATTGCTCAATACTCAATACACAAGACGGCCACCGGCAGGATGCTCCTACAACGATCCACATGGCCGCCGGCGATGTACTTATTCTTCACGAAGACCCTTCCCGTAGTCAGCAACGCAAAGAGCCCGTTACTGCCACAACCCTACTGCCACAACACTGGCATATAGAACGACTCGATAACAATGTTCTTATGATTGATTATTGTGATCTACACATCAACAATGAATGGCATCACACTATTTCTGTGATGAAAGCATGCGAGCTCTGCTGGCAAGCACAGGGTTACAATGGAAACCCATGGCGTACTATTCAATATAAACGAACCATTATTGATGCGACTTTCCCTGATGACAGTGGGTTTACCGCTCGCTATCATTTTCATATAGACGAAGACAATGATCAGGTACAACAATCCGATTTAAGCCTCGCTCTAGAACGCCCATGGCTCTACACTATTTTTGTTAATAATATCTTATGCGATTTTACCAACGCACCGTCCTACCTTGACCCCGGAATTCGTCGTATCTCTATCGCTAAACATCTACAACAGGGAAAAAACACCGTAGAATTGCGCTGTGCCCGCTTTCATCCACTAGCAGAAATTGATCGCATTTATATTCTTGGTGATTTCTCTTGTGATGCTGCTGAACGTGGTTTTATTATTCGTGCAACACGTACACTGAGTAGCGGCAACCTGACTGAACAAGGACTTCCATTTTACAATGGTATTATTACACGTAGGACTACTTTTACCTTAACAGAGCCGACTACACATATAGGTCTGCGCATTCCATCTATAGGTTTCGGCTCAACTCGTATATACATTGATGGGAAAGACTATGGTCTACAAGACCTTTCAAGCGCTGAAATGCAGATCTTCGGCCCGTGGGATACGCGTCCACATACCATAGAAGCACGTTCGTGCACAACACCGCGCAACCTGCTTGGACCGCACTTTTGGCAAATCAAAACCCCGCCATATCAACGCCTAACCGGTTTTTATAGCTGGTACTATTTCTACCCAGACACCATGCCAGCAGGAGCAGAATACGAATTACTTCCACTACACGTATAAAAAAATGAGCTGTGTTTTTATTCGTACTGTCACAGAACTACAAACAGGTCTGTACTAAAGCATTCATTTCTTCGAGTTGTGATTCCATAGACTCAACCAGTGCTTGCTGCGTACGGCAACGATCAAGATTATGTTGTTCATGCTGAATTTTGTAATATTTATCACCACTGAGATAATCAGTCAGAAAACGCATACCCATTTCTATCGTAATAAGGATCGCTGAAAATGGTAATAATTCACGCTCACGTTCACTCAAAAATGTACCCATTTCACTCATATACCCCTCAAGCAATGCACGGAAAATGAGCATACGCATCTGGACTTGTGTATAATCTGGCTCATCTTCCGCAACAGCATTTGTTGCAGAGCGCACCATATCACCAAAGTCATACAAAGACGAACCTGGCATAAGAGTGTCCAGATCAATAACGCACAGCCCTGTACCATGCTCTGCATCCATCAGCACGTTATTTAATTTGGTGTCGTTATGGGTCACTCGTTCTGGAATAGAACCATCTGCTAAACCATTTACAACCGTAGCAAATTTATCAGCATAACCATGAATAAATTGAATTTCACGAGTGACCGTACCGACTCGACTGACGGCATCTTCCTGAATAGCTTTGCAGAAACGTTGATAACGGAACGGTGTATCGTGAAAGTGAGGCAAAGTCTCTACTAAACGTTTTCCTGGTACATCTACGAGCTGACGCTGAAACGCACCAAAACTTTTCGCACCTTCGTAAGCAAGTGCTGGCGTTTCGATAATATCATAAGCAACACTATTTTCGATAAAATAGGAACAACGCCAACAACCACTTTCATGCTCTACATATGATGCTCCATTCCGTGCTGGTACATAAGTCAACACACGCTGAGTTAGATCTTGAATACCCTTTTCACCTAGCGCAGAACGGCAATGTGCAGTTACCCGCTGAATATTATCCATAACCGCATCAATATCCTTAAAAATATCAGTATTGATGCGTTGCAAAACGTAACGTGTCTGTTGGCCGTCTGCTTCAAGAGTTATTTGGAAAGTGTCATTAATATGCCCATTTCCACAGGGAGCAGCCGAACAGACTGTACCAAGCACATCAAAGCTGTTCATGATTTGTGAAAGGTCATACTTTTGGTTACTCATTTATAGCTCCACAATAAGAGTGCTGTCTCAATGTTTTTTTTGGGGGGGAGTATATATCGACAAACACGCAGGGATTCCTGCTCTGCTCACACCCGATCTCTACAAGCAAATAAAGAATCTACTCAAGGACTGAACAGATCAATCATTTTATCCACCCACCGAGCTTGTAAAAGACCGTTTTATTTATCTCATCAAATCTATCATTTAATAGAATAGCCAGCCTCAAAAGAGACTGGCTATTCATATACTTTAAACGCTTGGAGAACGTTACTTACGGAACTTCTTCTGAATCCAATACTTCTTGCATAAGTAAACCGTTATCATCACAGTATTGAGAACCTTCCACTGAGAACGGGTTCCATGGTAACAGTTTTAAGCGGTTCTTAGGAATTGGTTTCTTGGTGATTTCACACAGACCAAATGGGTAAGGTATGCTGGTTTCAATCTTTGAAATAGCGCGGTCAATCATCCACAACAACTCTTCTTCGTTATCCAAGTTGCCAATGCTCATTTCTTGCAACTCGCTATCAAATCCGCGGTCTGCTTGATGCGTTGGCAAGGTATGCCCGTCTTCGCAATCAGTTACATCTGCCATTAAATCTTTGATGTCTTCAAATTTCTCGCGACGTACAGCAACAAGCAATGAACGCCACTTCTTTAAATCTGCCTTTGAAAACACTTCTTTCACTTTTGTTGTTTTTGCGGCCATCGTCAACCCCCTTCAATTCGTTGTCGTTATTTCTTTATTTGAACATATTTTCTTGCGGTGTCTATATTTATTTTGACGGATCAGTATAAAATGACGAGAAGAAGTATACCCTATAAAGAACGTATCATCAAGATCTTAGAAAGAGCAGATCAAAGCGGAATGCTACACCGCACGCTTTCTATTCTTCTTGGTCCCGCTCACTGCGGTGCGGGAAGATTAGTAAAGAATAAGGAATTGCAAGACCCCTTCATATATACCGTTTAAACCGTTACAAATTAGCCAAGCGTTCACTATTCAAGGAGTAGCAAACGTAGACGTACAACCCGTCGGTCCGTCGCTTCCAACACTTGCATCTGACAGTTTCTCGCTTCATCGGTCCACTCTTCACCTTCCTCTGGAATGTGGCCACACATACAGGTCACTAGACCACCAATGCTTTCATACCGATCATTTTCTGGGAGGTTTATATCAAAGCGTTCGTTTACTTCCTGCACTTTCATGCGGGCATCCAGATCTAATGAGGCATCATCTAGACGACGTACATCCTCTTCTTTCACTTCGTCGTATTCATCTTCTATTTCACCAAAGACTTCCTCTACTATATCCTCTAAAGTCACCACCCCCGCCGTTCCGCCGTATTCATCTAAGACAACGGCTAAATGGACCCTATCTTGCCGTAAGCTGGACAGCACATCAGTGATACAATTCGATTCTGGGATAAACAATGGTTGTCGCATCAAGCTTTCTACTGTCTGTTCTACTGTGCCTTCTGTATCTTTCCTACTGGCAATCATATCTTTTACATACAGGACCCCAATAATAACATCTCTATTTTCTTTATAGACTGGCATACGACTGTGACCACTTTCTTGAATGGCAACGTATGCTTCTTCCAAGGAGCTTTCTATGCTGATCGCAGTCATGTCTGTGCGTGGAGTCATGACTTCTGCTGCGGTTATTTCGTTTAAACGAAGCACCGCTTCTATCATGTCTCGCTCGGTTTCTTGAATACGGCCCGTTGCCTCCATTAACGATACAACCGCCATAATATCATCCTCAGCTTTATCTTCTGGATCTTCCTGCTCACCGCGACGAATCAAATACCCCATTCCATTATGCACAAGACGAAACGGCAAAAACGGCAGCCACATAAGCACAGCCATAACTTTCCAATAACGCATCAGTCGCATGGTCAAATACTCTGGGTAAGCAACTGCAATAGGTCGAACCATGGTGTCGCAGGTTATAAGAAAACCGCCCATAGCACAGAGATACCATAACCACACGGTTATTTCTGTGCTTGAAAGTGGTTCCAAGAGGTTCCAGATAGCCACAACCCCCATAGCTTTTCCGAGCTGAATCAACATCAAAAATGAAAAAGAATGGTTGGGCAGTTCTTCCGCAAAACGTTCCAACAAGGGCAGGTCTTCGCGGATAGTACCACGAATACGCAGAACCTCTTCCGCATCTGCTAACGAGAATTCATTGAGGGCTGCTCGACTCATAACCGCAAAGACACTCAGCAACCACGACAGACACAATAATAACCACATAGACAGAGAGTTTCATATGCTTCACTCCGCAAGCAAGGGGCTTGCGCAACGCGTAAAACGATAATGATAGTTGTTCTTATGAAGGCCTCCGATAACTTCTTGAGCAGCGAAAGCGTTGCAGGCATTCCGATTATTACCGTAACCGGAACCCCACGTACTATGGGGCAAAAACTTGGCGAACGTTTACGCCCAAGAATAACGGTATTGATTCAAGATGTTTGCGAACAACTCTGCCGCCATCATGAGCCTGGACTGATAGACAGCAGCGGCGGCTTCAACCGAAGCGGTGGACAAGAACTTATTGAAAGCTTGGTTAAACCAACTCAGATATTCTTAGCAGAACACAGTCCTTCTCTGTGGTCTGAAATTAAAGCAATGGCAACAGCGGCTGAAGTAGACCCTATTTATTTACTCGCTGTAAATGCATTTAATGATTTATTAGATATTCATAACAGCGCCGAAGCCTTATTTGAAAGCAATGTCATTTCTTTAGCCGCGCGGCAAACAGAAGATAATAGAGCTTTGCTTGGTTTTGATTGGAATATTCCACCATATTTAATTCCGCACTTAACACTCGTACGTCGCATTCCCAGCAACGGGCCTGCTACTTTAAGCCTTGGCCTTGCTGGGCTTCATACTATTGCTGGCCTCAATGGAGCTGGCGTTGCTATTTCCAGTAATGATTTGCGATTTGCTACTGGCGGCACTCCTGCCATGTCCAGCACTAGTCTTATCCACAGTGCTCTGTCTACCATTACCTGGGAAGAATCGGTACACACTATTCAACAAACAGCTTGCCTTGGTTCACGCGCATTTCATTTATTAAATAAAGATAATCAACGGATCTCCTTTGAAAAATCTGGTGCCTTTACTGCTGTAATTCCAGACACAATTGAACACGCACCACGCATTCATACCAACCACAGACTGGTTACCAATCCAATCGATAATACAGCCCCTCTTTCAAAAGGGCTAGACCTCAAACAAAATAACCACCCTGCTGTACGCCATTCACAAGTTCGTCTGAAACGCCTTGCTGGACATGTACGCAAGGCACGCGCTTGCAACCCACAAATTATGAACTCTTGGTTTGAGAGCACACATACTGAAAACACCTCTGGACGTTTTCGTAGTAAAGCCTTTATGGAACCAGTTGCAGCCTGTGTTGCCGTATTAGAACCACGTAGCAACACTATATGGTGTCATGCTGGCGCTTCACCACGTGATCTTGAAAACGTAAGCATTTAATTTTTTCTATGGCCGCTCGACCTGAATTCTTACTTGAACATGCTTGGCTACGATGTTGCCTTTTTCCTTTTGCGCTACTCTACCGTTTTATCATAAACACCCGTAATCGTCATTTTGATAAAACGACAGCACACAGAGTTCCTGTTCCTATTATTTCCGTTGGCAACATCACAACAGGCGGCACTGGCAAAACACCAGTTGTTGAATATATCGCACGCTATCTGCACACCCACAACAAACAGCCTGCTATTATTAGCCGTGGGTATCGCGGTACAGACGGCAGTAACGACGAAGCAAAAGCTTCAGCCTTCCCCGTTTTCTGTCATCCAGAACGTCGCATTGCCGCAGAGCAAGCAATAACACAAGATGCAAGTGTTCTTATATTGGATGATGGTTTTCAACATCGCCGTTTACACAGAGACCTAAACATTGTCCTGATAGACTGTTTACAACCTTGGGGTTTACGTAGTACCCTCACCCCACATATACTTCCTTCTGGACTATTACGAGAACCACTCAGCAGCCTCAGCCGTGCCGATATCATTCTCCTCACTCGCTGTAACCAAGTGTCAGCAGAACGCACCAACGCGATTTGTCACCAAATTACGACAACCTGCACCGCCCCCATCCTTAAAACACAGCATCAAGCGCTACACTTACGCGCATTACACTCTGACACTACAACGGAACTCTCATCTCTAGCGGAACAAACAGTCATTCTCTGTAGTGGAATTGGCAACCCAGACGGTTTTGAAAAAACATGTGAAACGTTAGCGTACCATGTGCACAAACATTTTCGTTTTCCTGACCACCATCATTACACACAAACTGATATAGAAACCATCTGCGCACTCTGCACAGACCACAATGCCACCCTCGTAACCACCAGTAAGGATGCTGTCAAATTAAGCGTCTTACAACCAACATGTACCTGTTTTGTCCTAGAAATTGGTATTCATTGCGATACTCCAGAAACACTCCACACCATGATTGACCAAACGCTTACAGCAACACAATGCACGCCTACCTGATGAGGATACCTCCTATGCGATTTCTTCCGTACTACCTCCCTGTGCTTGCTGTTAGTTTATGCACCTTTGGCCACGCCGCCGAACCAACTGCCACAACCACACAACAAGTGGTAAAGCCACGTCCCATCAATGTTCAATCATTTCCCATACGTCCACGGCAACAGATTGCTAAAGACCCAAGTACCATCGTTGAGTTTTACCTCACAACCAACCAAGGTGCAACTTGGACACTCGTAACCGAAGACTACATTACTCGTAAAAAGGGCGAAGCACCTGTCTATAATTTCTCCACAGACACAGATGGTGTCTTTGGTTTTTGGACACGGTTGCTCCCCGCCACTGGCACATCACAACCAGCACCAAGCATTGGCAGCCCAGCAAAATTACTCGTCCGCATTGATTCCGTTCCGCCAGTGTTACGGAAATTCACCCCACAATTGACACAAACAGAAAAAGGCATCACTCTATCCGTCAACTATGGCGTTTCTGATGCAGATACCGGTATTAAATCCGTACACGTAGAATGGTCTGAAGATGGCACCAGCTGGATACAAGAACAATGCGACACCAACGGAAATACTTTCAGTACAAATATCCCAGCACGCTCTCCATTTGTTCGCTTAAATGTTTGTGATGAAGCTGGCAACCGCCTACTGACCACACCTGTTCAACCCACAGTAGCCGTGCCAGTTACTCCTGAACCAGCTCCAGCAGAGCCTGTTGTTCCCGTGGCAGAACCAACACCACCAACCACAACCGAAACAAATCCTACTGCTCAACCACACGTTATCCCGACCATGCCAAGTCTTGCTGAAGCTGAAGCCAGTCTAGACGCAGAAACACCAGTAAACGAAAAACCAGCAATTGCATCCAGACCAGTACGCACCAAAAGCATTCAGCCGATTATCCCTGAAGGCCACGAAGACATCGTTATTGTTGATAACATCCAAAGCCATAAAATTTACCGCAAAAAAACAACGACAGTGCCACAATCCGAACCCCAGCTCCTAGAACAGACACTCACTCCAAAATACATTCCCTCAGAACCACTTCCAAATGACATTGCTCAAATGGTAGCAAGCAGTCGTATTCTTACAGGGAAACGCAGTCAGCGTATTTTTGATTACGCCGCTAATACTCCAGATAGCGACCGTGCCCTCCTACTCTACAAACGTCTTGCCGACAGTGATATGGAAGCTGAAGCACTAGCTGCTGAAGTCGCTCTACTCGTCACCAATGATCAATATGATGCCGCAGTCAACCGTGCTCGTAATGCTGCACCTGGCTGTACCAGTGATGCCCTCGCCATTGCCTATGGCCGTGCTCTACTGGCAACACAGAATAATCGTTCTGCTCTTGATCAATTACGACTGGTTCATCCCAACAGCTCTCTGTACATGGAAGCACGCTATTATAGTGCCCAAGTCTTACTGGCCAGCCGCCATAAAAAGAATGCACGTTTGTTACTTGCAGAAGTCGCACGCTCTCATTCTGTATGGGCTCAACGTGCCCAAGCAGATCTCAATGAAATTGGCCACTAATAGAGACATATCGAAAAAAAGAGCATTTGGACCCATAGTCCAAATATGCTCAAACAAGCATCTCTGCTTATCCATATTCGTTCCTCCTCTTCCTTATCCTTTTTTCTTGAGATCATATGTATGCTGATTCTTGACGCCGTCTGTAAAACTTTCATTGATCCAGAACGTGGCAACGTTCCTGCGGTACAATCGCTCAGCACCACATTAACGCCAGGAATTACTGCTTTGCTTGGGGCAAACGGTGCAGGCAAAAGCACCTTACTCCGTTTAATCTCGACACTACTCCAAGCTGATAGCGGACGTATCATCGTTGATGGCTATGATTGCAGCACACATCCAGCAGCAGTACGCTCACGAATTGGATACCTTTCACTCAACACGCGTTTATATCCGCGCCTTACTGCTCGAGAAATGCTAGCTTATGCTGGTGGCTTTTTTGACCTCACTGGCGAACGGCTACGTGAACGGATAGAATCCGTCAATGAAACGTTTCTACTTCATGATTTTATAGATCAACGTTGTGACAGTCTCTCTTCTGGGCAAGCTCAGCGTGTCAATTTAGCAAGAACCTTACTTTTAGACCCACCCGTGCTGATTCTTGATGAACCAACCACTGGTCTTGATGTTATTGCAGCTCAACGCATGGTTGAAGCAGTAGCCGACATGCGCAAAGACGATCGCCTTATTATCCTTTGTACCCACTTATTACATGAAGCAGAGGAACTAGCCGACCACGCTCTGATCATGCGCGACGGCTGTTTTGTCCACGATGGTCCCTGTGCAGACCTTGGCAGTGGCCAACAATTTATCCACGCTATTCATGAACTTGTTCGCCCAGTTACGAAGGATTCCGCATGAACACTGCCCACCTGTGGCACACCTTTAAAAAAGATGGCCTGGAATTGCTACGCGACAAACGCACCCTCTTTGTCAATATTATTCTTCCAGTACTCCTCTACCCGGTGCTTGGCCTGCTGATGGTCCAACTCGCACAATTAAAAGAACAAGGTTCCGCAGCGCTTCCTAAAATAGCCCTCATTAATACACCAGAAGACATTAAAAATTATATACCAATTTTTGTAGAACCAGACACAACAAATATCAATAGAGAAATAACTGAATCAGAAAAGAACACGCCAGTAGATTCAACACAATCTTTTGTAGAAATCAGCACAGAAGAAAAAGACCGTATTATATTTTCTGACACCCAGAGCGTTCAAGCACAACTACAACGGATGCGCGAACAAGATCTCACTTTGGTTCTGGTCGGTACTACTGGCACTTCTTATTATGGACATGCCTGGGAATTTACGATACTGGCAGATAATGCTCACAGACATTACAGCAGCGCCCACAAACTCTTAAAAAAATCACTGAAAAAATATAACACAGAATTGCTCTCACAACGTCTCGAAACGCTACGGCTTGAAGAAAAGTTATTAACACCGATCACCCATGATACTACAGATCTCGCGCCACAGGCAGAACAGGTCCGCACCAAACTTGCTGGTATTATTCCTATTTTGCTGGTCATCATGGCATTAAGTGGTGCATTTATTCCAGCCCTTGATCTTATCGCTGGTGAACGAGAACGCGGCACATTAGAAACGCTCTTAAGCTTACCAGGAAACCGTACCAGTATTTTTTCTGGTAAACTACTGGTCGTTAGTACCGCTGCTCTTGTTACCATCATACTCAACCTCCTCTCACTCGCCATCACCTTTGCTTTGATTGGTAATCAACTAGCAGCGGAATCTGGCGGCACTTCATCAGAGAGTTTACTGTCTATAGATGCTCCGTCTTTAGCCATTAGCTTTATCGTACTGATCCCTATTACCGTAACACTTTCTGCTGTCTCTCTGGCCTTAGCGGGTCTCGCTAAATCCTTTAAAGAAGCCCAGAATTATTTAAGCCCGCTGTTTATTGCTGTACTGGTACCGTCCCTCGTCTGCGTAGCGCCTGCCATGCGACCAACTTGGCTCCTTGATCTGGTCCCTATTGCAGGACCGATGCTGGTGTTAAAAGAATGCCTACAAAGCCAAAGTATTCCTGTGCTCGATGTTCTCATTAGTAGCCTCAGCTCCTTTGTCCTTGCTAGTATTATAGTTGCTTCTGCGGTCCGCCTCTTAGACGACGAATCCTTCCTCTATCCGGGCCTGCGTCGTAACGGTTGGGGGCGCTTTGCTCGTCACCTGACCACAGAAAAAACAGGACCTGGTGGGCTAGAAGCTTTCCTTGTTTTTGCTGGTGTCTTTGCTTGTTTCATGTTTGTTAGCGGCTGGCTCACATCTTATGGATCTGGGTCATTCTTTAGCCAATCAACCGAAACGATGAAACAAATAGGCGAAACGCTTCCCATTGCTCTTGCCCTCTTTTTCGGCGTTGGCCTACCAACACTTATCTATATCTGGCTTGGAAACTATTCTGCTCAAAAAATATTAAGCTTCAAAAATACAAGCACTCGCAATTGGTTACTCGCCATACCATTAATGCCACTCAGTGTTGTTGTGAGTCTTATAATTGGCGGCATAACTATGCCACTACTGCCTAATGACGAGAGCAGTATTCAGGTCCAAGAACAAATGCAGCATTTATTTGCTACGCTCAATCAATTGGGTGGCCTCCCGCTCATGCTCTTCTGTATTGCCATTGCTCCTGGCATCTGTGAAGAAATACTGTTCCGTGGCCCCATTCTCCAAGGCATGCGTAAAAGCCTTGGTACTACCGGCGGCATTCTTATTAGCTCATTCCTATTTGCCGCTATGCACATGTCACCGCACCGATTCTTCCCACAGTTTGTACTTGGCGTTATTCTCGCTATTCTCACCATTCGCTGCCGTTCTATTTTACCTGCCATATTATTCCACGCCACCCACAACGGTATTGTTGTTATCATTGAATGGATTGGCCAAGACAAGCCAGAACTACAAAATACTCTGCAAGAACTTGATCACATGCAGACACATGAAATTCCAAACGAATTACTTATTGCTGGAATATTCATTGCACTCACAACGGTCATTGCTGTGCCAACATTATTACGAGCGATGAAGCCACCAGAAGAAAAAGAAACAGTCAATGAATAAAAAACAGTCAATGAATAAAAAACATTATTCGTCATGACTTTATTCGCAAAATGAAACTGCTTTTATTTGTTACTGAGGAATTTTATCCTAGGAGGATTGATCAAGCAATATCTTCCACTCTTCTCTGCTATACATTGCTGAAATAATCGATTTCTTTTTTGTACTGGACCGACATTCTATACTTTGAAACGGCCAGTTCCAAAATGTTTTGGGAACTGTTTTTAACGAGACAACCATTCCGTTAAAAATCACCCTATCTGTAATTTCCATCACTGGTATTCTTCTTACGAGATTACCAATAAAATATCCCAAAGACATTGAGACAAAAAACAACACCGACTTTTCAAAAGTTATCCCACTGCTGAGATGCATCATTCCAAGATAAACAAGGAGTGATGGGATAATAAAAAACGGGTATGTCACCAAACTATAGTAAAATTTATTACCTCGAACAATCATATTACGGTTCGATCAACTCACCATTCACCATATAGGTTTGATGTGGATGACGGTTTTCATCTATAAGACGGGCTATTTCTTGCACAGCGAGAGCAGCGTAATCTTCTATGTTGACGATAACAGCAGCATGGCGTGTTTTGCTGAGCGCAATATTGTCACCAATAAGAACGGTTTCGAGTTTGCTGCCTAACGCTTTGCGTGCTTGGACCGACACAACCTCTTCACCTGCCGGCATGATAACTGCATCTGGTAAATCGGATAAATCGGCAGCGCGATTAACCACTTCATCAACATGAGCGAAGGTATACTCACTGCGGAGCTGCAAACCTTCTTCCATAAATGCGCACTGTACACCAGCAAGTTCTTTGAGGCTCTCTGGCTCTGGAAGGATAACTTGGCGAATACGGCGAACACTCCCAACAAAAGCAATGCGACGGCAGCCTTTACGAATGAGATGCCGAGCAGCTAAGTAGCCAGAACGAAATGAGTTCGGTATGATTGCTGAAGAATGTGAACGACTTGCGGCATGCCCAATAATAAGGGTTGGGCGGCGTAACTCGGCCAAAGCTTTTAAATACGGTTCATGGTTAAGACCAATGCCTAAAATAACGCGACCCGGTCTACGAATGCGTTCAACCGCTGGGCCATAGGTTGGATCATCACGAGTGACATGATAGCGTTCTATTTCTATACCTTCGGCTGCTAAACGCTCTGCTAAACGAAGTTCAAGCTGACCATTAAAGTCTGTACCTGCCGAGGCTTGATCGTTACCAATAAGTAAGGTGAGTTTACGAGTTGGCAGGCTACGTACAAACAAGCCAACACCACGACGGGCTGTGCACAGGCCAGATTCCATCAAGCGACTAACTACTTTAGAAATCGTGTTTGGACTGGCTTGGAAACGCTTCGCCAAGGTACGAACAGAAGGGAGACGACTGGAAGATGGATACATGCCATTCTCAATGTCTTGCCGCATCTGTTTATAGATGTCTTCTTGGCTCGCTTTCTCTTTTGCCATCGTAACTCCTTTAAGGAGCTATGTGTAACACACCCACTACCTTCTGCAACCACCTATACGCTTAGTAACAGGCTAAGCACCTGACACAGATGAAACGGCCCGAATACTTTCAAACGGTATCTCTTCACCATTGACATCAAGAGTAATCGCACCGTCATCATCCCAGCTAACGCGATCAACCACACCGTTTCCAAAACCTGTCCCTTGGGTATAATAATCTACCTTACGACCCAATAAGCTATCTGCTAAACCTGCATACTGGCTATTTGTGCCGGCATCTGGAACAATAGTCTGAATATTATCTATCTGATAATCTTTATCATCTATACGAACCCATACATTTTGGCCAATAACGCGGAAATGCTCTACCTCTCCAGTGACCAAACCAAAACCGCGAGCAGGCTGAAGACCTCTATCTAAATGTTCTTGGTATTCTTCATCAGTTAGGTTCGCTTGATTTGCCGTAACTGTTTGCCCCATAAGATCTTGCCCCCACTTGAGGTCATCACGAAATTTTCCATACTGGGCGTTGGCTAACTCCTGTAGTTTACGCATGCCGTCTACAATTTCACTAGTTTCAGAAGGTTTCATCGGATCTTGATTGGTGAGCTCTGAAAGCATGATCGACAAAAAGTCCGCGTCACGAAATGCATCATTCTGAGAAGTCGCATTTGTCACACTAGAGGTAGATTGTACAGAATCGAAAGAAACGGGCATAATAAACTCCTACGGATAAGAGAACGCACATTCTGTTCCAAACAACTAACTTTTATGGCAAGCATAGCAAGAAAACAGAAAAAAGGTGAGAAATTAGATCCTTTTCTTCAGAAAGAAAAGGTAGAAACCGACCCTTTCTTTTAATGCCCAATGATGTGAGAGGCGCCCTTGTGTTCACCCCTTCATACATACAGTTGCGCCTCACTCTCGGGGAGCGCATCCGCGCTGAGATGGGATGGCTCTGTATGGGCTCCCAGACCCGTTGAACCTGATCTGGATCACACCAGCGTAGGAATGAGGACATCTACTATGAACACACCATCCGACACTTCACATGAGATAACCGACAGCATGAATGCTGCCCAGCGCATCTCCACCGACCCGTTTCCAGCAAGCGAGAAAATCTACCACGCTGGGACCATCCATTCTGACCTACGCGTACCCTTTCGTAAAATCACGCTCACCCCTACTGAGCGCAACGGTATCACCACCGAAAATCAACCCATTAGCATCTATGACACTTCTGGCCCCTACACTGACCCCAATGTCACTATTGATGTGCACGCTGGCCTAGACCGCAGCGCCCGCTCTGGCTGGGTTCGTGGACGTAAAGATGTAGAAGAATATGAAGGCCGTACCATTCGCCCAGAAGATAATAGCCTCAGCTCTGGAGAAACAGAAGCACAACATTGCTTCCCAATTGGACACAAACCACTCCGTGCGAAAAAAGGCCAAAATGTTACCCAATTACATTATGCTCGTAAAGGTATTATCACTCCAGAAATGGAATATATTGCCATTCGTGAAAACCTCTTAATTGATCATATTCAGAAAGAACTCAGCGACGTAGAAAAAGAACGTGCCGTCCGCCTAAAAGGCAATCCACTAGGCGCACAAATTCCAGAAAAAATAACACCGGAATTTGTTCGTGATGAAATTGCCGCAGGTCGTGCAATTATTCCATGTAATATTAATCACCCAGAACTTGAGCCCGTTATTATTGGTCGCAATTTTATTACCAAAATCAATGCGAACATTGGTAATAGTGCTGTAACCTCTTCCATTGAAGAAGAAGTTGAAAAATTAGTCTGGTCTATCCGCTGGGGTGCAGACACGGTTATGGATTTATCCACTGGTGATAATATCCACACCACCCGCGAATGGATTATGCGCAATAGCCCGACACCCATTGGCACCGTTCCTATATACCAGGCACTTGAAAAAGTAAACGGCAAGGCAGAAGACCTGAGCTGGGAAATCTTCCGTGATACTTTAATTGAACAAGCAGAACAAGGTGTGGATTATTTCACCATTCATGCTGGAGTTTTATTGCGCTACGTACCAATGACCGCATCTCGTGTTACTGGCATTGTTTCTCGTGGTGGTTCTATTATGGCCAAATGGTGTCTTGCCCATCATCAAGAAAACTTCCTCTACACCCATTTTGAAGACATCTGTGAAATCATGAAAGCCTATGACGTTTCCTTTTCTTTGGGTGACGGCTTACGTCCAGGCTCTGGTGCAGATGCTAACGACGAAGCACAATTTGCTGAATTGGAAACCCTTGGCGAATTAACGCACATCGCTTGGAAACACGATATTCAAACCATGATTGAAGGTCCGGGCCATGTTGCCATGCACATGATTCAAGAAAACATGGACAAGCAACTCTATGCCTGCCAAGAAGCCCCCTTCTATACCCTTGGCCCACTCACCACTGATATTGCTCCTGGCTATGACCACTTCACCTCAGGCATTGGCGCTGCGATGATCGGCTGGTTTGGCTGCGCGATGCTCTGTTACGTCACACCAAAAGAGCATCTTGGTTTGCCAGACCGTGACGATGTAAAACAAGGCGTTATTACCTACAAAATTGCTGCTCACGCTGCCGACGTTGCCAAAGGTTTCCCTGGTGCACGTTTACGTGACGATGCTATTTCTTACGCGCGTTTTGATTTCCGCTGGCAAGATCAATTTAATCTTGCCCTAGATCCAGATACCGCACGTGCCTTCCACGATGAAACACTGCCTGCCGAAGGTGCCAAAGAAGCACATTTCTGTTCTATGTGCGGGCCAAAATTTTGTAGCATGGAAATAACTCAACAGGTTCGTGACTATGCCCGTGATAACGGCTACGCTGTAGACGACGCAGAACGCGCCGCTCAAGAAGCCATGCAGAAAAAATCAGAAGAATTCGCAGACGGCGGAGCTGAAATTTACGCAAGCCCAACCGCCTAAAACAGGGGTTAAAAGCTTAAGGAAACGGTGGAGGTTTTGGGCATTTTGAAGTTATAAACGACCTTAAAATGTTCTCATCTCCAACCATTCCTGTTTTGTCTGTTGAATAAAGATATACAAGGAAAAACGCATGGCTATTTGGAGCAAAGGCAACGACACCACCAATGAACTCATTCACCAATTTACCGTTGGTGACGATTATATCTGTGATCGTCAACTTGCAGTTTATGACATCCTTGGCTCCATAGCTCATGCTACTATGTTAGGTGATACTGGCATCATTACCACAGCAGATTGCAATGCTCTCATTACTGAACTACAGCAATTGCATAAAGATTATACTGCTGGTATCTGGACCGTTGACCAATCTGACGAAGACGTTCACAGTAAAGTTGAAGCGTTACTCACCGAACGCATTGGTGAACCAGCAAAATGTTTACACACAGGCCGAAGCCGTAACGACCAAGTGCTCACTGATGTACGTCTATGGAGCAAAGACCGCCTCTGCGATATCAGCGCCAGCACCCTTGCCTGTGTCAAAGCACTACTTACTGCCGCACAAAAATATGAGTTCCACCCCCTCCCTGGCTATACCCATCTGCAACGTGGCATGCCATCCAGTGTTGGCCTCTTTTTTGCCAGTCACGCAGCCGCTCTACTTGATAATTGCATTTTACTTGATGCCGCGTGGCAACTCTGTGATCGCTGCCCGCTTGGTTCTGGTGCCAGCTATGGCGTTGGCTTGCCACTCAACCGTGAACACAGCGCCCAGTTACTTGGCTTTACGCGACCAACAGCTCCAGCCATGACCGATGCCAATAGCCGTGGCAAAATTGACACCGCCGTTATTGATGCTGCGGGCGCTTTAATTAATGACCTCAGCCGCTTTGCTGCTGACATGGTATTTTTCACCAGTGCAGAATGTGGATTCTTTACCATTGGCGCTGGCTTCACAACTGGCTCTAGCATTATGCCACAGAAGAAGAATCTCGATCTCTTTGAATTATTACGTGGCCGTGCTAGCCGTTTCTTGGGGGTTCGTACGGGCTTATATGCTACCACCCTTGGTCTGCATTCCGGCTATAGTCGTGACCTGCAAGACACCAAAGCCTTATTGATTGATGGGCTGCGTCTTACCGAAGAAGGACTTGCGGTTGTCACCGAGGCAGCGCCAACTCTTACTCCGCAACGCGATGCCATTGAACGTGCATTAACACCAGACCTATACGCCACAGACGAAGCCTACCGCTTAGTCACAGAAGAAGGCCTCTCCTTCCGCGATGCTTACGTACAGGTTGGCACCAACCTTGATACACTCAGCACTCCAGATCATGATGCCACCATCCGCAACCGTAACCACACTGGCTCCACTGGAAACATCGGCATATCCGCAGTTTTCAAGCAAGTCGACGAAATAGCAGAATCATGGAATACGCGTAGAGAAACATTGCATACCTGCTGGAATAAATTACTGTAAATTTCTACTCTGTATAATCTTACAGCATTCTTAGCTTGAATTAAATTATCGTTTCTGGTATAATACCGTATGCGTTTCCGATACGGTATTTCTCTTATAGAGGTTATTGTTGCCCTCTCTATTCTCATTATGGCCATCATGAGCCTTGCTGGGATGATTACTCCCATGCAAAATGCGAGTACATCACTTGATGAAAATGACAAAGCTGCGGCAATTGCCCAGATGCTTGCCGAACGAATTCTAGGTAGTGATTGGGGAACCATTGGCAAAACACCAACCACATGGCACCGTAACGAGTTAGCAGAATCCGATTTAACACGCCAATGGGTAGAACATGTTGGTGATCCTGATGGGATAGAATTTAAACACCACCCACTGATAGATGAACCAGCTGGGCCGTCACTTTACACATGGTTGCAAGATCCTGATGGCGATGGCGACCCCAAAGATGCGATAACAATCGCAGAATTTACAGACGACTTTGGCAACACACCGATACGTGATCAATTTGGTCTCCCCTTTCTCTGCCAATACGATCCTGATGCATATGGAAATGAAGATGCCAGTCCCGGTTCGCCAGCAGTAGATGCCCCAGCAACCCTAACAAGCAAATACGATACACCGCAACGTTACAATTGGCTACAATTTTTAGGATTACTGGATGGACCAAGTGGGCTCGATAATCTGGAAGTTTATATCGAGTATTATGAGATGGGGATTATGGATTCCATTGCTAGTCATGCCGACTGGAATCGACATGAAGGAGACGATGAAAACAATCCGCTCGTCCGTGCCCAGTATCAGTTACCTCAATCACATCTCGCTCTTGATTTAAATGTGTTACCGGACATGGACCGTGATGCTATTATTGTTCGTATTTTACTAGTCTGGGATCGTTCACAATCTTCAAGCATTGGCACAGGTCGCCACGAACTCCTACTGGCGAGGAGACGGTAATGAAAAACACCATACGTTCTGCATTCTCCTTACTTGAGGTGACTATTGCTTCGATGATTTTTGTCGTTGTTGTTGCCGTTGCCATCGAATTTCTTGGTGGATTCCGCACATGGTCAGATACAACATTATCACATCTCTCCTTAGAGCAAGAAGCTCATCATATTCTTAAGGAAATGATTAATGACCTTGGTAATAGTGCCTGGTATTTACCAGATGAAACCAGCGGCACAGCCATGCAAACAGAAAACGATCGAGACCTACGCTATTACCCCTATATTATAAAACAAACCGACACCGCCATTGGAGAAGCCTTCTCCGCTCACAATCGATTGAGTAAACATAAAGCGACAGTCATTCGCAAACATCTGATGGCTCAAGAAATTCCAATTGCACATATCCTACCAAGCCAAGAAGTTATCTTTGTAAAAATAGCAAAAAACACACCAACAGAAACACCAAGTCTTCAAAATACTGGACATGTTGATTTTAGTGTTCCCGCAATCCCACTAGATAATTTTGCAGATGCGCCAATAACAAAACGTATGCTACTTGATCTTTCTGGAACTGACCCCAGTGCAGATATGCGTTGGGAACGACACCCAGACGGACGTTTACGAGAATATTCTTTTTCTGTTGTTTTTAATCCTGAAACTCATGACCGAGAATTGCAATGTTTGTATTTTGATAGAAATGAATCCAGTGGAACTGGTAGCGGCACACCCATTATTTACAAAACCCTGTCTTCTTTAGTAGACCGAATTAAAATTGATACCTGCCGTACACTGCCTGGCTTGGCTGTTGATCAAATTCGTATTGAACTGTTTTTGTCTAAACAAAATACGAGTGGTCCTCCAAAAACCTACCGAACTGCGGTTACGGTTGCCATGCGCTCCACCGTTGATCCAGGATTTTCGAATGCTATAGACGATTGGGTTGGTAACTCTGGAACCCACAGCCTCCAATAGAAAGGAGTTTCCTATGAATAACCGTAGTGGATCAATCATGATTATTACCATAGGTGCCGTTGCCCTTGTTGCGGCCATGGCTTTAACACTTTCTGAACGACTCCAAGGTATTTCTCAGATTCAAACGCTCAACCAATCAAAACAAAAAGCTCTCTATGCAGCCGAATCTGTTGCAGCGCTACGGGAAGCACGCTTAGTGAATGTGGCCGCAGCAAATGATTTAGCCAATTTAACACGCAATCCAGATACTGGATTAGCCGACGATCCATGGGAAGGCATACAGTACTTTGGTGGCTGTATTGTCCGTTGGCGTATTGAACCACTCCGTGTAGAAGATGACGACGACAATTGGATTAATAACCCTCCTGCAAATCCTTCTGAAGAAGCGGAACTTGTAGGCCTAGATGGCCGCGCAGCAAACACAGCTTTATACCATTATCGTATTGCTGCTCAGGCCTTCACCTTAACAAACCCAAGTCTCCTTGATGGCACCACCATTGATGAACTTGAAGCTTCCGGACAACTACCATGGCAGAATGGCAACAACGCTAACGCCAGCGTTCAATCGGTTCGTATCGCTCAGCTACGATTAAACTCTCTTTTTCGTTATGCCCTGTTTTATGCTGCCGAAGGACTCAAAGGAGACATGGAAATAGGCCCTGGTCTTGCCCAAGACATTACGGGTGACGTCCATTCAAACGGGTGTATTTATTTTGCAGGCGGCTTTCAGAGCACACGCTATAAACCCAGTGGTTGGGGTGCCGCTCTTATTGGCTCCTCCAGTAAACCGGTAAATCTTGTTGGTGTAGATGGCGTCGTTCGCTTACGCAAAGACCATTTACTCCGTGCATATATGGACTCTGGTCATTCACTCTACAACCCTGTGTTAATTGATACTCCAGAACCACTGAATGTACCCGTCAGCGGCTCTACCTCCAATTCAAATTTGAACGATACCCAAAACGCAAGCGGCGGCAGCCCCAATCATAAACTCAACAACATTTCTTTTACCTACGCTGATGATAGTAGATCCCCTGCCACACTTCTTGCAAGACATGGGTCACACATGCGAGATGGGATTAATGGTGGTGCAACCATTGTTAAAACCTTAGCAAATATTCCAGAGCTTGCTGGTCGCCCTTTTGAACACCAAAGACTCTTCCCTTCTGGAACACACATATGGACAAAGGATTCTGATAATCCGGAACTGATTTCCGCATGGACCGTCTTGCCCAATAACCCACCTGGCCGTTATTTTGTAAACCCACAAAACGGTAATTTCCATTTCACAGATACTCCATCGTCAACAACCGTTGACGTTCGTATTTGGTGCAAAAAACTTTGGTTTAATAGTGACCCATTTGAATCATCTAGTTATTCCAGCAGTGCACTCACAGGTGCATCCTTACTGAACGCCATAGAATGCGACAACGATAACAATGGTATACTTGATAATTCTGGAGTAACTCTCGCTAATGCTTGGATTGTAGATGCTGATGGCTTACGACAATACTATCAACGTAATGCCGATGGGTCAGCGCTTTGGTCTATCAATAACATTCCCACTAAAAATATTATAGATATTTTTGACCCAGCAGGCATCTACCTTTCTGATGATAGTAATGCAAATTCATTTAATGATAACAGCACAGTTATTGGACCGGATCACGCCAGTTTTTATTACAATGGAGTACCTGTTGCTGACCTCAATGGCGATGGTATTTCCGATAACGCTGTACCAGGACAGTATCTTGAATGGGCAGAAAATGGTCGGGGAGATGAACCAGACAAACGTGGACTTATTATTCGCGAACGCCGAAACCAGCGTGAGCCCGACATAGATCATCAGTGGACAAGCCAACCAGCACCCCCTGCTAGCGCTGCGGGAAGTGGCAGCGGTAGTGGCAGCAGCTCTTACAATGCAAAAGTAACGGTCGAACGCCACTCTGGCAGCACCAATTCTTCAACATCTGCGGACGGTGTTCGTTTCACCAATACCGCTACCGGTGCAACCGTTATTGTTGATAATAATGCTGGTGTGGGCTATACAGAAAATGGATCGTGGTACACCTCTGGTGGCCCAAGTCCGTACAACGGGTCTTCCCGTTATACCAGTACATCCGGACGTTCTGTTGATTGGGAAGCAAACCTTAACGGCACCTACACAGTTGAAATCTGGTACACCTATTACAGTAGTCGTGATACCAACGCCAAATATACGGTTTCGGGAGATGGAGTTACCGACACCGTTTTCTATGTCAATCAAAAGAGCGATGCAGGTAATTGGCGCATGTTAACCATTGGTGGGTCACCTGCTACTTTCACATTTGGCTCAACACCGGTTGTTGCAGGCGGAACTTTTGGTGAAAATTATGCGAACTATTTAGCCTCACAATACCATGTTCAATTAGGGAAGTATGATATTACCGATCTCTTTTTTGCTTATGCAACAACAGGAGCAACATCCGACACCGATATGATTTGCTTTGAACGTGATATCTTAGATCGACGCGAAGCCGTCTATATGCAGTACACCTATTGGGATCAAGACTCATCACATGGTAGCAGCGATTGGACTGCGTACACCGTTAATACCCTCACTATCGATATGCAAAAAACACTTAATTTCCTTAAGAACACTCCTTGGAGTTCTGTTGATACCTCTTATGTCGGTTCGAGCACTGCGATGGAATATTTTAGTGGCCTGCTTTATATGCATCGTACCAGACGTAGCGCTAGCTATCAACCATGGACCCGTATGCGTTGGCATCCCGATAATTACCGTATGTGGACATCCTCTATCAATCACAGCACTGCATCTGCTCGATATGATTGGCGAACCGGTAGCAGCCCTGAACATGCCTTTCATTCAGCATTTCGGATAAAAAATGGCCACTCTATTAATCTGGACCAAGACTTTGTAGATGATAACGGAACCGCGACCACCAATGATGATTACCGAACAAAAAAAGGACTTACCATAGCCACACCAAACCAGCTCTATATGTGGGGTAATTACAACACTACCAAATATGCGGACTCAAGCTCAAGCAGCAGTTATGGAACGGCACGTACAATTGGTTCTTCTAATTATTCAGATAGCTCATTTAAATTACCGCCCTGCGCCATATTTGCAGATAATGTTAATATTCTTAGTAATAGATGGGCCGATACGAGTCAGTCCCCTTACTCTAAAACATCTGCGGACGAAACTTGGCTGTATTCTTCTGTTATTACCAACCACATTCCAACCCATGTTGATGGCAAAAATAATATTCAATCTTCAGAAGGGACGCATAATATTATTCGCTATAATGAAAATTGGGGCTCCACAACCTTTCACTTACTTGGCAGCAATGTGGTTATGAATGACCGCCGTTATGGGCGTGGACCAATTGCCTACGGCTATGAACCAGAAAGTAAAAACCAAGACGTGTACGACCCGCCAAATCGTGATTTTGATATGAACGACGATCTCTTTAGTAAACCGGGCCAACCTCCCTTTAGTCCGTTCGGCGTGGAGGTTATACGTACCGCTCACAGCGTACATCTCATAGAATAGCCAAGGCATGAACGGAGAAAGCAGAACTATATATTTTAAATGCTTAGCGTTCTGTTAGTACATTTTTTCAAATGAAGCACGCAGCACCGCTGCTTGTTGGGCTGCGGCTGTGCCTTGATACTTATCCTCTACTTTGAGTAATTGGATAACATAGTTTTTTGCATAACCAGCAATCTTTTTGGATTGTTTAGCCATCTTCAGATTCACTTGTTTTTTTGCCGCATCTGCTTTGATGGCTGCAACTATTTGACACCCCTTCAAGATTTTTTTGAAGGCTTTGTCTTTTTTCAATACTTTCTGCATGTCTTCAAAACGTTCGGCAAGTATGTCTTTCTTTAATCGCGCAACAGTATCTGACAAACGTGACATTGCTACAAATGGGTCCTCAGATGTAAGTAACTCAATCTCTGACATTTCTTTTTCTGCCCAAGCAGTCACACGGTCCAATAAAAACTGTGCCTCTTCATCAGTTCCATCCGCAGCAGCCTTACGAAGTTTTTTCAGCGCCCCACCCCACACTTTTGTTTTACCAAGTACCTTCGCCAACTGTACATGCTTAGTGTATGTACGTCCTGCGATTAAAGCACCAGGCGAAGCTGCTACTGCTGCCGCTATCTTAGCTTCGACCTCAAATGGGTTGCCATCATAAATCAAAGTGCCTTCGTGGTTAAACAAAAAACAATGTGGGATACCAGAGACATTCGCTCCAGGAAGGCTGCCATGATTGATGACCGTCACCAGATCATTCCCTCCTTTTTCTATCCATTTTGCAGCGGTATCAGTATCGCTCGCATTCTGACAATGATTAGCAATCACAAGCAGGTTCTCACCATGCTCTTCCTGCCAGTGGCTCAAATGAGGGATACTCCGTAAACAAGGAGGACAATTCACTCCCCAGTATTCAAATAAAACGACTCTGTTTTTAGTATCCGCAGCCGTTATTTTAGGACCACTGACATGACTACCTAAAGTGACTCCTGTTAAAGTTGCTTCTGCTGTCAGTAATGCTGATACAAAAATCAATGAAAGAATCGTACTACGTGTTATTACATTCATAAAAACTCCCTAACAGGTATACACATGAGGCCAAGAAGTGTAACACACTCCTTGGCCTCATAACATTACCCAACAAATAATATATTATCGTAAGAATTCGTCGTCAATAAACTTGGTATTAAAGTTTGAATTCACAAAGCGTGCATCGCGGAAGAGACGCTCATGAAATCCTATTGTGGTACGTGGACCTTCGATGATATATTCATCCAATGCTTGGCGCATAAATTTGATAGCTTCTTCTCTACTGGAACCGTGTACAATAAGTTTGCCTATCATAGAATCATAATTTGTTGGAATCACATAACCTGCATAGCAATGGCTATCAACACGCACCCCACGGCCTGATGGAGCCACATACATAGAAATTTTACCGGGAAATGGCGAGAAATTATTTTCCCAATCTTCAGCGTTAATACGCACTTCAATAGCATGGCCTGTAAAAGTCACTTCTTCTTGAGTAAACGGTAATGGTTTACCGGTTGCCACTTCTAATTGTAGACGAATCAAATCCAAATCCGTTACCATTTCTGTAACCGGATGCTCAACCTGAATACGTGTATTCATTTCCAAGAAATAATGCTGTTTACGGTCCAAGCAGTAAACAAACTCTACAGTACCTGCATTGGTGTAACCAGCAGCTTTTGCAAGCTGAACCGCATCTTTACTCATTTGCTGACGCTGTTCTTCGGTAATGACCGGAGAAGGACTCTCTTCAACCAATTTTTGATTACGGCGCTGAACCGAACAATCACGATCACCAAGGGCAATCACATTGCCATGATGGTCTGCTATAATTTGAATTTCTATGTGCCGAGCGTTTTGTACATAAGCTTCGATAATGCAATCTGCATTACCAAAAGAAGCCTCTGCTTCGCGCTGAGCACTAATAAGACCACTAGCAAGGCTAGCATCATTATGAGCAATACGCATACCACGACCACCACCACCAGCAGTAGCTTTAATCATAACAGGATAGCCAATTTCATTCGCTACACGTAGGGCGTCATCAACATCTTCTACCACACCAGCACTACCGGGAACGGTTGGCACTTTCGCTTCACGCGCGAGTGCTTTTGCCTTTCCTTTGTTACCCAAGGCTTCCATAGCTGAACTTGGCGGGCCAATGAAAGCAATTTTGCATTCATTAACCACATCCGCAAAGTGGCTATTTTCCGCAAGAAAACCATACCCCGGATGAATAGCATCTACATCAGCAAGCTCTGCTGCGGCAATAATATTATTAATATTTAAATAGCTATCCGTTGAAACAGGCGGGCCGATACAAATAGCAACATCTGCTAACCGAACGGCAAGGCTATCACGGTCTGCGGTAGAATGCACAACCACAGATTCAATACCCATACGGCGGCATGTACGTAAAATGCGTAAGGCAATTTCGCCACGATTGGCGATTAAAATTCGTTTAAACATATAAACATCCATCCATTAGACCACGGCAACCCACAAGAATAATTTTCTTGTGCACCATTCGGCCTCACTTCATTAAATAAAAGAAACTAGCCGATTAAGAAAAGGTCTGAATCATACTCAACAGCTTGAGAATCTTCCACGCAGACTTTCTTCACAACACCACTTGTTTGCGCCTTGATTTCGTTAAATACTTTCATCGCTTCCACAAGGCAAACAACATCACCTTCGTTGATGGTATCGCCAACTTTTACGAACAATGGAGAATCTGGGTTTGGACGCAAATAAGCAGTACCTGGAATTGGTGATTTAATAGCGGTACAACCAGAGAAGTCTTCCCCCGCTGGTTCAACAGCGGCTGGAGCCGATGCTGCGGCTGGAGCCGCAACAACTGGTGCAGCCACAACGGCGGCTGGAGCAACCGCAGTACCCGCTTTTGACATTTTCACTTTCATGTCGTTTGATTCTACTTCAAGTTCAATAAGACCGTTGTCATTCATTAATTTCGTCAGGGAACGTAGCGCTTTAATATCCATCATTTTTCCTCATGTTAGGCCATTTTTAGCCCGAAAGGGCCCAAAACGGAGTGATTTTTACAAAAACGCAGTCTACAAGCACTCTTGAATAGGCAAGCCCTCTTTGCCGCCAAATACCTGCCAAGCATAGCTTCATTTTTTATGATTTGTGCTCGTACCCACTCCACGGAAAAGGCTGCAATTGGCCGCTAGGGCCCTCACACCACGTTCCGGGCTCATCTAAGAGCCAGCCCACAACCGTGATAGAAAGATTGAATGGCCATTTGGCTTGCAATTCCGGCCAAAACGTAGATTCAATGGCAAAGAGCAGCTCAAAGTCTTCTCCGTCACAACAGGCGCGCTGTTCTGAATAACTCCGAGCCGGTACATCTGCATGAATAGGCACGCGGTCTGGCAGCAGGAGGCAGCCCATACCGCTCGCCTTCGCTAATTTTGGTGCGTCTGAAGCAAGACCATCGCTGAGGTCCATCATAGCACGAACCGCTGATTCTTGAGCAAGCCATTCACCTTCAATTAAACGAACTGGAGGACGTAAATGGCGACCATTCTCCAAACTACCACCGAGTGCCCCCGTTACGACCAATAAGTCACTTGATTCGCCACCAGAACGCGTCAATAAACGTCCTGATGGTGCAGGCTTACCCCATACCGTCACACTGATAACTAATTGATCTGATGCCGTCGTATCGCCACCAAGCAAAGCACAGTCATGCCGTTGAAGCTCTTCTAATAACCCTGTCATCAGTTCATTTGGATCACGATGAGCAGGACACTGCAAGGCAACAACCGCGCCTATCGGCCGTGCACCCATAGCAGCAAGGTCAGACAAGGCGGTAGCCGCAGCCTTACGACCAACCAAGGCGCTAGCATCTTCAATGGTAAAATGAACGCCTTCCACAATGCTATCAACACTCAAACACTGTTGGCCTTCAGCCTGCCATATGCAACAATCATCGCCAATGCCGACAACAGATTCTTCCTGTTTACCTGCCTGTGCGGTAACAAAATCTATAAGTTTATCTTCCTGCACAAATCACACCTTTAGGAGTGAGCTCTGTTGCAGATTCGCCTTCAGCCACGGTAAGAATTTCGGGGCCATCTGCTCTAACTAAAATGGTATGTTCAAATTGCGCACTACGCTGCAAGTCTGTAGTCACCGCAGTCCATTTATCGTTCCACATCCGGTGCTGCCAGTCGCCAATGTTGATCATTGGCTCAACGGTAAAAATCATACCTTCTTCAAGTCGCACTTTCTGGGAAGCGTCAAAATAATGTGCGACTTGGGGTTCCATATGAAAATGGGTCCCAATACCATGACCAACAAACGCACGAACAACAGAAAAACCAGCAGGTACAGCATGTTTTTCTATCGCACGGCCAACCTCGCTGAGCATATTTCCAGGGCGCACCTGGGCAATTCCTTTATATAAACACTCTTCTGTTACTTTGACCAGATTACGTGAAACTTCATCCACTTCACCAATCAACACCATTTTTGAGCAATCGCCATGAAAACCATTTTTGTACAACGTTACATCAACATTAACGATATCACCATCTTTAAGGGTACGATCATCGGGAATACCATGGCAAATAACTTCATTAACAGACGTACAAATAGTTTTTGGATAATTATGATAATTCAAACATGAAGGATAAGCTCCTTCCGCAATAATAGCATCATGAGCAATTCTATCGAGCTCATCTGATTTCATGCCAATACGCGCTGCCGCACAAGTTAGATCCAAAACACGACGAGCTGCCAAACATGCCTCACGCATCCGCACGAGTTCATCACCCTTTGGTTTGCTAAAGCCGCTCGTTCGAGAAGGTCTACCAGTTTGAGCGTAATCTGTTCTAACAATATGTTCTGGAACAGTAAGTTTTGAGCTAATAAGTCCCGGCTTCACTTGGTTCTTGGGCCGCTCCACGGTTTTGGCTTTAAATGAGGCCACACGGTCTTTCGGTAAGTGACACTTCTTGTACTTCTTTCCACTCCCACACCAGCAGGGGTCATTGGGCTTCACCTTATTCACACACTCTCCTTACAGCCCACATTCGACCATAAAGACCCGCCTCTGCAACTGCTAATTGCATCAGCATATGATACAGAAAGACTTGTTATATGATTCATTCTATCTCTACCCCTGATGCCCCTGCCGCCCTTGGTCCTTACAGTCAAGCTGTTCGACACGATACCCTGTTGTGGTGCAGTGGACAGCTTGGGATTAACCCAAGTAACAACACCTTTTCCGGCAACGATGCTGCCAGCCAAACCAACCAAGCACTTATTAACCTGAGCGCTGTGTGCCGTGAAGCCGGAACCAGCCTGAGTAAAGCAGTGAAACTCACCATTTATCTTGCTGACATGAATGATTTTTCTGCCGTCAATAGCACCTACGAACAATTTTTTGAAGCTCCGTTCCCTGCACGTGCCTGCGTAGAAGTCGCTCGGTTACCCAAAGACGCTCGTGTTGAAATTGACGCAACCGTCGCGTTGTAAAAGATACCAATAAAATATTCGAAGAGGCTATTGCGATAAAGCCGAAAAAAGTGTATGTTGCATAAGAATAGGAGAATTCGATATGCGCATACAATCATTATGCTACACAGGTTTAGCCGGACTTTTGAGCTTTATGACCGCTTGTTCTTCAGGCAGCGGAACTGCCACTACAACAGAAAATACCGCACAGTCAGTTACGGTTTCAGCTTCTCTTACAAACTCAGCTTCAGATTATAGAGTACTCTTAGTCAGCTCTGATGAGCAAGCAGCTACAGATACACAAACAGCAGCAGATGCCACCACCCTCTCTTCAAATAATCACAATATGGTTATGATGGACGGTGCTGCCAACATGTCTACCACTATCAGTAACGGAAAGTACCATGTTGTCTTACTTGATTTAGATAACAGTCCGATTGCGATGTTGGTACAAAATGGTTCCACAACCATTGACATCACTGCCAACACAAACCTCGGAACCCTAACACTTGATCTTGCCAATTATCAAATGACCGCAAGTAGCTTACCAGCAAGTGACGCTTCCAAAACAACAGCAATAGATCTTTCTGATTTGGTACAAGTAGACCCAAACGATGATGGTACAGCCAACAGCGTTAATTTAAATACACTCTACGGCAATACCAATGCAGATGATGATGGTGATAAAGTCCCAGATTTCTTTGATAATGACAGTAATGACAACGGCGTGTTTGACAGTAATGAAGTCAAATCCAGCTGTCTCTGGCATATTGATGCTGTCGCTGGAGATGACACCAATGCAAACCTTCTCAAAGAATCATGCCTTGTTGTCTTTGATAATCTCAAACTCAATAGTGGGCAGATTTTTGGCGGCGGAGATGGAGACAGTAAACCTTATACTAATCAACATATCCTTACCATGGAGTTACAAGTCCCAAGCGCTTTGGCCAGCCGTATTACTTCTGTAAAAGCAACCAAAGTTCCAGCTTTTGCTGATGGCACCATTTCTGCTGCTGCCGGTGGATTTACCCTCCCCAGTTACCCTACTGCTGGAACGGCCTGGAGTGCTAGTTCCTATGCACTGGTAAAAGGTACAAACCTAACCAGTAACAATGTCTATACCATTTGGATTTCTCCGGCAACCAATAAAGATCCGGTTCCAACCGTGTTCCATTTTGAAGTCGTTTTGGATACTGGCACTACCGCGCGTGTTATTAGCCGTTTGATGTATGTCTTTAATACGCCACCGCTGGCCACAAACTGGGATGATGGCAGCGGCTCTACTGCGATAAGCCTCGCAACAGCAGGAACCAGTTCTGCCAACCCAATCACTTTTAATCCTACTGGCAGTACATTAACCATGACCGCGAGTCGAGCACTCAGCCATGCTGGTGGTGTTGATGTACGTGGCATGGGGTTAAACGCACATATATTTTATCTACGAGCAAACGGCACACAAATAAATACGGGGGCATATATCACCAGTGCTCTTGCTGACACGGATTATAGCAACCCACTTTCACTACCACTCAGCATCGCCACAGATTTACCTGCAACCTATAATAGTGAAACAGTCGCAAGTTATCAAATTGATGTAACCGCCGTTGGCACCAATGGTGATAATAGCGCTGAATTATTATATTTTAGCCGTGCTGCCTCACCTGACATCCTTGCCGTTGATAATTAAGAAAAAAGCACCGTAAACAGAGCACCGCCTTCTGGTGCATCTGCGTAAGATAAGCTACCGCCATGTGCGGTAGCAATTTCTTTAGCAAGGTGTAAACCTAAACCTGTACCACTTTCTTTTGCCGTGGTAAATGGTTCAAAGAGATGGGCTTGTATCCCTTGAGGAACCCCCGGCCCTTTGTCTCGAATTGTGTAACCATTGTTACATACAGAAATAATAACCTCGCCACCATCTTCATGCTGAGCCTGAATAGCATTCAAAATAATATTCATTAATAATTGACGAACACGTTTTGGATCCACCGCACACTGGGCTTCACCTTCAATAGTCAATAAAACATCAGCATAGTCTGCTTGTCGTTTAAGCAGGCGGCACACATCTTTTGCAATGGCTGTTAAATCACTGTCTACTCGCTCTATTTCTATCCCACGAGAAAAAGAGAGTAATTCATCTACGGTTAAATCTAAGCGCTCCAATTCCTCTTGAATCATGGTCAGGCCTGTAGCATCTGCATATTGCCGCTCTAACATTTGAACCGTCAGCCGCACCGCAGACAATGGGTTACGCACTTCATGAGCAATAGTCGCGGTAAATAAACCAAGCGTAGCAAGGCGCTCATCTTGGCGATGTTGTGCATCAAGTTCAATTAACCGCCCACGCATACGTTCAACATCACGAGTTAATAAACAAATTTCTGCTGCACCACTGGCTGGCTGGTCTTGAACTGGAGTTTCTAACTCACCCTCACCAATACGACGTGTAGCTAAGGATAAAGCCTCTAAAGGCAGTGCCAAACGACGAGCCAACCAAAAAGAAAGAGCCAAACACAACAGCACACCACTGAACACAAGTGCTATTGTTCCAGTTATTATTTTTTGTCGCTCAGCATGATAAGCAGCCGTTTGATAGTTGACGGTAACAGTAACACCATTTTCGGTAATAGTTAAACTACCCGCCTCTTGTTGGCCATCTGCACCCATATGAAATTCGTAACCAGTAAGCGTTTGCATCTTCTCACGCACACGATCATTCAGAGCAAAACCACCACTCGTAATAACACGGCCAATAGAACGAGCCCGTTGCTCTGCCTGTTCACGCAAATTCTTGTCGACCCACAACCACGCCAAATACCCCATCACCAAGGTTAAGACAGTGAAGAGCGAAAGGAATCCGAGCAGCATCTGCGTGCGCATACGAAGCGGGGTTGGCATTACAGCAGCATATCTTCCCATCGAGCTCTGACAATGACTGTCCGCTTGTAACCTTTCCTAGCACTACGAACATAGCAGAATAGATGACAGAGATAAACACCACAGTTATTGACCAAGCTGTTACCGCTGTACGTGCTGGTAATCGAGATGCTTATCGACTCATTGTAGAACAATGCGAGCGGCCGCTGCAAGTCTTCTTAGCTGCCATCGTCCCTGATCCCGCTCTTATTGATGATATTCTACAAGAAACATTTGTCACCGCCTACCTTAAAATTGCTCACTACCAGTTAGGTAGCAATATCCTACCGTGGCTTGGTGTTATAGCACGCAATCACGCCAATAACGCAAAGCGAGCCTGGGCACGGCGACATAAAGCAAACAGTCGCTACAAAGAAATCATGGAACATTCCACCAACATTTTTGATACGCCTACAGAAAACGAAAGCAGCACTCAACTGGAAGCACTACACCACTGCCTCTCCCAACTGGGTCATACCGCAAGAATGCTTATTACCGCACATTACCAAGATGGAGTTTCTTTACATAACCTTGCTGCCCAACAAGGAAAAAGTAATTCTTGGGCCAAGGTCACGGCATTCCGTGCGCGCAAAGCACTAGCTGCATGCATGCAACAAGGCGGACACTCATGAATGACCAAGAACTGGCACACTGCCTTGCCGAACCTGACCGCGAAGAACATTTTAATGATTTATCACCAAACCTTTCTTCAACGGATCTTGAACAACTTGCTCAACAAGTTGCAACAGAACGGATCTTAATAGCAACTCTACAACCACAAACACGAGTCGATACTATTATGAAACGACTTACTGATGGCGATGGTTTATTACAATTAGTTGAAGAACGAGAACGACAGCTTAAACGGCGACGTTGGCCGCTATTTATTGCAACTGCTGCGTGTCTCCTCTGTGCCATATTCTGGTACACTACTATAGAGACAAACCGCTACCCCATACTCGTTCATGGAGAGAAACTGAGTAGCGCTCATCAGCTTGGTAACATCCTTACCGATACAGAAAGCCTAGAGATTGAAGACGGCGGTTTTTCTACCCTACGCTACGAAGACGGCAGCCTTATCCATCTCTATGGACCTGCTCGTTGCACCGCACAACCACATACACTTAACCTTATGCACGGGACCGTAGAAGCACAGGTACACACACGTATAGAAAAACCTTTTTCTATACGTACACCTCACTGCACTACCACTGTTCTTGGCACACGTTTTTCAGTAACAAGCAACACCGAGCACAGCCTTGTGCAAGTAGAACATGGCACCGTACGCTGTGATGCTACCAATGGTCAATCTGCACTACTCATCGCTGGGCAAGCTGCGCTTACGGAAAAAGAGACTCTTACACACCTTGGACACCTTGCTACAACACAACCACTCGCTTTAGGTCGCCAACGACTACATGCACACCTAACTCAGGCACACGAACAAAAACTCTGGGCAGGCAAACCCAATCAACAAGGTATGCAAGGAATAAAACTTGCCGGTACCAATGGAAAGTTTTATTCTGTTTCGCAACATTCCACTCAAAAAATCTGTACTGTCCAATCATCAGATAGCTTACTTGTCACCCTTCGCGTTCCTGAACCTACACACAACGATACACAGCTTTTTCAACTGCGCCTTCACCTCCTAGTGGACAATAAAAAAATAACACTCACCGCAAATGCATACATGAAACCAAATGGTCTGTGGACAACTATTCATATGCCTCTTCGACTGATGCATGCAACCAACAACGATTGGGACACTGCCATCTGCACCTACATCAATATCAAAACACCTATTCACAATAAAAACTTCACCGTTTCAGATATACAGATTCTCTCTGCCCCATAATATCCGCAAATATGCAATAAAAACATAGAGAATAAAGCACCTATGCCCGCCTCTTCTCAGAAGATACGAGCATGATTCATCTCATTTCCATCACTTGTAATATCCTTACCTCTGTTCTGATTATCACCTTATCTCTCCCACTTGTTCGTAAATCAATTCGTCCAAACTCATGGTATGGCATTCGCACTAAAGAAGCTTACGCAAGTGATGAAAACTGGTATGCCATTAATGCTTACGGTGGACGGCTTGCTATCCGAACTGGGTACAGCATAGCCCTACTCAATGCACTTATTCTGCTTATTCCTGTCACCAATAAATGCTGTGGTATCCATCTCTTCCTTTCCTTCGCAGCACTGATCCTACCAATTTTTATTTTCTGGATTCTCATAACGTGGTATTCACATTCATTCCGTATTGAAAAAAATAACGACCCCTCTTGACCACTTGACCGTTGTTAGCTATCATTCAAGGAATGATAACACCTCCGCAAGAATCCGCGATAATCTTACAAGCAGGACGCGTTCATCATGCACCAGGGAAAATCACCAGCTGTCCACAAGTAAGTAGCAGACTCTTGCTTATGTGCATGGAAGGTTGCGGTACCATCCGTATTAATGATCATTTTTTTGATTTACAGGTTGGACAGTTTTTTTTCCTACCCTGGCACGCTTCTTTTCATATTGAAGCAAATACGCATGAAGGACTGCACACTCTAGCCAATCATGTTATTCCACACTACACACAAGAATATGGAGAAGTCTGCTGGGGTGTCAGCCATCACCCCAACGATAAGCAAGCCAGTAATCCGTTCCGTTCTGATAAATATATCCCCGAACTTACTGGGATTATTTCAGGCACCCTTACTTGTTCACATAACTTATTTCTGCTCTGCCAATACATCATTACTTGGTACCAAAGCGACTACCGAAATGAGCAAGAAGCTCGCGTACTTGGCCAATTACTGATTAATGAACTTATTCGAGTCAGCACAGAAAAGACTGATGCTCAAAACATGCCTACACTTATTCAAGAGAGTATTGCCTATATTGATAACTTTATCAACACTCTCATAACCCAAGCAGAGTTAGCAGACCATCTTCACACCAGTGAATCCACCTTGTCGCGCGCTATTCGCAAACATTTTGGATATTCGACTGGTACCCTCATAAAACATCGACGCTGCAAGCAGGCACAGATCTTACTCCGCACCACCTACAAACCGATCAATGAAATAGCCCAAGCCGTCGGCTTTCAAGACATCTATTACTTTTCCAAACAATTCAAAAAACTCACCCACGAAACCCCAAGTCAATACCGCAAAAGCCATTTGGTTCTCTAAGCAGGCTTCTTACATAACCACATACCCCTACATGATCACCTTCTAACAAGATAAAACACATAGTAGTAATGCATAAACAAGTCTGCTCAAACAAAACCTCTACCTAAGCATGAAAACCAAGCGGCTCAAAGATATATTCTTCACCATTTTTTCTGCCTACAGAATTATTTAGCCATGCGTATTCCACCGGAATAAAATTAAAGAAATGTGGACCAAGCGTATTTTTTGGTACACCAACAAGATCAACCGTAACAGTATGAGATCCTACTGATAAGGACATGTGGACTGTTGCCTGTTGAGCACCAGCATACAACAGTGCTCCTTGCTGACCATCAATGCAAATATTTGCACAAGCTCCAGACCATTCTGGTATATGCACCTCAAAATGAGCCTGATCATTCATTATTTCAATGTTCTTCACATAACGGATGACCCCATTATAAAACGGTAAACCGCCTTCTGAAGAAGCCAGATTACCCATCTGTAAGTCCCGCGAATTGCCAACAACAAAGCCAGGCTCCCCTGCTTGCGCACTAAAATCACCAAGCAGATATATTGGTGCAATGTTAGCGTAAACCGTTATTGGATCACAACGCACTTCTATGATGTTAACACCAGTCTTCACCAGAGTAGCGATAGAGACACGTTTAATTTCATGATCAAGCCATTGTTCTGCTTCTGCAAAGGACAATGCTACACCGTTCACCGTAATACTATACAGATGTGGCCGCTCTATTGCTACAGACAAACTTTCCAAGGTAGCGCTATCACTCTCAGCAGACAATTCAAAACGATACGTAGCAGAAAAATCACCATCATAACGAGTTTCTTTTAGTTCGTTTTTGTACTGAATGGTTAAAGCCCATGGAGAATGCGCTTCACCACAGTCTTGCCACATCGTTTTATTTGCTGTTGGTGCATAAAGGTCTGGAGTCTGTTTACCATTCACCGTAAGGTCACAGTAGTCTAACACTAAAACGTTTTCACTCAGTCGTGTTATCTCATCAAATTCTTGCACCCGTATTTCTGTAGAGGCCGTTGCGCGCACGATATCCGTTATCTGTTCTTGCGCAGAAACAAATACGTAATATTCGCCAGATTCTAAAACTCTTTCTTGCTGTGTCGGCACACAATAGAGATCTCCACTTTCAACATCAAGTTCAGCAGCATGTGCACCTGTGAGACATATATCAACAGATACGGGCTCTACTCCTGCATTGAAATAAAAGGAGATATCAGAACCATCATCTAAGATCTTTGTCCGAACCAAAACATCTGCATGCAAGTTTTCGTCAGCAGACAAATCACCAAGGCTATCTAGAGAAGAAAGAGAACGATACTGCTTATGAGCACATAATTCCGCCAGTTGTTCTGAAGCTGCACGACCGTCAATATGGCTTGGATTATCGACTACAGAGAAAACCGTACCGCCTGCTTCCATAAATGCCTGTAAGGTTTCATAGGTGCTACTGAGCATGTTTGTCATATTTTCAGGGATAATAATGTGACGATAGCTCGATTGTCCAACCTTCAGCACGCCCTTCTCTGCTTGGGCAAATTCTTGCATGATGAATTCATCACCCAAATCAAATGGTACATGCGTATCTGATAAATATTGCACGGTATCTAATTGTGATGAGCGCAGTTGATCAAATTGATCTTTATTGGTGTCCATACCTTCGCATGCTGGTAGATGAAATAACCATGCACTGGTTGATGGATGTAATAACAAGACACTGTTTTGCTCGTGCCCTTGTGACATCAAATAAGACAAACGCCCTTCCGCATCTGCCTGTTGTTTGTAATATTGGAACCATTGACTGTGTTCAGTAAATGTTTGCGGGAAATCGTATTTACATTGACCACAAATAGTTTGGTAACTCAGGTGCGGAGACAGTAAGTTCACGCCTAAAGCAATATTATAACCAGTAGTTTGCTTGGTCTCTTGCAAAGCGTAGTCATTTCCACCACCACCATGAATTTCTGATAGCGCTCGTTTTTTACCAAGTTGATTAACCACAGAATTGAGTTCTTTGAGGTTCATCAACAGCATTTTATTATTTTCTTTATCTCCAAAACTATATTGAAAACCAAGAAAATCTAAACCTGGAACCTGCATCCAGCGATACACAGACATAGTAGTTGCATGTTTGGTTGGGTCTGGCCAGCAATGCTCCATTTCATGGCCAGTAATAGCGATTCCGTTTTCTTCTCCCCACTCACACAATGGTTTGATGAAATTATCTAACCAAACATTATGTAATGTCTGATGATAATCGAAACGAACCTGAGAGCTCTTCGGTCCATTGACGTAATACGCTTCGAGTGCATCCATAAATTCATAACCAGTATCCTGACGGAAACGGTCACGTATAAATTGAGAGCTTGGCGCACCATCTATACGAAAAGCGATCTCTGGCTCATCAAAAAATGCATACTTTAAAGCCCCACCAATATCCGCATGGAAATGTTCTGCATACTTTTTATGGGTACACTCTATGAATGTTTTCACCACCGCTGGATTAGTGCAGTCTACCATAGGGAAGCCTGCTGTCCAACGTGATTCCTCCGCTTCCTTCTCTGTGACAGTAATATAGCGGCCATCACCCAAAGCGATATTACCTGCTGCCTGTTCGGTAAAATCCACTTTCAAATACCGACTGGCACTGTCTGGGACCGTATTATATACATGGCCACCAGCAAAACCGCTGGGATAGGTATCTTCATCATAGATATGCAATTCCATACCCAGTGATTTTGAACGTTCTAAAGCATAGCCCCATAGGCGAAACCAATCTTCGCTCAGATATTCAGTGACCAAACCAGGGCGTGGATGAATAAAGGCTCCACCAAGCCCCTGTTCAGCAAAAGCTGAAAGAGTCTGGTCTATCATCGCTTCTGTTATATTCGTATTCCAGACCCACAAGGGCATAGCACGGTATTCACTGCTTGGGTTTTGTGCAAATTGTAAGATTTCTTGAATAGACAAAATATGTTCTCCTAATAGGGTTTTCTTGATAAAAAAACTAATTTAGACGTATAATAATGATGTTATCAATAAGACTGTTTAAGACGAGGGTATGCTATTAAGCAACCACATCTGGATCTTGTACATTTGCGAACCACGTATGGGCAATATCCACAGCTTTCGTTGGGTAATGCTTCAACGCTTGAACCTCTTCCTTCCGACGGACGAGCATAGTTTGAAACTGTTCCGTTTCCAAAAAATGATCTGGCTCATCTGGAAATGGACGCGGCAAGCTATCAGTAACAGCCCGTAAGGATTTCTTTAAGTCTGCCACAATATCCTGACGAGTTGTATCATGAATAAGGTTTTTCTGCTCCATTGGATCTACAGCTAAATCATAAAGTTGATCTGTGTCAAAAAAACTAGGGTAGTTGGGAGCATTCATATTATCAAAGAACAAACCCGTACCAACTTTACTAATATCCTCTTCTTGTTTTTGAAATTGTTGTATCACAGATGCAGGATAACGAGTTGCGATATAATGATAACGGCCTTTTATAAGAGATCGAGACCAACCCATTTCATGATACGCTTCGTCTATCGGCCACTGTTCTTGTCCACGCAAAGCAGACAAGACACTTGGACCATCAAGAATATGATCCTCTGGGAAAGATACGCCACATGCTTCGGCTAAAGTTGGCACAGACGCTGACCACGTAAAAATATCATGGACCACACGCCCCTGCGGCAAACCATTTGGCCATGACATAACATATGGCAGATGCTGACCCGTTACTTGGCATGAACCCTTGCCCGGAATACCGTGGTCTGCGGTATAAACAAAAATAGTATTCTCAAGTTCACCCATCTCTTCTAGTTTTTTCAGTAAAATCCCAATTTGATCATCTATTTGAATTTGCCCGGCGTTAACACCTGCTATCGGTCCGTCTGTTTGCAAGCCTGCTGCTCTCATTCGTTCCAGTACACTTTCGTCTGATGGATGTGAGTGCGGTGCTTCTTCAAGTTTTCCGCCCCACGTATAGCGATGATCTGCACCAAAACTTAATTGGCAGTCTGGAGTATGCGGTACACTATTAGCTAAATGCAAATAAAATGGCTGCCCTTTTTCATGTGCAGTGTCCAAAAAGTTCAACGCACCATCAGTAAACCACGCAGGATTATGCTTGGCAACTTTAGCGTCGAGTCTCCCCATAATATTGCCCCACTGCACACGATCGGCCACATCAAACCCACCACAGGTACGAACAACTTCTTTCGCATTTGCTTGCCGTTCTCGAATGCAGGCATCTACTTCTGGGTTGTCTGGATCACCCTCTGGCATACGTGGTTCATCAAAACCAAACTCAGTCGTATCAAAACGACTATGCCATTTGCCTATATGCCCAGTATAGTACCCTGCATTTTGTAGCAATTTTGCCAAGGTTGGAGTATCAATGTCCAACATACCATTTTGACTAATAAGTGCTGGCTCATCTGCTGGAACCTGCTCATGAGCCGCACGACTGCGCTGGGTATATTGACCACTAAACAAGGTATAACGACTTGGACAACACAATGAGGCACAGCCATAGCCGCGCTCCATCCGTATCCCTTCACGTGCAAGACGGTCTATGTATGGCGTAGGTGTAGGCCCACCATAACAGCCATGATAACTAGGAGTGGTATCATCCGCCACGACCATAACGATGTTGGGTGCAAGATAAGTCGTATTTTCTTGTTTCATATCCATTTGCGCACCTTACACATCCAAACAAAGATGGACAAGCCGTTTTTCATATGATAATTGCCACATGAACATATCCAAAACGACCCCGCCAACGGTAGCAAGACTGCTCGATGTTCAAGACCGGCAGGCACTCATCGTCTGCGGCACTGCACAGAATACGCCAGAACAAAACCCTCCTTCTCCCACCCGACTAATTGGCTATAATTATATTAGAGAAGGAGAAGTATCACTTTCTGATACCAATAATATGTGGACACAACTTGGTCCTGGTACTGTGTTCTGCTTCGGGAGTGAACCTGAAAGGATTCGCTATAATCCAAACCGACCCTACAGTGAATATTTTATTGTTATTGATCTACAGACAGCTAACCATCTCCGTAAAATTGGTATTGCCCTACCAGAACCCGGTATCTCATTTATACCGCCACCAGAAGAACATATTGAAAATGCTTTTGCCACGTTTATTCAACAAGCACACGATGAATCCATAAGCCCATCACACATCCTCATTCAATTTCAGACGCTCTGTCTACAATTACAACAGTACCATCACTCCACCGACACAGACTTATTTATTACCGCAGCATGCCAAATGCTCACACGCATATGGACAACTCCTATTCCATCTATCGCCGAACAACTTGGTTGCTCACCAACGCATTTTAGACGACGGTTTCGTGAAAGCACTGGTTTCTCCCCTCTACAGTACCGACGCATCAAACGAATCGAACAAGCACAAATTTTATTAAACTACCATTCGGTTAAAGCCGTTAGTTATTTCTTAGATTATTCAACGCCATTTACATTTTCCCTCCACTTTAAAAAGGCTGTTGGTATGTCACCTTCTCAATGGAAAAACTATTTACGGGAAAATAATCTGTAGAAGTTATCGCCTAAACACACCTCGTGTCTGGTGTAACTATTTAGCGATCCAGCACTACTCTACTGGTATATCAAAGAAATCGACCACACCTGTTTCCAAAGAATACTCAGCCCCAACAATTAATAATTTCTTGTCCTGAATGAGGCGCTCAAGAATCTCTGAACCATGTCGCAAATGATTAACTGACGATCGAACATTTGCGCGCACTGCTTGGTCCATTAAGGCATCATGATTATGACGCAGCTCTGTTTCCATTAATGGCTCTACCGACGGACGGATTCGATCAACAATTGATCGCAAATTACCAGCACCTGCTTTGGTTTCACTCAACAATTCTTCTATGGTTGCCGATACGGCACCACAGCAAGAATGGCCTAGTACAACAACTAAGGGCGTACCAAAGCGATCAGCAGCAAATTCAACACTACCAACCTGAGAAGGTGACACGATATTACCCGCCACGCGAATAACAAATAAATCACCAAGACCTTGGTCAAAGACAAGCTCTGCTGGCACCCGTGAATCTGAACAACCAAGAACAATCGCAAAAGGAGTTTGCCCCATCAGAAGCTCATTCCGACGTTGCTTATTTGTTGATGCCGCCTTTTGATGCGTTGTATCTTGAACATCGGCAACAAACCGTTGGTTTCCTTCTTGTAGACGCCCGAGCGCTTCTTCTGCTGACAACATAAAAACACTTCCTCATATAGTAGACAGGGGCATCGTAATAGCAAAATAGGCACTGCAAGGCACATAAATTCGCCATTGTCTTTAGGGAGAGACAAAACAAGATACGAGCATGACAGAACAACGGTCGGTCCTGATTATCTGCGAATTTGCTGCCGAAAGCCGCTACATCAAAACCATTCTTCCAGCACAACTCCAAGCCTTCCAATTGCAGGCTGGTCCTGCACAAATCCCAATCACCTTTGAAGAAATTATTCTCAGCCAAAGCTGGGGTATTAACTTCCAAGCGAACCGTTTTGACCTAGCGATCATCTCGCTCACTGGCGATGTCACCAGTGAATTCTTAGAAAAAAATAGCCTGCTGCGGGAAAATATCCGCAATATTTTATTTATCCATGATCATGGAGCCGTTTTACCACAGAGCTGGACACCACGCGTTAATCAAGACGATACCCTTATACGGCCTTTTTCAGAAAGTAGCTTCCGCCTACGCACTGAACAATTACTGTTTGCTCAACACCGTGTTCAACTAAACGAAATTAATGACCAAACCATTCTCGACTGCCTTGATAGCCTTCTAGAAAAAGGCATCGATCGCATTGAGCCCGTTGCCAATCAACAAGAACACCAAGGTCATTATTATCCTCTCATTGCTCAACACTTTGGCCTGCATCTCTCTGCTCAAGATGTATTGGATCATATGACTGGCCTTGGCTTGCTTCATAAAAAGCTCTTCAATCGCATGCGAGTATGCAATGTATGCGACGCCTATAATCTCGCTTTTCGTGAGGTTTGCCCAACCTGCAAGTCTTTAGATTTTACCAATAAATCACTAATCAAACATCTGGCCTGTGGACATAATGGCCCCAGCACCACCTTTAGAAACGGTAGTGAGCTCATCTGCCCAGCTTGTTCAACACAATTATTTGAACCTGGGGTTGATTTTATTGAACCTGAAGATGTTTTCCACTGTTCCAACTGCGACTCTCTTTTTGATGATCCTAACATTGAGGTACAATGCCTCCATTGTCATCACAGTTGCGCTCCAAGCGAAACCAACGAACTTTTTGTCTATAGCTACGATATTCTGCCAATTGCTCACGATGCTGTACATAGTCAAAATCTCGTCGGCCTCCAACTCGACACGATTTTACGCAATCAAGATACGGGCATTTATTCTCAATCCTATTTCCTTCATGAAATAAAACGGGAATACGCTCGCTTTCAACGTTATCATACACCTGTATCTATGATTTATGTACGTATCAATAATTTAGAACAGATTAAAGCGCAATATCCAGAACATGCCAATATGTATGTACGTAATATTTTTGTCGCTATTACATCATTCTTACGCACGCTCGATATTACAGCCATTTGGAACAGAGAAACATTAGCTGTTCTATTACCTGCCACAGACCTTCTCGGTGCACAAGCGGTTGAACAACGCATGCGCGACAGCATTGCCATGCTGGACCACCCCTTCCCCCGTGACCATGAAGATATCACAACATGTGCAGCGGCTGCTGATCCACGCAATGAAGGTGTTGATGATATTTTACAGGCAGCTGAATACGGCTTACGAGAAAATATAAAAGGTTAAACGCAGGAACAGTCTGACTACGACGCGTTACTCAATAACTCTCGAGCACGTTCTACTTCTTCGTTAATCGCGGACAAAACACTCATAAGACCGGAACGTTCAAAACCTAAATATTGCCAGATGTCATTATCAAGCTCTGCTTCGGTAAAATCACCAGACAGACGAATATTTTTCTTTCGACATAAAAATTCAGTAAATTGGCTGATTGCGACATAGTCTTTATAGCGCGCTTTTGATAAATCACCTTGTTGCTGAACAGTTGAAATAATTTCATCTTCTAGATTCCAGTTTTCACAAATCCATGCGCCCACTTCAGCGTGGTCTGTTCTTAATGTTTTGCGGGCTGCCGATATGAAATCACATTTAAAATTACGAGCTATAGCTAGAATTGCCTGAATAGCCTCTGGGGCATTTTCGACCAAAACCACCAAGCCAATATCTTTTATTAAACCGATAATAAAAGCCACATCTGGATCAACACGTTTACCTTTTTCTGCAACTAAACGGCTAACCGTTGCTGACACGCAGGAATGAATCCAAAACTCCTCCATGTTGAAACCAGTTTCTTGTTGCTGAAACATATTAATAACAGATATAGATAAAGCGACTGAACGCACTGTCTCAAAACCAAGAATTGCAATAGCTTGCTCTAAGTTATGAACGGGCTGTGGTAAAGAATACACAACAGAATTTACTAAGCGTAGTATTTTTGCCGCCATCGCTGCATCACGACTCATGATGTCGCCAATACGTTTAGCGTCTGAGTTGGGGTCATTGACCATATTCACAACCTGCGTTACCACTTCGGGCAAAGACGGTATGGTATGAACACGACTGACAATGTCTTCCAAATTCGTATCTGTTAGCCCCATCAATCCCTCCAAACCACAAGTGTGTTATAAGTATACTATATAAATGAAGATATGCGCAAGTTGCTCATCCCTTGCGTCCCCGCCACTGCTCATAGCATGCCGACCTATTGAAAATAAATAGGAAGTTGCGTTTTGAGACGGCGAAAGAGCAGCCTCAAAAGAAAAAGCTTCCGTGTAAAAGAAAAAAGGATTACTCATGACTCACTGGACTATTTCGGTTATTCACGGCGACGGTATCGGCAAAGAGGTTTGTGCTGAAGGCGTTAAACTTATGGAAGCAGTTGCAGCTCGCTGTAACCATACCCTTTCTTTTCATGAATACCTTGCTGGCGGTGCTGCTATTGATGAGACAGGCGTCCCTCTACCAGACGAAACAGTTGCTGGCGTGCTTGCCTCTGATGCTCTGCTTTTTGGCGCCATCGGCGGACCAAAATGGGAAAACCAACCGCAACACCTCAAGCCTGAGGCTGGCCTGTTGAAACTCCGCAAAGAGCTTGGCGCATTTGCCAACTTGCGACCTGCGCTTGTCTATGACGAACTTGCAGATGCCTCTACATTGAAACGCGAAGTTGTTCAAGGCACAGACATCATGGTTGTTCGTGAACTCACTGGTGGCCTCTACTTTGGTGAACCACGCGGTGTAGAAGGCCAAGGCGCAAGCCGCAAAGGCTATAACACGATGGTCTACTCTGCCGAAGAAATTGAGCGCATTGCACGCGTTGGTTTCCAGACAGCAATGGCTCGTGATAAGCGCCTCTGTTCTGTAGATAAAGCTAACGTGCTTGATGTAAGCCAACTTTGGCGTGACATTGTTATTGAAGTCAGCAAAGACTTCCCTGAAGTAGCACTTTCTCACATGTATGTTGATAACTGCGCTATGCAGCTTATTCGTGATCCAAAACAATTTGATGTTATCGTAACAGGCAACATTTTTGGCGACATCATCTCAGACGAAGCCAGCCAATTAACCGGCTCTATTGGCATGCTGGCATCTGCCAGCGTTGGCGGTCCTGTTGGTTTCTTCGAACCTATCCACGGCAGCGCCCCAGACATCGCTGGTCAAGGTATTGCTAACCCACTCGCCATGATCGGCTCTGTTGAAATGCTTTTCCGTTACGGACTCAAGCAAAACACTGAAGCTGATATGATTAACGCAGCCGTTCGCAAAACTCTTGCTGATGGCCTTCGTTGTGGCGATATCATGCAAGAAGGCTGCACCAAACTGAGCACCTCCGAAATGGGTGCTGCGGTTATTGAACGTCTTTAAAACTGAGAAGACGCAGACATTTTTATGGCGACACCAAAGAGCACGAAGGCTCTTTGGTGAAAGAGTAAACACACAGTGCTCCCGTATCGCTCTCCGTGTCTATAACTGACAGTGAACTTCGCTTTACAAATTCGCCAACACCAAGGCTTGAATCAGACAAAAAGGACTCCAGAATCTTGCTATGAAACATATCTTACTTGCTGCTATTCTCTGCCCATCCATCTTGCTGACCAGTTGTGGTGGCTCTGATGTCCGTCAAAAAGACGTCTATATTGGTGAACTAACGACGCAGGTACAAGACCTGAAAAAGCAAAACACCCTTAAAGACCAACGCATACGCGAACTCACCAATCAAAAACCTCGTGTTGTCCAAGCACCTGCGGCTGACCCTTCGGCATCTGTTCGTGATGCTCTTGCTGGCAGTGGCGCAGACGTAAGCTATCGCAATGGCGAAATTGTTATTTCACTCAACAATGAGATCCTCTTCCGCTCTGGCTCGGCCACCTTAACCAGCTCAGCTAAAAGCAGTCTCGCACAAGTTGCCAAGGTCATCAAGTCTGACTTCGCAAAACAATTCATTCGTGTAGATGGCCATACAGACAACCAACCAATTCGCCGCACCAAAAAAACATGGAGTGATAACTGGCATCTTGCCGGTGGCCGCGCTCGCGCTGTACTACAAGAGTTAGTACGTAAAGGCGTTGATCTTAAAAAGGTCGGCTTTGCTGGCTATGCAGACCAACGCCCACTTACCAGCAACAAAACAAAAGCTGGGCGCTCCAAAAACCGCCGTGTAGAAATCATTGTTTTACCAGCACAAAAATAGACAAAAAGCACAGCAAACAACTTCTGAAAAGCGGAGAAATCGTTTACGATTCCTCCGCTTTTTTCATCAAAAAAGACACACACAATCCCTCTCACTGCTGCTTGCTATTCTCATGTAAAGAACATACTGCTCGCTTCTTACAAACGAGGTGTACGCGAACATGCCGCTTGGCCCCCCTCTCCTAACGATTGTCATAGAGAGAATAAACAACCCTCTCTGACAATTCTTTGGACAGGCCCCAAGCTCCTCGCGCCACCATGACCCCTTAAAGAGGTATCTATGAGCCAAGAACTCATGAGCAGAGAAGAATCTATTCAAAAACTCGGTATGCAAAAGCATTCTGTAGAAATCGTCGTTGGCGGTACTCCTATCACACTTGAAACCGGCTATATTGCCAAACAAGCCCATGGTTCCATTATCATTCGCCAAGGCGATACCATGGTCCTTTCAACAGTCTGTGATGGTACTCCTCGCGCTGGCTTGGACTTTTTTCCACTAACCGTTGATTACCGTGAAAAAGCTTACGCTGCTGGTCGCATTCCAGGAAACTTTTTCCGTCGTGAAGCGCGTCCGTCTGATGCAGAAACACTTGTTTGTCGCTTAACAGACCGTCCATTACGCCCGTTGTTCCCAAATGGCTACAAACGCGAATGTTCATGTAAATCTGAAGTCATTAGCTTTGATGGTATTAATGAACCAGACGTACTTAGCATTGTTGGTGTTTCTGCCGCATTGCACACCAGCAGCATTCCTTGGGGCGGCCCAATTGGTGCTGTTCGCATTGGTCTGATCAACGACGAGCTCGTTGTAAACCCACCTGTTAAGCGTGAAGAAAGTGACCTTGACCTTGTTGTTGCTGGTACTGCCGACGCTATCACCATGGTTGAATGCGGTGCTAACGAAGTCAGCGAGGCTCGCATGGTTGAGGCACTCAACCTTGCCCACGATCAAATCAAAATCATCTGCGCTGGTATTGACGAACTCCGTAAACTTGCTGGTAAAGAAAAATTTGACTTCACCGAACCAGAAGCAAACCCATTAATTGAAAAAGTTTTGGCAAACTACACAGACGGCATCACCGCTGCTCTGCAAACACCAGTCAAACATGAGCGTTACGACGCTATTTCTGCAATCAAAGATACAATTGTTGCCGAAATGGGTGGTGATGACGATGAGGTTATTGCTGAAGTCAAAAATGCTTTTGGCTCTGCCAAAGACCATATCTTCCGCGAACTCATTCTGGCTGGCACCCGTGTAGACGGCCGTGACACCAAAACAGTTCGTCCTATCGTTGTTGACCTCGATGTTCTGCCACGCGCCCACGGTAGCGCTCTCTTCACTCGTGGCGAAACACAGGGCTTGTTAACCACAACCCTTGGCACTGCTGAAGACGAACAAATGATCGACAGCTTAAATGACAAAGTGTTTGAAAACTTCCTTCTCCATTACAACTTCCCTGGCTATAGCGTTGGTGAATGTGGTGGTCGTCCAGGTCCTGGCCGTCGTGAAATTGGTCACGGTGCTTTAGCTAAGCGCGCCTTACGTCCAATGCTTCCTGAAGCTGATCTCTGGCCATACACAATACGTATCGTATCTGACATTACGGAATCAAATGGTTCATCATCAATGGCAACCGTTTGCGGTGGTACACTTAGCATGATGGCTGCTGGTGTACCCCTGAAAGCACCAGTTGCTGGTATCGCTATGGGACTTGTGATGGAAGGCGACCGTTATGCAGTTCTAACCGACATCCTTGGTGACGAAGACCACTACGGTGACATGGACTTTAAAGTATGTGGAACCAAAGACGGTATCACTGCCCTCCAAATGGACATCAAAATTGCTGGCATTAGCAGCGAACTGATGAGCGAAGCGCTGGAACAAGCACGCCAAGGCCGTTTACACATTCTCAATGTGATGAACGAAGCCATTGAAACACCACGCGAAGAAATCAGCCGCTTTGCTCCACAAATTGTTCAAATCGAATTCGACCAAGAGTTCACTGGTAAAATCATTGGTAAAGGCGGCGAAACCATCCGTCGTATCCAAGAAGAAACTGGTGCCTCCCTTACTGTTGATGATGGTATCGTTACCATTGCTTCTCCAGATATGGCAAGCGTTGAAAAAGCAAAACAATGGATCAGCAACCTCACTGAATTGCCAGAAGCAGGTAAAGAATATACTGGTACCGTTAAAACGCTGACCGATTTTGGTGCCTTTGTAGAATTTATTCCTGGCACAGAAGGCCTCTTACACATCAGCGAAATTGCTTGGGAACGTGTTGAGAAAGTTGAAGACCACCTCAAAACAGATCAAGAAGTAACGGTTAAATTGGTAGAAATAGACCAACGCACCGGCAAGTTCCGCCTCAGCCTGAAAGCCCTCTTAGAAAAACCTGAAGGCTACGTTGAACCAGAACGCAAACCACGCCCACCACGTCGCGACAACAATCGCGGTGGTGATCGTCGCCAAAATCGTTCATAAAACGAATAAAATAGTTACCCGCACAACACCCGCTGAATTATTTCAGCGGGTGTTTTTTATAAGTAATAATTATAAAAACAGAGAGCCCGACCCTATTAAGCAACCATCTCTAAAAGATCATTTCATAATACACAGTCTAAAATAATACAATTTCAATCAAATCATTTTATTGAGATTGTATTTTCTGTAAAATAAACGGAACTGCCTTTTCTGGAAGCTGTTTAAATGATGGCGTTACTAACATCGCAGAAGGACCGCCATCTAAATTAAGTGCACGATCTAACTTTGGCATAAAATCATAAAGATACGAACAAATTTCCATAAGATCCGCAGCACCAATAGCAAAGATATAAATATCTCCCTCTAATGTATTTGCCAACACAATACGCTTAAACCGTCGGTTAACCTGTTTCTTAATCCCCTTTTGATGACCAGGATCAATAATAAATGGGCCTGCTTGAAAAAAATCAAGGTTCACATCATCTTCAATATCTTTTGCCCACTGAAGAAACAACTTTCCTTGTTTATTACAACAAACCATACCGCTAAGCTTGGGTACACGCTCATGAACGAGCAACTCTCCATCAACCTTTAAACAGACATTCCAAGGTCAAAATACGGAGCATTTACCGTAATTGCATCTGCTACTATATGCAACGGAGTAACTACTCCAACACCGTCTTCTATCGGCCAGTTAGCAGGAAGAATACGGAATCCACAATTCAATGATCTAGGTATTTTCACCCAATGAACTCGAACCACTTTGCCATTTAACAAAGAAAACTCGTCTTCGCCCTCTTCGATAACATCCTTATCTACATTAACGATCATCTCTACTTTATACTTTTCTCCTCCAGAGAAAAGCTCCTTTTGCATAACGAAAACACTGAGCAGTAAAAAGCAAAACACCATGGCAACACGAAATTGCATGCTCATTTACTTTCAATGTCAACCCGCATGGTAAATGCTGCCTTGTAGGTTTCACCTGAATTAAGAATATCTATACCGCTATCATTGTCTCCAGCGTTATATTTGTTGATGCCGTTGCTGGCGTTAGTAACAGGTTCTACGGCGAAGAATGGTTCGTCGGCTGGGTTAAACATGACTAATTGAGTCAGGTTGTCTGAACATTCGAATGTTACGCGAATACCGCTTTGGGGCCAATAAATGGAACCTTTACCGTCGTAACCTGTTCGGCAATCATCTATGAAATAATTGGGGTCGAGTTGTCTTGGTTCAGAAAAATCTCCAAGAGTTGGAATGGCTTCTGATGGACCTGATGGAACACGGTCATCATTAGCGTCAGGAAAGACCTTTTCGGTTTTCATCTGGATAAATACAGGCTCGTCTTTATGGCATAAACTACGACAGAAAAATGGGTGCCAGCCTGTACCTACAGGAAAGGCCGTTTCCGATACATTGGTGATCGTTAATTCTGAAACAAGGGCACTGCCATCTAAGTAATAGACGACATCTGCGGTGAATGGCCACGGCCAGTTGATGTCTGCATACGTTGATGATGAAAAATGACAAACCAGCTTATCTGCACTGTGCTCAACCACTTCCCATGCACGTTTACGAACATCTCCGTGACGTGAGTGCACCTCTGGGTCACGCAATTGGTAGTCTTGCCCCTGCCAAGAAAACTTACCATCTTTTATACGGTTTGAATACGGGACCATAAGAAAATTGGACGCTGGCAGACTTATCTTCGGGTCGCGTGCATCTGGCATAATTGTTATGTGCTCTCCTTTTCGTTTTGCTTCTAAGGTAAGTATGCTTGCACCAAAGTCCGTATCAAATACAGCAGAGAGATGTTCATTTTCTATATGAGTTGTCATACGAAAGCCTTTTTTTCCAAATGAAAAAAGGCGACCCAGTGGGTCGCCTTTTTGTTGTTTATTATTTTCACACAACAGAAGTTTATTCTTCTTCGTCTTCTGACAAGTTTTTGTCACGACGCATACCACGAGTCATGATGACAGACATAATAGCTACGCGTGGTTTGGTGACCATGCTCGCACCTTCTGGAAGGATACATTCTGCAGCATAAACTGTTTGACCAACGTTCTTGTCTGAAAGGTCAACGGTTACTTCGTCTGGAATATCTTGAGTTTTACATTTGATTTTAACTTTACGAACGCTTTGCTCAAGAAGACCGCCAGCACGGATACCTGGACAGTTACCTGTAAGCGCGCGAACTGGTATTTCTACTTTGATCATTTTATCGTCAACCAAAGCAACCGTGTCGATGTGCAAGATACGGTCGTTCAGTACGTGGCGAACAACTTCTTTAACGAGTACTTTCACATCGCCTTCAGTTGTGTTCAAACCACAGAGCAAAGAACCACTTGTAGCAAGTACTTCTGCGTCTTTCTCGATCAATTGAACGTGCAAACTTTCTGCGCCACTACGGCTCACAGTAAGTGGTACATTACCCGCTTCACGGATTTTACGAGTGGCAGTGGTGCCAAAGCCAGCGCGGGCTTCTGTGTTATAAGTGTTAGTCATGGTGCGACTCCTATGTGCATACTTATGCGTGTACTTCGTGTACGTGCATCCATCTGCAGTTATTTAATCAGAGAACTCACTGATTGATTGGTATGAATACGGTGAATAGCATCACCAAGTAAGCCGGCCAATGATAAGACTCTTATCGGTAGGTCGGCAAAACGACGTTTTAATGGAATAGTATCTGTAATAACCAACTCATCAAGATTGGTGCTAGAAAGACGCTCATAAGCAGTACCACATAAAATAGCATGGGTCGCCATCGACATAACGCTCTTAGCACCACGGTCATAAGCAGTTTGAATCGCTTTTGATAAGGTGCCTGCGGTTGAGATCATGTCATCTACAATGATAACTTCACGACCTTCAACGGTACCAATAACGTTGGCAACTTCTGTTTCTGTATCGCTGGTACGACGTTTATCTATGATAGCAAGATCTGCACCAAGCACTTTTGCCACCTTGTCTGCCAACTTGATAGAACCAGTGTCTGGACTCAGCAAAACAGGGTTCTCAAAGTTACAGCTCTTCAGGTATTCAAGCTGCACAGGAAAGGCGCTTAAATGGTCCAATGGAATATCAAAGAAACCCTGAATCTGAGTAGCGTGCAGATCTACGGCCAGAACCCTATCTATACCTGCCGTAGCCAGCAAATTTGCTACAAGCTTGGCTGTAATAGGCACACGACCGTCATGTTTACGGTCTTGGCGTGCATAGCCAAAATAGGGAATAACTGCAGTAATGCGGCCAACAGAGGCACGACGCATAGCATCAGCAATAACCAAGAGTTCCATGAGGAAATCATTGGTGTGCGTTGGTTGGATAATGAAGACATCAGCACCACGAACATCTTCGTGTACTTGTACCTTCACTTCACCATCAGCAAAGCGACTACAGGTCATCTCGCCAAGACGCATATCAAGCGACTGACAGATGGATTGGGCCAAGGGCCGATTAGCATTTCCAGAGAATATACGCATAGAATTTCCGTCGGCGCGCAGGTTAGCGGCCCTGTAGTTTTTGCAAGATTTAAATTAGCCTAAAGTTGTCTTATGGCCTCATAGACAGCAATAACAACTTTGGACATAGTTATATAGTTCAACCGATCCCAAGTATCATCCAGTTCGTGGTAAGATTTGTTACGATAAAAAGCGGTATCAGTAACCATAACGGCCTCCATATCATGCCGCCAATAGCTCAGATGGTCTGAGAAATCTATACCTGGCAGCTCTGCTGGAGCGCTAATGGAATAGACCGGCAGATCGGTAGCTCCTTGCATACCAACCTTAACTTGCTCCGTGTAATGCCCCTGATCTATACGGCCAACCACTGCAACAAAATTCCCAGTACTTGGGTACATAAGGCGTAAGGCAGCAATTGGGTAATCTTGCGAAAACGCTTCCTCAGTATAATAGCCAATCATCTCTAAGACGATGACTCCCTTAAGAGAAAGACCAAGCTCTGCAATATTATTCGCATGAGTCGCACTGCCCATAGCCTGCGTTCGGAAGTACGGCGGCTCTTCTAGGCAATAGGCAACAAGCTCAACATTCTGACCGCATGAATCCTGACCCAGCAACTTTGCCAAAGCCAGCAACCCAGCTACTCCGCTAGCGTTATCATCTGCTCCTGGCGTATCTGCGTATGAATCATAATGGGCCCCTACTATAATGAGATCTTCGTCACTGCTGCCAAAACGAGCAATGACATTATGATACACATGGCCCGTTACCTCAAATGGCTGCACTGTTACTCGTGCGCCAGCTTGCTGAAAGACTTTACTTATATAGCTTACACAGCGGTCTAAATTCTTGTACGATCTATGATTTCTTGGATGAAACGTTTCAGAAAGCATTCGTACGTGTTGTTCTAACTCAACAGGTGCCACCTGAACTGAAGACGGAACATTTGCCTGCATCGTTGGACGAGCAATCATCACCCAGAGACCAACAAGCGGCAGTAGCAACAACCCGCACACGATAACCACAATTCTTTTCCACCGAGTCATAGCACATCTCCTGTTTATTATCTAATGATAACATATAAAAGGAACGTACGCAAGAACCATTGTCATAGAGTAAAAAATAGAATTACATGGAAACGGTGCATGAAGTAAAACAAAGGTGCTTCCCAACGATAATGCTAAAGAGCAGCAAAAAGACGGTCTATAACGCGCAGATTATTCACGCTATCTTTTTCTGTGAGTAACATCGGTGCTCCAGTGCGCAGACTCTGACAAAAGTCTTCAATCATCAGCTTGTAACTATCTGCTGCTGCTATTGGGTACTCTGTATAATCAGTCCCACGCCAATGTTTAATCACAAAATTGTGCCCTGGCCATGCGGCCATCCCAGCACCATCAACGAGCAAACGCCCTTCTGTACCGTCTGCTCCATACGCACAATGAAACTGCGTACCAATACCACAGCCAAAGTGAGCAACCACTCCAGAAGGAAAGCGGAAACAACCAGCCATATTAAGGTCAACTCCGTCTGCACCAGTCAACTCAGCGCTAGCCTGCACGGTAGACGGTTCTTCACCTGCAAGATAACGAAGTACGCTTACACAATAACTGCCCACATCCAATAAAGCACCGCCACCCAATTCTTTATAGTAACGGATATTTGTCTCATCATCAATACTTGCATTGAAGACAGCGTGCATAATTGTTGATCGACCAATAGCACCTTCTTGAATAAGCTGCAACACCTTTTGCACCATAGGATGGTAACGAAACATTAAAGCTTCGCTTAATAAGATTTTGCGATCACGAAAGGCATCAAACATATGCTGTGCAGAATCAGCTGTTCCGCTTAATGGTTTTTCACACAACACAGCTTTGCCAGCATCAGCAGCGCGTATACTCCATTCTTCATGCATACTCACTGGCAACGGATTATAAATAGCGTCAATAGTTGGGTCAGCTAACAGTTCTTCGTAACGACCATAAGCTTGAGCTATAGCATTCTTCTCAGCAAAAGCCTGTGCTTTTTCAAGCGAGCGACTCGCCACCGCCACAAACTCTGCGCCAGCAGCGTCTCGCATTGATGGAACTAAACGGTTCTCTGCAATACGAGCAGCCCCTAAAATACCAAAACGGATCGGCTTCATCCTATTCTCCTGTTGGTCAAGGTTGCCATGCTCCGTCACACCTAGCAAGATACTTTTTGAACCGATCTATTTTATATTCAAAAAAAGAGCAAAAAAGCACCGGCCTGTTATAGTTTTTTCGCTGTTAACACCATAAAAACTGGGATTTCACTAGCTGACCGCTCATCTTCTTCTGTTTGTTTTCCGGTACTCCCCCTATTGGGCAGTGTTAATTCCTCACTCGCTACCAACCCAAAACCAGCTCGGCCCAGTTCGTTAATGTAACTTGATATTGGTCTATGAAAATGATGACTGGTAACCGACTGCTCCTTTTGACTTGGGTGGGTGCGTATGGCAAGGTTAAAAGGTCTTAAGTAGGTATCTACTTGGCGATAACGAACACCTGTTTCGTCTCGAAACCAATCGCTATGGCGGGGCACACGGAAACAGGGGTGCGTCAGGACCATAACCAAACGGCCTCTTGCCTTAAGCACCTCTGCTAAACCAGAGAGTACTGGAGCAAGTGGGTCCAAATCCTGCAAGGCCAAAACAACAGCAGCGTGATCAAAAGCATTCTTACCACACAACGACTTCAACTCTCGAGCATCACCGCAGATAAAGCGTTCATCTGCTCCAGCACGTTCTTCTGCCAAAGCGATTAAGGAGGGACTCATGTCTAGCCCTGTCACCTGCACCCCCTGCGCAGACAACGCACGAGCAAACACTCCCTGCCCACAACAACAATCCAGAATATGCTGCCCCGGCTTCAGGCTCAACTGACGGATCACAGATGGAATGACAACACGGCGATGAATATCATCACCAGACTCACCATGACGAGCATCATACAAGCTGGCCTGTTGCTCCCAACTCGTATCTTGCGGGCCTTTACCCGATGATACACACCTCTTGTCGGCAACAGGCTGTTGAGATTGAGATGTAGATCGGTTTTTCTTCTTACCGTGAAACTGCTTACGTTTTTGAGGGGTCTTCATGTACGAGCACTTCTCTCTTCTTTTGCTGTTTCCGAAGCTTATTGACGACGACGCGGACGGCAGGCATAAGCCAAACATAATAAGGGCAAACCAAGCAATGACGCAAAAAAAACGATGTTTTTCGATTCTTTAATATCATCATCGTAAAATGCATAAGCCAGTTTTTTGTGTAGCCCTTGCCCTACTTCTTCACGAATGTGAAGCTCTAAGAACACCGCCCCTACAAACACTCCGATGCCCAGCAGCAGAAAGACACAGAAAAAAACCGTACGCATAGTCCTAGATTAGCTCCTTCTCAGCTCTAGCCAAGGCTTGACCATGGCTAGGATATGGCACTCTTCCACCCATGGATATACCAGAACTCGCAGCGGGCTACGCGCGCCTACAAATTGACCTCAAAGAAGAACGACGAGGAGAGCACAGCCCAACACCTGGAGAAGTGGTTTGCGCCACAGAACTGCCGCCTGAAGAAGTTGGTTTCATTAGCGTCAGTGAGAACACCGTCACCATTGATGTTGTTCGCCCACGTTGCCGCCATACTCGAGAAATCTTAACTGGACTCGGCTTTGTTCGAGTCATTAAAGCGCCAGATATGGACTGGCTGTGGCTCTACATCGGCATTGGTCGTAACCACGGCTTTACGATGAAACGTCTGAAGAAGCTTTTGGACGAAACCGATTCACAGCCTGTGGGGAAAATCCATCTCAATAATGCTTACACCGTTGTTGGTCTGCGCGAAGATAAATTTGAGGGCGCCTGCACGCACATGAAAAGCGCAAAAATCAACGGTATTGCACTTAAGCCACGCCAAGCAACCTTCAAGGAAACGCAAGAGGAAGACCCTCGCTACTTTAAACGTGGCGACAATGACAAACGTGCAGAAGAAAAAAACAATAAACCTCCAAAGAAAAGCTTTGAAAAAAAAACGTTTAATAAATAACGCACACCACACAAAAGGAATACCACAATGAGTTTTAATTGCGGAATCGTTGGCTTGCCAAATGTTGGCAAAAGTACTATTTTTAATGCACTCACGCAATCACAAGCAGCTCAATCTGCAAACTACCCATTTTGCACGATTGACCCAAATACCGGCATGGTTTCTGTACCAGACGAACGCCTCTTTGTGCTACAAAATATCGTTAAAACACAAAAAGTTATTCCTACCCAAATTGAACTTGTTGATATTGCTGGGCTCGTAAAAGGTGCCAGTAAAGGTGAAGGTAAAGGTAATGCCTTCTTATCCAATGTTCGTGACGTAGATGCCATTTTGCATGTAGTCCGCTGTTTTGAAGACGACAATATTATTCACGTAGACGGCAGCATTGATCCAGTTCGTGACATTGAAATTATTGATCTTGAATTGATGTTAAAAGATGAAGAGTCCGTAGAAAAGGCAATCCAACGCAATACAAAAAAACGCACCGATAAAGATGCACAAGCAGCTATTCCAACTTTTGAAAAAGTATTAGCTGCCCTCAAAGAATGCCAACCCGTTCGTTCTATTGACTTAAACGATGATGAAAAACAATCGCTCAAAGAGCTGCAACTTATTACTGCAAAACCAATGCTTTTTGTCTGCAACGTAGATGACGAAGCGATAGCTGAAGGCGGCAACGCCCACAGCAAGGCAGTCTTTGCTCACGCAGAAAAAACAGGTGCTGGCTCTTTACTTATTTGCGGGAAAATTGAAGAAGAGCTCTCTCAGCTCACGGAAGAAGAACGTAATGAATTTATGGCAGACTATGGCATGACCGAATCTGGTCTAAGCAGTCTTGTTAAAGCAGGTTATGATCTCATGGGCCTTGCAACTTATTTTACCGCTGGTGAAAAAGAAGTACGCGCTTGGCAAATCACCAAAGGCATGACTGCTCCACAAGCTGCTGGCGTTATTCATACCGATTTTGAAAAAGGTTTCATCCGTGCAGAGGTTGCTGCTTACAACGACTTCACCGAATTACAGGGTGAAAAATCTTGTCGTGATGCAGGGAAATTACGCGCAGAAGGAAAAGAATACATCGTTAACGACGGCGATGTTATGCACTTCTTATTCAACTAATCAAAGAGGGCACCACATGAGCACTGAAAAAGAATTACAAGACAGCCGCGATACCATAGACCGCATTGACCGTACTCTCGTTGGTTTACTCAACGAACGTGCCCGTGCTGCGCAAATTATTGGTCAGGCGAAAAAGAATTCTGGTGGTGCCATTTTTGTTCCTCACCGTGAACAACAGGTTTTTGATAAAGTCTGTGGCCTCAATGAAGGCCCACTATCTGATAAAACGCTCCGCGCGGTCTGGCGAGAAATCATGTCTGGCTGCATTGCCCTTGAACGCCCGATGACCATTTGTCACTTTGGCAAACCTGGTGCATTTACCCATCAAGCTGCACGCTGTAAATTTGGCGATAGCGTTGAATATGTTTCCGTTGAAGATATTACTACGGTTTTTTCTGAAGTAGAACGCGGCCACGCAGATTACGGCATCGTTCCAATCGAAAACAGTACTGATGGCAGCATTACCGATACCATAGATGCTTTTCTCGCTACGCCGCTGCGTATCGTTAATGAAGTACACTTACGCATACGCCATCACCTCATGGCACGTTGTGAACGCTCACAGATTAAACGCATCTATTCCAAACATACCGTCTTTGGCCAGTGCCGTACCTGGCTTGCAACCAATATGCCAAATGTTGAATTAATTGAAACCGGTTCCACAACTCAGGCAGCAGAAAAAGCAGCGGAAGAAGCATACTCTGCTTCCATCGGTAATGCAGAAGCGGCTGGTGCTTTTGATATTTCTATCCTAGCCGAAGATATTCAAGACAACGCAAATAACACCACGCGCTTTGTGGTTATCGCTACTGAAGATAAAGCCGCCGCTCCAACCAGTAATGATAAAACTTCTATTATGTTTGGCATAAATAATCAGCCAGGCGCACTCTATGAATCACTTACCCCAATTCATAACGCGGGCCTCAGCCTGACTCGCATAGAAGGCCGCCCAGATCGACGTGAACCGTGGCAATATCTCTTCTTCATCGATATCATCGGCCATAAAAATGATAAAACAGTTCAAACGGCTATAGAAGAATTTACCAAAGGTATTAGCACTATCGCCGTACTTGGTAGTTACCCACGCGCCGAACACGCACTCAACGACTAAACATTCAACCCTTAGTACGTAGCTCTTTTAAATACATAATCCCACGGCCAAAACCGTGGGATTATTGTTACACAAATAGATGAGTGAAACCTTAGTATGCGAATGGTTCGATATTAACACTTGGCAAGAGGCTTTTCTCTTTTTGTAACCATGTGTCAACTTGATGCGCAACTTCACGGCCTTCAGAGATAGCCCACACCACGAGGCTTTGGCCTCGTCGACAGTCACCAGCGGCAAAAACGCCTTCTATGCTAGACATGCGGGTTACACGGTCTGTAAGAACGTTGCTGCGTTGGTCGAGATCACAACCAACTTGCTCCAGTAAACCTTGGCGAGGCCCGAGGAATCCCATTGCAAACAAGGCAAGATCGCATTCGAATGTTTCTTCGGTACCTGGAATCTCTTCTGGGCGACCCTTGGACCAATCAAGGCGAATGGTTTCAAGACCTGTCACAACACCGTTTTCACCAAAGAACCTCTTCGTAGCTATGCTATATTCAACGTGCCCACCTTCATGCAGCATTTCTTCAACGCTTGATGAAACACGTTTAATACGTGCATATTGTGGCCATGGGTTGTTGTCTTGACGTTCTGGTGCTGGCTCTGGCAACAATTCAAAGTTAATCACACTTGCTGCACCTTGGCGTAGGCTGGTGCCAATACAGTCAGACCCAGTATCACCACCACCAATAACGATAACTTTTTTATCTTTAGCGTTGATGAGTTTTTTCTCTGGATGTAAAGCTTGTGGCTCTGCATCACCCCAGTTAGTGCGGTTTTGTTGTGGCAAAAATTCCATTGCAAAGTGGATACCATCAAGCTCACGGCCTTCTACTGGAAGGTCACGTGGTTGTTCAGCACCAGTGGTTAAAACAACCGCATCAAATTTTGATTGAATGTCATCAAATGAAATTGTTGTACCAATATCTGTGTTATATTCAAAGCGAATGCCCTCTTCTACAAGCAGGTCAATACGGCGCTGAACTTTTTCTTTGCGAATTTTATAATGTGGGATGCCATACATAACTAAACCACCCGCACGGTCATTTTTTTCAAATACGGTAACGGTATGGCCAACGCGGTTTAATTGCTGAGCACAAGCAAGGCCAGCTGGGCCACCACCGATAACCGCCACGGTTTTATCTGTACGTGTTTTTGGTGGGTTGGCTTTAATCCAACCTTGTTCAAAAGCATTTTCAATGATGGTTTTTTCATGCAGTTTAATAGTTACAGCTGGTTCAGTAATACCAAGTACACAACTATTTTCACATGGAGCTGGGCAAACATTACCAGTAAACTCTGGAAAGTTGTTCGTTGCATGCAATACTTTGACTGCCTTTTCCCAACGACCACGATAAACAATGTCATTCCATTCGGGAATCAGGTTACCAAGCGGACAGCCACTCATACAAAACGGTACACCACAATCCATACAACGACTGGCTTGAGTTTCTACCTTCTTGGTTGTAATTGCTTCGTATTGCTCTTCATGGTTCTGTAAACGTTCTTCTACAGATACCAGTTGTGGGGCACGGCGGCCATGCTTCATAAATCCTTTAGGGTCTGCCATCTGGGTCGGTCCTTCCGTCTCTTGTGTCCTGAATTATCGGCGCGACATGGTAGAGGCTCTCTCTGCTGCGGCAAGTAGCGGATTCCGAGGGCTACTCTTGATATGATTCAGCCATGATTTCCCGTACTTGGGCATGGTCTGCATATTTCTTAACCATGTCTAATAAAGGATTTGCAAGTTTATTTGCCAAACGTTTACAGGCATAATTGACTGCCTCTGCTTCTGCTCCACTCACATCCATTTTGTGAATTAAGGCCTGCGCCTCCGCTTGAGCTGTAGCCGTATGCTGACTGATAATCGCTTTGATTAAGTCCTTCAACTCATTGTCGGCTTGCTTCATAAAGCGCTGAACCGCAGTTTCTACAATCTTCTCTGCGGCGCTGACATCTTCTTCTCGAAGTGATTGATTCCGACTGACTATGGTATCGAGGTGGTCTATATTGAAGAGAAAAGCATTATCAACGTCGGTAATCGAAGATTCTGCATCCCTCGGCACTGCTAGATCAATAATGAGCAATGGTGTTGCTCGCTTATGGACCGCACGACGAACCGCATCTGCTTTAATAACAGGAACTGGGGCTGCTGTTGAGGTAATGAGAATATCATGCTCCTCCATACAACTCTCGAGCTCTGACCACTCTCTGGTATCAATAGTAATGTGCTCAACATGGTGAATAGCCAATTGGCGGGCACGCTCCTGCGAACGATTTAAGACCGTTAATTCTGACACACCTTGTTCTATTAAGTGGGTCACGGCCAATTCAGCCATTTCCCCAGCACCAACCACTAGCAAGCGCTTCCCTGCAAGATCACCATGAATTTGTTTAGCTAAATCCACACCAATAGATGCTACAGACGATTTATGCTTACCTATAGCCGTATCATTACGCACATGTTTACCAACAGTCAGCGCAGCATGGAATAAACGGTCCAAATGGCGAGCTGCATACCCTGACTTACTAGATAAAGCCCACGCATTTTTCAACTGATGAACAATTTGATATTCACCAAGCACCATACTTTCTAATGAAGATGCCACGCGCATAATATGACGAACCGCATCTGCTTGCGATAAACAATAACTTTGCTGCTGTAAACTTGTAACCGGTATAGAGCGGCACTCTGATAGAGCCTGAAAACAGGCAGCTTCTACCGCGTTACCCACGATATAACACTCAGTTCTGTTACAGGTGCTTAATACCACCGCCTCTGAAACGGCTGATAGTTCGCAAAACTGCGCGACCATATTTTCTGCTTCGGTATCAGAAAATGCTAAACGTTCTCGAATATCTACTGCGGTTTTATGGTGATCCCAACCAATGACCACAAACTCAATATCAACACCCTTACCCATGCTGGAAATCCACCAACATACTGACCGTCGCTATAACCATCAACAACAGCGCTAAAAAACTAGCAAAAGCAAATACACGTGCAGGCTGACGCTGTTTCATATGTAACCCAAGAACTGCCGTTAGTATAACGAGGGTCAATCCACTTAAGATTGGAGCAGGACTCGTGAGATCAATTTTTTCACTAAAACGCATCGCAATACTACCCGTTGCCATACCACCAAGCAACAAGCCTGTTCCGATAATAAGCGCACGTTCATTCAAGCGAGCCAGCTTTGATAAAGACGGTAAACGTAAAGCGCGCGGAGAGACCGATTTAAGCTGTTTTGATCCGAGGAAATATAAACCACCGGCAGCACTACCGGCCATAACCATACCTATAGAGAGCGTCATAAATACCATATGTACAATAGTAACCCAATGATACTCATCTGATTCTCCTTTATCACTCAAAGCAAAACCACCAACAATAGCAATAAGTACAGCAAGCGCACCTACTGGAAGAACTAATAAACCAGGCGTAGGAATAGACAGAAAACCAGCCATAAAAAATACCGACGCAACCGCTGCCCAGATAGTTAGAATCGCATAAGCAAATGAAATGTGTCCGCCATCCATAAACGCCGCTACCAACGAAAGACTCAAGAACATCATTCCTGACCACAACATGACAAACACCACAGGGAAACGTTTGCTGTCTGGCGGTGCGGCTTTTGCCAGCAATTGCCAGCGCATAAGTGCTCCCATGCAGAAACAGACCCCAGACAGAGCCAACAACAGTACTGATGCTATATGCATGGCGGTACTCTGTCTTGCTATTAGGGTCTGGCAATGCTTTCCATGCATCAGATAACCCACGGTCATGCAAAACATGCTGGTGGTTAAAAATTACACACGACAAGCACTTTGTTACCGCTAGCCTCCCCTCTACATCGACATATTGCAATTTTAGGAGCAATGCTCCTCTTCCTACCACCACAAGGATTGCCCCATGAGTATACTCTCTCGCCTTTCGGCTGCTATCTGCTTAGCTGCCAGCCCTCTTATGTTATCCGCTGAAGATGCGGTTACCCAAGTCAATTCAGGCGACACAGCGTGGATCTTAACCGCAACTGCTTTAGTACTGTTCATGACCTTACCTGGCTTGGCACTGTTTTATGGCGGCTTAGTCAAATCTAAAAACGTATTGTCCATCTTGGTTCAATGCATGGCTATTGCTGGCGTTATGAGCATCATTTGGGTCGCCTTTGGCTACAGCCTCGCCTTTGGTGAAGGCAATGCCTTTATTGGTGACTTTAGTATGGCTGGACTTACTGGCATAACAGAAAATAGCGTCAGCGGCACCATACCGACAGCTTTACATGTCATTTTCCAAATGACCTTCTTCATTATTACCCCTGCTCTTATTATTGGCGGCGTCGCTGAGCGTATGAAGTTCTCTGCTATTCTTCTTTTCTGCACGCTCTGGAACATACTATGCTACTTACCCATTTGTCATATGGCTTGGACCGAAGGCGGCCTATTCTACCAATGGGGTCTGATTGATCTTGCTGGCGGTACTGTTGTCCATATTACTGCTGGTATTGCCGCCCTTGTTGCCGCACTGATGGTTGGCCGACGTAAAGGGTATCCAGAGGAACCATTCAAACCGCATAACTTGACCATGACCATGTGCGGTACAGGCATGCTCTGGGTGGGCTGGTTTGGTTTTAACGGCGGTAGTGACTTAAGTGCTGGTGGCAGTGCTGCTATGGCCATGTTAGTGACTCATATCTCTGCCGCTACCGCTGCTATTACATGGATGGCTATGGAATGGATAAAACATGGCAAACCAAGTGCGCTTGGCATTGCAACTGGTGCCATTGCTGGCCTTGCTACTATCACCCCAGCCTCTGGTGATGTTGGTCCACTAGGCGCTATTGTTATTGGCATCTGCGCAGCACTTGGCTGTTTCTTTGTAGCAGTTACCTTGAAAAACAAATTCTCTTTTGATGATAGTCTAGATGCTTTTGGCGTACATGGCGTTGGTGGCTTTATCGGTACCATTCTCGTTGGTATCTTTGCTGCCATTCTTGGCGGTAGCAATGCAGAAAACGCTGATTTCAGCATTGGTAGCCAGCTTGGCGTACAAGCTGCTGCTTCGGGCATTACCATCCTATGGTCTGCGGTAGTGAGTGTAATCTTACTCCTGATCATCAAGAAAACAATCGGACTACGTGTACGCAGTGAAAACGAAGACCTCGGCCTCGACCTGAGCGAGCACGACGAACGCGGCTACATTCTCTAAAATAGTTTCACTTTTACAGCATAAAAGCCTGGCGAATGATCTTCGTCAGGCTTTTGTTATAAATGGCACCTTGATTATACGACTTTGAGCAGGTACCGACGCATAATCTCTAGAGCACGCATGAAGTCTTGGCCATTATGTATTTCTGAGGTCGCACTCATAACGGCATGGTTGCCTGTTTGACGACCAAGGGTTGCCAAGAAAAACCGAAGCCCCTCTGGGCCTTTCTCTGCATCTTCCGCAAAACAAAACAAACGGAAGATAGATAAACGTTCTTCTGGTGCCATTGCTAAGAGACGACGTGGCAAAATAGGCGAATTACGGACAGCAACAAATGCAACACTATAGCCCTTTGCCAAACCTTCTAGAGTGTGCTCATCCCCTTTACGGAGCTGGAAACCATTTTCTGGATCTGGCCATTCACGAATATTCCCTAAACAGGCTAAAACAGAGCCTATTGTTTTCTCATCTGTTGCCAATTCACCAAAGTTTTTGTGGTTTTTTGCAAGGAAATCTCTTGCTTGCGCATCTATAATACGCTGAGACTTAAGAAAAGTTCTAAAACGGATGAATTCATGAGGGTCATTAAAAAGGAAAAGATCACTGGCCAAGAGCAGATTAAAGGGTTCTGTGCTATTATCGCCATTACGATAGCGCGTTCCTCGTCCCATCCACATCAGTACCCGCTCACCAGCACCGTAAGAGCTCTTTATCGATAATTGGGCATCATAGAGGTAATTACGTTCCAAGTAGACCGTGTCATCATATTCTTCTGCCTCAATGAAAAACATCGGTTCCAGCAAATCGGGGTGTGCCTTGTTCAAAATAGGGCCGGTCAACGTTGCGACATGCACTCCCAGTCCTAAAGCTTCTATGAAGCTCGTTGATAACACCGCACCCTTAGAAACAGCCATGCATCATTATGACTGATAAACGGAAATAGCGCAAGCCTGTTCTCGGGCTGGACTCTCCCTTTTTATCGTCTAGTATGCTCCGTTCACGATGAAAAAAGACACGACCCACTGTTCCCGTTGCAAAGCCGTTATCTCACCAGATGAGGTTGAACAAGGCTTAGCTATTCAAATTCTTGGCCACTTATTGTGCTCAAACTGTATTGATGCTGTGGCTCCAGAAAGCGGTGCTAAAAGCAAACAACAAAAACAACTGCCAACACAGGTTTATTGTTTTCCGCATCCACAATTTGCACAACTCAACCGCTACACCTTTATTTCTACCGCACATACCGTAGTTCACCGCCGTACTATTCGTGACAATCACGTCTATGATGTCCCTATGTTTACGGATATGCAAAAAGCGGGAACACAACTCAATATTTCAACTGAACCTATCATTGCGAATATCAATGCGCGAGAACAAGCCGCAAAAAGAATACCCCTTGGACTGGTTGCTGGTATCGGCATCGGCTGTATAGCCCTTGTAAGCATCTTGATTGCTGCACTCGGCAATGAACAAAAGGCAAGCGAACCAACAGTTACTACTACCACCGATAAAAGCGAACCAACAGTAGCAGAACCACAACTTGCCATTCAACCCCGCCTACGTTCTGATTTCGCTAAAGAGCCGCTAGTTGCCCTCTCCGCTGCAAAAATTCAACTGGAGCCACTCTCTCCGTTACTCAGTGACATTCGTATTGAAGCTCGTGACTACATTGAAGATGTTTGCGACCAAGCACAGGCCGCCATCGACTCGGAAAAACTGGAACAAGCACAAGCCTTACTTGATGCACTACAGCCACTTCCGGACGACCCTGCCTTAAGCGGCCAACGTGCTCGTTATGCAAAAACCAATAAAGAACTAGAAGTGGCACATGCTGAACGACTTGCTGCTCAAAAAGCCCTCAGCAATCTCAAACGCCACAATTTATCTTCCCGTCCACATGAAGCACTTGCAGAACTGAAGCAGCGCCTTCCAGAACAATATACACAACACCCTGTCTTCCCAGTTATCTTAGAAGAATTAACCGAACTCTATCAAGAAGAACTCAAAAACACAGAGTCGCTCCTATTAACAGATAAGTGGAACACCGTAGACTTTAGCCTGTTTGCAAAAATGCCAATAGAACTAACAGACCTACATGGTAAACTGACAAGCCTGCAAGAACAGCACACTGCCCGTCAAAAAGAACACGAAGAAACACTTGCCAAAGAAAAAGAACAAGAGGCAGAAGAGGCAAAGAAAATTGCTGCTGCAAACGCTCAAGACGATCGTTACGTCTTTTCCACAGACACCTTACTGCGCAAAGATATGCCGGACAACCTAATGACCAAAAAAGGCGGCTATCTCTCCGTTACAAAAAATGTTTCTATCGGCCGTAAATGTAGCGGTCTTCCAGCAGGCAATTATCATGTCTGGATACAAATCAGAAAAATTCCCGAGCAAGATGCATCCCTACAATTGTCTTTGGGCACTGACAACACTTTATCCTTTGCTGTTCCAGAAAAGAAACCAATAAAAGCAACATGGTATAAACTGTCAACACAGCCAATTACCATTTCTCAGCCAGTAGAAATAAAACTCTCTTTGCATAAAGCTGGCTGGAATGTTTATAGAATCTTCCTTGGCAATAAAATTACAGGCTACAAAGCGGGAGAAGTAGGCAAGCTCAGAGATGCAACAAAACTTCAAGATACGGATTGGGGAGAACGCTGGGCCATGCTCCCTAAAGCACCACCCCCATTTGTCTTACAACACAATACTCTGAAAACAAACAAACGGGTCAAAACCATTGATTACTTTGATGATAAATACTCTGACCTGCAAGGCCTTCCTTTAAGCGCAGGGCCAACTCTTGCTATTTCCCAGCAAAACCGAAAAACAAAAAAACAACAAATTAGCATAGATATTAACGGTGCAAATATAAGTAATGGTGGATGTGCCTTACTTCTTCACAATTTCGACAGCAGACGTTCTGAAATAACAGTTACGATAACAGATACCAATGGAACAAGCATTAGCGACACAATTCCTTTTACACAAACCAAATGGACTACCCACATATTCTCAAACCCAACTCTATCGAGTGGTTCTGATGAAGACGAAGAAACAGCATTTCTCTCGAACAGTCTCGCCACACTCACCCTGAGCGACACATCAGAAGGCATCTCCTCTATCTTCTTCCTTGCTTCTGTAGCCCTTGCCAATGAGCAAGAACCACAAACAAGTATGCTTGGCATGAAACCGAGCCCACTCCTACCGGTTAAATATAAACGCACCTTACAGCACATTCGTAGTAAAGATATTCAAACAGTAGTTAATTCTGTATTTAATCAGCGTAAAAAGAAAGTGAAACGCTCTGCCCCCGAGCAAGTCGCTTTCTGCGTCGGTGAAACACTGCACAAAACAAGCGACTGGAGTTCAGCACTGCGCACTGGCATTCGAGGAATACTGACCCCCGGAACAGATATTCCTGAACAAATGATATTCTCATTAAAAAACGACCATAGAAATTTAGCAAGCGACATAGCCACTATCGTCCGTAAAGAAAAACCACAATTTATTGTCTTGTTCCCAGGCTGGACAGATATGATGGATGAACTCGACAGTCAAAAAGCGGTAAACGTATGGTTAGATATTGTAAATACTTGTCGTAGTAGCGGCAGCTACCCTATTATTGCACTTGGCCCAGATAAATTTACCAATCCCCAACGACTATTCCTTAAAGACCTCGTGACAGGTTTACAAGCCTTGAAAGCAGTACCTATTATTGATGTTCGGTCAATTACCAGCAAAAATAATCGTTTTCCTACTAATGGTGCACAAGAAAGTGTTGATATTATTTGCCGTGGCTACAGAGAGATTATTCAGCGATTGGGATACCAACGGCTTAAGAAAAGGAAATAACCGTCATGAAAACGCTTCGCATTGCGACTCGTAATAGCCCACTCGCCATGTGGCAAGCTCGTTTTGTTCAACAGTCCCTTTCTCTCAACTACCCCAGCATCAAAACTGAATTAGTTCCATTAACGTCCAGCGGTGACCAAGATACAGAGACACCACTCTATGGCATGGGGACCAATATTGGCGTATTCGCCAAAGAAGTTCATCTTGCTATGCTTGATGGCCGTGCTGACATTGGTGTACACTCGTGTAAAGATTTACCCACCACTTCTCCTGATGGAATCACCTTAGCCGCTCTCTTACAACGCGATGATCCACGCGACGTGATGATTGGCTGTAAGTCTCTTGCTGATTTACCAACAGGCGCATGTATCGGCACATCCAGTTTACGCAGACGGCACCAACTTGCCGCTCTACGACCGGATTTAACCTTTACGAATATTCGTGGAAACATTCAAACTCGCATGCGTAAAGTACAAGATGGTGAAGTTGCTGCCACATTGCTCGCTGCCGCTGGCTTACAACGGATGGGATTAATGCGCGCCTCTGGTGCAATAGCACTTGATCCATATGAAGAAATTATTCCAGCAGCCGCTCAAGGAGCGATGGCAGTTGACTGCCTCAGTCATGTGCCAGGCATTATTCGTATGATCGAAAGCATCGGCTGCTATGAAACCGAATGTGCAGTTACTGTTGAACGCACTATTCTTGCCGGACTTGAAGGCGGATGTAGCCTACCACTAGGTGTCTTTACCCAAAGGATTGGCAACCGTTGGTTAACCAAAGCCTGCCTCGCCAGCGAAAATGGCGACCTTAAAGTAGCCGTTGCCGCTGGGCCACTCGCTGGAATGGCCGATGCAATACTCGCACAACTACGGTAAAAAACAAAGAGAGGAAAAGTGAGAGACATGAAAATATTGAGGAATTATTGTCTCATACTTTTCCTCTTCTCTTACTGCACCACTCATCTTTTTGCTGAAAGTGATGATGAACGCACGCGCACACTCAGTGTTTTATCTGGAAAATATGTACAAGCCATTGTTCCACGCGAACAGGCTGAAAAGCTAAGGCCTATCGTACACTTTGCAGAGAACACCCTTGCGCAAATGTACGCAGATGCGGGAACAATAAACCAAGAACCACTTTGGCTCTTACTTAGCGATAGCCGTGATAGCCATAATGGTTTTTCAACCACCGTTCCACATCCACTGGTACAAATGGATCTGGCACCAGCCCTACCCCATCACAGTATTTTTTCTGGGCATGAAGGCTGGAAAAGAACCCTTATTCATGAATGCGCACACCACATCTCTAATAATACGAGTTATGGTGCACGCTCTGTTTTAGGTCGTATTTTTGGCCGTGTACTTCCTTTTGACCTTGCTAGTCTTGGCCTCTTTTACCTCACAACACCGTCACATGTGACCATGCCTCGGTTTTGGCATGAAGGCATTGGTCAATGGGCTGAAACCATTTATAGCCCAGAGGACAGCTTATGGAATGGACGCGGACGTGATAGTCTCACCCATATGATTTGGCGACTTGATGCCGCAGCTGGAACTATTCCACCGACCAATGAGTGGTCTATTACCTTTCATGAATGGCCGTATGGCAGCAGTGCTTATTATTACGGTGCTGCTTATTTACGTTTTCTCTCACAACGTTTTCCTGAACAATCACTATGGAAAACCATAGACGACCAAGCACATCAATGGGCCTTTAAATTTTCTCACGGCTCCCGTCATTCTTTAGGGGCAAGCCACACAACCTTACTTGAAGACGCTCGTGCTGCCCTGCTTACCGAACAACAACAACACCTTTCTATGTTACGCACAGAGCCTATCACTGAAACAACACGTCTCACACCAGCTGGATGGAGACTGGGCATGCCATGTTGGGATGGAAGCCGTATACACTGTGCTGCCCATGACCCCTACAAACGCCCACGTTTCATAACGGTAGACACTCAGGGGCACATAGAATACGGTGCTCTTCCTGCCTTTGGCCTTGGCGCTATTCGCAGTGCAAACACATTGCGTATATGGTCTCAGCGTGGCAATGATCAACGAAGCAGTCTTATCGTTCAGGATGGGCAGGCTACACCACAACAAATAGGCGAACGCTTTCTTCAGGGTGATATTCGGAAAGATAACAACGGTTATACCCTTGCAGCCATTCACCTACTGCCTGCTGCTCAACAAGAATTACTTATTCAAAAAGGAGCAACGCTCTCTCATTTGCAAACTGCTGCAATTATTCCCTGCACCGGTATGCCATGGTCTCCGAGTTTCCGTCCACAACACAATCAGATTCTTTGGGTAGAAACAACTCAAGCTGGCTCCCACTTGCAGCTCACTACACTGAACGACACCACACAGACGAAAACGTTACTCACGCTGCCTGGACGTATTATTCATCCATGTTGGAACAAGAGTGGTGATCGCATTTATTTTAGTGCAGATCACAGTGGTGTTGCCAATGGTTGGAAATATGACCTGACTACAAACTCTCTCTCTGCCGTCACCAATACGGTTGGTGGTATCATTGCTTGCGTCCCCTCACCTGATGAACGTACACTTGCCGTTATTGAACACGACCATACTGGCCCCTTTCTTGCCATCATACCCGTACCCAAAACAACAATTACTCCTCCACATATTTCATTATCTTGGCCAAAGCATGACAGGGCCTATGCACAAAACCTTATCAAAAAATGTGCACAACCGCAGACTCAGCTAACAAAAGAAAACTATACAAGTATAACACGTATCCGTCCACAATTTTGGACACCAACCATGCTCACCACACCAGATGGTGGGTTGGGTATTCTTGGGCAATTTGCTGACCCCATTCACGTTAACACCATTACTGGTAGTGTTGGTATTGGTGCAGTTACCGACGAAACAATAGGTATGCTGCACTACACCTATGCCGGATTACCAATTGAAATCTCTGGCTTAGCGATGCATAGTAATCGTCTATACGGCAGTGCCATCGCAGATATAAATGGCAACAGCTATGATTATGTTGATGAAATAAATAGAGGTGAATTACGCTTAAGTTATACCACTACCGGCCAAGAATACCGTTTAAGCAGTGCTGTAACCTTCGGTCTCGCTGATTATACAGGAAACGATACCATCGCGAAGGAATACGCTCAGGTAACAACAATAAACAACAACTTTTACACCGGTACTGAAAGTTATCTTGAAGCAGAATTTACATGGAGTAATTTCACTACTTTCCCCCGATCATATACACGAGAAAATGGAAGTTCTACTCGTTTACGTTATCGCCGTTCTGAGTTTTCAGATATAGGAGCAAGTGCAGCATCTGGCGATAGGCTTGAACTGCATGCTGAGCACACTTTTTCACTCTTTCCTGAATGGGGACACCAGCTCCATCTCAGTGGCACAGCAGGTTGGTCTAATCAACCAACAACCGGACAATCTGCTTTTCGTCTTGGTGGTGCGTGGGGCCAGCAATTTCCACGCGGATACGAAACCATTATGGCAAGTGGACGAACTCTACTTGGCTGGAGCGCTACCTATCGTTTCCCCGTGTGGCAGCCCTTTATCCGTAAAGGTACTTCTCCATTTTCATTGCGCCAACTCGTAACCAGCCTCTTTTATGACGAAGCCACTGTAAGCCCAGAAGAATTTCATAAAGAGACTACCACAATTCGTAGCGTTGGCGGCGGCTTTCATGCCAATATAGAATTTGCTGGAATTATTTTTAATCCTGGCCTCTACATTGCACAACAGTTAGATGGCAATGAAGATGTATATACATTTATTACTCTCGATTTTATTCAGTAAGACTTACTCTAAGTCACCAAACATTTCAAGCCAAAGTGCACGGAACTTTTTTCGAGCTTGATGAATACGCCAACGTGTTGTTGAATAATCAGCATTCATCATCTCAGCAATTTCGTCTGGGCCGTAGCCTTCAACATCCCGCAAAACAATTAACTCGCTATACTTATCTGGTAAAGCACTCAACACTGCTTGAATCTGCTGCTGCATATCACTTTGTTCAACAACATCTATTTCTGGCTCTGCCTCTGCGCTCTCCGCTAAAACTGGAACTGTTTTAGCTTTCTTACGGCGCAAGAAGTCGATACTTAGGTTTCGTACAATTTGCAAAAACCATGCCTTAAATGGGCGTGCTGAATCATACAAGTCTGGATTGCGAAGCACTCGCATGAAAGCTTCTTGTACCACGTCAGCTGCAACCTCATCATTACCCACTTTATGCCGTGCCAACCAAAAGGCAGGCTCTTGGTAAGCATGCACTAATTCATCCAATGCAGTGGAATCACCCGCTGCATAACGCTGAAGCATCTGTCCCTCTGGGGTCATAGTGGTAGAATCACTCATTACATCTATTGTGGAGTCAAAATAGGATGATGGCAAGGTTGCATATACTCAACAGCCAGCATCATCAGATGCAGATGACCAAAACACAGCTTATTGCCCTAGATGTAGACGGAACCTTGCTAGGCGAAGACTGCTGCATTCCACAAGCCCACAGAGATGCAATTGAATATATTCGCAAACAAGGCGATATCGTGGTCATTGCAACTGGCAGACCACTACTAACCACCGTGCCGCTCTGGGACAGCCTTGGTTTGGATACGCCTATTGTCTGTTTTGATGGCACTTGGATAGGCTACCCGAATCAACAAGCCTTATATGAACACCCTCTGTCCTGTGAAGACGTTCAAGATATTCTTGTAGAATTACAACGCGGAGATGGAGCCATTTCTCTGTACAATGAATCTGGCTGGTTCATGAACCGAGCAACACAATGGACCAAACATTTCCCTAAACTGTATAATACCACTATTCATTTTGGAGAAGAACAGATTCAGCAATGGACCGAGCCCTCTCCAAAAGTCATGTATGTGTGTGACCCTGACCTGCTCCAGACAATGGTTGACCGTATTCACAGTATTTTTGAAGACCGTTTTCATGTGGTGACGAGCCAATTTGATCGCTTTGAAATCCATCAGCCACTTATCACCAAAGCTTGGGGACTCGAACGCCTCATTGAACACCTCAATATTGAGCGAGAAAACGTATGGGCTGTTGGCGATAGCGCCAATGATTTTGAAATGATTCGTTGGGCTGGGCACGGATGTGCCATGGGTCAAGCCTCCGACTTAGTTAAAAATGTAGCCACACACATTTTACCAAGCATTGACAACGCTGGCCTTTCTGCGCTACCAGATTTGCTCTATGGCTGATTTCCCAGAATGGCTCACCCATTTTCAGTTTCCACAGCAAGACTGGAGTGAAGCACTTGCCGCCGCCGAACAAGATGGTGATGAACGCCCTACTTGGGCCTATTCTTGGCCAGCTGGCGAACGTTTTGCAAAAGACCTCTCTTCTATTTTCCCCGATAAGGGCCTCACAGGAAAACGCATCGCAGACATTGGCTGCGGCCGTGGCTACCTTGGCTTGAGCACATTCACCCACCAGCCTGAAACCGTTCTTTTTGCGGATGGGTCCCCTTACCCTCTCCAATTCGTCCAGTCTGTTCTCTGTCTTAACAGACTTACGGGTGGCTCTACTTGTGTTCATCACTGGGGAACACCATTACCAGACGGACCATGGGATATCATTCTTGGTGGCGATATTTTGTATCGCCCAGAATGTTTTAAGCAGCTTTTCACTACCGTAGTATCATCTCTATCAACAGATGGTGCTGCATATTTCTCTGATCCACGCAGTATCCTAGAACCACAATTACCTGAAATAGCTCAAAGGTGTGCCTTAACCTATAATCAACAACGTGTCGAAGAGCAGCGCTATACGCTTATTACTCTTCAACACGCACACTAACTTTACTTTACTCTGCTGCTGCTGCTGCTGCCGCCTCTGCCTTTTCCTCAGCATCTTGCTCTGCTTTTTGGCGAGCACGTTGCACTTTTAATTCTACTTTGATTTCTTTCATACGTTGACGAGTTAAAGGATAACGCCACAAGATCGCCAAACCAATCGACAATGCAATCGCAGGAACAAAACTAAAGAGCAGTCTCATATTGGTAAAAACACCTGGGTCTTGATAAATACCTTTTTCCACTTCAAAACCACTTGCTGCTACAATAACACCAGCAGCAATCGCACCAACTGCACCTGTGATTTTCATCATAAGCGCTTGAACTGCACCAAACATGCCTTCGCGGCGGCTACCATTAATAAGCTCATCCGCATCGGTTACGTCAGCCATCATGGTCGATAATACGGTATATACAGCAGAAATGCCAAAGCTGAAGAAAATTGGGATAATAAACATAAGTTCTGGGTTTTCCGGGTCATAGCACCACCACTTCAGAGCACAGCCAATAATCATCATGATTAATGAGAAACGCATCGCATTATGTTTTTCCCAATGTTTACACATCCACGCAATAACAGGAATGGCAATAAAAGCGAGCACAACACCAAAAGAACCAGCCAAGGCTTGGTAAGCATTACCGAGCAGCAAATCCCCACCAAACACGTAATACACACCAACAAACATACCTACAACGTTAAAAATACCGAGGCCTTTTTGCACAATGAAAAATAAACCAGCAATTCTCCAGAAATGGCCATGACTAATCGTTTCTTTGATGGATTGTAAGGCCGGAACTTTTTTCTTGCGTTTATCTACCTGTGTTCGCTCTTTCGTTTGGAAGAATGATGCTAAAACCATTGGCACTGAAATAACGGCGAAAACAATACTCAAGTACATTGCCCCATCCACCGCATCGTCAAATACCGGTAGTAAACAAATCGGTAACAACCACGGCACTAAGAAGCCAACAATTTTCTGTAACATAGAACGGATAGCCACAACCTTGGTGCGTCCATCATAGGAAGGAGCAATTTCAATACCAAGGGCATAATATGGAACACCAAAAATGGTATGGAATGTAGCCATGAACACGAGAAATATACATGAAACAATAATAATACGTTTATCAGCAGCTTCGCCGTCCATAAAAGCATCTAAGCCTTTTTCTATTTTGAAATACCAACCAAACATTTTTTCCGTCGTTGTTCGTTCTTTTTTTGGTTTTAACGAATCTCTATAAGCCTTCATCGTTCCGATAGCACGGCCAACCACAAGGTTTTCCCATAAATGTTTATGCAAAGCTTCATCCGTTGTTTGTTTATGCTCTGACTTGTAGCTATCTACCAGCTTGCGCTCTTCTTCAGTATAAGAGTCAGAGGACAAATCGAGGGTGATACCACCACTCGCATAAACCAACTCCTTCACATGTTCAACATCAGCAGTAAAACCCTCTCGTACTATATCATCTACACCATCAACAAGCGTTAACGGCTGTGTAAATACATTCTTCTTACGGTCAAAGACTTCAAAGTTTCGCCAGTACGGTATAGAATAATGCTGACCAAGCGTCTCTATCAAGGCAATTTCTATACCGTGCACCAAGGCACGGTACACACCACGTTTAGCAATAATGTTCTTTTGATAATCGTAAGCCATACCATCAACGGTAACATCAATACGTTCCGTTTCACCTCGCATAGTATCAGACAACCAAGCAGATATGCTACTATCTTCTCCTTCTTTATCGACTGCTTTAAGAGAAACAGGTACACGTACAACAGGGTCTTCCCCTAATTGCATATTCACCACAAACTGAACACTACCTTCAGAAAAGATATCTCCATACGTTGCTATATCTTGCGACATTTCTGTGATAGAAACCATAAGTGGTAAACGCGGCTTCACTGGCTTTTCTACATCAGTACTTTCTTCAGTATGATCAGCCTCTTCCTGTGCTCCAGTATCGGTAGAACCATCTACACTATCGACTTCCTCTTCGGCCGGCTTATCTTTATGGAATTTTATAACTGGAGTTTGTAAACGAGTAATTGCCCGCTCTACAAGCCCGGCATGATATTCACCAGTTCCATCAATGGTCTCTGGTAATCCCTTATCACCAGTAACCGGACCAGTAACAATTTCAATGTCATCCGCTCCGTAGCCAATCAGGAATTGACCAAACTTTCCGAGATGGTGCTCACTGTCTTTAGAAGTGGGAATATAATGAACATTTGGCTCCATTTTTTCGTTCTTTGGCATAGCCAACCAACCAAATATCAACACAATTGGAATCATCAAACCGCCAACTAGAATAAATGGACGGCGACGGCCCCATTTTGACCGACAGTTATCGGTAACCGATGCCATAATAGGATCGGTGAAAGCATCCCAGACAACCTTGAGGGCTGTAATCAAGCCAACAAGAACCGGATTGATTTTCAATACCAACATCAAAATGGCTGGTAATTTATGAATAGTTGCATTCGAGAAAGCACCAGCCAATGAAGCTAAGGAGTAACTCAGAATCTCCGCGGTACCCGCATCTTCCTCATCATCTTCCTCTTCAATAACAACTTCAGAAGCGGTAGAACTTACAGCAGCAGAATCAGCATTTCTCACCTCTTCCGGAGCACTTTCTTCGGCAGGCAAGCCCCCTTCAGCAGATAAGTCTTCCTCATTAATCGCTTCATTGTCGTTGTTATCTGCACTCATGGGGTGGGTCCTCCGTAGCTCTCAGCTTAGTATTCCATTTTTAAAACGGATAATGACAAAACTCTTCTACTCCACAAGTAGTAATGCATGCTTCTTCTCACGACTGCCCCTTCTCATACCTTACCATTATCACTATCCGTTAGTTTCAAATAGAACTCGGACAGGCTACCTGAATAGGAAAGGAAAAGGTGCAACTGAGAGGCTCGCTACTCGCTAGAACAATTCGCCTACCACTCATTCGACAAAGGATAGACATAGTATTGAGACCACCCCTCTTAACAGGTTATACTGTTTAAGGACGAATCTATAATCTGCCTCATTTATGATGTCTTAGGATATAACCAAAGGTCGAGACAACCTCTATTTCTAGCTTCAAACTGTAACAAAAGCTACGTAGTATCTTTATACACAACAGCATACTAAAGAGAGACTCTGCACCTTGTCCACTCTTTCAATACGCTCCACAGGTTACTCCTCTTCTTCTGCTTCCTTTTCTTTTTCTGCTGCACGTCTTTTAACCAAAATGGCCTTAATTTCTTCCATACGCGCTCGTGTAAGAGGATACTTATACAAGAGCAGCAAAGCTCCACCGAGCAAAACAGCAGGAAATATACTAAACAACACACGTAAATTGGTAAAAACACCCTCTTCTTGGTAAGCGCCAGTATCGATCTCAAACCCGGAAACAACCACAACAACCCCTCCAATAATTCCTGCAATAGGGCTTGTTGCTTTCATAATCAAAGAATTTACTGCTCCAAACATACCTTCTCGTCTAGAACCTGTTTTCAACTCATCCACGTCTGTAACATCAGCCATAAGCGTGCCCATAACCGTATACATAGCAGCAATACCTATTGAAAAGAAAATCGGAACAATGAATAAGTATTCGGGATGTTCTGGGTCGTAACACCACCACTTTAATAGACAGCCAATCATCATCATGATAATGGAGAAACGTAGGGCATTATGTTTTTCAAAGCGATTACAAATCCATGTCACCAACGGAACACTGATCAAAGCTAACCCATATCCCACAACCCCAACAAAGGCGGTGTAAGTCATACCTTTTAGCAAAGCTCCTCCAAACACATAATAAATAGTAAGGTAATTACCTACCATCGTAAATATTCCGATTGATTTTTGCATAATAAAATAGAGAAACACGATACGCCAAAACTCTGGAATACCAACCGTATCTTTAATAGACTTAATAAACGGAATCGATTTCTTCTTCTTACTTAAAACAATTCGTTCTTTAGTACACATCACAGAATAGATCAGCATTGGTATTGAGATACCAGCAAAAAATACGGCTAACCAAAGCGCCCCTTCAATTGCATCGGTAAAACAAGGCAATAAAACAAATGGCATCAAGAAAGGATTTTTTAAAGCAATAATTTTGCTCATAACTGAACGGTAAGCAATGACTTTTGTTCTGCCATCATAGGATGGTGCAAGCTCAATGCCAAGCGCGTAATAAGGAACTCCATTTATCGTTCTAACGGTAGCGAAAACGATGAGCATAAGAATTAAATAGATAACAACCTGTTTCTCCTTAGCTGATCGTGCCTGCTCTTCATCTGAATCATGTGATTGGTCAAAGAAAACCTTAAACCCTTCAGACATCTTGCCGATAAAGCTCAGTTGTTTAGCCTTTATCTTTACAGCAAAAAAGCGACCTAAAACTTCATCTGGAACGGTAAACTGAGGATTCCCCCACGAACCTTCCTTCCCTTTTCTCTTTTCATTTTCGGGCTCATCTAATTGTTGCCACAAAGAAGCGTAAAGATCATGAATGTTGACGAGTCCTTTTTCTTGAAGAAGCCCATCTACTATTTTTTGACCCTCCTCAGATAAAGCATACTGCTCAAGGTCCATTTTATGACCAAGCCCGTATAACAAAAACTTCGTATGCAAAGAAACATACTGTTCATAAGTACTTTCTTTAGTTCCCTCAGCAAGGCGTGTCCGTGCCATAGCAATATCTTTGTCTGTTACCTGTAGCCATTCTTTATTAATAATTCCTGCTAAAGTTTTGGAGAATGTCCCTTTCTTAAACGCTTTCCTTAATTCCTCTTGTCTGACAGCAATAGCTTGATTAACGGCTTCTTCTTTTACATTATCGCTTAATTTAGGATTATTCTCAATTCGCTTCTGTTCAAAACCCTCTAAATTATCTCTTTGCAAATACTCTTCAACAGCCGGAGTAATCGTTTTTTGCTTTATCGCCTCACGAATAATAAGATAGCGATTTCGCTTTTCAACTTTAGCAACCATTGAATCGAAAACAGCGTTAAAAGCTACTTTATCTTCTGCCTGTAAACCTGACTCTTCCTTTTCCTCTAAATTCGATGTAGACAACTCCAAACGAAGTCGTTCGCCCCCATCATCATTCTTAGGAAAACATTTCCAATAAGGAAGCCGATAGTACTGACCTAATGTTTCTATGATACTTTTTTCAAGGGCAGACACACGTGCTCTATACACAGCTTCATCACGGAAGGTATTCTGAGTAAAATCAATAGACTCCCCGTCATGCGCAAGACCGATATATTCATCTCTTCCTTTGAAGAAATCTTCCAAAATCGTTCCAAACGAACGGTCTTCTTCATATTCGGGCATAATGGCAACAGCATTATGAACACGAATAGAATCAAGCGTCATAGTAACGTCCAGATTTTGCCCTATAGGATCTTTATCAACCAAACTGCGGTCAAAGTTACGAGTTTCTATACGAACAGCCAAGGCAGATTCATCATCACTCAAACGAACCCCGGCCTCCATTACCTTAAAAGATTCTTTCAGAATAACTTCTATGCTGTCTGCTGGATTCTCTAACTCTTCTTTTTTCTCATTACTTTCAGTAGCGTCAATTTGCGGTATATCCAAACGCACTGCAACATCACCAATTCCATATCCCTTCATCATTTTGCCAAATTTCACCAAGGCATCTGTTGATTGGATAACCTCTGGGATCAAAGGTTTGTTTGGCTGAATCGCATCAGTTCGTGGTAAAAACCACCATATGACAACAGAAAAGAGAGCGGCCAAAATCCCGCCTACCAAAATAAAAGGCCGTCTTCGCCCCCACTTGTTTTTACTGTTATCTGATATGTTTGCCATAATGGGGTCTGTTATTGAATCCCACAGCATACCGAACGCACCAATAAAAGACACAAGAATCGGGTTTAAACACAGTACAAACATAAGAATGTATTGTTTTAGGTGCATGGCAGAGCCAGCAAATTCTCCTGCTAACCCACCTGCCGCATACGCAAAAATCTCTTTATTGCCCGCATCTTCAAGCTCTCCTTCAGGTTTCTGAGGAGTATCTCCTGTTTCCAACTGTTCATCTTCTATTTGTCTATTTTCTGCTGTAAACAAATTCTCATCAGAGGAAGAATCATTAACTGCATCATGCTCGTTGTCCTCTGTACTCATGGGGTACCCCTTCCACTACTTTTCTGTTTTAAATTTAAGATGGGAGGTATCAAAACAATCCGCTTCCATAAGTCATAACACTCATCATCTCTCATTACTGTTCCCTTGCATACTTCACGATTCTTAGACACAGATTCATCCTTCTCTTAGAAAAGTCAGCCTCACCTTTACTTGCTGTTGTACGTCAACGGGCTTCCGTCGTATCTACAATGCCTAGAGCACGAAACATTCGGCATTTACACGGTCTGCAACCGGAACATCGCCTTCGGGTGTAGTAAATACGGAGGGAAAATCCCAACACAGAAATGGAAGACGCTGATGCTTGTGTAATCTTACTCTGTACTTTTACTGCAAGATCGGCTCAATTCACTAGCATCCTTAAAGCCTTATCCTGTAACACCTTACTAATCTCTATCATACTCAATCCATTACTGGTTTCTCTAGCCATGACCATCAAACAGGCCGCTAGTACCATATACAGCCCCAACATTATGGCGCATATTTCCAATAACTGTAGATGTAAATTGCGAATGACTAAACTTTTCAACAGCAGATGCTCTCATTTATCTCGATGCATTCACCATGCCCAAACGTTTATTCAACATCAGGATATGTATTTCATACGAGACGCTGCCACTGCTATTGCCGCATAATCACCAACAGCTTCACCAAGACCTGTAGGAACAATTTGCAGTTTTTCAACACTTGCAGACAGAGCTTCTGCATAGAGTACTTTTTCCATGGCAGGGCGCAGGAGTGCTTCACATCTTAAAAAGATAGAACCAATAATGATTTTTTCTAAGTTAAGTACATCATTCACAAGCGCTAACCCCTGCCCTAAACGGGTTCCAGACACCTGAAAGACATGCAATGCAAACGCATCCCCATCAATTGCTGCAGAGGCAATACTTTTTGTGTCTGCTCCCTCTAACACTGCTGTTGTACCATTCCAAAGAATACGTTCCCGCTCTGCAATTTGAGCAATACCCGCACCAGAACAAAAACCTTCAAAACTACCGAGCTTACGACAACCAACAGGGCCATCATCAGCTAAACGCATGTGGCCAATTTCGCCTGCGTAACAATTTGCTCCACGGTAAATGCGCCCGTTCAAAATCAAGCCTGCACCCAAGCCTGTACCAAAGGTGATAAAAGCCATATGCTGACAGCCACGACCAGCACCAAATTCATGTTCAGCCAGTGCGCCAGCATTTGCATCGTTATCAAGAAATGTAGGAACACCAAAATGTTTCTGAAAAAAAGACACTACCGGCACGTTCTGCCATGATGGCAATTGTGCTGGAGCCTGCACAATGCCTGTATCTGGATCAAGTGGAGAACCGCATGATATGCCAATAGCACGAATTTCTACATTATGCTCTGCAATAAGCTCATGCGCTTCTACAACAAAACGGTCTAAAGCCTGCTGTGGACCTTTCGGCTCTTCTGTTAGGAACTGGCGTTTCCCTAGAATAGCTCCGCTCGTATCACCGAGACACACTGCGCATTTCGTACCACCAATATCAATCCCTAGATATGTCATTCAGATAATGTCTACGCGAGCAGACTCTTTTCAATGCGTAAACCTTCTCAAACCACAATCGCTTATTGAATGAAACCAGGTCTCTTTTTTGGAACCCCTGCATCAAACCGACTCTCTTCCACTTTTTGATTGAGCCCTTTCCAGCATATTTTTTTGCATCCGCCTCGCCCCTTCGATAACTACAATTTGATTCCTATCGATACGCGTAGTCCACTGTTCTCTATTTAATCGTTTTTCAAAGCCCTGCATTTTATATTTCTTTTTACACATGCCCATTACCCTTTCTAACTGTTATAGCCTAGTAAAGAATAACTCGGCACAATCTACTATAGAAATAATACCCGCTTCTTTTCATTCAGTGCATATAAATAAACTTCATCTCAACATATGTATAACCTTTTCTTCTATAATCAGCTTAAACAATAGACAGAAAGATATTTAATGATACGCTACAACGTCAGATTCAATATAAAGGAGATTCGACTATGAAGGTATTAGTAGTGGATGATGCAGCAGTAATTCGGAATATATCCCAAACAGTCTGTGAGTCTTTTGGCTGTTCGGTAACAACTGCCATCAATGGAGCAGAAGCAATGCTAGAGCTGTGTATGGATTCATTTGATCTGATACTACTCGATATAGAGATGCCCTTAATGAATGGCTGGGAAGTCTATCACGAATTACAGGCAGACGAATGCACAAGCGACATTTGGTTTATGAGTATACACGAACAAGAGAAACACCACCCTCTGATGGTAGAAGATGCTCGTATTCTCCCTAAAGACGGACAGTTTCATCGACGGCTCGTTTCTCTACTTTCTGAACTAAATGTTTTTGAACAATTGGCTATTGCCTAGCTCGCCCCCCGTTAACGCATCGCTACTATGATGGTAGTTAGCTCTGGAAAAACACAGAAAAACACTAAGCTTTTTGCTTATTCATAAGATAAATATTGTTGAACGAACACTGAGGAGGTGAAGAATGGGTCAATACGGGGAAGTGCCATTCTTGGTTTTCACCAACAGTCAAGGAACCGAAGATCGAGGTGCGCTCATGCACTTGGATCGACGCATGGCCGTGTTTGAAGTATATAATCCGTTTTCGATATTGCAGCTCAGCGAAGTGATTCATGGTGTCCGCATTCATAGAGGCGAACGTATTGTCTATGACGGTGATGCTGTTGTTTCAAACCTTATTACCACCGGAAAGGTTTCCATTGTTACGGTAACATTTACCACCCAATGGCGTGACCTTGATGTAGGCGGCTCTCTTGCTGTTATCGGGGAAGACCTTCAGGCATTTATGAGTGATTGGGGCGTTTCTGACAAACTAATCCGATCTGATTTTAGAGCTATGACGAGTCGAGTTGGTGATTTTCTTGATGGCTTGAGCCGCTGGCTTGATCATGGAGAAACCGTCGCTGGTTTGGATGAGCGTGACCTGAGCATTTCACGACACAAAGATAGACAAGACTCCTTCGCTCTACAAGTGGTTGATGTTGTTGGCAATAAACTCGACGAGTTGTTTGTTGAGTTAGAAGATATTGCAGAAAACATTTCAGACCCACTGGAAGAACAAGCTCATAAGTTTTATATCCGTAGTCAAATTCATCCACATATACTTTGCTCACCTTTCATTCACCGTACCTACATGAAACCACTTGGTTATGCCGGTGATTACGAAATGGTGAACATGATATTGCGTGATCCAAATGAAGGAGGAAATACCTACGCCCGCCTCTTAAATATGAAGATACTTGATAAAGGCCCTGCCCTCGGGCATCGAAATCGAATTGTTGAGTTGATAAAATTATTAAAGCAAGAAGCCGCCTCCTCCTTACACAAGCAAAAACAGTTTCGAGTCTTAAGTATTGGCTGTGGCCCAGCACATGAGATCGTACGAATTATCAAAGAAAGAGCAACCAACGCCCAGTGGGAAATCTCACTCTTAGACTTTAATGAAGAAACTATTTCTCGAACAGGGGCTGCTATACAAGAAGCTCAATCATCTGTCGAAGAACACGCTGACGTTAATTTCATTCACAAATCCATCCATCAATTGCTGAAAGAGTCTCTACGAGGGTCTCAAAAAACAGCACATTATGATGTTATTTATTGCGCAGGACTATTTGATTACCTTTCAGACAAAGTCTGTTCTCGCTTACTCGCAATGTTTGAACATATGACGCGCGCCAATGGCTTGATTATTTCAACAAATGTACATACTCGTAATCCTATCCTTGGATTTATGGAGTATCTTCTTGATTGGCACTTGGAATATAGAGATGAATTGGGTATGAAACGACTAGCACCACAAGGAGTTGAACCCGATATTTACTGTGAAGAAGCAGGCGCAAATGTATTTTTGAATTTTAGAGCACGTCATGCTCATAGGTAAAAACAGCACTGCCACCAAAACAGCCGACTTTAAAGAATGGGATGAAAGCGTTCGTTTTCGTCATTCAGTAGCTGGATGTATTTTGGCGATGGTACTGATGCCTGCTGGCATCGGACTAGATGCTGTTCTCTACCCTCAGTATATATGGGAATTCGTTACTGTCCGCTTACTCTGTGATGTTGGAGTCTGCCTGGTTTTGTTCGCTTTACTCGTAGATAAAAAACGTCGTTTCATTCGCCCACTAGGAGTGTTATGGGCTTTATTGCCCGCACTTGCCATTTCTTATATGATAGCCGCAACAAATGGTGTCCATTCTACCTATCATACAGGGCTTATTTTGGTAATGATAGCAGTCACCTTATTAATGCCATGGACATTGAAAGAAGTTATCATCACCTCGCTTCTCACTTTACTTCTCTATGCAGGAGCTTGTATTGTTGGTGGCTTTGAATTGGAACTCTTTGTAAATAATTTCTTTTTTCTTTCCCTAATTGCTGTCATCTGTGGAGCTTCTAGCTTCTATACTTCCCGAAATCGCATACAGGAATTTTCACTACAACAACAGGTTCTTGATAGAAATAACGAATTAACTCAGTCCTATGATAAGCTTGCACGTTTAGAAGAAGCCAAAAGCAGATTTCTTGCAAACGCAAGCCATGAGTTACGGACACCGCTCACGGTTGTTTTGGCTCCCTTAGAAGAAACACTTGAACGAGACGACTTACATGAGGATGTACGCAATTCATTAACAATGGCTCGCTCAAACGCTCTACGCTTATTAAAACTCATTAATGACTTACTTGAATCAATGCGGCTTGATAACGATAGCATTCAATTAGAATGCCGCCCTATCGAACTGAGTGGGTTCATCGCAGCACAAGTCGAATCAGCTGCCTATCTAGCAAAAATGGCAGGGATACAGCTTCATTATACACAACCAGACATGCCCATGGTCATTTCTGGTGATGTCAGTCGCTTAGAACGCATCATGATGAACTTATTATCAAATGCAGTAAAATTTACTCCTACTGGTGGGCGTGTAGATGTGGCCTGCACTGAGAAAAACAAGCAGGCTGTTATCACGGTTACAGATACTGGTATTGGCATTCCTAAAGACCAACTCGACCAGATTTTTGAACGTTTCTATCAAGTAGATAGTTCTGATACACGAGAGTTTCTCGGCTCCGGTATCGGTTTATCATTAGTACGAGAACTTGTGGAACTACATGATGGAAGCATTGAAGTAGCCAGCCAGCCGGAAAAAGGCAGCTGTTTTACTCTCTCTTTGCCTATACAAACAGAGCCTTCATCACAACAACACGCTCAGGCTCTACCAGGAGCAAGCCTCCAACAACGCTTAGGTGATATGTATAGAGAAGCAGAAAGTCTCTCGGTCATAACCACAAAACGAAAAAACACCACTACCCTGTCCCCACAAGATACCAAGCGTTATCACATTTACGTCATAGATGATGAACCAGCCGTACGTGCCTATTTAGAAAAATGCCTCTCTGAAGAATATAATGTAACGGCATATGACCGTGCTACTGCCGCATTATCTGCATGCAAAGAATCTTGCCCAGATGCAATTCTTGTGGACATGATGATGCCAGAGATGAATGGCATCCAATTTTGCCAAACATTGCGTAATGACTTCAAAGAACACCGAGTTCGTGTTGTTATGTTAACCGCACGTTCTGATTCAGAAACAAAACTCAAAGCACTAGAAGGCGGTGCTGATGATTTCCTATTAAAACCATTTAGCGTTATGGAACTCCGCTCCCGTTTACGTAATTTATTACAAGCCTATGGGCTACAAGAAGAACTACGAACTCGAAATACAGAATTAGATGAAGCACTCTCTCAGCTGCGCACAACAGAAGCACAGCTTATTCAAAGTGAAAAAGTTAACGCACTTGGTGTTATGGCTGGCGGCATCTTACACGAAGTGAATAATCCTTTAAATTATGCAATGACCGCTCTACACTTTGCAAAATCCCTGCCAACCGTTCAAGATGATACCGAACTTGCAGAAATTGTTGGAGATGCAGAAGAGGGTATGGAACGAATTAAACGCATAACAACCGATTTGAAAGTATTTGCACATCCATCATCAGGAAGGCCAGAAACGGATAAAGTACTCTTGACGGAAGTCCTCTCTAAAGCAGAACGCATGTGTAGTCATGATCTAAAAGGCATAGCAGTACATATTGATGTGAACACAGATATTCACGTCTCTGCGTCAAAAGAGAACCTCATACATGTATTCATTAATATTTTTAGCAATGCCTGTCGTGCACTACGACACTCAGAATGCCCACAAATAGAAATCACAACTCACGAGCATGGTGATAACATTGATATTAGAGTAACCGATAATGGAAGTGGTATTGCCCCGCAAAATATAGACAAAATCTTTGACCCTTTCTTTTCTGATTCTGACATTGGTGATGGAATTGGCTTAGGCCTCAGTTTATGTAGAACAATCGTACAACAATGTAGTGGTTCAATATCTGCCGAAAGCGATGGAACCTCACAAACAACCTTAATTGTATCGCTAAAGCGTTATATACGCGAAGGAGTACCAGCATGACCACCGATAAACCAACTGCAAAAATCTTGTATATAGACGATGAAGAGAAATCTCTCAAATATTTTTTAAGGTTTTTTTCTGGATATTTTAATATTGTAACTGCCACAAGCGCTCAAGAAGGCAGAGAAATTATTGAATCAGATCCAACAGCATTTGGGGTTATTATTAGCGACCAGCGTATGCCTGAAGAACGTGGAGTCTCCATTTTATCATGGGTTCGCCGTAATCACCCCAATATTATTAGGTTACTCACCACGGGCTATTCGGACCTTGATGAAGCGATACAATCCGTAAATGAAGGCGCCATTTATGAATATGTGACCAAGCCTTGGAATACTGATTCATTACGCATGTCTTTGAAACGGGCTCTCGATTTACATGCCGTTCGACAAGACCGCGACCTTCTCATAAGAGAAAAAGTCTCAGCCTTACAGCATGCTATCGTTGCTGACCGTTCACGGAATCTGGCAATTATCGCATCTGCCTTATCATACCGCCTACGAAATCCCCTCCAAGCGCTTCAATCTTTTCTTGAACATATGCCTGAACCAGTGGCACAAGAAACAACGATCCAAGGCTCTATAGATTGGAAACAGCTTTGGAACCTTGCACGGAGCCAAAGCGAACAAATTTCAACAATTGTAGATACTGTTTTGTCTGATATCGTGCATGTAGCAGTGGCCTTTAACGACAATTTAGACATAAAAAACCTCAGTGAAGTTATGCACGCATCCATCCCTACTATACAAATAGAGCAAAGCGATACAGCAGCAGAAACAACCTGCTTATGTGACCTTCCTATGATTGAAAAGCTTATAGCAAGTATAAGCAGTTGTTTTTCATCACTAGAAATGAGTGGGCCTTTTCATGCCTCATTCACAAATGGTAGCCGAGACGGGGCTGTAAAAGGAATTTCCTTCCAAATTACTGCTGACACACAAACAGATAGCACCTATGACGAATCACGTCTTTATCAAACAGTTCACCCAGTTGATGAAGATGGTGGACACATGAGTGCCGGATATTTACTAGCCTATTTTGTTGTGTATCACCATGGCGGTAAACTGCATATCGTGCGCAAAGATGGACAATTTGGCTTTGAAATATTCTTACCCTGTCAGCCAGAGTCTCAAATGAGCAAACGAGTCGATCAGGAATGGCTTGACCGCATTATGACCATATTGGATTAATATCAGGATCTGAATATCTTTTACTGTGCTTCTGCTGCCTACACTAATGAGCAGCAGGAGCGCTCACTATTACTAAATAGTGGAGAGGAATGAGCGCAAGTTACACTCCTCAAAGAGCTTAAGTACGTCGTATTATGGTTCTATTGGATTAATCTGAGCGTTTCTATATTTTTCATTGCGCTCTTGTTGTTTACAATAGCGATCGATACTCTCTTTGAATAAATCGATATTACCAAGAAATTGATCTTCAAGTACAATTTCACAGACGGAACGTAAATAGCTTTCTTTAGAGCAGAGTGCAATAAAGAGGTGACTCGGCTTATGTGAGCCATCCTGAAAAACCAAGCCTCTCCGAGTCAAATTACGCAAAACGGTTAAGACAGTTGTATACGCAAGCTTTGATCCAGATTCATGGACTATATCAACGACTTGTGAAGTTGTCAGCGGACCATGGACCCAGAGGATTTCCATAATCGAAACTTGCAAAGGGCCAAGGAGGCGATGTGACGATTTTTTCATGAAGTTGACTGTAACACATAAATAAACAAAATCCAGCGCTCTTATAACAATAGTTGGCGCTTGGATATCCTCAGAAAATAACTATGGTGAGGGAACTTAGTGGACAAAGAAAGCACCTCATGAACCCTGACACTCCTTCTTCAGAACTATGTAGCGAACAATTAGACTTGCTCATGCAAGATTTATACGCTCTCGAATACCGCCTTGAACAATTAGCCCTACAACCTGATGACGAAAGCTTTGACTACTATTACGAAGTGAAGGCAGTACGGGAACTCATGCAGGCAGTCATCTCTGAATTGCCAATCAAACGTCAGTGTCAAGAACCCTCTACAGCATATAAAATCACCAGCTCCAACTTTCATTATACAACGACGGTAGAACATGAAGAGAAAAGCATCACTGAATGCACTGGTCAAGAAATAACATATGCTGTTGAGAGAAATGATGCTGTTTTAGTTATTGGCACGCAAGAATGTGCGGTCCTCTATGCAGCCAGTATTTTTCTCGCATCAGGCATGCGGGTGTGTCGAGCTCCTTCATTAAGCGCTGCTGGAAACGATACCATTCGAGATTGCCGACTGATGGTAGATGTAAATGAACGACAATTTTCAGTCTCATCAATTCACCTGCAAGAAGACAATAACCTTCAAATTAAATACGGACCTTCCGTACCCTGTGATATGGGATTTCCCTCTCGAACAACAGTGTTAGACTTGGTTAGTCAGTAAAAATAAGCACTACCATTAAAAATATTGGCCCTAGACTTCAATCAATACCGTTAGGGCTAAAATCAATCGATAGAACCGTTTACGGCAATAACCCCCACAAGAGACTCTTTAGTTCTCATCTGAGCTCGTTTTGGAACTGTGCTCTGGCAGAGAGAAGTAACCAAAGTCATGATATCATGTAATGAGACGTTGAAACGGCTTCTGCCATATTGATATTGAAAAGGACAAATACGACCCATACTGGCAGCATGTCTGACCTGCTTCAACGTCGTTTAGCCCAACTTCATCGCCATCGGCGTTTACAACGTTGCTTTAATGGCCTTATGCCACTCTGGATGATCACCTTTTCTTGCCTTGCCCTGTGCCTTATTCCACTACGACTCGCTACACCAAGCGCAGACAGTCTTGGCTTTACTTGGCTAGACCTCCCTCTTTTTTTAGCAGCACTCCTCCTCCCACTGTACAAACTGCCACAAATTTGGAACATACACGATACACCAAGCCGACTCGCTGGAGAACTGGACTTACTCACCCACAGCAACGGCCTTGTTATGGGACTTGCTGAAACACACCCCACAACGCCAGATAATAACTGGCAATCACATATCCGCGTACCGCTTGAAAACATGCAAATGCCGAACTTTCGTTGGGCCGCAAGTCTCCCAACCTTGGCTGCCTTTGCTTGTTTCTGTCTTTGTTTCTTCATTCCAAATAACCGTGCAAATACACCACAACAACAATACATTCAAACACTCTTACAAAAAACGGAATCACAACTCGATGATCTCCACAAAGAAAAAATAATCCCAGATGACTGGGCAGAGCAACAACAACAAAAGCTTGCTACTCTCCGGCAACGCGCACAGACCAATAACGGCATGGACCAACAAACATGGCAAGCATTTGACAGCATCTCTCGTGATGTCCGAGACGCTGGCACTGCTGCTGCCAAACGACTGGCTGAAAGCCTTGCCGCTGCAGAACGCTCACGGGCACAGCCAGAACAACTGAATCTAGCGCTTCGCGACATCAGCAGAAGCCTTGCCCAGCTCGCTACTCATAATCCAGGTATGTTACCACACATGAGTAGCCGAACAGAGCAACAACGCTTATCACAAGCGCTCAATGAAGCTATGAAAAAGGGCATGCTTACACAAAAACAATGGCAAGCGCTTTGCAAAAATAATGTCTGCAAAAAAAACACTGGGCAAAAAAAACAGGCATGCAACGCAGCTGACATTCAACATATAAGTTCTCAATTACTTGAACAACTCACAAAACGTAAAGAATCTCTCAAGAAATGCGCCCTAAATAAACAGTGTAATTCTTTTCTTATGGCTATGTGCAAACAATCTGGCGGTGTTAGTAGAGGTCCCGGGCATGCTCCTCTGTTCCGCAACAATAAAGACCGTTTTCACGAAGGTGACAGCAAACAACTTGCAGAAGGCATGCACATCAACCCTGACGGCTCCATCACCGTCGCAGAACAAACCCGTGATGCAGAAGTAAACGATGCCATCCACCACGTCCATCAACGTGCTGCCGAACGTCAGTTTCATGCAACAACAGCTGATGCACGCACAAGCCGCACTGCACCGCAGCATAAACAAGCCGTTTCACGATATTTTTCAGAATCATCTCATACGACACAAAAACAGGAAGCAGAGAAGAACTAGTGTCTATTCAAATCAATACTTCTTATCGCGCAAACCAGACTCTTATCCCTGATAAAAGAAATGCATGTTGTACAACAACACTTGGATTCACTAAATAACATGCTGATGCGCTTCTCTCATCCAATAAAATTATTTATAACATTCTCCTTTTGCACTCCAAGGACACAGACCTTATGACTACCTTGCTTTCTGAATCTGATATTTCCCATTTTCAATCACGCGCCTCAGAACTGCTTACTGGTTTAAACACCGCGCTACTAGGCCAGGAAGAGTTAACTAAATTGGTACTTATTGGTGTACTCTCTGGTGGTCATGTCTTACTGGAAGGCTTACCCGGACTTGGAAAAACCGAATTAATAAAAGCACTGGCTGCATTAAGTGGCCTTGACCATAAACGTATTCAATTTACCCCAGACTTATTACCGGCCGACATAACCGGCACGCAAGTATTTGAGGAATCTGATGATCATGGTCGGCAACTCACTTTTCGCCCAGGACCACTCTTCTCTCAATTAGTATTGGCTGATGAAATAAACCGTGCCAGCCCAAAAACCCAATCGGCCTTGCTGCAAGCCATGGCTGAAAAACAAGTCAGCGCCTTTGACCAAACCTATGACTTACCACAACCATTCTTTGTCCTCGCCACCCAAAACCCAATAGAACAAGATGGAACCTACCCGTTACCAGAAGCACAACTAGACCGCTTCGCCTTAAAACTCAGTGTCACCGGTATCTCGACCGACACGCTCACCGATTTATTGCGTACGCGACCACACGGCATTGCCACTCCACTCACGGCTGTAACCAACACCGAAGGGTTACAGGAATTGATGCAGGCCGTTGCCCAAATTGCTCTGCCAGAAGCTGTGCTCTCCTATATTGCTCGTCTAGTAAATGCTACCCGACCAGAATTAGCTGACAGCCCTGAGCTTATTCAACATCATGTTCGCTGGGGGGCTAGTCCACGTGCTGCCATTGCACTTGGCCGTAGCGCCTGCGCCGCTGCCTTACTCGCAGGCCGCCCATCCGTAGGCTTTACCGATGTCCAACAATTAGCGGGAGCTGTACTCGGTCATCGCATTATCTGCTCTTACGAAGCAGGTCTTAGTAACATTACCAGTACCAGCATTGTTGAACACCTTCTTTCAGAGGTTCCAGAAGTATGTTAGTTATTCGTTTAACACTCCTCTATTGCCTCATAATCATACCTTTATCGGCCCTTGAAATAATTTCAATGTATGCCGAAATACCGTGGAATAACCACGAAGGCTATACCCCAATTGTTCTTCATGTTGATAGTAGACAAGCTTGTACCCTTGAAGTCACCATTACTGAATATTCAGGCAAAAGTTTTGCGGTAGATACCTTTAACATTCCAGCATCACAAACCTACCACCGCACCATTCTACTTCCTGGAAGTGTCGACAACTGGGGACTCAAGGCACAATGGCGTTCCTCACTTGGTATAAACGGTGAAATTGATATTGACATGCAGCATGAAACCAGATCTCTGCAATGTCTCTTAATCGAAACAGATAACTCCCTTGATATACCGACCATTTATCAAGAGATTGAACAGCATTCACAAAGGAAAGAGCAACACTCTTCAAGCAGCAGCGGTACCAATGGAGAAAATCTCACAGCCAGTCTCGGCGCAGCTGACCTTCCTGATCGTTGGCAAGCCTATCCTTTCTGGACCTGTATTCTGCTCACACCACAAGCAAACCGAAAAATCACAAACCTCCAACGAATAGCTCTTAAACAATGGCAGATGGCTGGTGGCCATCTTTTAATGAGTGATTTATCTCTACAAACAGACTGGCCACAAACACCCGTTGTCTCCACACAAGCTGGCTATGCAGCTTTTCATGAAGCACTAATCGAAACAGATAGAGGTAACCTCCATAAATGGCGACGCCACCCTGTTCCTGACACAGGAAAAATCCCTGTACTTGGCTTTGGCCTGTTAGTCGTTTTATTTATGCTGACTGCCGGCCCCCTCAACTTATGGTGGGCACGCAAACGCAAACAGTTAGGCTTGGTTCTGATTATCACCCCACTCTTATCTGGTATCACTTGTATTGCGATTATTGCTACAGCCATACTCTCTGAAGGTGTACACATCAAACGCAGTGTTGCACAATTAGTAGAACTCCATCCAACCAGCCACCAAACTATTACTTGGGATGCTATTAGTTACTTTGCACCGCTCGCCCCCTCCGGTTTTGAAATCGATCCGACCAGCCGACTGCTCATCCTAGATGATGAAACCTACGAAGAACAATACTACCACCGTTATGATTCAGATCGTGGCAATACCAAACTCATTTGGGATACAGGCTGCACAGCTGTTGGTAATTGGATTCCCAATCGCCTGAATCGACAACTCGAATATATGGCGATTAAACCAGAACGACAACGCATTGAAATTATTCAAGATGGTCAAGGATGGTTACTCAGCAACGGGCTGTCACAAGAAATCCTCGCCCTCAATTTTAAAGATGCCTCCGGCAACCCGTGGAGCATCACAAATATTGCACCCGGCAATACTGCTCCCCTACAACAACATCACGTAACCTTTACCAATTTTCCAACAGGACGTTTTAGTGTACCAGCCTCTACCACATGGAACACACACGTTTCTCAGCAACTCTCCTATACCGCCATCACCGCAGCACCTTTTACCGATATCCCCGGCCCAGAAAGCACTGACACCGAAGAAGCTATAACCTTTGTTTGCGGATCTATCGCCATGGAGGTCGGACCATGAGTTTAGTTGAAGTTAAAAATCTGTACCGTTCTTTTGGCAAGGTTCATGCGGTTCAAGATTTATCCTTTCAATTTGATGCAGGAGAAATATTTGGTTTTATTGGACCCAATGGTGCCGGTAAAAGCACCACCATGCGTATACTCGCAACCTTAGATATTCCATCCTCTGGTGATTGCCTCATTGACGGTAAGAGCACCGTGGATTATGCCGATACCGTACGCGGACTTATTGGCTACATGCCAGACTCCTACGGCAGTTATCCCAATATGACGGTCCTTGAATACATAGACTTCTTTGCCCGCGCTTATCAATTACGCGGTGAAGCACGCAAACGAGCTGTTTTTGATACCGTCGATTTTTGCCAACTGGGTGACCTTTCTGATAAACCAATCACCACCCTCTCAAAAGGCATGAAGCAGCGGCTCTGTCTTGGTCGCTGCTTAGTTCATGATCCAAATGTACTTATTCTTGATGAGCCATCCGCTGGTCTTGATCCACGTGCTCGTATTGAATTCCGTGATTTGCTCAAAATATTAGCCGAGCAAGGAAAGGCTGTTTTCATCTCAAGCCATATCTTGGCTGAGCTGGAAGAGCTCTGTGATTCTGTTGCTATCATTGAACTCGGTAAACTTATTTCTACTGGTAATATTCGTTCTATCAAAAAAGATTTGCGCAACAAAGCACTGGCCCAGCAAGACAAACAGGAAGAACTTGAACACAACCATGTCATAGAAATTCATCTCTATACCGAATGGGAAGAAAGTGAACGCTGCCTTGCAGAACAACCAATGGTCACTCAAGCGCACGTTGATGGCACCAGTTTACTTGTCACCTGCTCTGGTAACGCAGAAACCCAACATCAATTACTGGTACGTTTAATCCAAGCAGGTATGCCTCTCTATAGTTTCGCAGGCCGTGATCATAATCTAGAAGATGTCTTCCTTCAACTCACTGAGGGGTTAGTCCAATGAAGCGCTTTATGACTTTGGTAGAACGTTTCGGCTTTTGGGTGAGTGATCACGCGAACCCTATGTTGGTCCGCTGTGTACGACAAGAATTACGCAGTAGAGGTTTTTTAGGACTGTATCTACTTATGCTTATAGCCGCAACTGTTATGAGCGTTATTTATGCAGAACTTGCAAATGCCACTGTTCAAGATGATGAACCAATTGGTTTCTATTTATTTACCATACTGTGTGGTGCTTGGGGTTTTATTGTATTACCGTGGCAAGCCACGGCATCCTTACGTATTATTTTTCAAGAACGACAAGATGACACATGGGATTTAGTTGAACTTTCTCCCATGCGACCACGCGATATTCTTTTTGGTTTATTACAAGCCGTCTGCACCCAAGGAATGCTTTATACCTTTGCTATAGCACCATTCATGCTCATGGCCTACCTGCTACGCGGTATAGACATTTACTCAATTGTTATCTCCTTAATTATTATGGTTTTGGCTGGCACAGCTACCGCTGCATTTGGCATACTTGCTGGCTGTCTGAGTAAAACAAAAAAAGCATCACGAGGTTTTCTAACACTACTTGTTTTCGGAGGCTCTTGCACACTTTTAATACTCATTCTCTCTCTCATCGCACAAAGCCAAAAAGGCTACGGATTCAACCTTGGTAATTTTGCTGAGGAACTACTTTCTGGAGATGGTGACGCATGGCTGGTTGTACTCATTATCGCCAATATCTGGATAGCGTGGATGACAGCCTGCCTTGTTTTTGGCGGCACCATTCTGCTTCACCGTGCAGCCAACCGCAGCACTGGTCCTCGCCTACTCTGGATTGGGTTAACCATAAACAGCCTTATCTGGATTATGATTGCTGTTATCATTAACCCCTACTTTCACTTTTATGAAGGCCTCTCTGCTTCCGCTCTTCTTCTCATCTGCTCTGCGTCATTCCTTGGAGCATTTAGCACCACTGAAGACGACATACTCAGCCCAAGGCAGGCTCGCAGTATCACCGAAGCACGAGGTATTAAGAAAGTATTGATGGTCTTTTTCGGCCCAGGATATAATAGAGGCTGCCTAGCTTTTACGACACTCTTAACCTCCTACTTAGCTGTCGTAATACTGAATAACATAATATTTAGCAAAGGTACACTCCATGGCAGTAATGACGAATCTGAAATTCTTCGTTTTGGCTTAGTGCTCATGTGTTATGTTTGCATTTATTATTGTGCAGCAGATGTAATCAGTAGAAAAATATTTCATAATTTTATCACAACACCTTATTTGCGCCGTGCCATCCTACTGGGACTTATTCTTTGTGCAGGACTCCTTTTTTCTCTGTGCGGCTACCTGATCGGCGGCAGGTTTGATAAAGGAAATTTCTTTTTCCACTTATCTCCTTTTACTGGTATCAGCTATATCATGGTTCACCCACTTAAATCAGACATACTTATCGGCGTACTCAGCCTTTTAGGCATCACTTCTTTTGCCTATTTCATATTAAAAGGACTTAGACTACGTATTCACACCGCACGCGTTCTTGCGCGGGATGATGAGCACAATCCGAGAGGCGATTAATATGCCCACCTGGAACCATAGGAGTGTTGCCGAAGCCGCTACACGTTTACGCTTGGCAGTAGACCCTCGCCGTCAGCGACAAGGTAATGGTTATAGACTCGGCAGTGGTGCAGGAAATAGCTTGGAATTTCATGACTACCGCTCCTACGTTTCTGGCGATGACCCGCGACTAATTGACTGGGGTGTGTATGCACGCAGTGATCAATTAGTACTGCGCAGACACAGGCAAGAAATAAGCCCACGCTTAGAAGTGTTTTATGATGCCAGTGCAAGCATGGCACTCACAGCAGAAAAAGAATCTTTTGCAGCCACTCTCTGTGCACTCATCCTCAGTCTCGCACAACAAGATGGAACGCGAGCATCACTCTGGCTCTGTGATAATTATGCCAAGCCTATCCGTAGTGGCCAATGGATACCAGCGCTACAGCAACAACAATCATCCGGCACAGCTGGTTTACTCAGCACTTTTTCAGAGCTGGGTCACGGTAGTGAACGCATCCTCATTACTGATGGATTGTACTCACAAGGCGGTCCCGCTCTGGTGAAACATATCGGTCATGGCGCTGGCACCCTCTGCTGCATTCAAGTCCTGACCCAATCTGAAATTCAACCACAGTATAGTGGCGGCAAACGATTAGAAGATGTTGAAGGCGGATTCCGAGAAATAGTTATTGATGATCGTATGCTTGATCGTTACCAACAACGCTTCTCCCGTCATCAAGCTGCCTGGCAAGAAGCCTTACGCGGCCGTGGCGTTGGCCTTATAACCTGCGTTGTTGAAGAAGGCTTTCAAACTGCCCTTAAAAACTTGCTAAAAGCTGGAGTTGTTAGCAATGCACAATAACAGCAAAAATGCATACGTAACAACCCGTTCTCCTATTTTTAATCAACAAGGTGAAACCTTATGATACTTGGCAATCCGTGGGGATTATTGGCCTTGTTAGGTATTCCTCTGGTTATTTTTATTCATTTATTCCGTAGACGGTTTGCACCTCTTCCAGTAAGTACTTTATTTTTATGGGATATTCCGGATATCACAAAACATTCAGGAACACGACGAGAGAAGCTGCGCAAAAGCACAAGTTTATTTGCTGAAATTCTTGCACTCTGTGCAATTGCTTGGTATTTGTCTGACCCCCACCTCAGTCAAACACAACAGGCACGACATATTCTTATAGTACTTGATAGTCGGGTCAGCATGCAGGCAGAACACCAAGATGGAACCAGTAGTCGTGAACAAATTATAAACGCACTCCACCAATATTGTGCTGGATTAACAGAACACGATAGACTTACTCTGATCAGTAGCGGCAAACAAGCACGTTTGCTCAACAACACGGCTGAACCCGCGGCAAAAGCTTTAGCCCACCTCTCCACATGGCGCTGTAATCAGGCATGGCATGAGTTATCTTCAGCTTATGATCTTGCCCATAAACTTGTCCGAGAAAATAAACAGAACGAGTATCTTGTTTGCACAGATAGAATTGACCGCAATAAACCAGATCATTTCTCTGCACTCTATCGTGGCGAACCTACCGTTCACACTGGCCTCACCCATATCTCATGGCCACACTCGAACAGCGCTATTTATCTCCATGGAATAAATAGCAGCGATGAACGCAAACGTACACTACTGATTCAAAAGAAAAATGGGCAAATTATTGCACGTATGCCCGTATTTTTTCCAACACACAGCCGATGCTCTTTCCAGATACCACTTGATGCCATTCCTAAAGACTGCGCAGAAATTCATTGCCGCCTAGATGGTCCTGACCCACTCACTTATGATGATAGCGTTTCCGCTTTGCGACCAGAAGCACGTACCATACGTATTGCGATAGACCCAACACTTCGTACTCTACAAGCGGTTGAACAAGGGTTTGCCTGCCAAGATGATGTACTCCTACTTGATTCAGTAACAGAAGATACCCAGGCCGCAGATATTTTTATTGGTGATGCCCCAATAAATGAAGGCACCTGGAACCTACGTCTACAAAGTGGCTCTGCTGATGCATGCATTGGCCCCTTTTTACAACGGCATGGACACCCACTCGTTCGAGATATTGACTGTACCGGAGTCTTATGGGCAGGCGGACAACAAGGGGTGAATGCCAACAGTATTATTATTTCTGGAAATAGTACTTTATTGCGTGATGTTTCATCTCGTCAAAATAAAGGACAGTTTGAACTGTATTGCGACTTAAAACGCAGTACCCTCAGCAGTCATCCTGCTTGGCCATCACTCTGTTCAAACATCGTCTCTGCTCGCCGTGCAACACTTGCCGGACTGCATACACACACCCTCCCCTGTGGAGAAGAACTCTTTACACATCTTCCCTACGGGGAACAAGACATTACCTTAATTGCCCCAGACGGATCACGCAGCCAATTCCGTGCTAATGCGCTTGGTGAAATTCATATAGATGGCCTTGAACAATCAGGCCTGTGGAACATTGAAATAGAAGGACAAGCCTGGCGTTCATTTACAACACACCACTTAGACCCACGTTTAAGTGATGTTAGTAACTGCATTACAAAAGATGACCTTTCTGCTATGCAAGCAGTCAGCACTGTTGAACGCCATCGATCTCCACTTGAACATCTGCTTCCTTGCTTGCTGGCCGCTGTTTGTGCGGCTGCCGCTTGGGGTGCCTATAGCCGGGAGCAGCGCTCATGACACTCACTTTTTTATTACCGTGGGCTGGCGTACTTGCCGCTCCTTTATTACTGGCATGGTGGTTATGGGGCAGACACAATAATGGTCGAATTATTCGCCTGCTTTTAATTGCCCTCTGTGTCAGTGCCGCAATGATTCCACTCGCTACCTGGGGAACAGGAGGCAGTGATGTTATTCTTGTATTAGATCGCTCACTTTCAATGGGGCCAGAACGTGCACAACAAGACGAGCTCATTCGTCTCGCCGCCGAACAACGTGCTCCTGGAGACCAACTCGGCGTTATTACTGTTGCCGATGGCGCAGATATTCTACAAGCACCACAACACAGCGGTATGCCACAATTATCGAATAGCATTATTGCTGACCAAGCCAGCTCACTACATGAGGGCCTAGCCTATGCCAGTAGCTTGCTGGCTCCAGGCCGTAGCGGACGCGTTATTCTACATAGTGATGGTGAATACACAGGCCGAAATCCACAGTTTACAGTCGCCTCTTTACGACAACACCAAGCCATACTTGATGTGATAGATGTTCATCGGCCACCACAGTCAGACGCGGCTATATTACAGGTAGAAATGCCAAGCATGATTCGCCTTGGTGAAAGCTTCCTCGGGGCGGTACAATTTATCAGTGATCGTCATGAAGAACGCAGCTACACCATTACCCGCGGACAAACCTTATTAAGTAAAGGTACATTGATCCTGAGCCCAGACACACCGTTCACTGTTTCTTTTGCAGATAGACCAATAGAAGCTGGCCTAGCAGAGTATAGTATCCACCTTGATCACACAAATGATCGACGTATTGGTAATAATACCGCGCGGGCGGTTACTCGTATTATTGGCGGTGAACAAGTGTGCATTATGAGTACCGATGGAACAGCCGGTGCCATACATCGTGTATTAGAAGCTGCTGGCATGCGGGTTATGTCTATTCCAGAAGGCCCTATTGCCCTAGAACAGTTAAGTGCCTGTAGTGTGCTTATTTTGGACCAAGTTCCTGCACAAGCCCTTGGACGAAGCAGCATGCTCGCCATTCAAACATGGGTGCATGACCTTGGTGGTGGCTTAATTATGTGTGGTGGTCGCCGGAGTTTTGGTGCTGGTGGGTATCATAAAAGTCCTTTAGAGGAAGTCTTGCCAGTCACTATGGAATTACGTGACGAGCATAGAAAACTCAGCGTAGCCTTAGCCATTACCTTAGACCGTTCAGGCTCTATGTCCGCATCTACAGCAAGCGGCCGAACAAAAATGCACCTTGCTGATGAAGGCGCAGCCGCAGCCGTAGAATTACTTGGACCGCGTGACCAAATTGCAGTCCACGCAGTCGATAGCCAAGCTCATGTTATTATTCCCCTGACCGCTGTAGAGAATCCACATCATATTATCAATCACATCATGGGTATAGAATCTATGGGTGGCGGTATTTTTGTGTATGAAGCCCTTGCTGCCGCTGGTGAAGAATTATTACGATCCGATAGTGGCTCTCGTCATTTGGTCTTATTTTCAGACGCTGCTGATTCAGAAGAGCCAGGTAATTACAAACAATTACTTGCCGATTTTCAACAAGCAGGTATTACCGTTTCTGTTATTGGCCTTGGCAGTGAACAAGATGTTGATGCTGCTCTATTAAAAGATATTGCTTTGCATGGCGGAGGACGCATTCACTTTACCGAACAGGCTGAAGACCTGCCTCGCCTGTTTGCCCAAGAAACGGTACTTATAGCTCGAACAGCATGGGTTGATGAGCATACACCAGTACGTGTAGAACAGCTACAGCAATTGATTCTCGGCCAACAGGCAGAATTAAAACAATGGCCACATTTCCCTGGTTACAATGTTACCTACCCCAAACCACAAGCGCATACCCTAGCAACGGTCATGGGTGATCCTGCTGCCCCTGCTGCCTGCACCATTCATAGTGGCAATGGTCGTTCCGCTATTCTGGCAACAGCTTGGGATGACGCACAGTCACAAACATTACTCAATTGGGATGGTTACGCACCGTTAACCGCCAGTCTCACTCGCTGGTGCGCAGGTAAAGATGATACCGCTCCTGGCCATCTTGTTATTGATCGCCAAGACAATTATTGTGCTGTCCGCATAGAGCTTGATCCCACTCAGCCCGAAAAATGGGACGGGCTTGTGCCACAACTCAGTGTTATTGATACCACCACCCAACAAACAATTCATTATCCGCTGTATCACAGTGACAGCCATAGATGGACTGGCTCCTTTACCCTAGATCATGATCATATTGTTATCTGCCAAGCAACCATAGGCAACAGCCCCCTGCCAGGACCAGCACTCTGTATACCTTATGCTGCGGAATATCGGCCAACAGCGATTCATTTAAGTGGCCACGATACTCTTTTAGAATTAGCAACCCTTGGCGGCGGCGTATTACGAAGTGATATGATTGGTATTTTTGATAACCCACCATCTGCTGGTTTTCAACGACATCTGGGTCCATACCTACTCGCACTCGCGCTCATTATATTACTCATAGAAATTACCGTTCGCAGATTACATCTTTCCTTGTGGAAAAAACGAAGCAACATATTTAAAGTCCAACAAACGAAGCAAGTCAATCCTGAAATTATTGAAGAAAAGATAACAGACGTACCTCAATCAACAGAGAATACCAACGTGAAAAAAGCTGGCGGCATGCATGAAGCGCTCAATGAATTGAGAAAAAAACGGCGGTGAAATGTACCCGTCACCTCCGCTGAGGAGAATAAAGTTTCATTATTATTTTATTCTTAATGCCGACAAAACAGCTTCTCCCAGCACCTTGAGCATTTCTTCTGATTTTCCTGCTGTGGTAAATGCTGGAGCTGACCATGGCAAACCAATTGTTTTTGCATCGTCTGACTTCTGGTCTATTTTACTGCTCACAACAATATCAGTGTCATTAATCATCTCTGTTTTTTCTGTACAAGGCGTAACAGAGATAACAATATCTGCATAAGCCCGCGCTTGTGCTACCAATTTTTGGCCAGCGCTTTCGAGTTCATCTGTTGTTTCACGCAAGCCCGCAGAATCGAGCAAACGGCAATTCCACCCGTCTATTTGTGCACGAGCTGCAATAAGATCTCTGGTGGTACCTGGTATATTAGAAACCAAGGCACGGCCATGCCCACACCATGCATTTAACAAAGTGCTCTTACCTGCATTTGATGGACCGGTAATTAACACAATCGGTTCACGAAATAATAGAGACTGGTCAAAAGGTGGCAGCTTTTTATTCAAAACCCACTCTGCCGCCGCTGGATGAGCAATCTGTGCACAAGCTTTCCAGTGTTGATCTATAAGCTCTGCATCACGAGCGTTCTCTTCAACATATCCATGCGACGCGAGTGCATACGCTACTGCTTGTCGCTGCCCTGGTCCACCATGACAATGAATATCGATGTACTGTTCGTTGGTTCGTACGCAGACAACTTCATCAATAACACGTCCTGTATCGTCACACAGATGGGCGAAACGTGCGCGACCTACAACTGGAAGTTTACGGTCCAAAACTGATAAACCGACAGAGCAACGTACTATCGCAATAGCTGCGGGTGCAGGTGGTGTCAGCCACATCATGTTCTGTTTTGAAAGAGGGGCTGTCATATCTTCTGTAACCTTCCGTCTTGCCACAGTACCGTTTGATCAGTGCACGTAATCATATCCCATGAAAACACATCAAGTAAATCTTTGGGTGTACAGGTAGAACTTTCTACGGGAATGCCAGCACAATTGGCAAGAAAAGCACACACTTCTCCAGCAGACATTGATGAAGAAAGACTCGACCATGAAATACTCTGATGTAGTTTAGCTAGTTTCTCACCATCTGGTTCTAAGAGTAAAAAATGGTGTTGGTAAGATGGCTGTGCATACCCTAATAATTGTTGCAACGCTCGTTGAGTCGTTGTACTCGGATAAATATCTGAACCGCGAACAATGCGAGTGACTCCCGCCTCAGCATCGTCAACTACTACTGCAAGTTGATATGAAAACGCGCCATCACGACGACGCACAACGGGATCACCCATTTCTACATCGTCTGCAATACACACACGTAAAGGCCATGGACATGTACGCCATGTTGCTTTCGTGACGAGCTGCTCTCGACAAGTTCTAGGATAACGGTAACTACCATCACTGGTACGTTCTGCTACCGCACGAATTGCCGAACGACTACATGAACATGCGTACAAAACACCGTGATCAGCCAAGCTATCACAAGCCTGTTCATAACGCTGAATATGATCAGTTTGTTTCTCTTCTTGATCCCAATCCAAACCAAGCCATGTCATGGCTTCAGACAAATGAATACCGAAATAAGCACGACAACGGTCGGGGTCTAAATCTTCATAACGAAGTAAAAAAGACAAATTCTTCTGACGTGCATCAAGCCACGCCAACAAAGCAGATAACAACGTCCCTGGATGAGCCTTGCCAGTACAAGACGGTGCAAAACGACCACAGCCGTTTACAACATCATGTCCTCTTGCTCTATGCATAAATTATCGGCCAGAGGTGTGAGTATTATACGTGGTCTCTGAACCACCACCAAGCCGTTGCCAGAGCACACAGCCATCAGTTTCATCTTCACTCACAAAGACATAAATAACGTACCCATCACCCAATTCAAAATCAATAATATCAGCAGAGATGCGATGATGAAAATGCATTGGTTTCCCCATTACATCATCAATATCTACAGGAATATTTTGCCAAATTGGATAACCACCAAATTTGGTACAATCACAACCAATACCATCAACCATATCAACCCAAGCGTCAGAGGCATCAAGATCAAGACCAGTTGGATCTATATCTAAATCAACAGGCTCTTCCATTTCGTCACCAAAGGCAATTTTGGCCCCTTTCCAATCACCTGGACACACACCAAAAATGCCGGAAAGAAATACCTCGTCTTTTGGTACTATAATAACAGCATTATCACCGCTATTCGGCTTATAGTCAAAACTATCTACCGGTGAATATCTATCCAGAAAAGTGAGGACCATCTTATCTGATCCTGGGGCAAGCGGTAAAGCCGAAATAAGTGCCATAGCTGCACCAGTACGCGCACCTTCTGGGTGAGCCACTCCGCGCTTTACATGACCGCCTAGCTGGCCATCGGCTAATTTTGGGTTGGGAACGCGAATAAGTTGTCGTGACGTAACCATATTATTTATCTTCTTCCTTCTGTATTTTTACCACTTAAATCTATCCATTGAGCCGTGCCATAGATCGTTCGCTGTTCTAACCACCTTTGAATAGATTCGTCTTGTGCTATACCATGATTTTCTTGCCAACCATAAATAAGCTGCTGGGTTCCCTTAGACAACACACGAATTGAAAATAATGCCTTCATCTCTGTTTGTATTGCTAGCGTATTGAGACGCTGCGCTTCCTGCGCCAAATCAATTTCATCTGTTTGAGAATGAATTTCAGTCAGGCACAAAATCCAAGAACCATCATTTGCTGAGGGTTCTTCATTGCCAGAACGTAGAGATTCCCGAACAACATAACGAGCAAAAACGGGCCGCGCCCAACCGCTCTCGTCATTGACAAGAATAATACGTTGTTGGTCCTCACTCTTTGGTGTAACCTGATTTTTCCCATATCCTGGTGCGTAATGAATTTGCCACCAGCGCTTACCAAACTCATCTGTTTTCTCGTTTGGTGGATCAACACGCATAACTGGCCCCCAACCAAGGCCGTCCTTGAGCATACGTGCTTCTGCACTCGATACTGCGCGGCCACGCGTCATTGGGACCGAGCGCTCATCACAGGAAGCACTGAACATACAGAGCGCAACAACAGAGAAGAAGAGTGAATAATGTACCATTCTGGAAGCCTACTCACCTTTCGGCGTTTGTCCAAGCACAGCTTCATTGCCGTCTTGGATACGCTGTTCGAGCAAAGTGCTCATACTCTCTGTTCCTGTCAGGTATTCTATATTAGCATCCCGCATTAAATCTTGAATGAGGCGTTTACTCCAATGTTCAAGATCCGCATTAAGATAATCTCGTTTAATACGCTCTTGAATAGATTCAAAAGATGGTGTCTCTGCTTCTCGACTTTCATGGACAACTACTAAGGACATACCTTTATCGTGTTCTATCGGTGATAATACCGTATAATCACTGACAATCTCTGTGCTAAATAACACCTTGGTCACTGGTTTTGGCAACATGCCTTGGCCTTTCGTTTCTGGGCGACCGCGTTTATCGACCCAGCCTTTTCGACCAAGCGAAGGTTCATGAGAACGGAACGATTTCCATAAACCATTCCAACCTGATTGCCCATCACGTTTAACCGTTGCATACCATAACCCCATGACATTACGGACCATCTTTTGTTCGCGTGCAAAATCTGCTGGGGCTTTCTCGCTATTTTGGTATTTCCAATTCATAACAGAGATATCACGTCCTGCGGCTATCGTATAATACCGTAAATTCGTTTTGTAAAAATCCCGTAATTCTTGTTCAGGAATATCAAAATGTTCATAAATCATATGAAATGAACCGACCACAATTTCATAAGCCGCAGACGCTCGCCACTCATCTAAAGGCATATCAAAACTTTGTTCAATATAGACATCAAAGGAGACAGCAGACATTCCTTTAGATTCTAAATCCTGTAATACGCGACGGTACATATAATCTTCAACAAATTTCTTTTCCTCATCACCTATCACAATTTTATGAGTACTCAGCGCTTGCCGAATAAGCGTTAACTTAATCAGTTCATCACGAACCATACCACCGTGCTCTTGCAATACTTTTGCAGCCAACCAAACACGTGGTAACTGCCATCCAGGCATGCCAACCATAATTTCTTTATCATCTATGAGCGACCAATCGACCGTTTGTAAATGGTTATGAACCAGTTCTTCAATGAAGGCTGCCCCCTCTTTTTCTAAGGCCGCATCTTCAACCGCACGCAAAGAAATCGTTTCACCATTTACGGTAACTAACGGAACACGAGTATCTACTACAGCGTGTACGGATAAAACGGTTAAGAATAAGATACACATCTGCATGTATTTCATGTGAGTAATACCTTTCATTTTTCTGGTGAATACTGTTCTTGTTATTTACTTGCGGTAAAAACAGCAAGTAGTTCATCAACACTCAGAGATTCAAGCCGTCGTGTTTCATCAACTTGCGCCTGTGTACAAATATCCAAAGCCATTTCTCTGGTAAAAGGGGTTTTCTTATTGTGGCTTTTTTGCAAGTCACGCAGAGCACGCGTTATCACTTTACGACGATAAGCAAAAATACCACGGCACCACACTGCAAAACCTTCTGGCAGAGAGCGTTCTGGTACCCACTGTAAAATAGCGCTATCTACTCGTGGACGAGGCCAAAAAGATGATGGCCGAAGAATCCGAAGAATAGAACCTGTGCCTGCTGCTTGAGCAACGGCTGCACTGGCACCCCAAAACGGACTGTCTGCTTCTGCACACAAACGCTCTGCCGCTTCTTTTTGTATGGTTACTTGAATACAACGCGGTGGATTCGGCAACTGGGTTGCGTTCAAAATAATGGGAATGGACACACTATATGGAAGGTTAGCAATTAACGACCACGGCTGTTCTGCGGTAAATGCAACAATGCCTTCATGAAAAACAGTCTTAGAAACAAGTGCATCACCATGAATTACCGTAAGTTCATCACAGGCATAGGTTTTACTAACAAGTGCATGCATACCTTTATCTAACTCAACAGCACAAACCTGCGCTCTTTTTTCAAGTAGCGCACGTGTTAATAAACCAGTTCCAGGACCAATTTCCAAAACACGCTCACCTGCCTCAGCCGCAGAAGCAAGCAATTCAACAGCATCGACATCCACCATAAAATTTTGCCCAAAGGCATGACGAGGTGATAACCCTGCATCAGATAATTGCTGCTTTAAAGATTCTATCATTCCTGTACTCATTCTGATACACTCACCGCAGGCACCTCTTCCACAACATTCGTTTGCACAGGCAAGAATGAAACAGAACCACGAATTAATGCGTGCCAGTCTGTTTCAGCAATCCGACAAGCTGCCAATAAGCTGCCTTTTCCATCTGACCGACTATTTTGCACGGTCACTATATGGTTGTTATTTTTCATGCCTATTTTTGCATGTAATAAACGTTCTTCACCATCAATCATCGGTAGATGAATAATAAGACGCTGCTCCACCTCATCTTTTGTAAGCACTTGTAAAACATCTACCTGTTCAAGATAGCGTAGTTCACTAAGCAAACGAATAAAACGGCGAACAACACTTTTTACGGCTGGCTGTGAAGAATTCGCATCATTGAGACTCCATTCTTCGCCCTCTACGCTCAGACTAAACTCTTCATCCGCAGTATAAAATTCTACACCCAACACTTGTGATGGCACCAAGGGCAACACAATCGCCTCATGTACAGAACCAAACCATTGTTCTTTTTGTGCCGCAGTAAGAAAGAATGCGATATCTCCATCTCGGTCAACGGCTCGCCACCCATCACCTTCCGGTGCTAACACAACACCCCAGTCACGTTGAAACGTTTGCTCAATGGAGAAAACGTCTTCGCCTTCTACACGGCCAAGTGGGGCAATACGCACATCAATACCATAATGTGGGTTTACAAGAATTGCTTTATCTGCATCGGTAGCAAAACGGACGCTTTGTACCCGTGTGCTGACCAAAGCGTGTACAACTTGTTCTACCGCAAATGGCTGAACACTTGCCGCATCAGGGTACACTTGCCGCCACGGACGGCCTTCTTCACGCACATACACACGACCATCTGTTACACCGCTTTCGGTCACGTGAGGATAACGTATACGTTGCATTTTTATCAACCGTTCATGATGAACAGGTAAAATATCTGGATCTAAACAGAGAGAGGCATCCATCTCTTTAATATCATTATTATGTGCAACAATAACCCCCTCCCAATCATCAGTTATCATTTTATTATCATCGGTAAAAGCAACATGAACACGATTATCCATTTCATCACCGTCTAATTCAATACTTAAAAGCGTATTGTCTGGTTCTCTCCACGGGCCTGTGCGACGCTGAGATGATTCAACACGAATCGCACGCAAACCCTGACGAATAAATTCAGAGCTATCTGCACGTGCGCGAGTCCGACCTTGTTGCCAATCTAATTCCCAGCGGCTTCCGCCAACCAACTCATCATCAATTCCTGTTTTATATAAATGGAAGGACTCAGTCTCGGCACCATTTTTTTGTTGAATTTTCCGCTGAATATGAATGCGGCCAATAGGACTACCATTTAACGTATCAGGAATGGAGATTAACGCATCGCCTGCAAGTGCGTCAATACGCGCAAGCACTTCATCAACACTTCTTAAATCAACATGCTGGGCTAAACCACTTGTATTACTCAACCAGCCACTGGTCTCGGAACGGTAAACGGTTATCTCTTCAACCGTCTCAGCAGCTTGCCCTGCCTCATGTTTTAAAAATGAAATGGTGGCAATTGGCCATGATAATGGGCCTACCACTGCATCTAAATCATGAACCTGCATCCCAGACAGAATACTGGTCAGATCATCAACACGCCCATTACATGGTGGTCGTTCTATAGGGCCAATATGCCCCCACACACTATCGTTATAAGAGAGATAAATAGGGTCACCATCTGGATAACGACAAACCAGCTCTGAATATCGTATCTTTTCTTTCATGAAATGGCGACTGTCTAAACGTTGTAATTTTTCTGTGAGCAAACGCACCACGCCAACAGGACAAACCAACAAGCGTTGTTCATTACGCCACCATAAATATCCAACGCCTTGCTGTGAACCCCAGTGCATTTCTTGTGGCTCTATTCCACGAGAACCTGCACGTAAAAAATGTTTTCCGTCTATACCATAAGCAGCAATATCAGCAGCAGAAATATTTTCACGAATGCCCGCTTCGGTAATGTCATTGTTAAGAACTCTTATAACAAATTTCCAAAATTCGTTAATCGCACCGTTGTTCATTCCACGGTCAAAACTCCAACCGTCTGCTGTTTGAACGCTTAATTGACCATCTGCTAGCAACCACGAACGGTCACCAACCGATGCTTCAAAATCTTTATGTTGCTTATTAAAAATGCGCCACTTCTCAGAACCGTCCGAACCTTCAGGGAACGCAACATAGATAAGTAGCGAGCAAAATAGTAACAGAGATACAATGTAGCCCAATTTGGTCACTGGACCCTACCCTCCAACTCTTAACCTCATCCTAAGCCCCAAACTCATGACTACGTGGTAAATCATCAGGACTTGCAAGGCCAAAACGGTCGAGAAAAATATCTGTAGTACCATAGAGTAATGGATGCCCCAGCGTTTCTTCGTCACGACCAAGCACCTGTACTAATTTCATGTCCATTAACTGACGTAACATCGGACCGCATTGCACTCCGCGAACATCTTCAATATCACCGCGAATAACGGGTTGTTTGTATGCAACAATTGCCAGTGTTTCCATAGCACTGCGAGTCAATTTCGTTGGAATCTCTCTGCGACCAAGACGGCGTACCCACGGATGAAAGTCTACGCGCGTAAGTAATTGCCAACCGCCACCAATTTCACGTAAGTCCCAACCACGTTGCTCATGGGTAAAACGAGCAGACAGCCCACGCAAGAATCCATCTAGATAAGCCGCATCTATTCCTGGCAAACAGGCACAAATTTGCTCGAGCTTTAATACCTTCGTAGAAACTAACAATAAAGCCTCTACCACCCCACGGAGTTCAATGGGGTCCATATCCATAACATCTGGGGCAATCTCTTCATCGCCCGCTTCCATTGTCTGGTCTATGGACTGTAAGAGATCATCTCTGGATAACTCTTCTAAGATAGGCTCTTGGTCTGCAAGCTGCGGGCCAAGCCCTGTTTTACGAATGCCAACTGTAGCTGATTCGAGCTCACCATCGAGCCCAGCCACGATTACTGCATCACTGCTGGCTGCAATAACTGCTGCGAATGTTATACTTGCCCCACTCATGCGGACATCTCCAAAAAATTACGGAGCAAATCATGCCCATGTTCAGTTAAAAAGCTTTCAGGATGAAACTGTACACCTGCTATTGGTAGTGTTTTATGTTGAATACCCATTAGGACACGCCCGCCATGAGAGCTGGCTTCATCAGGAACCGTCCATGCAGTTGTTTCTAAACAATCAGGCAGAGATTCGTTCACAACAAGACTATGGTAACGCGTTGCTGTAAATGGGCTTGGTAAGCCAGCAAACAAACCAGTATTGTTGTGTTCTACCAAACTGGTCTTGCCATGCATAAGTACTTCCGCCCGCTCAACCGCACCACCAAAGGCTTGACCAATGCTTTGATGACCAAGACACACACCCATTAACGGTACACCGCGTTCAGCCACCGCCTTGATCAAGTCTACGGAGATACCGGCCTCAGTTGGTGTACATGGGCCGGGAGAAATGAGGATGCGCTCGGGAGACTCAGCAAGCACCTCAGGCACACTTTTTTCATCATTACGGTACACCTGCACTTCTGCACCAAGCTCCCAGAGGTACTGGACGAGGTTGAAGGTGAAGCTGTCATAGTTGTCAATAACGGTAATCATAAGTACTCTGTTGCGAGATACTAACCCAGATCATGACAAGGCAACTGATCGTTCATCTCCAGCACTTTTTTGTGATAAAAGTACGTAAACAAAGTGATACAAACAAATTGCAACTGGACGAGAACACTTCAGCTTGCTATCGTCTTCGATGGACGACATGAACTGGTTTGAATTGGTCACGAAACTGCTTGGTGGCCTGGCTATTTTCCTCTTTGGTCTCGACCAAATGGCAGATGCCCTTAAAGCATTAGCTGGACAGAAGTTAAAAGTATTGCTTGGTAGGCTCACTAACAATCGTCTGCTTGGGCTGACCACCGGTGCAATTACCACTGCCGTAATACAAAGTTCGTCTGTAACCACTGTATTGGTTATTGGTTTTATCTCGGCTGGCTTAATGGACCTGTCACAGGCCATTGGGGTCATTATGGGAGCCAACATCGGCACCACCATTACCCCCTATCTTGCAACTATCAAAGTAACCAAATCCGCATTTATCATTGTTTTTATTGGATACACCCTACAATTTTTGGGTGCTAAAAAGATCCAAACCATAGGGAACTTGGTTCTTGGCCTTGGCTTGATTTTCCTTGGCATGAACCTGATGAGCAGTGCTATGAGTCCACTACGCACCTATGAACCTTTTCATGCCATTATGGAAGGGCTCGCTTCGCCAATTCTGGGTATCACACTCGGTGCTATTTTCACCGCCTTAGTACAATCATCTTCCGCATCGATTATTGTTTTTGTCACTCTTGCTAGCCAGGGTTTAATCAGCCTAGAATCGAGTATCGGCTTAGTACTTGGCGCAAATATTGGCACCTGCATAACAGCACTGTTAGCATCCATTGGCAAACCACGTGAAGCCGTTCGAGCTGCCATTGCCCACACCAGCATAAAATGTATTGGTGTTGCTGTCTGGATATGGTTCATCCCAACTCTTACCGAGATTGCATCTACTATTTCTCCCACACATCCAGAGCTGGAAGGACGAGAGCGCATGGCTGCTGAAATCCCCTTACAGGTCGCCAATGTTCACATGGTTTTCAATATATTAAACACGCTGGTACTTGTATGGTTTTCCAGCCCACTCGCTTATCTTATTACCAAACTGTTACCGAATTCCACAGAATCTACTGATTTACAACCACGTTATCTTGACCCACAACTTATTAGCACCCCACCATTAGCCCTAGAAGTTGCACGAAACGAAATTAAACGCGTAGGCAAACGTATTAATAAGATGATGGAAAATATTCTTCCAGCCATCATTAATGGATCAGAAACAGATCTTGAGAAGATCCGAGATATTGATGATGAAATAGACATGCTCTATCGGCACCTCGTAAAATACCTTGGTGACATTAGCCAACAAGAACTCTCTGATGAGGACTCTCAACAGGTCTTCAACTTCCTGTCTGCGATTAACAATCTTGAGGCCATTGGTGATATTATTGACAAAAACCTTGTCAGCATCGGCCTTGGCCGCATTGAGAAAAACATTACCATCAGCGCCACGACAACTGAAGTCTTAGCAAAATTCCATAACATTATCGCCGAAGCTCTTGATACCTCAATCAACGCACTGGTTAACCGCGACACCCTCTCCGCTATGGAAGTCGTTCAGCTCAAACGGAAAATCCGTAAAGCTGCCCATCAAGCAAACACCCACCAAGCAAACAGGCTTTTGGCCAACGAACCTGATCGTTTACAAACCTATGCCCTAGAAACAGATATCATTGATAATTTACGCCGCATCTATTCCTATGCCAAACGCATTGCGCGTACCGTTAATGATATTGAGCGAGGTGATACCGGCATGTCTGATTCTTTTCCTGCCGTCACGGAGTAACTCTCCGTTCAATTATTGTTTTTTTCGTAGCAGTTTCGCAGATACCTGCTGAATATGGTATATTAAATGCCCGCATTGAGAACAACGATAACAATCATACCCATCAATATTTGAATCAATCCTTTGATAAGAAACTTGGGCGTGACATTGACCACAATTAATAGGAGCCAAGCCTGAAACCATCTTTTCAATGATTGTCTTCACTTCAATACTCGCGCAACTTTACTGCCACACTCGACGGAACAGTTTTAATAAATCTGACGCACAAGAAATGTATCCGTGTTCTTCCAGCAAGCTATAAATGTAAAGCTTATCACCTTGGTGTTTTTCCAGTTCCGCTTCCCAACGGTCAAGCGCTGCTTCTCGTTGGTCTTGCAATGCTTCTATCGCTTGTTCATAACCAGTATGCTTTTTTTTGCAGGCCGCAGAAAGATGGCTTAAAGCAGATTGTAATTTTTGTTTTTCAGCACGAATAGATTCCTGCCTACGGGAATGTGATTTAACTGAATTTTTTATTGCTGCTTCTCGTTGAATATATGTCTGCTCCAACGAACGTTTTTTTTCTTTGTAGGCTTGTTGTAATTTGGTTATCTTTGGACGAATAGTTACAATCTCTTTATCTATCCGTTTATTAATTTTTACTTCCTCACGAGCATAGAAAAAATCAGATAACGTTTTCGTTAACACAGTATTGTCTATAGCGGTAAAAAACGGGTTACGCAGTGCATTCCATGTTTTTGACTCTAAACCTTTATCAACTGGCTTTTTAGACAACTGGAAAAGCTCTGAAAATTGCTTCGCAGGAATCCGGCCTTTTAAATCACCCGCACCTGGAAAGTCTTTTTCAAACTGCCTATACTCTTCATCAGTAATAGTTCCATCTGCACATTTTTCAGAATACCGAATAACCGTTGTATATTGCGCTATCACTTCAGGTGCTACCGCCAACTTTTCTGTCTGCTGAATAATAGATAAGAGGCTCGGCCGTTGAGCTGGGTCTGATGACATCATATCCGCAATAAGTTTGAGTAACTTTTTGTTCATGACTTTAGAAGTCATAGATTGAATGGCATCATGATAATCTTCCTTACCATCCAAAATCTGCTTCGCTCGATGCATTAACACTTTGCCTTGAATCTGCGACGGTGGTAACTCACGCTGGCGCATGCGTTTCATCATGTTCACGTAAAAATGAATTCTCGTTGCTGGGCAGTAAAGCATAGCAGCACTACACCCCAGCATATAAATATCAGCAGCGAAACCGTCTCGCGTACGCACTGTTGCCCGCTGAAGTTCTTCACTGACATCTTTATTTTTCCTTGCCAATTGACCCGCGTAAAAACGCAAAATGTCTTCAGGTGCCATGTATAAACATTTTGCACTAACAGTTGGCTGATTCGCTGAACCCCAATCTAACAAGTTAAAACGACCGTCTTGTACAACAATCTGCGACGGCGATACATCACCATGGAACACATTTTTATCTTCACAGGCCTTGAGCGTTGTTGCAACAGAATGCAACATAGTTGCGACATAAAAGTCCGGAAATAAGTCGCCAAGATTGTTGTTATTATCGCAAACTTTTTGTAAATCACGACTAGGGACCAACTCCATGAGCATCCCATAACCAACATCCAATTGGCTCGCCCAAATGTAACGCGGTACATTTTCTATACCCGTTAAACGCTCAAGAATATCAGCTTCGCGCTTTAACGATTCTTGTTTCGTATCAGCCAAAGCTGCCATCTTGAGAGCAAATCGAGTCCCAGTTGGACTACATACTCGAAAGACCGTCGCTGTGCCACCAGAGCCAATAAATGCCTCCACGGTATACGGCACTCCACCAATCAAAACCTCTTCACCGTTCGCCAACAGGGCGTGTGTACTAGCTGATACGCGCATAGCTGTATGATGCACCTGTAACGTATTTTGCAAACGAAAAGAAACGGGGATTATATAGAGACAAAAGAAACGATTGATACAATATATGGAGATATTTTATGGTTTTTTACCATAAAGGTCTGCCATTATTCGTAAAAAACGCTGAATATCAGACTCTGTATGGGCCAAAGTAAGACTTATACGTAAACGGCATTCACGAGGAGGAACTGTTGGCGGCCTAATTGCAGGGGCAAAATGTCCTCGTTCACGGAGAGCCGCAGATAGAGCAACGGCACGCTGCTGATCGCCAACCACTACAGGAATAATAGGAGATCGCCCTTCTGGCACAGACCAACCCTGCTCTCTTAAAGCGGTACGTATACGAACAGATGAAGCGGCTAAAGGCCTTCCCATATCAGGTCTATCACGCAACAGGTTAAGCACTTCAATGGCAGCACCACAAGAAGCGGGACTTAATGCGGTAGAATAAATAAGCGAACGGCCTCGATTCACAATCCACTCTATAATTTCTGAACGACCACAGGCAAAACCACCCTGCGCTCCAAGGCTTTTGGAACAAGTCCCCATAATCAAGTCTGGACGAATAGATTGTTCAGCACATAAGCCGCGCCCTGCTGGGCCTAAAACACCAAGGGCATGTGCCTCATCAACAAGTAGAATAGCTCCCATTTCATCACAGACGGCTCTTAGCTGCTGAAGATCAGCCTCATCCCCATCCATGGAATAGATACTTTCTATACAAACAATCTTTCGCCGTGCTGTTGATGCACGTGCTAATTGCGTACGTAAATCTTCACTATCGTTGTGACGAAAACGGGTCAGTGATCCAGCAGCCAAACGAGCGCCATCATACATGGATGCATGACAAAGACGGTCGAGTATAATGACATCATTTTTATGATCAGCTAAACTGACCAGCACGGCCATGTTTGTTTGAAATCCGGTTGGCCCAATCACCGTATCATAGTGGTGTTCAATATCTGGCTGAAGCCAATGGGTAAGCCGTTCTTCTAGCCGCTTATGACAACGTAAGCCACCAGAAAGTAATCGGGCTGAACCTGCACCAGTTCCATATTGCCGTAAAGCCCGACGAGCGGCGTTTTTTACACGAATCGAGCTCGTTGCCGCTAAATAATCATTACTTGCCCAATTATGTAATTTGGTGCGTTTACCATAGCCACCACCAACAATGACCACACGACCATTAGGAGAATCGATAACTGGCCGCTGACGCAAAGCTCCAGATTCTTGAAGCATTTCACACTCATCACGCAAATCTGCACACAAACGGTCTAGCACCAGTCCATCTCCATCGCTTCTTCTATTCTTGAACGAAGATAGTGACAACTCTCTCTTAGTGCACAAGTAAGCGGGTATGCTCAGACTACAGCATTGGTCATTTTCCTAGCTTGCCTCATCTTAAAGTTTAACGAACATCCAACGCATGATACGACTCGGAGTTAACATTGATCACGTCGCCACCGTCAGACAAGCCCGCCAAACGGTGGAACCAGACCCAGTGCAAGCGGCTGTACTAGCCGAATTGGGTGGTGCTGATGGCATTACCGTACATTTACGTGGTGATAGACGGCACATTCAATATAGAGATGTTGTACTCCTCAGCCAAACCGTTGCTGGTACTCTTAATCTTGAAATGGCCCTACATGAAGATGACGAGGTATTGGAAACGGCTCTTGACCTGCGCCCACAACAAGTCTGTCTTGTTCCCGAGAATCGTGAAGAACTGACAACCGAGGGTGGCCTTAACCTTGATCGCAATGTAGATGAACTGCGGAGCGCCATTACTCAACTACAAGACAACGGCACCCAAGTCAGTTTATTTATTGAGCCAGATACTGATACTATTCGTAAGGCGCACGATCTTGGCGCACAAGCAGTAGAACTGCACACTGGTACATGGGCAAATGCATGGTTGGCGGCAAAACAAACTGGTATGCAAGAAAGCATCAACGAACGTGATCAACAACTGGAACGTCTACGCATTGCTAGCGAAGTCGTGAATGAGTGCGGCATGCTTTGCCACGCTGGCCACGGCATTACCTATCACAACGTTTCTGATCTGATTGGCCTTATCCAAGCCTGTGAATACAACATTGGCCATACGATTGTCGCCCGAGCCTTGCTCGTAGGCATGCAGCAAGCTGTGCATGAAATGAAAACATTGCTTAACCAATAAAAAAGCACGCTTGCCCATCAGAAAAAGAGCCTCATTTTGGGCACCCAGAAAAAGGAGTACAACATGTTGAGTGGTAGCATTGTGGCCTTGGTCACTCCATGGACAGAAGATGGGTCCGCCATAGATACAGCCGCCCTCAAGGCATTGGTAGACTGGCATGTTGAGCAAGGCACAAACGCTTTGCTTCCTTGTGGCACCACTGGTGAAAGCCCAGTGTTTACCCATGATGAGCAACATGAAATGATTCGCCTCACTGCTGAATATGCAGCAGGTCGAATTCCCGTTCTTGCTGGTGCCGGCTCTAACTGCACACGTGAAGCAGTAAGTCTTGCCTGTGCCGCAGAAAAAAATGGCGCTGATGCAATCCTCACCATCACACCTTATTATAACAAACCAACTCAAGAAGGCATCTTTCAGCACTTTAAAGCCGTACGTGAAGCCATGCCTTTACCAATGGTACTGTATAATGTACCAAGCCGGACTGGCGTAAACTTGGCTCCAGAAACCGCTGCTCGCGTTGCCGAACTCGGTAATATAGATAGCGTGAAAGAAGCCTCCGGTAGCCTTGATCAGGCACTAGCACTCTTAAACTCTGGCGTTCGTGTACTCTCTGGAGAAGACGGCCTCACTTGGCCATTAATGGCTATTGGTGGATCTGGCACTATTAGCGTTGTTGCAAACTTTGCTCCGCGCCTTGTTAGTGATATGTGTAAAGCTGCGCATGCTGGCGATATGGCTGAAGCCCGTAGATTACACGGCATTGTCCACGAACTTACTCAAGTGGCCTTCTGTGAAACAAACCCTATCCCAGCAAAAACAGCACTGGTTGAACTGGGCAAATGCCATGAATCGTTCCGTCTACCACTGGTACCAATGAGCAGCGGAAAAAGAGCTGAACTCATTACCTGTATGAAGAAGCATAAACTCCTGTGATTACCCTCGCCGACCGCTTTACCCTTGCACGCATCTTTCTCGCACCAGTTATTGTTGCAAGCTACCTCTTTATTACCACTGATTATAATCTCTGTTATTGGGTAGCAGGCTGGTTGTGTGCTTTTGCAGAAATGACCGATTTACTGGATGGCTATGTTGCGCGTAAACGCAATGAAGTTTCTGATTTTGGCAAATTAGCAGACCCGTTTTGCGATGTATTTTATCGTATTACCATTTTCATGATGTTGCTCTTACCTGCTGGTGGCGTTGGCTATCCAGCAGAATTTTACGGCGAACCATTCTTTGCATCATGGCTTATTATGCCACCTGTGCACGTCGTAGGCGGCACCCTTGCTGAACCTATTCTTGGCTACGGTCTAGTACCTTGGTTACCTGTATGGCTAATGGTTTTACGAGAAATTGTTGCTGGTGCATTACGCAGCATGACCGCAAGCAAAGGACTCATTCTTGCTGCACGTCGCAGTGGAAAAATCAAAGCGTGGATTCAGGGAACCTGTATCCTTTGGGCCATTGGTATGCCTGCGGTTTTCGTCAGCCCTGCTGCTTGGCACTTACCCGTTGTTGCTGTTCTTGTATGGGCATCTGCACTTATGAGCGTCGGCAGCATGGTAGAATACATTTTGGTAAACCGAGACATACTCGGAACACTTATCCAGCGAAAAAAACGTGAAGCAAACGACTAAAACGTTATTCTTCGATATCCAAACCGTCTTTTATTTTAATGCCAACTTCATTCCAAAGCGACTCTTCACCAATGGGTTGGTTAAACTTAAATATCATTTCTGATTTTCGCTGACCATTCGGATACCAATGCCGCTCATAACCGCTACCATGTTTATCAAACTTGCGGATATACACAGGAACACCCTCTTCGGAAAAAACCGACTCAGAATCCGTTTCTTCATTCCAGCGACGAATGACGACACCTTCTTCGGACCACTCTGTTGCCTCACCTGTTTGATGCCCTTCACTATAACTCACTTGTAAAGCCAGCTTGCCATTCGGATGCCATGTTTTGGAAAAACCATGTAGCTGGCCATCTTTATAATGTTCTTCCATCCTTACTTGACCATTATCATGATGAGTTTGAATAACACCATTCAGACTCTTTTCTTCTTCCAAAAGAGCCTGCTGACGTTCTTCTTCTTTTTCAATCGCTTCCTGAAACTGAACCTGCTGACGCAAATACCGACGCTCACGATACTCTTTCGGACTTAAGGCCTCGCCAGTATCTGGGTCTACATATTCATTAGGCTCATCTAGAGAGGCTCCCTTTGTCTCTACATGCTTATCTTCCGTACACATCGAAAGACCAACCGCCGCCAAAGCAATCACCCCGCACACCGCCAGTACCTTATAATTCATGACCTGAGTATCCTAAACGGATGAGATAATTCAACTGATTACCACAAAGTCCATAGTATCTATTGATTACGCAACTCTTCTTCAATCTGTTCAGCTAAAATTTCTCGTAAATGAATACGAACAGCATGCAATTGAAGAGCAATCACAGACAAAAAGACAAGACCAGCGACTGCTAAAACAGCATAAGGAGTCATCTGCCCACTCTTAACGAGCCAAAAAATGCCGCCTATAGTCATAATACCTGCCAAAGCACTATTGATAGATAGCATCAACCCTGCAAAGGTCGTCTTCTTCAGGTTTTTGGCGGCAACACTTTTACGAATAACAGAAGCGTCAGTCATCTTTCTAGGCATAATACTCTCCTAGGAGAGTATACGCCATGAAAGCCCAATCCGTCAAGAAGCTTTAATTACTATGTAATGCCTCATTCAGCTCAACTTCGTTGCGTTTTTTCAACACTTCAATGATGCCGTTTTGACTGTTTCTGCGGAAGAGCAACTCACTCTGTCCTGAGAGCTCAGATGCTTTGCGAACCGCATCATCCCACAAACAGAGCACTTTACTACCTGCGGTCACATAGAGGCCAGATTCAACCGTACAGTTATCACCTAAGCTAATGCCAAGGCCAGCGTTTGCGCCAAGTAAGCAACCTTCCCCAACAGAAATAACTTGTGTTCCACCTCCAGATAGCGTCCCCATAATCGAAGCACCACCACCAACATCCGAACCGTCACCTACAACAACGCCAGCACTAATGCGGCCTTCAACCATAGAGTTACCAAGGGTGCCTGCGTTAAAGTTCACAAAACCTTCATGCATGATCGTTGTGCCTGGAGCTAAATGTGCACCCAAACGCACGCGATCAGCATCACCAATCCGTACACCTTTTGGCGTAACATAATCGGTTAAACGTGGAAATTTATCGATAGAGCGGACTTGTACATCTACACCTGAAGCTTTCAGGATAGCACGTGAACAATCAAATGATTCTGGCGCGTAGGGACCGTGTGAGGTCCACACAACATTTTGCAACACACCAAATGCGCCATTTAGATTCACGCCATGCGGCTTCACTTTACAGTGTGACAATAAGTGCAAACGCAGGTAAGCATCATGCACATCAGCTGGCGCGTCATTCAGATCACCAATAAAACTTACAACAACAAAGCGTGGCTGAGCAGTGAGATCAGTACTGTCGACCTCTACCTCAAGCATGCGCTTCATAGAAAGAAGTGCCATAATGTTTGCGTGTTTATGCACCTCTGGGCCCATAAACGGCGCAAAATAGGCAAGAATTTCTTCTAGCTGAGCTGCATCCAAACGGTACGATGCTGTACCACCAGTATAACCAACAATCTTTGCCAAAATCGCGGCTGAACCAAAGTTTTCGTCACAGTTTACCACTGGATACCACGTATCCAAAACAACTGCGTCATCAGCAAGCGTTGCCGGTGCCAACGGATTTGTTACCGCTGCTGTTGCAATACCAACGGCAAATGCTGCTGGCTTAATATCTCCACACGCAGCTACAGCTGCCTTAAACTCTTCAACCGTTGAACACGACATATGACCACTCCCCTTCTTATCAATTAGTGAATCTGGGCGAAGAATGCACCCCCTCGGCAGATAGCAAGTGTGGTTGTGTACACACTCCTAACTAAAGGCATAAGGGTCTACGTCGGTCATTATTTTTACACCACGGCGTTCGGGGAGACCGCCTGCCTCATGGAGGCGAGCAAGAAAGGCTTGGGCGGCACCGCGACTTCCGGCTTTAATGAGTGCGTGCCAACGATGTTGGCCTTTGAGAAAAGCGATGCCTGCTGGGCCTGGGCCAAGGATCGGAAGGTTTTCTGCACATGCTTGTAAACGTTGACCTTGTTCAAGGGCGAGGCTCTCAACTTCTTGGAGTTTTTCCCCGCGCCAAACAATGCGAATAAGCCCTGTGTAGGGCGGATAACCGTAGCGTTCACGTAATTCCAATTCACCGTTATAAAATGTCTTGGGCTTAATGCGTAGCGCACAAAATAATGCGGGAGCCTCTGGATCAAAGGCTTGCACAATAACCGTGCCTGCATCTTTACCTCGACCCGCGCGACCGGCGACCTGCGCAATTAATTGGAAAGTGCGTTCTGCCGCACGAAAGTCTGGCTGGGCAAGACCATGATCTGCTGCCACTACGCCTACCACGGTTACATTGGGAAAATTTAATCCCTTGGCGACCATTTGTGTGCCCACTAAGCAATCGTATTCACGATCACCAAAAGCGGATAATAACTGAGCATGGCCTTGCCGTTTTGAAACGGTGTCTGCATCTAAACGAAGAACACGCAGACCTTCAATTTCTTTGCTCAGCGCATGACATAATTGTTCGGTGCCCATGCCTTTTGTGGTAAGCGCTGGCTGCGAACAGGCTGGGCATACCTTGGGTAAACCGCCTTCGTGGCCACAATAATGGCAACGCAATAATTGTGGCCCTTTATGCCAGGTTAAACTGACATCACAGGCTTCACAACTCAAGCTATGACCGCAAGATGCGCAATGAACAATAGGACTCCAACCCCGTCTATTTAATAATACAATAGATTGCTTACCACGTTTTTTCGCTCTTGTTATATGTTCAATTAACGCACGACTGACCGTTACTTGTTTTTTTTGTTCTTGGCATTCTTCCCGCATATCCACAACAATGGGGGTTGGCAAAGAACCGCCAGCCGGACGTTTGCGCAAAGTTAAAACCGAGAACTTTCCATCACGGGCATTTTTAATAGTTTCACAACTAGGCGTTGCCGAGCCAAGCACTACTGGCACATCACATTGCACACCATACATAATCGCAAGATCACGACCTTGGTAACGCGGCGTGCTATCTTGCTTGTAACTATGCTCATGCTCTTCATCAACAATAATTAAACCGATGTTGGTTAATGGGGCAAACAAAGCTGAGCGCGTTCCGATAACAAGGTCCACTTTTCCTGCGCGCACATCTTGCCATTGCTTATGTCGCTCCCCTGCCGTAAATTGGGAATGCCAAACAACGACCCGCTCAAAACGTCCACGAAATCGTGCAGCAAGCTGTGGCGTTAGGGCAATTTCTGGCAATAATAATAAAGTTTGTTGTCCAGCAGCAATCACTTGGTCTACCAAATCCATATAAACTAAAGTTTTTCCAGAACCAGTCACACCATACAGCATAAATGTTTCGTTACCGCCATCATCGAGACGAGCCGAAACCGCATCAAAGGCAACTTGTTGCTCATCGGTTAGTGCGTGGTTTTCCTGAGCAACATTCAGTACATGTTCCTGCACCGAATCATCCACGGTTAAAGAGACAGCACCGCTTTCAATTAAACGGTCAAGTACTCCTGCCGAACAACCCGTCTTTTTACATCCGTCGGCAAAGGTAATTTGTTCTATTGGCAACTGTTCCCAGACCTGTTGCTGACGTTTCGTGAGCTTCCCATCAAATGCCTCGTCTTTACGAATAAAGCGAAGTTTCTTAAGTGCGGTTGCATCACGAACCGCCGTTGGAACCGCTGCTGATAGAAAGGTCCCCAAACTGCATCTATAATACGATGCTGCCCAGCGGATGAGCCGAATTAAAGGAGCTGGCAAATGCACATGGTCGAGCCGTTTCTCTATAGGCCGCACCGTATACTCAGGCTTAGGCGCCTCTCGAATAGCAATCACAAAGCCCTGCTGAACCCGTCGGCCAAAAGGAACCTGTACCGCATCGCCAACCTGTAATTTTGGACGAAGCTCTTCTGGCACAAGATAGCTAAAAGCATCCCGCCCGGGACAATCCAAGGCCACATCAGCCAGTATAAGAAGCGCCTCTTCCGTCATAGTCAGCACTGTAATGCTCTCTCGCAAGAGACAACAAAGAGCAATACCATTGCATCTAAGAAAATAAGAGCAATTTATAGAGACGGTACACGAAACGAGTGTTTCCAAAAAAACGGCAATAGGTCTACATAAAAAACAACAGACACGACATTCTTAAATTATTTCTACCTCTATTCTCCCCCCTTTTCATTCACCTCTAGACGGAAGTAAATGAAAAGGGAAAAGACAGACACCTACAACTCCACAGCATGTCAAAAAAAACTCTTGCTTTATTTAATTGAAAGAACAGCATTCGGCGATAAGCGCAACATATAATATTGTGCACCCTCCGTTCTGTTCCTCTGGCTCCCAATCATTTCTCTGCATTGATAAGCCATACTTCCCAGAATGGACATCAACGTATGCTACAGCGATAAAAAAGGAGCTTTCGATGAATAACAACAACCATCTTCTGATTGGCTCCGTCATGACTTCTGTAGGCGTATGGTATAAACAAAGGCATCATAAACCATACGCCATCAACTTGTTTTTAGCAAATACGCAAGATTGCGACTGTTTGCTAAAAACAAGTTTCCTAAAATAGCTTGCTAGTCTATTGCTGCTACTTTTAACGCAGTCCTGAATCATCTAAATATATGTCATACTTATAATGCACCCTAATTAGGTCATTATCGATAAAACATTTTTTGCATGTATTCCCTGAGCTTCAGCCTCATTTTATAGTTCAAGACAAACGCCTAGTTCCATTCACTACAATCTTATAGCATATTCCTATTATTCGAACACAGAATTCTCTCATTTTTTGCAGAAACCGAATTCATATGCATATCTACCATTTAGAAGTTTACTATGAATCTTACAACAACACTACCGAAACACATAACAAATATATGCCAATCACAGACAAAAATCGCACTTTCTACCGATTTACTTGAAGATGGACATTACGGCAAACGATATCTAGTTCTAACAGATGAACATATTCATATTGGATCTGAGGAAAAAGTAGAACAAACCATAGTCGTATCTAACATTTCAAAAATCACTTTAGATGAAATGTATGGATACTCCCGCTTATTGATTACCATAAACGGGAAAGAAGAGTGTTTAATTAATTTTTCCCTTGATCTTATCAATGAATTTGCTGAAGCGCATCGCCTTATTGACGACGCTATTAATGGTAAAAAAACAGTATTACCAGAAATAATTGATGCAGCTCGATGTCCTACATGTGAAGCCCCTCTACCTTCTAGAGGTGACTTATGCCCTCTGTGCGGTAAACGATCACATGTCATTAAGCGAATACTACACTTAGTACAGCCATATCGATTACGGGCCTTTTTCTTAATCCTGTGCACATTTATTGCAGTCGGCGCACAGATGTTACCACCATATATTACCAAACAAATTGCCGATAACATTGTCGCAGGAAACCCAACAAATAAGCTTACATTGTGGATGGGATTAATAGCCGGAGCATTTGCCTTAGCTATTGTTGGCAGACTTTCTGGAAACTGGATCAATTCGTGGCTTGGAAGCCGAATAGTGGCCGACCTACGAGCCAACCTTCACGAAAAAGTTCAGCGCTTGGCCATGTCCTATCATGGCCGTAGTGAAGCAGGAGAAATTATTGGCAGAATGACTCATGATACGGGTCGACTACAACACTTTCTTATTGATGGTTTCCCATACTTCTTAGTAAATAGCGTTACTTTTATTGTTTTAGGGATTATTCTATTAATGATTAGCCCACTTCTCACAATTTTTGTTTTACTGCCCGTTCCATTATTAATTGGTGGTGGACACTGGTTTTGGAAAAAACTCATGCCACTCTGTCACAAAGAAAGCGCACAGGTTGGTATGTTACATTCTCAACTTGGTGAAAGTATTCGAGGGGTACGTGCTATTAAAGCTACAGGCCAAGAAAACAGGCGCCAAAAACGTTTTACCCATACCAATGAATCTCTGTGGAAAGTTCGTTATCGAGTAGAGCAAACATGGTTTGGTTTTTTTGAAGCAATGGCCTTTGCAATGGCAGTTGGGACAGTTGGAGTCTGGTGGTTAGGCCCAGAGCTTATTGATGACGGCACCTTAACTATTGGTGATCTTATTGCTTTTGTTGGTTATACCGCATTACTCTACGGACCCATGCAATGGTTTGCTGCCATCTTTAACTGGATGACTGATGCTGTTGCCTCTGCCGAAAGATTATTTCAAGTTCTTGACCACCGTGAAGAAGATGTTGATCATCCTAATGCAGAAGTCATTGAACGAGTCGGTGGCGCCATAGAGTTTTCTGATGTTCGATTTAGTTACCAACGTGGCAAAGAAATACTTAAAGGAATTTCTTTTAACATTCAAGCTGGAGAAATGATTGGCCTTGTAGGTAAGTCTGGATCTGGAAAAAGCACACTCATCAATTTATTATGTAGATTTTTTGAGCCAGATTCTGGAACCATTCTCATTGACGGAAAAGCATTACCTTCCATTACCTATTCTTCATGGCGTAAACAAGTTGGCATTGTTATGCAAGAACCGTTTCTCTTCGTTGGGTCGATCACCGATAACATTGCCTATGCCTGTCCTGAAGCATCTTTTGAAGATGTCATCAATGCTGCCCGAACGGCTTGTGCTCATGATTTCATTCTCAAAAAAGAGAATGGATACGATACCATTATTGGTGAAGGCGGCGTTCAACTCTCTGGCGGAGAAAAACAACGTATTGCAATAGCTCGTGCAGTACTTGTAGATCCACCTGTTCTTATCTTAGACGAAGCAACTTCTGCGGTAGACTCTGAAACAGAACAAGCCATTCAAGAAGCAATCGCAAATCTTGTTAAAGGCAGAACCACCATTGCTATTGCACATCGATTGGCAACTCTTCGTGAAGCACACAGACTTTTTGTTGTTGATAATGGCAACATTATCGAAGAAGGCACACACGAAGAACTTATGAAGTTAGAAAACGGAACCTTTGCCAACATGGTTAATATCCAACAAGGCATTAACAAAATAAGGAGTGAACAACATGTCTACGACTAATATACACTTACAGTTCATTAACAACGCTCTCTTTGCCATCACTGAATCAGAGAAAAACCCAACCCCAGTAAAAATACTGTTACTGCGACCCATCAGTGATCGATCCGGACCGGTTAGTATTCATGACACCAACAGCAACAAAGAAATTGCAGTCCTCTCATCATTAGAACAACTTGATGAGCAGTCACGTACACTAGCCGTTGCAGATATAAATCAGCGTTACCGCATTCCTCAAATTAGCAAAGTACACAGTTGTACGGTTACTCGAGGGAATCGGTACTGGGATGTCAACACAGATAAAGGACGCACACGTTTCCTTATTAATGACCCTGCTAAACACATCACATGGCTTAATGAACAACATCTCATTATCCGTGATGTCAGCGGCTGTCATTACGAAATATCAAACGTCAACGATCTCGACGAGCTGTCTCATGCAGAAATGGCTATAATCATTTAATAGACTCTATTTTTTCTTACAGCTCTTATCTCCTCGGATACACCACTCGTCCAACAGGAAGATATCTCTCAACCTCACCTTTTGCTCCTTTTTTGTTGCTTCTTCAGTACACTCCCCTTCTTCCTTCTCAGGACAATCCCTCGCTTGCTTCTGTGCTTAACTTCCTAGCCTTTCTTGCTAATTCTGATCATGGAGCATCTCGTGAACGACACCCCTGAACTACCAAAGGCGTACGAAGCCAGTACCCACGAAAATGACATCTACCAACGTTGGGAAAACGCTGGTTGCTTTAAAGCTGGAGCAGGTGCTGTTGATGGTAAACCATCCTACACAATTGCCATACCACCGCCAAATGTCACAGGCGTGCTGCACATGGGCCATGCTCTAAATAACACTTTGCAAGACACCCTCATTCGCTGGCGTCGCATGCAAGGCCATAACACCCTTTGGCAACCTGGAACTGACCATGCTGGTATTGCAACGCAGTCGGTTGTTGCCAAACAACTTGATAGCGAAGGCGGACCAAGCCGAGAAGAAATGGGCCGCGATGCCTTCATCGACCGCATCTGGGATTGGAAAGAAGAATACGGTAGCAGCATCGTTAATCAGTTGCGCAAACTTGGTTCCTCTTGTGACTGGAGCCGCGAGCGCTTCACCATGGATGATGGCCTTTCGCAAGCAGTTCGTAATAATTTTGTAAAACTCTATGAAGATGGTTTGATTTATCGTGGCACCCGCATGGTGAACTGGTCGCCTGCCCTGCAAACCGCCCTATCAAACGATGAAGTAGAAACCGAAGACATTCCTGGCCACATGTGGAAAATGCGTTATCCACTTAGTGATGGCAGTGGATTTATTGATGTTGAAACCACCCGCCCAGAAACCTTCTTTGGTGATAGCGCGGTTGCGGTAAACCCAAACGATCCACGTTACAAAGACTCTATCGGCAAAACGGTAACCCTACCAATTATTAATCGTGACATCCCGGTTATTGGTGATGAGCATGCTGACCCAGAAAAAGGAACCGGTGCGGTAAAGATTACTCCTGCGCACGATCCGAATGACTATGAAGTTGGTAAACGTAATGACCTGCCATTAATTGTTATTATGAACAAAGACGGCACCATGAATGAAAAATGCGCGCATTTTGCTGGCATGGATCGTTTTGAATGTCGTAAACAATTGCTCAAAGAAATTGAAGCAAGCGGCGTATTACAAGGCACAACAGATATTACCCATGCCGTTGGTCACTGCTACCGCTCTCACGTTCCGGTAGAACCGATGGTAACAGAACAATGGTTCGTCAATATGAAACCATTGGCAGACCGTGCCTTGAAAGAAACTACGGAAGGTCGTGTTAATTTTCACCCTGACCGCTGGACCAAAGTATACAGTAAATGGCTGGAAGAAGTACAAGACTGGTGTATCTCTCGCCAAATTTGGTGGGGCCACCGCATTCCTGCATGGCATTGCCCAAGCTGTAATCACATTACCGTTAGCGAAACAGACCCAACATGCTGTGGCGGCTGCGGTAATGAAAACATCAAACAGGAAGATGATGTTTTAGATACATGGTTCTCTTCTGCCCTGTGGCCATTTAGTACCCTTGGCTGGCCAGACACAAACGACGAATTTCTGAAAACTTATTTTCCAACCAACACTTTGGTTACAGATCGTGGTATTATTTATTTCTGGGTTGCTCGTATGGTTATGATGAGCTTATTTAATTTAGATATTCCACCGTTTTCTGATGTCTACATTCACGGCACTGTGCTTGATGAAAAAGGCGTGAAAATGTCTAAAAGCCTCAAGAACGGCATAGACCCACTGCTGATGATTGAAGGCGGCAGCATGAATTTCTGCCCTGGTGGCTGGCGTACCCCCAAAGACGATAAAAAAGTTAAACATTTTGAGTGCGATGGCTACGGCGCAGATGCTGTACGCTACACTGTCCTCGACATGACTACCGAAGGCCAAGACTTAAAACTCTCTCCACAGCGCTTTGAAGGTGGCCGCAACTTTGTGAATAAAGTATTTAATGCTGGCCGCTTCCTTATTATGAATTTAAGCGAGCGCCCCCTGCCACACACCGTTAGCATAAAAGACGTACTCGCGCTCAACCCACAATTTGAAGAACGCTGGTTGCTTGATCGTTTGCAAACCGCCATTACAGAATGCACCAATGCTCTTGAGCGGTTCCGCTTCTCTGAATACGCAAACGCTGCTTATCGTTTCTTCCGAGATGATCTCTGCGATTGGTATTTGGAATGGGCAAAACACCAGTTCCAAGCTGATGAGAGCAAAGCAAATCTTGCGGCCCATACCCTCAGCTATGCTCTTGAGCAAGTTTTGCGATTATTACACCCGGGCATGCCATTCATAACCGAATACCTCTGGCAACAATTACAAACAACGGTTGGCGGAAGCGTTTGGACAGACGAACAATTCCTGATGTTACAAGAATGGCCAACCAGTAACCTTGATGTTCAAAATGCAGAACTAGCTCCACGCATGGAACATGTACAAAATGTGGTAAGTGCAATTCGTAATATTCGTTCTGGCCAAGGACTGCCTGATAAAACGCAACTCGAAGTTACTCTTATCACCGATGAGAACCTTGATGACGTGCGTGACTTTATCTGCGACCGCGCAAACCTCTCATCACTGACCATTGATAAAGATGCTGTCAAGCCAGCAGCAAGCGTTTCTGACGTTGTTGACAACATTGTTATTCACATCCCACTGGCTGGCGTTATTGATTTAGAAGCATTCCGCACTGGTATAGAAAAGCAAATTTCAGCTAAAGAAAAAGCTGCTGCCGGTAAGCGTGGGCGTTTATCAAACGAGAAGTACGTCAACAATGCACCTGCGGATAAAGTACAAGAAACCCGCGACATGCTTGCTGATGATGAAGCCGAAGTTGAAAAACTCAAAGCAACACTTGCTGAATTTAGCCTTAGTTAAAACCACTAATATCGGTTCACCCACTCTATAAAGGACTTTGTCTATGCGTTATGTTTGCCTCTTATTGATTTTTCTCTGCCTCTGTACAGCTTCCAGACCACTTATAGCTGAAGACACAGTATCAACAGAATCATCAACCACAGTACAGACAAACACATCGCTTAAACAGGCTACAGAGGAGACTCCTTTACCAATAGAAACAGATGAACCTCAAAAAGAAGACAGCACAGAAAAAACTTTTCTTCAATCCTTTGACCATAAGTTTGCAACCTATATCGTTACCCCTATCGCCAAAGTCCTTTTCTTTTCAGTATTGCCAGAAAAGACGCAAGAAGAAATAGATAATGGTGAGAAACAAGTCAATTTACCCTTAATATTACTCATACTCGCTCTTGGTGCAGTGTTCTTTACTTTTCGTTACACATTCATCAATATCCGCCTCTGTAGCCATGCTCTTAAATGTATACGTGGAAAATTTGACAACCCTGAAGACGCTGGAGAAATTTCTCATTTCAAAGCGCTAACCTCTGCTCTTTCTGCTACAGTCGGACTTGGAAATATAGCGGGCGTTGCTGTTGCCATTACCACGGGCGGGCCTGGCGCTGTTTTTTGGATGTGGTGTCTTGCTCTTTTTGGCATGAGTATGAAATTCTCTTCATGTACACTTGCTCAAATATATCGTCGTATTAATGATAAAGGGGAAGTATTAGGTGGCCCGATGGTTTATTTGGAAGAGGGGCTTAAAGAGAAAGGAATGGCCACCCTTGGAAAAATTTTCGGTGTTATGTTTGCAGTCTGTACCCTCTTTGGTGCGATTGGTGCTGGCAACATGTACCAATCAAATCAAACGTACGAACTGATTGCTAATAAATTCTCAGAAACACCTACAGCACTTCCTTTCGTAGTCGGCATCATCTTAGCTTTTCTCGTTGGAGCAGTTATACTTGGCGGAATTAAACGTATTGGTAATGTGACTTCAAAACTCGTACCAAGCATGTGCGTTATCTACTCACTCCTGTGCCTATGGATTATCCTGAGCAACATAACAACCGTTCCAGAAATGTTTGCTTCAATTTTCTCACAAGCCTTTGCTCCGCAGGCAGCATTCGGTGGACTCTTAGGTGTTTTTGTAGCAGGCATACAACGTGCAGCTTTCTCAAACGAAGCAGGCTTAGGATCTGCTGCCATTGCCCATGCCGCCGCCAAAACAAAAGAGCCTGTTCGAGAAGGCGCTGTTGCTATGCTTGGGCCATTCATTGATACTATTGTAGTTTGTACGATGACAGCTCTAGCTATTCTTATCACCAAAGCACACGAATCTGGAAAAGACGGCATTACCGTAACCGCACAAGCTTTTTCCAGTATTGGTGATTTTGCTCCATACCTACTATTGGTTATGGTTATTATCTTTGCCTATTCGACTATTATTAGTTGGGGCTATTATGGCGAGCGCGCAATTCTGTATCTCTTCGGACACAAAGGGCTTCTCCCTTATCGTATTATCTATGTTCTACTGGTCACTATTGGTCCTCTGCTTACCTTAAAAAGTATTCTAAATTTCTCTGATGTTATGCTCTTTAGTATGGCTTTCCCTAATATCATTGGCATGGTTTTACTCTCAGGGAAGGTAAGAACACTTGCCAAAGACTACATCGCAAGACTGGCATCTGGAGAGATACAAGAGTATCAATAATCTATTATTCCCTGCCACCCTTGATTTTCTGCGAAGAGCGACATGATACCGCTCATACAGGAGACTTCTTATGAGTCGCGTTGATATTCACCTCTGCCCAGAAACGGGCATTTGCTCGATTATTAAAGAGGATGCTGAAGGCAAAAAGATAAAGGTTGATCTGGTTGCAGATGAAGCCAACGAACTTCGTGATGCACAAGGTGACCCAGAAAAAATACAAGAATTGATTGCTGACTTTGATGATGATGTTGCAAACGCACTTGACGCAACCGACCTGAAATGGCTCGGCGATAAAATGATTCATAAACAATAAGCAATAGACGACTCTTATATTTCCCCCGCAGCGGTCGTCAACATTGACGACCGTTTTTCCGTTAATAGGTATAAACATGTTTCTTTCTCGTTCGGCTCAGCGTGCTGGTCTACAACTCTTCCGTAAAGTCATTATCGTTAACCCACTTGGTGCAGGGTTTACCATTGGCCCCCTTTTATTCTTACTTGCCCTGCATTACGGCGCATCTGATACCCAGATGGCTTTACTCTATGCATCTCCATTTGTCATGAGTTTCCTTGCTATCTTTGCCCCCGTCTGGTTGCGCGGTATGGATACAAGCCGTATCTTCTCTCGTTTTTGGACAATTCGTGCTATCATTTCCAGTGGGTATATTTTATTACCTTTTATCAGCGGCACTGATCTTAAAACATGGCTCATCATTCTATTTTGCTATGGATTTACCACCTCCCGCGCTCTGGCAATTACCGCATGGCCTTCAATAGCACGTGGGTTTACCAATGCCCGCGAATTACCAAAAATTAATGCTGATACCCATTTTTTCTGGCACATAGGCACGCTTGCAACTGGTACCGCATCATTCTTATGCCTGCGCTGGAAGGAAGCTTTTCCAACAGAAGAATGGGCCTTTATTAGCTTGTTCATGCTAGGTTTTATTTCCAACATGTGGTCTGCTTCTATCTCTCGCAAATTCCCAGAAACCGGCACCCTTACAAACACCTCCATAGCTGGTCTTATAAAAGCAAATACACACACATGGAAAGAGAAACACTTACGAGAAGTGGGTATCATCGTTATCTTACAAGTTATTATTGCGGTATTGCTCGGTTACTTTATGAGTTATCTCAAAATAGTTCGCCACTTTGAATCTGATTCCATTTTCTTTTTAACACTAGCTGGAACCTCGGCTGCTATCTTGGGAACAAAAGCGCTTAATATTATTGGTGCTGATGTTTCTTCTCGAGTTTTACTGTTTGGTCCCCACGCCATTCTTGCTGTAGTATGTTTTACATGGGCCTGTATTGACCAAATTGCACCTGAATATATTGATACAACCGTATGCCTGCTCTATCTCTTGGGGTCCATGCAAATATCCTTGATGGTCACCACCCGTTCAGCGGTAGCAGCAATCCGTCTACCCAAAGAAACGCAATACGAAACAAGTATCGTTTTCCAAGTCTGCGGGGCTGTTGGGTCTGTCATCGGTATAGCCATTGGTACTGGGTTCGAACATTTTGATCTCCCTTTTATTGAAGGGCACCTCTATAGCGATATTTTTATTATTGCTGGTACCTTAAGTGCTATTGCCACATTGATTACCCTCACCATGCATTCTGAACGGAATCTAACCTTACGTCAAGATTTTGCTGCACTAGCTCCTACTAGCTTGTGGACCTTGTTGCGACTCCAACGTTTACACGCCAGTGAAATCCCTTCTCTGCAAGCTAAAGTTCACTCTATGGAATCGATTATGTTTTCACAAAATCAGATGAGCCGTGAGTTTATTCTTTCTTCACTAAAAACACCTGAACTCCTACCTCGTTTTGCCGCATACCGTGCATTAAACGCCAATCCATTCCCTGAGGCCTATGACATTGTTTGTACTGAAGCACAATTTACAGATTCACCTGTTCGTGGCGAGGCCATTACTTCTCTTGGTTTTATCGGCAATACCAATGCTATTCCGCTCCTCTATCAATGGCTGGAGGAGCCAGGTTATCGTTTGCAATCTGTTTGCATTAAGAGCTTATTACGACTTGGTGAAAATATTTCTGATGAAGAATTGGTAAGGCGGTACACAAATCTTCCCGCCAGCCGTATGCGTTTAGACATGCTGTATGGCTGCTTAAGCATGGATAGACAAACAGCCTTACTCCAATTTCTCAGTTATGAATTAGAGATACACAGCCAACCTGTCTGGTCTCGTAGTCTCTTTATTTGTTTAGCACAATCATATAATCAACGCAGCTCTATGACTGATATTCTTACCTGTGAAATGGAAGAAAAAGGAACAGGTCTTGCTATTGTTCTTGCTGAAATCAACGACATAAACAGTTCTCTTCCAACGGATGATCTGCGTACTGCCGTTGAAACAGAACAATGGCCTGTCATTCATCAGTATTGCCCACTTGGTTACAATATTACCGCCCATGATCGTACTTCTGCTATAGGAATTATGGCACTGTGGTATATTATACAACAAGACTAAAACGACTTAAGGTATTCTCCGACAGGAAAATACACCGACCAGAAAACATCATAAGTTCGAAAAAAATAGAGTAATGAACGAACAGAGTCCCTAGGATTAACTTTATCAAACGCCCATACATTCACGAATTGGTATCTTATCTGTTTTACATCAAAAACAGCAGACTACCATGCTAGAGATTGTGAGTATACGAGACATACTCAAGAGCTTTGCCATACGCATATCAAAAGCGAGTATCGCTAAGATACGTAAAGAACATGGTATCCCTTCTGCACCTGAAAGAGAGAAGACCAGCTCTTGAAAACGCTTTCTGGATGCCAACTGGCCAGACCCCTTACTGCAATGGACTTCAAAACGGTGGAGATGTTTAATCCTATCACCAACACGCTCAGCACCTACTATCTGCTCTTTGCTATGCATCTAGCAACTAGAGAAGTGCATTTCTGTGGCATGACCGAACATCCCAACGAAGAATGGATGTTGCAACAAGCACGAAATTTAACAGACCCGTTTAATGGCTTCCTCACAAACAAAACTCACATCATCATGGACAACGATACTATCTTTAGCGATTCCTTCAGACATGCCCTAGAGCGAGATGGACCAAAAGCCGTGCGAACTTGCTACCATGTGCCCAACATGAATTCTTATATGGCACGATCATAAAACCCGTCGGTGCACCTAGGAACAAGACTGGTCCCATTCAATATAGCGAACGACTCGAAGGCACATTGCGTTATTATTATCGGGAGGACAGCTAAAACAGTCTATGCTCTCAGGCGGGAACAGAGACTGTTATTGAGAATGAGTATTATCTGAGCCCTACGGGAATTGCTGCCACAGTCGCATCCACCGTTGTTGGATTAACCAGCGAAGAAATACAATCTCAATACGGCAAACGACTTATCAAAACAGGATTAGATATTTCTGCTCGCCTAGGGTTTATGGGAGAATAGCGATGAACTTCTTCAATCGCTATTTCCTCATGCTTGTTAGCGGAGCTGTAGCTATTGGCTTCGCCCCCATTCTTGTACGGTTAAGCGATACAGGCCCTATCGCTACCGCTTTTTGGCGTGTCCTCTTAGCTGCGCCCTTCTTTTTTGCCTTGCATGCGATTCCCGAAAACAACACCAGCAATGGCGAACTACCACATAAAAAATTAGCTTATGCATGGCTGTGGATTATTGGCTTAGGAGCAACCTTTGGCCTGCTACTTGGACTAGGCAATGCAGCGGTTTGCTACACCAGCGTGGCAAGCGCTATTTTTCTCGGAAATTGCTCGGCTATCTTCTTACCGCTTCTCCTTTGGGGTTTTTGCGGACAACGCCCCAGCTTACTATTCACCATCGGTCTGACCGCAGCCATTTTAGGAATGACCTTCCTCTTTAATGATCCCCCTGAAGCCGCAATACAGACAAACAACGAAGCCGCAACACAAGGCATTAATCAAGATCTCTTGGGGAAAATATATGCTGTTTTAGCGGCCATTTCCTACACAGCCTACATCCTCATTACCAAAAAACTCCGGAATTATTACTCAACCAATGCTATACAAAAATATTCCTGCATCTTTAGTAGCATAGTTTTAATCCCTTTTATCTCTTATGCTGATGAGCAATTTCTTCCGCTCACTATAGCTGGCTGGGGAAGTGTCATTGGCCTCGCCGTTATTTCTCAGGTGCTTGGCCAAGGGCTTATTACCTCATCTTTACGTCATGTTCCTACGAACCTCTCTGGTCTCACCCTACTGCTGCAACCACTTGTTGCCGCTATCCTCTCTGCCATCGTCCTGAATGAATCCTTCACACTAGAACGAACATTCGGCTGCCTGCTGGTTCTCATCGGTGTTGCCTGCGCAAAATTTGGTGACACCTCAATCTCCACCCCGCTCATGCCCAAGCAACTGAACAAGGAAACAGTATAAAAGTCTGTTTTTATTAGCACAGAAAAAGACTTCTTCTTTCCTGTCGCTGATCCATTCAGAGTGAATACTGGTTGCCAAACGATGCCACGAACAGCAATAAAGACTCTCCCCTTCTGTTGTTGCTCACTCTCAAAGTACCCTGACCACCTCTGTCCCATTGCTTTTGAAGGCCACAGTTTAGGGTCTGGATATGGCTTATATTATACCTGTCGAGACGGAGTGGGTTGAGCATTCACACCCGCAGATTCCTGATTTTCTTGCACCAAACGCAACCTTAATTGGCGATGTTCGAGTTGGTAAACGTTGCTCTGTGTGGTTTAACGTGGTCATTCGCGCTGACATTAATTATATTAGCCTTGGTGATGATACCAATGTCCAAGATAATAGTGTGCTGCATGTTTCCAAAAAGCTGCCCTGCATTCTTGGTAATAAAGTAAGTGTTGGTCATAATGTAACGGTACATGCCTGCACCGTTGGCGATGGCTGCTTGGTCGGTATGGGCTCACGCGTACTAGATGGTGTGACTGTTGGTGAAAACTCACTGATTGCCGCTGGCTGTGTGGTACCAGAAGGTTTGACCGTACCGCCTGGACATTTGGTTGCTGGCGTTCCTGGCCGTATCCTTAAGCCCCTATCTGGCGAGTTGCAACAGCGTATAGCTGGTATTAATGGTGACTACCTCGCCTATCAGTCACTCTACCCTGAAATTCTTTCTGCTGCACAACACGAGCACTAATGAGTAATTTTGTTGTTGGGCTACTCATCATTTTCTGCTTTTGCTCTACCACCATACAGGCAGCATCATGGAGCGCTGACGGTTTTGAAATCACCAATGCGCATACTGTTATACGGCCTGGGCTCTTATACCGCCTAGACATTCGCGGAACGAGTATCCAAGAAGCACTGAGCCCCCCTATTCACCTCACCATCAGTTTACAAAATGATGTCGGTGTTATCTGTGAACAACAATCCTGGATACACAACACAGAAACATGGACAACTGGTATATCTTGTGCGCTGCGCATCCCAACAGAAATTAACAAGACAGCAATACGACTGATCTGCATTGCCACTGAAAGCGAACACACAGGCGCACGACGACAACTAGGCTATTTGGAACAGGGGCTAGAAAGCCTCAGTGACATACGCTCTCAGGCACAAGATATACTCGATCGCTATATCGATCAAACCAAAGACAAAAAGCTGAGTCCTTCTGAACAACTTCAAGCTGAATCAATAGCATTGCTCTTACAGGCACCGCCTTCCTTGCTGAATTGCCGTCGACTGAAAACAATATTACAAACAAATTCTCAGGTAAACAGGGCATGGGTTTCTCCCTATGATCATGGCGTTCTCCCCTACCGTCTCTATAAAAACAAGACAGGAGACCATGCTGGCACCATTGTTTACCTTTCCGATACCGCAACAGATAAAACAGCATGGACAAACATCCCTGCTGCATGGTTACTACAAGCACAACAACACCGCTTTGCTGTGCTTACACTCTATCCAGCAGGGGATACACGTTGGTGTGGTCATAGCGCTACGCGCCTACAGGCCTTCTTAACACAACCACCAGAAACACTTCCCAAACCCTTTATTCTGATAGCACAAGGAAAGGCTGCTGAAGGCGCACTGCAAATGGTCAGTCAAGACCCACTGCGCTTTCAAGCGCTTGTATTGAATAAACCCATGTTTACACAGAACAATGCTGATAGTGCCACTATCTTTGGACTTTCTCCTGAATCACAACATTGGCTCAAGCAGCGCAAAGCCCTAGCGCCAAAGCTTGAACGTATTCAACAGCTCCCGCTAGCGCTTATTGACCCGTCACCGGAAGCCAACTCTATAGTTAGCATGCTCAAACGCATCTGCCATAAACAAGAGCTCCCATCACCCGTCACTCAGATCGCCCCACTCCATGAAACTGATGGCTGGCGTTGGATGCATGCTTGTTTACATACGAGACAGGCCACATCAACAGCTCCGCTCCCTGTAGAGCTTGTTCACCAACAACTTCTTGAAAACTTCGCCAATGAACCCTTTTTGGCTATCATTGGTTCAGGGGAACACGCCGCAGCCAGAGAGGACAATCACAGGTATGCACTAGCTCTTCATGAAGCTTGGCATGCGCACAGCCATTGTCGCCTACCCATGATCTGGGATTATGATTATAATCCACGCCATCATACACAAACACATCTGATACTTATTGGCAACAGCCGTTCAAATCGGGTATTGGCACAAATGAATAAAGACGGACTCACTTTGCCAGTACGTTGGGATGACCGACTCTGTTCTTTTGGTCCTGACGATCAACGGCAAACCATCCACAGAAGCAAGCTCTCTGAACTAAGCTTCGTTTGGCCCTACCAAAAGAAATTGCTCTATATTGCTGAAGGAATTGAGCCACAATTTCCAAAGAACGGAGAACGACCATGGCAGAATCGTAGTCAGTTTTACCTCCGCTCCAAAGATGGCAGCATTTGGCAACACCTCTTTGACCAAGAGTGGCACTTCACACCAGCCGACTGGGAATAGCTTGCACCTGCGGCCCGTCAGCCACCATGCTCGACATGCATTCTATTCGTATTCTGGGCTACGCTCTGCTCTGCCTGATCTTGAGCAGCTGTAGTGGAAACCGTCCAACCATCAGCTATAGCGAACGCGAACAGCTCGCCTTCGATTATATTAAACAGGTACCCTATCTGGATATCGTCTGGTCTGAACGACTGCCAACTGGCGCCATTGAAGTACTGACTCAACAGGGCTCAGCAAAAGTCACTTACCTAATCATAGCCACCGACAGCGGCGCGGTGGAAGATATGGTTGTACGTCCACAGTCACATGGACTTACACGTTAGAGACATAGCAACTTAACACATTTACCATTCTCTTTGGAGTTCTCATGAACCGTATTTTCGCTCTCTATACCACTTCAATAATTACTGGCTTTTGCATGATGTCTTTAGAAATGCTCGGAGGCCGCTTTCTCTCTCCCGTATTTGGCACCGCCATTGATGTCTGGTCTGCAGTGATCACCGTCTTTATTTTAGCCTTATCTATCGGCTACGTACTTGGTGGCCGCCTTGCCGACCGTTTTCATTCAAATAAAGCACTCGGTATCGTTATTCTTATTGCGGGTGCCTTTTATTTAATTTTACCCGCCTATGCCAGACCATTTCTAAGCTTAATGGGTGAAAGCATGCACGGTAATTCAGCCGGTGTACTTATTGCTGCCAACATTCTGTTCTTTGTTCCATCTTTATTACTCGGCTGCGTTTCTCCAATGTTAGTGAAACTTGTTTTTACCGATGCTGAGCGCATTGGCCGCACAACTGGCACTCTGTATGCCATTGGTTCTATTGGCAACGTCTTCGGTATTTTAGTCACCACCTATGTACTCATCCACCTTTTCGAGCTCAACACGAGCATGCTCGGCATGGGTATCATTCTTTGTCTCACTGGTATTGCTCATATTGCAAAAAATATCCCAAGTCAGCTAGCAACCGAAGAAGAGCGCAAACAATTGGAAGAAACAGCATGAACTCAACCACTATAAAAGCCGTTCTGTTTTTCTTTGTTGCACTGACCATTGGTCTCACCTTACAACAAGACCCCTTCCAACTCAAAGCCATTGCCCACCCAGAAGACCAAAAGGTGCTCGATTTTCGTGACAGCCCCTACAGCCATATTTCTTGGGTCGCATCCGATAGTGGCAACTATGCTCAACTTCGTTTTTTTGATAAAGTAGAAGGCGGCGTTTGTCTGCGCCCAACATGGGCAGAGCTACAGGAACTTGCTCTAAGCAAGCCTGACCTCGCACACCTTATCCCGAAAACAGCGGTAAGCGTTCCTGAAAATATTGCAAATCCTGGCACCCTTTCTAATACCCGTTACGTCTGTTTATACCCAAGTTCTATCCTATTAAACAATAGCCTCATCCAACGTGCTAATGGCGACGCTCGCCAAGCTCCTGCAAATGTCTTAGTTGTTGGCCTTGGCTCTGGTGTTGGCATTAGTGTCCTTGCCCATCACTTCCCAGAAGCATCAATCACGGTTGTTGATATTGACCAAACGGTTATCGATATGGTTGTTGACCATTATCCATTTATTGCCTCTTTACAGAATGAACAAACCAGCGATGGCCGCCCACGTCTTATTTTAGATGCCGCAGATGCCCGCCAATATATTACTTACGAAGATATGCGCCGCGACCCACTTACTCGCTATGATGTTGTGGTACTAGATGCCTACACCTCAGGTTCTACTATTCCATCGCATCTGATGACCAAAGAATTCTTTGTGTCTATCGCTGCAATACTGAACCCTGATGGTATTCTCATGTCCAATATTATCGGTAGCTACACTGGCAAAAAACGTTATGTACTTGGTGGAGCGATGCGTTCTATGCAAGCCGCAGGGCTAGATCAGGTTATTAACATTCCCATTATGACACCTGGCTATATTGGCAGCATTGATGTGAATGATACTCGCAACAATATTGTTTTGGCCAGTAAAGCCCCCCTCACCCCAGACCGTAATAGCCACGGATGGAAAAGGATGGAAGCCTTTACACCGTGGAACGAGCTACCAACTGGAGCTTATGAAACAGCAAATGTTGTTTTGATTCAAGGCCAACAATTCGACTCTAGTGCCTTAGCTATTCCTACAGGACCATTACGAGAAACCCTGATAGAAAATGCCATTGATGCTCGCAACGCAGAGCTTTCAAGTTTGCTTGATAAGCGTACACGTCTCCTTGATACTGGCGATAAACAAGGCGTAAAACAATTAGACCGTGTTATTCCAATTATGAAAAACAACGGTGTTTTATCCCAACGTATCACTGACGAAAAAACAAGTAAAGAAATATTGGAAACTCTGAAGAAAGAACACGAAGACGCACTGAACTGGTTCCCAGTGAAAGACCGTACTTTATATTTCCGCTACACAGATTGGGTCGAATTTACCAGACAAACGTATAAACTCAGTTTAATAGAAGGGCGCAGTCAGGCACGAGGTGTCTGGCAACACAGTGCTGATACTATTGTTGGCTCAGCTACAGCAACAAAACGAGATCGTACCACCATATTTGATGCGCCCATCTTTACTGATGCGCAACCAAACGCTGATATATTAAACAGATAACATCATGGCAACCATTCTTGTTGTAACAGCCAACCCGCTGCTAGATCACATTGCCGATGAAACCTGCCAAATAGGACGAATAAACCGCTGCCAATCTTTTACCGTAGCCGCAGGTGGCAAAGGATTAAACGTTGGCCGCCTGTTGGCCCTCCACGGACACCGAGTTTTGGCCTGTGGCTTTGCTGGTGGCGATACTGGACAAACATTTTCTTCCATCGTTGAAAGCGAAGGGCAAGAAGCACATTTTACTCAAACAACCGCCCGTCTGCGTGTTGGTTTTCTTGCACGAGAACACACCGGCATGTTGGAGAACGGCTTTACGGTACGTGATGAAGAAAAACAATCCTGCCTTAATACAGTCATTAGCTTACTGCCGCAAGCAGACCTTGTTATTTGTTCTGGCTCCATTCCTGACTTGAGTTGTACCACTCTGTATGCCCACATCTTGCAAGCCTGTCAACAAGCTGTGACCCCTTGTTGGATAGATAGCTACGGCCCCGCTCTTGATGCAGCATTAGCATATGGTCCTGACCTGATTAAACCCAATGCCGAAGAACTTGCTCAACTAAGCGTTACCATTCCTTCGACAACGGAAATACATATAACTAATGGCCATAAAGCGATTCAAATAAGTAAAGAGAAAGAACACTATACGGTGCAGCCTCCACTTATTAAAACGGTAAATGCGGTTGGCAGCGGAGATTCCTATATAGCAGCTCTTGCTCATGCTCGTCTCAGCAAAATGCCACTCACAGAACAATATCAATACGCAGCAGCAGCAGGCAGCTGCAATGCCGCACAAATGAGTATTGCCGACATGTCTCCCGCAGACATCCAAACAATGCGGTCACAAGTCAATATTTCATAAGACCCTTTTATAGTCCGGAAGATGGGTATATCCTCGCCCTGTCACTGCTCTACCGAAATATTTCACCACGGTCACATATTCTCAGAAAAAAGCCCCCTACCAACGAACAAACATATTCGCGCTCTGCGCTCGTCGAACAAGCCTTTCTCTCATAATAAAAAAGCTTCTAAATGCCAAAAGCCTTCGTAAATACGAAGGCTTTTGGATCAATTATAAAAATGTACCAGTAGCTTCTACTTGGCGCTACCTTTTTCATTGTACAGATATTTTGGACGAATGATGGGAGTACCACGACCATTGCGTGCTTGATGACGCTCATAGATAATTTGAATGGCAATACCAACAACACGGCTCATGCCGAAAAGTACGGTATAATAGTCTGGGTCTGTTAAACCTGAGGCATGCAGCAATGCACCTGAGGCTAAATCAACGTTTGGATATGGGTTGCTGATTTTTGGGTTTTCGCTCAGAATTTCAGGAACCACTTTACGCAAAGTTTGAACCATATGGAAATTAATATCGTCTGCGCAAAGTTTCTCACCAAGATCACAAAGTGTTGTTGCACGTGGGTCTTCTACACGCAGAACCGCGTGACCAAAACCGTACACTAATTGTTTATTAGCCAGGCGTTGACGAATCAAACTCTTTACGGTTTCTTCGTTTACTTCACCACCAACAGCGTGAATACACTCTTGTACAAATTTCAAACACTCTTGGTTTGCTTTACCATGCAATGGACCAGCAAGGCCACACATAGCAGCGGTGATACTCTCAAAGAGGTCAGCTTTACCAGATGCGGTCGCTTTACCAACAAAGGTTGACAGGTTACCACCACCGTGATCAAAATGGACAACATTAAATACACGCATAAGCTGTGTTAATGCAGCTTGTTGCTTCTCATTCTGCTCTGGAACACCAAGCATATGTACGAAATTTTCCATATAGCCAAGTTCTGGATCTGGATCAATTGGCTCGCCCCAGTCTTCACGAATACGGAAGATCGCGGCAACCACTGTTGGAATGCGAGCGATCAAAGTCAGGGTGTCTTCTAAATAATCACCAGTAGAGGCCATCATGCCCATAGTATTTAAAGAATGTAGAAACCACTTCATTGGGTGGCCACGACGAGGCAAACTGCCAAGTGTACCAAGAACACGGGTGGTTACTTTGGCGCGACTTGCCAAATCTTTACGGAAAACAACAGATTCTTCTGCGGTTGGGAAACGTTTATTCAAAAGCAGATAAATAACATCCTCAGGATCCCGTTGCGCTAAATCCATAACTGGCTGCTCTACATAGAACAAACCTTTCATTGGGTCTACTTTAGATGTTGTGCAGTAACCAACTGGTACTCCACGTAATCCGGTTTCTAAATGATCCTTAGTCAGCTCCATTAGCACTTCGCTCATAGCCGTACTCCTACTATCTTTGATATGTTTAGACGAAACATCTTGTCGCTATTCTCTCAACTTCAAGATGACATTTTTATGCAGACATTATCACCCTCAAAGCAACCACTTGCTGTCTTGCTAATGTCGACAGGCTGTGTGCATGGCCATTCGGCGATATTCTTATGTCTCCATCCTTGATTGGGCTCTCCAAAGCTGCGCTGGTTCGGCAGTGCAGACCTATCGTGCATGTCGTGAAAAGCGGCCTGCCTTAGACTATTCTCCTGACGAAGGTTGGTCAGGGCGTTATGATTCATCCAATGATTTACTGACCCTTTCCCACTGTGCTACAGAACTGTTACAACGAACAAATATCTCACAAACAGATGGCTTTCCTGGTTTTTTTATTTCCTCCAGCAAGGGAGACATCGAAGCGCTCATGCAGTCAATGCATGGAAACGATGCGTTTTTCAAATGCTTCCCCCCCGGTTCCTTTGCTAAACGCCTCGCTAAACAGCTTGGAATACCTTTTTGGCATGGAACTGCTCCAGTTGCCGCATGCTCAACTGGCCTCTATACCTTACTCGCACTTGCCGATTCATTGGAAGACAAGCAGTGCACTATAGGTATGGCTGGTTGTGCTGATGGCCCGTTATCCCCCCTTTTACTGGCCGCGTACAAGAATATGGGCGTTGCCTGTTCTCAACAACCAAGTGCTTTCACTGGTGCAGGTGGTGGCTTTGCACCAGCCCAAGGAGCAGCCTTTACTATCCTAAGCCACAATGCTGGGCCGTGGATGCTACGCTGCGGTGTACGCATTGGCGATGCTTGCCATGAAACACGCTGCGATAATCCAGAAAGTCTGCGTTACTGCTTGAATGCCCTGTGGGATGCAACACCTCATCCAGATCTCATTATTACTCATGCCACTGGTACTCGTACAGGTGACGCTTACGAACAAAGCATTTTAGACGAAGGTCCGTGGGCCACCTGCGAACGTCTGATTTGCAAACCGTACATCGGCCACTGCCTTGGTGCATCTGGCCTCGTTGAACTTGCTGCTGGGCTAGAAGCCCCCGTCCAGCGTATTTGGAAAATCAGTCTTGGCTTTGGCGGGCATATTGCCGCCATTAGCTGTGAACGAACAGAAAAGTAATATTCCTAAGACCACACAGCATCTAGGTCTGCTGGATCGCCACCAAGATTAACAAAGGCTTCTCGCATAAGTAATTTGCCTTCATCGGGAATCGGTAATGACCGTAATACTTCTTTACCGCCACGGTAGCCAACCGAACGGATAAATTCATCTAAGAACAATCGCGCTTCTTCTGGTCCAGATAAACGACCAAAATGCTGAAAGGCCATAAATGCCCAGCGAGGGAATTTATCGCCATTATTCCAGTCAAAACTGGAATAGCAATCTGGCTCCTCACCTTCTTCATTATTGATACATGAAATAAAATCGCCATCAGCAACACGCCCTGGTTCACCTAATTCATCTTCGTAACTCAATGCGGCACGTCGCAATTCTTGAACAACAGATTCAGGACAAGCATCCGTACCAATACAGTTAATAGATTCACCCGGATCAGTGAGCAGGTCGTAGACATATTCATGACCACCACGATAGAAATGAATAAATTTATACCGATCATTACGTGCCATAACCCAACGGTATCGACCGTCATAACATTCACTCGTTTGTAGCGTACGACTTCTTTTTCCTGCCATATTGCTTTCAGGAATAAGAGAACCGCCAGCAAGCGTGTATTTTTCATGTGCTGGTTTATAATGATAATCAAGATCAGTCACTTCAAGAACCGTTGGGAAAATATCCATAAGATCAACAAAACGAGTATCTTCTGTTCCTGCCCCAAAACAGCGTGGATAACGAACAATAAATGGAATACGAGCAGACCCTTCGTAAGGAGTCATTTTCTGATACATACCGCGATCTTGCAACATCTCACCATGATCAGAGGTAAAAACAATAATCGTATTATCAGTTAAGCCTTTCTCATCGAGAGCACTCAAAATATCTCCAAGTGCATCATCAACCATACTAATGCTGGTGTAATAGGCTTCACGAATAGCTCGTTTAGCCGCAGACGATTCATCGTCTTGATAGCTCCAGCTTTCTTCTGGAAATGGCAAAGTACGTGCCTGCGGATGCGGTTCAGGTAAATCGGCGTTAGCATAACGCCCCCGTTGCGATTCTGGAATATTCCATGGTGGATGCGGTTGAATGAAACCCACCGTCAACATAAACGGCCGGTGCGCATTTTGATGAATCCACGATGCAGCTTCACGACCTAACCACGGCGTTCCGTGTTGTTCTTCCGAAACAAAACAATCTTGAGGTTCATGATACAAAGGCACACGAACACCATGAATATTACGAATATCTCCATACCCACAATCACGTAAATAACGAGCATAATAATCATCTTCTACGTCTGTTGGCAATTCTTCCATAAGACGTAATTCAGAATAACCGTGATGCTCCGTTACTGGAATAAAATGACTTTTACCCAATGCAGCAGTATGGTAGCCATGATCAGCCAAACAACGTGGCAAAGTAGGGATGCCACTATCTGCTATTGGCTGTTGAGCATTACCGTAATACCCATGGAAGCGTGGCGTTAAACCAGTCAGTAAACAATGCCGCGCTGGCACACAAATAGGGTTTGGTGAATAAGCGTTACGAAATAAACAACCTTCGTGCACCAATCTGTCCATATTGGGCGTATCCATATGTGGATACCCTGCAGCAGCAATGCTATCAAAACGTTGTTGGTCAGTCAGAACAATAAGAATATTTGGTTTCGTCATTCTTCTATTCTATCAAAAAAAGCGAGCGGAACCATAGAAGATATTGCAGTAATTTGCACTATCTGGCAACGCTCAACCATGCAGCTGTTTATAAGTTCGAGGAGATAAACCCGTCATTTTTGAAAAACAGCGGGACAGATACGATTCACTTCGGAAACCACAACGTTCTGCCACAACCGCTAAGGAATGATCTTCTAGAAATAACCGCTTAGCTTTATCTATACGCATAACGGTTAAGGCATGAATAGGTGTTTCCCCTGACTCCTGCCGATAACGATGCGATAAAGATGACACACTCACTTCACAGGCTTCAGCAATATCTTCCAGAGATAAAGACTTTTCTAAATTATATTCTAAAAATGCACGCACTTGAGCAACAAAACCATAATCTTTTTGACGCAAATAAGATTCTCGCAACCACCAATCACCATTGTCTTGACGTTGAGATTTGGCAAGCATAGCAATTAATTCACTCAACACCGCCTGAGCATTCCAGAAACCATTTTCTCCCTGTTCCTCTCCTATCCATGCAATGCGAGATAACGTTTTGCCTATTAACCCATCTTTATCCCACACTCTCGTATGCTTCCCCTGATTCGGCAGCATATATTGTAAACCAACGTGCTCTAGGCCGACAATACCACAATAACAGGTATGCACCCGCTGTCCTGCTGAACGCAAATCATCTTTATATTTTGTACCAAAGGGTAAAATACGACATAACCCTACTGAGCGTTTTCTAAAAACGTCTGATTCTTCTGGAATACAATATGTACCTGCGTCCGATAATGCATAATCCAAAGCCCAGGCTGTGCCGGCTATTATTTCCCGAGAAACATGACAATCACGTTCCCATTGCGCAGCATGGGTCAACGCTGGAACAATACTGGGACGCGGATTCCACGTATGGCCTGCAAACATTGTATCCATACAGAGAGTTAAGCAGAATTTGTAGTAGAACGCAAGCAACGCTGCCAGAAGAGCTGGCGTATTTCTTCACGCGCACCAAGTGGTACCAATACAACTGGTTGCGTTATCCCTAAACGAGAACACCACGATTCTGCATCTGCTCCACACACGTCTACCGTAATATGCATACCCGCAGTAATCATAAACGGGAAAATATGTACCGGTTGGTCTGGCTTGAGAGCATTTTGTATCTGGGCAAATCGTCGTTCACCTGGTTGCCCTTCTACACTACAGAACCAACAGTGTGCTGATTCCAATTGTTCAGCCAAGCGTAATAGCGGCTCGTTAAAAGCTGGGATACGATCATTTCCATGCGCACAGATAATAGTAAACATCTTTGGGTCTATTAACGATTTCAAAACCGTAGCAAGCTCACGTTCATCGTCTTGTGTATGTAACAGTGGGCGGCTCATAACAACGGATAAGTCTGTCCGATGAGCAACCTCCTCTGCCAACCGTGTATATTCAGATCCAGCAACAGTGTATAAAGGCTGAATAATAACCCGCTGAACCCCACGCTTTTGCAAAGTATCCAGACAAGCAAGCGGAGTCTGACGTTCTATCCCACGCTCAGCCAGTAGCGCTATAATTCGTCTAGAAGTATAGGCCCATTCAATATCATAATCAGGAAAATACGCTTGCGCGGAAGCACGTATTTCATCATAAACCTGCATGGCAGATTCAACCGCGGTACCAAAAGCGACCAACAGAATAACTGGTTTTTGAGACATCTTACCTCCGCATCCGACGCAACAAAGAACGCCCCATTAAAACAGCATAGAGCAGTATACCAGCTCCCACACTGAACAATAATTGCATACTTGAGTGATAACCCTGTTTCTGAGACCAGACCAATACCAACCATACTAACCCCGCCATGGCGGTCGTCGCTAACACAGGGCGTATGAGGCTAGATACATGCACAACACCACCAGAACCGCGCCGATATAAAACAACAGAATAGGCACAACACATAACGAAGCCAGACAACGCTGTTGCCAAAGCAAGTCCAGCTTCCCGCAAAGATGTTTGCACGAAAACCACATTAAGACATACATTTACGACTACGCCAATAAGCGCAAACCACATCGGCAACAGATGGTCTCTATGTGCATGAAAAACGCGTATTAATATTTTATTCAATGAAATAGGAACTAGAGCAAAAGCAAACATAGATGCCGTTAATGCTGTTCGACGTACCTCTTCTGGGCCAAAAGCACCAGCTTGGTAAATAGTTGCTGTTAAAGGTTCTGCTACCAAATACAGTCCACAGGCAGCAGGTAACAACAACATCACCAATAAATCAATTCCCTTACGAACAACAGATCCAGATGCGGAATATCCCTGCGAAGCTGCTTGCGCAAGTTCTGGATACAATGCTGTCCCTGTTCCATGTGCAACCAAGGCCATAGGAAACTGCAATAATCTATTAGCAAAGTACAGAATAGTAACCGCTCCACTCTCTGGCAAAAAATACCACGCAATAAACATATCTAATAAAGCATTTATTTGATACACACCGGAAGCGATTATCGTTGGTGTTATCGCTTTGCCTAAATCTGTAACAGCCGCCGCCCCCTTAAGACGCAAAGCGGGCACCCCGCCAGTATGACGTAATGCTACAAGGTGCACTGCCACTTGCAGGATGCCCGTTAGCAAAACAGCGTAAGGCAAAAGCGTCACATCTTGCCATATAAATACTGCAATAATCATACTGATATTTAAGAGAACAGGTGCTGCGGCTGGAACAAAGAAATGGCGACGACCGTGCAAAGTCCCAGCAGCCAAAGCACTCACACAAATAAAAATTAAATACGGTATTTGCGGTATCGCTAACAATGCAATAAGCGCAATACTTGGGTTCGCATAATGTGAGACCAACGCTGCCACACACATACCAACCCCAGCAAAACAGCCCAACCACACGGCTAAGCGTGTTAAAATAATGCCAGCAAAAACCTCAGCTTCTTCTGGATTTTTTTCCTTCATTTGTACATACCGTGGAACAAAGGCCGTTGCCAGAGCACCTTCTCCAAAGAGATTACGCAATAAATTAGGAAGAGAAAAAGCAATAAAAAAAGCATCTAGGATAAGTGATGCACCAAAAACACTGCCAAGCATACGGTCACGGACTAACCCAAGCATACGGCTTACCAGTGTCCAACCGCCAACTGTTCCGACCCGCTTCAGTAAGTTCATTCTGCTGAGTGAATATCCTGCGGCACAAATTCTACTTCCGCATGTAAACGAGTTACATCAAAACCAGTAGGACGTTTTTGTGCTGCCACACGAAATTTATCGAGGCGTTCACGCATGGCAACAATATCATGTGTCCATTCTTCTACGGGCAATTGGATGTTTCTTGCTTCAATTCTTTTCACGCTTTGCTCAAGTGCTGTCACTTCTGCCGTAGTCACATGACGAACAATAAGCGCGGCAGAAACACGATAGACACCATGCTCTCCGCTGTGCTCATGCGGGCCAAGACCAGCGTCCGTATGTTGACAAGAAAAGTATGGATAACGCTTACCGTCATTCCAAACTCGCGCACGTTCAGATGCGTCTGGTACCTCAAAATTATTGATAGAGCGAAAATCTACTGATTCAAGAAGCCCACCATGATACCAATATTCAAAACCAGTTTCAGGACAAACCGTCATTTCTCGCTCACGCATACGTGCATGATAAGCGTCTTTCATTTCATTATAATCAGATTTTTTATTGTCACGGGCATCTGACAAAGAAAATAAATGCGGGTCTTTTTCTGGGCTTCGCGGCGGGTAGAAATCATATCGATCATCTGCTGATGCATCAAGATATTCGACCAGAACCTCAGCCGCACTTTTTTCGCGCCCCGGAATCCATAACGTTTGCGGTTGAGGGTTTGTAATTGGTGGATGCCATGTTCGTCTATAATCTTCCATCCATAAATTAACGGCTCGCCCCAAGCGAGACAACCTATATTTACAACGCAAATCCTGTGCATTATTGCTAATACTATGACGCGAAGCCAACAGCAATAAGCCGATAATGCAGACCACAACAACCACTCCAACAATACGACTACGCAGACTCATTATCGGTCCTTATCTAAAAACAATCGTCCTGTTACCATCTATAACTAACCGGCGCTCAAGATGCAAACGAACAGCACGTGATAAAACTTGACGTTCTAAATCTCGACCAATACGCACAAGATCTGCCACACCATGGTGATGCGAAACATGGGCAACATCCTGTTCGATAATAGGGCCTTCATCTAATTCTTCCGTGACATAATGGGCCGTTGCTCCAATAATCTTTACGCCACGCATACGCGCTTGATGATAAGGTCGGGCTCCAGCAAAGGCCGGCAAAAAGCTATGATGAATATTAATGATTTGCCCACGCCATGAGCGAACAAAAGACGGGCTCAACACCTGCATATAACGAGCAAGAACAACAAGATTCACTCGATGCTCTTTAAGAATAGCTTGTTGCCGTTCTTCTGCCTCATTTTTGTTCTCAGCGGTAACAGGCACATGTTCAAATGGTATGGAGAAATGCTCTGCTACTTCGCGCATTTTTTCATGATTGCTAATAATGACGACAATACGACCAAGAAACTCACCCATTTCTTGGCGTAACAAAAGGTCATACACACAATGTGGTGTTGAACTACAAAACAAAGCAACACGTGGTTGTTCATCATCATAGCTCAAGGTGTAATCGAGATCAAAACGTTGCGAAAGCACACTGAGTGCAGCCTCTATGCCACTGCGGTCCAGTGAAAAGTTGGTAATATCCCAGCGAATGCGCATAAAAAACGCACCGTGTTCACCACCTTCCGCAATTTCTGTATCAGAATACTGGTCAGCTTCCAAAACGTTACCGTCATAACGAAAGACAAAATCGGACAATGCTGCTACCAGACCAGTTCGGTCTTTACAGCGGACTACAAGCGTTACTGATGACATAAGTACAGCCTTGCCCTTTCTTGCGCGGGTCAAGGAAAGCTCGGAGGAGAACCAACGTCTGATTACTAGCGAGAGACTTCTTGCTCTTGCCATTCAACGTGATCAGCGTTTACTTGTGGTTGTTCACCCATTGGAGCTTACTCTTCATGCGTAATCGTCACGCTTTTACCCTCGTAGAAATCCTTGTCGTCATCACTATCCTTGGTCTTTTAACTGGACTACTGACACCAGTGGTAACCCAGGCCCTCGACAGAGCTGACCGCGTTGAATGCACAAATAAGCTGAAAGGCATTGGCCAAGGCATTATACTCTGGCGTGTAGAAGTAAGACGGCCCGGACAGGAAATCTTTCCTGACGCTCTAACAAAACCACTAACTAGTAATCCACATCTCAGAACAAGTCTCAGCGAAACTGCTGGTGGAGCGCCAGCAGACTATGTTAGCAATAAAGAATTGTGGACTTGTCCAGCTGATCCTGATGCTGGGGCTAACCCAAATATGGGAAGAGATGTCTTCGTCACGAGTGGGGATTACCATAGTGATATTTATCAAAATGACTGTAGTTATATGTACGAAGTCAGTGGAGAACCTTGTGGTTTTTCTAGAGGTAGTAACGCTGCACCTGCCGGTCAGACTTGGGCACAATACAAAGTGTGGCAACATAAACACGGCAACTTTAATAAGCCATTTCCCAGTGATAAGATGCCCATTCTTCGTTGTTTCCACCACCATGAATGGAATTCAAACAGATCTGCTGCCCACGAAGTCATTAATTTAAGCTGGAGCCTTGTTGCCTTTGACAGCCAACCCTACTGGGAAAATGATGTAGACGAGCTACACATCGCCCCCTAAAAAAATCTGAGCATAGCATTACGCAAAAAAGCATCCTCCCGCCTCACTATTATCCGACTCGTTCTGTAAACAGTCTGCAAAGCACAGTGCTGGAATGCTATGATTACCGTACCAATCGACATGTCTTCGTTAAATATAACACACAAAACAGACGATTTCGCTTACTAAAAGAATACCTGTGGCTTAAACGCTTACAAACAGAACACATTGCAGCCCCCTTACCACTTCGTTTCTATGAAACAGAAACAAATTGTGCAATTGTCTTATCAACTGTAACAGCTCCAAGCAAAACCATTTATCCACAGCAAGTATTTAAACAACTCTATAAGCTCTACACACTCCCCCTATCGAATAATACTGGCTGGGGGCATCTACGCGCCGATGAAAGCCCGCGCTGGAAAACAGATGAAACAGCGCTTCATTTTTATTGCGCACTCAGTACTAACGAGCCTGTCAAGAAAATCATTCAATCTCTCTGGAATGAACGGCAACGATCTTATATTCATGGAGATCTACATCGAGCAAATATTTGCGGCCGATCTATTCTTGACTGGGAGGGCGTCAGTCTTGCCGACCCTTATGAAGATGCCGCCCGTTTCTTTTTTGCATCTCAGTTCCCCGAAGCATCTTGTGCTGCTGCATGGGGTGCAAACATTCATGAACCACGATGGGTTTGTGCCATGTTACTGACCGCTCTTGAATCTGCTGCATGGCTCGGCCCGAGACAGGAGCAAGCACAACACTTTTTAGAACGGTCACTACCACTTCTGTGCAACAGGCTTTAGACTATTCATCTAAACCGTGGTTAGTTTTTTCCCAGTAATGTGGTTTGACGAGTAATTGCCAAAAGGCCTTCCAGGCAGCAATACTCATCATGATCCAGTACACTGGAGCAAGTACAATACCGGTAATCCACGGCGTTGATTGATCTGGCCGTCTACCAAAAACAACATTGCCGATGATGAAAAAGAAGTTTGAGAGCAATAACAGCACAGATACGATAAAAAAGAGAGCGCTTAAACCGCCCCATAAGGGGTCTTCTCCATTCATCAGGTACACCATTGGCTGAGAATGACGGGCTAATTCTGGACGCTGAAATAATAACTCACTCAGACTATAGCCATCCATTAGATCTAAGCCGAGATGGTAGGAATACACGGCAAGCACAACCCATAGTATAGGATTCAGCACAGAAAATAAAGCAACACTGCCAACTGATGACCACAAACAAAAATGGCTCCATGGTGTTAATTGTCGAGCAAGCCGAATGGGGTGTCGTGTCCAGACCAGATGGGTTTGCATATAACCTTTGATCCATCGGCTCCGTTGACGAATCCAATTCCATGGTTCTGGGTTTGCTTCTTCCCACGTGGTACTGGATAAAATATCTGTTCGGAAACCTGCCATGGCAAGCCGAATGCCAAGATCACAGTCTTCAGTAACGTTATACGGGTCCCAACCATCCAATTCTTTGAGAGCTTCCATACGGAAATGATTACTGGTTCCACCCAAGGGAACTGGACTTCCTAAACGAACAAGCCCTGGCAAGTAGCGGCCAAACCACGCATTATATTCCAAAGAAAAGAGACGGGAAAGCCAATTCTGATCATGATTACGAAACGCTAAAGCCGCTTGAAAACAAGCTGTTAATTCATCAGTTTGTTTAAATGCAGATACAGCCTTTTTGAGCTGATCTGGATCAGGTTGATCTTCGGCATCGTAAATGACAAGAAATTCACCTTCTGCGAGTTTTAGACCGTGGTTACAGGCACGTGGTTTCGTTTTAGGTAAACTATCCGGCACAATAATAACTTGCATCCATTGAGGAATGCCATGCTTTTCTATCGCCTTCAAGGTAGAATCATCGTCTGCTTCGAGCAGTAGCTTCACGTCCAGTTTGGCATGCGGATAATCTATATTCCTCAACCGTTGCACTAAATGCGGAACAATACCTGCTTCTTTATATAACGGCACCAAAACGGTATAAATAGGCCATTCTTCATCTGTAAGATCAAGCACTGAACAGTCTTGATGCTTTGTAGTACCACCACGAAAGAGGGCCAATACGCGGAAGAAACAAACGCTGCCATACATCAAACAAATAAGACCGGTCACAGAACCAATCCACATACGTTCACTATCAAAAGGCAAAAGGTAAATAAAGAGAGCACATGCTCCACCATACAATGGTTCAGCACTCGTTGGCACACCTTTACGAGTGAAAATACCACCCGCAATAGACAACAACATTGTTCCACTGAGCATACCAATAATACTCGCTGTTAAATGACCAAACCAAGCATCCAACAAAGCAATCATATCAGATGAGAAGTGAATACCCAAAAGATAGGCTTCTGGTGCGGGGTACTGCTCATTAAAGACCGTGTCAGGAAACAGAATATTTGCACAAACAGCGCTTGCTAAAGCACCAAAAAAGCCAAGACAGACCCAAAATAAGGAAAAAGAGACAAAGGCACTGCTACTGCGATTCTTTTTAAGATAGGTACCAACAAGCGGGTCACGCCCTTGTCCATCTGCCGCAATACGAACAAACTGTTCGGTCATGACTGCGCCCCCAGCCTACCATCTGTTAGTCTAGTAGTTGCGGCCCATCGGTACGTGAACAGTAATACGGCGACTGGATTCATCACCAACGTGTTCAAAACATAAACGCCAACACGTCGATTCATCCACATCTGGTTGTATCTTCTGTGACCACTCAATGCACCCAACTCCCTCTTCTGCCAATTCATCAAAACCGAGACTCTCAAGATCGTAAGAGCTTTCAAGCCTATACGCATCAACATGGGCTACAGCGAGTGATGCGTCATAATGGTGCAAGAGGGTAAAGGTTGGACTCGAGACGCAACTGGGATCACCGCCAAGGGCTTCCACAAAAAAACGTATGAAGGTTGTTTTGCCACTACCAAGCGGGCCGTCCAAGAAGACAAGGTCACCTTGACGAATAGCCTCAGCAAGCCGAACAGCACATGCTTGCGTCTGAGCAAGCGTTTCTGACAAAAGGACTGATGTTTCTGGAATCATGGAGAAAAAACATGAACAGAACCACTCTGGTCAACACAAATAAGACTCTGATCAACAACTACAGGATTCATGTAATCGACACTTGTCTCACCCGCACTGCCGGTCCGTAAATCAAATGGCTGCTCACCAATGATCGTTACCCGGCCAGAGTAATGGCACACGACATGGTTATTCCACAACAAAGGCGGTGATTGCAATTTACCTTCGATACGTCCAACTGTTTCCCATGTGCCCTGTTGTGCTTCAAACTGTTCTGCCTCCATATCCGCATCTGTTACATTCTGCGATTTTTTTCGCACAAGAATTCGTTTATCTTTAGTAATAATGATTCCGGCACTACCATTCTCTGCCTCTTGAGGTAGAGAAACTTTTTGCACCTCAGCCATACCATCCCAAGTCCATTCAGATAGCCCAGCATAACCTGCAAGACCACGCTCTGCCTCCCAAACAGCCGTAATAATAGTATCCAGTTTTGCCGTCGATAAAACAATACCGTTATCAACATCTAACATGGTAATCGTGCCATTTAACTCTGCCACGAAGGCTCTATCTTCCTGAACAATAACGGAAAGAGCCACAGGTGATTGTGGCTTAAACTGCCAAACAATATCTGAACTCGCTATATCTATAGCATGAATCGTATTATCAAGGCCAACAGCAATCACTGACTCTCGATCAAGAATGAGTGCAGAAGAATGGTAGCTCACGGCATAATCTGACATACTTGGAGCAGAAATTCGTTGAATATCTCCGCCTTCTCTTATACGCAGGATTAAGCGATCTCTCGATGCAAGCAAAATGCCACCACTGCTTGCTGATGGAGCAGCATAAATAGCCGCCTGCATGTGAGCCCCTGTGTCAGTATCAATTAAGTCATATTTCTGTTGTATACCTTGCGCGTTAATACGATACGTGGCTTTTGCACCAGTCACTAAGGCATCTGCACCATCTACCGAAACAGCACTCATAACAGAAGCACCAATAGCATATTGAGAACTTGCTTCTTTACGCAGTTTTACTTTGACTTGCCAGCCACCTGTCGCATCTGCACTCATAAAGGATACATTTTTATAACCTTCTGCAATAATCTGAACCTGTGCAGATGAGCGTTGTAGGCCATTTTGTCCAAAGAAATCTGTTGGTACAAATACTGGCGTGCTACCAACATCTATACCCTCAATCCGAACTGCCGCACCTGATGGGTGGCTTTCTATATATAATGGCAACGATTGAATGTTAAGGCGTTCTGCAATAAGTCGAACTTTAATAATATCACCATCAGCCATCGCTTTTTGCAAGTCTTCAATGCCACCACGTTGTTGTGCAATTAATTTTTCTGCCTCTATAATTTCGCGTTGAGCTATTTCCTGAGATTCTGTGCCATTCCATTCTGTCGTTGTAAGAATAAGTTCATATTGCATTTTGGCTTGCTCTGCATTTTTGATGCGGATCAACTCACGCGCATCTGCCAAAGCCAGTGCAGCAGCATCCCGGATGGACTCAAGACGAGCGACATGATGAAGCGCATATCCCTGCTCATCCCCAGACTGGTCATCAGAGAACGTTCGCATTTGTTCCAACGAATCTGCGTTATTATTGAGCGCGTAAATATCGACTATTTTTTGTGCAAAATTTTTCATCGCAGTCAATTCAGTAGATATCATATCTGGGTTATTTTTTAATAAATCGGACAGTAACGCTAAGCGCTTTTTAATCTCCGATACTGAACGGCCTTCAGATAAAGTTCTCCGTAAACCATTCGTAACTTTACCATAACGCTGTTCAGTTTCATTGACTTTTTTCACGAGTTTCATCATATCTGAAGCAAGTGTACTGCCACGCGCTTCATTGATAGCATCTTTGGTAATCAGACCTCTTGCATCATCCCAACGGCCTGCCTGAAAATGTTCCTGCGCCTGCTCATAAACAGCCATCAAATGAGTCTGTTCTTTTTGCACTGTTGCAAGTAAGGCTTCAATCTTTTCTTGTTCTTGTGCTGTTGGTTCAGTTAACAGCACATTTTCCAAGATACGAGCTTTACTTGCCAGCGACTCTAAGGGATCTTCTGCCAAGTCCATTTGTGCAGATCGCCAGCGAACAATAACCTCCCATGCTCGCTGTTTAATTTTTTCTTGCTCTACACTTTTTGCATTACTCACGGCACTTTCAATCTGTTTACTATTCAATAAAGATTTAATTGTATCCGAAATACCTGCTATGGAAGCTTCCTCTGTTGCTCGGCCTTTAACAAACTCATTTTGAATATCTAGAATATTCGCTCGTATTTCTTCATCCCAAAAACGAGAGCTTCTAGATGGCGTTGTCGGCAACGACATAATAATATTATTCGCTTCTGAAATACGACCTGCGTCAATAAGCGTTTGTGCAACCTGTATTTTCCGTTGAAATAATTCATTTCGCAATCTTGCAAGCAACTCATTCAAACGTTTTTCAAGCGACACGTCTCCCTGTACATTATCATAGGTTTCGTTAATGACCGTCTCAAGTTTACCCCAGTCTTTTTCTGCACTAATCGTATGAATCTGGCCACTTAAGGTATCAACAACGGCCTTCGCTTGCTGGCTATTAACAACCAACATAACAATAATACCAACAAGAATAAGTACTGCTGGCACGAGAATTTTTAATAAACTTCGTGCCTGCCCACCTCCTGAATTAGTAGTATACACTTCGGAATATACTTGGAAATTTTCTATCGCACTGGTACGTGAGCCACTGCCTTCATCAGTCGGAATATTTTCTCCTGGCCACTCACCACTTTCTGAAGCAGTTCGGTCAGATGATTGTGCCACAGCTGCATCAGCAACAGGTGCAGCTGGCTGTACATTATCTTGGGCAGACTGCACAGGTTGTTGAGCAGCTGTTCCAGCTCGAATCAAGCCATGATTGACAAGACTATGTATATAACAGGAAATATTAATATCACTATCACGCAAAGCTTGGGCAATATCGTTAATAGTACGCTGACCATCTATGAAATCGAGCACATGCGCTTCCATTTCATTGAGTTCAACACCATCCCCAGCTGTACCAGTTGGGGAATACACTGTGGTGACCGCACCAGTCGCTTCTAATACTGATTCTCGTTCTTGAATACGAGACGCTGCCATAGAAAGCAACATATCCGTATCAATTCGTATTTTTAATGCACTAATATCTAAATCATACGGCAGCAGTGTTTCATCGTCATGCTCTTTCCAAACAAAGCTATCGAGTGTTGCCGCAGAAAAATCTGATACTAAGACATTCTCAACCATCGCCCGTGAAACAACACCACTTTCCATTTCTGTAACTAATTGTTGTTTAATAAGTGTTTCGGTTACACGTGTATGTTGGGTTTGGTACAAATTAATGGCCAAACGATACATCGCTTCATCAATTTTATGAAATTCCATGTAACAACGAGCGATAACCATTTCTTTATCAGCACACAAATCGAGCAATTGTAATTGGCCGTCTTCAAAAAAGTAGCGACGTTTTTCTTCTCCATAAAAAATATCAAGTGACCCTGATAATTTATTTGTAGAGATATTAGTAAATTGCTCAACAAGCTGTTGGTTAATCATGTGTGGATAATCCCTTCTCTCACAAACACGCTGGCCTTTTTCTTTCAAGCAGAGGGTTAGCGGACCACGTAAGACCGAATCGCCCCCGACTCCGTAACAATAACTAGAGTAGTATTCCCCGTAAATGCCGTCAACGCAATAGCTTCCTTGGCTGAGGCCGACGAACGACGTGACCACAGAAGCCGATCACCTTCGTACACCAACATCGTGTTTTCTGCATCAATAATGACCGCAAATTGCCCGATTTTATCGCAAGAACGTGGAGCGTTGACCTGCTTATATGATAGCTCTGCTCCAGAATAGCTATAGCAGCGCAATCCATCTGATGCGAGAACGGCAATCGTTTCATCCGTCTCGTCTACTATAGGCATTCCAATAATACGACCGGTAGGCCGCTGCTCCCAAGCAACAGTAGCACGCATGGTATCAATTACGGCAATACGAGTCGCATCAAACAAAGCCAACGCATAACGATCATTCAACATACGTAAGCCAGAAACATCACTTGCTTCTACCGGTACTGACCACAACAAGGCTTGCTCTGCTTCGCTATATGCAGCAATGGACCCATCAGCCAAGGCCAGCAAAAAGGCGTGATTCCCTTCTTGCGCATAAGCAACAGGCCCATCTACAACTGTGGCTGGTAATCTCTGTTCTTGAAAACCTGACTCTGGAGACCCCGTGTACAAGTAATCCTGTGCAAAGGCGACTCTCGTTCCAATACCAAACAGTTCGTCTGTATATAAGACAAATCGACCGATAGTCAGTGCATCATCTACCAACAATGAATCATCCGTAAGCACCTCTCCTGTGTTGGTCCGCATATAGAGACGCTTGCTGCCAGCAGATTGCTCTACCAATGCAACAGTATTACCTTCAATCTGAGCTGCTGTTATCCACTCTGGTACATCTGCTAAGCCATCACTATGAATCAAGCGTGACCACAAGGGTTTTCCGTCCGCACTAAAACTTGCACATTTCTTTTCCGTAAAAATGAAAAAGGCCCCGTCTGCTGCTCGTTCTAAACGATAAACAGCTCCCTGACTTGGAATACTCCAGAGATGTTTCCGCTCCAAACTCGGAGCCCACTGCCAATCAGAGCGCACATCCCCAACTGAAACCTCTAAAGATTCAAAGTGAGGAGCCTGCACCCGCACAGTCGTGTTCTCTGTCTCTACCTGCTGAGAATTATAACGATAGACAAAAGGGGTTTGACCAACTGCGACATCATTCACAAATACCTCCGCCTGCACACCGAGTGGAGCAATGACAAGAGCTTGTAATAGATCATCAGGAGCAACAGCATAGCCTCCTGCAAAATACCCTCTCATCTCTCGATGAAATCGCTGCCAATTCTTTTCTTTTTCAAGTCGATGCAATAAACTCAACAGTTGCTGTCGGTTCCCTTCTGCCAACCGATCTTTCTGCAAACGTTGCCGTGCCTTATCATAATCAGGACAACCTGGATATTCTTTTAAAAAGTTTTCTAAGGCTGGTATTGTACGTGAGGCAATCGCGGCTGATTCTTCAATCTGCTTATACGCCTGCGCTGCCTGTGCTAAACGACTTGTGACCGATGCTTCTAAGAGCTGCTGCTCCGAAACACATTCCCACTGTTGAGCAGCTGCAAAGAGTCCCGCACTTGCCTGTAAGGATGCTGAAAGGTTCGTCTGCATAGCATCACGTGCAGCTGCAAATGATTGTTGATAGATATTATACTGGTCTTTCAATTCTACACATACCGATGCGGCTTGCTCAGCCACCACCTGAACTGGGCTCTGTTGCAGAGGCAGCAGAGCATCATAGGCCTTCTTCAATAGACCAGCTTCTTTATCGGCTAAAGCTTTCTGTAATAATTGCGGATCATTCGTTATTCGGTCAGTATGCTGCTTATAGCTCGCACGTAATGCCTCAATATGTTCAACCCCCTGCTCCACCACATGCTCATGAATACCAGGGAAATTTGCCAAATAGGCATCAATTAATGTTTGTATCTCATCTAAGGCAGAAAGATCTACAGCCCCTTCACCAGATAAAGATTCGACTCTTTCGGTAATAGCACGACGGTCTTTTTCCGCCAAAGTGTATCGAGCCGTTTGTATTTCTGCATCTAAAAACACAAGGTCATCACCAAGCAAAACAATCAAATTACCCGCATCTTCATGGAGGTTGGTTGAGATGCTTTGTATCTCAGAAAAAGCCTGATAACCAGAAATATTTGTATCTTCAAGTAATTCAGCAATACGGTTCATACCCACATCATAATGTTGTTTGTACACATGCAGTCGAATATGGTTATCTGCAACCAAGTAACCAGCCGCCAACAAAAAGAACACGGATAATGAATACAGCAAACGGACCCGCTTATTATTAGCCCGTACCGATCGTTGCATCAGCCCAATACGCGCACGCCTTTTATCTGTTGTACCCATACTGCGCAAAACATCGGTATATAATTTATTTGCACGATAATAATGTCGCTGTTCACGATGGAGATTAGCATCAACAATCATCTGTTCCACAGACTGGTCATGAGCAAGTACTTCTAGCTCTCGAATTTGGCTGAGAATTTCTACAGCACCATGTTTTGATTCAGCAATTTCTTTCCATACTACAATAGCATCTTGAAAACACCGATCCTCTTGCAGTTGTACCGCACGTTGAATAGAAGTTTTGAAGGGATCATCTTCCTTCATCTCGCCCATTACCGCGATAGCCTGTAGCGTTACTCTGCTGTTGTCATCAAGGTAATGTGGATATTCCCCGCAATAAATACATACGCTATCAGAGACACCAATGGTACGGCCACAATTCAGGCACGACAACGAGAGTGATGTGGCACACGTTCCACATGCTTCCTGACGACGAGCATTCACATCCAAACAGGAAATACAAACCTGCTCACTCTCTGCGCAAGAAACCTCTCCTTGTTGGGCAAACACATGTGCCAACAGACGAAGTGATTCAGTAGAATCTTCTCGTAATTGCAAAGCCTTTAAACACGACGCACGCGCCTTATCCAACATATGAGATGCAACATAATGCTCAGCAAGGCGACGTAACTCTATTTCTGCCTCATCAAGGCGGCTTCCGGCCTCAAGGCATTCGATATACATGTTCTGCAATGATGTGGAAAAAGAAGATGTATATTTCTCCGCAGAATGAATCGCAGATTCAGCATCTTCTATTTTGCCAACCGATAAATACGATCGCGCTACGTCCTTATACAGTAATAAGATATCAGTCTTACTGTAAGAAACATCTTTTTGTTCAGGATCACAATGAGAAAGCGCCTCAACCAATAGATAAATAATGTCATGATCTTCACAACTCGCCTCAATATCAGCCGAATCCGCACACAAAGCATGACGGTAAAAACGCGCAGCGGCATACCAATCAAAACGGCCGGCACATTCTTGCGCGCTTTGTAATAATTCATCAACACCTAAAATAGTCAGAGAACCATTCTGAACACCGCCTGCAATAATTGAACAGGTATCATAACGTGAAGCCAAACTTGCCTGAATAATTTCAGCACATGTTGACTGGCCATCAATAAGCGGCAGCACCACAGAATGTGGATATTCCAAATCTTGAGAAAAGTCGGTCATTGGCCGCAATACCGCCGACATACTTGGTAGCACCGCCTGAATCATCTCCCACTCGTCTATGCGGCGAGAAGACTCAAGTAATACACCCATAACTTGAATAGTTACAGGTAAACGCTTGGCCTCTTCCAGCAAAGCTTGAACAGCTGGCTCTTCAGGACAAGACTCGACAAAGGTAAAATCAGCAGCAACCCATGTAAATAAATCGTATAAAACATCTTCTGCTTGCCGTAAAACAGCAGTGTTCGCATCTGCCTGAGCAAGCTCTTTCTTTTCCACCAATGAAGAAATAACAGAGTACCCACCAGACATTTCGGCACGCCCCGCTGCCTGTTCAGACAAAGCTGCTAAAACTCGACTACTCTGCCCCTGCAAGTGACCGCAGGCAATCATATGATGAACAATAGTATGTTCTGGGTTCTGATCATCATCAATAACCCGAATAATCACACCATTCTCAAAAACAACTTGCGCACCAAGATGGGCTCTACCGACAAATGATCCAGAAGAACTGCCATCTGAACCATGATTCAAGCGCAAAACACCAGATGCCTGAGAACCTGCCAGAGACTGCATAATCTCGGCCAGCGATAATGTACTCAGAGTTCCCGATAATGCCATAAACGAAGGATAGGTAGCCACTTGAGTAGGTCAATGAAAGGATATAAAGCAATAATGTCCCTTACTTTTATCACTCCAGCATATGGCCTGCACAGCCCCGAACAGGTGATAACAGTTGAAAAAAATGCCCAAAGGCTGACCGAAGCTCTCAACAAACATCAGAAAACAGCGCATACCCCTCATTTCTCACCATTAACCAGTAAGCCAGTCGGACACGGCAATTGGCACCCTTTGGCAGAACGTATTGATGATTTAACTACGCTGTGGAATAGTTCCTACTGGTGGGCTGCTCGTGGTGGTTTTGGTTGTATCCACCTAATTCCGTGGCTACTTCAACAGCAAGTCCCTGGACCAAGCCTTATTGGCTATAGTGACATAACGGCATTACACGCAGTTTGGGCTCAGCAAAACTGGGGCGAATCGTACTACGCCTGCATGCCTGCGGCACCATTTGGCCCTCAGGCAATAGCAAGCCTGCTTGCTGACCTCAACGGTCACAAACGTGAACATAACGAGCAAACGCATCCTGCGGTGTGTCCACTCCGCTCTGGTACAGCACAAGGGCCACTGTTTGCTGGCTGTCTACGCGTACTCGCAAGTCTAGCCGGAACGGCTGCCTTCCCAAATCTTAATGGTCATATTCTTTGTATTGAAGATATAGATGAACGTCCCTATGCCTGTGATCGTGACTTGCACCAGCTTTTTCTAGCTGGCCACTTAGACGGCATTGTTGGCCTCGTTGTTGGTGAAATGCGCTGTAGTGAGCCTGCCAATGGCGGTCCAAGCATGGACACGATCAGTTCTGAGTGGGGCAAACGACTTACAGTACCGGTTATCAGCGGGTTTCCCTTTGGTCATGTGGACGATCCTCTCAGTATTCCTATTGGCAGAATAGCTGAACTCATGGTTTGTAAACCACAACCCATGCAACATACCACTGAGCACAATTGGACACTTGTTTTTCAGCCACGCATCTCATCATCCCGTTCATGACCACAAACAAAGTAAGCAAGAAGAAGGCTACCACTAAAAAAGCAGCCAAGAAAACATCTACAAAAAAACGATCTAGTGCAGCCGTTCATGAACTGCCTTGTATTGAAGTCCGTGGAGCAGCAGAACATAACCTGCAACATGTCAATATTGATATTCCCAAAAAACAATTAGTTGTCTTTACTGGCCCCTCTGGTTCTGGTAAATCCAGTCTCGCGTTTGATACTATTTATGCCGAAGGACAACGCCGTTACGTAGAAAGTCTCTCTTCTTATGCACGGCAATTTTTAGGCCAACAAGAAAAGCCTGAATTTGAAAGCATTCGTGGCTTATCGCCAACCATTGCGATTGAACAAAAATCTGCGTCTAAAAATCCTCGCTCAACCGTTGGCACCATTACCGAAATTCTTGATTACCTGCGCGTACTCTGGGCTCGTATTGGTACCCAACACTGTGTAGAATGCGATAGATCCGTAGGTAAACGCAGCGGTGATGAAATCATTCGCTCCATTCAAGAACTGCCTACTAATAGTCGCATTATGCTCTTGGCTCCCAAAGTCAAAGAACGCAAAGGGGAATATGCCGACCTTTTTGACCGAGCTCGCAAAGCAGGTTTCACCCGTGTTCGTGTCGATGGCGAAGATAAGCTCTTAGACGAACCGATTCAACTCAACAAGAAAACTAAACACACGATTGATATTGTAGTAGACCGGCTCGTTATCAAAAAAGGTATACGCGATCGTTTAGCGGACTCCGTTGAAACAGCCCTACGAGAAGGCGGTGGCACTTGCCGTGTTGTGCCCGTGACCCGCGAAAACGAAAAAGCCTCCTTTGAAGAACAGTTCTATAGCGAACATTGTTACTGCCATCATTGCGACCTTAGCTTAGACGAACTTGAACCAAACAGTTTTAGCTTTAATTCACCAGTTGGTATGTGCCCACACTGCAACGGCCTCGGCACCAAAGCCGAGTTGGATATCGACAAGCTTATCCCATCACCAGAATTGAGTATCAACGCTGGAGCCATTGCCCATTATGGTGAACTCGGTGATGAAAGTCGGCAAAGCTGGCATATAAATTATCGTCGAGAAATTTTGGATAAATTAAAAATCAACCGCGATAAACCGTGGAAAAAACTGACGAAAAAACAACAAAATATTGTTCTCTGGGGTGCCGACAAGCGGGTTGAAGTCAACTGGACCACCACCAATGGTGAAGGACAATTTAATTCCCAATTTGAGGGCGTTATTCCTGGCATAGAACGTATTTTACGAGAAAGCGGCAATGAGAACAGGAAACACAAAATTGCTGCGAAATATTTTTCAACCCACCTCTGTTCCTCCTGCCTTGGTAGCCGTATCAATCAAGCAAGTGCTGCGGTTCGTGTAGGACACGAAACATTACCAACCATTTGTCGTCTCACGATTGCCTCTGCCAAAGAATTCTTTGAGAACCTTGAACTTACTGGTGGTCACGCCCAAATTGCCCTTGGTGTTTTACGGGAAGTCCAATCACGTCTGCGCTTCCTGTCAAATGTTGGCCTCACTTATTTAAGCCTCGATCGCTCTGGTCCTTCATTGTCCGGTGGCGAGGCGCAACGCATTCGTCTTGCTAGCCAAGTTGGCTCCGAATTAACGGGCGTACTGTACGTTTTGGATGAGCCATCTATCGGCCTTCATCAACGAGATAATAACCGCTTAATAGAAACTCTCGAACATCTGCGCGATATTGGCAATTCCGTTATTGTTGTTGAACACGATGAAGACACCATTCGTGCCGCAGACCATGTTGTTGATTTTGGTCCACTCGCAGGTGAATTAGGTGGACAGGTTGTTTATAGCGGTGCTGGCAAAGATGTCATCAAAGCAGACACGATTACCGCAGATTATTTATCTGGCCGCAAAGAAATTTCGATTCCAGAAAAACGTCGCCGTGGCAATGGTTATGCCATCACCGTTCATGGCGCGCGAGCCAACAACCTGAAAAACATCGATGTGCGTATTCCTCTCGGAACAGTCTGTTGCATTACCGGCGTATCTGGCGCTGGTAAGTCATCGCTCATGAATCAAATTCTCTACCCCGCTCTCGCCAACCATTTTAATAAGAGTGATCGTCTCGTTGGCGACCATGACAGCATTGATGGTTTTGAAAATATCGACACCATTATCTGCATAGACCAGCAACCAATTGGCCGCACTCCCCGCTCCAACCCAGCCACCTACACCAAAGTTTGGGATGAAATTCGGAAAATATTTGCGGAAACACGCCTCTCTAAACTGTATGGCTATACTCCCTCCCGTTTTAGTTTTAACGTTAAAGGTGGACGCTGTGATGCCTGTGATGGTGATGGTGTACGCCGTGTAGAAATGCACTTCCTTGCTGATGTTTTTGTCCCTTGTGAAGTGTGCCACGGTAGCCGTTTTAATGAACAAACTCTGCGCGTCACCTACAAAGATAAAACCATTCAAGACGTGTTAAATATGTCTGTGCGAGAAGCACATCAGCTTTTTATTGCCCACCCCAAAATATCAAAAATATTGCAAACACTGTTAGATGTTGGCCTTGATTATATTCGCCTCGGACAAAATGCGACCACCCTTTCTGGCGGCGAAGCACAACGGATAAAACTCTCCCGTGAACTTGCTAAACGCTCAACAGGAAACACGCTGTATATTCTCGATGAACCATCTACTGGTCTGCATTTTGAAGACGTTCGAAAATTACTACATGTTGTTAACCGTCTCAGTGATGCGGGGAATTCTATCGTAATTATCGAGCACAATTTGGATATTATTAAAACCGCCGATCACGTTATCGACATCGGCCCCGAAGGCGGAGCTGGAGGCGGCACCATAGTTGCCCAAGGCACACCAGAAAAAGTTGCCAAAAGTAAAAAATCTCATACAGGGATTTTCTTAGCGCCACTCTTACAAAAAACATAAAACACAAAAGCCTCGGATGCTATCCGAGGCTTTTGTGTTTATTTAAACAGAATAAAAGAGCGTTAAAGAGTTTTATTCTTCATACAACCGTAACGGAGCTGGTTCGCTTGGATGAGCTTGCGCGACAGTTCTTCGTTATTCGGATCTGCTTCAACCAAGGTTGAGTAGATTTGTACGGCTTTGAGTAAAAGTTTACCAGCTTCTTTATACTTCTTGTTCCGTTCTGGTGTTGCTGGCATATCCATCGCTTCAGCATAGATAGGATAGCCTTCTCCGTAATATTTATCAGCTTCAGCTTCGTCACCAGATGCTGGGGCACTGCCGTCTGGACTGGCAACCACATCACTACCGCTGGTGATTTCTTCTTCTTGCTTACTAATTTTTGCGAGAGCCTTGGCGTTACCACTTTCCTCTGCCAATTGGCGACGTTTAGCAAGGGCTGCTTTGCGCGCTTCACGACGACGAGCTTTTTCTTCACGTTGAGTAGCCATCGCCTGAGCGTAGTTACCGCTATAATAAGCTTCTGCTTGCGTAAAGATGCTGGTGTCCTCGTAATGCTTACGCATTTGTGCCATCCATGAAGCAGCACGATCTTTATTATCTGCTTGGAGGGCATTCACCATTTTCTCGAAAAAGACTTGAGCACGGTCATCACGAACAGTCGCTGCCAAAGCAGCATCTGTATCTAGAGCTGGATACAACAAGCCAACAATTTTATCATCAAGATAGTTGGCATAAGCAAAACTAGCAAGCTCATAAGCACGTACTGGTGTAAGCACTGCACCGTCAGCTGTTTCTTCGGCAATCATGGTGTCTAATTCCACGCGACGTTCGTCACGGGTCACTTGTACGTCTGCCAATTCAACGGTTTTCATTTTTTTCACGTCATACGACATGCTGGCGCTGCCCATAGAAAGGGTCACTTTACCTTTTTTACGTTTTACGCGCTTACGTAACCATTTGGCAGCATCATCTGTCTCTATGATAGAACCATCTTTCTCAATAAGAACACCTTTTACTTCTTTACCATCACGCATTTTGATACAGAGATAGCTTGGGTGCACATCCATATTGCGCTCGAAACGCTCTTGCGTTTCAGCTAAATCAGTAATGAATGCCTGAATAGCTTCTGCGCTACGTGGGAACTCTTTCGCAAGGTACTGTGCACCCTTATGGTTCGTCAACGCCAACACTTCTGTTGAAGCGGCATTCATCTCGTCCCATTCCATCGCTAGAAAGTGACGTTTTTCTTTTCTCAATAAATCTTTAATGACCGCTGCCTTATTCGGCTTTGCTTGCTCAACATCTTGCTGTTCAGCGTCAGCAACCTCTTGACCCTCAGCTTCTGATGCTTGTTCTTCAGTCTGAATAACAGTTGTTGTACTGCCTTCAGTGCTAGATGCGGTACGTGTGCTATCGCTACTTGAACCGCCACAGCCGGTTAAGCCGAAAGCTGCGGTACCCGCACAAATGCTGAGTATCAAGGTACTTATAGCCATGCGGTCGTTTGCGTGCTTGTAGAATGTCATGTATCTGTCTCCCTTAGACAGACATAGAAACAAGCAGCAGTGCAAAGGCAAGAGAAGATTGCACATTGCAGTCTGCACCGAATCACAAACATGCTGCCTATGACTGCTAATAGACATGATGACCGCTACCAAGCACGCGGAGTTTCCGCCAGCAAAAGCGAAGTACACAGCGCCATTAAAGACGTAGACCAAGGGCTCTATCCGGGTGCTTTCTGTAAAATCATCCCTGATGTTCTCACCAACGACGACGATCATTGCTTGCTGATGCATGCTGATGGCGCAGGCACCAAATCAAGTCTGGCTTATCTTGCGTGGATGGAAGGCATGGGCGAAGAAGTCTGGGCTGGTATTGCTCAAGACAGTCTCATCATGAATGTTGACGATTGCGCCTGTGTTGGGGCAATGGGGCCGTATCTCGTGTCCAATACTATTGGCCGTAATGCCAAGCGCATTCCTGGCAACGTTATTGCTGGCATCATTAACGGCTACCAAGCTGCCTGCGATACACTTGCGGATGAAGGCATTTCCTGCATTATGACCGGTGGTGAAACAGCCGATGTTGGCGATGTGGTTCGGACTATTATTGCCGATTCAACGATAACTGCCCGTATGCGCCGTGATGACGTAATAGATGCTGCTCGCATGAATGCTGGCGATGTTATCGTTAGCTTCTCATCCACAGGCCAAGCCCGTTGGGAAAACACCCCCAATGCCGGCATGGGCTCAAACGGTTTAACAAGTGCACGCCATGAAGGCCTTGGCGCTGACTACCGAGAAAGGTACCCTGAAACCTATGCACCAGAGGTAGATAAAGATTTAATCTACTGCGGTCAACATGCCTTAACGGACCCCCTTCCAGGCGACGACAACTTTACTGTTGGTAGCGCCATATTGTCACCAACTCGTACCTATGCGCCACTCATTAACGATCTCTTACAAGCAATCCCCCGTACCGACATTCATGGACTGATTCATTGCTCTGGCGGTGGGCAAACTAAAATCCTTAATTTTGGTTCTGGTAATCATTATATCAAAGACAATCTCCTGCCAGTTCCGCCATTATTTAAACTCCTAAAAAACAGCACTGGCCAAGAATGGGCAGAAATGTACAGCGTTTATAATATGGGCGCGCGTCTGGAAGCGATTCTTCCGGCCAAACATGCAGAGACCTGTATTAGCATTGCCAAAGCCTGCGGCATAGATGCAGTAATCAGCGGCCGCGTTGAAGCCGCCACCAGCAATGACAATACTTTAACCATTACTGCTGAAGGTGGTACGCACACCTATAATTAGCCTCGACATATGGATATAACGGACCGAACATACAGCCACGATACACTTATAGAAATTTGTGAACGCTATCACAGTTGTAAACTGGATATATTTGGGAAACAATCACCCGTGACTGACCACACCAGTACAATCAAATCGAAAATATCCTTTCACACCACATACCCAACCACGATTCATGACTGAACCAGCAATAGAAGTTCAACGGCTCAATAAACGCTTTGGTTCTGCCGTCGTTTTGGACCAAATTCATTTCTCCGTAGAACCAGGACAAATTTGTGCACTGCTTGGTCCAAATGGTGCGGGAAAAACAACACTGCTTCGCTGCCTAACAGGAGCAATATCCCCATCTTTTGGCCGCTGCCTGATTCATAGTGAAGACACCGCACTGACTCGACATGCCACCCGCTTATTTAGTTATTTGCCTGATATTCCTCCACTGGAAGATAGCTTGAGGTTGGACGAATACCTACGCCTACACAGCACTCTGCGTGGCTATACGGGTAGCACAGATGATGTGCTTGCCCGGGTACAATTGATAGACCGCAAACACATGTTGATTGATAAGCTCTCACGAGGACAGCGTAGCCGACTCGCCTTGGCAGAATGCCTGCTCCATAATCCACCCGTGTTGATCCTTGATGAACCAAGTGCCGGACTAGATCCAGCACAGGTTATTTTACTTCGACAATTATTACGTGACCTATCGGGTGATCACACTATTTTACTCGCCACTCATAACCTTGCCGAAGTCGAAGCCGTCTGCGATAGCTTAGTTGTGCTCATTGATGGCCGTGTTCGTTTTCAAGGCACTCCAACCGATTTTGCCAAAACCTTTACAGATAACGGAAATATAGAACAAGCATGGCTTGCTCTTGCTGGGGCCGGAGCATGAGACAAGCAGCCCGTTTCTTTATTCGGCAAACCATAGCCCTGTATACAACAGAGCTGATTCGACAGGGCTGTAGCACCGCTTATGCCACACTCATTATTCTATGGACGTTAGTCTGCGGTTTATTTTTCCAAGTAGTTGTCTCCTACGCTACCAATCATGAATTGCCATTGGGCGAGACACCAATGAGTTTTTTCTTTCGTGCGTCGCCTTTATTATTACCGCTACTGTTAATTGTTTTCGTTCCACATCTCAGCATGGACGCAATAGCTGGACGCAAAGAAAATGGTCGTCTTGAGCACCTTTTTATTTGTGGCGTACACCCGTTGGCTTTGCTTACTGGCGCATGGGCGGCAACCTGCACCCTGCTATTAGCCCTGCTTATTCCACCTATTTGTTTTCATGTTTTTTTATCGATTCACGGAACGGCTGATTTTGGCCGCACATTAAGCGCGCTCTTATCTCTTTGTGCTCAAAGTTTTTCCATTGCTGCCCTAGGCTACGCTTGTAGCAGTATTATGAACAATAAACAAAGCGCCGGCTTATTAGCCCTCGGCCTTGGCTTAACGTGGTGGGTCATTGATGCCTTTGGTCATGTCTTTGAATCATCATTAACCATTGTTCGTGATGTCTTACCGCTGACCGCCTTTGTCTACGATAGCGCCTTTGGTTTATTATCTGGGTCATCGCTTTTAGCACATGGTATTATTGTTCTTCTTTTTTTATTTCTTGCACATACGGTTTTATCACCTCGTCATCAAAAACGAATTAAAATAATTAATAGTGGACTTGCACTCTTATTAGCTGGGCTTGTACTGACCAGCAGCAGCCAATGCACCGCTCATAGTGATTTCACCAGCACTCAAGAGCATGCACTAGCACCACAAACACAACAGCTTTTACGTGAGTTACAGCCAAGCGGAATTTCAGCAACCTTAGTCACTACCCCACATATGTTACACGATCCGATAGACGGTGGCATTATTAACGCCACTCAGCACAGCTTGTCTTTAATGAAAACATATGGCTTAACCGTTCATGAATTAGACCCAGGACTGGACCCTGCGGGCGCGGCAAAACTTGGCAATGATTTACAGATTTCTGCTGACGATTGGCAGCGCCCTTTATTATTATTACGTCATAGTGGTTCCTACGAAATTATTCCAGCAGACGAATTAGGTATTGTTACAGAACGTGATGGCCAACGTTTGCTAGCCGCCGTACAAGTAGAAGGTAGTGTGCTAGCGGCCTTACAACGTTTTCTCCAGCCACAACAGATTCAAGTCGCATGGTATGTTGGCGCAGATGCTCGGCCACTTGGCGATATTCACACAAACAACCCACGCTGTTTAGGACGCTTTCACCGTCTCTGTGCACAAGCTGGGCTTTCTCTAACCCTGTCTCCAGAATGGGAAACTCTTTTTACCTGTGATCCCCGAGTCATTATGCTCCTCGGCATTCACGCAGATCCTCCTGCTGAAATAATTCAACAGCTCGATAGATTCCTCAATAATGGTGGGCGCCTTTGTCTGGGCCTCGATGGTATACACCCACAGCGTTTACCAAAACTCGCTCAACTGCTTGGACGTTACGGTATTCATTGGTCTGATGCTCAACTGGTTTTCCCAGCCAGTACACAATCTGGAGAGCAGGTGTTTTTATCGAGTCAGGAAATACCCGCACTCAGCAACACCGGCCCGAGTGCCTTTGCCACGGCTGAACAACATGCGATATTTGCAGACCATCTTGTTGCACTCCAAGCAACACGCGGTGAATTCAAAAGTCTATCCCTCTTCCCGCAATTAGCCTTGGCTGAGGGTGCATTCTTAAAACGTGATGGACAACTCCCTACTGCAAGCAATTCACAATTATATAGCCTTGTTGCCGCTGGTTCGGAAAAAAGCCACAAGCTCTGCCGTATCACCGTCCTCGCCTCTGTAGATATGTTGAGCGATGAGCATCTGAGTGTAAGCGGCAATCGCCTCTTAGCCACGGGTCTCGTTCATTGGCTTGCACACGAAAAACGCAGCGCCCTCTTACCACCCAAAGCTGTTGAACAAACCCGTTATTTATTACATGATGGTGAACGTGCCTTCCTTATCTGGGGCATTGGCCTTGGGCTTCCTGGATTCTCCTTCCTCTGCATGGGCTATATTGTCTGGCGACGAAGGAGAACAGTATGAATACCACACTGTTTCGCCCGTGGTATGAAACCATCGCCCTGATTTGCTGCTGCCTTCTTGCGTGGCTCTGCATACCAACCGTAAATGACACTGGTCGCGTAGGCAGCCCCTTATTTGATGCTTTTGCCTTTAGCAGTGGCAGTTGTTTAATTACAACTCCACATGGTCATTACAGTCTCTTTTTACAAGAAAATAAATCCTACATTGGCGATGAAAATCATAAGCCCACAGGCCGACTCCATCCACAGATAGCAGATGAATTACGCCGTAGTTTGCACGACTGTCGGATAACGCGGATCATAACGGAAAGTGATCGTGCAGACCATAGTGCCTATGGCTTTGATACACCCGCCATCATTATTCCCTCTGGACTTGGCCCTCTTATTCTTGGCAGTGCTGTTGATGGCAACACATATGCACGCAGCGGCAATGGTCATACAAACGAAATATGGCAACTCAGCCATAATATTGCCGACATACTCTTGCGCGACCCCCTTCTTTTACGAGACGACCGCTTACAACTTCCAACGGAACCAACACACATCAGCCATAGCTATGGTTGGGAAGTTGAACGTGATTACGGACGCTATTGGATGCGAGCCCATACGAAACAAGAATACTACTGGACACAAACACAGTCCATCCAAACATGGCTTACTGCGTTGAACGACACTCCTGACCGTGCTTTTATTCGTGAACCGATCAATCCAGCTCAAGTAACCATACAGATAACAAAAGATAAACAGCTCATTACCTTACTCGATCATGGTGATAATACCCGCTTACAAAGACGGCTGATTCAACGACGTGAGCAAACAGCCCACGGAGAAATTCGAGAGTTTTTTGCGCTGCCACTGACTAAAGAATTATTACATCTCAAAGCAAAAACTTTTCTACCACAACAGCTTTGCCCACTCCCCTTTGATGAGGACATTAAAGATATTTATTGCGGCAATATACATCTCCATCAACAAGCTGGCCAGTGGTCCGTCAATAGTCGCGTTGATACTGATACAACACGCGTTCACAGCTTTCTGAATAAACTGGCTACACTACCGCATGCCACTAACCCAGCATCACGCCTCAACACCCATCCACAGGATACGCTGCCTGCCTATCGTGTAGACAGTAATGATCTGCATTGGTCACTACACGAACAGAGCCCTACCTTAACGCCTTTCCTCAATACGCCAGTCTGGACACTCCTCAAACAACAGGTCGCTCCACAGTGGACCATGGAACAGAGTACGGCGCTAGTTATTGCACCCAGCAACGGCCCTCCTCGTATTTACGAGCGAGACGCGCTCGATAGTTGGTCTGCCGATCCTGACGAACGCGCTGCTACCGTTGATTTTATAGAAGCGTTGGTTGCCGCGCGTGTGCAAACGTGGCATGGCTGGCTTGATGACCACCCCCGCGAATGGCACAGCACTATCACCCTATCTACCAAGCAGGAACAACTGACTATCTTACTCCATGACAGCGGCTTAATAGGCATCCGCGAACGTAACCTGATAGGCATGCTTGATGCTGCTTCTCAAGCGGATATTTTTGGTACAGACGAAGAATAGAAGGTTAGAACTATGTCCAAGCTGATCGTCATTAATTGTGTTGGATTAACTCCTCGTCATATTGGCCCTGATACACCACGGCTCAAAACCTTGGCTGACAGCGGTTTCTGCGCACCGCTCCATGGAGTTACTCCTGCGGTTACCACCACTGCGCAAACAACCATGTTGACCGGTGTATTGCCACAAGAACATGGCATTGTTGGTAATGGTTGGTATTTTCGTGATCTTGGCGAAGTGCTACTGTGGCGACAAAGTGAAAAACTTGTACAAGCACCACTCCTCTGGGAAACGCAAAATATTACCACCTTAAAGTATTTCTGGTGGTATGCGATGAACTCTAGCGCAGATAGTTTTGTCACACCACGCCCAGCTTACCATGCTGATGGCGCAAAATCTCCCGACTTTTATAGCCACCCTGCTACACTCAAAAAAATCGTACAAGAAAAACACGGGCCATTCCCGCTCTTTCAGTTTTGGGGACCAACAGCCAATATTCAATCCACCAACTGGATTGCCGAAAGTTTTTGCACCGCTCATGCAGAAACACAGCCGCAACTCGGCCTCTGTTACCTACCACATTTGGACTATGACCTACAACGCTTTGGCCCAGATGGAGAACATCTAGCACGCAATTTGGCGGAACTCGATACTGCTGTTGGCAAAATTTTAGATTATGCAACGGCTCAAAATCTGAAAGTTTTAATCGTTAGTGAATACGGAATTGAGCGCGTTGATACAGCTATTTTTCTCAACAAACACTTACGCAAACACAACTTGCTTTCCGTTACCCACAATGCCACGGGGGAATTATTGGACCCGGGAACCAGCACAGCTTTTGCTGTGTGCGATCATCAAATTGCTCATATTTACACTACAGACACCGAGCGCACCCTTGCCTGTCTCAAAAACCACCCCGGTATTGATCGTTTATATGTTGGCAATGAACGAGCAGAAATTGGCTTGAACCATGAGCGCAGTGGCGAGATTATCGCTATTGCCAAACAGGGTTGTTGGTTTGCCTACGATTATTGGCTGGAAGACACTGAAAAACCTGATTTTGCTCATCTGGTCGAAATCCATAAAAAACCAGGCTATGACCCACGTGAATTATTTTTTGACCCGAAAGGCGGAAAAAAACGTGCTGCCATTGCTCTCTTACGAAAAAAACTTGGACTACGCTACCGAATGAACGCCATATCACTGGATCCTAGTCTCGTCCAAGGTAGTCATGGTCGCCCTCCTGCTCATCCCAATGATGGGCCTATTCTCATTGGTTCTCAGGCGGAATGGGCAACAACTGATCAGACTTGGGATATGCGTGATATCCCAAGTCTCATTCAAAAGATATGTGAACAATAAGATAAATGCATCCAGAACGCTAAAGAAAGTATCTATCTTGCGTTAGCTATTGACTAGTTATGCTGCCCAGCCACATGACCATTAATGCACTCCGACCACTAAACGAGACCATGCGCCAACGGCTTGAACAGCCTTTGCGCCGTGGTGCTTTCCGTCCACTTGATGCTGCACGGCAACAGCTCGGGCTTTTGACTGTTGCTGATACCGCAGGCCAAGCCCGCATCTATTGGCTGGTCAATCTTGACAGCAATATCATTGAAGATGCGCGTTTTATCGCCTTTGGTTCTTTGCTCTCGCACCCGATCTGTGATGCCTTCATGGAACTCGCTCGTGAGCACAAACTTGAAGAGGTCTGTCAACTGAGCATAGATGACATCGCAACCGTTCTTGATTGTGACAGTGCTGATATTAAAGATGAAGCAGCTTTCATCTTTGAAATGCAAACACTTGCGCTGGCTGAACGCCCCAACTTAAAACTTTTACCAAAACCAGTTGAAATCGAACGCTACCAACGGAAGCGTGACCAAGATTGGGACGAACATGATAAACAATGGCTGCCGCTGAGCTTGCTCAAGAAAATTGCCATGGTCAATAAAGTTCTTGCCCCAGTTATTGCTGACCGCATTGGTCGTCCAAGCCTAGAGTGGAGCGTAGAAGCGCTGAACGATGATTTCCAACTCACCATTTCTTGGACAGATAACGACAACGAACTACATGAAGACGAAAAACCAACTTTAGCTCGTTTCTGTGAGAGCGCAGTTCAAGAACATATTCATCCTGCAATTACGGTGGTGTCTCAATGAATTCCGACAACACAACAATAGATACAGTAGGCGACAGTCTTAGCAGTGCAGATCAAGAAGCATACAAATATGGCTTTTCTACTGCGGTTGAAGCAGTCACTCTTGGTCGTGGTTTAAGCGAAGAAGTTGTCCGTGCTATTTCTACAGCTCGTAACGAACCTGAGTTTTTGTTAAATTTCCGTTTAAAATCATACGAGATTTTCAAAAACATGACAGAGCCGACATGGGCTCGTGTGCACTACCCTCCAATTGATTACGATGACATTCAATACTACAGCGTTCCGGCAACTAAAGACAAAAAAGAAGGCGAAGCGCCAAGTTATGATAGCTTAGACGACATTGATCCTGAAGTATTGCGCACTTTTGAAAAGCTGGGCATTCCTCTTGATGAACAAAAACGTTTATCTGGTGTAGCCGTTGATGCCGTTTTTGATTCGGTGTCGGTTGCAACTACTCATCAGAAAAAATTATTTGATGCAGGTGTTATTTTTTGCAGCTTTAGTGAAGCCTTACACGAATTCCCAAAACTGATTGAACGTTACCTTGGAAGCGTTGTTCCAAGCAGCGATAATTATTTTGCAGCACTCAATGGTGCAGTTTTCTCTGACGGTAGTTTTGTCTATATTCCACCATGCACGAATTGTCCGCTTGAACTTTCTACATACTTCCGCATCAACAATGTAGAATCTGGTCAATTTGAACGCACTCTCATTATTGCCGATACTGGCAGTTACGTATCCTATCTTGAAGGCTGCACTGCACCGCAAACCAGCAAAAACCAATTGCATGCTGCTGTGGTTGAATTAGTTGCCCTTGAAGATGCTGAAATCAAATACTCTACCGTGCAAAACTGGTATGCTGGTGATCCAGAAACAGGTGCCGGTGGTGTGTATAATTTTGTGACCAAACGCGGAGCTTGTCGTGGTGACCGTAGTAAAATTAGTTGGACACAGGTTGAAACAGGTAGCTCTATTACTTGGAAATATCCGTCCTGTGTTTTAATGGGTGACAACAGCGTTGGTGAGTTTTATTCAGTCGCGCTCACAAATGGTCATATGCAAGCTGACACTGGCACCAAAATGATTCATATTGGCAAGAACACTCGTTCAACCATTATTTCTAAAGGCATTAGTGCTGACCACAGCAGCAATGCTTACCGTGGCCAAGTAAGCATTCATAAAAAAGCAACTGGGGCTCGCAACTATACCCAATGTGATAGTATGCTCGTCGGTAAAACCAGCACCGCCCATACTTTTCCGGTTATTGATGTGCGTAATGCCAGTGCTCGGGTTGAACACGAAGCCTCAACCACCAAATTAAGTGCCGATCAATTGTTCTACCTTCGTTCGCGTGGGATTAGCGAAGAAGATGCAATCCAGTCTGTTGTGACTGGCTTCTGCCGTGACGTACTGGATGTGCTACCGCTCGAATTTGCAGCGGAAGCACAAAAACTCCTCACTCTTAAACTCGAAAATTCTGTGGGATAAACCATGCTTGAAATCAAAAACATTTGCGCTTCGCTTGCCGAAAACGAACAAACACAAATTCTCAAAGATTTATCGATTACCTTTGAAACGGGTAAAGTTCATGCGATTATGGGCCCAAATGGCTCGGGAAAAAGCACACTCACGAAGGTGGTTGCTGGACATGAAGATTACGACGTTACCTCTGGCCAGATTCTACTCGATGGCGTAGATATTGAAGAACGTAATATTGAAGAACGCGCCACCGATGGCCTCTTTATTGGTTTTCAATATCCGGTTGAAGTTCCCGGTGTTAATAATGCCGAATTTTTACGCCTTGCTTATAATGCAAAACGTGCTGCTCAAGACCAAGAAGAACTGAGCATGGATGACTTTATGCCTTTACTGCGTGAAAAAATGGCCGAAGTCAAAATGGATGAAGTCTTTCTTGACCGTGAATTAAATTCAGGCTTCTCTGGTGGGCAAAAGAAACGTAATGAAATTTTGCAAATGTTCGTATTAGAACCAGCACTTGCCATTCTTGATGAAACTGATTCTGGTCTTGATATTGATGCTCTGCGTATTGTAGCAGAAGGTATTAATACGTATCGCTCGCCAGAACGCACCATTGTTTTAATTACTCACTACCAACGCCTCCTTGATTTAGTTCAACCAGATGCGGTTCACGTACTTGCCAAAGGTCGTATTATTGCCTCTGGCGGCCCTGAACTTGCGCTGAAACTGGAAGAAAGCGGCTACGACGATCTTCTTGCTGAAACTTTTGGCACAGAAGGATAACTCCCCATGCTGAATCTTACCGAGCTGAATACATCACTTCAGGACATCCCCGCTCCTGATGCCAAACATGAAGACTGGCGTTTTGTCGATCGCAAAAATCAGCGTGAAGTACTGCAACCTACTTTTAGCTGGCAATCATACGCGACCCCTTCATGCACGCTTCAGGATGGAGCGCTGCACGTACAACAATTACCCGAAAATGTGAGCATCTGCACCAACCCAGATATAGATGACTGGGTAAGCGAACAGATTAACACAGGCGACTACGCTGCCCGTTGGAGCTGTACCGCTGATGCTGGTTGCACCCAACTGACTATTGAAGCAACCACTGATACACCACTTGTCATTCACCATACTGGTGGCAATGGCCGTCTACTGATTGATGTTCGTGAAAATGTACAAGCTGAAATTATTCTTATTAACGATATTCAAGAAAAAGCCTGTACTGGCTTTGATCTAGTTGTGGCACCACACAGCCGCGTTACTGTTGATGAAATTGACACTGCTTCCGGTACACAACTCTACACCCATAAAACTATCCGCGTTGCTGGTGATGCTGAAGTTATATGGAACAGCATTAGCCTTGGCGGCGCACTTGTTCGCCATGCTGCTATTGTTGAACTCTTAAATCCTCATGCACATTGCACTCTACGTAACGGCTTTTCTCTTCAGGGAAATGCACAAGCTCATAGTTTTGTTCGTCTCTATCATCGCAGCCCACAAACAAGCTGCCAGCAATTATTTAAAACTGTGGCTGATGATGAAAGCCTGACCAGTTTTGATGGCCTTGTACACATGGACGAAGGTGCTGATGAAAGCGAAGCGCAACAGCGCAACGCCAACCTGCAACTGAGTGATGACGCACGCGTCTACTCTATGCCACAGCTCGATATTTTTACCGATGACGTTATTGCCAATCATGGCTCTAGCATTGGCCAACCAGACGGTGAAGAGTTGTGGTATTTGCGCTCTCGTGGTTTGTCTTTGAAACAGGCTCGACAATTAGTTATCGGCGGTTTTGTTACCGAAATTGCTCATAGTTTTTCTACCGACGCAGGACGCACACTCGCACTAGCCCTCTTAGGATAAATATCATGGAGCATTTACGCGCGCAATTTCCGGCATTACATGATGGTGAAACCTATTTAGATACGGCTGCAACCGCCCATAAGCCGCTAGCCGTCATAGAAGCGATGGACAATTTCCTCCGTTCTGGATATGGCACTGTTCATCGTGGCATGTATCAGCGCAGCGTTGCCTCTACCCAAGCTTTTGAAAAATCACGCAGTACCATCGCCAATTTTCTTGGCGCACCATCTGCTCAAAATATTGTTTTTACCATGGGCACCACCGATGCCATTAATTTAGTGGCATGGAGCTGGGGTCGTAAACATTTAAGAACTGGCGACATTGTCCTCATTTCCGAAATGGAACATCATGCCAACATTGTTCCATGGCAACTGCTTTCAGAAATCACGGGGTGTGTCTTACAAGCTTGTCCGGTTTTGGATGATGGTAGTTTAGATATGGCTGCTTTTGACACCATGCTTACTGAGCAAGTCAAGCTTGTTAGCATCGTTCATATATCCAACGCCCTTGGCACTATTAACCCCGTTCATGACATTGTTACCAAAGCACATGCCAACGGCTCAAAAGTATTGATTGATGGTGCACAATCATCTCCACACATGCCAGTCAACGTCACGGAGCTCGATTGTGATTTCTTTGTCTGTTCTGCCCATAAATTATATGGCCCTACTGGCATTGGTGCGCTCTATGCAAAATCAGATGTGCTCGAAAGCATGCCACCATGGCGTGGCGGCGGTGAAATGATTGAACGCGTCACCATAGCCAAAAGTACCTTTGCCCCACCGCCATCTCGCTTTGAAGCGGGAACGCCACCAATTGTTGAAGCCATTGGTTTTGCCGCCGCCTGTACATGGATGGAAGCAAACGATCGCAACGCACTCACCAACTACGAACATGATTTATTTACCTACGCAGAAAATAGAATGGCAGATATTCCAAACATACGTCGCATTGGCACCGCCGAACAACGTACTGGTGTCTTATCGTTTGTCTTGGGCGATGCCCACGCTTCTGATATTTCTTCCATTCTAGACATGGAAGGCGTAGCTATCCGCGCTGGCCATCATTGCGCCCAGCCTATTATGGATCGCTTTGCTGTTCCTGCGACCGCTCGTATCAGCCTTGGTGTTTATAATAACCGTGCCGATATAGACACAGCCGTGGCAGCACTACATAAAGTCAGTGATATTTTTGGGTAATGTTCTTGCACACCCTGGCCAGTCAGCCTCGGCCTTGCATGAGAGCGCCAGCATGAGACAAATAGCCTTCTTGGTGATAAAGCTACGTTTATCTGATAACTCGCCTGCCATGGAGCACCTTGATGGGGCAAACGCTTGAAGATTTAGATTACTGCTACGAGATGCTGCCAAAGGTCTCTCGTACCTTTGCCGCATGCATACGACTGCTGCCCAAACAGCTTGAAAAGCCAGTACTTATTGCCTATCTGCTCTGCCGTATTGCTGATACCATTGAAGATACTGCCGATCTTGAAGCACAAATGAAACAAGAACTGCTCCGACAGTTCATAACCAGTCTCAGCGATGCCGATTTTGATCTCAGCGCCATACAACAACACTTTGTATCCGTTCGTACCGATGATGAGCACTTAACTCATCATTGCGACCGCTCCCTGCGTGCTTTTTATCAGCTACCGCAGGCACAGCAGAATGCAATACGACCATGGGTTATTGAGATGTGCGAAGGTATGGCTGACTTTGCTGGCACATACAACAACGCCCAACCAGAAATGCTTGAAAGCTTAAAAAGCTTAGAAGAGCTCGATTCCTATTGTTACTTTGTAGCCGGTACGGTTGGCCATTTACTTACGGCCTTATTTTGCCAAGCCTATCCCAAGATCTCTGCTACTCAGCAGCAAACGCTCACAGACTTATCTACTAGTTTTGGCCTTGGCCTGCAATTAACGAATATCATTAAAGATGTAGCCGATGATGCGCAGCGTGGCTGGAGCTATGTACCAACAGACCTTTGCGCCAAGCATGGGATAAGCCCTGCTAATTTACTACATACAGAGCACAGCGATGCTGCCAATGCTGTGATGAACGAACTAATTACTCGCGCTGAAAGCCATCTTGATGACTCTTTGCGCTACTGCTGCACTCTACCGCGTAGCCTCTACCGCGTGCGCCTATTTTGCCTAACACCACTGTTTTTTGCGGTACGAACGCTAGCCCTTGCTCGCCAAGATAAACAACTACTAGACCCTACGCACAAAGTCAAAATTACTCGGCCGCAAGTCCATGCAACTATACGCATGACCTTCCTCACTGCCCCGCTTAACAGCCTTGTCCGTTGGTACTTCCGTAAGCTCAGTTAGTGCAAACAGACACTTGCGCTAGCCCCCTCAACTAACACTATCATACTATGCGGATAGCACTCATTAGTGACATTCATGCCAACATCATGGCACTGCAAGCCGTTATGGCAGATATTGAAAGTCAGGGTGTAGACCGCATCATCTGTCTTGGTGACGTAGTTGGTTATGGTCCTCATCCAGGGCGTTGCATTGACCTCATCCAACAAAAATGTTCCGCTATGTTGATGGGCAATCATGAAGAAGCACTGCTTGATCCAAACGAAGCCGCGAACTTTAACCCACGCGCAAAAAATGCGATTAATTGGACCCGCGACTTTCTGAAAACTGATGGCGATGAAGCAATGCGTGAACGCCGATGGTCTTTTTTTGGTTCATTAAAAACACAGGCCCGGGCAGGGAATTTCTTCTTTGTCCACGCGTCCCCACGTGATCCAACCAAAGAATATGTTTTACCGCGTGAATGCCGTAGTACGGAAAAAATGGATGATATTTTTTCTCGCTTTGAACATCTCTGTTTTATTGGCCATACTCACGTGCCAGGTGTATTCTTAGAAAATAAAACGTTCACCTTACCCAAAGACCTCTTTGGCAACACCTATTTTATTGAGCCCGATGAAAAGGCCTTAATAAATGTAGGCTCGGTTGGACAACCACGAGATAAAGATACCCGTGCATCTTATGTAGTGATCGATAACAATGATACGGCATCACCTATTGTTCGCTTTGTCCGTGTAGAATACGATTCTGGCCCAACCATTAAAGACATCCTTTCTAACCCGATGCTTGATGACACGCTTGCTGAACGTTTAAAATACGGTCGATAGCCTTACCGACACAGCAACCCAGCTGTTACAAAACGAAAACAACAAGCCATGTCAACTCCACCCGTTGAAAGTATTCGCCGCTGGCTCCCGCATATATTTCTTTTAGCTTTGCTGGCTGGCGGAATAAGTCTGCTCTTTATAGTGTTAACACCACTGCGTAATCCACTACTCCTTTCAGCTGCCACTGCGGCACTCACCTATCATGTTTTATTTCTTCCGTACGACCGACTCCTGCGTAAAATAATAAGCTTTGCTCCTGATGCAGCACGCAGACAAATTGCTGGTATTTGTGCAGTTATGACCTTGGTACTATTAGTCATAAGCCCTCTCTTTTTATTGCTGATTAGTTCTCTTCACTCCATACCAGAAGCTTTTTCACTGTTGCTTGATGCACTTATGCAAACAGAGGACTCTACCGACCGCATTTGTTCCTATGTCGGTACACAAACCGAGGAACTTAACCGAATTTATGAGAAGCTCAATATTCCAACCGATCAGGTTGTTGCTTCTGTGCGTTCGTGGATTGATACCGCTCACAACCTTGGCCCGACTTTTTTGAAATTCTTGTTCAGAGGGTCAAGTCAAATTGCAGAATATATTTTAGCACTGGTTTGCATGGTGTTCTGTTATGCTCATGGCCCCGTTCTTATACGTACCATTTTAGAACACACGCCACTCACTAAAAAAATGAGTGATACCATGGTTCGGCAACATGCTGCTGTTGCCCAACAACTTTTGCTGAGCACCCTTGGCCGCGCCATTGCCAAAGGAAGCTTAGTTGGTTTTATTGCATGGAATGCTGGCGGCCACCCCTTTATGATTGTAGCTCTTATTGCTGCACTGATGAGTCTGCTACCGCTTGTTGGCATTACTATTGTCTGGTTACCACTTGCTGTTATTTCTTGGAGCATTGGTGATTACTTAGGCGCGCTGTGCATTGCCTTGGGCAGCGTGAGTTCACACTACGTCATTAACTTGCTTCTCCATCGCTGGAAACTCCGCATAGAATACGGTAACGAAGCATGGATGAGTTTTTTCCTCTTCCTCGGTCTCGTTGGTGGACTGTTAGCATTTGGTCCTACCGGCCTTATTATAGGACCAATGGCCGTATCTATGAGCCTTGTACTCGGCCGACATGGTTTGCCATTATACAAACCCACACAGAGACAAGATGAAATAATCGAAAAAGGTGAAAAACGTTAAGGCTGTATATACACCGAGACTTGCAATTAACCCTGCTGTACCATCCAGATAATACCGCCAATAATTGCCAGAACAACAATAGTTGCGAGAGCAATTTTTATCCAGCTCCAAGGGCGTTCGCCTTGGACTTCTCCAGTGCGAGCGTTAATTAAGAAGCGGTAGACCTCTCCTTCATAACGATAAGCACACATCCATACTGGTAATAAAATATGCTTAAAAGTGATGTCATTATAAACGCTGCTCATGGATGAAATACGCTGTTTATCACCGCCAATATCGTATTCTATTTTTCGTTCAATCGTTGGTTTCATGAGCTCTTTTGCTCGACCAAAACCACCTTCCACATCAACCTGATATTGCTCACAGGAAAAACCTGCCAGATAATCATCACTATAGGGAACCAAGTTTTGCAAATCCCACGGCTCTAACGCTTCTGCATATTTTTGTGGCAATGAGCGACTGCCCAATACCAATACATCATCAAAAGAAACATACACGGTTCCGCTCACACTATGCCAACGTGTTTTGGTTTCAGTACGTGTTTTTCCATCAGAGCCCTTGCGAGTAACAGTGTAATTATCACCACGTTGCCCATGATAACGAGTACGAGTATTACTATCATAGGTCCAATGGGGAACATACAGACCCTGTAATTTTTGATCAACACGAGCGTATTGCTTAAGAGCATTGGGCGCAAACCAGCGGCTTTGAATCCATTCTTTAAATAATTCTAAGGCCTTATTCGACCCCACATCAAAGGGCAATAAAGATTTTGGTTGAATGCGACTTTCCGACTTATCCGACAGCACAATAGCAGAACCACAATACGGACAATCAAGAGACGTAATATGTTCTGGCTTATCAATGGTTGCCGCACAAGTCTGGCACTGAACCACCAGTACCTCTGTGGTCGCCTCTGCTGATTCTAACGCTCTTAAAACATCACGATAATCTTTTTCTTCAACCGCTTCGCCACTATTCTCAATAGCAGTTACTGATTGGCAATACGGACAGGTTAAACTATCTGCTCCTGGTTTAAATTCTAACGATGCCCCGCAATCACCACAGGGGTACTGAGACATGGCTACGCCACTCTCTTCTTGTTCATCTTGATTTTGTACGTCTTCACTCATAGGTATGTCCTCAGCATAACAAACAAGAAGAGATGAATATATCATCACACCTCTTCAGTACTCAACTCGGTCTTTACAGAGATGGCGGTGGTGGTGGAGGAGGCGGAGGTGGGAATGAACTATCGCCGCCAAATAGAGCTGCCAGCTCAGGTACTTGCTGTGCTGGCAGCCATGATGGCATGCCTTCTGCCCACACTAAAGTCTCTCCAGTAATTTGTCCGGCCTTGGCGTACTGTTCCATATGACTGCTGGTATATGGTCCGGCCTGCTGTCCATTTACTGACACATGATACTGCTTAGCTGTTGGTAACGGTGGTGGCGCTGCGGCTGCCCCTGGCATTGGTGGCGGTGTAGCAGCGACAGGTTGAGGAGCAGGAGCTTGGCCAGGAGCCATTGCACCTGCCATTGCGCCAGCCATACCAAAACCCATGCCTGCGGCCATCCCCCCTGCGGCAAGACCACCCACACCTTCATTACCTGCGGCTTCCATCATAGCTTGGCCTGCTTGGTATTGTTGGAATTGCTGCATGTTGCCGATAACACCCATGCTGGAACGTGTGTCTAAGGCTTTTTCTACTGCTTCTGGTAAGGAGATATTTTCAACCAGTAATTTTGTGAGTTCTATACCGTACTTCAAAAACTCTTCTGAAATACGACCGCAAACAACATCGCCTAATTCATCATAATTTGCCGCTAAATCTAAAACAGGTATTTTTGCTTCACCCAAGGCATCTGGGAAACGTGAAACGACAATATTACGCAACTGGGTGCTAATTTCATCTGCGGTAAAATTACCATCGGTGCCAACCACATCTTGAATAAATACAGTTGGTTCGCTCACACGAAATTCATAACTCCCAAAAGCGCGTAAACGTACTGGACCAAATTCTGGGTCCCGCAACATTACTGGATTTTTGGTTCCCCATTTTTGATCGGTCATTTTACGGGTGCTCACAAAGTAAACTTCCGCTTTAAAGGGGCTATCAAAACCATATTTCCAACCAGCCAAGGTAGAAAGGATTGGTAAATTCTCGGTTTTTAATTCATAGGTTCCGGGATTAAAAACATCAGCCAATTTACCTTCTCGAACAAATACTGCGACCTGCCCTTCACGTACAATTAACTGCGCACCGTTTTTTATTTCATTATTATAACGCTCAAAGCGATGCACCAAGACGTTACCAGGATCATCAATCCACTCAATAATGTCAATAAATTCGCCGCGTATTTTATCCCACAAGCCCATATACTCACCTCTCCTTGCAATCAGTTCCAAGTGTTAAGCTGAAACCTTTGTGTGCAAGTTCAAAGTTAACACGGTCCAAAGCGCACAAGTGCTTCAATCATAGCATTTTTTCGCAGATACGCAGGTCTTCTCTGGTTCGAGATCATTGATTACTCTGTGGTGGAGTATCTGTAATAATTGGCCTTTTTACAGGAGCGACTGTTCCCATTATGATTTGGTCGGAGGTATTTTTGACATTTTCAATTTCAATCGGCTCATCCACTATGATTTCACCAATTTCAATACAATAAGGTTCGATCAATTCATCTTCGTTCGTGTTATCTAGAGCATTGTCCGCAGGTGTTCTCTGTTCCACTGGTTTAGGAGTATCAGAGGTTCCTTCAACTGGAATAGACGTATCTGAGCACCCCTGCCCGCCAAAAGCCAACATAGCTGCCATACCTGCTGTTAGAACTGAGCCTCGTACTGGTTTACTTTTCTGCTTACGTACCCGCACACAGATGCCTAGCGCTTGCCCTGATTCTGTCTGTGTTACCGCACGCGTGTCATCTAAAAAAGACTGCACTTTATGGGGAGCCATCTGCGATAAATCGACAACTACTTTTTCACAAACGGCACAATAACGGCCACCTTCTTGAGGTGTCATTGTATGCCAGTCTTCAAAACAGGGAGAAGCTATGGTATATGCTGTTTTCATATACCTTTAACGAAGCCGATGGTAAAAGGTTCCCTACTTTCTTTTATTCTTGTGGAGGCGCAGGTCGTGGGCGCTTAGGCATATTCAATTGACTGGTCATGCCGCCATCGCAGGGATAAATTTGTCCAGTAATCCAACTGGCTTCTGAACTAGCGAGAAAAAGTACCAAGTGAGCAATATCTGCCGGTGTACCAAAACGATGCTGCGGAATATGCGGCATCCAGAGGTCTTGTTGCTCATGTAAAATCTGTTCAGTCCGTTCCACTGGCACTACACCTGGTGCAAAGGCATTGACACGTAGACCATATTCTGCCCACTCCAAAGCAGCAACTTGGGTAAAGGCATCTAATGCAGCTTTGGATGCGGCATAAGCAGAAAAATATGGCGTTGAACGAAAACCGTGAATGCTGGTATTATTCAGAATAACTCCACCGTTTTTTTCAGCAATCATGTGCTGAGCTACTGCCCGTGATAAAGCCATCGGCGCACGAAGGTTCGTATTGAGAACAGTATCCCACTGCTCTGTGGTAGTATCACAAATGGCAGCTTTATGAACAATGCCTGCGTTATTGACCAGAATATCTATACCACCAAAAGCTGTAAGACTTTCGGCAACAAGCTGTTCAATATCTTCATCAACACGTAGATCAGCATACACACAAACGGCTGTACCACCAGCTTCCCGAATATCAGCAGCGGTTTGTTCTGCTCCTTTTTTTCGACTGCGATAGTGCACGACAACTTGTGCTCCCGCTTGCGCAAAGGCTAAGGCAATGCCCGCTCCGATACCACCACTGGCTCCGGTGACGATAACTCGTTTTCCTACAAATGATGCTGGCATAGATGTTCTACCTCGTCTCTTTTGGTGGCACTTGTTCTGCATCTACAAATCACGGCACACCTTTAATTATGAGCACACTCTATGACTATGAGAAGAAGCCGAAAGGTCAAAATATGGTCAATTGATAGATTCTGGCAATTCCATGAGAAAACTTCGCAAACCATATGCTGGTACAGTCAGTTTAAATCGACCATCACAGGGCCATAAGACTTCTTCTTCTGTAAGACGTTTTTCGTTCAAGCCACATGGACTGAGACTGTGCGCGCAACTAGTTAAGTACCCCTGCTGTTCGCTTGGCGTTGGATTGAAAAAGCGAATAAGAACTGCATCTCGCTTATGCGTTATTTTAAATGCGCTAAGTATCAATGCCTCATTATCTATTGAACATGTCACCAGATCCTTACCTGATACACGGCTGCGACCAAATCCTTCTATTAAGCCTGTAGCTGGTTCCATTCGATGTAACACTGATTGGCGGAATATATCCGCTTTCTCTGATGCCGCATACGGGCGGTACGTAAACCGCATGGTAATTTGTTTCCCGAGCAACTGTGCACCTGATACGGTAATATCTGGACCGGCTGGATTGGTTCGAGTGGTCATATCACCACGAGACAGTTTTCCTATAGCTCGGACTATGGTAATAGCGAGGCGCTGCTGTTCACCATCTACTAATTCATAATTCACCGGACATTCTGGCATAATCGCAAGCCCGCCCAGCTCATTTTCTACTGCAATAAAATGATCTGCCGTAAATTCTGGGTGAACGCGGAAATCTTTTTTCTGTTTCCCCATGATTGTTGCGTCAAAAAGCCCCTCCGCGTCACATTGATTCTGTGCTGGTTCTGGCTGCGGATAAACAGCCGTTGTGACTTCATTATATTTAATACCGGCACGCACCTCAGTAACAGGGAATGGCGGCAAGATATTCAGACGTAGACGATGGTCTGCCGCAGTATTGGTATAAGCATATTCAACATGCACGTCCGCACTGTCTGGTGCTAACGATAATGTGATCTTCATTGGCAAGCTGACTTTTTCTGCGGAGCGGCCTTTACGATCTGATGTTTGTGGCACGATAAGCTCGCCCGTTAACCTTAAAATTTGATAACCAGATAAACTGGGCATTTCCGTCAGATCGAAAGAGGCATTGGTGAAGAGCTGCTCATGATCGCCAATAATATCACAGAAGTCATACGAGTCACCAATATCCCCTTGATTTGAGAAGAGCGATACACCATCAAAGCTTTGCCCCGTCTGCTTATGCAACACATCAAAACTACCATTTTTTTGCACGGTGACCCGCACGATGTTGTTTTCTAAATGTTGATGACAATGTGCCTGTGACACCTCACACGGTTGCAAATAATATCGCTGTATACTCATCGCTGGCAATTTGACACTTCCCTCTAAGCGTATAAATGCATGTGGGTGTTCTTCAGAGATTCCTCGTTCTAATTCACAAGCTGGCAGTTCTGTGCCTGCTTCATCAACCAGAATAAAATGCTCTGGAAGTTGTTCATCGCCCCATTGCTGCCGTCCTTCTGCGTCACAGGTTACCGCAAAGCGACAAGTACGAGCATATGGCTGAAGGTTTACAATAAAAAATCCGTACCGATTTTCTCCTTCTTCATAACCACCAACTACTTCTTGCAGCGTATGAATCATACGACGACGAACCGCATCCGCTGCATCTTCAGCTTCTCCTAATAAATACTCATCATCATCGTGCACCTTATCAACACTACACCCAGTTATGTCATCATGTGGATGTACTTTGAGTAAATTTTTCCAAGCCGCTCGCAGTACTTTACCTGCTGGATCTGCTCCACCAAGTAAGGCCACCGCTGCATCTAAAGGTTCTACCACAGAACATAAAGCGCGTTCTATTTCTGCGTTTTTTATTTTAAGCTGTATCCGAGCAGTAACAGTTCCACCTAAAATACTTGCCGCTCCATGGCCATGTAATTCACCACTATACTGAACCCAATCACTCATATCCTGGGTAACAATATCTTCGACTACATTATCCCAATTGGAATACTGTATATGATAGTCACTGTTCTCTGTATTGGCCTGCTCGCGAATTTCTGAGAGCTCTTTTTGTGGTATATGATGATCAATGCCTGCAAATAAAACATACGGTTTTGGATAGCCATCAACTTGCGTATCACAACATTCAAGTAATTGCGGAACGGCTTTCTGAATATCACAGTCAAACAGGATTCCTGGATTTTTACGACCTAAAAATGCTGCGTTACCGTATCCATGCTGTAAACGTAAAACAGGAATACAGCTTCCGTCTGGACAACTCCATTGAAATAAACGCAATTCAGGGTCTACGTTTCCATCAACTCCACGCATAAAAGCAAAAGAATCTAATCCTAATCCCTGCACCAACATTGGCATAGACGGGATAAAACCAAAAGAATCGGGCATATGCATCATACGAGGAACAGTGCCCCCCATCTGCTCTGCTATTTCTGAACCGAAGAGATAATTACGAATCAACGATTCACCACCAGTGCAATACGAATCGGGCAAAACATAAAGCGGGCCTATCTGCAAGCGCCCAGCTTGTACATAACCCATTAATTCTTGGCGATCTTCTGGACAGACCTCTAAATAATCTTCCAGCATAACCGCCTGACCGTCCATCATAAATTGATACTGTGGGTCTTGTCGCATACAAACCATTACCGACTGAAACATTTCAATAAGCTTCACTCGCATTCGTTGCAGTGGCCAATACCATGCACGGTCCCAATGGGTTGTTGGTATAAGATGTAATTCCTTTACATGAGTCATGACTTACTATCCCTTTATTACTTCTTCATCTGTTTTTATCTGAGAACAACACTCATCAATGCTCATACAGATGCTCCATCCTTGAGGCTATAAGATAAACAGACTGGCACGTCCATTGTTTTACCACGAATAAGCGATAAAATACGATTAAACGCAAGGTCCGCTAATTCTGCATGATCAATATCCATAACACATAATGCAGGCTGCAAAAGTGCCCCTGCACCAAAGTGGCTAAAACCAATGACAGAAAGATCCTCACCCATCCTTTTACCTACTTGAGCCATAACTTGATAAAACATGGGAGCATACAAGGACGATGAAAGAATAATCGCATCATAATCAAGATCAGACACAAACAAATTGACCATATCATCCCACAGAGCGGCACGACCAGAATCACTGTATGTATTTCCTGATAATTCAATTATCGTTACCGTAGCCCCTGCACCCTCACATGCCTGTCTACGAGCAGCCCAACTATAATGACCAGTATCTGGACCACAGAGGTAATATATTTTTTCTCGCCCAACCGCCTGTAGTTTTTCAATGGCTAACAGCATACCCTGTTGTTCATCATAGCTTATATTGTAAGCACCAGCCGTTTTGCTGGTATTAACTGCTAACACAGGAACACTGGTCTGTGCTAGGCGCTTCTTGTTGACGGGCCATTTCCTCAAAAACGATAATACCATCTACACTATGCTCGCGTAGACTTACGGGTAAATCATTCGATGTTTTTGGGGATAATTCTATGATAGGCGCAAGCCCTTCATCTCGACACAGCCTCAACAGGTTATTTAAAACCAAGTCACAAACACTGAAAATAGAATCTCCAACGTATAAACCTATTGCCCCCTGCTGTTGACGGCGTAAGGAGCGAGCAGCACGATTCGGACGATAATGTAAGCGCTCTGCCGTATCTAAAACCTTGTGCTTAGTGGTCTCACTAAAACGTACCTTTCCTTTACCATCACTCGAACGCAGTACTTCTGCTGCGATCCGTGGAGAGACACCGCTTGCCTCAGCAATGTCCTTGATCGTTATTTGTACCATTGTGATCCCATTGATACATACGTTAGTATCAATGAGGCGCAAAATCAATGCTAAAAAGCACATTCTCCGTATCTTATTTCATATAAATAACTTACGGAAATGACATCGCGCCGCTACCAGACACGCTCTTTAGAAACTATAACTCATGGGCGGCAGATACTCCATCTGTACCAAAATATCATCTGTCTGTTTAGTTGTGTGAGTAAAAGCGGTATATTCAAAGAAATCGACATTAAAAAAGCAATGCGGCATATTTGGATAAATTTCAAGTTCACAATGATTACCGGCAGCACGCATAGATGTCGTAAATGTCTTAAGCCATTCGATGTCTATCAATGTATCTGCTTCACCGTGAAACAAATGGAAATGACACGGCACTTTCGTGATAAGTCGTTGAGGGGAATATTCATCCACCCGATAGTTGAATTTTGCTCGTCGATCATCTCCTTGATCTAAATCAGGACTTGGATTATAGCCAAAAATCACATTCTGCATTAATTCCATCAACTTTGCAGCATAGAGTGGTGCAAATAAAATAGCATGCCCACCAGTTCTCGATACCCCACGCTAAAAGCCAACAGACCACGTTCGGCAAAGTAGCGACATTGTTTTTTAAATTGAAAAATACCACTCGCTCTCCACTGGAGAAAAAAACAGGGGTTTTTTTCGTTCTGCCAAAATAAAAAGCTACAAACAAGGAGTCTTGCGGGATTCCTTTATAACGAATGTGTCGTTTCATCACCATGAATATGATCTTTTTTTCTATATTGAAATAAGTCCGATACCGCAACGTACAGGTTTTCCTGCACGAATACTTTTCAATATACTGCGCTGCAACAAAGAATCCTGCGGTGCCGTATCAACATCAACTGGATGCATACCAAATACACGTATATTTGCTTCTTCCTCATCTTCTTCTGATGGAAATAAGCGCCAACATTTTTGAAAAGCCACGATATTTGTCGTCTCTGGTAAGATCGTTTGCAATAAGGGGTCTAACAGCCAACTTTCACAGACAAACGCTCGGCAGGATAATTCAGGAAAATGGTTTTGGTAAAATACACGGGCTTGGTCAAAAGATGATCGTACATCATCTCTATCAAGTTTTCCATCTTCTGGTATATGAACATCTATAACAAGATCACCTCTACAAATATTTCCCACATCGGCGTGATACCAAGGCTGCACCATATATTGTAAACGACCAATGCGATAAAGACGACCTACAAGATGATGACGCAACCAATCGACTTTCTTCAATCCCCATTGCCCAGTACGTTTCTTTTCATGTTCCATCCATATAAGTAGATCTGCCTGTGTGGCACGTGTTATATCTTTCGGCACGCCACTATGCGCATGTATTGCCTCCATTTCTGGAAAAAGCGAAAGCACTGCCAAGCCAGAGAGAAGACTTGGGCATTTAGGAAGGCTTTCTGTCTGTTGCAAAGCAGTACGAAAAGCATGAAAGGTATCCACAAGAGCAGCATCCGTACTCATATTCTGTGCTAGGTTAACAAAAGCTTGCCGCAAATCATTTGGCGCAGCTATGGTAGCACACCCTGCATCTATCAAACTTTTTTCCACAACACCCCTTGCATCTATGTTCATGCAAAATGTTCCAACAATTCTGCTGATGGGGCAGGAATATCATAAGGAACATTTCCCTGACGAATAGATTGAGTAGCCATATCTGCTGTTGCTACCGCAGCCCGCGCATCCAAAACAGAAATAACCGGCTGTCTATTTCCTGATATACTCTGCAAAAACTCTTCCACGATAGCTGGGTCAGCACCACCATGCCATTCTCGACTGCTCTTTAAAGTAATAATCTCATCTGGTTCATCATTAAAGCATGAGCGATGGGTATGCACATGAATAGCACTGGTGCCTGTATCACCAAGGTTTTCTATTCTACCAGCAGTACCGATAATCGTATAATTTCGATGTGCATCTGGCGTATAATGGCATTGCTGATACGAACATTGCACGCCGTTTTCTAGCTGCATCATAATCATGTTATGATCTTCAACATTCATCTGTGGATTTGTCTCAACTTGATTCAAAGGTGGCCAATTATCATCTTCAATTTCGGCATTGCCATATGCTGACGAATCTCGATGTTTTGTACATCTATTATAAACAGATAAACGTCCCATGCCGATAACTCGCTGGGTATAGCTTCCGCATAACCAATGTAACACATCAATATCATGTACTCCTTTTTGCAGCAACAAACCATTGACATACTGACGTTCTGCATGCCAATCTTTATAATACGCATCTCCACCATAAGACACAAAATGCCGACACCACGCCGCCTGCACCTCACCAATTCTCCCTGAATCAATAATCTCTTTCATTTTTTTAATCACAGGGAAATGTCGCATATTATGACCAACATATAAAATTTGTCCACTCTCAGCAGCAACCTGAAGAATACGATCACAAGACGAAACAGCAATAGCCAGCGGCTTTTCTGTGTAGACATCTTTACCGGCACGCAAAGCGGCACACACATGTTCTTCATGTAGATGATCAGGCGAACAGACAAACACAGCGTCTATGTCTGTTCGTGCCACAAGCTCTGTATAATGGCTATAACCATCAATATCTATTGCATGCTTATTCTTATACTCCGTAACAGCTTGTGCATGTGGGTCTGCTCCTGCTACTACTTGGAAGCCGTCATCTGGCCGCATACAATACTGAGTAATATTGCTCCGCCTTCCAAGTCCAATAACACCGATATTCTTCATGGCACCCCCTCTATGCCTAGATTATAGATAAGCCACTTAGCATTGACCATAGGACAAACAGTCATATACATGAGGTATTCTGATATGTCGATTGAAATACACTCACCACCACTACCACATACCTCAGCACCTTTTACCTTACTCACGATTGGTGATGTACAGGCGGCACCAAAAGAAGCCTACCAACGCCAAAAGCATGAGTATTGGACCTTAGAGTTCGTCATTTCTGGACTCGGCACGCTAGAAACAGGCGGCAACCGCTACACCATAAGTGCTGGGCATGCCTATCTCCTACGCAAACATGAAGACCATCATTACTATGCCGATGCCAAAGATCCATGGCATAAATTATTTATAAATTGCGATGGACCTCTTATTAAATCACTCTTGCACACTTATAATCCTGGCATTGTTTTTCCACTACCCGATGGAGAACGCATTCTTCGTGCACTCAAAAACCGCGCTACTGCACACCAGTTTCATCTTCATGATTATGCAAGCTTATGCTTTCACGAACTTCTCATACAGCAGAATATGTACACCACACAAACACAACAACCGGCAGCAATCCTACAAATTCAACAATTTATAGACTCACACCTGACTGAAACATTCAACATGGATATGCTCACCCACCGTATGCATATGAGCGCAGGCCACCTCAGCCGCTTCTTCAAAAAACACATCGGACAAGCTCCCAGTGCTTACCATCAACAGCAACGCTTAAAACTCGCTGCAGACTTTCTTACCAACAGCAATCTCTCCGTTAAACAAATTTCCGAACAACTGGGCTATTCTGATCCTTTTTATTTTTCTGGAGTATTTAAGAAAGCCTATGGACGTTCACCATCTGGTTATCGGAAATAAAAAGGCATCTTGGGAAATTTTCGAAACATTAGCAACCCTGCTTTTTGACTGGACCGTTGGTTTCTTCTCTGAGCAATGCTTCAATGGTATGACAAATAGTACATGTCGTAGAGTTTGTCTGGTACAATATCACAATTTATTCGCTGAATAATGGAATTTCGATTGATATACCCTGTTGCTATCTCCTAGTATGTTCAAACACGAAAAGTTTAAATTTCTATTGACTTTACTAAAAGCGCGCATTATTACATAGGTAATGAACGCTAAGAAAGTCACAATCTCAAAAATCGCAGAACTATGTGGCGTCTCTCGTCAGGTTGTCTCAGCAGTTCTATTGGGGAACAAAGGTACAGTTGGCTTTAGTGAACAGACTAGGTCTCGAGTGGAAGAATCTGCCCAAAAGTTAAATTTTCGACCGAACCGAACTTGGCTAAATGCAACACGGAACCGTCACGGCTCTATTGGTGTGCTGCTAAAAAACATTCATATGATTCCAGGAGCAGGCAATGTCAGTGGTATCGTCACTGAATCCAAACGACAGGGGTTTTTGACGACACTGGACTTATTTTCCAATAACGAAATACCGCAGTTTGTGCGCGAGGATGTTGTTGACGGCTTGCTGCTCTTTGAAGATTTGGGTGACGATATCGATGCCATGATTCGAGAATACAAAATTCCCGTGGTTTATATCAATATCAACAATTTTAACCGTCCTGGTTGTCTGAACTACAACGAGGCAGGGCTCATGGACCAACTGGCCCAACGCTTTAAAGAAAAGGGTAAGTCTCAAATAGCCCTTATTAACACCAGTGACGAGTTATTCTATGAGCTTCGTCAGAAAGCCTTGGCGAAAGCCTGTTCAAAACTGAACCTGCCTGACGCGGTGTCCGTAAATCTCACCCACCGGAATATTGCACAAGGTTTTTATGAAGAAAGCCTCGAAGAAATAAAGGGGTTCTTGAAAAAATACCCCGCCGTGGATGCGATCATTATTGAAAGAGATAAGTTTGCTCCTAATTTATACCAGGCATTGAGAGATATGGGGCGCTCTATTCCAAATGATGTCTCCGTCGTTTCCATCCAAAATGACCCACGTATTCACAAACTGCTAGATCCACATCTCAGTTCGTGCACTCTTGCAGATAATGTGCAACCTGATGTTTTAGGGATCCAGCTTCTATGTGAAGCCATTCGGACGAGAGAACCGGTTCCGTCACAATTGTTGAACTATGAAATAATAGAAAGAAACTCGATATGATTTTTTTTACAAAAGTTAATTACCTATGTAATTCAACGGTGTCTAGAACTCAAGAAATCTTCACTCATGGAGATGAGAAGGGATGAAAAGGCAATAAAGTGTTGTATCCTGAATTTTTAAGAGCCGGTCGTTGAAAAAAATATAACCATCAAAAAGCGAGGTCATCAATGAATAAACGAGCACTGGGAAAAAGTAAAATCAAAGTTAACCCTTTAGGCTTGGGGTGTATGCGCCTAGCGAGGAAAGGTTGGTTTTTTTCGGATGGAAGGGAAATCGATATGGGGCCGTCCGATGATGTTGAGTCCGTTCGGGCCATTCATCAGGCCATCGACCTTGGGGTGAATCTCTTTGATACCGCTGATGTTTACGGAGCCGGTTCCAATGAAAGACTTCTGGGTCGGGCCATTCGGGATCGCCGGGACGAAGTGGTCGTGGTAAGCAAAGGCGGCCATGTTTTTGATGAAGCCACCCGTACATTGATCCAGCATCCCACGCTGGATCGGGGAGAATATATTGCACCGCAGAATATTAAATCTGCTTGCGAAGCGAGTTTAAAGAGGCTGGATACCGACTATATCGACGTATACCTGCTACATAGTAAAAATACGGATCGTGATTATGATCTGGAAAATGCGGCGATCATTCGGGAGAACATGGAAGAGCTGGTTTCGGAAGGGAAAATCCGAGGTTACGGGTGGAGTACCGACTGGCCACATCAGCTAGAAGTTTTTTTAAAGGGTGAACACTGCATTGCTGATGAACTGGACTTCAATGTTCTCTTTGGCAACGAAGAGACCTTGCGTCTGGCCGAGGAAAATGAACTGACGATCTTCAACCGGCGCCCGTTGGCAGGAGGAGAACTCCTGAAACCGTCTGAAAATGAAGATGACAAGTTATCTGCCATCCGGGAGATTCTCACCCAAGGCGGCAGAACAGTTGCCCAGGGTGCCCTTTGCTGGCTTTGGGCCAAAAGCCCGAATTGCATCCCAGTGCCAGGTTTCAGGAATATAGAGCAAATGCTTGGTCTAGTCGGAGCTTTGAACTTTGACCCATTGAATGCAGGGCAAATAAAGGAAATAGAGGAACTAAAGGAATCATGAAAACACCCATTATAAAATTAATAGCGATTACCATTGTCACAATAATAACGACAGGTTGCGTAACAAACAGAGGAACTCAGGATTCTGAAGTTTTTGCCACAATTTACCCCAGTTTTTCTCTCCCAGCTTGTTTGAGCCAAAACGATGAAAACTTTCGTCTAAACAACGATGGTCGCTTATTATTTTGCAGTACAGATCATTTACCAAGCCAGCAACTCAACCATTTATACGAAACAACGGGCACAACCATTGACGCACTTGCAATGCAAAAATTGCCCCAACCAATAACAACAGGCAAAATAACCTTTAAAGCAGACTCCATGTCAGCATTAAATGTTGGCAGAAGGAATGCATTAATCGCATTTGGTGATGGAGAGGAACCCGGAAATAAGATGATGTGGGCAGGAATATACATAGGGGCCAAAGCCTATACTATTCAATCCCTCAACCCTCAAACTTATGAGGTGAAAGCCGATGTGTTCTCAGAAGACCCCCAAATGGATCAATCAAAAGTATTTGCCATTTGTATCGAAGTCGATTTGACAAATCGCATGGTCACATTGATCGTCGATGACAAAAAACGTGGTGAACTGACTATACCGGAGACAGTTAAAAAAATCACTCATTATGGATACGCCCATCACAAAAATACTATAAGCTACTATAGTGACATCACTTTTATTAATGAATAACGCGATCATGCATTTGAATGACAGGAAAAGAATGACCACAATAACGACTACGACCACTTTACTTTTGCTGACAGTCCTATGTGCAGGACATATTGTTCAGGCAAGTGAGCCACCTCCTTTTGAAAAAACAATAACCATTTCAACAGGAACTAAGAAATATGTAGGAAAGAAAAAAATTAAAGAACATATGTTGTTCATAGTCAAGCCGACGGGTGAAATCACAAGAATCAACTATCCCAAAGGTTTCGGTCCTCTTGGGACATTTGAAAAATTGCCAAATTGTCACTATCTCAGTGTAACAAAAGGTCAAGTCATCGAATTTACGGAACATGGCAAATTGATTTCCGACTTCAACCCCCATAAAGAAAAAAGATGGGTGAATTGGTATAAAAAATTAGCAAATGGAAATATTCTCATCGGTCTTGCTTCAAAAGAAGAGAGAAATCCAAAGGGCAAAAAACCACGTTTTGTAATAAGTGGATCTCCACGTATTATAGAACAAACGCCAACTGGAGAAATCGTTAAAAATATCATACTGGAATTTACCCCGTCTCAAACAGAAGCTATTTCTCATCAGATCCGGGACATCAAACAATTGGACAACGGAAATTTCCTCGTTGCTCATCATACGGCAAGTGCAGTCCATGAATATACACCTGACGGTAAATTGGCTAAAGTTATTTTTAATTTCAAAGAATCGGAAAAATACAAAAGGAACTATCAGGTCATCTGCGTTGATCGTTGTGATAACGGTAACACTCTCATTGGGACAGCCGAAAAAAATGCTGCGGGAGTCTTTGAAGTGAATCCTGAAGGAGAGGTTGTGTGGGAATTATTGAGAAAAGATCTACCGGAAGCTCAGCTGGGATATATCACCATGGTAAAAAAACTGGACAACGGAAACATCCTTATTGTGAACAACGCCGGTCACGATAGAGAATGGTCAGGCATACCAGTCCTAGAAATAAGTCCCGATAAAAAAATTGTTCGTGCATTACTGAGCAATGAAAAATTTCTCACGGCCTACTGGGCAATTATTCATGATTATTCCTGAACACTTGGCAGTGTCGGTAATCGTAAACAACGTAAAAGGAATGCTATGAAACGAATAAAGAGAATCAGTCTTGCATTGGTTATGGTATTTTGTTTTCTCCCGTCATCTTTTTCGCCTTCTCTGATTGCAAGCGAAAAAGTGCCGGAAGTCAGCACTTTGTTACCAGCAGGGCAGGTTAACTCCGAATGGAAAGACAACTGGGGTGAGCGGGCTGCCTGGGCGCGACGCCAGATCCTTCGCAATAAAGAAGGTTATTTTGATATGTTTGACCACCCCATGAAGGTTGGTGGTGAATTTATTGTGACAGATATGACCAATGGACAACGGGTCGATATCGAAAAGGAATATACCGGAAAAAACATTGCCTGCATGTTCATCAACACCAAAGGGAATAATATTTGGAATAAAAGCGACAGGATTCAGGAATATATTGATGAGTATAGAAGAATGTATGAGGACTACTCTGATAAAGAAGTCTCTTTCTTGACAGTTTGGATCGATAACTCAAAGAAAGGAAAGAGCGATCGTGAACAGGCAAAAGATTTCTTCAAAAAACATAATATCCCCGGAACTCCTTATATCTACAAGTTAGAACGGAGAAAGTGTCCGTATTTTGATATATTTCGTCCTTTATTTATTTTGCGAAATAGTCAAAACTTGGTGCTTTTTCGTCAGCAGGCGGATCTGTTGTCTAACTTCAGGCCACAGGCCTATGCCTTGATGATTCAGCGACTGCTGGATGCTGATTTTAATACAAAAGTGTACTCAGAGTTTCCTGATGAGTCTCGTCACCTCCCCACAGTTGAGAAAACGAAATCTGCCCTGATCTATCGGGATTCTTTCGAATCATATCGGGATGATAGGAGCCTGAAACTTTCACCTCGCTGGGGATTTCATTATTATACACAATATAGTGTGGATGGACGCCCACAGCTCAAACAAGGTGAAGGGCGTAAGGGAAGTGCTGCGGCCCTAGTGCATGGGTTTCAGAAAAATTGTCCTCATCCTGCCATTGAGCATGATATGCCTGTTCCGTTAAAAGACGGGGGTTTTGCATTTTATATAAAAGCCCAGTCTCTTGCTACGCAGATCGTTCGGAGCAAAAGCGAAATGTTCAATTGGATGGGAGAACTCACGACTCAGGTGATTATTGACTTTAGAGGAAGCGAGAGTGTTGTTCCGGCAGGATATCTTTTAATCAAGAATAATACCTTTGTTTTTCTTAAAGAAAACCCTCTGATTCGTTCTCCTCAGGAGAAAGGCAAAGTCAATGTATCAAAAGACTGGCATAAGATATCCATAGAAGTACAACCCAACAAAGCAACACAACTCAAAATTGATGATGTTGTTTTGGGAAAACTAAACACAAAAGCGTTACTAGGGATCAGGGTCAGGTGTTTTAATGGTTCCAGTGTGCTTTTAGATGATGTAAAAATTTCTTACAAAGGGGATGGAGAACACCAGCAGCAACTTCATCGTACATATGAGCAGGATAGCCGGAAAGTTCAAGTGGGCCAAGTTCCTTATCCTTACACAAAAGAAGAGGAAGAAGTCGCTGTTTATGACAATCTCAATATATCTGAGAGAGACTTTAAATACTTCTACATAAAACCACACTTCAAAAAACCGCTGACTCCCAATGGTACTCTGATTTTGGAAAAAATGTATAAACCCGGGGAGTATGTAAATATCAATGAAGTAACAAAGCAAAAGGCCACATGGATGCACTGTTCCTTATTCAAGTCGCCTTCGGTCGTTCTCAACAGGAGTTTTTCCAGTACATCTCCAATGGCGATGGCTGTATTGGATAAGACGGTATGGGACAAGTATCATCAAAAAGCCAATCTTTACGCCCTACCGGCAAGTTATCATATGGGTGATATGCTGCCCTCACCTGATGACTTGCGGGCGAATCAGGTTGAAGCTAATGTCGCCAAACAGTTTATTCTCGAAACGCTGGGGACAGCGTCCTGTTCCGAGGTCATCGGTTTTTACGGACAGGATAACTATCTGCTTCGCCCGACAGATCACCGGATGCTGGTCTGGTCACGCATTAAATACGAGGGCTATTGGGGTGGTAGTCATGGCGGGGTTCCTGTTGGTATATTATGTAATACCGTACTTAAAAAAGGCGGTGGTATCATTGATTTTACCAGCTTTGAATTCCCCTGGATCGAATCGCAATTCTGCCTGGAAGCTGCCATGAATGATGATTATCGCTTGTCTGCTTTTAAGAGTTTTGCTTCGGGAACTCCTCTGGGCAAAACAAAAGATCTGCCCATCATAAAAGACGCTGAAGAAGGCGTTCTCAAAGCAGATGACTTTGAGGGCTATGAAAATACGCTTGACCTGGCATTCCACCCGCGCTGGGGCTATCGATATGAAAATATTCTCATCCAGAAAAGTTTTTGTGGAGGGTCATTCAGGGGTTATACCAAACAACGTGATGTGCTGGCTCCTGGGAAAGGCCGAGGTGGAGGAACTGCACTATGGGTTAATGATTTTTTCCAAATCAATATGCGCTGTTTCAGTTATTTCGATGGTCGGGATTTTTCTTTGGAATCCACTGATGATATGCGCTTCAAGCATCATTTTTCAGATCCATTAACCAATGGCCACTTCAAACTCTATCTCCGGCAAGGCCCCAAAAGTGTAAAAGAGACTGCAAATAAGAGTGGAGGAGCCAATAAGGGAGCTGGCTTTAAAAAGGAAGACTGGTTTTATCTGGATCTTCTGGGTGAAGACGGAAATGTTCTTGATACCATAACAACAACAGGCTGGCCCAGACAAAAAGCAGGACTTAAATTAGAGAGAAATAAAAGCTCTGCAATCGTGAGCATTGCCATTGAAAAATGGAAACAGGATATTATCGGTGACCACTATCCACAAGATACAACATGGCATGAGCTTAACGTTATCGCAACTCCATCCCAAAACATAGAAGTCTATGTAGATAATGTGTTATTGGGAGAACTACCAGCCAAATCCTTATATGGCTTTGGCTTCAGGAGATCCTATCTGGATAGTATGTATATCGATGACATCGAGATTTTTCATAAGAAATAAAGGTGATAAGGCAGTGAAACCAATAAAAAACCATCATTCCTTAAAATCTATCATCTCAATGATGGTTCTTTTCTCGCTTTGCCACCCCTCTCTGCAAGCTGAAAATAAAAGTATTTCCAAATGGCATCAATACCTACGAATTGGCGACTTTATTGCAATAGAGTATCTATTATATCAAGAAAATAATCCAGAACAATATCCAGATATTGTTCGAGTATTACGTTAGGACGTACCATGAAAAAACTATTGATCATTTCCATTACAACGGTGTTTTGCTTCAACTGTTTGTTGTCAGCCAGTGAAAAACCCATGATGGTTTTTCTTGTTGCTGGTCAAAGCAACATGGAGGGAAAAGGAAAAAGCAAAGATCTTCCAAAAGAAATGCTTCAGTGTGATGGAGTATGGAATTATACAGATACAGACAACTACCCAGCCGTATTTAAACTACGAATGAACGAAAAGAAAGGACGAAAAACAAGATTTTGGGATTATCACCAACAAAAGACATCATGGAAGCCATATCTGATTGAGACTGAGAAATTTGGTCCCGAAGTGAACTTTGTGCAGGAAATAAAGAAAAAGTATCCTGACAGAAAGATCGGCATCATTAAATTTGCTGTTGGAGGTTCAAGTTTAAACAGACACTGGTTTAACGAAAAAGGTTTTATACAAGCTGGCGGACCTCTATACCCTTTATTTATCAAAAATGCAAAAAAAGCCATGTCTGAGCAGGAAAATTCTGTCCTGACTGGAATGATATGGTTTCAGGGAGAATCCGACAGGAAAGAAAGTGATTATCCACATTATGAAAAACACTTCAAAAACTTAATTAATGGTGTCAGGAAGGAGCTGAACACACCAAGTTTACCATTTATTTACGCTCGAATCAACGCCAAGACAGACAAAGAAACGGAAACTGGACACCAGGAAATTCGCCGAATTCAAGAAAAATGTTCTTTAGCAAATACGGCATGGATTGATATTGATGATGTCACTCTAGGCAGTGATAAAGTTCATTACAGAGAAAAGGGATACTTAAAAATAGGAAAAAGGTTTTCTCAAAAGCTGGTGGAAATGATTAAAAAACAAGATTCAATAAATGCAAACACAACTAAATAAGGATACTAAAATGTTGGGAAAACGACTTGCGACTTCATTATTGTTCATCACCTCTACCTGTTTTGGATTTGAGCAAGAAGCAGTGTTAAATCTCTCGCTGAAGCTGGCATCCGAACCAGCTCCTCATCTGGGTGCAACAAACTGGGATATTCTTGATTATCAGATAAAGACTGAAGGAGAATTGATTTTACCCAATATAGACAACCCTTCGCAGATGGTTAATGTAACACAATCCAGTGCAGGAAATATTTGTGTATTAGTTGAAATAAACATTAAAGATAAGTGTTACTCCAAAGAAAAAGAACGTCTTGAGCTGGCAGTGAAATCCTACCGGCGTTTATATCAGGAATACTGCAACCGGAAAGTCAGCTTTTTTACAATCTGGTCTGCTTCAAAGAAGAACGAAAACCTGGAAAAACAATGCGCCGAAGCAAAAGCCTTTATAGAAAAACATAAAATTCCTGGTACCGTTTTATTGGATATTCCAGAGGAAAAACGTCGGAGCAAAGGTCAATTATTTGATTATATTGGATCAGGAGTCCCGGGCTTTCGTCCAGGGCCTCTGGTGGCTGTTGTTGCTCCTGATAATACGATATCCTATCGGGGACTGGAAGCTGCCGGCTTTGGCTATCATACGACTCGCCTGATGATAGACCGCCTTCTAAACCCAGATTTCGATCAAAATGTCCGAAGAGAGTTTTACCCAGAGAAAAGTCGGACTCTGCCCAAGGCCGAACTACGTAAAGATGGCTTGGCTTATAGAGAGGATTTTGAATCTTACAATAATAGCCATGATTTTAAATTACATCCTCGCTGGGGTTTTTCCTATGCGCGCCAAAGTCGCATGGATCAGAGACCCTTATTAACTTCGGGAGAAGGTCGAGATCAATCGACAGCTGCGTTCAACCACAATTTGGCCAAGGGAAGTTCCTATATTACCTACGGTTTAAAACATCGCTTTCCAGCTCCTTTGAAAGATGGGTATTTAAAGTTCTTTATCCGTCGAGCCCCCAAGGATATTTCTGAAAAACCTGTTACACCCGAGCTTCGGCATAAACAAGTGCGCCGAAGTCTTTGCATCCGTTTTGATGACGGCCCGGTTTATGCTCCAGCAGGTTTTCTATTCGCAACAGGAGACTGGGGAATGGAAAGGTTTTCCGATAGTTATAACATCGACAGGCTGAGTGATATCAAGATGACCGATGCCTGGCATGAAGTCAAAGTCCTATGTGTTCCCGGAAAAATGGCAAAACTGTTTGTTGATGGCGTCAAAATCGCTGATCTGGAATCTGAAAGTATCAATCAGGTTGGATTTCGTCTGGTGGAGTTCGCCAAGCACTTTTATGTCGATGATGTGGAGATTTTCTACAAGGGAGATGCCGAAAGATTGTATGCGGAACATCAAAGCAAACAAAAACCGATTTCAGCGGTAGAGCCGTTTACACAAGAAGAATTGCAGATGCTGAATGAAAGAATGGAGTTTCAGGAAATCGGAAAGAAACGCGTACAGCTCCCCCAAGGTCATATCCCCAGAAAAAATATTCTTCCCACCCCCTCTTCAAAGAAATATTCCACTTATATCACTCTGGATAATCCCATGGAACTGGGAGACTTGATCATGATTGATGCCAATAATCCCGGCGAGCTCCTCAATGTTACTCAAAAATATCGCGGCAAGATTGTCTATATTATCAGAGATCCAGTATCATTAGATGATTATTTACGTCCCAGAACTTTTACTAGGAACCAGACCGTTTTCCAGAAAATTTATAAGTTGACAGAAGAGTACCGCGATAAAGGAGTGGTGTTTGTATGTGTTTCCGGAGTTGATTGCGGTCATCGAAAAACCGTGAATGTTTATCAGGATCGTATTTCTTCCGGCTTTGAATCCGCTTGGGCAACCAAAGGCATGATGGAAGAGATGAACAAAAAACCAGAGGAAATGATCTTTGGTATGTTTCCTGATATTTACGATGACATGATCGGAGAAGTTTTACCAAATCATATGCGGGCATGGCTGAAATGTGCGAGTCCAAACCGTCATGTCTCATTTATCTCAGGTCAATTTGGTATGTCGCCAACGTTTGTTCTGGATCAAGAGGGGCGGGTTGTTTTTCGTCAATTTGCAGCACAAGTGGATGGCACTCATTACTGGCGGATTAAAACGGTTTTTGACCGATTGCTGGACCCAAAGTTTGATAAGGCCTATCGACAGGAATTCCGCAACCCTGAACTGGAGTGTTACCAATCCCCTTTTTTTCCAAAAGTGGAAAAGCGCTCCGGCGGAATCGCCTACCTGGATGACTTTGAATCCTATGAGAGTGCCTACCAATTGGGCTTAAAGCTATGCTGGGGATTTACTTATTTTAATTATCCCAGCATGTGGACACCCGTTCCATACAGGGGTAAAGGCATAGACAATTCGCAGGCAGTTTTAGTGAATAAACTATGTGGAGCGGATTGTGCAGGCGGAAATAATCGAACTGAAGAATTAAATTTCGCTCACCCCTTTCCTGTTATTCTGAAAAATGGTCACTTTAGCTTCTTTATTAAAAAAGGCCCGAATAGTAAATGGGCAGCACTGGGAATGCCACGTATGTATCGGTTAGGTATCACAGCCTATGATGGAGATGGCAAGGCATTAGAGACCTTGACCACTCTTGGTGATGTTGGCAAAGACAGATACGTGCTGGCTCCGACAGATAAATTCCTTAAATGGATCAACCGAAGAGTAACAATAGTAAACAACAAAAATACAGTCGACCTAAAGACTCCCTTCAATGCAGATGACTGGATCAAAATTTCTTATCGCTGTAAAAAAGGAAACAAGATAGAAATTCAAATTTCCGACAAACTTGTCGGCACATTACAGGGACAATCTCTTTCCAAAATTGAAATTCGAGCGGAAGTCCCCACCAGCTATTACGTCGATAATGCAGAGCTCTTTTATGCCGGAGATGCGAATGAATTACAAAAACAACACCAAGAGACTATCAAAAACAATTTCCTGCATCTCCAGAGCCAGTGGAAAACGACTGAACTCCCTCAATAGACAAAAATTATCTATATGGAATCTCTACTGATGACTATGCCCAGCCATCTGAATGACAAAAATGTCTGTCAGCACGCTCCCAATCTGATTACCTCAGAAGGAGTGGTAGCCAATGACGGCTACTATCCGAATTTCTGGAAAGAACAAACTCAAAGCCGGACCCAGATCTATCCGTAAATGCTGATGCCCTCTACGCCATGAAAAAACTAAAACCACACACAAGAAAGGTACTCCAAATGAATAATCAAGTCATTCCGTTTCTCACATTGAGAACGTATCTCTTATGCATAATCCTGTTGAGCGTTTGTGAGAATCCAGCGCACGGAACCTCCCTCACAGAAAAACAGATACCCGAAACTGGAACCGCCCTGCAATGGCTGGAGAGACTGGATGAAATGGTTACAGAAGAGCAGAAAATCATAGACCGGGAACCAGCATTATCTGATTTGGCTCAGGGTTTACAACTTTACTTTCAAGGATCATCATGGATTAGGAGAATCAAGAAAGGTGCCTATGGAGGCGGATGGAATAGTGAAAAACAGGCATGCCTAGACAGATTTACTCAATGGCTAAAAAACGAAGGGATTAACGTTTTTTATAAATGGACTCTGGGAAAACCACTAACACCACATGAGAGCAAACATTTGATGTTAGCCAGGCAAGCAGCCATCATTCGTGTACGTTATTGGGACCTGATTGCCTACAAAGAAGGGGAGAAATTGAATAAGCTCAATCCTCAAGACAAAGCAATGGTAAATAGGTATAATAGTATTTCCGAATTGGCAAAAGAGGTGATTCATCGTTTGTATTCCCACCAGAAAGTTAGTCGTGAAGACCTGGGTATTCTCCGCGAATATCGCATGGGCTTTCACGCCGGATATATGCCCCTAAACTTTGGCTGGAGCAAACGAGAGCATGCTTTAGGTCACACCATTAGAGGAGGCAGGAGTTTCGCAGTATTTAAACCAGGTGAAAAAGTGCCTGATTTTTCACTCATGACCTTTGAGCATGCCCTGAAGAGTCCTAGCTATTCTGATGTGTTTCCGCGTCATCACGCATGGATAGCCACATCTGTTATCGTAAAAACATATCTGTCTGCTGCTGCCTCCTACCGAATACATACAGATGAGAAAACGGACACTCTTTATCCTGAATACCTCAATGTTGGTAAAGATAAAGAAGGGCATATCAGCATTTCTTCCTTGAATGGAAAACCGACATTATTTTTCATTGCTGACTCAAAGGATGCCGATTCCAATCGCTTTGCTCAAGTACTTGAACACCTGCATCGAGCGTATAAAGACAAAATCAATGTTGCATTTATCACACAGGCAACCTGCCCGGAAGTACGTCATTCCGGCCCCACACATTATAATTATTTTAAACAGGGAACTCCCAGCGAATTAGACAAAGGTCATTCCCTATCCATGGAGGAACAGGCCAGGCGGGTTAAGTTCCACTACATGACTTTCCCTCAATTGAGTTATCCCACTTTACTCGATGACATGGGGGCTAGTGCCATGAACTACTTTTCAGCCGAATCAAGATTTGAATACTACCTGTTGGATAAAAATGGACGATTTGCCTGGGCGAGATGTCCGTGGACAGCTCCCTTTGGCTATGCTCACCTGCTTCCCGGAGCGCATGGAACCATGGACTTTGTCATGGTGGGAAGAGATGCCGAGCGGGCCATCATCAAACTATTGCAAAACGATGGCCTCTATGACCCCGAACATGAATCGTATTTTAAGTTTGCAGAAAAATACATGAAAGAACTCAATGAACGAAAGGAAAGCGCCGAAAAAAATGGTCGGGAATTAAAAATGTCCAGCAAGGTTTATGTCGTCAAAACTGATTTACAAAAAAGAATTTTACGAGTCCAGGTGGACCCCGGACATGTCGCCAGACGTATGCGCAAGGGTGTTCCTGTTGAATGGGATGTACAAATTGATGACGACACTGAATTCCGCTATTTGAATTTTAATGGTGAAATCATCAAACTGAGCGATTTATCGCCGGGTGACCTTTTTAGCAGAGGCTTTCAGTTTGAAACAACCAAAGAGTCATTCGGAAAAACGCCGGGATTACTGAAGTTTGCTGTTTTGCGAGATGGAAAAAGTTCGACCCTACCCCCCCGCAAACATTACGGTAACATGTGGACTTACGGGATTATTCAGCAGATCGATAAAGACAAGAATACTTTAACGGTTCTCTCAGACCAAACAAATATCGAAACTCATTTAGGTTATCGTTTCTGGAAAGAATCTCTCGGCAAAAAAGGTGACGGCAGGTCGTATATGAAAGATGAGCTCCGTCCCAACATAGAATTGATGGATCAATGGGGAGGGACCGAAAGTGAAAGAACCGTTTGTTTTACTATCGATAATACTTTTGTATTTTTAAACGGTCAGGAAGCCACATGTTCGATATTACGGCCGGGCGATAGGGTGGGTATCTGTTTTAACTATAAAGGCAATTCTGCACAAAGGCACTATAAAGCTGTGAGTAGCATACATGCTACTCGTCTCAGTAAAATTGAGATACCTTGAATCAACGCCACTGATTACCGTATCACGACGATTCCAGATCACGAAACAAATCAAAAAACAGGAAACCATTGCACGCGAGTAAAAATAATAAAAGCGCGCAACGTTTGCATGAATTGCCTACTCATATTTTCACTGATACCTTTCATGCTCAATGCCGAAGATCTAAAAAACCAATGGTGTATTTAGCATGAGTGGGCAAAGCAATATGGCCGATCAGGGCGACATAAAAAACCGAAAACCAAAGAGGTGACAAAATATGCGAATAATCATACAAATAACAACCCTTATCTTCAGTTTATCATTGAGTCATCTCGAGTTGGTTGCGACAGAACAAGAAAATTCACAACAACCTGTTAGCGTATATATGGGAAACAACAAACGCACGGGATACATTCATGGGGAAATCGCTTTATCTCCGAGACAAAAATGGGTTTATAAAAGCAATCATGCTCCTAGCCCTGCATGGACGAACCAAATCTCTCCCGAACGCTTGGCTTTTGATTGTGTCTACCATACGATTGCCAGCAACACAATCGTTTACTGGGGCTCCTCGTCAGATCACAAAGTGTACGCTATTGATTTAGAAACGGGCGCTCCGCGATGGTCTTTTATGACCGGAGGTCCCGTCCGTTTTGCTCCTTCCCTGAGCGGGAATAACCTTGTCGTTGCCTCTGACGACGGCTTCCTTTATTGCCTAAATGCCAGAACCGGAAAAGAAATATGGAAATTCAAAGGTGGCCCGAGGGATGAAATGATTATCGGCAATAAACAAATGATTTCCCGTTGGCCGGGACGAACGGGAGCCCTCATTGATAACGGTAGAGTCTACACATCATTCGGCATGTGGGCCTCAGATGGTATCTATATATATTGTCTGGACCTAAAAACAGGAACCATCATTTGGAAAAACGATACCACCGGAGCATTATATACAAAGATACCTCACGGTCTGGCCATGGGTGGTCTTTCTCCACAAGGTTACCTGCTTCTCGACAAAAATATTTTGATTATCCCAAATGGGCGTGGCGCACCCGCACGCTTAGAAGCCGATACCGGCAAACTACACCCCTATCAAAATAAAAAAGTGAATGGCAGCTCGTACTGGATGATGGCAGAGAACGACATGCTGTTTATCAGCAACCTTTTAGGAGAAGATGGGAGCAGAATTCACATTCAGGATTTTACAAAAAACGTTGAACTCATGGTAGGAAAAGCGAAAAAAGGAGTGAGAGCAGAGCGCATCATTACTGACGGAAATCAAGTTTTAATTTCTTCAGGAAAGAAACTATTTGCCATGCATATTGAAAACCTCAAGAATATACAAAGCGATAAAATTTCGTCAAAACACGTATCATGGGAGTTTGTTGCTGATAAAACATATACCATGTTTCAATGTGGAACGACTGCATATATCGGTGGAAAAAATCGTATATTGGCTTTAGATGTAAAGACCGGTACGGAAAAATGGAAAGCAAATGTTGAGGGAAATGTCTATGGCATATCTGCTTCAGCAAACAACCTTTTAGTATCCACAACACAAGGCTCTATCTACTGTTTTGGACAAGGCGAAGAAACAAAAAATTCCGTCACAAAAAACATGCCTATTATAAATGAAAATATCAGACAAAGAGCAAAAAAACATTTAAAACAAACAGGAATTACAAAAGGTTATGCTATGGTGGTCGGAGAAAATAACGGGCATTTTTCCGCCGCATTAGCTCAGGAAAGTCAGTTGAAAATAACATGCCCGATTAAATCATCTGAGCAATTAAATGAAGTCCGAAGTTTTCTCGATCAATGCAATTTAAATGGAAAACATGTTGTAGCACACCCTTATCATGATCGCATTCCTTATGCCGATTACTTTGCTAACCTTATCATTGTCAACTCAGATAATTTCATAAAAGAGAAGGCATTGCCATGCAAAGAACTCTATCGGATACTGCGTCCGTATGGAGGGAAACTCTTCGTCTACGGAGATAAGCAATATATCCATAAGATACAACAACGTTTTATCGCCACAGGTGTTCCTGCTGATGAAATATCAGTAGATGACGCCTCTTTAATGATTACCCGTGGAATACTTCCTGGTGCAGGTCATTGGACACATCAATATGCGAACTCTTCACGCAACAGCTTTTCCGGTGACAGTATTGTAAAACTTCCTCTGAAAATGCTTTGGTTTGGAGATGCAGGAGGACCCAACAAACTATTGGAACAGCACCATCGTGGCACAACACCACTATTTATTAATGGGATTATGGTTGTTGCGGGAGAAAAACAGTTGATGGGTGTTGACGGATACAATGGACGACTCATGTGGACGCTTGAATTAGCAAACGCGGCCAGATATTCCGTTGCTTACAGAGGCAGTAATATGATCGTGGATGAAAAGTCAGTGTATTTTATTCAAGGCTTAAAGTGTTTGGTGATCAATATTCAAACAGGTGAGATAACAAAACGTCTCAAAGCTCCTATTTCTGATGAGACCATTAAAAAAATGCAATCTCAACTGGCCGCTAAAGACCATAAAGCCCCCTATCCTGTGCAATGGGAATTTTTGGATGTTAGCCAAAAATATATTATAGGAAGTATTGGCCCAAGCAATCGTATTGACCAATATTGGAATGAAACATCATATAAAATATTTACAAAAAAACATAATACTGAAGACAACAGGAAACACAAATTTTCGGTTCCTGAGGGACGGTATATTTTCTGCCTTGATAAAGAAACCGGTAAAACACTCTGGGACTATAAGCCACATTATGCTGTTCACCCTCACGCTATGCTCGTTCAGGACGACAAATTATACTTGATAGACCGTATGAGTAAAATCCAAGAAGCTCGCAATAAGTTGGCCGGTATAAACAATAAGGCCAAGTCTGAATTGATTGCTCTTTCATTAGACTCCGGCAAGGAAGTCTGGAAAAATGCTAATATTAATATATTAATGCGTAATTTATGGTTAAGTAATAATGTCTTACTACTGACACCCGGAGTGCTTTCATCAAAAACATCGTTGCCTCCTAGTGGGGCACAAGGAATAAATCCTGATAATGGTCAACTCATCTGGGAATCCGGAGCTCCATGGACAGGACGTTCTCCTCTTCTCATCGGCGACTCTGTTTTCGCATTACCTCCGGCAACAGCTTTTCGAATCAAAGATAAAAAATGGAACGCCTATGCAAAGGAAGGCCATGTCTTTGATCTGACGACAGGGAAACCTCAAAAAAACACAGACTTTTTGACGGGTGCAAAGACAGACCGTGCCTTTGGCTTTAATTATGGTTGTGGTGCAGCTGTTGCCTCAAAAAACATTGTTGCGATGCGAAGTGGTTCAATGGCATATTTTGATCCGAACGACAAACACGGAATTTTTTATTACAATGCAAGCGTTCGTCCCAGCTGTTGGATAGACATATTGCCGGTAGGTGGCATGCTTATTCGCCCTGCAGGAGATTCGGAATGTGTATGTCCGTTTAATTTTAAAACAGCAATGGCGATGGTTCCCGCAGAAAAAAATGAACATTGGGGATATTGTAAGTTATCAAATGAATTTGCTGGGAAAATTAATCAGCTATGTGTTAATTTTGGAGCTCCAGGAGATAAAACCGATGGAAACAAAAAACTCTGGCTTGCTTATCCACGTCCAATAAATACCGCTCATTTCAAATATTTTGAAAATATGGGCAAAAAAAAGAAAACACCTAAAGTAGTACTGCCTTTAATAATAAGTTCAGACGTTTCATATTATCACTGGAACTCTGACAATGAAAATATGAAAAATATTCCGGAATCATGGATTTATGCAAGTGGCGTGACGAATATGGAGAGCATACAAGTTTCCAATATGGATACGAGCAAACAATATAATCTCACCTTCCATTTCAGCCATCTTCAACAAAAATTCTTCCCAAAGAACCAATTGAAAATTAAGGTTCAAAATGAAACATTTCAGATAAAAGCAGATCACTCCTCCAATCCCATCTTTACCAAAAAAATCAACTTATCTCCTAAGTCTGATTCTATTGCAATAGAATTTATCTCAAAAAAAATACAGCTCAATGGGCTGGAGATTAATATTCAGTAACTCAATAGTTTTTTATGCCTGAAGCAATTGAAAATATTTTTGAAGGAACCTGACACGGGACATTATTGCCTGTGGCAAATCCCAATTTTGACACAAACTTTTCTTCTTTTATGTTTGATAAAGGTATCCATTGCCCTCCTTCAACTACAGAATCCCAGTGAGAAGCTTTTCGACCTTTTTTATATTTGAAGGCATAGGGATGTCCATTGCCATCGGCAAATAGCAGGACATCTTTATTTGACAGGAGCGTAAATCACCCCCCTTTGAGCTATTTGACATCATCCTGACCGGCCATATTGCTTTGCCACAGTCTCCACCGGCAGCTTTAAATTCTACCCCGCTGAGTTGAGATTTATCATTTTGAGTCACAGTACCTGATCTTCATTCTATGCTTCTGGTAAATCCGCCTCATCTGATGACCCTGACGACATCGGGAAGTTTCTTTTTCCAGTCTTCCTGAAGAACCACGTACTCCACGGCAATAAAGTCACCGAGCTGTAGTTGGTCATAGGATGAATCACGACCGTTGATATAAAAATCAATACCCCGGTCTATCGCAAAGGTGTAATATCTATCTTTGTCGTTTCCTTCGATACGTTTTTTTACAATAGGAAGAATATCCATCATGCGGCCAAAAGGATGAGCGTTCTTTTCAGTCTTCCAGAACTGATAGCCTGGATAATCTTTCGCATCCAACGCCGGCATTTGCACGCTAAAGGTTTTGTTTGTCTTGTCTATGTCTGTGAGTTCTCCCCAGCACCAAATACGTCCGGTTCCATAGCCCGGCATACCTATGCCAATGAAGTTTAATTTTTTATCACTGCCTTCTTCTCTCCAGAAAACATCGACTTTATCTCCGACCTTTAATTCTTCCAAAGCAAATGTGTTTAGATCCGGTTGACCTGCCTGAAGCCCTGTTCTTTTCATCATCCTGCTATCGGACAATACTTTCAGAATAACTGTGCCATACACATTTTCATCTTCTATGGTCACGGTTTTTTCTTTTGCGTTAACATCGGCCACCTTGGCGGCCATGGCAAATTTATTTTGTAATACAGGAGGGGGAAATTTTTCTCTGAATATTTTTTCATCATATTTCCACTTGTTATCCGATAAGGCTTTCAGATAGGATTCCAGAAAATTGTCCTGCGCCTGAAAACGACCGCGTGGATGTTTGGTTTTAGAATAGGGTTTGACATGGCCAAATTTGATTCCCAGTGGGTTTCTGAACCAAAATCCTGTAGCGAGGGTTCCATCAATATCGATAATGTGGGCGAAACAGAAACCCGCCTGAGCGGTATAGTTGTTTTCAAATGTGCGAGCCATGTCGTCGAGTAAATAGGGAATACTGATTTCAGGGTAGTTCATGAACCAGCTTTTGGCAAAATATGCACGATCTTCAAGAGTGAGAGGATGCCCCCACTGGTGAGTCATTGCATTTTTGGGATTATTCGCATCACTGTGTGGGTCCCAGAATACGGGTAATTTCGAGCCGCAATATGGATCATCAATGGTCGATGCGACGGAGAAAAATTCGACCTGACCTTTGTAAGCCTGACGCAGGTGTTCAAAATCAGGCATCCTGAAATCCGAAAAGGTGTCTGTCGGAGCTGTTGCAATCAGCACCACAGGTTTTTTACCGACGAAATCGATCAGACGAACAAATCCTTTTTCTTCCCCGGGGTGAATTTTTATGAAATCTTTTTTTGTTCTGAGTGAGGTCCTGTCTTCGTTGGCCGTGTAACCATCAAAGAATACAAACAGGTATTCCAGGCCGGTGGGGGAAAACGCATCCAAAAAATGGAATGGGACTTTGTTCTGATACGTTTTTCGACTTAGAATGGTTTCCAGACGAGGTAAATGAAACTCAGACGCCCGATCACCCGGTTCCATTTTCTCTTTGGTCAACCCTAAAAGGAAAGGCATATAGATGGGTGCAATATTGGCAGGAATATGTAGATATATTCTGTACAGGCGGAGTTCTTCTATCTCCTGAGCGGTGAAACGGCCTTGCAAGTATCCCTTGCGCATCAGTTCATTTCCCCGCTCAACCACTTTCCTGGTGAAACGATGTGCGTCATCTAATTCAGCCTTTGCAGTTTTGTTATACCATCGATCTTTCTTGAACTCGCGCAAAGAGCGATACATGTGCTCGGCTGCAAGAATATAGCGATATTTATTTTCTTCCGCAGACAAAGATTCTCCCTTTCGCCACTTTGTTATCAGCGCCAGCCCTCTTTGCTCCATGAAGTCTCTGTATATCCTGATGGCCTGTAACCAGTCATCGGTTACTTTTTGTTCCACTCTCCTCATGCGCCGGGTCTTACTCTGTGTCATGTAAGCTGCACCTTTTAACAGTTCATGGTATTTTGAATCAAGGGGGTAATCAAGAGGTTCGCTCTTGATCTGCTCACGCCATTGAGCGATGGTCCTTTCCTGCTGGGGCAACTCTTCGCCCTGAAGGTTATGCACTAATGCCACCAGCAGCACGATTGTAGAAATCGTCAACCTCAGGCATCGGCTTAAGCTTAATCTAGGATCATTATCTCTATAGCTATTCACAATAAGCTCTCCGTAAAAAACATTAAAAACGAGTTGCCCGAACATACTCCGGGTTGAGTGTTTGATTGAGTCTGTCAATACATTTATAGGAGATGGAAATTCCGGCAAAGTCACCAATTTTTAATTCTGAAAATTTCGTTTCCTTTCCGTTGAGAAAGGTGCCTACCGCAGCATCCATTTTGAAACGAAAGGTTCGGGCAAGGTCATCACCCATGATCCACTGGGTGACAATCGGCAAGCTCTGCATGGCATTGTCTCCTTCGATGTAAGCTGTTTCTCCTGCTTCTTTCCAGAATTGATAGCCTGGATACTCTAAGGGATCTTGTTTCTTCATGAACAAAGTCAGTATTTTATTGTCGCTGTCGATGGCCTTGATTTTTCCGCAAAACCAGATGTCCGTATCCTTGCCTCCCGGATAGGAGGGTTCACCTTTCCAGAGACCGGTGATGATCAATGTCCGATCATTTCCGAATTGATTTTTCAACATGTAGGTGATACCCACCTTGTCTCCGACAGTGATGGCATTCAGTGCCGCTTCTTTGCCATCCACTGAAATTCGACAGCCGTCAACAATGTTGAAAATTTTCTCTTTTTTCCCCTTGATGGTGATTTGTTCCTTGCCGATATCGATATGTGTCACATGGCCGCGCATATGAACCCAGGCACGACTTCCACGTTGACGAATAGCTTCCTCCATACTTTTGGGGATGAGATAGTTCTCTAGTCCTTGAAAGCGAAGACCTGGGTTGGGGCGGCCTGGAACAACATCTCCTTTATTGGCCAATACTTCCCGGATCTCCTGCTCTACATGGTTCCACATATGGATAACCATGCTTGCCTGAAAAGGGAGATTTTCCAAATGATATATCCGAGGAATTTTCCTGTAAGTCGGTGTACCAAAAGCCATGACGAGTTTATGATTTTTGTCTACTAGGACTCCGCAGGTTTGCCCTCCAATGGATTTGAAAGAGTCCTGTAATATTCTGCCGGGACTATCCAACAAAAAAGGTACTTTCATGTGGGGGAAATTCATGTAATGTTCTTTGCACATTCTCGCCATATTCTTGTAGGAATAAGCGTGGTATTCTCTTTGCTGCGGAGCTAAACGATCCTTGACTGGAACAAAGTAGTTGTGTGTCGGCGGACAATTGTCTCCATAGTTAACCGCCACAATTTTGATGTCTATTTTGTCGCCATAAGCCATATACAGTGCTTCCAGTGCCGGAAGGCTCCATTTGCTGGACCAACTGTCTCGGGGATGTTCAAAGAGTACCAATGTCGGTCTGTCATGGGCGAATAGTTTTTCAAACTGAAAACGTGTGTCCTGTTTTTCAATGTATTCCCACTTCACCGCTCCGTCGGTATTCGTAGTGACATGGTAACTGTTCAATACGAGTACATACTCCAGCATGCCTTCCCAAGTGAAGGGTTCGATCATGGGAAAGGGACGAGGAAGATCTGTATAGTTAGGGTGGGCAAGGACGGAGCTTAAGATTGCGGCTTCTTTGTTCGACAAGATGCTTCTCGGTGGTAGGTTTGTCTTTCTGTCCCGAAATATATAAAAGGGGCAATATTCTCGATTGGCCGCTCCCTGAAGTTTAATTCCCAGTGCGGCCAGCCTCAGTTTATCCATGTCTTCATTCGATAGTTTTTTCTGTGTATAGGCTTTTCCCATAAGTCGGGTCACCTCATGAGTCACTTCTTTGGCCCACGTTCGATATTCTTTCTTTCCTCTTTCATGTAAGACTTCGCAACGGGTTGCCTCCAGAATAAAGCGATAGGGCTTTTCTTCCTCAGTCAAAGCTTCCCCAGCAAGCCATTTGTCCAACATGGCTTTTCCCGGCCCTTTGATGAATTCCTTATATTTTTGGATATGAGGTTGCAGTGTGGCATGTTTACTCTCAAATGTATGCTTGCGAATAAACCTCTGGTAATCTCCTGTGCAATAAGCAGCGCCTATTTGAATGCTCTCAAACTCTAAAGAGCGTTTCTGAGGCTGCCTAACCTGTTCCTGTACATAGCTCTGCCATTCAGCAAGGCTCTTCTCCTCTGCAGTTACCGTAGGTTGAAAAAGTAGAGTGATCAGGAATATCCCAATTATTTTATGTGGATAGAGCCTCCCCTTACTGGGCGACCTTCCGGCAGATTTCTGCATACAGTTTTCCTGTACAGGACTCTTCGCTGATACTCGCTTACGTACTAGCATATTTGAATCCTCCATTTATATTCATACAGGTGAATCGTGGTGATGATTTCATCATCTTGGATATACACAGAATACTGGTATTTTCATAATGATTGCTTCTTATTAAAGGCGAGACGCTCGAACGTACTCCGGATAAAGGACTTTTGATAGATCATCAATAAATTTGTATGAAATTGCAACACCCACACAATCACCTACTTTTAAATCGGAAAAGGGTTTTTCCCTACCATTGAGAAAGAGCCCAACACTGGCATCAATCTTGAAGCGGAATGTTCGTTCATCGTCTCCCCCCTCTACCCATTTCGTCACAATGGGGAGCGTTTGCTCTGCCTCATCGCCTTCGATCCAAGCGTTACCTTTATTCGCTGCGGATTTCCAGTATTGATACCCACGGAATTTTTTAGGGTCGGGCTTAGGCATAAAGACCGTGATGATCTGATTGGCAGTATCTATCCCCTTGATATTTCCACAAAACCAGATGTCTGTATTCTTTCCTGCCGGAGATGTGGGCTGACCTTTCCACATACCTGTACAAACGAATGTTTCATCATCTCCAAACTGATTTTTCAGCATGTATTTAATGGCAACCCTTTCTCCCGCATTGAAATCCTGAATGCCAGTGACCTTTCCTTTAACGGAATAGCGGCAACCTTCGACGATTTCAAAATCACGCTTTCTGTTTTTGTGTTGAACAGTTAGGATGTTTGTACTGGTATCTATATTGATAATTTTTACGCCAGCATAACACCAAGAACGACTTGAACGTTTTTTGATTTCTTCAACGATTTCTTTTGGGACCGGGTAATTTTCCAATCCCTTGAGGCGAAAACCAGGGTTTGCCCTATCAGGAACGATTGCCCCATTGTTTTTGAGCACTGCCTGTATTTCCTGTTCGACATGATTAAACATTCGGACAGGCTCCGTTCCCTGAAGTTCCGGCTTCTCAAGACCATACAATCTTACTGTTTTCTGGTAAGTTGGCGTAGTCACGCCAAGAACAAAGCGATGGTTCTTGTCAAACAGTATTGCGCAACTCATTCCACCTGCAGATCTGAAATAGTCTTGCAGACCTCTGCCTGGAGTGTCCAAGTAAAAAGGAACTGTCATCTGAGGAAAATTCAAGTAATGCTCCTTTGCCATTCGAGCCATATTCTCATAGGAATAGGCGTGATATTCCCGTTGTTTTCGGTTCAAACGGTCCTTTGGGGGAACATAAAAGTTATGCATGGGAGGACAGTTGTCCCCATAGGTTACGGCAAGAATTTTAATATCCACCGTATCTCCGTAGGCAAACTGAAAAGCCTCCAATGCGGGCAATCCCCATTTACTGGCAAAACTATCGCGAGGATGTTCTAAAATAAGTAGAGTAGGCTTCTCGTCAGAAAGGAGCTTTTCATAGCAAAATCGCTCATCCTTCTTTTCGATGTGTTTCCAGCTAATCTTTCCATTCTCATCCTTGGAGACATCATAACTATTAAGAACAATCAGGTATTCCAATACACATTCCCAGGTAAAGGCCTCTTTCATAGAAAAAGAACGAGGCAGATCGCTGTAGTCGGAACATTCCAAAACCGAATCCAGTAGAACCGCTTTTTTGTTCTCAAAAACAGTTCCTGGAGGAAGCTTGTTGGTATTGTCCTGAAAAACTCGATACGGACAGTACAAACGGTTTGCCTCATATGCCGTTTTTTTACGAAAAGCGATCAACCTCAATCGTTCCATCTCTTTTTCAGACATTTTTTGTGTGATGTAAGCCGCATCCAACAAGGTGTGAAGTTCATCCCTCGTCTCGCCACAGAATGCCCTGTATCCCTTGCGTCCCTGTTTATAGAGTTGTTCTATTCGGGCTGCTTCCAAAATGAAACGATAAGGTTTTTCATCATCACTGAGAGTTTCTCCCTTTAACCATTTCTCGAGCATAAGAGCCCCTTTCCCCTCGATAAACTCTTGATATTTTAGGATATGAGGCTTGAGACTTTCGTGTTTACCCTCAAAGGTCGTTTTGAATTTCACCCGTTCATAAACACCAGTGATATAGGCTGCGCCGAGCATGATGCTCTCAAATTCCGGAGAACCTTGCTGAGGGCTCTTGACCTGTTCCTGTACATAGGTCAGCCATTCAGCGAGGCTTTTCTCCTCCGCAGTTACCGTAGGTTGAGGTAGTAGGGCGATCAGAAATAGCCCAATGATTCCTATCCTTTTTTTATACATTGTATTTCCTCTAACTGATTTAATTCTCATAAAACACCTCCACATCATCAACATACATACCGTCTCCACCGGCAGCTTTAAATCCCACACCACTAAGTATCTTGCCGAGTAATGTCCCGATACTTTTGCCGTCCACGAACATGCCGATCTCAGCCCTTGGTGAGGTATCCCTTTTGAGTATTTTCGGAAATAATAAAAGAAATGCTCTCTGACAGACCCAAATAACTTTTATTTTCACAATTTTTCTCCCCTTTTGATATCCTCGATTTCTTCTAATTGCTTTACAGTTAATGGCGCATGCTCAAGAGCCCCACAGTTTTCTACGAGCTGTTCCGTTGTGCGAAAACCAGGTATGGGAATAGTCGCATCACTTTTCCCCCATAACCAACACAGAGCTCCCTGAACAAGAGTGCGTCCTTCACTGGTTAAAATTTCACGGATGGCTTCCAGTTTTCTTAACCACGCTCCCTCTCGGCCCTGTTCGAGATCCCAATCTCGGGTTCGCCCTCCATTCGAAGAATCGGTCAAGGAGTTTATTTTTCCGCTCAGGAGCCCTGCCGCTAAACAAGTACGATTGATAGAAGCAAGATTATTTTTTTCGCAAACGGCCAACGTGTCTAGATTTCCGTTGAAAATGTTAAATTCCTGTTGAATAGCGGTACAGTGTTTCCATGTTGACATTCGTTCAGCGTCTTCCGGATGGTCACTACTCCAGCCGTACCACCTTATCTTTCCCTCGCTGACCAGCTCTTCCAGTATCGCATAATGTTCTTCCTGAATGCGTGCACCAGCATGATGTAATTGGTACAGATCGATATAATCTGTGTTGAGACGTCTTAAACTGTCCTCACAACACAACCGAATATATTCTGGCTCAATACTATAACCAACTCCTTCCTGAAACTGAGCTTCTCCTTTGGAAAGGATTCTTCTTTCAGACTCCTTGAAACGGTAAGCAAATTTGCTGGCAATAACAATGTTGTCTCTTTTTCCGCTAAAAGCTTTGCCGATACGCTCCTCACTGCGTCCGCATCCATACAGGTCAGCGGTGTCAAAGAAGGTGATGCCAAGATCCAATGCTTTGTGCAGCATTTTGATGGCATCTTCCTCGGAGCATGTTCCTATTTCCACAGGAGATCCATCCACCCATGTCCATGGAGTTCCCGCAATAGACATACATCCCAGCCCCATAGCACTGACTTCGACACCACTTTTTCCAAGATTTCTTTTATTCATTATAGATTCCATATGTTATCAAGATTTTTTTTAATATTACTCTGATTGCTTTGTTGGTTTATACCGCAAGCCTCTTATCAGATACGGAAAGCGTTCTACTTGTTTTGCGTCAACATGAGGATCACCACCAATCATAACAGACACAATGTCGCCTTTGGCAAAGCCAGTTTCATCTTTCACTTCCTTGCCATCAACAAATGTAAACACCGCAGAATTTACTTTGAATGTCCAAGCTCGCACTTCCGGAGAATTACCTTCTTTACCGTACCGTTGGAAAAGTTTCATTTGCAACTCGACTGATTTTTCAGGCGAAATGTCGAATTTCTTCATAACGGCCAACTGTGGGTAGTCTGATTCACAAAACTCACCACGGAGAACCGTAAAAGTATGTGCCAACGAATTTACGTCGATCACTTCACCAATGACTTGATACATCTTTGCATAAGGATTGTAATCATTTCGGTCATAGCCGTTGGACTCGGCCAAAGCAACACTCTTGCCATATTGACTTGCAACCGGCCCCCATGGGAATTTATTTTGAGCCATCTCCCTTGAAAAACCAGCCTTAAAGCATTCAATCAGGTAGGCATCCATTCCTATAATGCCATTGAGATCGGGCACTGCCGTAAAATCCGGTTTCTCCCTCACCTTTTTATTTTTCATCTGATGACGTTGGTAAGTCAACACCACTCCATCAGGATTCAACACAGCAAAACGCCCTTCCGCCCATTTTACATTTTGGTCGTGGCTTAAAAAAGGTACTGGCATACATGGAAAACCAATATTTTCATCTAGCAAACAAATAACCCGTTGTTCCTCCTCCATATTAAAGTAAAGATTGTTTTTTTCAATCAGGGTATGCGTTCCCATCTCGGCAACCAATAGATTCAAATATTCACCCCAAGCGTGAAAATAAAGCGGCAGAAAACGCATAATGCGCCGATTGCTTTCGTCTTTGTTGATTAAGATATTAGAAAATATAAGCGGCTTCCGTTCTCTCTGTAAATAATTATAAAAGGTAAAGTCAGACTCACTGTCTGGAGTGTCCGGAGAAATGGTTTTGTACTTAATGAACGGGTATGTTTCGGAAGGTTCATATGCTTCGGCTAAACGACTATAAGTAGCAATGATATCATCCAGTCTCTCCTGTCTTAAATGCCAAGACAAGTTGAATATATTATGAGGGTCAAAACCGGGCTGTTCCCATATTTTTTCCGGTTTCATCATCTGGAAATTTTCAACCCGATCCCCGGGTTTATAGCGAACACACTTTTTGAAATTGGCATCCAGTCCCAGTAAATTCACTTCAAATATTTTCCATGAATCACCCGGCAGACTTTTGGGATCAATTCCACCGATAAAATTGTCACAATAATAAGCGATCAACCAATCCTGAAAAACGGATTTATCTTCATTCGTTAACGGCTTCCCGTTATAAATTTTATGCAGTACCGGCAACCCGGCTTCAAGAACGGCCTGATATTCCTCTTCTTCGGGGCAAGTTGCTTTGGAAAACCTCTTATACCTGAAATACCTACTACCCCAGTTATGCAACCCCGTATCCCAAAATACAGTCTTTACCAAAGGTAGATATTTTTCATCTTCATATTTTACTGTTCCGTTGCGCCAATCTGTTTGAATTCTTTTACCTTCCTTTTCAAACCAAATATCAAACTTCTCTACGAGCGGAACCAAATATGCAACGCTTTTCCACCTTTGCTTTGCTTCAGCACTGTTTTGCGAACAGTGCTTGATCATACAGCCCCAAACAATGAAATCGTATTCTGTTTCAAGATGCTTTTTTATCCAAGCTTCCTTGGGGTAAGCATCCAAATTTGCCGACATACAAACAAAAAAGATGAACAACCACTTGATGTCTTTCATTTTCAACCTCCCTTCATGATTTTTCTTCTTTCTGAAATACTTTCCAAAACTCGATAAGAGAATCGCACAAAAATAGATAAGTTGTTCATCTTGATTCTTTTTTTTCTGTCACCCATATGCGATCAAAAGTCATTTGAGCGTCTTTACTCGTGACAAAGATGATCATGCATTCTTTACCCCACTGATCGTTCTCGTTTATTCCGCCAAAGAGATCCATTGGAATACTAATTGTTTCCCAACTTTTTCCTGTGAATCTAACTTTGCGCTCAAACAATCCTGAATTACCGGAAGGGTCTCGATCTAACCGAAACCCCAATTTTATACTCGCACTGGACGGAACTGAAGCGAACAATGTTAAATGTAACACCTGATTTGGCCGGACTGTAAACAGGGCTTGTTTATTCGCTTGGTTTTTTAACTGGATCAATGCAAAGTGATTATGCTCGTAATAACTAGTAGACTTCCGCAAGCAACTGCGAGCAATACCTTTTGTACCAAGTTCTGTGATTGAATCCAAATCCAATCGAGAAAATTCATCCCATCTAGATATTGAAGGGTCTTCAAAATCATCCTCAAATACAATCGTCCCACGAAGTTCATCCAACTGTCCCGAGGAAATTTTTCCAAGCAAACGAATACCATTTGCATGGATCCAAGCACTCTCTTCCCCAAACAGATCTTTTTGACTCTGAAAACTGGAAATTTGGACATGACCGTGATCAACCCAAATCCAATCCTCATCAACATGAGTATCAGCATACAACTGAAAACGGGTTCCTAAAACAGTAACCTCTGTTCTAGGCATATCGATCCGAAACCCTTTCATACCTTTTTTCGGATAAACCTGTCCCTCTAAACCACCTTCGATCAAATCCAAAACAACTCCTTGTCCTGGTTTATTTACAAAAAACTTGGCATCTGATTTAAGATCCAATTTGGCTCGGTCTTTAAAAGACATAAGGACCGATTTCCCTTTTGGGACATCAATTTCCATACCTCGTTGCAAATAAAAATCCAATGATCCGTCCACTGACAGCCAGCTAGCATGGACCGTTTCTTTGGATGCCGACAATATAAACGGCAATGCAGCTGTGACACTCATTATCAATACGGCTGCTCCTAATAATGTCCATTTAATGTAAGCCGGCTTCAGTCTTTTTGAGGCAGTTCGTTTTTGAATCTCTTTCAGAATCTCTTCCTTCATCGGATGCATGGATGTATTCTGTTCAATCTCAGCCAGTACTTGCCTTCGGAAAGAATGTTTCCCAATCCCGTTTTTTTGAAGGTCTCCTTCCAATTCCATCAGTGTGAGAACAGGTAATAAGTGTTCTTTCTTTTTTAACAATTCATCAAGTTCAGCTTGTATTTTGGACGATTCTTCCCCATCCATCATTAGTACAATCAATTCCTCAGCCCTACTCATGGTGTCCTCAGATTAGCTTCAACACAGTCCCGCAAAGACATTCGGACCCGAGAAAGAAGCTTTTCAGTAGCCTGTACACTTTTGCCCATCTTTTCCGCGATGTTGGACATCGATAATCCTTCTCGATAACGCAAGTCCAGAGCAAGATTCGCGTCATCACTTATTTTGCCCCGACATTGCTCGAGTAGTTCAGATCTCTCATCCTCGTATCGGTCCGGCCCTCGGTCCGCATATATAAGCGCCAGATGGTCACGATAAAGTCTGAGATGCTGTTTATGCAAGGCGGCAGACTTTAAGTGATTCAAGATTAGGTTTCTAGCGATACTTTTGACCCAAGGGCCAAAACGAACCGGATTCTTCAATTCCCCTAAGTGCTCATACGCTTTCACAAAAGTCTGCTGAACCCAATCATCCTTTTCCCGAGGGTTTCTTAGGATTTTCACAACTACTCTCTCTACATCCGACTGGTAGAGATCAACCAGATCTCCAAACTTATCCAGCTCACCAGATAGAGTATCTTCTACCAGCAGTTCTGTGCAAATCTCGACTTCATCTTTTTCATTCATGGCTTCAATAGTGTAGACAAACGACGCCGTTAATCCTGACATCTTTTTAAATTAAAAAAATGTCAGGATTGGCAGAGAATATTTGTCCCTAGAATAACATGAACTTTCTTCAGAACATGTAAAATAAGGATTGAGACAACGGTCATGGTATCCACTTGTTTATCTTCTTCCAACACCTCTCTTTTTGCTATAAGTGAAGATACATTAAACAAACCAGTAGCGGAATCATATCAACCTCACTAAAAAAGACAAAGTAAATTTCTTTTCAAGCATAAACTCTTTAGAGGGAAAAAGTGGGGCAGACTCTACACTCTCATCAGCATTACTATAAACATCAATCTTGATGAGAAACGGTACAATGATCCGTACCAAAAGGATAAATACCTTGAAGACACAATTCCGAGTATCTCAGATACGTTTTGGTTACAACAGCCCATTCAACCCTGCACAAATATTTACAAAATCAGCTTAACTTTACATTGAAGAAAAAAACTTATGTTTGCCACAGAAACAATGCTATTCGATTAAGCACATTCATCCTAAGCTGATATCACTACCTAACATACAGCATGAATAATTTTGATATGCATGGCCCCTTGCTTACTTATGTAACGCTGTGGAAGCCCACGCCTTAACAAGCTACCAGACTCTCCATCTTACCATATGCATAGTCAAATTCGTCGCTCATTTTCTCAAGAAAGCCATAACCGCATTCAAATTCTTGTAATACTAGGCATGCACGCAATTCACCACAGAAACGTTCGAGCCGCCAAAGACCAATTCTACGGCAAAACCTTTCTAATAAAGAAATTTTTCGTTTCATCATATCAGAAGCAGCATGATTCGTAACATCAGAAATTGTCTGACATAAACGGCAGACCGTATCAATATACATGCTGGATCGATCAAGGTATTTTTGAAAGCTTGTTGCCCGAACCTGAAAAAGTGAGTTCATCTCGTAACGCACAAAAACCTCCTTTGCATATGTAAGTCATGTTAAAACATCTTTACTTCATATACAATAGGAACAGTTCCCATTACATGAAAATCAGTGCAATTGGACTCATTTCTTACCATCATCTGCTGGCACCTGTATCGTCATGATCTAGGTCTTGTTATGAAATGAGCAAATTCTACCATGTTATTGCTTGCAGACCACTTTTGAGAACGAGCAGCCTAACCGCCTATACTTTGTGAACATTGGAGCTTCAGAATAGGAAGTGGCACAATGAAAATTAGAGCCCCATTCTCCTTTCAAGCTCATCAGAAAAAGAAGCATCATACAGTCGCTTATGTATCTCGTATGCACTTCGAACAATTGAAATCAGATCAAATCCAAACTCACTACGTAATGAATTCACCGCTTTCAATAAATTCATATGGTCATTCACATGTTCTTCTATTTTTTCTTCATCAAAAGAATATTTCCGCATCATATATTCTTCAAAATAAAAGTGTTGTTCTAAACGGCGCTCACAATCGGTAATCAACGATTCAGGAGGAGAAAATGGATTGCGTTTCAGTATTGTCTCTATTTCTTCTAGCATCATATCTACTTCAAAACCAAGATAACGATTTTCTTCTAATGAAACATGAGGGTCTAATTCCATACAAATCTCCTATAACATAGTATTGTGATGGATAATTTGCAAATGCGCAATAGTCTACCATGACTGTAGTAGAAAAGCCAATAATACAATCACACTTCAAACTAAGCAAAAGGTTGAACGCACACCTCTCAACGCGATAAAAAGCAATATTCTAGCAATGAACTCTTATGACAAGCCTATGATTACATAAAAACCAACAGTATCAAATTATTAAATATTGAGATACACACATCGCCATTGAAATGCGAAAACCGCACAGACTTAACTTTTTTTGTCATTCCTTGCATAGATAGAGTTAATTACCAGATAATATTGCTCAAAACTTTATGGTTATTTAGCATTTGCACTTAAGCACGCCATCAAGAAGAGTACAAATATGTTTATAAAAACATGGCATCTTAATTGGCAACAACTCGTGTGAATCAGAAGAAGAAGGAGAATAATGTATAAAATACGACTGTTCCTCATCCGATAGAACACCGTATCCGTGTGTTCCAAGCTCCTTTTTTACGTTATAGTAATTTGGAAAAAACATAGCACCAGGAGTAGACATAATTGCAACATCACCAACAACCACTCTGTCCAAATTCATCCCTAAGCTTCTTTTGAGCTCTTGACCTAGAAGAATGGTCGGAAGGGAAGCCCAATCAAACTCATTCACTCGTTCAATAAAGCCAAGGTCTTTTGACCAAACTCTTGCAATAACCGAATCAATAAACATATCAAATTTTGTTTTAGTTCCTCCCAATTCCTTGAGTATCGAACAAATATCTACATAATCATTAACAGGAGTCATTCCATTATCTCCGAAAATCAATATATCGTATTCTGGAAAGAATTTTTCATGTGATAATAAAATAGATTGTACAACAGAATCTATTTCTTGGGCTATTCTCATATAGGCAGAAGAAGATGGCCCATACTCATGTGCAACAGGATCTGCATCTCCTATTTCACAAAAAATAAATTCAGATCCAGAAACCGCACCTTCTACAATCCATTCGTTAAGCTCATCAAGCTTAATTCTATTTGGCCATACAGAAACATGCTGAGTTAAGCCTTTCTTATGTGCAAACTCAAATACTGTCAGATAGTCAGCTCCACGTTGTTTCCAATAGTCATTCGCATCAAGTTGTTGTCTTTCTGCAAAATCAAATACATTTAAAACATTTAAAGGAACATTACTTGGTAAAGGCAAACATCTTGGTGTTTCGCAACGGTCTACACTACTATCTTGATATATGTATCTGAAAGCGCGACCACATTCGTCTGGAGCTAATCCCGACATCCATCCATGGCAATTAATGTAACCAGCATTGGGTATCAAAGAACCAGAAACATTAACCTGTGCAATATCCCGTATACAAGAAAATAATTCAAGAGTATATTTGGAGAGTGTTTCAACTGAAAGAACAAGAAGACCTCTACAGCTCAAAATATCTCTTATACTCTAGAAGCTCTGGATGCCTTAATACGTCTTTATCGGTAAACCGCCACATAAACTTGGCTTTTTTTCTCAATCTTTGTTCCCCATTAACTTCACGATATTTCTTAATATCATTAAGAAAGAAAACATATCCGTCCGCTGCCCGTAGAATTTCAAGATCTGTAGACATATTTAATCCAGAAGGAATATCATGATCAGCAATAAGAATAGAAGCTTTTTGAGACAGATCACTATTTATTCCCAACTTCGTTGATAACTCAATGAATTTATCCCTAGAATTATGCTGATGACTCAATTTATATTTCTCATATTCACTATCATAATCAGCAGAAGAAGGGTCCATATTTGGCTTTACAATTCTATGAGGAAGACAGCGCTCCACATCATGAGCTAAAGCAGCCAAACACAACTCGGCACTAGCTGGGCATCCATTTCTTTCCAATGAAAACCTTTGAACCATATTTAAAACTTGATTTAAGTTATCATATTCATTATACCAATTGTCTTTCAACCAATCTCTGAATAAAAAAACCATCAAACGCTGTTCACCGGATAAATGCGACCTCACTTCCCATTTCTTGTTAAATGTTTTCGTAAAATGATTTCCTCCAATAGAATTAAATTTATAGATAAAAACAGGCTCGTTACTAGCATCTTGACCAAAACTATATCCATATACGTAAATCAAATCATCAATACGCAGGTAAAAACTATCCTTTGATCCGTCAAAATAATTCACATCTAGACTTCCCTTAATACTGTCAGAGGTCGTCTGAATAAGATCCACCAAACGGAGTATCACACTCTCCACGTTTGCTTTCAAAGAATGATTTTCTTCACTTTTCATTCTTGCTGATAAATAAGAAGATTCGGGGTGAGATAATAAAACTCTAACATTAGCACCACTTTCAAGAAGCTCAAGCATACGGCCAGATGTAATCATTGAATATAGAGGTGTTTTAAGTGTTACACCACAGATATCTATATTTTTAATCCCTACTTTATCAAACAGGTCCTTAAAACATAAATTAGACCGAGGGAAAACAATTTGGCAAAGGCCAAAACCGTTCGCCTCTTGAGTGATGCTACTCTTTTCATATAAGTCGCTAAACAACTTCCTATGTTCATCCAAGACAGCATCATGAGAATCGCCTATTATAAAAAATATGATAGAAGATGTAATGAATGCCGCCCCCAGCACAAAAGACAAATTTGTTAACAAAGGAAAAGAGGTTTCAATCTCTAGGCTTGGTGGCAGAACGAATAATAGTATTCCAATTAGAATAAGAATAAAATGCGATTTAACTTTATGCATCGAATAGATAATCCTTAACTTCTCTAACATTCAAACTCTCCTTATATAAATGTTCCCATCAAAACAAATATCCCGCTTAATTCCTACCCATTCCTACGGTCCACCTACCCACACTCTTCAACTGTACTCTATTAACACTTCAGCATTCAAAATTATTTGAATAGCAGAAGCTTCTAAAAGAACGGAGTCAAAAAAGTATAATGATATCATTATACTTTAAAAAACAGCATATGTCAATTTATTCACATAATCAAAAGCACACTCTCTTAACTTATTTATGTCTAACTATACCTCGCAAATGCTAAATCATCAATAACAAGAAGCCGATACCAATCCATTCTCTTTTAAATATCCACCTATTCCTCATCCTTAAAAACAGATTTTCCCTAAAGAAAAAGAACCGTAGATAGGATAGTCTAACATCTAATTCTTCTCATACGGGTACTCTTGCCGCAAGCTTTCGTGGTAAAAGTAGCTAATCCTGTCTATAGATATAAATTTCCCCAACACTTTCTTGAATGTAATGAACTTCGCCAAATCAATAATCAAAAAGGCTATTGCTATATAATTCCGTTACCAAACAGTCCTTCCACTTATTACCTAAGATAAAACAAATTAGCAATTTCATTTACAGCATATGGACAGAAAAAAAATCGGCGAGTATTATATAGAAAGATAATGCAACTCAACAATTGGCCGAAAAACAAATTTGATGTGAATTATCACAAAATTAGTAGAAAGTCATCATGTTTCACTTTGAAGGACAGTACGCACTATGAACTGATGCTATAACGCCATCAAGATCCTTAGTTCCAACACAGTTTGAACTACTCCCCTATCAACGAACAAGGCTTGTTAGTTAATAACTCAAAAGAGTCTTAATTGGTTGTTCACAAAACAGATGAAGATAAATAACAACTCCCACAATTATCACCAAAGAAAAAGCCTCTGTAAACAATATGTTTACAGAGGCTTAGTGGCTCCCCAGCATGGACAGCAGATAGACGGTTCTCCACCTGTCTGGGCAATACGCCATGGCTATGGGTCTACGCGAAGTTGCACAAAGTGTTACCTTTATGTGGACCTGAATTGGTGACTCACCGCCTTGGCCTAGCGCCTGGGCTGGTCTTCTGCGTCAATCGCCAATAACTCCTGTAGTGCGCGCCGCCCGAGCTCGGTCAATCGGTACTGCTGGTTCCTGCTGTGGGGCTTGTCTGGTATCGTCTGTTCGATGAGACCTTCGCTTAAAGCACGGTCCAGATAAGACTTACGGACATAGGTCCGGTCCTTCAGGCCCAAACCCTCGCGAATAGCCTGCGCGCCCAGGCTCTTATGCCTGATCAAGCGTAAGAGACCTGCCACCTTATCATCAACTGGTGGGGTAACTGGCCGGTTTGCTGGTGGGGTGTTAGCCAGGTCCCCCAAGGCTTCATGGATGGCCTCCAGCATAAAAAGGATAAAAGGCGTCGAGTTTCCAGCGCCATCACTTCTGTTGATAGCCTCGTAGTAGCCCTGCTGATGATCATGAACGATGCTTTCCACCGGCACCAGAGCGAAGAGTAGCTTCCAGCGGCTCAGGATGAGGGTCTGCCATAGGCGGCCCATGCGGCCGTTACCATCGACAAAAGGATGGATGAACTCGAACTCGTAGTGAAAGACACAGGCCTGGATCAGCGGGTGGTCATCGCTCGCCGCCAACCAGGCCAGCAGGTCGTTCATGAATCCGCGCACATTGGCAGCCGGTGGAGCGACATGCACCAGCTCATCCCCACGCTGAATGCCGGCACTGCCGGAACGAAAGGCCCCAGGTTGATCGACCAGACCGGCCATCAGCACCCCATGTGCCGCCAGCAGGTCATCACGCGAAGTCGAATCCCACTCGCCCATAGCCTCGTAGGCAGCAACGGCTCCGTGTACCTCCTGCACCTCGCGGACGGTGCCCAGCACTCGCTTGCCCTCGACCACCGCCGTCACCTGGTCCAGGCTCAGGGTGTTGCCCTCGATGGCCAGACTGCCCTGGATCGTGCGCAGGCGGTTGGCTCGGCGCAACAAGAGCTGCCGCTCCGGCGGCAAGGACGCTTCCAAACGCCCTACCTGCTCGCCAATACTGGCGACGAGGGAGAGAATCTCCGGGGTGATGGTGAAGGGTGGGGCGGTCATAAGTCCGCCCTTCCAAGGCAACTATTCGGAACTGCCGAATAGTTGCCAACCATCCGGGATTTCCGAATGGTTGGCCAAGTCCCAGTTACCTGGAATTTCCGAACAATTGAAAGCGGTAGGCACATAGCAGTGTTCAGGCCGACCATCCCTAGTTCTCATTATCCGTAGCTGTGTCATCGGGGAACTGGTCCCAGAAATCACCATCGAGTTTCTTGATGACAATGGTTTGTTCGTCCTGCATGCCCAGACCATGCTCGTAGATATAGCGAGCCAGCTGTTGGCCATCGATCAGTACCACGGTGGTCTGGCCGTTCAAAGTGGCGACGTAATCAATGGCTGGCTTGCTGAAGCTGGAAGTGGTGATGAAAACACCTTTGTTTGACTGGGCCACGGCCAGAGCACCGACAAAGTTCTGGATGGCCTCACGGCCAATAGTGATATCGTGATCATAGCGCTTGGCTTGGATATGGATGCGGCCCAGGCCGAGGATGTCCTCTTTGATCACGCCATCGATGCCACCGTCGTTGCTGTATTGGGTGACCTTGCCAGCATCGCTGATGCCACCACCATAACCCATGCGGTGGAGAAGCTGGGCTACCAGATGCTCGAAGGCGCGCGGCGTCTTGCCGAGGATGGTACTCAGGATGTCGTCACAGATATTCGCCCGGATTTTCTCGGCTGCGCTGTAGAGCGCCTCCTGTGGAGTTGTATCGGTCTCATTGCCTGTTGCCTGGGTGTTTTCGGCCGCCTTGGCCTGCTTGGCAGCAGCCTCGCGCTCGGCAATGCGACGGTTGACTTCTGCCCGCATGCCATCGGGGTCATCAAGAAATTGCCGCCCCTGACCATTGATCTGATAATACCCCCGCTTGGGGCGGTCTACCAGACCAGCCATGGCCAGATAACTCAGAGCCCAGGAAATACGGTCATGAAAGATAGCCCCATTCTTTGATGGGTATTCTTGGGTGCGCTCTTCATCGGTTAGCTTAAAATGATCGGCCAACGGTGCATCGAACTCAGATTTCTTGACCACAACGCCATCAGCAAGGTGACAGAGCACAGGATATTGGATTTCGTCGTAACGAGGGATAGGCATGATAATTTTCTACTTTTTCTTGCGGGTTCGGACTGTTTTTCTTTTCGTTTCACCAGGCAAGAGCGGCAATCCAAGTTTGTCCAAATACTTGTTATGCTCTGCCGTGGCTGCTTGGATCTTCTTCTCAATATTGACCAACTGGCTATGGACATCTTCCAAAATGACCGGCTTTTCCGGTTCGACCGTGCTGACGTAGCGGGTGATATTGAGATTGTAGTCGTTCTCAATGATCTCATCCATGCTGACCCGGCGGGCATAGCGTTCTTTCTCATCTGGGCGCTTGATGTAGGTGTCGATGATCTCTTGAATGTCGTCGACATCGTCGCCGGCTCTTTTTGTTCGCAGACGATTCTGACGCTTGTCTTTGGCGTAACGCTCAGTGGCGTTGATGAAAAGAACGTCATCGGGCTTCTTACATTTTTTGAGCACAAGGATGCAAACGGGGATACCAGTGGAATAGAAGAGATTTGCAGGCAGGCCGATAACAGTATCGATATGGCCATCATCGAGGAGCTTTTTGCGAATACGAGCTTCGACGCCACCCCGGAAAAGAACCCCGTGCGGAAGGATGATGGCCATGACGCCATCATCCTTGAGGAAGCGGAAGCCGTGCAGGAGGAAGGCAAAATCGGCGGCGGACTTGGGGGCGACACCGTGATTTTTGAAACGGATATCCTTGCCCGTTTCCTCGCCCGGAGTCCAACGCAGACTGAAGGGTGGATTGGCGACAATGGCATCAAACTGAGGCTTCTTGGCGGGGTTTTCTTCGCGGAAGATATCCCACTCATTCTCGAGCGTATCTCCGTGGAATATCTCGAATTCGGCATCTTTGACACCATGCAAGAGCATGTTCATACGGGCGAGATTGTAGGTGGTGATGTTTTTTTCCTGGCCATAGATATGACCGATGCCGCGTGCCCCCATGCGCTTGCGGATATTGAGCAGCAACGAACCAGAGCCACAGGCGAAATCGAGCACCTTGTTAAGCTTCTTACGCTTACCTGTTTTGGGTTCCTGGCTATCAAGGGTAACAATGACAGAGAGAATGTCAGAGATCTGCTGCGGAGTGTAGAATTCGCCGGCCTTTTTGCCCGAGCCTGCGGCGAATTGGCCGATCAAATATTCGTAAGCGTCGCCGAGGGTGTCCTTGTCGGTAGAGAAGTCATCCAGACCTTTCACTATTTCTGTGATGATCTTGATGAGTTTTGTATTTCGCGCCGGGTAGTTCTTTCCGAGTTTTTCGGACGCAAGATTGATCTCGGAGAACAAACCGTTGAAGGTACTTTCGAATGACTGATTCTCGATGTATTTGAAACCTGCCTGTAAAGTATTCAGCAGCTCATCATTCTGGATGCGGGCAAGCTCAGCAATATGGCTCCAGAGAAAGTCAGGTTCGATGACATAGTGCACCTTGAGGCGCATCTGCTTTTCGAAGTCGACAACGTCACCCTTGTTTGCCGCATACCAGACATGCAACGGTGTACGCTCATCGTCTTCCTCGGGTTTCGGATAGTCGCGGCCAAGCTCTTTCTTCACAGCTTCGACGTAATTATCAGAGAGGTAGCGCAGAAAAAGGAAAGAGAGCATATAGTCACGGAAATCATCCGCGCTCATAGCGCCGCGCAGTTGGTTGGCGATATTCCAGAGCGTTCTGCCCAGTTGTTGCTGATCGTTTTTGGTCATAGGTGTCCTGGTTATGTCGTCCCGCCAAGAATTTCAGGCAGGTCAAATTGAAAGCGGGTGATGAAATCAGTTAAAATTTCGCGGAAAAGCTCTTGATTGTCTTCGCCCATGAGCGTGGGTTCATGAATGGCGTATTTACCGTGACTGAGAAGGTTGAGAGCGCGGTTATATTTGGCTTCGTCTTCCAAATTACCAAGCTCCTTGAGGCAAAAGGATATTTTTTTATGGCCGAAGAAAGAAGCAGTCTTCTCCATGATACTCCGCAGAGCATTGAAATGAAAGGTATACAAGGTGCCAGCATCGGGATCAGCGGCGCGTTGCAACTCGGCCAGAGTGGCGACATGGTGAAAGAAAGGCGTATCATCGGTAGCGCGCAGGGTGTATCCGCCCTCGCTATTAGGGCGATGCAGAAAATAACGCTTATGTTTGACCGAAGGTTCTCCCTCTTTCGGCCTACCAATCTCATTGCACATCACATTAAAGAAAAGGGCGTGATGCGACGAAAAGACGACTTTGATGGGGGCGGGATTGCCATTGTCGTCTTCCCCACTGGCTGCGCGGCGAAGGAGATTCGCAAGATCGCAGGCAACAGCGATAGCATTATTATCATCGAGTGAGGAAATAGGGTCGTCGATATAGAGATATTTGACCCACTGATAGGACTGGTGGCCATCGAGAACGCGCTCGCAAATAGCCATAAAGAGGCACCATATAAAGATGTTCTCTTCGCCACGAGACACTTTGATGTTTTCGGCGCTTTGATTTTTGAATGAAACAAAGCTTGGCTTTCCTAAAATGTAATCTTCAAATTGTTTCTGAAGAGACTCGCTATCCTCCCATCGTTTCTCATTAAGCCAATTAGCGTAGTCTGATTGCTCAAAATAATGAATATCGAACTCGAAATCAGCGTAGCAGCTGAGGTAGTTCTCAATGGTTTCATCGAGAGAAAGATCAGTCAGACCATTAAAGAAGCTAGAGTCAATGTTAAGTTTGAGATGGCGGATATTGTCACCATCAAGATCATTCTCCCAAGTGAAGAGATCTTCGGTATAAGCGTTAAAATAGAGAGTGTCGGCAGCGCCATTGTTTCGACGCTTGCCCGCATCTTTGAATTCCATTGACAGGCGTGTTTTACCAGTGCGGTTGTAGGCGTAGAGAAGAAGGATAGTCGCCGGCTTATTAACAACCCTTCTTTGGGATTCAGTTTCTTGCTGGTTGAGATCTTGGCGTAGTCGATTTACCAGATTCCCCAAACTCTGGTATCTGCGTAACCCACTCATAATTTGCTCATCTCAGGATTGGGGAAAAGCTGCTGCATTAATCCATCTTTGTGCTTTTTGAGAGCAGCAATCTTTTCGGCCTGTGTAATGATAAGCATATCAAGGGCATTCAGGCAGTTGGCGATTCTTCTTTGCTCGGCTGGATCCTTGGGAATATGTAGTATTACTGTTGCCAAAAACCCTCGAGATAGGTTATTATTCTGGCCTTCACCACGGTTGTTTATTGTTTTGTGGATAAGCGGTTCCAATAGACGTATTAATGGGGCGTACTTCTTTGCTTTCGGAAAAACCTTAGCAGTTCTTTGATTTAAAAAAGCATCCTCTCCTTGCCAAATGAAGAAATTAAAGCCAGCTGCTCCAGTTAAGCTAAGCAGGAGATCGCCTTTTTTTGCAATGTAACGAGAGAGGTTTAATTTAGCAGCTTTGTGAAGCGAGAAGTATACTTTATCAGAATTAGTGTTTTTGTTATTGATGTCCGTTATTCTAATAACCTGTTGTGAATTGAGTGAGGCTTCAATGAAATCGGTGGATGAGAATGAAAAACCATCTTGGATTCCAAAAACATCCAAAAGAGGTTTCTCTTCCCACCTCACAGCCCTGTTAAACTCTGGAAAACGAATCCTAGGGCTGGCTTGACCTTCGGCGGGGAAAAGTTGCTGAAGGAGGCTTTTTTTGTGAGCTTGGAGGGCGTCGAGCTTGGCGCAGTGTGCAGCGATCAGCTTATCCAAAGAGCCAAGGCAGTCGGTAATTTTTTGTTGTTCGCTAAAAGAAGGTAGCTTCAGGCGAAGGCGTGAAATGTTCTTAAAATAAATACGAACGCGAACGCCACCCATGCCAGATTCTTTTATGAAATCTTTCCATTGACCTGAGCGACGGAAGTGGTCTAGGTATTCAGGGTCGATTGCATATAGTCCTTCCTCCAGGCATCGAAAGACAATGTAGTCTGGACTTACAAGGACATCTTCGTTATTGGGCCATCGTGCTATTGAACCGATATTGAGGCGCATCGGATTGTAGGCAAACCAGTTTTTCCGAACAATCTTGTAGCGTGAAGTGTCTGCTCCGATAAGCTTGGCTTCCATCGGAACAATTCCGTCAACTTTTGTAACGCCCATGATCCTATCTGGTGGGAGCTTATCAACGTTTCTAATTCGGCATTCGGCTGTTACGTCTCGGAGTAAAACATTATGATAAGCATTGCCAATGAATTCCGGAAATCTCAGCATTTGTCTGTTTGGTTTCTTCTTCGCCATGACCATCAATCCTCGTAACCCGAAAGACCGGAAATATCCTGGCCGTTAGCGCGTTGTTTGAGCAGTGGCACAAGGGCTTCCATGAGAGCAAGTTCGCGCTTACGGCGTTCCTTCCAACCGAGATCGAGCGAGGCCATGAGGTCGGTGAGATGCTCGCCGTCGAAGACGAGGCGGCGGAGGATTTCCTCAACGAATGCTTTTAAGGCGTCGGGGGCGAGACCGTGGGTCTCGGCGATGGTTTGCAACTGCCCGGCAGCGAAGTCGGCCTTGAAAGCCTCGAAGCCTTGGATGAGTTGTTCTTTGCTACGGTTTTGGCCGAGTTCAAGTTGATTGATGTAGGTAGTCAGCAATTCGCGGTCGTCGGCAAACTTGGCATCTGACGCGATGATGGCAACAAGCTGCCCGCGGGTCACCTTCTGCTTGCCGGGCGGCTTCTGGTCGCTCTTGGCGGCGAGTTCCATGATGTAGTCGTAGTCGATGGTGGCAGAGGCGAAGAGGACAAACTCGAAATCGAGCTGATCGACCTCGGACGGGGTGTTGATACTCTCGCTGTCCTGCTCCTTTTTCAAATCGCGGGCGGTGTCTATGTAGACGCCCCGGAAGGCGCGATGGGTATCAGTGGGGAGCAGTTGCTCGATGACGTCTTTTTGCCCAAGTTCGAGATCGGTGTATTGGTCGAGTTGGGTCTTGAAACGCTGGACCTCTTTGTACGCCTTGCAGAACTGGGCGCGGGCAATACTGCCCTTGAGCCTGGAGACGTCCTCAGGAACACAGTCGAGGTTCTCTGAACGCATGAAGTCGTCGAGTTTTTTGACCGCTTCACTAAGATGGGTAATAACCGTCGGTGCAGAGTCGACCAGCCAGATTTCTTTGGCTTTTTCCTCATGCTCGCCTGAGAACATAATAATGGCCTCGTCGACGACGGTCTGCTGTTGGCGAAAGTCGAGAATATTGCCAGCGGGTTTGGTATCGTTGAGAACGCGGTTAGTACGAGAGAAAGCCTGAATGAGGCCGTGGTATTTGAGCTTCTTATCGACATATAAGGTGTTGAGGTATTTCGAGTCGAAACCGGTGAGCAGCATATCGACGACAATGGTAATATCGATCTTGTCAGCATGCGACACATCACCATTGGGGAAGCGCTGGCTTTTGATGCGGTCCTGGATGTCCTGATAGTAGGCATCGAACTCGGTTATACGGCAGCTGGTGCTATAGCGGCTGTTGTAGGCGGCGATGATGGCTTTGAGAGCTCGTTTTTTCTCGTTGGGCGCTTCTTTGTTGTCTGCTTTTTCCTGTGGCAGGTCTTCCTGAAGCTGTTTGACATCTTTGTTGCCCTCGGCAGGTGGAGAGAAAACACAGGCGATATTTAGTGGTCGGAAGTCGGGGTCGACCTGTTGTTTTTCCTGCTGGATGTCGGTGAACAGGTCATGATAAGCGATGGCATCATTGATTGAAGCGGTGGCGAGGATGGCATTAAAGGTCCGGTGCGCAGTGACCTGGTCGTGACGTTCGAGAATGGCTTCGATGACGGCCTTTTTGGCGAGGGCTTCGCCGGGCTTGGGAGCTTTCTTACCCTTCTCGACCTCTGGTTTGAAATAATCGACGTGAAACTTGAGGACGTTTTTATCTTCGATGGCGTGGGTGATGGTGTATTGATGGAGTTTTTTCTCGAAGATGTCTTCGGTGGTCTTGTTGGTGGCTTCTGTGCCGTTAATTTGACGAACAGTGGAGTTTTTGGGGAAGATAGGCGTGCCAGTGAAGCCGAAGAGCTGAGAGTTGGGAAAGAAGTCCTTGATAGCCTTGTGGTTTTCACCGAATTGGGAACGGTGGCACTCATCGAAGATGATGGCTATGCGCTTATCGGCAAGCGGAGCGAGCTGCTCTTTGTAGGTTTGCTGGTTTCGTCGCTTGCGACCGGTATTGCGTTTGCTGTTCTCGTCGAGGGCGAGGCCGAGTTTCTGGATGGTGGTGACGATGACCTTATCGGCGTAGTCGGTAGAAAGCAGACGGCGAACCAGCGTATGAGTGTTGGTATTTTCCTCAACACAGCCTTTCTGAAATTTATTGAATTCTTCCCGTGTCTGGCGGTCGAGGTCCTTACGATCGACAACGAAAAGGCACTTGTCTATGTCAGAGTTGGTCTTGAGGAGGGTCGATGCCTTGAAGGAGGTAAGGGTCTTGCCCGATCCCGTGGTATGCCAAATATAGCCATTACCGCAATTCTGATTGATGCAATCCACGATGTCCTGAACGGCATAGATCTGATAGGGCCGCATCATGAGTAGCTTCTGTTCACTAGCGACCAGGACCATGTAGCGGCTGATCATGTGACCAAGGGTACATTTAGGCAGGAAGGCCGCAGCGAAACGATTGAGGTCTGCGATGGAGCGGTTTTGGCGGTCGGCGAACTGATAGACCGGTAAAAAGCGTTCTTGGGCATCGAAGGCAAAGTGCTGGCTATTGTTGTTGGCAAAGTAGTAGGTGTTGGTCCGGTTGCTGACAATGAAGAGCTGCATGAAACTCAGCAGGGTGTTGGTATAGCCGTTGCCGGGCTCTCTCTTGTAATCGACGATCTGTTGCATGGCCCGGCGCGAGCTGACATCCAAGGTTTTCAGTTCAACCTGCACACAGGGAATACCGTTGATAAGCAGAATGACATCATAGCGGTGGTAGCTGCTCTGGGTATTGATGCGCAGCTGGCTGACGACTTCGAAGTCGTTTTTGCACCAGTCCTTGATATTCACGAGGGTGAAGTTGAGCGGAGTTCCGTCATCGCGCTCGAAATCGTTGCGGGTGCGGAGCGTTTCGGCTGACTTGTAGACATCGGCGGAGGTGATTTGGTCAAGGAGGCGAGCAAACTCACTGTCGGTAAGAGTAGCGGCATTGAGCTTTTGGAATTTCTCGCGAAAGTTCTGCTCCAAGGCATCACGGTCGCGGATATCGTCGCGATAGGTGTACTTCAGCTCTTGCAGCTTGGCGATGAAGTCGCGTTCGATCTGGGCTTCAGTGGTGGTCATACATGCAATCCTGAACTCGCTTCATCGTATCCTCGGGGTTTTTGCCGATCTCGCAGCCTTCCACATTCTCCAAGCAAGCAATGCGGATGAGGCTTCAAAGCAAAGCGTAGGTGCTCCGAGCTCCCCCGCAAGAGGGCCCGGAGTGGCTGTTACACAGGCACATTGAAACAGCCGAAACCTTATTCCCCAACCACTTTCATTCCGCCCCTCGCGTGTCGTGCAGGGCGACGCCGAAGTCGATGTAACCGCGCATCTGGATGCCGAGGTAGTTGATGTCGGCGACGGCATGGTCGATGGTGGGGCGGTCCTAGCCGCCCCACCCCGGGTCAGGAACTTCGATCACTGGCAGGTCGTGAGGGTCGGCCAACAGGTACCAGGCGCGGGGCCTGGCCTGGGGGCTGGGGTGCTAGCTCAGATAACTGGAGTGCACCACCTTGTAGAGTCCGGTGTGCGGGTTGGCAGTGGGGTAGGCTTCGTCACCGCCGGTCTCCCTGATTTCGGTAGATGGATGACTGCCCACTGTCCAATCGCATCCCTGCTCCTACAGTTTTGCGGCGCATGGATGGGTTAGCAAGAGATCGAGAGCTGCTCCAAGAAGTCATACGAGAGGCGCAGCAATGCTCAAAAAAATGTTGCCGGAACTGCTAGGCAGGCTCAAAAGCCAGCGACATACCTTAGAACTAGCCCAGAAGGCTGTCGAAACGGTGCTGGACAATCAAGCTACCCTTACAACTCCAGAACAGATCGAGCGAAACAGCAAACTTATCGACAGGCGCATAGCCGAAGAAAAGGCTCTATCGGCTGAAGTTGAGGAAACTGAAAAAGAGATTGCAAGAGAGCAGGAATTAGACTTCGATGTGCGGAAATTAATGTTAATGCTCTGTCATGCTGCGCTGCTGCTCAAAACGCTAGAGACGCGCAACGAAAGTCGCCCTAGTGAGCGCTGTTATTGAGTATGTTAACTTGCGTCCTGACAAACTAGAACTTAACATCTATGGATCAAAGCCGTACGTCTGTAAACTCAATGGATTTATTGACTTGCGTAATGGAGGGAAACGCGGCAGACCATCAAAAAAAGACACCGCACGAACTTATTTCGTGCGGTGTCCTTAGTGGCTCCCCAAAGAGGACAGTAAACGAACTTTATTGGTGCGCTTTGTCGTCAGCGAAAACTTGCTCCGGAAACGCTCAAGGAAAACCGTAAGCACTGCCAAGGAAATGAGTTGGATAACACAGGGCCGCAAGTGGATAGACGGTCTTGAAAATGGTCGCTATGAGTCAAGAGCGGAGATTGCTCGCCAAGAGGGCGTCTCCCGTGCTTATGTGACACAAGTACTACGGCGTTTTGATTAAATCAACCAATTCCACTCCTACATTCCCCTAACAGAACCGTTCTACTGCCTGTCCTTAACCTGCACAATGTTGTCTTATATTGGTGTATCATATAAATAATTTAACTGATGCAGGACTTCTGTAGGCTGAAGCTCTCTTCTGTATTTACCAGAACCAGTCATCCTTCCTTTCTCTGAAATAAGGTGCAGATTCATTCTAGCTCTAGATCCAATTACATAAAGCAACTTTTTAGCACTATCTACAGAAGGATCATTGAAATTCGGAACTAGATCCTGAAGCAGACCAAAGGAAATAACTACATCATATTCACCTCCCTTTACCCCATGTATTGTTGATACTTTAATGCCAGTTCTAGGCTTAAACGCTTTACGAAAAGACTCTATCTCTATTGCGAATGATGCATTATCCTTTTTTAGCCTTTTAATTCTATCGTTTGAACTATTAAAGAACGATTCATAATGCTCTTTCAGCATTGGGTACAACGTGAAATCTATACCTAATTCACAAAATAATTTATTAAAAAACTCGCTGAGATATGACATGCCGTCATCTTCACCTATTGAAATAGAATTAACCGTTTTCAGTAGGTGCTTTGAGGTTATCGAATGGACATCAACAAGCGCTAGTTCCATATCTGATAAGATATCACATGCCCACCTTAAACGTTTAACATAAACATTAGGTGAAGGCTCGGTCAGTATGATCCTTGTTAATTTAAACCAAAAGTTGTCAATATCCCTTGAAAAAGGCACTAGACCCGGTCCATCAAAGTCATATTGAGGCAGCCTATTTACCAAGTTACGGGTTAGCATAGCTAAGTGCATCCACCATGGTGCAATAACACAGATTTCTTTCTCTAAGATACCCAGCTTTTGAACACTATGCTCAATATACTGACTAACTTTCTCAACTAAATCATCCTTAGGAGTAATTTGATCATAAGTGATAACGCTCTGACAATTCTTGTATTTGCCTGCTGCTACAGTTTTACTAGGGTTAACATTATAATTACTATAATACTTAATGATCTTAGCAGAGCTTCTATAATTCTTATCTAGCGACATTGAGACAAACGGTACACCCGCCATATCTTCGAGCTCTGACTTTGAAATTGCATAACCTCCAAGTGAGCCATAGATGGCTTGGTTGGGGTCGCCAACAACAAATGCGCCAACCTTGCCTTGACTAGCTCTTATGATGCTGGCAACAATAGAATATTGTATCTCCTTTGTGTCTTGATATTCATCAATAAGGACATGCAAAAACAAATTACCTAGTATCTTAGAAATAGACGAATTGTCAGATAATATTTCATAAGCAAAGTAAAGAATTTGCTCAAAGTCGATCTGATTGTTCTGCATAATCCGGTCATGATAACCCTCTATTACTCGATTCACCAACGCAGATTTACTTCCAGCAGACATCAGCATCAACCCTTGTGAAGTGAAATAATGACCACACTCTACATACTTTACTTTTTTCGATCCAATACTAGAACATATTTCGGATATTACCTCCTCAGAATCACGAGAATTTATTATTTTAAAATCATGTTTTATCTTTTCATGATATAGACCATAAGGCTTCAATATCCATTCCAAACAAAATGCATGAATTGTTCCGATCCACAACTGAGATGTATCAACACCTAAAATCTCGATTCGTTCACGTATCTCATCCGCAGCTCTGTGTGTATATGTAATCGCTACGACCCATTTTTTAGAGTCGTCTATCCTTGAAAGTTCAAGAGCGATTCTATAAGTAAGAGCCCGGGTCTTACCACTTCCCGGACATGCCACTAAGAATACATTCCCCGATTCGTTAATCGCCGCTTCTTGTTCATCGTTTAGATCATTTTCATCCCAAACAAACATAACTTAGATCCTTGCTAATATCTCATTCTGCTCAGAAGGTAGATCATTCATCAAGTCAATCTTGATAGCACCGATATCGTCATGTAATGGATCAAATGCTTCCCATTTTGGAGTAAACATTGCTAAGCCAGTTTCATATGGAACCAAGTATGATTCCCATTTCTGTTTTAGATCCATGCTACCTTGAACACCCAATTGTTCGATAGTTTCTCTGCCGCATTGGACATGTTCTACAACTGATTCATAACGATGCTTAAGTATTTTGAAAATAAGTCCTGAATTAAAATCACCATGTGCAAACTTAATAGCATCAAAAATGTATTCAGGAATAGCTGCTTTAAAATCAATTGCTTTACCTAGCGTAAGGGCAAACCAACCTTTGCCTTGATGATTTGCCATAGTTAATGCTCTTGAGCCTGATACAGCAATATCAGCTGAAGATAGTTCAATTTCTGCGGTGTTTATTGTTGCTTGTTGAATGTAAACATCACCAATAATATTTTTAAGATAAATACTGTTAGATGATTTAATAAAATCAACTTCAAACGTATGATCTGCATAAAAAGGAGTAACCCAAGGGTTATTTTGACAGAAGTCATCAAGTCTTCCCTTCCGAGCAAGCCCAGAAGACTGAGAACCAATAGCTTTCTCCTTCTTCTTCTTCTCTGGGTCACTATCTGCCGGTAAAATCGTAGTATCAAAAAACGAATCATCAAGGTCTGTGATGATGCTACAACGCTTCTTGATTCTTTCATCGCTAAATAACATTGCAATATTCTCGAAACCAGTACTTCTGATATTGACTAAACTGATACCCATTTCATCTAAGCTCAACCCTAGAACTTCCTTAAGCAAAACAGGCACAAGAATCTCTTCAGCATCACCCTCTACTAAAACAACACTTCTGGCAAACAATAAGTTGCTACGGATGGCATCTAGGTAACGCTGAACAAATCCAGTCTCTTCGTTACTAAGTCCTGTTGACGGCTGAAATACCTCGCAGACGCCACCGATAAATCCAATAATATTCATGTTTTCAATATTACTAACTTCTGATATATGTGATGAGTGGGTTGAATATATGGTCTGTGTGTTTTCGTAGTTAATATTATCGAAAAGTGATTTTTGAATATGAGTGTGAATATGCGCTTCTGGCTCTTCAATTAACAAGAAATTCGCAATTGATTGATTAGCTTTTTGATATTTAAACTCTAATAGCTTCAATGTAAGATATAACAGATTCGCCCCTCCCAAACTCATTTCATGAATAGCGCCTTCATAATCATCGTTTGATTCAGCGACAAACAACCTTAGTGACTGAAATAGCTGCTCTGGCTCGTCGGTCAAACTTGAACGAATAGAAACTGAGTTAGGCGAGTATGTATCGCCGACAGTGTCACCTATAGTAGATACAATACCATCACGAATATCACATATGTCAGATAAGCTCTCAATTCCACTATTTAATGTTCCAATTAAATCAGCAATAGGCTTGAAATCTGTTTGACTAATATCACCCAATTTACTTTTTAGCAGTGTCAGTAGAGGATTGGTCCTATTATTATGGAAGTCCGATACCACATCCCTCATAGCTTTAATAAATGTGAACGACACTTCATTTGACATATTAAGGATATTTGGCAAGCGTATACCAATATCAGTATTATTTAAAACACTAGGGAAAACAACTCTCTCAAAGTCGCCAACTATACTTTTATATACTGCCGGATCATTAAAATCTGCAACACTTTTACCAGTTAGGACAGTTTCATAACCATCAATAGTTATACTTGCCAAATAGTTTTTCAACCCTGCTACATCTCCTAATGGAAGCTGTGACAACGCTTGCCTAATATGTGACTTAGGCCTGAAGATAAGGCTGTATGTTGCTCTAGTAACAACGTCATCTTCTGCATTTCCTACACCATGAAGAAATAGAGACTGACTAGCTTCATCACTATCAATTTCGTCAAACTCGATGCTAATAACGATCCAATGACCGCGCCAATCACCCAATACTCTACAAAAGTCATCTTCCGCAAGTTTTGCTGAAGAACGCCGCATTGAATTATCAAGCAGCAGTCTCAGCGCTCGAAATATATTAGTCTTACCAGAACCATTTTCGCCAATTATTGTATTTACCCCCTTACGAAACAGCAATTTAACGTTCTTGAAGTTTCTGTAATTTACTAGTGAAAGTTTTGTAATGTGCATACTGTCGACCCTTGTAATCTGATTATATTATAATTCTATAGAAATATTTAACACAGCCTCTTAATTAAAATGATGATGTTCGGCAGAAGTCGTACCCGAGTTAATTTCAACAATCAAAATAACTATATGGGTCATTTTCCACCCAATCTAACCCCTCACCTTTACGCACAATACATTCACAGATTCTCAGCATCATAATTCCATCAAGAAGAACTGGTGTAATCCGATTCCGCAAAGCAGCCAGATAAATCTCTCTAATAGGATCAAATACCTCGCCTAAAATTGGGCTTCCATTATCATTCCATTTTTGTAACTCGTCATGGAATCTCATCAATGAGCGCAAGGCCTCTCCTTCCCTAACATGGCCAGATATTATCGAATGAAGAGCAGACATCCCTGCTAAATATGCATCCTTTGGTCCCATCCCATCAATACATTTATACCAACACCCCTCCTGCACATGATGTTCACCGTACAAGAAAGCATCCACAAAATCCTCTTTATTCATTCTTTGTCTCCTTTACGATATACATATGATTCAGCCTAAAACAAATGGCCCTACATTCAACGTAAACACTCAGGGTCCCATAGCCTAGAATGAAAACTTTATATAGTACTTTTTGACCTACAAGAACATATCAATATATATTAGGGGAACTCCCTATAGGCTATGCGGTTAAAACATCCATCTCAACCACGAGTAACATAAAACCAACCTGAATGCCGAGTAAAAAGAGTATTTTACAGTTCCAATCGGTCTGGATAGCAAGATTCTTGTGAATAAGACTTTTCCCCAATGCTAAATAAAGCAGATCCTCTAAACGGGTGAGTGGAAGAACCAAAGTCTTGCCAGCTAATTCTATCCATCATTGTTCGTACAATGAGCTGCTTTCGTACATCAGAATACAACTCTTCTGCGATAGAAGATGGATCGGGAAGGTAATCATACATTGGTCTACAGGAATCAACAATCAGGCAATCGCTGTACATGGCATTAGCTTTTGCCGTGTATTTCACACGAAGGCAATCCTTTGCCACAGGGTGAAATGGCCTTCCTGATTTGCCCATTAAAGCATGAATTAAAAGATGCGGCATAGGCACATCACAAAAAACACCTCCCTTTGCATCAAACCAAGAAACTGCCAATATTTCCTTGAGTCTCTCACTGGCTACATCCCAATGTCCCGCAAAGATTGCATTTAGTGTGAACGCTAATGGCAGCACATTTTTGATAGGAGTTCGGTTGATCGAATAGTTCCGAAATATATCGCCGACTGGGTCTGTGCCATCTTCAGTTATTCGGCGTGATTCTTCAAGGAACGTGTAAAGTGGATAGGAACTTGGGTTCCATTCCCAGGTATGTCGCTCCATAGCCTCTTGATGCCATGCCTCAAATCGCTTTCCCATTTCTTCGGGTTCCAATTGTTCCCCCATGTCCCATATCAGGGTCTTGGGCCGAAATATGCTTTCCGTAGCTTTATCTACGTCTTTACGCGGTTTAGCCAACATCCAATTCCTTGTCTCTTTGAATGAAAGGCTTCGGGATACAGGTATCACATAACGGGCCAGATCTATAGTGAACCTAGTGATGAAGTCTCCGTAATAAGAGTCAATGTCAGATTTAATCAAATCTAAGAGGGCTTCTGGCTGATGTTGGATGATTGTTGGATCTAGGTTAGATTCCCAGAATGCTTTTGGTAAATCGTTGTATCGTGGGGCGAAGTATGCTGCACATAGTGATGCATACCGATCAATTTGCTCTGGAGGCACACGACAATAGTTGGATATTAAAGCGCATCTATCTGCAAGGCAGTCGTTAACCAACGCCTCAAGCAATGGAGCTAAAGTATTTGGATGTCCACCCATAAATGGCCCACATGCATCAAAGTAAAATATATCAAACTTATCTGGCTTACTCTTAAGATAATCAACAAGACTAACCTTATTCAGGGTAATGCAAAGACCTGCCTCTTTAAGGTCCTCCTGAGCCAAGCTGAAGATAGTCGCGTCCTTTTCGATGGCCACAATATTCTCCTGACAAACGCCAAGTGAGATCAGCTCAGTTACATCTTTAGATGGAGTCGGCCCTGCCAGAATAAGAACTCTCATTGCTGATGCAGACACATACTTTTGAGTAATAGCGAATTCATTTCTCCATTCGTCAAGTAATGGCTTCATGGATCGAGTAAGCCCCGTCAATTTTCCTTTTATACAATTATTTTCCAAATAAGCAGCCGCATCCATTGCCACCCTTTGAACAATTTGCCCTGAAAGAATAGGGCCTGAGCCACTGTTTCCCGAAAGGGTATGGACAGCATGTGAAAGAAGGCGCCTTCTTGCCTCTGACTTCTTCTGTTGATCATAAGAAACGTTGCCCATGGAAGCCCCTCCTTAGCTAAAGCAATCACTCAGCATTATGAATAATCCTTTTTCAAAAGCAGGTTACTCGCCTAAATACTGCTATGCAAGACGCTGCTACTGGAACAAGTCTCCTGCCTTTAAATTCTACAGCACTATTTTTTGCTTTAATGCAGACTCCTAATCTTTGGCATTACGCTTGCTATATTTTTCATTCTCAAGCGTGAAGGAATCTATAATTCTGTTAGTAACGTTCGATTTCAAACAGTCTTTGATGTCGTTCATTCATAAGCGTTTTAGTAACCGCGATACACTTGCGGGATGCCAAACTCCACCTCGTGCCGTCTTATGCCCCTTTTCTTGCAAGGCTCTACATATTGCCCGAACTCCTGTTATACCCCGTTCCTGCAACTCCTTGATAACTGGACGTAGCCTTTCAGCCGCCTCTAGTGCCATAACTCTCTGCTTGGAGTTCCAGATAGCGGCGGGATCATCAAGTCCATGCACAAGGTTCTCTGGACGTCCTAGCTTTACTCCTCGCGCCTTTGCAGCGGCTAGCCCTGCCTTAGTTCGCTCACTTATCATCTTACGCTCATACTGAGCTACTGCTCCAAGGATATGCACCATAAACTCGTTTGCTTCGGGCATATCACAAGCTCGGAAGGCTACACCCGCCTCTTGCAGCTGAGTAATGAAGGCAAGGTTTCTTGCTAGTCTGTCGAGTTTGGCGACTAACAAAATGGCATTATTTTGCTTGGCGTGCTGGATCGCATCCCTTAGGATGGGGCGCTCTTTCTTCTTGCCACTTTCCACCTCTAAGAACTCGGGGGCGACTAGTTCACCGCCTGTTTGCTGTAGATAGTCCTCAATGGCCTTTCGTTGGGCTTCGAGGCCAAGGCCTGACCGTCCTTGTTGAGCTGTTGATACTCGAAGATAAGAAACATACCTCTCTGGTATTTGCATAGTGTTACATCCTTTCAGTCGTTCGTTTAAGAATGTAACACTTCAAAGATTCTTTGCAAGGATGCGGCTCGTACAGCTTAGTGACGGGACTTAGGGCCCCTTTGCGTGATAAGGACGACTTTGAACAGAAAACGCCTCAGATCGCCCTTAACGAGGCTCATACGAGCATCGCTAGAGCAATATGGGCGCATGTTGTATACAGGCAGAGCACATCTTCCTTCCTGACATAGGCCAACTGGAGACTGTGCGCACTCCACGAGTGAGCATCCACGGAAAAGGTACATTCACTACCTGTCGTCGTCATATTAAAAGCCTTAACGGAACGAAGGCATCGTACAAATGCGTTTATCACGCAGCCATCTACCGATAAGGCTCAAAGACTCTTTGATGATGCTCTACTTCGGACGAGTAAAGAACATAAACAGCCCCAGTATAAAATCTCCTGCGACCCAAAGCCCTATAATCAAAACAGCCCCGATCCCTGCACCGATTGCTGTTCCAGCCTGTTCCGCTTCCGACATAGACTCTATTCCTTCTGCCGCCTGTCCCATCCCCATGACCAGCCAGAGAAGCATCAGGAAGTTAAATCCGATAAACCCCCATTTAACGATCTTTCCAAACCCACTTCTCGTAGGCTTTCGTAGCTGGACCCCACAGCTTGGACACTTCATCGCAGAATCACTAACATCTACGCTACATTCTGGGCATTTGATAATTGGCATCTTATTCTCCTTTTATTGTTGAGATGCTTATGGATTAGAATCACCATCAATGAATGACGGCTTCTCTGATAATAACATTAACAAGCAGTCCATCGACTCTTCCTGTTATCGTGACCTGCTCTCCTCGCGACAAACGAGATATAGCAATCATATCGGCAGTGAATACTTGTATCTTGCGAAACTCATACTGATCATTACCTGCACGCACTGTTAGATAGGCATTGTCCATGATGTCCTTACCAATATCTTCAATGATGCCCGTTATTTGGACAAGACGCCCTTTGTATGTATTATCGGCTGCAATCTCGTTTGTGGTATACGCTAAGAGCAACGAGCTTGGCAACACCCTCAAGACATCAACCTCTCCAGCCTCTTCCTCTGCTTGGATGCTCTGATGAACTGTAATATCCTTCTTCTCATCATCAGACAAAAGGCCTATAAGAAGCAGAACGACAACCAAAATAAGAGCCCACTGCCATTTCTTCAATCCAGAAGTAGCCCCACAATGAGGACAAGCCGAAGCAGATCGAGCAATGTCTTTGCCACAGCTCCCACACTCTACAAACAGGTTTTCACTGCCCATTCTAACTCCTCTATGATCCAGCATCGACAAATTGCACGCAAGTAATTCAAATGCGCAGTGTCTCCACTTCGGAGACATGTCAATGGAAGACTTTTCCTTTTAAGAAAAAGCTGCATACTCATAGGATGACGCTCTTCTTCCCCCAATGTCTTATTAAGATGCTTCAAGACAGAAATATTTCACACAGGCAATTAGGAGCCATGACGGAGGTTGGTCACGCGACTGTCTCTCGTATCGTTCGAGGAGAAAGAGTTCCCACAGAGGCGTTTCTAGAAAAAGCTGCTACAGCACTTCAATTAGAAGATGCGACAAAAAATGCTTTTATTGAAGCAGGGTTACTATCGGGCTGTCCTACACTCATTCAAGACCGTTACCGAGCATTTCAAAAAAAACGGAACTAAGTTATAAACAATAGATTACTGTACACATATAAACAGCACTCTGGGCCCGATCGGCCATACCGACCAACTCATACATGAGTAATTCTTATTTAGGCATTCACGACCACCGATTAAAAGGATGGTGGTGGTCTGCACTTGAACTTGCTTGGGCTCGGCACGGGCGTGTGCCTAACCTTGATACTTATTGCACCTAAGATTCAGCAGCGATGCTCTTTTTTTAGTCTTAAATTTGAATATAAAGCACATTATTTGCTCGCCCAATGTCACGTCCATGTACTTCCGGTGTGCTTCCGGTGTGCTAACCACATACTATTGAGGGTCGTTACAAGACTCCATTCAGAACAATAGCCTTCAAAAAGTCTTTGATGCCTAACTCGTTACGTTTAGATAAACAATAATCTTGTCCCTACCACCAGAGAAGCCATATCGTAGCAGCCCTGCCTTGGATAAGCGAAGAAGTGCGCGAGCCGTTACAGAACGAGAATAGCCTGCCTTGGCTAATTCAGAGAATAAGAGCTCCGTTTTCTTTCCACCATACCTTGCGTGTCCCGCTACAAGCGAGGCAAAGAATAATTCGCCTTCGTTATGCGCCTGTAAAAGCCAAGCAATACCTCTGTCTGATAGCTTTGTTTTCATACCATGAAGCATAGCAACGAGCATTCAAATGCAATGCCATTTTCGCTGACCGATAAACTCTTCGTAAAGTTATGCTATATACCTCTATATACCGCCCATAGTATTGCCGCTTCACTGCCTTTGACTCGACTCCGTTAACATGGCATGCATGCATATATTGCTTGAACCCTACGGGGTCGTCTAAAAGCTTAACGAGACCCTGTAATATGAAATTTTTACTTTCTTTTTGTACCTTTGTTCTCGTACTTCCATACATCCCTCGCAACTGAGAGGCTGACAAATAATCGATAAAATGCTCCATCCGAACTTCTCTATGCCAAGTAGGTAATGAATTGTATTCAACTCGGTCTAAAAAAAAGACATGCCGGTCCTTTCTCTTTGACAAGTCCTTCCAGTATTCTCTCAGATCTTTCTCCCATTGAGAAGAATTCACTTTAGGCACAAAATATAGATGCCGATGAAGATCCCAGCCAGTTGCGTCATAATTTCTTTTAATATGTAAACGATGAATCCCATATGAACCTGTTTGGTAGATGAATTTCCTCAGAAACTTAGTGAACATTTCCTTAAAGTCGTCCAACCCTGAAAGCAGCAGCCCGTCTTCATTTCCCCTTAACAGACTGTACTTTATTGTCATCGTTAAGGCATCGTCACACATCAACGGCTCATATATTTTCTTAAAAGCGGAGAATCTTCTTCTCTTTTCAATCTCCTCACAGCATACGCAAATCTTCTTCTTACATCGTGTGGTATAAGGAATATCTTCCTTACTTTTACCCATTTTGTTTCTCTTCTCCATTATTCCCCAAGCGCCGCAGTTTCTATAGCCCGTTTTGCCTTTTACTCCCTCTAGCACATCGCGGTAAAAAGGATCAGAAGAAGACTCCAATTTACCCAGAACAACACCTCTACAGTCTTTATTTTGTTTATACGTCAACACGTAGCCTCTACCAGACAGAAAGGATACTGGAGGCTCACCAATCCTCGGTACCATCATCAACTCCCTTTAACTCGTCATCATCAAGAAGCCCCCGTGCTTTGCTTGAAAGGACACGAGTGCGCTCTCTACTATCTGAGCTTCTCAGCATTCCGCTGTCTGGCAACTTGCCTTCATCCCAGCGCCCACTCAAGTCCGCCCTAAGTTCCGCCAAACTCTCGCTATACTTCAAGTTTGCATAAGCTTTCCCTAAAAGCCTTGCTATTTGAGCGCCACGTTCATTCATTGCATTCATTGCATTCATTGCATTCATTATAAAAGCGAGCATGCTAGCAATCGAGCTGTTTACAAGCATTGAGAGGATCTATGGGAATCGAAAAAAGTGGTGATTTAAGACCGACGAAGCAAGTCGCAATCTATGTACGTGTTTCAGATAAAAAACAACTTGAAGACGTTGGGGATCAAAACTCCATTGATAACCAGATTAAAATTTGTGAACAAGTCATCGAGCTAAAAAACGCAACGTCAACCGATTCTAAATATGTTATACAGCGCATTTATCGTGACATAGGTAGTGGCAAAGACAGGAAAAATCGCCCTCAATTCAACCGGATGATGGAAGAAGTCCACAATGGAACGTTGCACGTTGTACTCAGTAAAGAACTGAGCCGTATTTCTCGATCCGTATCTGATTTCCTTAAAATTTATACGGAACTCGAAGATAATAAAGTTGATTTGGTTTGCTACAGTCAACAGATCGATACAGGCACAAGTGCGGGTAAATTTATGACATTGCTGCTAGTTCAGCTAGCTCAATTTGAACGGGAACAATTGGCCGAACGGGTTTCTGACTCAGTAGTCATGCGTTCCAATGAAGGGAAGTGGACTGGCGGGTCAGCCAGCACCCGTTGGATATATGCTAGACAAGGATCAAAAAGGATACCTCTTTCCTCATCCAGTAGACGCAAAGAGAGTAAAGCGCGTATTCGATCTTTATGTGGAACTACAATCTCCCCAAAGCGTATCCGATCAACTTATATCTGAAGCGATACCATGGAAAAGCGACAATGGGCCATTCAGCAAAAAAAATCAATGGAACAGCGGTCGTATACGCGCAATTCTTTCTAGGCCCGTTTATGTTGGATTACGCGTTGATCTAAAAGCCGGTGGAGACAGCCGAAAAAAAGATACTGCATTAGTAAAAGGAGTATGGGATGGCATAATAGATCAAAGAACGTTTGATGAAACTCAAGTTATATTAGAAAAGAACACTTCTCGAAATAGTGCAGCCACACGCATAGCAGGACAATACTACCTTAGAGACTCTCTCTATTGCCCACATTGCTCAACTGGATTCGGAATTGATTCAAGCAACAAAGCTGGCAAGAAACATCGGTACTACAAACACGCCAAGGAGAAAAAAAGGATTGTCCTCTTGCAAATCGAATTCCCGCCGAGAGCTTGGAAAACCTTGTAATCCGCCGCCTTGATGGACTAGCTGACAATCAAGAACTGCTAAACGAAGCCATACAAGAGGCCCGCAAATGCTCGGAAGAACTCTTGCCAAAATTAAGGGGACAGCTTCAAAGCCAAATCCACGCATGGCAGCAAGCCAAGAAAGCCGTCGAGACAGCCCTAGACGCCCAAGTAACCCTGACATCTAACAGTCAAATAGAACGAAATAGCCAGATCATAGACGAACGAATAGAGCACGAAAAAGAACTTGTAGCAGCCATTCAAGATACCGAAGAAGAGATCAAAAGGGAACAGGAACTAGACTTTGATAGTCGTGAATTGATTACAATGCTTCGTCATGCTACATTGCTCCTCGAGGCACTAGAGCCACAAGAAAAAGTTGCCTTAGTAAGCGCCATTATAGAACGTGTTAACCTCTATCCCGACGAACTAGAGCTTAACATCTACGGATCAAAGTTGTACGTCTGTAAGCTCAATGGATTTCTTGATTTAAGCAGTGGCGGCAAACGTGGACGGCCATCAAAAAAAGACACCGTACGAAATAAGTTCGTACGGTGTCCTGTGTGGCTCCCCCGGTTGGATTCGAACCAACGACCAATAGATTAACAGTCTAGTGCTCTACCACTGAGCTACAGGGGAATGTAGCGTTTTCTTGCTTTGTGTCGCAGGTTTTATGGGCTTTCTGAGATACGCAAGTGTAAATTTTTCATTTCCGTAAGTTGCTGTTATTACTTACCTTGTATCCACTTCACAAATTTACGTAATGCTTGGCCTCGGTGGCTGAGTGCGTGTTTTTCATCTGCATTGAGTTCTGCCACGGTTTTTTGCTTTTCTGGGAGGTACACATAGGGGTCATAACCAAAACCACCTGCACCTTGCGGCTCAGCTGTGTGGATGCCTGCAAAGATACCGTCCCATGTAAGCAGTTCGCCTTCTGGAGTAGCATAGGCAATGACACAACGGTATTGGACACGCTTGTCGTCCTTGTTTGCTAGCTCTCTCACCAGCTTTTCGTTGTTGGCTTGGTCATCACAAGCTGGACCTGCATAACGAGCGCTATAGATGCCCGGAGCACCATCTAAAGCGAGAGCTTCTATACCACTATCATCAGCAAGCACAGGTAAGCCGCAGGCCTTCATACCTGAAACCGCTTTTTTGATGGCATTTGCAGCGAAGGTGTCGCCGTCTTCTATGACCTCTGGCAAACCTCCTACATCTGCTGGAGCACAAACTTCTATACCTAGGGGCGTTAAGATTTCCCGTACTTCACGAAGTTTGTGGGCGTTGCCTGTGGCTAATACTATTTTCTCTGGGATCATGAAAATATCCTGTGCTACTTGCTGATATAAGATGATTTACTGTCAATAACTGTTCTGGAGTACCCACCCCATACACATGTACGTTGCAAGATTATCTAAAAAACAGTGTTCTTGAAGCGACTATCACTTACTGCATAGCGACGCGACGTAAGACAATAACCTTATCACCCACGCGCACAGGGTCTTGGATGTTGTTGCGCTGAATTAGCCACCAAAGGTCAGTTCCGTGACGTTCAGCAATTTGATACAGATGTTCGCCAGCTTTTACCGTAACGACTTGTTCACGGCCTGCCTGAACAGGGCCAACAGCTACCTGCTGCGTTCTGCTCTGGCTCTGCGTAGCCCGTGGTTGACGTGATGTAGAACGACTGGTGCTTACCGCAGGACGACCCGGATTATAAGCATGCGCTCCGCGATCTGGTACTGAAGCCATATCCTGACGCTCTTCCAAACAAGCTGTTAAAGAGAGCAGCGGTATCGCTAGGCAGATGAGGGCGCATGTTTTCATGGTCTTTCTCCTGATGCTTGCCACTATGTATTTTTTTATCATTGCGCAAGTGCGGCGCGTAAAGCTACCCGTAACACTTCTTGAGATTCACCACAGGGGTAACGGCAATAGAGACCATCTGCGACTCGGTTTGCGTCTTCTGGATCACCAGCACGCGCGCCAAGGTCCACCACCTGCCAGCCTTGGAATAAGGCACTTGAACGGAGGGCCTCACGACGTTGTTCTGCTTGTTCACGCAAACGCTCTTCCACCGGCAAAGGCGGCAAGGCTATAATACATTGTGGTATACAAGCGAGGGCTTCAAAACGCGCACTGATAAGATGCAGCAACCGCTCTTCTTCACCACTTACTGTTTGTGCATACAAAGGCGCATTTCCAGGAGACCAGATGACCGTTCGCGGCAAGGCTTCCAGCTCTAGTTCTGTAGTGTAAGCAGCCAAAGCAACGATTACCGCATGTTGAGGATAGCGCTCATCTTCGGCAACAATGGTATCTGCATCAAGACCATCCCATGCTGAGGCATTTAACGCAGTAAGCGGATCACCAACCATCACGGCACGACCAGTTGGGCGCGGTAAAGAGCCTTTCGACAAAAATTTCCAGCGCCGTTCCCGTTCTTGGTTGCGGCGCTCAAGAATTAAAACAACGGGGTTACCATCCGCATCAACCGTCATTCCATTCCGCAAAGCCATATGCGGCCAGTGTGGTTCAGTTACGCTCAAAACCTGCACAGGTAAAGTGGTTTCATTCTGTGCTAAGGCTACCACGGCTTCAAAGCGGCCAATGTTGGCACCTCGCATAAGTAAACCAGATTGAACGGTATTCGCCCGTTCTTTACCAACCTGTATCTCGGCAAGCTCTGCATCTCGCCAACCCACACGAACTAAGCCTGCCTTTTGAATGGGTACAGAAAAAGCAAAATGGCGTTGCTCATCTGCATACATAATAGCTGGCCAATGGGTAAATTGTGGTGGCTGCCAAATACGCTTACCATCATGGGTAGACGGACTGGGCAGCATACCTGCAACAATCTCTGGAGCCGAAGCATCTCGCTCTTGTTGCGTCCGCTCTGATTCCGCTGCGAACGTTGCAGAAAGACAGAAAGGAAGCAGCACCAAAAAGGCAGAGAGAGAACTGAAAATAGCATTCATATAATAATCCATAGAGGAGACGGTGTCATGTCCATTTCCCTACTCTAAAAACGAATCTCTGCTCCAAGAGCAATATCCTTAATCACATCATCAAACTCATCTACATTCACTTCGCTGGAGTTGCCGTAGATCCATGTACCAAGATAGGCACCATAAACACGAAGTGATAAATCAGAGGCCACAGACCAAGAAACCCCAAGCTCTGCACTACCAGACAGGCTGACCATCAAGAAATCATCAGCGACGATATCAAGTTCGGCATTGCCAATTCCGTAACCAAGGCCAATGGTGCCGTCTACCCCAAAGCTTTCTGTGAACAACCAACGTCGGCCAAAGGTATACATTAAGCCAATATCCCAAGCCTCTAAGCTCGTGTTGCTGTTTCCTACATAATCTAAATCATCGACAGAATACGAGGTATACACAATCCGTAGATCGGTAACCTCTTCCGCAGAAGAGGTCATAGGTACACCCAGATACACACGAGAAAGCTTCCGGTCTGATGATCCAAAGGTCGCATGTGCGCCCACAATATAATCACTATTCCAATCTGATGAAGACGGTGGGTCTCTTCTTGTTGGATTCGACTCAGGCCTTGCTGGTGAATAATTGGTACCATGTTCACCGGTGCTCTCCATATCTGGATGACTAGCACCAGCCGTATCGCCAACAACATTCCCTGTGGAGTCTTGTACTGGACCGTTTTTATCAGGGCTGCCAACGGGATAGAGCTCGTCATCAGGTAGTTCCGTTGCAGGTCGTTCACCCATATAGACAGGAGCCGGAGGTAAAGATTTCTGACCAAAAGTCGTTGCCCACCCTAAACCCCAATACAAACCAGAAACATCTTCGTCCCCTCGTCCGTCAAATGACCACGTAGCATGCTCATAGCCCAACATAAACCGCCATGTTTGATCAGAAACGGGGCGATGCCAACTAATTCCAGCCTCCATGTGTCCAGATAAGAAAGAAGGAGAATTACCACCACTTAAACCAATGCCATAACCAAGACCGGTAAAACCATCAAGTCGCCACGTTGCCGCTGTATCCAGCCAATATTTATAGCCGAGATCAGCCGAAATGGAGAGACCTACGTCCTCATCTGAGTTATCCAAATAAGACAGACGAGCCATGCCTCGATATAACAATCCATGTCGCTCATCGCTTGGATCAAACTCTAGACCAAGGCGCGTACTTATATGTGTATCAAGATTGTCTCCATCAGCAGAGCTATCATGAAACTGGCCATCTACAAACCAACGAGTGCCTAAACGGTATGATGGTACAAGCGGCGTAGATGACGGCTGAAAGCGCCTTGGCGGATTGGGGACAAACTCCCAGTTCTCTCCATACACGGCTTTTCCATGCCCGTTATACCAATCGCGAAATGGCTGATCAACCAAACTCCACAATCCTGGGTCTATGGGTTCGTCTTGATCCCAAAACTCACGAACAAATGATTCTGCCTGCGACAAATCATTTTGGTGAAAGTAGCAATAGGATAGAGCAAGGCTTGCTGTAGCAAAACGTGTGCTCTTTTCATCTTGAACAGCTTGATTCCGTTCTGCCTGCAAGCTGCTAACTGCCTCCTCAGAACGACCTTGGTTCTCTAGCTGGAGAGCAGATTCAACAGAGGCTTCAAGAGCACACAGAGGCGAGACTGCCCCAGCAGCAAGTAACAGTGTCAAAGAAGGCGACAGCAAACGACGAAAAGTTATCATGGGCACAGACTACTCTCAGTTCGGGTTTTGCCACTGCAAATACAAAAGACAGCCAATGAACGGATCACCCCCCTCATGCGTAATGCCTCGTTGCCCTGACCTGATTTCTCCATAGAAAAGCGCGCTCACACGGAGACCACCTCATGACGACCCCCGTTTTTGCTAAAGCGCCTGCCACTGCCGACTTCCCCGCGATGGAAAATGAAATTCTGAAGCTTTGGGATGAGATTCACGCCTTTGAAGAGTCTAATACACGCAGAGAGCAAGATGGTAAACCATTTGTCTTCTATGATGGCCCTCCTTTCGCCACAGGCACGCCGCACTATGGCCATCTGCTTGCCGGCACTATTAAAGATATTGTTCCGCGTTTCTGGAACATGCGTGGCCACACCGTTGAACGTCGTTTTGGTTGGGACTGTCACGGGCTACCAATTGAAGCCTTGGCCCAAGAATCTCTTGGCCTTGCAGGTACTGCTGCCATTCATGAAGCGGGCATTGACACCTTTAACGAACAATGTCGCAGCATGGTGCAAACCTATGTCGGTGAATGGCGTAAAACGGTTAAGCGTATGGGCCGTTGGGTTGATTTTGACAATGACTATAAAACCATGGACCCAAGTTTCATGGAAAGTGTCTGGTGGGTCTTCAAACAATTGTGGGATAAAAAACGCATTTATCGTGCCCATCGTATTATGCCGTATAGCTGGAAACTCACTACCCCACTCTCTAACTTTGAAGCCAACTCCAACTATAAAGATGTGCAAGATCCAGCTATTACTATTCGCTGTAAATTGAAAACACACAACTTGCAAACACATGGTACAGATGTTTACGCACTCGCATGGACCACCACTCCGTGGACCCTTCCTTCTAACCTAGCGCTCTGTGTTGGACCAGCGGTTCGTTACGCTTTGGTTCAAGATACAAGCACAAATGATTTATATATCTTGGCAGAAGATCTTGTTTCAAGCATCTTCAAAAAAGAAGGAAGCTGCACAATCCTGTCCACTCATGAGGGCAGTGATTTAGCAGGCTGGACCTACGAACCACTCTTCCCATATTTTGCAGACCATGAAAACGCCTTCCAAATTTTATTGGATGATTACGTCTCCACCGACGCGGGTACTGGCATTGTTCATCAAGCCCCAGCCTATGGTGAAGATGACTATCGCATTTGCCGCGCAGCCAATATTGAGCTGATTGACCCACTTGATGATGATGCTCGTTTTACTGACCTCGTTCCAGACTTTGCTGGACAGTTCTGTAAGGATGCAGATAAAGCTATTATTAAAACCCTGAAAGATAACGGCACACTCGTTCATCAAGCCACTATTAATCATAGCTACCCATTCTGCGAACGTACAGAGACGCCACTTATTTACCGCGCTATTTCGGCGTGGTACGTAAAGGTGGAAGACATGCGCGATCAACTGGTTGACGCTAATGAAGAAATCACCTGGATTCCAGAGTATGTTGGTGCCAAACGTTTTGGTAACTGGCTCAAAGACGCCAACGATTGGAATATTAGCCGCAACCGTTTCTGGGGCAGCTGTATTCCTATTTGGATCAATATTGAAAATCCAGACGACATGCTGTGCATTGGTTCCGTTGATGAACTTGAAGAACTCAGTGGCGTGCGTGTTGATGATTTACACAAACACATTGTTGATGATGTACTCATCAAAAAAGATGGTAAAACCTATAAACGTACTCCAGAGGTTTTAGACTGTTGGTTTGAATCTGGTTCCATGCCGTTTGCTCAACAGCATTTTCCATTCTCTGGTAAAGAATTGGAAGACTTTTTCCCAGCAGACTTTATTGCTGAAGGTCTTGACCAAACACGTGGTTGGTTTTACACCCTACTTATTTTAAGTACCACCCTCTTTGGGAAATCTTGCTACAAAAATGTTGTCGTAAATGGGATGATTCTAGCCGAAGACGGACATAAAATGTCCAAGCGTAAAAAGAATTACCCCGACCCCAATGAAGTTCTTCATGAATACGGTGCAGATGCTCTGCGCGCCTACATGATCAATTCTCCCGTGGTTCGCGCTGAAGAATTACGTTTTGCAGGAACCGGCCTAAAAGAGATTCTACGCACAGTCGTTATTCCTTACTGGAATGCCTTATCCTTCTTTACCACCTATGCCAATGTCGATAATTTTGATCCACGCACATGGGATGCCCCTGCCGTAGCTGACCGCCCAGACCTTGACCGCTGGATTATTTCCATGCTACAAAGTTTGGTCCGTGACGTAAATACCGAGATGGAACAATACCGTCTGTATAATGTTATTCCGCGTTTGGTTCGTTTTATTGACGACCTCACTAACTGGTATATCCGTTCCAGCCGCCGTCGTTTCTGGAAATCGGATTCGGATTCGGATAAATGTGCAGCCTACGCCACACTTTATGACGTACTGATTACTTTCGCAAAAGTACTCGCGCCATTTATGCCGTTTGTAACGGAAGAGGTCTATCAACGCTTAGTTCGTACTGTTGATGCTGATGCCGATGCAAGTATTCACTGGACAGATTACCCACAAGCAAATGAATCTTTAATTGATAATACCATCGAAGAACAAATGACCGTTATTCGCGCTGCTGCCAGTCTGGGTCGTAAAATCCGCGAAGACAATAAAATTAAAGTACGCCAACCACTTGCTAGTGTCACTATTGTTCATCGGGATGAATCTATTCGCCAAGCGGCTCTTGATGGTGCTGAACGTTTGAAAAGCGAACTCAACGTCAAAAATATTTTAGTTGATGCCGATGAGCATTCTTTTGCAACAGTCAGCGTAAAACCAAACTTTAAAGTATTAGGAAAACGTTGCGGTGCCAAACTGAAAGACATTGGTGCTGCTCTGAGCACATGGAGTTTTACCGAAGTTGCCAAATTAGAAGCTGGTGAAACAATTACTGTCGCTGAAGAAGCTCTTGGCATAGATGATGTACTGCTACAACGCTCCGCCAAAGACGGTGCTGCGGTAGCTACTGACGGCTTTATTACCGTTGTCTTGGATACGCAACTGGATGATACCTTAGAAAAAGAAGGCATTGCCCGCGAGCTTATCAGCACTCTACAAAATGCACGTAAAGACAAGGGCTTTGACATCACCGACCGCGTCAATCTGCAATGGTCCAGTGCTGACCAAACAGTTATTTCTTCTCTTAAATGTTTTGAACATCTGATTTCTACGGAAGTGCTTGCTCACTCCATTGAACAAGCAGAAATTGATGGAACAGAAGCGACATTAAATGGCCGTAGTTTAACCTTTGCATTAAGTAAAAGTTAACAACAAGATGAATAAAGAAGAACAGAGTATCTTTCTCTCTGCCAAAACAGGCGCTACTATGCTTGTTGCGATAATTTGCGCTTGTTTTTGGAACCTCGTATCTCTGCCGCTCTTCTTTATTCTTCCTGATGAGATTGCATCAGGGAATAAGCTGGCTGCCATCGGTTATATATTTCCTGCTATCGGTCTGCTCTTAATAGCGCTAGCCGTATATACTGTTTTTTTCCGTCGTAAGTACGGTATTCCTCAATTATGTATTTCACAACAGACACTTGCCTTAGGAAGCATGCAGCATGCAACTGCCTACATACGAGCACGTATACATCCAGAAGAACCAATACGCTGTCTTCTTAAATGTACAAAAACCACAACTACTGGCAGCGGGAAACAGAAAAACACAATAGTTCGCACATTGTGGTCAGCAGCAACCACTATTTCTCATGACACCACATCTTATCAAGAGCATGAAACCCACATCCCAATTGAATTAGCTATCCCATTTGACATGCCAGCCACCTGCGATAGCGATAACTTAGAGTGGACACTCGAATTATCTGCGCCAACAACAGGCATTGACTTTAAAGCTCTATTTGAATTACCAGTCACAAAAACAGAAACAAGTAACCCGCAAATAGACAGCTCTACTATAAATACAGCCATACTAGGCCAGTCTAATGACGAAGCCATTCAGAGTCTTTTTAAAGATGAAAAAATTGAACGTGTCCAACATTCGGATAATGTTACTCGTATTCACACTCCACCATTCAGACATATTGGCGTAGCCTTTCTGCTGACCCTTACAGGTCTTGTTTTCTCAGGAGCTGGAGGTGCTGCTTTCTATACTGAAAAATCTTATTTTTTCTCGCTCATCTTTGTCGCCATTGGTTTGATCTGTATTTATGCAGCCATCAATAACTTACTCACCACCGATCTGGTTGAGTCGACACCTGAAAAAATTACTCATCGCAGCGGTTGGCTAATCCCATGGAGAAAGACCATATTTCCACGTTCTGAGATTAAAAGCATCCATAAAAAAGACGGTATGCAATCTGGCCAAACCATACATAATCGCATCTGTCTCAAAACACACGCACATAAAGAGCATATATTACTCAGAGGAATACTTGAAACGAAAGTTGTTCAAACAATCCTTAATGACCTCATGCCTGACACAGCAGATAAAAAACAATGAATAGACACCATTGGGAACAACTCCGACAGGCACTTCTTAAGGAAAAAACGCCAACTTCCACCATACAGAATCTCTGTCTGCATCTCTTGGCACAGGAAGCCTGGAAAATAGAACGGCTCTGCACTGTTGGTTTTCCTGATGCAGTGGAATTGCAATCAATAAGTCTTCAATCAGCAACAAGTACCGATACCGAATTACATACACAAGCCTGTATCGGTTTTGAAGAACGCGAACAAGCTTGTTGTAGTGAAGGCTCACGCGCCCATCCACGCACAGCATTTTTTGATGTCATTTTTTACTGTGATACAGAACTGTATGTGTGCACTCTTATTGATGATTGAGCATATAAGGCTTTAACCCATTTATGAGCCCCTACCGTGTTAATCTATTCTGTCTTTTATGAGACAAACTGAGTGTCTTATTTTTTCTGAAACATTTGCGTAATCGCTGTCGGTCGCTCTAAATGTTTACTGGCTCGGGCGGCTTTTTTCACATCATCAACCACATAGTAACATTCAAAATCAATTAAACAGGCAAGGTCTATGAGCGCGCTCACTTGTTTTCTACGGACTTGTATCATCAAAATATCGACAGGACCATCTCTACCAGAACCACAAATAGAGGTCACAACATGACCTCGCTCCCGTAAATGGTCTGCCACCAGCTCTCCTTCACGGGTAAACAGGCGAACCATTTGACTACCGACGGCAAGTCGGTCATCAACCCACATACCCAAAAGACTGCCAAGGCCAAAACCAACTGCATATGACCCCATATACCACATATTGTCTAGTTCTTTAATAACCTGTGAAACACAAAAAATCCAGATCAAAACTTCAAGAACACCAGCACAAAAAGTCCATAAACGCTGGCCTTGTACCATATACAGAATACGAAGGTTCCCAAGTGAGACATCAAAGACACGGCCTAAAACAATAAGAAACGATACTGTTAGAACTTCACCATCCATAGCTCAGTATACGTGATAAACACGTAGTTTTCAAGACTGCGGAGCACTACTACTCTAAACAAAAGATAATAATGTCAGTGATCAAGTTGCCATCACTATGACAGTGATGATGATGGTGATGTCTACGATGATGATGCCCGTGGCATCCCGTCATGCAGAAAAATGCTGCCGACAACACCAACAGGCAGACCACAGACCTTTTATTTAGTATCATACGTTTACTTATAAACGCGCCTCAAACGTAAGTCAACAGTTATTTACATATAGAAAATTCTAGTTCCGGAGAAAGTCGGGCATCCCGTTCTTGGTTGGCAGCTTCATAAAATCTATACGGATGATCTCTGCCACATCTGATGTAGCACACCCAAGTACCTTGGTCATATAATCATACAGGAAATCAAATTGGCGACGCAATGATATGCCATGTTCAGCATGGGCATTCGTCCAAATCCAATCAGAAAAGCCAAGCAAGGCAGCAAACGGTGAATCGGTAGGGCTTTGCCCCAGTAAATAATCGATACTTTTCAAAAAGCGATCAGTATTAACAAAGATATCAACAAAACGGGCAAGTCGTTTAATCCGCTGTAATTCAAGAAAGCTAAACGTATCACTCCTGATAATATCATAGGGTGGTTCTGGATTAAAACACATATCCAAAGTGGCAATAGTTGTACCTTTTAAGCGCTTCAAAATACCAAGCTGAATATCATGCGGATGTAAATGCCAAAGACGGTCAAAACTATCGGCAAAGGTAGCCACCGTTTCTCCTGGCAAACCTGCTATCAAATCAGCATGAATATGAACAGCGGTTTGCTCTGTTAGATACGCAAAGTTGGCCTCTGTAGCTGCTACGTCCATTTTTCTGTTTATGGTGTCACAAACTTCTGATGTAAAGGTTTGAATACCAATTTCAAACTGAATCGCACCAGCAGGAAAACGTTTTATTCGTTCACGTATTTCATCTGGCAAGCGGTCTGGCACCATCTCAAAGTGCAAGAAGACTCCTTCACCCTGACCTGCATCAAAACGTTCAAGGAAAAAATCCAGAATACGCAAGGAATGCGATAAACGTAAATTAAAAGTGCGGTCTACAAACTTAAAACACGTACAGCCACGCTTAAGCAATGTTGCCATTTCTTCCAAAAAAGAATCTATGGGAAAAGCACGAACAGATTGATCTAAGGAAGATAAACAAAAGGCGCACCGAAAGGCACAACCACGACTTGCCTCAACATACACCAACCTCTGTGCAATATCGTCATCGGTGTATTCTGCATACGGTAATGCCATTGTCTTCAAATCTGGAGACTCTGACTGGATACAGGCTGGAACCTGCTCCCCTGCCAATAGACGACGACAGGTATCTGCAAACACAAGGTCTGCCTCGCCAGTAATCAGAATATCGGCAGATTTCACGAGCTCAACCTGTTCATACTCATAACTGACCTCTGGTCCACCAAGAATAACAACCACGCTCGGCGCAACCATTTTCAAGAGATGCACAACTTCGGTCAGCAAGGTAATGTTCCAAATATACACACCAAAACCAATAATACGTGGCTGTTCTGTTAACAGCCCTTCTACGATGGTCGTCGCCTTATCTGCAATCGTAAATTCATGAATACAGCTCTGCGGCCGCAAGTCGCCCATCTGTGCAAACAGGCACCGAAGGCCAAAAGATGCATGCGAGTACCGTGCATTTGCCGTAGCAAGGATGATATCTGTCATAGTTCGGCATAGTAGGTAAGCGTCTTAAAGCGCAAAGAGAAAGACTTGTGCATTTTTTTTCCATTCTACCATCGCGCGGACACGTTAGGGCTACTCGCTTCTCGGACTTCCCAGTGTTGAGCCCCTACCTCAAACCGCCCCATATGGAGCCACACATGACTGCCACTCTCGACAAAACAACTATCGCACAGCAATTCGGACAAATGCTCTTTGTAGACATCGCCCACCATAGTGAGCAACTTGGCATAGACCAAGCTGACGTTCTCAAAGGTTTTGTTCAGGCAATGGAATCTAAAGCAACTGAAGCGACGGCTGACTTTGACCGCCAAGCATTAACGCAACAACTCAATGAACTTGCTCAAGGTATACAGGCTGAAAAACAAGCTGAAATGGAAGCTGGCAAGAAAGAAAAAGAAGCTGAAAACAAAACTGTCATTGATGCCTTCATGAAAAAAGTTACCGATGGCGCTGACGATATCACTAAAACCGAGAGCGGCATTTCTTATGAAGTGATCACCGAAGGTACTGGCGAAAAACCTGCAAGCGCAGAAGTTACGGTTCAAGTTCATTACGAAGGCTCTTTAGAAGACGGTACTATCTTCGATTCATCTATCATTCGCGGCGAGCCAATCGAATTCGGCTTGAGCCAAGTCATTGCTGGCTGGACTGAAGCAGTTCAACTTATGCCAACCGGCTCTACCTTCCGTTTCCACATTCCTTGGGAATTGGCTTACGGCGAACAAGGCACTGGCTCTACCATTCCACCAAAAGCCAACCTCATTTTCTTGGTCGAACTTATTGCTGTTCGATAAATTCAATAATTCAATCTGAAAAAAGCCGCTCTCGTAGATACTACCAGAGCGGCTTTTTATTTAACGTTTACGCTTTAAGTAATCCAACCGTTTAATAATTGAGGACATATCATTTCCGGTAATTTCAATAATGCATGGTGGTGTCACAACTAATAAGGTTGGGAACAACACATGGCTTCTAAAGGCAAACGGAGTCAATGAGTTCTCTTTCCAATAGTACTCATTTTTTTTCGGGACACGAAATGTGCTATAGTCAACTTGCCACATGCCCTCAGGACGTTTTCTTTCTTGATAGCTGGTATTCATCATATCATCCCGATACTCTCCCTTACCGTCTACAACCCCAATTAAAGTCTTTCGTGCATTGACGTACACATATGGTGTTTTGCTCGTTACTAAATGGGGTCGCTCTTCCTGAGTAGCGGCAAGCTGCGAGTGTTCTTTACGTCGTTTATCGTAATAGAAGATACGGCCGTCTTCCGTACTTTGTACTAACCCTTTTGAAATATGGGCTGCATCATTATACAAACGACAGGAAAGACTTTCTCTATCAGTAAACGTAGCCTTTTCTATTAACTTACCGGAAAAGAGGTAATGTCGTCCTTGCCCAGATGACGCGCCATAGATCGGTGGCATCGCTGTATCAAGTGGAAACCGTCCAAGTAGAGCACCCGTTTCCGGATCAAATGACAACCATTCCTCCTCTAATTCACCGACAAGGAAACGTCCGTAAAAATCGTATGATAACCATGGGTCTAAACCTGCTGGAACGGCAACCGGAATAACCGTATTGGTCTCTTCACTTTCTCCAAAAACAACCAGCGCATACCCGCTTTCCTCAAATTCCGTCTGTGGATGTTTTTCTAGCCACAAACTACCAACACGAATATCACTGATGTCATCGCTCGGACCATGCCACATTTGCCGACCAATGCAATTATACACGACATCTTCAGAGACATCACCAACAAGACGAACCCGATAATACGAGGCATGGCACCAAGCACCTGAAATACTTCTTGTAGACGATACAACCGTTTCTTGAATGAGTGTTGGGACAAGGCGTGTCGGCTTTTCTTTACGTTTTTTTGTTTTCTCCTCCTCAACCTCAACTTCTGTAAGTGTACCTCGTAAACGATCCAATGATGGGCCATTATAGAGCATAAAACTATGAGGGTTATTTTCGTCAACAAAACAAGAACCACGGAAAATTTGATAAGGTTCACTCGTCGGATCAGCAATGAATGTTGGCCAATGATATAAAGCAACTTCTGGATAGACTTCTTCCACTTCCTCATTGCCAAACATATCTACCGTTCGTTTGCTCTCACGATCAAAACCTGAAGCAACTGCTAACCAATCTCCTGCGGTGTATGCTTGGGCTTGTGGAGACAATACAATAGGAGCAGTCCACACAGAACGTTTACTCCCTTTTACCATATTCCAAACACCTTTTACATCTTGAAACAAAACATTCGAATCATAACTGGCCGCAGAACGCACAGGAGTATGACTTTTCTGATCTGTCACAAAATAAAGTTCATGCTTCTCCTTCTTTTTATTAAAAATCTCTGCTATTAACCACTTGCCATGAGGACCAACCGCACGTGGTCGTCGACAGCCTTCATAAGTTTGAATTAATTTCTTAGACACATACACCAAACAGAGCGTTTGAGAGTCTTTCACATCTCGATCTCTCTCAAACGGAAGAACATACGTACGACCATCATTATTTAACACACCTTGCGATTCATAATGATGATGACCAGAGAGATCGGCACGATGCACCAGCCTTTGATTACCCCCATCCTTAGTATCAAGCATATACACCGAATACATTTGTTTATTATTATCTTCATCAAACCACTCAGTAACCTGCAAGAGATGGCCTGCATCAGCACTTAAAGCTTGGATATCTGCATCACGCTTTTTGAGCGTCACTGATGTCGGCCGACCGTCTGCTGCTGCTACAGAAAGGCGTTCATCAGTGGTATAAAAAATACGGTCTCCTCTGTCCCAATAACCCTCCATCCATGTTGGTGTAGCTAAGGTGCTTTGGCCAAGCACTAAAGTAGATGCACCCAATGGGTTTTTGAACTTCAGATTATGGTCAATACCATAATGGTACACTTGTAACGCCGTCCAAAAGTCGCAGGTCTTGTATGCTTCTTTATAAAGCGCTGTAAGTTCTTTCTTATATGGAGACACTTCTTTTGTACGTCGTTCTGCTGCTACAAGCCCAGCACACACACTCATCAAACAGGTAAAAAGTACGATAGACCGAATCATAACACCTCCCTCAAAACAATAGATAGGTAATACGATACATATAAGGATCGTCAACACAGGGCTTACAGAGTCTACAAAATGCCACTTGCTGTTTTGTGCACACCCTAAGCATGTTTTGCCTTCACCACAAGAGCTGATTCCAGCCTTGGATGATCAGCATTACCACCATCTACCCACACTCTTTCACAAAGGATTACCATGAACGAAAACACTTCTGCAGTAAGCAGTAGCACTCCTGACAATATAGACTGGACTAACTTAGACTTCCTATGGACAGTTGTCATCAACTACGGCGGCAAAATACTTGGTGCTATTATCATTTTAATACTGGCCCGATGGGTTGGTAAGCTTATTGAAAAACTCATTAGTAAATCTCTCGCTGCACGCAAAGTTGAACAAACCGTTATTCGTTTTGTTGGCAATATGACATCTATGGCTATTTTAGCTATGGGGGTACTTGCCTCACTCAGTACGCTGGGTGTACAAACCACTTCATTTGTTGCTATCATTGGTGCCGCTGGCTTAGCCGTCGGCTTAGCACTACAAGGTTCTCTCGCAAACTTTGCTGCTGGCTTCCTGATGGTCATCTTCCGTCCTTTCAAAATTGGTGATTACGTTGAAATTGCTGGAACCCAAGGTGTTGTTAACAGCATTGAAATCTTTACCACCGGCCTCTGTACCACAGACAACAAAGACGTTATCATTCCAAACGCCCAAGTTATGGAAGGTGTCATTACAAACTTTTCTAGCCAAGAAACTCGTCGTATTGATCTGCTTATTGGGGTATCCTATGATGCAGATCTCCAACAAACACGTGATGTCTTAACCCAAGCAGTTAAAAGTGTGGAAGGCGTATTGGAAGAACCGGGTACTCAAATTGCCGTTGCGGAACTTGGCGACAATAGCGTCAACTTTGTAGTACGTCCATGGTGTAGTGGCCCAGAATACTGGAACGTTCGCTTTGCTGTGCTTGAAGAAATCAAAAAACAATTGGATGCTGCAAGTATTGGTATTCCATATCCACAACGCGATGTACATTTATATCAACATCAAACAGAGGCATAAAGCCCCAAAAGACACAACAAGAATAAAAAAGGCGGTTCCATCTTTTGATGGAACCGCCTTTTTTTAACGAAATAAGTATCTCTAACTGTTTCCTTTTAAGACAGACATCCGTTCTGCCGCATCTTTAAAACCAAGATCAATTTCTACCAGCTTACGGTAATCAGCGATAGCTGCATCAGTTTTACCAGTTTGTTCAAGCAAACGTGCACGGTTATAAACCATCTCTTTTGCTTCCGGCTCGTGCGGGTCTTCAACCATATCAATATAGTTGCTGAACTGTTCTATAGCCATGTCGTACAATTTCTTTTTAACAAAACAGTGACCAAGATATTTAAATGATTTTTGTTTGTAACGTGGATCTGTTACCGCACGCTGCAATTCACCCGCCGCCTCATCAATCAACCCTTGAGAGAATAGTCGACTACCAAGATTATAACGATGGCTCATTTCTGTTGGCTGACGTTCACTACGAATACGATACTCTTTAATCTCAAGTTCGACCAACTCTGCTTTTGCAGCTTTCACATCTTGACCCGCTTGAGCTGCCGCACGAATAGCGTCTCTCTTTTCTTCTATGAGCAGATCACCAACACGGATCACCAACAAGAAGTCATGAGAGTCAATTTCTGCCGCACGTTCATATGACTGACGCGCATCTGCATACGATTTGATTCGGCGATAAATATCACCTTTTTTCATCCAGAGCTGCTTGTTCTCTGGATCATCAACCAAGTCTTCATCAATAAATGCAACCACTTCCATTGCATCTTCTTTAGTACGAATAATCCGATTCATCACTTCGTTACGACGGGCTTCTCTATCACCAGACAATTGATTACTAAAGTCTTCTTTACCGCCGTCTCCTTTAGCCACAGAGCGAACGTTAATAGATTTTTCTGCTTCCCAATTTTTCAACGTTCGTTTTGCCTCTGGATGATGCGGATCACCTGCATCCAATTCGGCAACCGTTTCAATGGCTTTGTTTAACCAATCCACATCTTTGCTTTGCTTAAACAAATCATGATAGGTTTGCGCTGCATTCCATAACAGTTTTTTATCAAAAAGTCCTGTTGCACGCCCTTCTTCATAAAAAAGCACAGCAACAGATGCCATACCCTTAACCCCAGCATCTTGTACATTACGAGCAGCATCACCACAGGCAATAAATTCCTTCACTTCTGGAGATCTACTCAGTTTTTTAACAGCCGTAGTAAGTGCCTTATGTGGGTCTTTTGAGCCAAAACCCAATCCACCAAAACCCTTCTTGCCACCTTCTTTAGCACGGCGTTTAGCCGCATCGATAACAAGCTGATAGACCTCAACATCTACGGGGTCCACTTCTTGGCACTGCAGCGCTTGCTCTATAGCAAGATCATAGTTACGGCTCTGAATAGCCTTCTTGATCGACTGCTTGTGCTTGGTCAGGTCGGGCATGACTCACTTCCTTCTTGGTCTGTGTCAGAACGATAGAGTTCTGGATTGCTTTTCTATGCTAGTCTATAGGCTCTTCTCCGCCCCTCAAGACAGGAATACAGGAACCAGAATCGTGACTGACGCACAAGCCCCCTCATCTCTCCCTGCGCCAAAGTGGCCCACAGAATTACAGCTCTGTACCTATCCTGACCCTGTCCTCAAGAAACCGTGTAAACCCGTCACGACCTATGACGATGAACTACGTCGCTTCTGTCAAAGAATGGTCGACTATATGTACAACTGCAAAGGAGTTGGCCTTGCCGCCCCGCAAGTTGGCGTGCTCTATCAAATATTTGTCACTGACCATTTAGCCGGTAGTGAAGATCAGCAAGAACCGCGTATTTGGATCAATCCACGCATTGAGCATGCTGGTGGGAGCTCCACCTACGAAGAGGGCTGCCTGAGCATACCTGATGTTTATGCGAAAGTAGAACGCCATAATAACTTTGATCTTGTTTACACGACTGTTGATGGTGAAGAAAAAAGACAAACATTGGATGTGACTGGTGGGGATTTTCTTGGCACCATTGTCCAACATGAATTAGACCACCTGCTTGGAAAACAATTTATTGATTACCTTTCACCCATGCAGCTCAACCTCGTAAGACGACGCTTAAAAGACCTCGAGAAACAATACAAAAAACGCACAGGGAAAACAGGGGCCGCTTTACGACGATGAATGAGGACCCCAACACACAGAGTTCTTCTCAAAACTCTTCACACAACTCTCCACACAACATGGGGTTCGCCCTTCCGGAAGATGAAGCGCACCGTGATCGTCTTGCTGAAATTGGCCAACTAGCCAGCGGGCTTGTACACGAATTAAAAAACCCACTTGGGGCAATTAGTCTCACTATGGATATGATTCTTCAGCAATGCCACTCTGGCGGGACTATTGATTCCGACAAATTAGAAAAAAGGGCACAGCGAGTAGCCGATTCTACCAAACAATTAGATAACATCATCGCTTCTTTCCTGAGCTTTGCTCGCCCGAAAAAGGCAGAACACGCACGCGTTGATATTAATGAACTGCTTCAACACATTATTCACGAACAAGAAGAATTGTTCCAACAAGGCAATATAGATATTAGTTTTCGGCCATCAGAAGATCTCCGCGCTGTTCCTGCTGATGTCACCCATTTACGAATGATTTTTCTCAATATCATTGTTAATGCCCATGATGCGCTGCTTGCCCACACAACAACCAAAAATGCTCGTAAACAAGTTATTATCATGACTAGAAATGGGCAAGACTCTATTCGGATTATGATTGCAAATAACGGGCCATCTTTGGATAGTTCTGCTGCTGCCCACCTCTTTGATCCGTTTTACTCCGCTAAAGATGGTGGCACTGGCCTCGGGCTTGCCATTGTTAAACGCCTTGTTGATTTCTATAATGGCAAAGTTCATGTGACCAGCGACCCAGACCAAGGTGTTAATTTCACCATTGAATTCCCTACTGGCCTTGGCCCCGCACGCACGCGTGATGGCCTACCAGAACCCAGTATACCTGTTGATTTTTTTGTTCATGAAAGTGATTCCTAATGGCAACCATTCTTATCATTGATGATAACCCTACTAACCGCGATACCTACGATGATATTCTTACCAGTGATGGCCATTCTTGTCTCACCGCCAGCAGTGGTGAAGAGGGCTTAGCCAAATTAACAGCTGCCATTGTTGATGTTGTTTTGTGCGATCTGAAGCTACCAAACCTAGACGGCCTGGGGACGATGGAACTTGCTCACGAGAAACACCCAGGTTTGCCATGGGTGCTTATTACTGGCCACGGGAATGAAGAGACTGCCGTCTCTGCGATTAAACAAGGTGCCTTTAATTATTTAACCAAACCCGTAGATTTAAGCCGCCTGCGCGCAACTCTTGAAAGCGCCACTAGACTTGCTTCCACCACCAGAGAAAACCAAGCACTACGTAAAGAACTTGGTTTTGACGAGGCACTTGACCGTATTATTGGCACCTCCGCTGCAATCAAAAACGTGAAAGCTATGATTCGGCAAGTGGCCAGCGCGGATACCACCGTGCTTATTGAAGGCGAAAGCGGCACTGGTAAAGAACTCATTGCAGATGCCGTACACGCTCTGTCTAAACGAAGCTCACTTCCTTACATTAAAATAAATACCGCCGCCATTCCACATGACTTAATTGAAAGCGAATTATTTGGCCATGAAAAAGGTTCATTTACCGGCGCAATTCAACAGAAAAAAGGGAAATTTGAAGCTTGTGATAACGGCAGCTTATTTCTTGACGAAATTGGTGAAATGCCATTAGACGCACAGGTTAAGTTATTACGCGTGTTGCAAGATGGCCGTTTTCATCGCGTTGGCGGCACCCAAGAACTCAACACAGACGTTCGACTAATTTGTGCAACCAATCGAAATTTAAAAGAAGAAGTTTTAGAAAACAATTTCCGCATGGATTTATATTACCGTCTCAACGTCATTACTATCCGTGTTCCTCCCCTACGCGAGCGCCGCGAAGACATCCCCGTCCTTACCACATTTTTTATTGACCGCTTTAATAATAAACACGGTGGCAATAAAACCGCCAGTGATGAATTATTACAAGTTGTAAGGCGGCAAGATTGGCATGGTAATGTTCGCGAATTAGAAAATACGTTAGAAAAATGTTATATCCTTAGCCTTGGCTCCGTTATTGGAGCCGAGCATATTACCTCAGATAACTGGGAAGCTCCAACCAGTCCAACAGCGGTACCATCAGCGCACCCACAAGTACCTCAAGCCAGCCCTGCATCACAAGACCCTGCAACCAACAGTCTGAATGACATTCAAACACTTATTGGCTTACCACTTGATGAAGTTGAACGCCGTCACATTCTTGCAACACTAGACCACTGCAACGGTAATAAAAGCAAAGCAGCACGCCTATTGCAGATTGGCCTAAAAACATTGTACCGTAAACTTGAAAAATACGGAACGGATGCTGGATAAACAATGATACTCCTTGTGAACGATGACGGCATTCATGCACCTGGCCTGCGAGAGCTCTACACAGCACTACGCAAACAGTGTAAGCAACCGGTATTGGCCGTTGCTCCTGCTACTGAACACAGTGGACAAAGCCAAGCTATTACCCTTGATCGTGCACTCACCATTACTCCAGTTCATAGCGAAGACTTCTTTGGGTTTTCCATTGATGGCACCCCAACCGATTGCGTAAAAATTGCTCTCGATATATTATGTCCAAGCCCTCCACTGTTGGTGGTAAGCGGTATTAATAATGGTCCAAACGTTGGCCGTAGTATTTTTTATAGCGGAACTGTAGGTGCGGCCCTAGAATCCTGCATTGAAAACCAATCGGCAGCACTCGCCCTCAGCAAAGACCATGGCGACGAGGGTTCATGGACTGAAGCTGCTGAAGCTGGTGCAGAGTTGGCGCTAGTCTGTTTAAAACGTCAAGAATTTCGCGGGTATGTACTCAACTGTAACTTCCCAAACCGTAAACGTATTGATTGGGAAGAGTTACTACTCTGCCCTCACGGCCATGACGGCTTTGACGAACACTATGTTCCCATTCGAGAAAACAACCGAGTCGGCTGGCACCTGCGCGGTACCCGTGTAGAAAACATAGAAAGTGAAGACGATGCTGCTTTATTATCTATTGGCCACCCCACCGCCACTATACTCGCACCGAACATGAACGTAACAATGAAAGCAGAACCAGCCATTGATAAACGAATAAAAAAAATCGCTCGGAAATGGATTCAGAAAGTAGATTCACTATGACCTCTTCTTTCTCACACGCTACTCCATCCGGCCCTCCCGCTATAATTGTTGATAAACTCTGCAAACGTTTTGATAAACATTTAGTACTCGATAACCTTAGTTTTGAAGTGCAACGCGGTGAAACATTAGTTATTTTAGGGCGATCAGGAACGGGAAAAAGTGTCACCCTTAAAAGTATTATTGGCTTACTTGAACCGAGCAGCGGCCACATTGAAGTACTTGGACAAAGCCCACAAGAGCTTTCTGAACATGAGCGATTAGCTTATAGAAAAAACATTGGTTACGTTTTTCAATATGCCGCCCTTTTTGACTCGCTCTCTATTTTAGAAAATGTCGGATTTCCCCTCTATCAAGATAGAATGGACGACGATATTATTGAGCGACAAGTCCGTGAGCGCTTGAGCATGGTCGGGCTGTCCCATACGCTTGAAAAATATCCAGACGAATTATCTGGTGGGATGCGTAAACGTGCTGGGCTTGCCCGAGCTATCATTAATCTCCCACCTATTGTTTTGTATGATGAGCCAACCTCTGGACTCGACCCACTAACCACAGATGTTATCAACCAAATTATTTTACGACTACGCTCACAACTCTCTGTCACTTCTGTTGTCGTCACTCATGATATTGCCAGTGCCTTCACCATCGCAGACCGCATTATTATGCTCGATCAAGGACGCATCGTGACGAGTGGGACTCCAGCAGATATACAACACAGTGATAATCCATGGGTGCAATCCTTCATTTCTGGGAAGGCACTTGAAAGTGAACGCATAGACACTGCCCGCTTTAGTTCCATACCCCGCGAACAAGAAACACAAACATGGGACCGCATTCGAGCTGCCACCTCTGGCGAACACACAGCAGTACCGCCGAGTATCCGTAGCCGCCGCCAACAAAAAAGCTCCAGCCGCCTAGCCGCTGTCACCACTCAAACGGATCAAGCCAAGACTGAAAAGCCGAAGCCACAGGACGAACCAGCTCACACCTCAGACAACCCCTTTGACAGTGGTGGCTTTATTCTGTCAGAACTTCCCAAGGCCCCATCTGAAGAAGAACAAGACTAACTCGACCTTGAGTACACTCATGATTGTCTATTACACCCCTATCCTCCGTATAGGACAGCACTAGCACCCATCATATCAGCAGGTAGTTTATATTTGTTCTAGGAGACTCTTTATGCGTTCAATCGTTGTGCTTGCCATACTTCTCTGCTGCGGACTTTCTGCTGCGGAAACTACGCTAACACCGCCAACAGATGATCCTATCGTCATGGCTGCACGCCTAGCCAATCAACGCTACCACCTTAATAAAGCAGCGTTACTGCGTATTCTTGCCACAAAAGAAAAAATCAAAAACATTCATGATAAAAAAGGTATTGCCGCTCGCGTTGATGCCATCGCACGTAGTGCCAATCTCAATGATAGCGCGTTTATTCCGCATATTATGCCTTTCCTTGATCCTGTCCTCAACACCAAAGAGGAAATCATTGCCGCTATCGATGCCCTTGGCAAATTGAACGCACGTGAAGCCATACCAACTCTTTCTTTTTACTGTACTGATGAAACAGGTAAATACAAAGCAATGCGCATGCCTGCGGTGAATGCTCTTGAACGCCTAAAAGCGCTAGAAGCACAAACACACATCAGCCAAATTCAACAAGATAACACCGGCCTCAAAACCAGTTCGATTGTACAAATTAGCAAATTTGATAGCCATGAAGCAGGTTCGCTATTAGTAGATGCACTCCTTCATCACGAAGATTCGCACACACGCCGTATGGCTGCAATTGCCCTTGGTGATCTTGGCGACTTGAACCACGGCGATGCACTGGTCCGTGCACTGACTGACCGCAATCCTGGTGTTCGCCGTTTTGCTGCCGAAAGCATTCGTCGTCTTGAATATAAGCCTGCTGTTATCTACCTGATTGCAGCTCTAGAAGCAAACGTTGCTGGCAAACATATCTATTCGACCTTCCTTGCCCTCACCAATGAAGACATCGGCTTTAACCCACTTGCCAACCGAATCAATCGCTTAAATGCTATTGAACGCGCCTACGAATGGTACGCTCTCAACGCAGCTGATTACCGAGAGTAAAAAAAATCAGCGCTTGATTTATTAACGGACGCTCGCCAACATGTGGCTATGCCTCGTCCTCCAAAAGCTCGTGAACCGCTAAAACAAGCGGCCCTTCAACTCTTTGTCGAACGTGGGGTCCATGCTACGGGCATTCGGGAAATTGCTAAACATGCCGGCTGCTCTGAAGCTGCTCTCTACCGCCATTGGCCAAATAAAGACGCGCTAACACTGGCCCTCTTCCAAGAACATCTCAGCGAAGTTGTTCAACTGCTCGATACAGCGATGGCTGGCGAGGCGCCTTTTCTTGAGCGCTTACGCGCTTCAGTCGCTGCAATGTTTACTCTTTACGATGAACAGCCACTCGTATTTCGCTTAGTCTTGCTTGTTCAGCATGAACTTGCTCAAGTACTACCAGAAGACATGCGGATGCCACAAGATGTTCTTGCTGATGCTATTTTTGCAGAACGAGAACATCAGGCTCAGAAAAAACTGAGCAAAAAAGATCAAGAAGAATCAATCTTAGTTAGCGCTGCAATTATCGGCATCTTTTTACAAGTCGCTACTTATGTTATTTATGGCCGCATGGAAGGCCCGCTCAACACCTACACCGATTCTGTTACTGATCTTTGTGTAAAGACGCTCTCGTAAAACATATGCCCAAGTTTTCAGACCACCTTACCCTTGAAGATATACGACAACAGGCTGCTGATTTTGCCGCAGAACGAGATTGGGATCAATTCCATTCTGCGCGCAATCTCTTACTCGCTGTTATTTCAGAAATGGGTGAACTTGCTGATATTGTCCGCTGGCATGATGACAGCAACGGTGGTCCTTTAATACCCGTTGGCAAAGAGCAAGACTGGGCTGATGAAATGGCCGATGTTTTTATTCTCCTAACAAGGCTTGCTGACCGTTCTGGGGTAGACCTAACAGCCGCCTTTGAACAAAAACTAAAAAAAGCGGGTGAAAAATACCCCGCTGATGTATTCCGTGGATCAAGCCGCAAATATAACGAGTAAATTGTTAGCGAACGCGTGGTAAGAAAATATGTTCATCCCATATACTTCCATCTAGTAGAACCGCTTGGAACGTCATCTTCTCTGCGGTGAAATGCATAAGCTGTATATGATGTTCAGAACCTGCTTTGCCGGGTGCCTGCAAGAACCAACGATCAAGCTTTGGTGAACGTTGTTTCACACCAAGACCTCCCTCACCGACATAAACCACTCCATCATCAGATGGTTTATCTTTTCGAATCGGAAGTGTTCGCTTCACACAGTGGCCATCGGATTCTATCGCTATATCAATATTGTAATGTTCAAACAGAGGCACCCAATCCACTTTTGCAGATGATGGCTTTTTAATAGCAGGATACGCAGGTCGATGATAATTCGTCAATTGCCAACGAACCTGTTGTGTCTTCAATTGCTTGAGTTGATGTTCTAAAAACATGCGCTGTCGACCCGCTGTAGAGCACTCTGTATTTAAGGTAATAACCGCGACTTGGGGTGACAACATGGTTGTAAAAAAGTTTTTACCAAACCCATCGCCAGGGCTATGAAAAACTTGATCATAGGTTTCCCCACCTTTTTCATGATTACCACGAGTTGGCATAATCGGCACAACACGGCCTTCATCCGTTATTGTTTGCTCGTAATCATCTAACCAGTGTTTCCATTGCTTCAGGTTCGTTCCATGCGTAACATAATCTCCACCATGACAAAACGCCAAAACCTGCGGCTGCTCTGTCAGCGTTTTTTTGATGAGTACATTCACCTTCTGCCGATCCGCTCTATTCGTACGAGAGTCTCCACCAACTAATAAGGTGAAAGGAGCATCTGTATCCGGAGCAGTCTTAAAGTGATAGACCCGTGATATCTGGTCTCCACTCTGAACCGAAAAATAATAGGTCGTATTAGCCACAAGATTACTCAAACGAACATGATGAAAGTAAAACACTTCATCACCTCGACCTGTGAACTGTCCATCAACTTCTGTTTCTTGTGCAGAAACACCTGTCAGGTGTGGCTCTGTTCCAAGCAATAGGCCATTAGTCTGACTTTTCTCGTCAGTAGACCATGAAACAACAGCAGCGTGCTGTGGGTCTTTCGTCCAAACAACCCGGACATGCTTAGGCATCACACCACCAAGATCAGCAGCATTCAAGCTGGTTACACACAAACCAATGAGGACACACACAAGTAAGCAATAAAGACTCTTCATAGCCACAAAATATCTTTGTACAGAGAAACGCAACCAACACACAGACATCAGCTCTGCACCACCCTTGACCCTCGCTATCCGTTACCATCATAAACATATGAAATATACACTTATCCCACTGGTTCTCTGTTCACTCTTTAGTAGCTGTACGGAAGATACAACAGTTACACCAGATACTCAAGAAGCCTCCGGAACCACAACTCCAGCAGTTGCCATTCCTGCCGACCTGATAACAACAACCGCATTATCTACTCCAATAAGCATTACTGATGCAAAGAAGAAGATTACAGTTGGTGATGACATCACGATTACTGGACGAATTGGTGGACGTAAACTGCCTTTCTTATCTAAAAAAGCCGCCTTCCTCCTTATGGATGACAAAAAAGCAATTGCCTGTGATGTCGGAGAGGATGATCACTGCTCCATGCCTTGGGACTTCTGTTGTGAAAAGAAAGAGACCATACTTGCAGCTGCCGCTTTAATTCAAGTCATTGATGAAAAGGGAACGGTTCTTCCAACTGGCCTCAAAGGTTATGGCGGCCTTGCGGCTGGAGACCATGTTAGCATAACCGGCACCATCGCACAAAAATCTACTGCGGAGGCATACATTATTAACGCATCGAAGATATATAAAATTCCACAATAGAAAAAACATTACACAAAAAACAAACAGCGGGCACATAAAAGATGTGTCCGCTGTTTCTATATACTGGCTGTCCTGTTATGTTTTATTCAGAAAAATTCGGAACGCTTGTGGCGGGGTCGTATTCTTCTTCAAGCAAAAATTGATCCTCATCAAATACAGGAGACACTGTTTCCTGCGGCTGGTTAATCACTTCTTCTTTGCGCAGTTCTAATTTATAATACACTTTATCAACTTGGCCTATTTTAACATAACTTGGTGGGTTACCGGTTATTTCTACAATTGCTGGTTCTTCCGTATTCATTGCTGCTTCTGGTGAGACACGAAAGATCGCATGTAAACTCTCTGGATCAAAATCATCAATTCGTTTATCTGGCAAGGTATAGGTAATAGAGACTTCTTTATCACAACGAACAACAATATCTCGTTCATCTACAAGATTTTCTGGCAGCGCATAACTGAGCGGAACCATTTTTCTTTTTTCTGATGTTTTATGTTCTACGACCAACTCTACTGGAACCGTTGATACATCCTCAAACACCACACCGCCTATCGGACTAATACGTGTATAAGTGCTATACGATTGTTTTTCTAACGTTGGCTGTTCAAACTGCACCTGTGACTCAGCTAAATCAATTGGCTCACATTCTAAACGGTTAATGTTAGCAACCAAATCTTCTGGTCCACGAACCCAGACTTCTACCTTCTTCGTTAATTGCGATACGACCTCTATGCCTTCTGGCGCATGGCTCACTAAAACGTTGTCTGAAACAATAATTGGACGACGTATTTCTTTCACAACATTAATACGCAAAGTTCTTGGCAATATACTTTCAACACGAATATTCGGACCTGTGCCAAGCATACGGTCTGCTATCTCAACAATGATCTCACCAGACTCAATAATTTGCCGACCAGATAAGTCTATCGTTAATGTTTGCTGTTCTGCTAAGTCCTCTATAAACTCGCGCGAACCAGCAACCCGTATATCTACATTTTGTGGCTGAATACTACGCACCACAAAACGGTCTCCTCCTTCTGGCAAGAGAATATGCTCAGGAAGAATCTCTGTGAACGGATAGTCTTTCTTTTCACTAATTCTATCTGACGTATAGACATACAAAGCAGATGCCAATAAAACGGCAATTAACTTATATTCCCAGTTGGTGAAAAGGCCGAAAATATTCATTCTGCTGTATTCCTTCGTGCTCGCGCACCGAAGTTTCCGTGTAATTTATCCGCCAATTCATCACGAGATAAACCACGCTCTATTTTACCCGAAGATACAAAACTAATGTCGCCATTCTCTTCAGACACAACAATGGCAATAGCATCCGTTTCTTCTGAAATACCAATAGCAGCACGGTGACGAGTACCAGACATAGCACGGTAAACAGGGTTTTGGGTGAGCGGTAAAATAACCCCAGCGGCAACAACACGGCCTTCTTCACCAGCCATCGTTCGGATAATAACGGCTCCATCATGCACTGGAGAGTTTTTCCAAAATATAGTACGCAAACTACGTACTGATATAGCGCAATCAAACGGCCCCGCTGCAATATAATCATCAAAATGGTCACCACGCTCTAACACAATAAGCGCGCCAGTTTCTTCTTCAGCAAGTAAATGCATCGCTTCCACCAAACGGTCGATCATAGAACTTGCTGCCATAATATCATTTTTAGTAAGTACACCGCCCATACGAATAAATAAACGACGTACTTCCGGTTGAAAGATAATAACCAGCAACAAGGGTGAAGCGACCAACAGTGCTTCTAACATGGCCTGCACAGCGTGTAATTCTGCGCGTTGAGCACCCCATGCGGCAACAGCTACGATTAAAAGAATAACCGCCATACCTTTAATTTTACCACCAGCACTATGCCGGTCGACAGATAAAAAGATGGAGTAGATAAGTGCACTTAAGACAGCGATTTGAATCGCAGGGGCACCATACAAAATATACCACTCAGGCATGCGTGTGCCCTCCAAGCGCTTGCCATATGGTAAGCGCATCACGCGTACCAGGCACATCATGGACGCGCATAATGGTACTGTGTGGCGCAAGCAATGCATGCACAACGTGACTTGGCATGTCTCGCTCTGCACCAAAGTTGACTGACACTGCCTGACTGAGCAGGGCTGGGATAAATGATTTTCTACTCACTCCAAGCAATAATGGCCGTCCGCAACTTATGAGCAAGCGCTCAAGTCCGCGCATAAGCGCAAGGTTATGTTCCACGGTTTTGCCAAAGCCGATACCAGGGTCGAGGATAATAGCAGATTCTGGTACACCTGCTGCACAGGCCGCATCCATGCGATTCTGTAGAAAAGCAATAACTTCATCAACAACATCAGTATACTGCGGTTGATCTTGCATATTCTTGGGCGTACCCTGCATATGCATAAGCACCATGCCCGCATTCGCATCTGCAACCACAGAAAACATGTCAGGATCTGCACCAGCACGAATATCATTGATTACATGTGCACCTGCCTGTAACGCCAATTCGGCAACACTGGCCTTACAGGTATCAACACTAATAACGGCATTGATCTGCTCTTGAACTATCGATTCGATAACTGGAAGAACACGTCGCTGCTCTTCTGCTTCTGACACTGGCTGTGCGCCAGGACGGGAACTTTCGCCACCAATATCTAACCATGTAGCCCCATCTTCAACAGCTTGACGAGCAGCATCTCTGGCGGCGTCATGCCGAAAATGCTGGCCTCCATCGGAAAAACTATCTGGTGTGCAATTAAGTATCGCCATGATTTGAGGCACTGAAGCCTGACCGTCAATACTCCCGTGAGCAAGAACGGGGCTCCCCGAGCAGCGTAGAGTCCACTGCTGGCCGTAATAAGGACCTGATTGCGCTGTCTGAACATTCATGTATAGAAGTACTCTAATGAATGAAACTCCGCTATCAACGTCTGATCAGACAGCTCCAACGCATATGGCACGATCATGGGTTCTTGGGTTTTGGCTCGCTGCGCTCCTCACCTGCATACTCGATTTGTGGTCAAAATACGCCGTTTTTGCTCATGTTTTCACCGACCCAGAGACATTGCGCTGCTTTTGGACCGCCAGCAAACCGGACTATCCATCATGGTTTAACCCTGCATGGAACACTGGGGTTGCTTGGTCTTTCATGAGCAGCATGCCAGTAGTCGTTGCTGTTATGACCATGCTACTTATTCCCCTCATTGCTTGGGTCTACTTTCGTTGGTACCGCCTCTTAGGCCTCTCTGAAAACATTGCTTTTGGTCTTGTTCTTGGTGGTGCGGTTGCCAATGCTTGGGACCGTCTTGGAGCCCATATGAGTGACACCCTCTATGGCGTACGAGACTTCATTCATGTGGATTTTGGGTTTCCACCATTTGACCCATGGCCAACCTTTAATATTGCCGATGCAGGGATATCGGTTGGTTTCATGATTTTACTGGCCACCTCCTTTTTTAATAAAAATGTAGAAGATTCCACCAGTAATCAGCCCAAATAGCTTATTGCTATACACTTGCACGCCTCATACTGGCTATGGTTCATTCAGCCTCCCAACTCTACTCGGGCCAGCGCTGGGTATCCCCGTTCATGACACAAAGGCGAAACACATCTATGTATATCGACCTACAAACACAGGAACTCGTATGCACCCTTGCCTATTTTGGCCCAGGGATGTCAGGTAAAAGCACGAATCTGCGCCATATCCAAGCACATGCTGGCCAGCATAGCCCAAGTCAAATCACGACAACGGAACTTGCCTCAGAGCGTCTACTCTTTCTCGATATACTTCCATCTTTTCTTCCCAAAATGGACAACCTTGCTGTTCGTCTCCATATTTTGACGACCCCTGGTGAAAGTTACATCAATACCAACCGACGTAAAATCCTTGAACAAGCTGATGCCATTGTCTTTGTTGCTGATTCTACCCGTAGCGCTATTGAAGAAAACATTGACTCACTCAACGACATGTGGGATTTCATTAACCACAATGAATCCGCAGACACACTTCCCATTGTCATTCAATTTAACAAACAACACAGCACGGATGCACTTGAATACACCCAGCTCAACCCTTTATTAAATAGCAATTTACTACCGTCCTTTCCTGCGGATGCAGAACATGGCAGCGGCGTTATCGAAACATTACACGCCATTTGTAAATTACTCGTTGAGTCTATTACTGTGCAAAACCTTTCTCGCCTTCGCAAACAAGCAGAGGAACAAGATGCAGAAGAACAAGCCTTAGCAGTACCGTCCCCAACCGAAGAACCACCAGCATTACGCCCACGCCATAATACTCTTGCGGTATTAACTGAACCAGAATCATGGCTCATTACCTGCTGCTCATGCGAAACAATTTTAGAAGTTCCTAGCGTTCAGGTTGGCGATGTTTTTTCCTGCGGACAGTGCAGCACACTTATTGAGGTTCGAAACCGAGAAACCGGTCAAACTAGTGTTGTTCAACCCAAGACTCCAACACCACTACCTCAACATTCACCTCAGCCAACTCCTCAACCACAATTACCGCCGCAATCAGTCTCATCAACGGTACCACAATCGATAGAACCAACTCCGTATCCACAGCAACAAATTCCGCAGTCATTACCGAGTAATAACCCGCCACCCTTACAACCACTGGAAGTCAGCACACTCAGCGATGGCTCTGGTAGCAACGATACACTTTTTGCTGGCAACACCATTACTCAAAACTTACAAATTCCTGGCTATGCCATTGTTTCAACTCTTGATATTGGCATTCATGGTAGTCGATTTATCGTAAAAAATGCCTTTGGTGAACTATTTCGTGCACTCGCGCTCAGTGAAACCTACCTAGCCCAACCAGGCATAAGAGAATCCTTAGAACAATACGTTACCGTTGCCAGCAATGCCAAACACCCCAATCTTGTACCGATTGTGGCTCTACGTTGGTCTGGACAAACACCAGTTATTATTAGCAGCAATATTCCTGAATCAGAAACGTTGACTCAAGTACTTGCTCGCCGTCGTACGCTCGCCCCACCACAAGCGATGGGGATTGTTCGCCAAGTCGCACTTGCTCTTGAGGAAGCCGCACGCAATGGCGTTATTCATGGCTGGGTTCGGCCCGACTGTATTCTGATGAGTGCGGCAGGTCGTATTTACCTTGATGAACTTGGGGTACCAACCGCCTTTAACTTCTTGCTCAACCAACGTATGGGCTCAAGCGCTGCTACCGAATACTACCTTGCTCCAGAGGTCTTAAATAACGAACCCGCTGATTCACGTACTGACATATTTCTCCTTGGCGCGCTGCTCTTCCGTATGATTACCGGTGGTGGTTTAGTAAAAGGGTACAGTGCCCACGAGGCACTTGTTCAAGTACGCACCAGTGGTGCACCAAGTCTCCGTTCACAACAATCTGATGTCAGCAGACAATTAGATGCTTTCTGCGCCATGCTTACAGAAGCCCAACGCACCGAACGCTTCCAAGAATATAGCGATCTGATTAATCGGCTTGAATTCTTTGGTGGTGGCGCCCAACGAAACACCATGCAAGCGGCAAAAAGCAACACAGCACAAGTTTCAAACCGACAAGTAACTCAATCTACCTATCGCCGTGGCAAAAAAAGTGATAAAGGCCAAGAAGCCTCTCACGACCGCAGAGGCCGTCGAAAAGACAATAATACCAATGTGAAAGAGGATATATCTGGATCAAAACGTCGTGGTACTCTGAACCGCACCCCTGCACGTGCTGGTGGCCGTAGACGTAGCCACGACACTTTTGATGAAGACTTCGAGAGCGAAGCACAAGAACAAGAAAGACCTTCTCGCAAGAAAAAGAAAAGCAGCATGGTGCCTATTATTATCATCATCATCGTGCTACTTGCAATTATTATAACTCTTGCAGTTCTTGTTGTCATCAAACCACAACCAAGTACTCTGCCCGATGAAAACTCAGACACAGAACAAACAAGAAAAGGTGCACAACAGACAGAAGTACAACAGGCAGAAAACACAAAACCCTCTGCTTTAGTCCATGTTTTACCAAGCTCTGACCCAACCAAACAAAAAGGAAAAAAGACGGAAGACGAGAAAAAAACAAAGGACGAGGGAAATATAGCACAACAAGCACCAACAGCAGAAGAAAACCTACCAGAAGAGAAGCCTGCTTCAACAGCAACAGAACCCACTCAAGACACAACTCAAGACGCAACAACAGCAGAGCTAACTCCACCAGCACCAACCGCAGACACTCTAGAAGAACTTGAGACTGAAGAACAAGCGGAGCCACGAGAAGAAAAAATTGGTGTCACGAGGGAAACCGTTATCGAAAAGCTGCAACGTGCTGATAGCTTGTTAAAAGATTACGAACAGAACCCATCCGACACCGGCATTGCTGCCGAAATACTTATGCTAATCGCTCCACACCGTTTTGATAAAAACCCGACCTACCAAGGACGGGCAGAACAGATATACACTCAAATACAACGCATCCGAGAAAAACGAGCCACAATCCCCAAAGTTGAAGACGTTCAGCCTGAATCTGAACCAGAAGCGCAACTACAAAACCAAGCACCGGACCAGGCACCAGAACAAACAGAGGAAACCAAATGAATAGCAACAGCCTGACCCAAGACGGCAATGAACGCAAAACATTTGTACTTGATACCAACATCCTTCTACACAATCCAAACGTTCTGCTCGATTTTGCAAATAACCACGTTGTTATCCCAATGACTGTTCTTGAAGAGCTTGATAATTTCAAAACCAAAAGCACGGAACTTGGTCGCAACTCTCGTGAAGTTGTACGCCTCCTTGATAAACTCCGCAAAAAAGGATCATTACGCGCAGGAGTTGCCACAGAAAAAGGCGGGATCATTCAAGTTATTCTTCGGTATGCCACCCTTGATGGCCTTTTACCTGGAATCATGGATAATAAAATCCTTGGCTGTGCCCACCTTTTGAAAGAAGAAGGGCATAATGTCTCCTTTATCTCTAAGGACATTAACGCACGCATTAAAGCAGATTCTCTAGGCATTGATACCGACGACTATGACGTTCAGAAAGTGAATATTGATGAATTACCAACAGGTATTCATCGTGCAACAATTAGCAGCGGCATCTTTCATGATTTCAAAGAAGGTATCCCGATTCCTGCGGATGACCCCTGTCTCGAAGACCTTGATATTGCAGCAAATGAATATCTTATCATACGAGAAGAAGATGCTACACAGGAAGACAAACACCTTGTTGGTCGATTTGATATCGAGACACAAACACTCACTCCTATAGATAGTCATATTGCTCACGTCTCTGGTATTCATCCACGCAATATTGAACAAGTTATTGCCCTTGATTTATTACTGAATGACAATGTGAAATTAATCACTCTTGTTGGAACAGCAGGCACTGGGAAAACATTACTCGCACTTGCTGCTGGTATGCAAAAGACCCTACGTGAAGAAGCCTATAATAAAATGCTTGTCAGCAGACCTATTATGCCACTCGGTCAAGACATTGGTTATTTACCTGGCACAAAAGACGAAAAAATGACGCACTGGATGGGGCCAATTTTTGATAATCTCCATTTTATCCTCGCCCATGAAGAACGTGATCCAGATGACATTATCCGCAGCCTCATTGACAACGAAACGATTTCTTTAGAAGCACTCACTTATATCCGTGGCCGTTCAATCTCCCACCAATATCTTATTGTTGATGAAGCACAAAACCTCACCCCTCACGAAATAAAAACGATCGTATCTCGAGCAGGTGAACGAACAAAAATCGTGCTCACTGGTGACCCCTACCAAATCGACAACCCATACTTAGATGCATCGTCCAATGGCCTCACCTATGTAACCGAACGCATGCGCGGCCACTCCATTGCGGGACACATTACCTTAAAACGAGCCGAGCGCTCTGAGCTAGCTGGTGTTGCCGCTGAAGTATTGTAAATTTAAAGTACTGAGCTGTTCTTGCAATTCAGACTTTTCATCACTTACAATTGTTCCTGTAAATAACAAAATACTCTAAGAGGGTTGTTTCGCACATGTCCCCCCTGCTATGGCATAGGGAGTCAAACAAAACGATCGACTTAATCCAGTCGTTCGGGATGCTCAAGATATTTGACAACGGCGTGAAGCAGATGTGCAGCAGCAGCCCCATCAGCAATACGGTGATCAAAGGTCATGGTTATTTCACAGGCACGAACGCAATCCCATGAGTTGGTTTTAGCATTCCAGTTTGGGTGGCGACGAACGCTGCCAAGCCCGAGCAAGCAACTTTGTCCTGGCGGTGGCACAGGAGTTGCCCAGGTAATGCGAAGACTTCCGTAATTTGAAATAGTGGCAATCCCACCTTCACCTGCATCTGGTGACAGTTTTCGACTACGTGCTTGTTCTATAACATTATTGACCGACTCATCTAATTCCGCTAAACCTTGCGTATCAACTTTATGAATAACAGGGTTCAGCACACCGTCTTCTGCATCTACCGCGAGTGCTATATCCATATGTTTTGGTTCATAAATATGATCCCCAGCAATAATACGCACAAGGCGGTCATCTTCTCGCAGGGCAAGTGCCAACGCGCGCAATGCATAAATACTTGCTGATGGTCGGCCCGGAATGCTACGGCGATGTTTCAGAATTGGGTCCATCTGCACAAGTGATGAGACAGTGGCAAGAGGGCGTTCCCAAGCACGGCTCATAGAATCAGAAACAGCACGGCGCAATGAGCTGGCATCATGTGCAATATAGGTATCTAAATGCGCTTGTAGCCGCTCTATATCACGAGCGGTCACGCGACCATCTGTACCAGTCGCACGTACTAAATGGAGATCTGCTTCACGCAAACCCGTCTCTGCTAACATGCTCCGTACACGCGGGCTTAAAAAACCTGCACTGCTTCCTGCTGGAGCCAAGGCTGGCGCGGTTGGCGCACGCATTGGCTTCGGCTCTGTCGGGTCTGATGTTTGGTGGGTATCTATTTCTTCTGATTGTTCCGTCTCTTCAACAATTCCTTCAACCTCAAGCCATGCAAGTAAATCACCAACTTCACAAGCGGAACCTGCTTCTTTAACGATCTCAACAAGTACACCCGTATGCTGTGAGGTTATTGCTAACACAGATTTTTCTGTCTCAACCTCGGCGATATCGGCATCTGCCTCTATGCTATCACCAACAGCAATCAGCCATTCTTGTATGGTTGCCTCGGCGACGGCCTCTCCTAACTGCGGAAGACGAATTGCTGTTTTTGTCATACGTTTCTCAATACTGAACGGTTTCGATGATGGCTTGAACAATACGGCGAGCATGTGGACGGTGCGAGCGCCATAGTTCCGGATGATATGGTATTGGGGTTTCAAGAGCACTTACGCGGCGAGGCGGGGCATCAAGTAAATGAAAAGCATGTTGAGTCACTTGGGAAATCACTTGAGCACCAACACCGCCGTAGCTCCAAGCTTCGTTTACCATCACGAGGCGACCTGTACGTGCAAGCGAATCATAAATGGTTTGCATGTCTAAGGGCTTTAAACAACGCAGGTCAATAACCTCAACTAAGATTCCATTGCGCGTTGATAAACGCTCCGCCGCTTCCATGACTTCTTTGACCATACCGCTATACGCAACAACCGTGCAAGCATCCCCTTCACGCACAACAGCTGCTTTACCCAGCGGCAATTGTGGAGTACTTTCGTTGAGGCTCTTGCCAGCTTCACTTACTTCTTTTTCGTGAAAATAGAGCAGTTTATTTTCGCAGAACATCACTGGGTCATCACAGGCAATGGATTGCTTTAACATATGATAAGCATCAAAAACTGATGACGGCGCAACTACGATGAGACCTGGATGGTAGGTCAACCATGCTTCTGGTGATTGGCAATGGAATGGCCCACCGCCTGCGGTCCCCCCCATAGGCAAACGAACAACCAGTGGGCAGGGTTTACCTGTGCGATAAAATGTAGTTGCCGCGTGGTTCACCAGTTGGTTAAAGGCAATACTGGCAAAGTCTGAAAATTGAAATTCAAGGATGGGGCGGGCACCGTAAATGGCTGCGCCAACTGCCAAGCCAGCCATAGCATCTTCACAAATAGGCGCATTACGAACGCGTTCTGGATAAGCAGTGGATAAACCTTTTGTTGCTTTGAAGGCACCACCAAACGGGTCTTCTACATCTTGGCCGTAGATAAAAGCTTCTGGCCATTGGGCAAGCGCGTCAAACATGGCTTGTCGTAAAGCATCAAGATAGGTGGTTGTACCTACAGATGCTGCCAATTGTTCTGCTGTAACACCGGCCATTAGAGATTCACCTCATACAATTGTCCTGGATTAGATAATGCTGTCCATTCTTCTGTGTGAGGACTGGGCTCTGGCTCTGCCAAGACCTGTTCTACAATACTCTGTATATGTGTTTCTATGCCGCTCCGCTGCGTTGTTTCCCATTCGGCATCAATAAGGCCAGATTCCAACCATGCAGCCAGACTCGCGGTTATGCAATCTGGATAGTTCTCCTGCAATTCTTGTGACATGTAAGCACCATCATCATGTTCCCCATGACCACAACGACGCAAAACGTCGACAACAATGAGCTGTGGACCCGCACCAGTACGAGCGGCGGCAACAGCAGCCTGAGCAGTGGACAGACAAGCATCTGCATCATTACCATTACATGACCGCGATTGCAAACCAAAGGCAGGCCCACGCAGGGCTAAATCTTCACAAGCAAAACTCTTATCATTGGTGGTGGAATAGGCATATTGATTATTACTCACAATCACAACCAGTGGCAAATGCTCAATCGCAGCTTGGTTGAGCGCCTCGCTTGCAGCACCAGTACTAATACCACCCTCACCAACACAGGCCATGCCAACCATGCCAGTTTCCCCTGCCAGCTTTTTAGCAAGCAATGCACCGTTTACTGCCGCCAGCATGCTGCCCAAATGGCTGATCATCGGTAAGATATTTAGACGTAAATCACCGCGATGAATGTTGCCATCACGACCACGCATCGTTCCTGTTTCTCGTCCAAGATAGACCCGAAGCACATCAAGTTCCGTTTCACCTTTTGCTAAACGACCTGCCATATCACGAATGAGTGGCGCATAAACATCTGACGGCTCAAGCTGCATAGCACAGGCTGCGCTGGAGAGTTCATGGCCATATCCAAGATAGACACCACCAGCAATGCGACCTTGACGATAGAGCGCTGCTATGCGTTGCTCCAGCATACGAGAACGCAACATCAATTCAGCAAGCTGAAGGCGCTGTTCATCGCTTACAGGAGGCCTGTCTACAGAGTGGTGACTCGTCATCATAGACCTACATCCTCTTGTTACCCGCGCTCTGTCGAGTAGTAATCTTGTAAGCTCTCTTCTTCATATTCAGAGTGTATGAGCATGCCCGCGCACGATGAATGATTATAGAATAGAACAGATGACTCAGGAAAAACGACTCACTCAAACAGTCATGCCTCTACAGCTCTTAAACCCGCAACCAGTAAATCTTGTTTATCCGATTCGCTTAATAGGACTGTTTCTCCTGCCTCCATATCCACAGGTAAGGTGTAAGCACCTATTCGATCTCTATGTAATGCAATTACCTGACCACCAAGGGCTGTTATCATTTGACGAACTTGGTGATAGCGGCCCTCACAAATTTCTAAGGTGGCATGGCCATGGCCATCTTCATCAGTCTCACCCAAGATTAACCGCGCAGGACGGGTTGGCCGCTCTAAATCGCCAGCAATGATAAGACCTTCTTCACAAGCGCGAACAGCCTGTTGTTTAAGCTCTCCTGTGTAAGTAATGCAATAACGCTTAAACACTTCTTTACCTGGTTTAATAAGGCGGTGAATAAACTGACCATCAAGCGACAAGACCAAAAGCCCTGACGTTTCACGGTCTAAACGTCCTGCGCTTTGCACGCCCCCTCGCACCCAAAGAGGGTCAAGTAAATCGTCAACCACGGGGGCTTCATTCGGATCATGGCTACAGGCGTAACCAACTGGTTTATAGAGCACCGCATCCACAGAACGAGGCGGCAGTTCTACAAGCGTACCATCACAGAGCACAACCTGCCCTTCGTCCACTTTACTAGCATGCTTCTTGCAGACAACACCATCGACTGTAACCAGTCCTTTTTTTACAAAAACTCGAACTTCACTACGTGAACCAAGGCCACCATATGCTAAATACGCATCTAATCGAACTACCATAGCCGCTCCTTCTTTACCAGTCTACTCGAATAATTTTATAACCATCTTTTTGAGACAACAATTCCTGACGATGACCACAGTGTTCGAGCTCTCGTTCCCACGGCAGATGACGATTCGCAACAACCAACATAACTGCGCCTGTTTGAGCAACGGCTTCTATCCGCTGAAACATCTGTTTAGCCACATCCATATCCGCGTGCACACCCGTATGAAAAGGTGGATTGATGAGGATGAGATCTGGGGAACAACTTGGAATCGCCTCACTGGTATCCCACCATTCAGCTCGCACAATAGATGTTGGTGTAAGCTGTGCTCCATTTTTTGCAGCACAGGACACCGCTCGTGCATCAGCATCAAGTAAAAGAGCCTCTGCCATCGGCCACTGTCTAACAGCATTAAGCCCTAAATGCCCAACGCCACAAGCCACATCCAGAATGAAAGAGACTGCTCCTTCATATGTACTCAACACGTCAAGTAATAAAGCCGTTCCGCCATCTAAGCCACGAGCGCTAAAGACACCGGGAACCACTGTACACATCTCTGACCGTTCCGCAGATAATACAACGGGAGGCAAAAAAGTTGGTTCTACCAAGAGATCTGTAATTTTGCTATACACACACGCACGAGCACGAGCACGGTTTGCTACAACAATGCCTTCTACCCCTAAACGTTGCCCACAGATCTTTGCTGTAGTTTTAATTCCGGTATCATTACCACCCACAAGTACGAGACGGCCACCAACTGGCAAAGCATTCCAAGCCTGCACCACATCATTCCAACTCGCTTCACGTTCTTTGCGTGTATAGACAACGGCTTGTTGAGCACATCCATGTGCTGGCTCGGTTGTGAAACACGAAACGCCCGCCGCCTGTGCGGCAAGCGCATCTGCACGCCAATGCAAACACGCCGAGCCACCATACATGAGGGCTGGTCGCCAGCACTGCCAACATAATGTTGGCTCTGGCAATAAAACTCCATCATCCCACAATAACGCCAATGCTGGAGCCTCGGTAATAGTCAAAATATACCTATCATATGCATCATTTTTCGCTGTTGTACAGTGTTTCTACAACACGTCTTCTTCTGTATCTTTATCGGACACAGCATCATCTTGTAATTCTTTCAGACGTGCATCATAAGCGTCTAGTTGCTTTCTTGCTGCCTGCAAATGTTTCAGACCAGCTTCGTATCGTTTAAAAGCTTGTTCTAAAGGAAGGTCGCCGCCCTCCAGATCATCAACAACCTGCTCTATCTCAGCGAAGCAGCCCTCTATAGATTTCAATTTAGCCATACTCGACATGCTAGGGCTTGCAATCGTAACTCAAGTCGCTGTACTGAGTACAGAAGCGTAACCTCAATATATTTCACAGGATGGCCATGAGCTCAAAACTCGACCTTAAAGAAACCGTTTACGAATCCGTTATTGTTATCAGCCTTGCTGGTATGCTTGATGGCCACACTGCACCAATTCTCGACAGTCACCTTGAACGCATGGCTGCCACCAAGCATTTCCAAGTCGTTTTTGAGCTAAGAAATTTAACCTATATTTCTAGCGCAGGTGTTGGCTTGCTCATCAACTACTTTCAACAAGCAGAGAGTGAAGTGAAGCAAGGCCGAATTGGGAAAATTGCCATTGCCTCTCCAAGCGATGTGGTCTCTGAAGTATTCTCTCTACTTGGTCTTGAAGCATTAATTGAGTGTTTCCCAACACGAGAAGAAGCTGTTGCTGCTGTTCGCTAAAAACACCCCCCATACTAAACAACCACCACAGGTTTTCTATGGTGGTCGTTTTATACAAATGCAGTCTGGGTCGAATTACTAAAAAGATTCCTCGACTGCTACCCCGATACCTTCTAGTTTCTTAGCCATATCTTCTTTATCTAGGCACTTATCGTAGGCTTCCAGTGGATCAACACGATCTGCTTTAATCAAATCAAATAGCGCATCGTTCAGAAGCTGCATACCATATCTAGCACCCGTTTGCATGGCTGATGGTAACTGGTAGGTTTTACCTTCACGGATATTTGCAGCTACACCTGGAGTACAGATCATAATTTCAAGGGCAGCACAACGACCGCCGCCTTTTTTCTTCAATAAGTTCTGGGCAACCACACCACGTAAAGAGCCAGCCAACATGAGGCGAATTTGTTCCTGCTCTTCTGCTGGAAACTGATTAATAATACGGTCCACAGTGCTCGCCGCGGTACTGGTATGCAGAGTACCAAAAACCAGATGGCCAGTTTCTGCCGTTTCGATTGCAATACGCGTTGTCTCTAAGTCACGCATTTCACCAACTAACACAATATCTGGGTCCTCACGCAAAGCTGCACGCAACGATGCGTTAAAACTCTGCGTATGCTTACCAATTTCGCGTTGGTTTAATAAACATTTCTTGGCTGGATGTACAAATTCAATCGGGTCTTCAATAGTAATAATATGCTCGTGGCGAGTAGCGTTAATATGATCAATCATCGCCGCCAAGGTTGTTGATTTACCGGAACCAGTTGGACCCGTTACTAAAACAAGCCCTTTCTTATAGTTGGTTAAATTCACCACGGCATCTGGTAAACCGAGTTGCTCTACCGTAAGAATTTCTTCTGGAATACGACGGAAGACCCCGCCCATACCAAAACGGTCTCTAAATATATTAGCACGAAAGCGCCCCATTCCCTCTAAGGCATAGGCAAAGTCTGTATCGTTACAGTCAGCGAATTCAGCCTGATTTTTCTCTGGCATGATTTCTTTCAGAATTTGTTCCACCTGTGATGCCGATAAGGCAGGAACCCCTTCCATCGGCACCAAATCACCAGAATCACGTATATGTGGAACATGCTCACTCGTTATATGAACATCCGCTGCGCCCATTTCACTCATCCGAACAAATAATTGGTCAATCCATGCCATTGCCAGGCCCCCTCTCATTCTTTGCACAACAGGGTACTCGAATACAGAACGACTCGCAAGCCTTCTTTACATGAATCATTTGCACCCCTTCATGCCTTTTGAAGCGTATTTCATGAGACGTTGTGACACATGCAACACAATCCCCTGTTATTTACGGGTATTTTTATGTGGACATTTCAAAAACACCGATAAAAAGCACTCTTCATCCTTTAACCTCTCACTGTGGAGAATGCATCATGGCAACAGCCAAAGCACCAACAGCTATTCTTAAAAAGCCTAAAAAAGGCGAGAAGAGCTACACAAAAACTCAACTCATTGCTCATTTGACCGAAGCAGTCAACAAACGCGACATCGGTGAAGTCAGCAAAAAACAAGCTGCTGCCCTTGTTGAAGAACTTGGCGACGTTGTAATGAAATACGCTGGCGTTGGCGCTACCATTCCAGGTATCGGCAAACTGGTTGTTCGCGAGACACCTGCTCGTAAAGCACAAACTCGTGTTATCTTTGGTGAAGAGCGTAAAGTTCCTGCCAAGAAAGCTGGCCGCAAACTTGTTTTCCGTATTGCAAAAGCTGCTAAAGACGAATGGAACAAATAAGCACTGCTTATTAAAACGTTATTCGTAAAGCGTAATAGCCTAAAGCCCTTCGTTGTTTCTAGCGAAGGGCTTTTTATTGTGAAAGCTTTTATTGAGGACAAGCATCATGACCTGCACACAACAAGACCTGTGTACCTTTACTAATAATCTACTCGACAGCCATCTCTTCCGAAATGATTATTGTCACAATGGCTGCCAAGTTGATAGCGACACCAGCATCACTCATATTGCGACTGCAACCAGCGCAAGCCTGAGTGCAATTGAGCACGCTATTCATATTGGAGCCCAAGCACTTGTTGTTCATCATGGCATTATCTGGGGCAGCATTGACCATATTGGCGGCTTTACCGGAAAACGCATACGGACCTTGCTACAAGGCCACTGTTCTTTGTTGGCATGGCATTTACCGCTTGATGCCCACCCCAAGCACGGCAACAACGCCCATGCCCTTTCTGGATTGGGTGCACAGCAAGAAGGCAGTTTTGCCCCATATAAAAACGTAGATGTTGGCCTCTACGGCACACTACCAGAAACTATCACCGCAGAGGAATTAACAGCACGTTGTGCAACACTTTTTGATCATGATGTTATTCACGTTCCTGGTGGCCCAAAAAAAATAAAGCGTATTGGTGTCGTAACTGGTGGTGGACAAAATTATTTATGCGCCGCTGCTGATGCCGGCCTTGATGCACTTATCACTGGGGAAACAAGTGAGCAAACCTGGCATGAAGCTGCCGAATGTAAGACTCATTGTTTTGCCTGTGGTCATGCTGCCACGGAAACACATGCTATTCATGCTCTTGGCCAAAATATTGCACAGGAATTTGGCCTAGAACACAGTTGCATTAATATACCAAATCCGCTCTAAAAAGACCGGAGTATATTATTTGGCCAACGCGCAGATAATGTCGTATTCTTCTTTAGCCACAGGCTGTACGGAAAGTCGTGAACGGTTAAGCAAAACCATATCTTTCAGATCTGGCACTTGGCGCAACTCGTCTAAACTGATGATTCGCTTAAATTCTTTTTTAAATTGAATATCAACCATAAACCATCGTGGATTTTCTGGACTGCTTTTCGGGTCATAATATTTACACCCTTCATCCCAGCTTGTGTGATCTGGATAGCCTTCTTTCACAACCACAGCTAACCCTGCTACGCCAGGCGGCTTCGCGTTACTATGATAAAACAGTACTTTATCGCCTTTTTTCATCGTATCGCGCATAAAATTACGAGCCTGATAATTGCGCACACCATCCCATGGTTCTGTTTTATTGGGCGCTGCTTGTAAATGTTTTATCCCAAAGACATCGGGTTCACTTTTCATTAACCAATAGTTCATGACTGAATTCCTATTTTGCGCGAAAGCCACGACCTCAGATAGAAAAGAAGCGCTTCTTTCTGTTATAAGGGCATCCTGTAATCTCACTATCAATTGCAAGCTTCCGAGTATTGAGTGCTCTCTACTCATCACTAACCTGTATCAATAATCTATATGGATCTCTTTTTCATGTTCTGGAGTTACTTTACCACCAATATAAATGGCAACAGCATAGGTATTCTGCCCTTTACTAACAGCAACGCTATGTGACCAAGTTTCTCCATCAATAAGCGCATCTTCTCCATCAACGGTTACTCGACGCTCCACTCCACCTCCAACAGCAGGCAATGCGCCTTTTAACTCTGCTGTAATAATTTCTGTACCAACTGGTATTGTTGGCGTTGAAATGAGGCCACTGCATCCACTTAATATACCTATCAGGCAACACCCAAGCACATATCTCATTGGACACCTCCTGTCGGAATTGTTGTTTCCGTAATATCAACCGTTTTAGTTACTTGTCCCTCTGTATCCGAAACACGTACTGTGAGTGTTGTTGTTCCATCTGCTCCAGTAGGTACGACCCATTGGTACTGATTGTTATTCATCACAACAGGAACACCGTCTACGGTTACTGTTTGTGGCAATGAACCAATTACTTTACCTGTAATCACAATTTCCGTAATATCAATTGCCTCATCAGCATCAGTAACCACAACGGTCACAAGCCCGCTTGCCGTCATTCCAAAATCATCTGCGACAGAAACAGTTAGTACCCACAAAGATTTACTTTCATAATCAATCATATCTGTTGTGGTGAGCTTTCCATTCACATCTATAGCAAATGGTACTTCCGCATCTATACTGAAATGAAGACCGTCTGATTCTGAGTTTTGAGCGGTGATAAGCCCTAGCTCAGTTCCAATAGCAACGTTTTCCATAACCGACAACGATTGATCTATAATGGTTGGCGGTCCATTTTCTACAACAATACCATACCATGTAGATTCTATTGCAGCAGATGCTACGGCATTTAAGCCAACACCATTATCCGAAGCAGTCACAACCACACGAATAAATTTCTGCACGTCTTCTGTTTGTAATTGATAAGACACAAGCGTTGCTCCGCTCAAATCACTCGCGTTTGTTCCACTCGCATCATCCGCCCGCTGCCATTGGAAAGAATACGTCAAAGAAGAAGATCCAGACACAAGAGTGTCTTTCTCATCATTCCACTCTCCAACAACAGCAGTAAGTGTTTGCCATTCACGCATCGTTCCAACAATACTTGGTGCTACCGTATTCACTGGGGCATCATTACGTGGAGAGACCGTGACTGTAACAGTTATATCATCAAATTCTTTTCCATCACTCACACGAAGAACGAATGTATCTGTACCATTCCAATCTATATTTGGTGTATAACCTATTATTTTTTCTGTACCCGTTCCTGCTGCCGTAGCCAAACCATTTTGGGCAGGCGACTCAATACTCCATGTTAATACATCGTTATCCACATCACTCGCATGTATACTTGCTTGAGCAAAAACATCCTCATCGGTCACAAAAGTGAAAGCATCTCCTTCTGTAATAACTGGCGCTGTATTATTGATCACCGCTACACTCCAATCACTAGCCATCACCGCAGTCGACGTACTCGGAAGACCAACCCCAGTGTCTATTGCTGTAACTACCACTCGCACAGAAAAACCTATATCCTCTGATGCGAGTAGATAGGTGGCATTTGTTGCACCTGTAATCGTAGTCGTATTTGCTCCACTTTGATTATCTGCTCGCTGCCATTGATACGTATAGGAAATAAGCGAAGAACCAGAAACAGCTACATCAATTACATCCGACCAGGTGCCTGTTGTTGCAACAAGTTCCTGCCCATCATAGAGCAAGCCTGACACTGTAGGTACTATTGTATTCACTGACGCATCATTTCTTGGCGCAACAGTAACCATAACTGTGATTGTATCTGTCTCAATACCATCTGTTACCTCCACGACAAACGAATCTGCCCCATTCCAGTTTGCTGTTGGTGTATATGCAATTGATTTCGTCAGCCCAACACCAGACACCTCCGCACTGCCTTTACTTGGAGCTGATAAAATTTGCCATTGGATGCTATCACCGTCCGCATCACTTACATGTAATACAAGATTAAAGGCTGTGGGCACTCCATCTTCATCCATCACTACTGAAATAGATTCACCTTCCGTAATAATGGGAGCAACATTATCTGCATCAATGATTGAATGGCTTAGCGATGAAGCGGTTGTTATTGATGTAATATTATTTACAGAAGAAAATGTAATAACGACCGTTTCTGTATCTTCAGGAACGTTATCATCAACAACCACAAACGATATCGTCTTCGCAGTTTCACCAGCGGCAAAACTGACCGTACCGTTAGAAGCAATACTATAATCACCAGAGGCGTTCGTATAATCGGAAGTTAAAGAGGTTGTACCGCTTACGGCATAATTTACCGTACACACTTTACCACTGGCCGCGCTCAACGTTGCTGTATACGTTACGGTCGTCGTATCGTTTTCAGCGCTCGTTGCAGAACTCATTGAAAGAGCGACCGTTGGATTGGCATCCACATCAGTAATCGTATGTGTTTGAGAAGCAGTCGTTATTGAAGAGATATTACTCAAGGTAGAAAGCGTAACCGTTACCGTTTCAGAAGGTTCTGCGATACCATCATTCACCACAATTAATTTGATCGTCTTACTCGTCTCACCTGCGGCAAAGCTGATCGTACCGTTAGAAGCTATACTGTAATCACCAGAGGCGTTGATGTAATCTGAAGTTAAAGAAGCCGTACCGCTTATTCCATAATTCACAGTGCAGATCTTGCTACTCACCGTGCTCAACGTTGCCGTATACGTTACGGTCGTCGTATCGTTTTCAGCGCTCGTTGCAGAACTCATTGAAAGAGCGACCGTTGGGTCTGCATCCACATCGGTAATAGTATGTGTATGAGAAGCCATTGTAATTGAAGAGATATTACTCAAGGTAGAAAGCGTAACCGTTACCGTTTCAGAAGGTTCTGCGATACCATCATTCACCACAATTAATTTGATCGTCTTACTCGTCTCACCTGCGGCAAAACTGATCGTACCGTTAGAAGCTATACTATAATCACCAGAGGCGTTCGTATAATCGGAAGTTAGAGAGGCCGTACCGCTTATTCCATAATTCACGGTGCAGATCTTGCTACTCACCGTGCTTAACGTTGCCGTGTAGGTCACGGTTTTCGTGTCATCTTCAGCACTTATCGAAGAACTCATTGAAAGGGCTACCGTTGGATCTGCATCGACATCAGTAATCGTATGTGTTTGAGATGCAGTTGTTATTGAGGAAATATTACTCAAGATCGATAACGTTACGATTGCGGTTTCTGAAGATTCAGCAGTACCATCATTGACCACAGTTAATTTGATTGTCTTTGTTGTTTCACCCGCAGCAAAACTAATCACGCCACTAGAGGCAATACTGTAATCACCAGAGGCATTCGTATAATCGGAGCCGAGAGAAGCAGTCCCACTGACCGCATAATTTACAGTGCAAACTTTACTGCTAGCCGCACTCAACGTTGCCGTATAGATCACTGTGATTGCATCATTTTCAGCGCTCGTTGAGGAACTCGCTGAAAGAGCAACCGTTGGATTAGCATCTGAATCAGTAATCGTATGCGTTTGAGAAGCCGTCGTAATTGAAGAGATATTACTCAAAGTCGATAAAGTCACGATTGCGGTTTCTGAAGGTTCAGCACTACCATCGTTAACCACCGTTAATTTGATCGTCTTACTCGTTTCACCTGCGGCAAAACTAATCGTACTGTTAGAAACAATACTATAATCACCGGATGCGTTGGTATAATCGGAAGTTAAAGAAGTCGTACCGCTGACTACATAATTTACCGTGCACACTTTACCACTGGCCGCACTTAATGTCGCTGTATAGGTCACTGTCGTCGTATCATTTTCAGCACTCGTTGAGGAACTCACGGTCTTAGCCGCCTTTGTATCGGCATCCGCCTCGGCAATAAAAAGTGATTGAGAAGCCGTCGTGATTGAGGAAATATTACTTAAGGTCGATAAGGTCACGATTGCGGTTTCTGAAGATTCAGCGGTGCTGTCATTAACCACCGTTAATTTGATCGTCTTACTTGTTTCGCCTACGGCAAAACTGATCGTACCATTAGAAGCAATACTATAATCACCAGAGGCATTCGTATAATCGGAAGTCAAAGAGGCCGTACCACTAACAGCATAATTTACTGTACACACTTTACCACTAGCTGCGCTTAATGTCGCTGTATAGGTCACTGTCGTCGTATCATTTTCAGCGCTCGTTGAGGAACTCACTGAAAGAGCGACCGTTGGATTAGCATCGGTATCGGTAATAGTATGCGTTTGAGATGCAGTTGTTATTGAGGAAATATTACTCAAAGTCGATAAGGTAACAATTGCAGTCTCTGAAGATTCAGCGGTGCTGTCATTAACCACCGTTAGTTTGATCGTCTTACTCGTTTCACCTGCGGCAAAACTAATCGTACCGTTAGAAGCAACACTATAATCACCAGAGGCATTCGTATAATCGGAAGTTAGAGAGGCCGTACCGCTAACGGCATAATTTACTGTACACACTTTACCTGATGCTGCGCTTAACGTTGCCGTATACGTTACAGTCGTCGTATCATTTTCAGCACTCGTTGAGGAACTCACTGAAAGAGCGACCGTTGGATTAGAATCGGTATCAGTAATAGTATGTGTTTGAGAAGCAGTCGTAATTGAGGAGATATTACTCAAAGTCGATAACGTCACAATTGCGGTTTCTGAAGATTCAGCAGTGCTGTCATTCACCACCGTTAATTTGATCGTCTTACTCGTTTCGCCTGCGGCAAAGCTGATCGTACCGTTAGAGGCGATACTATAATCACCTGAGGTATTCGTATAATCAGAAGTGAAAGAGGCCGTACCGCTGACCGCATAGTTCACCGTACACACTTTACCTGATGCTGAACTTAACGTTGCCGTATACGTTACGATCGTCGTATCGTTTTCAGCACTCGTTGCCGAACTCACTGAAAGAGCGACCGTTGGATTAGCATCGGTATCGGTAATAGTATGTGTTTGAGATGCAGTTGTTATTGAGGAAATATTACTCAAAGTCGATAAGGTAACAATTGCAGTCTCTGAAGATTCAGCGGTGCTGTCATTCACCACCGTTAGTTTGATCGTCTTACTCGTTTCACCTGCGGCAAAACTGATCGTACCGTTAGAAGCGATACTATAATCACCGGATGCGTTGGTATAATCGGAAGTTAAAGAGGCCGTACCGCTGACGGCATAATTTACCGTACACACTTTACCACTAGCCGCGCTTAATGTCGCTGTATAGGTCACTGTCGTCGTATCATTTTCAGCGCTCGTTGAGGAATTCACTGAAAGAGCGACCGTTGGATTGGCATCGGTATCGGTAATAGTATGCGTTTGAGATGCAGTTGTTATTGAGGAAATATTACTCAAAGTCGATAAGGTAACAATTGCAGTCTCTGAAGATTCAGCGGTGCTGTCATTCACCACCGTTAGTTTGATCGTCTTACTCGTTTCACCTGCGGCAAAACT
>JADGDD010000001.1:0-1115 GCA_016745075.1 Planctomycetota bacterium | reverse complement strand
GCGGTGCTGTCATTAACCACCGTTAGTTTGATCGTCTTACTCGTTTCACCTGCGGCAAAACTAATCGTACCGTTAGAAACTATACTATAATCACCAGATGCATTCATATAATCGGAAGTTAAAGAAGCCGTACCGCTTATTCCATAATTCACGGTGCAGACTTTACTACTAGCCGCACTCAACGTTGCCGTATACGTTACGGTCGTTGTATCGTTTTCTGCACTCGTTGCAGAACTCATTGAAAGAGCAACCGTTGGATTAGCATCGGTATCGGTAATAGTATGTGTTTGAGAAGCCGTCGTAATTGAGGAGATATTACTCAAAGTCGATAAGGTAACAATTGCAGTTTCTGAAGATTCAGCGGTGCTGTCATTAACCACCGTTAATTTGATCGTCTTACTCGTTTCGCCTACGGCAAAACTGATCGTACCGTTAGAAGCAATACTGTAATCACCGGATGCGTTGGTATAGTCTGAGGTTAAAGAAGCGGTGCCACTAACCGCATAGTTCACCGTACACACTTTGCCTGATACTGCACTTAACGCTGCCGTATACGTTACAGTCGTCGTATCATTTTCAGCACTCGTTGAGGAACTCACTGAAAGAGCGACCGTTGGATTGGCATCGGCATCGGTAATAGTATGTGTTTGAGATGCTGTTGTTATTGAGGAAATATTACCCAAAGTCGATAACGTTACGATTGCGGTTTCTGAAGGTTCAGCAGTACCATCATTGACTACGGTTAACTTGATCGTCTTACTTGTTTCGCCTGCGGCAAAGCTGATCGTACCATTAGAGGCGACACTGTAATCACCAGAGGCATTCGTATAATCGGAAGTCAAAGAAGCCGTACCGCTAACTGCATAATTTACTGTACACACTTTACCTGATGCTGCGCTTAACGTTGCCGTATACGTTACAGTCGTCGTATCGTTTTCAGCACTCGTTGAGGAATTCACTGAAAGAGCAACCGTTGGATTGGCATCCACATCGGTAATAGTATGTGTATGAGAAGCCATTGTAATTGAAGAAATATTGCTCAAGGTAGAAAGCGTAACCGTTACCGTTTCAGAAGGTTCTGCGATACCATCATTCACCACAATTAATTTGATCGT
>JADGDD010000019.1 GCA_016745075.1 Planctomycetota bacterium | reverse complement strand
AACTTGACATGCCCATATTCTGTAAACTTCACAGCATTACCAATAATATTTAATAAAACTTGTCTAATTCTGACTTCATCTAAAAGAAGGCTATCTGGTATGCTTTTATCAACATGAACTATTAAATCTAAACCTTTTTTCTGAACTGCTATCGTAAATATTGAACTTACTTCATTAGCAAGTGAATAAATATCTGTTGCACTCTTATTTATCTGTAATTTTCCCGCTTCAATTTTTGAAAGATCAAGTATGTCATTAATCAGTAGCAAAAGAGAATTACTCGCTTTTTGTATAGTTTTTGTATATGTCCTTAATCTCGGTTCACTAATCTGTTCACTTAGAAGTTCTGTAAATCCTATAATGGCGTTCATTGGCGTTCTAATTTCATGGCTCATATTTGCCAAAAATTCAGACTTTGAACGGTTTGCCAATTCTGCGCTCTCTTTAGCCTGCTTCAAATCTTTTTCAAGTTCTAAACGCTGAGTTAAATCAACAGCTATTGAAAGGAGAACCTCTTTTTTACCATATACAATTGGTAATACGGAGAGCATCATAGAGTGTATGCCATCATGTCGTTTTAGTCGAACTATTTTTTGCTCAACATGACCAAGTTCTTTCACTTCTCTTATCACTTCATCTCTTTGAAATTCATCAGCGTAAAAATCTAAAATATTGACTGTCGAGAGGTCTTCTTCTCTAAAATCATAATCCTGCAAGGCTTGTGGATTTGCCGACAATATATTGCCCTCATAAGTAGTTACAATTACATGCAAGGGGATGTTATCGAGGAGAGTCCTTACCTGTGATTCTCTCTCTTTGAGTGAATTTTCAAGAGTTTTTTGCTCACTTATATCTCGCCAAACTACAAAAACCGCTTCTT
>JADGDD010000018.1 GCA_016745075.1 Planctomycetota bacterium | reverse complement strand
GGACAGATTCCAGAAGCAGGGGACAAAGTTACCTGGCAAAATTTCACTATTGAGGTATTAGATATGGATTGGCGACGGGTAGACAAGGTGTTGGTCACCGTAATTACCGATTGAAAACAGGAGGGTGTATGAGACTTGTTGGCGTTATCGGAGAGGAGGAACGGGAGGCAGATTTTGATAACGAGGCTTGGGGAGAAGTTGGAGTGGAAAAACGGCCGTTTTGTAGAAGTAATAAAGGAAATAGCAGTATACGCTCTATGTGAATTTGTTATAGTTCAGTTGAAAATGGACAGGGTCTTCATTTAGAAAGAGAATAACTCTCATCATAAATCAAGGAAATGAAGGCAAAAATGAAGACAAGTAAACGCAAACGGAAACAATATCAACCCGCAGAAAAAGTATCCATCATTCGGCTGCACCTAATTGAGAAACAGAGCGTGTCAGACCTCTGTGATGAATATAAGATTGCTCCCAGTGTCTATTATCGATGGCAAAAACAGTTTTTCGACGGTGGAGAAAAGGCGTTTGCAACAACAACAAAAACGGCCGTTACCGCCCTCCAGCAAGAAGTCACCCATCTTGAAAGCAAACTTGCCCGTAAAGATGAGGTTTTGGGCGAAGTCATGGAAGAGTATGTCACGTTAAAAAAAAGGAGTGGGGTTCGCTGAAAGGTGAATGGGTATCTAGAGAAACACGAGATGATGTCGTGGATTTTATATGCAGGTGGCAAGAGAAAACAGGCTATGATACAGCTCAGTTCACGAATTGGTTGGGTATTGGTCGTAGCAAGTATTACAATTGGGTTGCCCGACAAGGGGTAGAAAATCAACCCAGCGGTGCACCACCCAAACAACATTGGCTGACCGAGTCTGAAAAAGCGGCAATCATCACCTATTATGCGGAGCATCGTAACACTGGATATCGTCGCCTTGCTTACATGATGCTGGATGAAAACATAGCGGCTGTAAGTCCGAGTAGTGTCTATCGTATCTTGTCCACCGCTGGTTTATTGCGTGCTACCACAGCAGAGCCATCAAAAAAAGGACAAGGGTTCAATCAGCCTAAGCGGACTCATCAGCATTGGCATATCGACATCACGTACCTGAATATCAGTGGCACATTCTATTATCTCTGCACGATTCTGGATGGATACAGTCGATTTATTGTCCATTGGGAAATTCGTGCCGCGATGAAAGAAACGGATATAGAAATAATTTTACAACGGGCGCGGGAAAAATTCCCCCAAGCTAAGCCACGCATTATCAACGACAATGGGCCACAGTTTGTGTCCCGTGATTTTAAGCATTTTGTGCGCCTGTGCGGGATGCAGCATGTGCGTACTTCGCCGTATTATCCACAAAGCAACGGCAAGATTGAACGATGGCATCAAACACTTAAGCGAGAATGTATTTGGCCAGGTAGCCCGCTGTCACCAACGGATGCGAAACGTATTGTTGCCACATTCGTGGAGCAATATAATTATCATCGACTACATTCAGCCATTGGATATATCACACCTGCGGACAAATTGAATCATCGTGAGGCTAAGATTTTTGACCAACGGCATCAGAAATTGGCGCAAGGGCGTAAGCAACGAAAGCTATTTTGGCAACAAGCTGGGAGCTGTCAATAGTGACTTATTTTTTAAGGCCTGTGTCCATTTGACGCTGAACCAAAACAAATTAGATTTGACAAAATGAGACTGTTTCCCAAGATAGGAAGTGACAAAACCAACTATCAAAGGAAAACAGCTCATGCAAAGTATAGACATAGAAACAATTTTGACCATCATTTTTGTAATCGTAGATGATTGGTATCAAGACAATGGTAGAAAATCAAGAAATGGCAGGCCAGGATGTAAACCAGTTTTTACAGATAGTGAAGTGATGACATTAATGTTAGCGAGTGAATACGTCCCCTATCCAGGAGAACTGCAATTTATTGGCTACATACGAGCCAATCATCTCGCTTTATTTCCAAATGTGTTAAGTCAAAGTCAATTTAATCGGCGTGCACGCAATTTAAGAAAACTCATAGAAGAAATGCGGCGAGATTGGCTCCATGATTATGGTCTTACCACAGAAACACACTACCTTCTTGATACAAAACCAATTCCAGTTGTTGGTTATAAACGGAGTAAAAAACATAGCGATTTTGCTGGAAGTGCTGATTATGGGTATTGCTCCAGTCGAAAATTCTATTATTTTGGCTATAAGTTGGTAATGATAACCACAATGGGCGGTTTACCAATTCTGTATGACCT
>JADGDD010000017.1 GCA_016745075.1 Planctomycetota bacterium | reverse complement strand
TCCTTTCAATAACCAACCTATCCAGCAAGGCAGCAATCGCTACCTTGTTGTTTCTGTTTTGCGCGAGCACGATCTGCGCAGGTGGTAATATTGGTGGCCAATTAGACCCTGAACCACAGCTCGATGGTCATCCCGCATGGTATAACAAAGTGTCCTATACGAATGGAGACCCCGTGAACCGGTGGGATAGAACCGGATTAAACTGGGTTTGGAATAGTAGCACGAATGAATGGGAAGAAGATTTTATCTTTGACCCAAATGTTCCCAAGCCATTGTTTGGCTATACCAAAAGTGATAATGGAGATAATGATCGTTTTACGAGAACATCTATTCCACGATATGTAAACTATCTTTTCCATTTAGATAAAGCCAATGTTGTCAATTATGGTGTCCCGCGACAGGCTGTGCATGCGCAATGGCCAAGTAATGATACACTTGCTTCTCCTGTTATTCATAGCTCTTTCGCAGATGGTCAGGATGTGATTGCCTATGCCCTTGCGCTTGCCGACACGATGAGTGGGGCAGGACGGTTATCGAAGCAACTGTTCATTGGTGGTATTGGTGCGGTCACTGTAGACCCGTCCATCATCGCAGGCTTAGAGGCTGCTCCACGGCTGACGCGTGGGTTGCGTGATGGTATTGCAGGCGAACTGGCTGGTTATCGAGACTTAGCACAGCTGGCAGCAAATCCGTCAGCTGTTGGAGACGCTATCACAGGTGCATGGGGTCATATCACCACAGATCCTCTGTTAGTGGCATCAGCCATGTACGATGCAGGTTTGTCGAGTCTTGAGCACTTTGCCGATAAGGGTGCTGCCTATGGTGGTGGCTATCTTGGCGGTCAAACTGCGGTGAATGCGATGACTGGCGGTGCTCTGAAAGCCATGACGGCTGGAGTACCATTTGGCTTTGGAATTAATAGACATACACCAACCCCAGATGGGGCACCTCTTCCTTTCTTTGATGAGTGGTATATAGGGAAAGCTCCTGAGGGAGATCTTGGCCCCATTATGGTGAGTAATGATTTGGTAACTATTACCCATCGTGGAACACCGGAGAGTATTTTAGCGAAGGTGGAACAAGGGTATTTACCTGCTAACCTTCCAAGTCCGAATAATGCAATAACAAGATTCTTAGATCATCCGCGTGCAGCTGTTTGGGTATCAGAAGGTAATCCTAATTGGTGGAACCGTTTGATGTCTGGAATGACTGGTAAACGAGGGTCGGCAAGTGTGTCCTTCCAAGTTTCGCGTTCTATGCTTCAACGTCCGCAAGGTTTGTTTAAACGATGGTTTGGCAAGTCACAGCGAATTGTTGAAGAAGATGTTTTAATACCATCGGATGTAATTATCAGACTGCCGAGGACACCGTAATGGTTATTGCAACGATAATTACTGGGGCGTTCTGGTTTCTCCTGATCGCATTGATGGTTTTTTGGCGTCGCTCATGGGTTACGCTCTTATTCTTTCCTCTGATTATTACAGGGGCGTTATGGGGAGTTGGTTTGTGGTCTGAAAAAGCAGCTGTAATAATAGCGGTTGTGCTTCATGGAGTCTTATTACTGATGCTTATTGGCGTGGGCGTTATGGGAAGGAAAGAAGGGGATGATCCTTTTTTCAAACGGCCACCCGCACATTGAGGGATGCCATACACGTCCGGTATTTCGACTTTTGCAGTCCATTCCGTTTTATCATACTGGTGGGCATGGCAGTGCCCCGTTTAGCCTTATTTGTTTTCGCCGCTGTTTTTACGCTGTCGCCTATTTCGGCTTGCAGTTCCATGCATGTAAGCGCTTTGGACTGGCTTAAACGCGTTCTTGATCAGAGAGCATATTTACCATGAATATACTGTGGTGGATTGTAGGTGGTGTCCTTTGTTTGTCAGGATTGTATGTGATCGTGATGAATTGGTTAGTTTTTGTTAACAATGTGATATTGAAAAAAAAATGGGTTTCGACAGTTCCTTTTATTGGAGTTATTTTAGTGTTCGTTGGTATGGCGGTATTACCAATAGAAAACATTTGGAAATGGGCGTGGTTTTTGTTATTTGTTGATTGGGGGTCTATTCCCTTGATTGTTCTATCGTTACTGCATAATCGCAAGGAAGAGAGCGAGCAATAATGCGATCCCATAGTGCCAAAATACCTGTCGGTGAGATCATCTCGTAAATATCGACATGATCTTTGAAATTTGTATAGAAAACCAATCGGTGGAATGGCGGCATTTGTCGCTGAAAGTCACCTAAGCCTATTTCGAGACACGACTACAATGGTAATTTGTTGTCAAATGGTCACGATGGACAACCAGTGTCCATTGCGGAACTGGTGACGATTGTTGAAAGAGTGCGGGTGCTTTACGCAGCTTCGCGTCGAAATGACTTGAGCAGTCCGCCAAGTCTTTCATCACAGATGATGTCGCCTGTGTTGTTCGCGTGTTTCCAAGGCATGATCGTTTCGTTACCAATGCCTTGGTGTGGTCGTTCGGTGTTGTAGTGTTCTTCAAATTGTGAGAGTGAGCGTTTGAGTTGTGCTTTGTTGAAGAAGATAAGCTTATTCAAATATTCCTTTTCTTTGTAGATTAGGAGGTTGAATGTATTCTATGCCCACTATCAACTATATGATGAGCGGTTATGTGATCGATGCTTCATGACAATGATAAAAGAGATCTTCGGGAGATGTTTACGATGCGTATAACAATGATTTTATTTATTTGTAGCTGTGCTGCATTTATGACTTCGTGTGGTGGTAAGAGTTATGTTAGGGATGTTGCTCCAAATCAGAGTTATGAACCAGAAGTGGGTAAGGCAATGTTGGTATTTATGCGTCCATCAGGTGTGGGATATGCGGCTTCATCGAGTTTGCATGAGGTTGTTGGTGATGATTTTTCCTTTATAGGTATCTTGCCTTCTAAAGATAAAATTGCGGTCAGTGTTGATGCAGGGCTCCATCTTTACGGAGTACGCGGGGAGAGTTATGATTTTATGAGTGCTGATCTAGAAGCTGGTAAGACTTATTACGCTTTGGTTACACCACGAGTAGGTTTTATGGGCGCTCGTTTTTCGTTGAAGCCAATGCATAAGGAAGATTTGGGCACAGAGAACTTTTCAAAGTGGTTTGATGTTTGCGAATGGGTGAAGAATAATGAGAGCGCATATGCATGGGCAGAAAAACGGCATGATAGTTTTGTTAAGTATCATCGTAAATATCTTGATAAATGGAAGCTCAAAGCAGAGAAGGATCGTCCTCATCTAAGCCCCACGGATGGGAAGTGATTTGTCTGTTGCCTTATTATTATGGGGTATCAGCCTGATTTTACTGGCGATTGGTATTGAAGAGAATTGATTCTTATTTATATTTTTATTCATATACGCCAGAATGGGGAGGGCTTCTTTTATGATTCCGTCCATGCCAAATTTTTATAGACGCTCTTGTCGTGATCATTCATACTTGGTGCATTAGGTGTTGTTGTTAGCGATAGGGTTCTATTGTTTAAGTGGTTTCTAAAATTGACTTTCTTTTCGGAAAATAAATTCTGTTTTCATGTTTTTTAAATGTATGATGATATGGAGGTAATAAGTTTTAAGTATATCAATCTAGATTACTAGGCTTGGATGCCACGTTATAGAATGTTCCTTAGCTGATTTCGTGAGCAGTGCAGAGATAAACTACCTTCTGATTTTTTCAGCTCCTAGGGAAGTGATTCCGTGATGGCAAGCAAGAACGATGTGGATAAGAATTTTGTAGGCTTAATCCCATGACAGGTATGCGTTACTCAATCACAATGGTGATTTAAGGTGTTACAATAAAATAGGTTATTCTAAGCGAATCGAAGAGAGTGATGGAATAGAAGAAGTTGAGTTTTCGCAAAAGAGGTGCGACCAAATATAAAAAGCCTCTGCATTATACATGCAGAGGCTTTTAGGTGGTTCAGTCTAGTTTTGTTGTTTTTATTTATGCAGGAGGCTGGTGCCGGTTGCGTGTAAGTCTGCAATAGCTTCAAGTACGCGGTTCTTAACGCCTTCGGTACCTTTTTTGAGGTAGCTACGTGGGTCGTATACTTTTTTGTTGCCAACTTCGCCTTCGATTTTGAGCATGCCTTCGTAGTTGGTGAAGAAGTGGTCAACCAATGGGCGAGAGAATGCATATTGGGTGTCGGTATCAACGTTCATTTTGATAACGCCATAGCCCAAAGTTTCAGCGATTTCTTCTTTGCTTGAACCAGAGCCACCGTGGAATACGAGGTCAAGAGGGTTGCTGTCTGTTCCGCATTCACTCTTAACAGCAGCTTGGCCGTCACGAAGAATAGTTGGGGTCAGTTTAACGTTACCTGGTTTGTACACGCCGTGTACGTTACCAAAAGTAGCAGCCAACATAAAACGGCCGATAGGTTGAAGGGTTTTGTATGCTTCAACCATGTCTTCTGGTGTGGTGTAGAGTTTGTCTGCAGAAACGCCAGAGGTATCGTGACCGTCTTCTTCGCCACCAACAACGCCAGTTTCGATTTCGAGGATCATTTTTAATTCAGCGCATTGTGCCAAGTATTTTTTAGCAATTTCAAGGTTTTCAGACAATGGTAGTTCGCAGCCATCGAACATGTGGCTATTGAAGAGTGCTTGTTTGCCAGCAGCAACACGTTGGCGGCTGATTTCAATGAGTGGGTCCATGAAAGATTCAAGGAATTTTGGATGGCAATGGTCTGTGTGCAGAGCAATCAGAACATCATATTTTGCAGCCAATTCGTGAGCAGCTTCAGCAAGAACTTTGGTGCCAAGAACCATGTCACCAGTTGGGCCAGAGGCATGTTTTCCGCCGCCAGTTGAAACTTGAACGATACCGTCACATTTTGCTTCAGCAAAGCCGGCCATAACGCCATTCAGTGTTTCTAGGCTGGTGATGTTGATGGCTGGGTAGGCGAAGCCGCCTTTTTTAGCGTTGTCCAGCATGTCGCAGTATTGCTCGTAAGTTGCGATAGGCATAAGAGAGCTCCTTTCAATAATGGCTCGGGTCTGTGCTCGTTCTAATGTGTAGGCCCAGCGTTAAGAGTAGCTAGGCTGATAAGAGCGGGCAGTATGTATCCAGAACGCTCCATGCAACGAGCAAAAGCCACAAGAGGTGAGTTATGCGTTTTCATCATAAAGGGTTCTTCTGTGGTGTTCTAGCTGGCTATATGGCAGATCAACAAGAGCTGTTACTTGAATGAAGTGGGTAGCAGTTTTGTTAATGCGCTTTATGCCTGGTTGCAGAGTTTCGCTACTGACGATACTATCTAAGGTACTAAGTCCACTATAAATACAGTGTCTTAGTCTTTTGGTGGTTGATGGATAGCTGAAAGATGGCTTGGTAGCCAGCGAAGCAGTAATGGTAGAGCCGTGTCAAAAAAATGATTTTTATCAAGATGGTTCTATGTGAGAGCCTTTTGTATCCAGTTTTTGCCTTTTTGGGAAGGAAACGGGTTTGAGTCTTTGGTGTGTAATTCTATCGCTACAGTGCCAATAAAAAGATAAGATTATCTTTATGAGGCAGGGTGTAGGTTCAGGCTTGCGCAGCTAGTAAATGCATCATCATACCGCCCCGTTTTCCAAGGAGGATACCCATGGATAGCTACACCCTTACGCATCTGCGCCAGTTGGAAGCAGAGGCCATCCATATCATTCGTGAAGTTGCTGCCGAGTTTGAGAACCCGGTTATGATGTATTCGATTGGTAAAGATTCCATGGTCATGCTGCATTTGGCTCGCAAGGCTTTTTTCCCGGGTAAAGTTCCATTTCCATTGTTACATATTGATACCACCTATAAGTTTCGTGAAATGATTACTTTCCGCGATACCTATTGCCGTGAAAATAATCTGGATCTGATTGTACATTCAAACCCAGATGGGATCCGAGATAAGATCAATCCATTTGAGCATGGTGGCATGTATACGGATGTAATGAAAACGCAAGGGCTTAAGCAGGCTTTGAATGCTGGTGGTTATGACGCTGCCTTCGGTGGCGCTCGTCGTGATGAGGAACGTTCGCGTGCAAAAGAACGCGTGTATTCGTTCCGCGATGAAAACCATCAATGGGACCCCAAGAATCAACGCCCAGAATTATGGCGTTTGTATAACGGTAAAGTGAAGCAGGGCGAAAGTATTCGCGTATTCCCTATTTCAAACTGGACTGAATTAGATGTTTGGCAATACATTCACCTAGAAGATATCCCTATTGTGCCGCTGTATTTTGCTGCAGAGCGTCCGGTTGTTGTACGTGGGCCGAAAGGGCATGAAACATTGATCATGGTTGATGATGATCGCATTCCATTGGAAAGCGACGATGAACCCGTTATGAAAAAAGTGCGTTTCCGCACGCTTGGTTGCTATCCACTGACCGGTGCTGTTGAATCTACAGCAGACTCGGTTCCTGAAATTATTCAGGAAATGTTGATGACGACCTTCTCTGAACGACAAGGCCGTCTGATTGACGTAGACGAAGCCGCATCGATGGAGAAGAAAAAACAGGAAGGTTATTTCTAAACACGAAATAACCTGAATGATTCCCTTGATCCGTATAAATCTTACGAAGAGGCACAAGCAAAGGCAGAAACATGAGTAAAAAACAAAGTGTGAAACAAGCTGATCGCAATCTGATCGCAAATGATATTCTTACCTACCTAGATCGTTACGAAAACAAAGACATGTTGCGTTTTGTCACCATCGGTTCTGTCGATGATGGTAAATCAACGCTTATTGGTCGTCTCTTATTTGATACCGATTGTGTTTTTGAAGACCAGCTGGAGTCAATCCGTAGCATAGATGAAGAAGGAAACGAAGTTCTCGATCTCGCCAATATTACTGATGGTTTGATGGCAGAGCGTGAACAGGGCATTACCATTGATGTGGCCTATCGTTATTTCTCAACCGATAAACGTAAGTTTATCATTGCCGATACACCAGGACATGTGCAATACACGCGTAATATGGCAACAGGTGCATCAACAGCAGAAGTGGCCATTATTTTAATTGATGCTCGCCTTGGTGTGCAGCAACAAACGCGTCGCCATGCATTTATTGCCTCATTACTTGGTATTCGTCATTTAGTCTGCGCTGTTAATAAAATGGACTTGGAAGAATTCAGCCAACAACGGTATGATGATATTGTTGCTGATTTTAATGGCTTTGTCAGCACACTTAACTTTGTTGGCACGCATTGCATTCCGGTCAGTGCTTTACTCGGTGATAATGTTGTTGATCGGTCTGAAAATATGGACTGGTATACAGGTGAAACCATTCTGGAATTACTTGAAAATATTCCACTGGCTTCTGCCAATAAACAGCAAGATTTTATTTTTCCGGTACAATATGTTTTACGCCCAGACCTGAATTTCCGCGGTTTTTCAGGAACAATTGCCTCTGGTGTAGTTAAACCGGGTGATAAAATTAAAGTACTGCCATCTGGTAAAGAGACGACGATTAAACGTATCGTTACTATGGATGGCGATTTGCCAGAAGCTTTTGCACCGCAATCAGTCACATTGACCACATCAGAAGAAGTCGATATTAGCCGTGGTGATGTTATTGTTCATAGGAAATCTCCAATCCAAGTTTCTCGCCAGTTAGAAGCAACCGTTGTTTGGATGGCGGACGAACCCCTTGTGTGTAATAAGCAATATATGATTAAGCACATGACTCGCTCAACGTCGGGTGTGGTTAGTGTTGTCGATAGTCGTGTAGACATGGATACTCTTGAAACTGTTTCAGCGAAGCAGCTAGAGTTGAATGATATTGGTACTGTTCGTTTAACCGTAAACCGCCCACTGCCAACAGATTTGTATACCAACAATAAAGATGCCGGTTCATTTATTATCGTAGACCGTATGACTAACGTAACGGTTGGTGCGGGTATGATAACAGGCCATGGTGACGAGTTGGTTGGTCAAGAAGCGGAAGTGTTGCAGCGCAGCATCGCTCCAGAAGAACGTAGCCGCCGTTATGGTCAAAAGTCTTGTGTTGTATGGGTTACAGGTCGCCATGGTGTTGGTAAAATGGCAATTGCTCATAGCTTAGAGCGTCGTCTTTTTGATACAGGTTACAACCCATATGTGCTTGATCTCTACCGTTTGCCACATGTCCATGTACCAGCTGTCGGTCGTGATCTTGATCCAATTCTCGACTACATCGATTTTTGTTTAGATATGGGTGTTATTACTATCTTAGCATGTACAACTCCGCGTCAAACCGACCGCCGTCGTGTTCGTGCCCACACTCATTCACGTATTAGTGATGGTGCTTTCTTAGAAGTACATATGGAAGGTAGTGTTCAGTACTGTAAACAACGTTTGATTAGCGATGGCCGTGACGGTAGCGAAGCCGAAATCGAATACGAAGAGCCCGTTGATTGTGATATTCATATAGACGCAGATGGTGATCTAGATCCACGCGCCATTTCAAAAGCTGTAGATGAAATACTCGCATTGATGAGTGTTCGTAAGCTTTTGTGGTAAGAAAAACATTTATTGAGAAAAAAACCCAGAGTTTTAACTCTGGGGTTTTTTTGTGTTGAACAGAATTAAAAAGACGAGAGCAGTTGGAAAATAGTTTCAGGTTTATCAAAGGTAATGACTGTTCCTGCGCTATAATCATGCACGCGAATAAATGGTACCTGCTTTATCTCTGATCGAATAGTGTGAATATCAGCATTGGCTAGACTTTTGGCAGCAAGTTTGTGGATTTTTGCTTTTGAGCGAATCGAGTCCAGTGCTTCTTGGGGAAAGTCGTGTTCTATCATGTAACGATAGAGGTCATCTTCTTCGAGCATTTTCCCACTGCCGAGTATGCAGCGAGTGAAGGAGACAAATCTTCCTTGCTGTGCAGCAGCGTAAGACCAACTGGTACGTACAAAGTCGTTAGGGTTACCCGGTGTTGGAAGGGGTAGAAACCGGACTGAGAGCTTGCCATTGTGTATAGGTTCGCGAATTGCTTCAATCATACGAGGTACCATCTGTGAGCAGCGTGAGCAGGTAAAACTGAAGCCTATTTCAATGTGATGTGGTGCTGTTCTATTGCCAAGGTGGAGGCCACGATCAACACCAATAAGGAAGGTGGTATCTTCTGCTGACAAGGGTTTTTCTACAGCTTCATTCTCACGAATATGGGATTCGTGTGGTGCTTGTATTGGCGGTGTATCAAAAAAACTTCGTACGTGTGGATGATAAGCAAAATGTAGCGATAGGCCTGCGCAGATAAGTAAAAGAATTTGAGTGAGCGGACGTAATTTTGAGGACAAAGTGATGTAGAACAGAAAGAGAATACAGCCATGAATGGGGAGGCAATGTTCGCAAACCATACCGAGATAGATGCTCAGGTAGAGATAGTAAGTGGTACAACCGATAAGAACAACGGCGTAGCCATCGCGCAAAGAGCCCAATTTTTCTTCTGAGCGCATACTCATAAAGCCGAGTATGCTAAGTCCCAGATAGGCAATGGCTCCAAGGCTACTGGTGGCTATGCCCCATAGAGTCGTGTAGTGCTTACCTATGCTGCATGCGGTACAGCCAGGCCAGAGTGTTTCCGTGGTTGTTGCAAGGGTGGTAAGTAAGGCAATAAGACCGATAAGTCCGGTAATAAGCCCCTTGCTCTTAGGAGGTTTCAGTAATCCTAGGGCGAGGGTTGTACAACAAACAATGCCAAATCCTGCAAAAGCAAAGGCAGGTAAAAAACGCCAGAGAACAATGGAGAACAGCAGCAGGCAGGTGGTGAGAATTGGCATATAAGGTATATACACCTGAGTGGCGAATCCGCAACGCATGAAGCATTGTCAAGCGCTCCGGCACTGTTAGTATGCCGCCCCATTTACCAACACGTGCTTGTTGAAGGAGCATCCCATGGCCCGCGCCAAAAAAGAGAAAAAAGAAAAAGTCATCCTCGCGTACTCAGGTGGTTTGGACACCTCTATTATTGTTCGCTGGTTGGCAGAGCGAAACTATGATGTTATTTGCTACTGCGCGAATGTTGGTCAAGAAGAGAAATACGATGACCTAAAAGCAAAAGCCCTGAACAGCGGCGGCAGCAAATGTTATATCAGAAACCTGACAGAAGATTTCACAAAAGATTTTGTATGGCCAGCAGTAGCATGGAATGCTCGTTATGAAGGCCGCTACTTGCTAGGCACTAGCCTTGCACGTCCAATCATTGCCAAAGAGATGGTTGAGATTGCTAAAAAAGAAGGCGCAAAAATTATTGCTCATGGTGCTACAGGTAAAGGTAATGACCAAATTCGTTTTGAATTAACTGCTTACGCATTAATGCCAGACGTACAAATTATTGCACCATGGCGTGATCCAGAATTTAACTCTGTCATTAAAGGCCGTAAAGAAGCTATTGAATATGCTGAGAAATGGGGCATCCCTATTCCTGTTACTAAAAAAGAAAGCTGGTCTAACGACGAGAACCTTTTGCATATTAGTTACGAATCTGGCGAGCTAGAAGATCCAGCCCGTAAACCAAAAGATTCTATGTATAAATTAACCAAGCCGGTTAAAGAAATCAAAAAAGGTACAACTAAGTTGACCGTTGATTTTGAAAAAGGGTATCCTGTTCGCATCAACGGTAAAAAAATGTCTCCAGCTAAATTATTGGCAGAATGTAACCGCCTTGGTTACAATAATGGTATTGGCCGTATTGATATTGTTGAAAGCCGTTTTGTTGGTATGAAAAGCCGCGGTATTTATGAAACACCCGGTGGTACGATCTTAATGGCAGCACATGAAGATCTTGAAACCATGTGTATTAGTCGTGACTTATTGGCGCTCAAGGCTACCTTGTCTGTTCGTTTCTCACAATTGGCTTATAATGGTTTCTGGTATTGCGATGAAATGGATGCTCTGCATGCCTTCTTAGCAAGCTCTCAAGAGCATGTGAATGGCCGCGTTTACCTTGAGCTCTATAAAGGTAATGTTATTGTTACTGGTCGTGAAAGTGAGCATAGTCTTTATGATGAAGACATTGCTTCTATGGAGGACGATGGCGGCGCATATGACCAACAAGATGCAACCGGCTTCATCCGTCTACAAGCATTGCCACTGCGTGTAGCAGCAAAACGTCAAGCAAAACTAGACGGTAATAAGTAAAAAATAAATATTTCTAGTAGCCTACCACACAGAAGAGTCTCTCTATGAGTACGATCGAATTAAGTGATAAAGCAAATGAACGACTAAACGCCCTCCGGTTTGTTGGTGAACTCAGCGAATCGGATGCGGTTGCTCGTGGTCAAAATTTTGTCCACACCGAGCACGGTGCAGAAGGTGCTAATGATCATATTAGCATGACTGTTTTGGTGGATGCTGATGAAATTATTCAAGATATTCGTTTTGCGACATTGGCATCTGCGGTTGGCTTGTTGACTTTTGACTTGCTTTCAGAGTGGTGTATTGGCAAACAGTTGAGAGAAGTTGGCGTATTAACGCCAATTCTGCTCAATGAATATGCTGAAGATGAAGATTATGGTTTTGCCGTCGGCGATACTGGAGCAAGCGCACCAGACAAGCCCTACGTTATTTTAACGAAACTTGCAGGCCGTTCGCAAAAGAAAAACGAGAAAAAAGAAGCGAGTAAAAAATCGGGTGCTACCGCAGATCAATTACCATGGGATGAAGTGGGTCTTTTTGAAAAAGTTCGTCGTATAGAAGAAACACTCGATGAACACGTCCGTGAAGCGTTAGCAAATGATGGTGGTGGAATTGAACTTATTGATTTACGTGAAGGTAACGCCACGGAATTAGTCGTACAATATACTGGCCAGTGTGGTGACTGCGGTTCTGCTTTGGGTGGAACCCTGCAATTTATTGAAGATACTTTAGAAGCGAACCTCAACATTCGTTTCACCATCATTGTTCAGGGCATGGAATCTGAACCTTATTTTTCTTTGTAAGAGGTTTGTAAAGATGAGTCACATAGAAATATATGATACCACTCTGCGCGATGGTACGCAGGGTGAAGGTGTGAACGTAAGCCTTGATGATAAAATATTTTTAACAGGCCTCCTTGATGAACTTGGTGTTGATTTTATTGAAGGTGGGTGGCCAGGTTCAAACCCCAAAGACGAAGCTTATTTTGCAGAGATTCAAAACTCTACACGCACTCATGCCAAAGTGACTGCTTTTGGTTCTACCCGCCGAGCAAAGTTAACTCCAGCAGAAGACCCTAATCTACAAAAATTAGTCGCATCAGGAGCTGATGTTTGTTGTATTTTTGGTAAGACATGGGATTTGCATGTCACAGATGCTTTGCGCATCCCTTTGGAAACTAATGTGGAAATGATTGCAGACAGCATTGCATTTCTGAAAGAAGCAACTGGCAAGCCCGTTTTTTACGATGCCGAACACTTTTTTGACGGGTATGCAGCAAATCCGCCTTATGCTCTCGATACCGTAGAGGCAGCATGGAAGTCAGGAGCTGAACGAGTTATCTTATGTGATACTAACGGTGGTAGTTTGCCGAATCATATTACAGCGGCGATAGCTGCCCTGAAAGAACGTGTGCCAGATATTGCTCTTGGTATTCATACGCATAATGATGGTGGTTTAGCGCTGGCAAATGCACTTGCCGCAGTAGAAGCGGGCGCGGTTCAAGTACAGGGTACTATAAATGGATTTGGTGAGCGTTGCGGGAATGTTGATTTATGTGGAGTCATAGCAAACCTGGAAACAAAAATGGGTTTTCATTGTTTGCCGGAAGGTGGGCTTTCACAACTTACAAAAATTAGTCGTATTGTGTGGGAGCGAGCTAATTTAATTGGTCCAGTCAACCAACCCTTTACAGGAAAAGCCGCTTTTGCACACAAGGGCGGCATTCATGTTAGTGCGGTTCAGCGCAATTCAAAAACATATGAACATATTGAGCCAGAACTTGTTGGTAATGAACGCCGTATTTTGGTGAGTGAATTATCTGGTCGTTCCAATGTGAATGCAAAATTATTAAACCGTTATCCACAGCTAACAGATAACACGCTTATAGCTGCTGTTCTTGAAGATATCCAAAATCGTGAAAATGATGGGTATAGTTATGAAGCAGCAGAAGCTAGTTTTGACTTGCTAGTACGCCGCCACGTTGGCGAATGGAAGCCGCTCTTCGAACTCGATTATTATCGTATGCATAACATAGGAACGCACTCTAGTGAGAATGATTTAGTTGAGGCGACCTGTAAACTCTCAGTGGGAGATCAGGCTCATCTCTGTGCCGCTGAGGGGCACGGTCCGGTTGATGCTTTGGCTCATGCTTTGTCACAGGCATTGGAGCCACATTACCCTATTCTCAGAGATGCGCATCTCATCGACTACAAAGTGCGTGTCGTTAATAGCAACGATGGTACCGCCGCTAAAGTTCGTGTTTTGATTGAACACCGCATCAATCATCATCGTTTCTCAACCATCGGTGTCAGTGAAAATATTATTGAGGCAAGTTGGAATGCCATCGTAGAAGGTATGGAATACGTCGTTCTTAACGGAAACAATGCTGAAGCGTAGAAATCGGCCGTAGGCCAATGCGTAGCATTTCGCTTTGCGAGATTTCTTGTAGGTATGGTACCGAAGAGCAGGTATGGAATACGTCGTTCTTAACGGAGACAATGCTGAAGCGTAGAAATCGGCCGTAGGCCAATGCGTAGCATTTCGTTTTGCGAGATTTCTTGTAGGTATGGTACCGAAGAGCAGGTATGGAATAGTTAATGCTCAGTCTTAATAGAGATAAGGTCGAAACTTAGAAATCGGTTACATACCCTATGTATAATTTTAGTTGTATAAATTTGATGCGAATTCGTTTGCTCTTGTAGCTAACAGATTAGTGACATCTAAGCATTTAAATCTGTTATATTTCCTTATCATATTGATATAACTTAATTTACGTTTTTTCTACTCGTCTCTGTTCTGTACCCCTGACTGACACACGTATCAAATAGTTACTAAGTAAAATGTCCCAAGGAGAGGAAAAGAGACGTCTGTAGAAGAATGGATCATTTTCTTTAAGTCATTTTATATACTGAACTTATAGTGAGTTATCCCTTCTTGGTTCTCTTATGTCGAGTGTCTCATGAACACTAGCTCTGATGCATATGTTTCTTGTAAGTTATTTGTAATATGCACTTTAGGTATAAGTGAAAAGTGTGTCCCAAGGGAGGGGTTGACTGCATTAAGTATTAAAGGTCTAATCGACACCCGAAAAAAAGAGGAAGCATTATGTTTCAAAATGAGAGTAAATTGTCCAAGAGCACTCGCCCAAGTCGCCGTAATCTTTGTACGGCATTTGGTATGCAGAGGGTGAAATCGCTTACGTGGAATATGATGGCAACTTTGTTGTTGTTCACGGTCTCGCTGGGGAGTCTTGCAGCAGAAGGCTTTACGTGGGCAGGTCCAGGAGATCTCTTAGAGCAGGCTGGCAGTGCAGACCCGAGTGGGGGAACTGTGGTTTGGCGAGTTAAAGTCAAAGGGGTAACGTTGCCAGCAAGCAGAACAGCAGCAGTCGGAGACCAAATAGCTGTTGTTGATACGAGTGCCGCGAACCGCATTGTTGGTGTTTTGATCATATCTGATGCAACAGATCAAAATAATCTTGTCATGACAGCAGGTACAGAACTCGCGTATTCAAGACTGTATGCATCTGGAAAAGTTGACACGGCAGGTTTTACGACAGGACAAACCTATTCTTTTCGGTATTGGGATAAGAGCGAAAGTACCTACTATGATACCTGTTCAGGACAAACCCAAGCAACCATTTCTAGTGTGCCAGCTGGCGCACCTTCGTGGATAGACGCGCTTAGTAAAATCTTATGGACAGGGACTACTTTTCCTGCAACGACCGGTCTACAAACGGTCTTTTCTGATGTAGCATTTAAAGCTGATCAAACGATTAGTTTTACACTTGCGTCATCTTCCGTTCAATACAGTACCAGCACTCTAGGGCTTACAGGAACTGCTAGCTCTGGCCTGACCGTGAGTTATACAAGTTCAGATACGGCTGTTGCTACGGTAAGTGGTTCAACCGTAACTTTAACTGGAGTTGGTAGTACCAATATAACAGCATCTCAAGTGGGAGATAGTGGATATAATGCGGCAACTTCTGTACAGCAGACATTGACGGTTACAACTAAAGGGCTTACGATAACAGGCCTAACTGCTCAAAACAAAACCTTCGATAGCAATACGACAGCAACGGTAACAGGAACTCCTTCACTTTCTGGTGTGATAAATTCAGATACAGTTTCGTTGACAGGGACGATGTCAGGATCATTTGCTACCGCGTCTGTAGGGACGAATAAGACCGTCACTGTTAGTGGTTTGAGTTTAACTGGTTCTGATGCGGGTAACTACACCGTAACCCTGCCAACGTTGAGTGCAGACATCACTGCGGCTAAGAGCAACCAAACTATTACCTTCGGTGCACTTAGTGCAGTGACGTATGGTGATGCGCCATTTGCTCTGACAGGCAGTTCCGATTCTAGTTTAACCGTCAGTTACGCGAGTTCTAACACCGGAGTTGCAACAATCAGTGGTAGTACGGTTACGATTGTTGGTGTTGGTACAACGACGATCACCGCCTCCCAAGCTGGCGACGCAAGTTACAACGCCGCAACTGATGTCGCTCAAAGTTTAACCGTGAATGCAAAAGCTCTTACTATTACAGGCTTAAGCGCTTCTAACAAAATCTTCGATAATACGACATCGGCAACGAT
>JADGDD010000016.1 GCA_016745075.1 Planctomycetota bacterium | reverse complement strand
CATCAGCGGAAAAAACAGAGGACGAGTGCACATAACCAAGCGTGAAGTCGGTAGCCCGTTTCGTCACGGTCATACTCTTCCCTGCGGGGATAGTGAAAAGTATTTCGGGCGGGCGTAACGACATTGAAGCCCAAGAGATACGCGAGCGGGCGAATTGTTGCACACTGCGTTGTGGTGCCCAGCGCTGCGACTGAAAGGAGCTGTGGTGGGCACCACAACGCAATGCTTTTTTAGTTGTGACAACAATGAAACAAAAAAACATGTTCACCCACCTCCTTTCTTCGTACATATTTTATTACAAAACGAATGCCCATAAAGAATCATCTGAACCGACAACAAGGCGTACCGTCCCCAAAATTACACCACCCAAAAGTGCCCCCTATCCAGAGGCTCGATCATGAACCAAACAAACCAAACTCAAGTAGCCATCCAACAACCATGACCCATTGACTTCCGACAACACCATTCAGCATCCTGCGCCTTATGAAAAAGATTATCAATCCTATCACGTGGCTCAAAGCCATGATCCCAGAAACCAATCGTGAAGAAGAATATCTGCGGATTATAGAACTCTTATCAGAACAGTTGAGCATCTATATTGAAGCGAGCCCACAACCAAAGATCACGGATACACAACGAAGCAGGCTCAGCACCTTGTCTCGTCTTATAAATAGCAAAACACTTCGCTCACTCCCCTGCATGGTAAAAGTTGACACCATGCTTGGCTGGATACGACAACTTCAACGGAGAAAGTTTCACTCTCAGTCAGATAAGTCCAAGGGCGGACGACCACATCTTGATAAAAGCATCCGTGAGAAAATCATCAAACTTGCAAAAGCTGGCTGCTTCACTCCACGACGACTTGAAGGCGAACTGAAGAAGTTTAATTTTGAAGTCAGTCATGAAACTATTCGTAAAATCCTGCGTGAAGAAGGCTTTCCGTCTGGTAACGATAACGACTCTTGGGCAAAGTTCATCAAACGGCAAATCCACCTCATGCTCTGCACCGATTTCTTTACCATTGAAACAGGAGGCATACTCCCCTTTTCAAAAGCACGTACCTATTACGTCTACTTCATCATGGATATGGCTACCAGAGCAGTAAACATCATCAACATGACCGAGCACCCAACACAAGAATGGACCGTACAGCAGATTCGTAATCATGGTATGGAAAGGAAGAATCTTTTTAAAGGGAAGAAATATCTGATTCATGATAATGGTCCACAATTCAAAAAAGAATTCAGCAACATACTTCGCTCAGAAAGAATCACAACAAAAGCAATCATGCCATACACACCAAACATGAATGCTCATGCCGAAAGGTTTGTCAGAACAATACGCGAGGAATGTTTGAACAAATTTATCTTCTTCAACCAAGCACAACTCAGACAAGCCCTCACACAATTCGAAGAGCATTACAATACCGAACGACCACACCAAGGTATTGGCAACAACACCATCACACCGTGGGAACATACAGGAAATACCGGCGAAATCATCTGTGATGAACGGCTTGGTGGATTGCTCCAGTCATTTCGACGCGAAGCCGCCTAGAAACATCCGTCTTCATTTAGCTATTACCACCAGTTCCACAGCGGAGACTGTCCATCCTTTGTGACCAGTTGACAACAAATGACCATTGTAGTCCTGTTCTGAAAAGAACTTAGGATGATTCCTGAGTAATTTCGGCTCATTTTACCGATTCTTTTTCTATACAATTTTCAAAGAGCACACCGTTATTCACATATCATTCATATCGACAGGTTTATTGGCATTAAGGGCATTAAGAGGTTGAGTTCATTGTTCACTTAACTTATTTCCATACGGCCATTCTGGAAGCGGCTTGCCCATTATATCTTCGTAGGTGTCAACTATAACATTATTTCTTAACACTCCTCTCCCCTTATCTCCTCCTTCCCATGTCCGCTCAACTGAAGTAAAAGAATTTATCATTTTGAAGCCACCAAGATCTTCAACTTCTTCGATAAAAGGAGTCGACCAAAAGGGTAGCTCTAAAGTCATATATTTTTCTAGCAGCTCACCTAAAGTCCATTCTGTATGAGTCGTAAAATCTTCCATTGAAGTGCTGGCTCCATGACGACTGTAAAAAACACGCGGACATTTAAATATCAACATAACCAACATCGTTATTTCACGAGCCCTAGCCCTTCTTGTTTCATCACTCATAAAGCCTATAAAATCAAAATAAGAAACAGTTAAGGTCTTTTTCCTAAATTGTATTCTTAAATCAGTCTCGTCATTAAACGTCAGGCCTATACTCCAGAGAATACTATCGTGAAAACACCTATTAACATCAGTTAATTTCCTGTCATCAATAACATCTCCTTCTTTCACGTGAGAAAGCGAATCAATACATCCAAGATCATCAACATGTCTCTCAAAAATCAACTCTAACGATATGCTCATTTTCTTCTCCTAAAAATCAATAACATGAAGAATTTCATCATCCACACCAATAATCAAAGTTTTTACCCGATTATCGAGATTCCCTATTCCAAGGTTCTTAGCCTCAACTGCTTCTTTCCATTTATCAAGAGACTTCCAATCTACTGGATGCTCTCGGCTTGACGACAGGTTCACATGAATGTTTTGAGTCTGATTTTTGGCCTTATCTAAAACCTCCGCCATTACATTAATAAATCGAGTTGCCGCATTTGCGTCTGTCGCTCCATCGGGGGTATACACATCAAAAATCTTATCCCCCCATTTCCCGTCAGGATTACCTGGTTTTCCTGGCACCTTAACTGTTCCTCCAGGCCCTTCCGTTGCTATAAGGATTTGGTTTTGTTTGCTATGTTTGATGTCATACACACGCCATGCTATCATAGCGTCAATTTCGCCTTTATCCTCAATTAGCCCCCCTGTTCCATACTGATTATCAGTAATATTTGTTTGCGTCGCTTTATTCCACTTCTCTATAGCATTCTTATCAGTGCCGGTCGCCTCTTCAAAGACAAACATACTTTCACTTTCTATCAAATCGCCCGTTGCTTTATGTTCTGCGAACTCCTCTGCTGCATTAGCAAAATCATCCGGACTCAAATCTTTATTCTTGGTCCTTATCTTATACTTCCTGAAAAAGTTTGACGCTGTCTTTTCAACTTTGTTTTTGGTGACATTCTTCACCTTATGCCAAGAACGATACATGCCTCTCAGTACAGAAGAAGCATCTTCACATAAATTATTTGATATATTATGTACCCATACCCCTTGCTTTCCAACAAAATAAGTATGAAAATCAGCTACTACCAAATTATAAGTTGTTCGCTCTACATTGTTCCTCGCAAAGTAATTCTCATCAAGAGATGCTGAGACAACCTCTACACTCTCTTTATTCCGAAGAATAAAGTGCTCACCACTCTTAATATCTTCAGCAGCAACAAATAAACCTCGTTCTTCAACCCAGAAAGGATGTTGGCAAGTTACATACAAAAACCCTTCACCAGAAACCGTTTGGTACACCACCTCCATCACAGACTGAGGATGCGTTTGAATTGTTTGCTGAACTTTCTTAAGCGCAATTTCTCCGGTCTCTTCATTGCGAGACCAAACTCTATCTCCTATCTGAACATTTTCTATTGCCACAAGACCATTTTCTGTGTGAATAAGGGTCCCTGCCACAAAACACATTTTTACACGCTGATAGAATAAAATTAAATTTTCTATTCGTTGTGTTTTAATCACAGGAAATCGAGCGACAACTTCTGCCATAGCAGTAGCTTTACTTATAGAGGCCAATTTTGTTACAGGTATGACGGATGTAATTATTTCAGAAAACAGTTTTCCCATTGCCTGACCTCTCTCAAAAGGAGGCTTGTGAGCAAATTTACGAGTTATTTCTATCATGAGTTCCCAAGTAAGAGACAGATATGCTTTATATTCAGAATCAAGCCTATTTAAAGTATCTTGATCTCCCACTGCCTCTGCAAGGGTATATGCTCCTTCATCATTCACCAACTTGACCACAACAGTTCCTAATACGAAAACCGCATCCACTGCCCCCTTTATATGATTAAGCACTTGTTGCCTTTTTTCTACCCCAGTCTCTAAATTCCACCCAAAATAGTAGTTAGCCGTGTTTCTGTAATCAAAAACTGATCTATCATTAATAGAAATTTCAGAAAGACCTCCCGCAACAACAGCTTCTCCTATTTCAGCCACGCCAACAACAAGGGTCCATCCCCCTTCAAGAAAACCAACAGTAAAACCTGAAACAACAACTCCTAATTCAACAGTATTCTTATTCAAATACTTTTCTATCATAGACTTAATATAATCGAGCACCAAATTTCTATCAAAATCAATTCCGAAACCTTGTCCTGCCATGATCTCTTCACCCAAAGCATCGTTACCAGTAGTAGATAAAGTCATAACAAGATGCATTGGATAGTCTGTATCTGGCTCTGATAAATAAAAGTTATTATCACTCCACTTAATTACCTTTGCCTTAACAGCTCCTAATTCGTCTTTTATTTCAGTTCCTTCGTCTATACCATAGACCTGGAAAGCCAAAGGGTACACTTCTTCATTTTTTTGTTCATACATAGTTTCAAATTCACTAACAACAAGAATGCCTCCCTCGTTACTCACATTAAAAGCAAATTCATGAACACCTACTTTATGAATAATTGGATCCTCGGCTTCTATACGCACAATATTTCGACCAAGTTTTAAACCATGATCCATATTTAAGTAAACACTGCCGCTACCTTTGTAAGGATAAGGAGCTCCAACTGGCCCTTCAGACTTCGATACTGATAATGTTTCTGTGCTATATGCTTCTCCCAAATTATTGACGTAAACCTTTATAGACGAAATAGTTCCTTCCGATTCTGGTTTTAAGTCACAAAGTCGAGAAGTGACAATCGTCGAAAACGAAATAGTACCACTAATTTCTCCACCACTATGCATTTCGGTTACTGCTACTGAAATTGATTCAACTCCTACAAGCGGTGTTGGCGATGATACACCGTAAATATGATCTGCCGGAGTCGCCTTTCCTTCTCTATCATAATATAATGCAGAAATACCGACTCCTCGTGTCTCCACTACTGCAAGCGCGATTCCATTTTCTTTATTTTTAACATCAATTGCAAAATTGGTTTCTTCTCCCGGCAATACCGTTTCAGCATCATTAACAAAAGCAATTGTTCCATCTTCTCGACCAATTGCTGTTCCAATAACCTGTTGCTCTTCATCGGTTTTATTGAGCAGGTATCGCCCAACATCTTCATTATATCCAATTTCGTATTCAGTACCGCCAAATGTTACAGAAATACGATCTTCCACATCTCCTGACAATCCAACGATACTTAGTGTGGATGATTTGCTATCATGCGATTCATAGAGTTCACCCCAAGAGATATACATAGACTCCCATACGATTTTATCTCTCTCATCACCACCATTAGGTGGTCCTACCGGAGGCCACACAACTACTCCTCCACCACCGCCGGGTGGCTGGTCAGGATTGTTAGGGTCATCGGGATCGTCGAAGTTCCAGCGGAACCATTTGGTGTCGACGTTTACTTCTGGGATGCCCTCGTAGATGGCAGTAGAAGTAGGTAAGTTTTCATTCGGGTTTGGTTCTTGGCCCTCTTCAAGTTTTAATTTTTCGCTGTCTTTCATGTAGTAGTCGATGGTGAAGGAGAGGCTGTCTTGGATGCTGTCTGGGGGGAGGCCGCCGCTCCAGCTTTTGCCGGTGATGGTGAGGATGGCGGGGCGGTTGTCGATGTAGCCGCTATATGTTGTGCCGTCGTCACTGGAGAGGGTGTATTCGTCTATGTTGTAGACGGGGTTATCCGTTGGGTTGAGTGGGTCTTGGTTGCCGTAGAAGAGGACGAGGGTGTTGGCGTCGTTACGCGGGTACATGATGTTGACGATGCCGGCGTTGGAGGATTCGCGGTTGAAGAGGCGGCATTCTTGTTTGCTGGCACCGGTTTTTAGGCGGGCGATGCTGGCGCTTTCGGGGGCGATGGCGAGGCCGAGGATGATCATTTCTTCGGATTCGCTGTTATCGTCATCGAGGATGGTGTTGAGGGTGAAGCTGACTTCGGTTTCCTCTTCTTCGATGGTGATAAAGTTGCTGCCTGCGGTTGGGGCGTAGTAGTCTTCATCTGGAGTGGCAGTGGTTAATTCACCGTGCAGTAAGGGGTTGGTGTCGATGTAGTAGAAGAAGGTGATGCCGCCGGCGGGGGCCGGTTCGCTGAGTTCGGCGGTGTAGGTGATGGCATCGCCTTCAACAGCGGTGAAGGTGCTGGGGTGGATGCCGAATTTTGTGTTGGGGTGGACAAGGGAGAGGAGAATTTTTTCGTCGGTTGGGTCGTCGATGATGGTGACGCTGCTGATGCTGTGTTCAGGGTCGAGATAGATGGCATCGTCGCTGTTGCTGATGGAGACGTTGGCTAGGGAGACGCTGAGCTGTTCTGTTGTTTCATCCACTCGGTCACCGTTGATGGTGAGAGGCAGGGGCGTGGTTTCGGTGCCTTCGGTTAGTTGGGCGCTGCCGTGATGGTGTTCGTTGGTCAGGGTATAATCACCGGGGGCATAAGTTGGTACGCTGACATGTTGGCTTTCAAGCCATGGTTGGGCGCTGCCACTCCACAGAAGGTCTACGTGGGCTTCTGAGCCGGTACCAACGGGTGGGTCGATGATCAGCGGAATTTTGACCTCGACTCCGTTACTGGTGATGTAGGTGTTTAGTAAGCCGTCTGGGGCATCAGCGCTGAAGTTGGTAGGTTCTTCAATACCGGTTGGTGGTAGCGGTTCGGAGGCGGTGTTCACGGCGGGAGCAAGGCTCACGATGTAGACGGGCACCACGTCCATGAAGATGGGGGCGACGCTTGTTGGCAGGAGGCTATAAGCTGGGTCTGCTACGAGGCTGAATTCAATCAGGTAGTCATCGGCAAAGGGTGGCCGCAGGACGGAGTAGAGGGTAATTGCTGCACTGAGTTGCTGCCAGCTTTCCGTGTTGGCGAGGCTGATGACATAATGACCCGCATCGTCGGGGTTCGTCCAGACGGCTTCGCCACGCAGCTCCCACGGCATATGGTTGGGATCGAGGGAAACAGGGTTGTTGGGATCTTTCTCACCCGTTTCCGTGAGGAAATAGGCCTGCGCACGCAGGTGTACCGGCAGGATGGTGTCTGCTGGTAGGGCCATGCCCCAGACGAGATCGGTTTGAAGCTGAATGCTGTGGGCTGGATTGGTGGCACCGGTGCTGATACGGAGATTCGGCTCCACAACCAGCTCGGGAACAACCGTATCTGCGAGGAAGGTTGCCGTGTGTACAGAGGAAACCGAGTCGATGACCATATCCCGAGCCAGCTCGGGAGCGGTAGTTTGCTCATTCGCACTCGTTAGGGTCAGCGTGCAGGTTGCTAAGAGATCGGCAAAAGCTATCTGGGGCGAGTCTGCATGTGGGATCTGATAAAATTCATGCCACGCAGGAATGGTGCAACTGCCGGAACCATTCACGGAACCAACCGACCAGTTATAATGCACCGTGATTGGGTTTTCACACACATCATCCACTTGTAGTTCCACGCTATCAAGGAGGCCATCAGCGGAAAAAACAGAGGACGAGTGCACATAACCAAGCGTGAAGTCGGTAGCCCGTTTCGTCACGGTCATACTCATTGTCGTATTATTCAGCAGCATCCCAGCCAGAGCTGGGTCTTGGCTGCCGAGGGTCACGTGTATCGTATACTCGTCGGTACTGGCTGGAAAGACAACGGTTGAAAGGTTTATAATGGTTTCACGACTACCAGCACTCCACGAGATCGGAGACAACAAGCCTGCGGCATTATTACTGACCGCGCTCTCATGACTGAAGCTATAAGCTGATGAAAAGTCTGCGGCACTGCCTGCACTCGTTACGTGGAAATGTAAGGCTAAATCACCACTCACATCCGTGGGAGTGCCAACTAAACGTATCGGAATTTGAGTTAGCTGCCCCTCTTGGACCGAACGGCTACGCGGCGGCAAAAAGGCAAAGGTCGACCACGTGCCCTTGCGGCGCAAATCGCACTGCTGTTGGCCAGTTAACGTATATGAAGATAACGCATCAACGTCGAGGAAGAACGTACCCGTACTACCAACCGGATAACCAGCCGTCTCCACACAAGCCGCGATATCTGCTGATATATCCCAACGACTGGAACCACTGCCAACCGTGAGTGTACCAGGAATGGACACACCATCAGACAGCGTCAGATGGTAGGCTATCGTACACGGGCGGAACAGAGGAGCTGTGGAAGCTAGTACACAATCCGTGAGCGTAATCTCTAAAGGCGCACCCTCTTCACTCACCTTCTGCCAAAAACAACGACTTGATTCACAAAAAAGCTCTGGAACTTGCGGAAGAACCGTGATCACACTGTTTCTCGCATCGGTGTGAATCGCTAAATCATGACTCACAGAGAGCACCGTAGCTGTAAGCGTATATTCTGCATCCCAACTGCCACCATGACTGGCAAACCGAACAACAGCTGGAGCCCCCTCTGCAATACCCGTTACGGAAAAAGTCTGAGTCTCTGAAAGCTCATTAATGCCGATCACTGAGAAATCACGCCCGTACACTAGACCCTCTGGAATAGTGAGCTGAACCACTGCCGACACAGAGACACCAGCAGTACCGTAGCTCGGATCACAAAAGCCAAGAGCAAGTGACTCCGTGGCCCCCTCGTGCATAGAAACCACTCGTGAATCTGGTAAAAAACCGACGCGAGGACTCTCGGCAATAGTTACCGTTGTCTCTACTCGTTCAGAATTAAGAACTGCATGAGTAACAGGACTGTGTAAAGTACAGATGAATGTTTCCGAACCTTCTTCCTCCGAATCTGTATAGATCGGAATCTCTATCGCAGCCGAAGTTGAACCTGCGGGGATGGTGAGCAGAGCATTACTGCCCGCAGCAAGATAGTCACTGCCTGCTTCTGCTGTTCCATCAGCTGTATTATAGGAAACGGTTACTGGGTACCCTGATTCTGTAGATAACCGAACGGTTATTGCAGCATGGCCAGCTTCACTCAGTTCATGCACCACTTGGCCATTTACATCACAAAAGACCACTGGCTCTGGATCACCGTCATCAAGAATGGTGAAGGCAACAGAATCAGCAGTTTCGGAAGGAACGCCTATATTTGCGGAAATCACTCGACAAACGACCTGCTCTGCTGGTTCATTTATGGTATCGTTATAAATGTCTAAATCCACTGTGGTGCTCAGCGCTCCTGCTGGGATACTGCACGAGCGTACTGCTGGACCAACAATATCGGCAGCATGTGTTTCAATGTGATACGTCACCGTTACTTCCTGTTGTGCAACCACATCACTAAGTGACAGAGTAAGCTGCACTTGTGCACCATCTGCTTCTAGAACGGTTTCTTGAGACGAAGCCATGCTTATTATTGGCGGTATTTCGTTATCAAGAATACTATAGGTTTCACTTGCTGGAATGACATGAAATGGTCTTGTATCTAGCGCATCTTCAACAAAAACTGTAAACGATTCGGTTTCTTCATGTAAGACATCTTCAGTAAGTACAAACGTCATCTGAGCGGGAGTACCATCTTCTGATAAGAAAACAGAAGCCATACTTGTCTGCGTAAAATCTATATCTTTGAGAGCCGAACCACCCACAGAAAACACATATACATGCATACCACCTTCAAGAGCAGGAACAGAGCTAATCGCAACAGACAGCTGGCTGCCTTCAATGCCTGAAAAATGAGGTGTTAATCTGAGCTGAGGTGGCGTATTTAATTCGTTATCAATAATATTTACACGCAAGAAGGTAAAATACCCCTCTCCTGCATTAAAAGGTTCAAATGCTGGATCGTCAGGGAATCTGAGTATAGCCCAGCGATCTGTTTGGTTAAAATACAAGTTATCTTTTGGATAAAAATGTAGTAATGGTGCCGATGCGTTCAGGTATTGATCTTCTTCACGGGTATAGACGACATCTTCATTACTTGATACTAATTGGATTTTATGTTGAAAAGGAAGGTTTATCCGCTGCCGTGTAAGTATATCGAAAAAATGTACCTCTACCCATCCAACTGCGGCATTTTCATCAATATCTTGTTGAACGCTTGTCATGGCTATACCGATGACCGGATCTTCATCCCGAATAATCAGGTCAAAAAAAGCTTGTGACAAAATGCTGTCAACATCACTTATTGTAAGTGTAAATGTTACGGTCTCATGACGTTCTCGACGTATATTATCAATAATGCCGATAACCCCTTCTAGTGAACTATTGGTAACTGTCCATGATTCTGGCGCTGTATAATCTGATTCGTCGGCCTCTTCTGAAGAAGGAAGCATCTCAACAGAGAGTAAAGAAATATCTTCAAATGGTGGGACAAAGTTGGCTGTTAATTGATGCGTATTAAAGTTATCTTCTGAAATAAGTTTATAATACTCATTAACGGTATTCTCTTTTTGTGCCTCATTAAATTGGATCTGGGGAACCCCTTCATTATCATTCAGAGTTATTGCTACTGTTTGCACGCCTCCTACCAACGAGATACCTGCTTGAAGAGTTGTCGCATCAAGTGTTATCGTGGTCGAGTGGTCGGTTTGATTGTAGTAGAGGTTATCTTCTATAAATATGGTTGCATGAATATCGGTTTCTTGTGCAGACACTGCTAAGTCTATTTGTTGCAGATCCTCTTCAGAAGAGAAGGAATAGGGGCTCCCTTCTGGAAGAGTAAGCCTACAGGTAAAATCATATGGTGCAGATGCTCGTACGGTGTTTGTTACATCATACAAAGATATATCTATGTTCGTACCATTTGGCCCAACTTCTTCATCTATAGAAAGTTCTGAACTTGTGAATGCAAGAGACAAGGCGTCATCATCTGCCACAGGAATAGCAAGCACGGTGCTAGTACGCACAATAATATCTTCTGTTACTGTTCCATCGACAAAAATAAGTGAACTAATGATGTGTTCATCAAGTTCATAGACGGCATCATCCGTTATTGAAAGCGTTGTAGACCATGTGGTGGTGCCCGCTGATATTTCGAATGTTTTGTTGAAGCCAATGCTACTATCATCCCATGAAAAATCAGTTTCAACCGATGCGCTGCTACCACCGTTCACCCATGTGCAGGTTAACGGGTGTGCTACTGCTGGTTCAAAGACAATACTCAGGGTAAGCGTATCTCCTTCTGAGACAGTAGTGGGCGTTGCTGCTAGGCTCATATAACTGCCGGCATCTGAGAGGTCATCAAGAATACGAACCGTTTGGCTTCTGAAAGCGGGGTCTTGATAGATAGGGGCTTCGCTTTGATACGATACTATGGTACAGGTTAGATCTTCAGGTAATTCAAAACGGGTGTCGCCAAAGATTTCAACCGTAATATGTGTCGAATAATTATTTGCCACATTCAAGGTTCTCTGGGTGCTGCCAACAAGCGCATACTCATTTAGAGAGAGTTCGCCTTGTACAGAAATAGTAACGAGAACATTTTCATTCTGCTCTGGGGCAGGAGACAATGTCAGTGGAAAAGATACCAGCACGGTATCTGTTGCTTGTGCTGGCTCATAGACATCAGTTGAGACCAGATCGCTCAATCCAAGTACCGACTGAAATTCTGCTTCTACGGTTATGGTGCTGGTGAAATCTTCAGGATCTATGCTTCCTTCACTCACCGAGACAACTTCACAAACAATATCGTAGAGCCCTGCTATAGATGGGTTCATCAAAGACCGTACATCCACGGTTTGCGTGTATTGTTGTTCAGCCTGAAGCTCTAGCGTATACAACCCTTCTTCATTTGGATGCAGTACATTTTCATTTGCTACCAGTTCAAAGGCTGCATCTGGATGTGTGTGTATTGCGCTAAAGGTGACGGTTACTGGGTCTGTTGTGTAGACTTGTGTTCCGGAAACATGAGAAAAAGTGAGTGCATTTCTAGCCGTCTCCCCTTCCTGTAAACGATAAGATTCATTCGGACCTGTTAACCAAACAAGCATTGCTTCATCATTACTTAAACGCACTTTGTGCGTACCTGGTGATCCTATATGTGCACCAACACAAGAGGTCATGACACAATCTACATCAGCACCATTTGCTATTTCAGCCGGAATAGCAATGTAAGCACTGAGAGAACCCGCCTCTAAAGATACAGGGCCTCCGCTCGAAAGAATTTCATCTGGAAGAGTCTCATCTTCATTTTTGACACGCCATTCATAACGCGCAGATATATCTTCTGCACTTTTTCCAGTTAATTCTATACGTAGTGGATTAAAGTTTTTCGTTTTTGTTAACGTGGTTGAATCAGTGGCAAACCGAAGTGTTGGAACAGCAGCGTGTGTGGTATTGCGTACCAGCACAGAACGTGATTGCGAGAGAGCCAATACATAGCCAGCAGACACGTTTATTATTTGTGCCGTCGCTTGCCAATCTGTATCTACATCACTGATGAAGGCTGTATCTAATACCAGTGTTTGCGTTGGTTGTTCTGGTGATAAATGCACGCGATACTGGGTTGAGTCTATAGGGGTTGCGCCACTGACCGTATAGTACCAATTGGGCTGCACAAAATCAGGGGTTGATATGTTGACGGTTACATCAATACCATTAACGGGAATAGTTGAATAATGACCAACACCAATCACCCATTGAGCAAGCCCGCCTTCTGTAATAGATGGTGGAGCGGCACCCATAAAGCCAGTATACACAACACCTGATTCTGGACGAACGATATGCTGCTGCACATTACCTATACGCAGACCTGCTGATGCATTTTGAAGGTAAATATAAACAACCTCTCCAGAGTGATAACTGCCCTTTAAGGTAAGATCTATATTGTTTACTCCTGATGAAATGTGAAGTGTTTCAACAAAAGGCACTCCGGCTATAACATATGAAACATCTACAGTTCCCGCGTGTATTGGCGGTGAGCTGAGTTCAATCTGTATCGGCATGATATTCGTTTGATTATGTGGAATATATGTTTCTGACTGTGTAAATGAGACCGCTGGTATGTGACCATCATCAACAATAGCAATATCTTGAGACATGAATTGACCATTATTAAAAACAATGGTGTCATCAAGGTGAACATCTTCATAATTATTACGGATCTGTGCTTGCATTTTACCTGCAAGCGGCGGCATGTGTTCCATGATAAAATGGGCTGACCCCTCGGTAGAACCTGCTGGAATAAAGGCATGCCCTTCATAGACTTGTGTATTTTCGTCTGGATAGATGCTCCAACCATGGCCATAGGTATAGGTTTTTTGAAAAAAAGGTGTGTCTTTATCTGAATTCACTAATAAGCGCACACGAATATTTGCATGCTTGGTGACTGGAGCACTGATAGTAACAGGAATATCTATTTCATAAAAGCTTTCTGCTTGATAGGCGACAGCACGAGTACTACTGACAAAACTAATTGTTTCACCAGAAGTATGGTCTTCATGCAGAACCGAATGCATATATGGGAAAGGGTCATTCCATTTACGTGGCACACCAATAGTATCATTTGGATTCTCTGCTGTAGCCCATTGTAAAACAACATTGGCACTGCGGTCTTCTAAATCATCATCATTGACAAGATCATTTATATGGAAAGCGTTTGATCCGCCCGTTCTTCCATTGATGTACATTTTTGATGCCACATTAACAGGCCATAAATTATTGGGCCACGGAGCACCCGTATTAAATTGAACCCATGAGCGTTCGTTATAAGTAACAATGTCATCTGGGTGCTGTCCGTAAAGCTGAATATCTTGATAAAACGGATCATTATACCAACCGTACACAAATGCGATAATGTCTTTATCTCTAAGACCGGCTGATCTAGTCGCAGCTAAAGGAACATGCAGGTTATACCATGGTTTACGTATAACCGTATATGATGGATGATCAAAATACACCCACGTAAAGGTATCCGTGTTTTGTGATTTTTTAATAAACCCACTTGCACTTGAACCTCCAGAATTTGTTTTAACTCGTGTTCCTTCTTCTGGGTGAATATTCACACGTAATGGCCATTGCCCATCTGTAAGCGGAGTTTTTAGGCAAAACTCTATAAGGCCATCAAACGGTATACGTCGAGAAATATTGTCTGCCGACTGTGACCATTCGACTACTGTAATTACTTTTCCCTCTGCATCTGTAATTGCCACCGATACAGAAGCTAAAGGACGGCCATTTTCATCCATATACCATTCAACCGGAACCATTACTCGGTAACACGTACACTCATCACATGGGTTGCCTGGCCCTTCTGGAAACACAATGATAGAGGCTTCTTTGACTTGCTCAATGGTATGATCAGCAAGGCATTCTTTCTCACCACCAATGTCTGCTGTGACATATTTCTTATGTATGTCAAAACGATGTGTTCGAGCGACTAAACTGAGTTCCACATCACAGCAACCAAACAATGGCCGAGGAATAACAACATAACCTCGGGCAAGATCTAGAGGCGCAATCGGATATAAAGTAGTCCCGTGGCCGATCCGATAATACAATTCTCCGTCACGTAGATCAACATTTCCTTCTAAACGAACAGGAACCAAATCATGTACACGTGTAGGATCATCACAACTGGTAAGCGATACAAGCGGCCCCACCCAGCCAATAAAAGTAGTTGGCTTCTCTTCTACATTTCCATTAGCACCAATACGCATAGAGACCTGTCTCTGTATAAGAGGAAGTTGGACACGCTCAATAGTGCTACCTACGTCCGTGCTCCCTGTATTAGTCTCAGATTCTAAATTATAATCGTCTTGATACACCCAAGCACGCACACAAAAACGAGTTGTTTCATCTGACATTTCTATATCAAAATTCATGACACCAATATTTTCATCATGCACTGCGTCATAGGCGATGCGCATTGGGTCATCCCCCGTAGTTGCTGGTGTATTCAACCGGCCGGTATCGAGATACAGCTCTCGTGCTCCACCTCGCATGGTTGCTCGAGATCCGCCCATGTGAATGCGCACCGTTAAGTCAGGAATATACGGATGAATAGTAATGCTCTCTGTTCCAATTCTGGAAAGAGAGTCTACCCATAAACCATCAAGCATGGGAACATCAACCGTAAATTCTTCGATTTCTTGAATACCAACAACGGCCCCATTTGTACCCGCTAAACGGAATACCAACGACGGGGACCCGCGCATATGTGTGGTGATATTTGCGCGTATATATCCATCAGCATGTGAAAAAGAGCCGACACTCACAAGTGAAGGATCGTTACCCATAGGTGTAACCATATCAAGACCTGTGCCAGAGAGAACCAGTTCACGCTCATAACCAACTTGAGATGCACAGGTACGCAGGGCTTCTATACCAACAGCCATAATCGTATATGTTGATATGATAACACCGTTAGTATTTTGGTGCATCACCCGATAGAAACCTGGAGACACAAATTGCTGCGGAACAGGAACGTGAGCCGCTATTGATTGAGAAACGAGCACCTCACCTGTGGCATCAACAATCACTAATTGTCCGTCTGTTGGAACTTCTACTAATAAGGAAGAACCGGCTCGTAAGTAGGTTGCATTATCACCATTTATTAGAGTCGGCTGCCATGTAATACTCCCTTCTGACTGTTCCAGACCAAGGTCTGTTGTCTCGACCGTTATGCTATAGTCAGTTGCAATACCGCTTTCATACAATGGGACATCTCCATAAAAGGAAGTGTCAGACAGAGCTCTTACCGGAACAGACTCTACACCATCAAAGGAATGTTGATCGACACGTTGTATACGAACATTCGCATCCACTGCTTTCCTCCCCTCTACGAATGCAGGGGAAACAAAAGAGGCGGCAACAGCATCTGATTCAAGCGTAATAGGTCGCAGGTATTCTTGAGGAATAACGCCACTCTGTGATGAACCTGGAGGTGTCCAAAGAAGTTGTGCTATCGCAGATCTTTCAAGCTCCATGTATTCAATATGCAAACGCTGAGGAACAGATGCCTCCAGAGAGCAGGTGAACGACTCATCGTAAAGACCTGGAGATTCAGTATCCCACTGATCTATACGTAATTCATCGTTTAACCACAGGCGGACACCATCATTTGCCTTAAAGCGTATCGTATAATCACCACTTTGCTCAGGAACAAGAAAGCCATCCCATTCAACCCGATAATTATCTTCTGGAAAACCTGGCATGGGAGACTCAATAACATTCCAACGATTTTCATAATAAAAATCAATAACACCATCGATACGTTTTGCTGGATATCCGCTGCCTTCAATATTTGTCCAATATGTTCCCGTTAAACCATATTGGGACTCTGAGTGATCTATCGTACTTTCATTATGATTATTAGCTGCTGTTACAAACCACTCTGAACCAATAACCTCATCAACGCGATCAGCTGCCGACCATCGCATCTGAATAGACGACTCTGCAGATAAATCTGTATATGAAAGGTACATATCATAATAACGACCTTCCACAAACTCCATGGTGAAAGAATGGTCTTGAAGAGAACCTTCCCCCCAACTGCCAATTCGTTTTTCGTCAGCAACCCATAAACCCACTCGATCATCACAGCGAACAGTGATAGTATACAGACCAGAGCTTGGGGCGAGCAGATAGCCATTCCACGATATTCTAAAATTATCAGCAGCAACATCCGCATGTGGAGACTCAAGCCCCCAATCATCATCAATAAGTGGCACAACCATCCCATCAATTGGCGTAGTCCCATCATCCACATCACGGACCGTCATTAAAAGACCATCTTGTGATTCGAACGCAACTGCCGATGTAGCAAGGCAACACAAATAAACAATACACAAACATATGATAGAACGTATAAACATTTATTTCCCCAATTCTAATAACGCCCAAGTACAAGCATTATATTGACGTTTATTCTCTGTCTTTTTTAATCTTACTAACAAACTCGAACTCTGTGCGTCATGCAGCACACCCAAGGCACGAATGGCCGCCAGACGCACTTCTGCATCTGACTCTTCTGAAGCAGCTAGCAATCGTATTCCTGCAAGGTGCGATGCGTCTCCTCGAGCTGCTAAACCATACACAGTTAAATCTAATAAATCTATTTGAGCTGGATCTGCAAACAATGCTGGAAGCTTTTGATCAAGTGATGGATCTGATGCTTCTATCAACTTGTTGAGTGATTCACGGCGAATGGCTACAGATTCATGTGTTAATGCCGCATGTAAAACCTTACTAATATCTACCGATTTGAAGCTCGCTTTTTTATCTGCAATTTGATCTATGTACATGTCACCAATATGTTGAATTGCAAAACTACGAAACCGCTCCGATTCACGCGTATCCGCATAAATATCCAATAAAATATCTGGCAAGGCATCAAATTGTGATTGTGATAAAAGCGTAATCGCCTCATTCCGAACATTTTGATCATCTTCTCTATCAAGCAGCACTGCCACTACAGCATCACAATCCACCCCTTTTCTCAAAAAAGGAATCTGTGTAAACATATCATGAGACACACGCTGTATTGCAGGCAAACGACGATCAACAAAACGAGTTAGTGCTGGATGTTCACCACTAGTTCTTGGAGGTTGATAGCCATCAGCTGGTCGATGGGTCATAGCACCAGTTAAGCCTTTATCTATTCGGCGAGCCTCTTTTGCACTGATAGTACTACCTTTCGGAGACAAAGGTGCTTGAAACCCTTCATCAGCAACAGAAGGCAATACATCATCAGTAGAACTCACTGATAACCAAAAAAGTGCCCCTACACACAAAACAAAGACACTGCCAATAGACACTACTCGTAAAACACTCATACCGACAACTCCCAGTAGCAAGAGAAACGCACATCTTTAAACAAAGTTCCCGATAAAATCGAAGACCTTCTCAGAGAAGATGCAGAATATATCAATGCCGCATAACCCATACGCATGAATAAACGTGACCGATACACACTACTTACAGCGAACAAGAAAATAGCCCCTTGATATGAAACTACCCATCGCAGAATTAACGAAGTTCTAAGTCGTGCTATCACAGATAGATAAGACATGGATATACATCTTTCTCAGCAGAAATTCACCTTACAAAAAGGAGAAGATATGGTCACAACGGATAAAACAACGTAAACAAACGAAGCTAGATTGGATCTTAGTATTTTAAAATGCAAACGATAATTCAGATTGTATCCATTTAAAGAAAAGAAACAAACGAACCTTTGTGAGCCGTGAATGAAAGCCATTTCAACTTACTCAATAGTCCACACCCGAATCGTGTTGAAACTAAATACATGTGTACGTGTTTTTCTGCACACAACACGCACAATGCTAACTACATTGTTCTCCGAGGAGAAACCTATCATCATCTGTATATTCAACTAATGCCCCTGCAAAACAGAAGCACCACACTCATCAACAGCCCTAGCCCAGCCATGAAGATTGATTTCAAGAAACTGTCTGAGACCTAATCTTACCTATATTGAAAGGCTCCAATACCCTGCTGATCGCTCTTCCCCAACCTACAAACTTACTCTCTTAAAAGGCTATCCTTTTTGGGGAAGGAACCTTTTCTCTCCTTCAATTGGAGGACGAAATACAATATATACCCCAACTCTTTAAGTTACTGTTGGTATCTTGATCTGAAACCATTCCTCTACAAACTCTTTTGGTTTAAGAAAGTCTTGCGTAATCTCTACTGAACCATCTTCATTCAGTGTTGACAATAACTCATGACAATGGCTACTAATTCCTTTGGAAGCTGATGAGTAGGCAGCAAGTGACCAGTCATCTTTCCAAACATCACCAAATGTAAGTGGAGTGAAAATCGTAGTCATACCGTATTCCTCAGACTGCTTCTTATACATGAACAATCGCCAGTCAAGTCGTTTAGTAGTAGAAACTGTAACAGACAATTTATTCTTCATTTTTAGTTTTTCTATTCTACAAATTATAGGGAAGAGCCTTTCTACTAATATTCTCTTTGCATCATTATCTGGTTTATCCTCATTAGACTCAAAACCAAAAAACTTTTTATGAACGTCCAATTCCCACATGTAAATATGCAATGTAGGAGTTATATTTAAAGAAGACCGAAGGTCTTCAGCATCATCTAAAAAGGCTTCTATAATACAAAAAAAAGTATCTGCATTTTTTATATCTTCAGACTTTAGCCCGTAGGCAATGGAGGACGTCACCAAAGTTAAGTCAGTTGTCTTTCCTTGAGTCTTATGCCCTATCTTTTTTCGAAGTTCGGCTATCGGCTCCGCAAGATTTTTATAGATCCTATGATGCCCACCAACGTCCCCACGGACTTCTTCAAAGGATTCTTTTAGAAAAAAGTTGTTGATTGAATTAAATACCAAGACCACGAGTGTCGACAAAACAGCAACTGTAGTTACAGGGCCATCAATCCAGCCCTTACTACTATCTTTTTCAAGAAAACGTAAACCAATAATTAAAAGTAAGATCAATAATGCAACCCCACCCCCAATTAAATACCCGAATTTAACAGGATTCACTCTCCGCATTTCTTTAATTTGTTCAAATAAAAACATACTCATCATCCTTTAATTATTTCACAGCTTCAGGAACAAGAATACCCTGAATAACGTTAAATAAATAATTCAATAACAATCCAATTGCACCAACAACAACAACATAACAATACATTGTCTCTAAATCAAACGACAAATATGCTTGATGCGCAGCCCATCCTACCCCAGAAGACGCAACAAAAAACATTTCCGTAACTATGGTCAACACCAGTGCTATAGAGATAGCTGTTTTAAACCCTGCAATTATCGAAGGAAGAGCATCCCATACAACAGCAAATAACTTAACAGACACAGGCAGTAGCGTAGAATGAATTCTTAAATAATCTCGTCTTGTCTGAGTTTCTGGCCGTGGCATACACCCTACCATCGTATTTATTAACATAACTGGAACGGTAGCACTTATTACAATAATTATTTTTGATATTTCACCTATTCCAAATGCAACAATAAAAACAGGGAACAACATTGAAGTAGGAATTCCTCTTAGAAAATCAACAAGAGGCATCATTTCTTTTCTCAATCCATCCGAAAGTCCTAACACCAACCCAACGGCAACACCAAAAATAACGCCAATCAATAATCCCAGCAAGAGTCGGATGAAAGTAGAAGCAATATTCATAATAATAGCGCCAGTCTTTACTTCCTCAAAAAAAACACAAAAAAAATCAGTTATGTCAGGCAAAAAATACTGATTCATATTTAAGAAGAAACTAAATATACCCCAAAAAAAAATCAGTACACCTATAGTTTTCATTTTTCATTACCCACAACGATAGCAGTACAATCTGAATCTCTTTCAATTGTAATTTCATTAAAACCAGGCAATGAAATCAAATTATCAGGAAGATCTGTATGAGATGTTAATACAACCTTAGTTCCTTTTTTTATCATACGAGCCAACACCTGCCCCAATAGAGGGACAGACTTAGTATCTATACCAGAAAACGGCTCATCTAAAATAAGCCAATCAAAACCAGCACACGCTTCTCTTACAACACAAATCCTTTGACACTGACCACCACTTAAATGAAAGACTCGTTTCGATAAGTCAGATTCCTCAAACCCCGTAAAGAACAAAGACTCTAACGTTTCAGGATCGTTCTCCTCATTATGTAATAGAAGATTATCTCTTGCTGACATCCAAGGAAATAACGATTGCTGGTAATTTTGAGGAACATACCCATGCCGCCATCTTGGGTCTTGTGAAATTGTTCCAGACTTAAATGGATATAACATCAAAAGAGCTTTTAGTAAAGTAGACTTCCCTGCTCCATTTGGCCCTGTAATATGAGTACAAGAATTTCCTATTGACAGCGATGGAATATTTAGTTTGAAATCACCAATATGAATCGATCCATTAGTAATTACCTTCATTCTGGTTTATTCCAAATATATGACTCAGGAACCCCTTTTATCCCATTATCCTGAACAAGTATTTTTATAAAATCCTTCAACGATTCCACTGCTCCTCTTTCATCAATCATTCGCCAATTATTAAGACCTATCCTCATATAGATATTTGGATTCATCTTTGTATACTTAGAAAACGATTTCAAAGCTCTACCCCTATCTTCCTGAATAAACGCAATTGATTTCCTGAAAGAGTTAAAAATACTTATTTCCACCTTCTCTGAAAGCTTCCCATCAATGAACCAAACAGCTGAGAGTGGGACATCAGGCATAACCTCTGCATAGTACCCATCAATAAGAACATCCACCAAACCTTTATCACGCAACATCTGCGCAAACGGCTCTATTGCCGTAACTGCATCAATTGCACCTGATTCAAAAGAAGGTATCCAATTAGGAGGAGCCATTTCAATATATTCAATATCGGCCATATCCATTCCGTACTTTGGAAAAATTAAATTGGCAAAAACCTTACTTATAGAGCCAGGGAAAAACGCAATTTTCTTTCCTTCCAAATTGTCAATATTCACGCCTTTACGTGCAAGAAGGTAATCGGTTGCCTGTTCGCCATCATGTGACTTTGTATACCCATTTAACATAAAAGCCTTAAATATCACATTAGCTGTCTTGGATGCATCAAGAACCGCATTAGTTGCTCCAATTCCAATCAAATCAATTTTTCCCGTAGCAGCAGCAATAGCAATTTCATTACTAGAATTAAAACGCAGCAATTCTACTACTACATTCTCTTCTTTAAAGAAGCCCTGCTCTTCCGCCACAAACAGCGGCAAAGACCCTGCAATTGCTAAATAACCAATCCGAACTTTAGGAAGAGGATTAGAATCACGTCGCTGATTAATCACCCCCCAAATAGCAATAGTGACAATGGCTAAGAAGGCGAAAACAATAAAAAGTTTTTTCTTATTCATCTCGTAACGTTGCGACCTTTAATAAAACTGTCAATCAAGGAATGATAGAAAACCTCCTATATTAAGTAAAATATCATCGATAAAACTCCTATTAGATACCATTTGCTTATCTACACACCGCATAAAGGATATATAGGTTATAATCCTATATATATA
>JADGDD010000015.1 GCA_016745075.1 Planctomycetota bacterium | reverse complement strand
CTATTATACACCCACGTTTCAAAATCGTCTGCATCTATTGAAGAAACAAAAGGATCGCTGTATGATTTCTGAACCGTCTGACCAAGAACATTCGTATACGACCAGATCTTACGACCTGCCGTTGGACCAGCTGTAATCGTTACTGAAGCCAAACCATCAAGACCGCTCACCGCTTCATAATCAGAAAGAGTCTTCCCCGCAGCATCACGCTGATCCCCATACACGTAGACCATCGTCATAACCTTCGAACGCTGACCTGACGCGGACGTTTCAACACGCGTGATCATCCGTGATAACGGATCGCGCGTATACGTTGTTCGAATCCCATCACGGTCTTCTCTCCACAATAACTCACTTGCGGAATTATACAGAGAACGAGAAACAACCTCCCCGTTACGCGTCACTGCTATCGTATTACCTAAGACATCATATTCGTAAGAGGTCACGACACCATGAATCATAGACTCGGTTAATTGATTCAGAGAATTATACGACCACCTGCGGTTCGTAGACAGGGTTTCACCTGGGCCAGTTAAGGATCGGCGGTTGCCCATGGCATCAAAGGTTTGGCTATAGGTTTCATAATGCGTGCCTTCAATAAGCTGTTCCCATTTTAAGATCAAGCCACGGTGGTCTCGTTCTAGAATACGAATAATAACTGAATCTACGCCGGTTCTATTATCTTGATAACCGAGCACGGTACGAGTTTTACTATCATAAAGGATTTCCGCAGTTTGACCGAGGAAACTTTGCGATTCTTTCGGGAGGCCACTCGTTGGGTCGTACGATTGATGCGTTTCTAAAACTTCGCTGGTAGAATCGTTGATGGTAACACCGGTGGTATAACTCCCAGATGGCCGCTCAAAGGCATCGGTTGTGATGCCGGATGTTGCTGAAACAACATGTTGGCCTACTTTCATTGTGCTCGAGAGGGCTGTGCCGTATGGGGTTACAGTCGTTTCTTGACTAGAGGGTTCATAATTTGGAATCGCAGGTATGTTCAGTGTCTGAGTGTGCAAAAGAGCCGTAGGATCATTCACCTGCTCAGCAATAAGAGACGGTGTTTGTCCATCCGGTAAAGTGCGTTCCACGGTATGAGATAAGCCGCTCTGTTTATAGACGGAGCTCCCCCCACTCAGACTCGATTGTTTAAATAAACTCAGGTCATCATTATAAGAAGATTTGCTTGCACCACCGGCTGGGGTTAAAGAACGAATGCCTTGACCATGCACATTATACACCATTTCAGAAACACCGGCGGCAGGGTTAATGCCAGAACGAGGCTGTCCTGAAAGCGCATAGGTGGTATGGCTGATTTGGTTTTCTGGGTTTGTTGCCGAGAGGCTCCAATCAAGAACATTTTTTTCTATCTGAGAGGTGCCGTTTGCATTGGTGATCGCAATCAGTTGGCCGCCAAGATTATAGGTGTATTCGTTGACTATATCTTGAACACCATCGTGAAGAGACACGGCCTTTTGAGTCACCTTATGTAGTTGGGTGGTTTGTGGGTCATAAAGGTACTCGGTTACGGCTGTAGCCTCCACAGTTACTGGGCTGCCAGTGTCCCACTCAATACGACTCACATATGGCTGTTCTTGTTTCGTGATTCGGCCGAGATAATCAAAGTGTTCGGTCAATAACACCGCCTCGTTTTGTGTGGTTTCTTTCTGCCAACCACCCACTTCAGCAGTGTAAACAAACACCGTTGCTGGCCCACTACCCGCTGGAGGGGTGATGTGTGTGAGACGACCGAGTCCATCATAATCGTAGCTGGTGACGACTGTTTGCACCGTTGTGGAAAGGGTTCCATCTATTTCCGACCGGGTTACTTCAGAGACATTATGTTGTGTCACGGTTGCCACACCACCAAGTGGATGATAGGTGTAGGTCTCTTTCGTTTGGTTATTACTCAGACCATCTACACGTTCAATAACACGTGATTGGGCATCGTAGACAAAGGACGATTCAGAAACCGGAACATTACCGTGGCTGACGGTTACTGTCTTGAGTAAATCAGTCTCAACATGGTACTCATAACTCGTCACAGATTGCTGTGTTGATGTCGTATCACTGCCGGCCGGTGCGGTAACGGTTTCCAACAAGCCGGTATCGTTATACCACGTATAGGACCATTCGTTCCCTTTGGCATCGGCAACGGTTTTCAACAAACCATTATCTGAATAGGTTGAGGTGATACTTGTACCATCTGCCCGAGTCTCTTTTTGGATTTTACCTTTTCTTATACCATCAGTATAATACTCGTAGTGCGTGACTAAATCTTGAACAGCATCACCCGTGTCTACAGCGCGAAGAATAACCTTCTCTGGCAGATGAGCATAATCATCAAAATAAAATTGCGGATGATACGCGAGAGCAGTGGTTTTTTTCACGTTTGATGCTGTTAACTTTCCTGAACTGCTTAACAACGCTCCCTGTTCTTGATCAAATACATTTTCTTGAATGACAGAACCATTCACCGTAAGCTTCTTCACGTAGTCGCCATAGTATTCAAGGTCTGTCACGATTTCTTCAACACCAAGCCCCGTTTTTCTGGTGATTGTTTTTACTTTCCGAAATTCTGTTCGTCTTCGGTTTACATCATATGCATTTGGATGATAATCAAGATTGGTAGAAATAGAATAACCTCTTGCATAAAAATCGTATAATTCCTCTTGCACAGTCTTGCCTGCTGCCTGCGTCACCACTCGTAAAGAATCATCACCTGTTTCTGCAAAAGAAATGTCAGACAAAGGAGTCTTAAATGTTTTCAAACGATAATCATAAACATTTTTGTCAATTGGGGTCGTATTCTCAGTGCCGATACCACTATAAGTAACCGTTGTTTCACCTTCATAAATAGCTTCCCATGAATACCCGTCCTTCGTTATTTTTTCTAGATTTTTATAGCTATCCTCACTATATTCGAAAGACCATTCCCCAGAAGAAGACGTCGACAAGAGACTTGAGACTCGATTTCCATTCAGTTGAAAGAAGTTACTTGGTACAAGCTCTTGGCCATCACCAGGCAGAACAATTTTTTCTATCTTACCGTCACCATTCCGAATAATCGAAACGGTTTCTCCTGCCATATTATTGATACCAATAAGTAAACCAGCAGCATCAAAACACAACTCACTCCCATCAAATTCATACAGACGATTATAAGAACCTGTTTCGCCAATAGATGGCACCAATGAAGAAGAATTAGGATGACCTTCCATATCATAATTCGTTCGCCAACCTGGCCCCCACCCATAATCTGTATAATCTCTGCTATTGTAAGTTACATATAAATCTGGCCCAAAGAATTCAGAAGAATTTTTCCACAACACGTATGAAAGAACAAGGTTGCGGGTACTGGGGTTCACAGCGGCATGTGGACCAACAGCAATAACATGTCCACCATTATTGAGCCCAAGACCTTTTTCTCTATAGTAAGCGTCTTTTGATTGATTGTAAGTTCCTATGGTATGATTAAGGGTAAAACTGCCAAATTTCATTCCATCATAAGTAACAATAGGACCAACCTTCGCCCCACCAGAAATTCGGTTGCTCATTGTATCGAATGATTTCGCCCACCAACCCTCCTCCGTTTGTTTCACATTCTCAATATAACGAGCATGCCCGCTGAAGAATGAATGGTAGGTAGTCGGGTTAGGTTCTTGTTCAGGGACAAATTCATGATAATAGTCCTCTCCATTTCCATTATGTCGATGAGTCAAACCTGCAAGTGACTGGCTATGCATATTACTCATCACTGTTCCTACCAACATCTTGTCACTAGGGGCAGGATCATAAGGTGTGTAAGCAGTATATCGATGCAATCCTGGGGTCGAAAAAGCGTTAGGAATACCATAGGTATCATCAGAAAGCTCTGAAACGAGGAGTGGTATTACACTAAAGCCTGCATGGCTCGCTTCACCTACTCTTGTCTCTATTGATAAGGTCGAATTACTCTGTTCAACAAAATCAATTCCACCATGATTTGGGCTATTAGAAAACCACCTTAATGATCCAGATGTATTACTCCAGAATGATCGTTTAACCTTCTGCAACCAGTTCACATCAAGATCTCCTATCCTTCCCGCAGGTAGGCCTGAATTAAATGTTCCACCAACACTGGTAACAAAATTCGATTTAAGGGTGCTCAGTGCATCATCAACAGTGTAATATGCATCATCAGAATAGGAATCTTCTTTATAACTTTCTTGTCTTACTACAATCTCACGTCTCTCTCTTGTTCCATCTAAGAAATAAACCCAACCTGGTTCCATGGTATCATTTAATGACCACTGCTCTTGTTGTAACAGCTCTTCTCTTGTTGATACAACACCTTCAACTTCCAAGAAAAGAAGATGTCGAGATTGTAAATTCTCCCTTTGTGGAGCATAATACCCCGATAAAGAAGCTCCACTTGGATAATTTTCAAATTCAGGAACGGTATCGACGATATAAAAACCCGGCCATAAACGAACACGTGCTAGTCCATCTTTCAATGGTCCTTCTTGAGGGGCTTCATACACAGGCTCCATTCCCATACCATAAACACTAGAATTCCGAAATGACTGAAATAATAAATCGTTAGCAATATGATTATTCGGTTTTAGCCTCGTCTTCTCAACACTTCCCCAGGAATAATTCCAACCATTTCCATAACCATACAGAGAAGCAGACTCCAAATAATCAATTACATGCGGAATAAATGGGACATTAAATGCTGTATGGTCCAATCGACCATCACCATTTTCATAAGCGGCAAAACCTGCTATCATACTGACATTCAATGGAGAACTCTCCGATTCTCCTATTTCGAGAGTAAGATAATCACGAGTATTATAATGTGCTTCCTGGGTACCATCCTCACCATTCAACCACGAAGAATCATGATTCCACGTATCTAAATCCCCCTTTGGATTCGCAGCTTTATAGTACTTATATTCTGATGATCCACGATTTGTCTTAACCTCCGTAACCGAATCATAAATAGGAGGCTCGTTCTCTGCATCCAATACATATCGAATGTCTTTCAGTTGTGTCGTAACACTATCTACCTCCACATTATAGACATCATCAATCGCAAAAGATTCCATCATAAGAGGTTTTTCTTGATTCAGGTCTGGCTTTGCTTTAATAGACACATTAATGGTCGCCACAGCAGCATCACCATATGGAGTCCATACATGAAAATTATTTTCACCAGATGTCCACTGATAATGTTTTTCTCCAACATCTCGAAAATACTCATTACCCAGATAATTTCCTTGCCATTGATAACGGTAATGATAATCCTCATACCAATTATATGCCTTATAATCAGAATACATTCCTTGATACAACCGCACTTCCATGGATGGTTTATCTCTCGTAAAAGACCCTGTTATCGTCTCTAATATTTCAACTGGTACATCTTCAATAGATATAGACAGGTTCACCAGTGCAGAATGATAAGTATTCAAAAATGGAAGCGCCCGATCTGTGCTGAGTCCAGAATTAACCTCACTTGTTTGGTAAACTTCTTCATCACTCTCCACTTCGGCAACATCATAATTATAAGTTACCGCATTTTCAACATTAATGTCTAATAAATACAGGTTAATTGGACGCTCACCTGTATCTGCAACAAGTACATCATTCTGATAAATCTTTGCCTGTCCTTCCGTCATCTCAATCGTACCTCTTGCTCCATCGTAAGCTGCCGAGGTAAAGAAGTAAAGATTCCATACACCTACAGATTCCTCCAACTGATTTAATTCCAACAGAGGTCCTTCAATCCATACAGGATCAGTAATAGTCCTAATAATCAAACTGTTGTTACTGTCTGTACCTTCTTCTTTATATTGGATATCCTCCACCTTCAGCTCTAAACCATTAATGCTCGGCTCAATTCTGACTTCTGCTCGGTCCTCACCGCGAACCACGCCTCTATCATGCAGGCTACTCCAAAGCTCAAACCCTTCAACTTTACGGTGGTCAACAATCGGGGTTCCTTCAACATTTTTTAAGCGCGCTATAATACTTGAATCACCCTGTTTATGCACCGTGATATCTAAGCCATCGGTAGTCATTGATGTGGTTAAGACAGAATTATCAGTAGATTCAAATATAAAATCATTGAGCACACCCTCAGCAATCTGAACATGACGTTTAAATGTACTATCAACAGAACATGCGATAAAACCACTTTCCACAAAAGGTTTCGGTAAAACTTTTACAGTAAAAATATTTCCTTCTGAACTGATCGTGTATGCCCCTTCATTCATGAAAGAATAGGGCAATCTATCCCCTGCGCCAATTCCCATCGCAATATCGCTACCGTTTGGTGCATGTATAGTTATCTTGGCATTACTCGTAGCTGTTAACAGTAAGCTCTCGCCTTTACAAAGTGTGACTAATTGTGTATTTGTAAGAACATTTGTTGCCTGCCAGATTAATTCATCTGATGCTGTAGTTACATCTTCGAACCCATCCCCTGTCATTAAGGCCGTTACACGAACGGGCTCTTGTGGATTCAAAGAAATCTGCGCATAGGCAAATTTATTTCCAATACGATTTATCGCAATTTCTTCTCCATCGATTTGTAATTCTAACTCTATCTTTTCAGTAAAACCACCATTGCTTGAATGTATTCCCCATGAATAAGGAGAAACCGCAGACGAAATGGCTCCAGTTGTGGTATAGACATATTTATCATTATCTGTAATGACCCCAGAAACCGAACCTGATTCAATAGGATTCCACACACTTTCTTTACTCGGATTTAATGTTACTTGTAAATACTCTAGAGGCTCAACTTCTGAGTCATCATGTATGACAACCGTGAAAGAGCCAGTGATCTGATTTGGCTGGATGGTAACGGCCACCTGTTCTGGAGCGGGGATAAGATAATCATCCCCTTCGCTTGTTGTTCCATCTGTTATGGTCAGAAAGAGGTCAAAGCTGTAATCAGTAGCCGGCTCTACTGAAAATGGAATCGTGATCGGGCCCGCATCTGTTGCTTCGGCAAAGGAAATGGTTTGATTTGCATTGATTGTTATAACGGGGGTCGGCTGACCATCAGAAACACTGATATCAAGTTGGTTGTATAGTAGCTCAGAGGATTCGTCGATGAGTCGGTAATCAGAACTTGCTGCGAGAGTAAAGCTTAAAGTATCCACTTCTTTCGATGCATTAGACACGCCACCGTCTGTTGGTGTTATCTGGAAGGATACAGGAGTCTGTTCACCGTCCTCAATAGTGATAGTTTGATGAACGTGACCGTCTTCCAGTATATCGATGGAAAAACCATCAAAAATGGTATCAACCAATTGCGTACCGTCACTGGCTACAAGAGTGTAAGACTGACTGATGCCTTCAATGGACTCACCCGTTTCTTTTTCAAAACCAAGATAAAGTTGTGTGGTATTTTCAATAGTAACCGTTGCTGATGCATGTTCTCCCAGAACAATAGTTGTGGTATCAGACTGTAGGGCAAGCGTAAGGTTTTCAGAGTTTTCGTAATCGCTATCGGATAGAGTTTGTAAAGTCGCAGACCATTCAGTCTCTCCTGCTAGAATGGTAAAGTATGTATTAAATCCAATTTCATTTGAGTCGCTTGAGAGCCATTGATAATCTGTACCAAAGAGCGCTTCGCCACCTGCATTTATGAGTAGAAAGGACACATCTTGATCAGATGGTTTATCCATAACCACACGAATACCAATTTCTTCCCCTTCTCGCACTGATGATTCGATTGTCTGTATGGATAAAACTGGGGCGACATCTTCCGGTGCATTGTGAACAATGAGACTTTGTGCAGATGATTGCGGATTAATAAGAACTGATGTAGCGCTCGTGCTATTGATAAGATGACAGGTCAGTATTTCTGAGTGCTCAAAAAAGCTGTCTCCATAAATGGATGCGGTAACAGTCTGTGAGTAACCGTTTGTTGGGTCGAGCGTGACCACGTAATTTCCGCCAAGAACATCAAGGCCTTCAAGCGTATATTCGTCTTCATGAAGATCACCAGAAAAAGAAAGGACCGCTTGTACAACATCGTCTTCCTCAGGTAAGGGAGCAACTGAAATATTCCAGGAGGACGTAACCGGAGTACTTGCGGCATCTTGTGGCTCGAAGACTTGTTCTGGGTTTGGAACAGAGACGGCTACGGCTGGAAAGAGTTTTGCTTCAACGGTAATACTGCTCTCATAATCTTCTAGATCGATGCCACCTTCACTAGTAGAGACTAGAGTACAGGTTATGTCATACAAACCGTCAAGAAATGGGTTAGAGATGGAGGCGACGGTTATTCTTGTTGTATATTTGTCGGCATGGGTGAGGGCAACGGTATAGAGGCCATCTTCAGTGGGCGTGATGCGTTCGCTGATGCCGTTTGTTTGTGTGTAGATGTCAAAGGTTGCTGCTGCATGTGTAGCAGCAACGGTAAATGAAATAAGGACTGGATCAGTGGTGTAGACTTTGGTGCCAAGAGCATGGGCGATGGTAAAAACACCCAAAGCTGTGTCACCTTCCTGAAGAAGGTAGTCATTCTCTGGGCCAGTGAGCCACGCAACAGCTTCAGCATTATTACTTAAACGAATACGTTGAATATCTGGAAGTCCTATTCTGGCACCCACACAGGAGGTGAGCACAAGATCAACGTTGGCACCCATGCTGATTGATTCAGGAACTGCTATATAAGCAACTTGCGTTGATGCTGGGAACAGTAGTGGAACGGTTTCAGGAAGAATCGTTTCACTTCCATCATCTTCTTGAAGGCGCCACTCGTAAGTAACATGAATCTCTTCGGTGCTTTCTGCATCAAGTTCAACACGGACGGTTTCAAAAACAGTCGCTTTATAGAGTGTTTTTGAATCGTCTCGTAAGGTGACGGCAGGAAGGTGACGGCCATCACTATCACGTACTTCCATAGCAACGCGGTGCGCAGGCGTGTAGATAAAGGAGGTTGCTGCCGAAGGCGCTAGCTGAGTAATGGTGAACAAAGCGGTCCAGTCAGATTCACGATCACTGACAAACTTCGTATCAAAACCGATGTATGCTACAGGTTGATTGGCATCGAGGTGAACCGTATACGTGTGCGGATCAAGTTCGGTGGCTCCGGTCAAGACATAGTGCCGCCCTGTTTGCACAAAGTTTGGTGTATCCAATGTAAATGTGACATCAACACCTGCGGACGGAAGTGTTCCGGCTAATGCGGCTATTTGCCAGACAACATTCTGGCCCTCGATGAAAGATGGGGCGACATAGAAAGAAGATCTAATGAAACCAACATAAAGCTCTGAGGGGTCAGGCCCTATTCGGTGTGTGGTTAAGGAGCCGAGCAGAAAGGTTTCTAACGAAGCTTGGGGCTCTAACAGATGAATGACGAGTTGCTGACCAGGAATATAGGACGCAATGGTCAATGGAAGACTTGTTTCACCGGGTTGAAAAGTCAGGGTCGTATTACGAACAACACGGTTTTGAACGTAGGAAGCTTCTACAGTAATTGGGAGATGCGAAGGTTGGTTGAGCACAACCGTACAGCTTGGCAGTTCTTGTTGTGTACGTGGAACAAAAGTCTCTGCACTGGCAAATTGTACACTTGGTATCTGAAGCGGGTCTACTAGAGAAATCCGCTGAGACAAATGCGCGCCGGATTGAAAAATGATGCCATTATCAGTAAACACCAGATCAAAGCTATTACGAATATGCGCTTCCATAATTCCATCACTCGTTGGCAAGGACGGCAGCGTAAACGAGGCAATTCCAGTCGTTTCTCCAACAGCAATAAAGGCACGCCCTTCATACGCTTCTGTTCCTGGAGTAAGGCGTTCAGACAAACCTGGAACCGCTGGTAGAAAGAGACCAGCATCGGCATCAGCATGCGTATATAAAGACACTGAAATATTGACGGGTTTGCTAACCGGAGCACTCAAAGACACTGGAATCTCAAAGTGAATAGGCCCGCCTGATTGATGAGGAATAGCGGTTACAGCAGTGGCAAAGCTGACCGACGCACCGGAAAAACGATCTTCATGAATGATAAAATGAACTCTGGGTTCACTAACACCAACAACACCTGCTGCATGCTCTTGTGCATAGGAGGCACCTTGAAGGGTTACTGTTGTCTGTTTATCCATAAGGTCGGCATCATAATCTGAACGAACTGGAACTGGCAGCCACATTGATGAATAAGTGGATTGAAAGGACAGGCGACCGCCCATGTTCATCGGAGTGCCATTCCACAAATACGTTGGATAAGAAAAAGATACATGGCTGGAACCACTATACATCTGAGATGGGAAGAAGGTATCGGTAAATAACGGGTCATCATACCAAGCTGCGATCAACACATCTCTTGGTGATTCAGTATTCCGACCACCCCACCGTGTCAAAAGAACAGGAATATTTATATTTTTATTCAACTCGGTCACGCGTGTAAACGTCTTACCAAAGAAAACAGATGCATACGAGTAAGTATCCGGACGGGAAGCAATACGTCCGGTTCGTCTTCCTGGTATCACTGTTACCGACGGACTGCCTACAGTCGTTACCGTTGGTGGTGGATCAGTAGGGTCAGGGTCAGTCGGATCGGTAGGGGTAGTTGGATCTGGTTCCTCAAGTGTGACATCAAGTGGGAAAGCTGGTTCTGATCCATCACACAGAACAAACGTTAGCCGAACGGTTTCCTTTTCCATATAATCCACATCTAAACCGCAGGCATGAACAAACAAGTTCACGGCCAACACCTCTCCATTGGCATCGGTGACTTGTATAAAGATTTCTCCGGTAGGATCGCCTTGTGCCTTTAAATACCATTCGAGTGGAACCTCAACGGTATACTGAATACAACTGTTTGGATCATCAGACAATGGCATCATGCTGATGGTTGGTTCCGCAGCAAGACCCACCGCATGTGGTTCATGTGTAAGGCATGGGGTCGAATTCTCATCTAAACACGTCACCACCATCGTTTCCAAACCATTACAAAAATGGTTGGTACGTCGGTGCAAATGAAGTACAGACCGACAGCCAAGACGAGAACGTCGAATATAAATATACCCACGTTCTAGTTCTGCTTGGGTAATGGGGAAGAGGGTCGTCCCGTGCCCCATACGATAATATAATTCACCTGCCGAGAGACTCACATTACCAATAATTTCAATCGGCACAAAAGCATCTGATCCATCACAATTTGGAATGAATACTTCTGGATATTTCCAACGCACACACAACGGTGGCTTTGCAACAACATTTGGATTGGCACTAAAACGGCAAGAAATCTGACGTTTCATTTCAATAAGGTCTGGCGCTCGAACACGTGGTTCAAAGCTATCCTGTGCCCGAACCAGCATGGCTTGATTATCAACATCAGACATGGGCTCCGTTTCCTGAGTACGCAGCACACCATCATAATCTTCTTGATAGGCCCACACGCGCACACAATATTTTGTCGTCTCGTTAGACATTTGCACAGTAAAATTCATAACCCCAATCTGTTCATCTGCTACAGGATCATAGGCAATACGCATCGGTGCATCATTACTACTACTACTCCGCTCAAAAAGATCCTCTGTATGAAGAAGGCTCTCGCGAGCACCACCATGTAAACCAGCACGTGAGCCACCCATATGAATACGAAACGTCACACCCGGAATATACGGATGCATAGTCATACTTTCTGTACCAATACGGCTCTCTGGTTCCACCCACAAACCATCAAGCATCGGAATGTCTACCGTAAACTCATCAATGTCTTGAATCGATGCAATAGGACCCTGCGCCCCACCAAGACGGAATACAATTTTAGGAGCACCACGCATAAATGGTTGTGCAGACATACGTAATAGACCATCTGTCATAACTCGGTCTCCAACACGCAATAATGACGGATCGTTCACCGTTGGCGTTAACAAATCAAGACCTGTTCCCGTAAAAACAATCTCTCGCTCATAACCAACTTGTGCCGCAATCCGGCGGTCTAATTCTATACCAGCAGTCATGACCGTTAACGTTGACAGAATCTCACCAGCACTCGTTTGATGCATAACACGATAGAGACCGTGCGTTGCAAAAAGAACTGGAACCGTTTCTTGCGATGTCATCGACTGCGACTGCACAATTGTACCATCATCATGGGTCACGACTAAATGACCAGCGCTCGGCATCTGCACCAATAAAGAAGAACCAACACGCACATGCGTTGCATTCGTACCTGTGAGCACGGTTGGTTGCCACACAACCGTACCATGGATCGTCTCTGTACCTAAATCGGTCGTATCAGTCGTTATCGTATACGTCGTCTGCGTACCATCTGATGCCAATGGAATATCTGTATAAAAACTGGTCAATGAAAACTCATGAACAGGAATCACCGCAGACGGACCCCAACTGGATTCCACAGCAACCACCGCACTCGGCGCTTTTCTACCCTCCACAAAAGCCGGAGACACGAACGCATTCACAACCACATCTGACTCAAGCGTAATTGGACGCAAACATTCCGGCGGTATCACACGACTGTCTACAGCACCAGGTGGAGTCCACAATAATTCAGCACGCGCACTTCGATCCTGTTCAATATAATCAATCTTAATTGCACACGGCTCACCGGCCGTGAATGAGAAAGGAAACGATTCATCCTTTAAACCCGCTGCTTCATCTGTCCAACGGTCTATATATAACTCATTATTCAACCACACACGAACATAATCATCCGCCTTAAAACGAACCGTATACACACCTGTTTGATCTGGCACAATAAATCCATCCCATTGCACACGATAAAAATCTTCAGGAAAACCTGGCAACGGAGACTCGCTCACATTCCACCGGTCCTCATAATAAAAATCAAGAACACTGTCAATTCGTTTGGCTGGATACCCAACCCCGTCAACATTTGTCCAATACGTGCCCGTCAACCCTTGTTCAGATGACGATCTATCAATACTACGCTCATTATGATTATCTCCATGTGTCGAAAACCATTCAGGACCAATTACTTCATTCGAACGTGTTGGTGATTCCCAACGCATCTGAATTGACGATTCATCTGAAATATCCACATAATGCAAATAAAAATCGTATTTACGACCGGCCACCATCTCCATCGTAAACGAATGGTCAGTAATCGCACCTGCCGCCCATTGACCAACACGTTTTTCACTAGCAATCCATAACGTAAAACGGTCATCACAACGTACCGTTAACGTATACATCTCCGAAGACGGCGCTTCAATATACCCACTCCACGATACCTTAAAGTTATCAGCGGCCACAGCCGAGTCTGGAGATCCAACTCCCCAATCATTCTCAATCGATGGCACCACCACCTGGCTCAACGGTGTTACCCCATCATCAATATTACGAACCGTCATAAAAACACCCGGTTCCGAATCGACAGCAACAGCCTGCATACCCAAAACGGCCACCGCCAGCACAATGCAACAGCTCAGTATTTTATTCAAAAGTGTTCTCATCTCTTATTTTCCTAACTTTTCTAGCGCCCACAAAGACGCAGCTTGAATACGTGGATTCTTAACCTGTCGTAACCCACGTAATATATCAAAACTTTCACGATCGTTGAGCGTCCCAAGTGCTCGGATAGCCGCAATACGTATCTCAACGTCTTCTGCCTCGAGCGCTGCAAGCGCTCGTATTTCTGAGACAACACTCGTATCACCCGCAAGACCCAATCCATATACCACTAAATCCTGTACATCCTTAAATTCTGCATCTGCAAAAAAAACAGGTAGTTGTGTAAAGACCTGCGCATCCCGTGCCTCCAGTAATTTATTCAACGACTCACGACGAAGAGGCAAAGAATCACCAACCAAAGCAGCACGTAAAGTAGACTCCACAACAGCACCATCTCCATCAACATACATATCACCAAGATGCTGAATAGCAAAACTACGAAAACGATCCGACTCATCAGTATCCTGAGAGATTTCAATCAATACCGCCGCTAAATCCGAAAAATCTGATTGCGCCAGAATGTTAATCGCCTCATTTCGAACATTCTGATCATCCTCACCATCAAGCAGCACCATCACAACCGCATCAATATCCATAGGATGCGTCACCCGTGGAATCTGCTGAAACATATCATGAACGACACGTTCTCGAACCGGTAAACGACGGTCAACAAAACGAGTCAACGCAGCATAATCACCACTCGTCTCTGGAGGAAGATATCCGGCTGCCGGACGATGCGTCATAGCACCACGAACACCAGAACTTATGCGACGAGACTCTTTTGACACCTCGACCTGCGCCTCTTCCACTAAACCAACGGGATCAACGGGATCAACAGCTTGCTTCTCTGGTGGCTGAACAAGGGAAGACCAATCACCCCATACCCCAAAACACACAAGAAATACCACACCAACAACACATACACCACCTACAAACCGCAACACGGCACCGCTCCCTCACCAAACAATGCGATAGACTTATACACCACATACCCACGACGAATGCAAATCACACACAGGCACCCGACTTTGAACACACAACATCTTCAGAAACACAGGTCCACAGCAGCACGACTAAAAATAATCAAATTCCTAAACCCTGTATTTACAAATAGATAAAATATGGATATAGGAGAAAAACCTATAGAAAAAAGACGGCAACCGTCGCAACACATGGAACACACCAGACGGGTGAATTCGCATTAGATATCACAGTGCTAAAAAGCAAGAAGAAACTTGCATGTTTTTTAGCAAAAGTTCATCAATGAGCTACAGATGTACTCCCCCCTCTAAAAGAGAATGCCAATTCTTCGATTCTTTCTACCTGACTCAGATGACAAAGTAACACGTAGAATGAATCTATCTCGCTACTGCTAAATCGACCTGAACAACAATCATTAAACTTTCTACGCAATTCTTGTTCAGTAAAAGGGTTCTCACGACTCCCCTTGGCATGATAGAGAGCTAATTCCACCACAGAACCATCCTTATAGTAAACCGAAGTTGTCACAGGTACTTCACCAAACATGCCCTCTCGCTGATGCGTTGGGAGACGGTTCATTTTTATAGATGGCAATAAGTCCTGTATTACTGGCCGAGCAACGGCTTCATCGGTGAAATCAGCAAGGCTCACTTTTCCAGCGTACAGGGCAACTGCTAAACAATACTGCATACTAAACTTAGCTTCCATGGCATTTTTTGGCCTCTCGTAACAGAGGTTTGCATAACCAGCATCTGGAATAGCTGTTTCTATTACACGAACATCTTCTGCGGTAAATCCATGTTGCTCTCGCAATTCAAGAAGCGCATCAAGTGACTGATGAATACTACCACAACAAGCAAAGCGCTTAGGCAATAGGCCGGGGTTCATTATAGCAAAGGGGCAACCAAGATCCCGTAAAGCTGCTTCTGGGTCTGCATCTTCTAATCCGTTAAAAAGATCACAAAAACCCCATTCACCAAGACACGGTTCTTGATGAGCTGATAAACCAGTTTCTGCCAACAAAGCCGCTTCAACTCCGTTACGAGCAGCAAGCCCTGCATGCAGAGGTTTGGTCATAGTACCAAATTGTAATTTAGATCCACTAGCCATACTACTGGCGATACTCATTGCGGCCAATACCCCCTGTGTATCTAACGACAACAAACGTGCACAAGCTACCGCCGCTCCTAATACACCAATGGTAGATGTTGCATGCCAACCACGAGCGTAATGAGCCGTGTTCATAATATCGCCGAGACAAGCCTCTACTTCTAAGCCAATAATGTAGGCATCTATAACTTCTGCACCACTGCATCCCCGCTCCTCTGCTACAGCAAATAAAGCAGGCACAAGCACAGCAGAGGGGTGAGTTAATGCCGCTAAAAAATTATCATCGTAATCAAGAACATGAGCAGCAACGGCATTGATACATGCAGCATCAGCTGCGCCACAACCTGTCTTACTGCCCAGCACTGAAGAATGCCCCTGAGACCGACCGCCAAATGTTTTTCTTACGAGAGCACAAGCTGGCTCGTCTCTTCCTGCAATCATACAGGCAACCGTATCTATGATTCCAGCTCGTGCTAACCGAAGAAGAACCTCATCTGTGCACACAGAAGTCTCCGCTGCCCATGTTGCAAGTGACCGAGAAAACAACGAAGACATGATTTCTTCCCCTTTTTAACTTACGATAAAGTGCCGCCAAGAGACTTCACATCAACCCTTGTCTGTACTGCGGTACTAATTGCAATTTCAATTGCTCGTGCACTGGTTACTGCAGATAATGATAGAACCTCTGCCTCATCAGTAGCTTGCTCTGGCAAACAAGGCACGTGAATAAAAGCCGCTCGGATATTTTTTTGAGATTGTGCTATCATATCTAACACACCATACAGCACTTGGTTACAAACAAATGTTCCGGCTGTGTACGATACATACACTGGAATATCTACGGCCTGTATTGAATCCACCATTGCCTTAATCGGCAAAGTTGAAAAATATGCACACGGTCCATCTACACGTATCGGTTCATCAATTGGTTGTTGGCCTGCATTATCTGGAATACGCGCATCAGTCCAATTTATTCCAACACGCTCAATTTCTATACCAAGCGCACAACGGCCAACACCGATAGACAACACTATATCTGGTTGATGTATGTCCATTGCTTCAGCAATGCACGTCAACGATTGTTGGAAAATAGTCGGTACTGTTATTTTTATGATTTCTGCACCGTGAATGTGATCTGGAACTAATTGCACCGCTTCAAAACTTGCGTTAAGCTGGGCCCCTCCGAAGGCATCAAAGCAGGTTAATAATACACGCATAGAGTCCATTCCTCTAGACCAACATATCATTCATTCGCTATATGGAAACAGTTCACTTATAGTCGTGATTGTTCATTTTTATTCGAAAAGGCACTAGCGTTACCCACGGTAGTGCCGTGGAAAGCATCTCTTCCGATAAAAGAGCTACATTATAGGAATCTTCTTCTGTTCTGTTAGTATCTGAAATGATTCTGTCACCAAACGCTGGTAGGCTACTGCTCAACCATCGTCGGTGGGTCGAATAACAACCCCAGCTGGATGAAGCAAAACAGCGTAACAGGGGTCTGATCTGGCCGTCGAGTTAAAGCCATATTTATATGAGAACCATTTCGTCTAAACAGCACAACAATACTAACGAATTAACCGAGTGGGCCCTTCCACGGAAGTCGGAAAATAAATACCGACCCTTCCTCTAAGCTATCCACCAATTGTACATCTCCACCAAGTAATAAGGCTATACGTTTGCAAATATACAAACCCAACCCTGTACCATCCGATTTACGTGTTGTCGCATTTTCTAGTTGGAAAAACGCGTCGAATATCTTTTCTTCACTTCCAAGCGGGATACCTGGTCCGGAATCTTTTATCACAAAAGAAAGGAATTTTTCGTCATCCTGTAACTCAATAATCACTTGGCCTTGTTCTGTGAATTTTAGGGCATTACCAACCAAATTATCTAAAACTTGGTTAATGCGTAACGGGTCGCCAAGCAAAGGTCTTAGTTCGCCGCAGTCAATCCGACATTCAAAAGCAACATCCTTTTGTTGATAACGCAAATGCCAGCGATCATGCAGGTCATTCATAATCCCCGCTATTTTTAATGGCTGCATTTCCATTTTTAAGGTACGGCCTTCTATTTTTGCAAAGTCGAGAATATCATTGATAAGAGCAAGCAAACTCTTTGATGAACGATGAATAAGTTTCAAGTAACGAGCTATCTCCTCATTCTCTTCACCATGGTCTAGTTGTAATAATTCACAAAAAGCAATGATAGCCGTTAATGGTGTACGCAGCTCATGGCTGGTTACAGCCATGAATGCAGACTTCGCTTGGTCACTCGCTTCTGCTACGGCACGGGCATCCATAAGCTCTTGTAGATGGCGCAAACGTTCACCTTCATCACGCGGTGTAATCAACAACACCATTTCATTACGCAAACGATAAGGACGTATGCCCACTTCTACTGGCATACGACTGCCATTCTTTTTACTATGCCATGCATTATAATGATGCACGCCGCCAGCTTCGATATATTCTGCCAACCGTAGCTGTAATTCTTTATCGGTTAAGACTTGTCCATCAGATTGACTTTCATCAATTTGATCACCACGTAAGGCTTCACATTCGTTTAAGCGCATTCCGCTCATCATACCAAGCGTATACCCTCGCTCCTCTTCACAGAAAGGGTTTGCATAACGAATATTCCCATAGGTATCAACCACCAAGTAGGCCTCGTTTGAACTTGCTAAAATATGACCTTGTTCTGCAACTTGTGCATGCAAACGTAGCTCTTCTGAACAGTCACGCGCTAACCACACTTCATGACCGATGTCATTTTTAGTATGACATTCAGGTTGTACTGCACTGTCTAAACATTTTTTAGAACGTATTTCAACCAAACGGCCACTTGAAACAATAACTGTTGTATGACCAATACCTAAATCTTGTAGCGCCTCACTCCCTGAACCGATCGCCTTCATGAGCTCCGTTAAATCAAGTCCAGCTTCTAATTTACCACCAAGAAACCGTTGAGCAGCCTTATTCACACGTAGTACATTCCGCTGCTCATCAAGCAACAAAACGCCTTCTTCAAGGTAATCGAAGAGTGGCAGTGAAATCGTGTGTGGGTCAACCATAAGATACGAAGTCTAACACAGTTCCAAACTCGACTCAAGCATGCTATCCTTTTACGAATAAATAATACCAACTCCGTTCAACAAAGAAGATTGGACATGGCATAGTTTTAGCGTCATACTCTCATTATGGTTCCTAGCTTACGTGGCCCCAGTGGAATATGGCAGGTTAAAAACGCTACCCTGATCGGGCGAAGCGACGACTGCGATATCCAAATTGCTGATGCACGCCTCAGCCGTCATCACGCTCGTCTGAGTTGGCAACACCAACAATTGATCATTACCGACCTACAATCAAGTAATGGTGTATATGTAAATGGAGACCGCATTATCGGCTCCTCTGTTCTCTCTCCTGGCGATTTACTGATTATTGGGCCGCTTGTATCTGTAGTCCACATTGATGGTGAAGAGGCGAGCATTCGCACCAAATCCACTAGTCAAAACGATATTGAAACCTTGGTTCCGCCGCCAACCGAACCATATACCTCTGAGCAGACGACTCAGGCAGATAAAAATACTACTGGCTACGAACAAGAACAAGGCCCTCCTTCTAGTGAAGATTTACCACTGGATGCCAGCGGTCTGCAAGAAAACCCGCTCACAGCAAGTATTCAGGCTAAACCATGGAATAGGAACGATACTCAAGAGATGAATATGGAGCACCTGACTGCTGCGCTCTATCCATCGGAAACACCTTCTGGCGGCAATCCACTGACTTCTCGCCAGAGTAAACAAGAGAGTCGAGTTATTAAAAACACACGGCCTCAAAAAGCTCCTGCTGAATCAGCAAACGCTGCCTATCTAGATACGCTTATTCCAACACAACAAGCACCTCTAGACACAGATAAACTTGCACCCAATACTGCCCCCCTTGCATCTGGTGCCTCTGATTCAGCTTTAACGGGCGGTGTGATGTTGAATTTTCATCACTCTCGGTTTCGGCTTCCTTGTAAACGGCTCTGCGCGGGACTGTTGGATGGCAGCACTGCACTAGTATTCACCGCTGTGTTCGCCATGCCATTACTTATTGGCGGTTACTGTTTGGCACTGAGCAGTGCGAACGCTGCTTTACAAGCGGGCTTGCCAGTCTTACACCTGAGCGAACCACTTGCTTCTTCGCAAGATATCATTGATTCTCTCTGGTCTAGTGCTGGCTGGGCGCAAGCGTGGTCACTAAGCATAGAATTGCTACACTCGCGTAATCAAAGTGATTTTCTCTATATTTTTGCCGCCGTGTTCTTTGCCGCCGTAACCCTTATTGCCCAAATTTTAATTCAATTTATTGGCGCAACAACTTACAAAGGTGGGCCATTCTGGCATCGCCTGCTTGGACTCACCATTGTTGAACAACGATACGGTTATTACCCAACACCAGCACGCTCTTGCCTCCGCTGGATTATCCTGTTCTGCCTATGGCCACTGGCTATTCCTCTAGCTCTCTTCGGCTTGCCCGCCCCACACGACCTGCTCTCTGGCTGCCGTGTGCAACCTCGGGATTAAAAGACAGGAAAATATGTAAGCATCTCCAATAACAGAAAAAACACCACGCAGATAACGGCCCCTACCCCAAAGGGAGATCAGCCGAGTACGTTGCGTGTATGGATAACCTCTTATGGCAAAGCTGGATCACTTGCTTTGGGTATAAGCGGATTGTGTGTGGCTGTTTCTTTGACCTTTTTTTCTGTGGTTGGCGCGGCCTTCATTTTGGATAGAGCTTTTTCACTGCCCCATGCCCGAAGATAGCGAACACTCAATAGGCGATCGTCATCATAGGCTACAACACGAATGGTGTTTGCTCCTGTATTTAATGGCAATGCATGTTCAATAAATCCGTTTTTAAGAACATCTGTATGTAAAAGCGCCACTTTATCTTGCTCGTGAAAAATGGCGACGTAATGAACATTGTCATCTTCAACCTGCACTCCCAATGACAGGACATCGTTCTCTACGCTTTGATCGGTGATGGTAACAAGTGGCTGTTGCGCTTGCTTATCCTGTCCACCATCGGCAGTACCAAGGAGCGGTGTATTTAACGGTACATGAATGACATGGTTTAAGACAGCTCTCCAAAGTCCAGGTACTTCGTCATCAAATTGTTCTTCTACCGCCAATTCCAAAATAATTTCATCATCATCAAATACTTTGGCTGATGCTCCTGTGACCAAAACACTGCGTATCGTAAATGGAATAATGATCGTATGTGATTCTTGTGGCTCCAAAGCTTTTAGTCGAGGCCAACGTGCTTCTTCCAACTGCACAAAGGCATTATCATCTTTATGAACATAGATGGTTACTGGCTCACTCTTGGCGGTGCCGTCATTCACAACAGTAATGTGAACTTCTGCTGATTCATCAACAGAAATCTGTTTGTCTCCACTCGCTTCCATAATGGACCAGCTATAGGAAAAATGTGGACGCGGGGCACCTTGAATCCGTAAGTTCACTGGCAAGCTTGCAAGAATAGTCTCTGGCGACCCCATTTGGAAGACATCTACAGTAAACTGTTCTTGGCCCGTATAGGAACGCGGTGGCACATGATAAACCATGGTTGCCTCAGTTGGGCCTGTGTTATCTACTGAACCAATAATAAGCTCGCGGCCTTCAAATGGGCTCATGTCATCGGCAGAAACAAGCGCACATAATTGACCAACGGCTGCCCCGCTATTGTGTACTTCAAATGTTAAGACGGCACGCTCGCCAGCCTGTACCGTTTGTGAACCTGTATAAAGAATACTGACCTGTGCAGCATCTGTAGCGTTACGTTCGCCCCATTGCACCGGACGCTTACGTGCCGCAAGCACATTATGGAGATCTGTACTCTCTGTCTCTTGACGAACGGCAATAACATGTGCTAACGCAGTCGCTAATCGTTTACGGCTGGCAAACTGTTCAACAATCTTTTCTACATCTTGTATGGGGGCCAATACTTCATTAAGTAAGTTAATGGCAACAAAAGCTTCCTGTTCTGGAATAAATGATTCAGCAGAAATACGATGTTCTTCCCACTCTTCGTCGGTTTCATATTCTTGTACCCAATTCAGGTGGGAGCTGCTTTCGTTGTGATAGGAATTCTCAGCGTGGAGAGCAAATTCATTATCCGCTTCACGTCTACGTTGATGCGGAAATAAATCGACTTTCCCTTTTTCCGTCACAACATGTTTGACTAATTCTATATCTGGATCAACACCACAACTTTGAATGGAGACACCACCAGCCAGTTGATATTTTTGAATGGTGTATTTGAGATAACAACCTCCCCCCACTTCCCGCCATGTTTGCACAGAACCTTTACCAAAGGTTTTCTGGCCAACAACAACGGCTCGTTCGTTTTGCTGTAATGCACCGGCAACAATTTCTGACGCACTTGCACTTCCTTGAGAGGTTAAGACCATCATGGGAACATCTAACATAACTGAATGTTCAGCTGAGAATATGCGTGGTTTTTTATGTAACAAAACTGTACGAACCGTTTCTTTGCCACTATCCAAAAATAAATTGCAAATATTTTTTGCAGTGTCCAAACGACCACCACCATTGTACCGCAGATCTAAAATAAAACCTTTAAGCTCTTCTTCTTTTTGGCTTTGTAGGTAGAGAATCTCTCTACGTAATTGATCGTAGGTTTCACCGTTAAATTCATCCATGCGCACATAACCAATATCATTATGCCGATAGGAGCGCACCGTTATCGTTTTAATCGTTCCGCGAATAACCACAATATCAAGCTCTTCCATCTCTACTTCGCGTTTCTGTTCAGTATCCTCTTCTTCATCAACAGTAGTCACTGTTTTCGGTTTTCGTTCAACGCTTAAGATAACAGAGGAACCACGTGGCCCTTTGATTCGACGAACGGCTTCGCTTAAACTCAGGCCAATAACCTTCTCACCGTCTACCGCTACAATAACATCACCATCTTTAATACCGGCTTTCTCTGCTGGCAATCCGGGCATAACGCGATCTATCTTCACCGTTCCTTCAAATTTCTGCAAGTAAGCACCGATACCTTCAAAATTACCTTTGATACTCGCATCAAATTCTTTTGCTGGGGCTGGTGGAAATAAAACAGTATGTGGGTCTATCGTTTGCAGCGCACCATTATACATACCGTAAATCAAACGATTACGTTCCTTCCGCTCCAAACCGTCTACCTCTAAAGTCGCCAGTATGGATTGGATCTGAGAGAGCACTTTCATAGCATCGGCTGCGTTGACCAAGGCACCTGCCGCAATACTGGTATGCTGTTCACCAATACGAAGGGTAAGCGCTCCATCCTTATGGTTCACATCCAAATCAACGCGTCCACCTTCTAAAGCACGGATAGCATGTTCCAACATGATATCAGGATGAGCTCGAGAGATATCATAGTAGCCATCATTCAATATTTTCATGATATTTTGCGCAAGAAATGATGGCGGCAATGGTTCTTCATCCTTTGCATCTGCTGCAAAGACAATGGATTGACAAGTCACTGTTACAACAAGTGCTAAAGCAAACAAACGAACTACCCACATATTTTTCATCAAGAACCTTTCTTTGACCATACTTACAGCAAGACTTCGCCCTCTGGTCCATGCGCTCAGCGCAATTGACACCGACCCAAAACACGAAGCTGGGACGATGACAACCGTAAGCTCCCATAACCTGCTCACAAGACGCTATTTAGGCAGACGAAACGTACCAGCTGATATGCTGAATCTCAGTGTGTATCAACAGAAGAACCGTCTGATGCACTAGGGGCTCGAGAGCCGTTGGGCTAGCTTGCGTGGAGGTATGGCTATTCTATGCTTGCCGAGCGGTTCCATTATGGACCGAATTCTATCTGAATGTTCAGGAGCCTGCTGTGATGCCACGCATTGATACGCGCTGCTATAAGAGAAGTAAGAGAGAACGCACTATGGACACGACTAAGAACACTGCCAATGGCATAACAAAAAGCAGTGTAAATATCTTCAATAACATAGCTTACAAAGCATCCCGCCTTGGTCTTTCTCTTGGTATTCTTGGCGCACTCTGCCTTGGCACCAGCAACCAAGTCAGTGCTGCTGACGGCGACCCAAACTCTGACTACCTCCAATGGCGTGATGAACTTCACGATATGGTTGAGCGCCGTGACATGGACACCTACGAGCTCGATTTTCGTCCTGACCCTATTGAGCGCATCATCATTACTGACCGTGACGGTAGCGAACGTGTCTACCATTATATGACTTTCCGTCTACGAAACACTATCTCGGACGATACCAAACAAAAACTGGCTTTTCGCTCACGCTATGCAGAAGTTCTTCAACAAATTGCTGATAACTACGAAGCCGAAGTTGATGGCAGCCGCCTTTCTGTGGGTGAGCAAGAGATTCTGAACCGTGATGAATTGACCGACCGCACACGTACCATTTACCTCAGCGTGGCTGCCTATGACGAGAATGATACTCGGCTTGACCTGCTAGATAACATCTACGATGGCAAAATGAATACCTTCAACTTTGATGACGAAGGTAAACGTGCTGTTGAAGTAGGTCTTGACCGTGTACGTAAAGCCATTGAAGAAGAACAACACCGCCGCCTCCATCTCCCAAGTGAAATTGCTGGCATTGAACTTCCAACGTTTGATCCCGCTACTATTGACGACGAAGGCATACCCGCTGGCCAATTGAATGGCGTGGTTATCTTTCATCGGCTTACCGCCCATGGAGACCGCTTTACTATTAAAGTACGTGGCCTCAGCAATAAAATGCGTCGCCGGGTACTGGTTAACCGTAAAGATCAAAAACGTGAAGAGGTTGAAAACTTCTACAAAGCACGGGTCTACCGCCGTATTTACAACATTGAGTGTGAACGCCGTGGCGACGAATTCTACCGTGACATGGACACCTTCGTTATTACGGAGCATAGCTGGGACTGGGACAATACCTTCCAACGTCTTGAACGTCGCCGCGCAAGCGCCTATGCTCGTTACTTCCTTGATAACATTGCCACGAAAGAAAATAAACCCAATAAATCTGTAGAAGAAAACTTTTTAAATCAGCATAAAGAATTCCGTGAACAGAATTCAGACAACCTCTCACCGGTCTTCCCACCAGAAGACCTTGGACTGACTGATATCAGTGATTAATTCTGACTAATAAACACGCATACATTTCGCACTAAATTACCTTGGAGATTCCGTAGTGAAGAACCCTGTACAAGCACTCTTATCTGGAAGCCTTCGCCTCCTTACTGTCACCGCGGCAGTGACCGCTCTTGTCAGCACAGCTGGTTGCGGTGGGTCGAACTCTCGACATATGGAATCGTTCACCCATGCACCGATAGCAAAACAAGAACTACCCGTACATTTGCAAAGCCTCGGTAAATTACGCACCTTAGAGCAAACCTCTTTTGAAGAATCTTGGGACCTTGATCTTGAGATACCTGTGCACACGAGCTGGGTTGATGATGATGTCCCCAACCAATGGTATTGTCAGTTGGTTACTGGAGAGGTCTACTGCGTCGATCTTATTTCTGGACACACACTGTTTGTTACCATGCCTCTTCCTGCGCTCATTGAACATCCAGCAAACGTTGTCCGTACTGAACGGATTGGCGACACCGACGATGCTATGAACGATAGCCTCAACGATGGCAGTACTGATGATAACAATTTCCAAATCGAATACGATGATCGACTCTACGTTGTTTCTGAAAGTGAGCTATTTTGTTTTGATGCGGCATATGGCCAGTTAATATTTCGCCACCTCCTTCCTTTTGAACCATCTTCTGGCCCACATGCCATTGGAACAGGCGAAAGTTTACGCATTTTCATCTCTGATTGGGCTGGCCGCATTCGTGTAACCTCAACTAATTCTGAGAATATTCCCATTGACCTCTGGCAGTGGAACATGGGTGGTATTTCCCACTCTCAGCCAACGGCAGACCCAATTTTGAGTAGCCTCAGCTACGTTGGTGACAGCAAAGGCGTGCTCCATGCCTTCAAACCAGACCGTGAAGAAGAATGGTCCTACAACGCACATGGCTCACTCTATGCAGCACCACTCATTCGTGGCCGCACATTATTCTTTGGCGGTAATGACAATGTATTCCACGCTGTAGATGGCCTCTCTGGCAAACAGCTTGGCCTACAATTTATGGAAACACCGATTCGTCGCCAACCATTCACATTTAATGACCGTGAAGATATCGTTTACGTCTGGACACAGGGAGTCAAAGGGGGCTTACACGCCATCCGCGCCGTTCCTGACCAAATTGAATTCAACATGCTTGCCGACAAACCACCACTTGAGCAAGAACGTATGAGTAAAATGTGGTTTATTCAAGGTGTCTCCCGCATTGTTGCGGTTAGTGATCATCATCTCTACCTGATGAGCGATCGTAGTGATATCGTACTTGCTGTAGACCGTGAAACAGGCCTTATTGAATGGCGCATGAACCTTGCCGAAGCTCGTGGGGAAGACATTCAGCAAATCACCGAATATGCTGACCGCTCAAACACCCAAAAAACGATCGTCACTATTGATCACAAAGGGCACATTATCGCCTACCGTATCTTCCGCCATTATCGATTGAACAAAAAATAGACCAATAATTTTTTCGCTCGTATCTTTAAAGAACCTCACCCATACTGGGTGAGGTTCTTTCATTTCCACAGTTTGTTGTCTAAAGTGCTTGATCACCCAGCTAGACTTTCTTCGGGTCGCTTTACGATAGTATCATGATTCACACCCTGAAACGTCTCTTTGGGCTGGGTTGGCACCATCCCAAGGCCTTTATTGCCGCTATTCTCTTAACGCTCGCATCTGGGCTTATCTGGGCTGGGATCTTTCATCTCATGGAAGATTTGTTTATGTTTTTTGGTGCAAACATAGACGAGCATGCCACACCAGAACAAATCCTTGAAGCAGAAGCCCAAATCCAGCAAGCCTCTCACGTTTCCACTATCGTTTTTTCTGCCATTATTCCTGCGGCATTACTTTCTTATTTTGCTTGGTTCACTGGCCAATGGGTTGCCAACGCTGCCATGATGCGCTTACGACAAACGACTATTTTCCATATCGTCGAACTTGAATTATCTTTTCATAGCAACATGTCACGCGGTGATCTGATTTCTCGTATGAGTGCAGATATGGAACGTACTCAAAATCTGCTTCAACTTCTCTACGGCAAAGTTCTTCAACGCCCCGTTGAAGCGCTCGGCATTATTGGCTATCTTTTTTATCTTGAATGGCGATTGGCGGCAGCCCTCTTTTTGGGGCTATTCCCTATTTTTATTCTTCTGAAACGTATCTTTGGCCGTACCCGCAAACGCAGTGAACGAGCTCGCAAAAGTATGGCTGCAACACTGGTGAACTTTGATCAAATCACCTCTGGCATTCGCATTATCAAAGCAATGGGCTCTGGTAAACGGGAGGTAGAGCGCTATCAAGAAGGTAACGAGAAGCTCTTCAAAGATAATATGCGCGTTGCCAAGACACGTGCTCAAGGCGATGCCATTACCTACGCCGCAACGTTGCTTATTATTGGTGGTTTTTTCTACCTTGGCCCCAAAGCCGTTGCTGCCTGGAACGTTAACCCGTGGATTCTTGGCACTTTTTTTGTGGCGCTCACCCGCATTATGCAAAGCCTACGTACCGCCCAACGATCTTGGGCAGAAGCAGTCGAACAAGCGCCTTGTGCTGAACGTATTTTTGAACTCATTGATCGGCAACCACAGCTCTGTGATAAAACGGATGCTATTCCGTGCCCTCTTCCCAAACAACACATTAACTTGGAAAACATTAGTTTTCGCTACACCACAAATGATGAACTCGTTATCAATAATTTATCTCTCACTATTCCCGTCGGAGCAACTGTTGCCCTTGTCGGAGAATCAGGAGCGGGCAAATCAACACTCCTAGACCTGTTGCCTCGTCTCTATGATGTGAATGAAGGGCGTATTTGTTTTGATGATGTTGATATACGCGATGTAACTCACGACAGCTTAATTCATCACTTTGGCATTGTCCAACAAGAAGGCTTTCTCTTTAACGACACGGTTTACAACAATATTGCCTACGGCAAACCAAACGCGTCTGAAGAAGATATTTATGCGGCAGCCAAGCGGGCTCACATACATGACACGATTCTCTCACTTGAAGGCGGCGATGGCTACCAAACCAACGTTGGTGATCGTGGTGAGCGGCTTTCTGGTGGTCAGCGACAACGGGTAGCCATTGCCCGCGCACTTTTGCGTGACGCTCCTATTCTGTTGCTTGATGAGCCAACCTCTGCCTTAGATGCTGAAAGTGAACGACATGTACAAGAAGCACTGAGCGCATTGATGCAGGGACGAACTTCTGTGGTTGTGGCTCATAGACTCAGTACCATTCAAAATGCTGATATCATCTATGTCATTGGTAAAGAAGAACATAGCGTCATTGAACACGGCTCACATGAAGAACTTCTGACTCAGAATGGTATCTACGCTCAACTCGTAAAAATGCAGCAGCTCAAAACCTAGGCCGTTGCACCCGCAGCAGCAGCAGCTATTCTTCAGCTCTTCAAATTCTTAGGCAAATGGAGGCTCTCATGAGCGATACCACCCAAACCGATACATCTCAACCACAAGCAGACGCAGTATGGACACCAGAGCCTCGCTCATGGCAATGGAAAGACATCTTTAATGCTCCATTGCTTGGCTTTAAGTGGAAGTGTATGGGGATTTCTTTCATTACTCTTGCGGTCATCTACATTGTCTGCGAAGGTTTTGCCGAAATTCAGACAAAAAATCAGATCATCGCAACTATTTTGAATTGGCTCCACTACTATGCGATTGCTACTGTTTTTGGACTTGGCGCAACACTGGTCGCTACCTTTATGAAAGCCGACCTGCTTGATGACGAATTCCTCTCCTTAAAAGAAGCATTAGGGCAGTTTAAAAAACGTATTGCTCCTGCTGTCCTTGTGCCAATTTTTCTCATTTCTCTTGCGGCTCTTTTTTGTGCTATTCTCTGGGGTATTTCTTTGGCTGGTGGTATTCCATTTATCGGACCATTTGTTTATAGCATTCTCTATCCTTTCGTCTTTTTGGCTGGCCTACTGACAACGCTCATCGTTTGCGGCGTTGTCCTCAGCTTCTTTATTTTCCCTGGAATTATTGCCTCCCGTAAATACGGCTGGTTTGATAATGTCATCGATACCTTTGAATCTGTTGGCACCAAACCTATCGTCCTTGCCACCAACTCTGCTATCACTCTTGGCTTTATTTGCTTTGCCTATTTGGTTGCTGGCACTGCCATGAATCACCTCAAATACAGTTCTGCGACTGAAACCATTACTGCTATCGAAGAGAAAGCCACGATTAACGCACCGTATCTGCCGCAATGGTCATTCGTCAGCGGAGCTACCCCTAGCATAAGAGCACAACTATTAAAATTTGCAGACAGTCGAGCTACTGCCAAAGAACAAAATAGCGATACAAACGAAGATGCAGATAACGATGGTTTCATCACCTCTACTACTGGCTGGATTACCGGCGCATGGCAAACTGTTATTACGGCACTACTCGCTGGTTACCTCCTCAATACATTTATTGCCGGTGGTTTGCTTACCTATCTCTACACTCGTGAAGATGATTACTGGGATGACGAAGACCTTGAAGAACTTGATAAGCTTGCTCGTGAACTTGAGGAAGAAGCTCTACGCGAACAAGCCGACGTTATCAGCACAAGCCCAACACCAACGGCTACTTCTGACGAAGACAGTAGTACTCCATCAATAGAGAATACTGAAAGTACTACAGCGGATAACGAAACTGAAGTTGATGCCGAAGCTATCGATACAGAAACAGACACCCGTGACGAAGATCCATCCTCTGTTGAGGCTGCTGTAGAAAGCGACAGCACTTCAGAATCAGATACAGAAACAAAAGACGAAGACAACGAAACAGCGCCTGAACCTGCTCCTGAAGAAGACAAGCCGGATGCATAAAAAAGTGCCTACGCCTTTATGCTAACAGGAACACTCCGCTCATATTGTTTAACTGAGGTTGTTCGCCTCACAGCACTCTATCTGAGCGGATTACTTGCTTTTATTGTCGTCAGTTTTTCCGCCCCCTTTTTGCAAGGGGGCGCGCCTCTTGATGCTGTTCTCGGAACCATAGATAGCCAAATTCTGTTTGCACTGCCCTATGTACTACCGCTCTCATATACAGCAGCAATATTATGTACCGTTGGTCGCATCCGAGCAGAAGGCGAACTTATTGCTCTACGCAGTTCAGGAATTAGCGCCTCATCTCTTTTTACAGCGCTCATTCCATTAACCATTTTGCTCTGCCTCTGCTCTGCCTACATCAGCAATGTTATTCAACCCAAAGCTATGCTCGGCATTCGCACCAGCAAAGCAGCTTTGCTGCAACAAAGTATCGCTAGCTCTGTTGCCAGAAAAGAACCGATCTTCTCTAACCGTGGAAATGATATTTATATTGTTGGGTCAACTGCTGTCGATAACCACGTCAATAATGTCATCATGTACGATCGACAACCCAATGATGCTGCAACTATTATGTATACACCACGTGCCCAATGGACTTTCTCAAGCGAAGAAGAAGCTTTTGCCCTAGAACTCGTTGATGGACGGGTTCTGTTCATTCCTAACACTGCTAAAGCTAACGACCTTGATACACCAGCGGCCATCAACCTTCCCACACGCTTTCGTCCGTGGCTACCGGAAGAATTTAATGCGAAGGCGAAAAGCAAAGCTGACACACTCCCAACCAGTGAGCTTGCGGCCGCTGAACAGGCCATGGTCCCCATCTTAGATGGCTATGTTCAAGCTCAACACGATCACCACGATAGAGGTTACCAGCGAGCACGTTTCCGCTATCGACGATTACAGATGCTCCAACACCAGCGCATCATTGATTCGGTTTCACCAATTCTGTATACGCTCATTGCCTGTACCTTAGCACTTGTTTGGCCAACTCATATTCATGTTCTCGCCATTATGGTTGCCTTTGCTATTTTCATTCCTGTCTCTCTTGCTGGACAAATTATTGTAGCGAGTAGCGGATCTCGTCTCACCTTTCACCCAGCATGGATTATGTGGCCACTTTTTTCTTTCCTCACCATCGCCAGTGCGTTTCTCTTTTGGAGAAAACGATGACCTACATTGTTGACCGCTATCTCCTACGCCGTTACATTATCACAACCTGTGCGCTGGCCTTGCTGGCTGCTCTTTTTATATCTGGATTTGATCTACTTTTACGCCTCAATAAAATTCACCGACTAGATATTTCCAGCTACGAAGTTCTCTATTTTTATTGCGCACGTTTACCGTATTTATTCACCACAATTATGCCCATGTTAACAGTTTTATCTGCTCTACTGTGCATTGCACCTGAAATCAAAAACAACTCACTTATTTCTCTTTCCACCGCTGCCGTAAGCATGCGGAAATCATTGCGCGTTTTTTTTGTAGCCGCCCTCGTGCTTGGTGGTCTTTCTGTATTCCTTGCCGACCAAGTTGCTCCCCGCTTTCTTGCCATCACCTCTAATTTAGTACCGCACAATCAAGTCCAACAAGAAAGTGCCGTCACATGGATTGAAGATAGTTGCAATACCGTATGGTATGGTCATCACCTCCAAGATAATGGAACATCCCTGACATTTCAGTTGGTCACTATTATTCCTGAAGAGGGCGGTATGGTGCATGCCCGTCTTATGGAATACCACAACAATAACTGGGTCCTTCGTCCGCCCATTTACCGTTGGCATAGTGATGATGCTGGCCACCATTATCATGAAACACTCGATCATCTCCCCCTCACTGGCACCTATATTGTACCTTTTTCTGTGGCACAATTACGGGATAAAATCACCTCTCGGCAGGCACTTACTGGCGATGAGTTATGGAGCAACGGTTCACACCTACATATGTCACTCTTACTCAGCAGATGGTCTCGATTCTTTTTACCGTTGGCCGCCCTGTTTATTGCTCTTCCATTGTTTGTACGTTTCAAGAACAGAGACCGTATTGTTTCCGCTGGTGGCATTGCCTTTCTCGCTTCACTAACACCGATTGGCATTCTTTCTATAGCCAGCACCCAAGCAGATATTAGTAGTACACCACCTGCTCTAATACTCGGCAGCGGCCTCATTCTAGCGTTCCTACCTGGATGTATCTTATTCTTTCGCTGGCACCTGTAGTCCCGTTGCAAACTAGCAGGACGACTCGTCGGTATCCCCACCAAAAACTGAGGCTGATAATTCATCTTGGGTGGTGATATTATAATAATCGCTAATTCGAACTGTCACCTGTTGATGAACTGTCTTTGTGACCGCTACCACTGCTTTGTCTCTTTTTTCATGTAAACGTTTTTGCAGAGATTCCATTGTCACCTGCGCTTGTTTCCATTCTTCTGCAAGCCCTGCGAGCATTCGTTTAGCACGTCTATATTCACTAGCGCTTGCCTGCATGTCATTTTCTGTAGATGGATTTCTCTGCTCTCCAAAAGCTTGTTTAGCACGTTCGTAATGCACACGACACAACTTGGTACGCTCAGCTTCTCGTTTCATACCTGGTTCTAAATCACTCATCCGTTTTTGTAAATCAGACAATTCTGAACGCGCCTGTGGATCAATACCCACATGAACGCTCGTATCATTACCAATATGCGACCCAAGCACATCACAATAAACCGATTCCGCAGCAAGTATTTCACAACCACTAATGCGACTGGCCCGAACACTACCTGTGGCAAGAATAAGCCCACCACGAATACTTTTTTCTATGTGGATATTATGACCTTTTACTTCTCTGTGATTGGTGTAGGAGGCTAATACATTTCCATGCGCCTTAACACGATGTTCTCCTGCTAGAATGCCATTTTTAACAACAACATCTCCCCAAGCCGATACCCGAGCATCTTCAATAACACCACCGACATGAATATCACTACGACTTTTTACTGAGAACCCTTTTTTAATATCGCCTGTAATATGTACCGCATATTCCGTATCAATATTACCACTTTCGTAATCAACATCACCTGAAATGAGTAGCAATGGAGAAACGGAGACTACACCAAATTTATCACATACATAGATACCATCAATCTTTGCAAGACACCGGTTAGAATCGGCTGGGTCCGCCATCGTCCCTTCACCACAGAGGCACAAAAGGTCTTGCCCTGCCCCCGGTTCAGCTGCTATCTCTTCACCCACTACAGTCATACCAACTTTACCCAGCGTTTCTGGAATATATTCCAGTAAACACGTCTCCTGTACGACCTCAATAAATTGCTTTAATTCCTGAAAGTCTACACCACCAAATGCTTCTTCCTCGGGTTGCTGCATACGATCATGCCGGCTTGCAATAGGGTATTCGATATGAGCATCCTCTCCACGTTCTGGTATTTGCCCGTGAGCTATAACAATATCTCTATCTGCCCCATCAATACGAGCCACGGTGTGAAGCACCAGTGGGTCTAAGCCAAAACGAATACCCACCTGTTGGATAAGCAACCGCAATTGATCCATCTCAATCATAGCGAGGGCCGGAAGATGAATACTGGCCTCCATACCGTCTGCTGAAATCGTACATTGAACATCATCTGCCTGAAGACGCTGTCCAACCTTATCTACAACTAAAGAGCCATCTGCCTGCTGATAACAATACCCTTCATCTAAGGCATGGACAGAGCCCTCTCCATCAAAGGTCAAGCCATATCCAATACGTACATCTTTATGTATATTAAGATGCGTTTCTTCTGCATGTAATTCCTCACCAAGCACCGTCCAGCCGGACCGTTCAGGGTGCGGCGGTACAAACTCACCAAGCCCCTGTCCTTCACAGACATGCATTGGCAACTGTTCTAACAATGGCGGGATTATCGTCCCATAAAATGCTTTTTGAGGAGCAAGCCCACGAGCGATAATAACTTTTCGTTCAAAAGCCACTGGAACCGCAGCCTGCTGCACCCCAGCCACATCTATCCCGTAGCAAATACCCATTTCAGTAATTAAGTCTTTAAGTTCCGCTAAACTGATACATTCCTCACGCGGAACCACCAGTATGGCCTGCATTCTATCTTCAGAAATAGTTAGCTCTACGTTTAGCATGATACCTGCAACACCGCTTATTCAATGTTTCTAGCTTTGCTCTCCTGCATAGGAGTATACACCCTAAAAATCGCCAAGTAAATGGGCAAGAATGAATCATAGGTTGCGTGAATGAAAGCCCTTCTATGCTGCGCGGCATGAGTGATTCTCTTGATACGATCCGCAATTTCTGCATTATTGCCCATATTGACCATGGCAAAAGCACCCTAGCTGACCGCTTGTTACAACAAACAGGGGCTGTCGCTGACAGAAATATGCAAGATCAGCTCTTGGATGACATGGAACTGGAACGCGAACGTGGAATCACTATCAAAGCACGTGCTGTCTGCATTGATTACAAGCATAGTGATGGCAAGACTTATCAGCTAAACCTGATCGATACCCCTGGCCATGTAGACTTCACGTATGAAGTCACCCGTAGCCTTCAAGCCTGTGAAGGAGCGCTATTACTCGTAGATGCTGCTCAGGGTGTTGAAGCACAAACCATGGCTAATTTTTTACTCGCCCTTGATCAAGATCTTGAAATTGTCCCTATTCTGAATAAAATTGATTTACCTGCTGCTCAACCAGAAGAGGTTGCTATTGAGGTTGAAGAAAGCCTCGGCCTTGATGCGGAAAGCTGCATTCAGGCAAGCGCGAAAAAGGGCATTGGTGTCCCTGAGATTTTGTCTGCAATTGTTGAACGAATGCCAGCTCCTATCGGTAACGCAAATGCTCCACTACAAGCTTTGATCTTTGATGCGGTGTACGATGAATACCGTGGGATTATTGTCTATTTCCGTGTGATTAATGGCAGTATTAAACGCGGTGACAACATCCGCCTAATTCGCTCGAAAAAACTCTACGAGGTTACTGAAGTGGGTCGTTTACGTCCACAGATGACTGCTGAGAAAAACGGTCTCGCTGCTGGTGAAGTTGGCTATTTCACTGGTTCTATTAAAGCACTGGCTGATGTAAAAGTAGGCGACACGATCACCCTTGATAAAGACCGTGCAGAACCACTCAAAGGCTTCCATGATGCCAAACCCATGGTCCATTGTGGTCTGTATCCATCTGGTGAAACGACCTATGATCAACTTCGTGAGTCCGTTGAAAAATTACAAATCAATGACGCAAGCTTTACCTGGGAACCTGAGTCTGGCGGCGCACTTGGCCAAGGTTTCCGTTGTGGGTTTTTAGGCATGTTGCATATGGAAATTTGCCAAGAACGCCTAGAACGGGAATTTGATCTGGATGTTGTCCAAACGGCACCAACCGTTACCTATCAGCTCAAACTCAAAGACGGCAGCGACAAAGAGATTACGACACCTGCTGAAATACCAGAAGAAGGCTACGAAGCAATTAAAGAGCCGATGGCCACCGTTAATTTTATGGCCCCATCAAGTTATGTTGGTGCCATTATGACCTTGGCTACTGAACGACGCGGCATCTTTTTACGGCAAGAATATATGGGGAAAGAACGTTGCGTCCTCACCTACCAAATGCCGCTTGCCGAAGTTATTTATGATCTCTTTGATCAATTAAAATCACACACGTCTGGTTACGGCACTATGGATTACGATATCTATGGCTTTGAAGAAGCCGACTTAGTGAAGGTGGACGTACTTGTACACCATGAGCCATGCGATGCCTTAGCAATTATCTGCCATCGTTCTACTGCCGAATACCGTGGCCGCGCTATGATTAAAGCGCTCAAAAGTGAAATACCAAAACACCTTTTTGAAGTAGCCCTGCAAGCTGCCATTGGCAAAAAAGTGATTGCTCGTGAGAGCGTTCGTGCTGTTCGTAAAGATGTTACGGCAAAATGTTACGGCGGTGATATTTCTCGTAAACGCAAATTGCTTGAGAAACAGAAAAAAGGTAAAAAACGGATGAAAATGATCGGTAATGTAGAAGTGCCACAGGGTGCTTTTATGGCTGTCTTGAAATCACGTAGCGCAGACCGAGAATAGCAAAACCAGAAAGCACAAACCAGAGAAAGTAGACATATGGCTGACCCAAAATTACGATTTGAAGGTAATCTGCGCTTTGCATCCATTGGTCATGATGGTTGCCCACTCAATGCCCAAGATCTGTGGCAGGATATTGTTTCAACCTTAGTAGAAAAAGCAGACACAGCAGTAGAATGTTACGGACCACCAGTTATTTTATTCACGCTACCAGCTGATGATGAACCAATAAGCAACTGGCCCTGCCAAGTTGGCACTGCCATTACCGGACTCACCACCCAGCAACCACCGCTCTTCATAGAAGATTACCGCAATCTCTATAGCCTAAGTGCACCACATATGGATGCACTAGCTGACCTCCATTTAACCTACAAACAATTAGCCAATCACGCCCGTGCCCTTGGCTATAGCCTTCGTCCTTATTGGCGTTTAAGCCTTCGTCGCACACGCCTCGCAGACGGTGGCATTTTACCTGCTGCTGAGGTCTCTGTTTTTGTCGATCGCTAAATACATACCGCGCCCCTCTGCGCATATCCTGACCATTGGCCTTCTTTCCGCCTGCGCACTCTTCTTTCTCTTTGCGCAACAGCATCGGCGCACAGAAGATTCCACTCCTACGCTATCATGGAAACACATTGCTCCAGCAGCAGATGCCGAACAACGCACGTGGAAGTCTATTATTATTCATCACAGCTATGCCACTAGTGGTTCAAGTGCTGGCATAGATCACGATCATCTCCATAATAAAAAATGGGATGGAGTAGGCTATCATTTTATTATTGGTAATGGCAAAGGCATGCCGCTTGGCCGTATTGACTACACTTTTCGCTGGACTCATCAATATCATGGAGCCCATGCCGGTAATAAAGAGCACAATGAACACGGTATTGGTATTTGTCTCATTGGAAACTTTGAAAAACAGCCACCGCCACCAATTCAGTGGCAGCGAGCCGCTGATCTTTGTGCAGTACTCTTACAACACTACCCACAACTATCTGTCGAAGACATTTTGCCACATTCCCATGTTCGTGATGGCGGCACGCTCTGCCCAGGCGCGAGTTTTGATATGAAGCGTTTTCGGGAGCAGGTGCAATCGTTGATTGCACCCTAAGGGTGGCAGGCAAGATTATTTTATTCTCGTACAAACAATTACCGAACAAAAAAACAGGCAGAGAATAAACTACTTTTTTTTAGAAATGACACCACACGAATATCATTCATGCACGTTGCGCATTCCGCCCTGAATCGCCTGAGAAAATGTCCATAAATGCAGACGGAAGATATACTGCCACCGCATGTGGAAGAATTGTCTTGTTCTTCCTGCACCCTCCAACACCTCTGGCCCATAAGAGTCCTCTATGTCTATACTTATTATTAACAGCGGATCATCATCCGTTAAATTTGCCGTCATTGATCCAGATGCAGGAACTGTTTATTTACAAGCCTTGGCAGAGTGCCTTGGCCAAGAAAACGCATCATTACAGATAGAAATAGAAGCAAACAATTTTCAAACAACAGTATCGCTTAAAAGTGGTGGTCATGCTGAAGCAATTAAAGCCTTAATTCCTTATTTAGATACGATTGAAAACATGACATTAACAGGTGTTGGCCACCGTGTCGTTCATGGAGCCAGCCGTTTCTCTGGTAGCATGCTTATTGATGACGCGATCATGAATACGCTCGTTGAATGTAGCGCACTGGCACCACTTCATAATCCGCCAAATATTTTAGGCATCAAAGAAAGCAGTCAATTCTTCCCAGACTTACCACAGGTTGCTGTTTTTGATACGGCCTTTCACCAAACCATGCCAGAACGTGCCTGGCGTTACCCCGTCCCAGATAGTTGGTACACGGACTTTCAAGTTCGTAAATATGGCTTTCACGGTACATCCCACGCCTTTGTTGCGGATCAAGCTATTCAACGTTTAGGACTTGCAGAGAAACCGTCCAAAATTATCACCGCCCACTTAGGCAATGGTTGTTCTACCGCGGCTGTTCTGAATGGTGAAAGTGTTGATACGAGTATGGGTCTTACTCCGCTCGAAGGCTTAGTAATGGGAACTCGCAGCGGTAACGTTGACCCAGGATTATTCTCGTATATGTGCGATAAGCTTGATTGCTCTCACGCAGATGTCACGAATGCGCTCAATAAAAAATCTGGTTTGCTTGGCATTTCTGGAGTTAGCAATGATATGCGTACCCTGCAAAAGGCGGCAAACGATGGCGATACGAAAGCAGCTATGGCTGTGTCTATTTTCTGCTATCGCTTAGCCAAAGATATTGCTGGCATGATGGTTGCGCTTGGCGGTGTAGATGCCCTTGTCTTTACTGGCGGCATTGGTGAGAACGACAAGTCTACTCGTAAAGAAGTCCTTAATCTGCTCTCTTTTACTGGCCTCACTCTTGATGAGCAGCTCAATGAACAGCACGGTGATGAATCAGGACGGATCACCTCAACACAAACTCCGTGTGCCCTTGTGATTCCAACCAACGAAGAACTTGCCATCGCCCGCGAATCGGCACGTATTATTGCACATATATAACTCGACTCTCTACTAGGAGCTATTTACCATGTCTCAGCATACATTCTTACTGTTACCAACCGGTCATGATACTGGTCTCACTTCTTGCGCGCTCGGTCTGCTTCGAGCATTTGATAGACAAGGTATCAAAGTTGGTTTCTGTAAGCCAATCGCCCAACAAAAATCAGGCAATCGTGGTCCAGAACGCTCTATAGCTCTAGTCGAGTCTTGCTCTGGTGTAAACGCTCCAGCACCGATTGAACGCGAACGTGTTGAAGAATTATTAGCCAGTGGTGATGACCAGCGGCTGATGGAAGAAGTCGTTTCTTTGTACCAATCCGTCCAAGAGAATAACGATATTGTTATTGTTGAAGGTATGGTTCCTTGCGAAGACCTTATCTACTCAAACCGCGTCAATAAAGCCATTGCTGAAACACTAGATGCTGAAATTATTTTTGTTTGCCGCCCGCGTGCAGACAAAGAAAAGTCTTTCCTTGAAACACTTGATATTGCCATTCAGCACTATGGCGGCATGGGTGATAGCCGTTTTATTGGCACCTTTATCAACCGCTCACCAGAAGGTTTTGATTCGTGGAAAATGTCGAACCTGCTTGAAGAACGCGGCATGCCAGTGCTGGGTATTTTCCCAGAACAACCAGAATTTGGACAGGTTCGCGTGTCTGATCTCGTCACGCAATATCCAGAGATCGAAATTCTGAATAAAGGAGAGGCAGAAGAACGACGCATTGCCTCTGTTCGTATTGTTGCTCGCTCGGTCTCATCCTTCCTCGAGAAAGCTCATGACAATGCTCTGCTCGTTATACCCGCAGACCGCTACGACACCATCATGGCTTCCTGCTTGATGGCCCTGAACGGTGACCGCATTTCTGGTATTCTCTTATCTTGCTACACTGGACTAAATAAAAATCTTAAAATCATTACCCAAGCGGCTTGTGATCACGGCCTGCCTGTGTTGGCTTCCCGTGCAGAGTCATATGAAACCACAACGCTTGTTCATGAACTTGATACCGAGATCCCCATTGATGACATTGAACGAGCTGAACTCGTGATGGAATCCATGGCCAGTTGCATTAATAAAAACTGGCTGCACAAAATAACTGAGCGGCAACATTGCCCACGTATGAGCCCTGCCGCCTTCCGTTATCAACTTATTAAACTTGCTCGTAAAGCAAGTAAACGCATTGTTTTACCAGAAGGTGACGAACCACGAACCCTGAAAGCTGCTGCTATCTGTATTGAACGCGGTATTGCTATACCTGTGCTCATTGGTTCAAAAGATGACATTCTTTCCTCTGCTCGAAAAAATGGTGTTGTCCTGCCTGACACGATCGAAATCATTGACAATTCGGTAATCAACCCTGACCTCGTAGATGCTATGCTTGAATTACGCAAGCATAAAGGTCTCACTAAAGAAAATGCTGAAGACCAAATTACTGACCCTATTGTCCTTGGCACCATGTTACTGCAACAAGGCCTCGTTGATGGACTCGTATCTGGCGCGATACATACAACCGCCCATACCATTAAACCTGCATTACAACTGCTTAAAACGGCTCCTGGCAACAGCATAGTCTCATCTGTTTTCTTTATGTGTCTGCCTGACCAAGTCTTGGTCTATGGCGACTGTGCAGTGAATCCTGACCCAACCGCTGAACAACTTGCTGAAATTGCCATGCAAAGCGCTATTTCTACCAAATCATTTGGTATAGACCCACGTATCGCTATGATTTCTTACTCTACTGGCAGCTCTGGTTCTGGCACTGATGTTGAAAAAGTTCGCGCTGCTACAGAAATAGTGAAAGAGCTCGATCCTGAATTGTGCGTTGATGGACCTATCCAATATGACGCAGCAACCATTGAATCAGTCGGCTCCCAGAAAATGCCTGATTCACCAGTAGCCGGTAAAGCAAATGTCTTTATTTTCCCTGACCTCAATACTGGCAATACAACCTATAAAGCCGTCCAACGGAGTGCAAAAGTCATTTCTATTGGACCGATGCTGCAAGGTATGGCCCGTCCTGTGAATGACCTCTCTCGTGGTGCTCTCGTAGAAGATATTGTTTACACCATCGCTCTGACTGCTATTCAAGCCATTGAATAAAGCATCCGCTCTTACCAATCTACACAAGGCCACACAAAGACATTGTGTGGCCTTGTGTTTTAATAATCTCGAGCTCTATAGCGAATAATTATGCTGGAGTTCGTTCAATAAAAAGTACTTGCGCAAACAACCGTTTTTAGAGTACACTGTCCTGAGGTGAAAAACTATGACTAAAACAGTACTTGTTGTTGATGACTCAGCTATGATGCGAAAAATTGTCATCAAGGGGATTAATGCCTGCGGGTTTGATGTGACACTTGAACAAGCGGCAGACGGCAAAGAAGCACTCGATCGCTTTAATCAAGGTGGCGTGGATGTTATTCTGACCGATTGGAATATGCCGAATATGGATGGACTCACATTGGTACAAGAAGTCCGCAAACTCGATCCACAAAAAAAGATTCCAATTATTATGATTACAACCGAAGGTAGTGCCGATAAGGTGAAAGCAGCCGTTCTAGCGGGTGCTAATAATTATCTTGCTAAACCGTTTACCGAAGACAGCCTTAAGGCGAAACTTGGTAAAATACTGAGCTAGTCTACGAGGCCTGCCGGTACACTATAATAGAACGGTTTCAAGCCACCCATGTACATTCTTTTAAGGAAAAACCATGAACGCTCCAAACGTTGAATATATCAACCCCTTTGTAGATGCTGCTTCTCACACATTTGAAACGATGTGTGGTGTAGAAGCTAAACGCGATAAAATTTACCTCAAAGGTCAAGGTGATGACATTACTGGTGTCAGTGGTGTTATTGGCATGGGTGGTGTTGCAAGCGGAGCGGTAGTCTTAAACCTTTCTGTTGAAACAGCCTTACAGGCCGTTGGCAAATTTGTTGGTGAAGAATATACGGAAGTTAACGGTGATATTATTGATGGTGTCGGTGAGCTAATCAATATCGTTGCTGGCGATGCCAAAAATAGGCTGGTTAAAAATGGATATGCTTTTGATATCGGTCTTCCTAAAATTATTGTCGGGGATAATTATTTTACCTCACAATCAAGCACCGTACCCTGCGTTGTTATTTTATTCTCTTCAGAGATCGGTCCGTTTAGCGTAGAAGTAAGCCTGAAAAAAGAATCTTAATAATTACGAGCCCTAAAAGTAGACAGCTATTTTTAGGACCACTGCTATTACTCCATTAAAAAGGCCACCCATTTGGGTGGCCTTTTTAATGGATCTATCTTTTTCTTTAGTGCTTCAAGTCTGCCATACGAGCATAACGATAGTACACTTCTAGGCAAAGGCAGCAGTAGGCTGTTGAAAGCAAACGACCGGTTTCATGACCGTGGAATCGTGTACCTTCATAGTCCCAACTACCATCAAAACAGCCTGAACCTTTTTTCTTTTGTGAACCGACAAGCATATCGCGAACACCGTTGTTCCATGTCTTCCAACGCTCACCACCAACTTGGAAAATCGCCAACGTGTCATAGTACATATAATAGGTGTTACATGGGTAACTGGTCATACCGGGGAAATCTTTAGACATGATTCGGTTACATAAGGTTTCCAACATAATATCTCCAGCCGTATGGCCAAGAAACACTGAACCCAATGCACCCACACAAGCTAACTTACCATTACCCGTTCCTTTACCTCCTTTACCCACCGTTTCATTTGTTGGGTCATAGGTATATGGGAAACCAGATTCACCGTATGGATCAAGGCTTTCCCAGTTAGGATTTTCAGCTTTCCAAGCACGTTCAAGATAAATTTTGGCACCTTCCATAGAATTACCAGAAGCCAGACCTGCACTGGTACCAGCTTTCGCTGCCATAATGGCCCAACCTGAAACAGAACCGTCATTACGTTTTGGTGATGGAGTATAGTTCCAGCCTAATCCATATCCGTTTGCATCTTTATTTTGGGAAGCAACGATAAAGCTCAGTGCACCTTGAGCCGTGTCTTTCAAACCTGGATCCATAGTCATGCCGTAAGCCTCACACAAGGCATAGGTTGCTACTGCATTAGAGTAGCCACGTGCTGTTCCACCAAACATAAGACCATCAGCAACACCTTTTGTTTTACCCGGTCCTGCTTGAGCTTTAAGCCAGTCCAAACCGTTTTGCACAGTATTACGGAACTTACTTGGTGTCTTATGATCATAACCAGCACCAAGGAAACACATCAATGCGTATGCGGTACAGGCAACATCGCCCTCAGAATCAGTATGGGCAGAACCTGGCTCACACTTTGGATTATCGGTACAGTTGTCTGGATAGCCATCTACATCCCACATCCCATTTGGGCTCTGGTGACGTTTAAACCAACGAAGAGCAGCTTCTACAGCACTCTCGGAGCGACGACTACCACCGTTACGACCAACCGCACGTTTACGACCACCGCCACTACGGTTACCCATAGCGCCTTTAGCGCCACCGCCAGCACCAATAGCCATAAAGGCTGCTGCACCACCGGCTTCTGCATCAGAAACAGCTTCTTCACGACCTTTTGGTTCTTCAACCTCAGTCACTTCTTCGTCTTCTGTTTCCGTTACTTCTTCTGGAACGTCTAAGTCAGTAACAATGGGATCTTCGACTATTTCTTCTGCGTCAATCTCTACTTCAACTTCTTCAACGGTCCGTTCTTCTGGCTCTTCTTTTTCTACTTCTTCTGGGGCCTCAAGAGTAGCCACACGAATAGGCGGCTTTTCTTTCTCTAATTGAGCGGCAATAACGATTGCCCCCAGAACAAGTAAAATGAGACCGTGTACAATAATACTGATGGTCCAACCGGATACACCAGCCACCATCTCGGTATTATCGTCATCATCTTCTTCTAGGTCTTCATCAAGCTCATCTTCCATGTCCTCATCGAGCTCGTCATATTCTTGGTCGTCGTAATCTTCGTCTTCATAAGCCATGAAAAGGCTCCTTTTCTGTGGGTTTGCTATGGATCAAAACTAGGATAACCCCAGCCGTCACCGCCAAAATGTAGCCATGACAAAATCCTTTGTACTGCGGTAAACGCAACACGAGGGGGAAGGTTCACTTTTATTTAAAGCAATTCAACTCAATTCATGTGGATCTGCTTTACTACGATGAAACACACGTAGGAGGCAAAGGGGAAATTAAACGTAAATACTTAACAAAACATATCTTATGAAAATACCCCTGAAAGAAAAGAGCTACTCAGGTGAGTCATACACATCTGATCGCCAATCTACCCGACGTTCAATTAAGACTCGGGCTCGTGAGTGTGCCTGTCTATATGCTCGTGGTGTACATCCCTCATAACGTTTGAACAACCGACTAAAGTAGGCAGGATCTGTAAATCCACAATCAGCGGCCAGCTGTGCTATCGGTCTATCGTTCAAAAAAAGCAGTTCCTTGGCAAGTATCATCCGCTGTCGATGGAGAACTGCTGTAATACTACAGCCATAACATCGTTTAAAGACGCGACCAAGATGGTCTGGGTGACAATGCAATGCCGCTGCTATTTCATAGGTTCCAATATCTTCTGAGGTATGCTGTAAAATATATTGCATAGCCACCATCGCCACATGTTCTGCCTGTGGCCGAGTATATACCGATGGGTTGCGTGTTAATTCAGCAAGAATTGTCTGCAAGAGTGAACAGCACGATAGGCTCGAAAAATCACCCTTACCCTGAAAGGTAATCAACAATCGCAACAAGTCCGCAATAACTCCGGGCTGTTGTATCTGCCCCTGAGTTGGCAGAGTAACAGATGTACTAGCATTCTTCGATCCATCACAAAGAAAATGTAACCAAAAGATCTGGCACACTTCTGCCTGTGGCCTGTCCCCCTCATGTACTGTTTGTGGAGGAATAATCACATACTCACCTGCTTGTATCGTTACAGGATTTCCATCAATTCGAAGAGAGAGCACCCCCTCTTCCACGATCATCAGCAGATTATTATCAATCCATGTTGGGCTTTTCTTATACCCCGCAGCAAAAACCTGATTCCCTGCAAGCACCAGCTCCAAGGCTGATTGTAGGGGGATCTGTATACCCATCATGCAGGAATTATCCAACTTTTGTCAGTATATGTCCAGTATAATCCGTATTTTTATCCGCTACCATACAGATCAACCGTTTACATCCTAGAAAGGAAACACTGTTATGATTTGGGGATTCGCAGGACCATGGTATGGGGAATTTGACATCTGGCGTGCACCAGAAGAAGAACAAACACTGGCACGGCTCACATTTGCACAACAACACCGCTTTCAGTCTGCCAACATAGACTTAGCCGCACTACAAGACCCACGGAACCAAGCGGCAATTGAGAACTTTGTTGCTGAACATGATTTTCAGTTAACCACTTGTTACGAGTATGATCTCTTAAATGATGATCTCGACCAAATTCAGCGAGATCAGGAAATCTTTCTCACCCAACTTGAACAACATCACCAGAACATGCGCTGTCCATTGGTAACAACATCAGTACGCTTGCCAACTCACCGCTTCCAAAGAGCCCCCGCTCCAAATTTAGCAGAGCAACTAGAACGCCTCTCCGATGCCCTTCAGCCCTTGGTGACTCATTGCCGCTCTTTGGGCTGTGCTTTTGGCATTGAAAATCATGGTGATTATTATTGCTCAGACCTCGCCAGTTTGTGCGAGCAAACTCCAGGCCTCGGCATTTTCCTTGATACTGGCAATTGTTTTCTTATTGGTGAAAACCCTATCTCTGCTACCAAAGATGCTGCACCGTATGTTGTTGGCACCCATTTTAAAGACCATCGTGTACACTCCTGCCACCGCTCTCTCAGCTTTCAACTTTCTGGAGCAGCACTGGGGGACGGAGATGTTGGCCTTGCTGACATATACTCTATTTTACTGGCCGAAACACCAAACCCAAACAAGTTAGTGATGCATTGGGAAATGATTAAACCAGAAGAAGAAAACGGCCTCGAAACCATACGTCGTAGCTGGGAGTTTATTAAGCAACTACCAAGCCCAGAGGAGACACTCATATGAATACTTTCTCAGTACTTCTTGTTGGTTGTGGTAAAATGGGTGCTCACCAAGCACAACTGCTTACTGATCACCCAGACTATACTTTGGCTGCTGTTTGTGATATATCAGCGGTTTTATCACAAGAGCTCGCCCAAAACAACGACTGCCTTTCTTTTACGGACTTTGGTACAGCTTTAGCAACTGTGCAACCAGATGTCGTTGTTATCTGTACCAGCAATAATGCTCATGCAACTCTTTGCCTTCAGGCCGCTGAACATACAGTGCAAGCTATCTACTGTGAAAAACCGATGGCAGTAAATTACAGCGATGCTCAAGCCATGATGAGTGCTTGCGAAAAAAAGAACATCCAGCTTATTGTCAATCATCAACGACGGGTTGGTCATGATCTGCAACATATCCGCACACTTATTACCACCGGAGCAATTGGAAAAGTTCAGACCATTCGTGCGTATTGCCCTGGTGATCTCTTATCTGATGGCACACATAGCATAGACAATGTACTTTTTTTGGCTGGTGATCCAGATATTACTTGGTGTTTTGGCAGCATAGATGACGACGGCACTAACGAACGTTATGGACACCCTATTGAGGATGGACATGCTGGTTTTTTTGGCACCCATGCCACCCCAACAGAAGATAGCATTCGTTTTGAATATGCCTGCGGCTCTCTGCGACCAGATTTCACATCTTATCAAGATCTTGAAATTATAGGCAGTGCAGGCTCTATTCGCCGTTGCGGTGACCTCTTACAACCCAATGTTTTTATCAATAACAATGAAGCTGGAGAGCTCTCTCTCCAATTGGACAAAGGCCCATGGGTTTTTCATCCAAGTCCTGACGATCAGGGTGGACCATGGAACAGTATTCAAACTCCAAAACCAGAAAATTATATTAATACAGCCTACACACGCTTAGCGCAAACACTCCGAGATGGTACAATCCATCCAATGAACGGCCATCATGCGCTCCGCGTACAAGAAATAATTATGGCCTTATATGAATCTGCTCGTCTTCATCAACGCATCGAACTCCCTTTAACACAAATGGAATTTCCACTCGCACTTATGCGCCAACACGAAAAGGTCCTCTCATGATAACTCTTCTTTGTTCCACCTCACTGCGTAGCGCTGAAAACCTTGATAGTGCTCTACAAGCTATCGCTGCCTGTGGTTTTACTACAATAGACTTACTCACCATTGGCCAGTGGTTCCATATAAACCCACGCGATCTCCACGAACATTGGGACCAGACCATTGCTGAGCTAGATAGGTTACTCGACAAACACCAGCTTTCCATTGGCGCAACCAATAATGGTACAACCGTGCAATTACATGACCGCTCAGCAGAGGCTTGCCGCATCCGTCATGAAGAATGGGCTGCAACTGCTCGCCTTATGAAATATTATGATTTTACGACCGCCACTATTCAACCCCTGCAAAAAGATCAGGGGCGAAGCTGGAGTGATGCCTTTGCCGATTGCGTCAAGACTCTACAGGAACAACTTATTTTTGCAGAAAAACAGAATCTTTCATTTGCATTAGAAGCGCACACCAACGGCCCTATAGAAACGATTGACGAAGCGAGACAGATATGCGATGCCATTCCTGAGCTTTCATTAACCTTAGATCCAACTCATTTTATTATGCAGGGTAAAGACATCCGCGAAACAGAATGGATGATTCCAAAAACCACTCACATACACTTACGTGATGCCGCTCCAGGTAAATTACAAACACCTTTTGGTGCAGGCACCCTTGATTTTGATTGGTTTCTCAACACCCTTAAAGACGCTGACTTTAAGGGGAGTATAAGTGTAGAATATTTACAACTCCCGAATGATCCACATGACTACACCGATGATGCCATGCGCCTGCGCGACCTTATTCGCGACAGGCTTATGCTCTAATACATAGGGCTTTTATTTATCAGAAGCCTTTTCAATTTGCGCAATCATTTCTTCTTTATTAGGGGTGGTTGCGTGTGTCACAAAGAAAGCCGTTGTCGCATTTGCAATAACAAGGCGCTCTTTCAGAGACAAATCTCCAAGAGAGGCACTCACATACCCGCCATTAAAAGAGTCACCGGCACCGGCTGTGCGAATAACATTTGTTTGATGCTCTTGCAATGCATAGGCTTCGCCTTCGGTGGCGCTTGCGACTGCGCCAAAATGTGGCGTGTGCACAACAATCTCATCGATACCAACTACTTCTCGTAATTGTGCTAAATCAGCAGCCACTTGAGCTGGCTTATCTTTTTCTTCGATACAACTCTTCATGCCATATAATGCGAATAAGTCTGCGCCTTCATGCTCATTCAAGCTCAAGCTCATAGGAATTTGCTCGTTATATTTTTTCAATAGCTTCAATGTTTCTCGCAAAGACTCTTCGGTCTTCTTCTTCACATCAGCAAGATCAAAAAACATGCGCTTCGGTGGATTTTCCGCATCAAACTGAGCAATATAACCCTTCAAGATATTTTCAAAATCTGGAGTAAACGACCAATAGCCGAGGCCAACTATATCTTGACCGGCAAAGAGTTCTTTCAGTCCCTCTTCACCAAAGTGTGCCACAATATCATTCCATGTCAGGTTCGCCACGGTCTTGATAGCGCTCATCATAAGCTTGCCATCAGTAAACTCAAAAACGAGTGTCAAAGCGGAATCACCAAGAGAAATGACCGTTGAATTATCTTTGAACTCTTCAAAAGCAGAATCAATTTCATTTTCACCGTACAAGCCAAGCATCGTTGGGTTTAATCCTAAAATTGCAGGAACCCGACCGACATTTGGCGTAAAGCCACCGGAACAGCGTCGTTTTTCTACGATTTCAAGACCAATGCCACCATCAGCCCTTTTTACAATCAGCTCTCCAAGATTCTTCAAAACATCTATAGCGGTATATTCCGTTAAGCTTTCTCGCACATCAACAATTTCAAACACTTCATCAATGAAACCATCACATCCAAGTAGTATGTTTCCACTGAGGTTATTAATGTAATCAACATATTTTTTCATATCAGTACCCATAATTCTATTCCTTTTACAGCAACACTGGAGACAAAAAGACTTTCCACCCATGCCGTCCACTGCTTATCGAAAGCTGGCACAACAAAAAACGGTCAATCAATCGATGGTTTTCTAACACAATGACAAAGCAACGCAACAGAGACACTCGCCGAGATAACGGTACGCGTATCACCTGTCATCAGCAACTCAGATACGACAAAAGCTAGAACGATACCAGATCAGTCGTAAGCTGTCCATCTGCCTGCAACACAATAGAGCGCACATCGGTCCTGCTTTCTGGCAAACAATACTCACCAAAGCCAAAAGAGCAGCCATAGACCAGCTCGATGCCACAATAAGCGCCAAGCCCATCATTGATATGGTCATGACCAAAGAAAACAGCTTTTACATCCTGAGCTTCTAGCAATGCCGCAAAAAAACCGCTATTTATTTGTGGAGCACAAATCGCTTCCTGCATCTGACCAGCATATTCTTCTACGACATGACATTCAGGTAATGGGATATGCTGGAACACCAGTACAGGAGCACCAGCTTGTTTTTCTGTCATACGTTCACGAAACCACTGTACTTGGCCTAACTGTACCCAAGGCCAACGGCCTGTACCTGACACGGTGCTTTCTCGACCCGAATCAACAAACACCAAACGAGCCTCATCTACAGCAAGTACGTGATCACCAACACGCTCAGGTTCGTTTCCTTGATGTTGTGCCAAACAAGATGGGTACGATGCAGCGATCGAAAAAAGTTCTTCCTTTGTTGTATTTCCATCATCATCATGATTACCAAAGACAAAGGTCCATGGACAACCTGTCGATTCAACTACATCACAGAAAGCTCGCCAAACATCTATACTATTTTTTGTTGTCGTTAAATAACCGGGTTTCGCGCCTTCATCATAAGCAGAAAGATCCGCCCCTTTATAATCATACCCACTAATTAAATCACCTGTAATCACAATAAGATCTGGCTGTTGTTTGCGCACATGTTTCTGAAATAATTCAGCGATACACTGATCTTCATCAACGCTATGACCAAAATGCAAATCGGTAAATTGAAGCACATGAAAAGAACCGTCTGCACGAAATGATAAAGCGCTCATGCCCACTGCCCCAAATCTTCAACAATATGATCTGCTGTAGACACATCTTGCATAAAACAACCGGGACGTTGTAAGGCTACACAATGCGTACCGGCTGCTTTTGCTGCCAGCACTCCAACATGCGAGTCTTCAAAAACAACACAACGCTCCGGTAAAACCCCTAAACGTTCTGCTGCTTGCAGATATGGTTCTGGTGATGGTTTACCCTGCGCGTAATCTTCTGAACCAATATAAAACTGAATATCATCTGCTATCTCTAAAAGCGCAATAAAATGAGCCAAATGTTGACGTGTAGACCCAGAAACAATAACAACAGGCATTTGCTGGGCCAATTTCTTCAAGAGAATGCGTGACCCTGAAATAATAAAGTCTTCTGGGCTTTCTTTTTGCAAAGCATGAAAATGAACCAATAACATTTGGTCCAGTTCATCTATGCCAACCACGAGATCAGGAAAAATCTCCTGTAAATCTTTATACACATCACACCAAGCACGGCCATAGATGAGCTGCACAGCCTGCTCTTCATCAAGAATATAATCTCTTTCTTTTAAGGAGCGACTCAGGGAAATACCGTACATACGCTCGCTGTCTACAAGCGTTCCGTCCATATCAAATAAAGCTGCATCATATCGCATTAGAGTGGTCCACAGGAAGGAGTAATGGTGATGGTATCTACACTAGCCGCAGCCGGTGCCTGTATGCTATAACAAATCGCCTGAGCAACATCTTCTGCACTGCACATACGCGTACGGTTCACATCTGCGTCACCCCATATTTCAGTACTCGTCGCACCGGGAGCAACAAGGCTCACTCGAATATTGGCTTCACGTAATTCTTCTCGCGTAATACAGGCCCATCGTTCTAAAGCAGCTTTGCTGGCGCTATATGGGCCACAGCCAGTAAATGTTGATTGAGCAGCAATACTTGAAATAGCAACAATAGTGCCGCCATTATCTGACTGCAATAATGGTAACATTTTCTGCGTCAACATCATCGGCACATGTACATGTAATTCCCACATGCGACGTAATTGATCTTCTTCGTATGCACCAACAGCACCGGTATTAAAAAAGCCTGCATTATGAATAAGCACATCCAAACGACCACACCGTAACTGGCATTGTTCCACTATTGTGTCCAACGTACCATCCGCAGCAATATCTCCTGCATAATATTCCGCAGTACCTCCCTCGGCCTGAATGGCTTGGACAAGCTCTGCAAGCCGTTCTTCTCTACGAGCCACTAAAAAAATATGATGAGTTGCCGCTAATAACCGCGCAGTTGCTGCGCCAATACCTGCGGATGCTCCGGTAATAAGGGCTACTGGTTTATTCATGACGAAATCTCCCGTGAGAATGCTTCCACATATGTATCAAGATCAACAAATGAAGTCGGAGGAATTACTTCACACATAATATCAACGTTAAGATTCTTTAATTCAGAACCACTCATTGCCGATTGAGCAAGCAAACCAGCACCATACGCCGTTGCTTCAGTAATATCAGATAGCACACATTCCGCATCTGGAATTAAGGCCGTCAGCAAAGCTTGATACGCATGATTTTTTCTAAAGCCACCTTCTATATAAATACGCATACCCGGCTCATACCCAACCTGTTTTAACATAATTGCCGTTTGAATAGCCAAAGAACAATTTAAAGCCACGTATAATTCTTCTACGTTTTCTTGAGCATCTACCAGCGTATCAAGCGTATAGCTCACGCCATCTTTTATAAATCGGGATTGAGACTGCGGAAAAGGGCCAGTATCAACAGCGACACCTGGTGCGATAAAACGGTTTGCTGTGCTAATAAATTGTTGGTAGTGTTCTGGGTTGTAATCTGGAAAGTGAAAGTCTCCCAATTGTTTGAAGGCATCAATCCAAGTATCATGTTCTTTTCCACCCATAAAAAGAGCTGTTTTTACAGGTTCTTTAAAAACATTTATATTATAAAATACCCCACGGTCTAAATCACTTTCACTCAAAGACGTATCTGTAGCTGGGCACATTAATACACACCATGTTCCAGTAGAATTTAAAACAAAACCCTTGTCTACAGCGCCTGCACTTTTAATTAAATACGGCACTAAGGAGGCATTAGAATCATGCACGCCATGCGTTACCACACAGTCTTCTGGCAAACCCAATTCAGACGCACATGCTTGACTCACCGTTCCAAGAACGACAGCAGATGGCTGTACGGTTGCGGGCAACAGATGACGTATTCCCAAGCCATCCGTAATACGTGACCAATCACGTTTTTTAAAATCCCAAAGATATGAATGACAAGCGGCTGAGGTTGGTTCAGCTCCAACAACACCAGTTAAAGCATGGGCAAAGTACTGTGGAAAACAGACAATGTCGGTACACTGCGCAAAGGCTTCTTTGTAAGCTGTTTGAACGTAATACATACCCAAGGCAAGGTTAACAAGACCACCAAATGCGGGCGTTGCAAATTCTTGATGCAAAGAACGCGGATCACCAAATTTCTTATAAAATGATTGGTATACGCTTGCATCTGGCTGAGAAGTATAGGCAACAACCGGACAACACAATGCTCCTGCTTTATTTAAACAGGCGTAGGTGCCACCATGAGTTGTAATAGACACTGCACAAATATGGTACTTTTGCGCATATTCTTGTAATGTTGCTAAAAACCATGCTTTCGTTTCTTCTGCTTGTTCAAAATGAATAGAACCAGATTCGTTGGCAGGAAAGTTTTTATATTGAGAATCCAATATTTTCATCTCGTCTGAGAAAATAATAAGTTTTTTATTCGTCTTTCCTACATCTAATACAGCTATCGGCATAAATATTTCCTCTTAGAAACAACTGGTGGCTACACCAAGATCTTTGAATTTCCTTGGCTGCTCACTTTCGTCTGCACTTATCCCTTGAATATGGTGTAATTCTGGAATGTTCGTTACTGTTCCTGCGATATAAGCATCTAAACGACGTTCGCATTCATTCCATCGTTCAATTTGTCCACCAAGACGAATTTGCAAGACTTCCAGTCCAAATGGAGTATGTCTCTCTATCCAATAAGCACGCATAGAATCAGCATAGGCACGAACAGCTTCCCGACAGGCAGGAATATATTTATCTCGTAGCTCTTGTAAACCAACAATATCGTGCTGTTGATAGCAGGATAATAAACGCCACGTCCAACCACATTTTTCTGCACACAAACGCAGTACTGTACAAGCATGCTGAATACCATGATCTGTATGCTCATTGAGGTCGCTCAAGACTGCACGGTAGAATTGTTCAGCACGTTGGCACACACCAGGCCGAGCTACTTCATGGCGTTTTGCATAGAGAGCCAATAAGGGGTCATCCCATATTAAGGATACTGCTTCCATACCTTCAACGTGGTTCATATCTGCGGCACGTGCTTGTGCAGCATAATCCAAACCGCAAACCCCCAGCACACGCTGCTGTAAAACATCTTCCACAGCATGACCATGTATCGCATGTTCTGCCGCCAGAGCCAAACCATTCCACACACTATCCCGATGACAATAATCTCCATCATCACCCCACATGGTGAAAAATATTTCCTGAAGACCTGCTTCACGACTAGCCGCAACACAGGCTGGTACATTTTTATTCACATGATTTTTATCATACCATGGACATAACCACGACGTAATACCGCTGGCCATAACGGGATCACCAACCCCAAGTTCTTTATGACGGCGAATAAAATCTGCATAAAAATCTGGATTATCATGATAATAATCCCAGTACACTAGTGGTACGCCTTTGGGAATACTGGCGATGGCTGCTGCTGGCACTCGTGATGCTGGGTCATAATAATTATTACTAACACTTCCCAAACTAAAGTACATGTCAGACCAAATCATTGGCTGCAAACCGTGTTTATCACACAAAGATTTTACCCGTAATAAGTGACGGTTAAATAATTCAAAACCATCAACATAGCCGTGCTGTTTTAAATAAGAGCCACGACCAAGCCCCCATGCTTCATCCATACCAATATGGACGCGATTGGTTGTTAATGATTCTTTCCAAGATACGAGCATTTTTTCGATTAACTCATAAGTCTGTTCACTCTCGCACAACAGCACACTGCCATCATCTTTTACAGCGTTATAGGCTTTCCATTTCAGCACTTGTTCCATATGACCAAGTGTTTGAAAACAGGCAATAATTTCTATGCCCAATTCTGACGCATACGCATCGATATGACGAATATCTTCTGCACTCAAAGCACCACGTTGATAACCAAACAGTGGTTCGCCTGATAATTGGTAAGTATCTTCCGTATACAACATAGCCATGTTGTATCCGAGCAAAGACAGACGGCATAACCATCGCTCAAACTCTTCTGGCAATAACACCGCATTACGCGAACAATCTTGCATAATACCAAAAGACGAAAACGGAATATATTCTGGCACAGTTGTTAGTAGACCAGATAAAGCATTGCCCACACCACGCAGCGCATGGCGCACTGTATCAAAAGAAATCTTGAAACCTTGATTAGACTGCTGACAGCAAACACCTTGTTCTTGCCATTGGCGAAAGGTTAACGTTGGTTGTTCAGAAGCAGAATCAGACAATTCCTGAAGTGCGTGAAAATCTGCCAATCGACGCAGTGCGGCATGCAAACAAGCAGGTGTTTCCGAAACAGACCACGTTAACATACTAAAATTGGTCCGCACGAGCAATGGCTTGCAACATCGCCTGCGCTTTTTTCATCGTTTCTTCATATTCACTAGCAGGGTTACTGTCTGCCACCACCCCAGCTCCAGCCTGAACGTGCACTTTATTACCGTTGACCACAGCAGTTCGCAAGGCTATGCAGGTATCTAAATTCCCATTAAAATCTAAGTACCCCACAGCGCCAGCATACGGTCCGCGTTTAACGGGTTCCATCTGATCGATAATTTCCATCGCACGGATTTTGGGAGCACCAGAAACGGTTCCTGCGGGATGGCAATGGCGCAATGCATCGAGCGCATCCATATCAGTACGCAAATCGCCTTCTACATGACTAACAATATGTTGAACATGGCTATATTTTTCAATCACCATTTGTTCAACTAATTCAACGCTACTCGGTTGAGAAACACGGCCAACATCATTACGGCCTAAATCAATAAGCATCACGTGTTCTGCCCGTTCTTTTGGGTCTGCCAGTAATTGTTGAGCAAGCAGAGCGTCTTCTGCTTCGTTTACACCACGGCCAATAGTTCCAGCAATTGGCCGTACAGTTACACGACCATCATCTACCCGAACCATAATTTCTGGGCTGGCACCAACGAGCGCATTTTTTTCTCCAGCATGATCAAATTGTAAACAGAATAAATATGGGCTTGGGTTTAAGCTACGCACCGACCGATATATTTGAAATGGCGTTGTGGATATATCTGCGGATAAACGCTGACTTGGCACTACTTGGAAAATATCACCCGCTTTAATGTATTCTTGGCAGGCACATACCGTTTCTTCATACCGTTCACGAGTTGTATGTTGAGTGTAGGTTAATGGTGTTGCTGCCTGCGGGTGAATTAAGCCAAGTGCTGCTGGTTCTTGAATACATGCCTCGACGGTATCCAAGCGAGCTTCTGCTGCTGCAAGAGCATCTTCTAGGGCTTCACCATGACGTAGGTCTGCATGAGCAATGAGTAGAATGTGATTAAAACTGTGATCAAAAGCAATAATGGTATCATAACGCGCCAAGTGTAGATCTGGTAAACCTAATACATCTTCTGGCATATCCGGTAGCTGTTCTAGCAAACGCACTGTGTCATAACCAAAATAGCCAACAAGGCCACCGGAAAAACGAGGCACGCCATCTATACGTGGGGTCTTGAATTGGGTCATATATGTACGAACCGCTGCGTAGGGATCACCCGCTAAGACTTCGGTACTGCCATCTGCCCGCGTAACACTGACAGAGTTAAGATCTCCAACAAGTCGCTCACTTGGGGCATAGCCAGCAAAACTATAACGCGCTTGGCTTTCACCACCAACCACACTTTCAAAAAGAAAACTATTGGGCTGATCACGCAAACGTCCCAAAACGCCAACCGGCGTAAGGTCATCTGCTACCAAGCGACGCATCACTGGCAAAAAATTGTAGCCTTGCTCAACATAACTCTGATATTCACTCATGTCAGGGATTCTCTGAGCAAATGACCTGAAGCAAGGACCAGCATAACCAATTTAGCACACAAAACTCCCACGGGAATACAGAGAAACCCGTGGGAATTAAGACGTTTTTTAGAGAGCTACACTATTACTGGATTCTTTTCTTACCTTCCGATCGATCGTAACGATAGTAAACCTCTAATGAAAGTGCACAGTAGGCTGTTGATAAAAGCCGTCCTGTTTCATGACCATGAAATTTCGTTCCTTCATAATCCCAACTGCCGTTAAAACAGCCATCGCCTTTTTTCCGTTGGGAGGTAACGAGCATATCTCGCACAGTATCATTCCATTGTTTCCATTGCAGACCATTTTTCTGAAACATCGCCAAAGTGTCATAGTACAGATAATAGGTATTGCATGGATAACTTTGCATCTTGGGGAAGTCTTGAGACATCACTCGATTACATAATGTTTCTAGCATGATATCTCCTTGCTGATGACCAAGGAACACAGACGATAGAGCACCAACACAAGCAAGCTTACCTCTTCCTTGACCCTGAGCATTTTTACCAACGGTTTCGTCTTGTGGATTGTAGACATATGGAAATCCAGATTCATCATACTCTTCTAACTCTGCCCATTGTGGATTATCTGCTTTCCATGCACGATCTAGATATTTTTTTGCACCCTCCAACATGTTACCTGTCTGTAAACCAGCCGAAGCTCCAGCTTTTGCAGCCATAATTGCCCAACCAGACACTGAGGCATCGTTGCGCTTTGGACTTGGGGTATAATTCCAGCCAAGACCATATCCATTTTCATCTACGTTCTGTTGGCTTGCAAGAAATGTAAGACCGCCTTGGGCAAGATCTCTTAAAGAAGCATCCATGGTCATGCCATAGGCTTCGCATAAGGCATATGTAGCCACGGCATGCGCGTACATCCTTTGGATGCCGCCAAAATTGAGACCCTCACCTTTCGTTGCTGGGGCGCTTTGTGCATCAAGCCAATCTAAACCTTTTTGTACAGTACCACGAAATGCACTTGGAGTTCTATGGTCATAGCCAGCACCAAGGAAACACATCAGCGCGTAACTTGTACACGCCACATCACCTTCCATATTTGTATGGGCTGCACCTGGTTCACATTTGGGGTTATCCATACAATTATCGGTATAGCCATCTACATCCCACATACCGTTAGGGCTTTGATGACGCTTGAACCAATGCAAAGCTGAAGTGACAGCAGCTTCACTCTGACGGCTGCCGCCTCCGTTTAATACCGCTCTTTTCTTACCACCACCACGATTTCCATATTTACCGCTTGATGGACCACCAGCACCAATCGCCATGAAAGCTGCTGTACAACCAGCCTCCGCTTCAGAAATAGCTTCTGTTCGACCCTTTGCCTCCGCCATTTCTGTTGGTTCTGGGTCTTCAGTTTCTGCAATTTCATCAACAGGGTCCAATTCAGTGACAATTGGCTCATCAACAATTTCATCAATCTCGACTGTCACATCTACTTCTTCTATCTCACGTTTTTCAACCTCTGGCTTTTCTATGTCATCTGCTGTTTCCAGCATAATAACTTTTATTGGTGGTTTATCTTGTTCCATCTGCTGCGCAATAATTATAAACGCAAGCACCAGCAAAATAAGTGCATGAGCAATGAGGCTAATGCCCCAGCCAGAAGCTCCCGCGACTATTTCATCGTTATCGTTTTCTAAAAATTCATCGTGGACTTCGTCCGCGTCATAGACATCTTCTGTCATGATACACCCCTTTTCTTAATAGCGTGTGTTAGTTGATTATACGTATACTAACGCCAGCAAGAATAAGGGGGTTCATTTTATTTAAACAGGGTCTTAATTGGCTCCACGACGAATCTGCGACGAAGTAAAGAGAATTTCAAACATCCACAATCTACGAGAGGCGTTAATTATTGCACCTGTTTCTGAATCGACGCGCATTGGGATAAGTTGGTCTGCCTTACTGATGGATGGGTAAAACCCCCGTTCCGTAAGAATATCTACCGCCATTTCCAACGCGTGCGTTTGTCCAAGAAGCGTATTTTCCAAAGAAACTTTCGCCCGACCAACAGCTGCATGCAACAATAAAACGGGAACGATTTCTTCCTCTACAACCTTCGATACACGTCCAAATAATTCGCTATGGCGATGGCGATAATTATCTAAACGGCGCACCAATTCTTGACGCGCATGCAAGGCGATACTAGTTGCTAATGGAATATTACGGATGGTATCATAAGTATCCTCATCAAGTTCCAGAGAGCTCTGATACTGGAAATCTGCCGTGATTTTTTTCTCAATGGAAGCGATAGCGCCATTTGCATCCACAAAATGATAATGGAAAATATCACGTAAACCCTGCAAAGCATCCAAAGTATGTTCTTTAAACACACGGTAACGACCACGAGCCAGCTCTGGATCTAAGTCAGTTGGACGCAGCTCTTGCAGTTCCCCGCTCCCAGTCGTCTTCACCTCTTCATTATGAGCTTGTATCTTCTGGCCACGGCTTAACTGACGGTCAATAGACACCTGCTCCGTCACATACAACACGGTAATACGGAAGATAGGTCGGCGAAAAGAAGGCCCAGTGGGCGCATCAAAGAACTCTTTCCGCAGCTCCAACATCTTTTGATACAGTAAACGTACACATTCTACCTGAACCTTTGTACGCGGAAAGCCATCAACAACCGCCCCGCTTTCATACTCCTCCTTCAGCAACTCTTCTAGGAGAACCTTCACCGCATCATAATCACCAACCAAATGACCACGATCCTTCAACTCTTGCATCGCTGGCGTATCCAACAATGCACTCATCACAATCGGGTCAGCCGTTAAACCACGCTCGCGCAAAATAAACGGCGTGTTCGTGCCTTTACCTGAACCTGGCGCACCACCCAACCACATGATTTCTTTCGGAAAACATAAGTTCTCACGACCGTACTGTTTCTTCAATTCAGACCATGCGGCCGTAAAAATTTGGTTCGCATTCCGCAGGTCAAGCTTGTCCGCGCCATTCACCATAATTGGCTCCTTTACTGAAGCCAGAGTGTGCCAAGTTCCTCGCCCAAGCAAAGGGTTTGCTTTTCCAAAATAGTCACTATGCTCCCGCCCATCAGCCCAAAATCATTCTTGGAAGGATGGCAGAGCGGTTGAATGCGCTGGTCTTGAAAACCAGTATACCTTTGCAGGTATCCAGGGTTCGAATCCCTGTCCTTCCGCCATAAACCCTGTCATAACAACTAGTTATGACAGGGTTTTCTTTTTGGACCATAGACCCCCCTACGATTACTAAAGAGTGACCAAAACACCCTCTCTACATAGACTAAATGCACATCCTCCAATGTGAGCTTCTCCGCGTTAAAGACAGACGCTTTTAGCACTCACTTCTTGGCACATCCGAAAACCGGCAGACTCACATCTCAACCAACGGACATTCAAATGAATTCAATTGATTTAATAGAACAACTATTCACCTCTGGTCATTCTGCGATCGCTATTGATCAACTTATTCAAGAATCAATGCCCCTCTCAGGGTTCGAGAATCAGCCATTTATCCCACTAGAGGTCAAAACAAAGAAATCCCTAGCACACATGATGATGGGCTCACCAAGGCCGCATATATACATTGAAAACGACAGCTTTTACTTTGGGGGTATTTACAAAGCCACCGCAATAGTCCCAAAGGCTCGAGTTTATCACCTTAGAAAGCAATGCCTATCTTCTGTTGGAAAACTAGTGCAGTTGCTAACAACCAACCTGAAAGTCGGTCTAACCTATTACCACACTGGAAACTACAAAGAACTATTAAATGAATTCAACACAAAGGAACCAGACCAGACCACATCGAAGCAATCATACACACCTTCAATGGCAAACACATTCATCGAGTACTTCAGACTGACCTACGATCCCGACACAGTCGCAGTGTGCGTGGACAAAAGATCTACATCCTCATATTTTTCCAAGATCATTGAATCATCCAAAGAGAAACTTCATCCCATCTCGATTACCGATCAGTTTTCGGGGAAAATCCCAACTATTATCAACAACAGATTTGTTACAACCGGACACCTACCCATCCAAATCGCGCATACAGTTTCACTCGATTCCAATCTAGTTTCTAATATCCACCTATACATGACAAGAGATGAAAGGCTACCTGCCAAACTACATAAGCCAATAACGGAACTACTGCACATCTTTTCAAAAACTCAATGTGATTTCAATGCCATGTTCTATGCAGTTGAGTCATGCTGCAAGTCATCCATAGACAACTGGATGACTCACGCCCCAGCCCACCTCGCCACGATCATCAGGCTTCAATGCATGTCTGAAAAAGATTTTCTGAACTCACAGAAAATCAACCTAAAACCTGAGGCAGTTAATCACTACCTATCACTTCACGGGGGAAGTAACCTAGAAGAATGCGGGGTTAAATACGCAAAGAAGCTACTATCACAAATACCACAACTCAAATTCCATGATGAAATAGCTCCAACCTATATATGTCTGCTAAAGATAGCCTGCCTTCACCTTCAATCAGGAAAGGGTCCGGTAAATAAATACCGCGCCTTTACATCTTTCATGAAAGAAGAATTTGGAGCTTGGTTAGCACGAGAAGCTGTCGTGGCTATATATCATTTCTGCGATCTAACTGGGAAATTCATAGGGATACAGAAAGGGACAAGTATAGAGAAAGCTAAGGCTAACCTTTCAGCAAGCTCTTGGGACATCAGTTTACTCAGGATTGCGGAAAGAGAGCTCGTCTCTGGCTTGCCCGAGCAATTGATGCTTTGCCATATCGCTACACTTGATGATAAACTAGGGTTCTTCGGATCCGTATTTAACATTGAAAATATCATACTCAACCCATCAATTAATAACACCCACCGTATCTCGTTCAACTACACAGATATTGAAAAAAAAATAGGCGAAAGTGGAGTTAAGAAAATTCAAGTCCTAAATTCCAATATTGCAAAGCAAAGACTTCACACCAAACCACGGTCAATGACCGAACAGAAAATATGCCATCTCATCATCGAATTAGAGACAGAACTAACAACTTATTGCAAATGACTGCCATGAACGCTACCAAAAATCGTGCACAAGACAGGAGCTGAGAACATCGTTCTTCACGCCCGACATAAGCTCTTTTTTCGAACGCTGGATTGACTACGCCAAACGCGTCCACAGAGCCAATTATCTCCTATATTAACACACCCTTCTTATAATCACCAACTTGGGTCCCAAGGAGTCAGGTACTCAAAAGAAAAAACTGTAACCGTAATGGCTACAAGGGAGTTTTTCGTGATACGCCGGAAGGGACTCAAGCCCAAAGCCTCCTGACCCGTAACAAAGTACTTCTCTACATTTTCATCCTCCCTGCTCGATCTAAAAAAAAAACACTAAGCTCTGGCCTACTTAGTGTTTTTCATAAAGTCTACGGAATAGCAAAAACACCCTCTTGAACACGCATAAGATCCACTTGGTTGTAGCCGTCATGTACGGACTGCGTTACGTGGCCTACAACCTTGCGACGCACCTCTTCAGCTACACCTGCACGAGCCATTTCCGTGATAGCGTAGGCTCGCCAGCAATGCACATGCATCTCTGACCATATCGCCTTAGCCTTTCTATTATAGAGCTTACTCCAGGTCTGGCCGTAGCGTATTGTTCCGTGCTCAGAAGGAACGCTGTGCCCTGCATATGGAAACAACTGTTCTCCACACTCCCGTGCCAACACCTTCTCCAAATAGGGCTGCAGCTTTGGATGGACAGGAACTAAGCGCCGTGTCATCTGAGCTGCTGCACCCTTTCGCGTAGATGTCTTTTCTGTATAGAGGTGTAAACAGAGCATGCCGTGTTCTTCTACGACATCTTGCCTTAGCAGTTGTGCTATTTCTCCCAGCCTTGCTCCAGTATAACGATAGAACCACGGCAAAACTTCCCATTCCAAAACACCTACTTTACTTGCCTGCCCAGGAGGCGGGACACAACACAAAGCATTGGCCTGATCTGATGATGGGGCCTTTGTCTTTTCACTGTCTGTTGATGGCAGGTCTATCATATCTCCAGGGTTTGTTGATATATGTTCTTCTTTCATCGCCCAATTGAAAAATGTCACAATATTTTTTACCATCTTACTGACTGTACGCTTCTTAAGCACAACACCATCAACTGCAACTGACCGCTCTTTTTCTTTTTTCTTCATCCAATTAGGAGGCAGCTTTAGCAAAGCGTCTCGAAAGTCTCGCATATCTTTACGGGTATACTGAGTTAATTGTTTATTGCCTATGATTTGAAGAAACGCGACTAGCGAACGTTGATAGTCTTCTAGTGTACCGCCTTGTAAATTCTTTAGATTCTTTCGGCTTTCTATATACAAACCCATTGCCTCATTAAACACAGGGCCACTTGGGATATTAACACCGAGGTCATCTTCTGCCATGCGCAACAAACCAATCGCCATCGTTTCAGACTGCCTGACAATAGTTAATAAGCGACGGGTAAACTCACTAACACTCACCTCTTCTTTTATCGGATTTATTACCCTATCACGAATCTTCTGAGCTACTGATAGCTTGTTTGTTCCTGTCGGCATCTCTATACGTTTACCACCCATAAATACAGGCAGCGTATATCTAATATACCATTGATTGCCTGTATGCCGCTCTCCATGCCTGGCTCTACTGTTCTCGGCATATCACGCCCCGTACCCCTCATTTAAAAATCAAGCCACTTCTCTATAATAATACCGTAAATTACCACCTAACCGTTCTGTGCACACAATATTTCCTTCGCCACAGCCGACTTCGTCACCGGGATGAATAATTTCTCCATCGATACCTTGGTGATTCCTCTCTTCGTGGTAGTAGGCGAGATGCTCTTTGATAATCCAACGGAGATACCATTCGCTACGTATCCGTCCTGCTAAGCCGGTTTGTTATTTTCATTTTCTGGTATAATCAGCCGCATGACTATAAGTGAGAACACAGCAACTTCTTCAGAACCACCGCTTCGACGGCTGACCCGCGAGGAGGCGCGTGTTGTAGTTGCTCAGTGGCGGAAGAGCGGCCTTACAGCACAAATGTTTGCGCCATCAGTGCAGGTCTCTGCTCAAACTATTTACCAATGGGCATCAGATTTCCGGAAAGAGAAGCGTCGCATCAAGAAAAAGCAGCGGCCTGAGCCGGCTTTGCAACGCATACAAATCCCCACCTCCGTTGAGAGCACAACGACACCGGATTGTGCGTTGACCATTGTTCTTACGACACCACCACGAATTGAATTACAGGACACTGTTCCTGAGTCCTTAATTCGTGCTGCCGTGCAGGCAGTTTTACAATGATGAATTTTATGGGGCGGCGTATTTTCTTGGCACGTGATGCTATGGATATGCGTCGAGGTATGGATAAACTCTCTGCGTGGGTGCAGAGCACCCTGAAGGAAGATCCGTTTGTCGGTGATGTTTTTGTTTTTCTGAGTAAAGACGGAAAGCGTGTAAAATATTTAGTATGGGACGTAAGTG
>JADGDD010000014.1 GCA_016745075.1 Planctomycetota bacterium | reverse complement strand
AAATTAAAGGGTGAGGTTTTTATTAAATCTAAGAAAAATATTGGTACATCGTTTGAGTTTGTAATACCAGTTTAAAAAATAAAATATATAATATAAATCAATACTATACACAATATGGATTATTTTCGACATCACGATCCTCTACCACAACCAATTATAACCTAAAACAAGAACTGACAATCGGACCCACCAAAATATTAATCCTTATCTAACAAATACTTACACAACCTTCTCAAATGAAGCCCTGCATCAGCCATTTTAGGTAGTCATGTACAAGTACTCTGTACGGAGAGTCTACATATGGACAGGAAGGCAAAATCATGACTGATCTCAACCTTTTGCCCAAGACAGGTCGCTCATACAATCTCTTACACAATGTTATAGAATAGCATTCAACACCTAGTTGATCTGCCTGTACTCACACAACGTTGAAATAACAGCATTATCAAACAGGTACAATGATAAGGAGAATCATCGCTAACTACCCCCTGAACCCATAGAAGAAAAATAACACGGAACAGGCCTGATGTTCATGACAAAGGTATATGAGGAAAACTCTGTAAGCACTTCAATACTTACACTGTTCGGACCGAAAAGGAGCTCTTATGACTTACCGCCTTATATCTTGCCTTATCTGCATCTTTCAATTGCTTTCATATGTGAGTGCAGCTGATAGACATGCCCCCCTTTCGCCATCAGAAAATGCCGGTCGTATTGGTCTCTATCAAGTCCCAATTGGTACAGGAGATCAATGCTATACCGTCTATGCTCCCTCAACCTATTCAGAAACGGCTCCAGCGGGACTTTATGTATACCTTCATGGCATGAGAAGTGCAGAAAGCGCAAAGGCGGTGCCAAACAAAGATTTATGTGATCAACTGAATCTAATCGGCATATCGCCATCTTATCCAAATCTTGATCTCAATGAAAGTCAAGCTCCACGAAGTGAAATTGTACGTCAAGCGATTCGACAGGTATGCAAAGATTACCGTATCCTTCTTGGTCGTGGCATCATCAGTAGTTTTTCAGCAGGCGGAGCGGTACACGGTCAATTATATCAAGACGCTAAAGGAATTCACGGGCCTGACTACCCATTTAATTTATCTATGACATTCGGCTCGTCATGGCGTGGTGGAGCACAAGGACCAATAAATGGCTGTGCTTGGCTGTTTTCTGTTGGTTCAGATGAATATCAAACCAGCGGACGTGGATCACGCATGCTTGCCTGTTCTACAAACCGCTTCAATTCGGTATTAAAGGGTTCCGTTCCCGAAGTGTTTTTTCGTATCATCAAAAACGGTGGCCATAAGGTACACAGAGAAACTTTCACAGATGCTATTGCCGCATTTAAGCGAACTGAGCTAGCCGTCTCACCAATACTCTGCACAGAAGGTTTACCGAAAAACAAGACACTGCAAAAAGCGGTACACCAAGCCAACAGCCTACAACTTGGAGCTGCAATCAAAACGATACAAAAGATCCTGAAAAAAGACGCGGATACCCCCATCGGGCTCTCCGCGAAACATCTTCAGGTCAAAATTGAAGAGCGTGTCAAAGCACAACATACTCTAGTGGACGAATTAAGTACGGTAGATACTCACCTAGCAACTTGGTATTGTACAACATTTTCCAAACAACAGAAAGGTATGGAATCTGCAAAAGAACTCAAAGGCCGATTAAAGTCAATGAAGAAAGATTATAGCACAAGTCTAAAAGCCTACATGATACTAGCAAAAAACCTTAACACCATATTCGCACAAGGATGCTCCATCGACGGAAAAAACGAAAAAACATTAAACCAAATTAAGGATATATTAAAAGACAGCTCTTTACTCGTTCCCCAAATCAAAGAATTCTTAAGTTATGTCACCCACTAAAAAAGACTGCTAAGGTTGACCAGTATTAACCATGATACGATATTTTATGAATCCTTTCAATATATCCTGAATTACGATGGTCCAAAATGCGTTCGCACATGTATCAAGACACCAAATATGAATGCCCACATGAAACGTGTTTTTTAGAACTTTTAAAGAGGAAGCACTCACATAGGCAATACCACGTAGTGAATGATACCTACGCTGGATTATCATTAGAAAGCCATGTATGGCTTTCGGCCCGCGCAGCTGACCAGAGCAAAGCCAAGGGAACGGCCCCTAGGGACGGGGTGAAATTACGCAAAAAAATACCGGACACAAAAATGTATCCGGTATCGGGAGCAAATGGTGGAGGCGCGGGGAATCGAACCCCGGTCCGAACATGGTCTAACATAGCTTCTACGTGTGTAGTTAGTCTATGCGTTTTTGACTTGTGAGGTAAGCGGCTAACAGCCAAGCTCTCAAGCGAGTGTGATGTCTCTCGCCAACAGTAACCACACCACTCTGTTGACTATCCGAAATATTTGATGGGACGTTTCTCCGATTCGGCTCAGAGAAGGCCCCAACTACAAAGGCTACTTACGCAGCGAGTGTAGCGCCGTATTCGATATGATCGTCGGCAATTATTGTTTTGCGGGTTATTTACGTGGCCACCCGCACCACGACACGCCACATATATCTTCGCATGCCCGTCGAACGCCTTATCGCCCCCATTTGTTTTCCTCTTCAGGAACCCCAGTTGTCAAAGAAGAGCAGGTACTTTATTACTGACTCTGCAAAGATACTACCACCCCACTTCGTAAAGAAAAGGACGATTCTCTTGCCTCTCACCAGCTACTCTTACGAAAAAACGTTATATATTTGGCTTTTCATTGCCTCGCTGAAGTGTAACCAGCAACCGTCTTTAACGCATAGTAATACCTAACTTACTCGCCAAGGAATGAACAACAATAGTCAGTAATCTCGCTAACACGTACTTGAAATTTTGATTGGGCAGGCACGTTGAAACGTTCACCACCTTGGATATTTTTCCATTTAGTTTCACCTGGCAAAAGTACTGCTAGTTCACCAGAATAGATTTCCATAAGTTCTGCTGCCTCTGTTCCAAATTCATATGCACCAGGCAACATGAGGCCGAGTGTTTTTGTGCTGCCGTCTTCAAAGACAACAGTTCTACTACTCACCTTGCCATCAAAATAGACATTGGCAGCTTGTACCACAGATACATTTGTAAATTGAGTCATGAGAAATCCTTTCATTTGGGCGTAGATAGGGTGCATAAATGACGCGCCCAACAACAACACAAAAGATGTTACTGTTAGTACAAATAGTAAAAGACGACTCTTAGCTCACAAGTCTGAAATAAGCGGCTCACCTCCTATACGTCTTGTCATATAAACAAGAGACTTTTAGAGCACACACAACTGACCGGAGAAACAGGGGTATCTGTTGTGAAGGTCAAAACAAGAAGCCCTCTCTTCAATAGCTAAAAAGAATGCTGCCTTTGGCACACCCAATAGGATTATTATTGCCAGCACATCAGCTCCATGCTATCAGAAAAATAAACAAGTGATGAATCATAAAACCCGTCTCTAGGCAGATCCTTGCTTCTGCAATCCCAGCATACAAACTTAAATAGAATCTCTATTTCCATTACAATCTTCTCAATGGAACGAATCTACCCCAGAACAATGCAAAAGGATCAATATGAAAATCTTTATAAGCTGGTCAGGTAACCGAAGCAAAGCAGTTGCTGAAACAATAACAAACTGGCTCAAATGCGTCATTCAAGCCTCAGACCCTTGGATTTCAACGAGAGATATTGACCGTGGTGCACTCTGGTTTTCTGAAATAAACAACAACCTAAAAGATGTTTCCATTGGTATAGTCTGCTTAACTCAAGAGAATAAAAATAAACCTTGGATTCTATTTGAAACTGGCGCTTTAGCAAAAGGACTAACAACGAACCGAGTTTGCACCTTTCTAATAGACCTCAACCCAGAAGACCTGCAAGACCCTTTAAGCCAGTTTAACCACACCGTTCCAACAAAAGAAAGCATATGGGAACTAGTAAAGACAATCAATCGATGTTTAGATGATAATTCTCTAAATCGGGATACCCTGCAACAAGTTTTTGACACATATTGGCCACAGTTTGAGAATGATTTTGCAGCATTATTAAAGGATTGTCCTCAAATTGAAAATGAAAATACTGAACCGCGTACCGAGCATGAACTACTTGCGGAAATATTAACAAACACCCGAAGATTATCCAAAAGGATGAATAAAATTGAATTATCGACAAAAAACAATGAAAAACAGTTTCCTGCAACCAGTATTAACCCAACCAATGCAGCCTTAGAAATGCTTACACTGGGCCTCTATCCAGACAATATCATTTCTAACTTGGTAAGGTTAGGCTTCTTGAAAAAAGAGGCAACAGAAGCTCTCGAAGAAGCCCAGTTTAAACAAATCATCGGCGAATCATAATTATTAAAAACACTTTTGCCAAGTAATTATGTAGTACAACCTTTAGTACACCTTACGTATTTCCATAAAAAACATAACCCCCTGCAAAAGCAGGAGGTTATGTTTTTTTGGTACACCCAAGGGGGGGGGGACCGCGAGCAGGTAAAATACAAAGTATTTTAGAACGCCATGTTATGGCGGTCGGCCCGCGCAGCTGACCGGAGCGAAGCGAAGGGAGAAACAGGGGTGTCTGTTGTGAAGGTCAAAAAAAGAAGCCCTCTCTTCAGTAGCTGAAAAGAGGGCTTCTTTGTGGTACACCCAAGGGGATTTGAACCCCTGTTACCAGGATGAAAACCTGGTGTCCTAGGCCTAACTAGACGATGGGTGCCTATGACGTTCAAGAGTGTCTGTTGCCCGAATCGGGCCGCTCGAAAGCGTTCTTTTTTACTCTTGAGCGGGAACTCTATCGGGCAATTTAATTCGTCAACCCCCTTTTTCTGGGCAGGTCACAAACAACTGTTCGTCGAGCCGCCCAGATGCGTATTGACCGCATCCGTCCTTAGCTTACCGTGTTTGCCTAAATTTGATTTCTCAGCACCATCTTCTGTGAGCTACCAGATTGCCGGTACGCAGGAGCACTAATTACACTACGCTGTAATCGTCACTGACGACAGTACACAAGGGAGCGCCTAATGGCTAAAATTTCAGTAATGTTCGGCTCTGAATTACAATCTGAGCATACGCTTGAGGTTGACGAACATAAGATTGGCCGTGCTGCCGATTGTGAGATTGTTGTAGATAACATGGGAGTATCCCGCCACCACTGTAGTATCGTTAAAGATGGCGATCAGTGGAAGCTCGTTGATAAAGGGTCTAATAATGGCACTTTTGTTGATGGCCAACGCATTAACGAGCAGATTCTACAAGACCGTGACCGTGTTGTTCTTGGCAAACACAATCTTGTTTTTGATGCCTATGGCTACGCCTCTTCTGAAGTCAAAAAGCAAGCGGCGGGCATGGGTAGCGAAATGACCATGTTTGTTGATCCAGAACAAATGGCCAAGATGCAAGCTGAACTCAAGAGCAGCGGCGGCATCATGGCCCTTACTATCATGCAAGGTGGCCGTGAGATTCGCTGTCAATTAACCAAAGAAGAAACGGTTATCGGCAAAGGTGTTATGGCAGACATCCCTATCAAGGGTATGTTTGTGAAACCTGCTCAAGCAAAGGTTGTACGCAGTGATGCTGGCTACCGCCTACTCTCTCTTGGCGGCCTACGCAGCGTTCGCGTGAACGGCTCTAAAATTAGCCAAGCTATGTTAACGGAAGGCGATACGATCACCATCGCTGGTCAAAACTTGTCTTTCAAAAAGCAATAGCTCATTTTTATGACCTGGTATCCAAGACGGTATCTCAGCATGGTTCTCTTCCTAGGGCTCTGCCTCGGATTGGGATCATGCACTGACTCACGCTCAGAAACGCAAGCCCCTACTCCACCGCCAGCAGCCTTTAATCGTGCTGCTTTTCCTGACATCCCTTTTCCAAGAGGTTTTGTCCTTTCTCAAGAACACGATCAAGTTGCCGCTGGCTATGCTGGTGGGCTCGTTCGGGCCATGGATATGACGCTTATAGCCACCACTGACAAACAAGAAACTCCCGCAGAGTCACTGGTTTCATACAACCAGCTCTTACAACGTGCTGGCTGGAATCTGAATAGTTCTCCTGGAAGCACTCCTCTTATGTACAGCAAACCCATTTCAACGCCCAGCAATAATAAGCAGCTCCCACAGCAAAATGAGCAACTACTCCTTACTACTGGACGTGCGGAAAAGCTCACCATTATACGCATCCGCATACAGAACCAACAACACTGATAGGATACCCTGCAGAGCTCTCTCCAGAACAACTGCAGAACAAAAGGACATATATCATGAACCAAGACACGAGTTATTCTGACCCATTTTATGACAAGCTTGAAGGTTTTTTCCATACATTAGGCAAGTACTGGTATTTTGTTCTCCTCGGCTTCGTTGTTGTTATTGTTATTGGCCTGTCTTTGCGCAGTGCCGAACAAAGCTCACCACTTGCTGCTAGCGCCCAAGCCCTTGAAGATGCTACTATTGAGCAACCAAGCTATTATCCGATGGTTCCCCAATACGACGAGGAGAAACTTAAAGCGATACTGACCAACGAGTCTGTTGTTGCTGAATACAAAGCCCGTGCCTGTAATGCACTTGTTCAAATGGCTCTTGATACAGGCAACACTGCTGGTGCCATTGACTACGCGAAGCAAGGTATCGATTTCCTCACTGAAGATGCACCTGAAGATTTAACCCTGACCTTACAACTCAGTGCCGCGGCTGCCCAACGCCAAGCAGGAAACATTGCCGAAGCACGCGCACTAACACAGACCGTTTTGCAAAATGCTGGCTCACTCTTTGCTGCGCATACGCTGAAAGCACATTACGCTTTAGCTGAGCTCGATCTGGAAGAGCTTGCACAATTATCTGATGAGGAGCAAGAAGCGCAAAAAGCCACACTCCAAGAAAGTGCCTTGAATCACCTCTCCATGATCAAAGACAGCCCAGAGCCATCTGCCAAAGGTATCGCCAATCTAGCGGCTTTCCGTTACAATCACATTATTCGTGACCAAGCAGGGCTTAACCACGTCACACCTGTTGCCACACCAGAAACGGCTGAAACCGCTGCTCCTACAGAATCAGCGGCTCAAGAATAACCACCTATTCTCACAAATATCTTACAGAACCCAGAGTGCACAACTCTGGGTTCTTTTTTAACAAACACTAAAGCAAAGGCCTCATGACTGACGACCAGCCACAACCAACAGACCTCAATGCGCCTTTTGACCTGAGTCGGGCCCTAGCCGCTATTGAGCGCACCCAAAGTCGTTGGCTCAATGATATTCGTTCATGTTGCCATGGTGAACCACGCTTTCTTGATGCCTTTCGCCGTTGGGAAGAGCAACTCACCCTTTTAAAATTACAAGTCCATCGAGCAGAACAGCACTTATTGCATTATCTCTTGGTACCAGAGGACCTGCGACCATGGAATGATTTACCTGGTCAGGTGCTTGATCGCAAACACTGCTGGGCAAAATGGAATGACCGCTTGCTTCCATGGATGCAGTCACTCCACATCGACACCTTTTACCGTCGCATCCCTGCTGTTCTCGACGACCAAAGTGTTGCCGTTAGTGCAGATATCATTACTGATTTTGTTGCCATCTGCGAGGTTGCCGAAAGCACCAACACCGCCATGAAACGCTTCCTCAGCCTACGTAATCATGACCACCTTGAGAGCCTCGCTTTTTACCATGTACTCAGTCCGTGGAAACAACATGGCATGCCTGCCTTGCTTGATTGTCTGCGTTTTCTTTATGAATTCCTTAACACCCACGACGAGCTCTAACTGTAAGAGACAGCCTGATTCTCTGTCTATATTACTCAGTGCCTCTTTTAAAATCGCCCTAGCATACCCAGCGTGGTACACTCAGCCTCCAACTTATTGGATTTCCCAGACCTGATCCAAAGCATCGGCAACCACCGTCGCACGGGGCACTTGCAGGTCAAAACTCAGGATGCTGATATCTATTGGCTGGTTGGCTTTAGCGAAGGCTCTATTTCCAGCTGTTCTAGTGGCCCTACTGGCCATCTCTACCGAGCAATTATGTGGGTGGGGCTTGCCACACGAGACAAAGTACGCGCTTGGGGCTTAGCAAATACCCTCGACCACGACAACACCAAACTCGCCAATTTTATTCTCGACAAAAAACTTCTCCCCGCAGACGGCATCCGTGATGCCATCGACTGCATGATTGAACAGTCCTTCACCGATATTTTATCCTATGAAGACGATGTTGATATTGAATTTCATGAAACGCCAGCTCCAGATCCTTGGTCTCGTTACCAGCGTGATATAGGTACGTCTATTCGTCATGGGCCAATGCTGATGGAAGCCCTTCGTCGACGTGATGAACTCAGTCATGTTGGCCCGATGCTCCATTGGCAACCTGCCATCCTTATCGCAAAATTACCAAGTGGAGATCTAGGCTCCAGCTATGGCGAAGCAGAACAACTTCTGCTCACTGGCTGGAATGAAAATATACCTGTCTCCCATAATTTCCTCTATTGCCCATTGGCTCCATGGTGTGCTACCATTGCCCTATCTCACCTGCTTGATTTAGAACTCCTCAGAGAAGCCACCCTGCCTGAACTGGTTGCCATGGCCACACGAGCAGAAGAATCTGGGATAGAACGCGAACACCTTTTGCGACGCGCCGCGATGCTTGGTGCAGACAATCCAAAAATATTGGTCGAACTTGGAAAAATATCATTACATAAAAATGATATTCCCCGTGCCGCTCAAGATTTTCTCCAAGCTGGGCAAGTGCTCTGTAAAACCGATATCAATGAAGCAATTGCCGTATTAACGCATTCTTTGAAATGCATAGAAACATTTAGCCAAACAGATGAAGCTGCTTCCATTACGCCTTACGAAACCCTGCAAGCTTTACTCCATTGTCATCAAACAACTGGCGACAGCCAAAACATCTGCGACATATTACTGAAACTTGCTGAATATCATGAACGCCGCGATGAACACGAAAAAGGTATTTTTTGCATCCGTGAAGCTCAAGGCTTTGACGCAGACCCCATTGTCTGTGGCAGTGCCCTTGGTCGTATGTTTATTGCCCTCAATGATATAGAACAAGCCGTTATCAATCTGGAATCTGTTGCCCACCTCTCTTACAAAAATGAGGATACAGATACCGCCGCCCATGCATGGCGACGCATATTACTGATTCAGCCAGACAAAGCAGACATTGCTCTACAGCTCTCCCGCTATTACGAACTGACCGATCCCAATCAAGCAAAAGTGGTGATTCATCAATGTTTAAGTACCACAGATAACGATCCCAACAATGAAGCTATTTTACAACTCCGTGAATTACTTGCTGACTTAGACCCATCCGATGGCAATAACCACAGGCAATTAGCGCAACTCTATCAAGGAAGAAAAGATCGAGATAGCGCAACAGCACAACTGGCAAAGCTTGCCGTTCATCAGAAAAAAAATAAACAATGGGCAGATCTCGCACAAACACTTGAACGCATTCTTGAACTTGATCCACAACACGTTGATTACTTGCTCGCTATGGCACAAGCAAAATTTGCATTAGGCCTTATAGACCAAAGTGGCATTTATTGGCGCAAAGCCACCGAAGCAGCTATTGCTATAAATAATTTTGAGCAAGCCCGCACCATCTGTACCACAGCACTACGTTCCTTTCCTGCGGACGCAGCACTCCACATGATCCTTGCTGCCGTTGCTCAGCGCGATGCTGATACCCCAACGGCGATAAAACATTTTCGTTTATCCTCACAATTATTTCTCGGCACAGAAGAACATACGCAAGCACGAACGGTGTTTCATCGCCTGCTCGCTTTGCAACCCAATAATATTATCGCAGCCTGCCAACTTGCTGAGGTTAATTACTTTATCCGCGACAAGCAAAGTCTTACCGATCTCCCAACCGTTGTCAGTATTGCCGAACGTACCAATAACCTCGGCCTTGCTGTAGAAGCTGGACGGATGCTGTCTGAACTTGCCCCCAAACCAGCCCTCGATGAGCGCGAACAATTTGTTACCCTGCTTCGTAAGGCTGGGCATAGCCGTGAAGAGCTCGAACAAGGACAGTTATTATTTTCGGACATGATCGCAGAAGGCTATTTTGATAGAGCCCGTAGTTTTCAGCAAACACTTATTACCAGCAATAGCACCAATGGCGAATTACTGATGCAGTTAGCCGAAGTCTGCGAAGCGCTTGATGATTCTCTGCAAGCAATTCATAGCTACCAACGTGCAGCTGTCTTACTACAGCAAGAAGGCCGAGAACAATTATTGGATGATGCCTTAAATGGTCTTGCTGAACTTTCTCCTGGCAGCAACATCATTACTGTTGCACGTCAACACATCGCCAGTGGCCAAGCGCTCAACTGGAAAGACATTGAAGGCATAGCAAACCCCGCCTAAGAAGACAATAATTGGTATAAAAAATATGAGAAACTCCTTTGATGTAATTGTTATTGGTGGCGGACATGCAGGCATAGAAGCCGCTCTTGCCGCTGCACGAATAGGCTGCCGTACTGCACTCGTTAGCGGCAACTTAGACACTATTGGTAAAATGAGCTGCAACCCTGCCATTGGCGGTATGGCAAAAGGTCAGCTTGCCCGCGAAGTAGACGCACTTGGTGGTATGATGGGCCTAGCAACCGATAGCGCTGGTATTCAATTTCGTATGCTGGGGCGCAGCAAGGGCCCTGCTATGTGGAGCCCACGTGCACAGTGCGATAAAACAGCCTATAATACTTTTGCCAAACATTATGTTGAATCAGCCGACAATATTTTTCCTGTCCAAGGTGAAGCCGTTTCTATTGAAACCAAAGATGGAACAACAGGAAAAGAAACCACTGGGGTTGGCCTGCGCGATGGCCGCATTCTTTCAAGCACACGTGTCGTCCTCACAACGGGTACATTTTTAATGGGCCTCATGCACCAAGGCGAAACAAAAACTAGTGGTGGCCGTATGGGTGATGCAGCGGCTGGTGGTTTATCTGAAAGCCTCAGTCATTTAGGACTTCGGTTATTACGACAAAAAACAGGCACCCCTATGCGCATTCATGGCGCGAGCATTGATTGGGGTCTATGCACAGAACAACCTGGTGATGACAAGCCAAGCCCTTTTAGTTTTTTAACAAAAGAATTACCGCAAAATCAAATTCCCTGTCACAGTTGTTATACGACACCAGCAGCACATCAGATTATTCTCGATAATTTAGACCGCGCACCAATGTATAATGGTCAAATTGATTCGGTTGGCCCACGTTATTGCCCGTCTATAGAAGATAAAGTTGTGCGCTTTGCTGACCGCCAGCAACATAATTTATTTCTAGAACCAGAAGGTCGTGCTACGCAAGAAGTCTACGTTAATGGTTTATCAACCAGCTTACCTATGGATGTGCAAGATGCGGTTCTCAATAATATTCCCGCGCTTAGCAATGCCCATGTTTTACGCTATGGCTACGCAGTAGAATACGATGTTGTGCATGCCGCTCAATTAGACCACCTACTCGCAGTACGTTCTGTGGCTGGCCTCTATTGCGCTGGACAAATTAACGGCACCTCTGGTTATGAAGAAGCAGCCATTCAGGGTTTAGTTGCTGGAGCCAACGCTGCTTTAAGTCTAACTGATCAAGACCCACTCATGCTCACTCGCGCAGATAGTTACGGTGGCGTTCTTATTGATGATCTGGTAACTCGCATGCCAGAAGAACCATATCGTATGTTCACAAGTCGCGCTGAACACCGTCTCTATTTGCGTGGCGACAATGCCGATCGCCGTCTCACACCTTTGGCCGCTCGGTGTGGTCTAGTAGACACAGAACGTGCACAAATAGTCGCACAAAAAGAGACACTCGTTACCGGCATTCTTACCACTGTTGATGATGCGCTCATTCGCCGCATTGCAGGTGAGTCGAAAAGTCTATCTGAAACCACTGAGCTTATCCCTGAAATTAATAATCTTGATCCGATTACAGCAGAACAAGTCTGGATTGAACTTCGTTATAGCCACTATCTTCAACGCCAGCGCGCCACCATAGAAAAAATGGAACGCATGCGTGACATGATTATACCGGATAATTTTGACTATTCTGCAATTACTGCGCTCTCCACTGAAGGCCGTAACCGCCTACAAGATCGCCAGCCCAAAACACTAGGCGAAGCCTGCGCTTTGCCCGGAGTGAAACAAACTGATACCGAAACCTTGTGGGCCTTACTGGCATCTCAGCGAGTTCGCAAGTGAGCGAATATATCAAATAGAGCATATCGCAACTTGATTCAAGCGTTACGCACCATAGACTCTCCCGATACTACCCAAGGAGAGAATCTATGTCCAGCTACCAGGAATACGGTAAATTTATTGACGACGGCTTTGGCTTTGAGCTACAAAAAGAAGCACCGCGAAAATGGTTTAACACCTTACTAAACGATGTTGCAGACGATGAGCTGTACGCAGAAGTTTCAAATGTGAGTGATGGTGAAGTAACTATTCGTGACCGTGAAGGCAATATGCTGACTCTGCTCAGCTACGATGACTGCTACCTTTATATTCGTGATGATGAAGACAATACCGTTTTTAATCCTGCTGGTGCACCATGTGTTCAACAAGAACTTGATAGCCAAGTCACTCGTTTTTACCCATGGATGAATGAATATGAATCTCGCTGTGTTGGCTTAAAAGCCCGCCAACGTATTTTTGTACCACGCACAGAACCTATTCTTGTTTGGGATACGGTTGTTACCAACGAAAGTGATCGTGATCGCACGGTATCAGTTTTTGCTTATACAAAATTCTCTCTCATGGGAAAAAACAAAGAATCACAAGGCGTATGGCCAGATAACCGTGGCGAAATACTTGAAGACCTTGGTGCTGTCTTTATTAAAAACTTTAACCAAAAAGTTCCTACGAATCGTTTTAACGGTTACTTAATGACCTTGGATGACTTTACTGGTGCTAATGCGTATCGTGACCATTTTACCTACCATGATTATAGTGTTTCCACCCCACGTATTATTAAAGGCTGGAACTGCGACGGCCGTGGCGATGCTGGCCCAGACTGTGCAGGTATTATTCAATGTACCGTTACCATTCCTGCTAACAGTGAACATCGCTTTGCCTTTGTTGTTGGCCAATGTTCTGGCCCAGAAGAAATTAAAGCTGTACGTGAACGTCTCACTTTTGACAGCCTCGATACTATGCTTGCCGAACAAGAAGCTGCTGAACGCCAACGTGCAGCAGGCTTTACTATCGACATTGGCAATGACCACTACAACGCCCTACTTAATTGCTGGACGAAAAAACAATGGCTGACCTACATCGTCCACAAAAGCGGCTTCCGCGATAACTTACAAGTTGATTACGCCTTAGCGATGTCTGATGCAGAAATGGCAAAAGATAATTTACGCAAAGCATTGGCAAGCCAATGGGCAGACGGCTGTGTTCCACATGGTTTCCGTCCACTGGTTCGTCATAAATATTCAGACAAACCAGCGTGGATATTCCTCGCAATCCCATGGCTTATTAAAGAAACGGGCGACCTCAGCTTCCTTGATGAAGTAATTCCGTATTTTGAAAGTGACGAAAGTGGAACTATTTGGGACCACATGTTACGTACTATGCGCTACATGGTTAACGATCTTGGGCCAAACGGTCTTTCTAACCAACGCTATGCTGACTGGAATGATGGACTAGAATCTACCAAAGAAGCTGGCGAACGTGAAAGCATTATGGTAACGCAACAGCTTGCCTACGGCCTACGCGAAATGGAAGAACTTGCTCGTCAATATGGCAAAGAAGATATTGCTACCGAGGCTGCTGAACACTATGCAACCATTAAAAAGAATTTGAATGATAATGCCTGGGATGGTCGTTGGTATGTACGTACTATCTGTGAAGATGGCTACCGCATTGGCTCCGACGAACACGCCGAAGCAAAAGTCTGGATGAATACACAAACATGGGCCGTCTTATCTGGCACCGCTACCGAAGAACGCTCCAAAGCATTGATGGGCGTTGTAGACGAATGGTGTGAAGTCAATGATGGCTACAAAGTCTTGCACCCACCATTTACTAAATACGACCCACGTGTTGGTATTATTTCCAACTTCCTACCAGACACTCGTACAAACGGCGGCTGCTATAATCACGCGGCTGGCTTTAAGGCCGTTGCTGATTGCATGATGGGTCGCGCAGAAGAGGCTTGGCGCACTTTCCAAAAAGTTGCACCTGATAGCCCGTATTTACCAATCACCCGTTCTGGCGCTGAACCATTTTCTTTTAACAACTACTATGTGATGGACCAACCTGGCCACCCACGTTACACATGGAAATCTGGCTACGCATGGAAAACAGGAACCGCTGCTTGGTTTGGTGTTGCCTTAATTGAATGGATGCTTGGTGTTCGTCGTCACTATGACGGCTTGCTGATTGACCCATGTTTAACAAAAGAATTACCAATAGCCAAAATCACACGTCGCTTCCGTGGTGCCGTCTATAATATTAGCATAGACAATACCGCTGGTCGTTGCACCGGTGTTACCAGCATCACTGTGGATGGTGAAACGCTTGATGGAAATATTCTACCAGTGTTTGAAGGTGGAGAACATACCGTTACTGTTGTTATATGATAACGACAGACCCACACACTGACCGTCCCACGGGCCAAGAGCAACGGCCCAATGTCTTACTTATTATGACTGATGATCAGGGCTGGGACGATCTCGGTACACACGGTAATCCGTGGTTGCGTACTCCGCATTTAGACCAACTTGCTGAAGACAGTGTGCAGTGTGATAATTATTATGTTGCCGCTGTTTGTTCAGCTTCTCGTGCCTCCTTATTAACAGGGAGGCATTTTTTACGTACAGGCGTTGCCCATGTGCACGGCGGCAAAGATTTTATTCATCCAGATGAAGTACTGCTCCCAGAATTATTTCAACAAGCTGGGTATGCCACTGGTATGTGGGGTAAATGGCATTCAGGTAAAAGCAGCGGCTACTTCCCATGGGAGCGTGGTTTTGATGATGCTTATATGGCTCGCCTCTATAAACACCACGATAGCGTTGGTCATCGCAATGGTGTTTACGAGGAGCACAATGGATGGGCTGTTGATACGCTCACCGATATGTGCCTTGAGTTCATAGACAAGAGCACCCAAGAAAAGAAACCATTCTTCGCCTACCTCCCACATATGACCGTACACGGGCCCTTACAGGCTCCAGATGATATGGTCAAATATTTTACTGACCAAGGTTTATCTCACGGCCTTGCCCAAATCTATGCGATGGTCGAACAGCTTGATACCTCTATAGGAAACCTCTTACAAGGTCTCGAAGATCTTGGTGTTGCTGATAATACCATTGTTCTATTTATGAGCGATAATGGGCCTGCTGTTTCAGATAATATTTTAACTGATGAAGATAGGCGTTTGCGTTACGTGAATGGCTATAAAGGCCATAAGGGTAATATGTGGGAGAACGGTATTAAATCACCACTGTTCGTTCGCTGGCCGCGCCACTATACCCCTCACCATGTTCAGCGTGTTGTTGATATTTGCGATATACTACCAACCCTCTGTAGCTGTTGTGACATCCCCATTGCTGATGACCACCCTGCCTTAGACGGGCGCGATGTGCACAGTTATTTTTCTGATGACGAACACTCATTGCCAAGTAAACACTCATTCCTTGCTGTCAATCCTGGTTGGCCACCTGACCCTATTAACCGACCTTATACCGTTGATGGTTATTTTGACGAATATCGACCAATCACCATTCAAGAAAAATCACAACAAAATTTTAATGAACAATTAATTGGTCTGCGCACAGACCAGTGGAAACTCATGCGCAATCCAGGCACCGTTCCAGGTAGCCCCGATCTTCACAATGATGCCGTGCTGATCAATATGTCTACCGATCCCAAAGAAGACCATAACTGTGCAGCAGATGAACAACAGCAAATAGAAGAAATGACCTCCCTTGTTCGTGAATGGTTTCAAGGTATTTGCGATGATCCACATTCTTTTCATACGCCACGATTTGCTATAGGAGACAAACAAAGCAATTTCATTGCGGCCTATGCACCTGAACGCGTGCGCGGAAATATTATCAATGGCGGGATTTCTTGTAATGGTTGGACTTCAGTTGGTGATGGGGCTGATTACAAAGTAGCGGTACAAACTGCTGGTCGTTACCGCATTGGCCTAGAAGCACAGATACCAGACAACACTGCCCTTGATGTACGCATACGTTTTGCTGACAATGAAAGCCATATCCGCATAGACTCTTCTCGGGCAAGCCTTGGTACGTTTACCTTACCACAAGGAGACTGCACCCTGTCCATTGATCTACTCGGCTTGCCACAACAGGCTACTGAACGTAGTTATTTGAATATGTTCCACTGCGAACAGGTTGTGGAATAAAGTACCCGCTGCATTATGAAACTCATCTCTGCCATATTTAGTTACATCTGGCCACGCTTTATCATTTTCAGCATGCTTTATTGGCTTGCCATTCATTTTCATTCTGGATTTGGAGCAGAATATATTTCTGCACTGGTTGGCAAACTCGTCTCTCTGCAATCTCTTGGTATTTTTTCTGTCATTGCCGTGCTCTATGCCCTTTTGGAAAGAGGCAGTCGTCTTGCCCTTGCCAAGCGACGCGGCCTCCACCTCTGCTACCGCGCCATGCATAGACTTTCTATTGTTGGACTGGAGATACTTACCGGCTTAATTGCAGTCACCCTCGTTGTCTCAATAAATATTCTGCTGAGCATTGTCATCAGCAAGAACGATGCAGAACACGTGATTAAAGAAGAAGAGCTCAGCTATGGCATTCAAATGGTTTACACGGGTATTTCTTTAGTCGCACTTTTTTTATTAAGCTATTATAAGGAAATGATTAGCGCACAAGAAGTTAAGTTGACACGCACGTATAAGAAAAACAGTTAATCATCCCTACCACCAAGTAAACCTGCACGGAAGGCCCAATAAACAAGGTTCATAAGTGCGACAACTGCTGCCGCAACATAGGTTAACCCCGCTGCCGTCAGCACTTTTGATACCGCCGCATCTTCCTCTCCTGTCTGCGTCACTCCAAGCGTGCTTAAACAAGCCTTTGCTCGACGAGAGGCATCAAATTCCACAGGCACTGTGACTAGGCTAAACAATGATGCAGCCGCAAACAATCCAACACCGATAACGGAAACAATATGGACATTGCCAGGAGCAGAACCAAGAAACATACCAATAATAACCAACCATGGCCCCAATGATGAGCCAAATTGCGCAGCTGGCACTAATAAACTGCGCAGGCCCAAAGGAGCATAAGAGCGTGCATGTTGAATGGCATGACCAACTTCATGAGCTGCTACCCCCACTGCTGAGGCATTGCTACCATGATACACATCTGGGCTCAACGCCAAAGTTTTGCTCATTGGATTGTAGTGATCAGATAAGAAACCCTGATGTTCCACAACCTGTACATCATCTATTCCTTCCGCATCAAGGATACGGTGAGCAACTTCCATACCTGTGAGGCGTGTTCGAATCATCACTTTCTGCCCCTGAGCAAAAGCTTTCTTCACCATAAGTGAAGCACCGCCAGACAAAACAATGCCAACAACGAAAATAATAATATAGAGAGGATCAAACAGCATGAGAAACTCCTTTTCTAACAAAAAACTGACCACAGAGTTGTGTGGTCAAAATGATAAATGATAAAGTTCAATATCGCCCTAACGGCATCCTATCATACACCTAGCATACCCCTAACACCTAGCACCGAGCACAAACGGTGCCATTACCCTTCGACCTGCCGCCGTGAAAATGACACGATGATGAGCAACAAGGCCCAGCTTATAAACATTTCCCGTAACTCCACCGAAAACGGCGGGTAGATAAATAGCTCATCATCAAACTCATGGTTGAGACGAGCGGGCATGTTGATGGTCACTGCTAATAGGATAACTGGCAAACATTGGCGTTCTGGAAATGCCCACCATAAACGCGGATTTTGTACGGGGTCGTTCCATTTTTTCTTTGGAAACAGCAAGGGGGCAACCGTAAACACCAGCAAGGCTATGCTGAGAACGTTACGTGGGTAATGATTCAACCAACGAGAGGTATTATGAAAGTTGGTCTCTTGCTGGGCGTTATAATGTGACCACCATTGAGGTGTTTGCCAACCGAAATAATGTTGCCCCCAACTCATCTCTTCCCCTGCAATGTATATACAACCAAGAATAAAACAGCAGAGAGCTATTCGCAATATCAGATCAAACCGAGACCAATCCAGCCATAATAACCGTAGAGCAGACCATGCTGCTCCTCCACTACACAAGACCGTTAGTGTTTCAACAATACCAAGCTCGCCTTGCCACAAGAAATAACCGATGTTCAGGCAATACGAAATAAACCAAATATATACGATACAACAGGGAAGAATAACCGTCATCCCCAGACGAAGCAGGGTTGACTTATCGATCGAAATGGGTCATCGCCTTTGCCATGCGAGCAATCAAACCGATCTGCTCCGACCGCACATCCGATGGGTCAAGAATTTCTTGCCAGTCATGGGTAAATGCGCTCATACTTTTTTTGTTCCCCTCTAGACTAAACACCAAAATTCCACTCGGGGTCACTAAGGCAGCACTCGCCCAAGTTGCTAAGATGGTTAGTGGCGGCATCGTCCGTTCCTTCTCTAGGAGAGAGAAGCCTTGAGAATATTCTTGTTCTTCATCTTTTTCACCCATGTATGAAAAAATGGTTGCTGGTATATCCATGTGAGATGTCACATGATCATACGATTGTGCTGATGCTTTTGGCACATGCGCCGCACAAAAGGTTTGTGTCTGAAAACGGTCAAAGGCAGCATTGTGACCGTAAGTACCCAACTCACCAAAAGCTTCTCCATGATCTCCGACAATAAAGATCAGAGTGTTATCCATAAAGCCTTCTGTTTCTAAATGCGTTAACAAACGGCCAACTTGGCGGTCTATATAATGCAAACTATTTTGATATCGTGCACGCACGTCACTACTTTGATTTTTTATATTCAAATAGTTTACATCAGATTCATCTAAAGTGGTCTCATGAATTTCATCTTCTGGATAATAAAAATACGGTTGATGTGACGCATCATAAAAGAGCCACGACAACGTTGGCTTTTGATCAGGACGAACAAACTTGGCTATCGCTTCATCGGTCATCCGTGTATCTCGGTCTCTTTTATCACAGGCCCAAGAATCCGTAATCGCTTCTGGAATGGTAATAAATGCAGTTTTTCTAAATTCAGGGAAATTCAAATCGGTACAAGATAAAATTTGAAAATCATACCCTGCCGTATCCAAGGCATCAATTAATACGGGTGAACGACGTTCAGCAACAACACTATGCCAGTATGTTGCATAGATCCCATAAAACATTGAAAATATACCAAAACGGGAAGCATTACCACCGCTAAAATGTTGGTTAAAGCGGAGATGATGACCAGCCCATTCATTAAGATATGGCATAGTTTGGGCGTTGAGCATATCAAAGCGCCCACCTTCAATCGCAATCATAATAACATGCGGTTTCGGTGCATTTTCAGCAACAACAGGCATCCGCTTAGGATAGCCTAACATCCCTGATCCAGAAAGGTCGAGACCTTCTTCTTGCGCGGGGTTTATACCCAATACTTCTGTAGCAAATTTCCGAATCGTTGTCGGATAATAAATTGGATACAATTTATGCACTCGAATCACTGACCGGTTATTCTGTAAATCACCGATTGCGTATCCAATACGGTCAGTCAAGACAACCGCAAACCAGAGACCAATGAGCAGAGACCAAAACCGCCAGCCTTGAGTTTTTATGTGAACCTTTTCTATTCCCCAACGACTTCCTGCTATAATAACCGCCACAATAAAAAGACCGATACATGTCATCCAGATAGCAGTCATAACGCCTATCGTGAAACTATCTCCAGCACCCGGGGTTATTAAAATATTCCAAATCACGCCGTTATTAATATGAAAGTGGTACAAATCATAAATAACAGTGTCAATATAAAGTACGATGCTCACTATCGAAAAAATACTGGGGATAACGTATACATCCACAACGCGTGACCACGACAGCGGGCACGATAAACGGAAAGGTAACAACACAATCCAAGTTAACATAGTAATTTGAGCACAATGTGAAAATAAGGCCACCAGCGCAAAAGCCCACGTGCCAAAGCCAAGACCGTCAGGCAAGGAGCTCAAATAGAAAGACATAATAACGCATAAAACAAGATACCCCGTAAAAGTAGCACGGGCACTGCCAGCCATTTTCACGGGGAATTGTTGTAACACAGAAACTATATTTTTATACATCAGGCCTAACGTAACCATTATGCCGTCCTTTTCTTAGGAACTCTTATTTTTCAACAGGCGTTAAATCAAGTTGACCGATGGCTGGCAATGTTCCAACAAGCGGACGAACGTATGGCAAGAATTCAGATTCGTTAATATCGTTGCCTATAGCATTCAACCATGCACGTGGCATTGCCCGTGTGTCTTTTGCAACATTACGCAAAGCGGTAATATAGGTTTCAACTTCATAAGAATCGCCATCACCAGCACGACGGAAGGCAACGCTACCAGAACCGCCATCTTCACTGATTGCTGCTGCTACAGCCGCTGCACCTGCACGACGAGCTTCACGCGCATCAACCTCACTCACCACACCGGGGAAGCAACGTTGTAGATAACCAAAGGTATCTGCGCGAACACGGTGCGCTTTATCTGGGAAGACCTTTTTCAGGTGCTCTTTCAGTTTATCTGCCAAGAAGTCACCAAGTGCTCCTGAACCAGAAAGCTGGCGGTTTCCATGACTATCAACCTCTCCAAGGTCAATGATAGGAGCATTCTCAGGCCCATGAACCCCTTCTGACACTGCAATCACACAGCGGCCTAAGCGTTCATAGACATCTATGACATGTTCAAGAAAATGATCGAGATGGAAATCGGCTTCTGGGCAATACACAAGATGTGGTCCATCTTCTGGGAAAACACGAGCAAGCACACTTGCTGCGGTAAGCCAACCAGCATCACGGCCCATAACAATATTAATTTTAATGCCGCCAAGCGAACGGTTATCTAAGTTGTCACCCATAAATGCTTGAGCAACCCATTTCGCCGCAGAGCCATAGCCAGGGCAGTGGTCCGTTTCACGTAAATCATTGTCGATTGTTTTTGGGCAGTGATAACAACGTAGGTCGTAGCCACTCTCTTGAGCCATTTCGTTAATAATATGTGTTGTTTCTGCCGTATCATTACCACCAATATAGAAGAAGTAACGAATGTTCATTTGCTGAAAACGTTTAAGGATGCGCTTGCAGATAGCCTCTGTTGGTTTCAGACGAACAGATAACAATGCCGCAGATGGTGTGCCGGCTACCACTTCTAAATTGTCATCATCTTGCGCTGCTAAATTGCAGAATTCACCGTCAAGAATACCAGCGATACCATGGATCGCACCGTAGACATTTTCGATAGCTTCTGCTGATTTCGCTGCCTGAATAACCCCGACCAACGTTTGATTTATGACCGCTGTTGGTCCTCCTGATTGACCGATCAACGCGTTGCCTACTGGTGCCATTATTCTCTCCTCATGAATGGCTGCTCACCATACTCCACCGCATAAAATGTCCACGAGAGAGTTCTTGTCTCATCGAATAAATGGCTATTTGCTCTACGATTCTTTTAAGAGTATACTTCCGTGTTATGTTTGCCTCGAACTGGACACACCGCTCTTATGATCTCATGGTTGAATCCGACCATTACCGTGGCTGTGAAGTGCGTAATGGGGTCTTGGCTGATAGTTCGCAAAAGGTCCATGCACTGATTCTCCCCATACATACGTGGAATGAGGAACAGCAAGAAACCTTTATGAGCGAAGCAAAAGCACTCTGTTCTATTCAGAACCCTGCAATAACACCACTTATTGATGCAGGCTTTGACGAAAAGAAACAGCCTGTTCTCATTTATAAGGGACAATGTGGTGTAAGCATTAGCAAAGCACTCACTCGCCATAATAGTGGGCTACCAGCAACCTCAGTACTCAATATTGCTAAACACGCAGCAGGTGGTCTACATGCCCTCCACAAAGCTGGGGCCTTCCATGGCCATCTGACCGCAGATTCTATTCACTTCTCTTCTGCAAATGACTGTAAACTCTCTTTTTTACTACCCCCCTCTGCCATTACCGCTGTAACCCTTATCAGCAGCGAGCTAGAGGATGCGAAGATTCTGGATATTTACACCTTTGTTGCCTCTTTAATGGCCTGTCTCCAACCAGACTACCTGAAAGAGTGGAGCAAACCAACCACGCCTCCACTCATAGGGAAACGAACAGTCTCTTTAGACAAACCACTCGGTTTGTTCTTTCTCTGTGGACTAAATGGTAATATTCATAATCGCTATACTTTAATAGACGAACTCTCAGAAGACATTGCTGCTATTCAACTTGGCGAACAACCCGCCCATGCCCTCAGCATTTTACAACGGGCAGCCTCCAACGCTAAAAAGCATTCTGGTGTCTCTGCATCTGATGCAGATAAAATCAAAAAGCATCTCGCCAGTAAGCAAGAATCTGGTATACATATTGATAAAAATGCCCTACAGACTTTGGCTAAACTGGTGGTTATTGAGGATTGTGGTATGGAGGCATCTATTCGCCTCGCACCAGATTCACGTTTTTCCCGCGACATGCTCTTGCTCGTGATCAAAGCTGCAGATGTCAACTATGGCCTACTTGATACTGCAATAGCGGAAGCGACTCGTCCTGATGGAAAAGTCCGAAAAATATGTATTGCCCGAGGCACACCAGCTTATCCCGGTAAACCTGGCACCACGGTCACTGGAGAAACAATTGAACCTTCAGATAATCCTTTCGATCTGACCATAGACGATGATAAACTGCATGCTTGGCTGCATAGTGATCCGCGCACTGCCGTCTCACGCGATGCCATACAAGAGTTCCTTGAAGATCAGGACGTTTTTGGTGGCGTATTAGACGAAGCCATAGAACAACTCTGTACAAGCGAACAACATGAATCAACGGTACTCATTGCGAAAGGTTCCGCCCCACAACAAAGTATACCGGGACATTTTGTTTTTAGCCGTAACGAGCTACTTCCCGCAGATTTTGAAGAAACGGCAGAAAGCCGCTTTGAAAATGTACCACCAAATGTACATGCAGGAGATTGCATTGCTGTCTGGAGAAAGACTCAACACGGTATTCCCGGACGCTCCATCTCTGGAGAAACTATCCCTCCAGATCCGATCGCCGAAACAGAACCACCTGTTTTTGCTGGGGTCAACACAGCCATGACAACCAATAAAAACGGTGAGTCTATTTTACGAGCAACAATTAACGGCACCGTGCAAAAACTCGAAGATGACACTATACGTGTAGTCCCAACCCATTCATTTACAGGTAATAGAACTGCTCAACACGACCCGATAGATACGAACGATATTTTTGTCGTTAATGGATCAGTTGAAAATGGGGCAACTATTATCGCTGCTGGCGGTATTATTATCACTGGTGATCTTGGCGATGCCAATATTCAAACGGGCGGCGATTTGCATGTACACGGGGCAATTTTGCCAGGTGAACATCAAATTCAGGTTGCGGGCACCACTACCGCCAGTTCTATTAGCGAACGCTCCCTCGTTACCGGTAAACTACATATATCTGGCATCATTTTAAGTAGTAATATTGTTGCTGTTCATACCATAGAAGCGACAACTATCGTTGGCGGCTCTACCGTTACTGGAGGCAATATTACCTGTGCCACGGCTGGAGACGATTCTGAAGCGGAAACCCTACTCTGGGCGGGCCATAATATACCAGCAGCCATCAAACATGAACTGGTTGTGCATGAAGAGCGGAAACTGCGCACCGAACGCGAGCATATGATTATTGAAAAAGACCATTTGCGCGCAGACATTGACACGATGAGTAAAAAACAATATCGCTTTCAAGTTGGTGGCTATATGCGTGATGATTATCTTCGCGTGCTTCAAGACCAAGCCAAGCGTATTCGTATCCGCTCAGAAACAATTGACCAAAGCCTTGACCACGCCCGTGAAAGTATTGTCCATAAAGTAGAAGAAAGTCATAACCTCTTAGATGAGACGGATAATATACTGGCCCAAATTATCACAAAAACCTGCCACACTGGAGTAACCGTGCGCATCGCAGGAACTGAACCGCTTGGCATTACCGAAATCCGAAAAGATTTCCGCTACGTTCTGAAGCAGTAATACTTATACTGTTTTCACGCGCTCACATAATTCCAAAGCACCAACCATACTCCCCATGATACCTGGATGAGATATATTGTGTCCGGTAAAATAACAATTTCGTAAACGGCTGCGAAAAACAATACGTTCTGCACCAACGTCATGAGAAAGTCCCATTGCTGCACCATTTCGTGAACGTGTATACGACTGAATGGTGAGGCTACTTCCTGTCCACATACGAGAAAGAGAAGCATGCAATCCAGGAAAAGATGGTTCTAGGGACTCTAAAATTTTAGCCGCAGTATTTTCTTTCCACTGCTGGTATGTTTCTGGGCGTTTACCCAACTGACTGTCTGACCAGTCAGCAGTTCGTTCCGTTGGCAACCAACAAACAATTTCTAGACTCGGTTTCCCATCAACAAAAGTATGAGGAAAGAAGAGGTACCCATCCCATCCATTGGAGAGCTGTAATATGTGATGAGATGCTTGATTAGACACTGGTTCATCAAGTAAAGCATGAATAAAAAATGCACCGCAACTATCTGGTAGAGTATCTATTCGCTGAGCAAAAGAAGGGCGCACCGCTTCTGTACCAGCACAACGTACAAACTCACTCGGATGACAAGACATGATCATCATATCTGCCGAGTGTTGTACACCTCGCTCATCAATAATCCCTGTTGCCACACGTTCTTCATAACATAATGACTGCATACCATTTCTCAGATGGATCTGTACCCCAAGCGCTTGAGCCTGTCGAACAAGTGCATCAGTCAAAGCTGTTCCACCACCCTCCACACGGTAAGCACCAGCGATACTGCTGGCTGTAACCGCACAAAATAAATCAAAAGGACAGCTTTCAATACGCATACCAAGAATAATACAGAGAGAGCCAATAATAGATTGAACATGAGTTGGCAATCCGGCTTCTTCCATAAAATCCTGGGCCGATTGACTCAAAGCCAAAGCTGGTAAATGCCCTTCCGACTCAGAAAATCCCGTCAGCCATTGTCGCCAAGGATCAGTATTAAGACAAGCATCCATAGCAGCAAAAAAATGTATTAAAGCAGGCTCTGTTTCTGGCCACTGCTGGACACACCATTGTCGAAAAGCTGTTGTTCCCGCTGGAATATCGTACTGGCTTCCATCGGCTTGATGAATAACAAAAGGTATTGCCGACGGCTCAAGAAAAGACAACTCACCTTGTATACCCAAACGAGTAAAAAGAGAACGCATAATACCGTTTGGCTGGGAACCGGTAATAAAATGAAAACCACTATCAAAATAATGGCCTTCTCTGTGAAAGCCTTGCATCAAACCACCAGCAACACTATGCTGCTCAAACACCTGTACAGACCAGCCAGCCTGCGCCATAGATATCGCACAGGTCAGCCCTGCAAGACCAGCGCCCACAATAATGAGCGTCTTGCTTTCTGGGTCTGTACTAATCTGGCTGCCCTAAAATAAGACAGGCATTTGTTCCGCCAAAACCAAAGCTATTACTCAGAGTGTATTTCAATGGCACCTTATCAATGCGTTTACCTGCAATGTTGATAGGAGCCAAAGCAGGATCAACTTCTTCATAATTTGCATTCGCAGCAATAAAATTATTTTGCATCATTAAAATAGTGTAGATGGCTTCGGACGCACCGGCCATCCAGCATTCGTGGCCGGTTAAACTTTTGGTTGAGGAAACAGGCGGACCATTATCACCAAAAACAGCATAAATACCACGCGCTTCTGCTTCATCACCAGCCAAGGTCGACGTAGCGTGGGCGTTAATATATTCAATATCAGAAGCCTGAAGTTGAGAGGTTTCTAAAACAGAGCGAATACAGCGTTCTGCACCATGCCCGTCTGCGGTTGTTAGATGGGCACCATCAGATGAGAATGCGTAACCAACTATTTCAGCAAGAATATTCGCACCGCGTGCCTTAGCTTGTTCATATTCTTCCACGACCATCATTGCTGCACCACCAGACGGCACCAAACCATCTCGGTTTTTGTCAAATGGGCGGCTGGAACGATGTGGTTCCTCAGTATTCATAGAAAACACACGTAAGGCATCAAAAGCTGCCATACTGTACCAATTTAATTCTTGGCTGCCACCAGCAAGAATTGTATCTTGCATACCACTTGCGATAAACATCCAAGCCATGCCCAGCGCATGGCTGCCGCTGGCGCAGGCACCGCTGAGCGTTAATGAAATACCCTGCATACCATACAACGGGCCAATATTAATAGTGGGGGATGAATTAAGTCCCTGAATGACAGAACCAGAACCAATACTGGTTGTCGCCTTAGTTTCACGGACAGTATCTACAACCAGTGGAATTGAGCCAGCAGAAGAATCTGCACCAATAAGTAGACCAGCGCGCGCGCTCTTCAACAAATCTTCACAGCCAGACATTTCCACCGCACGTTTGCTGGCAATGGCGGCATACAAAGCCGTTTCATCCATATTTTTTCGTTGCTTACGACTAAAAAAATCTGCTGGATGAAAATCAGGCAAGCGACCAGTTAAAGGTGAACGAAATCCTAACGCTGCCCGTTCCTCGTTTACAGTAATACCTGAACGACCATGGAAGAGAGAATCCGTGATATCGGGAAGCGTCATGCCAAGGCAGGACAATGCATCCATGCCAGTAATGACGACCCGCCGCCGATGGTTCTGAGGTACAAACATGTCGACAGTCTTTATTGCTGACATAAATGGCAAGATGTAGCTTCATTCGTCATAAGTAACGAATCAAAGCAAAACGGTTACGACTGAGACCGCAGGGCACTCGTTAAGGGTGGATGTAAGCAATGCCATGCTGGAGCCAATAAACCAAGTATAGCTAACAGACAACAACTTATGAGCCCAACACTCATTTCTGCGGTATGAAATTGCAAACTAAATACACCGGATGAGGTACCAACGTTGAGACCATCCAATAATCCGAAAACAACAACACAGGCACCTATCAGGCCACAACTCGTTGTCAGTAGTGATTCTTGAATGAGCGACCAGATCAACATCCAGCGGCGAAATCCTATTGCTTGGAGCGCTGCCAGTTCTCGAATACGTTGAGAAATTGCCGCATAAAAAGTATTCAAACCACCAAACAATGCCCCAAGCGCAATCAGTCCCGTAGTCAGCCACGCCATAAGAATAAGCGGTTGATAAAAGTCATTCAAACTGCCGTAGTAATCTACTTCACTAAGAGCAACCAGCTCCAAATCTAAACGCTGAGCACAAAATAAATCCACCTCTTCAAAAGCATCTGGCCGCCCCAGACGTAAAGCAAGACTGGATAAGCTCTCTCGACCAGAACTACTCATTAAGTCACCCAGATCCAACCACAGCTCTGACTCCAACACACTGTCACCTGCGGAAAAATGTCCACAGATCCTATAGTCTTGTTCTTCAAAACGAATCAGCGCACCAGTAGCCAGTGCTGTCTCAGGAAGGTCTAGATAGGCAGCAGCGCGCGCTCCAACTAATATTTCTCCCGGCCGTGGTAAATGGCCATCACGTAAGCGTACCTGTTGATGCACCCACAAAGCCTGTTCAGTAATACCACGCAGTACAGCTTGCCGTTCAAAACCATCACTGTTGACTAAGCCCATATAATAGACCTCTGGTGACACAGCCGCTTGCCCCATAAACTGGGCAAGCCCCTCTGCGTTTGCAGCAACAATAGCTGCACTAGCTGCGGCAATTTCACTGCGTTGAATACTTTCTTCACTACCCGCTCCCAAAATAATCACATTCTGTGCGTCTCCACTGCTGCGCATGCTGCGTTGCATACCTTGCTGAAAGGCGACTGCCCCCATCAACAGCACCATCACTACGGCACTACCGATAATCATCTGAATGGTGCGAACTGGTGAACGCACTAAATTTCGTATAGCATACTGAAATGGAAGAGCCATCTTAACCTCGCAAACTTTCAATAATAGGGCGGCGACCTGCTTTCCATGCAGGGTAACACCCAGCACAGAAACCAAGGGCAACAGCAAGTGCTGCTGCTTGTGCAATAATGATTCCACTTGGACTAAAGGTAATACTGAGACCTTCTGCACTCATACAGTAAGCACCAAAATGCAAGACGCCAACTGCGCTGCTTATACCAAGACCTCCCCCCACAACACTCAGGACAATGCTTTCACAAAGGACTAACCAAGAAATACTACCACTACTATACCCAAGGGTTTGTAAGATCGCATTATCTCGGACACGACCATGAATGGCAAGCAATACGGTATTTGCAACTAAGGCAACAACTGCAATCACCGCTGCTAAACCAATATACCGAGTTGATGAAATAAGTCCCATCAATTCACTCGCTGTTTGCGCAACAAATGCTTTTTCTGGACGAGTGTGGGTGGGCTCTTGATCACTGGCAAACGTTGTATCTATTTCTTCAGCTATGCTATTCATTTGTTCTGGATCACGAATTTGAACATTAAATTGAGTCACAACACCAAGACCAACACGTGACGATTGCTGCAAAAAACCGAGATGAACAAAAGCGACATTTTTATCCTGACTTTCTGCCGATTCAATAATGCCACTCACAGTACAGGTGATCCCCGCAGCATCAAAACGATCTCCAACAGATAAACCACGACGCTGCGCAAGCACATGCCCAAGCAGCGCTCCGTCTCCCTGCTTTTTCCATTGCTCCAGACTACCTGCACGAACATGAATACGGTCTTTACTAAAGGCGGTAAATTCATCTGGATGAACACCGCGAAAAGTAACAACATCTAAACTGGTACCACAATTATTCACGACCACTTGCACAGGCACCACCGTTTCTACGCCCTCAATTCGTCTTATGGTAGGTGCGTAATGTTCTGGTAAACGGCTGGTAAATGGGCAAAATCTATTTTCTCGATAAACGACCAACACATTATCACCCTGCTGAGACTGTGTTGCCTCCTGCATACCATTTTGCACAGATTCTACGACCAAAAATAAAAACAAACCGAGAGCTACACCAATGGTTGTAAGCACACTACGCGTTGGACTTCGGTACACATGTTTCCATGCAAGCAGTGCTATATTGAAATATTTCATGATGCTGCCTCAACCAATCGCCCTTTATCTAAATGCATAACACGGTCAGCAATTTCTGCGGCATGTGGGTCATGTGTAACCATAACAATAGTTTTATTAAAATCCGTAACCAGCGAACGTAATAATACTAAAATCGCATCGGCTGCTTCATGGTCTAAATCTCCTGTCGGCTCATCTGCAACTAATAAGGGCGGGTTCGCTACTATGGCCCGCGCTATGGCCACTCGTTGTTCTTGCCCACCAGATAATTGTCGAGGAAAATGATCGGCCCGATCTGACAAGCCAACAATGTCTAATGTTTCCAGCACCCGCTGCCGGCGTGTTTTTTTATTCATCGCTGTCAGTAACAAAGGCAATTCTATATTTTCAAAAGCCGTCAATACCGGAATTAAGTGATAGAGCTGAAAAATATACCCGACATGTTCTGCTCGCCATTTGGTTAATGCTCCGCGCTTCATCGCCGTTATATCATGTTCACCAATACGAACAGTTCCGGTTGTTGCTGAATCAATGCCAGCAAGAATATTTAAGAGTGTTGTTTTTCCACTACCAGAGGGGCCCATCAGCGAAAGAAAGCTGCCTTGCTCTACACTAACATCCAGCGCTTGTAGCGGCGTAACTGGGGTATTACCCTTCGTATAAGTTTTGCTTATATCTATGCATTTAATAAATGACATTATTTTGACTCCTCTACAATAAGGCGAGTGCCTTCTGTTATATCTGATGGCGGTTGCAGAATAATTTCTTCTCCTGGCAATAACCCTTCCGACACATATCTCCAATCGTCTTGAGTATCTCCAAGAGTAATATGTCGTTCACGCGCATGCGTCCGCTCTTCTGTTAACACCCAACAAACGAGGTCACCAGCAGCGTGTTGTGACACAGCTTCAGCAGGCAACCAAACACCACGCCTTGTTGTGCCTTCTGGCAATTCGTCAGTGTTTTTACCAAGGAAGCGCACACGGGCTAACATTTCTGGGCGCAAAATCGTGGTGTTGTCATTGTGCTTGATAGAGACTTTGACCTGAAGAGTATTTCTCGCAATATCAGCTTCACCTGTTATTCGAGTTAACGTACCTAATAAAATTTGACCCGGCAAAGACTCTACTGTCATTTCACAATCCTGCCCAATAAAGAGCCCCTTCGCATCTGCCAAAGCAACATCCACACGGACTTGCAAAGATGATGGAGCATACAAAGAACAAATGGTTGCTGAATGAACATTATCACTACCCAGCATCTGTTTGCGCCCAGGATACGCAAATAAATGCTGCACAATCCCAGCCATAGGGCTCAGGATGGTACAACGCTCAAGGTTTTTTTGCGCTTGCTGAATACGGACCGCAGCGGTTTCTGTATGAGCCTTATGTTCAGACGCTTCCGCCTCAACAACACGAACACGTACCTCTGCAACCTTTAACTCTGATTGTGCTGCAAAAACTTGTGCCTGCTTAGAAGTCACCAGCAAGGCGGTTTGACGAATGCTTGCCGCTGCCACCGCACTACGTGCTTGTTCTAAACGCTGCAATTCATCTTGGGCAATAGCAAGTTCCGCTGTCACTTCATCTATACGTTTCTGAGCAGCAACACATTGTTGCTGTGTTGCTATGACTCGCTCTTCAGCCGTCATGTGTTGCGATTCAACGCGGCGGTAGTCAGCTTCTGCATGAGCAAGTGCCATACGAAAATCAAAGTCATCAAGTCGTGCAAGAAGCTGGCCCTTTTCAACCCACTGACCTTCAAGCACGGAAACCTCTGTCACCACACCACTAATCAGCGCAGTTGCGTTGACACTATAAGGGTCTGCTTCAAGCCAACCTGCCGCTTGAAACAAGGTCTCACCTTGCTGAATACTGACACCCTGTCCTCCTGCGTGGGCAAGTGGAACAGCGCGTGCAGTGCGGACATGACGTGCAGGAAGTACGTTTTCCCGAAAGAACCAAAGACCACCAATAACAATAAGGGTGAGTATAATAAACGGAAGCCATGAAAGAAATTTCATTAGAGATATTCCTCGAGTGAGATATTTTTTACTGTGGGAAATTATTAATGTATTAATATTCTCAACCATTCCATCCCCTAGCTGAGGGAAGGAGTATGATCATGAGACAAAGAATGGTTGCCGAATTGGCAATACTCATTCATTCAAATACATACAAGAAGGAAAGCTGCTGCGCTCTCCATAACGAATTGTTTTGCCGACAGGGGAATACTAAATAGTCATTTGTATATGACGATGGCCTGCATCCATTGATGACGGGCGCTTAAGCTCTTCTTCTTGAAGAAGCTTACCTGATAAACGGTCTTCGTTTTCGTGTGCAGGAGTACTGAATAAGCAGAGCACCTGCACGCCTACCGCTAATGGCGGCATGGTTATATCTATTGTTTGGTAACGAATGGCCTTTTGTGCAGACCTTGGAGTATCGTTACAGAGGCAGTTACAGCACGTATCTCCCTGACCTGCGCCTTCTTCCAAAAAAGCATCTTCCTCGAAATACGTAGCAAATACTTCGTTCAAACACTCAGTATGATTACCTGTGTTCTTTCCCCAATTATTTTCCTCGCAGCAAGCTCGAATAGAGCTGAAGCTGATACTTGGCCACAGGAGACCACAGATCATAAGCAGAGAGAGGAATATTTTCATAGAACGCCAATCTAACACACATGCAGCAGAGTGCAATCTTTAGACAGTTCTTAAGACGATTGCATACCGAGACATTTACTACATTTATCAATATTCATTTCGATGTAATCAAGAATAGCCTGTGCTGAACGACTGTCGCTAGCGTTAACAGCAACATTACAGAAACCAACACACCAGTCACAGTCAAAATGCATGATAACGTCATCAATCATGTAAATGAGTTCAACAAAGTCTTCTTTTGTTTCATAAGCAGGCACATCCACCGGCACGACTTCGTAGCGTTTGCCAGCCAAATCGAGTAGCTCATCTATGTAATCACGCCAATCGTTTTTTGCAGCCTTGCTGCTATATGAGAATAAAATCTTTTCGATTTCATCATCATCACGATCAACCCATTCTTTATCGTTAAAAAACTCAAACATATATAAATCCGTGCAGTATTACTGTGAGACAATGCATAAATATCAGCCCTTCTAACACTTTGGGCTGATGGCGCGACAAGACCAACAAGAGTATTAAAAGACACCCATAAATTTGGCAGCCGCCGCAGCGGCTCCGGCCAGCAGAACAAGAATGACAATGATAAGAAGACCCTTACCACCACCGGACTGCTGGTTCTGACCCCCGCGACGAGCTTTACCACGACGACGTTGACGAGCCTGCTCTGGGTTAGCTAAGGTTTTATCTATTTCAGCAATAAGATCATTGGCATGCTGTGGACGGTCTTCTGGTATCTTTTCAAGCATTTGCATGATAAGATCGTTAATACCAACCGGAATTTCTGGCACCAAAGAACGCGGCTCGGGGGCTTCTTCATGTCGCAGTTTATTCATAATCTCCGCTGCATTTGAGCCTTCAAATGGGCGGCGACCAGTTACAGCATGATAAAAAGTGGCGCCAAGTGAGTACACATCAGCACTTTGGTCAACAGAAGAAGCATCTGCTATTTGTTCCGGCGGCATGTATGCTGGCGTACCCATTGTGGCCCCCTGCATAGTCAACGCAAATTCTGGGCTCGTTTCAGCAGAAAGCTGCTTACCAAGACCAAGATCCGCCAATTTTGCTTCACCATCATTGCGGATGAGAATATTTGCCGGTTTAATATCTCTATGAATAATGTCTTTTTCACCAGCATGAGCCAATGCCGAAGCCATAGATCGAATAATACCGCATGCTTGTCGCCACGGCAAATGATCAGCATCTTCAATAACACCAGAAAGAGTTGTACCTTCAACCACTTCCATCACGATATAGTGAACACCACGTTCCTCACCATAATCAAACACCTTAATGATGTTATCATGATCTAAGGCTTTGCACAGCTCAGCCTCACGGATAAAACGTTGAATGACTTCTGGTATTTCAGCGGCTTTGCTTGAAAGCAACTTGATAGCAACTTTACGCTCACCCTTAATATACCACGCCTCGTAAACGGCACCCATCGCACCTGCACCAAGACGCTTATCAAGGCGGCAACCACGAATGACTTGCCCAACAAGCTTATCTACAGGTTTGTCTGGAGTTGCTGCGCCAATGTTAATTTTGGCACCACAATACGGACAGAGCACAGTACGACCACGTAAACTCATTGGCACACGGAATTCGTGCACGCATGCTTTACAGGTCTGTAACAAATAACGGTCTTCAGCCATAGCCAGCACACTAGACCCTTGGAAAGCAAACACAAGCGCACAGATAGGCAGAATGATCAAAAAAGCGCTTGTGCCAACTCTGTTTATGAGTCATTCTGTATCGTAAAGACATTAGTGCCTTACTTTTATACGGCTCTAACTGACTTCTCACCGTTTCTCTCGGCTGTGCTTTCAACCTATTTACACACCGTTTACCGCGCATGATAAAAGGATTCATATGAACGGCTTTCCACATGTTCTTAGTGATGACAACAACATCCATACATTGTCTTTTCCAGGCTCTCGTCGTGACTCTTTCGCACCGGAACTTGCTTACGACTTCTTCACAAATCACTTCTTAACCATCATAGAAGAGTGCCAATTCCTTATTCTGGACCTGACAGGCGTGCAAATGCTGAACTCATTTTCACTCACGTCTATCATTCGCTGTCACCAAATGTTAGAAGGCAAACAGGGTAAACTTGCCGTCTGCGGTATCCATTCAAGCCTACTGGCAGAAACCTTTGCATTGACTCGTTTTGATAAAGTCTTGCATATGTACCAATCCCTCAGCGATGCCAGAAAATCCTTTGGCTAATATCCTCTCATACACATGATTACCACACCTCCAACCGAAACACCACCTGTTATACTCATCGTTGATGACGATGCCGTTACCCGCATTACTATTGCATCGGCACTCAATTCTCAAGGTATGGAGACCATCACTGCTTCTTCTGGCGAAGAATGTTTAACTATTTCTAAAATAACACGGCCAGACTGCATTCTCCTTGATATGGGCCTACCAAATATAGACGGCCTCACCACTTGTACCAGGCTCAAAGAAGACCCAAAACTACACAACACGCCAATCATCTTTATTTCGAGCAATGACGACACAGACAATATTATTGCTGGTCTCAACATTGGTGGCCATGACTACATCACCAAACCAATTCAGCTCCGCATCATGCTTGCCCGTGTCGAATCTGCCGTGCGTGAAAAACGTGCACGTGAAGTCGTCTCCCGTCTGCTAACCGAACAGCAACGTGAATTAGAAATGGCTGCTTCCATCCAACACAGCATGCTGCCCAGTACAAATTTCTCACATCAGTTGCACACAACAAGCTGGCTCTACCAACCCTGTTTTCATATGGCCGGAGATATCTTCAACATTATGCCACTGGATGAAGACCATCTCGCCTTGTACGTACTTGATGTTACGGGGCATGGGTTGGCATCAGCCCTGCTCTCTGTACAGGCAAGCCGTACATTAACATCCAACCTCAACGATAATTCTTTACTGAGACAAAACGAACTAAGTCGCACGCTCCTCTTATCACCTGCCAACGTGCTCTCTTATCTCAATGCCCATTTTCCGATGACTCCTCCTGCTTATCTCAATTTCACCCTACTCTATGCTGTCTTAAACATACAAACAGGAGAACTGACCCTATCATCCGCAGGTCATCCTGGTCCCGTTATTATTCATACTGATGGCAGCAGTGAACAGATTCAAGTAAGCGGCGTTCCTATTGGTATGCTTCCTCAGTCAGATTACGATACAATTACAATTACTCTTCAGCCAGGTGAACGCATCGCCTTCTTCTCTGATGGCATTACCGAAGCGCTGGATGCCCAGATGCTTCCTTTTGCAGACACCTTTCACCAAATCCTACACGACACAGGCAGCCTGCCGCAAAAAGAGGTTATTGAACGCATTCGTTCTGAGCTAGCGCAATGGCATGCTCACCAACAACAACAAGATGATGTCACTCTCGTCCTACTTGACCGCCCAACTAAAGAAGCAATTGCCGCTCATACTGCTGAAACCAATTCCTCCTCATCCACATGAATACATCACAATTGTCTGATGACATTGGCTACGCTAGTTATGATAGTAATGACTTTGGCGCACCATGGTGGCTTGAACGTGCAACAGATAAGGCACATCAACGAGCCTACGCCTCTATTGTTGAATATGCCCATCGCTTTGTTGCTGCATCGCTCAATCATGAGCCAACACACATTATCGATTATGCCTGCGGACCTGGCATGTTATTACGAGCGCTCTTACGCGAATACCCACAAGCACATTGCTACGGCCTTGATGAAAGCACAAGCTGCTTAGATGCTGCACAACAAGTTATTACTCGCGCTCGCCTCAAAGACAATAAAAACAGGCTTTCACTGATTCGCACTGCTTTACCAAATTTTGACCTTCAACTTCCCCCTGCTGACATTGCTTTTTTTACCTTTCCCGATTTCCGTGCAAGAAATGAACGACTGATACCCAATATTTGGGGCACACGTTTCCCTGATGACTGGGCTGCTAGTAAACAAGTACGCCGCCACATTGTAGCTCTAGGTGAAATGGATGATGTCTGGTCCAGTGCCGCTCTCTTCTACAAACGGCTCGCTGGCTTAAATATGCATAAACTTGTCAAACCAGGTGGGCTTATTATCCGCGTTGACTACGCCACCTGTACCCGCGCCGCCTGCGCCCAAAGCTGGCTTGATGAAATGGCCTGGGCAGAATGTAGCATGCCCTACACTCACAAAGGCAAACAGCTCGCCTGCACGGAACTCATCGCCAGCCGCTATAGCCCCTCTGGAGTCATGGAAGATGTCTATAAACAAACCGGCGACCCAGAGGATAAAGTTGGTGGCTTTCTCGTCTCTATTTTACGGGCTTTATAAACAAGGCTATTACACAGTCAATTTTCTACGCATGTCCATAACTTGTTTTTGTAAAGCTCGATGGGCTGTTGCCTCGTAAAGAGCATTGAGGCGGGCAATTAACACAGTGCGCTCATCAGGTGGGCAATCTGGCAACACTTCAAGCAATGGAATTTCAAGTAATTCCCATTGTTCAAAAAGAGTATTACCGGCAAAACGACCGCCACCTCTTTTTGCCATGTCTTCAATGATGAGGCTGAGGGCAGATAAGCGAGCAGCGCCATACAAAGAAAGCGCCTGACGCGTTTGTCGTTTGCGTTGGGCTGGGGCCCGTTGCTTCAGCACCACAAAAAGCACGAAAGCAATACCAATAATAAAACTAACAATGAGTAGTTCCATTTTAGACTTCTTCTGGTAATTCCATATCTAAAGCGATGCTGATTGCCTTGGCTCCTTCATGCACCTCCTTAAAGGTGCTAATACGGATCAAGGAAACCACCGTAAACACAAAACGCAATTCTGCGTGTGGATCAAGCGGTGCCTCTTCTAAACTCCACATGTCAGCCAAATCATCATCAGTAAAAAAAACACCTTTACTGGCTTTTACGATGTCTTCTACCAAACGTACAGCAAGTACTGTTGCTTTATTCGCATCTTGGCAGCCGTTTAAGATTGGTTGTATTAATGTGCGTATTTGTGCCTGTGCTTGATCCACCGGAAGCTTTCCTTCACCGACAGCAGTACAAACATCAAGAATAGCAGGGTCTCCCTGTACTATTGGTAATCGTTCATGCATGCTTTAGCCCCCAACCTTTGTTTCTAATTCTTCCCAACGCGCATAGAGACTATCCAAGTTTTCTTGCGCAGCAGCAAGCGTTGTCGTTAATTCTGCACAACGCTCTGCATTCGTGTAATTTTCTGGCAACGCTAATTCTTCTTGAATGCTTTCGACCTTTGTTTCTGCCGTTTGAATTTTCTTTTCTATACCACGATATTCTTTTTGTTCGTCCCAATTGAGTCCAGCAGATTCTGGTACAGCTTGAACAGAAGCTGTCGTTGCTGTTGAAACCACTGCTGCTTCCACCGCAGAAGCGGTCTTGTCTTTTTCCAGACAGGCCTGCCATTGTCCGTAATCAGCAACACGATCTGCGCGGCCTTTGCCGTTTAAAGCAAGGAATCCGGTACAAACTTTATCCATTAAATAGCGGTCATGGCTGATTAATAAAATAGCTCCAGGAAATTCTAAAAGACTTTCTTCAAGCACTTCTAAAGATGGAATGTCTAAATCATTCGTTGGTTCATCCAGCAAAAGCACATCATTTTCTTGCAGCATTAAACGAGCAATTAATACTCGCGCCTGTTCACCGCCTGAAAATGAATGCATTGGCCGATCTAATTGTTCGGCATTAAACAAGAACCGTTTTGCCCAAGCTGTAACATACACCGTTTGCCCACGAAAATTCACGGTCTTGCCGTTTTCTGTTAAGGCATGGCGTAAACTCTGGTTTTGATCTAGCGATTCACGCTGCTGGTCAAACATGAAGGAACGCAACTCGTTTGCCTGTTTCATCGTACCCGCATCAGCAGACTGGCTGCCGGCTAAAATATGCAATAAAGTCGTTTTACCGCTACCATTGCCGCCAAGAAAACCGATGCGATCACCTGGAGCGATTGATAATTCAAGAGCTGAAAATAAATGATTGTCGCCAAAGGATTTCGCAAGTCCTTCTGCTTCAATAAAGACATTGGCTTGGCGGCCACTTGCTGCAAAAGACAATTCAACCGTACGATGGCTACTATTACGCTGTTTCACTGCGCTTAATTCATTTTTGAGTTTATCCGCATCTTTAATACGTGAAACCGCTTTTGTCGCACGAGCCTTGGGCCTGCGCCGCAACCACTCTGCTTCTCTCCGGTATTTATTTGCGAGATGTTCTTCTTGTTTATGTTGTCCAGCAAAGAAGTCAGCTCGTCGCTCTAAGAATTCCGCATAGTTACCACTCGCTTGAAATAGACCGCCAGGATATGCTGGATTTATTTCAACAATACGAGTGGCAACGGCATCAAGAAACCACCGATCATGGCTTACAAAAACGCAGTCTTGTTTACGAGCAAGCAATAGGTTTTCAAGCCAGATAAGCCCTTCCACATCTAAATGGTTGGTTGGCTCATCTAAAAGCAATGCATCCGGCTGTGATAAAATACCACAACAAATAGCTAAGCGTTTACGCCAACCACCAGAAAGTTTTTCGACCAACTGTTGGTGGTCGGTAAAGCCAGCTTCAGCCAATAGGCGTAAAGCTTGGCCCTCTGCCGCAGCACTGGTATCAACTTGATGTTTACGCCAGCATTGCTCGACTGTTTCATCGGATAAAGCCACATCTTTCTGAGCGACACAACTCACCGTTGTTTGCCGTGTACAGACTCGACGGCCTTCGTCAGTCTCTTCCGTGCCCGCTAAAATACTGAGTAAGGTGGATTTGCCGCTGCCGTTTGGGCCGATAATCGCAAGACGCTCACCGGACTGAACAGCCAGACTTACATTCTCAAAGAGCACCCGCGTCCCAAAGCTCTTACTCACACCTTCTACACTAATTACTGCTGCCATGCGACCAATCTCTACTATGCCGGAACAACCACAAGCAGCCAGATAAACATAGTCAACGGCGCAAGCGCTGTGGATAAAACAATGAGTGATGCCATCAATTCTTCATCACCTTTCATTTGTGCTGCCATAGGCAAAGTTGCCGCTGCAACTGGCGCGCAGGTGCACACTACTAAAGCAATATGATCTGGTGCAGAGACACCACACAGAAGACCTGCGCACCATGCAATAGCTGGCACCACACATAATTTTGCCAAAACAACAACTGCGGTTAGTAAGTTCGTTTTCTTGAGTGTTTCTAATTGAATCGCTGAACCCGCTACAATTAAAGCGAGTGCAATCGTACCTGAACCCGCCAAAGAACAGAACTTAAAAAGAGGCGTTGGTTCTAAAGCCTCACGGCAGGTAAAAGACACGATGAGCCCTGCGATGGCTGAAAGAATAAGTGGATTACGCACAATCTTCATGAAGGTTTTACCGATATGTTTTTCTCCATGCGGCAAGGAGAAAGCAGTCACCGATAAAACATTATTCACGGGAACCATAATCGCAAAGAGTAGCATAAACGCTCGTTCATCAACATCGCTCAGCACACCCTGCATTTTTAACGAGGCAACAATAGGCAGTGCGACCAATGCTCCATTTGCCCGAAAAACACCATTCACCAGCACCCCTCGGCGCTCTGCTGATTGTGAAGAGGTTGCCAGCCATGAGACAATCCACGTTCCAATTAATACCGCTACTAACAGACCGATAGCCACCCACGGCAGATCACCAGTCTGTTGCTGTTGGGCCATTTTACCAAACAGCAAAACGGGCAAAAAAAACCAAAAAAGAATTTTAGATAAATCGCTACGGCCCGCAGTACTCAACATGCCACGCTGACGAAGAATAACACCAACCACCAACAAGGCGACAACCGGAGCTAAAGCACCAAGTATCGATATTAACATGAAAGCTCTTGTAACATGCGTTCGTAAGCATCAATCGCTGGACCAACAGCAAAACGTTCAGCCTGACTGCGCGCAGCTAAACGCATCGCTGCATAACGAGGTTCATCTTCTAACAAATCCGCAGCCATCGATCCGAGACAGGTATCCGCACCTTCTGGACACAATAAGCCACTGACGTCATGCTCAACCACCTCCGGCAAACCACCGGCTTGATAGCCAATAACAGGACAACCGCAGGCCAATGCTTCTAGAGCCGCTAAACCAAAACTTTCACTGCGGCTTGGCAGTAGAAATAGATCTGATCTTTGCAGTACCATTTCTACGTTATCTACTTTACCAAGAATCCGTAGATCATCTCTGATGCCTAAATCACGAGCGATCTTTTCCGCCTTCGGTAAGTCTGGTCCATCACCAGCCAAGACCAGCACTGCTGGCATGCGTGCTCGCAACACAGCAAAAGCACGAACCAAATCTCCCACTTGCTTCACTGGACGAAAATTAGAAATGTGGCTTATCACTTTGCTGCCTACAGGAGCGAGACCCGTGCATCCACTTTCTTCCCGTGGTTTTTCACAAGGTCTAAAACGTTCAAGATCAACGAAGTTAGGAATAACAGCGATCCGCTCTGCGGGTACACCAAAAGCATGATCCGTATCCTTGGCTAACCATTCACTTGGGGCGGTCAGCAAATCTTGTTTCTTGATAGCAAAACGTGCCAGAGCATGAAAAGCTGGGTCTCTACCAACAAGGGTAATGTCCGTACCGTGCAAGGTACAGGCAAGTGGTACTTCTCGCCCATACTCTGATTCAAGAATTTCTTTTGCTGTCCATGCTACTGAGGCGTGCGGAATGGCATAGTGGCTATGTATAATTTCTAGATCATGTTCAACAACAAGCTCTACCACTTTATTAATTAGGTTTAATGAATAAAGCGGATGTGGAAATAAGGGGTATGAGCCTATTTCAACCGTATGGCAAACAAGGTTCGGCAGCCATTTTTGAATGCGGAACGGAGTTTGATGAGAAATAACATGTACTTCATGTCCACGTTCAGCAAGAGCGATCGCCAGTTCGGACGCAACCACACCGCTACCGCCATAGGTTGGATAACATAAGACCGCTAAACGCATCTGAGACCTTCCGAAAAAAGAAGGCCGCGAAAAAGCGGCCTTCTGTAATGTTTTTAAATGGGCGGAGTATTACTGAGCTGGAACTGGTGCTGCCTCTTCTTCTGGCGCAGCTTCTGGTGCCGCTGCGATAGGTTCTAACGCAGGCTGAACCACCATACCAGCTGCGGGCGTAAGATGTTTCACCCATGGCTCATAACCAGTGCGCTCAATACGAATTTCGTGATCACGAACAGAGATACCAATAACGATAACCTGTGGGCCTGTACTACCACGGTATGTACCATCAATATAGATGTCTGCATTTGCAGGAATAGACGTAAAGCCAACATCGATAAGCGGTTCTTTTACTGGGGCTGGTTTTTCAGACAAGCTCAACCACACAGATTCTGGCCATGCATCTATGGTAGAGCAAAGCGATTGCATACAGCGTTTAATACCTTCCCATGCAGCCCGACATTCTGGCAAAGATGCTGCTGTCATAAGTTTGGCGCTATTTTTACCAACAATGTAACGACCAGTGTGGGTTTTTTCCCACGCCAATTGGCCATGAACACCATAGGCACGCATGGTCACCGTCACTACTTTATATTTTTTCATGACTTTTTTCTGTTCTTCAATTGAATCAATGGTCGTTACAACGGCAAGGTTTGCACCGCTCATTTGACCAACTGGGCCTGTTGTCCACCCGTCATCTGTAGAACCTGGAAGCGTTTCACTGTATTGACTCGTAACAAAGTCTACCTTCTTAGTGACATTAGCACTCAGTAGACGGGAATAACGTTCTGCTAAGTCTGGGTCAAGATCAGCAAGTGGGCCAAGATCAATGGCCGCAACAAGGACCATTTTTTCGCTCACGTCACCATACAGAGCTTTTTGCTCTGAAGCCGCACCGTTTGCTGCGCTATCTACATCTAACGCTTGGTCCGCTGCTGAAAGCTGTGAAAGGCTGCCGAGCACAAGCGCGACAAGACATGACATATATGTAAGAAGTTTCATAGCGGCGGACTATAGTGGCTAAACTGATAATGCCAACCGATAGTTAGCGTCCAATCACTTCATGAAAAACACTACCTTTCAGAGAACGGAAAAGCCTGAAAGGATGTTTTTTGACACTACAATATCAAACATTTCAGGTAGCTATCTCCTTCGTTCTTCATCCATATCATCAAATTTCATAGCATGACATTCCGCCCTTGATTGAGACAAGCTCTGCGCACACTGCTGAATATGGCTAAAAATGTACTTGGAACCGACTTATCATGCTGCTGTTCAAATCCAATGACTGGATTCTATCGAACTGGTTACTGCACCATTGGTGCTGACGACCATGGCCTACACACCGTCTGTGCAGTAATAACGGCGGATTTTCTCAATTTCAGTGCCCAAGTTGGCAACGATCTTTCAACACCACACCCTGAAGTTGGTTTCCCTGGCCTTCAACCTGGAGACAAATGGTGCCTCTGTGTTCAACGCTGGGTAGAAGCCTACCAACAAAATTGTGCCCCCCAAGTTGTGCTGAAAGCTTGTCATATCTCCGTGATTGAACATGTCTCCTTAGAGGTACTCAAACAGTTTGCGTTTACAGACAACAGCTCTCATAACTGATTGCCGCCGCGCTATTCTACGATAGCATGCAGGCATGATAACACTTCCAACACGAAACGCAGGCTTACGAAAACTCTACGATGCACTGATTGAATATGTAGACGAAATGGGGGTCAGTAATTCCGCTGCCGTCATCGGTGTCTCTTCTGATACCATCCGCCGCCGTACACGCGGAGAACAGCCGTGGTTCTTAGAAGAAGTTGTTGATCTTGCCATTCACCAAGCAAAGAACCGCCTACAACATCCTATTTGCAGTGCATTGATCGAAATGTGCAGCGCAAAACGCGAAGTCGATTTACACCCGCTTCGCCTACCATCCAACTTACGCGATGTTCTTCGTTTGGTTGGAAAAGTTACGACTGAAATTGCCGAAACATTGGAAGACGGGCGTGTTGATACCGAAGAAGCCAAACGCTTAATCATGCTCTTTGATGAATTAGGGCCAATGGTTAAAAATCTGCGGGCGCAATTACAGATTTTAATTGAACGAAGCTAATGCTCTGATGCCGTTACCATATTCCTCAAAAACCCCTGAATTATTATTTGAATATATTGCAGACTTTTCTCACGAAAACCGCCTCAATATTCCTGTGGGTGAAAAATGGTCACTCAATGATGTTGCTATTCACATTCTCGACACAGAAATTCAGTCCTATTCCCGCCTAATAGCAATATGGGCAGAAGACTCGCCCATATTGTACAATTTTGACGAAAAATCATGGGCTCACCTCAAGAGAGAGGTTGATATTAATGAGGCCAAATCTGTTGTAACATTCATCAGAAAACAAATTAAAAAAATGTTTGAAAATATAAACGAAGATCTCTTAAAAAATAAGTATGGAACGCATTCACTCAGAGGGAAACAGAGCCTCTGGGACTTGCTCACTCTATACGAAAACCATATACTGAGCCATCAGAACCAAGCACAAAGAATTGCCCAGTTATTATCCGAGTAAAGCACCAGCACTGCGGCTGATTGCTCAAGCCCCAGAAGTACTTATTGTACTCACAAAATATCCCGCTGCGGCTGCGGCAACACAACAAATGAACGACAGACTGACATAGACTCCCGCTTGCCACCATTGCTGGGCTTGAAGATGTTGAACAACCTGCCAACTGAAAGAAGAGAAGGTGGTAAAACCACCCATAATACCAACCAAGACAAATGCTTTGGCTGCTTCTGATTCACAACGGGCTGCAAAAAATGCGATGCAAAATGAGCCTATAATATTCACCGCCAACGTACCAATACTCATGGCATAAGCAGATTCTTTCCAATGCGCATCCATCCATGAGGATAAAAGATAACGACCAACGCCGCCAAACGCGCTGCCAAGAGCAACACAAACTAAAGGAACAACAGTACTCATTGTGTACCTTTCTGTTTTGATCCTGATAATGTTGGTGGTACACGGTCTACTTCAGGAACACCCATAATGACACCCCGATATTCAATGCCACTTCCACGTTGTAAAACAAAATGGTATGCTGATTCCAATCGCGTCGTAACCACTGGTGTACACAATAAAACAGGAAAGAAAAGTGCCATAAGACTATCTCCGTCAAAACGACGATGTAAAATACCTTGCTGACTAATATACCCATCTGTTTCAATACGAATATAACGAGCAGTAGAGGCCAAATTTACATCTAATGGTGTATAGCCTGTCATAACATCATTGATATAGACACGAGCACCACTTGGCTCACTACTGACATGAACACGGCTCGTGCACGAGGTCGCACACAAAAGAACTATCAATAAGCAAAAACGTTGAGGGGTACCCAGCATTATTCTTGCCCTTGTAATTTTGTTTGCCGCTGTTGCATTTGTTCAGCATCTGTTCCAGTAAAATCCAGCCCGAAAAAACGAATTGGTCCAATACGGTGTTTCTCTTCGTCTTGTATAGCAATTGACTCCGAGTCATTTTTATGCTGAGAGCTTTCAACAGCCCCCCCCACCTGCTCCACTGCCTGACTAACATCGTCTTCTAAATAAATACAATAATAATCTTGCACACGTTGATACATGGCCGGATGAGTTTCTAACAACAATAAATAATACTGGCCGGTTGCCACACCAATATAAGACACCCATGACCAAGCAAAATGGCGCCTGTCATGAACGGTTGCCAAGTAGCCCCATTTACTTTGATAGCCAGGTTTGCGTAATTCAATAACTTGCGAAGCGTAATTAATATCATTACTGTACATATCAAGAATACATGGTGTTTTTGCGTCCTGCTTTATCCCATTGATATACACATCTGCGCCACGCGGCACAGAATCAATAATGGTACGTGTACGACATGATGTCGTACAGCAGCACAACAACACAATACAAAAACTGATAGTAAGAACACGCATTATTGATCCTTACTTTCAATCAAGAAACGAAAGCCAGTACTCTCATCACCATGCACACGATCAATAACACGAGCATGACTGAGAAACGAACAGAAGGCCCGACGACTACGCCAGCCACCACCCTTACGTATCGGTTCTTGCCCTGTTTCCAAACACAGTTCCCAGACACCGCCGTGCATATCAAAAAGCCCCCAAGCATTGCATTGATACAAAGCAATTGGCTCGGGTTTGGTTCTGTCTATGGTTGCATCTGCTCGTGTCTGAAACCAAGGTGTAAATAATCCGGTTTCACCCGCTCGAGCCGCGTATTCCCATTCTCGCTCTGTTGGTAAACGCACACGCACTTGCGGCAAGCGTTCGTTGACGACCGCCGCTGCCTGTTCCACATCGGCAATACCAACACGTGTTTGTGCATAACTATACGGGACAATATGTTCTAAGCCGGCATGCTTGAACGCATCTTCATTATAACGAATAGCACGAGCCCTCTGCACATCTACAGCAAGTGCTGTCCATTGCTCTACCGTACACTCATGTTCTGCCATCCAGAATCCTGTGCTGACCGTAACAGTTCTTGAAACGAATGGCTGCGTTTCGCTGTCACAAGTAACACTGCCAGCAACGATATATCGAAAACGCATGAGCGTACGACCAATACGAACAGCAGCCCAAATACCGTTGTCATCTTGCCCTGCTGCTTGAGCCCAATCTGGACGTAAACGATCACGAACAGCCTGTAGTAAAGGGTCTTGCGGGTAGAGACGTTTCAGCTCTAAATACGCGGGCCAGTCATTTTTTTCAAAAGCACGGCCGCCGCCTCTCCCAACAAAGGATTGGAGCTGCTTGCGCGCTTGCTCTGCACGCTGCTCTGAGCTTTCCGACCGTTGTTGATCATTCATAGAACTCACAAGCAAGAGCATTTGTTTAACACGCCTTGCAAGCGTTTCATTCAAGGGAGCAGAGCGAGCAAGACGTAATAAACGTTCTGCTTCACTCAGACGGCCTTCTGCCAAAGCCTCTGAGGCTCGTTGTAAAAAACCTTCTATGCGCTGCTCGATAGAGACCAAATGGTCTTCATGCTGGTCACTAGTCTGCTCAGCAGCAGAGACAGGCTGTAGCCCTCCCACGAGGATATGGCAGAGCATCAGCGCACAGATATCAACAAACAACCGAGGCATGCCACAAGCATATGCTCTCTCTGAAAATGTCACGTAAGGGCTTTACCGAAACAGAATATCGCCTCAAAGGCTTCGTACATGACAACAGTCTGAAACACATGTCATGATGTCTATACAAACAGAGAGAATAAGGTACGCACAACCCTTTATTTATATCGGCGTAAGTATTGGCGGCAAATCTCCGCAGTATCGGTATCTTTATTCAATTCTATCGCCTTCTGGAAACAGCGTTTTGCTTCCGGTTTATTTTCTGGCTCATAAAGATGAACAGCACCAATATAGTAAATAACATTCTGTAAACTCTTCGATAACTGAGCGGCTTCTGCTTGTTGTCGTAAGCCTTCTAACAGAGCCAAAGCGCGATCTTTACCCTTACTTTCTTTCACTATCTCTTGCACATCATCTAGCCCAGATGAGATCTCTATCTCTAATAAACGGTTTGCGTATTTCTTGTACAAACCAGCTTTGTTATCCTCATCCAAAGACATGATTTCTTCCATGATCTCAATGTAGGCATTGCCACATTGCTGCTTATCTAATTCCACCATAATTTTTTCAAGAGCACGTGCTCGCTGACCACCTGCTTTTTTTGCCGCCTTTTCCATTGCCTTCCGAAGTTTTGCACCGCCTGCCGCCTGCTTTTTTAATGAAGCAAGTAGGGCAACACCTGTATTCGGTATATGTCCACCGACCAAACGAACATAGCCCCGCCCTTGCTCATCACACAGCAACAGCGTTGGAAAGGCTGATACATCATAGGTTCCCTGCAAAGCTGCATTCTGTTTCCGTAATGCTGCTGGCAGTCTTTTTCTTTGAGGATAATCCAGCTCCAACAAAACATAATCCTTCGATGCCATTTGCATAAATTCCTGCGTACTCAATATGTTTTCTTTGAGTTGTTTACACGGTCCGCACCAATCAGAACCACCAAAAACGGCAACAATCTGTTTACCTTCCTCTGTTGCCGTGGCTTTTGCAGCCTCGTAATCTGTGGTCCACCCTTCTTCCGCCTGTAGGCTTACCGTCGCGCACACTATAAATATGGTTAGTACATATCGTAACATTTTATCTCCTTACCTACTTACCGACAGGGCCTGCGAATCCCTCCCTTTTTTTTCAGGGAAGCGCTATTGCCCTTTGGCTCAAAGAAAGTTACAATAATACATGCAGGGATATGACGAGGCTGTCGGTAGAATGTTGGAGGGCATGATTCAGTGACCAAAGCATACGACACACAAATAGTACAACACTACGTGGACACCAAGTCTGAATCCGCGTTTCTGTCTTTAACAGAACGCTATGGCGGCATGGTTCATCATGTTTGTTTTTCTGTCTTACGAAACGATGCAGATGCGGATGATGCGACACAGGCGACATTTTTAGTGCTCGCGAATAAGGCTCATACACTCAAAACTCATTCATCTCTTGGTGCTTTCCTGCACCGCGTTGCTTTGTGTGCTGCTCGTGACCTCCTCAAAGCGAACCAGCGACGAACTCGCAGAGAACAGGAGGCTCGACCTATGATCCACCCAGACAATCCACACCGCCTACAGCCGGAACAAGAAAATCTTTTACATGCCAGCATCAATGACCTGCCTGAAAAATATAGGCTCCCTGTTTTGCTCCACCATATTGATGGATTTAGCTATGCAGACGCTGCCAAACAACTTGGCTGCAAAGAAAAAACCTTCTCTAGTCGCTTAAGCCGTGGACGGGACATGCTGCGCTCCAAGCTCGCCAAACGAGGACTTACGCTCTCTACCGCCATCCTAATCGGCTGTTTTCAGAACATGGCGCAGGCCGCATCGCCCGCTATCCTCAACACCATCCCAACAACAATTGCCGTTCCGCATGTCGTGAGTCTTGCTCAAGGCATACACACAGCTTCCTCGCTTGGCAACACTTGGTTTACGGGGCAGGCTGCCCTCCTTGCTAGCACCGCACTACTGAGCGGAAGCATTGCCATATATAGTTTAGCAGAGAAATCTACCGTGGTAGACATTCCACAAGTCGATCTGCCGCAAAAGACCATAGCTACAGACAAAACGCCCACCCCCTTTCACGGCATACCAAAAGGGTTCCATGAAATTGCACGAGTTGCCTTACCACCAACCTATTCTAGCGCATCATTAGATAATTTTTCAGTAAGTTGGTCTGATGACAGCCAAAGTATTTTCTTTTCTATACCCCAGTTCCTTAATCAATCTGGCGAACCATCAACACAGATTCAGCTCTATAGCTACACCCTGGGCGAACAAAGCTTACGCAAACATGCAGAAACACAGCCAAGCACAATCTCCTCCCTATCATATCGCATACAATCACACCACCAACTCAAGGATGGCTCTTTTCTCATTTGGGTCGAAGACGCTATTAGCCATTGGAATCACGGCAAAACAATCCACCTCACAGATACACTCGGTAAAAGCCAAACGATAGTTCTTTCTCCAACAGAAAGTAGCCTTGCACTTATAGTCACTACACCAGCCACAGATCAACAAACGTGGCTGCTGCATAATATGTACGGAAAAAATACAGTAGCCCTGTCCGACCTTCAAACAGGACACGCCCACTCCATTACTCTGCAACATGAACTGCGCGAAGGACATCATCCTCATTACAGCATTGGGCAATGGCACACTGATTATGAGTTAGATATTGCAGTACAGCTCATCCCCACGACCAATAAAAAAGCGACTCGACAAATGTTCAAGGATTACTCACAAATACAACCGACTTGGATTCGTTACAATACCGCTACACAGACCTGTGAAAACTTACCAAGCGCACCGGTTCAAACCAGCACAACACGCCAACAATTTTTGAGAACAGCTTTAAATTTTGGAGCTCGTGAAAACATTCTCGCCCCATATAGGTCAACCTCTTTATCAGAGGAACATGTCCTATCACGAATAATAGAAAAAAGAGAATCGCCAATTCCACATGCCGTTGCCCTTGTTATACACGATGCATCAGGACAAGAAATACAACGCATAGACCGCTCCGCTATAACCCAATCCGCCACGAGTGATTTCTACATTCGCGCCAGCTCTCTGAGTGGTCGCTATATTGTTCTCTCTGAAATCACTGACCTACATGAAAAGCAAGTCCCTCACAAAAAAGAGTCATTCTTTACACAGTACACCTGTGGAGCACACCTGCTTTTTGATCTTGAAACAGAAAGTGTTGTCACGGAATTATCCTTACCAGAAAAACTTTCCATCACGGGAAATGACCATCACAACCATGTCATCCGTATTATGGAACAACAACAACTCGTCACGATTGCTTCACGGGTCTCCAATGAGAAATATTACAATAGCACACAACTCACGGCTATTACCTTTACTGGGCAATCAACAAATCTGCTCCCACAACTACAACTCACAGAACAACAAACTGTACAATGTAACAGTCTTCGACCTTCTCCAGTAAACAGTCACAAAGAATTCTTCACCCTCACAAGTGGCACCAAACGCAAATATCGCCAAGGTCCACCTTATGATCTTTTTATGTTCTGTCGATCTGACCAAGCTATTTGGGTGCATCATGCAGAAGATCAAGACAGTCAAGCATACTACCCACAACTCAGCCCGAACCATCAATACCTTTTATTTATCGAAGGCCAAGAAATAGTCATAAACCAACTTGCTGACGTTCAAGGAGATGCCCTCAAACTGCCAGACCCAATCGCAACCGAAGCAATTGGTTTTTAAACCTAAAAAAACAGTTGCTCACAGATTAACGCAGATTATTTACCGTAAAACACAAGACGGTCTGTGACATAAAAAAGGGGCTTAAATCTGTGGATAAAAAAGCTACGGTATTAAGCTTAAATGAGCCTTCATGCGTTATCTCTTTCTTCTGTGCCTATTCACTCAAGCATTTTGTGCTGATCATGTAAAAAACTTTCCACCAGACCTCTTGCGTCGCCTTCCAAACATGATCATACATGAAGGGAAAGCTGATGAAGGGCATAGCTGGCGCATTCATACCAGCACAGATGCCACGGAAAAACAGCCACATAAATTACTGGTTTGGTTGCATGGCACTGGCGGCTCTGGCAATGAATATATAGAACCGCACGCACCTTTTTTTGCTGATGCAGGCTACGCCCTTCTTGTATTTGAAAAAGAAAAGTACCATTCTTGGAAAATTGATCAATTACAAGCCACCCTCACAGATGTCGGTAAACTGAAACACATTAATGCAGACCGCCCTGTGCTTATGGGCTATAGCCTTGGTGGTCAAATTGCCTTGCGCTTATGGAAAAGAAAACCAGAAGCATACGGTGGTTAAATTCTTAATTCAGCTTACCCAATGAACCGTGCCACCTATAAAAAACAGGGGGAAATTGAACTCGAAAAATTTCCGCGTTCAAAGCACTTGTCCGGCACTCCCATATTTGCACTTATCGGCGACATGGACGGCGGTCTGGCATCTGGCACAAAAATCCTATCCTGCTGCTGGCATTGACCTTACCCTGCTAGAAATACCAGAAGCTGGCCACACCTTTTTAATTGATCCTAACGCACGAAATCACATCATCACGTGGCTTGAAAATAAATGTCTGAAATAGAATGGCACGGGCCCTCTTTCTCAATATTTTTAATCTGTACTAGTCCACGCGTGGTTTATTACTCGCACGCGCAACAAACAGCACTGTTATTATTGAGCAGCACAAAGCCTTCTAAGATGTACGGGCCTTCGGCGGCACATAGACGCAAGTTGGATCACTAGCGAAAGCATCGCCAGTAAGACCATAGGTTCTGCTACGAGAACCACCGCAGATTTTATTCCATTCACACACGCCACATTTTCCTTCAAAACTATCTGGGGTGCGCAAGCGAACGAAGGTTTCATCAGTACGATAAACTTCTGCCAAACTATCGGTACGCACATTGCCACAGGTAATTGGCAAGAATCCAGACGGTTGAATATTGCCACGATGGTCGATAAAGACAAAACCATTTCCGTCGTTTACGCCACCTGGTGCACGCATTCCGCCTTTGCCATCTTTGCCTGTAGTCACAGTGGCCATTGGGTTTAAGCCTGCTTTTTTCATGAACTGTGCGCGTACACGATAGTAGGGCTGTCCCGCCGTGGTTTTAATATCAAATGTTGTATCAGGATCGATCGCTCTTTCTGCCAATGCACGGTAGACTTTTTCATGCTCTGCTGCAGTCATCAGCATTTCACTTTCGGCACGACCAGTTGGCACAATAATAAAGACAGACCATAAAGCGATTTCATAAAATGCTGCTATCTCTGAGATCGCGTCCAACTGATTCCAGTTCACACTTCCCACGGATGTATTAATCTGTGTTTGTAAACCAATTTCTTGAGCAACTTTCAGCGCTGCCAAAGTACGCTCAAACGTACCACTGACTCCGCGAAAACTGTCGTGTGTTGCTGCATCTTTACCATCAAGGCTAACAGCCATACGTTGAATACCGGCTTCATGTAAATCTCGAACCGCCTGTGTGGTAAGCAGCGGTGTTGCCGATGGCGTAATAGCCATGCGCAAACCAAGCTCTGAGCCATACCGAATAAAATCAAGTAAGTTCGCACGTTTAAGCGGGTCACCGCCGGTTAAGACAAAGAGTATCGGTCCAAATTCTTCACGTACATGCCGCAACAGCGCGTACACGTGGTCATCTGTTATTTCATCTGGGTGCGCCGTTGTTTGCGCTTCTGCACGACAGTGCTCACAGACTAAATCACAAGAGCGAGTGGTCTCCCAAATGACGATGAAGGGAGCACGGTTGAAATCTGGCTTGCCTGGTCTATTCATATCGAGAAGTATCTAAGCCCCTCTGCTAACGCAACAGCCTACATACGTTGGAAAACGAGCAGATATCGTTCTGGGTCACCATCCTCTAACTGAAGACTGATAACCTCACCAACATGATAACCAAGTTTCTTAGCGGCACTACGGGCACGGCGTTCTTCATCACCTTTATAACCAGGACCTTTAGCAAGCACCAGATGGCCTTTGTGCTCAAGTAAAGCTTTAGCTTCTTCCATAAGTTTATCAGTTTGGCCAACCGCACGGGCTGTAACCACTTGGCATGACCATTGCAGATCTGAGGCTGCTGAGGCTGCTTCCCGCCCGCGAAAATGGCGTGCTTCGGCTACGCTTGATTCAGTTAAGCTAATAGCATCTTGTAAATGCTGGACCTTTTTACCACGACTATCAACTAAGACCCACGGCACGGCTGGTTGGCTAAGAATAAGTGGTAAGCCAGGATAACCACCACCAGAACCAAGGTCTACACAGGCAACATCGGTTTCAAGATTACGCATACAAGGAACCAATAAAAAGGTTAATGAATCTAAAGCATGACGAATGAGATAGCCACGCGCATCGGTAATGCGGGTTAAGTTAAGGCTCTCATTAGATGTGCACAAATGGGCATAAATGCGTTCAAAGGGCTCTTTAAAGGCTTCCACATCGCACTGAGCACTCACACCAATAGCTTCGCTACGTTGAAGGAAATACGACCAATCGGCCTCTGAAAATACGGTCATAAATGGAGCTCTTTTCTTCTCTGAAATATATATATCTACAGTACGCTACTCAACGCAACGCCTCTTTCTGTTTCTGTTTATTCTGATTCTAAATCAGGGCGACGCTCCTGCGTTCGCTCTATACGTTTAGTCTCTCGCCAATTATCAACCGCACCATGATCCCCACTGGTAAGTACTGCTGGCACTTCCAATCCTCGAAACTCTGCTGGCTTAGTATAACACGGGTGATCCAAGAGAGTTCCTTCACCCTGAAAGCTGTCGCTGACAGCGCTTTCAGCATGACCAAGTGCTCCGGGAATTTGCCGGGTAACAGCATCAGTCACAATCAATGCTGCCAACTCACCACCAGATAGAACAAAATCACCAATACTGAATTCTTCCGGTTTGTAGAGTTCTACGATTCGTTCATCTATACCTTCATAATGACCGCATAAAATAATGATGTGATCATCCTCGGCCAGCATGTTAATACCCCGTTGCGTTAAGCGCCCACCCTGTGGGCTGGTCATTAACAAACGAGGGTTTCTTGAGCGGTTAAGCAAGCTATCCAAGCACTCTGCTATGGGCGGCGCAGCCATAACCATACCCGGACCACCACCATAGGGGCGATCATCAACAGTACGATGACGGCCACCAGCCCAATCTCTGGGATTGACTAAAGCAATATCAACTAAACCACGACGCACAGCGCGGCCCACAATAGAGCCTTCGCAATAGCTCGCGCACATCTCAGGGAAGAGGGTCACAATATCAATCCGCAGCGTCATTATCAGAGTATGCGGTACAAATATGGGCACCGCAAGTACCTCCAGCCTCTTGCACAAAGAAACTCTTTGTGTTATAGTCTCCTATCAGGAAAGCACTTCCAACAAATTCGCGCATTTTAACCGTATAATACGAATAAAGTACACCATTGCTTACCGCAACATCGGACACAAATTATGACAGCAACATCCTTCCTCCCCGAACAACAAGCAACGCATCAGTACCGTGTCTTGGTTGTGGATGACAATGAAGATATCCATCATTCTATGGATACTATTTTAACAAAGAGTTTCGATACAAAAGATGCAACAGACCATCTGAACCAACTTGGCTCCGAACTATTCGCCTCGGAACCACAGCCCACTCCTACACATGACACACTCACCGCTCAGATGAATGCAATGAGCTACACCATAGATCACACCTTGAATGGTGAACATGGACTTGAAAAAGTCCAACAAGCACAAGCAAACGATTTCCCCTATACCTTGGCTATTATAGATGGCCGCATGCCAAACGGTTGGGATGGCGTTACCACCATAAAAAAAATTTGGGACATAGATCCTACCATTCAGATTATTTTCTGTTCTGCCTATAATGACTATTCTCATACCGATATGGTGAAGAGTCTTGGCGCTACTGATTCATTGCTCATCTTACGGAAACCTTTTGATCCGGTTGAACTCCAACAAATGTGTCTAGCTCTCAGTAATAAATGGCGTTTATCTCGCCTCGCACAATACATTGAACAACAACACAAGCTCGACTCTCTTGGAGAAATGGCCTCACACCTTGGCCATGACCTCTCGAATATTCTTTCTGCCATTCTTGGCCATGCCCAACTGATTCAAAGTGCATCACAAGAAATAGCCCGAGAAGACAGTATCAACGCTATCCTCTCTTGCAGCACTTCTGGCATCCGTTTAACAAGATCACTTCTTAACCTTTCTCGCACACAAGAAAGCGATCAACAAGAAACGGGGCCCATATCCCCACTTATCACGCAAACTATAAACCTCCTCAAGGCAGGTATCTCTAAAAACATTGATATCTGCTGGAAACCACCTCTCAGCGATGATATCCGAGTAACTTGTGACCACGGACGGCTCCAGCAGGTCATCATGAATTTGATCATCAATGCAAAAGATGCGATGAACGATCGTGGGCGAATAACGGTTCAACTCTCCATTACCGCATTAAACACCGTTCAACAGTCCTTCTTGGGAGAGGGTAACTATATTTCCCTTAGTGTTGCTGATGAAGGGCACGGCATTAGTAACGAAGATAAAAGGAAAATATTTACCCCGTTTTTCACAACCAAACCCAGAGAACATGGAACTGGACTTGGCCTCTCTATTGCCTATCAATTTGCTCAGGCTGCTGGTGGACACCTTGAAGTCTATGACAACAAGCCTGTGGGTACTATTTTTCGGATATTTTTACCCTTCACGCGAACCCCACTGTAAAGACCATAGTCATCTACGACACATTCAAGAGTCCTTTATCCTCTTCTTCTGGGGGGTTGCAGTGATAAAAGAAGGGATATGATGGATGCATGACGGAGTCTGATAATAATTTGGTGCCAACTCTGGTTGGCGTACGAGGCTGGGTAGAAGGAGAAGTTTATACGCTTCATGATGGTGATGAAATCATCATTGGCCGTAGCCGCTCCTGTGACATTAGCTTTCGTAGGCTGAAGGCATATCTAGACCTACCACGTGAAGACCGTGATAATGACCACGACTTCAATACGGTTAGCCGCAAGCATATTCGCATTGCCATCGCTAATTCCTATGTTCGCATTGATGACCTGAGCACCAACGGCACCTACATAGATGACGAACTGATGACCGACCCCATAGAAGTTGAACTCGGAACCGAGATCAACATCCGACTCGGAACCAGAGAGTCTTTCGTCTTAAAAATGCAAAGTGCACAAGACACAGAGAAAGAAGCTGGATCGTCTGCTTTTGACAACCCTGCTCTCGACAATGGACCCGCTCATCAACCAGCAAACGAACACCCCAGCCAAGATTCTGAAAGCCTTGAAATTCAAACATAAATCCTATTTCTCTACAGACGGAAAAAACAATTATGCCCGACTTTAACGCCCCTCTCTCTGTTCGTCTTGATCCTGATATCTTAAACGATCTCATCTATGGCGGTAATAATCCAGAGCAGACACCTGATAAAACAAGCACTGACCAAGCAAACTTACGGGAACTCCAAGTCTACCGCCTGATGCGCTCCATTGTCAGTGAATTTAATACAAAATTAAAAGGTCGCCGTGAACGCTTTAAATTAGTCGAAGAAGGCGATGGCCTTATTATTGAATTCTGCGGATAATCATTCTTAAAAACAATTCATGCACAAGGCCGACTGATTACTCAGTCGGCCTTGTGCATGAATTATCATAAAATGACCAGTCAACTGTAAAACTCAGTAAATCCACCACCAAACAAAATCGAACTTATCAACATTAAACGAAAAGCCTGCCAAAAGGTAATTTGAGGTAATTTAAAAATATCCGGCATAGTTATATTCCATAACCATTTCAATAGAGCTACCAAAAGGAAGAAAATACACATTCCGACTAATATAACAAAAGCGATTATAGTACCGTTCATATTTTTCTCCTATCTGTACTGTTCAATTATTTCTCAATATTACCCTTGTGCAAACCACATTCTTTTTGGCTAGCTTCTTCCCACCACCAACGACCTTCACGTTCATGTTGGCCAGGTAAAACTGGACGCGTACATGGTTCACAGCCAATACTGACAAAGCCCTTTTCATGTAAACTATTATACGGCACCCCCAAGGCACGAATAGTCATCCAAACATCTTCTGACGACATATTCGTAAGCGGATTCCATTTAATTAATTCTCCGCTATTAACACCAGTAAATGCGGGATCGATTTGAACCACCGGCACTGCTGTTCGAGTGCCAGGACTTTGGTCTTTACGCTGACCAGTAACCCACGCTTTCAAAGATGAAAGTTTCTTACGTAAAGGAGCAACCTTACGTACACCACAGCACTCTTGGTGCCCGTCCTCAAAGAAAGAGAACATACCTTTTTCATGAACAAGTGCTTCAACATCTATCGCCTCTGGGAAACAATATTCAATACGAATACCATAATGTTTTTCAACAGCGGCGAATAACTGATAAGTTTCTGGGTGTAAACGACCAGTATCTAAACTAAATACTCGAAATGGCACACCACTTTGTTGTGCGTATTCAATCAGCAAGACATCTTCTGCACCGCTAAAACTAATGGCGATCTCACTACCAAATTCATTCAAAGCTTCCTTGATATTATCTTGCGGACTCGCTTGTTCTAGTCTTGCCGCCTGTTCTTCTCTCTTTTTTTCGTTGGTCATTATCTCTTTTCCTATTTATATATATTTTATGTGCCGTGGCCCATCATACTCTGATATTTATCATCCGATAGAAGAGTCTTTACTCTACCGCAATCGTGCCATCTTCAATTGCCACAATAAAACGGCTGCGAGACGGGTCTGATTCAAGTTTATCGCTAGAACCATACGGTGCACTGACAGAAACCCAAGCCCCTTTACTGCAAGCAGGAATAGAGCCCCCCTCTGCTGGCAAGAGCGTTACAACAGCAAATGGCGCTGGTGTTGGATTTGTTTTATAGACAACGGTATCTTTCTTAGCATCTATTTTTGCATTTTTGAACCAACTGTCATCAGCAGCATGTGTATCAACAATTACTTTAATATATCGATTGCCCTTATGGCTGCCCGCCGATTCAATTCGACCGCAAAAAGCGATGCGGCCTGCTACCGTAAATGTGGTGCCATTGTCTAGGCTTATATCGGCTCCGCCTGCCTGTTCTTGAGTGATGGATGCATCACAATTTGCAGCAGAAGGGACACGTAAGCTCCAGTCAACAGACAGAGCATTCATCAGCACGAGCGCCACGATAATAACGATGGCCGCAAGCAAGCCTGGCTTCACACCTGGTTTTTCTAAGAATGGAACAACAACCTCTTCATCTTGTTGCTTTCCACAAGAACGGCAGGTATCACGACCGGGTTTGTTTCCCGCGCCACAATGTGGGCATTTCCAAAGATCCTTGGCATGACCTGGTTTCAGATTTGGATCAACAGCATCTTCATCGGTTTTTTCACCAGCAAAGGCATCAAATTTCTTCTCAGGCTCAGGAGCTGGTGTTTCTGTTGGTGCAGCAGCAGAGCTTTCTACAGACGTATCAACAGCCACATCCGCAAATGGATCAAAAGCAGGTTTGGTTTCTGCTGCTACTGGCTTTTTAGCTATTGGTTTTTGTACGTCGTCATCTTCTTCAAAACCGACAAAATCATCACTCATAATTGGTCCCTCGTTTAGTGTCCTGTTATAACCGACACGCCTAAGTGTTTACGTAATCGGTTTGCAAGATTTTTTGCATCCTTCATGGTTGGTGCTTCACTAATAATTCGACTTGCAGGCTCTGTTCCAGAGGCGCGCAGGTGCACCCAACGGTCTTCCCACATAATTTTCACACCGTCTTGTTCATCAACAGTCGCACCTTTTGCTAAATCTGGTGCCCAAACGAATGAACGAATATCTGGAATAGCTGCCGTTACCCCTGCTCTATCCAAACTCACTTTTTCTTTATGAATCGCATAGCTTGGAATTTCTGCCAATAATTGTGACAGTGATTGACCTGAAGCGGCAAGTAGTTCAAGAATAAGAGCAATGCCAATTTGGCTATCGCGGCCCCAAACAACACGGGGATCAATAACACCACCGTTACCTTCACCACCAATAACTGCTTTATGTTTTTGCATAGCATCAACAACATTTGCTTCACCAACGCTGCTACGTAAAACGCGTGCGCCAATAGCAGCAGCCGCATCTTCTAACATACGACTGGTAGACAAGTTCGTGCAAGCCAAGGGGTTTTTCTCTCCGGCTGCTTTGGCTGCGCGCAAGCGAGCGGCTGCGCACAGTACTAGGGTATATTCTTCGCCTATGTAACGGCCTTTTTCATCTATTACTGCCAGGCGATCTGCATCTGGGTCTTGAACAAAACCAATATCCGCACCAACCGCTTTAACGACCGCTCCCGTTTCTTTTACATTTGCTGGGGATGGTTCTGGATCACGCGGGAACAAACGATCTGGGTTTGCATACAATGGCACAACAGTGCAATTAAGGTCAGTTAATAACCGTGGAGCGATTACTGAACCAGAACCGTTCACGCTATCCATAACCACTTTCAGTTGGGCGGCGCGTATACTGTCTACATCAACGCAATCGAGCACACGGTTCGCATGGATAGTAAGCGCATCATCATTTGTTCGATAGCCACCCATTTCATTCCACGGTACAGCTACGGCACTCTCTTGTTCATAAGCAGCAACTAAGCGTTTTAATTCTTTATCATCTATATTGCGGCCTCGTTTATTAAAGAACTTAAGAGCATTCCATTCAACGGGATTATGGCTCGCACTTATTTGAATACCACCAGCAGCTTTTAGCTGTTTAACCATAATTGGAACGGTTGGTGTTGGAACCACACCAATATCAACAACATCATACCCAACGCTTTGCAGACCAGCTACCACCGCATGAGATAATGATGGGCCGGTTGGACGAGAATCTCGGCCTAGCACAATGGTCTTGGAACCAGATTTCACCAGCGGCAAAGTAGAAGCAAAAGCCTGTGCTAATTGAAGCACTGTTTCCGCATCGATTGTCTCACCGACAATCCCACGTAGGCCAGAAATAGACACAACACATTCTAATGGTTTTCTCATGGCCGTATGGCACCAACTTACACCAAAAATGCAAGAAGACATCTAAGAGTACAGCACCACCGCCACACACGGCAACAGAGCTAATAAGGCCGTTGCAATAACCACTAAACTAAGTGGCTTACCTGCTTTACTCAGGTCAGCTTGCTTCCCCCAAAAGTTTAGGCGCACATTGTGATATAAACCATGGAGGTGATGAACCGTTAGAAAGCCAACCGCTGCTGTAAGCCAGCATCGCCAATCATAATTATGGGCATAATATCGTGCCACCAGCACTGGCCCCAAGGCCATTGGCAAAGTATAAGGAGCAAGACAGATAAACAGGTGACGCAATGGGTCTACCTTTTCATGCAACACATAGCCACCTTTGCCATCACTCACCTGAAAACTATGAACTCGCACAAATAATAACAGACAAACAACAAAATGTGCAGCCTCATGTAAAAAAGTATGCAGAAGGGCATTTGGCTTTTTCCATAAGACCAGTGCCAACGCTAGGGCCGTACCACCACAAAACCATATCCCATACGGCGGTAAATGTCGAATTGGAGAAATAGTATCCCATGCCCACTGCCATACCAAAGGCAGCACCAGTACTGCTACCGCAACAGCGGCACACCAACGAAGCACATGCAGCAACCAGTTCACGTAGACGGTTGCCACGCGAAGTCTTCGCCTAAGTAGGCCTCTCGTACCGATTGATTCGATACGACCTCTGCTGGTGTGCCACTAGCAAGAATAGAACCGTTCTGCATCACATAAAGCCGATCAACCATACCAAGAATAGCCTCTGCGTGATGGTCTGTAATCAATACGGAAATACCACGGGTGCGCAACTCTTCTGATACGGCACAGATATCTGCACGGCTACGTGGATCTACGCCAGCAAACGGCTCATCAAAAAAGACAAGCTTAGGCTCTACCACCATAGCACGGGTAATTTCTAAACGGCGACGTTCTCCACCAGAAAGGCTACCTGCCAAACTCTTACGCAAGTGACTGATATTCAACTCTTCCAGTAAGGCGTCCAATCGATGTTTGTGCTCTCTGCGTGGAAAATGATGCTCCAAAATCATTCGCACATTATCTTCTACACTAAGTTTGGCAAAGATAGTTGGCTCTTGAGCCAAGTACCCCATCCCGAGACGGGCTCGCTTATGCATAGGCATTTTCGCCATTTCATGCCCATCAAAACTAATGGTCCCACCGTTTGTTGGAATAATACCAACAATCATACGGAAAGTAGTCGTTTTGCCTGCACCGTTGGCCCCAAGTAGGCCAACAATCTCTCCACGTCCAACTTCTAAGGACACACTGGATACAACCTGTCTGCGACCGTATCGTTTACTTATACCATTTACAGAAAGTAACGTCATTGTGGAAAACCTTTTAAAAACTTAGGGGGTCAAGCGCAAAGAAACAAGATATATCAATCAGAAAAGATACTAGGGGTATCGCACATAGTATCGTAAAACCATTTAGGAATAACACTTACAATGTTTTTGCACATAAAGGTGTTTTCCACATCATTGCCAGCACGTTTGTATGCACAGGCCGTACGCAACAAAAAAAAATGTGGAAAAACTTGTTAATTACTTGCTCTTGCATCATTAACATCCCCTTACTCCACAACCTTGATCCGGCTTGGTGGCATAACCACAGCCATGACTTCACCTCGTAAATTGGCTTCTGGAACCCAACCCCAACCACGAGAATCGAAAGAGAAAGGGCTGTTATCCCCTAAGAACCCATAGGCTTTATCTGGAACAGTCTGCGCTGTTGCTGCCGAATAAGCCGTGGCCAGCATACCTTGTTTATCACCTATCTTGATGGTGTTTCGTGACAGACCATATACTTGTTCACGGAGAGCGCGTTCTTGCCACGAACCACGAGCAGGGTCGTTCACCAAAAAACCGTTACGGCAATAATGCACATCACGATCAACGCTACATTCCTCTAGGGCTATAGTCCCTTGACCAGACCACAGTACGTGCGTTCGATCTTTATGGGGCTGAGAAGCAAGGCTTACAATCGGCTCACAAAGAGGCTCACCATCAATAGCAAACCACACTCGGTTATCGACATGAATAAACTCAAGCTCTTCATCCAACAAGGCATCAGTACCTTTTGCTACAACCTCATTACCGGCATTTGATATAGCCCAGCTAGATTCCGTCAAAGTCAAATGAAAGGCCTGAAGGTTGCCTTCTTCTATGGTACAGACAACAGTACCACTGATTGATGTTGGAGTAAAACGCACTCGAACATCACCAACATATTCATTCATCCGACGGTTCAAAACTGCGCCGTAGTTCCTATCAAGGTCATCGGTTGTAAGGCGAGAGACAATCCAATCATCACTTGCCATGTCCCACACATTGCCCTTCTGGCCATTTATTTCAAAAAGCGGCTGTAACATAGACAGCTTCACTTGCTCTCCATGCAGTTTGGTAGCGGCGGCAGGGTTTCCGGCATCAAGATCGCGCAAAGCTTGTCGAGCAGCCGCAGAACTACGAGCAGATGCAACCTTAACCGTACCTGGTTTAAAATAAAGGTTGATAAACGGTTGTGTAAAGGTCACTTGTCCACCTTTTAAGGAGAAAGACAGACCGTTATCTGATTCTACCTGTGCTGTACCATCACCCTTCCATGGAACATAACCATCTTGAGCACCATGCTCGTATACTGATGTCCATAAAGCCTCCTGCACATCTTCCGGCTTTTGCACAACAGCAAAGTTGCCCTGCTCTTGCTTCAGATACACATCACCACCACTGACATAGAACTCATCACCGGGGAAAAGCACACAACGTTTTACAAAGTTCCTGTGCATCAATGGTTGAGAAAAAACATTATCAATACGCTTACCACGCTCATTTTCTGCTGGGATAGCGGCACCAGTCGCACTTTGCACTTCTGGTTTGGGATAATGAAACACAACAACATCCCAACGATCGGGCAAACTAAAAAAGTGCTTCGTTTTACTGACCACGACAAAATCCCCCTCCATGAAGGCTTTATCACCATAGAGCGTTGGTTCCATAGACGCAGAGGGAATACGGTAGGCCTCAAAGAAAAAGGCACGGATGATCATCGCTACCGCAAAAGCGAATATCCAGTTTTCACAAAAGGCATTGACACTCCGTTGCCATGCTGGCAAACGCTGGTCCCACTCCTCTTTATTCCCACTCTTCTCCTGAAGAGGCTTGTCATTTGAGGCTGATGCTAATTCTGTTGTGTCCGTCATGTTGCTTATGCTAGCAGCCACACTGTAAGTGCAACCACAACGACCACTTAAACCGTACCCCTTAGAAACTTCCAGAAAGAGGCTTGCGAGCCTCTTTTTTATGAGGTATCTACTTAATACTTGTCCCTAATTTCATAAGGTTCGCACACATGACAAATCCATCTCATACTGACTCTACCTACCTCGCCATGTTAGACAATGCACCCGTCAACATCATGACCTGCGACCTTGATCTTGTCATTACCTATTTGAACCCCGCCTCCAAAGCCACACTCAAGTCCATTGAGCATCTGCTGCCCATTTCTGCCGATGAAGCGCTTGGAAGCTGTATTGATATTTTCCACAAAGACCCGTCTGTTCAGCGTAAACTTTTGGCAGACCCAAACAACCTCCCCTATAGCACCATCATCCATATCGGCGATGAAGTCGCAGAGCTGAATGCTGCCGCCGTTTTTGATAATGACGGAAATTACACCGGACCGATGGTGAGCTGGGCAATTATTACCGATAAAATAAAAACGGAAAAAGAACAAGCACGCTTGAAATCTCTGCTCGAAAATGCTCCGGTTAATCTCATGATGTGTGATAAAGACCTCATCGTCACCTATGTGAACCCTGCCTCACTCTCAACTCTGAAAGCAATTGAACATAACCTACCAATTCCTGCGGATAAGGTACTTGGTAGCTGTATTGATATTTTCCATAAAGAGCCAGCGGTCCAACGCCGCATACTCGCTGACCCAAACAATTTACCACACCGTGCAAAAATTCGTATTGGTGAAGATACTGCTGACCTACTCGCAAGTGCTGTATTTGATAATAACGGTGACTATATTGGACCAATGGTAAGCTGGTCTATTATTACCGATAAAATACACATGCACAAATCCATGAAAGAAACCGCAGATACGCTGGCCACAGCCGCAGAAGAACTCAGCTCTCAGGCCGTTCAATTAAATCTCGCCAGTAACAATACGGTTACTCAAGCTGAAACCGTTGCCACGGCCACTGAACAAGTAGATGTGAATATACGTACTGTTGCTTCGGGCGCATCTGAGCTGGAAGAATCTATTAACGAAATTGCAAAAAATGTATCCAAAGCAACCAACGTCGCCGCTGATGCCACCAACGAAGCACAAAAAACAGGTGATACCATTGATAATTTGAGCATGTCTAGTGATCAAATTGGTAAAGTCATTAAACTCATCACCTCCATTGCTCAACAAACAAATTTACTGGCTCTCAACGCCACCATTGAATCTGCCCGTGCTGGCGAAGCCGGAAAAGGCTTTGCCGTTGTAGCTAGTGAGGTGAAAGAACTAGCCAAACAAACTGCAAATGCGACACAAGACATCAGCTCACAAATTGACGCCATTCAAGGTGACACCAAACGTTCGGTCACAGCCATCTCTAGCATTTCTGACATCATTAAAGAAATCAATGAAATCTCTGGAACCATTGCCAGCGCAACCGAAGAACAAAGCAGCGCCACATCACAGATTACCAGTATTATCCAACGAGTCTCTCAAGGTACCACAGAAATATCTAGAACCATTACCGGGGTAGCACAGGCTGCCAAAGAAAATGGTGCCACCGCAGAAAGTCTCCAAGAAAGCGCCAACTCTTTCACCCAACTTGCCACAAAACTACAAGCGCTTGTTGATTCTATGGAAGTATAATGGCTCTTCTGAAAGCCATACGCACTGGCTGGACATACGCACGACTTATCCGTGGCGTAAAAAAAGTACGACAAGCCACAGATAAACATAGTGAACAACGCGCCCGTTCATGGGTGCAAGCTCTCCTTGGTGAGCAACGAGGGCTTGCTGCAAAAATAGGACAATTCATAGACAGCGGTAGCACCTCCCTATCCATAAACGAAGAAGGATTACCACCACTACCGCTTTCAGAAATACTCCCTGTTCTACAAGCCAATTATGACGAAGATATTTCTACCATCTTCAAACACATAGAAGAAGCTCAGCAGGCCGCATCTATCGGCCAAGTTCACCGTGCCCAATTGACGACGGGAGAAACCGTCGCTATTAAAATTCAATATCCGTCTATTCGTACATCCATTCAAAACGAACTCTCTGCCCTGCAACTTATTCCCAACATTGGACCACTTAAAAAATGGGGCATTGATCTACATGGCTACCGCCAGGCACTAGCAACAAATCTTCAGCATGAACTCGATTACCAACAAGAAGCACACAATCAGCAACAATATATTACGACCCTACCCACTGGCCTACGCGGGCCACGGGTCTACAGCACGTTCTGTCGACCACAGGTGCTCGTTCAAGAATGGCTCCCTGGAGAATCACTCAGCAAGGCGGCCAAACACTGGGACCAACGTACCCGCAACCGTGTAGGCAGCACCTTATTACAACATTTCTTTCAACATGTTTTTGTCCATCACCGCATACACGCCGATCCGCATCTCGGTAACTATGGTTGCGATCTGGGCAGCAGCACCGTTTACCTCTATGATTACGGCTCGCTCACCGATATTCAGCCAACAGCTGCACAAGCGATGCTACGGCTGATCCGCTCATTAGCCTATCGAGAAGATGATGATCCAATTGCCCTGCTAATGCTTGCCGGTTTTAACGGAACCACCTTGAGCCATATCCATCAGCAGATCCCCGCCCTACTCCACGAAATATTTCTCCCATTATTTACCCCCCACCCCTTTGCCATGACAGATTGGAAACCGGGACAGCACATACGTAACATGCTTGGCGAAAGCAGTTGGTACTTCCGTTCGGCTGGTCCTCCCGAATTCATGCTACTGATGCGTGCATGGAACGGACTTCTGCAACAGCTTACGCTTCTTCGTTGCACCATTCATTGGTGGCCCCTTCTTCAAGACATTCTCATAGAACAACGTCAACAACTTGATGAGCTGCATCTCCCAACTGCTCCCACAGTAAGCTCCTGTGCCCAACTCTCAAAACACTTACGCGTACGCGTTTGTGAACAAACTGGCGGCATACAACGAGAAAAAGTATCTCTAACGATGCCTGCTGCTGCCATAAGCAACCTCGCTGAAATAATAGAACCAGAAGTCCTTAAACGACTACACGAACGTAAGATAGACTTGCAGGCAATCAGCCAAACCATCATTAAAAATGGTAGTCAGCCAGGCACTGTTTTTGAAGACACCCACGACAAAAAAAGCATCCGCGTCTGGCTCGAATAGCCCAGATCAAATAAAAGCTTGCACTCCTTAAAGGGCTTACTACATTCCGCCCTCGCGTAAGCGATAGTGATTTATTCACTACGCTCATTGCACCCGCGCTGTTAGCTCAGTTGGTAGAGCAACTGACTTTTAATCAGTGGGTCCATGGTTCGAATCCATGACGGCGCACCACATAAAGCCCTGTAAGTTAATAACTTACAGGGCTTTTGTTTTGAGTGGCGCAGGGGCAATTTGACGCCAGCTCCCCGTACCCCGTAAATAATATCTCAACTCACCTAAACAACACCATTAAACAATACAAACATTGATCCGGTAAAGGCTTACATAATAACTATATGCTATCACTTCCCATAATCGTGACGAAGTTGGTTAAAACGAAGGAAAGATTGCCTACAAAGAACGATTAGGTGGTAATTTGCGGCATTATTATAAAGGAGCAGGCTGATTCTTTTTTACGGGGTACGGGGTTTTAAGAGAGAGAAAAGCTTTTTGCAAATTAAGCCAGCCCCTGCTGGCCGAGCCCACGGAGTGGGTTAATTTGCGAAAAACTTTGCAACACATTACTGAGTGGCTTATGGAAGTTACGCACACTAATTACAAGAAGCGCGTTACGCTGTCGGTGAATTAGAAAACCGTCCGACGAACACAAAAAGATTTCGCGCTACTCGGTTTCACCTTACGTAGAGCTTGGCATTGTATGTGCCACCGTTTGCACTCTGCGAAGAAGTATACGAACGCGCACACGCTATGACATGCGGCTATAATGCAGAAAAATAGCGCAGGGCATAATAATTGCACGCAGGCTGTAGCGTAGCTTCTTGCCGTAGTCGCGCAATTATTATGAACGGAGCGGGGTTTCACTTTTCGCGTAAGGACTCGGAATGTAATATATTTCACTAATTACCTGAGATGAAAGACACCTCCCGCTATTAGAAAATATTTGCACAACAATCACTCCTCTTCCTCATCTTTCTCAACCTCTGTTTTAACATTTTTCGAGCTTGGAATGATAGCCTCTAACCCATCTTCTATTTTCTTTTCTGTTGCTGATAAAATCTTTTCTGTCCTTCTTTCTAACATCCCCGTCACCTTCGATAACCCTGGTATTTTTGACAACCCCTCTACTGCATCACTAAGTTTAGCACTCTTATCCAACGCATCCATCAATGGATGATCTGATTGATTATAATCTGTTATCAATTTACCAGGATTCTCAGCACTAACATCCAACATATTAAACAATAATTTCACCCTTAGTTCTGAAGACATACGAACGTCATCGATTTCTTCAATTTGATTAGACAACCCCTCAAATGTCTTACTCAAAACCTCCTTGTGCGTATATTCTTCCACAAGCCTCTTAGACAAACTTGCCTTTTTATTAGAAGAATACGCCATCCATAAAAGAGGGAAATATAAAGGCATTATTGCCAACACCATTCTCGGCATGTCAAGAATAACGTCCTCCAGAGCCTTACCATCCAACAACAAATTAAAGCTAACAATAAAAGGCAGCATTGAAGCAGCTATCAATCCAATAATGGAATACGAAAAAAAACTATTTAACTTCTTACCTTCCACTATTTCTGCTTTACGCTTCTCCGAAAAAGCAGAGCTTAAACCAGCAGTCAACGCATCTGGCAATAACTCCCTTATCCTTTTTGCTAAGACAGAGTATTCTGAATCCCACAAACCGACCTGTTCATCAACAGCAGTATTTTTATCCACCATAAACGCATCGTAATTCCCTTCAGCCTCTCTGCTAAGATCATTTATCTCCTCCTGAAGAGTGGCCAAACCTTTTTTTGTCTCCATATAGGATTTTTCTAATTCATCCTTCAGACCCTCTACACGAACAGTTTCACCTGTAGATTCATCATCGTCATCATACCCTATAATCTCGTAATACAGCTGATCGAATTCTTTTTTTCGCTTAATTGCTATAGAATAAGCACTAGCAATCTTAGAAGCATAGTCTTCCCCTTTTTGAGACAAAGAGACTAAAAGATCTATCTTCTCATTAATATCATCTTTCTCAACGAATAAAGATTCAACAATATCAACCTTTTTTCTAAGCTCTTCTGCTCTGTTAGATGTATCACTTATTATGCTCGCAGCATCGCTTATACCAGCCAGAAGATTCCCCGCAGATTTTTCCATTTGTTTTAACTGAACAGTTGAATGCTCTATCTTTTTCAACAATCCTGCCGCTGTCTCTTCAGACTCTTTCGTTCTATTCCGATACTCAGAACATTTTTTTGATATTTGTTTAATTTCACGTTCATATTCAGAAGATGGCTTTTTTTCAACGAGCTGCCTTAAAGCAACAAGTTCTTTCCAAAGTTTCTTCCTCTCATCATTCAGATAATCATTTGATGGCATATCTCCCCCTCCAAAACACATTAAGTACCCCACAATACAATTTTAAGGGATTTTTATTATTGTTTTACCGCTTACTAAATCTTGAGTATCGATATGAACACCGTTTTCATAGTTATCTGTTTTCAATATCTGACCTTCATCTGAAAAGTATTCTTTTTCTATTAAATAGCCTGTCGTATCATTATAATACTCCCATTCTCCTATTTTCATTCCAGCCTTATAATTTCCATGCCATACAAGGTTCCCATCTCTCATTGCTCGCCAATAGCCTGTTCTTTCTTTTGAAAGGAAAAGCCCACGAACTGATTTACCTCGTTCAATTATGGCACTAGATGAAACCTCGTGCATATCTGACATGGGATAGAACAAGAGAATTAAGTAGGATGATAACAACAATACACAGATTGCTATTATTCCATAATTCAAACAAGCCGCTACTTTACTCATCGCCCTAAATCTCGTGCCAAAACATCGCCCCTAAATCCATAAAGGAATTCTAATAGCTCTCCATTTGGAAGTATAGACGGACCCACCCACCACAAATCTCTTGGATAATGGTTAAGCAATTGCTGGTCCCAAGCACCAATAGGTAAAGCCCAGTTTACCCCTTGAGAAGCCTGCACACCATAAGGGCCAGGCTTATAACTATTATAGTTGGACCAACTTGTCATTCTATTAAATTCACCAGAACTAAGGCGTTCCGCTTGGGTAAATGGAGAACCTGATCCAGCACTGGCAATCATCCAGTTCCGTGTCAATTTCATTATGAACTGATTATTGTCAATATGCCCACCTACATCAGAGTGACGGCCTGGTGATGTCGCTGTATTAAGAACAGTAGATGAACTCACATTAAACCTTGTTGCTGGAAAGTAAGTTCGTTCTTCATGTTGCGAATAAAGCACATCTAAATTCTTAACGATACTGGAAACTTTAGCGGTAACATAATTCCCTGCTTCGCTTTGCTCAGTTGACATTACAAAATTTGAGCTTTGTCCAGGTCTACCAACACTATAAACAGGATCAAACAAACCCATTCTTTCAATTTTTGGATGATACACTTTGCCGTCTTTCCTTATACCTGTTCTTTTAATTAACTTAGCCAGCTCATTACTTCCAGCTGCTCCACGACTAAATCCGTAAATATAAAGACTTTGCCCAGGCGTCCAATGCTTAGAAATATCTGCCAATGCTCGGTCATTGATAGACTGGAATTCTAAACCGAAACCACCACCTCCAATACCCCCTGCTATTGCACCAGTATATTCGGTACGGTTCCCAACTCCTCCAAAGTAAAATTTTGAACCTTGAAAATCATCATATAAATATGAAACATTTGAAGCTTGTTGTACATGGCTTCCAGTTCCATCTATGAAAATACCAAAACTATTTGAGCTTGGGTTCACGCTAAAAGGAGACATTATGCCACTAGATTTAATATGTGCGCTTATGACATTCATCTGCCCTGTGCTTTGTCCATATAAATGCATCCAAGAAGAATCGCCAACATGCACATCTTTTGCTATCGCTCGTAACGTTGGCAATGCATCCTCTAAGAATCTACCGCCTCCAACAATGCTTGATAGACCAATCCAACCATTGCCGCCACGCTGACCACCAATTGGAATTGGTGTCGTATCTCCGCTATCAGGGAGCCAATAAAGCGTTCCATCGCGGTACTCGACATCGTCTAATCCACTAGGGTCCCACCTGTTCACAGGATCTCCAGACGTATAGGAATACCAGTTAGTTTTTGGCTTGGAAATTTCAGTATTCACCGCTGATGCATAAACGGGCAATCCTAAGCCAGCTAGACATGCTTCTCTATAAACAGAATTCTTCCATGTATCCTCTTCGTGTTTTATGCGATAATGGTCTCCATTACAATAGTATTCGCCAACAACCTTTTGAGTACCGTCTGGAGCATAAATACGAT
>JADGDD010000013.1 GCA_016745075.1 Planctomycetota bacterium | reverse complement strand
GTCTCTGAAGATTCAGCGGTGCTGTCATTCACCACCGTTAGTTTGATCGTCTTACTCGTTTCACCTGCGGCAAAACTAATCGTACCGTTAGAAGCAATACTATAATCACCGGATGCGTTGGTATAGTCTGAGGTCAGAGAAGCGGTGCCACTGACCGCATAGTTCACCGTACACACTTTTGTAGAAGGTGCATCAAGAGCGACTGTATAGGTTATCGTTTCTGTATTATTTTCCGAACTTGTTGTTGCGCTTTTAGTTATCGAAACATTTGGATCTGTGCCAATACCTTGAATTGCAAAATTATACAAACTCTCCGATAAATCACTATTATAGATACTTACTGTGGCCGTGCGTGTTCCTGCAGTAGATGGATCAAAGGTAAGAGAAAAAGTGGTTGTACCACCGCCTACAATAGGCGAACTTGGCACAGCACTCACAGTAAAATCAGCAGCATGCGTACCACTAATCTGCACCATAGGACTTGCCGTTAAGGCTAAGCTTCCTGCACCTGTATTTTCTATAGTAAAGATTCTTACCACACTACCACTTGCTGTACCAACGGAACCAAAATCCGTATGATCTGTAGTTGTTGGCGATACATCGCCATCTGTTATAGAAGAACTATTTCCAGTAATATTTATTTCCGGTTGAGCCGTTAATTCTTCTACATAAATTCCCATAGGGTAATACGCATTTGTCCCAGCTTTCCCTTCAACCTTCACGCTAAAGCTAGTGCCGCCATCACCTGTTGGTACAATGTCAGTCCATTGTCCAAGGTACCCATTTGTTGTATTATCAACACTGTAATCGACATCTTCATCGCTAACATCTCCATCTGTTCCCCCACCAACACCAGTCGAACTAGATGCCGTATACGAAGAAGTATCCTGCAAAGTAAGTTGAACAAAAAGCGAATCATTTCCCGCTCGGTTTGAATACAAAGCCAAACGATATTTTTTTGTATTATCTAACCCTGTAACTTTTAAGGTTTGACTGCCAGAGCTAGACCAAGTATATCCCTCGCCAAAATCGATAACCCCATTAAAGAGCGTATAGGCATCAGTGCCACTAGCTGGATCTTTATCTGCACCATTCGTACCAGTTCCACGACTTCCAACAAAAGAAAAACCTAATTGAATATTTCCAGTGTTAACCGCCACGCCTTTATCAAAATCAAGTAGATCATAAGATGTTGCATCTGTAGATCCATTACCAACAGAAGCATGGTCACCAACACCTCCAGACTCATTATCTAATAAAGCATCATGAAAAGCCCGCCAGTGTTGGTCGCGATAGGTAAGCGATACATTTGTTTGTGTAGAGCGCAGCACCGTTGATGCTGACCCTGCGGTAAACGCACTATCAGCAAACACAATACTCATATTACTAATATTCGATGCCGTATGTTGCTGCCATGCTGTTCCACTTAAGCTAATTGTTAATTGTGTCGAAGAATCACGATTTGCTATCGCTGTTAATCCACTCGGCACATTATTAATAGCGACTTTTCCACCAGCTACAAAATCGTCACTATTAGATCCTGTAAAGGTGCCGCCCGCTAAGGTAACAACTATGGTCGTTTCGATTGTGCCATTATTTAATATAGATTCATAATATGCCGTGCTAGAATAAGTCACCGCACGGCCTGTTCCCGTTGCCTGAATGTCAAAGGTATAGCTCTGTTCATCAAGGTCATCATTCGCTATCGTAACTGTCGCGGTACGCACTCCTACATCGTTTGGATCACACCTCACCGTAAAGGTGGTTGACCCTGCAACGGCAACTGTGGTACTTGGCGTACTACTCACTGTGAAATCGCTCGCATGGGTTCCAGATAATACAACAGAAGGGTTTCCTGTTAAACTCAAATCTCCGTCCCCTGTATTTTGTATCGTAAACGTTTTATCAATCGTTACACTTATAACATTTGCGGAACCAAAGTCGGTATCATCCGTCAACGATGGAGTCGTATCTCCACTAACAATATTTTGCGCATTTCCTTGTAGATTAATTTCTGGTGCTACGGAAGCACCTTGCAACTCAAGAGCACCAATATCCATAGTCGTATTTATAATACGTGCATACGTACTTCCTCTTTGATCATAGTCTACAATTGCTTGGATATAAGCAGTTTCAGAATATGGTACTACATCAATTTCTATATCGGAATCTGCTATTGGCGCCTGTGCATCTGTTGTATCAACTGTAATCGTTCCACCATACCCCGAAGCATTATCAGCAGTAATAGCTGGTGTTGCCCCATCATCAGCTACCGTCCATGTTGCACTATGACCAACAAGCGCTGTGCGAGCACTGTCTGAATAAAGATCAGCCCTAAAATTTGTTCCATCAACATCAACAATAGAACAATAAATTTTACCGCGATCCGTATTGCTACCTGTTAAACCGGTTAGCCCTGAAGTCGTTATTTGATTATCATAATCAAACAGGTCTAAATATTCTATTTGCGGAACTGTGTTAATAAGCATGGTTCCTCCAAGCCCAGATGAATTATCAGCAGTAACTACAGAAGAAACATCTCCACTATTTCGCGTAAAGGTAGCAGTATGCCCAACAAGGCTAGACTGCGCTTCATCTTTATAGATATTTATATACCAATTGGTAGCATCATCAGTTGTTATCTTTAGATACAAACGCCCATTCGCATCAGTATTTGATGTTGTAATCCCGGTTAATCCATCAATAGAACGTACCCACGAATATCTATCAAAAACAGTAAATGGTAACCAGATACTTCCTGCCCCAGCATCAATAGCAGGGCTACCGGTTTGCAACAGACGAGTCTGAGTACTACCACCATTTGCTGCTAACGCACTCAGTTTAGGATTACCTGTTATATTATTGGTATCGGTCGTCCATGTACCAGTCGAGTTTTGATAGACACAATGATCGACAAGAGTAAAATCACCCTTAAAATCATTACTCGTATTTAGCGCTACGATAGAGTTACGTACTTCCGTATAAGCGGCATTCACAACTTCAATACCACTACCACCATTCGTCGCTTCATTTTCAGCTATGGTACAATTTCGCACAGACACGACTGCATGCGTCGCACTATTGATAGCAATACCACCACCTTTATCACTCGCTGTATTACCACTCACGGTACAATGAGACATCCACAATTGACTATCCGTCTGTACAGCTCCACCAGTAGCTGAGCCTAAAGGGGCCGCTTTATTACCTTCTAATGTACAGCCATATAATGTAGTCAGTGATGAAGGCGTTGAATCTATTAAATAAAGAGCACCACCTTCTCCTGTTGTTGTTTGGTTTTCTGAAAATGTCGAATACTCTATATACACATAACTGGCTTCATTATGAACCGCACCACCATCCGCAGTTGCTACATTTTGAGTGAAGGTACAATTTGACATTTTCTGATAGACGCGATCTTTCACGCTATCTTTGCAATAAACAGCACCGCCGTCCGTACCAGCATTATTAGAGCTAAACGTAACATTACTGATGGTACTCGTTCCTTTAAGAGCAAGACCACCTGCCTGCTCTCCTGCTATATTGGAACTAAAAGTGACGTTTGTGAATGTGGATACCGTACTGGATTTTGCGATAGATATTCCACCACCATTATCAGTAGCATTATTTCCAGAAAAAACACTGCTTCCAGTCACTGAGAGAATATCATTCCCATATGAATAGATACCACCACCATTATCCACCGCCGAATTATTTGAGAGAGTGGTTCCTGTTATTGTCAACGTGCCCGTTCCAACACCTCCACCAAATAAAATACCACCACCGTCATCTTGAGAACTATTATTGGTAATGGTACAACTCGTTAAGGTTAGATCTGCTGCATTCAGTGCATAAATGGCTCCGCCACCTGCATTATATCCAGTACCTGTTGTTGCACTATTTTGCACGGTACAATTTGTTAATTGCAAGATTTCTCCGTCAACCCGAATTCCTCCACCTTCAGTGGATGACCGTCCATTTGTCAGTGTTAAACTGTGTAAAGATACAGTGAGAACCCCACTACCAGTAATATTTAAAATACGTGAAGAATCATTTCCACTCACAGTAACTGATCCATTACCGTCAACCGTAAGGTTTTTATCTATAGCAATCTGACCTGTTGTTAAAGTGATTGATGTCACATCATAAGCAAAAGCAATAGTGTCACCTCCTGTAGCATCACTTATAGTTTGTCGCAAAGATCCTGCACCACTATCATTTTCATTTACAACAATATTATCCGCGCCATTAAAATAACAAAAAGGATCAGATATATCTGCTGTCCCTGATGTTTGTATCTGAATACACACACCATCGCCACTATCCACGACTCCTGGAATGGTAATGCCACAAGTCACAACGCCACTGGCATTCGTTGCAGCATTTAAGGAAACCGTATTATTCCCAGTATAACCAGTTCCATCTACCGTATATGATTCATCAACAGTTCCGTCATCGTCACGAGTCGCAATTATCACTTTGGGGGTATGCCCTGCTACTACATTATTATATTGGTCTTTACAGGTTACCGTAATAGTTCGAGAAACAGAAAGGCTTAAAGTATTATCAATGACTGCTGTGCTATTTCCTGCAACTACTACCCCATGCGTAACACTCTGAGAAACAGCCGTTGGCAAATATCCTGTAGCAATAACCGTAACGGTTTTGCTTTCTGCTGCCTGAATAGCACCTTGATTAATCGTAAGTGTTCCAGACGACGTGCTCCATTGCCCGCCCGTCAACGTAGTATCTCCCCATTTTACAGTGGTAACCGCTGCCCGCCATGTTGCATCATCCACATAACTCAGATCAATTGCATTATCTACGGTATTACTAGTGCTATCGGCAATTAGTGTCGGTCCGGATAACAACGCAGCTTGTGTTGCTTGAGAACCTACGGCCTTATCACTCGTTCTATAATTCTCATCACCACCTCCATCATCAGCGTTAAAACTATAAACGGCAACATGGTAAGTTGTACTTCCCGTTAATCCTGTAACAGTAACCGTTGATCCAGTTCCTGCATAAACGACATAATTACCAGTTCCAAGTTCTGTACCTGAACCCAATACCGTATTCGCCGTATAAGCCACACCATCAACAGGGTCTGAATCAACAGCAGATCCAGCTTTGACTACAACGATAGAATATAAGCCCGTTCCAGTGGTCCAATCAATATCTAAATAAGTGTCATAAATATCTGAAAACCCAAGCCCTGATACGTTGGTACTTGGCTCTCCATTACCATATTCATACGCACCAATATCTCGAGTAGTATTAATAATACGATCAAACGAACCTCCACGCTGATCTGCTGTCCAAGTTAATTCAGTTCCTATCCAGAGGCGATTCGAAAACGCCACCGTATCCATAAGTATACTGGAATCGGCCGCAGCGTTATCCGCGTTAACAGTTATAGTTCCGCCCATTCCAGAAGAATTATCTGCATACACGGTCACATCCACTGCCACTCCTGAGCCTGCGGCATAAGCATCGGTATGAGCAACTAATGATGTACAAGCACTATCATCGTAAATATCAATTTGATACATCCCACCGCCATTATCAACCATCTTACAATAAGAACGACCAAAATCGGTATTACCTGTATGCTGTCCCGTTAAAGCATACGTTGTAATTTTACTTCCACCGTCACCCGTTTCATAAACAACCAACGCAGGTGCACGGTTCACCACAATGGTGCCACCAAGCCCAGATGCGTTATCCGCTATTACCGCTACAGAAGTTGTTCCTGAACCTGCTGTCCATGTTGCCGTATGAGCAACCAACGCCGTCTGAGAGACATCACTATAAAAACTCGCATACCAATTGGTGCCATCATCAGTTAACACCGTTACATAGAGCTTACCATTTGCGTCTGTGTTTCCAACCGCCACTCCTGTAAGTCCAGCAACATCTGCCATATGCTGACGTCTATCAACCGCAGCATACCGCAGCGCATTCGTATTTCCTGCATCCCGAGCAGGACTACCCTGAGCTAGAGCATGAGTTTTTCCTGTGCCACCATTATCTGCAAGCGCAGATAATAATGGATCTGTACCGACAATATTATTACTACCGCTTCCAAGAGTAATCCCAGTAGCTCCTGCCGCTCCGTACAAACAATGTTCTAATATATCAATGGTTCCCTCAAGGTCACCAGTCGTATTATTATACATAAGTGAATTACGAATAACCGCTATCACCGGATTATTAATTCTTACACCACCAATATCACTACTATTACTGGTATTATTGCTAATGGTACAACTCTCTATGTGCAACGCGCCTTTCAAAGTATTATGATTAATTCCAGCACCTTCATCACCACAGCTATTTCCACTAATAGTACTATCGACACAAGTAAACGCTCCTCCTATCACATGTATACCACCGCCATCAGAGCTAGCAGCTAGGGCAGTATTCCCACTGACTTCGCAGTGTATCAATGTTAAAGATGCACCGCTAAAAGCAGAATATATTCCAGCACCATGATTGGTTGAACTGTTCCCTCGAAAAAGAGAATCTGTGATGGTTACCACGCCCCCATAATTATAAAGCGCTCCACCTTGTGACGTGCCAGTTACTGCTGTATTATTCGAAAAACTGCAATTTTGAATAACGACCTGCTTCTTTTCTCCAACGACAGAAGAAAAATTTACATACATACCACCACCAAGGTCTGCGGCATTATTATCAAAAGTAGTATTACTAACCGTAGCACTCCCAACAAGATACAGTCCACCTGCACGATCCAAACTGGTATTATTGCTTATGACAGAATCTGTAATAGTAAGAACAGCATTCGAGCCATAAACACAAACACCGCCACCATCTCCTGCACCACTGACCGAATTGTAGCGAATACTTGTATTATTTTGAAGAACCATCGTACCACCATATTGGTAGATAGCACCACCTGCCTTACCAGATCCGGCACTATTTCCTTGGCCAACTGCGCCAACGACACAATTATCTAAGGTTAAAGAACCACCGTAACGACAAGTATGAATAGCTCCACCTTCTTCAATAGAAGAGTTACTAACAAGCGTACAATTGGTGAGCGCAACAATACCGCTTCTATTATAGAAGGCACCACCACCATCTTGGCCACCGGTACCATTGGTAGCCCCTCCTGTAAACGTTACATTCGTACAGGTTAATGACCCATCATAATTGTAGACTAGACCACCTTGCGATGCAATGCCGTTACTCAGTGTAAGTGATGATATAGAAACTATTAATGATGAACCGGTTGTGTTAAAAACACGACCATTAGCATTGCCATTAATGGTAAGATTTCCCTCACCAAGCCCAGTAACCGTAAGGTTTTTATTGATAAGAATTTCACCAGTTGTTAGCAGAATAGTCGACCCGCTCAACCCACCATCAAAATTAATGGTATCATCAGCTGCCGCATCGCTCACCGCCTGCCGTAAGCTCCCTGCTCCACTATCTGCCGTATTGGTAACGGTAACTGTTGCTGCCGAAAGCTGTCCACCGAAGACAAAACCTTCTACAGACAGCAGTGTCAGCAGACACAGAAAGGACATAGGACAATTTTTTCTGGACTGTTTTGAGCAGATTTTTCCCAGCAAATTAGACACAAGCCATTTTATACACATAACTTAAAGAGACCCTCATTAACTCAAAAGGCTACTAATATAATAGTAACTCAAAGTATTATACCCATAAAACTTCGCTTGTGCAAGAATTTCCTACACACAAAATGTGGAATGAGAAGATTACCGTTTGTCTTTATCAGAGAGCCCACTAGCATCCGCGCTCATTTGACGCCCCCCTAATACCGGAGAGCCCCATGCAGGTCGTTATCAGTGATGCAGGAAAACTGCGCAAAGAACTAACCATTTCCTACACCAAAGAAGAACTCGAACAGCGCAAACAAAGCTTGTTTGATAAATACGCTAGTCAGATCAAGATGAAGGGCTTCCGTAATGGTAAAGTACCTAAGTCTTTGGTTAAAAAGCGCTTTGGTGATTCTATTCAAGCAGAAAGTATTGACGCTATGGTCAATGAAGGGGTTCGTAAAGGCATTATCGACAACGACCTCAACCCTGTGGGTCAATTCAGTGAAGGTACTCCAGACACTTCTGACGGCCTGAACTATGCAACCAGCTTTGACATCCACCCAGAAGTAAGCCTTCCTTCAACAGACGTCTTCAACATTACTGTTGAAGATAATGCTGTTACCGATGAAGAAATTGCCGAAGAACTTGAAGCAACCCTTCGTCGTGCTGGTGAAAACCAAGACTTGGATGCTGATGCGGTACTCATCGAAGACGACAGCGTGACTCTTATTGGTAAAATCACTAGTGGTGATGAAACCATTCGTGAAATCACCGACCTTCGTCACCTCTTAGGTGCCTACCCACTCTTCGGCAAAGACCCCAAAGAAGTGCTTGAGCTTGCAAAAGACCTCAAAACGGGCGACAGCTTAGAATTTGACACCACCTTACCAGAAGCATTCAAACCAGAAGAATGGGCTAACAAAGAAGCACACGTTAGTGTTACCATTCAAAGCGCATTACGCTTGATGCCAGCGGAACTCAACGAAGAACTGCTCAAACGCTTTGGCGTTGAAAACGAAGAAGATCTAAACGCTCGTATCAAAGAGTCTATTGAAGGTCGCAAAACAAACGCTGCACATGACCAACAAATTAATGAACTCACTGAACAGCTCATCGAAAAATCAACACTTGAGCTACCAGAAAAAATGTACGCCGATATGATTGAAGCTTCGCTCAAAGACGCAGCCGATAAAAAAGAAGGCGACGAAGAACTGACCGACGACGAAAAAGCTGAAGCTGAAAAGAATGTAACAGATTATCTCCGTCGTATGTTCATCCTTGGTACCATTGCTCAAGAAAACAACATTGAGACAACCCAAGAAGACCTCCAACAACAAATCATGATGGCTGCCTATCGTAGCGGTCAAAAACCTGAAGATATCGCTAAGAACCTGCAAGAATCTGGTCAAATCAACCAAGTCAGCGCAGAAATCCGCGAAGCCAAATCCCTTGAATTCTTCCTTGGCACCATCATTGGTACTGATGAAGAAAGCACTGAAGAAGGCTAACCTTCCCCACATCTTAAAAACTGGGGCTGTGATGAAATATATCACAGCCCTATTTTTTTACCCTGTCTTATCCAAGGAATCTGAGCATGACACTTGTAACGAACAACTCTCCATCTATGAGTGCCATTATGGCCTTTCATGCATCAGACCTGCCACAAGCCTGTGAACAAGCCAACAGCGAAGATACCACACTTATGGCAGCCCTTGCACTTGCCATCGGCCATCATCGCGCCGAAGCCAATACAAACTTCTTGGTTCCATTACTTGATACCGAAGGCCTTTCAGGCCACGCTGCTGCTTGGGCCTTAGCACAGCTTCCTACAGGCGAAGCCCTCCTTACAACAGCCTTAGAAAATGGCAGCCTTGATGAACGTGAAAATGCCTACTACGGCCTCTGTATCTGTATTGCCCATAATCATGCCAGCACAACCCTCACAGAAACTCTGGTTCAGCGTGTTGCTCTAGAAAACAAACGTGCTCAATCTGGCCGCACCGGTCTTGGCGAACACGCCTGCCGCGCCCTGGCCATGCTTGGCGATACACGTGCCACTGACTGCATTGCAGCCGTCATGGACAAGGACCAATTCTGCGACCGCTTTGAAATGCAACGCCTCAGCAAAGCTCTTACCACTGGCGAGCGTGACCAAGAAAGTCACGACGAACTCAGCGTCTCTTGGCATGTACTCTTTGCCGATCAACTCAGCGATGACAGCTCCAATGACGAAGCTGAAGAAAACACAGAACCAACTGAACAGCCAGAAGAAGAAACCGCGCCTGAAACACCAGAGGCCAACGAAGAAACCGCACCTGTAGAAGGTGAAGAAGCGCCCATGCCTGAAAGCCTATTTGATTGGGATGCCTTCGCTACCAGCGAAGAGGCCGCGGCCTTAGAAGAACGCGACCGTGTCCTCATTACTCAGCTTGGCCCTATGTTTGATCAATTAGCAATGCAAGTCACCGGCAAAAGCCTTGCAGATTGTACTGCTGATGAAGTAGCCGCTATCTACCTACAAGTCTTGCCGCAAGCGCTTCCACAGCAACACATGCAGGCGGCACTCAGCCCACAAGCTCTGAACTCATTTAAACCGCTCTGTGATTGGATGGATGCCACAGCCCTTGATGGCAGCCAAATCCGTGAAGGCATCACTACTGTTCGTCAACAAATCCAAGCGCAAATGAGAGCCAGTGGCAGCCTACACGGCAGTGACTACGACGAACCGGAAAACGTCTAAGGCCTACCCATCATGAGCAATAGCAATCCTTTACTGGCCCAAGGGGCGAACAAAAAAAAGAAAGTACCTAAAAAAGTAGCTCCATCGAAAAAGAACAAGGCCAATAAAAAAATAACGGATGCAAAGGCACCGCCTCCACCGCCAGAGCAGCGTAGAGAGAAGCCAGAACAAGCCCTAGATGGCAATGCCCACTATCGGCACCCATTAACCGTACTGACAATACTCCTCCCCTTGGGACTTATTGCTGAAGTCTATCGTTTTCTTGGTAACCAAAACGACGCCTTACTTGTTGATGAAACATGGGCACAAGCTGGAGCTGAACTTGGCATCCAACTTCCAATAATCCCCCTCTTGGTTCTTATTATTGCCTGCATCACCGTGCTCCTAGTCAGAAAAATGACATGGGAATTCCCAAGTTTTTTCACTATTGGCAAAATTGCTGCATGGGCACTTGTTTGGGCAACCGTTCGCGTCGTCCTTGGCATGACCACTGACAGCATCACCCTAGACGCAACGAGCCCCCCGTTGATCAATGACCAACCAGAACAAGAACTGAGCCTACTTGGCTACATCGGCCTCGCTATGAGTGGTGCCCTGCAAGAAGAATTGATCTTTCGTGGTGCACTCATTGGAGCCACCGCACTTCTCCTCAAACCTTTTATCAAATCGTGGACTGTCTGCCTCTCGATCATGGTCCCAGTTAGCGCTGTTATTTTTGCTCTTGCCCACACCTCTGTCATCAATCCTGCCTACAACGGCATGGAAATACAGATGGCACAATGCGTTCAACATGTTATCGCAGGCATTCTTTACGGTATCATTTTTATCCGCCAAGGTCTCGCCGTGAGCACCCTCACCCATTGTTTTTACAACATCGCCGTTTACGCCCAATTTGCTCTGTAAAAGAGTGGCCGCTTGCGTCGTTCTCCTTTGATTCACACTGTGCGCTACTCAAGGAGACCCCATGCAAGACCTGCTAACCGCCCCACTTATTGCCACGATTGCTGAAACAGCCAAAGCCACAGCAGAACAGGTTTCCAAACTCCTTGGCCCACCAACCAAAGCAGGCATGGCTGACCTTGCCCTACCATGTTTTGCCCTAGCCAAAGGAGCAGGCTGCAACCCTGCTGAGCTTGCAGGTAACATCGCCAGTGCTCTCGAAACAACCCATCCTGGCATTCAAGCACAAGCCGCAGGGCCTTTTCTCAATATTACCCTGACTCCTGCTGCCGTTGCTCAAGCCATTATCACACCTTGCCTAGAAAACCCACAGCGCCCACTTCGTTCACAACTGGGAGACGGCAAAACAATCTGTGTTGATTTCTCTAGCCCAAACATTGCCAAGCATCTCGCTTTTCACCACATCCGTTCAACCATGATCGGCAATGCCCTTGCCCATCTTTATGATGCGGCTGGCTGGAACACCGTTCGTATTAATTTTCTTGGTGATTGGGGTACAGCTTTTGGTCGTTTAATTGCTGGCTGGAAACGTGAAAACTACAGCCTGAATGACCTCAATAGCGCGGAAGACAAAGTAACCTTCCTCAACGAACTCTACGTTCGTATTAGCCAAGCCGCCAAAGCCGATGAAACGGTTATGGACGAAGCCCGTGCTTGGTCAAAAAAACTCGAAGATGGTGACTCAGAAGCACGTGAACTCTGGCAAATATTTAAAGATGCCAGCCTGACCGAGTTTAACCGTGTTTACGATTTAGTTGGCGTACATTTTGATTCATGGAAAGGCGAAGCCTACTACGAAGATAAAATGCAACCGCTGCTTGATGAATTAGAACACAGCGGATTACTCAGCGTCAGTGATGACGCAACCGTAGTAGACCTCTCTGATGTTGGCTTAAAAAAACCATGCCTCATTAAACGTGCCGATGGCGGCACCTTATACGCAACCCGTGATTTGACCGCCTGTGATGACCGTTTCGCCGAATTCAATTTTGACCGTTCAGTCTACGTCGTAGACCTTGGCCAAAGCCTGCACTTTAAAGAATGGTACGCTGTTGCGAAAAAACTTGGTCGCAGTTATGCCGATAATTTACGTCACGTTGGTTTTGGCATCGTTCTCATGTGGGATGAAGAAAATGAAAAATGGGCCCGTGTTGCTACCCGTAATGGTGTACCCATGTTGCTCACTGATGTCCTTAATGAATCGATAGAACGTGCTCGGGCCATTATTGAAGAAAAAAATCCAGACCTACCTGAAGCAGAAAAAGAATCTGTTGCCAAGGCTGTTGGTATGGGGGCAGTTGTCTTTAACGACCTCAAAAATGGCCGCACCAACGATGTGAAATTTAAATTTGAAGACGCACTCAATATGCAAGGCGAAACCGGTCCATACCTACAATTCGCCCACGCACGGCTCTGTTCCATAGAACGGAAATTCACAGACCTCCATAGTGATGCACCAGCAGCAAACACCGCACTGCTCACCCGCACTGAAGAAAAAGACGTACTCTTGCACATTAGCCGTTTACAAGCTGCCCTAGAGCGTGCCGTTGATGAAGACGAACCAAGCGTACTCGCCAGTGGCCTACTCTCACTTGCTTCCACGGTTTCAAGTTGGCTCACCGCTGGCAACACAGACCGCAGTGCTCGTGTACTCTGCGAAGATGCTGCCGTTTCTTCCAGCCGCCTGCAACTCGTTCGCATCACCCGCGCAACACTCGGTGAAGGCCTACGTCTGCTCGGGCTTGGTGCGCCAGAACGCATGTAAACAACAGCGACTTCCCTCCAAAGAAAAGAGCCCTCATGACGCATATTCAATCTATTTGCAACAGCAGTTACGGTGACCATGCTCGTCAGCAGTGTGATATTTTTATTCCAGACACACAAAACAATCAGACCCCGCTCTTGCTGCTCATTCATGGTGGCTGGTTAAGTGCTGGGCATAAAGATGAACTACGTGGGCTTGCTCTTCACTGCGCCACCTTGGGCTACCCAAGCGCCACCATTGGCTACCGTTTCCCAACAGACATCGATCCAGACATTACCAACGATATCGTTGCCGCTAGCGCCCACGCCCAAGAGGAAGCCCGTTGCCTTGGTTGGGATGGCGAACACATCATTCTGCTTGGTAGCGGTAGCGGCAGCCTACTTGCCCTCAGTGCCAGCATACGCTGCCCAAAAACATTAGGAGTTATTGCCTGTGGTGTCACCCCCACGACCAACGCACCTAAAAGTGTCTCCACCACCAGCCGTAATGCTTTACAAAAACTACCAGAAAACTGCAACCCAAGTCAACTCTCCACAGAAAGTTTCCCACCTGCACTCCTGTTACATGGTGATGCTGACAACGATGTATCAGCCAAAGATGCCCGCCTTTTACATTCTGCCCTCTGCGACAACGACAACATTTCAACTCTTTCAATTCTAGCTGGGGCCCCCCACCAATTTATCGAAAACACCCACAGCAGCGCCAGCCGCAGCGCCCTCACCAGCATCCAAGACTGGATCAAACAACTAGATACCCCTACAGACCAGAATGCCCTCACCTTTGGCGAACCCGTTTTTGTAAAATAGTTCATCAACACAATTACGACTGCACCACAACCACGTGTGTCCATCGGCTGTAATGACGGTAAAAGCCCGAACTCACAACAAACAAGCGACAAAACCAACGTATGGAAACAGCATGTGTTACTACTGTAATCTAAGCAAGAATATCGGTTTTACTTGGATGAGGGCCTTATTGAGTAGATTATGGAAAAACAAACATACTAGGTACCAGAGGTGCGTTACGCTTCCGATAGATTAGATACCCACTCGACAAACACAGAAAGTTTTCGCGCTACGACGGTTGCACCTTCCGCACAGCTTAGCATTGCTTGCGTTTGTACTCTGCGTAGAGGTATCCGAACGCACTATGACGCGGCTATAATGCAGGACACGGTAATTGCTCAAAGGCTGTAAGCACAACTTCTTCCGAAGAGAAGCAATTATCGTCAACGGAGCGGGATTCCACTTTTCGGTTCTATAATATTTATTCAACATTCCTAAACCACGATTTCCTAGGAGATGAATACCCCACAAGCGAATCGATAAATTCTTCCTTATCCTGTTCTTTTTGACCTTCATAGGGGCTGATTTTTTCAACAATCACTTCCCTCAATCCCCTAAGAATCAATTCAATCATTATATGAAATCTCCTGCCAACAGCAGGCATGAACTCCTCTCCGAACACAATTCTTGTATCTCTGTATTTCGAAAGAGCAGGAACCTTAACTGAATCAGCCCGCGTAACTACGCCACCTGTATGAACAATTGAATGTCTGAGCTGCCACAAAACCAATAACTCCTGAATTATCTTCTTTGAATACAAGTTAAATTCTGGGAAAATTGAACGAAAATACACATTAACTCTTTCTGGATTATGCCAGCCGGGAAGTGCATCAGCAATAATATCACCAACTTCTCCATAATCTCCTCCTCCAGCGAGAACCCTCTGAAGACTGATTGAACAACCTGCCTTTTCTAGGTTCTTTGCAAGAGCAACTTCACCCAACCCATCAAAAGAAAAATGAGAATCTACAAGGTGAGAAAACTGTTTTTTTTGATACATTTCAAAGTTACTCATCAATAACGCAAATGACGAAACAACAATTCTTTCAAAGGAATCGGAGCTATCTTTTGTAAAAGAACCATTTTTCTTTCTCTTAAAAGTTCGCTTACAGCTATGTATTGAATCACAAAGACTCACGACTTCTCTTAAAAAGACCGTTGCTGATGAAGCCAGCAGATCAGACTCTCTATAATCAAGAACATTTTTTGATAAGTATGATGTAACCTTCTTCTTAAACATTTCGACACACCTCTTCTATATCATATTTACATCGTTAAATGCAGGAATTGCTCGGAGGCTGTAGCCAGGCTTCTACCGAAGAATAGCAATTACTGTGAACGGAGCGCGGGGTTATCTATATAATTCTTTTCATCACTCACAAAAACAAGCTTCAACCTCATCTTTCCACAATACTCAATGAGATTATTCTTTTCTTCGTCAGGCAAGTTATCTACTGCCTCAACTTTCTCCTCAAAATCTTCTTCAGGAAAAAAAGGACACTCTCGTTCATTCTTAATGCGACTCACATATATTTTATTCCAAAACTGAGTTGTATAAGCCTCACAATGGGGGCAATTGAATGCTCTTTCATTAACGCTAGGTTCTTTTTTCATTCTATCTACTTTGTATATCGAAGAGAAGTCAATTCACCAGTCAGTATGTCTAACCGATATTCGCTACTGTCCCACCGACTAAGAACAACAAAGCCATCTTCCTCTTTCATATGAACAACAGGGTTATCTTTTCCTTCGTCCTTATGGTGTTCAGGGTATTTAATTATCCACAAACGAATCCCCTCCTTATCTACAGCATATACATTTTCGTTTACAACACTTCCTATCGGTATATCTACACGAATAACAGATATATTAACCAAAGATAATCGCTGCACCTCATTATACTCTTCTATCATCATGGCACCAACTCTAATAACCTTGTATTCACAAATAAAGACTCAGGAAGTCTACCCAACAACTCATACTGAATTGCACCGCCTGCACCACCAAACAATGGATTCACAACTCCCTGCCTAAATCCTGTACCCGCTGGAACTAAAACTTCTGAAACATGAGTAGGCATATTAGGCAATGAAAACTTCACCTTAATTTGAGACGGTGAAAGTCCTACAATATCCTCGAGCCTCATCATCCAAGAACGGGCTTTGTTATCTGCTCCATGTACACGCATAAATCGCATTTCCCGAACAGATTCAACGACATTTACACTCGACCCTGGCATATATGGAGGCTCCCAATCTTTATTGATAAACTCTTCATTTATATCAGCAGCCGAATGCTGAGACCTACGTCTAACCCCTGTAGAGAAACGTCGACTAGTTTCGATACCCATATCCTGCATTCCTCGACTGTTCATAAGTCGAGTCATTTTCTCTCTGGCAGTATTCAATAATGGCAACATTCTATTTGCCATCTTAGATGCCTTAAATTTCTTAAATGCGGCATAACTCACAGCACCCGCAGCTAAACCCAAGCTACCATATTCAAGCGCTGCTGCTTGGCCTTCGGTGGTTTCCATCATCCATTGACTTAACCCCCACAGCATAGCCATATCGCTGACTCCACCGACACCATATTCACGGGCAAATAAATCAGCATCTAAGCCGAGTTTGTTGCCTGCCATAGCTTCCAAGCGTAAGAACATATAATGTTCCATGCCCGCTTCTTGTGCTCCTGTGAAATCAAAACTTTGTGGGCCGTTCTGAATACCAGAAACTAAATAGCGGCCCCCTTCACGGCGCATGCCAAAACTATTCGGCAATGTCCAACGGCCTGATTCACTGCCGCTACCACCGTTCCAGATTGGGTTTTTATTCAGTTGTGGCCCAACCATATAGATAGGCAATAAATCTTGTGATGGTGGTGTTCCATCCCATGCCTCACCTGCTCCAAGTCCCTGTGGATAACTCACACCCGCTTGGTCAAAAAAGATACTCGCTGAATGCCAACCCGCATTTGTTGGCCCACCAAGTGGCATGGCCGTACCGTCTTCAATCCAACTTGCGCTTAATGATTTATCATCGTTTTGATACACGCCAAATTCGGGGTCAGCGTACACTTGCCAGTACAATCCCGTTGGGTCCCATTTGTTCACGGGATCGCCACCTGCATAGGAATACCAATTCGTTCCGGCATGTACTGGGTCAACGGTCGTAAAACGCCCAATGTTTGGCATATAGTTACGAAATTCTTTAACCATAACCCCGTTGAATCCTCTGTATTTGTACGGAGTTTCTTCAGCCATTAAACACACGGATAGAAGAGAGAGGAATAATAGAAGGTGTATTCTCATAGTATTTCCTTGTTTACTTTGGAACAGTCTCTGGATGGAGTTCTTTGTAAGCTTTTGCTTTTTTCAGATAAGCTCTTTGCGCCTCATTCCAACGATTAGCGGCTACAGTAATCTCGTCAAATGAGCTTAATGGCATCATTTCATTATCCATTTTTATCAATAACTCATCAACTTTGTTTGTTAAGTGTATTTCTGCACAGTCTTCTATATATTTCACGAGGCAATATCGTACATTATGCATTGCAAGGGAAGAGTTGCTATCAAGAGATAAGGCCAGCAAATTATCTTCAAATGCCTTTTTCCACTCTTTTTTTACTACCCAATAGCTCGCTCTTTGCAGAAATAAATCAGACAGTAACTGAGCGTCTGTCCTATCTGACATAAACTGACCTGAATCTTTCTCTTTCTGAGTTACATCAGCGTTACTCATGTAGTGTTCATCGGGGAATTTTTGTGCCCGATTGGTCACCTCAATATTAAATTCATTCTTATCGTCATGCCATGCGATATAGCAATGGTGAGGAACTATCCTCACTTCGATAGGCCATTGCAACATGTCACCGACAATCTTCCAAACAATAGGAAGATTAGCACAACATCCTCTGCCTGTAAGCGCGACCCCATGTGGAAAAATATGATTAGGATTCCCATGATCTACGGCATCATTCGCTACGTATTGTATTCCTCTTCTACCACCAATTTCCATATCAGCACACATAATCAAAAAATCAGCAGGCCCGTTCTTTTGAAGATAATCAATACCAAACTCAGTCTTTCTATGATGCAAAACAGCTTTTCTAATCATAGAAGCAACATCAAGGAACCATGCACGAATCTCTTCTCGGTCTAATCGTTTGCATTCAGGTATTCCCTGAGCAACAAGCACACTTGCTGTGAGAAGATCAAATGGCTTCTTATCAAGCAACGCCAGCGCTTCTTTTGTCTTTGGCTGTTGCTTTATCTGGTCAAAGGAGTACTGAATGAAAGAATCAGATGACAAATAATAGGCATCAATACCTTCAAGTTCTTTCTCGAATTTTGATGCCCCCTTATCATCACTCTTCAGTTCTTGAAGAAGCTGCATATCCTCTCTATCCACAGAGTTGTGACCATCTACATTTGATTGATAGTAAAACATGACACCAAAGGCAGGCACACATGCCGTCACAAGCAAAAGCAAAGACGTTTTTATCCGAGAGGAGAGTCCTTCTCCATGTACTTGTTTCTTCATAAACCATTCACCAACCAATAGAAACCTTCAATACAAAACAGAACACAGCATCACACCCGACAGAAGCCAAAGGTAAAACCGCTCTACAAACGGTATCCTTGGAACTGAGTCAAGCGCCACGAACAAGGTAATAGTTAGACATTAACGTCAAGACGCAGGTGTCCCTACAATGACTAATTCGCCATACTATAATCGATTCACATTAATCTCAAAAGAACTCTCTAATTACTTAGTTTAGCATTAACAGCCCAGCTCAACATAAATACAGCCAATGAAATGGTTTATCATATTTTATTTATTAAAATCACTCAATACAAGACGTTTTAATAGGATTTATTCCTATAGATATTGAGTGTGTATATTGATATAATTTATAGTATATTTTGTAAGAAAAAAAACTATACTATAGACCACCTTAAATATCAGACTGCACTTATAGCATTCACAAGACTTTGGATCTCTTTTTGTCGTGATAACTCACAGGCGCGACATCTCCAATAAAACTCCGCAATATCAACTCGCCTCTCCCCCATTTCACATTTGGAAATAAAGGAATGTACTCTATCTAACTTGCGACACAACTCTCTTTGAGTAAGACCGGCTCGCTTTCGGACTGATTTAATTGCCTCACAGATAGCTTGACCGTGTGCACTGTGTAATATTTTTTGCATATCGCCCCAAACGATGCCCCAAAAACAGGAACATGCAAAATAAGGTTTCAAGGAGAGGTAGACACGATGTTTCCACCAAAGATGCCCTCTTTTTGCATTCTGTCCTCTGCGACAACATTTCAACTCTTTCAATTTTAGCTGAACCCCCCACCAATTTATCGAAAACACCCACAGCAGACCCTCACCAGAATCCAAGACTGGGCCAAACAACTCGATACCCCTACAGACCAAAACGCCCTCACTTTTGGCAAACCCGTTTTTGTAAAATATTTCATCAACACAATTTACGACTCCACCACAACCATACGTATGATTTTCACCCATTTTCGTTTTAGTGGACTAATGAATTAAGGTTATTTTGACTTATCAGATCATGTTTGCGTGCCAGCGTAATCCTGCCGTTTCTCATTCAACAACCGACAACAGTTCCACAATGAATACTAGCTATTCTTCTTGATCATTTGATAACAAATTATCATTGTAGTCATGCTCTGAATTTAACTTAGGTAATTTTCGACATTTCACCGATTAATTTTCTATAAAACCTTCAAAGATTATGCCAATGTTTACAAGATTATCGTCCCGATAGGTTTATTGGCAGTAAGGTTTATTTATTATTATAATTCACCACAACTTGACCACCATCAATACTTAACACTGTAGGAGTAGCCACTTTATCCGCAATTTGATGGATTCTCAGCACCCAAGGAGCTCGAAATAATTCATATCTATCACGATAATCTTCCTCTACACCCACATTAATAAAGCACCAGGGAGAATCCTTTGAACTATCCCTTCTTGCTTCCTGTTCTAAGTTTGGCAAATCTTCAATACATGAGGAACAATTTGTTCGCCATAAAACAACTCGCCATCGTCCTTCTTTCAATTCAGGAACTTTCATTAATACCTCAGTCACAGGATCAGAAAAAACAGAATCGTCTTGACGCGATTCTTTCTGTACTATGTACACTTCCGGAACCTGCAACGAAGACCATAATCCAATACTTATCACAACCCAAACGATGATACTCGTTATTATAAAATGTATTTTAGAATTCCACCTAATAAAAAAGGGAATATATAACCATACACATACAGCAAACCCTCCATTAATGAGAATCATCAACCAGGAGGGTACCTCCACTTCTCCCATGCACCCACAATCTAACTTCAGACCTATCAAAATAGAGATATGAACTAAAGCAAACAACAACAGAAGTAGTACTAATATCTTTCTGAGCACTGGTATCCATAACTGAAAAAAAATCAGCAAAACCAACAATAATTCTAACGTCCCTACCCAAGCAACCAGCTGACGGTTCTGTATTCCAAGCAACTCTGGTGACAAAGAAAACGCCGCTGAATAAATCTTATTCACTGCTCCTAATAGTAACCAGATCGATGCCAAATAAATTACCAGAGTTCCTTTCCAGTCACCCTTTTCACTCTCTACGGACATCGCCACCACCATGCAGCCGATCCACCATTCACAGCTTCAATCTCAACACCATCAGTATTTTCAGCAATTTCCCTACAGGAAGAAATAGAAACAAATGGAGCTCCAAGCGCCACACGAACAATAATTCTGGCTTCTTTCGTATTCCCTCCACTTAATCGAGGTAAAGTATCTGGATCGCACAAATATACAGGGAATTTACCAAAGCAACCATTCCAAGCAAGTTCACCAAATCTTTGCGTATCTTTCCCATTAGCCATAACAAGACACGGAATATCATCTGTAAGTGAGTCTGGCACATGAGGTTTCTCATCCGACAACATAACAATGGCATCTTTATGTTCTAATCGCTTATCTAACCAACCTACGAGAACTTTATCTGACAACTCCTCCCCTCCTGCTACTAATAACACTCGGTCCGCCTCCTTGTATCGAGGATAAGCAATCATTTGGCCATCTTGATAAGAAACTTTCCATGGTGAATCTGAAAATGACCATACGCATACAGTAATCACCAAAGCATACAAAAGCCCTACAGCACTTCCCACGACAAGACTTTTTCTGTTCCAATGCCTCCAAGTACCAATTAAGATAAGCCCTATTCCCAAAATATAGGAACCTTTTCCCCAATATCCTGCAGAGTAAAAATGAGTCTGAAACTGCCCTCCCCAAAGGACCACTATCAACACACCCACACCAGCAGCGGCCAATCGACTACCTTTGTGAGCAGCTACAACACCATTTCCAAGTACCGCACCAAAAATAATCGCGACCAAGGACATAACACCCATGCCCCAATATGCTGCCGTCGTTAACGTTTCATTTAATAATGTACCAAACAAATAACGCGTTCCATTCGTTAAATGCCATGTATTCATTAGTGGCATCAGCGCTTTTTTACCTACGCCATACCAATAATTATCATAAATAAGAGAGCACCCACCACGCCATAAGACACATCGAACCTCCATTGGCCCCAAGTCCTGCATGCGTCTTCCAAAGGCAAGTCCAGAAACATCTTCAAGAAAACAAGGAATAATCCACACCGCAACTGCTATCACACTTAAAACAGTAAAGTGTCGCCAATCAATAGTTTTCAATACCCATAAAAACAAGCAGGATAAAAATAAACCTGTAATGCCTGCTCTAGACCCAGTTGCTTGCAACCAGTACATACCAAAACACAAAAATAACCCAATAATAAAGGTAAACATTTTGTACTGTATGTTTTTAAAAATGAGTACACATAAAACTAATGCTATGGCAATCATAACCCCCGCTGTATTGACAGACGGAAAAAATCCCGACCAGCGATCCATTAAGGAATAGGTGCCGTGAACTTGTTAGGATTAACAATTAGAGTAGTTAACTTCAATTTTGAAGTGTTTTGCACACGGTTTACATATCCCAACGCTAGTTTCCACTGCTTATCCAACCTCCCACGAGCAATTTCAAGCAATTGAAACTTTTCACTCCGAGAGAAAGGGGTTTCTTTGATTTTTTTATATATCTTTAATACAAATGTGACATGCCGTTTGAAATCGGAATCTGCTTTCCTCAGTTTTTTCCTTATTGTCGAAATTAGTTTTTTCTTATGGTTAATACGCTCATCAAGTCCCTTTTTTCCTGTTGAGGACAATAAATTCATTTCTTTTTTCACAAGAAACATTTCTTCTTCCAAACCAATTTTCTTTGCCAAAAGTACAGCTCCTTTCTCCTCTTCAATACGGACTGTTTCAACACTTTTTTCATTTAAATTAACGAGTCTTTTTTGTCGTGTATCAATGGCACTCATTGTTTTTTGAAGAGAAATATTTATTTCCCTTAATTTCTTATTAATATCCCTTAACAACTTCTTTTCCGACACATCCAACATTTCCTTATCTTTCTCCATAGAAATACGTTCTTGTTCTAAACGAGACTTTTTAGCTATAAGAGAACGCTCCTGATCTTTCTCTCCAAGAATTATCTTGGTAGAGTTTTTCTTCTGTTTTTTCATTTTCTTTTGATGAGATTTTAAACCTGACACAGCTTTTGTTAATGATATTTTCAATCGACTTGATTGGTCTCGGGCAATAGAAAATTTCTTCTTCACAACAAGTAACTCATCATAAACTTTCTGTTCACTCTCTACCTGTTCTTCTAGCTTAACACAAGTATCTTTAAGCTTTATTTGTTTTTCACACTCAATATTAAAAGAACGCATATCATCCCCGACCAAATCGTCTTCTAGATATATTTTTCCAGATATTTTTTTCTCACGGGTATTCAACCAAACCACATTCGTTCGTTCGTCTAATAAAGGAGTCAAATCTAATTCCAAACAATTCCCTTTCCTCAACACAACAAAAACACGTATACTAGGAAACATCTTACGTACCTGCTCCAATAAATACGTTAACTTAGGGAGATCTTCGGCATATATCAGTGCAGAATCAGCCTGTATAGTTTCCAATATTGACGCCAACCCAGCCATATTAGACTCAGGATCCAACCAACAAGCCGTCACTTCTTTATTGTAAGCAAGTAAATCTAACATCGTATCACGCCGGTCAATAAGATCATAACCTGCGGACTGATGCACTACTAACATATGTTGTTGAGCATTTTGTAATTGAGTCCTTACAACTCGAATACCTTCTATCAATGTATCAGATAACAATTCAGGTAAACGATTCCAAGAAGCAGGTACCTTTATCTGTGATTTTTGTGGCTCCAATAAGTCATCCCAACTGGATGAATGCCCTACTCTTCCAAATGTTGATAGCGATAAAAAATCAGAATCCGGGTCATTAATATATCCCGTCTTATCATCATTGATTTGTGCCACTGTAAATTCGCACATCATATCATAAGCAAGGGCATGCGGCGTATGCGCATAATGTTGCGTTGCTCGGCTAGAAGGTAATGGCGGTGTATAAGCAAGCAAATATGGTTTTTCTTTATTACGCCACTCCGAAACCAGACCTTTCAAACGCTCTTGCTGAACAGCATAATCACCCATTGTATATAACAACAAGGCTGGAACTTTATCTTTAATATTAATACGATCCTGAAAACTTGTAGTACCAACCATAGCCACTGAAGTAATAGCTTCCGGATAATACAACGCCAATTGATAAGCCATAATACCACCCAGTGACTCGCCTATCACACTCAATGCACCCATTGTTGGCAAAGAATGATGTTCAGCAATTGCACCTTTCAAAGCAATTACTTCCCCAAGTATTTTTGCTCGATATGAACAATAACGGACTGTTTTTTGGTCTTTTTTTATTCTAATAGTATACACGCCAAGGTTATGTTGTTCTGCCAAATCAAAAAGTTCTTTTCGTGCAAAAATAGCCCCGCCCGCTTGCTTCAAATAGGGCGCATAAAAAACCATATTTTTCGCTGACAATAACGGCTCTTCAGTCTTAGGGTCTAATGGAAGATGATAGGAAAATTCCAACTCAGGATTATTCTCTAATCTGGAATCCATAACACCATTCCCAATGAGGGTCACCTTGCCAGAGTCATGATATTTCACCATTGACTCATCAAAACGTACGCTTCCAGCAAGGCCTATTGGTAAGACAGTTATCTCACCATCTGTTGCTGCATTAAGATCCGCAAAATAAATCAAAACCATTAAAAAAACACTATATACCAATCGCATATCTACTTCTTCTCCCAAGTTGCACCCGCATCATAAAACCCTTTAAAAGAAAGGGGGAAAAGAGCAATTGCTTCTTCAGCATCTTCTTCCACGAGTTCTTGAAATTCAGTTATTTTTGACCATTTCCAGTAAGAAATATCTCCATTAATACGGGTTATCTCCTGTACCTCAGACGGTAAAATCCCACTAACCAAGTCCTCTTCATAAGAAAACGAAACATTCATTTCCATCTCTGGCGCTATCACATCCTTTGACTTTCCGTCATAATCGAGGTGTATATATTCTGGCTCCCAATACCCTTTACGCTTTATAGTCGAGCAACGCCAATTTTCATTTGGGCTCAATTCCATCTCGTAAGTTACATCAACATCACAGGGAATAGAAAATTTTACACCCGGATTCTTACAGTTTACTCTAATCAATCGAGAGTTACCAAGATCTTCCATAAATAAACATTCAGAAGCAGCTTCTATAATTCCGTTATCCACAACATCACACCACCTCAAAAATAGGCGCTTACTCTTCGGAATACAATAGCGATCAACTGTCATTAAATAATCTAAAGCATCAAGATGAGCACATGGCACGACAACATTTACTGAAGAATAGGTCCCTTCCCCCATTCCTACAATATCTTTCGGTACAGGGGAGGTCCTCTCTATGGCGACATTCGTTTCCTCTACAATAAACGTCTCCTGCTCAAATTGATTCGCCTTAAGGCGCCAAGGATTCCCCTGGATCAAAACATAATAAGCATCGCCTGTCCAAACTCGAACATCTCGCTGTCCTATCGGATTACCATCTTTCATAACAATCTTAGACGCAATAAATCTTCCATCTTTCAAAGCAAGCAACTCACATTTGAAGATGGTACTTCGAGGGACACCTGTTTTATCACAAACACCATACGAATAACCAAGACGAAACGGAGCTAAAGCACGAAGAGAAGAGCTCTGTCCCTTTAGAAATGCAAAAAGGTGCCTATTATCTTCTGCACCACATACAGACGATGCAGTAATAACCAGCGACAAAACACACAAAACAAAGCAGAAAGCCTTCATTAATAATTCCCGTATATTAAAGTATTGATTCACTTACTATGCCAACACGAATTCCTTTATAAATCTGGTGGCATATCATCTTCTGGACAACTGCCCTGGGAACCTAAAGCATTAGTACTACCGCACTCATCACCCGTCTGTTGCTCTGTAGTCAAATCAACCCGTGGTTCATATGTTGCTGTCCATGTATACTTATTACCAGTAAATTTATGAGTATACCCCACGGTTACGCCTGCCTCTACCTTCGCTTCAGCCTCAGCAAAAACCCAACCAACACCTCCTGAAACACTTGTCTGTACACTGCCAGACACATAGATCTCTTTTGTGTCTGGCTCTGCCGGACCCTTTTTGGGAGACCCTTTTATAAAGTAATTCCTAACATCTGCCGAATATTTCAAGCCACAAAAAATGCTACTGGCACTAGATCCTTCACTATTTTCGGCACCCACAGCAGACGTAGCTTTTTTACACGCTGAAGCAGATCCACTTCCTGCTAACGTCAAAGGGAATACTGGATCTGCTGCACCAACATCTTGCACTTTAGAGTCATTCTTAACATCTCCAGGATTTGTGTAACCATAGGTGTCTCCACATGGCCCCGGATAATAACAAGCAGCCGTCGCCTGTCCTACTGCAAGCATAACACCAGCAGTCATTAATATTAATCTCATTTCATTTCTCCTTTCCGAGATACTAAGATTATTTTATATATAAAAGTACAGGTATACTATATACTTGTAATGATGTCTTTTTCATATCAAACTCTTGCTCAAGATGTAAAATATTACGCCCTTGCGATAACAACAACCTGTTAGCAAAACCTTCCAATTTATACTCTAGCTTCATAGTATTCCCATCAACCGAAAATTTAAAATCAACAGGTATCCTCTCTTGTGCATTACGCAAATAAGCCCGGCCTAATTGAGTTCGAGCACAAGGAAAGTAGCATATCACAATATTAGACCAACCACTACCCTCCACCTGATCGAGATCAACAAGTATAGGTCGAGATCTAATTGAAGAGCCTCGTCTCAACATAATATCACAATGGTAATTCTCTAAAGACTCCCCTAATAATGATTTTGAGTGCAATACAACATTCGCAATCACACGACCTACCCAAGATATTCCACTCTTCATTTCAATCTTTAACTTCTGACCATCTTCCAATCCCACGCACAAAGAATCTTCTCTATCCGTTGACACACTAAACTGACTAGCATCTACTAATTTTGAATGAACCCGTATTAACCCACTCCTACTTTGAGCGAGATCGCTAAGCTTCACCACATCACCGACAAGAGCCTCTTTGTTCCAGTGCAGATCAAAAAGACTCTCAATACGAAGTTTCACTCGTACCACAAACCGTTTACCATCTTCTCCGTGCAAAGTAATAGTAATACCACTATTTGAGCCTCGTACCTCCGAAGCTTGAATACGCGCCTGTAAATCAATGTTACCTAATGAACCATCTAAAACATCTGGAACTCCCAACAATTCCAAGCAACGACAAGTAATCGAAATGTCCTTGATTGGCATCAATAGATTCTGTGGGACAGGAACCGATAAAGAAACAGTACGCTGTTCTCCTGGGAAAAAAACCTCTTCAACTTCGTAGTCAACACGTGATTCCTCAGCGCTACCAAAGTCTGCTAAAAGCAAGCTGGCCATTAGCACTGTGATAAAAATATATATATTCTTCATTAGCCAGTGAACATACAAAATAACCACACACTGCAAGTAACTTCTGCTAACTTAATATAGGATTTATTCCCATAGAAAAAAAACGCTACTGCTTTATACTGCTAAAAGTCATGTATTATGATATGTAATGTTGTGACATTCATCCTTGCCATTTCGCAGTTATCTAAAGATTAAATAAAACATCTACTATTGGCTACAGTAAAGAATTCTATTTATTAGTAGAAAAACATCCCCTCAATAATAGTATTCTAAGAAAGAAACAGAACATATGTTCATATCACAGGCATATATGCTTCTGCCTGTGATGCATGAGAACTACATCGTACGTACGTCCTATGGTATGTATCCATCTAAACTGGTGTGCAACCGCTCTCCACAATAACCCCACAGCCAATCCCTTATGGCATCTCGAACATCATATTGGATAGCTACGATCTAAACAAGGATCTAAATCACACTTAAGATAACGACTTTGTTTCCTTTAACACTTCAGCTTCGCTGGTGTCTGCGTATATAGATTCACTGATAATGCGGTCGGTGATCTCCGTTAAGTGTTGGGTCATAACTGCGTCCAGTTTTTCGAATTCTGGCCAGAGGATTTCATCGATAAAAGAAGCTGGGGCTTTGACTACAACAGTTGTATAGCGTTGGCGTGCATAACGGTATGGCGTTACACCGTAGCGGCGTAACAACGCCATCAATAACTTCTTTGACCACATATTATTCAATGAGAATTTATATTCTACCGCTGGATCAGATTTCTGCATCTCCTCCATACGCGCTTTTATCCGGGCTATGGCCTGCTCTGCTGCTCCTTGTTCACCGGTGGTCGTTGCTCCAGCAAAGAGTGCTTCTATTTTTGCGAGTTTTTTCTTGAGGTCACTTTCGTTCATTGCTGTTTCTCGTTTAATCTTACCGCACGGTCAAGTTCTCCCTCTTCCAGAAAAACGCCTTCACACTGTTCGCACTTATCCACCAATAGATTATGCGGGTTGATAAAACAGAACTCTCGCATCGGCTTAATGCAATGTGGGCAAGAATATTTAGACAGACGAGAATGGTAGATATCACCTGGCACATCTTTGCGTGCCAACAAATACGTGCTCAACTCATTCTTATCAAACCAAATGGAACGACAACGTGGACAGATGTCTACTTCTACATCTTTGATGAGAGCCACACAGCAGCGATGTAAACACTTTGGACAATCAATTTGCCCCTGCTTCAGGCTGCCATCTGCAAGTCCCTGCTGTAAACGCTCAACCCGCTCTTTATCCTCTTTGCTTACAACGGGAACTTTTGCTGGTACACCGTGAATTTTAGGGGTCTTTATCCCCGATTTGACCGTATGAAGAAACGTTGCACCCACCAGCATCACAGCCTCCTTCTCGTCCTTCTCTCAGGTTACACACTCTGAGACACTTTACTAGCCACTGGTACTTGTTTCTAAATAATTGCTTGACTGGTCATACCAGTATGATATAAGTGGTCATACCAGTTAAGGAGTTTTTATTATGCAGCTGAGCTGTCTATCCGTATCCCTGTTTCCTGCCCTCATGAATGGCGAAATGAGTCTGAAAGAATGGGCCTCTTTTGGAAAAAGTTTAGATCTTGATGCCGTTGATATTGGCATTGTGTGCCTAAAGAACCATGCACCAAAGTATCTGAATGAAGTTCGTGCTGAACTTGATGATGCTGGTCTTGGCCTCTGTATGATCACCACCTATCCTGATTTTAGTCATCCGGATCCTATTCAGCGCGAGCGGGAGCTTGAATATCTCCGGCATGACATTGCCATTGCTTCACAAGTAGGCGCAAAATACTTGCGCGTTACTGCTGGCCAAGCTCATCCAGAAACCGGCATCGAAGAAGGTATTGGTTGGGTTGTCGAAAAACTACGCGCGGCCTCTGTCGTTGCCGATGCGTTTGGCGTAACGCTTGTATATGAAGACCATTCAAAACCAGGCGCATGGGATTACATGGACTTTAGCCTCCAACCAGAAGTCTTCTTGCGCATCGTTGAAGGCATCCGCGGTAGTTCTGTTCGCATTAACTTTGACACCGCTAACATTCTTGTTTCAGGTAACGACACAACGGTGGAAGTGCTTGAACAAGTTATCGATTTAGTTGAAACCATCCATGTTGCAGAAACAGCCGAAATTGGCAAAATGATGCCTGTTCAACTTGGAACCGGTATTGTACCAAACGCTGATGTCTTTGCCTGTTTGAAAAAGCATGGCTGGGACAACTGGCTCAATATTGAAGAATGGGGAAACAACGGCAAAGCAGGTGTTGAACAAGCAGTAGCCCTTACCCGTAAATTGTGGGCAGAAGCGTAATCTTACAGACAAGAAAAGAGTGGCGGTTGTGAGAAATTGAGAAATTATTTTTAGAAATCGTTTACATACTATCTCGAGTAATTCTCTGAACCCCCTCCACCTTTTAAAGGACTTATTATGACATTCACCATACCAACAGACATTCGCCGACTTGATCCACAAGCCGTGGCTGCTGAAAGCGACCAAATAAAGAAGAATGCACACATTCAATACCTTGCGCAAGAAAACCGCGTAGATGTTCTGGACCTGTTACATGATAAAGGTACAGGACATTGGGGCGGTTCTTCTTCTGTATCCGAAATTTTAACTACGCTCTATTTTGATGGCATGAATATACGCCCAGATGAACCGGAATGGGCAGACCGCGACCGCGTGGTCATCTCTAAGGGCCATGCTGCACCAATGATTTATACGGTCATGGCTAAACGTGGATACTTCCCTGTAGAAGAACTTGATTCACTGCGTCAGATAAACAGCCGCCTGCAAGGACACCCATGTATGCGCAAGTTACCAGGCGTTGAATTATCAACGGGTGCGCTCGGCCACGGTATTTCTGTGTGTACTGGTATTGCGCTCGCTTCAAACTTACAAAAACGAGAGACCTGGACTTGGTGTATTGTTGGCGAAGGCTGCCTCAACGAAGGTGAAAGCTGGGAAGGCATTATGACGGCCGCAAAATTCAAAACGAATCGTTTTGTTGTTTTGGTAGACCATAATAAAGTACAATTAGATGGGCCATGTGACGACATTATGCCACTCGGTTCCCTTGCTGATAAATTCCGTGCCTTTGGTTTTACCGTAGCTGACCATTCTTATGACGGCCATGACGTAAACGCCATTCAAGAATCTCTTGCATGGGCAAAATCAAACGACACCAGCGGACCACTGTGTATTATTTATGATACCCATAAAGGCCACGGCGTTGACTTTATGTCTGATAATTACAAATGGCACGGCGCACCAATTGGCGTTGATGACTACCAGTCAGCCCGTCCACAGCTCGTCGAAACCTTAAAAGAATTGGAGGCTTCACTATGAGCACCACTACCGCTCCTCAAAAAATTGCCCTGCGCGATGCCTTCGGCGCCGGTCTTGTTGAACTTGGTAAAACCAATGAACAACTTGTTGCTTTAGATGCTGACGTTTCTTCCAGCTGTAAAACCGCTGCTTTTGGCGCAGCATACCCAGACCGCTTTTTCAACTGTGGTGTTGGCGAAGCGAATATGGTTGATATTGCTGCTGGCCTTGCCCTTGGTGGTCAACGTCCAGTTTGCTCAACCTTTGCCTTGTTTCTCGTGCTTAAAGGTGCTGAACAAATTCGCAACACGGTCTGCTATAATAAATTACCGGTTATTATTGCTGGTGGTTATGGCGGTCTTTCTGATTCGTATGATGGTGCCAGCCACCAGTCTTTAACCGATATTGCGGTTATGCGTAGCCTCCCAAATATGACGGTTGTTGTGCCGGGCGATGCTAATGGCGTACAACACGCACTGGAACAAGGCTTAGAAATGGACGGCCCTTTGTACCTGCGTCTCTCTCGCAACCCTACCCCTGTTTACAGTAACACCTGTTCTGAACCGCTCACCATTGGCAAAATTCGTCGTTTACGTTCTGGCTCAGATATTACCATCGCTGTATGTGGTGTGGTCACAAATCAAACGCTAGAAGCGGTTGATATATTAGATCAACAAGGTGTCAGTGCTGAATTATTAGAAGTGCATACCCTCAAACCATTCGATACCGAAACACTTATTGCTTCCGTTGCTAAAACTGGCCGCATCCTCACCGTTGAAGAACATAATGTTATTGGCGGCCTCGCTGGTGCAGTTGCTGAATGTACCGCACAACACCATCCTGTTCCAATGAAAACAATTGGCGTCCAAGACTGCTTTACCGAAAGTGGCGACTACGATGAACTGCTCGATAAATATGGTTTATCTACACAGAATATTGTAGCCAAAGCGAAGGAATTACTCTCATGATGAAATTGGCTCTCGCCATTGCAGACACCAACGCGCTCCCATCTGCTTTTGTCGTTTTTCGCGGCATAGAAGAATCGATTCGTAAAGCTGCGGCCCTTGGTTATAATGGGGTTGAACTTGCGTTGAAAAGTGCAGATGAAATTAACCCAGAGTCTTTACGCGCTCTACTCGCTGAAACCAAGATGGAAATCTCTGCTATTTCCACTGGCCAAGTCTACGCGGGACTTGGTTTAATGATGACCAGCCCCAATGAAAACGAACGCGAACAACTTCGTCATATTTTTCACGACATGATTGACCTCGCCGCTGAATTTTCACAAATGGTCAACATTGGCCGCGTTCGCGGACAGATTGGCAATGCGCCACCAGCTGAAGCTGAAGCTCGCTTTATTGCGCTGGCTCAAGAATTAGCAGATTACGCTGCCCCCAAAGGGGTAACACTTATTTTAGAGCCCGTCAATCGCTACGAAATTGATTTTGTCAATTCAGTAAAAGAAGGCGTCGCTCTTATGGAAAAAGTAAATCGTCCAAATATGCAACTCATGCCGGATGTTTTCCATATGAATATTGAAGATACTGAAATTGGCCCCGTATTAGAAAAATATATCAAACATATCAGCTACATACATTTCGCTGATTCTAACCGCCTCGCGCCAGGCCAAGGCCACACTGATTTTAACGATATACTGGCACATCTTAAAAAAGCCTCGTATACTGGCTGGGTATCTGTTGAAATTCTTCCGAAACCAGAGCCAGACATTGCTGCCAAACAGGCAGCAGATTTCCTCACACCTCTTATTAACGAATACAACCAATAAGGATATTCACCATGGCATTCGATCATATCAAAGCAGCCCTCAAACAAGCTGAAGACACTCAAACACCTATCGGCCCTGCCTCTGATCTTGTAGATGGCGGACTGAGCTTAGACGACGCACACCAACTCTGCGAAGAAACCATTAACGCTCGCATTGCAGCAGGTGAAAAATGCCACGGTTACAAAGTTGGCTTTACCAATATTCCTGTTCGTGAAAAAATGGGGCTTCCAGATTCAACTTATGGTTACCTACTTGGCGACATGGTTATTGAAGACGGCGGCAACTTTCAGATGAGCGAACTGATCGCACCAAAAGTTGAGTGCGAAATCACCCTTCGTCTTGGCAAAGATCTCAAAGGCAAAGATCTCACCGTTGAGCAAGTACTTGATGCCGTAGACGCGGTACGCGCCACTTTTGAAATCTGCGACGCACGTATTAAAGATTGGAAATGCCCCTACCAAGACTTCTTTGCCGATAACGCGTTCTCTGCGCGCTGCATACTTGGTAGCACCGACTGGACACCTGTAGACCAAGTAGACTTGCTCGGCGAAACTGTCAGCCTTACTCGTGATGGCGAAGAAATTGCCACCGGTAAAGGTGAAATGGCTATGGGCCACCCAGCCAATGCCGTTAGCTGGCTTGCCGCCAAACTCGCCGACCGTGACTTAGGCCTAAAAGCTGGTGATATTGTCATGACTGGTACGCTTACTCCAATTTTACCAATTGAAGCGCCAGCAAATTACACTGCTACTTTCAGTACCCTTGGCACTGTTACCAAACAATTTGTTTAATTAATTATTGGGGAATTGGGGGGATTAAAGTCTCCTCACATTTCCCTCATCTCTACCACTCCCTTAATCTTTTGTCTTGTACATAAAAGGAATGAAAAATGAAAATCGTTATACTTGATGGCTTTACTCTGAATCCTGGTGACAACCCATGGGACGACATTGAAAAACTTGGTGACGTTGTTCTCTATGACCGCACACCAGATGATCTTATTTTAGAACGTTCTGCTGGTGCTGATATTATCCTTACTAACAAAACTCCAATTACTAAAGAAACTATTGCGGCTTTGCCAGACCTCAAATTTATTGCAGTTCTTGCCACAGGTTACAATGTTATTGATATTGAAGCCGCTCGTGAGCGTAACATTTCAGTTTCTAACGTACCGACCTATGGCACTGATTCTGTTGCTGAATTCCTTGTTGGTTTAATGCTCAACCACTGCCGCTCTGCGCAGTACCACAGCGAACGCGTAAAAGATGGTGAATGGGCTCGTCGCTTGGACTTCTGTTTTTGGAATCAGTCATTCTCATTATTGCGCGGCAAAACGCTCGCTATTGTTGGTTTTGGCCGTATTGGTCGCCGTACTGCTGAACTGGCCAACGCCTTTGGTATGAAAGTAATTGCCTACGATACCTACCACGCGAACGCACCTGAATACGACGGTTTTGAATGGGTTGATGTTGATGACGCTTTTGCACGTGCTGACTATATCACCATGCATTGCCCACAAACCAAAGATAATGCTGAAATGGTTAACGCTGAGCTTATTGGTAAAATGAAAGCAAACGCCTACTTCATGAACACCGCTCGTGGTGGCCTTGTTGACGAACAAGCCATGGCTGATGCGCTTAATAGCGGAAAAATTGGCGGCGCAGCATTAGACGTTGTTTCTGTTGAACCAATTCTTGAAAGCAACCCATTGCTCCGTGCGAAAAATGTTACACTCACACCACATATTGCATGGGCTGCCGTTGAAGCACGTCAAAGCTTAACTGGTACTGTTGCAGATAACATTGCAGCCTTCCAAAAAGGTGAACCGATTAACGTTGTAAACTCTTAACACGGTGGCATTCCCTTTTATCTCCGATAATCTCGCTTCGCGAAATGCTACGCATTGGCCTACGGCCGATTATCTGAGATAAAACGCTGCCACCTTTGGTAACACTACGGCATCACCCTTTATCTTTGAATATACTACTTAGCGAAATGCTACGCATTGGCCTACGGCCGATTATCTGAGATAAAACGCTGCCACCTTTGGTAACACACTACGGCATCACCCTTTATCTTTGAATATACTGCTTAGCGAAATGCTACGTATTGGCCTATGACTGATTATCTGAGATAAAACGCTACCACCTCGGAGGTAGCAAGTACACGACTTTTATACGAACAAGGACATGACTATGCACACCATTATGATTCACGCAGGATCAGTAAGCATGACCGCCACCCTCAACGATAGTGAAACGTCACAGAAACTGTGGGACGCACTCCCTATTGAAGCGGCTGCTAACACGTGGGGCGATGAAATTTATTTTGGCATCCCTGTACAAGCGAAAACAGAACCCAACGCCCGCGCTGAAGTACCTGTCGGCACGCTTGGCTACTGGGAACCAGGGCAAGCCTTCTGTATCTTCTTTGGGCGCACCCCTGTGAGCGTCTCAGATATGCCAAAAGCCGCCAATCCTGTCAATATCCTCGGAGAAGTAGATGGTGAACCAACCGACTTTAGAGCCGTACCTGATGGTACAACGGTGCGCCTAGAACAGGCCTAAGCACCCGCATCTACCACCGCAGAGGCCAATGTGGGGTGATAAGAACACAACGAAATGAGGGAATCTCTTATTAAGGGGCTTGAACCTGCCAATATTCTGGCCCCATTCGTTGAACCGCTGTTTCTGATTCGTACATAGGAGACAACTCTGGTAATGGTGCGAAAAATAAACCTGCACGCTCTGCACGAACAAGAAAACGCAACTCGTGTACACCTGCATCCCAGTAATCAACAAAAGCATGAATCGCATCGTCACGCACTTCTAGAGCGTTCACTTCCTTGTTTGGCGACTGTAAAAATTCAATGCCACCCGGACGTGGTACCGTAATACGCAGAAAACTCATAGCCTCATGAAGTTCGCATTTCACAACAACTTCTAAAGTATGGCCTGTCGTAACGATTAATCTGTCATCCTTTTGTGCTAATGATTTATCACGACTAATATCTTTCACCTCATAGTTAATTATTGCCTTTGGCTGTTCAGACAACTGAGGCCGCTTTGTACTGCGTGCCTGCCAACGTGCTGACCAAAAAACACTACCTGCATTTGGCATCTGTACTGTTACTGTTCCACCATTCTCTGAAACGGGAAATTGTATACGCTGTCGAGTTGCTGTACGCATGTCTACTTTTTGCACGTGGTCACCATAACGAACGATAACAACGCTCGGTTTCCCAGCTCGAACCAAGCCGCTTAATGCTCGAATAATATGAGCATCGGTCAATGTATCCCCCCAACTTTTACCCTGCCGCTTACCAATAATTGCTTGTGCATATTTGTGAGAGAACACATCATTTTTTCCAACACGCTGTGCAATTCGTAAAGCAAGCGCTTGACGAACAAGCCATTTTCGTGGTGTTTCTGAAGTCTCTGATATATTCATTTTTTCATAACGAGCAAAAAGCATGTTGGCCGCCTCTTGTTCATTCAACAGCATTAAAGCTTCTGCGACGTAGAGCATATCAATATCACACTCTTGTAGATCCCGTTGTACTAATACATCACAAAGTGCAGTACGCATTTTTTCTTCTTGTACTGCACGCGCCAAAGCATGGCATACTGCTACCTCTAAAGAAACAGCATCTAACGAATATGGGTGCCGTCCTTGCAAGCGTTTGTGCACAAGCCGCTCATATAAATGGGCAACTGCTGGATCAATCATTGAAGAAGGTACGGCTAACCCTGCTGCACGGCAAAGAGCTAACCCTTCTAGTACATACGCAGTCATATAGTGATTCGTTGCGTCATGCTTCCACCAACCCCAGCCGCCATCTTCATGCTGAAAATCTCGAAGCCTGGCTAGCCCTTTCTCAATAACACGAGGTAATAAAGTAGCCTTACTGCAACTTAATCCACTTCGTTCCATTGCCTGAACTGCGACCACTGCTGGCATGAAGCGGCTCATTGTTTGTTCCACACATCCATAAGGATAAGCAATTAATTCGTCTAGCGCACTTTCTACCACGCCTGCAACACCATCTTCCAAACAGACCTCTACATGGGCACTGCCTCGCACTAAATCTTTTTCTTGCGGTAATGGTATGTGGATTCCGTTTTCATCTACAGAGCCTGCAAAAGATCGACTTAACCCATGCCCACTAGGCAGAGGTGTAATTATTTTACGTATCGCATCTTGTTCTGCCGTTACCAAATCAACAACAGATGCCTCTAGGCGCATAGGCGTATTCCCGACTGTTATCATCGGCGTAGCGACACTGCCTTGCTCGCGCGCTGCAAGCAACTGGTTCTTATGACCGGAAACATCTGCGGCTGCATACTCCACCGTCAAATGGCGCTGCTGATCTGTATGATTTGTACTGACAACACTCAAAGACACATGATCACCACTACGTAATGCGCGTGGGACTGAACATGACACCTGTAAAGGCAACATTGTGCCACGATAACTACGTACCTGACCAACAACACTATCAACCGTTACACCGCGTGCTGTAAAACGCCAATCAGTTACGCTATCTGGAAAAGGAAAGGTACAACGTGCCCAACCATTTTCATCGGTGTGCAAATCAGCTACCCAGAAGGCAGTTTCACGGAAATCTTGTCGAAGCGGACAATCATTGATTGAACGGCGACGGCCACCAAAAGCCCCAACACATTCGCTTCTTCTATTGCCACCACTACGTCCACTCCATATCTGTGGTTGCTGACAAGCCCATATTAACTTGGGCCCCAACCAATACAAACCAGAAACACGATCCTTTATTCGTTGCTCATGGGCCTGCTCTAACTGTGTTGGCAAGGAATACTGATAAAAATATTTTTCAATAGCGCTTGTATCTTCCTTCAGCCAATACAAGGCCTTATCAACAATAGCTAAACTTATATCGGCATTTACCACTGGTTCACCTGTATGTGTACGAGCCCGAATACGTACAGAACATTGCTCACCTGGTTTGTATACTGACTTATCTGTTTCCACATCAATCTGCATAATTTTATGAACAGGGCGCACGTTAATAGTGCATGAATCAGATTTTCTTCGATTCCGGTAATATCTCCGTCGCAACAAAGGCTCACCATCTAATAACAGAGCAAAAAGTCGACAATTGGGAGCGTGTGCAGGGCTTGTCTCAAATGTGACTGTATGCTTTCCCGGCGGCAATACCATACAACGATAATCAAGAAATTCCATATGTGCCATCGTAAAGAGGACCGTTCGTGGCAATCCGTTTCTACTGCTGACATGCACTGTTATGCTAACAGGCTCTCCAGCATCAACATGTCCAACAGATGACAAGGAAACACGGTCTTCTGGGGTAGACAGAACCTCCTCTTTCTTGTTTACAAGATTATATGTTTTTTTCCAAAGCGCCATTTGGTCACCTTGTACTGCTCGAATGCGAATGGTCTGTTTTTCCTTATACAAAAAGCGCAATGGAAGAGAAACTGTTCCTTTTTTACCTGTTTTCCACGCTCTATTTCTATCATCTAAAAATACTGATACATCTGATAGCGGTTGACCCGAATGCGTTGTCACAACAACATCTATCTGTGTCCGCTTACCTGTACCCACCCTTTCTTTTTTTACAGAGGCAGATACATTAAATGGAACCACCTCTATCCAGAACTCTGTATCATCACTATAACTTTCTCCTGACAGATCGCGTACAGTAGCAACAACACTTATATATCTATTTTTAAATACCTTCGGCAAATGGATGTCGCATTGCGCTTTTCCTTCTTCGTTCGTGCGACACACCGTTCTTACCGGATTATCCCCTTTTGCGTCACTAAGAATTTCTACATCCGCATGAGCAACGGGTTTACCATGCGGATACTGCACAGATACCAACATCTTTTTATCTCCACCAGATAAACAGCTGCCACTGCTCTTAATAAGTTTAACCTGAAATGTCGGCAAACGATATTCTTCAACAGAAAAAGACTGCGTTTGTTTATTGTTGATGTAAAAATAATAAAGCCCTAATGCTGCTGATTGTGGAATGACAAATGCACCTTGAATGCAACCTGTTTCTGATAATACGACTGATTTTTTCCACAGCTGTTCACCCTTTTCGTTACGCACCACAACCAGCATATTCTTTCGTTCGGATGCATCAAAAGCAGCGACACGCTGGCCATTAAAACGTCGACAGACACCCTTAAACTGTACACTTGCTCCTGGCCGATAGATTGGCTGATTCGTCCACACCATGGTTTTTACAACATCAACAGGTGTTTTTCCCTCGTACGTAACCGAACTTCGAGCATAGCTCAATCCTTCATGCTGCACCGTGCAAGTATATCTGCGACCATCATCTTTCAATTGCAAGGGAATCACGGCACACCCATCTGCACCAGTCTGTACACAGAATTCTTCTGAAAAAGCGCCCTCTTTTTCTTCGACCCGTACCGTAAGTGGTCTCTCTTGTAAAGGTGTACCGTTACGTCTATCTACTGCGGTTACTAATGCTTGGTTGCGTGCGACAGACATAAACACACGAACTCGACTGATACAAAATTTACGAAATGCTAACATTGGTGCATAGCGTGCGCGGCAAGTCAACAAATAATATCCCTCTTCCAAATCTTCTACAGAAACAGCATATTGTGTCGATTCTAGGCTTTTATTATTTGTAGATAAAGCCGCACTCGTTTCTGTCCACCGACGCCACGGTTTTTCTTCAGCTACCGTTTTCGAGTCAAAGGCGCGCCATTCTTCTTCTGTTTCACAGCGATACAGGGCTAATTCCATCGACCCATGATAACGAGTATACAGGTCATATGTTACTCTATCCGAAGAAATAACCGTTGCACCTGACCGTGAGAAAAAGAAATCACTTGATGTTGTTTCCAACACAATTTCGCCACGTCGCCCTCCTTCCGCCATATATTCAAATAACTCAAACTCTTCTGAAACGATTTCCTCTTCTTCTATAATAGATTCATCTTCGATCACTTCCTGATATTCATTCTGTAAAGAACGTACCATTTCCTCTGCAATCAATTCATCTAAAACAGGATATCTCTCACGTAGACGGCTGGTTAAATCACGCAGATCTGCGGGCAAGGGCACTCTATCAATTCCAGCGAGAGCCTCCCGTAAACGCTCATGCCGGACAATCAACGCAACTGCTTTTCTGCCAACAGCACTATCACCTGCAAGTACCCATAATTCTCGTAAGGCTGTAACGTAATCACATTCTGCCAGCAGAAGTTCTGCCAAACGCAGTTGCTGCGCAGGTCCTGCCTCTCGTGCTGAAACAAGAGCATGTTGCGTTGGCAATTCACCAAATGCATGCAGAATATAATCTAAATCAGCTTGATATTCCCCCCGTTGATTTCCCCAATCCGCAGTACGCACATGGTGGTAACGCTGTTCGATACCCTGTTGCCATGTATACCTGCTTGCCCGCAGCATTTCTGAGCGACTATGCACGCCTACTGTAAGCGACAGATCATGTCGAAAAATATCATAAGGTGGACGTACTGGTTGATCTACAGGTGCAATTTCCGTAAGTAATTTCTGTAAACAATCTACTGGGGTACCCTCAACGGCTGAACAGAAAACAAACAGTGAAGATAGAAACAGGCAAGAGATAAGAAGTATTCGCATAAAGTATGAACGCTGCTTAAAAAGCAGCGTTCATAAAAATATAACAATCAGCATACAATGTTTTTATTGTCTATCGATATTTCTCTAGTGCTTCAAATAACGCGACTACATTTTCCCATGGAGCGTCGTTTTCGATTTCGATATTAAATGAACCGCCGCCTTTCGCTGCATGGAAACGGCCACAATAACGCTTAATAGCTTCATCTATTTCTACTGGGGTTCCGCGCGGAACGAGGTACTGACGGTCTGGGTGTACGTACAAACATACGCCATTGTCTTGGCATTTTTTGAAGAGCTCATCTTCATCATAAGAATAGATTTGTGGCCAAATAGCATCTACGCCAAGTTCCATGAATTCATCGAGTAAATTACTGAGACAACCGCAACTATGAAGAAATATTTTTGCACCTCTATCATGAATACGGGTAAATAAACGGCGGTAATGATGGCCGAATAAATTTTTGAACATGGGTAAAGACATCATTGCTGCGCCCTGTGTACCCCAGTCATCACCAAATACAATCTCATCTGCACCAGCATCCAAATGACTATCAATAACCTTTTCTTGATAGTCCACTAAGCGATCTAAAAAGGCGAGGCAGTCTTCGTCTTCTTCTGCCAAGTCAGGTAAGAGTTCTGTCATAGGGTAGAGCGCGTGCATTTTTTCAAAAATAGACAGCCAACCTTGGTGAACAAAAAAATCTTTTTTCTGTTCGTCAACTTCTACACAAGCTTGGGCTTGTTGTTGCGCATCTGGCAGTGGAGGGAATTGGTAATCAGCAGCATTTTCCCACATATCTGAAATGGGATATTGAGCAGGATGCCCTGCAACACCAAAAATATTATATTCCCAGTTAGTGCCCCATTCATCTAATCGATATGATTTATATTCACCTTTTTGATTGATGTCTGATGCTGGGCACACTGGCAAGGCTTGTGGTAAATTAGGGGAGTCTGGCGCATGGGCATGCAATAAATCCAACATTTTCTGACCATGCACATGCAAGCCTGCATCCATGAGACCGAAGCGCACCGGCACACGATCTGGATTATTATACGCATATGCATCAAGAACACGTTGACGTTGAATCATGATACCTCCCTCTATGCCACTACTGGCGTTAATGCAGAATCAATAACTTCGCCAGCTACGGCGTTTGGACAAAACAGTTCGGCATCCTCTTCTGTTCGTTTGCTTGGCGCAAAGCGCATGTTACCATCCATATAAATCATGGTCATGACTTCTCGCATCTGATCACTCTTATTAGCAAGCGCTCTATGATAACAATACCCCCAGTGGAAACTGACTTCTCCAAGATCATAGCTTTCTTCGATAACGTGATAATTATCACCACGCACCGTTTCTTCTATGAAACGCTCACTGTCTTCGCTAATAACTAATTCTCTATGAGTGGTGTGGTTTTGTGTACCGAGTGCCGCAGAAAGCGGCCCCATTTTTATAGGAACTGCGTGGAATGGAATCCAAACCACCGCTGTACGCGCAGTGTTCATCGGCCAGTACCCTTGATCGGTATGCCACGGAGTAGAAAAACCACCAGGTTCTTTATAGAGAGCTTGGTCGTGGTACAGACGAACAGAATCACTGCCAATGAGTTGCTTGGCGATGTCTGCGATACGTTTGCCCAAAACAAAAGGGGCGGTTTCTGGTTCTGTTTGCCAAATATTAATGATTTGCAAAAAGCTTTTGGAATAACGGTCACGCTCTTCAATTGGTAGATCTGCATAGTCTAAATGTGCGCGTTGACGCTCTACCGCTGCTGCAAAAATTGGCCGCCAGTAGGCAAGTTCTTCGGTGCTGAAAACATTTTTTAATCGAACATAGCCATCACGTCGAAAAGAAGCGATCGCTTCTTCACTCAGATGATAACTCGTATCCATATTGATGGTCGTGACTGATGACATTAATGCTCTCCTTATGGAGGTGATGCTATCTTGCTCGCTTCTCTTCCACAGGCTTATCTTACATCAATCAAGCACATATGTTCTATAAATAAGCACTTTTTTGAATATTTAAGCGTATATACCCCTTGATTAAATCATTATATCAACAAATATAGCCTATATGCAGCCAACTCTTGAACATATCACTGTCGGAAAGTCATCGCTCTGTTGCTTTCCAACCATCGTTCATGAAATCTCTTTCTTTTGGCATGTTCATGCTGCCTACGAGCTAACGATTATTCGTGGTGGTACTGGCCAGCGTTTTGTTGGTGACAGTATAGAAGAATACGATGATGACGAATTGGTACTGCTTGGCCCGAACATACCACATGCCTGGACTGGTAGCTCAGGAACACAGAGTCCTTTTGATATCTATTGTGTCCAATGCACTGAAGACTGGTATACTAAGCATCTTGCCACACTCCCCGAGTGCAGAGACATCACCCACTTATTTGCTCGTTCTCAGCGTGGACTTGTTTTTTCTTCTGAAATGGCCGCACGCATTCGCCCATTACTTACAGACATGCAAACAGGCGACCACTTCTATCAATTGGTTCGCTTTTTAGAAATATTACATATTCTTGCTGCTGATACACAGGCCCGTCAATTATTACCTCAATATTATCACGCACCAGAACACGTCACCAGTAAACAGAACCTCATAAATGAGATCTGTGCACATATTATTGAGCACCACCACAAGCGATTGGACCAAAAAACAATTGCTGCTTATTTTCATATGAGCACCAGTAGCTTCAGTCATTTTTTTAAACGCCACCTTGGCTGTACTTTCATAGACCACCTACGCAACCTACGAATCGCCAGTGCCTGCACGCTTCTAAGTGATACGACGATCCCCATTACCAACATATGTCACCGCGTTGGCTTCCGCAGCCAAACTAATTTTAACCGCTGCTTCACAATAAAAAAAGGATGCACACCACGGCAGTTTCGGAAGAATTATATTGAGGCAGCACAACAGTAGCATCTATTACCCGTCTGTTGTATGTCATTCCAGAAAATAACTGGAATACGATACCTCAAAACGGGTTTATAAATATAACGCATAATGCGTGTACTTTATACCCCTTTCAATCACTCAAATTGTATGTTTGAAACGCAGTAATCAGCCAGCCGATTACCTCCTTTACTGACGAATAAACACTCCATATTACGGCGATGACTTATACACTGCCTGCTCACTTCCATATTGACCATACCGGCGCGGCTACGGCTGATGCCACTGTAATCCATGGGGATGCTCGGTTCACAGTACTCACCAACCGCCTCATTCGTTGTGAATACGGGCAACAGGAAGATCGACCAACACAGCATATTTGGTATAGGCAGCTTGACGTACCAAGCTTCTCTGTTTCAACAGACGATGGCGTACTGTGCATTCAAACAGATGCTCTCACCCTCACCTATACTGGTGGTGTTTTTACTTCTGAATCCTTACAAGTAACTGGCAATGGCTGCGATTGGAACTTTGGAAAAGAGGCTTCTGGCAATCTCAAAGGCGCAGCGCGAACGCTGGATAACTGCGACGGTGATTGGGACTACGTGAAGGGTCAACATATCACTATTCATGATGGTCTGCTCTCTCGAGATGGTTGGAGTGTCGTTGATGATAGTGATTCACTTATTTTTAGTGATGATGGCAATCTTTTTACCCGCGATCAGCAAGGCACAGATTTCTATCTCTTCGCCTACGGCCAATCCTATAAAGAATGCTTAGCAGATTATTATCGTATTGCTGGCTCGGTTCCTTTAATTCCGCGTTGGGCACTTGGTCTCTGGTGGAGCAAGTGGGAACGTTATACTCAAGATGATCTCACTCAAATTGTTGGGGAATTCTCTGATAACGGCGTTCCGCTATCTGTCTGTGTCATTGATATGGACTGGCATCTCGACGGCTGGACTGGCTATACATGGAATCCAGAATGCTTCCCACAACCCAAAGAATTCTTATCCTTTTTACATAAAAATGGCACCCATGCCTGCATGAACCTCCACCCCGCAAGCGGCGTTGCCAAACATGAAGCTGCTTATCCCGCTATGGCAGAACACATGGGAGTAGACCCTTCTACCGGTGAAACCATTCCTTTTGCCATTGATGATCCACAGTACATGGATGGCTATTTCAAACACCTGCACCATCCACTTGAAAAAGATGGCGTTGATTTCTGGTGGATGGACTGGCAACAGGGTGAAGCCTCAAGCACCCCTGGCCTTGACCCTCTCTGGTATTTAAATCACCTCCACGCTACTGATCTCACTCGTGATGAGAGTAAGCGACCATTTGTCTTTTCTCGCTGGGGCGGCTGGGGTTCACACCGTTATCCAATTGGTTTTTCTGGTGATGCAGCTCGTACATGGACATCACTCAGTCATGAAGTGCAATTTACCGCCCAATCCGCTAATGCCGCTTACGGTTGGTGGAGCCATGACATTGGCGGTTTCTCAAACGGTTTTGATGATGATGAACTGCTAGTCCGTTGGATACAATTTGGTGCCTTTTCACCAATTTTCCGCCTACATAACTGCGGTGATCCAGCTCTTGATTACCGCCCGTGGAGCAAAAATAGTGAAATCAAAGATGCTGCTCTTTCTGCAATGTCTTTACGCCGTCAGCTCATTCCATACATCTACACCGCTGCCCATGCCCATAGCACTGGCGATGTACCACTCTGTACGGCGATGTATATTCATCACCCAGAACAAGACGAGGCCTACCGCTGCCCACAGCAATATTATTTTGGCCCAGACATTATCGCCGCACCGTTCACACAGGCAGCAGATGTTAACAGCAAGCTCTCCCGCCAAGTCGTGTGGTTACCAGAAGGCTCATGGTATCATTTACACAATGGCCGTGCTTATAGTGCAGGCTGGCATGCTATTCATGACAACCTTTCTGCTATACCAAGCTTTGTACGTGCAGGTACGATGTTACCTATGGATACATCAGCGACAGCAGAACCAAACATTGAATGGCTCTGCTTTCCAGGCACTGGCCAAGGCGCTTATTACAGTGATGATGGTGAAAGCTCCGCCGCTGGAACTCGTTATACCAGCCAACAAAAATGGACAGAAACAAGCTGCCGCATCACGCTGCCACAACTTCCCCAACAAAGTGTTCGTATTCGCGGCTTAGCAACCGCTTCTATCACCTGTTCTCTACCACACAGATGGGAAGAAAACGGTGATCTCTGCATACAAATTGGCACGGAAACAGAAATTACAATTACCTTTGCAACAACAGTCGCCAACCGCGATTGGTTTACAGAAAAAGATTTATGGGACATGCTCTTAGGTGGTCGTGTTAATTCCCACCTTTGCAGACAAATGCAGTATCAAGCAGAAGATAAACAATTCTCATTTATTGAAGATTGCCAATTACTTGCACCCTACCTTGTTGATATACCGCAATCACTCACACAGGCAATTGTAGAAACATGGCTTGATTGTGGCTTTGCCAGCTATCCGCTCCCAGACAAAACCCAACACGTCGTATGGTGGAACAATCGCAAGCGTGATGATTTTAGTGTCCGTATGAGCCTCTGTGAATGGCTCGTCTATACCGATACCTTCGAGTGCGGACCAACAGAAGCGCATAGTGAAACCCTGACCTACCGTCAGTCATCACGCGGCTGGAGTGCTCAAGTGAATTACGCAAATCTTACGACCGTAGTTCATGATCACCGACGGCTCTCACCAGGAAATGAACGCCATCGATAATTTAGGCATAGGCGCACCCCCTACTTTCATCACCTCGTGCTGTTCTACGGTATCCACTCGTAGCCTTCTATGACAACGCCTTCTGCGGTGGTGTAGGCAGAGACATGACGCGGGATGTGCCAATCTTTATCGCCGGTAAAAGGCCATGCTTCTTTAAACCGCTCTACAAAATCAGCTTCTTGGCCTTCAGCACTGTCTGCCCAATCATCTAGGGAATTGGTTATAATTTTGAAATCAGATTGCGCATCACTATAGGCGTAGGCTATCCCGTCTTGTCGAGAGAACGTTCCACTCAAACGTTGATAAGCTTCACTTTGAACAAGTGTTTGTTCTCCCGCTGTATTTTTAGATAAAATTGCGAGCATTTCATTAACGGTACCTGTACGTGCAGGGCCCATAATCAAACTCGCATAACCATTTCCATAATAGAGACCCAGTTCAACAGGCATGTCAGCACCACTCATACGCCAACCTTGAAAACCGAGCGTATCATTTTCATAAACAAGGTTTTGACCAAATGGAGCAGCCTGCGCCATACCAACAAGTTGCAGCAGCTTAGTCCAGACTTCTTCGTTATCAACTTCCCAAATGACGGCCTGACGCGGCATTTTAAAAGAGACCGCTGCTTCGGTTGATTCAGCCGCTTCCACAATTTCCGGCAAAGCAACCAAGGTATGTTTATGACCAAAGGCTTCAAGAATACTTGGAAAGTCTACTTGAGCAACACCACGCACTTGCATCTCAAAGGTATCAAGATGTTCATCATTACCGGTTAGTGAAGCAACATTACGCACTACTTCGTACAATGATTCCAAGCTGAAAGAAATATGTGCGTATTGAGTTGCCCGTTCCGGCACCCATGTTGGCACTGTCTGACGAACCTCTTGTTGATCGAATAAACGAAAGAAACCCGTACGTGGGGCTGGCATATCCCAAAAACCAAAGGTGCGGCTTTCATGACCATTACTGGCTGCACGCATAAAAAATGGACCAATTTTTTCTAAATCTGCAAAATCAAAAAGAGACCGTGATGGATCATTTACATCTGCACTCACATTTCGTTGCACCTGCTTGTCTAATTGTTCAATAAGAAGCTCTGGGTTAACAAGCAATTCATATACTAAACGACCATCATCAACGAGTGCCGTTTGGTAATGTGGTAGATCTTGAATTCCTTGAGCAAAGCTCCCCATCTCTGGTACCTGCAAGGCACTCACAAAACGTTCTAAACTACTTTCTACGTGTTCTTGATTAGGAGAATATGAAAAAATAAGGCGGCCACCTTGCCATGCCCATGCGATACCACCTCCCTCTGTAGAGCCTAAGGTATGCACATCGACTCCAGCAAGAATGCTATCGGTGCGATGCCAATGTTCCGTTGATGAAAACTCCTCCTCAGTGTCCGCACTCGTCGTTTCGGTGGTTTCTTCCACTATAATATCTGCACAGCCAAGCAGTGCCGCATCCAGTCGTTCTGCTAATGCCGGATCTGGTTGCAACCACAGCAAAAAAGAGGCGCTTTCTGACGGATCATCACCAGCGTTTATTAAAACAGCACAGCCAATATCCCCATCAAAAAGCAATCGAAGGTCATCAACAGACAGATTATAGTGCTCACAGAAATCACGCACACGGTCGGTTTCATCATTACTATTCAATTGAATAAATTCAGCCGCAAGATCAAACACCGGAAAAGATGCAAGAACCTGTCCCGTTTCTGTACTATTCATGGCTTCATCAAAAGTAGCAGTCAATGATGGCATACGAAAAACCGCGACCGTTTGCTCTGGTAACATATACCATGCTGGTGGTTCGCTTTGTTCTTCGGCTTGCGTCAGTGCAAACGATGACAGACCAAAACAAACCGTACTTAGACAAAGTGAGAAGATTTTTTTCATATTATTGATACCTTTATAATTACGATAAAAAAGTTTATTTATTATCCGGACCATGTGGAAGAAATGATGGTGGCGGCATATATTTTTTCCCATTTTGTGGTTGGCTGGGATCAAAGAGATAGGCATCTTTATTATTAAGAAAATCAATAACGTCAGAGACAGGTATACCAAAAGCAAGGCCAGCAAATAAACTATGACCAGCACACACAACTCCTATTAATTCACCACGTGTATTAAACATGGGGCCACCACTATTGCCTGGATTAATAGATGCGTCTGTTTGTACAAAACGTAAATGACCGATCGTTCGGGTAATAGATGAAACAATACCTTTGGTCACACTGCGCTCTAAGCCAAGCGGATTACCTATAGCAAAAATAGCATCACCAACTGCTACAGGGTCTTCATAATTCATTACAACATGTGGCAGAACAAAATCGCCAAGTTCTTCCATATCTATGCGTAATAAAGCAAGGTCGCGCAAGGGCTGTAAGGCAACAAGGGAAACCTGTTTCAATTCTTTTCGTTTATAGGAACCGTTTTCATCCTGAATAAAGACCATTACAGTAATACGAACTTCTTCTTCTACCACATGGTAATTAGTGATGAGGTAGCCATCGTTATTAATTAAAAAGCCACTACCAAGACCACGTGGCGTTTTTACCATAACCACACCATCACCGATGGCATTCACTAATTCTGCTACTGATTTTTCTTGCATACGACCTGTATGATAGAGGGAAAAAACATCACTATGTGCTGAGCTGACTTGTTCAGCATCAGTTTCTACGACTGGTGTAGATTTTGTAACAATCGCTTCTGTAGGGATGGTAATCACGGTAGTGCCAAGGTCGAGGACAAGGCCCTGTGCATCATCACGCAACACGGGAGCTGTTATTTCTGCACCGTTTTCAAGCACGACAGTACTCGATTCTGCTGCACTAACACAACTTGTAGCAAAACTATATAAAAACACTAAGAGCATAACGGATAAATTCATTTGGCCACTCCTTCAACGCTATCACTTTGTTCTCTGGAAGTTTGTTCTGCGAAGGTCTGTTTCTGAGCGAGATAAATAAGCATCCGATCATGACAATACAACACACAATCTTGCGCACCATCACCATCAACATCGCCAACACTGATACGCCGTGGTTCTGGCTCTGGTTGATCACCTCCTTGGCCACCGTAAGGATATTTCTCATCAGTGAAGACCTTCCATGACAATACGGCCTGCAATGATCCATCTTTCAGATGATAGGCAGAAAGCTGATGCCGAAAGTCGTCTGCTAATAATAATTCTTCACCACCATCGCCATCAATATCAGCAGCAAGCAAACGGTGCACCTGCGGGTTTACATCATCTTGCGGTTGGTCTTCGGTTGCATCAATGCTTTGCACTACATGCAAACGTGCAGACGCACCAGCACCGATGACAGAGAGGCCGCCATGACCAATAAGTACGGTTCCAAGAATGTGATCATTCATAAGCGCACGACCACCTGGCAAGGTTTCGGTTTGAGCCACGCGAAGAATACCGCCAGCATCCGGCTCCATGAGGTGCACACGCTTACCTCCCTGTTCCAGTAACCACACCTGACCAGTAGCATCACACAACCATGAAATCGCAAACTGACCATCTCCAATCATCACCTGGTCTGTTGCCTGCAAGTCTTCATCTAACCATTGAATAACTCCCTTTTCTAAACGTGCTAAACGCAGGGTGCCATCTGGTTGTTGTAACAAGGGAAATGCATGTTTAGGAACCCCTTTCAAATGAGGCATTTTTGTTACTTGTGTTTGTCCTGCTCCATCTGCATATAACAATTCTGGCTCTTTGGAAAATTTACGCCAAACTAACAGGCGATTGTTACCAAGATATTGCGCTTGTTCAATCTCTTTACCACTCATGGCAAACGTAAGACAAGTCGGTTCTATTTGGCCAAGGGCCCACTGAAATAAATGAAGACGCGCTGATTTTTTCCCAAGAGTAACAGCTTGTACCCACCATGCGGTGGAACCAGCGCTACCCAAAGCTAAAATCTTTTTGGATGTCTCTGCATCATCTTCAGGACCGCAGGCCCACGGCACCGGAAATGATAAACGGCCGTCTGTCCACTGACTGCGTAATAATTCTGAACCACCTTTAGTATACAGTAAAATATTCTGAGGAGCGGCGGCTGGGGTAACAACTTCAACAATATCTGTTACCGATGGGAAACCGTCACCAGCTTGCCATCCATCTTCGGTTATATAATAATCGCGCATCTGACTGCTGTCATTATCACAAACAATCAACGCTTTTCTCTCACCACACATGACACTGGTACACAAAGCATTTTCTGGATAAGAGATACTGCGCACATCTCCCCACGCTGAAACTTCTTCCGTTCCGAGTGTATAACGCCGGACCAATTGCTGATTATGTTCGCTAATCGTACAAATATTAGTGCTACCATCAGCATGACGTAGGAGGCGAGCAACATGTGCATCTATCTCACCAAGCGACTGCATAGGCGCAAACCCAATGTGAGACCATAATTGAGCGACCAAGGGACGTTCTTTATCTCGCAACCATGAAACAACATCTTCTGATCCATCGTTATTTATATCAGCAAGACCCCAGCCCCACACCGGTGTTCTCTCGCGTGGGTGTTGCCAGCATGGACGAGCACCTTCTTGCAGCACGACTTCCTGCACCCCATCATCACAACTCACTAAGACCGTTGGCACAGCATTATTATTATGAACCAACATTGGGAAATGACGACGCGTCTCACCATCAAGAAGATCAATATGAAATTGCTCACTCCATTTATTATTCTGCTGATCTAAAACAATAATTCGTGCTGGATGTAAAACCTGTACAATCAATTCTAAATCACCATCCTTGGTAATATCAGCAGTCCGAACACTGGTTGGTAATTGATCCAACCGTATATCCGTACGTGTCCATTCCTCCGCCATTGGTAATTCATTCGGTAAAGAACGTTGTTCCTGTTTTCTTTTTTCTACTGGCAACCATTCAAAAATATCTAAACGACTCTTGTTGTTATTAACGGTGACGACTTCTGCACGACCATCGCCGTCAATATCTTCACACAAGACGCTGGCAGTCCAATCTTCCAAAGCAATAACTCGCATATCCTCCCAACCAGCAAAATTAAGCTCCTGCTCTGCTGCTGCCAAGCCACTGCTTAAGAGCATAGCTAGCAGCAAACACATAGCACTCAGACAGCAAGCCCACACGCGGTTATACAACTTTTGTTCTATCGAGCTTCCCATATTCAAATCCTTGTGTCTCATTTCGTAGAATGCCACAGACTAGTAGCTGATAGCTAACTCTGCAAGAAGCAGAATAGAGAACTTACTGCACAAAAAGAATGATGTTCTCTATTGCGCTACAAAAAGAAATACTAGATTCACAAACATGATTGAATTTCTCTTTATATCTTTGCTCAGTTGCCATATTCTCCTGTGGTTGTATATCTGCGTTGGTGTAGCCCAACGTAAAGAACAGCCGCCTTTGACTGCCGTTTTTTGGCTACTTTTGGCCTTATGCTTACCGCTCTTAGGTTTTATTTTATATGAAAACCCTATTCAGCCCAAGCGTCGTGAGCCAAGTTGCTAAGGCTCGCAGGTAGCTATAAACAAGAGGCTTTCATTCACTATCAGTTCTACCGCAAATCAACATGAAACGAATACAGTAGTACCTATTTCTTCTACAAAAAAAATCGAAGAAAAGATCTTATTAAAATGCGGGGAAATCGTAATCCGTTTCCGCCTGTAAGAGTGATAGATCTTGAGCACTCGGGTTATCACAGCTTCTGTGCTCAGTTCGTACAGTCGTGATCTCTGCCCATGGCAAACACACCCATTGACCGAATGGGTCTTGCGGCTGCCAGTCTGAGCAACTGACGCAAAAACTTGGTAACATAAATTGATGTGATGAAGGCGGTGGCTTTATAAACCACAGCCCTGCCGGAGTTGCTATTTCTGCCGCGGTAAACCCCTCTTGAGCGCAATGCGCTTGGGCATGAACACTATCGCGTTGAATACGTCGTGCTTCCATAAGCAAGCGGGCACCAAGTTCTGGCACATCAAGCATGTGCTCGTGCATGCACGAAACATTATCCAAACGGTTGATGACCCATTGTACTGACGGGAGTTGATTGCAGGAAGTATTGAGCAAGGATTGATACTCGTCATCAAAGGGCTGGTCTTGAAATAAATGACGGGGCGCTAGAAATGCAACACTCTCGGCTATAGTTATAGCCGAGAGTGGATGACAGGTATACAGCGCCAGAAATTCTTCGAACGTTGTACAGAACAATGGTGTTGTTTCACCAGTAATCTCTATACGTAGACGGGCCTGTAATGGATCTACAGCCGCTTCATAATAGACGCGTTGCTTGCTCTGCGTCACGAGTTTTACGCGTTTGCCGCTTCTTCGCTTGTATCTTGAGCCGCTTTTTCCGCAGCGTTAGCAGCTAATTGCTCTTGCAGCGCTTCGTCTTTGCGTAGAACTTTTGCAGTTTGTTCGTTACGAAGGTCACGCATACGAGCTGCTAAGTCGTCATCACCAACAGCGAGCATTTGCGCGGCAAGTAAAGCCGCATTATATGCGCCCCATGTACCAACGCTCACCGTAGCGACTGGCATGCCTGGAGGCATGTTGACCGTTGCATACAACGCATCTACGCCGCCGAGTGCTCCGGCAGCAAGTGGAATACCAATAACTGGACGTGTAGTTGCCGCAGCAACAGCACCAGCCAGATGAGCAGCGCCACCAGCCGCAGCAACAAAGACTTTAACACCGTCATCTTCTGCTTGGCTTACCAATTCCCGAACACGTTCTGGTGTACGGTGAGCACTTGCTACATGGAACTCAGCAGTAATACCAAGACCCGCAAGAGTATCGAAAGTTTCTTGAACAACAGGGAGATCACTATCAGAACCTGTTAAAATGAGTACGTCAGCCATAATAATATCCTTTATAGAAGTAGGGGAAAGTTAATTGATAAAAGTATTACGATTTAATATATGTACGAATATTTTCAGTAAATTGCTCAAATAAATACAACGGGTCTGCTGGGCCTGGACCTGCTTCTGGGTGATACTGAACACTAAAAATTGGTTTATCTACGCAAGCAATACCAGCGCAGGTTTGATCGTTCAAATTAAGGTGAGTCATTTCTACGCCTGCTGGCAAGCTTTTCGGATCAACGGCAAAGCCGTGATTATGGCTAGCAATTTCAACGACACCATCAGATAAACGTTTAATAGGATGGTTCACACCACGATGACCAAATTTTAATTTGTAGGTCGTAGCACCTAAAGCCAAAGAGAGAATTTGGTGGCCAAGGCAAATGCCAAAAATAGGTAGACTGGCTTCAACTAAAGCCTGAACGGTTTCTTGAATTCCTTGCACTGCGGCTGGGTCTCCAGGACCATTGGACAAGAAAACACCAGCCGGCTTCATTGCCAAGATATCTTCTGCCGATGTTGATGCAGGAACAACTCGTAAGCGCATACCGCACGCACGAAGCAAACGCAAAATATTATATTTGATGCCGAGGTCGATGCAGACAACAAGGGGCTCACCTTCGAGCAAGTCCCAAGTAATGGGTATATTAAAAGCCGTTGGGTCCGCAGCCTCATTCCAATCATAGGCATCAACGGTGCCTGCTGCGGTTGCCAAGTCTTGGCCTTCCATAGAAACAACGTTTTGCGCGGTAGCAATAAGATCTTCATCGCTGATAGTGTCGTCACTAGTGAGAGCAGAGTTCATAGCCCCATCTACACGCAAACGACGAGTAATAGCACGGGTGTCTATGCCATCTATCGCAACAACACCTGTGCGCGTAAGAAATGCGCTTAGAGATTCATCACTACGGAAGTTTGATGGGTTGTCACAACATTGGCGCATGACAAAACCCGCAACCTTGGCGTTATCACTTTCCATGTCGGCAGCATTCATACCATAATTTCCCACCTCTGGGTAAGTCATGGTTACAATTTGACCGGAATAACTGGGATCAGACAAGACTTCTTCATATCCTGCCATGCCCGTATTAAATACTGCTTCTCCAGTGACCGTACCAACAGCGCCAACGCTGCGTCCGTGGAAAATGCTGCCATCTGCGAGTGCCAAACGAGCCTGAGCCATAACGCGTAATCCTCCGTCGCGCGACACCATAAGAGCAAGTCCAACGATGCAATAACCAAGCGACTTGCGAAACGAAGAGTCTACGAGTATACTGCTCTAGAAATGATTCAAAGCACCCACCTTACCTTTAGCATCAAAGAAGTAAGCTTGCGTACAGGCATTAGCTCCAGTGCTTTACGTATTTGGGAGCATCGCTACGACTGGCCACGACCACAACGAAAAGCTAACGGCTACCGCGCCTACAACCGCCAGCAATTGGATGATTTAATTCGTGTCCAAGACCTGCTTCAACAAGGCTATAGCATTTCCGAGATCATCAAAGGCGGTTGTCCTGCTTGGCCAAATGCTGCCCCAGTAACACCACCTGCCTCAAACACTCTGCATGATTTACCAGAACCCCGTCAACCTTTGGCTTTAGCAGCTCAAAAAGAGATCATTGATGCCTTGCACAAGAAACATTGGAAACTCGCTCATGAGCTTGTTATCCGCAGCCATTGGCAGGTCCACCCAGACTTATTGATTAAGACCACCTTTCTCCCAACACTCACCGCTCTCATGACTCATCATCAAGATTTAACCGATATAGAATGGGAGCAAACGCAACAGCTCCGCAATGAAATCCTTAAACGCTGCACGGAACTACTACACCGCTACCCGCGCAGCGCTCCACACTGTGTTATTGTTCCACTATCCGCGCTCGATAAACCGCTAGCTGCCTGTGTTACCCTTGCCTGCAATCAAAGCGGCATTCAAGCCTTGCTCGGCAGTGGCCAAGTTCACCTGCCCCGTTTTCTTGCCAGCGATTTTTGCTCCCCTTATAATTCTCGTGGAGCAGAGGCTCTTATTCGCACACTCGCTACAAACAGCACAGGCCAAGCCATCTATCAATTGGCCAGTAGCCATAAAGACATTGCTAGCCACCTTGGGAAAGAACCAGGAACCATCACCCTTCAGCGATAGAAGAATACAACCACACGGTTATGCTCACAGAATATATATTTCTTCCCTGAGTTATCTACAATACCGCTTATAAACAGCAATGACTCCACGAAAAACGCCGCCCTGAATGAGGGCGGCGTTTTTATGGTTCTTGTAACAGAAAACTTAGTTTACTGCGGTAAAGTATTCTTTAGAGCCGTCGGTGTCTGGCTTCATGGTTTTGTCGCCTTCGTTCCAGTTAGCTGGGCATACTTCGCCATGCTCTTCAACAAATTGGAATGCTTTAATAACACGAAGTACTTCGTCTACGTTACGGCCTACTGGCAAATCGTGAACGGTTTGTGCGCGAACAACACCTTCTGGGTCAATGATGAAGAGGCCACGCAATGCGATGCCTGCATCTTCAATAAGCACGTCGTAATCACGACAGATGCTTTTGTTCAGGTCAGCAACGAGTGGATACTCAAGACCTTGAATACCGCCTTCTTTGCGAGGAGTGCTGGTCCATGCAAGGTGGGTAAAGTGGCTATCTACACTTACACCAACGATGTCTGCATTGATTGCCTTGAAGTCTGCTACGCGGTCAGAGAACGCGAGGATTTCGGTTGGGCAAACGAAAGTAAAATCGAGTGGGTAGAAAAAGAGAACAGTCCATTTTCCTTTGTTATCACTCAGTTTGAGTTCTTGGAAAGAACCGTCTGGCATAACGGCTTGGGCTGCAAAATCTGGGGCTTGTTGTTGTACAAGGCTCATGGGGTCACTCCTGTTATTCAGTGAAATTGGTTGATTGAGCCGAGAGAGTAACGCTTGTCTATCATTGATACAGACATACTTTTCTATGATGACGATAGGTTCTATCTATGATACATCTGCAACAACCATTCCTGTCTTGCGCTACCTTGTAGCCATTGCTAAGTACCGCCATTTTGGCAAAGCAGCGGCGGCTTGTCATGTTTCACAGCCGACGCTCAGTAGCCAAATTCGTAAATGGGAACAGAAGATGGGTGTAACCGTCTTTGAACGAGAACGCTCAGGTGTGGTTCTTACAACAGAAGGAAAACCGATCGTAGAACAGGCTGAACGTTTACTGAGCGGACTTGAACAATTAGAACATACCGCCCACGAGCCAGAGAATCCACTGCATGGACATTTGCGACTCGGCATTATCCCCACCATCGCCCCGTACTTATTACCCCACATTCTACCCGAACTAGAACAGCAATTACCAGAGCTGCGCATCGACTTCGCTGAACAAGTTACCGCTAAGTTACTTGAAAATATTCACAACCGCAGTCTTGATCTGATCATCCTTGCACCAGTTAAAGAAACGCAGGAACTTGGACAGCGCTTACTCTACCGTGAGCCGTTTCGTTTTTTAACCCCCAAGGAACATCCTTTAAGCACGAGTGAGGCTATCAGTTTTGATGAGGTACGCTCAACCCGTCTACTGCTGCTTGAAGAAGGACATTGCTTTCATGATCAAGCAGCAGACTTATGCCGTATAGATGCAGACTTTGTTCCAGCAACCTGCCGTGCAAATAACCTTGAAACGCTACGCTTATTAGTGGAATCTGGCTATGGCTGCACCTTTATGCCTGAGTTAGCTTTGCGCACGGTCAACCATACCCGTAGTCAGATTGTTCCACTCAAAACACAACAAGCTAAACGAGAAGTTCTCTGCTGCTGGCGACAGAATGATAGCCGCGATGAATCATTTCAGGAATTATGTACAATCCTAGAAAAATCGGTCACAAAAGTCCTTTCGTAATCATCAACACAATCATAATAAAACGCTCCATACCATAAAGGCCGTAAACAATTGTGGCTGTATGCGTCTGTAACTTTGATGTTGAAAATGTTCTTCTCTATCGGTAGGGTGCAAATGAAATGACTTTCCTCTATAGATCTCTAGCTGCCGTATTGGCCATGATGCTCACTGTTAGCGCAGTGTGTAATAGCGCCATTGTCTTATGCACCGTTAGCGGTCCACAAGACATGCGCCATCTGGAAGTTGCTGGTCATGAAACACATTGCGCCTGTGACCATGCTACGAGCACAGCCAACGATGAGGCTCTGATTGACCTCTATGATCTTGGTGAGAATTTCTTACATGATCAAGAAGCCCATGCCGATGACTGTGTAGACCAAGAATTACTTGGTGAGTACACCAGACCGTCACCAGTTCGTCAACTGAGCCCAACAGCGACTGTTGCCCTTGCGCTCTTACCATCTTTTTCATTGATGGATCTGTTCATTGAGGATCCTGATAGCGCCTTGGCATATACACTCTGCCCAGAGCCGCCCCCGCATGCACATCAACCTTTGCATGATTTAGCTACCGTTCGTTTGCTACTGTAGACTCTTTACTCCCGTTTTTATATCTCTGTCAATGGCAAGACCCTCGTGTGGTCTAGGCATACTGCGTACATTTGTAACTTACATAACGGACAAAAACGACCGCTTATTTATCTACATCACAGCGCACTTCCCTAAAAAAATGCCATTGTCTTCCTGTAGCTGACATCTCTATCTTAGAGTTCGCTACTTATACGAGGGTTTGAAAAAACCCTCTCCTCGGAGTTGTTATGATCTTTTTTCACCCCCGTTTTCTCGGTGGTGCTTGTGTCGCTGCATTACTCGGCAGTTGCGCACAATACCGAGCGCAACCTATTGATGTTCAAGCCGTACAACAGGCTTGGCAACAACGCGGTGCGCACCGTGCCACCACCCAAGTACAGCCACAACACCATTCTCCACAACCTTATGACTTAACAGATGGCATCAGTTTAGCAGAAGCAGAAACAACAGCACTTTTCTTTAACCCCTCTATCCGAGCAACACGTCTGCAACTCGGCATTCCCACAGCAGAAGCACAACACGCTCAACTCTGGGAAGACCCAGAACTCGAAATAGATGGCGCACGTATTTTAGAAAGCGCCGTTGATAAACCCTGGATACTTGGTTCTAGCCTTTCTTTTTCTATTCCACTCTCTGGCCGTCTACAGGCGCGCAAACATTTGGCAGAAGCACGCACCAGCGCACAAGAAGAGGCCATACTAGGCGCAGAGTGGGCCCTGTTAAGCAATGTCAGGCAAACATGGGCACAACTTGCAATACAAGACCTACGTATTGCAAGACAAGGTGCTGCCATTCAGGAACTTCAAAGCGTTATTGCAATTAGTCCTCAGTTAAAAGCAGCACAAGCGATGACCGTTGTTGATGAACGTTTACTGCTCATTCAGCAAAAGCTCATTGAAAACGAGCTGCAAAATAGCCAAACACAACAGACTCAACAACGTCTTCTCTTACTCTCCTACTTAGGCTTACACCCTGAGCACAATTGGACATTTGAACAAGCCAGCATTCCTGAACAGACTGCAACAGAACAACCAATACTTCTCAATAATCCGAACATGCGCATCATGCTTGCAGCCTATCAAGTCGCTGAACGGCAATTGGAATTGGAAGTCCGAAAACAATATCCAGACTTACGCATTGGCCTTGGCTTGGGTAGTGAAGAAAATGAAACACGAGCCTTATTTGGATTGGGCCTGCTTCCGCTTCCTGTATGGAATAGTAATAAACAAGGAATCGCTACTAGCACTGTTGAACGTACCGTTGCTGGGGCTGCTATAGAAACCGCCCTGCAAGAATTAACGTACACCTACATTAGTGCTCAAGAAAAAGTTCAAGACACACAACAACAACTCACGTTTTTGACCGAGCACATTGTCCCGCTTGTACAACAACAAATTGCTGATGCCCATTCCCTTGCAAGCCTCGGCCAACTTGATGTCTTCATACTCGTGGATGCTTTACAACGCAGCTATGAAGTTGAGATGAAACGCCTTGAAACCTTAGCCCACTTGGTCAATGCCCAACTAACACTTGATGCATTACAAGGCCCCCCTGCTGTTCAAGCAAACACCCCTGTACAATAAATACTTTTATACTTCTCTCTTACTTATTGGAACATTTCATGAAAATTATCCTTGCTAGCTGTGTACTCGCCGGCCTGTTCACTGGCTGCGGTGAAGACCACCACGGTCATGACCATAGTGCACATGAAGCACCACAACAAAACACTCCTACCTCCTCCCCTTCTAACCGCATCCCTATTCCTGCTATCGTTCGGCGCAATTTAGGCATCTCCTTTGCACAAGCAGAGTATCGTTCGGTAACAACCACGGTTACGATGCCGGGCTTTTTTGAACCACTCCCGTCAGCGCAGCAACATTACCCGCTCCCTTTATCTGGCCGCGTAGAGTTGCTGGTCACGCCACTCCAAAAAGTACACAAAGGCGAGCTCTTGTTGCAGGTCGATGCGCCAGAATGGCGGGAACTGCAAACACAATTAGTTGATGCTCAAACCGCTATTTTATCTATGGACGCTGATCGTGCTCAAGCCGAAGCTTTGAAACAAGCGGCTGGCACCTTGTCTCTCTCTGAAGGTCCATCCGTTTATGATACAGCTATCCAAGCACGGCAAGCCGAATACAATGCCGAACAAGAACGATTTCAGCAACTCATTGCCCAAGCAGCAACTCTCACTGCAATATCAACAGAGCAACTCCAAGTCCACAAAAACTCCAAGCCTTTATGGCAACGGCTTGCAGGCATACCGATTACCGCCGCTGCTAATGGTATTGTTCGTGCCGTTGATGCCGCTAGTGGCACTTGGGTTGAAGCTGGAACGGAAGTTATTCATATTCTCTCCCCACAAGCCATGCGCTTTCGAGGTAAAGCCTTACAGGCAGACTTAATTGATTCGCTACGGGATGGACAAACAGCACGGATAAATGCACCAGAAGGGCGTGGACCAAAGCGCCATAAAGAAAGCCTTACTGGCACCATGTACCTCGGCGTTACTGGCAACCCCGATACACGTACCCTTGATGTGTTTATTACCATCAATAATGAAACATTGCCGCATTGGGTTCGCCCGCAAGTAGCCACGATGGCAGAAGTAGCGGTAGCAGGTGATCCAGACATGGAAGAATTAGCTATTCCACAACGAGCTATTATTCAAGATGGACTTGAGAATATTTTTTTCCGTCGAGATCCTAAAGATCCAAACAATGTTATTCGCACCGTTGCCGACCTTGGTCCATCTGATGGCCGCTGGGTAACCATCTATTCTGGTTTAGCTGAAGGTGATGAAGTGGTTCTTGATGGCGTGTACCAATTAAAACTAGCTACGAGTCGTACTGAAAACAAAACGGGACATTTTCACGCTGATGGCACATTTCATGATGGGGAGCACTGATTATGTTAAAACATATTATTGCTTTCTCACTCAAAAATGCTGCTTTAGTAATATTTGCTGCCCTGCTCCTACTTGCCGCAACCTGGTACGCGCTCGATAAAATGCCCGTTGATGTCTTTCCAGAACTCAATGCCCCTACCGTTACTCTCATCACTGAATCGAGCGGACTTACTGCCGAAGAAGTTGAAAACTATATAAGCTTTCCTATTGAATCAGCCGTTAATGGCCTCTCTGGCTTACGACGTGTACGCTCCGCTAGTTCATTAGGGCTCTCCATTGTCTGGGCTGAATTTGACTGGGGTGTGGATATTTATCGTGCTCGACAAATGGTTTCAGAACGAATCGAAAGTGTTCAAGAACAAATACCTGCTGATTCACATATGCAAATGACACCTATTTCCTCCATCACGGGGGAAATTATGCTTATTTCGTTACGCAGTGATGATTCTGCAATAAGCCCAATGGATGTACGCGCCTATGCTGAATTTGATTTACGAAATCGTTTACTCACCGTAAACGGCGTTTCTGAAGTGGTAGCTATTGGCGGACATTTACCTGAATACCAAATTGAAGTACAACAAGAACGGCTCCAGCTGTATGAGTTAACCACAGAAGAAGTTGCCAGTGCAATTAGTAAAGCACACAACCTCAATAGCGCTGGCTTTTTAGTGAACGTACAAGGTCTTGAATTACCACTACGTCAAAGTGGACGGGTGCGAGGTATAGCTGATATACAACAAACTGTTGTTGCTCATCATGACGGTGCTCCGATCACGGTTGCTGATGTGGCTACCGTACAATTAGGCGGTGCCTTCCGCAGAGGAGCCGCTGCTGATAATGGCCAAGCTGCCGTAGTTGTCTCTATTCAAAAGGCACCGAGCACCAATACCCTTGAACTCACCGAACGTGTAGATGCCTTGCTCGACCAAATAGAACCAGGCCTACCAAGTGGCTTGGTTCTGAACCGCCATGTTTTTCGTCAGTCTGATTTCATCAATCGTTCTGTGAATAATGTCACCAGCGTACTCTACGAAGCAACAGTCATCGTAAGCGTCGTACTTATGTTATTCTTGATGAATATTCGCACGACCATTATTACTCTTACTGCTCTGCCAGTTTCCTTAGGCACCGGACTCTTGGTCATGTGGATGGCCGATATGAGTATTAACGTCATGACTTTAGGCGGGCTTGCCGTAGCCATCGGTATTTTAGTAGACGATGCCATTATTGATGTAGAAAATGTATTCCGACGGCTCGGTGAAAATGCAGGACAACCACCAGATAAACAAAAAGGGCGTATGCGCATTATTTTTGATGCCTCAAACGAAATTCGTTCATCTATTGTTTTTGCTACCATTATTATTTGCATTGTTTTTGTACCCCTACTGTTTCTTGGTGGGCTAGAAGGGCGATTCTTTAAACCTTTAGCTTTAACCTATATTATTTCAGTTATGGCATCACTGGTTGTAGCCCTCACAGTCACTCCGGCTTTATGTTGGTATTTATTACGCGGAAAATTTGCCAACGCCCATACAGACGCACAATTAGTAACACTCTTAAAAAAACTCTACCGCCCACTTCTTGGTCTCTGCACACAATGGAAAAAAGCCACCCTTACCGTAGCAGGCATGCTCACTCTTCTGACCATTTGGTGCGCAAGCTCTTTTGGCTCCAGCTTTTTACCTGCCTTTAATGAAGGCACCTACACCGTCTTTTTAATGATGCCGCCTGGAACTTCTTTAGAAGAATCAGAACGAATCGGCCAATCTGTACAAACACGTTTACTGGAAATTGATGGCATTGAACATGTTGTTTCTCGCAGTGGCCGTGCTGAACGTGACGAACATGCCGAACCACCTTCCAGCACCGAAGCAGAAGTACGATTGGCAGAAAATGCTGACACTGAAGCCGTTCTTGCTGAGATAGATGCCCTCTTAGCTGGTTTGCCTGGTGTAACCGTTGCCATTGGCCAACCTATTTCACATCGCTTATCTCATGTCATGTCTGGAACAAAGGCACAAATTGCTATTAGTGTTTTTGGCGAAGACCTCAACAAATTACGACAAATTGCCAAAGATATTCAAACTGAATTACACAACATCCCCGGTACACGTGATGTGAATGCTAACCGTGAGGTCTTAGTCGAAACCTTAGCCATTGATTTCCGTTTAGCTGACCTTGCTCGTTACGGTTTAAGTGCAGAAGATGCTGGAGCCCAAGTCCGACGTTCGGTTTTTGGCGAAACAGTCACCGTTGTCAATCAAGGTGTGAAACGTTACGATGTTACCTTACGCCTCGACCAAGACCAACGCAGCACCGTAGATGATATTCACAATGTTGTTCTCACCGGCTCCGAAGGTGCGCTGGTCCGCTTACATGAAGTTGCCAATATTGGACCAGAGCAAGCCTCTAATTTAATTTCACGAGAAAATGCTCAGCGTAAAACAATTGTCTCTGCAAATGTTGCAGAAGGCTACAATCTGGGCGACACCGTTGCTGCTATTCAAACTGCGGTTAACCCGATTGTTTTTCAGGCTGGGTATACCGTACATTACGGTGGACAATTTGAAGCACAGCAATCTGCCAGTAAAACCATTATCAGCATCGGTGCATTTGTCTTAGTGCTTATGATTATGCTTTTACATATGGCGCTTGGCTCTTTACGCCCTGCCCTACTCGTTATGGCCAATATACCGCTCGCGCTTATCGGCGGAGTGGCGGCCATGTTCCTTGCTGAATCAGATGCCCCCTTCGATAATCTGCTAGCACTCTTTGGTTTTGGTGGGCGGTACATTGCCCCCGTTATTTCCATCGCCAGTTTGGTTGGCTTTATTACGCTCTTTGGCATTGCCGTTCGTAATGGCATTCTTCTGGTCAACCATTTCAGTTGGCTCACACGCTGCGAAGGAATTAGCTTTGAAGAGGCTGTACACCGTGGCAGTGAAGAACGTTTAGTACCCGTTTTAATGACGGCCATTAGCGCAGCACTAGGACTCATTCCACTCGCTTTAAAAATGGGTGAACCAGGTTCTGAATTACTTGCCCCGCTTGCTATCGTCATTCTTGGTGGACTGCTCACATCTACATTACTCAACATGCTCATTGTTCCGGCAGGCTATTTACTCTTCTGTAAACAAGCGCACAACACAACATCAAACACAACCGCTGACGAGCTTGGCGATTATTAACTATTCTTTTACATCAACCAACAAACAGAACATAAAGGACACGCTATGAAATACCTCCTAACCATTTGTCTATCTTCCTTCTTTGTGAGCTTCGCCGCCGCTGCCGAACATGACCACGAACATGCTGGACATGATCACACAACACATGAGAAACATCACAAAGGACATGATCATGATGCACATACAGAGCATAATCAGAGCAACACAGAACATACCGACGAAGACAGTCAGCAAGATGATGGACATAATCATGGTACGCAATATCCGCTTGGCAGCATAAACCTTGGCGAAACCACTTTTGCGCTTGTTCTACATGGGACTATAGAAGCTGGCCAAAGTACTGTACTTGATGTGACCATTACCGAAGGAAATGCCCCAAGCGCTCTACGCGCGTGGGTTGGCAGCAAAAATGGCCGTGGTAGCGTAAAGGCACTCTTAGAAGCCGATAAAGACGGCACCTACCACGCTCATATGGAAGTGCCTGAAGAGCTTGCTCAAGAAAGCGCTATTTGGCTGAGTGCCACAACGGACGAAGGAACCATTCGCGGAAAACAAGCCATTCCATCACCAGATAATGACGAAGACACCACACATAATCATGAACATGACCACACAGAGCAACTGCCACAATGGAAGCGTGCCACCGAACACACTCATGATACCGAACATAATCACTCAGGTCACGCACATGATGCACACGATCATGATAAACATAAAGACCATGACCAGCACAACCATACAGAAAAGAAGTAAATCATTTGAAATCACACTCTCTAGCCAAGCCTTACGGACTGTGGAGAAATTCTACAGGGTCACATATAACTTTGAAATAGAGTAAGAGCATACATTAGGAGCTCATCATGTTTCGTTATCTCGCCCCCACCCTGATTGCCCTTCCACTCTGCGTCTTTAGTGCCGAGCGCGACGAGCATAAGCTACAAGATCATACACGTTCACATGAGCAGAAGAGTGAAATCACTGTTAAGCCAGAGGATGGACCTGCTTATCACATCAAAAAGTCTCGTGAGGTAGACGTTACTGAAACGGAAAGTGGTCATAAGTGGACTCGTCATTCAGAACGCCTGAACACCAAAACAAAAGCAGAGCGTATTGTAGATGCCACGGGTGAAACCGTTCTACGTAGCGATGGCAAAGATATTCACATTGAGAAAGACATCACTCGCACCAATAAAAAAGGTGAATCTCGCCAAATACAGGTAAGCACCGACGGCTCTATTACCAAAAACGATCACGGTGGAGAAAACGTAGAAACATACAGTGAACGCGAAACAGAAAAAGGAATTTCAAAAGAACACACTGAAACCCAAACCTTCCAAAATGGGAAAAAGAAAGACGGCATTCGAGAAACAGGCTTTATTCAACGCAAAGAAAACATGAATGCCACAGGTAAAGAGCTTGAAACCGACCGCGCCGGTAAAACCACATGGAAAAAAACAAAAAACGGATACACCAAACGAAAAGTTGTTATTGGCCAAAACAGTGACGGACAAAAGTGGACACGCATCATTGAAAAACAAGTGGTCATCAGAGACAATGGTAATCGAGATGTTGCTGAAATTGAAACACTTACGAGTAGCTTAAAAGGTACCCAAAAATGGATACGTGAAGGCCGTTACCAAATAAACAAAAAAGGGAAAGGCTGGACTCATCAATCACGCGTTCGTCATTATAATGGTGGAGCATTGATCGACACAAAAAATATAGTGCGCCAACTCAAAAAGCTGCCCAAAGACGTTTCACTCAATAAAAATGAAGTTCCTGACCAAGCATAAGAACAACATATATGCAGGGCGTTTTATGTCCCCAAACTCCCTGCAATAAAACCCGTAGTCCAAGCATTCTGAAAATTAAATCCGCCCGTTAATGCATCCACATCAAGTGCCTCACCGACACAATAAAAATTAGGGACAATTTTGCTTTCCATCGTTGTGAAATTGATCTCTTTATTAGACACACCGCCACAAGTCACAAACTCTTCCTTAAAACGCCCCTTTCCGCTGACCGTCAATGGACAAGCAACCAGTTCTCCACTGAGAGCAGTCATTTGTTGCTTCCGGCAATGCGCCCACGTTACATCATCGGGAAAACCTGCACACACCAAAAGACGTTGCCATAACCTTTTCGGCAATCCAAACAGCGCCTCACTAGACGGGTGCTGACGTGGGTGCTGTTGAGCATGCTGAACAAGCGATGCTCGCATTTTCTCAACAGACATTTTTTTATCTTCCGATACCCATGAAAGCGTCACTACTCCACAGTAGTTACTCTGCTGTAAAGCACGCGCCGCCCATGCGGATAACTTTAACACCGCTGGCCCACTGACCCCCCAATGAGTAATCAATACGGGGCCACTTTGCTCAAAAACGTCTTCACCAACTCGTAACTGTACACGAGCATGCGGAACCGAAACACCAGCTAAATCAGTGAGTCGTTCATCTCGAACCACAAAGGTGAATAAAGATGGTGCAATATCTGTGATAGTATGCCCAAGAGCGGAAGCCAATGCATGCCCATAACGGCTGCCACCTGTTGCTAAAATAACCGCATCAGCCTCCAGCTCACCCCGTTCAAAAGCCACGGTAAACAGACCACCTGCATGAGTAAGTCCTCTTACTGCCGTTCCAAGCCGGATGCGAACACCTGCTTGTTTGGCTGCTTCACGCAAACAGTTCGCTATCGTTTCAGAACTGTTGCTCTTAGGGAACATACGACCATCAGCCTCAGCTACAATTTCAACACCACGTTCTGCAAACCATTCACAGGTGTGTTCTGGACCAAACCGATGAAATGAACCACGTAACTCTTTGCCACCACGAGGGTAAAAGGATGTTAATTCACGGGGAGAAAAGCAGGCATGTGTTACATTGCAACGACCACCCCCAGAAACTAAAACCTTAGCCAGCGGCGCTTGCCCAGACTCCAAAATAATCACCTCTGCTTCTGAATGGAGGCAAGCAGCCTGAATCGCAGCAAAAAAACCGGCAGCACCACCACCTATAACAACAACACGCATGCACGCAGCATGAAGCTCTCTCCATAAATGAAAGCTGGGGTTCCGCTACTTGAAATATGAAATACATGTGCTATACTGAAGTGTCATGAAAATCGATTCAATTTTATCTAATGCCTTTGGAAGCACGAGTAAAACAGCTCCGTCCTTCCTCTCGGAACAAACAGAATCCAAACGGATAGATGCAGCCCTCAAACCGACTCATGTTGGTAAAAAAGACGGCGATCGTGCAGAGTTTAGCGCTGCTGGCCTGCAAGCCTTGGATGCTGAATCCAGCAAAGACCTTGCCCGCACTGATGCCTTCCAAGAGGCTGGAACAGACAACAAAGAACAATCTGAAAAAGCGGAAGCAACAGACCTCCAAGAGTCTGAACAGAAAACGGCCCAAGATGGCGCCAAAGAAACAACTACCGTCAATGGCAGAGAGCTAACCGATCAACAAGTCCGTCAAGTTGATGAACTACAAAGCCGAGATCAAGAAGTCCGCAGCCATGAACAAGCCCATAAAGCTGCTGCTGGCCGCCATGCAGCGGGAGCAATTTCGCTCTCCACCACACAAGGCCCAGATGGCCGACAATATGCAACTGGTGGTGAAATTGCAATTTCTACAGGTAAAGAAAACAGTCCAGAAGCGACTATTCAGAAGATGCAAACCGTTAAACGAGCAGCTCTTGCTCCCGCAGAACCATCTGCGGCAGATCGCTCAATCGCTATCCAAGCCACGCAAACAGAGCTAGATGCTCGCATGGAGATACGCACTCTAACGGCTGATGAAAATAAAGAAGCGGCTGAAAAAGCACAAGAACTACGTGAAAAATCTGAACAAGAAGCCACTGAGCAAAGCAATAAATCTGAGGCGAGCACATCCGACCAAGAACAGGACGCTATACGGGCAGACTCAGATAAGAAGGTCCATGATGCATCCGAAGCGATATCGGCAACCAACAACATACAGAATGCTATTTACTCTGGAGTAAACCTTTTCGCATAACGATAAAACAATAAATAGCACCAGCAGGCCCTTCTTAAGCCTTGATCATTCGTTGATACTCATCCTTTACATCGTCATCAATAACCACACCCAGTTGACCACCATATAGGCGATCATGACGATCTTGTTTGACCCCTGAAATCCAATATTCATCACCAGTATTAACATCATAATAATTGGACTTAAACCCAAGCCCCTTCAAACTACGTAAGCATTTATTCCGATAATAAAGTGTTTTTCGTGTTCTACTGAAGTAAATACGACCAATGCTGGCGCTTCCTTGCATACCAGAACCCTTATCTTCAATATACATTATCCGAGAAGTATACTTGGTTAGATCAGATGGCCACTCAGCATTACTACCATCGCCATCGATCTTGTTGTCTTTATCTGCCGTTCTCATCTGGAACCCCTGAACGAGAATGCCGCTATGCCTTAATATGAAAGACCTTATCTAAATGCATTTGCTGTAATAAAGTCCCAGAACGTTCATTCATATTATCCAGACGAAGACGTTCTGCACCAGTTGCCTGCCGTAAAGACAGGAGCCATGCAATAACAATAGAGTTGATCTGAGAGAGCGCTGACAGGTCTGCTATAAGCAGGGAATAATTCACTGCCTCTATCCAAGCAATACTGTCATCCTGTTTAATCCAGCCTGTCCAATAAGATTCATCTTTAATATGAATCGTCCACACAGCGGAATCCGCGTCGGTGGCACTCAAAATAACCGGAACCTTATTATCTATGGCAGCACTACCAGCCCATGACCATGCAGAACAACCTTCAAGCATAGCAATCGCACGAAATAAAGATTCGCTTCCACCTGTAAAATGTAAATTAAAACGCGTCAATTGGGCTAAAGCAACACTATGTGCACTGGTTAAATGTTTCACGCCAGCACAATCAATAATACAGGACACGCCGCATTCACGAACAGAATCAATCCAGTCAGAGAGCTCCCCTGTCGTGCAAGCAGATAATCGTACGGACATATCGTCAGATGCCATGCTGGGAAGCTATAGCACAAATTTCATACTACAATACAAAACCATGAGTTTCATCCTTATCACATGATGCGCCCTAAAGGAGAAGATACGAAGCAAAAAGATCTCTTCCATGCAAGAATGACAATAAAATTAGTGCATGCATGCGCCGCATCTGCTATTAAGCTGCCAAGCGTAAAGAGATAGGAACTATGGACGAACTCATCAACGCATCGCTTACTTACCCCACTGTGATTTATACAATTCTCTTGGGTATTCTCATTCCCTTTTGGTTAATCACCATCTTTGCGGGGCTAGACATTGATATTGGCGCAGATGCAGATGTGGAATTAGACGCAGATATAGACGGTGGAGAGATAAGCGGTGATGGAAGCGCAACAGGGGTTCTACATTCACTCGGCGCAGCGCTTGGTATTGGTACAGTGCCGATTACGATCCCAATTTCACTCATTGTTGTGAAAGGTTGGATTATTGGTGTTGTAGGTGAACTGCTTATCTGGCCAATTATTTCAACACATTTTGAAGAAACGGGAACCGCCCCAATTATGGTTGGCCTTATCTTCGGCATCATCTTATTTGCTGTAATGGTCTACCTCTCCATTCAATTAACCGTGATTACTGTTGCTCCTCTAAAAGATAAATTCCAAGCAAAAATTATCCATGGCCGCATACACCTCATCGGCAAAAGTGTTACTATTACTTCTCTAACCGTCAGTGAAAAAGGCGGCTCAGCCCAATATATCTTCGACGAAGAAGAAGACAAAGGATCCGATCTCATCTTAAATGTTCTCTGCAAAAAAGAAAACGAACTTACAAAAGGCAGTACCGCTTACATCGTCGATTTTGACGAACAAAACAACATCTACACCGTCACCCCTTAACCCATACAACAAACAATCCACACACTCTTGAAAGGAGTCTCTTCAATGGACGCAATTAGTATTCTCGTCATCATTGGCGTAGCAATTGGCATATTGCTTTTCATCATCTTCATTGTCAAAAATTTTTATGTAAAAGTTGATCAAGGCAAAGCGCTGATTGTCAACAAAATGAAAAACATAGAAGTATATTTTACTGGAGCCATCGTTTACCCAGTTATCCACCGTAAAGAAGTAATGGACATTTCCTTAAAAACAATTGAAGTTGATAGGCAAGGTCAAAACGGCTTGATCTGTAAGGACAATGTTCGCGCAGACATCAAAGTAGCCTTCTTTGTGCGGGTCAACAAAACACAGGAAGACGTGCTCAACGTAGCTCAAGTTGTTGGTGTAGATCGCGCATCAGACAAACGCACACTTGAAGACCTCTTCATGGCAAAGTTCTCTGAAGCGCTCAAAACGGTTGGTAAACAAATGGAATTTGTTGACTTGTATAACAAACGTGACGAATTTAAAGACTTGATCGTTCAAACCATTGGTACAGACCTCAACGGCTATAGCCTAGACGCTGCTGCCATTGACTATCTGGAACAAACACCGCTCGAATCACTTGATCCTGATAATATTTTAGATGCACAAGGTCGCCGTAAAATCATTGATTTAACGAGTGAGCAAAAAGTACAAGCAAACGACATTGAACGTGATGCAGAAAAAACAATCAAGAAACAAGACGTGGAAGCCAAAGAGGCAATCCTAGCCCTTGAACGCCAACAAGCTGATGCAGAAGCCGTGCAAGAACGTGAAATATACAATACTCGTGTTCGTGAACAGGCTGAGATGGAACGTGTGCGCGCAGAAGAAGAACAAAAAGCCAAACAAGCAGATTTAGAATCGAAACAAGAAGTCGGTATTAGCGAACAAAACGCTCATCGTGAAATTGAAGTTGCTGAACAAAACCGTCAACGTGCCGTTCTGGTTGAAAAAGAACGGGTTGAAAAAGAACGTCAACTTGAAGCAATTAATCGTGAACGGGCAACAGAACTTAGCCGTATTGAAAAAGAAAAAGCTATTGAAGTTGAAAAGAAAAATATTGCCGATGTTATTCGTGAACGTGTATCGGTAGAGAAAACAGTCGCTCAAGAAGAAGAACGTATCAAAGACTTACGAGCAACCATGACCGCTGACCGTGAAAAAACAGTTGCCGTTACTAAGGCAAGCGAAGTTGCTGAAGAACACAAAATTAAAGAAGTGAAAATGGCTGAAGCCGCAGAGCTTTCTGCCACCCATAACGCCAAAGAAAAATTGGTATTGGCAGAAGCAGAACAACAAGCAGCCGAAAAAGAAGCCCTAGCCGAAATTCGCCGCGCAGAAGGAACCCAAGCAAGTGTTGCTGCTGAAGGCCTTGCCAAAGCTCGCGTACTGGAGGCTGATGCAGTGGCCCGTGAAAAACTCGGGCTTGCCGAAGCTCGCGTCAAAGAAGCGGATGCTGATGCAACAGAGAAAATGGGACTTGCTGATGTGCACGTGAAAGAAGCAGACGCTGCTGTGATTGAAAAGGTTGGCCACAGTGAAGCTGCTGCTATTCAAGCAAAAATGAGCGCCGAAGCTGCCGGTTTAACAGAAAAAGCCGATGCTATGGCAAAACTCAACGACAGCAGCAAAGAACACGAAGAGTTCCGTCTTACCTTGGAAAAAGATCTGGAAATTGCCAAGGACAAAATCAAAGCCGGTGTGGAAATTGCTCACGAAAATGCCAGCATTCTTGCTCAAGCATTCAAGACCGCAAATATCGATATTGTGGGTGGCGACGGCCAATTCTTCGATCGTATGATCAGCGCTATCTCTGTTGGTAAAACCATAGACGCTACCGTTGAGAAGAGCGACACCATCCAAACATTAGGTAAAGAATACTTGGATGGCTCACAAAGCTTACCGGCAGACGTAAAAGAAGTACTCACCAACACCACCCTTGGTAGCGGCGACATTAAAAACCTCGTTACTAGCGGCGTGCTTGCCAAACTTCTTAAGGGCAAAGATCCAGAAAAAGTGAGCGCCCTCATTAACAAAGCCAAAGAGCTCGGCTTCGGTGATGAAATAGCTGGCTGGCTCTCAACTTCTAAATAAACAGTAAAAAATGAGAACTTGAAGAGAATAACTTTTTCATACCAACAGAAAACCCTCCCCTACCATGGGGAGGGAACGCGCAGGAATAAAGGATTATCTCATCTCCCAAACTTTTCTGGCATGAAAATATATATTTTCTGATCACACTGGCCTCTCTCCCCCACCCTGCGGGGCCTCCTCTTTGAAAGAGCGGGGCATTTGACACAACAAAATAAGCCTAATAACAGAAAGCAGTTATGACTGACGAACAGACACAAGAAATTGGTGGCGGTACATACGAAGTTATTCGTAAGCGTTTAGGTGAACAAGGCGCACACTTACTCACACAAACAAACGCTCTGAACGAACGCCGACAAGAAGTTTTTGGTGGCACGGAAACCGAACTCATTGATACGATCCGCGTCCGTACTGAACATAATTGCATTCCTCGTGATGTAATCTCACTTTCAACCGAAGAACTGATGCTTGGCTATGAAGTGTTCATTGGCCTCAAGTCTGAAACCAATACTGCTGATGTTTTTTCTGAACTACATTATAGCGGCAGTGAAATCTTGCCCAAAGACAGCACCCTGCTTGCTGACCCGCGTTTTCAAAAAGATTTTAACGAACTTTTTCAATACTATAAAAACGCAAAGCTCTTACAGTTACGTCGCACTGACACCCATATTCTTATGGCCTTCCAAACGGGCCGCAAAATTGAAGATATTCGCGTGCTACGCTGGGGCATTGAAAATAACACCATCTCTTACGTAGATAATCGTGGCGAACAAAATCACCTATTCCCTCCTGCCCACGCATTTGAATGGACCCGTACAACACGTGACGACCATGTACTTGGTCAACATAGCCATGTAACCGTATGCGATACCGTTTTTGTTGAATGTATTGGCGGGGATCTGACGATCAAAGTAGAAGACAATACAGAAGACGGCGGCGGTATCTACGCAGAAGATGTTGAAGATACTTCACAAGGTTTAGATGACGCTGAAATTCTTTATGCCAATTTAGAGAACACGATTCTCTTAAAAATTCTCCCTTACCGAGAAACCGAATACCGTTATATTGTTTACAATAAACAAACCCAAGAGGCCGTACGTATTGATGCGATTGGCTTTAGCTGCCAAGAACTACCAGAAGGCCACGGTCTTATTTTTCCTGGCGGCTATTATTTACAAAATGGTAGCTATAAAGTATTTCCACATCAAACAGATGATATGGAGTTTATACGTTCTATCCGCGCACCAAATGGTGAAGATGTTGCCTATGTCTACCACCATCGTATAGATGGCACCTATATTATTTTACAATACAATATGATTACCCGAGAAGTGACAAACCCGCAAATATGCAACGGTTATAGCCTCCTTGAAAATGGCAAACTTATTCTCTTCCGTTCAGAAAATGAACCAAGTCGTGTCCATACCATGCACGTTTGGCAAACACCTTTTTATAGTGAAGAATTTCATGCTGCTCATCCAACAGGCGGCGATTCCTACCTTGCCACCATTGGCAATAAAGATTTAGTCCGTGGTATTTCCGACCTCTTTCATCTGAACCGTTTATTAAGTAACCAGAAACCAAACCGAGCGGTATATGAAGACTTGCTCGGTACCATTGATCGTATTGCAGATAGCTACCATTGGCTTGGTCATGATGAAACTGGCAGTGTTTTATCACAACTACAAGATATTCGTAAAACAGCCAGCAATGTAATTGCTGAATTTGAAAAGGTTCAGCAATTACGAACACAAGCAGATCAACAGGTTGCCACTATTGAAAGTGAATGCGTTAGTTTATTCCGTGATATTAGCCTTAACGAATTTGCCACCATTGATGACTTTGTGCATGCCCTCAATCAACTGCGTTCCCGCCGTGGTATTATTGATACCACACGAGATGTTCGTTATGCAGATGATGAACGCCTCACAAACATTGAAAATGATGTCATTAAACAAAGCGATGACCTGTCCGCTCGTGCCGTTCGTTTTCTTCTGAACGAAGAAGCGCTAGCTCCTTACCATGTAGAAATAGCGGCCTTACAGACACAAGCTGAATCTATTAGCCGAGTCACCGACGCAGAAACCATCAAAGAGCGTCTTGATGAACTGGGCACTGGTCTCGATTTACTGATGGAAATTGTAAACACCTTAGAAATTGAGGATAGCACACAACGCACAGCCATTCTTGAACGCATTAGCGAGGTCTACGGCCTGCTGAACCGTAGCAAAGCAGTCCTTGCGACAAATAGCAAAGAACTTGCTGGCAAAGAAGGTCGCGCTGAATTTGGTGCACAATTCAAAGTTCTTTCACAAGCAGTCTCCAATTACATTGGCCTATCTGATAGCCCAGAAAAATGCGATGAGTTCCTTGCCAAGTTAATGGTGCAAGTAGAAGAACTTGAAGGTCGGTTCATCGACTTTGATGATTTTGTTGCTGATCTCACCAATAAACGCGAGGAAATTTACGACACTTTTAACCAACGCAAACAAAGTCTGCTTGATGATCGCCAGCGCCGCGCCAATGCCCTCGGTAATGCAGCCGAACGCATACTTGGAACCATATCCAAACGCGCGCGAACCTTTGAGACCGCAGATGAATTGAATGCCTATTTCGCGTCAGACTCCATGGTGATGAAAGCGCGTTCTATCATAAATGATCTTACAGAATTGGGTGATAGCGTTAAGGCTGATGATCTTACAAGCCAATTAAAAACAGCAAAAGAAAATGCAATTCGTCATCAACGCGACCAGTCTGATTTATTCGAAGATGGTAATTTGATCAATTTTGGTCGTCATAAATTTAGCGTTAACACTCAAAAACTTGACCTCACTATGCTGCCACGCGATGACCGTATGTGCATGCACCTCACCAGTACAGATTATTTTGAAGACATTGAAGATCAAGACTTTCAGGCGACTCAGGCCTTCTGGAATCAACCACTTGTAAGCGAAAATAAGAGTGTTTATCGTTGTGAATATCTTGCCTGGTCCATTATTAATGCTGCTGAACAACAACAAAATAACCTCACTCTTGAAAAATTACGTGAAGCCGCACTCAGCGATGAAACCCTCCTAGAACAAGTACGCTCATTTGCCTCTCAGCGTTATGAAGAACAATATGAACGTGGCCTGCACGATCAGGATGCCACATTCATCCTGAAACATATATTGCACATTCGGTCCACCTGTGGCTTGTTACGCTATCCAGTGCGAGCGCGTGTTCTTGCCCTCCTATGGTGGTATACCGCTCTAAACGACACTGCCCAAACGGAATGGCAATGCCGCTGTGAATCTTTAATACGCCTCCGCAAACAATTCGGCAATACACCCGCAAGCTTGGCCCTTGCCCAAGAACTAGCACAGCACATTTGTTGCATAGTAGAACTCTTTCACTGGGACATAAACGATAGTACTTTACTTGCGGCTGGGGCTTATCTGCTTGAAGAAATTGGCGGTGATAACCAAAATCATTTTGCCATCGGCAAACAAGCCATAGATTTACGCGACCATTTTCTTGAACACCTATCCCTCATTCATGCGATAGATGCCTTTCATGCAGATATTCACAAACTACAGAATAACTTGGTTAAAAGCTGGCAAATTGCCGGTGCCTGGTTTGATGCTTGGTATAGTAAAGAACAGCCAGACGAAATGTCTGCCAGCCCAAACCGTGATGAAGTTATTGTTGCCCTCTTATTTGCTGATAAAGAACGCGAACCTATTAGTGCACAAACCTCCGTTATGATTGATGGCTTGCTTGGACAACATGAGCGCATCACTAGTAAACAAATGAAATTGCGGCTTGATGAATTTGAAGAGCGTGTTGGCAACTTTGCACAAGAAACCGTTCCTGCATACCAACACTACCAACAATTACGACATAGCATTCTTGAACGGGAACGGGAACGCCTGCGCTTAGGCGAATTCACTCCACGTGTACTCACAAGCTTTGTTCGTAACCGTTTAATCAACGAAGTCTATTTGCCAATGATTGGCGACAACCTTGCCAAGCAAATGGGCACCGTTGGTGAAAACAAACGAACAGACCTGATGGGAATGTTATTACTCATTTCTCCACCTGGATATGGTAAAACCACCTTAATGGAATATATTGCTTCGGTCCTTGGTCTCACCTTTATGAAAATTAACGGCCCTGCTATTGGTCATAGTGTCGTCAGTCTGGACCCATCAGAAGCACCCAACGCAACTGCCGCTCAAGAATTAGTTAAGCTCAATCTTTCCTTAGAAATTGGCAATAACGTTCTTATTTATTTAGATGATATCCAACACTGTAACCCAGAATTTTTACAGAAATTTATTTCACTCTGTGATGGCCAACGCCGTATTGAAGGTGTATGGAAAGGAAAAACCCGCACCTACGATTTACGCGGCAAAAAAGTTGCGGTTGTTATGGCGGGGAACCCCTACACCGAAAGTGGTGAGAAGTTCCAAATACCAGATATGCTCGCCAACCGTGCCGATACCTATAATCTTGGTGATATTCTTGGCGGCGCACAAGAAGCCTTTGAATTATCGTACTTGGAAAACTGTTTAACCGTCAATCCAGTGCTGGCCCCTATTGCTATGCGCTCTCGTGATGATTTTTATCGCCTCATTCGTATGGTTGATGGTGATGAAAGCGTGCGCACAGAATTAGAGCACCCTTATTCTGCAATTGAACTAGAAGAAATTATTATCGTTCTACGCCACCTCAAACGAGTACAGAACGTCCTGCTTCAAGTCAATCAAACCTATATTAGTAGTGCGAATACCTCAGAAGACTACCGAACCGAACCTGCCTTCAAATTACAAGGCAGCTACCGTAATATGAGTAAACTCGCAGAAAAAATTGTTCCAGTTATGAATGCAGAAGAGCTAGATGCTGTTATATTGGACCACTATGTTAGTGAAAGCCAAACGCTGACTGCCAATGCAGAATCAAATTTACTCAAATTCAAAGTTATGAATGACTTTGCAACAGATGACGAACAACAACGCTGGACGGACATCACGAAAACATTTTCACGAAAACAAGAGTTTGCTGGCTCAGAAGATGATCCTGTTGCCAACGTTCTCATGCAGTTTATTAAACTCAACGAACAAATACAAACCATTTCCACGACGCTCACGTCCACCGCCCAATCACAAGCAGAGCAACCGTCATTAGCAGATAGTCTAGTACCCGCGATTAGCAAACTAGGGACTGATTTATCAGAAGCGTTCCGTGAAGACGATACCGATGAAGATATGAGTGAACGCGGAAAAGTAGAAATAATTAACACTCTGCCAAAATATTATGGTAAACTCTATGAACAACACATTGAGGTGCTTGAACACACACTTGCCCCTGCTCTCACAGCCATAACTCGCCATCTTGACCAAAGCAAAGATTTACGACTACCACTTAAGGATCTGGTGAGTAATCTACAAAAAATGATCAATACAAACGATACCGCGCAAAAACTGCGTGATCACCGCAACGATGACAACGACGTCCACATAGACGAATAAAAAGAAAGGGTTACACCATGTTACAAGACGGACTTCTCGCCCAACTCAACACTGCTGAACAATTTTTCCTTAAAACCATAGAAGGGTTTACTCAGGATAATGCACTGTTTAAGCCACAAGACGATCTCTACACCGTTACCGCGCATATAGACCACACCGCACATACTGTGAGTTGGTTTATAGACGGAGCATTTCGCAACGAAACGGGCTTTGATCTTGATTTTGAACAAATGATTGAAGACAGCCATAACAAAACAGATTTTGCTGCTGCTAAAACACGCTTAAAAGAAGCCTTTGCCGATGCTCGAAATATTATTCAAGCGCAAAGCGACGAAAACCTGATGACTGCTTTACCAGATGGTCCAATTATGGGCGGCGCACCAAAACTCGCCATCATACCTGGAATTGTAGACCACACTGCCCACCATCGTGGTGCCTTAGCCGTCTACTGCCGTCTACTCGGTAAAGTCCCTGCTATGCCTTATGAATAAATAACTCATTCGATTTGAAAAGACTCATCATTTTAGTGTTCAAGTAGACTCATGAAATTCATCCACGACTTGCTTCAGGCGTATTTTTTTTCGTCTGAAGTGAGTCAGGCTTTGAATCCAAAGGATCCAAGCTGCCGCTACCCAGAAGCATGCTAGAACCAAAGTAAACAATTTTCCCTTTTGATAAGCTGTTTCAAAAAGGAAATACCCCACACCACTGGCATACAGCATTATCAAACTGTGAACAAAGATCATGATAAAGGCTACCCGAACTTCACTCCGTAGTTTTTCTTATTATAATAATTTTGCTTCACAACAAATACTGTAACTCGTCTTAGCAAAACCATAATTTGTAACTGTATTATATTACCAGGCTGCTATCACGGTTCCTGTTGGCCATTGGATACCACTCAGTGGGCCGAAACCGCGACCACCGCTGGTATCGCAGCAAATACGATCTGACGTATAAACAACCTGTTCCATAACGGTATGGCCGCTCACTAAAACGGTATCTGCTGGAAAGTCCTTGGGCGTTGGCATAGTCCGGCCATAGAGACAATGTGGCTGCTCTACTGCCATCCAAAGATGTGTGGGGTCTTGTAATTCTTCTAATTGCTCTGCTGTTGAGCGGCCAAGTTCTAGGCAAGCGTGAACAACAATGAATCTGTGCTCATGTACCGTTCCTGTAAGAAACCACGGTAAATCTGCCAACCAAAGCAGACGCCAATCAAGAGCTTTACGCAAGCCATCATCATCAAAAGGCGCAACATTAAAGCTGGCAGCCATTTCTTGACCGCCGTAATGCCACCACATCCCATTGTACCCGTCATCTCGTGGTATGCCCCGTTCTGGTACACCGAGACCTCGTAACAGTTGGTATTCATGATTACCGAGCACACAGCGAGCCTTGCCCTGCTGGCATAATTCGGCAACACAATCAATCACTAAACGAGAATCGGGGCCCCTATCAATAAGGTCCCCGACAAAGATTATTTCTCCGCAACACTGTGGCAATAATTCCTGTAATTGCCGATATTGCCCGTGTACATCTCCTATAAAGGTAACGGACATATCACTAAGTGCCCTGAGTTAAAACCGCAGGGAGTGTTTCTATATACGCACGAATATCATCTCGCACACGACGGTAACAACTCAAAGCTTCTTCTTCAGAAGCACCGCCTGCAAGTAATTCCTTTGCAAGCTTAGGCGGGTCATCAAAAGCCATGTGTACGACATGTGCTTGACCCTTAAAATCTGGACAACAATCGTGCGCATGACTACAGACGGTAATAACAACATCAAGATCATTTGCCTCAAATTCGTCTATATGTTGAGACTTTTGCGAAGTAATGTCCACACCAGCTTCATTCATCACACGCACTGCGTTTGGGTTTAATCCATGGGTTTCCACACCAGCGCTATACGCTTCTATAAGATCACCCTTTATTGCCCGCGTCCAGCCTTCTGCCATCTGTGAGCGACAAGAATTCCCCGTACATAAGAATAATACTTTTAATTTATGATCAGTATCTGGCATCTAGCAACACCCTCCTTCTGCACAACAATCCTGCGCAGAACTATAGTTACTAGGCATCACACCATTTTTGGTTTCTTGGGCATGGCGAATAACATCGCGCGAACAATCAAAATCACCTTGTTCATGTGCAGGTATCTCTTGATAGGGCGGCAGACCTATCACCTGAGAGGCGTAAGGCTCTTTGGTTAAAATACCATAGGTTTTGCTACAAACAGCAATTGCTTCACCACGTTTGTAAATATGTCCATCATCATCATGTACTTCTTTCCACGGACCAGGATAGACAACCGCATGGTTACCTTCTTTACAGGCACCTTCTTTACCCTTGTAGGCAATAACGGTTACTGCACGGAACTCTATGCCTTCCACTACTTTCCACGGCTGAGAATCACGCTTCACCAGTTGCACGCCATAAAAACCAGCATCAACAAATGCTTGTATAAATAAATCTTCGCGGAACGCACCACTAATACAGCCAGACCACAGTTCTTCATCATTACGTAAATGTTCTGGCACATCTTCATCACAAACAATATCTGAAATAGCTACGCGGCCACCAACTTTTACCACCCGAAATAATTCTTCAAACATTTGCAGACGTTCTTCTTCACCAACCAAATTCAATACACAGTTCGATAAAACAACATCAATACTTTCATCAGCAACAAGTGGCTCTTCTGTGCGCAAACGTTGCTCTTCTGCGTGCAAGGCAAAAAGGTCTTCACGTTTATGAACCGGGTTTTTTACCAGCCATTCATCTAAACGAGCAAGGTTTAATTGTAGGTCTTGAATATTCCCAACGCGAAACTCAACGTTATCTAGGCCCGTCTTTTCTGCCACCTGCGTGCGTGCTGATTCAGCAAGATCTAACATATCACGGTTACGGTCTACACCAATAATACGACCTTTCTTACCAACCATTTGACTTGCGATAAAACAAATTTTTCCACCACCTGAGCCGAGGTCGAGCACTACATCATCTTCACGAACAAAACGAGAAGGATCACCACATCCATAATCACGATCAAGTACTTCCTGTGGAATTACTTTCAGAAATGCAGGGTCATAATCAGCGATTGGGCAACACAATGCCTCTTCCCGCTCATTTGCTGCTGCTCCGTAACGATCTTGTACTGCTGTGGTAATATCCATTTTGTTCCCTTCTTACATGCCTTACGCAGACATCCTATTCCTGTTTGATAAAAAGATAAAAGACAGAAGAAATAATAGAGATTCTTGGCAACAGAGGTTAGATGGGCACTTCCATAAACGCTCTCTTACTTCTAGCAAAAGTATCTCAGACATGTGATGAATTTACCGACCATTACATCTTCTTAAATTCCCAATAATTCTAGTCTCTGAACCTGTACGTTAAGACCTGAGCTGACCAAAGAAGTTGCTCACCACCTTATTAAATTGCTCTACGCTTTTGATTTGCATAAAATCATTACGGAATTTGCGTACACCGGGCAAACCGTTGCAATAAAAGAATGTATATTTGCGCATAATGCGACAGCCACGTTCTTCACCAAACAATGAGACAATAATATCAAAATGTTGTTCAAGCAAATCACGCCGCTCTACAATACTCGGGTTATACAGTTCTCCACCGGTTAATTCCGCAATAAGATTACGAAACAACCACGGATCACCACAAGCTGCACGGCCTATACTATAGCCATCAACACCCGCTTCATCTTTTGCACGACGAATATTTTCAGCCACATGCATATCACCATTCGCTAGCACCGGAACAGTGGTAGATTCTTTTACTGCGGCTAAACCTGCTAAATCAATATCTGTGCCATGTTTATTTTCCCCTGTACGTGCATGGACACATAGAGCAACAGCGCCATTTTCTACAGCTGCATGCCCCACTTCTATGGCATTTTGATTTTCTGCATCAAAGCCAAGCCGCATTTTTACCATAACTGGACAGGTAACAGCTGCACACATTGCCGCAACAATCTTACCGACTTGTTCCGGTTCACGCATGAGGGCAACACCAGAACCAGATTGTTTTGCTTTCTTAACCGGACAGCCGCAATTCAAATCAATAATATCTGCGCCCGCACCATGCAGGCGTTGAGCTATATCTGCGCACCATGACGGTTCTCGCCCGTAAACTTGCATCGCAACCGGTTTTTCTTCTGGTACGGTACGGGTTTGTATAGCAAAACGTTTTGAATTATGACTCGCATCTGGCGATAATGCTGCCACCATTTCACTGGCAACCAAACCACATCCACCCACTTGTTTGGCAATTAAGCGAAATGCGACATTTGTAAAACCTGCCATTGGCGCAAGTGTGACATTGTTTTCAAGATGAACCGACCCAATATCAAGCGGGTGAATATATGCTGTTGTCATGTATACAGGCGACTCTAAGGTTTTTTGGGTTTTGGTTCGGCCGGCAAAGCACTACCAGAATAATCTGATTCAATTTCTTGATCAGGGACAACTGGGTAACTTGGGCCAAAATACAGATCATCAAAATCCTCTTCTGCCTCTGTACTGCTGCTTGTTTGAATACGAGACGGGTCAATGCTGTCGACTTCAACCACTTCTTGTGGAAAATCGGCTATGGCGACTTCACTATCCGTTTCTGTACGGTCTACTTCTACTGCCAACGGTAAATCATCAGGAGAAACCTTCGGCTCTACTGGTACTTGACCAACAGGTGCTGGTGCAGGGTGCAGTGACGCTTGTTCATTTTGCCAATCTTGATTGATTGTTTCTCTGCGATCTACTGATGGAGCAACTTCCGTAATGGCTTGCGAACGGTCAACTGTTGTTGTTCCGTTTTTCAAGGCTTCTTTATCTGCTTTTTTATCTTCTGGCCGCTGACGTAAGCGATGCATACGAATATGGATTTGCACGGCGGTCTGATCTGGCATCAACTCTTGAAAACGGCGTTGAATAATCTCTTGGCACCGACGGTTCCATGCTGTTACATTTGCATCATCCCACAAAGTCATGATACACTCAATAATGATCATCCGACGATGGCGGTCTTCATAGACATTGATCCGCACTTTCCGTACACCAGTTTCGCGCTCAACCGAACGAGAAAGCGCCTCTTCAATCGCAAGTAAACTCACACTCACCTGCCCTAAAGCAGTTGTATAAGTAACATCACGTGAAAAACGATGTTGCATCCACGAACGATAGATACTGAACACAACAATAAACACGCATAAGCCACCAGCACCAACAGCTGCCAGCATCCAATAGCGCTCATCCTCTAAGGAATGAATATGAGCCTGCCAACCATGAACCAGTGATGGGTCCTTTGCCCAAGCCATCAGGAGAACGCCAACTGTGAGACAGATGAGGTAGAGGAGTGTACGTAGTAATATTTGCATAACGGTAGGAGTATCCCCTCCTTTCATCAAACCGCAAGCTAAAGCGCAGCCAGAAGAAACTGGGGTAAACAACCTACACTCGCCACCTATATCCTGTTTGTCTCTCTTTCACACTTTTTCTGCAACGGGGCCTACTCAAGATAGCCAAAACGGAACTTTTAGTACAAAATATCATGAATAAGTAGACTTCAACTGCTCCTATCGTCTATCTCCTGATAATAAATTGAAGAACTTTACGACAACAAACTGCCTGCCCTTCAACCCTCTATTCAGATTTGTTCCACCCAGTACTCGCCGTTTTTCGAGCTGTAACACTTAGTAAGGATGTTCCATCTGATTTGTTCAGAGCTGATAAGCGCCCCGTGCTATCCCAGCTTGGCATCAACTCTTGGTAGCCGCTGATAGAAATAGCACCCGCATTCACTGTTGCGGTTAATGTTTCTTCACTGTTCAGGCCCAAAAAGTCTCTTACAGGAATATGTAAATTGCCTTCTTTCTCCGCTACTACCGCCAACAAGATGGGTACAAGCTGTAGACTCCAAGCCTTGGAACCTGCTAAAGTTCGATCATAAACCTTAGACTCATCAGACTCAATCACCTCCCGAGTCACTGCATAACCAATATCCCCGCCACGAAATTCAACACTGCTCATGCTGGCTGCACGTTCATTCCATGCGATCAAACGATAGTGTTTATCTAATAAGATGAATGGATGGTCACCTAAATAGGCTCCTCCTAGCTCTTGTTCGCTAGCTGGGGTATACAATAGTTCACACAGTAGACCATTACCGTATTCAACTTTGGGTGGATGAATACGTATCCAAAAACGCTGGCCTTGCACTGTTCCATGAACTTCTTGAGCTTCTGTAACTCTATGAACGGGCAGCTTCCAAACAGGAGACTGTTTTTCTACTGCCGACCAAAGTGGTGCAAAACTACAACAACACAGTAAAACAACCAGACGAATCATGTCTATTCTCCTTCTGTAAGCATCTCTGAGCAAGCCGTGGATGAAGGCAACGTTCTTGAGACGACACTACAAAGAGTCTAACGCTGGTTAACGCTTCTGGTTGACTCTTTTTAGTAGCAGCCGCTGAAGTAGGTGATTCAGAGCTGTGGACAGGGTTAAGGCAATTGGCGCCAGTAACAGTAATAAGCCAAAACCACGTTGCCATGCGGCATCGTGCAGCAATGGAATATACAAGAGTGGTTCTGATTCTTCTTCATCCGCAAACCACGCGTAGGCTTCTATCTCATGTAAACCCAATTCTTTAAATGATATAACAATTTCTTCTATAGACGCTCTATCCGCCTGAAATGGGGCAGGTTCACCACGCTCATCGCAGAGTAAAGACCCCATTGGTACACGAATTTGACCAGCCAAAGGCACTTCTGCTTCAAAATATACTCGCAAGGCGGCCTGTTCTGAACCAGCCGCTTCAGATTCAACTACAATTGGCTCGGCAAGCACATGCAATAAACGAGCTCGATAAAAAGTATTTGAGAGCCATGGCCAATAGAAATAAAACCCAACTAAACCGCACAGTATTGCTACAATATACCGCCAATCCCTGCGCCAATGCGATGCTGGTCTTGTAGCTGCTCTCACCAAACAACACTCATGTATTGCGTCCAAAAGTACGAGCACGCTCGTCATCTAAAGGACAGACAACATTCAAGGATTTTGTCGTCCAGTGCCCTTTCTTACAGGTCAACGACCAGCCAACATTCACCTCTGATGGTAATTGTTTCTGTCCGTGATCTAAGACGCAGTCGCTATGAACACCGCCCCAAAGCTGTACGACTGGATAACGCCCACCCTCACGGACTAAGGCACCATTGCGTTGCCAACCATGCTGAAACAGGCCTGTACGCAATTGGGCTGCATCATGCTCTGTCAAAACCGTTACTTCTTCTGAATAAGGCACAGGGTACCGTGCACAGACATAGGCCAGCAAGGCATCTATTTGCTCATCGTTTAAACCACCCCAATAGCAGAGTTCGTTATCATGAACCTCTAGCCATAAACGACCTTGTTTTTGCGCCCATACACCAAGTTCTATGCCTTCGGCTGGCTCACCATCTGCTCGGACGGCACTCACAAAGGTCACGCTTCCGCTCATAACACCTTGTGTTTCATTGACTCGTTCATCAACAAACAGTTCAGCCAAAACCGACCAATGTGGTGTATAGAGAGGGGCATCATCAATCTGACCTGGCATACCATCTACCAACAACCATCCGGTAAATTGGCCGATACTCTCTGCAAAGCGCAATGCCTCGTAGGTGGTCATATGCGAGACCCCTACCATAGGAACGCCACTGCGTTCATGCTTCGGGTACCCGATTATACTTATAGACCAATCAACCAATGCCATATGCCAATCTTGTTTGATTTTTTACATGCTCAAGGAGATTACTGGGCAGTCTCAGTGACCCCCTCTTACAGATCAAAGAACCAACACACAATGCGCAAAAGGATACCATTACCCGCAAGCTTGCCTGCTTTGATGAGCTTCTTCCGTTCCAAGAGTTTTTCTCGCAATTTTTCTCGGAAGGCCTTGGTTGCCCAAATCATAACCACTGCGGCTATCGGTGCTACTATGCAACCAATAATACTGAGTCCCAAAAAAGCGGTATGGGACAGATGGCTGGCAAACAAAAAGCTGTTGGTCGCAAAACTTTCAGCCACACTACTACAGGCATTGCCAATAGCCAAAGCAGGAATAGCAAGGAGATAACTCAGGCCGGCACTCAAACCACTCAACATAAGAGCCGTACCAAGATGGCAGTTACAAACCAACACAACACCAATGATACAGAGCGCTAAAGGAGATGGCCCCATGCCTGCTGGCCAAAGCGGTATAAAACCAAGCAAGACACCCAAGGCAGCAGCCAAACCAATTTGCCACGGGGCCGCATTCGAGTTAAATACTTTTAGAAACTTCTTTAATAATTTTATGAGAAACAACATGCTTAGAACCCCAATCCTTTAAATTTATCTTTAAGTGCTTTCTCGCCTTCTTTTTTGAGTTTCTGTTTTGCTTTTTCTTCCTCCGCTCGTTTTTTCTCTTCTAACCGCCTCTTCTCTTCGGCTATTTTTTTATTTGCTTCTTCTGTAAGACGCTTTTGTTCTTCAGCTAATTCCTTTTCTTTTTGCGCTTGCAGCTCTGCGGCTTTACGTTTTTCTGTCGCTAATTTTTCCTCAGCTTTGCGACGCTCATCTGCTAATTTTTCTTCCGCTTTGCGCTGCTCTTCTGCCAATTTTCGTTCGGCTTCAGCTTGTGCCGCTTCTACTCGTGCTTGTTGTTCTGCAATCTGTTTTCTTGCCTCTTCTCTGGCTTTCTTTTCTAAAGCTTCTGCATTCAAATCTTCTAATGTAATACCATACTTATCGAGACGTTCCTGCAATTTGCGTCCAAGAACCTCTTTCAATAATTCTTCACCCATTTCTGATTTGAGATGTTCAATTAATTGATCAAGTTGAAAATCCCACTCTGGATCAGCCCATGTCCCAGAAACAGTTGGAGCCCAAACAATGTCAATAGGGCCAGAATGTTCGAGTAACACTGCAAGCATGTGAGATTGTCCAGATTGGCCTTCATTCGGATCAATAAGGAACTTACGAATCGTCATTTGAACCGTTCCAGTTAACGCTTCACCTTCCCACGATACGGAGCAGACAAGATCACCAATACCTTGTGGCTTATATTGTGAAATACGATCACCAGCTACAGCTGGATGCGATAAAGCATGTGCAGAAACACCCGTAAGTACAAATTCCAGAGAACCGCCTGTTTCTGTAACAGTGAGATCACAGAAACCTTTTCCCGCACTGGCAGTCGTAAACTCAACCCGCAAATGCATAGGTTCGTTGGCCAGCACTTTATTGCTTACCCCTGCTCCTGTAATACTGAGAGCGGTTAGGTCAAAAGGTGTTTCATCTGGCAATTGAAAACGAGAACCAGAAATAGCCAAGTTTTCAATAACAAAACGGGCACTTGGTTCGTTGGGATCAGGCAACGGTTTAAAATACGCTGCACCTGGCCAGTTGGCTGGCTCTATGCGTTCTGCTTTTGGTGAAGATGATTCTACTGTTTGCTCTGCATCATCCCCCTTCCACTCTTTGTAGCGTTTATACCACTTTTGTGCAGCTTTATAATCTGCCAACAAATCTCGGGGTTCATCTTGCTCTTCTTCAGTCTGCTCTTCCGTATCCTCTTCGTAATCTTCTGGCTGCGCAAAAGGGATAGAACCATCGGCATGGCGACGGAAAGACCCTTGTACATCAGTCAGGGTCATCTCCTCAATCACATATGTGTCTGATGCAAAGCTACTTACTGATGCATTCACAGCGGCACGTTCACAGGCAATCAATGGCTCTGCTTGGCCTATTTCGGTGAGGTTTAAGTGGTCGATTTCTACAGATCCGCCAAAGACACTGGTTTCAATGCTGGTATCTTCATGCAGGATGATGCCGCGTTCTGCAAGGTTTTCTTCCAACGTTGCGTGAACCCAAGAATCCATAAAGAAGTGGGCTGTCCCGGCAAAAAGCACACAAGCACCACCAAGAACAAAAACAAAGCCCTTTCGAATAATACTAGGGGGCTTCGTTGGCTGCTCAGTTGCTTGCTCATCTGATTGAGTTTCTGTCGTTTCTTCTGAAGCATCTACGGACTGTACCTCAGCCTCTTGTTGTACCGCGTCATCTTGTTTTTCTTCCGTGGCCATGAACGCCCCTTATTCTTTAAGAAATTCTGTCCAGTAGAGTATCATCTGTGACAAAGTCTCAAGAGTTCGTCTGTAACATTCACTTGCATCAAATGACGTAATTGGACTTTAGACAAGCTCTCAGGAAAAGCTTATGAATTGGTCTCAGACAAGCCGCCTAACGACGGGAAACAAATAAGTAACGTTATGTAAGACACCATCAATACCAACAAGACCACCCCCTGCCAACGAACAATAGAACGGCCCTTGAGCATCATTGGTAATAAAATCAGAGCAAAGCCAAGCATCCACCAGTAATCCCAACCAAGCGTGCCGGCACTCACAGGAAGCGGTACAATCAAAGCAGAAATACCAAGAATACACAAAACATTGAAAACGTTTGAACCAAGAATATTGGCTATCGCCATTTCTGCATGTCCTTTACGCGCAGCCTGCACACTGGTGACCATTTCTGGTAAAGAAGTTCCAAGCGCAACCACCGTTAAACCAATAACGCGCTGACTTAAACCAAGCGATTCAGCTACCGCTACTGCACCAGTTAAGGTCGCGTCTCCGCCCATCGCCAGCATAATGATACCAAGAACGATAAAGAGTGTCGCTTGAACAGGGCTTTTGAGCACATCTTCTAAATCTTCAATTTCGTCCTTATCCACTTTACCAAGCCGAACAGACATATAGATAAAAGCGGCAAGACCAACAAGAAAGAGAGCCCCTTCCCATTGATGAATAACGTGAGCATTCCCATCCACGCCCCAATACCAAGAAAAAGAAACTAAGAGAATCGATACAACCAACATCAATGGATAATCAAGACGCACTGATGAACGAGCAATAGGCACAGCACGACATAAAGCGGTTAAACCAAGAACCGCGCCAATATTAAACATATTAGAGCCAACCACATTACCCATGGCAATAGTCACAGGACCATTCGGGTCTATGACCTCTCCCTGTGACGCTTCTCGTAGAGAAAAGAGTGAAACCATCAGTTCTGGCAAAGAAGTACCAAAGGCAACAACAGTGGCACCAATAACCGCAGGTGCCAAACCAAGACGGCCAGCAATATAGACAGCCCCCTCTACCAAAAGGTCTGCCCCTTTAATCAGCAGCCAAAATCCAAGAATAACTTGGATAATGGCGATAATACTATTCGGCTCTGTATACCAATCTGGCACTGTTATCCCTCATCCTTAATGACGGAAATGACGAACGCCAGTAAAGATCATGGCGATATCATGTTTGTCGGCTTCGGCGATAACGTCTGGATCACCTTTGGAACCGCCTGGTTGAACAATCGCTGTTACACCTGCTTGTGCTGCTGCTTCAACACCATCAGGGAATGGGAAAAAGGCATCACTCGCAAGAACAGAGCCTTGGGCGCGATCACCAGCAAGTTGCGATGCAATCCATGAACTATTGACACGGCTCATTTGACCTGCACCTGCGCCAACTAATTGGCCACCCCGTACCAAACAAATAGCATTTGATTTCAGATGCTTCACAATGGGCCATGCAAATTGTAAGTCAGCTAGTTCCGCTGCCGTTGGCGCACGTTTGGTTTGTACCGTGATGGCATCTGCTTCCCAAGAACAGGTATCATAACCTTGAACAAGCAAACCACCCAAAACATTTTTGACATAACGCGCGTCTGTTGGAATGGCGGTAATATCACCACAAGCCAACAAGCGAACATTTTTTCGCCATTTTGGTTTAGTCGTTAAAATATCAAGCGCATCGGCATTAAATGATGGAGCGATAATCGCCTCAACAAAACGGCCTGGCTCTGCTAAAGCTTCTGCGGTAGCGCCATCTACTGCGCGGTTAAATGCGATGATAGAACCAAAAGCCGCTTGCGGATCACCGTCATAAGCTTTACGGAAAGCGCCTTCAACGGTCTCGGCAGTCGCACAACCACAGGGGTTGGTATGTTTAATAACGGCACAAGCCGGAGTAGTGAATTCTTTAACCAATTCCCAAGCACCATCTGCGTCCATGATATTATTATAGCTGAGTTCTTTACCATTTAATTGATGAGCGCGCGACATGCCGCCAGCACCTGGCAAACGAATGTCATAAAATGCAGCGCGTTGATGTGGATTTTCTCCATAACGTAGATCTTGCACTTTGCGCAAAGGCAGAGCCATTTCATTTGGAAGAAACTCATCTTCTAAAAGTGCTGGTTCATCGGCTGATGCTTCACGCAAGAGTTCATCAGCGATCAAGGCATCATAACGACTCGTCGCACGGAACACTTTACGCGCACAGCCTTGACGGAAAACCAAACTGGTAGCGCCATCTTGTTGACCCATTTCTTCCAACAAACGTGAGTAATCACTTGGGTCTACCACCACTGTTACAAAGGCGTGGTTCTTAGCCGCACTACGCAACATGCTTGGACCACCAATATCTATTTTCTCAATCTTATCAGACAAAGTAACGCCTGCTGTTTCACAGGTATCTTCAAACGGGTACAGATTTACAACGACTAAATCAATCATGCCGATGTCGTGTTTATCTGCCATATTGGTATGACCTTCATCATCCCGCAAACAGAGCAAGCCACCATGTATCTTCGGGTGCAAGGTCTTCACACGACCATCCATCATCTCTGGAAAGCCTGTATACTCCGCAACCTCCGTTACTGGCAAACCTGCATCTTGTAATGCCTTATAAGTGCCGCCAGTAGAAAGTAATTCTACTCCTTGCGCATGTAAAGCGGTGGCCAAATCAACCACACCATCTTTGTAAAACACAGACAACAACGCTCGTTTGATTGGACGCTCAGACATAGCAGACAGACTCCTCTCCCTTTGGGACGAGGCATGGTAAGTGGGATGTCAGAGGGGCAATCGGGAGTTTTTTTGTCTGCGCAAAACCTTCTTACTATTCATGATTGAATGATTTTTCAATTACGCCTATGGTTTTTATTAAAGCTTTCCCTAATCACCCAAGGAGAGCACTGCTATTATAATAACAGCAACCACTACTACCACACCAATGATAATCTGGAGGTGTTTCTTTTTCGTATCCCGCTCCATACGTTCAGCAATAGCGGCACGAATGGCGGCGGCATCTTCTGGAGAATTCATCATCGTTTGATCGTCACCGTGATCAACTTCGGCAACTGCCACATCGCTCAGTAAGTCATCAAGGTTTTCAACTTGTTCGGAGTTGGCTTCTACTTCAGCAGAGGAGCGCTCTTTACCATCTATGGTAAGCAGTTGCACTACTTTCACGCCTTTCTCAGCAAGCGACGCAATCGCGGTCACTTCTGATTCTGAGGTGATCTTGGCACGAATATGGGAACCATCCGTATTCTTGGCGACAAACATGAATTCTGGCATGCACGGAGTATATACCCCAGTCCTCCACAAAGCAAGAATTGACGCTAGCACGCCAGCGAAGGACTGACACGCTGTTTCCATGAAACGATGGTATCACATTTCTGGCATTGCTGGGGCTGGCATGAACCCGCTTGCACGACTATTAGCTGCTCATGGACATACTGTTCAGGGCTCTGACCGCGGTATTGATGCCGGACATAATAGCGAAATCGCAGCGTTACTTAAAGCGGATGGTATTACCCTTGTTCCGCAAGATGGTTCAGGCATTCATGAAAAGCTAGACATGGTGGCCCATTCTACGGCAGTAGAAGAGAGCACTCCTGAAATGCAGGCCTGTCTACAGAAAGGTGTTCAACGACAAACACGGCCACAGCTGTTGGCTGAAATCATCAATGCTGGTGATCCAGGCATTGCGATTGCTGGCACCAGTGGCAAAAGCACGGTGACAGGCATGCTTGCATGGATTCTAAAACAGTCCCAACAACCCGCGAGTATTCTTGGTGGAGCAGCACTAGCAGAAGATGGCGCTACCCATATGGGCTGCTTTGCCGCTGGACCTGCTGATGCGCCAGTTGTTGCCGAAGCTTGTGAATCTGACGGCACCCTTGTGGGTTACAGGCCTTCGATTGGGTTTATTCATAATATTACCCGTGATCACGATGAAATGGAGAGCTTGCGCCAACAATTCACAACCTTTGCCACAGGCTGTAAACAGCTCTTTGTTAATGCAGCTTGCCCTGAGTCTCTGGCCATTGCCCACTCTCACCCAAACGCATGCTCCTATGGTAGCAATGAAAATGCAGACATCCATTTAGAAGTGGTTCGCACTGGGCCGTGGCGTGGACAAGGCACCCTCTCTTTTCCAGATGGTGATGATATTTTTTTAGATATTCCACAGCCCGGCTTACATAATTTGGAAAACGCGGCAGCAGCAGCAGTCTGCGCAGAACATATTGGCATCAGTCGTACAGACATCTGCCAAGCACTTGCTTGTTTCCCAGGCGTGGCCCGACGTTATCAACATATTGGCGAAAGCGTTGATGGCATTACCGTTATTGATGACTACGCTCACAATGCCGATAAAATTCGCGCAGCTATTACTACTGCGCAAGAAGGTTGTGACAGATTAGTTGCCGTATTTCAGCCACATGGCTTTGGTCCAACACGTTTTCTACGACCAGAATTACAAGAATTATTACCACGCATTTTACGCCCACACGATAAATTCTGCTACGCTGGTATTTATTATGCTGGCGGTACGGTTGCCAAAGATATTTCTGCCGCACACTTAGCCGAGGACTTAGCCGAACAACGGCAATGTGATTATGCCGCAGATCACCACGCCGTCTGCGCATGGGTCTGCGAGACGGCCATCCCTGGCGATACTGTTTTATTGATGGGCGCGCGCGACCCCTCTTTACCACAACTCGCCAAAGCTATTCACGGTTTATTATAAATATTGGATTTTCTATGTATGTTCGTTTCTGTCTTTGTTTCTGTTTCTGCTTATCTCTCCTTTTGGCCGTTGAAGAAGAGGATAATTCCACGCCAATAGAACAACACTCCAATCAGACACTCTCATTTATACCTGGAACTGGAAGTCTCTATATCTACACCACCACCATGACCACCGAACAACATACCTTAAATGATAAGTTGACCTTTACTACCCAAATGGAATGGAAATTATTCTGTGAAGTCGTTTCACAAGATAATGAAACCACCCATTTACGCATGACCTGGTATGATATTGCAGCCCATCATAAAGGCCCTGGCTCTCAACATACCTATGACAGTACTATCACAGAAAAACAAGATGACCCACTGCTTGGCCATTTTGCTGCATTTCATGGCATAGCTATTGATCTCACTTGGAATCATGCCAGTCAAAGTATTACCGCAGTCAGCGGTGGGAAAAAACTCATTGCTGCCATTAACGCAAGAAAGCCTGGGGCCTTTGGGGAAGCCGGCCCACTCAATACTCCTGCAACGCATTTATATAACAACGAAGCCCTCACTCAACTCTGGAAAAATATCATTTTTATTCCCCGCGTGGCTGCGGAAGAAATAACTCTCCGCACGCCCGTTACAGGCAGCCTGAACAGAACATGGAATGGCAATACGTATACGCTCACTTTGCCAGCCGATCAAAATTCCCTTCCCGTAATTCTTCATAAAGCGCCAGCAGAAGTATCCGGTGAGATTACCCATGTAAATGGCAGTGGACTTGTCCACATAGAAAATGGGAAACTCAAGAAAACGGAAGGCAACCTTACGATGCATATAAGCCTTACCGCACTCACCCAAGCACTCACCCAAGTAAATACAATACGGTGGAGTTTTGTGCATGTGGAAGATTTGAAAGAATAAATAAATGTAGGCCATGATAGACCTAGCCTTGTGAATTAATATATCACAAGATATTTCGCTCATTATCATATATATTTAACTTAGTGAATTTTCGTGCGATATTATTGTTCTGAAGAATGTATTGGTGCTACGTCAGTTACTGTTGAATCCTTTCGTAAATATCGTTTATATAAAACAGATACGCGATCAGAAAGATGCAATAAAGATTCTGAATTTTTAATAATAAAACCATTAGCCCCTTTATCTCGGCACTCTAAAACAACGGAGCGTTCACTTACGCTTGTTAGCATAAAGATAGCTGCATGCGGACATTTTGCTCGAACGAGAGGCAACGCCTCCACGCCAGTTATTATTGGCATAAATATATCGAGCAGAACGATATCTACCTCTAAAGATCCCAATAAGTCAAGTGCATCACTCCCGTTAAATGACACACCAACAATATCAAACCTGCTATCTCTTAAACCTAATCGAATCAGGGCATGTATTTCGGAACTATCATCGACACATAAAACACGTATTGGACTATTGATATTTGTCATGAGAATTCACACGATACCTTTAATCTCATCATCAAGACGCTTCATTTCTCTGCGTATAAGAAAGCTTTCATACAATGTCTCTAGGCGTTGCGATAAATGCAACACAGACCCACTACTTTTCACAATATAACCGTCTGCACCCTTTTCATCACATTCTAAAATAACAGACGGTTTTTTTTCGGTTGTTAACATGACAATAGCCATATCTTCATACTTATTCCGAATCAGCGGTAACACTTCAATACCTGTTGTTATTGGCATAAATATATCAAGCAGAACAAGATCGACATCCAAAGAGACGAGCTTTAGCAAAGCTTCTTCTCCAGTACGAGCAACCCCAACAACTTGGAAACAACTCCCCTTTAAACCAAGCTGGATAAGCACATGTATTTCAGGGCTATCATCAACACACAGAACACGCACTGGATCATTCATCACTCATTACCTCTGACTCGTATATAAGCACTTGAGTCTCAACCTTCCATTCTATCATTCACATCGTTTGATGTCTATAGGAAATACACCCATGCTACCATCTAGAAATAATATTCTCTGATAAACAACAAAGTCCCTATAGTTCCAGAATGTCCGTTCATAAAACATGGAATGATCAAGGTCATGACAACCGAATTCAACTAAGCCATTCAGCAAAGAAGAAGCTCAATTATAACGCAGAATTTCCTCCGCTGCCGACAAAAAAATCAGAAAAAGAACTTTTTCTCAACACCAAGATCAAATTCCGCTCAACTTATAAACAAACCTACCTCTTTTATTATTTAAACAGACTCTGAATTAATTCCAGTACAGTATGTCCATCCATTGGCTTAAAGAGAAAACCAACAACTCCATCTCTAAGCAATTGCTGCATTCGACTCTCATTACTATATCCAGAAACGATAATCACCTTGGCTCTGCTATCGATAGCTCGCAAGGCATAATACGTTTCCATACCGTCCATGTCAGGCATTTTCATATCTAGCAGAACAACATCAAAAGTTTGCTGCTGGTAAAGTTCGCAGGCCTCTCGTCCTCCTGATGCCATCACCGTATCATAACCGAGAGCTTGTAGTAATCCTGCATGTGCTTCTCGTACCATGTCTTCATCATCAATAACAAGTATTCTGCGCCGATTTTTTTCCAGACTCTCTATACGAACGTTCATAGGTTTTTCTTGCTTATCCAACAATGGGGCTTCTGCCTGCGGGAAATACAAGGTAAAAACACTCCCTTGACCAACACAAGATTTTACATCTATAGCGCCACGATGATTTTCCATAGTTCCATAGGCCGCCGCTAAACCCATACCTGTTCCGTCAGACTTACTCGTAAAAAATGGCTCGAAAATATGATGAAGAAGTTCATCCCTGATACCTTCCCCAGAATCAGTAATTGAAACAGCAGTATACTGACCAGCTGCCAATATATGTGATGAACAATGGTTCGGCTGGTCAAAATGCATGGTCTCTATATGTACCTCTATGGCACCATGCCCATCCATCGCATCAACAGCGTTTTTAATCACATTCAGAATAACATTTTGTATCTGTACAACATCACCTGTAACATAAAAAGGGCCTTGTTCCACATCACTATTACATATACGACAATCTGTATACTGCAAACCAAGCTCAATCGATTCGTAAACTAAAGGCTCTAAGTCAAAAACTTCCGTGATCTGCACCCCTTTTTTTGCAAAGGCGAGCAGTTTACTAATCATATCTGCTGAACGCTGAGTCGCTTTGAGGATTTTGTGAGCATAATCATTAATTTCTGAGTTATTATTCTTCCAACAAATCACCTCAGCAAAGCCTTGAATACCGGCAAGTTGATTGTTAAAGTCATGGGCGATACCACCGGCAAGTTCACCGACAACTCGTAGGCGTTCGGCATGTTGTAATTGATCACGGATCTCCTGCATCCGTAGTTCTGATTCCTTGCTCTCACTAATATCGCGCACTGAAGCCAACAACACAGTTCGACCTTCCAGTTGCATACACGTCAGCGTAACTTCAGCCGGAAAACATACACCAGTATTATATCGTATGTGTTCCCATTCAAACCGACAATAACCCTCTTCCATTGCCATCTGGATACGCTCTTTCGCAGCACTCATTGAATCCCGACCATCAGCCTGTTCTGGTGGCGATAACTGTGACGGATGTAAACCACAAAAGTCGGCCTTCGATTGACAGCCAAAAAGAGAGAGCGTCGCTGAATTACAATCAAAAAAAGATTGCTCATCAAGTAGCATCAATGCATCACTCGTTACATCAAAAATAGACCTATATCGTTCGCTACACCCCACTGCATCTCCTTTCTACCCATAATAATACAAGGCTGGACGGAACATTAATGATACTATTAAACAAGAGTATTCGCAAGCCTGATTTCTCAGAGGAAACTCATCCATAATCTAAAAGCGCCCTACATATAGCTCCTTCTCAACAGTCTACGCGAGTGCAAGTCTCGCCTACATCTGCGGGGATAAATAAAAAACGCCCTGAAGAAAGTCTTCGGGCGGTTTTTATTCTCTTGGTAGCAGGGGCGAGAAGAAAAAACATGGGGCTGTATACCAACAGCATTATCGAAAGTTCTAACTTCAGGGGATACCAGTCCGCGTCCGACGGCCTAAAGGAGCCATGCCCATGGCTCCTTCTTAACGGCCTACGCGAGTTCAAGTCTCGCCTACATCTGCCGGGATAAATAAAAAACGCCCTGAAGAAAGTCTTCGGGCGGTTTTTATTCTCTTGGTAGCAGGGGCGAGACTTGAACTCGCGACCCCCGACTTATGAAGCCGGTGCTCTAACCAGCTGAGCTACCCTGCCATGCGAGGCGGAAAAATAAGGGGCTTTTGTAGATTGGCAAGCCTCTATTTTTTACCAATCTACAATTTATACGCAGTTAGCGACCAAGCAGGTAATTTATCGCATCTTTGGCGGTATAATGACCTGTTTCATCACGTTTTATACGATCAAGGAAAGAGAAATCATCACCTGCGGTGATCATTGGTGGCTCTACTCCTGTCTTTTGAACTTGACCAAGCCCAACGGTAGCAAGCAAGCCGTTACATAAACATTGTTTACCAAAGCTACGAGACTCTTCGCCGCCTTTTCTAACAAAGTTTTTAACTGGTTCACTTGAACAACGATAACCGATTTCAGTATCGCTAATGGGATAGAATTCGCGCAGATAACCAAGGTCACAGATACGTGAACGTTTCTCGTAGACCTCTTTGCTGGAAATCGTATCAATCGTATCTAAGACGATTGCCTTGAACGGATAACCAGTCGGTGATGCATCAAAGTCTGTGGTAACAACCAATGTACCAGCATCATATTTATCGAGCAATTCTTGTCGTATCTCTGGCAAGAAGCCGGAGTCGTCACACATCGCAAACATGGTGCCCACTTGAATACCTTGGGCACCTTCTTCTTGTGCTTCAAGTAATTTTTCAGGAGAGGCGTAGCCTCCTGCAATCCAAAATGGTTTGCCAACATTTTGAATACGAGTTATGTCTGGATCATCTTTTTCACCATAATATGGCTTCGCATCTGGTGCCGCGCCACGTTCTTTACGTGGAGGAGCGTTATGCCCACCCGCAACGTATTTCTCAACAATGAATCCATCAACCTCACCATTTGCGCGACGCATCATCGTTTTAGCTATGATCTCTGAAGAAATAATGGCAAGGAAAAATGGGCGTTTGAGTTTAGGGCGCTCATCTTCGTAACAGAAGATACTTGGATCAAAGTATTGCTTATAAACCACACTTGCCGCTGCTTCATCTACTGACAAAGAGCGATCGACTGGCTTCCATTCAGCAAGGCCGTCTAAAGTGCCTGGGATCGATAATGGTACACCAGCACCAACGATAACAGCGTCGACATTGGCAAGCATAGCACCTAAGATAGAGGGAATGATGTAGAGAGGTATCTTATACAGAAAATTAATACCTACAGCACCGTTATGCCCTTCTTTTGCAAGGAACACTTCTACAAATGTAGCAATAATCAGCAGTTCGGCACTAGTCCGAGACATATCAGCTTTTACCAAAGGCAGCACTGCAAAAGGTGCGTCTTTCTCTTTACCGCCTTCTATGAAATATTTATCTTCTACACGCTTCGCCATCTCTGGCCAAGGGAAATGAGCAAGAGCACGACGGACATCACCGTCTTCGTCTCCCAATTGCAGGCGGCGAACAAGGATATTATCGAGAGCTACCGCAGAAACGATACCAAGCGCCCCATTTCGAGAAGTGGCATTGGCCAACTTCCAATGAGAAGCGCCAATGCCCATACCACCTTGGATGATGGTTGGCAAATCCGTAGCGCTTTGTAATTCTGGTTTGTCAGTAGTCATAAAGTCCTTCTTTTACCCTGCCTATCACTACTTAACACAGAACGAAACCGAGAGAGACACTGGCCTCTTATGACCGTCGTCCCCATACTGTGTACTGCATCAGTTGCGATGATAGGATAGGTTTTAAAGACAACTGCTGTTTAGCAAGCAATCTATTTTTTTAAGTAAAAAAAAGCTTCTTGACCATCTTTTCTCAAAGAAAGCAACAAGAGGCGCCATCCATCGAAAAAACATGTAAATACAGATCATAAAAATACTTACATTGTCAAAACAAAACATTATCAATGCTTCAAGAGAGGGCTTGACAAACTTGAGTTCTAAGGATCACTATTCTTGGTTGAGATACTTAATTGCGACGACAACGTTACCACGTTCATTGTAGACCAACTTATCCATCATATGGCGTATCAGATGAACACCATACCCACCCATACGCTTACCGAGTGACTTTCGATTATCCATATGTGCAATAGGGTCAGCCGTTGGATCAGGCACTTCTTCTGGGATAAAACCAGAACCTTCATCAGCAATTTGAATAATAACCTTGGTTGGCAAAATCCGACACCCAAAGCGAACTCGCTTAGTCGGGTCTCCTTGATTACCCCATTCAATGGCATTTCGGCCAAGTTCTTCTAAGGCCAAGCGAATACCTTCCGCATCTTTTTCACTTAAAGAGAACATATCAAGCAAACTCAAAAAACGACGGAAACGATACAGCACACTGTAATCACTTTGGGCAGTAATTTCAAACCACCCCTCTTGATCATAACTGACATCCATACGGATACGTTTCATTGGTCCGTGTTGCAGAGCATTCGTAACTGATACCACCAGATCGTCTACATCAACTGGCTTCACCAAATAATCACAAGCACCACCCTGCATACAACGCAATACATGCTGATCTTGACCATAAGCGGTTACAATAATGATAGCTGCTGGGTCATCTCGTTCTGCCAAGCACTCTAAAAGCTCTTCGCCGTTCATGCGAGGCATACTAATATCGCTCAAGATGAGATCGAATGGTCCTTCTTTATCTATAACTTCCAATGCCTCAAGGCCGTCACCAGCCTCGTGAACGACCACAAACGGGCCCATATCCTGCAAAGTTTCTACCAGATATCCGCGCAAATTGGGAATATCCTCTACAACAAGGATTTTGGAACACTCTTTCATGCAAAAGTATACTGCATGAACAACTGCTTGTCAAAAGCCAGATTATTAAACTTCTATATATCTAGTAGTAGCAGTGAATCATAGCTTGAGTGCCACTAGTGCCTGCACCATTCTCTTGCACCATACCAAATTGCTGATGGGCAAGGCTGACACCAGGTAATGACAAACCGGCATCTGTGCTCGTATTCAAAACAATACCTAAATCTTTTTGCATCAGATCGACCATAAAGCCGGGGTCAAAATTATCGGCTACAATTGCTGCACCAAGATGTTCTAACGCCCATGACTGAGCAGCACCACCAGACAGAACATCTAAAACAACTTGCCCATCTAACCCAGAAGCTTTCGCAAGTGCGAGCGCTTCGCAAAGGCCAACCATATTCACCGCACAGCAAACTTGGTTGCAAGCTTTTATTACTTGTCCAGCACCGCTCGGCCCCACATGGGTTATCCGTGAACCAAGAATCTCGAAGATCGGTAGAGCTTTTGCAAAAGCAGCGGCATCTCCACCAACCATAATACTGAGCGTACCTGCGGCTGCACCAACATCACCACCCGAAACAGGCGCATCCAACATCTGAACCCCCTGCTTTGACAAACGTTGATGAAAAACACGAGTATCATCAGGGTTGATGGTACTCATATCTATAACCAACGATCCTGCACGGACGCCTGCCGATACTCCTGTTTCTTCGGTAAAGAGAACGGCTTCAACGTCTGGAGTATCCGTCAACATGGTCAGCACAACATCAGCACCTGCCGCTGCTGCTGCTGGATGTTCGGCTTTGATTGCTCCTGCAGTACAAGCCTCCGTTGTTTTATGTGGACTGCGATTCCACACCGTTACCGTATAACCGGCCTGAATAAGGTTCATCACCATTGGTTGACCCATGATACCGAGACCAAGAAATGCAATATGCATAGTGCGCTCCACTGTTTACTGTTCTTGTGTAAGGATCGTTTCGAGAACTTCTGCTGTAAGTGGGTTTTCAATACCTGATTTTTCACAGAGCAAACCGATAGTTTCTTGAACTCGGCCAAGAAGATACGGCAACTCATCCGTTTCCATTGGCACTTGATCAGGAGCGACCGCTTCTTGAGTATGCACTTCCAACTGCCACCCACATTTGAGCAAGGTTAATTCTTTTGGTGCACGACGGCCAATATTCACATCCATATCAAGCTCACAGGACATTTCTAAGACCAACATACGAAAATGCATCGTTGTTGGCTCTTGTTCGTCATCATGGATGGGGCCATAGCGTAGGTGAAACGAGGCCTTATCTGCATACATCGCCATTTCTTGGGTACGAATTTCCAAGGCATAGAGCACATCTCCCACACGGGTTTGTTCTACGGGAGTACTCTGTTCAGATTTCTGCTTGGGCATGGGCAGTTCCTTATGACACTATTGCGCATGAATGATGCGGATATTTTTGATCGATTCACCAAAGTCCTGAGCACCGAGGCGCAAGCCATCAACACCCTCATCGACTTAATGAAAGAACAGCACACCGAACTCTTAGCTGCGTGCAAGCTCGTCCTCAATCACTGTACAGGAAGTCCTGGCAGATTAGCAGTAACGGGTGTGGGCAAAGCGGGTTTAATTGGTCGAAAGATAACGGCAACGGCTGCCTCTGTTGGTACACCAGCTTTTTTTATACATCCAACCGAAGCCTATCACGGCGACCTTGGCATGCTGCAAGAGCAAGACGTGGTTTTAGCATTATCCAATAGCGGCAGCTCTGAAGAAATAACTGCACTGCTGCCACACATCAAGCGAATTGGTTGCAAGACTATTGCTGTGGTTGGCCGCAATGACTCGCCACTCGGCCAACATGCCGATATTATCCTCAACATTGGCAAAGTGATAGAAGCTTGTCCACTTGGGCTTGCACCATCTACCTCGACCACCGCCATGCTGGCTATGGGCGATGCACTGGCCTTAACTGTTTTGGAGATGCGTGAATTCACTCCAGAGCATTATGCTCGTTTTCATCCTGGTGGAGCACTTGGCCGAAAACTGATGACCTGTGGTGAAGTCATGCGCCCACTTGCAGACACCGCTTCCGTAAAAGCACACACTCCACTTATTACCAGCATGCATACCGTTACCGAAGCGCGCTGCGGAAGTGCACTTATCATTGATGACGACCATCAACTCCTTGGCATTTTTACTGATGGTGATCTACGTCGAGCACTCACCAGCGATGGCGAACAAGAGCATGATGCCAACGCTTTGCTCAAACAACCAGTCGCTAATTTTGGCACACTTCCGTGCACCTGTGTCCATGATACCGATTTAGTGGAAGAAGCGATTCGTCTGTGTTCTCAAATTCACACCAATAACTTACCTGTTATTGGAGACCAAGGCCAAGCACTTGGCCTTATCGACTTACAAGACCTCGCTAATCGTGGCTTTGATATTACTCCGTAAGCCCTCCTTACTTGCTACCGTCTTCACACCAAAACCATGTTCCATATAATATAAAGGATTTGTATGCGTTCCCTTACCACTCTTGGCCTTTCTCTCGCGTTGTGTTCTGTTTTTGCTGCGGAAGAGACCGTCGCTACCGCACAAGAAACCACTCCCCCTGCAACACCACCAGTAACAGAGCCAGCGGTTAAACAGCTCAGTGAGATGACTGAACGAGAACTACAGCAGGCATTTAGCAAAGCTTATCAAACAAACGACTATGAGCTCTGCCAAAGTTACCTTGATGCTATGCGCCCACTCATCATTAAGAAAAGTGGCGAGCAGTCTCAAGAGCTACGTTATTTGATCTCCGTGAACTCACAGCTCTGTTACAGACAAGAAGATTACACTGGTGCTACCGCTATTTTACAAAGCCTGCTCGATGGTACACATGGAGAACCAACCGCAGCAGAAAAACGCAGTTTTGAAAATGCAATCAAACAAATGTCTGGCACCGTTAAAGAAGAAGAATACCGCAAACGCGATGCGGCCAAAGGTGATTTACCGCTACTGACCATCCACACCAGCCGTGGTCCTATTGCTTTAGAACTGTTTGAAGATGATGCACCAAATACGGTCGCTAATTTCATTCAATTAGCCGAGAGTAATTTCTTTAACAATTGTTCATTCCACCGTGTTATCGACAACTTTATGATCCAAGGCGGTGATCCTAATTCCAAAGATACTGACCCAAGTAATGATGGCCTTGGTGACGCTGGTTATTTTTTCCCTGACGAAGTTACTGAAAATCATCGCATTCATACACGTGGCACGCTGAGCATGGCAAACTCTGGGCCAAATACCAACAGCAGCCAATTCTTTATTACCCATGTGCCAACCCCACACCTTAATGGAAAACACACTGTTTTTGGCCGTGTCCTCCAAGGCCTAGATATTGTCGATAGTGTTCAACAAGGCGATAGCATTTTAAGCATGGAAGTTACTCGTAAGCGTGACCACGAATACGCGGTACAGAACAAACTACCAAACCGTAGAGGCCAATAACACCCCTCCTTCACAAACAAAAAAAGGCGCACACCTTTCGGTGTGCGCCTTTTTT
>JADGDD010000012.1 GCA_016745075.1 Planctomycetota bacterium | reverse complement strand
GTAATTTAATCGCCTCAATAAAATCAGCAGGCTTTTTACAGGTAATAGATATTGCTTTGCCGCCAGTTGGATGCGGAATAATAACGCGGCTAGCGTGGAGCAAATGTCTATGGGCAGGAATCAGATCTTGTCTATCACCGTAGAGCGCGTCGCCGTAGAGTGGAAAACCCATTTCTGAAAAATGTAAACGAATCTGGTGGTAGCGGCCAGTCTGTGGAGATACTGTTACCAAGCTTGCTTGTGAACCAAGCCGTTCTGTTACGTCCCAAGCAGTAATTGCTTCTCGGGCATCAGAACCGTGTCCGCTTTTCCAGCGTTCAATACCTGCTGATTTTTCAGTGCGAATTAAATAACTTTTATGCGTACCAGATTCAGGCGGGTGGTCGCGAACGATGGCAAGGTATTGTTTGTTAATGCTGTGCTCTTCAAAGCATTCTTCTAAATAGGTGGCCATAGCCTTGGTTCTGGCAAATAAAACAATACCAGAGGTGTCAGCATCTAGGCGATGAACGGGATAGATATCACCAACGGCATCTTCGAGCATGCGCTGTAAGCACCATTTAATTTTACCATCTGTTGGGGTGACGGGTAGGCCAGGTGGTTTATTGTAGGCTAATATATCATTGCGATCATAGAGGATATTGCGTTCAGAGAAATCATGATCGAGTCTATCTTTTTTCGGTGGGGTAAATTCAACAATATCGCCTTTGCGCAAACTGGCGGTGTGAAATTTTTCAACGCGGCCATTGATGCGGCAGGCGCCATTTTCTAGGTGTCGTTTAATAGCGCGTTTGCTCATGCCGCGGGCAAGGCGAGAACTAATAATTAAATCTAACACTGTGGTGCCAATGTCGCGCGGACCTGCTACCAGCGCATCAGGACTAGCGGTCCAGACGCGCTGTTTCCCTTTGTTAACAGGAGGAATGAGTTTGCCTTTATTAAAGACCAATGGTGGGCCTTGAACGGTGCTACGATGTTCCGGCTTTCTTTTACGACCAGCAGCAGTGTTTTTTTTTCTGGTTTGTGCTGGTTGTCTTCTTTGAGGTTGTTTGCCCATAATAGTATAAATGCTCTCGGCTGTATAGGAATAGTATAAAAAATATTATTGTTGATCTGTTGCCGTTAATTGTTTGATGAATTCAGTCATCGTTAATTCGTCGTCTGCGCGTGATACATTGTAACGAGACGGGTTGATTTGTGGAACGGTACGGAACTTCTTCACGGAAATTTTGTAGGTGCTGTTATCATTGGGGATGCTAAAGCTGAGGCTTTTAGGTCGCATCAGGCCATCCATTTCTCGTGTGCGTTTGTACTGTAAGTGAAGCAGTTCTTCGTTGCGTATATTGAATAAACGTTTTGATGTCAAACTTTGTCCATCATCGGCAACGGTAAAGATGGCAGTTTGATCATCTGCATGTGTTTCTGTGTGGGTATTGAGGGAACAGCTATAGCTGCGGCCTTCAATATGTGTGTAGTGTGGAGCATATGGCAAGGGACCACGTTTAATTTCATTGCACAGTAAACTCAGGCCAGTGAATAGACCGCTGCTTTGTTTGAGATTGTGCTCTTTGATCAGTGTCGCATCCATTTCTGTAAGGGTGCTTTGAATCCACGATTTATTGCGGATAAGGCGAGCGGTAAAAGAGCCGTCTGCTGCAAAGTGGCCATGTAAAAATTGGAAGCCCAGTTTGGACATGCGGATGGCGATATTATTCTCAGCATCTACCCAAGCGCTTATTTTGAAGGTGATAGAATCGCCTTCTTCTGGTTTGACTAACATAATGCAGTCAAAAGTAACAGCATTGGCAGCACCGTAATAATCTGCAATTGCTTGCATATTAACGGGGGATGGTGCACGAGTGGTGCCACTTCCTCCACAAGATGATAGCAAGAGGATGCAGGAAAAGAGACACGCAGATAGAAATGTTATAAGTACTCTCATGATTACTTTCTAACGAGGCGGAGTAGCGCTGTCAATGCTTGCCGTTTCACTGTTGCTGTTTTCATCTGTGCTCAGAACGCGACCAATCAAGTCGTAGCCGTTGGTATCTGTAATTTCAACCGTGAGCCATTGGCCAATTTCTAGGGCATTATCTTCTAACAGCGTACAGTTATCAACTTCAGAAGCTTGACCTGGATGGCGGCAAGCAAACAGATCAAAGTCGCGCTGTTCATCTACCAAAACGGTTTGGGTGGTACCAATCCAGCGTTCCAGCTGTTGTTGATGCAGTTCTTGTTGTTGCACCATAAAACGGTCATGTCGCTCTGCGACTACTTCTGGATCTATCTTTTCAGGCATTTTGGCAGCCGTGGTGCCATCTTCATCGCTATAAGAAAAACAGCCCACTTGATCAAATTTCTGAATGCGCATGAAGTCGAGCAGCTCTTCAAAATCTTCCTCACGTTCACCAGGGAAGCCAACAATGAAGGTGGAACGGAGGGTGGCGTGCGGCATGGCGGTACGAATAGCATCTAAGCGTTCTTCAATGTGGGCACGAGTCGTTTTACGGCCCATGGTTGCTAGCATGCGGTCGGAAGCATGTTGAATGGGCATGTCTATGTAGGGCAGAACGTTTGGTGTTTCTGCCATAGCTGCAATAAGCTCATCAGAAAAATCATTGGGATAACAATAATGCAGGCGAATCCAGCAATCTGGTGCTTCGGCAGCAACGGCACGGACCAGCTCAGGTAGTTGGTATTCTCCGGTTAGGTCTTTGCCATAGTAGTCTAAATGCTGTGAAATCATATTGATCTCACGAACACCACGGTCACGATACAAGGCAGCCTGTTCTATGAGTTCATCCATAGGGCGTGAAATATGTTTACCGCGGAATAGTGGGATAGCACAGAAGTTACAGGTGTTATCACAGCCTTCGGCGATTTTTAGGAAAGCGTAATGTGGTGGTGTTAATTGGCTACGTTGATCATGGCGTAGACGGTGTTCACTGACATCAGGGAAGTGTTCACGGATGAGGGCAGGGAAGCCATCGTAATCTTTGAAGGTAACCCATTGATCTACTTCAGGAAAACCTTCTTCAAGTTCTGTCAGATAACGGTCTGTGAGACAGCCGGCAACAAAGAGTTTGGCTTCTTCTTTGCGGCCTTCTGCGGCTTCAAGGATATGATCAATACTTTCTTGCTTCGCGGCTTCAATGAAGCCACAGGTATTGATCAGAATTAAGTCAGCTTCTTCCAATGAATTGGTGAGCCCAAAATCTACTGATTTGAGTGCTGTGACCAAGTCTTCAGAGTCAGCAAGATTTTTTGAGCAGCCAAGGCTGATAAGAGCGGCCGTATAGTCCATGGCAGCAGTCTCTGAGCAATTGCTGGTTTGCAACCGCTACATCAATTTTCACAAAATAGGAACGTGGAGAACAGTCTAATGATTTTGAGGACAACCCTAGGCGAAAGGCGGTTATGAGATAGACAGAATGTTGTAAGTCTGTTCATTGCTTTATGACGGCTGTTTTTAACGAGAACCTCCTAAAACCCTCCTCATTTCTGACCTTCTCTTTCTGTAAAAAAGCGTTGGCGTAGATAAACTTTACCTTGCTTTGGCTTGTTTATAGCGACATTGTGCGGCTATGGCTCGTTCCATTGATGCTGATATGATGAATACGGCCTTACCGCTCTGTGCTGGTATGGCGTGGTGTGCTATTGATGATACTGGTTGTATTGTTCTGTGGCGCGGTGAAGTGAATCGATTACTTGGGTGTGAGCAGGCAGATTTTGTTGGTAAGAAAACCCTTTTGTCGTTTCTTGTTGAGGTGGATTCACTTGATCAGATAATAGATGAAACGGTTGTGATGCAGCACGTTGATCAAGATAGCGTATCGCTTGTCCACATTCATATAGCAGAAATGAGCAATGAAGCGACTGATTTACAGTGGTATTTATTGCGTGATGTGACTGAAGAAACGACTGGGCACATGGGATTAGAGGAGCAAGCCTTTGAACTCACCCGAGCAATGGACACCATTGATGAAGCGATGTTATTATTAGATCTGTCTGGACGGATTAATACAAGCAATGCGCAGGCACGTAGTTGGTATGGAGCTGGAGGATTACAGGGGCGATCGGTGTATAGCAGCGTGCGGCGACCAGATGAACCACCTGTGAATGATATTGTACAGGAATGTTTATCGACCTTTGAAGTGGTGACGGTTGAACAATATTTGGCAACACGAAATCGAACGGTGGAAGTAAGTGTCTATCCAATGATGGACCACCGCAAAGGAAATTTACGCCAGCTTCTATTTTTAGAACGAGATATTACTCAACGCCGTCTCATGGAATTAGAAATTCGTCAACAGCAAAGGCGTTTAGAAGATAATCTTGTTCGTTTGCGGGAGTTAGATGAAACGCGAAGTCATTGGGTGAATAGTGTCAGTCATGAATTGCGCACACCATTAACCTCTATTTGTTCTTTCTCGGAAAATTTGCTAACCTATCCACATATGGATAAAGAGCAGCGGGAAGAATTCGTCGGTATTATTCATAAAGAAAGTAATCGCCTAGCTCGGTTGATTAACGATTTGCTTGACCTTGCCTCTGCAGAGAGTGGCGCTTTGCATGTGCGACCAAGTTCTTTTGATTTATGTAATCTTGTTGGTGAATGTTTAAATGCACTCAGGCCATTGGCGGATAAAGAGCGTATTACCTTACGTCTTATGACCAATCATAAACATTTGCACTGTGTGCTTGATAGAGACCGTGTTCAGCAAATTATTATTAATTTGGTTTCCAACGGCATTAAATTTAGCCCGTCAGATTCGAGTATATTTATTTTACTTGATGCGGATGAAGAAGAAGTGCGGATTGCGGTAGAAGATGATGGGCCAGGTATACCAGCAGCAGATCGTTTACAGGTGTTTGATCGTTTTACCCAATTAACAACAAATCTCACCAATAAGCCAGGTGGAACTGGTTTAGGTTTAACAATTAGTCAGCAATGGGCCGAAGCCATGACTGGTAGTATTCGGTGTGTAGAGGCACGCATGCATAGCGGTGCGCGTTTTTTGGTGACCTTACCTCGTCAATTGCCACTAGCATCCTCACAAGATTGAAGTATACTTACCTATGCCACATATACTCGTAGTTGATGATGAACCGTTTATTTTGCGGTCACTTGCCTTTACCCTTCGTCAAGAACAGTTTGAAGTAACAACGGCTATTGATGGAACCCAAGCGTTAGAAGTGTTGCGGGCGGCGCAAGCAGGTGAGAAGACTTTTGATCTCGCTTTTTTAGATATTATGATGCCAGGTCTTTCTGGCTATGATGTAGTAGAGCAGCTTCGCCAAGATGCTGAATTACCGTGCCCAATTGTTTTTCTAACTGCCAAGGGAATGGATGATGATCGAGACCGTGCACTCAGTCTTGGTGCGCACTCTTTTATACCAAAGCCATTTAGCCCTGCGGCGATAGTCGAATTGGTTCGTGATATTTGTTCAGTTGCAGAATAGCTGTATGTCTATGACCGCTACGTTACAGACAAAAATATAAGAATACTGTTCTTACTACCTTGCTCTTTGGATACGCAGAGGAGCTGGTTCTATAGAGACGAGAGCGGAGTGTCTTGAACTGCCTTGTAATGAAGGATAGAACGTAACTTTGTCTCTTGTTTGTAGCGATTTTTTGATGTATGATATCTTGCAATGCCCGAGACGATTCCAGAACAAATAGGCCCTTACAAGATAGAGCGTTTGCTTGGCAAAGGCGCTATGGGTTCCGTTTATTTGGCAGAACAACCAGCCCTTGGACGGACCATTGCATTAAAAATATTAGAGCCGCATTTAGCGGCGCAGCCGGGTTTTCATGATCGTTTTATTCGAGAGGCTCGTTCATCGGGAAAGATAATTCATCCTAATGTTATTACCTGTTATGACTCAGGTCATGACGGCGAATGGTGTTATATGGCCTTAGAGTTGGCTACCGGTGGTGACCTTGAAGAACGTTTTTCACATGGTCCCGGTGATGAAGGTGAGTCCTTGTTGTTTGTTCGAGATTCGGCACTGGGCTTACAGGCGATTACTGAAGCAGGGCTTATTCATAGAGATATCAAACCTGCCAATATATTCATTGGCCAAAATGATGTAGCTAAAATTGCTGATCTCGGGCTTGCCCGTTTATCGTCTGGTGATGATATGCTTACCCAAGTCGGAGCTGTGCTGGGAACACCATCATATATGTCACCAGAACAGGCGCAGGGTTTAGAAGACGTAGATATACGCAGTGATATTTATGCATTAGGAGTAACACTCTTTCGTCTACTTACCGGAACGGTTCCCTTTAAAAGTGATAATCCAATGGTGACCTTAACCAAGGTTATTAAGGAACCAGCCCCTAATCCGCAAGATATTCAACGAGATATTTCCAATGCTGCGGTTGCCGTTATTAATAAGGCGATGGATAAAGACCGCGAACAACGCTATCAACAGCCACAAGAATTATATGAAGATTTAAACGCTCTTATTCAAGGATTGCCGCTTAAACATGTGCGTGTTAAGGGGCAAGAGCAACAGCTTGTTTCAGAGAGTGTTGCAAATTTACCTGCGATACGTTCAGAACATAGACCAAAGGTTCGGGAAGAAGAGACCTCCAGCTCCTCCAAAAAAGAAGCACTAGAGCATGTGCGTAAACGCATGCATTTTCATGCAGATGGCTTGTCGGTTCGTTTGAATTTAGCGCCAGGTGCTTCTTTCCCACATGCATTGCTGATGAGATTATTGGATGAAGCAGGGGTGGTTTATGGTGTAGAAGAAGCTGTTATTTTACAAGCAACACGGGCAACAACAGTTCCACGCCGACTTGTGCTTGCTCACGGTGATCCAGCAACTCCGGGTTTTCCCGGGAAAAATATTTTTGGTGAAGAAATTCCGGCTCTTGAACAGTCGATACTTATCCAAGTGAGTGATGATTCTATGCTCGCCTATGCCTTAATGGCTCCAGGCCAAACGGTTCAATCAGAAATTGCGAAACGTGCCATAAAAGATGAACGAGTCTGTTTTGGTTTAGATAAATCTGCCGTAAAACGTTTATATGAAGGGCCAGGAGAAATGAGCGGACGAGTGGTGATTGCTCGTGGTGTACCTCCGCGCTTGGGTCGTTGTGCAGGTTTTCATTTAACAACAGATGTACAGAATACGACGGTTGATCAATTGGTGACGAGAGATCTCTCGCAAGTAGCTCTTGGTCAAGTGTTAGCTACATGGTCTGAAGCGGTGCCTCCAGTTACTGGTATGGATGTGTATGGCATTGCACGTAAAGCTCCACCACTGGAATCAAGAGTGCCTGAAGATTTTTGTGCAGAAGGTGTTGAGCTGGTGCGTGGTAGAGATGGTTCACTGGAATTGCGGGCAAAGCGGGATGGTCTGTGTCAGCAACAAATAGACGGAACGATACGTGTGGTTCGTGCTCGTGAAATACCAGGTGATTTCCGCCCAGAGGATGGTGAGTTGATCACAGATGATTTGGTTGTGGTGCGTGGAACCGTGCAAGATGGTGCGAAAATCCAAAGCACCAGTGATGTTGTGATCATGGGAGACTTGGCAGACGCAGATATTCAAACTGGTGGCAGTCTACAAGTGCGTGGCGTTATTGGTAGTGGAGATGCAACTATTGTTGCCGGAGAAAATATTGATGCCGATGGTATAGAAGTGCGGCGGGTGATGGCTGGTAATATTTCTATTCGTGGTTGTGTGACCAATAGCGAGTTAGTAGCAACTGGAGATATTTTTGTTGAAGAAGTTGTTGGCGGTTGTTTGACTGCGGGCGGTAGTATTACTGCCTTACGTGCAGGTGATGAAGATGGTACCCCCACAGAGCTTTGGGCTGGCCATAATGTTGAATATAATAAGCAAGGTGAAATTGCTCGTATTACCGAACGGAAATTAACTGCCGAACGACAAGAGATTATTGATAAACAGAAAACGATTACTCAAGAAGAACATAACCTAGCCGCACGATTAACACGCATTAAAGGTGCTGACTTTATTGATACTGCGGCTATGCGAGAAGTGCGCCATCAGCAACAAGAAAAGAAAGAATATGCAGACTTACTAGAATCAGATGCTGAAGCTGTTCGTCACCGTTTGGCGCGTCGCCGTAAACAAGTTGGTATGCTGAGTGAGCAAGGTGACGATATCGCTTGCGAAATTATGGTTGAGCAATGTGCTCATGCAGGTGTTATTACTAAAGTGGCCAACGCTGATGGCGTGAAATTACAAGAAGACAGAAAACGCTATAAGGTTTCCCTTACAGAAGAAAAATAAATATCAGTACGACGAAATTCAGCGCAGAATCTATAAAAGGTAGTGCGCAGAGAATTGATACGTCTTATAGAAAAAGCACGCTGACTATGACAAAAGGCTTTGTGAAATATTTGTGTGATTTCGTTTCCTGTTTTTCTGAACGAGAAGATTCCCTATAAGTTATCTTGCGAAAACAAATGAGCATGTTAGTCTCCTGTTCGTGGAGGCACTATTATGAGTACAAGGGGCAAGCTCCTGCCACGGTGGAGGCGTATGGCATTTCTTATTATAGGCACGCTGTGCATGTTCTACCTTATTGCATGTCTGGGTTTATTTCTTTTGCAGCGTAAAATTATTTTTCCTGCGCCGCCTGCCAATACACAAGTCTTAGCAGATTATGAAGACCAGCAATTGATCATAGATCATAATGGGATATCCCTACACGGATGGTTTATAGACCGTGGTCCAGATACGCCTGTTATGATTTATTATCAAGGTAATGGTGAAGATGCTGGTAATTGTATAGAACGATTACAAGAAGATGCGCCAGAGTATTCTTTACTGGTTATGAATTTTCGTAGTTATGGCCTGAGTGAAGGTATTCCGGGTGAACAAGAAGTTGTTGCCGATGCACTTCATGTTTTTGATATTGTCTGTGAACGATATCAACGGAAGCCGGAAGAGGTTGTGTTGTATGGGCGCAGTCTGGGGACTGGGGTCGCTGTACAGGTAGCAGAGCAACGTCCTGTTGCGGGCCTTGTATTAATAACACCCTACGATGCTATTACGCATGTAGCTGCACACCATTATCCCTTTTTCTTTGTCCACCTTCTCATCCGCCATCATTTTGATTCATTCAGTCGTGCTCCAAAAATGCGACAGCCCGTTTTTTTTATTACAGCAGGGCAAGATGCGGTTATCCCAAACTCCTGTTCAGAAAAACTTATAGATGCGTGGGGCGGCCCTGTTACCCATATGCACATAGAAGAAGCCACACATGGGGATGTGGTACTACAGGAAGAATGTAGTATAGCCCTCACCATGTTTTTAAATAAATTGTAATGACCAGAAAATGGCAGAACAGTTTGTTTATGTGTTGTTATTTTTTTTCAGAACAAAAGAATAGATACAAACAAGATAAAAATAAAGAAGAATGGTTAAGAAGAGTATTATTCTGTTCTTTAACAGTCCAATTTTTTTCCGCCTTTTTTAATAGCCAACTGCCCACAGGCTGCATCAATATCTGCACCACGTTGGCCGCGCAGGGTCGCAATGCCACCGTTATCACGAACAATATTTGAAAATTGTAAAACCTCTGCGTCAGATGGTGCATCGTGAGCGCTACTGCCAACGGCATTAAATGGAATTAAATTGATATGTGCGTGATAGCGTTTACCGAGCGCGGCAAGTTGTAGCGCCTGTTCAGTACTCATGTTCACGTCTTTTAATAAAACGTATTCAATGGTCATACGTCGATTAACGAGCTGAGAATAATCATCCATGGCAGACAGTAATTCTGTGAGTGGCCAACGGCGGTTAATTGGCATTAACTGTGAGCGTGTGTCGTTATCTGGTGCATGTAAGCTGAGTGCTAAAGTCACCTGTGGCTCATCATGGCCAAATTGACGAATACGATCTGGTACTCCAGAAGTGCTCACCGTGATTCGGCGTTTGCCAAGACCTATGCCGCGTTGATCACATAAAACGGCAATGGCTTGGCGTACATTATCGTAATTAAACATTGGTTCGCCGGAGCCCATAAATACGACATTGGTTACGGGGCGGCGTTGATGATGAAATAAGACTTGGTAAACAATTTCTCCAGCAGTGCAGTCACGAGTGACACCATTAATGCCAGAGGCACAAAAGGTACAGCCGACTGAGCAACCCACTTGTGAGGAAACACAAATGGTATGACGGGTTTCTGTTGGAATAGAAACGCATTCAACCAAACAGCCATCATGCAATTCAAGTAAACTTTTAACCGTTCCGTCAGCGCTTTCTTGCCGAGTGTGTTCTGTAGCAGGTAGCAATTGTCCATCAGCAGTTAATTTTTCACGAAGTTCTTGTGGTAAAACGTGAATATCATCAAAATTCTGGGCAAAATTACGATGGAGAGCATCAAAAACTTGTTGTCCACGAAATGCTTTGAGCCCTTCGTAAACAGCCCACTCTTTGGCATCAACCAAAGTCCACGAGAAAAAATCAATCACTACAGAGTCCTATGTTATGTCTGACTGTTCATGTCTCTGAGAAATTGCTCAGAGGAGGGCCCCATGTCTGAGGCCGTGCTGACGGTAGCTAGTATGTAGTCAGACATTCTAGCAAGTGCAACGTGGAGTTCTTAGAAAACAGGCCACTCAACCCGAGGGTGAATGGCCTGTGAATAAGCTCAGATGATTTGAGAAAATGCTTATACCTGCACCAAACGAATAGAGTTGCCGTTATCTATGCCAAAGCCAGAAAGAACCACAATAATGTCGCCTTCTACGTAGATTTGGTTGCGGAGGGTTTCGGCAAGCCCAGCTTCGAGCATGTCGTGTGGGTCTTCTTCAAAATCGATGAGGAGCGGGGTGGTGCCCCAATACATACTCATCCGTCGCCACGTTTTTTTGTCATAGCAGCAGCAGACAACCACTTCACGATTGCGGAGTTTGGAGAGCAGCAACCCTTTTTCTGGGCCATGACTGAAAACCATCACCCCTTTGGTTTCGAGTGATTGTGCGAGGTGATTGGCTGCGCCGGTAATGGCAAAACTGGTTGAATCAACATGCTCATCTAGGCCACTTTGGAAATGATTCATTAAATACGGGCTGGATTCGGCCTCGCAAGCAATGCGGGTCATTTCTCGAACGGCTTCAACGGGATATGATCCAGCAGCGGTTTCGCCAGAGAGCATCACTACATCGGTTCCGTCGAAGACAGCGTTGGCAACATCTGATGATTCTGCGCGTGTTGGTACAGGGCTATCAATCATTGATTCAAGCATCTGGGTCGCGGTAATAACGGTTTTACCAAAAGCATTGGCGCGGGCGATCAGGTGTTTTTGTACAACCGGTAAACGTTCGGTGGAGATTTCAATGCCAAGGTCACCCCGAGCAACCATAATACCATCAGCTTCAGCAAGAATGTCGTCAATATCGTTGACCGCTTCAGGCCGTTCAATTTTTGCGATAACAGGAATACGGCTACCAGCATCAGAGATACGGCGTTTAAGAGAACGTATATCAGTAGCGCTACGAACAAAACTGAGGGCGATGTAGTCAACATCTGCGGCAATAGCCCAAGCAAGGTCTTCTTTGTCTTTTTTCGTTAAAGATGGAGCAGTTACTTGGACATCCGGTAAATTGAGCCCCTTATTGTTTTTGAGTTTGCCACCTACTTCAATGATGCAGTGAACTTCATCACCATCTACATATTCTACGGTGAGGCGCATTTTTCCGTCATCAACAAGTAAGGTGTCACCAGTGCGTACATCATTGATAAGGCCTTTATAGGTGCAGCCAACCAGTTCTGCCGTACCACCTACTTCTGTGGCAACAGTGATGATGGTCTTCTTGCCTTTGATCCATTCGACAGGCTCATTATCAACAAGTTTTCCCAGTCGAATCTTTGGACCTTGTAGGTCAGCGAGTACCGCGATGGGGCGGCTCAATTCGTCGCTGAGTCGGCGAACAAGGTTAAAACGTTTCGTATGATCTGCGTGGGAGCCATGGCTCATATTAAAACGCGCAATGTTCATACCAGAATGGTACATATCTTTCAGCGTTGCTTCATTGTCACAGGCGGGGCCAATAGTCGCAATGATTTTGGTCCGCTTGTAGCCGCGTTTAGTTAAATCTTGCGAACGTTGGCGATGAAAGTAACGAGTGAAGCTTTGTTCCTGTTCCATATAGGAATCTCCTGTGTGTGCCCTTTTTGTGTTCTCACGTTGGCACAGTGTCTCTTACACCAGTTCTGTCTTGAGGCTCGGTCAGGTGAGCCTCGGCTGGTGAATATGTTGGGTTGAGTATAGTATCTTAATCATGATAGTTACCGTAGGAGAAACAATGAAAGAATTTTGCACCTCGGACTTGGCTGATACTACCCGTGTTATTCAATCTGCGCAAACCATTATGATTACAACGCATGTGAACCCAGATGGTGATGGTATTGGTTCCGGTTTAGCGTTACAACGTGGATTGAGAACCCTTGGTAAACAGGTCGATTTTGTGGCTCCAAGCAAACTTGCAGGTATCTATGCGTTCTTGCCTGATTTCTCCCAGATAGCCGTTGTAGAGACAGAAGAAGAGGCTGCTGCTCAAAAAAGTTACGATTGTATCATTTCCTGTGATTGTGGAGACCTTAAACGTCTTGGTTCCATTGCCTCCTGGCCACGGACTCAACTGATCAATCTTGACCATCATGCATCTAATGACCGTTTTGGTGATGTGAATATTGTTGATGAGCAGGCTGAATGTACCGGTGTGGTGGTTGAACACCTCTTAACGAAACTCGGGGTCGAATTAGATAAAGATATGGCTACAGGGTTGTATGCAGCCGTCGTTTTTGATACCGGCCGCTTTATGCACAGTAATACGACCGCTCATACGCTTAAATGGACAGCGAAGCTATTAGAGAAAGGTATTAATGCCGCAGAAATCAACCGAGCTATGACCTATACCAAGTCGCTGAAAGATTTAGAAATTCAAGCGCTTGGTTTGCAGCATATTCAGGTTGATGAGGAAGAATCGCGCTTAGCTGGCATCAGTTTATCCGCAGAAGATATTACCACTGTTGGTGAGCCAGATGATTGGGGCGACCTTGTGGAAATTCCACGCAGCCTTGCGGGAAATCAAGTGGCTTACCTCTTGCGTGAACAGCCTTGTCAGCAACAAGTACGCTGTAGCCTTCGTTCCAACCCACCCTATGAAGTTGGTCCCGTGGCGAGTCAACTTGGCGGTGGTGGTCACCTGCAAGCAGCAGGCTGTACTATAGATGGTGATTTAAATACTGCCCAACAACTCTTATTGCCACTATTACGGGCTGCGGCTCAACGATAAACTATGGGATTATTTTTCTCTCTTTTGCGCCCACACAGAAGGCTTGCCATATTGGTGAGTCTTTTGCTCACTATTGCCTTTGCCGCATGGCCGGTTGGTCAATATATTTTTGGCTGTGCGCTTAACGATATATTAGAGGGACAAGCAGTTGTCATTCTTCCCGATGGAACGTATGATACCAGTCACATGTGGTGGTGGATATGGTTCTTTTTATTATTTGCGGTTGTTCGCGGTGTTGTTTTATATGGCACCACTATTGCCCGTATGACCTTGGGTGGTCGCATTTTGTGCGATTTGCGGGAGAAGATTTTTGCGCAAGTACAATATCTAGACAGTGCGTATCATCGTGAACATGGCGCTGGGGAGATAATTGCCAGAACCACCCGTGATAGCGATAAAGTGCGTGAAGCTATGTTTGGAGCTATCAGTCAATTGGCGGAAGTGGTCGTGATGATCGGCTCATCCATTATTTTATTGTATTGGTACCATATGAGTCTTGGAGCAGTAGTCAGTGTTTTATTGCTTTTCGCACTTATTATTTTGTGGCGGCAAACCTATAAACTATCGATTTTGAATCGAGCAACTGATGATAGTTATGATGGAGTGGTACAACAATTAACCGAAGGGGTTGAAGCGGTACGCGTTATTAAAACCTTTCGTATGGAACAGCCGCGTTTGCAAGCTTTTACTGATCAGGTGCGCATCTATTCTGCTCATTCTGCACGAGTCATTGTGTTTATAGCGACACGTATGTCTATTCCGCAGCTTATTGTTGCGCTTGGTCATGTCTGGATTTTATTGATGGGTGTGCAGTTAGTGTCAGAAGGTGTTTTGGCCGTTGGTGATTTGGTTGCCGCCCTGATGGTTATGACAACGATCATTTTTCGTCTCGATGGTATTAGCTTGGCTGCACGACAATTAGCTGATGCCCGTGCTTCAGTAGATCGGCTGAATGAGTTCTTTGCTCAAGAATCCGTTCTTCAGTCTGGTACACGACCTCTTCCAGAGGGCCCACTTGGTCTTGTCTGTAAACAGGTGTCTGTTTCTGGAACAACTAATAATCATGTGTTATTGAACAATTGCTCCTTCACTATTCAGCCAGGAGAAATTGTCGCTGTGGTTGGTTCAACCGGTAGTGGTAAAAGCACTTTGTGTTCTTTGTTTTCGCGCCTGCGTGATCCAGATAGTGGTTCCGTCTCTTTGTTGACGGAATCGGGTGAAGAGTTTGTGGTGACTGGCGTTGAGAAGTCGGCCTTGCGTCGTGCTGTGCAAGTTGTTTTTCAGGAAAGCTTTTTGTTATCTCGTTCACTGGTGGATAATATTGAGCTTGGTCAAACTGATCGTTTGAATGCAGATGATTTGCAGACCATATTAACTCAGTCAGCAGCAGACACTATTGTTGGTGAGATGGAAGATGGTGCACAGACCTTAATTGGTGAGCGCGGTGTTACCTTATCTGGTGGGCAGAAACAGCGCATGTGTATTGCTCGCGCTCTTGTGAAAAAACCACGTATTTTGGTCTTGGACGATAGTACGAGCGCCCTAGATGCGCTTACGGAAGAACGGATTATAGAATCACTCCATGCGGAAAGTGGTGATACAACCGTGGTGCTTATTACCAGTCGTATTGCCAGTGTACAGCTCGCTCAACGGGTCATTGTTTTGGATAGGGGTGAAGTGATAGCCACCGGAACGCATGAACAGTTGTTAGAAACAGAGGCAGCGTATCGAGCTCTATTGTGCGTAGATGATAGACAAACAGAAGGAGCAACAGATGGCTCATTCTGATTTAGAAAAGGAAGAAAACCTTTCAGGTACTCGTCTCAACCGGGCGATGCTAGGCCGTTGTTTGACCTTGCTTGCACCGATGCACCGCTTTGTTGTGCTCGCAATTATTGCGGAAATGATATTAGTGGCGAGCGTTTTTTTTCGACCTTGGTTTATGAAGGTTGTCATTGATGATGGTATAGAAGGAGATGGCACCATTCATAGTGACATTCTCTGGTGGTATGGTGGCGGTTTGTTAGCCACTTGGGTTATTCGGTTTGTTGCTTTTGGTATCTCTCGTTATGCTTCTGGTATGGTTGCTATACGTGTACTCAATGATTTGCGTATTTCCGTATTTGCTCACGTACAACATTTAAGTGTCCGCTATTTTGATCAAACCCGTGCAGGTCGTATTGTAAGTCGTGCAGACAGAGATGTGGATAGTTTGGAGCCAATGTTGGTTGAAGGTCCACCAATGGTGCTCAGTATTCTTATGCGTTTTTTAGGTTCAAGTGTGCTACTCTATATTATTAACCCTAAAATACTTTCTGTTTTATTGCTGCTTGCTCCGTTTATGTGGATATGCATGGCTATCTATAAACGTATCGGTACACGACTATGGGCTGCTATTTCAGAAGCAAAAAGCCAAGTAACCACTCATCTGGTTGAAAGTATTAACGGCGTGTCTGTTATTAAACAGAGCGTTGCTGAGGATAATCAAATGGATGAGTATAAAGGTTTTCTAACTAACCTCTATACCCAAGAAGTGAAAGCGAGTTTTGGTTGGGGTTGGTTTATGCCTGTCTTGATTTTGTTTTTCTATGCAGGCTTATCTGCTGTATTATGGCAAGGTGCATGGGCTGTGAGTGTCTATCAGGAAATGACCCCCGGTGATATGGCTCAATGTGTGTTTTACGTATTTTTGTTTCTTGGTCCCTTGGCTGATATTGGTATGCTCTATGAACGTATTTCGCAAGGCTTTGCTGCCGCTCAACGTATTTTTTTGTTATTGGATACTCACGCGGAAGTGGTTGATAAAGATGACGCTAAAATTTTAGAAACGGTTCATGGTGATATTGAATTTAATGAAGTGTCTTTTGCGTATGATCCAGACGAGCAAGAAGACTTTGTTATTAAAAATGTATCGCTTTCAATTCCCGCAGGACAAACGTTGGCGATTGTTGGTCAGACAGGTCATGGTAAAAGTACACTTATTCAGATACTTGCACGCTTTTATGATATTCAAAACGGTGTGATTTCTTTGGATGGGTATGATGTTTCTCAATGTAGTCAGAAAAGTTTGCGTCAGCATATTGGTATTGTATTACAAGATTCGCTCTTATTTTCCGGTAGCATCATCGATAATATTCGTATGGCAAAACCAGATGCAGATCAGAACGAAATTATTGCAGCATGCCAGCATTTAGGTGCAGATGAAGTCTTTGAACGTTTACCCGATCAATACAACACAGAAGTAGGACCACGAGGATCACAGATTTCTGCTGGTCAACGTCAATTGGTTTGTTTGGTTCGTGCTTTTATTGCAGACCCTGCTGTTCTTGTATTAGATGAGGCGACATCTTCTATGGATGTCTACACAGAAAACCGTGTACAGAAAGCCTTGCTCCGTTTATGTCATGGCCGTACTGCTCTTATTATTGCCCACCGTCTTTCAACTATCCAAGAAGCTGATCGGATTATTGTTATAGAAAACGGTCTGATTATCGAAAGCGGCACTCATGCCGACCTTGTTCAAGCCGGTAAACATTATGCGGACCTCTACGCATCGTATAAGCAATAACATGTAGCACAGTACGATTTTATTGTTTGTCTGTATGCTCTGGTTTTGTTGATTTTGGAACAGGTATACTTGGCATTTGTGAAATGCACATGAAAACACCTAATACGCTAATTAATAGGGGAACTTCAAGATCAATACTCAAGTGTCCAAGCTGTCTGAAGACGGAACAGATTGATGCCGCTACCAGAAAAGGACCTGTAATGACTGTTATTTTATTGAAGCCATTTGTGGCAATTGATAAAACACCGGCAGCTAACAGGCCAATACTCCAAGCCCAATCGATCTGTGGGATTATGTTGAGCACATTTAACATCCACGTAATACCGATAACTACGACAATAATGGGCATGAGAAGATTTTTATTCATACTGTTTCCTTTCTATCTGAGAAAGACAAAGACGTGCAAGTGCTAGGGTTGTGGCAATATGTGGTGTTGATCATAAACACACGATATATGATAGCATACCATATGCAATCAATTGATAACACTCAGGAAATGTGGTGAATATTCCCATCTTCTGATCAGTGCACCAAAATGTGTGTATAAAAAAATCCCCTGCGTAAAAACGCAGGGGATTTAATGAGCTTGTTTTTTAAACGAACTTATTTGTTCAAGTTGCAGCTTGTTTCTTCTTTGATTGCAGCTTGGCCAGCAAGCATAGCATCGATTGCGTCGATTGCTTTTTGGTCATGTTCGTTTGCAGGGCAGCCGCAGCTATGTTCGCTGGTTGCGTGCAGACGAGCTTGTTCGGTGTGCCATTGAGCGATTTTCAGGTGTTGTTCAACGTTCATGCTGAATCTCCTAGATGAGTATCCCGTTCTGAGTCACTCCTATTGTGAGCTGGTCTCAGGCGAGGTGGGTGATGTGGAAGTTCCACGAAAAGATTGTTGGCATTAAAGCAAAGAAAAGTAGGGATGCAAGACATCCCTAACGCTTCATTATTTGTGGATGGTTATATCTGTAATGCTGTATTCTACTCAGCGGCAGCTAATTCTTGAGCGTTTGCCGTTTCTTTGTCATGAGCTGCACAGCTTGCCATGCGGGCCAACATGCCAGCCGCATGCCGGAAGGCTTTGGCTGATGCACTCTCTGGAGCAGCAAGAACGACAGGAGTGCCGCCATCACCAGCTTCACGAATGGCAGGTTCTAAGGGGATAGTACCAAGGAATGGCATGTTTTGTTCAACAGCATAAGCTTCTGCTCCGCCTTTGCCGAAGATTGCTTCAGCATGGCCACAGCTTGGGCAGATAAATTGGCTCATATTTTCAACAGCACCAAGCACAGGGATTTCAAGTTTTTCAAACATAGAGACCCCACGAACTACGTCTAACAGGGCCACATTTTGTGGAGTGGAAACAATAACCGCACCAGAAACAGGAGCGTTTTGTGCCAAGGTCATAGGAACGTCGCCAGTACCTGGAGGAAGGTCAATAAGTAAGTAATCTAACTCACCCCAAAGTACATCAGTGATAAGCTGACGAATAGCCCCCATCAGCATTGGTCCACGCCAGATAACGGCTTGATCTTCTTCAAGTAAAAAGCCCATAGAAATCATACGAACACCGTGTGCTTCTAGCGGTAACATTTTCTTATCTTGAACAAAGGGTTGTTTGCTGACACCCATCATCATAGGAATGGATGGACCGTAAATATCCGCATCTAAAATACCAACGCGCGCTCCATCTGCTGCAAGGGCGCAGGCAAGGTTTGCGGTAACGGTACTTTTACCAACGCCGCCTTTACCAGAGGCAATGGCAATAACGTGGGCAACATCAGGAAGGTTATCATGGGTCGTGGTTGATTTCCGCGTTTCTGCGGTGACTTCAATGTCAGCATGATGAATTCCCTCAACGCTGAGTGCTGCTTCTCGGCAGCTATCCTCGAGCTCTTTTTTGATAGGGCAGGCACCAGTGGTGAGCACCAACTGAAAACTGGCAATGCCATCTTCACTAATAGCAAGCTCTCGAATCATGTTTAGCGATACGAGGTCATTATGCAGGTCGGGGTCTTGTACAGTGCCAAGCGCTGCGCGCACAGCTTCTAATAATTTTTCATCACTCATGCGGGTATATTTGCTTTATCCCCCTAAAGGCAATAGGCAGCCTGATTAGGGGACGTTATTTACTCCTGTATCTGAATGCGATGAAGGGTGCTGGTACCAATGAGTTCTGGAGCGTACATGCCGCTGACGCTAGCGGGCAGAGCGGCGAACGTGCCAGGGATTTCCGCGCGCATGCGGTAGCTGATACTGTGGCTGCCACGGCTAAGTCTGTCGATGAAGAACTCGACGCGGTTGTCACGAAATTCAGTGTAGGCGTAGCAGCCGTCATAACGCTGATAGCCAGAGCGTAGGTGTTCTGCTTCCAGACCGGCAGCTTTTGGATTAGTGATGTGGATATACTCATAATCATTGGCCGCCTCAATTGTTAACTCAATTTCGATGCGTTCACCAGCAGCAAGTTGTTCTCCTGCTTTTAAAGCCGTCCGTTTCCACTGAATTTCTTGTTGCTGTTCAATTTGTCCGTGATGTCCGGCAACAGTAGTCGTACTGTCATTTCTACTGAGACGATAGTACTGTCGTTTAATTTTTACGTCTAAACCTTCAGCGGCCATATGGTCCTCTTGGCTAAAATTACTCAGCCAAGCCTGAGCATAGACAGCGCCCGTTCCAGTTCGTTCTAGAGTAATGGTACATGGTCCATCTGGAATTTCTGCACCGTTAAGAATTAAGCGGTCATCATAGCTGAATATGTTGTTGTTATTTATATGGACAGTTTTTGTGAGTGTGCCATTTATTGAAATATTGAGATCCATATCTGGAGATGCTTCCTTGGAAGCTTGAACAAATTCTGCAAGTGCTTCTATGCATAAAGCGGTATCGCGGGTACTATCCCAGTAGGAACCATGAGTACGATTGGTTAACAGATATTTGGCAATGCCAGCAGCAAGGTCAGATTGTGGTTCGGTGGCAGCAAGTAATTTTAAAAAATGGGCATGTGCTTCATTATCATTGCCGTACCAATACCACCAATACATCTGATTGTTTGTGTGCAGCCAGGCCGTTTGATTGTCTGTATTTGTCTGAACAAATTGTTGAATCATTGCGCGTAATGCTGTTCGTTGATCTACTTGTCCAGATCGATGAAAGAGGAGAGCGGCTTGGCATAGGCCATAGACGGGGAGCTCACGTCGGTCATCATAAATATAAGTAAGCATGCTTGGGTCAGCTTGACCCGCTTGTTGTAAAACTGCTTCAATGGCAACATCAAGGGTGGTAATAGTGTTTTTTGCGGGCTGCTTGTCGTTTATTTTTTGGTTGTTTGTTCTATCCCAATTATTGAGGCGTGCTAATTCTTGGGTGCGATGACGAGTGAGATAAGCAATGCCATTTTCAATAACGTTAGGAACGAGAGCAATATCAGCAGACCCTGCTTTTTGCAAACCAGCTAGTACAGTGAGCGTGGTGTGTGGGTAGCTATGACCACCAGCAAACCACCCCCAGCCACCATCGCTGTTTTGTAGTTCGGTTAAACGGCGTACGCCTTTTTCCGTCATGTTTTGTATTTCTTTTGAGTCAAAAACTGGATTATGCGGCCAATGCTTTTGAGTAGTTTGTTGTGCGTTACCTAATTCGCCAGCATGTAAATTATTATTTTTGTTGGCAAGTGTTGCTAAGTCTATGCCTTGGTTTTTCAATAATGTGTGGACAATAACGGTTGGTACAAAACGGTTGAGTGTTTGTTCTGTGCAACCATAGGGGTAACTGACTAAGTAAGGCAGGGCATCCACCAGTGCGTGGGCAATACTTGGGCTATAATGTAGCGTGAGCGAACTGCGTTCTTTGATACGTTTAGACGGGACTGTCAGCGAAAACTGAATTGACTCTGGATCATGTGCGCGGCGAGCATCACTGGCAACCTGTGTTATTTCCGCGCCATACATTTGAACTGGGAAAGAGAGAGACATGGCATCTGATGCCGTGGTGGTTAAAGCGCTGATGGTAATGTTTGTTTCTCCGTGGTTCTGTACGGTACAGTGCCAATCTACACGTACTTCACTATGCGCAGGAATATGTACGTCTTGTTCTAGGTCAGTGTGAATAGCCAACAATGCATCATGTTGTAAACTCACGCGTGCAGTTGTAGCAGTATCTAATTCATTATGAACATTGGCAGAGAGGACAACAGTATCACGTTCTTGGAAAAAGCGTGGGGCTTGTAAACGCACCAATACATTTTTAGTAGCGACTATTTCAGTATGTCCTTCACCCGCTTGTGCATCTGTGCCAACGGCCCAAGCACCAATTTTCCATGTGGTTACATTATCCGGTATGGTGCAATTAGTGGTAACCCGACCATGTGCATCTGTTTCTAGGTGTGCTACCCACAAAGCCGTATCGGCAAAAGCAGTGCGTAGAGTGGCTTCGACAAAAGGTGTTTGAATAGAGTTCCTTTTTTTATTTGATCTCTGTGGTACGATGCCAACGGCTGGAGAAGCAGAAGCTTCCATGGTGACATCAGCCATTGCCATACCTTCTTGTGACCTGTGGTCACGTCCTCCTGAGCCTAGTGTCATAGAGAGCGCTGTTCCATCGGTCTTTGTTTCTGCATACCCTAATTGAGGAAATAAGCCAATATATTGTAAGCGCTTATCATTCTTTTTATAAATAATGGATGTGTGCCAGCTGCGGTTTGGATAATAATTAGCGTAATGATTTCTCCGCCAAAACCAAAAAGCTTCATGAATGGGTTTTCTATTGCTGGGGCCTGCAATGTAATCAAGACTTTTGTCGTACATCGCAACCAGCACAGAGCTGTTGGCGGCTGGTTTGCCGTCGGCATTTGTGCAGATAATATCAAGCTTGGCTGTTTCTCCCGGTTGATATGTTTGTTTATCACTTGTGGCTGTAACGGTCATTATTTTATTTGTTGGTGGCACAGGAATAGATTTGCTCATGTTGTGTATGCGGCCATCAGCGATGAGCGTGGCTTCTATAAAAAAATTAGGCATATCTGCGCGACTAATTGGTACAGTTAGGAGACTGCTTTTTCCTGTGAGCCGTACACAACGCGGTGGCAAATAGATGCCATTTTCTGGACGCAAAAATAACCAAACTACGGCATTATTATGATTACTGTTTATACGCAGCTGCATCGTGTCACCATCCACATAAGAAATAGCATCAGTGATCAGTTCTAAATCATTGTAACGAAAATCTGTGTCGGAGGTATTATCACCATAGACGGTTATGATATGAGCACCGTTATTGCTGTTTCCGTTTGTATCAGTAATGGTGCAGTTTATGCGGTATTGCCCTGCGGTATGGATGGTTATCTGTTGCTCAATGGTATCGCCATGGAGTGCTTGTGACCATTGTTGTTCCTTTGTTTCTTGTGGTGTACCGTCTGCTTGGTAGCGAATACGGTAGAGTATGATCTCTGCCGTTCCACTAACCGCTTTACCATCAGCTGTTTGTGCATGTGCCTGTATCTGTATGGGTGAACCAGTATGATAATACCCACGATCTGCCCATGTGGTGACCTGAAATGCTTGGCGGGCTGCTATCACGGAGCCGCTGCCAACAATAGTTCGCCGGCTCGTATCCATGACCTCAGCAGTAATAGTATATTGATGATCGCTATTGCCGTGCAGGCGTTGCGCGAGCGCTGTAGGAATAGCGAGTTGCACGGTTCCGTCGGCGCCAATGTTTGTATCACCTTCAAGGACAACTTCCGGTGCTTGGCTCGGTTGATGGTGCCACCACGGCCACGGCATTTCGCAGCCCCAGTCATCCCACTGTGGGTGCCAACTATAATTTGGCCACAGCCAAGAAGCACCACGACCATAGAGCCAATCCCAGCGCCAGTGCGGATACCAGTGCTTATTATGGTGGTTGCGCATTACTCGATAATGGACCGTTGCTTTGCGTACGGGCGCACCGTGGTAATAGTGCGCAGAAATTGTTGCAGTGATCGTGTCACCCAAGGCCACTGGTCTTTCTGGTGCTTGGATGTTTACCTCAAATTCTGGTTTTTTGTATTCTTCAATACGGAAGCTGGTGCTGCCGATGTGGTATATGCCAAGACGTGCATCACCTGGTATATGCCATGTTCCTGAGCAGCCACCCCAGTTGTCGAGTGTTTCTGTTTGTGAAAAGACCTGCTGTCCCTGTGGGTCACGTAGGTGTACTGTGTAAGATTGTCCTGCATACTGGTTTGTCTCTGTTTCGTAGGTACAGTATTGTTTCCAGAGTTTCCACTCTACGGATTGTCCCGGTCTATAAACAGGGCGGTCAGTAAGAGTGTAGATATTATTTTGTTGGTAGCTTTGTGGAGCGCGGCTTCGTAGATTAATAGAATCAAAACCTATCCATGCCTGCTTATCGGCAGTCGGATTTTTTGCGACAATCAACCATTGAAGGTTTTGCCGAGCATGGTGTATATGATCATCTTCGGTAATATGTATTTGCCCATGTTCATCAGCGTATCGTGCAAATTCCTGTCGTGGCAGTTTATGACGAAACCCAAAAAAATGGACATGTGCCTTGGGGATAGGTTGGCCGGTGATGGCATCGCTGACCTGATACCAAACGGCTTTATCTAAATTACGTTTAATCAGAATCAGTCCATCTCGCCGCCAGACTAAACGTGCTGTATTACCATCTGGTAGCTCTGCTGTTATCAACCAAACACCATGTTGTTTCTCTTCCCAGCGAATTGGTGTAACGCTGTCCATATAGTGTTTGGCAGGAGAGAGTTTTTGTACCCATGTTTTTTCGATGTCGCCAAGAGCTGCTCGAAAATGCCCATCTAATAATTGCTGCGGAAAATTATTGACATTAAAACGATGCCAGTCGAGTTGTTGTGGTGATGACTTAATGTAATCACGGGCGGTTGTCATGACCAAATCCATATCAACTGGCTGAACAGAAATTTTCACACGGTCTGCATTGCGAAAGCGTAACAATGGGGCGGTACTGCCTTCATACCAGTGTTGTTCAAAAGCACACCAGTTGCCTGTTATATGTTTCATTTTATCCGTTGCGTTTGCCTCTTTCCACCAACGGACGGCTTCAGCGCGTTGATTCCGTTGTTCATAGATGGTTGCAAGCGCTTGTGCAGCACTTTTAGCATAATTGTTTTTTTTGTCGTTTCCAAGGCGTTGCAAAATATGTATATAATTATGCCCATCGGGCAATGTGAATTGTTGGATACCCGTGGCTAATTTTGCAATGGTTTCATTATTGGAGAGGTCGGCAAGTTTGAGAGCGTGGCTCAGATCTTGTTGCCCATTCTGATTCCAACTACGAATGGTGTGTACGCCCCATTGCGTGCGTAAAAAATCAGCATAACGGTAATGACTTTCATTCTGATAGTTGTTGTCTAACAGTCCGCGCTGATGGAGGAGCCAGCGATAGCGTTCTCCATCGTTCTGTGCAGCTTTCCAGCTGGCAGGTATGGTATAAACAACAGGATTACCATCTGTAGTAGTGGGTGCTCCACTTTGGCTACGATGATGGCGATAATAGTTTGTGTCATAGCTTGGTAATTGTGATAGATCGCTCAGGGTTTGGAGTCGCCATGTTTGCTGCTGCTGACGACCTTCTTGTATCTTGCTAATGAAGTGTGCATAAAAATCTGCCTGTGCATGATTGGTGCCATCTAATTGTGAGAGGGCTTCTTCAAAGAGTTGTAAGCTTGTTATCCGGTCACGTTCTTGGCTATTGTAATACGTGCCAGTACCGCGTTGTGACCCGCGATGAAAGACCCCATCGATCATAGCTCCGTGGTGAGTCCTGTAGGAATTGGCGACGGCACTAAGGCAGCGCCAGCCACGATGTTGAGCAAGGGTGCTAGCGCGGAAGCCGTCAATATCACTGATGCGGTTGAGGCGGCGCAGACATTCTACCGCTTGTTGATAATAGAAACTGGCATGGGCATCAGCCAATTCGTCATCACTGAGTAATTGTTGGTAGCTTTCAAACGCCTCTTTCCATAAGCCTTTGTGATGGGATGGAAGTTTTTCGACGCTGTGTACACAGGCGCAGAAACAGAGTGTTACAAGGATTACAAAATGACGCATAGGATTACACCCTCCAATCATTAAACGAGTTGCTAGCAACAAGGTTCCCTCATTTTTACGTTGAGACAAGTAAGGGCTCTCTGCTTTAAACCGCAGCTTGGCATAGCGCCATCGCTTCTATGCTACCGCCCATGTTCAGTCTCGGTCGCCCTTTTTACATCGCCCATGTTGGTCGCGTTCCCATGTACGCTGATTTTGGTGTATTGATTCTGTTATGGATTGGTTCAACTTTTGGTGGTAAAGATCTGATGACCCAAGTGTTAGCTGCCGTGGTCTTGCTGATTAGTGTTATTCTTCATGAGTTAGCGCATGCCGTAGTTGCCATGAAAAACAAACTTTTTGGTGTTACTATTGTGATTAGCACGATGGGTGGGTATTGTACCTATGCAGGTGATGTGCCACCCATCCGAAAAGTTGGCATTAGTCTGGCAGGGCCAATAACGAATGGATTGCTCGCGCTTATTGCTTGGGCATATTTTTCATTTATTATTACAGAGCATACGCCTGATTATGTTGTGCTTGCAGCATTTTTGACGTATAAGCTTAATCTGATTTTAGGGATACTTAATATAATGCCCATTTATCCATTAGACGGTGGGCAGGCTGTGTACGGATTACTTCGGCATTTCCGTGTTCGTAATGCGTCTGGTGTGGCATTTGCTTTATCAGTATTCTCAGCGGTGAGTGTTTTATGGGTGCTGTATAGCTCTACTGGCCAGCTTGATGGTTTACTGGTTATGTTAATTGCTTTTTTACTTTTCCAAGCGTGGGGATCATTAAAATGACTCGTGTTCTTTCTGGTTTACAACCTTCCGGTCAATTACATTTGGGCAATTACGCTGGCGCTATTAGTCAATTTTTAGAGGCGCAAAAGCAGAATGACATGTTTGTTTTTGTGGCATCTTATCACGCAATGACTTCCCAGCGAGATCCGGCAGCCCTACGTGCGAATATTAATCAAGTGGTAGTAGACTATTTGGCTTTTGGTTTAGATCCCAAACAATGCCATATTTATTTGCAACAAGATGTGCCTGCTGTTACTGAGCTGGCATGGATATTATCATGCCTGTGTCCAAAACATCTTATGGATAAAGGTGTTTCATTTAAAGATAAAGTAGCGCATGGTCTTGCCGCTAATATAGGCCTGTATACCTATCCTATTTTACAGGCTGCTGACATTTTATATGTAGACCCTGATGTGGTTCCTGTTGGCAAAGATCAAAAACAAAATGTAGAAATAGCCCGCGACTTGGCAGCTAAGTTCAACCATGCTTACGGTGAAACGTTCAGGATTCCAGATTACAAAGAAGCGCAACACGCTGCTGTAGTTCCAGGTATTGATGGCGAGAAAATGAGCAAGAGTTACGGTAATATCATAGACCCATTTATGGACGAAAAACCATTACGCAAACGAATTATGAAAATTGTTGCTGATGGGAAGTCTATGGAAGAACCCAAAGACCCAGATAGTTGCACCACCTTCCAAATTTTCCGTGCTATAGCTGGTCCAGAGGATCAACGTACTCTTGATTTGGCAGATAAATATCGTGCTGGTAATTTTGGTTACGGCCACGCTAAACAAGAGCTATTTGAATTATTATTGGACCACTTTGGCCCAGCCCGCGTGCGTCGCCAAGAATTGATGAATGACCCTAGTTATATTCAGCAAGTTCTTGCTGATGGTGCTGCCGCCGCTAACCAAGCCGGCGAAGTTGTTATGCAAAAAGTTCGTGCAGCGGTTGGCTTGTAATTATTATTGTAACGGATGTGTTTGTTACAAAGAGATACTATCTGACCTGTCGCCTGTGGGCCCACAGTATTTATCGTTGTCGTTGTGACCGAGCGCTTCTAGAGCAACGCGGCGCATAACGTGCATGGGGGCTTCCATACCGGTCCAACGCTTGTACTGAGCAGCAGCCTGTAGACAGAACATAGAGAGGCCGCAAATGGGTTGGCAGCCTGCTTCATGGGCATCACGCAGGAGGCGTGTTTCCAACGGTGTGTACACAGTGTCAAAAACGCAGGTGTCTTGGACGTGTTTGTCTGCGGGCCAAATACTGTCGTCGCTGTTCATACCGACGCTGGTGCAGTTAACGAGTACATGATAGAGTTGATCAACGTCGCTATTTTTCACGTCATCTAGAGTAGCGGCGGCGCAACCAACTTCGGCGGCAAGATTTTGTGCACGTTCAATGGTGCGGTTGGCAATGGTGACTTCGGCTTGTTCTGCATGGAGAGCAAAAGCAACTGCGCGGGAAACACCGCCAGCTCCCAGTACTAGTACGCGGCAGCCAGCAAGATTGCCAGTGTGTTGACGTACGCAGTCGAGAGCGGCATCAGCATCGGTATTTGCACCAAGGCATGCACCTTCCAAATTTCGGTAGACCGTGTTCATTGCACCAATGCTTTGTGCTAAATCTTCTAAGCTGCTCATTCTGCTTTGCAGCTCAGACTTATGTGGAATGGTAATTGATAGGCCATCAATCCATTCGCCACAGGCATCCCAAAAAGCTCCAGCATCCGTAGCAAGGAAGGGAACATAGACGGCATCAATATCCTGTTCAATAAATGCGGCGTTGTGGATATGTGGAGAAAGACTATGGCCAACAGGGTTGCCAAGAACACCAAATATGCGGGTTTCTGGGCCTTGTTGATGTATGCGGTAGCGCTCAACTAATTCGCGGATGCTTGGTTGGCCAGGGGCACTTTCTTGGCTACTATCAATAGTCGCAAAGGTGAATGCTGCGCCCCATGCACCGGCAAGTAAACGAGATGGTTTGCCAACTTCGCCCATACCGATAATGACTAGTTCATGATCAGGAAATTCTTGATAACAGTTTTCCAGTGTGCCTAAATCTGCCGCATCTGCGGGGGTCAGTGCCAGTTTTGCAATATCGGCACCAGCATCAAGCATGCCCTGAACAATAGTGCTGAGATCGTCGTTCATTCCAGTGAAATTATGATGACTAAGAATAAGCTGAGACTTTTTATCGCTACGCAGAGTAGTAAAATGATCAGCATGAGCCAGTTCTACGTCAATCCAAGCGGCACCAGCCTGCTCTGCTTGAATGAGCCATCGTAAGCGATCATCATTGCTGCCAAACTCATCTGTCCATGCACCACCTTCATCAGGGTGTCTATTTGTTGCGAGGACAGGCAGTGCTAAGTTGTTGAGATGCTCAATGATGTCATTGAGCTGGGCACCAGCTTGAGCACAGAGGTCAAGGCGTACTTCCACATAATCCGCGCCTTGTTCTTGTGCTTGGCGAGAAAGTGCGATGAGTGTGTCCGGCAGGGTGCCGTGGATCGGGGCAACAATTTTTGTAGTCATAAGTCCTTAAACAGTAGTGGTTCTGGGTCCAGAACCAAGGGCGGTTCTTCCGTGAATTGCTGTGTGTGTGGGAAGCATAGCTGTACAAAAATTGCTACTTGGCAGAGGGGGGTGGAGATAGACTATACATGGCATCGTACATAATTAAGAGCACGGCTGCTTTGCTGTAGTGCGTGTGTCGAAAGGGTGATCAATGAAGATCCATGAATATCAAGGTAAACAACTGTTTGCCAAGTACGGGGTGCCAGTTGTGAAAGGCATAGCCTGTACTACTGCGGAAGAAGCTGAAGCAGCAGCCGTAGAGCTTGGAAGTCCAGTGGTTGTGGTGAAGAGCCAAATCCATGCTGGCGGTCGCGGTAAAGGAACTGTATATGCAGACGAAGCTATGACCGAGCTTGTGATGGAAGGCGGCGTTAAGCTAGCCAAAAGTCCAGCGGAAGCCAAGGAATACGCGACCAAATTACTTGGTAATTATTTGAAAACAATTCAAACTGGTGACGGCTGCAAACAGGTTCAACGTTTGTATATTGAAGATGGTTGTGATATTGCGAATGAATTATACATGTCTATTTTGATGGACCGTTCTGTGTCTAAGCCATTGATTATGGTTTCATCAGAAGGCGGCATGGATATTGAAGATGTTGCCGAAGAAACACCAGAACTTATCCATAAGTTACATTTTGATCCACATCAAGGTCTGCAAGGCTGGGAAGCGCGCAAACTTGGCTTTGCTATTGGCTTAACACCAAAACAAATTAATGCATTTGCTAAGACCGCCGCTGCTATGTGTACTTGTTTTATTGAAACAGATGCCGACATGTTAGAAGTGAATCCACTTGTTGTCACTGGTGATGATCAAGTTATCGCTCTTGATAGTAAAATGAGCTTTGACGATAACGCGATGTTCCGTCATAAAGATATTGCTGCTATGCTTGACCCTAATGAAGAGGATCCAGCAGAATTAGAAGCTGCCGAGCACGATATGGCTTTCGTAAAACTAGATGGTAATATTGGCTGTTTGGTAAATGGTGCTGGTCTTGCTATGGCCACTATGGATGCGATTGCCGTATACGGAAAAGATTACAATGCTTTCCCTGCGAACTTCCTAGATGTAGGTGGTGGTGCGACTGCAGAAAAAGTGTGTACTGCATTTAAAATTATTCTCAAAGATGATAATGTTGAAGCTATTTTAGTAAATATTTTTGGCGGTATCATGAAGTGTGATGTTATTGCTGAAGGTGTATTAACGGCAGTTAAAGAAGTTGGTCTTGATCGTCCGCTTGTTGTTCGCTTAGAGGGAACCAACGTAGAAATTGGCAAAAAACTTATCGCAGAGAGTGACCTTGCGGTTATTGCTGCTGACGATTTAAAAGATGGTTGTGCTAAGGCTGCTAAGGCTGCCGCTGACTATCGCGCGAAGAAGGGGGTTTAATATGTCCACACTTGTCGATAAAAATACACGGCTTATCTGCCAAGGTATTACTGGTAAAGTTGGTAGTTTTCATTCAAACGGTTCTATTGACTACGGCACCCAATTTGTTGGCGGCGTAACACCAGGTAAAGGTGGTCAAGAATGGACTGCTGATAATGGTACCACTTACCCCATTTTTAATAGCGTTCATGAAGCCGTTGAAAAAGTCGGTGCTACAGCAACTATGGTATTTGTACCACCTCCGTTTGCTGCTGATGCTATTCTTGAAGCGATTGATGCAGGAATTCCTTTAATTGTTTGTATCACCGAAGGTATTCCAGTTCGTGATATGTACGCTGTGAAAAAAGCATTGGTACATTCTAAGAGCCGTTTGGTTGGCCCAAACTGTCCCGGCGTTATTACTCCTGATGAATGTAAAATTGGCATCATGCCTGGTTATATCCACAAACGTGGAACTACTGGTATTGTAAGCCGTAGTGGCACATTAACTTATGAAGCGGTTCATCAAACCACGCTTGCCGGTCTTGGACAAAGCACCTGTATTGGTATTGGTGGTGATCCAATTAATGGTACTAACTTTATTGATGCCCTAAAATTATTTCAAGATGATGATGAAACCGAACAAATTATTATGATCGGTGAAATTGGTGGTGACGCAGAAGAAAAAGCCTGCGAATTTATTAAAGAATATGTCACCAAGCCTGTTGCTGGTTTCATTGCAGGTAGCCATGCACCGAAAGGCAAACGCATGGGCCATGCTGGCGCTATTGTTTCTGGTAACACTGGAACCGCAGAAGCGAAGTTTGCTGCTATGCGTGATGCTGGTGTGCACATTGCTGAAAGTCCAGCGGCTCTTGGCGAAACCTTGTTGAAAGCTATCGGTAAAAAATAAGAACAACTTATGTTTGATCCTTAAAGGGGCAGGGCTGTTGACGGCTCTGCCCTTTTCTGTTGAATGGAGCAATGGTAGAAATGAATGATTTTGCTGGCGGCATAGATGAGGGCGGTGATCGGGCTTTACGGCCACAGCACCTGCGCGAGTTTACTGGTCAGTCACATGTTGTTCGTAATTTGTCTGTTGCGATAGAAGCAGCACAGGGGCGAGAAGAGCCTTTAGATCATGTATTGTTGTCTGGGCCGCCGGGGCTCGGCAAAACAACGTTGGCCCACATTATGGCGCGCGAGATGGGCGCTGAAATAAAAGAAACCGCAGGCCCGATGCTTGAAAAGCCAGGAGACCTTGCTGGCTTGCTCTCTGCCTTACGGCCAGGCAGTGTTTTGTTTATTGATGAAGTGCATGCTTTAAAGCGAGTGGTGGAAGAATATCTTTATTCTGCGATGGAAGATTATCGAATTACGATTCAATTGGGTGAAGGAGCTACCAGTGATACCTTAACCCTGACCTTGCCACCGTTTACCTTAGTAGCAGCTACAACCCGCGAGGGTCAATTAAGTGCGCCTTTTCGCGCTCGCTTTGGTATTCGTGAGCGCCTAGATCTGTATAGCAAAGAAGAGCTTACCACCATTCTTAGCCGGAGCGCTGCGTTGCTAGAAGTCGATGCAGACGAGGATGGTTTGGGGGTTATAGCGGCGCGTAGTCGTGGTACAGCGCGTTATGCAAATAACCACCTGCGGCGTATCCGTGATTTAGCGCAGGTTCGTTATAATAACTGTATCACGAGTGCCGTAGCAGAAGAAGGGTTGGATATGCTTGGCATAGACGGTCGTGGTTTGACCGACCTTGATCGTCGTATACTACGCTGTTTGGCCCAACATGGTCGTCCGGTAGGCCTCAAGACTGTTGCCGTTACCATTGGCGAAGAGGAAAGCACCATTGAAGATGTTTATGAACCATTTCTCATTCAGAATGGTCTGATCAATAAAACTCCTCAAGGGCGCATTTTAACAACCCAAGGCGAGATGCATCTTGGCTTAACATTGCCTGGCATTGGTGACGTTTAAGTTATAGGCATACTACTTGCGTTTGGTACCTTAGGAGGTTGTACTCTTTCATGGAACCATCGTCATCGAACTTTGATACGCTTATGGATGCCAGCCAGGAAACACGGGTGGGTCATTCCATTGATGAGACAATTGCTGCGACCACCCAGCCGAAGGCCTCTTTAACAAATAATGAGGAAGAAGCAGAGAAGCAGAGTGCATCTACTGCTGTCATGGAAACAACGATGTACCTTCCTAAGCCGAGTTTTGCGTTGAGACTCTACATGAGTGTCATCCTCGTATTTTTTGCGGTTTTTGTGTTGCTTGGTGCTTTCATCGCTCGAGAAACCATGCAATTCACGGTAAGCATGTCAGATGACCCTCGTTTTAATCCAGATCAAAAACGGGCAGCTGAGCATCTTGCTGAATACGAATTACGAGATGATGTTTTATTTGCTGCGGCTTTAAAGGTTGACCCTGACATGGCTGGTTACCATTATTTTGATCGATTCCGATTGTATGCCCGGGAAAAAAATACGATAAAGGCGCACGATGCATGGAATTTAGCTGTTCAGTATGGATGCACATGGCAGAGCATAGCTGACAAAGTGGATTATGTGGATGTGCTTATGGAAGAACGTTATTACAATGAAGCAGAGAAGGTCTTGTTAGATGCACTTGCGCGTATCGATGAAAATGATCCCTCTTACCAAAAGGTAGTTACCCGTTTGGGGCGTCTTCAAATGAGAGCGCTTCATCATCCCAGTTCTGAGTAGTTTGTGACTTGAACCGAAGCGTACACATATTTGAAACCCATTTTGCTCCCCTGCGAATCGCTTCACGGGCGCGGCAGTTTGCTTCGCCTATCGCTGTTCCTCTGCTGGCTGATGACGATGTGAGAAAAGGGATCCAAGATGCTTTATGAAGAGCAAGCCTTTCCACGAGTGGGGGTATTTTCTCAGGAATAACACCTTTACTTCGGGGATGAATCATTCGCCCACTTGTTTCAACCATCTGAAGATAATCATCTAGAAGAATGGGGGAATCCATATGGGAAAAGACCGTAGCATCAAAGTTTGCGAGCCAAGGTGCACTATTTTTCTGTTCATAACGGGCGCGTAAACGATGTTGAACACTAGTGAAATTAGATTTTTCAGGGGTAGTGGCTGCCCCGGCCCGTATCGGATTTAGATCAACATAAGCCATACAGGCCAGCAAGGCACTGCGGTCAAGGAGCCGGATTGACTTAAACCGCCCTTCCCAGAATGCACCGTGCATATCATCTTCTCTATTAGCTCGCCGCGCAACTCGCTCTTTTATGATTTTCATCAACCACGATGGTGAAAGAAGACGGGCTCTTCTTTCTTCTATCCAGACGTCATTAGCAGCAAATATAGCAAGACTACGTGCATCAAGTTCATTAACTGGTGATGGAAAGAGACGGCTCCACCTTAAGGCAACCTCTGTTGGGTCGAGTTGCTCTGCCTGTTGCGGCTGTAGTTTAACCACAAAGTGAATATGATTGTCCATAATAGCAAAAGAGAGTACATCAACGCAAAAAACTTCCGCGCAAACCCGTAATTGTTGTTCTATCCATTTTTTTCGATGTTGAGTGCTACCGCCCAGTAAATGAATACGGCGAACACACCGCGACATAAGGTGATAGCATCCAGCGCTCTTCATATCAACCAATTTGGAACGAGGCACTGTCATATGGATGTACAAATAGCACATCATCAACTAAAATCAACTAATAAATATCTGTCCTAAATATGTTGTATTGAGAGCGAGGTTCGGGGTGATACAAGAGTGCCGTATAGAGGAGTTGCTGTATGGCTGAGCAGGTTATTGAGCCGCGTATTCGTGGATTTATTTCTTTGACGACCCATCCTGAGGGGTGTGCTGCAAATGTGCGTGAACAGGTTGCGCTGGTGAAGGAGAAGTGTCCAGGTGAAGGCCTAGGTAATGTGCTGGTGCTTGGCTCTAGCACGGGCTATGGTTTGTCGAGTTTGTTGGCGGCTGTATTTGGCTATAAATCAAATTGTTTAGGCGTGTGTTTTGAGAAGCCTGGTGAAGAGAAACGTCCGGGTACTGCTGGTTGGAATAATCTCGCTGAAGCACATCGTTTGGCAAAAGAAGACGGTTTGCATTTGGAAACGATTAATGCGGATGCTTTTTCTAATGAAACACGTGCTCAGGTTATTGCAGCGTTAAAAGAACGTTACGGTAAACTGGATATGGTTGTGTATTCTTTGGCTAGCCCGAAACGCAAAGACCCCAATAGTGACACTATTTGGTCGAGTGTGTTGAAGCCAATTGGTGAAGACTTTTTTGGAAAAACAGTGAATCTTCGTAATGAAGAGGTTGAAGAAGTTGTTATTGAGAAGGCTACCGATCAGGAAGTTGCTGAAACCGTTAGGGTTATGGGCGGTGAAGATTGGCAATTGTGGATGGACTTACTCATTGAAGCAGACTTGCTTGCTGAAGGCTGCCGTAGTGTTGCCTATAGTTATATTGGCCCAGCTGTAACGAAGCCTTTATATCGATTTGGTAGCATTGGTGCGGCTAAGAAACATTTGGAAGAGACCGCTAAGAATATTAACGGTCAGTTGCAGACTCATTGTGCTGGTAACGCTTGGGTGAGCGTGAATAAGGCTTTGGTAACACAAGCGTCAGCTGCTATTCCTGTGGTTACCTTGTACATTGGTGTGCTGTTTAAGATCATGAAAGAAGCGGGCACTCATGAGGGGTGTATGGATCAAATTATCCGTTTGTTTGTTGATCATCTTGGTCCTGGCAAGACACCAGTTGTAGATGAAGATGGGCTTATCCGTGTTGACGAACTAGAGCTGGATGATGCCATTCAAGCAAAAGTTGATGAGGTATGGCCGCAAATTAACACTGCTAACCTGCGTACTATTGCTGATTTTGATGGCTTCCAAGAAGAGTTCCGTCGCCTATTTGGCTTTGGGATTGATGGGGTTGATTACAGCAAGCCAGTAGAAACGGTGAGAGATCTTATTTGAGAGGTTGTTGACGGTCTCTGTCTTTGTGGTGTATAATGCCCTATGCATGTGCTCTATATAGATCCCAGTTCGATAAGCCATAAGATTATCCGCCGTATGTTGCAAGGCAACATGGACTTGACGATGGTATCGAATTTGGATGAGGGCATGTTGAATTTGTCCAAAAACGATTTTGATCTTGTGCTTCTGGCCTATGAGTCTGGCGACGATAGCGTGCTTGATTTTATTCGTGAGATACGTTCTGGTGATTTGTCTGCTGCAGACAAAGGTGTTGTACTCATTACGACAACTTACACCGGCAGTATGGCGTATAAGGCCATGCAGGCTGGTGCTAACGATATTATTGTTAAGCCGCTCGATCCTGAAACCTTATTGCAGACTGTTAACGTGCAGGCGATGGCTCCGTTTATTAACGAGGTCAAGCGTGACCACTGTTCGTTAACAATTATGTCATGGCATCTGGGTCATCGCTATTATGAGTATTCACCGGATTTGAACCGTTTGGTTAGTGGGTTTTCAGATGACGAGGCGCGTGCGCAAATGCAGGTGCTTATTGAAGACAGTATACCAGATTTAGCACATTCCCGATTTGGCGAAGCATTTGTTCGCACTCGTAGTGTGCATGTTCAATTCCCAGATAATATTTGAACTGATGACCATGCTTTAAAGTGGTTTCAATAATTCTTCAATATCAGCATCGGTTAATTTCGGATTGGCACTGCCATCATTTGAGAAAATAGTATGAGCGATGGCTGTTTTGCGATCATGAAGATCACATATTTTTTCTTCAACTGTTCCTTCAGTAATGAGTTTGTAGACAAAAACGGGTTTATCTTGTCCAATACGATGTGCTCGATCTGTGGCTTGCCGCTCAACAGCAGGGTTCCACCATGGGTCGTAGTGAATAACCGTGTCAGCGGCGGTAAGGTTTAATCCTGTACCACCCGCTTTTAGACTAATTAAGAATAGCGGGATGCTGTTGTCGTCTTGGAAACGGTCTATGAGTTTTTGTCGGTTTTTAGTACGGCCAGTGAGGGTTATATAAGGGATTTCTGCTTCATCGCATGCAGAGGCAATAAGAGAGAGCATGCTAGTAAATTGAGAGAATAACAAAATACGTCGTCCATCTTCTATAAGGGTTGGTAGTAATTCCATTAAACGGTCAAGTTTTGCGGAGCGTTCTGTGTGCTGAGTTTCACGGGTTTTGAGAAGACGTGGGTGGCAACAGACTTGCCGAAGTTTTAAAAGTGCTTCTAAAACAAGAATATGACTACGAGCAAGCCCATGTTTTGAAAGGGCAGTCCGTACTTTTTTGTCCATGGCTAGACGGACGCTTTCATAGACGTTTTTTTGTTCGTCATTCAGGGAAATACTTTGAATAATTTCCGTCTTTTCTGGTAAGTCACTGGCGACTAATTCTTTGGTTCGTCGAATAATGAATGGTGAAACACGACGTGCGAGCATGTTTTTCTTATCGCCATCAAGGTGTTTTTCGATGGGTGTTCGGAAAAATTTTGTGAATCGTTTGTGGTCACCAAGTAGTCCTGGATTGAGGAAATTAAATTGTGACCATAATTCACCAAGGTGATTCTCTATAGGTGTGCCTGTTAAACAGATACGATGATGAGCTTGTAGGGAACAGGCGGCACGTGTAGCTTTGGCGAGTGGGTTTTTTATATACTGTGCTTCATCTAGAATAAGAGCGTGATAGCTATGCTGGGAAAAATGTTTACTATCTCTGTGGAGCAAGGCGTAGGTCGTAAAAATAATATCGTGCATGTTGAATTGTTTGGCGTATTTATGACGGTCTGTGCCATGAAAAACCATTGTGCGTAAAGAGGGGGCAAAACGATCGGTCTCTCGTTTCCAGTTACCAATGACACTGGTTGGTGCTACAACCAGACATGGTTTATCTAAACGACCAGCATTTTTTTCGTAATGTATATGAGCCAAGGCTTGGATGGTTTTCCCAAGTCCCATGTCATCGGCAAGTATGCCACCCATACCTAATTCACGAATAAATTGTAGCCACGCAAGGCCATCTTGTTGATAAGGGCGTAAAGTCGCTTGAAAATCAGTGGGAGGAGAAAGGGGTGCGATGGTACGTATGTCTGTAAGTTTTTTACCGATATCACGTTGTCGTTGACCGCCAGTCCAACGTAGGTCGGTAACGTGTTTATCTAGTTCAGTGAGCGAAGCAGACTGCCCAAGCGAAAGAGAGAGGGTGCCATCATTGCTGAGTGGTGAATCAAATAATGAAAATAAATGAGTCAGTAAATTGGTGAGTAGCTGCGTTGGTAGGCGTAAATACCGAGACCCACCAAGTGGTACGAGTGAGGAGTCTTTGTCTGTATGCAATCCGGCAAGTGGGTCTGGTTGTTCTAGAAGTCCAGCGATAACCGGTAGTAAATTAATACGCTCATTACCGACGTGTACACCTAAATGTAAATCAAACCAATTAATAAGTGAATCTTGTTCTTCAATCTGAGAGAACCAATCGTCTGGATCTAATATATCTGTACGGTTCCATTCTTCGGGTGCATGAATAATCCAGCCCAGCTTTTCAAGCTCCGGTAGTAGGAGCGGAGAGAATGCAGATCCGAGTGCGGTATGTGATTCTGTATGGGGCAGCCAACTCCACCATGAGGAAAAAGCCGGTGGTGGAATAAGATGTTCGTGTGTTTCTAGTTGAAAAAAACCAGCATCTCGAAGTTCTTCTAAGCGTTGATGTTCGTTTTGATAATGACGTAAAACATTTTTTTCAGAGCTATCCGTTTTGTTGTGAATGGGGATAGCTTCTCTGGTATCATAATATTCAATAAATTGATCATCATAAGAAAAGACTGGTTTACAGATGGAATGTAGGGCGCGTTCAATAGCGCGTTGGCCAGTTTGCCAAACAAGCTGTTCGGTTCCAAGAAATAAATGTGGGACCGGTTTTTTCGGAGCACGGCTAGTAGAAGGTTCTGGTAATGTTGGCAAATCAGGTAGATGTTCAGCTAAAAAAAGCGAACTATGATGTAGTTGATGCTGACGGATAGCTGGCATATCAAGGGCTATTTGCACTTGGTGTGTAGGATAGGAAAGGTGTAGGGGGCCAATTTCGGTATGGGTTTTTGTCGCCCGAAGGTAAAGCGCAGCATTGAGGATGCAGGGAGTAATTTCAGAATTATCTAGAGAAAGAATGATACCATTGTCTGATGACTGCCATGAAAGACTGGTGCTTTGTTCTGTGCTGCTGAGTTGAAGGAGGTTTTTATTGAGTAGGCTTTCGTGAAAACAACGATTACTGCGAGCAAGACGAAGAAGTAGGCTGGCGCTGTGTTCATGAGCGCCAGAGATAAACAGACCAGCGGTAGAGTCGGCTGTATCATCTGTGCCTGCTCGGTAGAGATCATCGAGCAAAGCTACGTCAGAATCGAGTACGTATAACGGCACCCCAGAACGTCCGTAGAGAAAGGTACGAGCATCAAGTTTTTTGCGCTGGCTATATGGTCCTCGTTTTCGTTTATAAGCAGAGTGTGGTTGAACAAAGAAACCAGTGGCTTTGCATGATACGATGTAGAGCACTCGCTGCTTGATATGGGCAGGCCACGTTTCTTCTCGGGCGGCTAAACGGCTAAGGGTTCGTTCTTGCCAAGCGCTCATAGGCACAGTAGCGCCAGTGCTGGATTCTGGCGGCAGTGTGTCTGGAATGCAGGTGCGCGGACTCTCAGTTTGCTGCTGTACTGCCGCCAGCAGAACGGCAATGACGTGTTTACAATCACCTTGCAGTGGACAGCTACAGATGGAGCGGACAGGGTAGTGGCGAGAGTTACTTCGCCAAATACTTTGCTCGTATTCTTGACCACGGCCATTATGGACAATACCATCTATGGATTCTTCGTCGGTGTCGATCCAAACGTGAGCAACATGGCCATCCTTGAAATATTGTCGCCCTCGTTCAACAAACGATGGGGGAAATTGATGAATCCATTCCTCGGAAGCGAACATAATTGCAGTCTGACAGCCGCCTCAAAAAAGCAATGTTAGGGCTGTTGAAAGAATATCATGCTTGACACTAGGCTTTGTTCTCATAAAAGACCACGCCCCCATACGGTAGGACTCCTACTCTTGGCGGGGCCCGTATCGGATAGAGCCTTGGTCCACAGCAGTATTCGTGGCACGAAAGTTCTTGAAGAGACATAGTTTGCGCTATTTTTGCGCCTCCTTAGCTCAGTTGGTAGAGCAACTGTTTTGTAAACAGTAGGTCGGCAGTTCGAATCTGTCAGGGGGCACCAGCAAATATTTCGTGTGCTATTGGGTTTATGATTGATCTTTGAATTGTGATAAACGCTTAATGCTCGACTGCGCACTTGTGTACTTATTTTTTTATAAAGTATGTGTGCAGACAAGATTAAAACCGTGTGGGTAGGTACCGAAGTGGCCAAACGGGGCAGACTGTAAATCTGCTGTCTATGACTTCGGAGGTTCGAATCCTCCCCTGCCCACCATTTTTTTGTAAAAAGAAAAATGAGCCGGTATAGCATAGTGGTAATGCAACAGCCTTCCAAGCTGAAGACGAGGGTTCGATTCCCTCTACCGGTTCCATTTTTGCGCCAAGCATTTAGTTTCATGCTGCCCTAGCTCAGGGGTAGAGCACTTGCTTGGTAAGTAAGAGGTCCCGGGTTCAATTCCCGGGGGCAGCACCATATCACATCTACTCTAACAAACCGCCCACTTCCGGGCATCCCTGCCGCCGGCGTGTGGCATTTTTGATAACCTCTTTTCATAGGAACCACTACCATGGCTAAAGAAAAGTTCATACGTAACAAACCACACGTCAACATCGGTACAATTGGCCACGTTGACCATGGCAAAACCACACTCACAGCTGCTATCTGCTCTTACTTGAGCCTTACTGGTGGTGCTGAAGTTAAAAATTACGAAGACATCGACAACGCTCCTGAAGAAAAAGCACGTGGTATCACCATTGCTACTTCTCACCAAGAGTACGAAACCGAAGCTCGTCACTACGCTCACGTAGACTGCCCAGGTCACGCTGACTATGTCAAGAACATGATCACCGGTGCTGCTCAAATGGACGGTGGTATCCTTGTTGTATCTGCTGCAGATGGTGCAATGCCACAAACCAAAGAGCATATTCTTCTTGCTCGTCAGGTTGGCGTTCCAGCTCTCGTTGTTTTCCTTAACAAAGTTGACCAAGTTGATGACGAAGAATTGCTTGAACTCGTAGAAATGGAACTCCGTGAGTTGCTTTCTGAGTATGATTTCCCAGGCGACGACATTCCTTTCATCAAGGGTTCTGCCCTTGCTGCTACCAATGCATTTGCTGACGGTAAAGGCGCAGACGACGAAGCGTATGCTGCAATTAAAGAACTCATGGATGCTGTAGATAGCTATATTCCTGAGCCAGAACGTGACGAATCTAAGCCATTCCTTATGCCAGTTGAAGACGTGTTCTCAATTGAAGGCCGTGGTACTGTTGTTACAGGTCGCGCGGAACGCGGTGTTCTGAAACTTGCTGAAGAAGTTGAAATTGTTGGTTTCGTTGACGAAGCAATCAAAACAACCATCACTGGTATCGAGATGTTCCGTAAAGAAATGGAAGAAACTCAAGCTGGCGATAACTGTGGTCTTTTGATTCGCGGTATCAAGAAAGAGCAAGTTGAGCGCGGTATGGTTGTTTGTAAGCCAGGCAGCGTTACACCACATACTAAATTTGAAGCTGAAGTATATGTGCTCAGCAAAGAAGAGGGTGGTCGTAAGACTCCTTTCTTCAGCAACTACCGTCCACAATTCTACTTCCGTACCACAGACGTAACCGGTGCTGTTGTTCTCGCTGACGGCGTTGAAATGGTTATGCCTGGTGACAATGTAAGCTTCAGCGTTGAGCTGATCGCAAAAGTTGCCATGGAAGAAGGTCTTCGCTTCGCTATTCGCGAAGGTGGCCGCACCGTTGGTTCTGGTGTTGTAACCAAGATCATCGAGTAAGAAGATTATTTAAGCACGCTTTCGCCCGATGCAGCCCGCTGTCATCGGGCGAAAGTTTCTGCCTGCCTTTGTAAAAAGGCGGAGCACATTGAAAAGAGTTTATAATGGCTAAAGAAAAACGCGAAAATATCATGTTGGTGTGCACCGAAACTGGTGACATTAACTACTATACTAGTCGCTCAAAATTGACTCCAAAATTGGAGTTGAAAAAATATAACCCACGTTTACGTCGTCGTACTATTCATAAAGAAAAACGTCGTAAATAAACACTGATAAACATTAAAAGTATACGTGAGTAGCTCAGCTGGTAGAGCAGCTGATTCCAAATCAGCAGGTCACGGGTTCGATCCCTGTCTCACGTGCCACTTTTAGATTTGTCTCAACCGAGACTTGGTCTATTTAACACAAGCATTAACAGAGAAGAAGTACAGCAGAAAGGCGACATGACATGAGTGCATTGCATAAATGGCCACAAGGTAAAATCATGCGCATGCTCGTTTTTACTATAGTTGGTTTACTCGGCTTAGAGCTTGGGTGGCAGGGCTATAATGATCTGAGCGAAGCTATTGATGGTGGCGGAGCATGGCAGGGTATGGTTGGGGGTATTGTCCTCTCTGTACTAGCGCTTGTTCTGATTATTGGCGGCATTGTTGCCGTATTCTTCCGTCCAAAAACATCTGACTTGTTAATCGAAGTTGAACAGGAAATGGTCAAAGTTACTTGGTCAAGTTTTTCTGAAGTTGTTCGCTCAACCGTTATTATTGGCATCGTTACTGTTGTCTTAGCTGTTGTTATTACTGCGGTTGATTTTGGTAATAACTGGCTGGTCACCGATCAAATACTTGGTGCAAATGCTGGCCAAGTTGAAGAAGAAGATGACGATAGTGATTTGTTATTGAATCAAGAAGCTGCTGTTGAAGACAGTGCGGCGCTTGAGGAGAGTACAGTGGTTGAAGACAGTGCTGCTGCAACAGGGAGCGCTGAATAATGAAAAAGTTTTGGTATGTAGTAAAAGCAATCAATGGTCGTGAAAATCGTGCCCGTGATAATATACGCACCGCTATTCGTGATGCAAAACTTGAAGAGATGGTTGAAGATTTACTTATCCCAATCGAACGAGTGACTCAGGTAAAACGCGGCAAAAAAGTAACAACAGATAGAAAACTCTATCCTGGATATATTTATGCGTTGATGGAAGCACAGCCACAATTGCTTGAAGCTATTTCAAGTTGTGACATGGTAACGGGTTTCCTTGGAACCAGCCCATCAACACCAACAGCTCTTACAACAGAAGAGGCTGATCAAATTCAGCGTATTGCTGCTGCCGAAGGCACCGATGAGCAACGCGCTGCAATTATGCAAATTCCATATAAAGTTGGTGATAAGGTCAAAGTTAAAGAAGGTACCTTTGCTGGCATGGATGGAAGCATTGACGAAATTAACGAGCAAAAAGGTTTATTGCGCGTACTTATTACTGTTTTTGGTCGTCAAACACCAGTAGAACTAGAAGTATGGCAAGTTGAAGATATTGCGAGTTAAATAATTATTTTACATCGGAGGATATGCATAGCCCTGTGCTGTGTATAAAGAAGACTAGGAAGGGTACCTCCAAACCCGTATATACCTAGAAAGGAAAACAATATGGCTAAGAAAAAAGAAGTTGTTGGTCAAATTAAACTTCAAATCCCTGGTGGTAAAGCAACCCCAGCACCACCTGTTGGTCCAGCGCTTGGTGCCCAAGGTGTTAACATTGCTCAGTTTGTTAAAGAATTTAATGATAAAACTGGCAAAATGGCTGGCGATGTTATTCCAGTTGTTATCAACGTATACAAAGACAAAAGCTTTGATTTTATTCTCAAGCAGCCACCAGTATCACGTTTGATACTGAAAGCGATTGGTATTGATAAGGGTTCACAAACACCTGGCCCATTGACCGAGCATGCTGTTATTACAGAAGCACAAATCAAAGAGATTGCTGAGCGCAAAGGCGCTGAATTAACAGCACATACTATTGAAGCAGCAATGGCTACTGTAGCGGGTACTGCCCGCGCAATGGGTATTGTTGTAAAAGGCTAGTAAGCTACTAGCTGTATAAGTTATTCGCTTTAGCGAATAATTGAACACACCTAAACCCACACGATGTGGAGAAATGTGGAAGATTAGTGAACGGTGTGAGTTCACGGTCGCTGACCACAGGAGGAATGCCATGGCAAGAAAACGAAGCAAACGCTACCGTGATCTCGCAGCGAACCAGAACTTTGACGAAGGTCGCAGCATCGAAGATGCAGCTGCTTTGGTTAAACAAATGGCCACTACGAAGTTTACTGAAAGTGTTGATTTAGCCCTGCGCCTAGATATCGACTCACGTAAAGCTGACCAGTTAGTACGAGGAAGTTTCTCACTTCCACATGGTACTGGCCGCGATGTTCGTGTAATTGTATTTGTCGATGATGGTGACAAGGCAAGCGCTGCAATCGAAGCAGGTGCTGTCAAAGCTGGTGGAGAAGATCTCGTCAACGAAGTCCAAAATGGTTTTATGGATTTTGATGTCGCTATCGCTACACCAAAAATGATGCGTCTGGTCGGTAAATTGGGTCGAGTACTCGGACCACGCGGCCTTATGCCTGCCCCAAAAGCAGGCACTGTAACTGACGATGTTGTTACTGCAGTAGCAGAATTTAAAGCCGGTAAGATTGAATACCGTGCTGACTCTGCCGGTAATGTACACGTTCGTGTTGGTACTGTAGCATTTGAAGCTGACCAATTGGCCGGCAACATTGAAGCACTGTACCGTCACATCGCCGACGCCCGTCCGGCAGCAGTGAAGGGTGAATTTGTTACCAGCGTAAGTGTCTCATCTACCATGGGGCCTGGCGTCCGCATTCAGGTCTGAAGCTAAATCTGATATTAGATCTGAGAAAGGAATATTTCCATGCCAAGTATTATTAATCAGGCAATTTTAAGTGAAGTAAAAACTGTTGTAGACGCAAGCGATGCAATCCTCTTTGTTGACCCAATCGGGCTGAAAGCTGACGAAGCTCTCAAACTCCGTAAGGATCTTACTGGTGTCGGTGCGAGTATGAAAGTGGCAAAGGCCAACATCATACGCTTGACCTTAACCGAAGATGTGTCAGCAAACTTAACGGGAAGTGGTTCTTTAGGTATGGTTGTTGGCGAAGATATCGCTGCGGCTGCTAAAGTTGTTCGTGACCTTGTTAAAGAAGAGAAAGTTACCGTTCGCGGTGGCCTTATCGAAGGCAATGCACTTGATGCTGGTTCTGCACTGAAACTTGCTGATCTACCAAGCCGTCACCAATTGCACGGTATGTTGGCCAACGTTTTGGCTGCGCCAATCACTGGTCTTGCACGTCTGCTCCAAGAACTTCCAACAAGCCTCGCGCGTGTTGTTGGTGCTATCAAAGAGCAAAAAGAGGGATAGTTCCAGTCAAAAGCTGGTTTTATAACGCTTTTTATAAAACTTTTTATAAAACATCGGAACGAGAGCATGTTGTTGTCGTTCTACTAATTTACCCACTGGTTCATCAAATAGAATCAGTCATATTTTAAGGAAAATCACAATGAGTGAAGAAAAACAATTGAGCGAAGGTGTACAAAGCATCATTGATTCAGTAAAAGGTTTGTCAGTAATGGAACTTGCTGACCTTGTACATGCTCTCGAAGACGAATTCGGCGTTTCTGCTGCTGCCGTTGCTGTTGCTGGCCCTGCTGCTGGTGGCGCTGGTGGTGAAGCTGCTGCTGAAGAGCCAACAGAATTCAATGTTATCCTTGCTGACGCAGGCGATAAGAAAATTCAAGTTATCAAAGTTGTTCGCGGAATCACAGGCCAAGGCCTTGCTGACGCTAAGAAGTTTGTTGAGTCTGCTCCACAAACCGTTAAAGAAGGCGCTAGCAAAGAAGAAGCTGACGACCTCAAAAAACAACTCGAAGAAGCTGGCGCTAAGGTTGAAGTCAAAGGCGCATAAGTCTTTTTTCAACACGTCGTTTCAAACGAATTTAAAAATCTCGCATCATTATGATGCGAGATTTTTTTTATTAACAGGTGGGTGTGTGCAGGATTTGATTTGAAAAGATTACGTAGAAAGCGCAGGTTTGTAACGGATTGTAAAATATTATTTTTCTACTGAAGGTTGTTCAGAACCACGTTTCATAATAGCAGATAGTACAGTAATATCTTGGGATGCTGGATCATGACGAAACCATCCGTCTTTTTCTATGCCCCATGTTGTGTATCCATACCAGCACCAATATTGGCGTCCGATATTATATTCATCGAAGATATCTACCATATCACTCAACCATTGCTCTCCTCCATGGCTGAGAGCAAGCTTGGTTACACCGTATTCCCCAATATTTACTGGCACTTTATGGTGCAAAGCAAAATCTAAAACTTCTTCTTTAAGAATTTTTAGCAGCCACTCTTTATTGAGGACTGCTCCTTTTTCGTAGTAATCAATGCATTTAGTGCCATATGTACCTTGTTTCCCTGATGTAAATTGCCATGGCGTATAATAATGTACATCATAGATAATGTTTGTGTCATCAATTTTGTGAAGTTGGCAATTATCTAACATGCTCATTTCAACTATTATTGGTGTGTTGGATCCTTCTTCTCTAATTGCGGAAACACATTGAGTGGCAAAATCCCACCATTGTGCATCTTTGCGAGGCTTTGGTTCGTTGAGAATGTCAAAGGCTGCAATATCAGAAGCATCTTTCAATCGTTTTGCTGCTTCTTTCCAAAAGGTAATAGTGTCTTTTCGTAACTGTAGAGCGGTAGCATTCTCTTTCCAGAACGTGCCCCTGTATTCAGGTCCCTGATAGCCACCTGGAGGAGCGTGCAAATCTAATATGAGCCGTAGGCCATATGTGTGAGCCCAGAGACGGTGTAAATCAAGCCATCTCCACCCTTCTTCTGTACGGAATGCACGGTGCCATACATTGAGCCGTACCACATTAAAACCAGAAGTAGCGATATTTCTATAATCATCTTCTCTTACTGCACTTAAAACATGTTGCAGATTGTCGTCTTCTTCATCATCAGAATAGGCTCCAACATTAACACCATTTAAAATGATCTGTTGTGCGCCATCCATTATTTTCTGACCTTTCACCTGTAAACATCTGCGATCATTTGTTGGAAAAACTTTAGGAGTGTAAGTGAGTGAAATGTCATCAATGAGTAGTTTTATGCCCTTAGGGACAATAAGGGTTAGCTTTTCTGCCACGGGCCCTTCTTTTGCTTGGAAATACCAGCCAGATAGTTGTGTCCATTTATCACTACGGGCTCGCGTATACCCTATGGTTGGGTAACGGCGCTTTTTCCCATCAGTTAAGGTGACACTTAAAGAGATAACCCCATCTTTTACGGATTCTGATTGGTGTCGAATCCACATATGAACCATAACCCCATCACCTTTTGAGCAGAGTAAGTGACCTTCTTTTGGGACAATGCTGAGTGGAAAATCTTTAGTACCATCGGACAACAAACAATTATTGGTACGACCATTCGGGTTTATGGTACAGCAACTTTTTGTGGGAGCCAAGAGCGATAGTGCTGGCAGTTGATTAGCCTGAGCACCTTCACATGTAATTGAGATATCTGTGGAAAGCATCTCTTCAGCTTTCACATTAGGTGTGGAAAGTATGATCAAGACCATATAAAAAAGTGGGATCATTTTCAAGGTTTTCACGATAAAGCTCTTCTTTCTTATTGTAAAACCAGAAACAACCAGACTGACGCCATTAATAATCTAACACACTATGTACAGGGCAACTCATCTTCTCTGTTCCACCAAGAAAGGTGAGATTGATGACAAAGCTAGCTGCGGCAATGGTCGGACCAAATTCTTCAATAAGGCTAATAGCTGCCGCCATGGTGCCGCCAGTTGCGAGTACATCATCAACAATCAGGACAACATCGTCTGACTTGATGGCATCTTCATGGATTTCGATGGCATCTGTGCCATATTCTAAAGCATATTCTCTACGTTTGCATTTCCATGGTAGCTTGCCCGGTTTGCGCACAGGGACAAAACCACAGTGTAAACGTGCAGCAATTGCAGGAGCAAAAAGAAAACCGCGGCTTTCAATGCCAACAACTTTGGTGATGCCAAGGTTGTTGGCAGCATGTGCCATGGTGTTGACGGTGTAGTCCATGGCAAGATGATCGGCAAGCAGTGGAGTGATGTCTTTGAAGGTGATGCCTGCTTTTGGGAAGTCCGGTACGTCTCGGATAAAAGGGCGAATGTCCATTAGCGTTTCCTATAGAAAACAGGCATTGTAGTATGTGTTTATGCATGGTCCAGCATCTCTGGCTTGCGTATGGTAAGCTGCAAAGTAGTCTGCATGCATAGAGGAGAGAGAATCCATGGGATTTGCGCATTTGGTTGGTTTTGGTCTTGGCGGTCTTGGCGCTCCAGAGATTATTATTATTCTGGTGGTTATGCTGTTATTGTTTGGCCGCCGTTTGCCAGAAATCATGCGTGGTTTGGGTGGGAGTGCTCGTGAGTTTCGTAAAGGTTTGGAAGGGGTCACCAATCCAGATAAAACAGAATCTTCCTCTGAAAATAAAGTACCCGCTCCAGCGAACGAAGTAAAAAGCGAGCCTGAAACAGTGAGCCGTGATGATACTTCAGAAAATAGCCCCGAAACCCGTGTTGGTGATGCTTCAACTGGCGAAAACAGCCCACAGCGTGAACTCTAAAAAAAAGCAATTGTATGGCACTGTTCTGTGTCTAGTTATGTTGTGTGGATTGTGGTCCTGTGGAGCACCGTCGAAGCGTGAACCTATTCCACAAATTCGTATAGATGTGCAGGCTGATGGTATCTATTTCATGGAAGGCCAGCAGCTTACACGTACTCAAATACACAGTCGTTTAAGTCAGCTTGCGGATAGGTATCGCCGCAGTATCACCGGAACTTGTCGTGCATATGTTATTGTTTCGAGTAATATTGCAGATACTGGTGATCGCGTTCACAATATCGTCAATTACTGTATGAGTGTCGGCTTGGATAAGGTGCAAATAGGCCGTTAGCGAGTTGCGGTTGGTACTCACTAATTTTAGCCTATGGCTGTAGCGGCCAGAATTCACCCATGATGATCATAATATCATCGTATTGTTGACCTGTTCCCTGATACTCAAAAATGGATTGTGAGAGTTTGGCCATGCTTTGTTGCAGTGAATGCCCCGCGCTGGCAGATAAAGCTTCTTCCAGCCGTTCTTGGCCGTAAGGATCTTCTGTATTTCCTGCATCAAGAACACCATCAGTATAAAAGCAGAGTCGATCACCTTGTTCTAGCTGAAGTTCGTGTTCTTCTAGGTTTTCGAGTAGCATCGCTGCATGCGGTGGCCCAACCATTCCCGGAGTTGTTCCTAAGGTGTGGAGAACGTCTTTGCCCGGAGTGGTTTTAATAAGGAAGCCGGGTGGATGGCCAATGCTGGCATAACGCATCAAGCCAGTATCACTAATTTCTATTGCAGCAGCAGTAAAGAACATGCTGCGTGGCATTTCTGCTTGGAATAATAAGTTAAGCGCACGTAAGAAAGGAGCAGGGCTGAGCTCTTCTGGATACAAGGTTTTACAAAAAGCTTTGAGCATACTTACAATGAGAGCTGCACCGATTCCTTTTCCAGAAACATCAGCAATGATCCAAAAACCTCGGTTATATTGGTATTCGTAATCATAAAAATCACCACCCAGTTCAAGTGCTGGGGTATAGTGGGTCAGCCATTGCATTGGCCCCAGCTGTGGTTCTGGATCTTTATTAAAGATTTGTCCTTGGACACGAGAGGCAGCAAGAAATTGTTGTTCTGTATGTATTTGCCTACGTTCAAGTTTATGCAGTTCATTGCGCTGAAATGCGCCTTCTAAGGCTTTGCTCGCAAAAGACATTAATTGGAGATGTTCATCAGTTAGGGCATTGTCGTCTTCCTGATTATCACAAATGAGTACCGCAACAATGTCATTGTCTTGTTTGATCGGGACACCAAGGATGGAATGAACGTGTTGTTCCTGAATGGTGTTACCCCATTCGTTTTCATCTAATTCACCAGCTGCATTAATTAAAATAGCATCTTCTGCTTCTAGTACTTTTCCTGCAAAGCTGCGGCCAATATATGCTTGGGTTGGTCCCCACGGAGTTGTGGTGTAGCCTTGAGAAAAAACACCTTCGTTATCAAGATATAAAATAGAAAGATGGGTAGCTGGTAGGACAGAAAAGAGTGTTTCAAGGCTGTCTTCAATAATTCGATCATGATCCTGATTAATAATACGCTGGATATCTAATAAACAATTAACGAGTCTATGGTACCATTCTGTGTCTTTATGAGCGAGGGTCGGTAGATGTACATGGGAAATACTGGAAGAGCTATTGTCGTTCTCATCCATAACAGTGTCGCCATCTGGGCGAAATGAAGATGCGTATTCAACACGGAAGAGGTTGCTGCCCAGTACTACAGTATCCCAGTTGCCAAGGGTTGCGTGGTCTTCACGAGCGCCATTAATAAATATACCATTACGCGAGGCTAAATTACGAATACTTAACCGACCTTGTGTATAAGAGAGCTCTGCGTGTCGTCTACTTATATTGTTGTCATTAATAACGATGTCACACTCTGGATGACGCCCAAAGGTGAGTTGTTCATCATCTTGGATGATTCGTTTTTGTCCTTGGAGAGGACCGCCCAGAAAGCAAATTTCAGCGCTCATGGTGTTACCTGTTCAGCGTCTGCTTGAGTAGAGAGTACGTGTATGCGCCAATTACAGAACATCTCCATCCATGGATTATAGATTTCAGTAATCATTTCTTTTTGATAATAATCTATAGCTTGTGCGGGGTGCTGTGTTATTTCAGAACGGAGGCCGCGCAACCAATTTGGTGTATGGCCCAGCAGCATTATCCATGGCCGTACTGGTTGTTGGAGGTATTCTTCTTCCGAAATATCTCCCAAGAGATATTGACAATCGTACAATAGATGTAAGGAGTAGGCTTCATTTTTTTCTTGAGAAAGTTTTCTTAAACGCCGTAATGCCTCTGGGGTATTACCTTCAAACATGGGGAGTAAGGCCATTAGGTAGTAGTTAAAGAATAATATTTTCCGGTCAACCGTTCGGTGGGAGCATATTTCTGCCTGTCCACGTTTCCACCATTCATGGGCACGTGTTGTATGGCCTTGAATATATTGATAGAGGCCTTCATAGAAGAAGGCAGCATTATATTCTGGAAATTCTCGAGAAATCTCTTTAAGGGCTCGTTCTGTTCTATGGGTATAAATTAAATTAAAATAGTATGAAGCTTTATTGGTGACATATGTAGATGCCTGAAGAACGTCTTCTTCAGGCGCACCTGTTGCACGTAAAGAATGGACGTAGGCATTTGTGTGAGGATATTCTCTAATTATGGTATCGTATTCTTTGAGGTACATGAGCATCAAAGACTGTGTTTCACGAGAGGTTTCGTACTGCGTTAGACTATCGAGGGAGAGGGCGCCTGTAGCAATGAGTGCATGGATAAGAGAAAGGCCTTGTCGTTGATGGTCACCATTTTTGATAATTGCTTCCCAGTTGGCTTGGTCATAATTTTTTCTTTGGATAATGGCTGATTCAGATTTTATGTAGGCGTAAGATTCTTCAAGCCTTCCCATGAAACGTAAAGCATCAGCACAAGCTTGTTTGTTGTTGGGGAACAACTGGAGGACGCGTTTGTGTTCTCCACGAATGTTCAGATGCTTCGCACAGAGTTCAAGAACATTGTTGTATTGAATGTTAATTTTGAGTTGTTTGCCCCAGTGTCGAATATTGGCGGTGGTTTCTAAAATACCATCAATTATTTTAGGATGAGCAAAGGCTTTCGTCGTATCGAGCTGCCAAATATCGGAGTAATATTTACTGAGCGCAAAGAGTAGCGTTTTTGCAGCGGATGAACTGGGTGCTAGTTGTGCTAATTTATTGGCATAGGCAAAGGCTTTATCCGTTTCCTGTTTTGTCAGATGCAAAGATGCAAGTTCTGTGAGTGTTTCAGGAATAATATCGTGATGTGGGTTGTTTTCTAACAATGTGCGAAATGCTTTTTGTGCTTCGTCTTCTTTATGAAGTTTGATTAAACAACGTGCCGCATGCCATTGAGCATTAATGGCAAGTTCTGTATGGGGATATGCCGCTGATATTTCGGTGAAGCAATCAAAGGCTTGTTGGTAGAGGCTGTCTGCATAAAGGCGTAGTCCCACTTGAATAGGACTTACCTTTTGTGGGAGTGGCTGTTGATACACGCGTACGTTATCTATGGCATGAACATTTCCTCCACTGTGTTCAAATCCAAAGTATTGATGCTTGAGACCACTGAAAATTTCTAGGTCGCGGAATGAAAAGAATTGTTCGCCGTCAATTGACAGTGAAATAGTATGGTCTCGCCGTTCCATTACAAAAGAATGGGTGGTTCCGGTCGCATAAACTGGAGCAGGATAAACATGGTCTATAAGCGCGAGATCCTCTCCTCGTGTGAGTGCGTTGTAACCTGTTTTCCCAAAACTATTAATATGAAAAGTGTATCCTTGATAACGATTAGATCCTGAAATAAAGCAATTTAAATTAACAGATTTATTCAAGGGTGTGTAATCCCACTCAACACGGATGTTTCCGGCAAGTGGTATTTTATTGCGGAGATTAGAACAACCTGGTTGATTAACGCCAATGAGTTGGTTGTCCTTTATAGACCATGATGCGTGTGTGCTATCTACAGGAAAAAGGTTTGGATCCCAGTTAGGGGCCAATAAAGAAACCCAATTATCATTGAGGCTTTGTCCGTTATTAAAATCATCTGAGAAGACTAGTTGCCATTGTGATTGCTCTTTCTGTTTCTCTAGAATATAAGCTGTACTTGCAATACTGATGAATAATAAACCAATAGCCGCAACCCAAAAAGCAATGGTATAACTATGGTACCACCGCAATAAAACGGCCCATGGTGTATCTTTATATGCAGAAATGGATTGACCTTCTTGATAGCCTTTGAGGTCAGCAGCAAAATCAGAAACAGTAGTGTAACGATCCTCAGCCTTAGGTGACATGGCTTTTGTGGTGATAGCAAGTAAGCGTGGTGGAATATTTTTATAGACGTGGTCAGGAAGCGGGTCAATAATGCCGTTTCGTTTTTTCTCCCAGAATTCTTCCGCAGAATCTCCCCAGGTTGGGTGGCGAAGGGTAATTAATTGAAAGAGAGTTGCTCCAAGACAATAAATATCGCTACGCTCGTCTGATGGTTCTTTGCGTGCTTGCTCTGGAGACATGTAGGCAGGTGTCCCAAGTAATTTTCCTTTTGTTTGAGATTCTTCTGCTAAAGAGCGTTCGTTACGAGTGCTAGCGGTACCCCAGTCAAGTAGGATCACTTCACCAAATTCCCCCAACATAATATTATCAGGTTTAATATCTCGATGAATGATACCGTTATGATGGGCATAAGCAACGGCATCACAAACTTTAATGAGAATGTGCACACGGTCATTCCATGATGCAATATGTACTGGTGTCTTGCCACTTTCTACTGCTTCATCAATGGTGCTTTGTAAATTATTACCATGGGCTTCACGCATCGTGAAATAGGAAATACCTTTGTCGGTGAAATCAAGATCGTGTACAGGTAAAATGTTTGGGTGCTCGAGGTTGGCAGTTACACGAGCTTCTCGAATGAAGCGGGCGACTTTATGGCTGTCTTGCGAATCTTTTGGGTGCAAAAATTTCATCGCAACTGGTCGTTGAAAATTGTTATCAATTGCTTGGTAGACCTGACCAGTTGCGCCAACGCCAAGTAAATGGATGAGTTCATAGCGATTAGGAACTTGTTGCTCGTGAATGGAATCCCCTTTCAGGGACCGAGAGGTTGTAGCAGTACGTTGTCTTTGAAAGGAGGCGCTTTGGTCAGCAAGATCGGCAAATGCCGTAATTAATCGATCATCAGAATCAGCCTGACTACTGTCGTGTTGATCTCCCGCTGTTGTGCGGAGCAGGGAGCGGAATTCGTTTTCATCCCCTACTGTTTCCTCTAGTTTTTTACGATCCATCACTGCCATCAATTGAACCCACCGGCATAAGAAAGTCAAACGAACATATGGGCTTGCATTTCATGTATTCATAAAGATAAGAGCAGAGACACGAGGAGTTTGTATGCCAGTTATCGATATGCCCGTCAATGAATTGTTTACCTATGAAGGCAAGAATCCCAAGCCTGTAGATTTTGATGCCTATTGGGATGAAGCGAAAGCCGAAGTGGCTGCCTTAGGTACCAATTGTGAGCTGGTACCAGCTGCATTTCAAGTGCCAGGTATCGAATGTTTTGATCTATGGTTTACGGGAGTAAAGGGCTCTCGTGTGTATGCTAAATACCTTCGGCCCAACGGCCAAAAGCAGTGCCCTGCTCTCTTAGAATTTCACGGCTATGCTGGTAGTAGTGGTGCAGATTGGTCGCACAAATTGGCTTACGTACAACAGGGCTTTTGCGTGGCTGCATTAGATTGTCGTGGGCAAGGTGGTTTGTCCGCAGATAGCACAGCGGTGCAAGGTGGCACCACATTGCGTGGGCATATTGTCCGAGGTTTAGATTCAAGTGATCCAACTGACTTAGCTTATAGACAAATGTTTTGCGATACGGTTCAACTTGCTCACATCGTTGCTGCATTCCCTGAGGTGGATAATCAGCGCATGGGTGCACGTGGCGGTTCGCAAGGCGGAGCATTAACCTTGGCTTGTGCAGCTCTTGCTCCAGAGTTGATACAGCGCTGCGCACCTATGTATCCATTTTTATGTGACTATCAGCGCGTGTGGGAGATGGATTTAGATCAACATGCTTATGAAGAATTGCGTTACTTTTTTCGCTCTTTTGATCCACAACACACACGAGCAGTAGAAATTTTTACACGTTTGGGATATGTAGATTGCCAACATCTCGCGTCACGTATTACGGCAACAACGATGATGGCGACTGGTTTAATGGATACTATTTGTCCGCCATCGACCCAGTTTGCAGCATATAATAAAATAACCGCAGAAAAAAGTGTGGAATTTTATCCAGATTTTGGTCATGAAATGTTGCCCGGTTTTGATGATAAAGTTATGGCATTTATGCTTGGGTTGTAGCGCTGTTTTATACGTTCTGTTTTTCACGAATGTGTATCAGTGCATCTTCACGGGTTTCGCAGACCGCAAAGATTCTATCAAATCGAGTCAGTGAGAGTATTTCACGAAGATTTTGTGAAAAGACTCCGCAGAGCACAAGCATACCACCCGTTTCACTGAGGGTTCGGTAACGTTGTACGATAGGTGTTAAAGATGAAGAATCTAAGGTTGTGATATTACTCAGATCAAGAATAATACAGGAAGCTTCTTCTGTTAATGGTAAAAATTGTTGAGTAAAGAAGTCACGAAGCTGTGTCAAATCTATCATTTGTGCCGCATCAAGCCCAGTAGTGATATCGCGTAAACCAACTATTTGGACTCCATCAATGGTTTCAGAGCTTGGCGTGAGCATCTTCAGCATCTCCCTCTTCAGATGTAATGACTACGAATGGAACAAAGTCATGCTAGTGTGATAGTAGCTCTTTTCAACAGACCATCTGTGCTTTCTCGCAAAGAGTTTATCACCCGCTTGTAAAGGGCAGAGGTGAGTGACTTTATGACGGTAAGAACAAGGATGTTAGGGCTTGCCTATCAATTTTACCAGAAGGCAATAATGGGATGTCTTGTTCAAAGAGAACCATTTTAGGCCGCTGGTAGGGAGCAAGTTGGTTCTGCACCCATTCATCCCAATTGTGTGGACGGGCGCAGTCACATATGGCAGCGCAACAATGTCCCCATTCAGAGTCGGGTAGGCCACAGACTGCAACGCGGTTAATAGTGGGATGTTGTGTCAGTAGCATTTCAACTTCTTCTGGCGAAACGTTTTCGCCACCGCTACAAAAGCGTAGATCAGCTCTACCAGTTATCCGTAGTTCTCCATGAGGATCAATATGCCCACAGTCGCCGGTATCAAAGGGCACAGTGGTCGTTTCTGTCAATGTACCTTCTTGTTCATAGCCAGAAAATAAGGCAGGCCCATCTAATAGAATCGTTCCGTGCTGATTCAGAGAGAGTACTGCTCCAGGTACACAGCGGCCAGTCATGCTGTTGGTATTAAATAGGTAGGCCATAGAGGCATATTCGCTCAATCCCCAAGTGAGCATTGGGGCGCAGCCGAGTTTTTTGGCTCGTGTTGTGTCTGCCTCAGAACTTGCTGCACCGCCAATCAAGAGACAGCGTAGGGTCGGAGAAAATTTTTGTGATGAATAGGCTAGCACACGAGCAAGCATCGTTGGAACGAGACTACAGCCAGAGCTTGTGTCTGTGAGGTTTGTGCGAATCGCCGCTGCATCAAATTGTTGATGTAGGCGAATGGCGTAACCTGCACAGGCAGCTCGTAATACAATACTTGCACCACCAATATGATCGAGTGGTAAACAACAGAGCCATTCGTTATGTGTCGTCAATTCTAATGCTAAGCAGGCAGATTGGCAGGCATGTAATACTGCTGACCAAGACAGGTGGACGGTTTTGGCACGGCTGCTACTGCCAGAAGTATAGAGTATAAGGGCAGCATCATGCGGTGAAGCGCAGTCTGGTAGGTTATCGGCATCATCTGATTCCTGTAATTCAGGAACAGATATGCCATTGATGCCTTCTTCATCACAAATAAGGAGATCTAGAGCAGCTTCCTCAATACGTTTTTTGAGTTGGGTACGGGGAAGTCGGTGATGTAATAAAACGAGTTGTAATCCCAGTAGCGGTGCGGCTTGTAATAGAGCCGCAACTGTAGGCGAGTTGTGGGCAGCAATACCGAGGCGTTGTTTTGGTTGGAGCCCCTGTTGTTGGAGCCATTCATAAGCAGCAGGTGTGTAGCTGAGTATATGATTCCAATGGAAGGTTTCACCATTGATGCGGGATTGTATACCCCAACTGATGGAACAGGGTAGAGACGGTAGAAGCCACTGCATACTATATCTCGGAAATCAATCCGATGGTGAGCAGTATGCCAGTCAGTAATTCAAGCGCGGCTGCTTGTGCGAGCACTGAGTTGAGCTGACTGCCAGAGCGGGAAAATATTTGCAGCCAACACCAAGTACCGCCAATAATTGAGAGGGCTACGCTGATATACAGAAAAAATGATGCTGTTATATAAGCAAGGGTACCTAAAGCGAGACTGGTACAGATATAAATACCAGCACAATAAAAACGGTAGAGCAGTGGTGAGAAACGTACGGCAAGCGTTCGTTTGTTTGCCTGTGCATCTGTTTCACGATCACGCCAATTATTAACTGCAATAATTGCTGTTGCTTGTAAGCCAACGGCGGAAGCAAGTAAAGACCCATGCAGAAAAAATATATCGGGAAAAATAGGAGCACATTGAATCCACGCGCTTCCAAGCACCGCAAAAAAACCAAAAAATAATAGAACAAAAAGATCACCCAACCCGTGATAAGCTAAAGGAAAAGGCCCACCAGTATACGCCCATGCGCAACAGAGGCTTATGATGCCACCAGCCAAAATAAACCAGCCGCCAATACTGGTGAGATAGAGGCCAAGACCAAAGGCGAGTACAAGCAATAAAAGCGTTGCACGAATCATCGCTTTTGGAGTAATGAGTCCGGTAGCAACAGCTCGCTGCGGTCCGACTCGCTGCTCGTTATCTGCACCCGTTTGTGCATCTATCGCATCATTAGCAAAATTGGTTGCAATTTGAATGAGTAAAGCGCCCACAAAACAAGCAATGAGTGGTAGTAAACGCAGCTCTCCCATGCAGGCATAACCAAAAGCTCCACCCACCGCAACGGGTACAATCCCCGCAGCCAATGTTTTCGGCCGTGTCGCTTGTACCCACGCGTTCATGTGATGTAGCTCGGAGAGCGGACGTCCTCGTCCGCTTGGATAGTCTGAACGATTTTGGAACGGCACAGAAAATTATTTGCCCGCAAAAAGGAAAACAGGGCTAGCGCAGCGGACGAGGACGTCCGCTTTCCGTGTGATTTTTCTCCAACGGTTAGAATCGGATTCGTAACTGTTTTCAATCGTTGATAGCTCGGAGAGCGGACGTCCCCGTCCGCTTGGATAGCCCGAACGCTGTAGGAATGGTACAAGAAATTATTTGCCCGCAAAAAGGAAAACAGGGCTAGCGCAGCGGACGAGGACATCCGCTTTCCGAGGGGATACCTCAAAAAGAATCTATATAAAGCGTCCCCTTTTTCCATTTTCCCCATTTTCCTTTTTACACAAAACGCTGTCCACACAGAAACTTTCTGAGGAACCACCTGTAATACTTATGGCAAACGCGGAAAAGAAGAAAAATCAGGTTTGCGTTTTTCAATATACGCTTGGTGTCCTTCTTTGCCTTCTTCACTCATGTAGAACATAAGTGTCGCATTACCAGCCAATTCTTGCAAGCCAGCTTGACCATCGCAGTCTGCATTGAGTGAAGACTTTAAGCAGCGCAAGGCGAGTGGACTGTGTTGCAGCATTTCATCACACAATTGAATGGTTGTGTTTTCCAATTCCGCAAGCGGAACAACATCGTTAACCAGTCCCATCTCTTTGGCTTGTTGTGCATCATATTGACGGCAGGTAAACCAGATTTCACGAGCTTTTTTCTGACCAACAATGCGTGCTAAATAACTGGCACCATACCCGCCATCAAAACTACCAACTTTGGGGCCGGTTTGACCAAAACGAGCATTGTCTGCGGCAATGGTTAAGTCACACATAACATGTAAAACATGGCCACCACCAATAGCCCAACCTGCAACCATGGCGACAATCGGTTTTGGGCAGGTACGGATTTCACGTTGAAAATCTAGTACATTTAAGCGAGGAATGGTGTCTCCCTCTTGCCCTCCAACATAACCGCCATGGCCACGAACACGTTGATCACCACCAGAACAAAAAGCTTTATCGCCTGCACCAGTTAAAATAATAGCGCCAACATTGCCGTCATCGCGTGCGTGTTGTAATGCTTGCCGTAATTCCTGAACTGTTTTCGGGGTAAAAGCATTATGTACTTGTGGTCGATTAATCGTTAACTTTGCAATCGTACCATTTGAGCGCTCAAGATGTTCATAAAGAATATCTTCAAAAGCGAGGTCAATATTTTGCCAATTCATAAGGATTACCTTTCTGGCTTCAGTAGCGTCAGTATTAGAGAAGTGCAGTCGGGCTAATCAGGAAATCCAACATGCATTTAACCAGTTCTTTTGGCTGTTCGCGGTGTACCGCATGACCGGCTTTTTCAATGTGCATAAAATGACTGCGTGGAATGTCCTTTTGCATACGCTGCATAATATCGCTATACACTTTATCGGCAGTACCAGTTAACAAGAGGCATGGCATGGCCAAAGTGGATAGGCGAGACCAGAGCGGTTCCATCTGACCTTGTCCTAAACAACGAATAGCGGCGGCAAGTCCTACGGCATCGTTATTGAGTCGTTGAGAACGAAGAGACTCTTCGGCAGAACGAGAAATGGTGCAACCAGGTGCTGGAGCTAGGACTGGATTTTTTTCCCACCAGGCAATGAACGTACCAATGCCGTCTTCTTCTAAAATATCAGAAAGTGCTATATCCTCTTTCAGGCGTTCTGCCCGTACAGTATCGTCTTCAATTCCTGAGCTTGCACTCACCAAAATGAGACGGCGAACTTTCTCTGGGTAATCTAGTGCTATACGCAGTGCTACGCGTCCACCCATGCTGTAGCCAACTAAATCAGCGCTGCCGTCATCTGGCATTTTTGCTGCTATATCCGCAGCAACACTAGCAATAGTGGTACCCTCTGGACAAGGAGCCCAGCCATGGCCCGGTAATAATATTGCCTGATGGTCAATACATGCTGTTTCCAAAATATTCGACCACGACAGGTCAGACCCCGTGAACCCATGAATCGCAAATAACATACTTTGCCCCTTATTCGCGGCAGTATCCTTTACCCAGCAGGTGGGCAAGCAGCTATTTCTTGTCTTTTTATCCCAAAATACTCTTCGATACCGTATCTAAAAATCAAAAACATCCACCTACTGACTGTTCTAACAGACACTAATTCTTATTGGTGGCCCTAGATGGACGCAGGTAAAGAAGTATGCGGCCAAAGGCGATTAGCAGCAACCAGATTGCAGCTAAAATACACACGGTCATATGTCCCTGTGGCATATCCCCATACCATGAGAGCGGAACGCTGATAAGGACGGCGGTACACACGCTGGGTACGATCAGGACTACGCTCATAATGAGCGTACGAGACCAGGTTCCGACCAAGAGGGTTGGCAATAAAAGCAAACCAAGGGCAGTGATTGTTCCCAGTTGCTGAACGGCAATAGCCAGCATTACAACGGTTATTAGATCAAGCAGGATATACCAACGCTGTGGTTTGAGGCCAAAACCACGCGCCTGTTCTGGATCAAATAAGACCAGTCGGAGACGCCGCCAAGATGTACTCCAGAGTATCAACGGCACTACAGCAATAGGAACGCTCAGGAAGAGATCCTGTGCGGTGACTCCAAGAACGCTGCTGTGTTGTCCGGCTAACACTTGTTGTAAACCAACGGGGCTGGAGCTAATGATGACGATGCTGAGCGCTTGTAGGGCAATGACCGCAGTGACGAGGTGGCGTTCACCTGCTTGGCGTAAAATGCTAAGTACCAGTAGCGCACTCAAACCAACCCAGAGAGCATCCGGTCCGGGCACTGCCGGAATCAGGGCGATAGCTTGACCTACCAGAGCAGCGGCGCTGAGTACTAACGCCAAGGCGCTCTGGCCACGTCCAATGACGCTGACTCCGTGGAGCCCTAAGCCGAGCCCTAAAACTAAAAGAGTGAGGGTTGGCCATCCCATAATCATCCATATGTCAGTCATTTGTCACCGTCCCTTCTGCACAATGCCAATGGTGACAATTGGAAGAGATGGAAGACAATGCATCAATAAGATCGGGTTGATGCGCACTCACCAACATGGTTCCACCTTGTTGGTGGTAATGGCGCAATGCATCAAGAAAAAGTTGAACGGTTGGCATATCGACTTGGGAAACGGGCTCGTCTAACAGCAGGGTTTCTGGATGAGCAGAGAGCGCTCGAGCTAATAATGCGCGTTGACGTTCGCCACCACTACTTGCATTCCAAGGCTGACTTGTTCGGTCAGTAAGCCGCAGTATTTGCAAAATATGTGCGAGGCGATCTGGGCAAGGAGGTTGAACTTGTCCAGCGATGACTTCACCCAAGGTCGTTGGTAAGGGGTATTCCCAATAGGTTTGTTGCGGTACCCATCCTTGTTGACCCTGCCATTGTATGTGTCCTCGTAGTGGCGTGAGTGTTCCCAAAAGTGTGCGTAAGATTGTACTTTTACCGCTACCACTGGGCCCAGTCAGGACAACCACGCTACCGTCGGTAATCTTTCGATTACCGACGAAGCATGATGGGCCTCCTGCATAGCCAACAACAAGATCCGACACTACTAAAAGAGACATTGACCTGTTCCTTATTTCTGCGCCGACAGTACACTGTCAACCTGTGCACCATACCAAGTGAGTAATTCATCGGTGCCGGGAAGTGCTCCCGGCTGATGCGGCAGGATGACGAGCGGTACGCCTATATCATCACAGAGACGTTGGGCCAAGGTCGTATCAAACCACGGGCAACACCAACAGCACACCGGTGTCTCTTGATCCGTTATGTGGCGTAATGTCGCTATATGGCGGGCACCTGGCGGAATGCCAGGTTTGGGCTCTAAGTGGCCAGACATGCGTATACCGTAACACTGTGCAAGGTAGATCCACTGGTCGTGGTCTCCAATGCAAGAACGATTTTTCAGCCCTGATAAGCGGCCAAGCCAACTTTCCTGTGTGCATGGTATGTGTTCCCATGCGTTCTGGAGATGCTGTTGAACGATCGCATCAATTTCAGCAGCATCGTTTAACTCAAGACCATAAAGGGCTTGAGCCAAACGACGGCGCAGAGTTTTAGCATTTGTCAAAAGACGTTCAGCGTGTTCCGTATGCAGAGCCGCTAAGCGCTGCGCTAATGTTGGAATAATGAGTAAAGCTTGTACTGGCGACATCAGGTAGTGCGGATTCCCGCCCGCATGAATATCGCCATGCGAGCGGTCTATAATTCCAGTTGGTACATCATGCAAGTGAGCCATAGTAGAGACATCAATTGCCCGAGCAGTACCAAGAGCCAAATCCGTTCTGCGGCTCCCTTTTATTAATGCGGGCAACCAACCAATTTCCAAATCCACCCCAACAAAGACGAGCGCATCAGCTTGCCGCAACGAGGCGATAAAGCTGGGACGAGCATCAACCAAATGGGGATTATCTCCTGAACGAGCGAACACGGTCACAGACCCAACCCCGTCGAGCATGGGGCGAACAAGGGCCCCTAAGTCGGGTGTGGTAACACAAATGCGTAGCGGTTCTGCTGCTGACAGCGGTAGTAGTAAGCCAACAAAGAATACGATAATTATACGTTGAAACATGGTATTTCCTTTCAGAAAGTATGGGCTGGGTGGTTACCGATAAGAACTTCGCCATTCAACCAAAAGCTGGACACGGTAGCGTCTTCATCTGTTTCCGTGTAGTTATACTGCATACGAATTTTGCTAAATTCGCTGGGCTGCCAACCGATTAAAGGGCTCAAACGAAAACGTTGAGCCGGTGGTGGATCTTCGGCATCTGCATCATTTTCTAAGTCGACCATGCCGTAGCGAAGACCCATCTGCCAGCGAGATGACATGGCATAGACCAGCTCGCTTACCAGACCCCAGTCAGTGTGTTCTTCATCAGCTTCGTCAGCAGCTGCCTGACGGTAGATATATTCCGAGGTCCAAGTAATACGTTGTGAGCCAGATAAGTACCACTTCATCGTGAGATCGAGGCCAGATAAGACGGTGTGTTCATCATGAGGGTTGGGCCCCGTTGCTAATGATAAACCAAATTTGATCTCAGTCTCCTCTGACAAGGCGAGGGCATTTTCCCAGCGTAAAGAATACAGCATATCGCCTACGTTGGAAATATCCCGTTGTTCATGATGCTCTTCTTCTTCTTCGCCTTCTTCATGTGTATGACCGGCACCGAGAAAACTGACCATCGATTCATCATCCCCATTTTGAATGCTAAGATGGAGTTGACTATACCAAGACGTAGGCAAGAGATAGGCGGCGCGAATACCAAAGTCACGCATTCCTTCGCTACCGAGCAAGCTGCCTATCACTAACGGCGTATCAACGAAAGCCTGCACATGAGCATGTTGTGGATTGTAGCGACCAAATTCGGTGAGCATATAGCCAGCTTCAACTTCCAGACTATAAGGAAGAGATGTGGTGCGTATGAAGGCTTCTTCTAATTCAAGTCCATGCTCTGGTGTTATATTGAGATGTGCTTCAGAAGTAAAATAGGGATCAACGGCACCAGCAAGAGACACTTCCATATATTGAAAGGTAAAGCCATCTCCGCTTGGGTCATGTCCGCCGACTTGTGACCACTCCATTTCGTGTTCATCAGCGGTCGTACCACCGACGCTCATGCCTATAATGCTAGAAATATCAATCAGGCGCAGTTGAGTACCACTTGGCTCGGGTTCGGCAGCAGCAAGCACTGACGTGGCAATAAGTGGCAGCGATAAATAATGGGAAAATGAGAAAGGGAGACGAGCCGGTTTGGCCCGTCCTAAACAGGAAGAAGTATACATGAGGGAATCCTCGTTTGAGATATTTATGATTGTGATGGTGCACAACGAAATTGTGTGTACCATAAGATCGGAGCTTCGCCCGTACAGATACGACACCTGTAACAACGACGATGAACCGTCAATGTATCAATCACCGCCCAATAGCGGTTTAAAATTGATGTGTTTCAACTCTCAACAGGGAGGACTTCGGCCAGGATGCCAAGCTGCAATCTGAAACCCAAAAACATCTATACAATAAGGAGAGGGGATCTGCCGAACAGCGGCAAGGCTTACCACATCAGGTAAGGGTGTCGGCGTGAGCCAGTACCACGAAGCAACAAGATGAAATTGGCAGATCAGACATTCGTCGTCATCCGTATCTTCATTTGTATGTTCATCCGTGTTATGGTCTGTGCTGACATGAGCATGACAACAGGTGTTAGCCGCCGAGACGTGGGTTGTGTCGTGCTCGGTATGGTGCTCCATCCAGTGCCACTGGACGAGTGGTTGTCCTAGTAGGAGAAAGAGCGCAGCAACCAATAACGACATGCGCAGGCCAAGCCAGCGAAGTCCGATATTCTGGTTTACGTATTTCCCACTCATACATTCACGGTAAAACAGCACAAGCCGCTGTGCAACGAGTAGTTTTTTCTCGGGCGGAAGTACCGTTTTTTTCTGTTATATTACTGTTTTATGAGAACACTTGTCAATTTATTTTAGAATTGAGCAGATAACACAGTTCATTTTAGTTGCGTTGTAAACACGCTCATACACACATTATTTTTTTTCAAAAACCCCAGTGGATAAATAACGATCACCTCTATCACAGACAATAGAGATAACGGTAGCAGTTTGTTGGTTGTTAATTAATTCATTAGCGACTTGCATAGCAGACCAAGCGGCACCGCCAGAGCTAATACCAATAAATAAGCCAGCTTCTTTGGCGAGGTAGCGGGCGGTATTCTCTGCATCTATCTGTGAGACATCTATAATCCGATCAACCCGTTCTGGTTCAAATATTTTTGGTAAATATTCCGCGGGCCAACGGCGAATGCCCGGAATGGAGGAGCCTTCTGTTGGCTGGCAACCAATAATTTCAATAGACTGATCTTGTTCTTTGAGATAACGACTGGTGCCCATAATGGTGCCAGTTGTGCCCATGGCGCTGACAAAATGAGTGATCTGTTGTTCTGTATCGCGCCAAATCTCAGGGCCGGTAGTGGTGTAGTGAGCACCGGGATTGTCTGGATTAGAAAATTGATCGAGCATAAAAAAAGCATCGTCTTGGCCAGCGGTTGCGCGTACTTGTTCATCAGCAAAATCGCGGGCGGCTTCTATGCCAAAATCAATAAGGTGAACGGTGGCGCCATAAGCGCGCATGGTTTGGGCGCGTTCAATACTGGAATTAGATGGCAGAGCTAAGTGCATGTCTATGCCAGCGGCTTTGGCACTCATGGCAAGGGCAATGCCGGTGTTACCAGAGGTTGCTTCAATGAGCCGCATGCCGGGTTTTAATTCGCCGCGTGTTATGGCAGATTGAATCATGTGTTTGGCGGCGCGGTCTTTCACGCTGCCGCCTGGATTATCTCCCTCTAGCTTTGCCAGCCAGCGCACTTGCGGTGTATCTTGCTGTTTGAGGAGGAAGGTCAGATCACACAACGGCGTATTACCGACAAGATCAAGAATACTCATGTGGGTATTCTTAACCAGGAATGCCTGTTTCAACCTGCAATGCCTGTAAGGCTTCGCCAGCAAGATAAAAACTACCAGTAATACACAGGTCCTCATCGTCAGGGAGTGCGGCAAGAGCCTCGATAATATTTGTGAACCACGCTGTGTCTTGAAGCGTTTCCGGCCAATCATTTTCCAAACGTGCGCGCGGCCAATTATAGCCACAGCGAACCAAAGTGGTTTGTGTACTGAGGAGTGGTAGCAGACGGTTTATGTCTTTGTCATTGGCTAAAGCAACAATGCAGTGCCATCCATCTGTTAGCTCCGTTTGAGCAACTTTGAGGGTGGCTTGAATGCTTTCATAATGATGTGCACCATCAATAAGTATGCGTCGCTTGCCGTTTGTAATAATTTGACAACGTGCGGCAAGTTGAGCCGCTGCCATACCCGTATGGACATCGGAAATATGTTCAGGGACAAGATGGTACAAAGCTGCTAAGGCGGTAGCGGCACTTTCTTGCTGATGCACACCCGTCAGACCGCAAGGCAAGGGGTGTTCTGGCTGATGAACCCATTGAGCCGCAGGCTTTTCTGGCAAGACATGGCGAATGGCGTGTTCTGCCTCTGGGGTTTGTGGAGCAATTAACAAAGGTTTGTTTGGACGGGCAATCGCAAGTTTTTCACCTGCAATCAGCTCCAAGGTATCACCAAGTACATCGGTATGATCATAACCAATATGGGTAATAATTGCCAGCTGGCAGTCGAGGATGTTGGCGCAGTCTAGTCGTCCGCCAAGGCCGACTTCACATAAGAAGAAGGCCTGTTCTTTGTTGTGCTGTTCTTCTGCTGCTAGCAGGCAGCCAATGGCAAAGCAGCGTTCAAAGTAGGTGAGTTGTTCGTCGCAGTGTTCTTCCGCATCAATAACAGAACAAGCATGTTTCCAGGCACGTTCTGGGTGTACAGGCATGCCGCCAATACGCCAGCGCTCATGAATATCAAAGATATGCGGGCTTGTAAATGCCACCGTTGCTTGCTCAGCAGCCAGTAAACCACACTCAACTAAGCGTAGAGTGCTGCCTTTACCCTTGGTGCCGGCAAAGGTTACAGGTGGTGGTGGTGTGGGAAGGTGGCTCAATACTTTGCGTAGCGGCTCTTGCTTCATATTATCATAAGTGCCTGTCAATTCACGACTAAAAGATTTGTTTAGCCAAGATTCCAAGCGAGTTTCTACAGTACAGGTCATAGCCATCATCGTGTTTGTCTGAAGATCATTTTCAAGTGCGGCAAAAAAGCTATCTTACTGCGTATTTTTGATGTAGTATACTGATATGTCAGATACAGAAACATTTCGACGCAAAAACGCAGCCGCAGAGCCAGCACAGGATGGCCTCATATCTATGGAAGCACAGCAGGCATGGTTACGGCAGGAAGTGCAGAAATTGCCAGATTGTATGTACGAAGTTTTTGCTTTGCGCGCTTTCACAGGATTAGAAATGGATGAGGTGGCAAGGATTTTAGGCATCACACCCCATACGGCAGAACGCTGGTTTTTTGGTGCTTGGGCTTTGTTGAGCAAGCGTTTGCGTTTGTGGTCTTCAGGTGCACATTTACAGGCTATCATATCTGCTTGTTTGGATGAATGTGAAGCAGTGGAAGCCACAGAAAAACAGTTGGATAGCTGGATGACTCCAGTGTCTCCGTCTGTTAGGCAATACTTTGTGTCCTATCGTTGTCTTGTCTCTTTAGGGAAAACCCGTTCGCTGGTTATTGCAGGGGGAGCGCAGGTAACGATGCGATAAGCTTGCCAATGCAACATTTGCATCACCGTTCTTCCTGCTTGCGTAGCGTAAGTGCTTACCCTAACATCCCCTTGAGTGTCGCTTCCTGTGGCGACCGATATGAGATTCATAAGCGAAAAGAAGCCAACAAGAAAAGGATGCCGCCGTGTCTATCCGCTCAACTGTTTTGACTGCCACCTGTGTTGTTGCCAGTGCCTTGGCCATTCCAACAGAACTTGAAGCCGCGTCACGCGGAAACATTTCTGTCCACGAAGTTGATTTAAATGAATTGTTGGCAAGTCCATCATCATACAAAGGTTTGCACGTTCGTTTTCGCTGTACCTTTGCCGAAAATAGTGATTTATACGCACCCTTCCACACGCCATTTACTCCAGAGCGGTACATCAATATGGTCGTATGGGATGACCTCGCTGGTATTTGGGACCCAGAAGTACGCGCACAACCAATGACAACGCTCTATTATCCAAAAGCATTGGCAGGTACTCAGCTAGTTACGAGTTTGCGTAAATATCAAATGATAGAAGTCGAAGGAGTTGTTACCTCAGACTATCGTAACAGCGCATGGATAGATGTTCAGAACGTAGGAGTTCTGTCTGGTTCATCGTTCACAACTGATATTTTGGACCATATTCAAGAAGCTGGTTCATTACATGCTGATGGCGAATTCGAATTATCGGAAGAAAACTACAAAGCCGCGCTTGAAGGTCGTATTCCAAATGGTTTGCGTATTTCTGTGCAAATATTGCGCGCACAAAATTTATATGATAATGGAAAATATGAAGAAGGTGTCGCAGCCCTTATTCCAGGCCTGCGTGCTTATGAGAGCTGGAGTGGAGAACCCTTAGCCGCATCGCTTGCAGAAGCGCATTATTTAATGGCGCGTTTACAGCAAAGTGCTGCCGATGCGTCTGTGATGACAGACAGCGAAAAAGCTGAAGAATTTTATCGTGATGCTATCGAACATTCGCGCAAAGCTGTTACGCTAGACCCAACTCTTGGTGGTGCCTACGCGGTACTTGGTGTAGCGCTTGCTGGCGTGCAAGAATTTGATGAAGCACGTGTACGGTGCCAACGTGCAATTCGTATGCAGCCGACCAATCCAACCGTCCGTTGGTATTATGGTCGTATTTTAGATTTGCAGGGTCGTTATGATGAAGCTATTGAAGCGCTGAAACGTGCGATTGATCTTGCGCCAAAAGATGACCGTATTCATAAAAGTATAGCTGGTGCCTACCATCATCGCAGCGTTGCTGCTGGCGCAGAGGGCAACACTGTTGCTGCTGCTGCCGATCGAGTAATGGCTTTGCGTGAATATGATATTGCTATTCGATTAAATAATAAAGATGCAGATACCTATTATTTGAGCGGTATGGTTATTGCCGAAGCAACATCCGCGGCAACATCTGCCGAGCGTAAAGTACGTATCGGTGTTAAAATGGTGGAAGCCACAGCAGACTTGGCTGCTCGTCGGTGGAATAAATGTGTTGCCGTTGATGCACGTTATATAGAAGCGCATGTAGAACTTGCTTATTATCATCAAGCTGCTGATCGTCATGACCAATCTATCGAGCATTTTCATGCTGCGCTAGATCTTGCTCCAGAACGTGCGGCACTCTATGCGGAGCTTGGCTCTTATCTGTGGCGTTTAGAGCGCCGCCAAGAAGCGTATGATGTGTATGCCAGCTACCAAGCGCGTGATAAACAACATGTTGAAACTTTATTTGCACTGACCCGTTTAAGCTTAGAATTATCACATACAGATAACGGTTATTTGACTAAGGGTATTGATTGGGGGCATCAACTGATCGCTGTTGCACCAAACCATGCCCGTGGTTTATCAGATCTTACATCTATGTTGGCAACAACAGAGCAGCATGAAGAAACGGTTGAGCGAGGTCTACATGCTTTGTCACTGCTCGTGTTGGATACAGAAAGAGTACGTACCAGCCGTGATGTTGGTTTATCACAATATGCTCTCGATAATATGGCGGGTACCACCGCTGCTTTACGTGATGTTTGTGGTAATGATGTGACTGACGTTCGTTTGCCGCTTGCACTGGGTTGGGCTTCAACCTTTTTACCAGCAGATGCAGATGATAGTTTAAAAACATCAGCTTATGCATTAGCCGCAGCAAAGGCGGCGCAGGCACTTACTTTGGATGCTGCATCCGTTAACGGCAAGACCTTACTTGGCTGGAGTCAATACTTACAACAAGATTATAAAGCAGCTTTGGTTACCCTTTCTGCGATCAGCGAAGGTGCAGATCAAACGGAGCTTGCTTACCGGACAGGCATGACCCTTTTCCAACTGGGTACAGAAAAATATGCAGAAGCTAAACCCTTATTGGAAATTGCTCGTAGTTTAAAAACAGAACGTTCTTTACTTGCACATGCTGCTGATGAAGCAAGCGTGGCACTAAAATCTATTTTAACATGGGAAAAAGAACAGAAACGTTTAGCTGATATTGCAGCAAAAGAAAAGAAACGCGCTGAAGCGGAAGCAAAAAAAGCCGCAGAGAAAAAAGCCGCGGCAGCAGCTAAGGCAAAACGAGCTGCAGAGAAAAAGGCCGCTGCTGAAAAGAAAGCAGCCGAGCGTAAAGCTAAAGAATTAGCAGAGCAACAAGCAGAAGAAAAAGCACGCGCGAAAAAAGCCGCAGAAAAGGCGGCACAAGCAGCCGAACGTAAAGCCAAAGAACAAGCACAACGAGCAGCTGAGGCAAAAGAAAAAGCACGCCGAGCCGCAGAGAAAAAGGCCAAAGAGGAAGCAAAAAAAGCAGCGGCAGCTCGTAAGCGTCAAGAAAAAGCCGAAAAAGAACGTTTAGCCGCAGAGAAAAAAGCGGCCGAACGTGAAAAAGCGAAAAAGGCTAAGGAAGATGCAGCTAAGAAAAAAGCTGAACAAGAACGCTTAAAAAAAGAAGAGGCTGATAAAAAGAAGAAAGCTAAATAAGACCCAGTCAGACGCTGTGAAGAACATTTTAAAACGGAAGATCTAGACGCAGACGCATTTGTGAATGTCCATTGAGGTGAATAGCTCTTTTCTGAAAGTAACCAAATTCTTACTCATAAGAAACCTTCCTATAACGGGAAGGTTTTTGAGTATTGCCCCAATCGTTTTTTGAAGGTATTCTTACGAAGAGCAGGAGAGTGCTTATGTCCACAACAATCAATGTCACTGATATGAAACATTCACGGATGTTCTACCGAACTTTATTTGACATGAAGTTACCTAAACCCGAGGGTCAGTCATCAATCAGTTTTACCGCTCTTGGAAAAGATCTTATTATTCAGGAGGTTCAGGTCGAAACTGGAGCTGTTGATGTTATTGCTGGCATAGATACTGGCCTTCGCTTTTCTTGTGCGAGCGTCGCTGAATTGGATGCTTTTTGTGATCGTTTAGCAGGAAAAATTATTGCTGCCCGACTGTCAGAAAACGAAGCAAAAATTTATGATCCAGACAATAATATTGTTTGGTTTGTAGTGTCTGTATAAAAAAGAAAAGCCGCTTAATATTTTATTAAGCGGCTTTGGTCTCTTTCATTCGTGTTGTTTGGTTAGTCTACAATAACAACCGTCATTGGTGAACGAGTAATAACTTCGCCATTTTTTACATATACTTTAACAAGAGTATGATAAAGTTCCTTCGCATCATTATTGAGTAAGCGAATGCAGCCGTGGCTGAGTTTACCGCCAACAGAATCGCCTTCACCAGTGTAGCCGTGCATGCCAAGGCCGGACTTGCCAATAACAGGGTCCAATTTCAACCAGATTTCACCAAGGATGTTGCGTGGATCACCGGGCTGGAATACTTCTTTAGTTTCTGGGTGAGTCCAAGGAACGCCACCTTTACGAAATTCACGACTAATGATACGGGTGGTTCCAGTCGGGGTATCGTACCCTTCGCGGCCTACGCCAACTTGGTAGCGGCGGGCAAAAATGCCGCCGATAAATACGTCCATGAAATAATCACTCTTATCAACATGCATTTCATAACCGCTGTTAATATGTTTACCGTCTGTATCTTTGAGGTGAACAACTTTCAGGGTATCGCCAGGGCCAAGATTACTGCTTTCTGGGTTTGTACCACGCATGATGTTGAGCATTTGATAGCTCATGCCCATTTTACGACCAATGTTATCCAAGATGTCACCGCTTTGTACAGTATAGGTGCCGAAGAGACCAGTGCTGTCTGCATAGCGGTTGCTGGAATAAAAGAGTTTTTGCCCGAGTGCGCTTAGTTGATCAGCGATGATGCGTTCTTGGGTGCTTTTGAGCGCTGGTATATTGTAGGTTGCACGAAGTATGCGTGTGTAGGCTCTAGCAAGCTCTGGAGCATTGGCATCTACAGCAGGATCACCTTTTTCTGCAAGTACGGTCCAGCGTGCATCGGAATCCGTCAGGAGTTGTTGTAACTCGGCAGATAGGGTAGAGCTGTCTTCAACTGGGCCATCAAGGCTCGGTAGACCATCGTTGATGCCGTCTTCGGCAGCAGTTTCTGAGTTGGCAGCAGGATCGTTTGTTTCAGCGGTATTTTCGGCTGCGAAGTGTTGCCAGCCATAATATCCGGCACCAGCGAGAAGAAGGAGGATAATAAATGCTTTCATTGGTGAAGCCCTTTTCAAATGAGTGTGCACAAGCAGTTCGCTGCAAGGCGGGGAGTGTGTACTCTCTTGTAGTCAGGTCGGCAGCGTATCTTTCATAGGAAAAGAGGCTAGCGGAATTACTCACAGAGCCACAATGCTCGGTGACATGGCTTGCACCCGGTGCAAGAGCCTCTAACTTCTCGCCCTTGGAGACATCTATGATGTGCAGCAAACGCCTTGTACCTACCTTAGCCTGCCTGACTGTTCTGCCATTAAGTGCCATGGCCGCAGAAGGTGTGCAATCAACATCTGGTTCAGCGCTTACCCCAGCACCTGGGCCAGGTAAAACAATGGCTTGGGGTGGTTCTGGTGGTTTGGAACTGGATCACTTGCAAGGGTCTTTGCTGATCGAATCTATTCGACAAAAAGATTACAATCAAGGTGCTGCGGAAACGAACACCAGCCAGATGTGGATGCGCGCTGAACTCGGCACCAGTGTTGAAGTTGGTGACGATATGGAAGTGCGCATCACTCTCGCCTACGATGCTGAAGGTGGTGATCAAAGTCATGTTGCTGGTGCTTCTAATGACCGTAGTGGTGAAATTGTTTTGGATGATGCCTACGTTGTTTTTGAGCGTTTCTTCCTGCCGAATGCGGATTTATGGCTTGGTCGTCAGCCGGTAGCGTGGAATTTACGAACTAAACCAGATGGTGGATTCCTTTGGGATAGTCGCGCCAACGATCCAACTGTTACCAGCTGGGATGGTGCACGTTTTTATTACAACATGGATCAACTTACCTTTATTGGCCAGTTTTTCATTATCAATGAATCCTACGAAGGTCGTGGTGCGGTTGTGCCACCAGTGAACACTGGTGATGAATCAGACGACCAAAGTCTCTATGGTTTGGTTATTGATTGGCAGCCAGAAAACGAATCTGATAACCGTGTTTTCTTCACAGTCAGCTGGACCCACGAAGAAGATGTGCCGATGAGTGTTGGCACTGCTGGTACCGCTGTTGCTAGTGAAATAGATACGTTTTACGTCGGTACCGAATGGAATCTCACGAGTGGCTTTGACCTCTATGGTGAATACGCCAGACAAGACGGTAGCATTGACGGAGGTGGCGATACCTCTGGCAGTGGTTATAGCGGCGGGATTGTTTGGCACGCAAAAACCGAAGATCTGCGCAAGGCAGCGTTCAACATCCAGTACGATAGCATTTCAGGTGACAGCAACGGCACCACGGATAATGAATACGAAGCCCTTATTGACCCCTTTGAAGGCCGACGTGACCTCTACATCGCTGAACACGAACGTTACGGAGAACTTGCCGAGCGTGTTGGTGATGGTGGCTTAGACGCATGGAAAATCGGTGCAGAATACGTTTTCCAAACGCGCCAGCCGGTAAGCCTTCGTTTAGATGTTGGCCGTTTTACCCTCAACGACGCGCCAGCCGGAGTTGATGATGAATTTGGTGTAGAATATGATTTCACCATGCGCTACGAATATAACAGCCATACGGCCTTCACCATGTTCTACGCCCTCTTTGAAGTTGGTAACGGTTACGCAGACCTACTCGCAGAAAACGAAGATGTTCAACTAGTTGGTTTTAGCGCTTTAATGGAGTACTAACGTTTTTGGGCTCTTACTACCAATAAACCTATCGACACGATATTTACGAAATATCCTATAGAAAACTAATCGGTAAAACGCCGAAATTTGTTGTGAGAAATTACTTCAGCTCAAATCAGGGTATGACTATAGTGGCAATTTATTGTCGCATGGCCAGAAGGGTAGCCCGAACCCCTTACTACCAACAAACCCATCGGTGCAATAACCCCGTAAATATCGACGCGATCTTTGAGAATCCTATAGAAAACCAATCGGTAAAATCGCAGCATTTGGTGACGAAAATCATCTAAGTCTATTTCAAGACACGACTACAATGGTAATTTGTTGTCAAATGGTCACGAAGAATAGCCAGTATCCATTGCGGAGCTGGTGGCGATTGTTGAATGAGAGGTGGTCGTACTAGGCAGCTTCGCGGCGAAATGACTTGAGCAATCCGCCAAGTCTTTCATCACAGATAATGTCGCCCGTATTTTCAGCATGTTTCCAAGGTGTGATAGTTTCGTTACCAATTCCTTGGTGTGGGCGCTCTGTATTGTAGTGTTCTTCAAATTGTGAAAGTGCTCGTCTAAGCTGAGCTTTATTGAAGAATACAAATTTATTCAAGCATTCCTCGCGTATTGTTCTGACAAACCTTTCGGCATACGCATTCATGTTTGGCGCATAGGGCATGATCGCTTTCGTCGTAATGCCTTCTGATTTGAGAATGCAGCAAAAATCCTTTTTGAACTGTGGTCCATTGTCATGAATGAGATATTTCTTTCCAGCGAAAAGGTTATCATCTTCTAGAGCATGATTGCGGATTTGCTGCACAGTCCATTCCTGTGTTGGATGCTCGGTCATGTTGATGATTTTAACTGCTCTGGTTGCCATATCCATGATGAAATAAACATAATGTGTGCGCGCTTTGGTGAAGGGGAGGAGTCCTCCTGTTTCAATGGTGAAAAAATCCGTACAAAGCATTAAGTGGATCTGCCGTTTGATGAACTTTGCCCAAGAGTCGTTATCGCTACCAGATGGAAATCCTTCTTCACGCAGGATTTTCCGAATACTTTCATGACTTACTTCAAGATTGCATTTTTTTAATTCTCCCTCAAGTCGTCGTGCAGTTAAACAGCCAGCATTAGCCAGTTTGATAATTTCTTTACGAATTATTTGTTCAAGATTTGGTCGCCCGCCTTTGGACTTATCTGACTGAGAGTGGAACTTTCGTCTTTGGAGTTGTCGTACCCAGCCGAGCATGGTGTCTACTTTTACCATACAAGGTAGCGAATGCAGTGTCTTGCGATCTATAAGACGAGATAGGGTGCCAAGTCTACTGCGTTGTGTATCGGTGACTTTTGGACGTGGAGATGTTTCGATGTAGATATTGAGCTGTTCTGATAACAGTTGAATAATCCGCAGATATTCATCTTCACGATTGGTTTCGGGCATCATGGCTTTGAGCCACGAGATGGGATTGAGTGATTTTTTCATAGGGCGCGGGATGGTGTGAGGTAGCGAAGGAAGTCAATGGACACTACTCGCTACTAGCCATTCTATACAGTTCGCTATTGTTCATCCATGTTAACACTCCCCCAACTAACCAACTTATTCAGCAGGGCAGCAATCGCTACCTTGCTGTTTTTGTTTTGCGCGGGATTCGTGCACCAATTGTACGGATAAGAAAAAAGAATTTTACCACAAGATGTGAGATGAGTCAGAGCCAAATATGGTTCTGGCTTTTTTCGTTTTGTGACTTGGTGGATTTGAAAAAGTACGAACCAGTGGGCGAGTTTTCGGGTAGAGAATCTAATAGGGAGTACGCATTAAGAGGCAGGGGAGGGCGGGTGAGCAGATGGTTAAATAGTGAGCAAGCGGGGATTGGTGATTTTGAAAATGAAATGCTTTTTAAACCGATGGTCGCTCATACGTATATATCTAGTAGAGGGGAGAGGTCTTTATATGACACACGAAAGAGCAAAAGAAGGTAGGATTCAAATATTTATATAGATTCGGGTGCTTTTCTACCCCCTTATATATATAGGAAGATGTATCAAGATAACGACAAAGTATTACTGTGTGTAAAATACTTTTAAAATTTCCTTATATATATAGGAAGATGTATCAAGATAACGACAAAGTATTACTGTGTGTATTCACATATCAACGCGCAGTAACTTGCCATCGATACCTTTTGACGAGCGGTGTGGTAGTAGTCGAGGAACTGATCGAGTCCACGTTCAAGTGTGTGCTTGCCCTTACTGCCAAGTTCAGAGAAATAAGTATGAACCTTTAGGAATATGAAGCGTTAAACATAGCGATCGATCGATAGCGTATTTTAACCTCACGAGAAGTGAATCGTTATATGTGTTGCTGTGTAGCAATTACATATATTAACAAAGGTCTTAGAATAGGTAGGGACTACTAATGAAGTTTTTTTCAATATGTATTATTTTAGTTAATATGATATTTTGTTCTTTAGAGGCACAGGAGGCAGGCAAGAAGGATTTTATTTTCCTTGAAATGCTTAAGGAAGGTTCGGAAAAACCAGAGCATGCCTTTGTGAAGAATCAAAAAAAAGAGCCTTCTCATGTGCTGTACGAAGGTAAGGATGTCAAAGTGTTGAATCATTCTGTGTTTCTTGGGTATTCAGGACATTTAAGTGGTAAAGTTAAAGAAAATGGTGAAATTCTCTTAACGGGAACTCTTGTGCATACAGAGGAGGCTGGGATAAGGCTGGAAGAGAGCGGGGATTTGACCGTTTATTCAGAAAGTGATACTACATATATTGACATTCTTTACAAAACCGAAGGTTCACCTATTCGTATTGGTGATTGGTTTATATCGGCACAGGTGATGTCCCAATCTGAAGCGGATAAGAAAATAAAGCAGAGTATGACACGATATCTTCTAAAGAAGCGATCTGAGGAAATCACAAAACAAGATGTAGATGAATTTTAATGAATTGTCTTACTACCAATAAACCTATCGGTGCAATAATCCCGTAAATATCGACACGATAGCAACCTCGCTCAGCGCCGTGGGTAGATGCGGTGGATCTGGTTGTTACGGTGGACAATCGATACCGGATGGGGAACTGTTGCTGCTCTCTGGGAATTGCTAATGCTTGCCTGTTTCTTTTTTGGAGCGAGGGGGGGATTCAAATAGGGGTTAATCTTTTTTGAGGGGCACGGGCGCTGGGTACGAACTTTGGATCGGTGTCAAGATTTTCAGCAAGTACTTGCTCTGGTTTTTTTCAGCGGCTTCCGATGCATCTATGCCAGATTTGCGCCAGTCGAGCCATTTTGGGGTGCCTTGTTCAAGGGCAACGATGGTGAAGAGAGAGAGTTTATTGTATTTGTCCAGCCATCTTTTTAATGACATTAAGGGTGGCAATGCAGTCTCCTGTGGCACTATGGTCACCACCTTCAAGCTTATGCCATTTATAATTACCTTTACTGCTATTCAATTCTCCTATAAATTTGGCGTATTCTAGCATGGCACAAGACCATTTGTTTTTGATTTGGTAACCACCGCATATCTTTTGTGTTTGGATACAGAGGCGTTTATCGAATTTGGAGTTGTAAGCGATGATGACTTTTCCGTTAAGTACTGTTTCTAACTTTTCTTCCAGTTGATCAAAAGTTGGGCATTTTTTTAGATCTTTCATCGTTAAACCATGAACTTGAGATGCTTCTTTAGGTATCGATGTGTGATGTGTTGGTTTGATATTTTGCGTGAGAAGTGTTTTGCCATCCATGTCGATAATGCCTATTTGAATGACCTCATCCTTTTTACCTAATCCAGTCGTTTCGGTATCTAAAATGACATATTTATTTTTATCGCTAAGGACTTTGTTGGCCCAATTAATTGAATTCTTTTGGTCTTCGGGGTTGGGGTGGCTAGATGAGCCTTGTTGTGGGTTGTTATTCTCATCAAAAATAGCTGAAATGATTAGCGAAGCTTCTCCTTTGGTTAAGTTGCTAATGTTTTTGACCTCGAAGTCTTCAAGTAGATCTTTTTGTTTTTTAGAAACGGGGTCTTTGTGCCACGGTTTGCTGTTCAGTGATGATGTATCTATGATCTTCAGTATTTTTTGTGCTTTCATGCCTTCAAGGCTGCTTTCGTTTTCTCCGTTGTGAATGTAAGACGTTTCTATCGTGATATGGGAATTCTTGCTATTGCCGCTTTTCTTGCCTTTGTATATGATGACTATGAAAAATCCCCAAGAGATGATAGAAAGGGTTAATGTGCCGTTGTTTGGGTCTACAAGGCAGGTTATGCTCGTTATTATTGCAATTAGCAAGAAAGGGATGCTGAGAATGTAGAGCAGTGTTTTCTTCATGAGTTGTCCTGTTTAGAGGAGGGGTGGGTAAGTGTCTTCTATGCTGAGAATACGCTAATGTTGTATTTATGGAATCAATGAGAAGTCTTCTTTTGCCGTGCTCTTACATTGGTTGTTAAGATATGTTCTATATTGTATGAGTTGGCACATGTCGTTTGTAGGTGATTTTTCTTGTTTTTTTTGAACCAATGTCCTGGGTATTTTCTGATTATTGTAGGGCAACTAAGTTTCTGCCAAGGTCAGCATATATGCTCGAACATTCATGGGTTGATGGACTGTGTGGTTATATGCATAAAATAAAAAATTAAGTTACACACTTTGTAGAGTGTTAATGTTGCTCGCAATACTGCGGCTGCTCGAATCTTTGCCAAAGAAACAAGTCATTGGTCTTTAGTAGTTACCCTGATTTCTGTATAGTGAAGCATAGGCAGTAGATCAATGTGCTGGCAGATGTTCTGTTTACCGTAGTAGCGCTATTCATTACCGCACCCGATTCACGACCACCACAAATCGATTTCCTGTTCGCGCCACACCATGCGAAAATGTCAATGTCCCAGCAGTGAGCGAAAACAGCGTATCCAATTCAACGTTTCCTGCTGTATCCATAGCATGCTGGTCGATGATGACTCCATTATGCACAACACAGAAACCTTGTACGGTTGCTTCGGTGATTTCTCCATGATCGACGTGGGCGAGAATATGGGCGAGCCAGTAGCCAGAACTCAGGCCCGTAATCGCTACCGAGTTTGTATGCTGTGTTTTACTCATTAGTGCAGTATTTGCTGCGCCACTTGGAACGCCCCAATGGACACCGCCGAGTCCGTCGGGTTGCAAGACAAGCGTGGTATCGATTGTGGTAGTGGTTATCGCATTGGGAAGAGCAACCTTTGGTGCATTGGGATCGCCAGAGGCAAGACCATCGAAATTACCAACGAGCCCATTCCATTCATCAGCAGTGACCGGGTCGAGAGGTTGTTTGTAGGGGACGTTGGTCCAAGGCATGGTGATTCTCCTATTTAATTAAATAGTATAAAATATTATTTTAGCCGAGCACGTACGGCGCATCTCCGTTTGGCATCGTGCCATCGCTCGATGCGAGAAACCATCCGGGATCTTGAGTGGCTTCGGGTGTATTGGGGTAGGTTGTGGTGTGATCGTTTGGCAGCACATAAATAAATCGCGCCGCATAAATAAATGGCTCCGCGATATATTCCACACTCAGCCCATCTTTTGCAGGCGTACGTTTGACAATAATTGCAGGTAGTGTTTTCATCTGCCCCGTGGTGTCGATTGCATCTCTGGTTCTTAAAGAGATGACATTGCCAAGGTCTAAATCAGCTCGCCGTTTATTGAGCGTGAACGTATAAAGCGTTCGTCCATCCCGTAGTGTGCTGGCAATGGTAAAAGCCGTTCTCCCCGAAACCGCATCATCATTGGTGCCAAACCAGCGGGAGTGGATGACTTTTAAACTTTCGCTTCCATGTTCGTATGTTCCATCGCCAAAGTTGCGACCTATGAGTCGCTTTCGATAGCTCGCATCTTTTCCATCATCAGCAATGGGGGTGCGTTTATCATAGAGCATAGCAACCCTCGACACCCGTGCTGATACGTCTGGGTTAATTGCCACTTCGCTGACCAAGTCATCGTCAGTGACTAGCTGGATGCTAGAAGTTGGCACAGGCCGAATGGCTTGCAGGCGAATTATTTGTGCAATTTCATCATACCAAAGAAATAAGCCAACTTGTTCACAGATTTCATTGATGAGTTCAATAACATCAACGGGCTCAGTGATTGGCAGAGGAGATAAAGAATAGAGCTGTAACCATTTATTTGATTCGTTGTTCCAATCGAAAATGGGAATGAGGGCAGGACTGACACCCGCGTAGTCTACGAGTAGCGTGCGTATTATTTCCTGCACTGGCGTATTAATAAATTGCAGAGCAGGTTGTATGCCATCGCCAGCGTCATGGGAATCAGGCGTGGTAGCGAATTGACCTCTGGCTATATTAAGTACATTATTGACCCGCGTATAGCTACAAACTTCATCGCTGATTAAACAGTAACCAGAAGTCGGATCGTCATCGGCAATAGAATAATCAACGAGTTCCGCAGTCGTGCTGCCAAGACCAATGTTATATTTGAGCGTCCAGCCACTCGGCTTTGGTGCTTTGGCTCCGCGTAAATTCGCAAGTTGTAAAGGTGATACGCCTATGATTTGCCAGCTAGATTTATTCGTTCTTTTAATTGACCTAATCAAATAATGCCGCTCTTCAAAATTTGCGTTGTTATATTCCTCGCCAGCGAAGCCAGCAAAAACGCGGAGGGCGCGGCCTTGAATGTAAGGATTGCGAGCATGGAGTTTAGTGAAATATGTTCCCGCTGCCGTGTCATGTGTGCGCTGACTATAAAACGGGTCTTCAAGGCGATCATCATCTACGAAATCACGCAGGGTAATTGTTACCTGTCCAAAGGAACCCAGACTCTCGCCTACTTTGAGTTGTGTTGTTTGGTAGCGAATCCCATCAATACAGGGGATAGCATCAAGATCCCAGACCTGAGCAGCAGTAGTATCACAATAACGGCGTGTACGAGTGCCAATAGTTAAGGCATCAATATTATCAGTAGTTGCTGGCGTTTTGTAACAAGGCGTGCCGTCTCCATTAAATGCGGGGACAGTGTCATCTACCCAATCAAGGTCTACCTCAATAAATGATAATGGTTTTGCTGTAAAACTTTCCCGTTCACCTGATAAAGTCATTGTACCACCATACGCGCAGAAAAACCTACGTTTACAAATCCCACACGGCTATATCGCTCATTCTCAAAAGTAGCCTGTGAGCAATAACACGGAGATGCTTGTTCATTCCACCATAAAAAGAATGGCCGCGTTTGGCAGTGTTGTTTGAATGGCAGCCATTTATTCATAGCCCAGTCCATAGACACATCTTTGAGCGTAAATCGCTGCGTAAGGAATTCATCTTCAATAATGGACGGAAGAGCCAAGCCTGATCGACTGGTTGCATGGACAACCTTTTGCTTTTGCCCAATGGTCGGGTCAACCCAGCCGGGTGTGAGTCCTTCCTCGCAGAGTAAATCATTACCGACGAATAAGGCGGCAATACGTGAGGGCGGTGTGCTGTTAATAACAAAGCGAATGCGGTCGGTATAAATGGGTTCACTCATTTCATAGAGACATTCGCTGCCGTTTGGCGCAATAAAGCCATTGCCAAAGAGTGCCCATGCAAAGCCATTCCAGTATTCAAGACCTAGAGAGCCAGCGGTAAGACCAAGTCCATGACCGTACATGCACCAACAGGTAATTTCTTGTAGCCCCGTCCAGCTTGCCTCAATGGTATGCGTACCATCACTCTCCGGTTGCCATGAACGGTAGAGGGTGTCATCACAAGAGAAAACGGCGAGGTGATTCAACTCCTCACTGCTCGGAGTAATTGTTGCAGTAGATAATACATTATTCCATGCAATACGTGGTAGGTTTTCTTCATTAGCCACGACGTATCTCCGAAAACATTATATTTCGTTCTTTGGCTTCCTGTGAAATTCTTTCAAGATATTCTGCTGAAATAAAATCTCCCTGAATAACTAATGCCTGTGAAGTTGTTTGTCGTTCAGATTGCCCGCTCTTGGAATCACCACCAGCACTGTCTTCCCCAACGCCGCCACCGCTTGGTGACGGTTGCGCAATAGATGCCGCAATACTTGGAGCTGATCCACCGCCACCAAAGCTTGTATTTTTAATCGCCATGATTTGCGAAGCCCCAGCAGCGACAACGAGCCCTGCCATAATTGGGCCAAGGGGGGGAGGGTATGCGGCCAGCGCTTTAGTGGCACCTTGCGCCGTATTAATAATTGCATTCGCAATACCCGCTACCTGGTTAATCTTAAACATGGTCTTGCTATGTTGCGCAACGCCCCGCGTCATGGTTTCTAGTGAGGAGAATACATCTTTTACTTGCGCCCAGCTACTTTGTTTCACAAATTTCTCTCGTTGCTGTAAACCCGCGTACCATATTCCCGTCAGTGATCCTTGATGCGTTTTTGCCATTTCCTCAAGCATCGACTGCCGCGCTTTTTCTGCAGCGATAACCGGGTCTTCTTCGCTTCCACTTAAGGCTGCTGCCTCTGCAGTGATGACAGCACGTTCCTGTATGGCTTGATTAATTCGTTGGTAGCCTTGCCAGACGGCATCAGCAGCAACGGATTGATTGCGCAGTGTATTCAGTTCTTTTTGCTGCGTTTCTTGAACAACAGCCATACCAGCAACGAAATTACTAATGGTGTCGCTACCACTTCCCGTTGGCATAACTGTAAAAATAGAGTTCCATGCTTTGCTTGATTCTTCTGCGGCATTGTAGGCAGCCATACCAGCTTTGGCAAAATCTGTTTCAGCCTGACCAACAAATGCGCCACTAGCTACAGTGATTTTATGGTAACCCGCGAGCAAGGTAGATCCAAGTTCCGCATCAAAAAGGTAGGCCGCATCTGATGCCTTTTTGATGAGGTCGCCAATCTGATTACTAATAAGCCGAACGGTCTTAGCGAAGACCACTTTCATACCATTGCCCATCAGAGCAAAAGTATGTCCCATACCATCCCAAGAAGCTGACATAAATGTGCCAACACGTCCTGTAATAGTTGCAAGCCATTTAGTAACAGCAATAACATTGTTTACCTTTTCAAGAACCCAACCAAGCCCTTTTGTGAGGCCAAGCTGTGTGGCTTTAAATATAATCTTTAATCCCTGCCATGCATTTGCCAAGAAGCCGACTGCCTTCGCACCATAACTGGCCATGTTGCCCATCGTTGCACCAAGGCCATCTCCAGCCGTAGCAGCGCCCGTTAATTCTTCCGCAACCGTAACAATGATAGGGGCTACCTGAATGCTGAGCTGATTAAATACACCAGTTGCTATTTGTTTTAAGCGAAACATGGCATCATTAGCCATTTCTACTTTGGCGGCATCAACACGGGAGAGCGATATGCCCAGCTTTTCTGCTTCGGTGGCCGTATCTCGCAATCCATCAACACCAAGAGCTAGCGTATTAACCAAGCCCACCCCATCGGTATCGAATAAGCCCATAGCCAAGCGCACTCTATCTGCTTTGGTGCCAACTTTTCCCATGGCACCAGCAAGGCGCTCGAATTGTTGGTCGGGTGCAAGGCGGTTCATTTCTTGAGCAGAAATACCTAATTCTTTAAGGGCATTTTTTGCCGTGCCGGTTCCTTGTGCTGCTTCAGCAACACGGCGCACCATGCGCTGCAAAGCCGTATTGGTTTGGGTAATACTATTCCCAGTTAATTGTGCCGCATGATGAATGCCGACGAGTTTGTCAGTAGCAATGCCTAGCTTGTCTGATGTTTTTGCTATGCCATCAATACGGTCACTTGCTGACGCTATGCCTGCCGTAATGCCAGCCAGCCCAGCACCAACGCCAACCATGCCGAGCAACTTTCCGCTCAGTCCTATGGCCGCACCTTTTACCTTATCAAGATCATGTCCCAAGCCTTTCGTCTGCTTGCGTGACTTCTTCATGCCAGACGAAAAGCCGCCTGCTTTTAGTTTAAGCAGCACGGCCAGTTGGGAGATGATTTTATTCGACATCTATTTCTACCTCCTTTCTGTAATACCAAAAAGTTTATTGATTTCTGCACACGCTCTACTTGCACTTGCGGGCCGCTTTGGCCTTTTCTCTGCTGGCATAAGTGCCTCTGTTTCCCAGAGATAGAATGCTGACCAGTAACGAAATTCATTAAGCGTGATAGTTGCTTTGGCCTCTGCTACACTGCGGCTGGTGTCGCGGGCGAGTCTGAACCAGATACGCTCGACGGGGTTGCTTCGGAAAAACCCAGCGCTGCTTGTCCTCCGTCATCATTGAGGCCGTTATGCTCGATGATCGCATCAACGATGGGTAGAACGATAGTATTTGGTAATTCAGCAACACGAAAAACATCGGTATTGGTGAAAAAAGGTGCGCCATCTTTATCACAAACACATTGGGCGAGTAGGGTAGAGCGTGCAAGGTCAGGCGTGTTTTGTGTAGCATGCGCAAAAGCATCAGCTCCACGTCCAGTGAGTGGCTTAATAAAGATATGATTACCATCAGGTAATTCGACTTGCTGGATATCATCAGTAGTGTTGTAGGTGGAGAGAAAAGAATCGCGAGTGAGCGTGATAGACATGGCGGTATTCCTAGAATGAAATTATGAAAAGAAAAAGGGGAGCTTTGTGTGTTGTGTTTATGGAAGTAATGTTGCAGGCGTATAGCTGTAATCTGAAATAACCTGAATGGTTACCTTGGTCGTCATGCGTGTATCCACATTAAATTCTTCGCCGCCTTCGCTCACCACAAACCCCTTAAACGACAAGCGTGCGGGATTGTCCTGCCCTTCCTCAAGTGGATAATGAATAGCAATCGTTTCAGGGTCTTGCTTGAGTAGAACAGGCGCGTCCGGGTCATGGTCAAATTCAGCAGAAATTTGTCCCGCATCAATAAGTTTCCCCGGCTTGCTGGTCTTGGCGACCTTCGTTCCAAGGTGGGTGGTTGAAATAGCTTCACGCGCTCGCTCGGGTAGTGACAACGTAATAAGATCACTGGTTAAATTGCTACTGTAGAATTTAATACGTGCGCCGACACCTTCGAGGGCAATGGTAGACATAAAAAATCTCCTTATGGTATGTGGTTAAAAGAAAGAATTGCGAAGATGTTATTTATATTTTTGCAAGATACTTACGAAGGCCACTTGCAAGATGCCCTGATGCGGTGTTTTTATTTGCATTGAGCGCACGCTCAAGAAAATGGACACCGCCTCGTTTGCGTGCAATGCGACCATTGCTCTGTTTGCCATATTCTATGCCGCTGGCATACAGGATAGGATTAACATTATCATGTACTGCGCCTTTTTTCATGGCTCGTTTTTTTTGTTTACCGTAGCCAGAGACTCGTTTGACCTTATCAGTGCCCGTGTAACGAAAGTCACGCCGTGGGCCAATCCACGCAAGCAGGGCATGGTCACCAACCGTTATTTTTACGGCAAGAGATGTGCGCAGGCGACCAGAGCGTACTGGAACAAGACGCTTTGCCATACGAACAACAGGTCGTGCAGCAGTACGCATGCCACCTTTACCGACTTTGAGTAGTGTGCGCTCATCTAATTTATTGAGCGCTTTGACGAGGTCTTTCTCGCCTTCAATTCTCATGTCTGTTGTAGCACTCATGTCTCATGTCTGTTGCAGCACTCATGATGATTTTGCTTCCGTTTCTTTTCTGCGTTTGCGATTAGCCAGAAAGCTCCCGCCTGCGCCACCACCAAGCAGTGTACCCGCAATGCCAAGAAGCGTTCCTGTGTCCATACCGAGAAAGCCAGAGCCAGAAGAGCTACTCGTGCTTGGTTGTGATGAGCTGTGAATATCTCGCTGGGCTTCGCGTTCGGTAAGGGTTTCAGTAAAGACCGTTTTCTTGAGGTGTGTTGGCTGGCCTTGTTCAGTACCTGCAACGATTTCTGTTGTTTTAGAAACTTGTCGGTCAGTACCTGTACTTGTTTCTTGTCCGGTTCGTTCCCAAAGAAAGCAGCCCGAAAGAACGAGGAGAACACATGCGAGTAAAAGAAAATATATTTTCATTAGTGTGTTGCCTTCCATGTAATGGCGAGTGCCGCTTCAAAATAATCACCAACATGTGTACGGCGCTCCGGTTCCACACGATTAGGCGCAACGGCAAGAGAAATGCTGGTTACTAATAAATACCCAACTTGCCCGCTTAACATTTCAATGTCATCCCAAACAGCGCCAAGTTTATTACAAAAATCGACAGTCGCGTCCGTATCATCAAGACCGTCAGGCACGCCTGCTCGTATATAGACCACCATCTCAGCCGTTTGCTCAAATGGACGTTTGTTGGTGACGAGCACCCGTTGCCGATCAAAGCGATCACCAAAATCAACTAAGCAAAAGGGCATCTCTGGCTGGCGTGCTGTTTGCAAAACATGAATGCGGTCGTCTGGGTTAACAGAGAGACCAAGCCACTCCTGAAAATTCTCGGATGCAGCGAGCATGCTTTTAAGTCTCAGAAGGGGAGTTGCTAAAATACCAACGGCTTGCAGTGGCATAGTTCTATATCCTTTCAGGAAGATGAATATCTTCATCCGGTTGTGCTAAGTGATAAATCCATGTCCATTCGTCTTGCCGTTCAATATCTCGGATAGCCCATTCTTCACCTTCTCGAATAAGCGTTGCCATACCATTAGGCACAGGCATGTCTTCAATTTTCACAATGGCTTGTGCCTCTGCGTGAAATTCATCGACCCCAAGGCCCTCTGCATCTGCACTCGTGGGATTGATGCGCTTCCAGATAACGAGTAATTCACTCTGAATGCCTTCGCTACTGACGTAGTTAATGGTTTCACTATGCAAAGCCCAGAGCATGGGGCGGCCTTTGCTGTTAAACTGTTTTGCAAAGTTGCTGCTCACTTTATTTGTCGCCTTTAGTAAAGACGGCGGTTCCTTGATCGCCAAAGTAGCGAATAACGGTATGGAGCGCAGCGGTGTTGTGCTTAATTGTTTCATGCATGGTTTCACGCATCCACTGGTTTTGTTTTTCAACTGCTTTTGCCATACGGCGTTCTCTTTGGTGGTCGCGCCACAAGGTGTAACTGACGATTAAACCAGCGAGTCCCCACTGCGCCCAGATACTACCATCAGCAACACCAAGAGGAGCAATGACACCAAGCAGAAGACCCATAGATGTTGTAGCAATAATAGTTGTGTTCATAAGAAAGTCCTGTGCGTAGTGGGGTGGTTTAAAGAAAGATAAATACGTTAATGATTGAGGCGCAGGCGAACAGTCGGGTCATTATCCGCTGCCGCCTGAACAGACATACCAATATAGGGTCGTGCTCCTGAATCATCATCATCACTGACGCGATTATTGGCGGCATCAAAATACAACTTGGTGCCGAGTGGTGTCGCTGCGCCTGTTTCGCGGCGAATATCAAAAACACCTGTAACAGTAATAGAGCCAAGTGCATCTGCAGGAATCGGAAGAGAAGCAATGCCGATTAAGTCACCGCTAATAATAACGCTTCCTGAATCAATGTCTGTTGCGGGGACGATATCAAGATTATTACCTTGATGAACAAAACGTGCGGTCATAAGAGAGGTTCCTTGTACAATGGATGAAGAATAAAAGAGAAAATAAAAAGAGAGGGGGCTGGCGTGCCCTAGCTAGCAGCAACACCAGTATTTTTGAGGCCGCCTTTCGGTTCTTGGCGGGCAACACCGAAGTCGTGATAGCCGCGCATTTGAATGCCTAAGACATTAAAATCAGCATCAGCTCGTTCGACGATTGGGCGTTGCTGACCATTGAGAAAAGCAACTTCAATCACGGGCATGTCAGCAGGATTTGCCAGTAAGTACCATGCAGAAACGCTACCGCCGGGTATCTTACCATTACCAAGATAGGATGAACGGACGACTTGGAATTTGCCAGCGTGTGGGTTGTTGGTGAGGTATTTTGATTTGTTCGCATTGCCGTCTTCACGCACGCTGGTTGCTTGCATAAGTTGGCTTGCAGGTGCTAGTAAAGCATTTGGTACAAGCATAATGGCAGGGCTGACCGCCATAGGGTTGCCGTCTGAATCCTCTAAATCAAGAAACTGTTGTTCAGCCGTTGTGAGCGCATCAATACTCAGGGCCGTGTTTGCTCCGGTCAGTAGGTTATTATTTCCGGCAGAGAAGAATGCAGCGTCATCTAAAAAGGTGCGCCAGAAAACATCATTCAGCTTCAGGGCAGCGCCTCGTCCTAAACGACGTGGTACAGCAGTCAGCGCACCAAGATCATCATTGATAAGATCATGCCGGGTAAGACTAAACATTTTACCATAGGTCTTGGCTTGGTTGTGGTAGCTTTCTTCACCAAGCTCGCCATGCTTAAGTTCACCATCAGGGCCAACCTCTTCATAGGTGAAGCCGCCATTCAAGCGATACGAAGAAACTTGCTTAAAATCACGAACGGTGCGAATGCTAGCAAGCGCACGCCATGTATCTTCAACACCTTCAAATCCAGCCAGTAAAAACTTATTAGCAATATTGGAGAAAATACTCGGCAAACTGAGGTTAGAAAAAGCGGCTTCTAAAACGCCATGCATATCACCGCGAAAGCTGCGTCCATTATAGCCACCAGCCCATGCAGCTTCTAAGAGTAACTCTTGCAGGCCAAGCTGACCACGAAAGCGTTTGTCTGCGGCATCGAGTGTTTGCTCATTAAAATGTTGTTCAGGTGTGCTGATACCAGAAGCCAAACAGGCTGCTGCCTCTAAGACGGCATTGGTTGGTACATCATGCCCACCCGTAACGGTGTTAACGGTACTGGGGCGTTCAGCACGTAGGACTTCCAGTTCAGTGCGGGTGACATCCCAGCCGTCTTTTATCGCTTGGGCTTCTATGGTGTTGTGTTGTCCAGAGCAGGTTGCGCGAATAGCTGCAACCCGTTCTGTTTCGGCAGCAAGTTCAGCGCGCAAATCTCCAACAGGGGTGCTGTCATTATGCGCAGGGGCTTGTGGTGTTGGAGGCTCATCTCCTCCGGTAGCGTCAGCTTGTTCAGCATCAAACATGGCTTGGAGCGTTGTTGTTTGTGCGTCGGTGAGGGAATCGGCATCAAAGCCTTTGGCGGTCAGCCATGTGGTGAAATCCATAGTAGCGTTCTCCTGATGGGATTGGGATGCAGTAACGGTGGCGGTGGTGTTATCATCCGCGCCAAGGGCGACGAACGACACCTCTCCAAGCGCGGCAGTGCGGGCAATATAAACGGGACCAGTAAAGGAACGGCCATTAGCGTCGGCTTGCTTTCCTCTGGGAATAAAATCAGCGTTTTGAACGCTTGCGCCAATGGAGGCTTGCCATGGGAAACCATTCTCAGCGGCAGCAATGACTTCTTGGGCTATAGCACCAGCGCCGGAAACGGTGCCAGCAACATGAAGCTGCCCATCATCAACGCTGACGCTATCGGTATGACCAACAATAAGTGCGGGGTTGTGGTCTCGTAAAATAGGACGGGCTTTAGCGCTGATCTGTAATCCTGCTAAGTCCACAACGACAGGTGCGTCCCAGCCAGCAAGAGCCATCGCTGAGCCTGTATAGGCCGTCATATTAAAACGGCGCAAGGCAGGTTTGTCATTTTCTGTTTCGCTGGCGGTCATATCAGTCCACCCAGCAACGGCAGTAATAATACGAACATATTTAGGCAGCATCTGTTGTTTCCTTTTCCGTATCTGAGGATTGTTTTTCATCATCAGCGCTATTTGTATTTTCTTTTTCTTCTTCAACTTCTTTGGGAGGCGCGGCGGTCAGACCGAGTTCGTCCATTAATTCTTTTTCTTTTGCTCGCTGCCGCAGCGCCGTTTCCCAATCCTGTCCTTTTTTGGCGTACTCATCGGCCAGTGTTGTGGTATGTGACTCCAGCCGTGTTTTTTGAGCAGTAGCCTCTTTGGCTGGGTCGACATGCTCGACACCATCCCAAAACCATTGATGTGACCAATCGGTTGAAACTGTGCGTAAGCGTTGTGGTAAATAGCCTTCAATAAGAACGGCTTCATTAACCCACGCTTCAAAAATACGATTAAGGAGAACGGTTTCGACATGGGTTTGATCAACACGGATACTCTTGAAATAAGTTTGATGATCCAAACGACCAGATGCGTAATTGTAGCCAGATGAATTTCCAGCCGCGACATTAAAGGGCATATTCAAACAGCGTGCAATTTCATTCAGTATTTCTTTTTTGAACTCGCTATAGCTAGCGGTGGGATGTTCCGCTTTGACTTGTCCAAGCTTCCAGCCGCCGGGCATGGTGAGTAGCATGTTGCGCTCTAGCTCCAGTGCGTCCATTGGTTCTATATCGGTCGCTTCCCCATTGGGGGGTGCGTCTGTATAGAGAATGCCAGCAAAATAGGCGGCGGCTTTTGCTGCGTCTAAAGTCGCTAGTGAATAATCACGTAGCATAGCAAAGAGTGGGAGAGCAGGTGTTATTTCAGGAATGCCACGTTCTTGTCCGGGACGTTCGCGACGGAAGTCATGCAAGATGGCGTTGGCGGGAACGCGATCAAAGCCAAGTCCTGTGCCAAGGTGGGTGTCTCCCGGATGCTCTTTGAGAATATGGTATTCAACGGGGCTGCCGTAGGCATCAAAGCGAATGCCATCAATAGCGCGTGGATCACCAGCAAGGCGTGGGTCTGGCGTGGTAATTTGTTCTGCTTCAATAAGCCGCAGGTCTAACGTAACGGGGGTGGGTAGCGATGGGTTATTACTAAACAGGGCAAAGGCTTCACCATCTTGTGTACGAGCAATGCGTAGTGTGTGTAATTTTTCGGACAGGTTAATAGCCCGTGTCCAATTCATGAATTCATTTTCAACAAGCCGAGCAGCTTCTGGCTTCAGCCCTGTCATTTGCAGGCGTGGGCCTGTTCCAATAACATCATTAGCGAGTGTGAGAACAATGCCTTTAGCATAAGAATTATTAGCAACTTCATAACGTGAACGATTACGGAGGGTACGGCGCACATCTGGTGAGTTGGCAGCGCGTGCAGAAAGTCCGTCTGCTGCGTCCCAATGCCTGCGGCTATTGCCGCTTGTTTGTGCAGCGTCATAGCGAGCACGCACAACGGGGCGGCTTTTTCGTGCTTCGACTGTTTTCTTTTTACCCCAGCCAAACATTACACGCTCCCCGGTGGAACAACGCGTGAGAAACGTAATGTTTTTGTTGGGTTCCGCGCTGCTTCTTGTTCTTTAAGGTAGCGGTCTGCGGTAATTAATTCAGAGAGATTGTGCTGCTCAAGTTCGCCATTGTCGCCTTTTGCTTTTTTAGCCGTGGCGGCAGTTTCTTTTATGGTTTGACTGAGGTCGTCATCCGACATGGCTTCTCCTATCTGTTACTTACCCGAGAACAGATAGGAGTGTTACCTTATATGGAATGATAATAGGCTATGACGGTGGATAGGGGCGGTGCTCCTAATAAAGAGGCGTATAGATTCAATACAGGCCATTATGACATGTCGTAATTAGTATACAGTTGAGATCTTATTGGCACCGGAATTGCTACATGTAGTAGTCTCGTGTCATTGAGACACAAGATACAGTCCTTGGTGCGGCTAACACCAAGGACTGGGGGTGGTTCAACCGGTTTTTCGACCTGAGCCGAAAGAGCCAGCTTTTCCTGTAAGGCCGCCATGGTGGTAGCCAACTTTTAAATGCAACACTCAGGTCGCGTAAAGGAGCTTACATGAGTAAGCCACAAGATAGAACCGTTTATCAGCGATCAGATGGTAGCTGGGTAAACAAACGCAATGATGCCGAACGTGCATCATCCGTTCACGACACCCAAAGAGACGCTCAAGGCGCTGCAAGAAACATGCTTGGTAATCAAGGTGGTGGCGAGTTGACGACTAAAGGTGTAAACGGAAAGATTCGAGACAAGGACACTGTTTCACCGGGTAATGATCCTTACCCACCAAAAGGATAAGGGGCGCTGATATGCGAGGTATATTTCAGCTTTTCCAACAAGGTGAGAAGGTCGCGTCGCTAGTAGGCCAAATGTCTATAGCTAATGCTCCCAGATCGAACACTCCAACTGCTATCAGAACGTGGGATTTATTTTTGGAATGTAGTGATCGTGGGCTAGCTATGGGTAATACTTCTTATGATGTAGTTACGCCGACTGGCGAAAAAGGAACCTGTCAGTGTGCTCATTGGGACAATGACGTGCTTACTCTTGCGGGATCGGGACCAGTTCCATCCTAGAGAAAATGCCGAGGATAAGTTTATTTATCTTCGGCATTTTTTTGTATTTTTTTGTTTGAAATATCAACCGGAGTCATTTCAATACACTTCTGGGTAATTTTAAATTCATCATTTTGTATTAAATCGTGTCCCTCCATCTTTTTTGGCCATCGTTTAACTGCTCCGCATGGATTGCTTAAGTCGAATGGTGTAGGAAACATTTGCATGGATATACTTTCGACGCCTAAGTCTGCATCAATGATGGGTGATGGGATAGGTATTTGAAATAAATAATTTGATACCTGAAGAACAAAAACTACTCCTGGTGAAGGAGTGTTTGTTTTTCTGACTAGAAGGGTCGTCCAAATATTGTTTTGGAATGGTGTTAGTCCAGGGATGAAACCTTCGAATATAAATGGTGGAAATGAGATATGATTACTATTTTGTGATCTGACCCATCTATTGGCCTCGTTCAAATATGGAAGTAAGCTTTGTGGCGCTATGCTAATCGCCATTTTTACAAATGCTTTATAGACACTTATGGGACTATATGATTGTCTGGTCATTGTATAAGTAACCGTTTTATTATTCTCGTCTATTTCTACAAAGGAATCATCCTCATGATTTTCTATAGAAAGGCAGCCTTCAGTCGTAGACAACCTTGATTTCTTTTGCTTTGTTTTATAGGAGGGAACCCCTCGCTTTCCTATTATTTGGGAAATAGCTCTGGGGGCAGCCATATACCTTCCTAAATGGTCTTCTATCGTTCTGCCAAATAAACCATTGCACTCGTCACACTCGTCAAGTGAAATGATTTTTCTATTGCCAAGCGAGTCTGATATTGCATGTGCTTTATTTCTGAAGGTAGTTTCGGAGTTATCTTTTCCGCAAAAGCGACATTTTCCAGCGACTCCTACAGTGATTTTTTCTCCCGCCGTATCATATAAGGCCGCAACTCCGTAGTTTTGACTCCACCATTTTATCAGTTCGTTAATCTCATCCATTTTTTTGCCCTTTTTGTTTATAGAGAAAGGAGAGTTTGATAGCCGTTTTTTTTGCTTTTACCGTATTCGTGAGTAGGTTTATTCCTGATATTGATGCGACGACAGCGCATCCAATCACCCCGTCCCATAGGTGGTTATCACTCGCCTCTGGCCGTACTTTCCATTCATCAACAGTGCGTCCACGTCCTTCAGTTCTAACGCGATATTCAGCAGCACAATGTTCCGCTATCATGCGGTGTAGTTCCGGTTGCTTACCATAGAGTGATAAACAGCCACGATCACCCATGGCAACTAAGAAGCGTGTAGCAACAAAGCTTTTCCAGTAGTTGGTATCATAAAGCACATGACGGATGGCACGCTTTCCAGTAACAGATGGAATGCGCCAGTTATGGCCAACCCGATCGCCACGCTTTTTCTTATATTCAGAAAACGGCAGGGAGGCAGCGCCAACATAGCGGCCATGACTTGGTAGCAGAATAGATGCATGCCGAGATTGGCGGCAAAACTGGTACACCACATCAGTGCTTTGTCCCCAGTTTGCGTCAATTAAGCAGCGGTCTATTTTGAGACGCGCTCCATCGTCCCGCTTCCATTCTCGGTCGAGTTGCAGAGCCGTGAGACTTTCAAGCCCTGCATAGATAACACCTTCTTGGCCTGCACCTGCTGTCGCATCTTGCAGGGTGTGCTTGGCATCGCGCAAAGTAAAGTAACGACGCTTTTGATCTGGCCACGTTCCATAGTCAATAATGTAACCTGTGAAATCATCCTCCCATGCACAGACCACAAAGTAGAGCACTTTGCCCTGTACATCAATAAACATGGTCAGGGTATTGCAGCCAATAGGTATGCGTCGACGCGGTAGGCCATTCAGCTTTTGCATAATATGTTCGGTGTCGAGTTGCTCATCATCGTCATCATGATCAGGCAGCGGTTCGTTTTGGTATTCGGCCCAGAAGGCGGTTTCATCTTGGAGCTTTAGATTCATAGCATGTTGAATGGCAGATTCTTCGTCATGATTATAACGTGCTTCCCATGCCACTTGTGAACCTGCGTCCATAGCGTTGCGGTGTTTTTTATAGAAGGCGGTGGCATCGGTAATGGTGCCATTTGCACGTAGGCATTCAGCACGCAACGTGGCATAGTCATCCCAGAGCTTTTCGTTGGTAGGAAAAGAATAGACCATGCGTGTACGCTCACCATTCCACTCAGGGTTTCGGTCACGATCTAAAATGCGATCAGCCATATCACCCGGACGAATAACGGTACAGGGCATAATGCCTGCAATCTTTTTACCCGGGCCAGCAAGCCCAAGTATAGCCCCAGCAATAACGCGCTCACGGTTGGCACATTGGCTGACAGAGCGTGCGCTTTCATCCGTTTGTGGGTCATCTAAAATAACTAGACTTGGGCGCACGGTATGTCCATCAGACCGTTTGTATTTTGCTCCACGAATACGGCCAGTAATACCAGCTACACGAATAAGCGAACCACTAGCATCTGAATCATTTACAGTTGGCAGAATGATTTCGCTGGCTGTCCAACCAATCTGTGTACGTTCGCCATTGAGTAATTGCCCAGAGCAGCGGTTAGAAATGCCCTCTAGCTTTTGTATGGGATAACAGACCTCTGGAAAATCTTCGAGCAAATAATCATTTGATTCTAATTCTGTTTTGATGGATTCGAGCATGCCCTGTGCGTGGCCTTCATCGGAACCTATAAGAAAGATAAAATCACGATGGCCATAAAGCATAGCCCACAAACATGCAATTTCTGCAAGGGTCGTTTTGCCTGACCCACGCGGCATAGCCATAGCACACAGGCCGCCATGCAAAACAGCCTGTTCTATTTTTGCAATAACTTGTAAGTGATCAGTAGACCAGCCCAGATGAAAGGTGAGCGGAAAATAGGATTCGCAAAAAAGACGAAATGCTTTCTGCGCAGCTTGTCGACGGTCTTCATCAACGACAGTAGGTAGGGGAGCAATGTCTCGTCCAGAAAGTGATTTGTGCGCGTTACGCTGACGAGCGGATTCTTTCATGAGATCATAGCTGTCAGTGTTTTTTATTTCAAGAGGCTTGTGCCGTTCTTCTGCAAGCCATGCCACATAGCGCGGGAAGTTAACCGTTTGCCCTTCGCCAATACGAAATCCTGCTCGCATACGTTGGCGGTAGAGTTGACGTTCTTCGATAACGGCCCCGAGTGTGGTGCTGTTGAGTAAGCGCACTAATTCTGATGGACGTAACCGTGATGGATCAAGCGCCATGACCGCGCTCCTTCACAAGCCACGCGGCGTAGGTGAGCAAACTTAGTGTGCCGTCTGTATTCGTTGGCGCATCAGCAGCAATGTCTGCTAGAATCTTTTTTTCATCAATGTGGCGCGCACCACTTTTGATTAAAGCTGCGGAAAGTTCCGCTGGCGTGAGTGCAGCAGGGGTAGAATTATTCATTGGATACATGACCTTTCTGCTCGGACAAAAACAAACAAACTTTGCTGTATAAGAAAATGGGGCCGCGTGCGGTATTATGACACAGTACGGGGGTAGTACCTATCGAAATGACACAAAGGCACTTTCGGTCCAAACCTATTGACCTATTGATTAGGGGGTCGCATTTATACACAAAAATAAGTGTCGAGAGATAGGGGGGGTGCAATAGGTTAATAGGTAGAGAGAGAGTAGTGTTTAGTACGTTATTCACGATGTTTTCCTTTTTTTTTCGGGGTAAACCTATTGACAACCTATTGCGACCTGTTGCAACCTATTGATCATCTTTTCAGTTGCCGTTGTCAAACCTATTGCGCAGGGGAGACCTATTGCACAACCTTTTACGTCAATAGGTAGAGGCGTTGAGGTGTGCCGCCAGTAGGCTTCTCAATATAAGAGATTCGCTGTTGTTGAACTAATGCATTACGCACATCATCCAATTCTCGGTTTGATAATTTCATACGTCTGGCTACCTGCCATGCAGGCATAGGTGTGTTGCCCTTTGTGCTGTGCCACGAATGCAGAATACCAAGAAGCTTTTTACAACGCGCTTCAAAATCGGAATTGGCTACATGTAGTGTAACCTGAAATAACATACGTCGTGTGAGGTGCTCAACGAGTGACCAGCCCCATTCAATAGATCGTGGTGTAATAATTGGTTGTTCATAGTTTTCACTACACGCCCAGAGTAGGGCCAGTCGTCTGGTTTTCTCAACGGCCCGTGCCCATAAGGCCATAGCAATGGCATCGTTTCTATCTTGGGCCTCGTTATAGGCTTTCACTTCTTGTGCCCGTATATCCCGTAATAACGCCTCTGAGCCACTAGCAAAAGGCACTTCTTGAAGTTGCGGATTTTCATTATGTAAATTACCAAATCCCGGAGTAACCTGTGCCCAATGGCGCGCTGTTTCAATAATATTCTCAGAGAGCGGTTCGTCTCTGACTTCTTGACCATCACTACGTCTGCCAGATTCCATTACGAGCATACGTGCAAAAAAACCATTGGTGAGCATTTTCTCACACAGCGATTCATAATAATGTTTAGGGATAGCCGTACCGAATAAAACCAAACAGGGGTCATCTATGACTTGTGCATCTTGACCCGCTTTGACGCGCATATGATAAAGACTTCCAGAGGCAGAATAGAATTTAAGGAGTATAGCCATAATGCGTTCCGCACGACCGTCACGGCTTTTGGATATAGACTGGAGCATATCATCTATTTCGTCTGTTTGAAAAAGCACAGACCGACTTGCAAACATACGATCTTCTATGCCTTCACCACTCGCAAAGTTATCGCCCAATTGATGGGATAATCCTGCGGTTGCCATAATGCGTTGGTTTACTTTTCGCGGATGTTCTTTGCCAGTTCCTGAATTGGCTAGACCTAGAATATAGAGATTGCTCCGGCTGCCTCCTGGTTCTTTGACCTTACGGCCTGCAAGAATAGCCTGCAAAGTTAAAGCTCCACAGAAAGCCAAGGTGCGCTCAGGGTAGGGGGCAGTACGAAGCGTATGCTGCATAACTTCATCAATAAACCCGGGTACATGAAGCAAATGTTCAGGAAGAGGGCCGGGATCAGCGGTGTCTTTTTCTTCATCAATTATTATGTCTTGGTCTTGCTCAAAATGATGCTCAGCCACGGCAACACTTATTTGATCTGGCTCATACCGTGAAACAGACGTGGCAATGCGTTGTACTTCTTTCTCTGCTAATGGTGGATTGCAGCGGTCTGTGTTGACTTGTTTCAAGGCTGCTTCTATTTCTGGTTGGCTCATGCCGACACGGCGCATATTTCCACCAAGGCTTGCAAGCGTACTATTGCGTTGTCCGTCAGGTATGGTGTTTGCATTTTGTACGGGTGCTTTGATTTTTAATAAATTATCAAGTAAGTCGCATAGCCACTCTGGCGGTAGTGATAAATCATTAGGATCACAGAGCTCACAATGTGGTGCCCAGCGATAGTGCTTGCCCTCAAAGATTGATGGTGCTGCAATAATATAGCCACCATACCCACGCACATCTACTTTGGGTGCTAGCTTACTCGTACTACATCCCCACTGCTTATCGTCTGGCTGACGATAGAGAAAGTGTCGCCCACCGCGTGGGGTCAGAGCAATAACAGCACCAGAGAGGTCCTTGTTTTCAAGCCATGGATTATTTTCTCCATCTACATCAATAACAACAAGCCCTGCTGTATTAATAGCAATGTTTGCTTGTGGATATTTATTCCACCATGCTTCGATTTGATCAAAGTCCGTGCTGGCATCATGCAGCCCATTTTCTGTAATTGGCTTCTTTGTTTTGGGAATACATGGGAATATGGGATAGCCAAGGTCAGCGTAATAGAGCGCGGCATCAAGGAAATCTGTCATGTAATGAAATGCTCCATATATTTTACTGGAAGAAAAGCCGAAGGGTAAAGGTAATAAGTCAACGCGAGAATGCAAATAGAGATAAGAGAAGTTTGTGTTTCGTTTGCATTTCAGTTGCCTTTTCAAAAGAGATTATCAAATGGATCGCCAACTAATATTTAGCATAGTAGAGCGCGGTATTGGGACAATCAGGCATGTCATGTAATGATGTGCTCCATGTATTTTTATTTGTAAAAATATTGGTGGCTAAACATAAGTGTTAGAAACTTTTATGCAAAGCTATTATTTATATATGCTATCTACATGCTATGTATATGACATCTATATGCAATTTATTAGGTTTGACTCTTTTTACTATATTCAAAACGGAACTTCATCATCGTCATACCACGCCAAAGCAGGTTCACTTTGTACAGTTGGCTTCTCACTTAACCCATACGCAATAATACGCGGGAACTTTTCGCCAGCCGTATCGCGCACGGTAATCTGTGTTGGTTCAGCAAGCAGCCCTTCATGCGCAAGCGCTACAGCCTCGGCAGCACTGCTTGGTATAGGCAGGTCTGTCCGTTCACGCCACCATGCTTCTGCTTTATTGCGAGCAAAGCCAGTATGCTCAACGCAGACCCATTCACTGTGATAATGGTTCCAGCCTATTTGATACTCTACACGTAATGTTTTTGGTGTGCTGTCATCTGCACCCATTTTTGTATGCACACTATAGGACATTTCCTCAACGGTATATTCTGTGTCTGAAAACTGCCCCGTTAAAATACCCGCAGTGGATGCATGTGCTTTATGTTGTTTGGTTTCTGGTGGTGGAAAAACAAAACCACATTCTGGACAGGTTGCAAAGCCCGTTGCAATAAGTGTCTGACATTCTGGACATTCTTTTGCGGGCGCTTCGCCTGTTTGTCCGGTGCGTTCATTCTCCGCAATATGTACTGCATCAACAGGCCCATGGCGCATAACATTATCGCCATAATCAAGAACAAGGCAGTCCTTCTTATTCGGATGCAGGCGAAAGCCACGCCCACACATCTGTACAAATAATCCTGTAGACATGGTTGGTCGCAATAAGACCACACAATCAACATGCGGCGCGTCAAAGCCAGTAGTCAGTACACCAACATTGACAAGATAGGTAAGTGACCCGTTTTTGAATTGCGTAATAAGAGCGTCTCGTTCAGCAGATGGTGTTTCGCCAAAGAGGCTGGCGACATTGCAGCTATGCTGTTCACGTAGAACGGATTCAATATGTTGTGCATGCTCAACGCCTGCAGCAAATATAAGACAAGCGTGCCTGTCAGCCATATGTTCGACAATTTCGGAGCAGGCCGAAACAACGAGTTCTTCTTGATCCATCATCGCTTCGGTTTCACTGGCCATAAATTCACCAGCACGTTTATGTAAGCTTGCTGTGTTTGGTTTGTCTTTTCCTGCCTTAGAAACAAGCGGGCATAAATACCCATCTTGAATAAGCTCTTTCACGCCAGCTTCATAACAGATCGCATTGAGAATACTTTTAGGCGTACAGATATGTCCAGACTTCAAACGGTAGGGGGTTGCAGTGAGCCCTACCACGCGCATATGTGGATTAATCAGTTTCATATCAGCAAGAAATTGTCGATACATACCTTCACCATCAGCAGGAATCAGATGTGCTTCGTCTATAATAATAAGATCAAACGCACCCAGCTCACAGGCGCGTCTATACACAGATTGAATGCCAGCGACAATAATAGGGAGCCCTGTATCGCGTCTGCGTAGTCCTGCTGAATAAATGCCAACACCAACGCCATGCATATAGTGTCGAATCTTTTCTGCATTTTGTTCCAGTAATTCTTGAACATGGGCCAGTACCAAAGCACGGCCTTCCCATTGTTGAACGGTGTCGGCTGCAATCGTTCCAAGTACGTGACTCTTCCCCGAACCTGTTGGTAAAACAATAGCGGGGTTATCAGTACGTTCACGCAGATGCGTATAGACCGCATTAACGGCTGCTTGCTGATAGGATCTTAGTTGCATAATGTATACCTATATAAGGAGGGTGTGATATGCCGTGGAGAGTTGAAATTAAGTGCAAGGAGAAATTAGATCCTTTGCTTTTTGACTTTGATGATGAGGAAGATGCCAAAAATTCAGTTGAGATGCTTAATGCACTTCGTGGTTCGGATATTATCATGGTGAAGTCAAATAGGGGGAAATTTCGTATTGATACAGAAGGAGAAAAGCTTGATTCAGTTGGTGTCCCTAACGTTGAAGAGGCTACTGGCCCCTGTTTTGTTTGATTTCGCTGACAATTATCAGAAGAGAACCTTCTGGTTTAATTGGTCCGCGATGAATCTCTAGAGAATCAATTTGACTATCGTCCTTGTACACCCCCGCATGTTGTAAAGCGTCCAGGGTACTTTTGAGTAAATTATCTAAATCACGCCGACGGCGATCTGGAGGGAAGACGGTAATGGTAACAAGTAATCTTCCGTCGAGCGTTTGAATCTGTTGGTGGCGCAAATTACTTATGACCGTTTTACGAAAGGCGCGACCTTCACGACTAATTAACGTGCGCGGCCCCACCCGCCGATAATAATGATTTATCGACGGGGGGAACGGAAGCGTGAACTCGCGCATTAAGACCGCCGCCACGGTGGTGTGTTGGTAGCGGCCTGTGTTGGCTGTCCCTGCGCACTTTCACTTGGCGCGTAGGAACTGACCTCATTGACCATGTCACCTGTATCTGTGCGTTTACTGCATTTTACACTAATAGTAAGTGGACGGTCATGTAGCTCACAGGAATCATTTGGTTGCAGGACACCAACGGCGCGACAGATAGCCGATAAATGACCGCGTGAAATAGTAACGGCTTGCTGGTTTGGATGTGCTAGCGTGAGGCGGCTCCAGACCTTGCGCGCCTTGTATTGCCCGTCAATAATCTCAAATGTGAGTTCTAAATATTCACCATTGTTTTGCTTGGTGGGTTTCATTTCACTGTTGGTTATAACAGCAAGATATTTTCCAGCGGGAATTGGGTCAAACCCGGTGTTTGGTTCGACGGTTTCGGCGTTAAAGTTCAGTGTAGCCATGGTTAGGCTCCTTTCTGTTGAGTTGATTCGGTAACGAAGTGGGCATACGCTGCCCATTCGAGTGGGAGTTCTTCGGGTAAATCGAGACGGTTTTTAGCGAGGTGCGCCGGGCGTTCACAGGTACGCATGACACGTTCACCTGTACCAATGCCTTGTGCGCGTTTCTTATTAAAGCCCTCATCAGTATTTTTTGTGTGAACTTTATAAGTCGCAAAAAAGACTTCATCGCACCATTCTTGTACCAGTGCCGCAACATGTTTGTGCAGGTTGGGACAGTAGCGGTCATAGCTTTCTGTTTCGGGATTTTGAAATGTTTCTATTTTTGCATGGGCAATAAAAATAATAGAAAGCCCTTTGTCATTACGCAGTGCAGCAAGGCCATCTAAAAATTCACGCCAATAGGTCAGGGCAAAGCTATAGCCTTTGGCATAACCAATATCATCAATGCTTTCAACGCCACGGCGTTTGCAGACTTCAGCCCAGATCAGTTTTTCCAACCAATCAAGGGAATCAATAACAACGGTTTTGAAAACATGTTCTTCAGCGTACAGGTCACCAAGTGCCTGCATAACTTCATCAAAGTTTTGTGCTTGTGGAAAGCGTGAACAATGAATGCCATCAATGCCATCTTCTGTTTGAATAAAAATCGGCTTTGGAGCGTTGGCAGCAAAGGTACTTTTACCAATGCCTTGTGTGCCGTAGACCAGCACGCGGCGTGGGCGTTCTTGTGGGCCTGTTTGAATGGTGTCGAGTAAACTCATGAAAATCTCCTTGTTGGTTGTGAGTTCGTTGTGGTTTAAGAAAAAATAATTAAGTGATGTAATCAAAAGCGCGAATGTCTTCATAACCAGTTGGCCAGTTATCACGGTCGCGGCAGGTACGAAGTTGGTGTATGGCTTCGCGGTTATCACGCTCGGCACTGTCGAGGACTTGCTCGGTTAGATGCCACACGCCGACGCGGTAGGGGGCCTTCTTTTCAACGGCGATGATGTAGACAGGAACGGTGCAATCAGTGGCAGCGTGTAAAACCGAACGATAAAACGCCAGTTGATGAGCGTAGCCATAGCGACGGGCATCTGCTTCAAACCAATCAAGATCATCGCAGGTTTTAAGATCAACTATGCCGTTTTCTGGGTTGAGCCAGTCGATACGGATTTGGCAGGGAACACCGCAGAGTTCAGCCCGGGCAACACCTTCAGGGACACCGGTAGCAATAAGCTGACTCGCCTCTTCGTGCTTATGCACAGCAGCAGCAAGTTCTTCAACAAGGGCGGCTTGTGCATCTGATAGAATATCTTTATTTTGTGCGGCGGCCCAGTCTTGAAACTTTTTAGACGTAGCGCCGTAGGATTTTCCAGTTGATGGATTAATGGGGCCACCAACGGCGTACTCATTATTATAAACTTGGCGACCTTCTAAGGTGAGGGTATGTGCGGCGCGTCCCATTAAGTAGGCGGGTCGGTCACCGTCTGCAATTTGCCCGGTTACTTTATCGTGATACAATTGAGGGCAGCGGCGAAAGTCTCCGAGTAAATGAGAACTGAGATTTTGTCCACGTTTCGCATGGTAGACTTCTGCAGGTTCCTTAATCAGAAACTCAAGAGTGGGGGAGAGGTGGCGGTCAGATGAAGCGGCACGGCGCTGAAAGACATTGGTCATAATGGGGTCTCCTTGTGCGGTGCTTTTTCATCTCGACCGCCAGTGGTTACTTACCCAGCTCTGGGCAAAAGTGTTTCCGTATGGGCTTTAACAGCCGTGATACATATCCAATCCGTGTGCGCTAAAAACCTCACGGAGACGGTGAATTATTTTGTGGATGTATTTGCGACTGCGTCCAAGTTGGCGCGCTGTGTCTGTAATATTTCCGCGCATGAGTGCTGCGCAGATAGTGCGCTCTTCATCTGGTAGGTTTGCGAGTACGTCAGTCAGATCGATATGCAGGTCACGACGGTTTTCGTCTTGTGCCGCGCTGTGTTCTGCCAAACAGGAGCGATGCCCGTCGTTGGTTTCGTCAATAAAGTCACAGGGATTACTACGCCTGTAATCACGTATGGCTGCCTGCCTATCTCTGATGATATTGGCAATGCGGCGCTCAAGAACACGGGCAACAAAGGTGCTCCATTTTCCTTTGCTTCGAGTAAACTGCGCCTGTCGTGTAAGCAGCGTTAGACGGAGATCTTGTTCTATGTCGTCTTTGTCTGATGTGGTAAAGCCATGTTTACCAATGAGATAGCTGGCTTTGTGGTGGATGGTGTTCTCGGCGTAGGTGTCGAGTGTCTGCATGGTATGCTCGCTTTGCTGGGTCAGGGCCAATGAGGCCGGGGTTCAGCAGCGCGGGTTGTTGCAGAACCAGCAGGGCGAGCTATTCAGCAACAGAGAAATCATCGATAAAAACGATGTATTCTCTGTTGCACAGTGGGTGTTGCAGTTGCAGAACCATGAGCAACTGCAACAACAACACTCCATAAAAAAACGGCAGCCGTTATGGCTACCGTTGAGGGGGTGGAGAAAAAGGAAAAGTATTATTGATAGAGTTTTGGATTAAACGAGCGCACTTGATCTGGGTCTGCTGCTATTTCAAAGAGTTGGGTAATACGTGGGTCATGTTGCTTACAGCGCGTTATGCGGTCTCTGTTTAACCCACAGAGCTTGGCTATGCTACTTTGACTTGGTGCAGGAATAAAGTCGTGTTTGTCCCGTAATGCATGCTGTACAGAACAGATATGCTTGATGAGTTCATTTTTAATTTGTGCGCTTTCATCTATGAGTTGTGCTTTTTTACGGGGCGCTTTCTTGGCTGGCTTTTTCTGTGCTGAATTATTACTGCCAATATCCTCAATAAAATAATCTATTTCAAAAAGAAGCTTTTCTTCTTCTTCATCATAATCTAAATAGTTCCAGATGGTTCCGGCATAGACAATCGGTGTTTTGTCAGGAAGCGCTGGCCGTGTACCGAGTGACAAAACTATACAGCGTGGTGTCAGATTGAGTTCTGGTAGGAGTGTTGCGCCATCTGGCCATTCAAGCCCACGTACAAGCGTTATGCTATAGCGAGCACCGCCAAGTATACAGCGGCTCCAATGAAAGACACGACCGGGTACACATTCATCAGGAGCCGTTGTCATACCAAGTTGTTCACCAAGCCAGTGGGCACATGTCCTCTGGTTCAGTGTCCACTGGCGTAAGGCGGTGCTGGGTATATCTACCGTTCCCGCATCTGGGCACCAGAGCGCAAAACTTCCATCACTTCGTTCTATGACAGGTTCACTATGATCAGAATGACATTCAAAACAGGTGGCGTAAGTTGCGTTGTGTGTTTCTGCTAAAAAGCCAACACGCACAAGGGCGGCTTGTGTGCTTGTATCCCAGTACTGTAATTCCGTTTGACCTATAATGTGATCTGGAAGGGGGGCATGGCTATGCAGCGCTTCGATAGGATTGTCCACCTGTTATCCCCCATTTTTCCAGATATTTCTCACCAATAAGGCGCAGCTTTTCTGACTTACTGCGGAGGGTGCAACTACCGCGTGACGAAATAGAAAAAGCAAAACCGGGTTTTCGTTTTTGATCACTGATAAAGCGAATGCCAAATTCAACATTTAACACTTCAATATTTGCCAGTGGTACATTTTTATGATTAAGCCAATCCCCCAGTATACGATAGATGTCATTTGGCCCCGCATCAGGATCAGCCGTCATTTTAAGTTGGCGTTTACCGCCACCACGAACACGCACGGTGAGTGCACGGATACGTGCGTCACTTATGTTATCCTCTGGGTCGGTTGCAAAAGTCTGCTGATGACCAAGTGTACGAATACGATAGCTTTTTTCTGTAGATGCGGTTTCTGGATTAAAGTTCTCGCCAACAATGCAGCAGCCAAACAAACGAAGCAAATCTTCACGGAGTTGTTTATTACCTGTTGCATAGACATCAAGAAAGTCACCTTGCTGAGAGCAGGAAAAAAAGACTTCAAAAACACCACGGTTAATGGTTTTTTGTAATTCGCCATTATCAAAACATTCTCCAGCAGTGGGATGGTCTTCTAAATAGGCAAAGAAGAAGTGCTGGCCATCTTGGCGTTGACTATGTTCTACACGGCAATACTGACCTCGGCTTTCCTGTTCTCGGTAGAAGGCGGAGAGGCAGGTTTCTAATTGTGTCAGCGCTGTTGCAGTTATGTGTGGGCTGAAGGTATCAATGTCTGAATAGCGGTGCCAGTAACGAGAGCCAGCAAGTGATTGGGCATCCGCAAAACGTGCTGCATCACGCCAGATATGTTGATGGTGCAGAAATGCATACATAGCCATATCGTGCCGATGGGGAAGTGTATCAAAGGCACGCGCCAGCTCATCGTTATGCCGCTGCGCTTCTGCTCGCAGCATACGAATGCCATTTTCAGTGGCGAGACTGTGAACCTCTTGGAAATCTGCGATAGTGCGACAGCGCGTATCGTCATCATCAATTGCGAGCCATGCATCATGAATGGTTTTCCAGTCACGCTTGGTGAGAGTATCCCACTCTATGGCAAGATGGATGTTATTGTTATTAAAATAAGTGTGTAAGAGTTCGTTTGATATGCGACGCAGAAAGCGTCGAGGTTCGCAGGTTTTTGTCATGTTCTATTCCTTGGTAATGTGTTGATTATGTTTTTGTTCATCGCATTCTAGCGTGTATTGATTCACTAATTTCATTTGCTATCCATTGGATAATTTCTGGTAAGAGTGATGGATATGCAATCATGGCAATGAGGATAAGTAGAAGGGGGCCATCCTGCCAAATTAGCTTTTTCAATGCGCCTTCGTTTTCAATATCTAACTCAGCGGATTTTTTATTGAGGATATTTTCTTTATGTTGTTCAGGCGTGAGAGTATCTTGGTTATGCTGATGTACATCGCCATGATTGACGCCGTTGAATTGATTGTTTCCCATGGGTTCTCCTTGTTGTTGGGGGATGGTTTATGAGTCTTCAGGGTTGATGCTGTGGCCTATAGTGCCGCCACAGGCGGCTCCAAGAACGAGGCCGACAGGGCCAAAGAGAAGGCCGCCAGTCGTGGCAGCGATAACGCCCCAGTCTAGAGCATTTTCTTGTTTCTTTTGTTTTTTAGCCGCAGCCGAAAGTGGTGCTCGTGTTTTTCCATGTGGTAAACGAGCAGTGCGATTTGAACGCGCCCCTTTGCTGGAGTTGCATGAACAGCAGGTTGGGTACAAGTTGTTGAGGTGGTGGCTTCCGCCTTTTGCCTGTGGTTTGGAGTGATCTATATTCCAGCCCCCATGTTTATCATAGGCACCATAATGGCTCTGAATAAGGCCTTTATAGCAGATATGGCACCGTCCGTCGGTGCGGTCAAAGATCTGTTGTTTTTGCTGCTTGGTGAAACGCATAAGGTGCTCCTGTTATTTTCTGTATAGACAAACGGATACTCAGTGTATATAGTGAAGGCAAAGAGGAGGCGTGCAGTTCCGCACGCCTATCTGTATGGGATTTTATATACAATGAGTATAGAGTCAAGTGACGATGTTATTTTTGCCGTTCGCTTAAAGGAACTTCGTGAGGCGAAGGGCTTAAGCCAAGGGGATTTGGCAAAGCTAGCAAAAGTGCAATCAGCAATGATTTCTCACTTTGAGAATGGGAGACGTTCGCCGTCTATTTTAGTTCTTCGGCGATTGGCTGACCTGTTTTCTGTTCCAATAGACTTCCTGCTGGGAAGAAGTGACCTGCGTGAAGGTGTTTCCGATCAAGGAAGCGGCGCTATTGCTCGTATACACAGAAAGGTACAAGGGCTGTCTCTGGAAAAACAGAGTATTGCAGAGCGTTTAATTGATGCTTTGGATGATGATGAGAAGGATAGATAGTGCCGGTCAGTTCAGAGTGGAAAAGGGCTCGTGATGAAGCGCGCGAGCATGCGATGGAATTACTTGAAAGTGAAGGTATTCAATCTTTGCCTGTTGATCCGTTTGGTATAGCTAAATCTCAGCAACTAACTATTCAGCGTATTGAATTTGATAGTGGTAATATTGCGGGAAGTACAGATTATACTGAGAGCGGTGATTTTATTATTTCACTATCAAAAGCGATTACTTATGAGGGTTTTTTGCATTTTACCCTTGCCCATGAGCTTGGGCATTGTGCTATTCCCAACCATTTGAAATATCTATTTTCTGATGGCATGCCCCACGTTTCGGAAATGGGAGATTCATCATCTAGTATTTATGAGTACCAAGCAAATAGTTTTGCAGGTGCATTGCTCATGCCGACTGATTTGTGTAAGGAGTATTTGGGTCGTGTGCATGATCAGCGTGGCATAGGGTTGCGGTCTATCCGTATGTTATCGAGAAAATGCAAAGTTTCTTATACCGCTGCTGCGATTCGATATGTTGATTTGATAGATGAGGCAGCGGCTATTTTTGTTTCAAAAAATGGTGTTGTTGAATATTGCTATACCTCGCCACTGTGCTCTTCGTGGTTTGGCACTGGGGTAAATGATTTGAGACGAGGTAATGCTCTTCCTGAGGGAATGCTAACGCACCAGATTGGTAAAGATCAATCTGCTATTCTACAGGCAAAGCAGCCCCGTGGGCAAAATGTCTCTCTCCCTGAATGGTTTGGTGGTACGGAGACTGAGATTTATGAAGAGTGTATTGGACTTGGGCGATACGGAAAAGTACTTACAATCCTTTTGCCGGAGAAAAAAGCGGTTCGCAAGAGCGGTTGGAAGACAAATAGTGAGCGTAATCTGCTTCCTTTAAGCGAAAGCACTGTATTTGTAGAAGCGTTGAAGGAGTGGAGCTATACGGGCGATATGGAAGATTATGACGAGCCTGTCGAATGCTGCGAATTATGTGAGAAGGAAGAGCTACGGTATCATTTTAATATTGAAAATACTCTTAACGGAAACCGCTTATGGGTTGGATCTCAGTGCATCGATAGGTTTAAAATTAGTGCGTTAGATGAGTATGGATGCGAGCTTGATGAAAAAGAGAGCAAGAAAAAAGTGAGCACAGATAGGTCTCGGCTGATTCGAGAAGGGGAGAAGCGTGCTGTAAAAAAACTTCTTCATGATTTACAGGATTTGGACGATCAGTTTCATATATCAAATTTTATCAAATACTATGAAGAACGCGGAGCATTTACTCCAAAGCAGTTGGCGACAATTGTATGGCGTGTATCTGAAAATAAATTACATGGTCGTGGCCATGGTTTGAAAATGACCATTCGAAGACAAAGGGAAAAAGATCAATTGCTTGAGATGCAGGGGTGGAGAGTGGATCGCTTGTGGCCGTATATGAGTTCCTCTCAGAAGAAATGGTGTGGGGAGAACTTTTAATGATAGATTTTGAAGATAGCAAAAAAGTGGGAATAGGGGCCTTTAAGCTTGTGGCGCAGTCAATTCCTATTTTGTCAGCACTGGTAACCCTTATTTCTGATACGTCATCAGATGCACGGATTGAAAATATAGAGCGTATCGTGGAAAGATTGCGTCACCGTATTAATGATTTCCCTGCTCTACCAAGGACAGTGGAAAAGAAAAGGCGTTTAGCGCTATTTGTCGAATCGGTATTGGAAAGTGCGATGAAGCAATACTCAGATGAGAAGAGAGACTTATTAATAGATTTGCTTGATAGAACTTTTGAAAACAATGAGGAGCTTGATAAGGCAGATTATTATTTGTCTGTGATAAGAGATTTACCGATTGATGCTTTGACTGTTTTGTCAGAGCTGAAGAGATCTAAGCTGGGAAAACAATCGCAATTTATGCTAAATAATGTTGCCGATTTAGTCGATAAGTACGAATTTGATTACCTATTGGCTTTGGCAAAACAATTAGAGCAGAAGAACTTAATCCTATTGCGAATTGATGTTAGTAGTTTTGATCATAATAACCATAGAAATACAAATGTATTTTGGACTCAAACAACGGATGAATTCCTATACTGGATCAAGTATAAAAACGAGGCATAAGGAAACATATATGTGATAGGTCGGGTAAGTAACGAGTAGGCGCTTTTGCCTTGTTGTTACTAAGTGAGATCTATCATGCATATTGAATTATGGCCTATTAATAAGCCGCGCCCCTATGCAGGGAATCCGCGTTCTATTTCCCTAGCCGCCATTCGTAAAGTGGCCTTATCCATTGAGCAGTTTGGCTTTCAGCAGCCCCTTGTTGTTGATAGCGCGGGTGTGTTGATTGTTGGTCATACGCGTTTGCTTGCAGCACAGCAATTGGGGCTCACTGAAGCTCCAGTACTTGTAGCAAACGACCTCACCGATGAGCAGGTACGTGCCTATCGTATTGCTGATAATCGCACAGGCGAAGAATCAGACTGGGATACAGAAAAACTTATTCAGGAACTGGAAGAGCTGGGAACCATTAATCTTGATGAGATGACTGGCTTTGATAATGGGGAGTTGGAAACCTTATTGCAGGATGCGGTTTCATTATCAGGAGAAGACGGCCCTGATCTTGGCGCAACAGATAACGGTTTTGAATATAATGAGCAATACGCCGTTATTGTGACATGTCGTAATGAAGCCGAACAACAAGCCACTTTTGAAAAGCTCAATACAGAAGGCTACACTTGTAAGGTGGTGGTCGTATGATTATTGAAGTACGCAACCGCTGTTCTGATTTTAATTCCTATCGTGCTGCTCGTGTAAAATCATTATTTAATGCGGAGTCTGGCACCAATTTTGATTTAGACGCAGACCTCGACATATCGCTTGATGATGATTGGCAGCTCGGTGTAGTCGTTGGCCCATCGGGTTCTGGTAAAACGTCCATAGGCCGTGCCATATTTGGCGATGAAAGCTGGTATGAACCAGAGTGGCCAACAGATAAACCTTTAATAGATGCTATCGGCCCCGATGCTGATTTTAATGCAGTGACTGGTGCGCTCTCCGGTGTTGGTCTTGGTTGTGTGCCAACATGGTTACGCCCGTTTCAGGCCTTATCTATGGGTGAACAATTTCGCGCCACCTTGGCCCGCTTATTAATTGACGCGCCCGAGCATAGCGTAGTTGATGAATTTACATCTGTTGTTGATAGGCAAATCGCTAAGTTTGGCGCGCTGGCATTTGCTAAAGCGTGGCGACGGCAGAAACCGAAAAAGAAGGTGGTTCTTTTAACCCCACATTATGATGTGCTTGAATGGTTGGAACCTGATTGGATTTATGATACCGGAAAACGCACTTTCCATCGGGGGTGTCTTCGGCGACCCACATTTGAACTCGACATTATCAAGACAGATTGGCGTTACTGGCCACTCTTTGAACCGCATCACTATTTAAAAGTCCCTAAGATGCCAGCCAGCTATTGTTATGTTGGCACGGTTGATGGTGAACCAGTCGTGCATATGGCGGTGGGCTGTAAAAATAAAGGGAGCCGTGTGGAGGCGCGCGCTTGTCGTTTGGTGGTGATGCCTGAATGGCAGGGGGCTGGTGTTGGTGTGCGTTTCCTCAATTGGATATGCGAAAATCAATTACATGGCGGTGAAGGCTCTCGCTTTTTATTTCCTGCAACAACCTGTTTTCATACCAGCCATCCGGGTTTATGTGCAGCCCTGCGACGAATGCCAGAGTGGACACAAATATCAGCAAGCACACATGGCGGTCATAAAGGCAAGTCGCGTTCATCTATTACCAACTCACAAAACATAAAAAACAAAACACGAAAACAGCCAGAGAAAAAGGCGATGATTTCAGCAGGCTACGGTGGCCATTTTAGAGCGGTTCAGGGATTTCGTTATATTGGCAAAAATAATAAAAAGGAACAAGTATAATGTATTATCAAGAACCACTTAGAATTGTTTTAATTGGCTCACGCTCCTTTGGCTGTGCCGTTCATGACCTTATTAAAAAACGAGCCGGGGTAGAGCTGGTGCAGGTTGTAGCGCCGACTGGTGATGTGCTATCAACACATGCAGGAGCATTAGCATGCGATGCAATAACAGAGGAGTCATTGCCAGACGATACTGATTTAATTATTACCGCGCATGCCCATCAATATATTTCAAGTACAGTCATTGCTCAAACAACCTTTGGGGCTATTGGTTATCATCCCAGTTTATTACCGCGCCACCGAGGCCGCGATGCTATTCTCTGGGCGGTTCGTGATAATGATCCTATTACGGGCGGTTCTGTGTACTGGCTCACTGATGTTGCAGACGGTGGGCCAATAGCAGCACAGGACTGGTGCTTTATTAAGCCGAGTGACACCGAATCGAGTTTGTGGCGGCGAGAACTTTTTCCTATGGGACTCCGTTTGTTGGATATGGTACTTGGAGATATTTGTTCGGGGCATCTTGTGAAAAAAGAACAGGATGAACTGGTCGCAACATGGGAGCCAGCCTTCATCGGGAAAAAGCTGTGCTTGCGCTAAGTATCAATGCAGAGCGGCTCCGTTACGGTGGGCGTTTTTTTTGCTGGCTCCACGACTGCTTCGGATACAATGAAGGGCAACGTATAAAAAACGAAGCCGAAAGGGACGGCAATCCCCAACGGCCTCTCATCACACTCAACTCTCTCGGAGCTGACCATGACTATAGACCAACCTACCTCGTCGAATGGCGAGAACAACAGCGGCATTCCGCACCGACATATTACTTACCATCACGTTTGTCTGGCTTTACCATCGGGGAGCTATTCCTCAGTGATGGAGACGCACGCAGCCTCAGCCAACCTCAACGACACCATTCCCAACGGCTCGCGCCTTATCATCTGGGAACAGATGACCCACGCGGCATTGATTTCTTTGTTCCACGAACTGGTGCAGATCGGCATTTACAACTACCGCCTCCTCCGTTTCGATTATGCTACCCAGCTCCACGAGTTCTTTGGGTGCTGGCGGGACGAGCCCTTTTGTTTGCGCATCGAATATATTCCAACTCCTGCTTGGACTCTGTGAATGCCGAAACACTGGCGCAATTATCAGACAAAGAATTAGTACACAATCTTCTCGGACGATTTCGCCACCGTGGCACATTCCCTGAAAGCCTGCATGATATAGTCGGCTTCACAGCGGAACAGCTCAGCCATGAATTAGAATTAAGCACAGCAGGGGGAGTGTATCTTGCAGCGGTGCTTGAATGTGTTCGTCGATTACGCACCCAGCCACGCCCGCAACGTCTACTCACAAGCTCACCAGAATTAGCAGTAGCAATTCTTGATCCACTCATCAGTTCCCTCGACCATGAGCAATTTTATATTCTCCCACTCGACACACGTTCTCGTTTAATTGGTGCACCATTGAATATATCTCGTGGTGATATAGATGGAACAGACGCAGGGCCAAGAATCGTTTTTCGTACCGCTTTATCAGTCAACGCAGCCAGTGTTATTCTCGCGCATAATCACCCGACCGGAAATGTTGAACCCTCGTCTGAAGATTGGGCCGTTACCAAGCGTTTATTAAAAGTGGGGCGGCTTCTTGATGTTACGGTAGCCGATCATCTTATTGTAGCGGCAGGTGATTGTTGGAACAGTTTACGAAGAATAAATCGACACCTGTTTGAGGGAGCCTGCGATGATTAATCCATCACTCCTCCACCATCTCCACGCCTTCGCCGTCAACCGATTAGAAGCAGGCATAGGCATGTCCTATCTCTCTGACTTTGGCCCATCGATCCACGCGAGTTTGCGTGCGCTTTCCTTCGGCTATTTACCAGAGCATTATCACGATGCACTCGATACGCCATCGCAAAAAGCAGTCGATGGAATAGAACTGGGCAATCGGTTTTTATTACCCGCATATGATGAAAACGAACAGCTAGTCGATTGCTGTATAATTAATCCCGAAACACTCGCCATTTCCGAGCGCAGTATTTATGAAACTTCTTGTGGTCTCTGTTGTCTGGCATCCCTCAAACAAGCAGAGGGTCAGATCATCGTAACCGATTCTTTTGTGTCGCTTCTCCGCTTACTCAAGCAAGGCTATCAGGATGTGATCTTTATTCGCAATGAGCAAGATGTTACAAATAATATTGAGCAGTTTGTCAGTAATAATATCAGGCAAGTCACTCTGCGCATGGAAGATGAAAGCGAATCAAAAAGTATTGGAAACGTATTTCGGAATGCTGGCTTCTTCGTTACTATAGAAAATGTATCTGTCACTGGTGCTGATATGGTGACCATTCCGAAGTCTAAAGTTGTTACGCCAGAGATAAATAATAAAAAAAGTGATCTACCACAAGAGGAAAAAATAGAAAAGAGCAATCTCACATTCACCAATTTCGATGAACAAGACAGCATCGCTCTTTTTCAATCTGGCCCCATTCGCTATTGCTTGGAGACTCGCGACGATGGCAACCCACAACGCCAAGTGATTATACGCCGAGGAGATAAAGCGCATAGAGATCGGATAAACCTCTCCGTCCTCGTACAACGCCAACGCTTCGCCGCGAGCGCATCCAGACGGGTAAGTGTAGAGAAAGTACAAATTGTAGAAGCGCTTGCCGAAGCGTGGGCGTATCTTGAAACACACGAAAAAGCAATCGACACCTTGCCAACGGTAGCGATTGGCGAATCGGAGAAAGCGGAGGCAGAAACACTCCTTAAAAATAATAATTTATTATCCGAATTAATAAGCGACCTTTCAACCCTCGGCTGGGTGGGCGAAGAGACCACAAAAGGTTTGCTCTATTTAACGAGTATTAGTCGTCTATTACCATCACCTTTGTGGTCTGTCTATCAAGCCAGCGCAGGGGCCGCACCGTGGCATTCTCTTGGATTACTCGCAGCGCTCACACCGCCCGAAGATTGCGTAGTATTCCATACGCTCACAGAATCATTACTCCGCCAAACCGATAAACGTTCCCTCCGTCATAAGCTCTTATTTATTGACCGCGCAGAAACGATACGACCAGAGGGGGCTTTAGCTCTACGCGTACTCAATGAGCGGGGAAGTATCGGCTGGCATGCACTCGCGTCTCAAGAGAACCAACAGAGCGCAGGATTACTCACCGATGTACGTGGTCCCGTTGCCGTCCTCGCTGCATCTGCTGGCGCACTTGATAAACGTTGCCGCGATATTTTCCTGAAAATAAACGTCGATGAAAGTCCCGAGCAAACTGAGCGTATCGTGTCCGCACAACAAAATCAGCATTGTGGCAATGGCCCAACGCAAAACGCAATCGATACCATTCTTAAAAAGCATCATGCGGTTCAGAGATTACTTAAACCCCTTGTGGTAATAATTCCTTTTGCCAAGCGGATACATTTTCCAAAGACCAGTATTACGCACCGCCAACAACATGCCGCTTTGCTGACATTAATAGAAGCCTCAGCCCTGCTCCATCAATATCAAAGGGAGCGCACGGAAGACGGTGCATTAATCGCTACGGAACACGATTTCACTACAGCGTTATCTTTAGCTGGAAGCCTTCTCTCCACTGGTGGCGATGGTCTCAGTTCCCAAGCGCGCCAATTATACGAGAGACTTTTCGCAACCAGCACGACGGACTTTGCTCTCGCCGATCTTAAGAACATCCAACCCGACTGGACGTACTACGCTTACCGCCATGCGACAGAAGAACTGGTGCACATGGGATTGGTAACGGCATCCGAGAAAGCTATGGGGCGCAAACGGAGCTATCAACTGTCCGCAGGAACAACCAACCACAAAGGAGATATTTATCTCAAAGAAGGCGCAGATGTACCGCCTAATTCCGCTCAACCTTTCGACCTTTTGAAACCTTTTGAAGGCGTTTCGCAAGGTTTTGACAACCTAAACCTAGTAACAAAAGTGAGTTAGCTCAACCTTTTGACCTTGTGAACCTTTTGACACGTTTTGTAATACTACTGGGGACCCCGTGAAATATAAAGAAAATACTAAAAGAACTTATAAAAAGAGGAAGGAAACACGGTATGATGGCATGCCAGAACTCGCTCAGGAATTTATGAGAGAAATGGCAACACGGAGGAGTCAGACATCAGCAGACGCTTTGCCGAAACGTCTCCGTCCTTTGTGGTCATGGTTGGAAGAAGTCGGTTTGGATTTCTCTACTATATATAAGAAGCAATTGGCTACCTTTCCAGAATGGCTGGCATCTAAATATCTCACAAGTAGAAATTCCCCACCAAGTCAAACCACCCAGCGGAATATTCTCCAAGCGGTCAAACTCTGGTTTGCGTGGCTAGAAGAAAATGGACATCGAAATGATAATCCCGCAAGCATCTTAGAAAAACCAAAAACCCCACCACAAAAGGAAACAGAAGTACTCCATCCACTTATTGAAGATTATCTCACGTTCCTCTGTTTAAAAAAGCGCGAAGGCACAGCGAAAATTGCTAGAGAAGCATTACGACGTTTTGAATACTGGTGTGTGGATAATAATTACAACCTTCTTGTGGTCACGAAAAAAGACATTGAAAGTCATCTGGTCTACTTGGTCACCGAATATCGTACACCCGCAGGAAAGCCGCTTGCACGAACGACAGTGGGTCAGCGCCTCGCTAATATTAAATCGTGGTATCAGTGGCTTGAGCAACGCGATCATGTCATGGTGAATCCAGCGGCACAGGTAAACATTCGCGTCCCACGTTCTCGCCTTGTGGTCAAAGAATATCTCACCCAGCAGGAAGCGATAGCACTTATTCATACGCAGGTGGGATTGGTCGAGGAAAGCGCCATAACTAAAAATATCGTTTGGGCCAAACGTCTGCGCAATCTCACTGCCATATCCCTCGCACTCGCCACAGGTCGTCGCGTAGGTGGACTTGAAAATATGCTCATCACAAATCTCGATTGCGACCGCCACGAATTACGCGTGGAACGAGAGAAAGGGCGTACAGGGCGTGTGCTCCCTGTTGCGGAGTGGGCGATGGAGGTGGTGAAAGAATATATAAAAGATGCGCGGCCTTTGCTTCTTCCTAAGAACAGCACTGACCTCTGGCTCTTTCCAAATAGCGCAGGAACGGAGCCACTGTCCTATGGAGGATTTAAAAACTTCCTTGCTGAATTACTCCAAACTACCATTGAGAAAAATGAAGACCTGATCGACCTTGCCAAGAAAACTATCACATGGCATTCGCTCCGAGTCAGTTTTGCCACCTTACTCTTTTCTAATGACTGCCCCATTCGCACAGTAAATGAATTAATGTTGCACCGCAGTTTATCAACTACTGCAAAATATACACCCATTCCCATTGAAGACATGCGGAGCATATTTCGCACTGCCCACCCGCGGGCATAGGAGGTCGCCATCATGCAAAAAGCTATCGATCAATTTATCTCCTACGGCACCGTACAAGCAGCATGGTCACCAAAAACAGTGGAGCATTACACCTATCTCGTTGATCTCCTCCACGGCTTCTTGCGGTCACAGGGCTGTACACGGTGGCCGGATGTTTCACCAGCAGACCTCGACGCGTTTATGAAGTCGCTCGAAGCGAGAGGACTAGCTAAGAAAACGAGACTGGGCGCAGCAGGGTTTATTATCCGCTTTTCCAAATGGCTGCAAGAAAAAGGAATAGTCATTCGTAATCCCGCGCGGTCGTTACCCGTTCCAGACAATGGCGAAGAAGATTTACCACAAGAGCCGCTCTCAGAAGCGGAAGTTGCCAGCATTATCGAATCGCTCCCACGGCATTCTGTTTTCGGTCTGCGTAATGTTGCCTTCCTCGAATTACTTTATGGCTGCGGTCTCCGGTCTGGTGAAATCTCCCGTTTGAACCTCGATCATATCGACCTCACCGAACGAACGGTGCTCATCAAGAACAGCAAACACAATCAAACGCGTATGGTGCCATTGATGAAGACGGCTCAAGCTGCGCTGGAGGATTATCTATCTCTGCGCAAAACCCTGCTTAAAGGGCCAGATGAAGGTGCGCTTTTCCTCACGCAATATGGCAATCGGATTACCCATGACACGATCTATAGCTGGTTTCGATTGCTCAATGAGAGCAGGGGATCAGATGCTAAACACCTCCGCCCGCATCTCTTTCGCCATGCTATTGCCGTGCATTTGCTCAGGGGAGGCGCTGATATTCGATATATTCAAGAGTTTCTCGGTCACGCGTGTTTGGACACCACAAAGATCTACCTCAAGCTGGTGCCGGGGCAATTGCGCGAAGATTATGATGAAGCTATGCCTTGGTTGGGGGTGTGAGGGGTCCAAGGGGGCTATGTCGGAGCGCGCTGTTGCGTTATATTTGTGGCCGTTTCTGTGGGGGATGCTTCTTGCAGGAGATAATTTAGGGATAGGATGCGAAGGTAGCAGAGGCCCTCTTTGTGGCGGCGAGGAAACGGAGTCTATATGACGAGACTTACAAAAGGTTAACGGGTTTCGCTTAAGATAATAATGACACTAAAAACTAATGATTTTTCATTTAATGAGATAGACAGCAGTGCTTTTGATAGATTCAAGAGTGATGATGTTATAGATGACATTGCAGTTTCTCAGAGGAAGCTTCTTGAATCTAAGCCTATAGAAGCGAGGAAATTGTTAGGACAGTTTTTTACGGGATCAGTTGTGTCTAATTATATGGCTTCGTTGGTAGAAAAGCCTAAGAGTAAATTTGTTCGCATTTTAGACGCGGGTGCAGGTGCGGGGATATTAACTGCTTCAATAGGACTGCGCTGCTTAGAGTTAGGGTGTCGTTCAGTTCATGCTGTTCTGTATGAACTTGATACTGAAAGTGCAATGGCTTTAGAGCAAACGATGAATATTGTTCAGGATATTTTTACTCGGAATGGTGCTTCCTTTACCTATGAAATACATTGTGAAGACTTCATCTTGTCTAGAAATAATTGGGGCAAGTCTTTTTCTTCTTTTGATGTCTCAGTGATAAACCCTCCCTATTTTAAATATAGCGCGAAGGAGTCGCCGTATGCAAAGGCTGTGGCTGACCTCTATCGTGGTGACCCGAATATCTATGCCTCATTCATGGCTGTTGTAATGGATTGCCTTAAGAGTGGCGGGCAAATGGTTAGCATTACACCAAGGAGTTTCACTAACGGTCTTTATTTTAAAGAGTTTCGCTCCTATTTATTATTACAATCTGCCTTAGATTTGGTTCATGTATTCAAGTCCCGCAATAAAGTTTTTAAAGAAAGTGACTACTCGGTCCTTCAGGAAAATATTATTTGCAGGTTTGTAAAAGGTAAGATTGGCAAAGAAGTGGTGGTTCGATCCGGGAGCAGTCATGAAAACATTAATAATGCTAATGAAGAAGTGTACCCAGTTGACTTAATTATTGACCCATCAAATGATCAGAGGCTGATAAGAATACCTGACTCTTCTCGCGAGGCGGAAATATTAAGGCAGGCCGAATCGCTTTCCATGACCTTTGAGTCAGCAGGATATTTCATTTCTACTGGTCCCGTGGTTGAACATCGAACTAGAAAATATATAACTCAAGATGCAGAGGCTGGAAATAAGGTTCCGCTTTATCGCCCACACAATATAACTCCTTTAACTTCGACTTGGGCGGGGAGTGGCAGCAAGGATGTTTTTTTTCGGTTAGTGATTGGGCATGACAAGTACACTTTAGAGAGTAAGAATTATGTTTTATTGAAGCGGTTTTCTTCTAAGGACGAAAGGCGTCGGCTCGTATCTGGTGTTTACCTTGCGAGCAAGCATGATTGTGATTATATCGGGTTTGGCAATAAAATGAATTATATCGGCGTTGTAAATGGAAGTCTTTCCGCAGTGGAGGCTTACGGTATTTCTGCGGTTTTCAACTCATCATTTATGGATAGGTATTTTAGGTGTATCTCTGGGAATACTCAGGTAAATGCAACTGAAATAAGGGTAATGAGATTTCCTTCAAGGGAAGAGATTAAAGAAATTGGAAAAAAAATTAAAAGTAAAAAAATGCACATTTTTAGTGAATTTGATGCTATTGTGAATGGTGTGCTTGGACTAGAGGGTGTTTGTAGCAAAGGATGAAGATGGCGTTTACTAAACAACAGCAGCTAAAGCTCAAACAAGCGAAAGAGGTATTGACGGAGTTGGGGTTGCCATTAGCGCAATGTAATGACCGATCAGGATGGGTGCTTCTTGCGTTAGCGGGTATTAAGCCGTCGAATGGGTGGGCTTCAGCAACGGCTCCTTTACTGCCTACGGTTAATATTATGGACTTTATTCGGAAGTATTATGGCAAGGATTATAAGCCTAATAGCCGAGAGACTATTCGAAGGGGTACTCTTCATCAGTTTGAGCAGGCAAGAGTGGTGGACCGTAATAGAGATGATTTAACGCGAGCAACAAATAGTAAAGATAATAATTATTCATTGAATCAGCCTATTTTGGATATTTTATTGGAATACCCAGATGGCGACTGGAAAACGAAGGTTCAAGACTACAAGGGGATGGTTCCTGAGTTGGCTGCGCAGTATGAACGTGCTCTTGATATGCATAAAATCCCCATCGTTCTGCCAAGCGGCGAGACTATTAAGTTGTCGCCAGGTAAGCATAACCAGCTTCATGCAGCGATTGTTGAAGAATTTTGCTCTCGATTTATTGGCGATGGCGGTAAGTTATTGTATATTGGTGATACTGCTAGTAGTAGAAAAGAGGGTGGGAAGCTAATGGTTTTGGAGAATGAGTATCTCGAATCATTAGGAATTCCTCCAATGTCACATGATAAGCTGCCCGATGTCGTTGTTTATGATGAACATAGAGAGTGGTTGTTTATGATAGAGGCAGTGACAAGCCATGGTCCGGTCTCTCCTAAGCGCTGGATTGAACTCGAAGAGGCTTTTAAAGATTGTTTGGTCGGGATTGTTTATGTGACGGCATTTCCAGATCATGCTGAATTCCGAAAGAATGCTGCTGATATTGCTTGGGAAACTGAAGTATGGATTGCGGATAATCCCAGTCACATGGTTCATTTCAACGGAGACCGCTTTCTAGGACCGCATGAGAAAGAGTAAGCGCTAACCTTCTTTCTGTTGCTATCCAAGCTATTGCCGTAACATTCTGCCCTCATGCGCCTCATCCAATTCGCCACCATTCTCACCCTGTTTCTAGGGAGCATTGCCAGTATACATGCTGGTGGTAAAGATAGTAATTTAAGCGGCTTAGATCATCCCGTTTTCAGTGGGATTGGTAGCGAATTAGACTACTCACCCAAGCTCGATGGTCATCCCGCATGGTATAACAAGTATTCCTATTGCAACGGAGATCCGGTGAATAGGTGGGATCCAACGGGATTGTACTGGCAGGTATATGTTGATCCTACTTTTGGTAAATTTAGAAATGAGGATAATACATTAAGCGCAAATTGGATTGAAGACGGTACGGAAATGCCGGAGGGTGGCCCGAGTGCTTCTGATTGGCAAATGGCGAGTGGTCTTTTTGGTCAGTCAGGGACTGCTTATCCGCAATCGCTAGGTCAAGGTGAGTCATGGTTGGGAACACCGCCATTACAAGATTTAATACCGAATTATATAGTAGGACCGAGCTTGAATAAAAATCCAATCTGGAACGGTGGGTTCGGTTCTGATTCAGGTCGATGGAGTCTGCCAAGTAGTTTCGGTATGCGTTATGAAGGGGGCCGCTATTTGGCTTCATATGTTCAGAATGGTCCTAGAAGTTTTGACTTTACAAATGCTCAAGAGGCAGGCCTTGAACATTATATTTTCTTGCGTTTGGAAAATGCTTCTCGAAATTACGACTTATCATTTGATTTGGCAGCTGGAACGTATTCTCTTGGTGGCATTGGTGATATGGCAATGCTTGCAGGCCTTTCTCAATGGATGATGGAGACAGAAGCAGGGCAAGCCGTAGCTTTAAAATACGGCTCGATTGGTATTGGGGGTGGAACAATAGCCTATGCTACATTTAAGAAGTTTAAGGCTTCTAAATTGGCAGATAAAATGTTACCCATGATGAATCTCGCTAGAGAAAAAATGCATAGGCTTATGAATAGTCGAACATTAAGTGATGCTGGAATAACATCTGGGGAGTCTGTGACTAGGAGGGCAGCGGAACGAAGAGCTCTAAGTGTCTTGCAGTCACAAAACTCCTTGATTAATGGGTTTATTCCGGGGACTTTATCTGGAGTACCATTGCAGGCATTAGAGGAACTGGCTAAAAGTAATGGTATTAGGATAATATATGGGGCAGGAGGAACGAGAAGCAGTGCGACGGCTTCAAGGATGCGTTTTTCGTTCCCTAGGGAGTCGGCTGAAAAGGGAGTGTTCTTAGAGGAGCTACAGCATGCTTTAGACCTACAGGCCGGAAGATTAAATTTGACAGCAGCAGGTAACATGTTTAGCTCAGTCCCTCCTCAGTTTTCTAGGCTACACCCAACGGCTACAATAGCAGATTATCAGAATTTCAGGTTGCACATAGGAACATTTAGGCGTCTAGCGGCAAATTCTGCATTTCCGTTGTCTGATCTAGAGAGAAATGGGATACATACGTGGCTGGATAATGTAATTAACGCAATCCATGCACCTGTAAGGTGAAGATATGAATGCATTTGAACAGTATGTTTCTAAATATGTAGAGTCGATATATAGGGTAAGTGAGTCTTGGTATGGGGCTTCTTCACTGATTGGAATAGGCAGAGCAAGTGATGGTAAAACAGAAGTGTTTTCAGGGACATACGTTACCCCTCTTGCTGCTATGGTACCGAATTTAGTAGAAGGAGTAACTTTCATTGATGCTGAGGTTGATGGATATGAGTGGACTAAGGTAGTTTGTTTTTTTTCTAAAATAGATCTGGAGTTGATCTTAAGTGCCGTAAATAAAGATTCAAATGGAGTGTCTGAGCATAAGTCCTTTTTTTATTTAAATGAGAATACTATTGGTTTTTCCGGATGTTTTGATGGTTATATAAGCAAAGATGATAATGATGATATGTGGAATATTGAAGCTTGCTTTGATGATATGGAAAAATTAATTAAAGTTGATGGTACATAGTTGCAGAGTGCTTAATGCTAAGTGCGTCCTAGAAATGGATCTATATCAAGGTTTACCTCGCTCAGCGCCCGTAATGCCAACAAACCTATCGGTGCAATAATCTCGTAAATTGCGACCTGTTCTTTAAAAATTGTATAGAAAACCAATCGGTGAAATGGCAATATTTGTCATTGAAAATCACCTAAGTTCAATTCAGATCATGACTACAATAGTAATTTGTTGTCAAATGGTCACGAAGAATAACCAGTATCCATGCGTATTGTTCTGACAAACCTTTCCACATATGTATTCATCTTTGGTGCATACGGTATTATTTCTTTGGTGGTGTGGTTGTTTTTTTTCTGTTGAGTTGGTAAAACGGTTTCCGCATCCGTCCGCGCCGAATGGTGGAACACCATTCAGCACACACGAATGCATTTTTTTATTCTGTTCGTCCGAGTGTGTATGGTGCAGGGTGTATTGGGTGTTCGTTTGTGTTCTTTTAAGTAGTTGCTACGTATCCGTCTTGCCAAGCCGGTTTGCTCTTTTATAAAATCGTGTAGTTATTTTTTATTTTTAAGCGACGTCAGCGA
>JADGDD010000011.1 GCA_016745075.1 Planctomycetota bacterium | reverse complement strand
TGTTGAATGAACCGAGCGCGATAAATTGGAAACGGTTTGGCGATTGATGAACCACCTAACGCTAAGGCCTGCAGCACCATACAGAAGTGAGATGCGACGAGCGGTTAATAAAGAAGCGATGTTATACGGACAGGTTTGTTATGCAAGTTGCGCAGTATGGTGTCGCAGCGCCGTCTTGTTAGGTACTGATAGCTAATGGAAGTTACGCAATTTTTGGCGTGGGCTTGCATATGATGAACGGACTGTGTGCATTGCAGCCAATTAAATGTTGACCAAGTTCCCCGCGCAAAAAGCCTGTTTAATGTATTTGATCAGCCATGAGGCACGAGGAAGAAAAGCATTGCCCGAGCGCACAACAATAAGGGCGAGATTGCACAAACGTATTGCACGCGATTGGGAATATATGGTTTTGAATTTGAAGCTGTGCGGTGACGAATAATTTAACCCCGTTGATATTGGGGAGAGTACCTAACGCTAAGGCCTGCAGCACTATACGATGTAAAGTACCACGGGCGGTTGATAAAGAAGCGATCTTATACGGACCATTTCCTTATGCAAGTTGCGCGCAGTATAGTGTCGCAGAGCCGCCTTGTTAGGTACTGATAGCTAATGGAAGTTACGCAATTCTTGGCGTGGGCTTGCATATGATGAACGGACTGTGTGCATTGCAGCCCGTTAAATGTTGCCCAAGTTCCCCGCGCAAAAAGCCTGTTTAATGTATTTGACCAGCCATGAGGCACGAGGAAGAAAAGTATTACCCGAGCGCACAGCAATAAGGGCAAGATTGTACAAACGTATTGCACGCGATTGGAAATATGTGGTTTTAATTTTGAAGCTGTGCGGTGATGAATTATTTAAGCCCGTTGGTATTGGGGAGAGTACCTAACAGTCTTATTAGATGGAATTCTACCTCAGGACCCATTTGGTAGAATTCTATCAAATGGGTCCTGAGGTAGAATTGTTAAAGCAGTTATGGTATAATCATTCTACAAGAATCAAGTGCCGCCCGAACCTATTTCAAAATACTATTCAAGTCTATGTTTTATATATACTTACATCATCTTATCAAAAACAATTATAAATGTAGTTTTGCGATGAATCTATTCATGGCTCTACCCACCTATTAAACAACTCTGAAATGCGTTAGATGGATATCCACAAAATCATTCATGTGCTCAGTTGTGCCTTGTCTGGATTAAAAATCATCACAAAAGGCGATAATAATTACTGGTATAGAATTACCCCATGACTATCATACCATTGAAACACCTGGTTTTACTCATTTTACAAATCTGATAACGGAAAGTGCTTATAGAACACTCAAAAGTGACGCTGATAAACATCACTCCATTCCTGTTTTTTTCTGCAATTTATTTCATTCAAGACGGCAGTATGTTTAATTTAAACACAATGGTAAACATAATCATATCAAGAGACTTCAGTAACGTCTATGATGCAACAAACCCTACTCAAACAAACGCCTTACATTGATGTTGAACTTACGTGATCAATTCGATTGCATGTCTATCAACTTCTATCACATTAGGATATCAATTGATGTATAGCTAGTCCATTGATCTGTACCAACCTGTATGGTTTAGTCTGAGACTAAAATACTAAGCATTGCCGATTAAAGTTCACCAATCAACGCTTGTTTTGCGGTGCTTGCATCGCCTGCTGCGAGGAGGGCTTCAACTCGTTTGGCTTGGCTACAGGCTCGAGCGATAGCGGCGAGATTATCGAGATGCTGCTGTGGGCCAGTTCCGATGGGGTTGATGAGAACCAGTAATACTCGGATCTCTAGGTCTCCATGAGGAATGGCGTCACGGGTGACGATCACTGCTAGGTCCGGTTGATTCACGCCAGCGGCCGTGGTGTGGACTAGGGCAACGTGCTCATGTAGGGCGCTGAGCTCACTCAGCAGGTGCTGTTCAATGTCAGATGAAAACGTCAACTGAGCCGGAAGGCCCATACGGATTAAATCATCAATTGCCCCGCTACAATCAACCAGATAGCGAGCTCGGCCCAGCACTCCGCCAGTTGCCACTTGTCGTGAATGAGTTTGGGTGACGGGGCCACTGAGAATTCGCGGATAAGCGGCAATAAACGAGACGGCCTGCTGACGGTGGGCAATGGAGGTGGTTTGTCGATGCCAGGCGCTATTCCAAGAGACGGAACCAGCTCGACAGTTAACCACGATCAACAAACTATGCTGATCAGCCAGAGAGTCTATTTGATCGTTGAGGTCAACCGCTTGTTCGTCGGGAATCTGAATTGTGCATTTTGGTCCGACGGTCTCCATAATATCACGCTGAGGATCGGTTGACACCTCGGGCCCGAGCGCGGTCAGCGACGCGCCGACCCGTTTAGTCAACAATTTGCAGTCGCTAATCAATTCCTTGAAGCCAGGTTCAACATGGACCAATGGTGGAAGCACCAAAATAACCCGCTCTATGACCGGCAATGGTCCAGTAAGGCGAGCAACCAGCAGTTGACCGCTGGTCTCGTCAATTAATTCATCAATTAGGCCGTGATTGAGGTGGAAGTGCCGCTGCCAATGTGAGCGAGGCCCCGACCAACCGATGATCAAGCTGGAAGCCCGCAGTTCACGATAGGCACGCAAAATGCCATTAACTGGGCTTGGGTCGACACGAATCTCAGCTGATACCGGAACCTCGGCCCCAGCAAGATGGATCACACTTTTACTTAACAGCTTCTCACTGGTCTCAACCATATTGGCATGGCCCGCGATCGACAGCGGCAGTAAAGCCTCATCGCTCTGCGGCCGACGCACAGTGGCGGCAAGGTCCAGCAAATCGGTCGATGAATCAGGATTAGCCAACGGAATCAGGATACGTTGAAAACCAGTGTCACTTTCCGATGATGCCTCGGATACTTGATCGGCATCGGCAGTTGATGCGTCGGTGGCAATACGGCGACCACCAATCTGCACCAACAGTGGGCCAAGCACACAGGTCACTAAAACCATTACAATGGTGGCGTTTAAAATCGCATCATCAAAGAGACCAAGATCGTGACCAACCAACACTACCGCTAAGGTGGTAGCCGCCTGTGGTAGACTGAGACCCCAAGCGACAATAGCATCATTACGCCCATAACCGAACAAAGACCGCATCAACCAAGCGGCTGAGAATTTGCAAGCCGTCACCGTGAAGGTCATAAATACCGCCATCTCAATGGTACGTAGGTCGCTGACAACCATGCGTAAATCAATCAGCATACCAACCGACAAGAGGAAGAACGGAACAAAAAGAGTATTGCCAATAAAAAAGGCACGATTTGCCAGCACGCCATGGTGCGGCACCAATCTATTCATCGCCAGACCAGCGAGGAAAGCACCGATAATCGGCTCCAACCCAACCAAATGTGCCACAAAGCCACACGTGAACAAAACCGTCATCATGAAGACAAATTGGGCCCCGCCGTCGTTAACGTGGCGGAAGAACCAGCGACCGAGTAGAGGCAGACCAAATACCACCACTGCAGCGAACAACCCAGCCTGAATCAACAAGCGAATCAAAAACATCGCCCCAAAGTCGCCAACGGCCGATTGCGCCACCACCGCTAACACGAGCAAGGCGAGGGTGTCGGTAATAACGGTACCACCAATCACAGCGATGGTCATCTCACGTTCGATCAGGCCGAGCCGCTTGGCAATCAATAGAGCGAGAAATGAATGACTACTGAAAACGCTCCCAAGCAACACCGCAGTCCAAAACGAAAAATCAAAGAACAGCATGCCACCAACGGTACCAACAATCTGCGGCAGCAAAAAGGTAATGACACCAAAACTAATAGCCAGCCCACGTTTGCGTCTGAGATCGGCAAGGTCCACTTCGAGCCCAGCGAGGAAAACGAGATACAATAGGCCTACGGTACCGAGTAATTGAATAGTCTCGTCGCGCTCAAGCAGACCAACACCATGCGGGCCGACAATAATACCAGCGATCAAAATACCGATAATGTCTGGTAGCCGAAGCCGATTGGTAATCAGCGGTAGCAGGAGAAACGATGCCATAGCAATGGCGACGATCAGCACCGGGTCATGGACGGGCAATGTCATAGTCATACCTCTTCGACAACGCCCTAACCTCACGTCAGGGCAATGCTTGCACCATATCGATGAGACTCCGATTGGCTAGTTGTATTGCCGCTCCAGCTACCATGCACATAGCCTCGTCTCTCGGTGGGTTACGACACCGTTAGTAGCTTGTTGAGCAACGTTCCCGTTTCACCTAGAGACAGATCATTTGTATTTGCTGCACTGGAACCCCCCTCGGCTTCGACGAATAACCTTTGTGATTCAAATGCTCTATCTGTGCCAATACGCATATATTATAATTAAAAACCTTCTAGGACAATTTTGCCAATGGAGGTGCCAGATTCCAATTCTGCGTGGGCTTGTTGTAGATGTTCGGCGGTGATAATGCCGAGATTTTTTCCTGCGGTGGTTTGGATGTGACCTTTGTCTACCAATTCGGCTACGTGATTGAGAAGGTGACTTTGCTCTGCTATATCTGCGGCGTTAAACATGGAACGGGCAAACATAAATTCAAAGTGCAAAGACAGACTTTTGAATTTGAGCTGCATTACATTTAGGGACTTAAAGGATTCCGGATCATCAATGAGGGCTATTTTTCCAAAAGGCGCTAATAGTTCGACATATTGTTCAAAATATGAGTCACTACTATTTAAACTCGCAACATGAGTAACTGGGCCAATACCAAGTGCTTCTATCTGTGGCTGAAGTGGTTTGGAGTGGTCTACCACATGGTGCGCACCCATTTTTTTCACCCATGCTTGTGAACTTTCACGCGAGGCAGTTCCGATAATAGTTGCGCCCGTAATGGCCTTTGCTATTTGGACAAAAATTGAACCAACGCCACCCGCTGCACCAACAACAAGAATAACTTCATCAGATACTGTGGAAGAATTGAGCCCCTCCTGTTGAATGGAGAGATGTTCAAATAACATTTCCCATGCAGTAATGGCAGTCAGTGGCAATGCCGCCGCTTCTGCATCTGAGAGGCTGACAGGCTTGCGACCAACAATTCGCTCGTCAACCAACTGGTATTCGGCATTGGCACCTTGGCGATTTAAGTCACCAGCATAGTAAACCTGATCGCCCACCTGGAATTGCGCCACATTTTCACCAACACTAACTACTTCACCAACGGCATCCCAACCAAGCACTCTTTGTTCGCCCTCTGTAGGCGGCATAAACTGACGGACTTTGTAATCCACAGGGTTAACCGCAATCGCTTTGATTTTGACAAGCAGATCACGACCTGTTGCCTCAGGCTGAGGCAATTCAATATCGACAAGAGAATCGGGGTCATGAATGGGGAGAGACTTACTATAGGCAACGGCTTTCATGTGCGTGCCTCCTTTCTTAAGGTTGATGTTGAGAGAATGGCAGGTACGTTTCTTTTACACAAGTATGCACATTTAGGATACATAGTATCCTTTTGTATACCTACCCCCCTTTAGACATTCTTACTAAGGAAACCACTCATGGCCCACAAACAATACGATTGCAATATGGGTTGCCCCGTCGAAGCAGCCCTTGAGGTCATTGGCGGCAAATGGAAAGGCGTCATCCTCTATCATCTCAGCTCACAAACCTACCGATTCAATGAACTACGCCGCTTAATGCCAGAAATCACCCAACGCATGCTGACCAAACAATTACGAGAATTAGAGGCCGATCATTTAATTTCCAGAAAAGTCTACCCAGAAGTTCCACCAAAAGTTGAATATTCAATGACAGCATACGGAGAAACTCTCACACCAGTCATTCATGCCCTGCAAACATGGGGTTTGAAACATTTACAAAGAGATAAAGTGACATAGGACAGTTCAACCTATTCAACTTATTATTTTTACGCGAGCCCTTACAAAAGAAAATTCGCTAGTATCTCCATGCCGCCTTCTGTAGCGAAGGATTCTGGATGAAATTGAATTCCATGAATTGGATGCACTTTGTGACGAATTCCCATAATTTCTCCACCTGTGACTTGATGGGCAGAAAGTTCATCGCCGGTAATGTGAGGCTCTTCAATAAGAGCGATTATTTCTAAGCAATCTGGCAAGCTATTAGGACTGGTAATAAGTGAATGGTATCGCATGACTTCAATGCTCTCTGGAATATCAGTAAAAATAGTTTTACCGTCATGTACGATGTTGCTGATTTTTCCGTGCATCGGCACTTTTGCTAAAGAAATATCTCCTCCAAAGCAGTAGGCAATACCTTGCATACCGAGACACACTCCAAGAAGCGGCACACTCGGACCCATTTCCAAGATAATATCGCGGCACACTCCAAAATATGCCGGGTCTTTGGGAGTACCAGGCCCGGGAGAAATGATAATACGATCTGGCTTCATGGCCTGAGCTTCAGCTAGGGCAATGGCATCATTTCGTTTAACGAGTACTTGAAAATCACTGCCCATGCGTCTGGACAAAATCTCTCCTACATATTGATAGAGATTAAAGGTGAAGGAATCGTAGTTGTCTATGATAAGAACTTTCATGATTTCTCTCCTTCCATCAGACTATCCAAAACGTTCTTCATTGCGGCAAGCTTTCGTTGTATTTCTAAATATTCTGCCGCTGGCTCAGAGTCATAGACATTACCACCACAGGTTTGGGTATAGGCCTCTTCCCCGCGCATGAAAAGGGTGCGAATAGGGATGGCAAATGTACAATCACCATTGAAACTAAACTGACCCAATGCACCGCCGTAAGGACCACGACCTTTGCTTTCAAGCCCATTTATTATTTTAAGAGCTTCTATTTTCGGCGATCCAGATAAAGTGCCAGCAGGGAAATTACTTGCCAAGGCCGAGAACATGTCCTCGTCTTCATCTATAATCCCAACAATTTCGCTGGAGATGTGTTGTACATGACTGTAACGCTTGATATCCATCAAACTGCGAACTTTAACTGTACCAAAACGAGCGACCCTGCCTATATCATTTCGATGGAGGTCCACCAGCATATTATGTTCAGCAATTTCTTTGGGGTCAGACAGTAATGCTCTGGCCAATTGAACATCTTCGGCACGATCTACTCCCCGTCGGGCTGTGCCCGCTAGGGGAAAGGTTTCCATTTCTCCCTGACGAAGACGAAAGAGCAATTCAGGGCTTGCGCCGATAATTTTCTGATCAGCAAATTTCATGTAATACATATGGGGAGAAGGGTTAACATCACGTAAACGTTCGTAAATACGCAAAGTATCACCACTGATCTGATAATGAGATTGAAAACCAACCTCACACTGAAAAACCAAACCATTGCGGATATCTTCTTTTACCTTATGGACCGCTGACTCGTGCTCTTCTCGGCTCATGCCGTCGCCAAGAAAAGTCACCTCAAGTGATTCCGCTTTGGGAACGGCCTCATGCAGTAGTTGTTCCACCTCAGCGAAACGATTTCTGTCGTAATGAAAATAAAAAATCTCGCCGGTCATTTTATCATAAACAAGACCATCTTTAAATACCCCAAATTTAAATGGTTCAAAAAGTTTGCTCGCGCAGATATTCAGAGTCGGCTCAAAATAATTAATACTATCAAAGCCAATATACCCAACCAGCCCGCCAGCATAACGACGGGATATAATATTTTGAGGAACAAGCTCACGCAGGGCATAGTAAGGGTTATCGCAAGTATGGTTTGTGACTATTCCAGTTATATGATCTTCAATCACCAAAGTATGACGATCGGTTGCCATAATAGTGGCATCTGGATCAAAGCCGATGATATGGTTACGAGAGGTATCGCTTTCTTCGCCAAGAGATTCCAAAAGAAAGCAGGTATCATATCGACGTTCTATAGCTCGGAACAACTGGAAGAAATCGAGGTCCTGTGCAAGTTTATGATAATGAGGCTTGCCCGGCAGGTTTATTTTTGACAACATGTTCTATTCCTATGTTGATAGTTGGTTTACTGAAATATCAAAATTCAGATGTACGCCAACTATCAGGAATGATACCTTTAAACTTCCCGCCTTGCAGAGCACGAGAGCCACGGGTAACTGTAGCAATACCGACTCCTAGCCGCGATGCAATTTCACGTTGCGGCACCTTTTCCAACAGCAGTCGGACAATTTGTAGTCGAGTAACAACCTCATCCAACTCATGAGTTGTGAATAAGCCGTTCAGTAGCTTTGCCATTTGCTTTTCATCATCAGTGTCGCAAAGCAGGCGCAGGAGTTCCGTCTTTGCTATGGTTGTATTCATGTACTAGTACGATGGTGCATCATTAACATTCGTCAAGAGTTTTTCTGTAGGCACAGTCCGTAATGATAACCATGCCCTCCAGTGCCAATACAGATCTACATATTCACAACCATAATACGAGCCTGTCCGTCATCCACCAAAAGAAAGGGAGGTCTTTTTCTATCAGTCGCCAACAAATAGCCAGTTAGCATCTGGAAGAAAAACCTTCAGCGTCTCCCTCAACGCAACTCTACAGAGTTTGTTCTGATGCTGTCCACATAGCACAACAAATAGACAGTGCTTTTATCCGCAGTAAAAGGGATATAATCCTATTGTTAGTTCGATAGCATAAAGCTATCATTTGATATAGATTTTTATCACAAACCTCATCACCCTGATACAATAATTCAACGTCATACCCGAAAGGACACACTATGAGCGACGTATTCATAAGCTATAGTTCACACGACTCCGATATCGCACAAAAGGTGCATAGTTCTCTAACCCTCGCTGGTGTAGATACATTTCTTGCTGAAATATCGATTAAATCAGGAGAGAAGTGGAAACAAAGCATCATCGACAACATGAATTCGTCTCAATGGGTGATCTTGTTAATGTCACAAAAAGCCAAAGAAAGCATGGCTGTTTCTCATGAAATAGGAGCAGCTATTTTCCAAAGGAAAAACTTGTATCCTATTATATGGGATATGTCACCTGAAGAAATGCCTGAGTGGATACAAGACCGACAAGCGATAGACATTTCCAGTGGTGACCCCGACACACTCCACGAACTTATCGAATCCATCTGTTCTCAAATAACTATCAAAAAGACCATTATCACTCTTTTCATTCTTGCCATTTGCGCTTTTGTTTTTTATAAATCCTGCAAACGCTAACAACACGAACCATGACAAATAAACAGCACAAGAAAAAGCCTTACTCTACACGAAGCAATAACCATCGCTGCAACACCAATTTAGGTTTGGCATATTCTTCTTTTTGAGGAGTTGGCTTGTTGCTGACACAGCCCGCCTCTATAAAGAGACGGACTGTGTTCGCTTTTCGTTCTCCTTGATCAGGTTATTGAATAACACATAATAAAACTTACCAAAGGCCCTTGTGTTTTTTTGCGTTTTTTACCATTTTGCCAAATTGCTTCATACGGGCGTTTCGTTCATGACGGCGCTCTGAGTCTATAAAGGATTCACGTTCGAGTTTTTTAAAGTCTTGCAAATGTCCTTCTTGAAGTTTGCCTTGGTCAATAGCAGCCTGAACGGCACAACCAGGTTCTCCTTGATGAGTACAATCACGAAAACGGCACGCTGTAGCATAGTCTGAAATATCGGAAAAACCTGCATTCAGATCACTGGCATCACTACTTAATGCTAATTCTCGCATACCTGGCGTGTCCATTATCACCGCACCTGACGGGTGCGGCATAAGCTCACGGTTGGTTGTGGTATGTCGACCACGGCTGTCATCTTCTCGCACTGCTGCTGTTGCCACACAGTCATAGCCAAACAAACGATTCACCAACGTTGATTTTCCGACACCCGATGAACCAAGCAATGCAATGGTTTTTCTTGGTTGTAAGTAGGTGTCTAATCTATCTAAGTGCGTGCCATCTTTTGCGCTGAGTAGATGAATAGGAACATCTGGATCAATGCCTGCTAATTCAGCCATGGCCCCTTCTGGGTCGCTAGCCTGATCAAGTTTATTTAACAACACAACTGGATCTGCGCCGCCACCACGAACAAGCGCAAGGTACCTTCGTAAACGTTGGTGCTTATGATCACCATCAAGACCACCAACAATAAATACGGTATCAATATTTGCGGCTACAGCCTGATCACCATTATTGCCACCAGCGGCAACTCTGCGTAACAAAGAATGGCGAGACAATACCTTTATGATAGTCGCCGCACCGTGACCGTCTGGGCAAACCGTCACCCAATCACCAACAACTGGCCGCTCTAATACTGGCCCTGTATGAAAATGGCCTGCAATGCTAGATTGGTAAAAACCAATCTCCGTCATGACATCCCAGCACGTACGGTGCGCTGAAATAACACGGCCAATTTGATTCGTCTGATGATCTAATATGGGAACAGGCCAAGCCTGAGGCCAGCCGTAAGTTTGTAAAAAAGTTGAAGAATGAGAGGTTGTCCGAGCCTTCGGCCCTACTGACAAAGAAATATTTTTTTGAGACATGAGATTCCACCGTAACAGAATATAATATGGCCACGCAGCTCTTGCTGCGAGGTATTAGACCGTGTTAGTGGAACTACGAAAAAAACCCGAAGGTTAGAACGTCGTTAACACCACACACGGCCAAGCCGCTACCGGTGTAGATGTACTCATAAAAAAACAGGCTCCTTACTGTAATTAATTCTCTCTTTTTCTTATAATAATATTTTTAGAAAAAGCAAGAGTTCAGAACCGTTTTGATAACGACACAGAATACAATAGGGTTGGCAACATATCATTGGAAGGATCAACAAAATTTTAATTGCTTAATTTTGGCTCCGCCACTGACGTGGTGAGACAGAACAACGTTCCTTAAAAACACGATTACATTGTGATAAACTGCCAAAACCGCAGCGTGCTGCAATATCCGTTATACTCAGATCGGTTTCTTTCAGCAATTGGCAAGCAGCGTGTACACGGATGTCTGCAAGGTGATCGGTAATGCATGCTCCGGTTGCTCTTTTAAATAATCGGCCAAGTGCATCTGGGTGCATCGCTACGTGGTCGGCAATTTCTGGCAGACGAATTTGACTAGCATAATTATTGTGTAAATACGCGCAGATGTTGTCAATTCTCGCAGCTTGGTCACGGTCTAATTGAGCTCGTATTGGCTGAGAGCATAAACGTTCTGGTCTGGTTCGAGAAGCCAACATGTGTAACACTTCACACAAAGCGATAAAGCGCTCTGGACCAGAGCCTGCCAATGCCTGATCACATTGATAACGCAACTGCCGACCAAGCGAGGCATCAAAACGTAGACCTCGTTGAAACTGGCTGAGCAATGATTGCAATGAAACCAACTCCGGCGTTGCCGCTATTAAGCCATCCAAAAAAGCTCGGTTAATATACAGCAAGTAACATTCTTGCCTCTGTGCTACACGCGCCGCACCAGCATCAAACGAATAAAAACTATGTGGTAGGCGTGGGCCAATACAGTAGATATCACCCGCTTGATAAGAACCGTTCCAATCTCCAACCAAAGCACGACCACCCGCAGCAATGGGATGAAAGATCTCATAACCATCATGAAAGTGCCAGCGATATGGGTATGATAAGTCGCTTGTGTGCAGCACCTGAATGACACCCTGACTGTAATCAATTTCCCAATTATAGGGGCTCATTGGCTTCATATTTAGCATGCTGGGTCGGAATATGCGTAGTTCAAGGCGGTATCTGATGAGACGGCCTTTTTCAGTCATTTATACTGCAAGCCGATACACCACAAAAAAAGCACTAGTGGGAGCTATGGAATGACAAAGAAAAAAGTAGTTATCGTAGACAACCGCTACGGCAATTATCAACATGAACGGGCAGTATTTGCTGATATGGACAGCGTTGACATGTATATCGAACCAAGCCAAGACGAAACCGTTCTAACAAAAATGCTCGCCGATGCTGATGGAGTTATTGTTAACCTCACCCCCTTAACTGCGCCAGTTGTTCAGGCGATGAAAAACTGCCAATGCATTTCTCGCTACGGTGTCGGTTATGATAATGTCAACAAACAAGCACTGATTGAAAAAAACATTCAGTTGGCAAACGTTCCAGACTATTGCCAAGAGGAAGTTTCTGATCAAGCCGTTGCTTTATTACTTGATGCATGGCGCATGACCAGCAATAAAGATCGCGCTATTCGAGCTGGGCAATGGAACCTTCATAACCGTCGTCCTATCTACCGACTTATGGGCCGTACTCTCGGCCTCGTTGGCTACGGTGCTATTGCCGAACGAGTAGTCAAGAAATTATCCGGCTTCCAATTTGGACGCGTGCTTGCCTATGACCCCTATGCAAACGCAGAGAGTGCCGCACAGAATAATGTTGAACTTGTCAGCCTTAAAGAGCTCTGTGCACAGAGTGATTGCATTTCTGTGCATGCACCGCTTACACCACAAACCAAAGGGCTTATTGGGACAGATGAATTTGCACTCATGCAACCACAGTGCGTACTTGTGAACACTGCCCGTGGTGGCGTTGTTGATGAAACAGCCTTAGCCGCTGCCTTATCTTCCAACTCTATTGCCGCAGCCGGTCTTGATGTGTTTGAACAGGAACCCTTACCAGCGCACCATCCACTCCGAGCGCTCAAATCCATTACTTTTACAGATCATACCGGATGGTACTCAGAAGAAGCCCTTGCCGAACTAAAAACCAAAGCCGCCATGAATATTCGCTCTGTATTTGAAACTGGGCAAGCTCTTTACCCAGTAAAACTTTCCACCTAAAGAAAGGATCTTATGAAACGCGCCGCTATTTCTGCAATTAATACTATAAAGCTGACTGACGTTCCTGCACCAGAACCCGCTCCGAATGAGGTGAAAATTGCAATTGCTCATTGTGGCATCTGCGGTTCTGACATAGAAGAATATCAGCGTGCCGGCAAAAATACGAACTGTATTTTAGGTCATGAATTCTCTGGTGAAATATGTGCCGTTGGCGAAGGCGTTCCGCCTGAACGTATTGGCCAACGTGTTGCCGGACATTGTTATGATTCACATGGGTTTAGTGAATATGCTGTAATCCCCTCGGATAAGGCAATCCCTTTACCAGATAGTTTGTCACTGGTAGCCGGAGCGCTACTCGAACCGTTAGCTGTTGTTATGACTGGCTTGCGCCACTGTGATTTCCGTGTTGGTGACACCTCCTTTATTTTTGGCTGTGGTACTATTGGCTTGCTTGCCATTCAAGCTCTACGCGCTTGCGGCTCTCGAAAAATAATTGCTGCCAACCGTGGAGAGTTTCGTCGAAGTAAAGCTATTGAATTTGGCGCTGATCTCGTATTGGACCCCTCTGCTGTCGATCTTGAAGAAGTTGTACTGCAAGAAGCAGGCGACAAAATTGATTTCGCAATAGAATGCACTGGCATAGATAAAGCGATTCTTGCCTGTAGCCGTGTCGTGCGTGGCGGCGGCACTCTGTGTCAACTAGGCTTAAATGCCGAACCGATGGGCCTCTCAACCTTTGATCTTATTGTAACTGGGCACAGTTGGGAACCTGGTTACAAGTTCTATGGAATAACCCCATTTGATTCACACATGTTCACCGTTTCTGCTCGTTTAATTGATATGGGTATCTGCAACGCCATGAACATAGTCACCCATCGCGTGCCATTTGTAGATATTGATAAAGCATTCAACATTGCCACTGACTGCAAAAGTGGTGCAATTAAAGTCATCGTCGACATGTAAGGAAACAAGAAAAAAAGAGCATTGGAAAATTGTTTTTTCAATCAAAGACCTCACTCTCATTTTCAATACTGTAATAGAACATCACCAATAGAGAACAAGTAAGAAAACATTATGAACAAACCAACATTTATTCGTCATCCTGAAAACCCGATCGTTCAACCGGGTGAGCCAAATTGGCGACGTGCTGTAACCATGAACCCCGCTGTACTTCAATTAGAAGATGGTCGCTTTTATATGTACGAACGCTGTGCTGGTGCACTACGCCCTTTTATCTGTTCCATCGGTTTATTAGAAAGTGATGACGGTATTCATTTTACCCAAGTGGGTGATCAACCACTTATCACTCCAGCAATGCTTGGTAGTGAATACGGCAGCGTGCAAGATCCACGCGTTGTAACTATTGAAGGCATACATTATTTAACCGTTGCTTACCGTCCGTATTCTTGGCATTCCACGCCCACTGGCGTTGGCGTTCCTGAATCTGTTCAAGGTGAATATCCTGGATTTGATGGCGATGAATCCAAAAACCAAACACAGTCCGCAGTATTTAAATCCAACGACGGTCTTGATTGGGAATTTATTAGTTTCGTCAATTCTATGGAGATTGATGACCGCAACGTTATCTTGTTCCCAGAAAAGATTAATGGGGATTTTGCTATTTTACGCAGACCAAGTGAATTTGTCACTACCAACGCCCAACACCAACAGGCACCAGCTATACGTCTTAGTTATTCAAAAGACTTGATTACGTGGAGCAAACCAGAAATTGTCATTGAACCAATATTTGAATGGGAAAGTAATCGTATTGGTGGCTCTACTCCGCCAATAAAAACCGATGCAGGTTGGTTGGTATTTTATCATGGTGTAGAAAATATAGACCCAAATCTACGCCGTGTCTGCTACCGCATGAGCGCCATGCTACTTGATATAAATGATCCACAAAAAGTATTGGCACGCTGCCCACATCCTTTACTGGAACCAGAAGCCTATTACGAGCGCGTGGGCTGTTACATCCCCAACGTCGTTTTCCCAACTGCCGCCCTTAATGTAGACGGAATATTGCACGTCTATTACGGTTGCTGCGATACCACTATTGGTTTAGCGATGGTTCCTCTTGCTGATGTGCTTACGCACGTACAACAGTTTTCGACTCATAAACATGAACAAATATGATAGACACTTGGACACATGATTTATGTATGCTCGCCGAATCTCCGTGCTGGGATGCGCAGAAACACTGCTGGTATTGGATTGATATTCCGCGCGGAAATATTTGGAAAGGTGAACCTCAGAGTCGTACTGGCAAACTACTATTTCAGTGTCCGTGGCCTCTTGGTTCACTGAATATCTTACCAGACGGCAATCTCTTACTTGGTAGTGATTGCGGTATTCATATTTTTAATCCAAATAGTTTACTCCTAACGCTGCACACTAAACTAACGCTCAATCCAGGAGCACGTTGCAATGATGCAATTCTTGATCAACATGGTCGTTTATACATTGGTCTCTTAGAGGCAAACTGCGTAAATGGATATGTGCTGCGCTGCGATCCAGATAATAGCATACATAGAATCATAAGTAATATTGGAATTACAAACGGAATGGGTTTTTCTCCTGACCAACAGTTTTTTTATCACACCGATTCTCTCCCACGAACGATCACCCGTTATAACTACCATGCTGCAAGCGGTGCCATTTCTGATCCGCAATCATTCATTCAATTCCCTGAAGATGAAGGCTGTCCCGATGGTATGCATGTAGACACAGACGGGCAGCTATGGATTGCCTGCTGGGGCGGTAGCTGCGTATATACCTACAGCGCAAAAGGGCAACGTCTTCACAAGATTTCCGTACCCGCCAAACAAGTATCATGCTGTGCACTTGGCGGACCAAGTGGCAACGAACTACTTATCACCACAGCCAGCCATAATGGGCCTGACCTTACAACTGGTCGAGATACAGACGGTTCTTTTCTTGGTGGATTCATTTATTCTTTCTCTCCAAAATAGTCCCTATTGCTGCCAAATGCGGAACAGCAATACATGTGCTTCCTAACATACTTCAAGTCAGGAGAGCGTATGAGTTCTATATATCAACAGTCCATTTCCAAACTACAAAACACGACTTCTATTGTAGTTCTTCCAAATGGGGCTGCTTTAGCCTTACACTTTGCTCGGCATGTCTTAGAACGCGCTCAGGCTGCCAGCGCTGAAAACCCCTTCGTTGCCATTATGCCAGTAGGCCCCACAGGGCAGTGGAAAGAGATTGTCCGTATTGCACGGGCTGAGAAAATTAGCCTCAAGCATTTTCATATCATTTCCATGGATGAATACTTACATGATGATGGTTATACCATTCTGAATGTCGATCACCCCATGAGTTTTGCTGGGTTTATTCAACGCAATTTTCTTGATGAAGCTGTAGCCCACTGTGACTTTCAGATTGAACATTGGGTTGCACCAAATCCACAATCTCTTTCTGCGGTAGACAGCTGCATTGCTGAGTGGGGCGGTGTAGATGTTTGTTATGCCGGTATTGGGCTAAATGGGCATATGGCATTTAATGAACCACCTGAGCCGGGCAGTTCATGGACAGAAACATCCTTTGCGGATTCCCCTGTTCGTATTCAAAAAATTGCTGCAAGTACAACTGCCACAAACGCGATATTCGGCACCGGCGGAGCTGTTGGTCTACTTCCTGATTACGCTGTGACCCTTGGCCTGCGGCAAATTCTTTCTGCCAAACAGATACAGGTCTTTCTAGATTGGCCATGGCAAAGTAATATTCTGCGCCGATGCTTACTGGGTGAATGCGGCATGCAATTTCCTGCCTCTTTATTACAGCGGCATCCACAGGTGCAGTTTTCGATTACAGAAGAAGTCGCACAGATTCATCACATCATTCCTGAGTAAGGCAGTAAAAATAGCATTGCTCAAAAAAATATGTTACCATAGAAGACCAGTGTCCATAAAAAGTAGGAGAATCGATGGCTCATTCATATGTTTTCGTTCTTACCCTTACACTATTCTGTTATTCCACAGCCATAGCTCAAGAGCACACAAACAACTGGGGTGAGCGTGCTGCGTGGTCTCGCCAAGAGGTACGCCACAATACGCTCGGCTATTACGACATGCTGGACTGGACCCCAGCGATGAAAGCAGGCAGCTTTCCACTTGAACAACTTGATGGCACCGTCATTGACCCTGCAACAGATTACGCAGGTCAAACAATCATGATCGTCTACATCAACCCTCAATTAGTGAAGGGTTGGGCTAACGCTGATTGCAACTATTTGAAACGCTACCGCCGTCTAGCGAATGAATTTGCTGATACCGTTATTTTCATCAGCGTCTATTCCGAAGGGAGAAAAACCAAACGTGCCAATGCTGAGAAATATTTTGCTGAATGTAATCCACCTGGCATTCAGGTCATAGAGAAGAACTACAAACGTGGTGAAGGCATGACCAATTTTTGTGGCCTGCGCGGATTTGGTGCCTATAAAAGCGCGCCTATCGCTATTGTTAATGCCGATGGCGTTGTTAGCTACCGTTCCTATAATTATGGTTTTTTTGAACATGCCTACCGCTTAAATCTCAGCCGTATTACGAATCCTGATTTTGATACAGAACTACGAACGCCCACTGCTTCTCGGGCTTTACCGCTTGTAGAACACAACGAAAAAGGCCTTTTGTATAGAGATGATTTTGAGTCCTATACAAACTTTTCACTACGTACATCTCCACGCTGGGGTTTTCAGTATTTTACGCAATATCGCGTAGATGCACGAGCCGGCATAAAAAAAGAGGTCGGCCGCAATAATTCGCAAGCGGCACATCTCTATTGTGATTATTACCGATACAAAGAAGGAAAAATTGGCAGCCTGTGGCGCACAAACCTTGCACATGATTTCACCATGCCCCTCCACCAAGGCGCAGCATCATTCCAACTGAAAGCAAAATCCCTGCGGCCAGGCCCCAGTGCTGTTGTACGACAACAACACGGAGACTCTATTCGCTACCAAAGCGAATACGCAACACCACTCATTATTACCGTACGCCGAGGAGAAAGCGTTGCTCCGGCAGGGTATATTCTTGTCAAAAACGATACCTTCCTTGTGGTTGAAGATACACCCTTTGTTCGCGATATAGATGAAAAAGGATCTGTTCTTATTGGCGACCATTGGCAAGCACTTCACATTCATATGGATAACACTGGACTTGCCAACATATTCGTTGATGACACAAAAATTGGTACCTTACCAGCGCAGAGCCTTATTGGATTAACCTTCCGCTGTCAGCCAGGCAGTGAATTTTATATTGATGATGTTGCGCTACAGTATAACGGCACAAAAAGTGAACTCTTAGCACAACAACAACAATATCATGAGCGCATGCATGCCACTCATGTTGGCGCAAAACCTTTTACAGCAAAGCCTGACGGTGTTTTTGATGAACCTGAAAATGATTCCTACAAATCCACCCTCCATGCTCCTGTGGAAACGGGCGGCAGCATCCAACTAGAACAACTCTATCATCCCGGTGTTTATGTTGACCCTGTTGCAGAAAACTGTGGTAAACGACCTGTTTTCATTTCCATTAGCCGTGATCGACCTATCGCCTGTGCCTTCTCTCGTTTATTTGGAGAGCCCATTGCACACAGATATGACCTACGCAAGCAATTGGTTGAACGCTATAATGACCGTGTTGCCATGTACGACCTCAGCCATCTGTATTTAGAATACGTCATTACTGATTACGAGGAATTTCGAGATTTACGCCACGAACAAATTACTGGAAAAAATAAACTTCGTAACATTTACGGTTACGCTGCCTGTTGGGAAATCGGTGCAGAATACGATACAGATAAATACCTCTTACAATCCTTTGCTGATCGCAGTTACGCAAATTGGAATCGTTTTGCTGGGAAAAGTCCAATGACTGGTGTACATAGCGGCTTAAACGGAACCATAGCTGCCGGTGCTTTTGCTCTACTGAATACTGACGGTAAGTTTGTGTTGCGTGCTGGTGGCGTTGAACACCCCTATCGAGATATACTCATTTTATTGGAAGCAGTCTTACATGATGATGCCATCCCCACAACCGACACAGAACTACCGATTAAAGAAGGATCTACTTGGCGCGATGACTTTGAATCCTACCCAGATGACCAAGCCATACTTATGGCAGCATGCTGGGGATTTGATTACGAAAAAGACTTCCTCTCAGACAAAGGAGCAAAAGTAATAACGGGGCGTTCACAAAAGTTACACGGTAGTATTGCCAAAGGACAGGGGCGTAATGGTAGCCAAGCTTTACTGTTGGATACCACTTTCTATTTGGTTCGCTCCTTCGAGGACAAACATTATGCACCACATAAAGATTCTGCTTACAACAACTGGCGTGCTCAAATTGGTAAACAACACATTTTCCCCAAAGCCATGGATAATGGTCGTTTTTCTTGTTGGATCAAACAGGGTCCAAAAACATCTGAACGCCGCGTGAAAAAAGGCGCTGATATTTCCAAAGACCCCAAAAAAGACATCTGGTTTGTTATGGAAATACTTGATGCCGACGGACAAATGATTGACGCTATTATTAATGAAGGCGGCATAGATGAACCCGCCCTCAAACTCGAAAACAATACAGCAGGCACCGCGTCTATTACTATGCGCAAATGGCGCACAGATCCATTTGCTGCCCGTCACCCTGATGATGACACTTGGCATCACATTATACTCCATGCGGAAAATGGTCAGATACAGGTCAGCGTAGACGGCACTAATATCGGTAACATTACAGCAGCATCATTCTCTGGGATCACCATGCATACCCGCTGTATGGCCTCCATGTACGTGGATGATGTGATGCTCCAATATTAAAACAACCAACTTGATATTTTTTCTGCCATTGCCGCGTGGATAATTTTAGCAAACAATTGCAAGCCTCTGAACTCACTACGCCATATAATATTATACACATGCACCCACATGAAAGAATACCTAGGTCTTGCCAATACAGTCCGCATAGTCAGCCAATAGGGATGTAGCTCTGAAAAACACTCTGGTACAATAGAGAGTATGAAAGCTGCTACCTATTACGCTCCAGGTGATATTCGTGTGGAAAATCGCCCAGACCCGCAACCCACAACTAATAATATCATTGCGCGTGTGCACTTCTGTGCCATTTGTGGTACCGATAAAAAGATTGCTCATCTTGGTAATCCGCGCTGCCACCCGCCTCGAATTATTGGCCATGAAATTGTGGCAACTATTGAACATGTTGGTGCTGCGGTTAATGGCTTTGCCATTGGTGAGCGCATTACCCTTGCAACCACTATTGCCTGCGGCACCTGTGCCATGTGTACTCGCGGCCTCGGCAATGTCTGCCCGCATGCACAACCTATTTCTTATGATTTTGATGGTGGATTTGCCGAGCTTATTGCTCTTCCACCTGAGGCACTGCGCGGCGGCAATGTTATTACAGTTCCCGAATCCATTCCTGATGAACAGGCCGCACTCTGCGAACCAGCAAGCTGTGCTATAAACGGCATGACGCTGGCAGGTCTCACCACAGGTGACACCGTGCTCATTATTGGCGGCGGACCACTTGGTGCCATTCATGCCTGTTTAGCACTTGCGCTTGGCGCACAAAAAGTGCTTATTGTTCAGCGTTCGCAACCACGTTTAAATATGTTGCGCAATCTACCAAATGTACAGGTGATTGATGGCAAACATGAAGATGTGAGACAGTGCGTAGCTGAAGCAACTGATGGTGTTGGCGCTGACCTCGTGGTCGTATGCGCAGGCTCTCGCCAAGCACAAGAAGAGTCTGTACAGTATGCACGCAAAGGCGGCGCTATCAGTTTATTTGCCAGTCTGCCAAAAGGTGCGTCTGATATTACCCTCGATAGTCGCCTAATTCATTACAATGAATTACGTGTTGTTGGTGTGTCTGACTCCCGACCTGAACATGTCCAAGCTGTTGTCGATTTACTTGCCAGTGGTGCTTTAGATCTGAACCCCGTAGTCACTCATAATCTGCCGCTCGCTCGTTTTCATGACGGCATTCAACTAATGGATGATAAATTATGTCTCAAAGTACTCATCAACCCACGCGCCTAAGTGGCAAAACCTGTGTTATTACTGGCGGAGCCAGTGGTATTGGCGCAGGTATCTGCCGCATGATGGCTGCATCTGGTGCTGCCGTCGTTATTGCTGACCGTGATGCCATAGCAGCAGAACAGCTTGCTGAAGATATTTGCAAATGTGGCGCACAAGCACTGGCATTATCTTGCGATGTCACCAAGAGCACAGACATGCAAAACGCTGCTCAACAAACCGTTGAGAATTTTGGTAGCCTTGATTGCTGGGTGAACAATGCTGGTATATCAAAAATCATTCCATTTACAGAATGCAGTGAAGAACTCTGGCAACAAACCCTCACGATTAATTTAACAGGAATGTTTCACGGCTGCCAAGCCGCGTTGCCACATATGCTCACAGCTGGTCATGGCAGTATTATCAATATGTCATCACAATCTGGCCGTACCGGCAATGCTCAATATGCAGCTTACTGTGCAAGCAAATTTGGCATCATTGGTTTAACTCAATCACTCGCTTTAGAATTTGGTGAGCAGAATATTCGTGTGAATGCCCTCTGTCCCGGTGTCGTTATGACTCCACTCTGGGATGAACAAATCGTAGACTATGCCCACAAACGCAACATGCCTGTGGAAGAAGTACCAGCCTACCTTGCGGGAAAAATTCCGCTCGGTCGGGTGGCCACAATCAATGATATTGCAAACACCGCTCTTTTCTTGGCTAGCGATGATGCCGCCTACATCACTGGTCAGTCCCTCAATGTCTCTGGCGGCAGTATTATGCATTAGGAGTATATCATGCGTATATTTTTAGACACCGCCAATAGTGACGAAATACGCACTGCTGTTGCCAGCGGTGTGCTTGGTGGCGTAACCACTAACCCGAGTATTCTTGCTCGTGAAAACCAACCCTTTGCCGATAGCCTTCAGCATATTGCACACATCATTGGTGATAACAGAGAAATGCTGGTAGAAGTACTTGCCACCGAAACCGATGACATGGTGCGTGAAGCCCGTGAACTCTCTGCCCTCACCAATAATGTTATTATTAAAATACCGATGACTCCTGCCGGTATTGCCGCCGCTGCTATTCTAAAAACAGAAGGTATTAAAACGGCAGTCACTTTAATATTTAGCGCAAACCAAGCCGTGCTTGCTGCTAATGCAGGCGCAACCTATGTCGCACCGTTTGTTGGTCGCCTAGATGACATCACCAGTGACGGAGTAGGCCTTGTTGAACACATTCGTCACATGTTTGATATACAAGGCGTAGATACACAAATTCTTGCCGCCTCTGTCCGTAGCCCGCAATCCGTTCATGACTTATTCAGCGTTGGCTGCCATGTTATTACCATGCCTGCATCTGTTTTTCATGCGATGTATACACACCCACTCACCACCTCTGGACTTGAAAAATTTCTGAGTGATGCTCAGAACGAACTGGTCATTGCCTAAATACATATCAAAATAATAAGGATTTTACTTATGCCTATCGTGAATGACTACACCGCTGTTTGTGAGGTTTACCAAGAATTACGTGAGCGCGGTATTGCCATGCCGACATTTAATGCAGAAGATCGTGAAAGTTGCGAAGCAATCCTTGCTGCTGGTTTGCAATTGGCAGAAGAGTATGGTGTTCCTGATTTACCAATAGCAATTGGTTGGACCAGTCGTTATCCTGCACGTGGACAAGCCACCAAAGTAACGGCCTGTGGCAACGCGCTGCTCGGGAACGATATGTTATTCGCTGACCTTGAAGCCTTTGCTGGCCCCCATAGTCCCTATCGCCACCTCCGTATTTTACCACATCTTGACCATGCCTTTCCTTGGCTCGATGCTGATGTGTTTGAACATTATATCAACCGGTTTTCTGCCATGATGTTTGATGCCAGTGAGAAGCCATTAGCTGAAAACACGGCTCTTACAGCCGCTTTTACCGAAAAAGTTAAAGGCCGTGTTCTAGTAGAAGCAGCGGTTGACGAAATAAAAGAAGCCGGTGACGGTGGCGGCGATGATGACCTAACGACCGCAGCTCAAGCTAAGGAATTTGTTTCAGCAACTGGTGTCGATATTATTGTACCGAATGTCGGAACCGAACATCGCATGACTGGTGCAAGTCTAAAATACCACCGCGATCTTGCCCAATCTATTCGAGATGAAGTTGGTACTATTTTATGCATGCATGGATCTTCTTCTGTCCAAGATGATTTACTGGTCAATTTACCATCTGATGGATTTGTAAAAATAAACGTCTATACGACTATTGCCGTTCACGGTGGACAGGCACTTGCCCAGCACACGCTACATAATCTTGGTCGTGTTTTTGATGATACACAGTTACAAGAACTAATAGATAACGGCATTCTCCATCCAGACTATCGTTCAACCTGTGGTATCACTTCTGCTCAACCATCTTTAGAGCAAGTATGCAACCCTTTACGTAGAGATGCATGGGTACAAGGCATGCGTGACCGTTGTTTACACTTTTTCCGCGCCTTCGGCTATGAGAAATTTTCTCTCTAAGGACATTATTATGAGGAACACTTCGCAAGCGCTCTACGAAGCAATTAAAGCTATGCCCGTGGTTGATGCACATACCCATATTCAAGATGATGTACCACATTTTTCTCTCACCAACAATAATGGACTTTCCGGCACGCAGGCAGCCTTTCAACAAGTTCCGGATACCGTTTTAGCTCATGCCACTCAACAGGGAAATCTTATTCGTCGAAGCATGTACGATGCAACCCATGGGCTCTCTTACACATGGTTTTTACAGCTTGCGCTGGGTTCACGACATAATGATCAAGAAATATTTGCAGCACTTGCGGGAACCGATGAAGACCAACGACGATACGCAGGACGTTTACTCTTAACAGAATTACATGACGCTCGTTTTAGTGAAGCTTATGGCTGGATAGAACAGATGTTCCAACTCTATATGCCACACGCAGACATTGATGTCATGGACCCCCATAATTACGATCAGGTTTATGAGGCTGTTGCTACTGGCCGTCATAATGCTGCTACCATTGATGGTTTCCTCACAGACCATCACATTGCCTCCTACGTAACCAGTGTAGAAAACAGAGCTCATCTTGCTCAACCACCACTCACCGAAGCACCTGATCGCTGCGCAAACAAAACGGTCTATAATATGTTTGACGCGATGTATCTCTTATGGCCAGAAGGCGCGACTGATTTTGGTCATTATTTATCTGGCGGAAAATATGAAACAGAACAATGGTTGCTCAATATCGAAATCATGCTCGGCATTACTATTGATAACGCTGCGGCCCTCAAACAGAGCATTTCCGACTTGCTTCGTCGTATACTCTGGAGCCCTGTTAGCAATCCAAACAGCCGCATTCGCTATACCGATATTTTCTTACCACTGAATAGGCCCTTACACCGCTCATACGACCGTTGTCAAGTTGATGCTGCAATTCGCTATCATAAAGCACATCTTACTGGAACACATTTACAACAACTCTTAGCTTTTTCTGCCACTATTTTTCTCGAAACCTTAGATGATATTGGTAAGGAGATACACAATGCTGGTCATCGTTATGGCTCGACTCTACAAATCGCATTAGGCGTTGATTATTTTATGGATTCCAGTCGGGAAGTGTTGTCCTTTCCGACATACCGTTCTGGCATGCCAGAAGAAGCCTTTGCCTGCTGGCAAGCACATGAACATATTCATTTTGAATATATTATTTCTCATCCACAACTCTATCGAGATTTTGCCCACGCAGCCAAGCAAGTACCCAATGTCTCTGTTGGCCCGTGGTGGCATGGTTTTCGTAGTGATAGCATTGCGAACCTCGTCTACGAACAACTACAAAGTGCGCCGCTCTCATCTATTGGTTCAGGCTTCACTGATGCCCGTTTTGTCGAAATGCTCGTCGCTAAATACCACAGTGTACGCAAAGGATTGTGCACCGCCTTCGCCCGTGTTCTTGACGACCCTTGGAGCCGCTGGTACAAACAAGAAGATGCTGCTATTATTGCTATTAACGATTTGCTCTACAAATTACCAAAAGAAAAATACCATTTAGAATAGTTAGACTCATAAATAAACGGGGTCTATATGAACCAAGCAATGATCACTCGATAAAGCATCCTCTTAATTAATATTTTTCTTCCTTACATTTGTCTGCTATCACCTTTCAAGGTTCCATGCTACTTTACTTTGTTATCAAAAAGGTATTCTTATGTAAAGAAAGCAAGGAGCCTATTATGTGGGACTGCGCAAAAATCATACTCTATCCAGACGACAAACAATTCGCTGATGTCGCTGAATTTTATGGAGAAGATTTAGGGCTTCCTGTAAAAGCAGGAGCAAACACCTATTGGACAGAATTTACCGCCGGCTCAACTCAGATCTGTCTTCATTTTAACAACCGCTATGAAGAAAAGACAAGCAAACAACCAACACGTTCTTTCTTTGTGTTGTCCACAACCGATCGCACTGCGGTTGCGAATCTGCACACGCTACTCATCGCCAATGGATATACCGTTGCCAATGGAACGCTCCCCGATGATGCCCACCGATTGGGAGAATTACATACATTGCAGGATGGATGCCCCGTTTTTTTGGTAGCAGACCCACTTGGTAATGTTATTCAGTGTGAGTCATTACATCCACTCTCGTAACAATATGTCAGCATGTAAGCGGGCGGCGTTCTCTTACGAGTTCTTGCCATAAGAGAGTATAACAGGATACTCCCGCTAGAGAGAGGACAGACATGACCCCACAAGAAATCGCCCAAAGCTATAATGAGCTTGCTACCCATTGGAATAGCGACCAGTTTAATCGAAAGAATGGTATCGAACAACACAAACGGGCTCTTTCGTTTGTCAAGAACACCGACACAGCAATTGATATTGGCTGTGGCAGTAGCGGACGCATCATTGAATTGCTATTGGACGCTGGCTTTGAAACGGAAGGTTTAGATATTTCTCCGAGCATGTTGGAGCTGGCCAAGACACGACACCCTAGCCAACAGTTTTATCTCGCTGATATATGCACATGGCACCCACCACAGCACTATGACTTTATCTCAGCCTGGGATAGTATTTGGCACGCCCCACTGCATACCCATGAAATGATTTTGAAAAAAATCTGTGCTAACCTCACAGACGGCGGAGTGTTTATTTTTACCAGCGGGGCAGTAGATAGTTCTGATGAAAAAACCAACCCTTGTATGGGCCAGCCGTTATATCACGCTGCACTTGGCATACCCAAACTGTTAAATATCATTACTGAATGTGGCTGTATTTGTCGACATTTAGAATATGATCAACAGCCAGAATTACATCTCTATCTTATCGTTCAAAAACAGGAGACACTCTCATGAAATGCTCTGCCTTCATCGCAACCAGTGTTGATGGTTTTATTGCCCGCCCTGACGGAAGTGTTGATTGGTTGGAAACTGCTGGACAAACCGATGTCGATCTGGGTCCACAAGCAGATATGGGCATGAACGCTTATATGGCCTCTATTGATTGCATAATTATGGGGCGCAAATGTATGGAAACCATTGCGGGTTTTAATCTTACTCCAGAACAATGGCCTTATGGTGATACACGCATTATTGTTCTCAGTAATAGTATAACCGAGGTACCTAAGCATCTCAAAGAGACCGTTGAAATCTATGCAGGAACAATCCCAGCCTTGTTAACTCAACTTGAAAGTGAAGGATACACCCACGCTTATGTTGATGGCGGTGCGACCATTCAATCTTTCCTCAACCTACAACTCATCAGCGAAATCACCATCACCCGCGCACCAATAATACTTGGAGAGGGTATTCCCTTATTTGGACCAAGCTCTCAAAGTATTCAGTTTAAACAAGCAAAAGCAGTGGCCTACACCAATGATTTTGTGCAAGTTCATTACCATGTCTCTTATCAATAAAACATTTGCTGAGTCTTCCAGCTTGGGATAACACAAGCCGGCAAGATAAACCGAACATTGCTCAAGTAATTCCCTGCACAGTGCTGCTCTACGAGCTTATGTCCCTTACATCTATACAAGTTCTAAACGTTCTAGATGTTCCTCTGGCACAGCCAACTCTTTCATCGTTTTGACAAGCAATTCTTTGTAATTGTTTTCTTCTATGGTGCCGCATAAATCTTTTTCTTGAGCATAATCATTACTGATATTGAAGAGTTTGGTGTCATGAAAGTGCCCACAATCATACCAGAGTTTTGCATCTTGGAATGGGGCTTTAATGACAGGGTAATCAGTATACGGCAAATGCGTATCAAGCTGGCCACCTTCATACATTTTTTTACTCATCAAACTATGATGACTGCCCCCAACAGTTGATAAAAAATAGTGGTTGAGTGGTTGGTTATCTGCTTTGGGTGAACGGAAATAGGTATGTACACCATCTGTTATATTCACAGCCTTACCAAAATATCCATAAATGGCTGCATCTCTTTGGGCTGGTGCATTGTCTTCAAGAATTGGTTTCCATGATTCTCCGTTAATGGTCTGTTCATATTTGAGTTCATGATAATCGCACAGGGTTGGCATAATGTCTATGTTTTGGGTAAGCTGATTTCTACGCTCTCCGGCATGGGCATGGCCAGGCATGTGGACGATTAAAGGTAAATGTGCTTGTTCGTTCCAGACATGGAATTCATTTTTTCCAGTACAGTTATGTTCACCCAGCATAAAACCGTGGTCAGTTGTGAGCATAATCATTGTTTCTTCTAATGAACCTTGCCGTTCTAATTCATCTAGCAGCAAGCCTAATTGTTTATCCATCATGGTCAGCCCGGCTGCATAGCGTTTGCGCAAATGCGCTATTGCTTCTGGTGTTTCACCTTTTTCTGGATCTACAAAGCTATAGCGCGGCCAATTATACACGAGCCCATCCCAATCATCATCATACAAGGCTAAATATTCATCCGGTGCATCAAAGGGCTCGTGCGGATCAAATACTTCTAACCACAAGAAATAATCGTCGGCATTTTCATTCCGCTTGAGCCAGTCTATACCAGAGGCAAAAGTCTTGGTCGTTGGATAGTCCTCCTCTTTGTCATACAAGGCTTTATTTTGAGCATACACTGGCGTCCACCGACCAATGCGCTCTGGTCGTTCCAAAGGCTCAAGTGTATCGGCATAACAGTCTAACTCTTGTCCGCGAATAAGTTCCCAAGAGTTAAACCCAGCATGATAGTTCTCACCACCGGGATGAAAATAATGATAATGGTCAGTAATCATATGTGAATAGACACCCTGCGTACGCATAAGGTCAGTCACAGGCACATCAAAGGGCTCCATACCACCCCATGCTTTTTCAAGAAAATTCAAACGGCCAGTTAAAATGTCCCTCCGTGCTGGCATACAGGGCATAGAGCCCACCCAATGATTGTCAAAAGTTACAGACATTTTTGCCAGCCGGTCTATATTTGGCGTTTGTACCCATGTATTTCCGTATGCTGGTAGAAAATGACGGTTGAGTGTATCTGATAAAATCATAATCGTTTTCATGTTCTGTTCCCTATTCTATTCTTTGTTAACTTTTTTAGATTACTTGTTTGCCTCTGCTTCGTTATGTTCAACGCCACCAAGTGCCTCTGATATCTGTTCAGCGCAGCGCTGCAATTGCGGCAGAATCTCTTGCTTCATTACTGATATTTTTTTCACCTGTCGTATACAGGCACAATTGATTGCGGCAATCACATCACCCTTATAATTTCTTATTGGCACAGCAATACAATTCATACCGAGCATGGCTTCTTCATGGTCCGTTGCATAAGTGTTTTTACGAACAGTCGCCAAATGTGTCATGAGTTTTTTCTGATCAGTAATGGTTTTTGGTGTTGCTGCATAATAGGGGCCAGAACCAAGACGAACACACAGGTCTTCGTTAAAAGCGAGCAGAACCTTGCCAGCAGCTCCACAATGCATTGGCCCACGAAAACCCGCCTGCACCGCTATCCGAAACGTACCATGCCGAGGTTGCAAAACGTGCGTCAACAATGTTTGCTGACCTTCTGCTACTACTAGAGCAAGAAATTCTCCACAGTGCTCCCAAAGTTCCTTCATCGGCTGCAAGGCAGCAGCATGTACATCAAGTCGGCCAACAACCTTACTGGCATGATGGAATGGCTGTAAGCTCACCTGATACCGCGCCTGCTCATCACGAATAATCCAGCCCATATTGGTGAGCGTTTGCAGTAAACGGAACACCATATTCTTCTTCAAGCCAATAGCTTTGGCTATATCACTCGCTCCACGAGGCTGCTCGCACGCACACAGCCATTCAAGCAGAACAATGGTTTTAGCGGCACTGGGGACGGGTTGATCATCTGTATTCATATAGATACACTATATCCATATAAATACACAGAACAAGTAAGAAGACTGTGTTTAAGGGCATTCATGCTCATGCATACCATGCACCTGAAAGAACGTTCATACAGCCGGCACTATAAGAAAGGCTCGCTCACCGTCCAATGGCCCTAAGCCCTGCCGATAGACCCAAACGCTCTCATTTTGTTTTCAATAAGTTGGATATGAGATGCCACTGCACTTGGGTAATTCACGTGTGGGAATTTCTCTCCTGCTTGAAAGGGTTCTGATGCACGCAGGCCTTGAAAAAACGCATGCCGACCATCTGCGCCAATATTTATTTTTGTAATACCCATTCCAATTGCCTTGGTAATATCTTCATCTGAAATGCCAGTTCCACCATGCAACACAAGTGGCACATCAACACATTCACGAATCGCCATAAGCCGATCAAAATCCAGCCGAGGTTCTTGTTTGTAAAAACCGTGGGCATTACCAATCGCAACGGCAAGTGCATCAATACCCGTTTCTTCGGTAAATCGCTGAGCATCATCAACACAGGTATAGAGTGCAGCAATAGGATCAGAGCCATCTTCTTCCCCAAGCACGCCCAGTTCCCCTTCTATAGAGATGCCAGCCGCATGCGCCATGTGTGCAGCTTCTTTAGTGAGACGAATATTTTCATCCAGAGAATGATGAGAACCATCAAACATAACACTCGTTGCACCAAAACGAATAGACCGCTCTATTTCATCTAAAGTAGAAGCATGATCAACAAATGCGACCACTGGTATAGAAGCATTTTTTGCAGAGATGATACTACTTGCCCAGAGCTCTTCTTCACCAACAAAATCGAGTTCTGTTTTCCAGAGCGATAAAATAAGCGGAGAACGCAAACGCTCAGCTGTAGCAATAAGTGTTTTATTGGTGAGTAAATCCCACGTATTTAGAGAAGGAACAGCATAATGCCCTTCTTGCGCAGCTGTTAAGACATCGTTAAAAGTAGCCAGAGTCATCTGTTTTATCCTTGTGGAAAGAGGGTGAGATCAACAGGAGAAACACCATGAAATGGACATTCTCCAAATATGTTTTTAAGCACACATTCTTGAGTAATAGGGTCAGGCGAATACGCATTGATATAACATGGAATACGAGGAAATTCTTCAATATGATACGGACTGCCCCATGAAATAACAATAAGCTTAGAGTGATGAGCAGTCAGTAAGCCATTGATAGCACGACACGGTGGCCCCGATACCCGAATTTGGTTTACAGACCAATACGGACCAAAAACAAAATGAACAAAAATAGCGTCATAGCTCTCTAGCTTTTCTGGAATCAATTCATGATGTGCCTCCAAGAACGAATCGACCTCCCAGCCTCTAGCTATCAGCTGCTGATCAAAATGTTCGATGGAAAAATCTAGGTCGCTACGAAAATGATAACTGAGACATCTGCCCGTCTTCTCCTGGGGAAAAGGCAATGCATTGTTTTGGTCACGGATAAGTGTTATGGATTGCTGGGTCATCTGTGTTGAAAGCTGAACCGTCTCAAGACGGCGCTGTTCTGTTCTTTGTGCATCAACAGAGATGGGATGCGTCTGATGAAGATGGAGGCTCTCTTTCAACTGCAATAAACGGACCACAGAATCATCTATTTGCTGCTCTGGTATACGGCCCTGTTGTACGGCGTGACATATTCCAGGAATATCTCGCTCTGGCTCTGGGAACATGAGCGCATCACAACCAGATTGAATAGCACGAATAACCACTTCACCCGCTGGGTACCACGACGTAGAGCCTCCCATACCAATGGCATCGGTCACAATAATGCCTTGCCAACCAAGCTCGCCACGCAAAAAGTCTGTTATAATTTTTCGACTCAATGGCGCAGGCGGTGGATGACCATGCCCTAGATCAATAGCGGGTAGGGCAATATGCCCAACCATAAGAGACGATACTCCCTGCTCCATCATAGCACGATATACAACACCGAAGGTTTCCAGCCATTGTTCTCTTGAGAGATTGTTTACCGATGTGACTAAATGCTGATCAACATCATCACAGCCATCACCGGGAAAATGTTTGGCACAGGTTGCTATATTTTCATCTTGAAAACCTGCAATACATGCACGGCTATATGTGATAACCGTTTCAGGATTATCGGCATAGCTTCGTGTGTTCACAATTGGATTCAACTTATTATAGTTGATGTCAACCACGGGCCCTAAAATCCAATTAATGCCATTCTCCTGCGCTGCTTGCCCAGTGAGTCGAGCTTGCTGATAGGCATAATCAGGTTGCCCTGTAGCCGCCACTCCCATAGGAAACGGAAAATCTATCTCATCATGTACTAAATAGCCAGGCCCTGTTTCACAATCTGACGAAATGAGTGCTGGTATTTTAAGCATTTCTTGCAGTGCACAACTGGTACGGCGAAAAGCATTTGAGTCGCCGCCCAAGAAGAATGCACCGCCAATATATCCATCTGCAAGATCGCTAAGTCTCAATTCTCGTGAAGGCCATATTTTAGGAAAAAGCATTTGAGCAACTTTTTGTTCCAAACTGAGCTGATTCAAAGTACGCTGTACCCATCCTGTTTCTATCTGCATATCTACTAGTTTACTGCAATAATGTGGCATACCACCTCATTATTGCAGTATTCTGGTAAAATATTAGCATGAAGATATGCAGAAGCTGAAACCAGCTCAACCCTTACCCGTTGACATTGATGAGCAACATTCTGTGCTGAGTTATCATGTGACAGCAGCAGATCTACCATGGCATTTTCATGACGCGATTGAAGTATTGGTCCTTTTCGAGGGATATGGAACTCGCTTCGTTGGGGATTCTTTAGAAGCATTTGGGCCGGGAGAACTTGTCATTCTACCTCCAGGCCTTCAGCATTTATGGGCACCAGCTTCACTTGACGCTCAATGGGAGTCTGCCGTTTTTATGTTTCGTGAAGATTCATGTGGTCACGGTTTTTTCAACATACCGGAAATGCAGGCAGAGCGAAATTTACTGAATAGGTGTTCAAGAGGCTTATTATTTAATTCAGTAGAAAACCGTGCAGAACGGGAATCTCTTGCACGCGCCTTGTTATTAGCACAAAAATCTGATCGCATTATTGTCCTCTTACAATTACTTCGGCTCCTCTCTACGGACAGTCATAGACCGCTGGCTTCACCTGTCTTTGACGCACAACGAACAACTGATGACGCCCGCCTCCCGCAGGTGCTTGAATGGCTCGCACAACATTATACAGAAGAAATCTCATTGGATAAGATATCTAAACGCTTTCATATCCACAGAACATCTTTTTCTCGTTGGTTTAAGCAAGCAACGGGTTACACATTTTCCTTTTGGCTCAACAATTTACGGGTGCAACAGGCCGGAGCACTCCTCCTTCATAGTGATAAAAGTATCACCGATATTTGTTTCGATTGTGGGTTTAGCACCATCTCTCATTTCAATAAACAATTTTTGACAATTAAAAAGATGAGTCCACGAGCATATAAAAAAGTAAATCGCTCAAAGCCATCATAAAAACATGCACATGCTTGACCACATTATACCGTTCGTATCGTGCAAAGATGCCTCTGCACAATAAACCACAACACTGAGGATACCAGCTTGCAGCTAGCTCTACCCCGATAAACAAACAAAACGCCATGGACATTTTACAGCCACGGAATCCGTTTTTATCTTAGCATCGCAACTGGCCACTTCATGTACTTCTGACCTTTTCCTCCCTGCAAGGATATACAATATGACAAATTCATTCCAGCTAGCTATGTGTCAGGTCGAGACAACAGAATGGGCACTCGATACCAACTTTGCCAATGCTGTGGCATCATTACGCGAAGCAAAAGAGAAAGGGGCTGATTTTGCTGTCTGCCCTGAATGCGTTATCCACGGATACCCTCTGGCTAAATCTTACGAGACGCATGAGCAGCACGATCAACGAGTCAAAGATATAGCTGAGCCTTTAGATGGCGAACGCATAACAACCCTTATTGCACTCGCCAAAGAACTATCACTCGACTTTGTGCTGGGCTTTGCAGAAGAAGGCGACAACAACCAAGCCTACAATACCGCTGCATTATTTTCTGCTTCTGGTGGAATTACCAATCTTTACAGAAAAGTACACTGTCGTGGCTTTGAAAGCACCTGGCAATGGGGACCATTTACGCCTGGCAACAACTTCTCTACCTATACCATTGCCAACGAGCGCTGCACCGCTGGTACAATGATTTGTTTTGACCGTGAACGTCCAGAATCATTTCTCTCGCTACGACATCTTGGTGCTGAATTCATTACTTGTCCACTGGCTACCAATACCGTAAACATTGCCACACATCAAGAACACAGTAATGAGTCTATGACCCAAGCTTTGGCTGCTGCCACCGAAAGTTTTATTACTGTGGTAAATCATTCTCACCGGTTTAACGGTGGTAGTTTTTTAATTGGCCCAGATGGCGAATGTATTCATCAAATGGGGGCCGATGCTGCGGTAGACATTGTTGAGGTCAACCTAGACATGGTACAGGCACTACGCGCAAAACGTTTTGGCTGGCGAGGCTACGGTTATTCACGTCCTGATATTTACAACAAATATATTCCTAGTACAATAGAATGAGAACTCCTATGAGTATAACCCCCATCACAAAAGATGACCTTCCAGCACTCGCTCAATTGTATCAACAACTCATTCCAAATAACTTTTCTCTTATTAAAATGGAAGAGACACTCGAAAAACACCAACATAACTCCAGTCACCTTGTTCTTGCTGCAAAAATTGACGGAAAACTTGCTGGCTCTTTGCTTGCAGTAACCTGTGACATGCTCTTCGGCACATGCCAATCCTTCATGGTCATAGAAGATGTTGTTGTTGATCATAAACACCGCCGAAAAGGAGTTGGACAAGCCTTAATCCATCATATAGAAGAGTATGCCAAAAAGAATAATTGCTCGTATATTATGCTCATTACCGATACCGACCGCGTAGAATCACAACAATTCTACACATCGCTCGGGTACACATCAGATAAATATTGCGCTTTTAAAAAGCAACTATGATCTTGCCCATTGTCATGCATAAGGCTCTCATCATTACAATAATCGTCCTACACCCCCAACGGACCTGTAAATATACACCGTGAAAAAGGACAAAAGACTGATGCTCATGACGGGCCTCAATGTCGAAAAAAACGTCGAAACACTTAGATTACCACAATGAATAGAAATATATCTTCAATCATTCATGAAAAAAAGAAAAAAGTCTCTCCCTCTATCACCCTTATTTCACGGGCATACAGTCAATAATGCGAAATAAACCAGCGGGAACGGTGACATGTGCCGTCTTGTTTTGCAATGCAACCGGTTGCCCTGTGATAGCGTCATGTAAACGCCAATCACCTGATTGCTGAATAATAAGACGCAGGGTTCGTTCACTAGGAGTCAACCAATCTGGGTCGATAAGATAAATACGCATCCCCTCTGACCTAAGGTTGATGGTATGAATAAAAACATCGTCATCCAAAGCTCGTACTGGTAAGGAGTGGGCATGGTGCTCTGCCCGTTGCCGCAACAATGCTGCTGCTGCTGGACCACAAAGCTTTGTACCTTCATCGGCCCACAAATGAATACCATCAGTATGCAGCCATTCATCAACAGTTTCGCAAGATGCATACGGAGCATGTTCCGGAACCATAAGCACAGGGCCATAGGGTGTTGCAGGAATATGTGACATCGCCTGTTGTTGTTTACGAAAAAGGACAGCGCTGATTGAGTGCGCTGGAGTTGGCGCCCACGACCACGTACAGCCATTCATCGGAAGTACGGCCTCTTGTATATACGGCTGTTCAAACCATTGGTGTGGTCTGTGCATATTATCCGTTTCGGCAAGCCACGTCTTATTGGGACTATGCATAACAAGGCCCAGTCGAGAGAAACCAATCCCTTCGCTTGGTTCAATAGGATAGAGAATGCCACTGCGGAAAAGATGGCCAATAATTTCTGTCGATTCTTTGCCGAGACGCGTAAAATCATTACAACCACTGGTCTGCATGCGGTCCATAATCCGTATGTGCATATGAGAAGCACCGAGCACACATTGACAGAGGAGACTTCGCAGAAACCCATGACCATGCTTAGAGAAATTCCATGGCGAATATTTTACATGATACATATCACTACAAACAGACACTTCAAAATGTTTAATAAGCCCAAGTTGCTTTAAACCAACACGGCCCATTAAATTAAGTTCAGGGGTTCTACTATTAGAATCTTCTGCTGCTGCAACAACAGTAGCATGTTCCTTATTTTTATACAAACCTTCATATACTGCTGGGAGTGCTGGGGCAGCAAGCCAAAAAAGACCTTTATTTAACGATATACATTGACGCTGATATTCAGAACAGAGGTCTATTAACGGCCCCATAAACCGCTTATAAAATGTCTCATAAACAGACGGATTTTCTTCTTCGCAGCTAATAAACCCTAAAAGAAACTGAGGTGCAGCCTGAAGCAACCGCTCAGCCATTTCCAAAGACAACAACGGTTGGCAACTATGGGCAACCCGAAGAATAACCGGGATTTTATTTTTTTCATAATCACAAACTAATGCAATAATATCGTCAGTATCTAACCCTGCATGCTGTGATTCATGTTCCCATCGCCATGTAAATAATATGAGTTCTGGATGTTTTTCTGCAAGGCTAGATTCCACACAGGAATTCATCGTATAAGGAGCAAAACAATCTTTTTCAAAATTTTCGTCGAGGTGTTTTTTAAATGCAGTAAAATTTTTATATTCTGTTGTTCTGTTAGGTGCTCGTAAACTACCATATAAGGGCAGAGAAAATTGTGAAGTACTTGATGGAAGTGACTGAATAGCCTGAGAAACCTGAATAAGATTCGCAGATATGTCTGCCATTTTTCCTTGCCAAAAACATTGCGCGATCTCTTTTTCAGGCTGTTCTAGATCAATAACATACAGACTCGTATCACCATCTGGACACGAACCAAGATACAATTGGCTGGTTGAACAAGCCAACAAAGCCGCAAAGCCAATACGTGCCTCATGCTCCCACACAACCGTTCCATCAACAGTGAGGCAACGCACATTCCCGCCAGACACGGCATAGAGCACCAGTATATTGTCTCTCCGCGCCCACCGAACAAAGCTGCCTGCATAAAATTCGTACCAGCGTTCTGCCTCTTTGGCCGCCCCCATTCCAGATTCTGTGCACAAAGGTGCAGATATACCAAGGTGATGACCATCTTCATCTATCACCTGCACAGCTTGGTGATTGGCAAAAGAAGAGCCAAGCGCAAGAAGCCACTGACCATCCTCATTATAGGTGGCTTCTAGCGATGTTACCGTAAAAGAGTCACCAACATTTTCCCATGGTGTACCGCTTCCGTGGGCATGCAGCCGACGGCTCCATACCTGTTGAAGATCAAAACATCTGTAACGATACCGCTCCAAATGGAAGTGATTTTCCACAAGAACAACGCCATCCCTGCAAGCAGTCAAATGATTAACCACCGCATCAACGCTATGCTGTGCAACAACCTGGCCGTGTAACGTGAGGATGGTCAAACAGCGATCTATTCCTCCGCAAGCAATGAAAACAGTATCCTCTGAAGAGAATACACACACTGCATAAACAGGATAACCACTATCATACGTCCAACACAATCTGCCAGCACTGTTCCATGCATAGACCTTTCCATCTGCACAGGCAGCATAAATGCTAGAGCCTTCTTGATGTACCCCCGTTTGTGTTGCAAGCGCAAGAGGCTTGCCGCCTGTGCGAACTTGCCAACACTCTTCTTGTAATTCAGGGTCCCAACACGCCACGGTATTTTCATGAGATGCATATATCACCGCATACCCACAGCTTGTTGATGTATCGATAGCTTCCAGCAACCATGCTGAGTGCGGTAAAAGAATATGTTCCATGGCCAAAGTATACACAAAAAAATAACATTGAGAATAGTCGCGTTGGCATAACATGTCCCCTATGGGATGTAATTAACCTTATTTTTTGCAAAGCATGTTTCTAGTGGCATACTCCCACCATGTGCAAGTGGACATTTCCCGATAGCCTCCGTCAACAGAAACCGACCTCCCTCATTCGTCAAGTCGACACGGACTGGCCATCCTTGATGGCTGGCTTTATGCTCGCACAGAACAAAAATACGGCCTCCAGCTCGCCTCCAAAAAATCAGCTTGTTTTTGCATGGTTTGTCTACATTTGTTCTGGTAGTGTCTCCTGTATTGTTAATGGGGAAAAACATAACATGAGTACAGGCAGCTTTATTCAGGTACTTCCCGAAAATAATCATCAAACTATTCAAAAAAGTGCTGACTACTGTGCCGTTTATATTCGCTTGAATGAACATGATTATAGAAAGGCGAAAGACTTAGGACTTATTCAGGATTTTGTTTATGCCCATGGACAGCTTAACCGCCATATCGTTCAATCCTACATAACATTTATCGACATGCTTGAATCATGTATCATGAACCCACAAACGCCTTGGCCTTTAGCATCTGCCCTAGGGACACTGAATACAGTCTATCACACATTTTCCATCCAACAAAAACTTGGATGCAAAGATATGTGGCTCAGTAAAGCACTGAAGATGTTGCACTCACATCTAGCAGAACACATACAACCTGCCGAAGTTGCGCAACACATTGGCATTCCTTACGAAACATTTCGCAAACGTTTTTCTCAAAACATGGGATGCTCACCACGTGAATACCGCATCCAAGCTCGCATTGACATGGCATGCAACCTTCTTCAAACGGGAAAACCAGTTGGTGAAGTTGCCGAAGAACTCGGCTACTGCGATGCCTTTTTATTTTCTAAACAATTCAAAAAAAGAACAGGGTACAGTCCCCGCTCATGGAAACAATTTGTATGCACCCACGGTTTATAAAGAACCTTTACAATATCGCCATATCTAAAACTAAAGATACTTACTCAACCCACTGAATGGAGGTTGGTTTTCATCTCGCTGCGTTACAACCGCATGTAAATCAAGCTCTAGACTCAGATTATTTTTCATAAGTTGCTGCGCTTAACTGACAATCTCTTCTGAATTTGTTCTATTACATCCCAAATCGTTTTCTAAAATCACTTGGATTAATGCCCGTTACCGCTCGGAATTGTTTATTAAAGTTACTCAAGGTACCAAAGCCACAATCGTAACAAATATCAGTAATACTCTTGTTACTATGCGCCAATGATCGCTGGGCATGGTTGAGACGAATATGAGTAAGATGGCGAGAAAAACTACGACCGTGACTACGGCTAAATGCACGTGAAAATGAATCTGGCCGCATATGAGCAATACTAGCCACCTCATTCAATGAAATGTGTCGGTCATAATGTTCTTCAATAAAAGCATGTACCACAGCAAAGCCAAGTTCTCCAGAGGGCACTTTGTAAGCAGGTGAACAAAGACGTTGATACGGTTGCTCAGCCATGGTCATTAACAGTTCCAACAAACACAATACTCGCCGTTTATCATTGCTACCTGTCAATGCTTCCATGACCGTTTGGATGTCGTTATGCCCATCGGTGAAGAGCAGAGAATGTGCATGCCCATGCGCTAACAAGTTTTGTATACTAGCGTGTTCTGGTAAGGCGAGAAAGGTATCTGGTAACAATGATGCTGAAAATTGGACAATGAGCGAGCTAGAACGTATACAGTCTGAAGAAGATTCCCAGACATGTGGTGTCTGGGGTCCAACCAATGCTATATCAATTGGTGTATAAGCACCTTCATGATCACCAACATACCGCCGCCCGTTCCCTTCAGTAATACAGACAATTTCATATTCGTCATGCACATGCCACGGCACGATGAAACGCTCTTCCTCTACAAACTCGACAAAGAATGAGGCGCCAGGATCTACCGCTATAATCTGCTGTATTGGCTTCATTATGCCCAACTATCACTGAAAAGACGCAGAAATGCAAGGTCAAAACAGGCACAGTTCTCTGCCAAATAAAGCGTAGCGCTTGCCTTCGCATACCTCAGGCTGGTAGTCATGACAATTAAAGCTCTGCTTTTCGATCTTGGTGGCGTGGTGATCACCATTGACTTTAACAATGTTTTTTCGGCATGGGCTCAGGCTTCTGGCATTGCTGCTGACAACATCAAAAAACGATTCCGTATGGATGCAGCCTACAATCAATTTGAGCGAGGTGAGATAACATTTGAAACGTACGCAGAACATCTGCGGGCAACCATTGGGTTTGATCTTGATAACACCACTCTGCTTGCTGGTTGGAACACCTTATTTACAGGAACAGTAACTGATGTACCAGAAATGATACAACGTGCTTCCCAAAAAATAACCATCCATGCATTCAGCAATACCAATGCTGCACATCATGCGGGGTGGGGGCCACGTTTTGCCGACGTACTTAAACCCATGCACACTATTATCTGCTCATATCAATTGGGCTTGCGCAAACCAGAAGCGGCTGCTTTTCAGGCAGTAGCCAACCGCATACAGGTCAGGCTTGAAGACATGCTCTTTTTTGACGATACACAAGAAAATATAGATGCCGCCCAAGCACTTGGAATAGAGTCTGTTTTAGTCACATCTGCCCAGGATATTTATGACAGTCTCACAAAAGGCGGCTTTATACATTCATAAACATTAGCAACAATCATTAAAACGAATGTGTACTCTAAAGTATAGTATCGTTATATCTATAGGTTCAGTAAGTGATTATACTATAATGCTGCTATCATGTAGATATGAGAGACTATCAGACTGTCCCCAATCAGCGACAGAGAAAACGATTGCAACTAATCAGTCTCTCATAGAAATGGCACATGAAATCAACCAATATCCAAAAAAGTAAGCAGCGAGAAACAAGGTCTTGTCATTCAAAAATACTCGATCGCGACATTGAAATCACTGTCCATCTTCCTGATTCTTATCTAACTTACAAATCTTTACGTTGGCCCGTTCTCTTCCTTTTTGATAACACACATCATATGGATATAGCAAGTGCTCAAATAAACACACTTACTGCATCAAATTTATGTCCAGAATTTATTATTGTTGCCATAGAAAATAAAAAGCGTTTTTTCGATGCAACACCATCAGTGTGTCCACAAATGAAAGCACACTTCAAGGGAGCGGAAGAAACAGGTGGTGCATCTATTTTTTTAGACTACTTGGAAAAAGAACTGATTCCCACCATAGATACATGCTATCGCACTGAGCCATTTCGTATCATTATGGGAAACTCATTAACAGGGCTCCTAACAACTCTTGCTTTCCTAGATAAACCGGGACTTTTTCATGCACATATAGCTTCTTCGCCAAGCCTTTGGTACAATAAAGCCGAGACGGTTAAACGAGCAAAAGAACTGATCTCACACAGGAAAAACCCATCATGGATACAAATAAGTCTTGGTAATGAATCTACTCATTCCCATAGACGCGGGATTCTTGATTTTAAAAAGTTGCTCGCACAACACGCACCCACAGTACTTCAATGGTCTTATCGAAAATTTCCTGACCACCATGTGACCGTTCCTGTACAAAGTCTCTGGTATGGCTTACAATTCATCTTTGACGACATCCAGCCTGAACAAGCATCAACGCTCACCGCCTTACGAAAACATTATAAAACTTTATCTCGTCGCTACGGATTTTCTCTACGCCCTCCCCTCTCATCACTCATTCAGTCGTACAACTGGACCAAAACGATACATAACGACAAGGCAGCAGCAGCACTCCTTGCCTACGGAACAGAATTATATCCAAAATCGCATAAACAATTCGACCAGTAATATAACTAGAAGTCATCTCAAAACTCCGCCCGAGTCTGGCGCAGTCTATTTTGGATTTGAGCAAGGCGCGTTTTCTGAAGGAATAGCAGAGCTCTTTCGAAGAAAGCGTAACACTGTTCGTATTCAAAAGAGCAAACCAGACGATGTGGTGAGGTTTTAAGATAGCTTCTAAAACAAATGGCCTTCATTAACGGGCAGTTGCACTATTTATTCATTTGTGATTTTCACATTTATCTATGATTGAATTCACTTACGCTACTGTCTAAAATATATGAAGAAAATAACTCTACACTGAAATTGATATTCAAACCTTATGGGGGCTGGCTTCCCGCAAAAGAATAAATGTGATCACTCTTTTCTCGTCATCAAGTAATTACAACAAAGAGCTGCGTGAATGAGCCGTTTGATAAAAAATGTCATTCAACAGCATTGTTTGTAAGCTGTCTCTCATTTCTTTGAAATCAGGATTTGACCATTGGTTCACTCGTTCGCTCGGGTCAGCTTCCAAATCGTATAATTCACAGGTATCGTTCATGTAATGAACCAGCTTGTGGGTTCGTGTACGAATCATATGCCCGTATGGTCGTAAGTCTGGGTACTCATGCCAGCCTGTTACTGCTGTCACAAAATCTCTATGTTCGTCATCTGTCTGCCCACGCATACGCGGCAATAATGAAATACCTGAACACGTTTCAGGACAGTGCTCTTGTGTCATGTCCAATATCGTTGGCATAATATCAGTCAAAGACACCAACGATGAATCACAAATACCAGCAGGAAGATGTCTGGGCCATTTCCACACCAATGGCACTCGTACTTCTGCATCATACGCCGATGAAAATTTTGAATACAAACCGTGTTCACCATTCATTTCTCCATGATCTGAACAGAGGCAAACCACGGTATCTTCTTCCATGCCTAAGCGAGCAAGTTCATCTATGAGCAAGCCAACACAATAATCCACAAAAGCGACACATCCCCAATAACCGGCAATCATTTGTTTTTTCTGTTGATCAGGTAAATCAAAAAATCTCTCATACATATTACGTTGACCAACGGTTTTTGTCTCTAATTCTGAACGATCAAATTGTGGTAATTCAATAGCATCTACATCCACAAGCTCTGCAAATTCTTTTGGTAAGACATATGGAGGATGTGGATAAAAAAAGCCAACATGCAGTGCCCACGGCTCTGATGAATGGGATAGATCTCGCATCTGTTTTTTTACCTGCTCTGCAACCAAGACATCAAAAAAACGCTCGACTGGTTCTTCTGATGTTACGACTGTTCGCCCATGTGGCCACGCTGCCGGAGTCCAATCATATAACTGGTCTTGCCTATTGGGAAGTGCTCCAGCTTGGTGATCATAATAAGTACCATAAGGTGGATCAACAACCGTAAACCCTTGATTGATACCATGTGATTTACCAAACGACAGGGTCTGGTATCCAGCATTTCGTAGTACATCGCCCCATGTAGGCGTGCGTTCATCAACAGTATGATCATTGATAAACAGACCGTGTTGAATAACGGTTTGCCCAGTCAATAATGATTGACGCGCTGGCACACAGAGTGGACACGTAGTCACAGCATGATCAAACCGTACTCCTTGACGAGCGATACGATCAAAATTGGGTGTGGACACTGGAATGTGTCCATGACAACTCAGAGCATCATATCGCTGTTGATCAGTGAGAATAAATAAAACATTTGGTTTCTGACGCGTCTCTGAATGAGTCATAATACCTTCTTCCTTGTCATTTTCTCGGCTATAGCTGTGCTCTATCTAGATAAAAAAACGCACATGCCTGCCAATGATCACTTCTGCTAAAATGAATAAGTCCCCATTCTGACTCATCAATTTCAGCAGGAGACAAATCTGGTTGTATATGTTTCAAGGCTTCTGGATCTGTATGCACGGTATCTTTATACTCTTGCACAACCAGTGCGCTGCGCTGGCTCATGCTGACTTGGCAACATTTAGAAAAATAAATAGGGTCATCCACATGATACCGATAAAAGGAATGCCGTCCCATTTCACCAATATCTACATCACGTAACAAACGGCCTGTATATGGGTAAATAAAACACACATCCCAACCCCACGCGCTGCCGTAATAATCTTCCACCGAGCCACTGTAGAGTGAGGGATGCTCTTCATCATCAAGATATATTTTAGTCTGCCCATCTGCCCAACGTGAATTTACGTACGGGTCTGTAACAACACCAATATGTGCACCAAGATAACGCCCCTTACCACGCACTGCTGGCAACACATCAAAATCTTTTCCGAGTGGACAAGGACTTTCCTTTCGCCATTGAGCATGAAAATACAATTGCGTATCATCCCATTCTTCATCCACAGTCATATTTAATTCATGATAAACATGAACATTATGAGAAGATTCATTGCGGACAGTCATACGGAAACCTTTTTTGAATGGCATCGGAATATGGCATATATAGGCCCGTCCTGTTGAATCTTCAAACAAGGCATTCTGAAAAGGCCTGTCTACTCCAAGAATATGGCCAAAGAAATCCCCAATAGGTGCAGACACTGCTGGCTTCTCAGCACCGTCCCAATAAATATCGATCCATACGGTTTGGTTACGCTCTCTATTATCAAAATCGTTAAGGTCAGGATAATTCCATGTCATCCATAAGCGATGAATCGTTCCACAACCAGTCAGCTCTGCTATGGCGCACTCTTCACCTGGCTCAATATTCGGCATAACACAGTCTAAGCCACCTTGACCAGAAATAGCCGCTGGATTTTGTACAGTGCTCCATGCTGAACGACCATTTTTCTGATAACGTGACAAATTCTGCATCTCTGTTCTCCTCCCCTTATTATATCTCTATGGGTGTGGGAACATCGCATTTTGAGCAGGAACAGTGTGCATATTGTGTACAAAAAGAATTAACTGCTATGACTGTTTTTTATAAATGAGAACCAGTAGGAACGCTACAAACTGACCGTATGCTCTTTTTTATTCGTTCATCCAAATCTGCCCGCGCCTGAGCCACCGGGGACTATCATGATTACAAAAAAAGCAGGCCTATCGATTGAGCATAGACATAAACTTCATCTGGAAAATTCTTATTCAGCACCGTTAGGAACATGATACTGTTCTGTCTATCTCCCCTTACAGTGAAACAGCTTCTCTATAAATAAGGCGATTCTTTCTGTGGTGATTCGGTTGTCTTCACCAAAATTAAACCAAGCGTGTTCCTTACCTTCATATATTTCAAGCTCTGAATAAACGCCATAATTCAGTAAACGTTCATGCATAGCAATAGACTGTCGGTGCGGGTACCAGTCATCTACGCCATGTAAAAACAGCATCGGCGGTGAACCTGCATTCACTCGTAAAAATGGCGAAGCGGCACCGTATATTTCGGGAAGATCCCATGGATGACCTCCAAAGAAATCGAACATATCCTGATCTTGAATATGGTCTTTTAATTGATCGTTCATATCAAAATGACCATTATATAAAACCGCGAGCTGTACATCACTAGAAAATTCCTGATAAGGGCCAGTTCCTTCTAGCGCTGCAATACCATTTGTCGTCGCAACCATAGCAGATAAGTGTGCTCCAGCAGAACCACCACCCACACCAATGCGGTCTGGATCAATATTATGTTGTTCTGCTACGGAACGAACCCAACGAATCGCACATTTACAATCTTCTATTGCCGCTGGATAGCGTGCAACACCACTCAAGCGGTATTCAACATTCACACAAAAAATATTATACTTTTCTGCTAGATACGCAGACTGCCGATAAAACTGTTTTTTATCTCCATGCTTCCAGCTTCCGCCATGAATGAAAACCATAGCTGGCCTTTGTTCTGTTGTATCTATTCGGGAAAACCATGTCACATCAAGTTGACTATCACTATCCGTATCTTCTTTATATTCATAAGATTCCACATGAAGAGGAAGTTCTATTTCATGTGGCCAAATTTCTGTTTGGCTCACAATTTCAAACGCTTTTTGATCATTATCGTTCATTAGTAGCTCCTTATTGCATACTGTTTTGTTGTAAAATGGATTGAAGGATACATTCCTACCCTATATATTTTAACGCTTTAGATTAACAAGTGATGTAGCCAGCAAGCGTTTAGGATAAATAATATTGTTCTCTTGACGAAGCTGTTCGTAATTCGGTTGATAAAACGCAGTCACAATGTCGCCAACTTTCAAATCAGCAAAACTCTGCTCAACAATACCGTTACGGATCACACGAACCGAACGATCAATCTTGAAACGGTAACAACGATCTTCATCTGCACCTGTAGCCCAACGACGCATATGAGTGAGTTTCACTTCTGGATTCATATGTTTTTTATTACAGCGTGCCGTATCAGCACTATCAGCATATTGCTGCCAGAACCGATAGCCGTGACACTGCTCCACACTGCTAGCCTCCATCTGCACACTGATGATGTTGCTCTCTTCTTCTATTGCACTGATCGTTCCCCAAAACACCATCTGGTCCTTGAGTTTCTTCACCTTACGGTTGGCACTGGTAGAGATACGATGAGCCAAAATTTCTTTTCCAATCATTTTACTGATGTCAAGTTTGCCATAAAAAGACCAATTTGGAAATGGATTGGCAAGAAATGTTTCCAAGTTTGGTCGTATTGGATTCTTACCTGGACGTATTGCTTCTTTGCTAACACTAAAGTCGATAAACACTTGCTCACCTAGTTTAAAAGCCACTAACTCGACATGTTCAAAAACGGTCGGCGTACTATATAGTTATTTTAAAACTGGCTGTACTACCAGCTTCTGCACAATAGGTTTCTGCATCCATTTTCCACGTCACTCCTGATTTTCTGGTTGGATTAAAAGTGGAACCATTGGCCATACGAAGCACATTCGATGCTTTAAGATACGTCACATCTGGAAAATCTAGACGTTCCATAGTTAACACAAAATGATCCCCAGCTTGAACTGCTGGCCCTGACGTTTCAAAATACAACCGTTCTTCACTGCCTTTATTAGCAATAAACTTTTTTACTTTACCGACTCGAATAGTTTTAAGATCATATTTTTCCCAGTCAGGACGATACACTCGAACCTTCGCCCCTTCCCAAAAACCATCAGGATATACATACCAATATCCCATCCCAGATTTTTGTATAATATCCTTGCCCCTATTATCTTTACCAATAACGCCTTTCCTAAAACACTCTATATAATCTGCACCACCACCCGTAGCAATGAAGTTATGACGAAAAGTAGTCGGCTCCATCGAGTAGTAACTACTCCAGGCATTGGTACGCATTTCTGGACTCCAAGGAACAAACGGGCCTGTACCAAAATTAACCCCCGCAGTTAAGGGTTTTTCAACTTTCACCTCATTAGTAACCGTATATTCATTTTCGGCAGCATGTAATGTAAAGCACAGTAACACTCCACATATAAGAAAACTCATCTGATAAAAAGAAAAGTGTGTGTGTTTCATAAGTCGTTCATGTTTCTTAAAAACATGCTCTTGTGGTGGGTTCGATTGATAAATAATGGATATGTAATTGTATAAGCACTAGTATAACATGTAATATTCAGGAAAAATCACAAAAAAACGAAGCTATGCAATGTCTTATACATGCCTTGTATAGGGCTGTGCGCAATTTCAAAAAGAGAACGAGCTGTTTTACCCTGACTCTGCTGCTCATACGCTATTGAAACAAGATAAAACGAGCAGGAGCCACTTACCGAAACGCCTTTTTCTATTGTAAGCTTCTTGCCCCAGTGGCTCATCCATGCAATGGTAACACGTTTTATTTTTCTGTCAAGATAGTCGACACTATGGTAAAATTCAACATAGTTCTCCTCCCCTTATTATATCTCTATGGGTGTGGGAACATCGCATTTTGAGCAGGAACAGTGTGCATATTGTGTACAGAAAGAATTAACTGCTATGACTGTTTTTTATAAATAAGAACCAGTCAGAACGCTACAAACTGAATGTTTTTTTTATTCGGTCATCCAAATCCGCCGGATTACTAAACCATTTTCGGTTTTACTACCAAGATGCGCACCATTCAGGTCTAGGCCGTTCATCTCTGGAAGGGTCACACCATCATCTTGAGCATTTATCATATAAAAAAACGCTAAAGGAAAACTCAGCGTATACCACCGATTCGCTTCTGGAATAACCCCCGCCTCAACACGCCACTGCTCCCGCCCATCATTTAAACCAGACTGTGTAAATAATTTACACTGGAGCGACCCCGGGCTTACCATTTTACAAGTCACATGTAGGGTTTGCTGACGATCAAGCGTTACCGACGACGGCCCATCATGTTGACGAAATAACGACACTGCCGCATTATCAGCCCACGGTCTTGCCGCCATACTCTCATTATCATCACTGGCTTGTAGCCGCCAACGCCATTCGTTACTCAGCCCTTCCGCAAAGTCCTGATATAACACTCGTTTTCCAGACAAATAGGCCGAATACTCTGGTGTGAGATAGCATCCTAAAGAAAAGCCTAAGAGACCATCTGACCATGCAGACTGGCCTGCCATAACAACCGCGCTATTGTTATCATTTTGCATAGCCACCGTCCCTTCATGCACATGCACGAAAGAAGAATTACCATCAGTTTGTAAAGAAAACTCTGTGCCAATAACAGTAAATACCGCCTGGGGCGTACTAATACGAAAATGCTTACCAGAAGCCTGTGGAGTAACAGATGCATTGATCTTACCGTGATGCATCTGTAGACGCGTTGTTATACCATCACCATAGACACAATTATTTTTACTAGTAAAAGTGACGGTACTAGCATCTTGCCATTGCAACACAGCTTCACCGTGCTCTGGGACCTGAATGGTATCTCCACTCTGCAAAACACCTGTAATCGGCTGACCATTACGTGTAAGAGTGACATCATCGCTCATTCTTATATGTGCAAATTCATAACCCGTAGATGGCAGAAAGAGAAAAACAAGGAATATTGCCGCTGCTGCAACCGCAGCAACATGCCACAAACGCGGTCTCAAACGACTCCGCACATGATTTTCCTGAGTCAACTCATGTAATAAAGCAATTCGACCATCTTCTTCTTGTAGGGTACTGGTAACAGCCTCTAATGTTAAAAACTGCTGCCGAAACTCCTTTCGGTAAGAAGAGTCTTTACGCAAAAATACTTTTAAGTCTGACACGCCTTGTTCATCTATAGTTTCTTCGCGCCAGTTCGTTACTAATGCTAAAAATCGTTCCCTGCTCATCTTTGTACCTCTATTTTTTTACCCGCACATTCACGCAAACGAGCAAGTACTCTGGTCAGCATTTTTTCTACTGCTGAACGGGTCTTCTGCTGTTTTTCGCAAATACAGTCAATAGAATTACCCTCCAAATATCGCATATGCAAAAGGGAACGATTCACATCACTCAACCCCTGCATGCAATCTTTTAAGGCTAAGCGCTGTGCCCACCACGGATCATCTGTTTCTATTTCATCAAATGACTGTTCTGCTAAATCAAGCAATTCACTGTCTACAATCACTTTTGCTCGTTTTTGTTTCTCCCACTGTTTGAGAATAAGGTTACGAGCAACGCCTCGGCACCATTTTCCAGTATCCATAATCTCACGACCTTTTTCAAGGGCATCAATTAATTTTAACCACACCTCTTGGCAAACATCCTCTGCCTGCGCATGATTACGAAGCATAGATAAGGCAAAGGCCATCAGCTGCGGACGACCGCTTAAATACTCGCCAGAATGGCGCTTCAAATGTTTATGGCTCATATTCACTACTGCACACCTTCACAAGCATAAATCAAGTCGCTACTTAATGAAATACCGTTCTCACCAGTATCGCTCGTCTTGTGAATCATACCTTGGCTATTGCTCAGAACGGCTGAATGCAGATTCGCCCTCACAATAGAGATATCATGATGACGACACGTTTTATAAGCTGCCATACACATCCAGTTGTAAGTTCTGTCCAATGACACACCTTGCATAAAAGGCTCCTCAATACATATGCTTACTGCTTACAAGTATAGTACCGAGAATGAGGCTATTCAGGACATACTTTCTGACGTCTTCCATTCTGAAATGAAAAAAACTGAAAAAACAGAGCCATGAACAAAGCGCATAAATAATAGCTACATGATTAATCATTTCAGTATTGCGCAAATGTGAACCTTGGATAGACTAGAGCGATGAAGCTCCGATCTGGCATAAAACTCCTCAATGAAATTCAAGGACACGGCGACCCCATTGAAGACGGCGATAAGTTTGACGCTGTATTTAAATTTTACAAAAATCGCGGTGATCCACTACTATTCGATACCATCCTTCAAGCCCCCGTTCCCTATGTGATTGATCAAGAAACCAATCCATCTCTTGCTTGGCACCCTCCCAAAATGCACCAATCAAATGTGGTCTTCAAACACGACACATGCCTAGCGAGACAAGCTGATATTCTTCCTGGCATTTATTATTCAATACTTGGAATGTGCGTCATGGGATATCGCCACGTCGCCCTGCCACCTCATCTATTAAGCCATTCTATACATAATTCACTAAACATTACGAAAGAATCTGTAATCAAAGTCGAAATATTTTTAACTCAAATTCGATAAACAAAACGCTCCCCTAATAATGTACCAGCTCTCGAGCTGCCATGAAAAACGCTGCCATTTAGTTCTGCAATAACACAGTACCGAACACACAATTATGACACATCTCTTATTAATGGCCATTCATACAAAGTACCAATTACTACAATGACTTGAATCAACAGAGCTTGCGCTTCTCTCTCTATGTCAATAATATTGATAATATAATTCACTATTATTGAATATGATCCAAGTCATCGACCGTACCTGTACCCTCCTCGAAGCCCTCGCTGCTGCGCCTGATGGCATGTCCACCAGTGAGCTAGCTCGGCATATCCACGTCGCGGCACCAACCTGTAGTAATATTTTGCGCAGCTTAGCCGAGCGTGGTTATGTGATGCAGACGCGTTCCCGTGGCCCATGGTATCTTGGCCCATCTGCCCGCCAGCTCGGCCAACCACGCCAAGCTGGTGTCGATCCTATTCTCCGCGCTGCTGACCCGCTGCTAACTGATCTTGCTGACGGCATTCAAGGGTCGGTAGAAATAGTTGAGCTACACGGTGGCCTGCGCTGTTTCCATCGCCACGTACACGCCAATCATCCAGTCCGCGTTGACCAACAGGAAATCGACCACAAGCCCTTGCTCTGGAGCGGCTCTGGCAGATTACTCTTGGCCTTTCATGATGACCGTGCAACCGCCGAACGAATTATCGAGCAACAAAATGTCTTACTTGATGGAACCGTCGGCTGTGAAGAACCAGCAGATATAAACCAAGCATTCACAACCATCCGTCGAGCTGGTCGAGTTGTTCTGCACGATGAAACGGGCTCACCTGACATTAGCGCTGGGGCCGTGCCACTGCGCTGGTTCGGGCGGGTGTGTCTGGCCTTGGGTTGGTACATGCCACGTTATCGCTGCACTGATAAACAGCTCCGCCTTATCCACAGCGAATTACGAACAGCCGCACGCTGCATCGAACAACAAGCTCCCCACTGTATTAAGGTTTAATATGACAAAATATTCTAGCAAGACCCTCGACCTCAATGGATCGTGGACCGTCCGAGCAACTCACCCGACCACGATCATGACTGAAACAATTCCTGCCCACGTGCCAGGAACCGTTCACCATGATCTCTTACAAGCTGGTATCATTGATGACCCTTTTGTTGGTGAAAATGAACTCGAGCAACAATGGATCGGCGCGCAAGACTGGTGTTATGAGCGCTACTTCTACGTAGATGAAACAATGCTCTGCGCCCACAGCTTAGAGCTGGTCTGTGATGGTTTGGATACCATAGCCACTGTCAGCATCAACGGCCACCCTATCGGTGATAGTGATAATATGTTTCGACCGTGGCGCTGGTGTGTCCGTGATGCGCTGATTGCGGGCGACAATCACATCAGCATTACTTTTAGTGCGGCCAGCACTTGGAGCCAAAAACAAGAACGTCTACATGGTGTTCTACATACAGACCTCTCTGCTCCGCACGAAAAAAGCGGGCGTTCTTACATGCGCAAAGAGCAATGTAATTTTGGCTGGGATTGGGGTCCAGTGTTGGTGACTTGTGGCATCTGGAAATCTATACGTCTGGAAACCAGCACTCACGCTCGTATTGACGATGTTCACATACAACAGCAACATCGCAGCCGTAAACGTGTCGACCTGACTATCGCTCTCCATTGCGAAACGTGGTCACGACAAAAACATTTCGCTCAGGTTCGTATCTCCCACAATGGACACACCATTGCCACCAAGACCTGTCCTATAACCCGACGGCATGCCACCTGCACTATCACGCTCAACAATCCTGACCTCTGGTGGCCCGCTGGCATGGGGGATCAAGCCCTGTACAACGTAGATATTACCTTACAGGATGCAGAGAAGCAGACGCTTGACCATTGGCAAGAGCGCGTCGGCTTACGAACCTTGGCATTGATCCGCGAACAGGATGAGTGGGGAGAAAGCTTTACCTTTGCTTGCAACGGCAAACGTTTCTTCGCCAAAGGTAGCAACTGGATTCCCGCCGATGCAATCAAAGATCGCGTTACTGACGAACGCTTGAACGATCTCTTAAGTAGTGCTGTTGCCGTTAACATGAATATGATCCGAGTCTGGGGTGGCGGCCTTTACGAATCTGATCACTTCTACGACACCTGCGATGAGCTTGGGCTCTGCGTCTGGCAAGATTTCATGTTCGCCTGTTCGGCTTACCCAGCCCACGATACAAACTTTATGGCTTCAGTTAAAGCCGAGGCCGAACACCAAATCCGCCGCCTGCGCCACCATGCCTGCCTAGCTTTGTGGTGCGGCAACAACGAGCTGGAAATGCTTGTCGTTAATCATAATTATATGCCGCTAGCCGACTACACAGCACTCTTTGACCAACAGCTAGCGAAACTGGTCAAACGTTATAACCCAGATACCGCCTACTGGCCCAGTAGCCCGCATACACCACAGGGCGATCGCAATCAAGGCAACGACGAGCGATGCGGCGATGCGCACCTCTGGGAAGTTTGGCATGGAGAAAAACCGTTTGAGTGGTACCGCGGCTCCTTCCCACGTTTCTGTTCCGAATTCGGTTTTCAAAGTTTCCCTGAACCACGCAGTGTTAGTACCTACACAAGTAATACCGATGAAACGAATATCACCTCGGCAGTCATGGAGCACCATCAGCGCAGTGACATCGGTAACACCCGCATCATACAATACATGGCATCGTGGTTTCCCATGCCCAAAGATTCAACAGCGCTACTCTGGCTCAGTCAAATTCAGCAAGGCCTAGCCATCACTTATGCAGTGGAACATTGGCGACAAAACATGCAACGTTGCCGTGGAGCTTTGTACTGGCAGCTCAACGATTGTTGGCCAACGGCAAGCTGGTCATCAATCGATTATTTTCACCGTTGGAAAGCTCTACACTTTATGACCAAACGTTTTTTCGCACCACTGATGATTAGTGGTGTTGAAGACGCCAATGCTGGTACCGTTAATGTTTTTGTTGCTAATGATCATCAGCAAACGCAACACGCCGAGCTCCGCTGGACAGTGGGCACCACCGACGGCAACACCATAGACAGCGGAATAAAAAGCATCCGCATCGGAGCTGATCGCAGCCGAACTGTCTGCACCATCAACTGCCGCCGTGCTCTCGCCACTCATGGCCCGCGTGCTGTACTCGTCTGGCTGGAACTGTGGCAAGACGAAACCTGCGTTAGCCAGAAACTCGTCCACTTTGTCAAACCCAAACATATGCGTCTAGCACCTGTTCGTTATCAAACGAAAGTCAGCAAATTGGGACCGCAACGTTTCGCCGTTGATGTCCACACCGATAAACCAGCTCTCTGGGCTTGGTTGAGTTTGGATGACTATGATGCTCGCTGGAATGACAACTTTATCTGCCTGACGGCGAAACAAACTTATCGCTTCATCGCCAATACGGAACAAGATCTCAGCATCACGCGGTTTCGCCAACAACTACACATCCGTAGTATACGCGATTGCTTCTGAACTGCCCCCTAGCAAGAAATCTTACATAAACCTCTCTTAATGAGATTGTATAGAACTACAGTTATCTACTGTAGTTCTATACAATCTCATTGAACAATAATTATAAACAATGTGGCACATTTACGATTGGAACCCATAAACATGGGCCCGTGAAGTGAGCGCTCGACCTTGACAATCTCTATGTACTTTATATCATACAACGTATGACAAACGAAAAGCAGAACAAATATTTCGCTCCTGCCGTCTCGCAGGCAATAGGAATCATTAACTATTTATCTGAAACGGACAATGGTGCGCCCTTAGCAGAAATAAGCAAACAGCTTGGATTGAATAAAAATACCGCTCAACGAATATTGATGACCATGACTCAAGAGGGGTGGCTTTCTTTACATCAACCAGGCCCGACTTATCGACTCACCCTAGAACCTTTTAGAGTCAGCTCAAAAGAACTGCGGCGATGCAATGTTTATGAAAAGTCTCTTGATCCTCTCAGGGAATTATGGAGAGACATCAATGAGCTTGTGTATATGGCCATTCCCTATCAGAATCAAGTCATGCATACCATCGTACTGGAAACGGAACGAGATGTAAATATCAGTTTAAAAGTTGGGGCTACATATCCTATGACCGCAGGAGCTACTGGTCGAATATTTTACGCGTATGGATCAACAGAACAACAGAAATGCGCCGTGAAAGGTATACAAACAACAGAAAAGAAGAAATACCTTACCTATTGTAGTGACGCATTAGCACAGGGCTATTCAATTCATCACGCAGACAATGGCTTATCGTGTTTTTCAGCACCGATTTTTGACCATACGGGACAGTGTGTTGCAGGCACAGGAATTTCTGTTTTCTCATCATTTTGTCCAGAAAAGAAATTGCTCGAGCTCGGTCACAAATTAATAGAAGTCAACCAAGCTATTTCAATGGAACTTGGGTACAAATACAACAACAGAGATCACTCATGAAAAACAAACAGCTCGGAAGAAGCGGGATTGAAGTAAGCGCTATAGGCCTTGGCTGTTATGCCATTGGAGGTGAATTATTCTTGCCTGATGGCCGGGGGGCTGCTTATGGCTCCGTTTCAGATGAAGAGTCTATTCAAGCTCTGCACACAGCATTCGAGTTAGGGGTTAATTTCCTAGACACCGCAGATGTTTATGGGGCAGGCCGAAGCGAAGAGGTTATTGGCAAGGCAGTAAACAGTTGGCCAGGAGAAATTGTGATAGCAACCAAGTTTGGCCACACATTTGACCCCCTCACAAAAAAGATGACGGGAGAACAACTCCTTGCAGCAGATGATATTAAAGCCGCCTGTGAAGCGAGTCTGAAACGCTTGCACGTTGAATATATAGACCTACTACAATTTCACGTTGGGCAGCTGGATGACCAAGAGACATCAATAAGCATTCGAGACACCTTAGAAACACTCGTACAAGAAGGGAAAATCCGCTCATATGGATGGAGTACCGATGATCCAGATTGTGCAGCGCTCTTTGCCAAAGGTGAACATTGCACTGCCATTCAACACCAGCTCAACGTTATGCAGGGAAATCCCGACACATTACAGGTCTGTGAAGAAAACCATCTCGCTAGTTTAAACCGCACCTGCCTTGGTCAGGGGCTTTTAACAGGAAAGTTCTCGAAAAACTCACAAGTAGCTGACAATGACACCCGCGCTCTGGGTTTCACTGGTTTTTTCAAAGATGGAAAACCAGTTCCTGAATTCATAGATAAACTGGCAGCTATTCGAGAAATCCTGATGTCTGAAGGACGAAGCCTCGCTCAGGGAGCACTCTGCTGGCTATGGGCACGAAGTGAGGCAAGCATACCAATTCCGGGGTTTAAAACGGTTGACCAAATCAAAGAAAATTGCGGATCGCTCAATTATGCCCCCCTCTCTAAAGAACAGATGAGCGAAATCGAGCAAATACTAGGAAGATCATAATGCCAGCATTTTACACACTGATTCTTTGTACCCTTCTCTCACTATTGGTATCAGTAAAGAGCGAAGCAGCTGATACTGTCATATCTCTGGAGATGGTTGAAATCCCAGCTGGAAATTTTACGATGGGTGGCCGAGAAGAAAACAGAGGGCATGGAATTGATGAATTACCTTTGCGTGATGTTCAGGTTAGCTCATTTTTTATGAGTACCTATGAAACCACATATGGGCAATGGTGTCAGTTAAGAGAGTGGGCCTTAGCTCATGGGTATAATGGGCGAACATTCAAGATCAAAGCAGAGGCGTGGGTCGCATGGAAAAAAGAACCAGCGGGAGATAAAAGCAATTATCCCGTCTGCATGATCGACTATCCATCAATGTTCCAGTGGTGCAATGCCCTCTCTGAATATGAAGGCAGAAAACCGTGTTATTATTCGGATGCCACAAAAACAACTGTATTTAAAGGGAAACCTGATGCCGGTGGAATACAGGCAAGTAAAATAAATAATGATTGTGTTGATTGGGAGGCTGATGGGTACCGCCTGCCAACCGAAGCCGAATGGGAATACGCTTGCCGTGCCGGACGTGGAGATTTTTATGCTGATACAAATTGGGGCGGTGTATACGGATGGATTATTAATAATGGAACCAATGTAGAAAACGTACAAGTTGGACTTAAAAAGCCCAATGAATTTGGGCTCTATGATATGATCGGAAACAAAAACGAAGCATGTTGGGATTGGTTTGCCCCTTATGACTCCAGCGATGTGCTCAATCCCAAAGGAGCCTTACAAGGAGCCAGTACATGGGTATGCGGCAATCCGCAAAAAACGATCGTAGCAAGAACGATCAGAGGAAAAAGAACAGCAGGCTTATATCCAGGAAATCGTTTATTATTTTGGCATGCTTCACATAAGGTAGGTTTTCGAGTTGTTCGACATTTTGTAGACAAAGACAGCAAGCTTATCGATAAAAAGGAATAGCCAGCGTGAAACATTCTACTCTTCAGATACTCTGCTTATTATCAATCTCTGTATGGACTCCATGCCTAGGAGCTTACGAAAAATCTGCTGAGGCTTGGATTGAGAGTATTAAGACAGAAGCCCAGAATGAGAAGACAACACCCGCGTTTGAATCTATTCGTATCGGGGCAGGAATGTGCATTGGTAGTCATCCTGGAAAACAGCACCGATCCAAGAGGTACGAAAAGAAATATCAAGAATACATAGACAGCTTCAAACAGTTTATGAAACAGGAAGGAGAATCTCTGCTAGAAAAGTGGCTAAAAGGCGAAGAACTGAGCCAAGCAGAAAGGAAATATTGGTACATTCTACAAGGAATATATTTCAACCGAGCCTATACCAAAAAGACGAAGGACCAGACACGTTATTATGTCTATCCAGCACAGAAGACAGACTTCACACACGCAAAGCACTACCAAGAAACCATATACAACAAAGGTGTTACCGTGCTGCAAAAATATTATCGTGGTGAACATACATTATCTGTTGATGATATTGAAATATTACGTTTATTTAGAATTTTACAGGGAGTACGTGGGACAGGAGAATGGTATTTGCCCTTTCACTTAGGTCTTCATCCCAGTGACCCGAGCGGCAAGCCAGCAGGACATCGCCGCAGTCAACCCTATCTTTCTCTGGTTGGGTATCCTGCCCCTGACATAAAAGCTCCATTTCTTGAAACAGTTCTGAAGCGGAAGGTTTATCAAGATGAAGTAGACTATCCCTATTACTTTTCACTCGCCCTCAGACCAGAGGGCGTTCTACATTTCCTTGAGCCACTTACTTTTTATGCCATGAAAGAAGAAAATGTATGCACACTCAAGCCCGAGTTATTAGAACTGAAAAAAGGAGAGAAATCAGAACACTTTTTTAGAATGTCAAAGGAAATAGTCGATAAACCCATGGTTTTTATTGTCAATGCTCCCCGTGACTCTGCTTTTTCTGCTTTCCCTTATTTGGAAACCTTATATCAAGCCTATGGTGATAAGGTTAATTTTTGTTTTGCTGGAACAGATCTTCACGATTGGTTCTTAAATGGTGAAAACGACTACTACACTCCAAACCATCGCAATGGACCAGAGCATCGTCTCCTCCAAACCCATAGTTATAGTCAGGAAGAAATTGCCAGAGAATTGAAAAATCGTTTTATCGAATTTCCAGAGGCCACCTTTCCGTGCATCGTTGATGACATGGGATACACGATCAAAAATACTTATTGGAACTTTGGTGGTCAAAATCATATCAATCTCATAGACAAAAAAGGAACCATTGTTTACCGTGGTAGCAGCGCAATGGTTTTGCAAATCAATTGGCTCGAACATTTAGAAGCTGCTATTCAGACCTATCTTAATCCAAAATCAGTCGCATTCGGCACGAAAAGTAATCAAAAGAATCCAGAAATATTTGACCTCGTCATGCAAAAGGGACAACCCAAAGAAAAATACCTGAGCTTGTTTCGTGCCAGTATTGCATCTATTGACTTAGCGCAGGGCACACTCGTCATAAAATCAGGAAACAGTGAATATTCTGCTACTGTGAACAAGTGGACCCGTTTAAGCGAACGTGGGAAAACGATAGGGTTAGATCAATTCAAAAGTGGAGATGCCGTAAATATTCTGTTCAGTAGCACCGATTACTATCAAGGTAATTATCAAGCAGAACCAACAAAGAAGAGTTCTTTCGAACACACTGCGTATAAGATTTCCAGCAATGCTGGCATTGGCGAAGTAAATAATAAACACAGCATGCGACTCCCCCCTTATGATCGTGAAATATGTGAAATAGTTACGGATACTGGAAATAAAAACATTACATTACTCCAACTCGACAAAACTCAACGAAGTACTTTTTCTGCCGCTACTATTTTCTATTGTGGCTATGTGCAGGAGATCCATAACGACGGTCGAGAAATAATCGTTCAGCAAAAATTATCTGGCCCGGAGAAGATGAAGGGCTATCACTTTGCACAACAAGACGCTGCTAAGATCAAGTTAGATACCATCACAAAAGAGAAAATGGCAGTGCTGGATTTCTGGCATGCTCGCCCACCTACAGCACGCGTAGATACGTTCGTTATAGATGATGCCGTTGGTATTTTCATCAATGGACACATGCACGATGTTTCACGAAAAGACATTAAAACAGGCGACTTTGTTGCTATAGAAATTTATACAGAGCAGGCTCAGGAAAAACGAATCTATCCTAATATGGTACGTGTATCAAGAACGTGGTGATTCAATCCATGCTCTACTCTCATAGCGAAGGAAAAACCACGATGCCCACTCATCAAAAAACACAATACAATAAGTCCTGTTTAATGATACCTGTTTTCCTCCTGTTACTGGCAAGCGGAGCCGTTGTTGCTCAAGAGAGGACCGTAGAGCAGTGGATTGAAGTCTTAGCGCAAGAAGAAAAAAATCTATTGGTAGCTGACCCTCAACTAGACAGCCTGCTTATTGGAGCGGCTTGGTACCTTGACCCACACACACACAAGCAATGGATAAACAAGCATAAGCGAAAGCGCATTAACGCCCTCTTTCATCCATACATGGAATCTTTTGAGAAATTTGAACAGACAACAGGCAGGGAATTTAAGAAAAACATTTTGGATGGTAATACGCTGAGCAAAGAGGGCGAGAAATATTACTACATCATTTCTACGATGATTTTGAAAGAATATCGGGACAGGAGATTAGAAAGGAAGGCATCTGCATTCGAAAAAGGAAAAGGGCAGCTTGATGATGATGAATTGAAACTACACAGATTTGTCAAACCCATACTTGATCAGGCCTCTGGTATTTTAAAGAAAGGATATGCTAGAGAACAAGTGTCTGCTGATGAAATGAGAATTCTTCGGCTGTATCGGTCTTGGCTGGCAATGACAGTCATGCCAGTTGTTTCGTTTTTGCCCGGACAGGTATTTGATCATTATCAACACGGAGGAAACCCAAGTAGTGCATACGTCGGCAAAGTGATTCCCGATCTTCGGATGGCGAAACTCCATTCTGTGTTAAACAGACCTTCTTATAGCGATGAACCACCAGAAAAGGTTTCTGACCACTTACGAGTTCGAGGACTTTTAGAATTTGTTAATCCAATGAAGGGCTTTGAGGTACAAGAAAATGAACAAGGAAAACGGGGGTGTTTTAAAAAGCCCTTACCTCCTAAGAGCGCAGACGAAGATGGCTTTGTTCGTCTCTCTGATGCCGTAGGGAAAAAACCCGCTCTGTATTATTTTAGCGACCCCAACGATTCTTATTCGATCCAAGGGCTTTTCCTGTTGGAAGCAATGTATCGTTATTACAAAGAGGATATTGATTTCTATATCGTCGCTAACACCATTGGAGACACGCGAATGAGCATGCCTGCCTATTTTGGTAGGTATAAAGGAGGTAAGTTCCCTGCTTCTCATGCATTTACTGAAGAAGAACGAGCAAGACAGTGCAAACTGTACTATATGCAAATTCCCTTCAGAACGATTCCTTATCTGTTGGATGATATTAGTCGAACGGCAGAAGACACCTTATCCAGAATTACTGATAAGGAACAGCATGGAGGCTACGCCTGTGCCTTACTCGTGGATGTTGATGGAAAGTTAGTTTACCCTGGCTGGGTAGGCTGCTATCCTGAACTTCCATTAATCAGCAGGTCCAAGGAAGAGGGAAAAGGACTTTCTCAGTGGATATCAATTCGTTCAAGCCTTGTTGAAAGAGCGGTTCATGCACTGGTCGCCAATCACGGGAAATACCACGAAGGCTTTTGGAAATATTTTGAGGATCGTAAGAACAATGCTTTGAACCCCTCAGTCTCAATCACAATCACAGAGGTCGATCTGGAAAATCAACTTATTTTAGGAGTAGATAGAACAGGCACTGTATACAAGGTTCAAGCAAACGTGCGAACGCGCCTGCTTCCCAAAGGTCATGCATATCCGCTTTCTGATATGACTGCCGCTACTATGAACAAACAGTTGGCAAGGTATAAGAGTGGTGAAGCTATTTATTTTATGTATGAAAAAAAAGAAGGCTCAGTGTTCTTGGCAACCTTATTAGGCAAAGGCAAACCACCTTATGAAAACGGCTATCCTCCATTTTTAAATATGTATGTGAACGGTGAAGTCACTGCAATTGATAATGAAAAAAGGCTTATGACCGTTGTCATGCCAAAACCAAACCCCATGGAATGGCACGGCTATCAATTCTGGAAAGAAGCTGGAGAAGATGTCAAAGCCTGGGATGGAGATCCGGCAAGAGGAAGCGGTGGCGCAAAAACATGGTTGCCTATTACCAAAAGGTTACTGGAAGGGACGGAAGAAGACCGGACCTTTCATCTCGCCTTTGATGATGCGGTTCATATTTTACGCAATGGCTATCGGGCAAAATTCGAGGATCTGAAGGTCGGAGACTATCTGGGAATTGGCTACCCGATCAAGCAGGATGGTAAAGCCCCCCTTTTTCCAATGACCATTCGTGCGCATCGGAAGAAGGGGTTCTGAGACAAATTGCAGGAATAAAAGATTATAGTGGTTGAGTATGCATGATCCCATTTTTATTGATAAATGTCAGACCCGGGCGATTGCAACGTATTGAAGATAGAACAGAAAAAAAGGGATCTTATGAAAAAAGAGAATGTAGAGAGTTTGAAGAAGGGCTTGGTCTACGCCATTCAGGCGGACTATGCCGAAAAACATACAGACAGGCTTATTCATCTCAATGGCTTTCTGGAGTGGCTCAACCCTCAAGGGTGGGAACTCGCAGAATCCATTTTAGACAATTCATTCCCAAAAGAGCTTTCACCTGAATGGCGGCGTCTGGCAAAGGGAATTTGTATATGGCGAGGTGATAAACTTTTTTCTCGTCATGAGCAAGGAACCCTTCTATCCTCGCAAGATGACTCCTATCGCAGATATGTTGAAGAACTGAGACTCGAAGGAAAAGAGTTGATGATCAAAGGCTACCAAGGCGAGTCATTTTCTACGGAAGAAATGGAGCGACTCTGGGAATATCGCATCTGGTGCGAATGTAAAATTTTACGAGTTCCCTATCGCCCTTATGAACTGGGATTACATGCCTTAGGCCCGTCCTGCTACCTTCCATTGGGATACAAAGTTCCAGAGCTGCGTATGCTGAAAATGGAACAAGCACTCATAAGCCCCGACTACACAGAGGCCCCCCACGCGGATTATTTCAAGCTGATGGAACTGGAAGCCTGCGATGAGTTCTTTACCTGGTTTCAAGGATACACCCTTGAACATACAGATGGAAACCTGAAAGCCTTTGGAAAAAATGAAGCCATGCCCCAAGGTGATGGTGTGGTTCATATACAGGAACACAGAGGCAGCAAACCCGTGCTATTAGTCTTAGCCGATGCCATGGATACCCTCTTTGCTCAGGTGGCCCCAATACTTGAACATCTGCACCAATCCTACCACAATCATGTAAACATCTACTGGGTAAATATGGAGCTTTGGGACTTTCTTATTCATGGCCCAACCACTCGGAATTACTTTAAACCCTATGTTGGCAATGAGCTTCCTGGACATGCTGAGAGTTATGAAGACCGAGCCCGCATGGCAAAAAAAGTGTATATGACCTACCCCAGTCTGACCTATCCCTGCTTATTGGACAACATGTCCGGAACCATCACCAATCTCTTTCAAGCAAAGGGAGGAGAGAGCAATGCTGTACTCATTGATAAAAATGGGCATGTGGCTTGGCAATCCAGTTCTACGGGCTGGGTGTATGGTGAAACGATTCCTCCTCAAAGAGGAATGTGTCCACAATTTCCTTGGGCTAATATGGTCGAACAAGAAATACGAAAATTATTAGCGAATCAAGGCGAATACCTCAAGAATCAGGAACCCTTTGATACCGTAGAGCACAGGAGTGGAGTTCATCGTATAAATGAAGGACTACAGAAAGACGGCAGTACAACCATGTACCTATTGGGAAGCCCTGTCACTTCGGTTGATAACAAGAACAGAACCCTCTCCATTCAAGGGAGGCCATCAACATTCTCAGTCATGCCTCGTGGCCCAGACTACGATGAGTACTTCAACCCTCCCTACCCAATGACCATTTATGTGCCGAAAACGGCCAGTATCAAAGCACATGGTGTAGCGATAGACTTTGAATCCATTGAAGTTGGAGAAGTTATTTTTGGACAGGGTTTTATACAGACAGGTCACGATACATACCGTGCAACCGACATGAAACTCTGGGGACGAAAACTCGACATCGAACTAAAACCAACAGGAGACAGTTATCTGTTGGGAAAACTGCTCTCATATAATACCGAAAAGAAAGAACTCGTCATGCAACCCTTATTGCCAGTAGAGCACATGAAAGGGAAACAGTGGATTGAAGAAGAGAAGGACCGTATCACCTTGATCGACCATGCGAAAGAAAATTACGATACCCTGCAAAAGTGGATCGCACGAGATAACAAAAATATCATCATTACAGTCTCAGACGACACACTCTTCTACCACAACGGCAAAAATGCACACCCCAGCAACTTCCAAACCGGCGATACCCTCTGTGTGTGGTATCATCATCGCCATGCCGGAAAAGAGGTACTCCCCTCCGCACTCATACGTGCCTCGGCAAGGATCTAAAATACTATGCAAAATCACCTTCTTTTCTGTATACTCTGCCTCAACCTTATTATCACAGCCGTGCATGGACAGGAGAACTCGTCGCAGGACTTAAAAACATTTGATGCATGGATAGAGATTCTCTTTGACGAGCACAAAGGCATCTACGAAAGGCATCCCGATTTAAAAGAAATAGAAATAGGAGCGGCGATTATTCTGGCAGCTAAAATCAACACACAATATGAAAAAAACAATTTAACTGATTTTGGAAACCAATGCGTCAAAAATTACTTGGATTTCAGAGAAGGCAAAGGCAAAGCAATGCTGGAAAAATGGAAGAAAGATGGAGTTCTTGATGAAAAAGACAAAGACTATCGGTACATTATTCAAGCAACGCTGTCCCCCGTAAAATCCTGCAATCAAAACGAGCCAACAGGCAAGCTCTTTGTAAAGGGGTGGAAACAAGGCTTGTTTACCAGAAAAGAAATAGATGAAATGCGTTATTTTCTGGCAGGAACAGCCAAAACGCACAGTGGAATGAGTTATGCTTTTTCCAGTTTCCATAAATCAGTGTATAAAATGGGTGGAATAGATTGGCGCGATACCTTAAGCCAATTCTATCCATTGCCCCACGGAAAAGCCGTACCCAATTTCAGTGCTTTATCCTATGATAAAATTCTGAAAGAAACACCTTTCAGCCCAGATTGGTACAAAACCCAATTTCAAGGTTTTTTAACACCGCAATACTTATCTAAATATGGCACACAATTTAAAGGGTACAGTATTCAGGAAATAAATGGGCACAAGAAGCTTGTTCCAGACTTACTTCATGCCACCAAAGAAAACGCAGAATGCTCTATAACCCTGAATGAGTTGAGAAACAAAGGAAAACCACTGCTTATCTTTTCTCACGCCCCTGCTGATACCTTTGATTTCTATTACGATGTTATTCAGTGGAATATGCTGTACCCAATTTATAAAAATCATGTAAATTTTTATTATTTCACAAATTGGGGCATATCACAGGATTATATCGGGACGAATAACAATAGCACAGGGGCCATCTCTGTAGTGAAAAATCTCGTTGTAAATTCTTCAGCAGACACAGGGCTATTGGCCAGAAGCCCATTTAAAGTACGCAATAATTTCATCATGAATTACCCATTCTTTAACCATTTCAATACTCTTTGCGATAACAGAGCCGGAACTTTGACAGCTGCTTTCTTACCACAATACGCCTACCTTTTTATCGATAAAAATAAAATCAAGTGTAACCCAACAGAAAATCCAATGTTCGGAAACCAGAGCCTGCAACATTCCTTAGGGGCACTGATTTACAAAAAAAACAATGTCTGCCCAAGATCGCTAGGGTATACTTGGGGCTATTGGATTAAATTCAACCGAACCATCCGTTTCCTGAAAATCATGGAACGTTTAAATTGGCAATACAGTACTGATGACCCTGAATTGCACGAACATTACAACACTCATTGGAAAACAGATGTCGCTGAATATGGACGATACACCATAAGTAAAGGAATCGTCAAAGACATTGATCTCAAGACAGGCCAGCTTGTTATCACTGGAGCCGATGATCTACAGAAAAAAGGGCCTGTCATCGACCATGTAATAAAAATACATTCGAGAACAAGAACAGGCCACAAAAAAGGCGTGCTAAAAAAAGCCGGACACCAAATTCATGACATTAAAGTTGGCGATACAGTCAGTGCCATCTACCGCTATGAAAACAATGACATGAAAAATAAAATTGCAATTATGGTGTTCCGCTATGAAAATGGAAGAATCACTCCCTCAGGACGATTTTTCATTCAAGCCAAGATTGTCGGGGTAGATGATAAACAAGGAAAAATTCAGGTTCACATGCCTAAACCGGACTACCCGAATGACTGGAAAGGCTATCACTATTGGGAAGAACGCATTGCCCAAGGAGCTCAAGAGCCGAGCAAAAAAAACAAACCTTACCACATTGGCAAGAGATTGTTGAAAGGGTCGGATGAAAGCCGCTCCTTCGACTTGGTTCTTGACAGTGCCGTAGATTTTTCAATTGATGGCAGAGAAGTCCCTGTTGAACATATTTCTCAAGTCACAGCAGGAGACAACATTATCTTTTCTTTTCTGTATGACTACGAAGGCGACACCCCCCTCCATCCAGAAAACGTTTACGTAATAAAACCATTAACAAACCATTAACACAGGAGTCAAACATGGAATACCAAGAATTAGGAACATCGGGAATCAAAGTGTCTGAAGTCACCTTAGGCACATGGTCATTTGGCTGGCCAGGATCGGATACAGAACAGTCAATCAAAACAATTCATTCCGCATTAAATAACGGTATAAATTTTATTGATACGGCAGGCGGATATGGAAACCCCAAAGGTAGCTCCGAAAGAATTATTGGAGAAGCACTCAAGGGGAGAAGAAAAGATGCGGTGATATGTACAAAAGTATCAATCATAGAACATAATGCAGATTATTCAAACAAACGATTTGGATATGATTTTGTGATGCGGAATATAGAACAGAACCTTGAACGCTTACAAACTGATTACATCGATGTCTATTTATCACACTTTTATAACCCTCATGTCTCCATTGAAGAAACCATGCGAGTTTTTTCTGATCTACGAGACCAGAAAGTCATTCGAGCATTTGGAGTATCAAAATATGATATTCCAGAGCTGCAAGAAATTGCAAAATACACAAAAATAGATGTGGGACAATATGACCTAAGTATTTTCCAACGACGCTTCAATGAACCGTCGGCTCCTGATCACCCGCCAGCATCTCCCATTGAACCAGTACTCAAATATGCCAATGAAAATAACATTAGCTTGATGTGTTTTGGCACAGTAACGAGAGGCCTACTATCAGGCCGATTCACAGGAACCGAACATTTTCCTAAAAATGATCCACGTCATCAAGACCCGATCTTTCAGGGAGACACTTTTCAAAAACATATAGATGCCGTAGAGAAAATGCGACCGATCGCCCAAAAGCACGGCAAAAGCCTTGCCCAATTAGCTATTAACTGGGCATTACATCAACCAGGCGTAACAACAGCTTTAGTTGGCGGCAGAACCCCCGAACAAATGACTGAAAATGCAGGTGCTTCAGGGTGGCAACTTGACCAAGAAGATATTCTAGAAATAGAAAAACTCGTAAAATCACTACAAAAAGCTCAGTAAAGAGAACAGCAGATGGCCACTGCAAGCTATTGATTCTAAACAGAAAAGTACACCTGAATAGACACATGGAAAGAACGGTTTCCCAAAACACCACACAAAAAGCATAAGGAATTCCATGAAACAAAAAAAGCAAATATCTAGGTGGATTTTGTCCGAAAGAACGCTGTGATCTGGGAACATTATTTCGTAGCCAAAACGAAACGCTCACTTCCTAAGCATCTAACCCCGTTGGCAACATTATGCAAACCGAATCTTCGCAATAGCTTATTAAGAAGAAAGAACAAAATCTCTCCAGCAATCAAAACCAACGAAAGATGTTATCATGAATGAATCATTAAATCATAAAATCATTTCTGCGATATATGCCGGAACACTGTTATTAAGTGCTGTGGTATATGCAGAAGAAGAAAAGAGATTAGAAGAAGGGCTTACTTACCGCCCTCCAACACCACAGGCATTAACTGAACCTGACAACAATAGCGATGTTGTAAGGCGTTTTTTGGAATATCCACACCATCATATGCGTGGCTTGAATGACACCATAGATACACCAGTGAAACCCAGAGGTGACTTAATACTTGGCCATGTCTTTTCCGATGCTGTTTTTGACTTCAATGCAGAAACCGCAGGAAAAATCACCATTCTTTGCTCTATGGGTATGCGCTGGGAATGGGATGGAGAGCAAAAAATTTCCGTTTCAGACCAATGGAAAATAACGGAAGGTAATGCCGTTAAGATGTACAAAAAAATGCGAGAAGAATATGAAAAAGAAGGTGTTATCTTTGTTCCTGTCTGGGTTTTTGATGCGAAGAAACACAAAAAATATTACAATAAATCATTTGCTGCGGCCACTGAGTTTGCACAAAAACATAAATTACCTGACTTACTTATAGAGAAAAAAAACAATGATTTAACACATTTCTCTAAACTAGAAAACAAGACCAACGAACCTACTCTTATTATAGATAAAGCAGGCTATATAGCATATAAAAAGAGTAATCAACAAAGCTGCCGAACGGCATTTTCCTATCACGACATGAAACTAACCTTGGACCGACTTCTCGACAAAGAATTTGATTCAGCAATCCGCAGAGAATTTTATCCCGAAAAGACAAGAAGTCTTCCTATTATAGAAAAAACCAGCGAAGGCTTAGTTTACAAAGATGATTTTGAATCTTATGCCAATTCAAGAAGTTTTCTATTAGAGCCTCGGTGGGGATTTCGTTATGAATCACAATCTCGCATGAATGTTCGTGGAGAAATCGGAGAAAATATCGGTAGAAATAATAGCCAAGCCTACCATATGAATAAAAGTTCAGGAGAATATGGTGGCAGCATTGAATATCCGCTGTATCACATGTTCCCTAGGGTTTTAAAAAATGGTTTTGTTAACTTTTATATCAAGCGCAGCAAACCATGTATAATTGGAGAGGTCGACGAAAAGAATGTGTCTCGGGCTTTTCGTATTAAGTTTTGGCGTGGATGGAGCGCAGAACCCGCAGGTATTCTTGATGCTCAAAATATTGGAGGAAAAGAAATCTTCACAACGACAAATGCTCCTGTTCAAAAAACAGATGGCATTACCTTTTCTCAAGAAGATTGGCATAAAATAAGGGTTGTGTGCCGCACTGGTGAAAAAGCGACGATATTTGTTGATGGCACATTAGCCGGTCAATTAAATAGCGAATCTATTGCAGGGGTGGGGTTTCGTCAAATAGGTGCTAAGGTATTCAATGGCAGACAAGAACACCCTGGCATTTTTGTTGATGACTTCAGCTTGTGTTATAACGGCGATGCAGAAAAAATACTACAGGAATACCAAGCAAGTTTGCCTGAAACCTTAACGCCTGTAAAAAAACTCACACCAGAGGAAGTTGAAGAAATGCTACGCATTCCAGAGAAACAAAGCATGGGAGATTGGACCTTTGAATCAGCGTCCCGTCCTGGAATATTTATGGATTTCCGAAAATGTTTTTCTGGGAAACAGTTGCATTACAGAAGCTGGCATCAAGGGCTGGGAACTGGCTGTGTAGAGAGAGACCTTCTTGGCCGTCTTGCTGATGCCCACACGACCTCCTTCTCAATGAGCGTGTATATGAAAAAAATATTAAAAGAAAACCCAGAACTTCTCTGGGTTAATATTGGAGGACATAGAGATTGGCACTCTCACAATCTCGGTATGGAAACAACACGCGAAGGGCTGAGAGAAAACGACGGGGAAGGGCTAAGCAATTTGCTTGAAATAGAAAAAATAAAGTTCAAAAAATATGGTCCACTTAAGCATTTGCCAGATGAAAACACACATATCACGATAATGATTTCTGCAAGAGACATGGCAATTAGGCGTTTTGCTAAACATACGCGATTCGGTTTATATAGTGAATGGCACCCTCATTGGCCAATGGTAAGTAAAAACCATGAAATACTCGAACCTATCATGCATACAGAAGGACTGCCTGATGGTGGTTATTATAATCACATTTTTCATATCAAATACTATGGAGACAAATCTTATGCTAAACAAGCACAGCTAGACTTCCCACATAAGAATCATCTGCTACCAATAGTTGAAAAACGCACAAACGGAATTGCTTATATCGAGGATTTTGAATCTTATGGTGATATTGTTGCCGATGTAAAAAAGCAAAAAAAGGATGGGTATCTTACTACAAATTGTCAGATCAGCCCTGATATTAACTATGTATTCAGAACCGAGCCGAGGTGGGGATATTCATTTGAAAAATATAAGAACAAAACATGTCATTACATATCACTCATAGCCGACTTAATCGGTCAATATGGACGGAACAATTCGCAATGTGCTTATTTACAAGAATTCGCTGCTTCAGAATCCCATTGTTTTAATATTCCTGGCGGTCTAACGATAGCTCCATCACTATCACATTCTTTACCTGAACCACTAAAAAATGGGCATATAAAATTTTATATGCATCGTGGTTTAGACGAGTTTGGGAAAATCAAAGGATACAAGAGGTTTCATATAGCCTTTATCAGCTCTAAAGAACCAACGGTCACAAAACACAGGACCTTTGATGAGATGCCTGTTGCTTTAACCAGTGATGGTGAATGGAAACAAGAAGTCTTCACTCTTTGGAAACGCGATCCAGAGTGGGAGAAAACAGGAAAGAAAGTGTACAAGGCTTCAGGCTGGCTGGTGGATAGCATACCCTCATCTGATATAAAATTCAAAGATACCGGCTGGCACGAAATTATAATATCCTGTAAAGAGGGCAAAAAAGCCAGTATCAGCATTGATGGAAAAACAATAGGAGAGTTACCAGAAGAAGCTATTGCTGGCATTCGTTTTTATGCCGAACGCTGGAGCGGCACTTTTGTAGATGATGTCGAAGTTTTTTACGAAGGCAGTGCTGAAACGCTACATAAGCGTCACAAAGGTATTATTGCTAAAAAATTAAAATACATACAAATGGAAGTTGAAAAACATTTAACGGATAAAAGCAAACATTAAGAATATCTTGGGAATTTTTCTGTGGCCAGACTGCGCGAATTCCCTCTATTGAATTTATAAATGTATTATTTTAAAAATAAAGAGGGTGTCATGAAGTTTCTATATCTATTGCTTATCTATACGAATTCCTTAATGATTGTTACAAATATTTTCGCCGCCGATCAGCAAACCATTTTAGAACTGTCAAAAAAGCTGGCATCTGAACCAGCACCCAATCTTGGGGCGGTAAATTGGGATATTATCGATTATGCCATCAAGACTAAAGGTGAGCTGATTTTGCCAAACATCAATAATCCAGAGAATATGATCAATATAAAGGAAATCGCCGATGGAAATATTCTGGTTTTAGCTGAAATCAATGTAAATGACAAATGCTATGGTAAGGATAAGGATCGTCTAAAACGAGCCGTGGAATCTTATACTCGGTTATTTGAGAAGTATAAAGACAAAGAGGTCAGTGTTTTTACTGTATGGACACCTGGAAACAAAAAAGATTCCATAGGAAAGCAGTGTGCCGAAGCAAAGGCATTTGCCAAAAAACATAAAATTCCTGGATCAATGCTACTCAATATTCCGGGTAAAGAGAGGCGCAGCAGAGGGCGGCTTTACGAACACATTGGATCGAAAATTGATGGTTTTCGTCCAGGACCACTTGTTGCCGTCATTACTCCTGATGACAGAATTGCTTATCGGGGACTTGAATCTATTGGCTTTGGGTATTATACAGTCAGCTTAATGTTGGATCGTTTATTAGATCCGGATTTCGACCAAAAAGTTCGTAAAGAATTTTTCACAGAAAAAACACGCATCTTACCCAAGGTAGAACATCGTGACGATGGACTGGTTTATCTGGACGATTTTGAGTCGTATGATAATAGTTATGACTTTAAACTCCATCCTCGCTGGGGCTTTTCCTATGCCCGGCAAAGTCGCCTAGATTATCGACCACGGCTGGCAGACCAAGAAGGTCGTGGTCAATCGACAGCCGTGTTAAATCATGTCTTAGCTGACGGTAGCTGCTATACCACCTATGGTTTAAGACATAGATTTCCGGCGCCTTTGAAAGATGGCTATTTGAAGTTTTTTATTCGTCGTGTCCCCAAGGATTATAGTGAAAAACCAGTCAGTCCTGAATATAGACATAGAAAGATACGCAGAAGCTTGTGTGTCCGTTTTGATGACGGCCCCATTTATAAGCCTGCTGGATTTCTTTTTGCTACAGGTGACTGGGGTATGGAAAAATTTTGTGGCAGTTATAACATTGACAAGTTAAGTGATGTCAAATTAACCGAAAATTGGCATGAAGTTAAAGTTTCGTGTGTTCCTGGTAAAATGGCAGAGTTATTTGTTGACGGCAAAAAAATTAGCGACCTTGAATCTGAAAGCATTAATCAGCTTAGGTTTCGCTTGGTAAATCATCTGAAGCACTTCTATGTCGATGATGTAGAACTTTTTTATAAAGGTGATGCTGAAAAGATAGAGATCGAACACAAAAGCAGGCAAAAAACTGTTACTACAGTAAAGCCCTTCACGAAAAAAGAATTGGAGACACTGAATGAAGGAATGGTTTTTCAGGAGATGGGAGAAAAACGCATAATACTCCCTGAAGGGCATATCCCTAGAAAAAATATTTTACCTGTTTTTAAGAGATCCCAGACCTACATCACTCTAGATAATCCAATGGAATTGGGTGATTTAATTATGGTTGATGTAAGAAAACCCGATCAACTCCTAAATGTCACCCAAAAATATTCTGGAAAAATAATCTACATCTCTATGGCTTTGGCATCATTAGATGACTACTTACGTCCACGAACATCCACAAGAAACCAGACGGTTTATCAAAAAGAATATAAATTGGCAAAAGAGTATAGTAAAAAAGGAATTGTGTTTGTAGGTCTCTTAGGAGTTGATGGTGGGCATCGGAAAACCGTAAATGTCTATGAAGATAGAATTGCGTCAGGCTTTGAGTCTGTATGGGCCACAAAAGGCATGATGGAAGAAATGGGCAAAAAACCAGAGGAAATGATTTTTGGTATATTTCCTGACATTTATGATGATATTATTGGCGAAGTTTTACCGAATCATACGCGAGGGTGGCTGAAGTGTGCTAGCCCGAATCGCCATGTCTCATTTATTTCTGGTCAATTTGGAAATACGCCTGCATTTGTTCTCGACCCAAAGGGAAGAGTTGTTTTTCGCCATTATGGAGCTGATATTGATGGTACCCATTACTGGCGAGTGAAAACAGTTCTTGACCGATTACTAGACCCTGAGTTTGATAAAGCATATCGTCAAGAATTCCGAAACCCCGAGTTAAAATTCTATCAATCTCCATTCTATCCTAATATCGAATATCGTGCTGAAGGCATCACTTACCGAGATGATTTTGAATCCTATGAAAATGCCTACGAGCTGGGGCTGCAACTTTCCTGGGGATTCAGCTATTTTAATTATCCAAGTATGTGGACTCCCGTTCCATATAAAGGAAAAGGCATTAACAATTCACAAGCTGTTCTCGTGAACAAATTGTGTGGTGCAGACTGTGCTGGAGGCAATAACCAGACAAAACAATTGAATTTCAGTCACCCTTTCCCAGTAACTTTGGAAGATGGGCATTTTAGCTTTCATATCAAAAAAGGACCGAACAGTAACTGGAAAGTTTTAGGGATGCCACGTATATATCGATTGGGAATTACACCTTACGACGAAAAAGGCAAGGCATTAAAAACGTTGACTACTCTTGGCGAAGTCGGTGAAGATAGGTACGTATTAGCTCCCACTGAAAAGTTTTTTAAATGGATTAACCGAAGGCTAGAGACTGTGAATAATGAAAATACGGTTGACTTAAATACCCCTTTCGAGGTCGATGATTGGGTCAAGATTAGCTATATTTGCAAGAAAGGCAAACCCATTGAAATTAAAATTGGAGAAAAGAGTGTTGGAACACTGCACGGTCAAGCATTATCTAAAATAGAATTTCGTAGTGAAGTACCAACCAGTTTCTATGTAGATAATGCAGAGATTTTCTATGCTGGTAATACGGAAGAATTGCGGCAAGAGCATCAGCAAGCAGTAAAGAATAATTTCTCTCGCCTACAGGCTGAGTGGAGAAACGAAGTAATAAGGAAAGAGGAGTAATGAAATATTTGAAAATAACACAGTCATCCCATAGGGATAGAATTTTCCTAAATTTAAAAGCAATTGGTTTGGGGTCCAAGAAAATATCCCTAGAACCACACCCAAACCGACCCAAATATCATTTGTTGGATATTCTTAAGGGCCTGCCCCTTATTTTTAAATTCTATACCAAAAACACAAGGAATCCCATGAAACAAAAAAAACAAATATCTGATTTTTTTTCAATACTCTTCTTGAGACAGCCCAGCAAACGTTACCTGCTTTTATGCATGTTGTTTTTTTGGGTTACGGTGAACTCTGTGTCCGCACAGGGTCATTTTTCATCTGAGTTAAAAACATTTCGCGAGTGGATAGAGATCCTCTCTGACGAACAAGAGCATATGTATAAAAGGCACCCTGATTTGCTCAATATCCAAAAAGGTGCAGCAATTGTCTTATCCGCTAAAATCAACACACAATACAAAAAGAATAACCTGACAAAACTCGGAAAAAAATACGTTACTGCCTACTTATCTTTTAGAGACGGCAAAGCTCAAGCAATGCTGGAAAAATGGAAAACAGATGCTTGTCTACATCCAGAAGACCAAGATTATCGCTATGTAATTCAAGCCATGGCTACCGACCCACAGACCTGTAGCAAAAATCATCCTATCTTAAAACTATTCATCAAAGGATATATGCAGGAAAAATTTACTCGAAAAGAAATTGATTCCATGCGTTTTTTCCTTGCAGGAAACCCTAAACCACACAGCTGCTACGACTATGCCCTTAGGTTTGGTTATGCAAAGTACAAATGGGGTTCCCTTGATTGGCGAGAAATCATTTCTCCCATTTACCCTTTTCCTGTGGGAGCAACAGTCCCCAATTTCAAGGCCTTTTCTTACGATAAAATCCTAGAGAAACACCCTTATAATCCAAATTGGTACACTTTTCAAGGCGATGCGTTTCTTACCCCTGACTATCTCAAGACTTATGTACATCAATTTGAAGGTTATACCGTAAAAACGATTGATGAAAAAAAGAAACTTATCCCTAATCTTTTTTATACTCAACCTGAATATGAAAAATGCACCACAACCTTGTCCGAATTACAAAAAGACAAACGTCCGGTCCTCATCTTTTCACACGGTGCGGGCGATACCTTTGATATGTACTACGATATGGTACAGTGGAATATGTTGTACCCTGTATTCAAAGAACGAGTGGCATTCTATTATTTCTGCCCTATTGGAGGGGTTGGAGACTACATCGGTCAAAGCTTTGATGCTGTTGGAGCTGAAGGGATCGTCGTCAACTCAATGATCTCCTCTACTGGTGCATATTACGATTTATTCGTGACACCTTTTCATATTAGAAATAATATCGTCATGCGATTCCCTTTCTTCAACCGTTTCCCAGTCCTTATAGACAATAGTGCAGGAACCATAAAGACATCCTTATTACCAACCCAAGCATACATCTATATCGATAAGGAAGGCACTCAATGTGCTCCTGAGGCAAACCGTACCGCTCTTCTGAATAATGCGAATCAACTGGTTTTCAAACATAAAAAAGTACCTCGGGCTCAGGGCTATCTGTGGAAATATTGGCTAAAATTAAAGCGAACCATTCGCTTTCTCAAACTCATGGAATCTGTAAACTGGCAATACGATGCAGAAAACAAAGAACTGAAGGAATTTTATAAAACACATGGAGACATTTCTTTTCGTGAGTATGGACGCTATACCATCAAAGAAGGCCTTGTGAAAACTATCGATGTAACCAACCACCTACTCGTTGTTGAAGGCCTCAATAACATGACAGATCCACAACGAGCAAAGATACACCACATTGAAATTAACGCAAGAACACGAGTCGGAACTCGCAGTAATAAAATACGACAGTGTTCTCATTCCATTGAGGACATCAAGGCAGGAGACTCTATCAGCGTGGTTTATAAATATAAAGGAGAGAGCAATGACAAGATTGCGCTCACCGTTTATCGTTACCCCTCGAATGATCTGAACCCAGCACAACGCTATTTTGTCAACGCAAAGGTCACAGCAGTCAATGCCCAAGCCGGAACCATAACGGCAATAATGCCTAAGCCGGATTATCCTCATGACTGGGTTGGCTATAAGCATTGGGAAGAGCGCATTGCTCAAGGGGCGCAAGAACCCAGCCGAGACAACAAGAAATACCACATTGGAAAAAAACTTCTTTTGGGTACTGAAGAAGACCGTACATTTCAACTCGTCTTAGACGATGCCGTTGACTTTTCCATTGATGGGTTAACGGCTGGCCCAAAAGACACCACACATATTCACAAAGGCGATGATGTTATTTTTTCGTTTTTTTATGATCACATAAACACCAAACCCCTCTATCCAGAAAATGTCTATGTAATAAAACCACTAAAATAACCAGACTGTGCAAATAAAAATAAGCAAAAAGCTACTTCAACATAACTGACAAAAGAAGTTAGTCAGTTATGTTGAATGCGTTTCTGCAAGTTTAGCAATCATGGTAGAACACCACCCCCAAATATTGGGTGATTTTAAATAACGAAAATGCAGCTATAGATCAGAGGAAGCATCGTTTTCATTTTATCAGGTCAACTAAGATATGATTCAGTCCCTGGCCCATAGGCGGCAACATGGCTTTTGAAGAAGATATGGTCTTGTTCTTTTTTTGCGAATGACCAAATTCGTCCCATCATCTCTTTCCTCACATCATCTAGATTCTGCGGGAGATGAGGCCAAGGCTGAGAGGTTCCTTGTCGCCCGACACTTCCCCACGCTGGCTGTGGATGCTTCGATGGGTAAATAAGATTATTCATTTCCATAGGATCGTTGTCCAAATCATATAATTCATCGAAATCGAAGGTATTATACACATATCTCCATTTTTCAGTTATCACAGCACGCTGCATATAATGAACATCGTTTCCGTCTGTCTGTGTATAAAGCGCGTCTCGCCAGTTAGTGACCGTCTCACCTTTGAGTAAAGGCAGTACAGAACAGCCTGTTTTTTGATCTTGGCTCGTCATACCAGCTAATTCGATTAAAGTCGGTGCCACATCTGCAATGGATGTAAAATGTGGGACCGTTCGTAAATCGGTCCGCATGCTTTTCGGCATTCTGATAATAAGAGGAATATGGTAGGCCTCTCTAAAACAAGGAATGTTCATACCGCTAAGCCCGTGAGCGGCATTATATTCACCATGGTCAGACATAAAAATAACCATAGTATCATCTGCTTGGCCAGATTCATCCAACGCTTTCAGAATACGCTCAAAATAGCGATCTTGAAGGGTGCAGTTTGACCAGTATTGAGCCATATGCTGTTTATATTCTGCTTCAGATAATTGTCCGCGTATTTCTCGCATCCTCCGATAAACGTTAGGTTTATCAGAAAAATCATCAGAAAAATTTTCCGGCAACGATATAGTATCAACGTCGTAGAGATCGTAAATATCTTGTGGCACGTCCGATTCGGGCGACATGTCATCACTGATACACAAACACCAAGGTGCCGTTTGTTCGGCAAGTCGGCCTATTTCTTCTATACCTGGAGCTATGGCATTTTGGTACCAGAATTCACGTTCTAAGGCATCCGACCCAGCAACCTGTTTGAAAGGCCCAATATCACCCCAGCCAGGACGCTGTATGGTAGCAGGTGGACGTTGCCCAGATGGTGTATCATCCGTTTTATCAACATCTTTCCAGTTTCCCCAGCCAAGTAGTTTGGAATGAGCCTTATCACAAAAAGGTTCGTGATAGTAGTCAAAACGGGAAACCTCTTTCCAGCAGCGATCCTTCGGAGTTTCCATTTTAGAGATATGGTATTTACCTGAATACGAGCAGAGATAACCTGAAGTAACAAGATCTTGACTAAACGTTCTGACACCAGCGTTGATTTCGTGACTATGGGCACAATCAATATCAACGTTATTAAAAATGCTATGTCTGCTAGGGTAGCTTCCTGTCATCAAAGTCGCCCGTGATGGACAGCAATGAGGAGAAGAAGTATAGGCATGAGTAAAATTAACAGCCTGTTCTTTAAATCCCTGCAAAACAGGCATCAGACATTGGGAAGTACTGGTGGTCGAGTCATATTGGAGTTGGTCAACAAGAAAAATTAAGATATTTGGTTGCTTCATGTCTGTCTTTCATTTGCATGATGATGATGTTGAGAATGGATTGAAAGAGAAAAGACAACAGCAAATGACGCTGAAAAAAACAGAGAGCAACCTTCGAGTACTCATTATCTGAACCCATCACTATTCCATTCATTATTGGCAGTGATACTGATGAGCGTATTTATGAAGAATACAAGGGCAAGATTAAACTCCATTCTACAAAAATACAGGTCGATTGTACAAAAGTATCTTACGCACCATCATAATACGCCACTGAAATATATGGACTCACCATGTCTAACAGTACACCCACCACCTCCTTATCATTCAATCTAAATGTTGGCGATAAACGGCTGGCGTACATCCTAAATATTTAACGAAAACACGGTGAAAATGGCTCTGATCAGTGAACCCCCAATCCCGTGCAATTGCTTTAAGCGGCTTCTCTCCTTGGCTCACCTCCAGCTTAGCGTGGCCAAGACGGTGGAGAAGCGCAAAAGTAGCGAAGCTCTCACCCATGAGTCGTTTAAAGAGTCGCAAAAAACGATCACGACTGAGACCGCAAGCATCAGCGGCTTCATCATTGGTAATAAGCGTACGAACTCTAAACACCATTTCCAAAGCAGGTACGATACGAGCATGCTCTGGAGCAAATTTCTGCTGGATGTCCCCACCTTGGGCCATCTCCTCAAGCAATAAAAGCAAAATTTGGAAAAAAAGTAAACGCAGCCGCATGGACTCCACAGCCCCTGTCGCTTCACCCATCCGCATATTAACAGTAAGCATCTCACGTGCTAACGCGCTGGCAGATACACGACGCTCCCCAGTTAGGTCTGGACGCTCTAGATGTGGAAGTACAAAAGGGGCCATCCAATCAAAATTCCCAGACATCTCGGGAGTCATCAGCAAAGGCGGCCAAACGATGGCAACCATCACTTCACAAGAAGACACGACCTCAAAACCATGAGGTTCCCACATGCCACAACACCAAACACTTCCAGCCTGACAAGATGTCGTATGGTCCCCGATCCAACGATTCATTTTCCCTTGTAGCACAACACCCAACTCAAGAGGGTAATGCATATCAAATTGAGGACGACCCACCGTCGGCATCTCATGGCGTGCATGTATGACCTCTATAGGAGTCTCAGCGGAGAACTCGAAGTCCGTATTCATGATGGTGATAGACATAGACCATTCCTTTACACCCGATTCTGCTTATATGCCATAGTATACAATAATGAACACTGCTTGTATAATAATAGTGCGCAGTTATTTTTCTATTTTGATATAATTTATCGTATTGTAGATTCCAAAATGGTTTCGCAAGTTATTGGAGTCTCAGAAAACACTCCGATAGATGATCTATTCGAAAAAATCTTGGACATTTACTCGACTCGGCAGCCAACAACCAACAACGGTTTATCCCTTACTCCACAACCGAAGACGTTTCTTTCCCTAGCTACCACCAGAATGACTGTGTAACAAGAGCCGCTTATCATAGCTATGGTTTCAAACGTCTTATTCAATTATGGTTACTCTACAATGATCTCATTTCACACCTTTTGCCTTCTATTCCAAAGGCAGCTCAAGCAGGCAATATATCTATTGGTCACAATCCGCCTGTGACCTTGGAATTTCTGATTGAAGACTACTACGCACATATGGAAAAACATGAGAAACAATTATTGAGAATTCTAAGTCAACAAAATTAAACTGCAAATTTTGAAATGACCTTATACTATTTTTCTAAGTTCCATCAGAACGGCAAACTCATTCTCCAAGATGCTCGTAATAATCCACTAAGTTATCCCGTCCGTGATTAAAATATGGAACGGCATCGCGGATGGCTTTCATAGTCATGTTGATAATCTGTGGACTGCCAACAATAACCGGACAGTGATGTTCTACAGCAACATCGTAATCACAGAGCGTTCGGAAGAGTTCTTGTAACCGTGGAATACGAACTCGGCCAACAGTTCCAAACGTTTCGCAACTTTGATCAAGAACTTCTCCCGTTCCAGCATACATAAAAATACGGCCCTTACGGGCATCAGTACATGGGCGGAGAAATGCACACGTTCCAGGGGCTAGTTCGCCTTCAACAGTTCCCCATGCATTTTCTGCACCAAAACCAGGCAAGGGTCCAATAATTTTGTGACTTGTCATCTCTGCACCAGGCTTGAGCACTTGTTTGGCCCAAACACCGCAATGGAATAAGTCAACTTCGTCGTCTGTGTCTGCAAACATATTATTCCAATCACCAAGCGATGGAATCAGACCAGAAATATCTTGTAACATTTGCATACCCATCCAGCCAGCAAGATCCACTTCGCAAGCTGCGGGAATAAGTTTATCAGAAAGCATACTCATGCAGGCACAGGGACTAATACCGCACAAGCCACCAATTTTGTGCTGCTGCATTTCTGTCCAACAACGTACGGCAACACCATCTAGATCATGTTCTTCTATAAAGCGATCAAAAACAAGAGCCATTCGTGCAATTGATAACAGCGCTTCTTCTGGCATTCCATCACTGGGCATATACGCAGCAACTTCTTGAGCCTTTTCTGCGGCATCGGCGGCATCTACATCACGCATGGCACGATCAAGAGTAATTAAATCCATACCAACACTGTTCATACCAAGATGACCAAGTAATTCGGTAGAGACAGTGGTAACTGTTTGGAAATCATCTGGACCAGAACCAATAATACCAACTCGAGCACCACGACCACGTGGACGAAAACGATCTACCACCACACAGCTGGCAAAAAATGCAGCAAGATCTTGTGCAAAAAGATCGCTACTAATTGCCTCAACATGTTTACTGGTTAAAGTAAAACGATAACCAATATGGCGCAAGGCATTGGCTACAGAAAAACGCCCACACGCACCATCACGGCGGCCAGATTGACCAAAGGCACCTTTACCACGGTCATCTGGTTCTGTTTGTAATAATAGTGGCACATCCAAATCAGCCAGACGCAAGAAATCTCTGATGCCTGTTTCTGAAGAAAAATTATACATAGAGCAAATAATACCAATACAGCCGCCCCCTGCTGGAGTACGTCTATATTCTTGCGCCCAGATCGCAGCTTTCTTGGCATCTTCATAACTTTCTATGCTGCCAAGGTTGACAAAATCAACTTTATCTCCCAATGTTTTCTGAACGGCGGCTTCTAATTCTTTAATACCGCTTTCTACAAATTTACTAGGAAAGGTTCCGCGATTTCCCATCATGCCAAGTAGTATTGGTTTTGTCATCTGTTAAGTTCTCCGTTTTTCCATGTTATTAAATCTTATGTATTCTTACAACCTTCGCTGACTCACCGATGTGTACAAAATCCAATCTATATCCCCTACAACACGGATACAGCAAACTTCTAATTGAGACACATACAACAACACAATAACCCTACCAACCGTACTGTCCTTGACAAAAACGCTACAAATAAGCACTATATCGTCATGCGGAAACCTAATGACATGGATGCCCCGATTGAAATACTGGGAGAAAATTACTTCCACAGCCTCGCTATGCCAGTTTCCGTTCTCATAGAAAATGAAACGAAATTCCCACTGCACCATCACAATTTTACCGAATTAGTTTTTATTCTTGCAGGCCGTGGCTGGCATTGGGTAGATGGTTACGAATACCCTCTTAACGCAGGAGATGTCTTTTGCTTACAACCACAACAAAAACATTGCCTCTATAACAATGAGAACATTACTATCGCCAATATTCTCTATAGACCAGATCTACTACCCCTCCCACATGATGCTCTGCGCGCCATCCCTGGTTATCTAGCCTTATTTGATTTGGAGCCGCAAGCACGGCAGCGCCACCAATTTAATAGCCGCCTCCATTTACGACCAGCACAATTAACACATGCAGAAACACGTATTCAGCAATTGCACACAGAACAACAACAGCACCCCCTTGGTTATGAAGTAGCCATGTTCAACATCTTACTAGAACTCCTGCTCTTTACCTCTCGTTGTTACAGTGACCATCCCAGCCCTGAAGGAAAGCATCTGCTGACAGTTGCTTCACTTATTGACCGCATGCAATCAGATCTAAATCATCCATGGACTTTAGATGAACTCTCACACCGAGCTGGATTGTCTCATAGCTCAGTTTTACGCGCATTCAAAGATGCTTGCGGCACAACTCCAGTAGATTATCTCATTCGTTTACGTATTGCTGCCGCGATGAAAGAGTTGCGTGATACCAACCAAAGTATTACCACCATTGCTTTTAATAATGGTTTTAATGACAGCAATTATTTTTCTCGGCAATTCAAACGTATTGCCGAGATGAGCCCACGAGCGTATAGAAAAAGCCTGCGGTAAAAAAACAATACTTCAAAACAAAAATTCTATCATGAGAACTCTGCTACTCAGAAACAACTTCTTGCCTTTATCTCACATCGGCAGAGCATCTCTGCTTCTTCAATGAAGGAGACCCATATGTTGAATTTTTCCTGCTACAACCCGACTCGCATTGTTTTTGGCCAAGAGACCATTCCACAACTTGCACAACTCTGCCCAGCAGATGCCGTTATTTTACTACTCTATGGTGGCGGCTCTATTAAACAGAATGGTGTCTACGAACAAACCCTTGCTGCTCTCTGCAAACATACCGTCGTTGAGTATGCAGGCATTGAGGCAAACCCACAATTCGATACTTGTATACAAGCCCGTGATTTAGCTCGCGCAGAAAATGTGTCATTTATTCTGGCTGTCGGTGGCGGCTCTGTTATTGATGCTGCAAAATTCATTTCCCTTGCAATACAGTACGATGGTGATGCTTGGGATATTCCAACGAATGCAGCACGACCAACAGAGGCGATTCCACTAGGCACCGTATTAACGCTTCCTGCAACTGGCTCTGAAATGAATGCAAATTCTGTTATTTCTCGTTCTTCCCTTCAAGCCAAAGAAGCATTTAGCAACGAAGCCGTATTCCCTGTTTTTTCTATTTTAGACCCAAGCGTAACTACTTCACTCCCACTCCGACAAACCCTCAACGGCATTGTAGACGCATTCATGCACATTTGTGAACAATATGCCACACGTGATTGTGGCGCACGCTTACAAGAACGACAAGCAGAGGCCATTCTTTCATCTTTAATTGAAGTCGCACCGCTTTTGCTTGCTGACCCTGATAATTACCAACACCGCGCCACTCTCATGTGGTGCGCAACTCAAGCCCTCAATACCACATTGGGCTCTGGCGTGGTTCATGACTGGGCCACCCATATGATCAGCCATTATTTAACCGCCCATCATGGGCTAGATCATGGACAGGCACTTGCCGTTACTTTAACCCATTTATGGCGACACAAAATAGAAGCAAAACGTGAACGCCTGCAACAATATGGCCAACGCGTACTTGGACTGTCAGAAACATCCAGTGCCGAAGATGCCATTTGCGCTACAGAAGAATTTTTCCACAGCCTTGGAGTTCCAACCAGCGTCACAGACTATGGGCTTTCTGAAGCAGATTGCCTAGTGCTAGCGGATGCAGCTACAGCAGACCACCTTATGGTCGGAGAAGACCGAGACATAGACGGAACCGCCATGAAAGAAATTCTATTAGCGTCCCTCAATAAATAAAACCCCTACCCTCACACACCAACAAAACGAGCCATAACCGCTACTCCTACAAACCCGTGGCTCTTGCAACATTATTTGCTTACTCTTTTACTATAAGGTTACACCAATGAAAATAGCCATGGCCAGCGATCACGCAGGATTCCTTCTCAAGGAAGAACTCAAGTCACTACTCGAAAAGAACGGACACAGCATCATTGATTTTGGCACCAACTCACTCGAAGCAGCCGACCTCTCCGACAGTGTTTACCCCGCAGCATTGGCGGTGTCCACCGGCGAAGCTGACCGCGGTGTCTTTATTGACGGAGTTGGTTACGGCAGTGCTCTCATCGCCAATAAAATATACGATGTCTATGCCGCAGTCTGCCAAGATTCCTTCTGCGCTGGGTTAGCCCGTTCTCACTCTAACACCAATGTCCTTTGTCTCGGTGCCAAAATCATTGGTTCAGCCCTTGCCGCTGACATCTTACAAACATGGATGAACACAGACTACTTACAAGACAATCCACGCTACACACAACGAGTTGATAAAATAAAAGAAATAGCGGAACGTCACCTAGTTAAACCAAATTAACATTTTAATTTCATCAATATATCACAAAACGTAGGCGTACAACCATACACATCGCTTTACTGAGGAACAACGACTACCGCAAGACGGCACCCAATAAAGGCACAGGCATAGATGGAAAACTCTTACGCATTGATGAAAATCATAGCGACAAAAATGCCCCGCTGTGCTTCCGTGAATGCTGCAATGAATTATTCACGTATTACTACCGCGGGGCTAGGTAGTGTCACAAAGAGCATTTAAAAATATCTACTCGTCAATCCGATTGTGAATTGGTCGCAATTTTGCGAACGGACTACTTGCTATAAAGTTATAAAGTTTTCAAAGAACGATTTCAGTAAAATAGGATGCGACCAAACAAGTGATCACTTTTTTTACTTATAATTTCACTGGACACAACTTTATAGACAATGCAGTCTGTTTTGAATGAATTCCTCGCTCTTATCTATTGGTATATCAACACTTGAAGACCAATCAGCGCCACCCCAATCGCCTGCATGAAAACTCGTAATGCTCACGAAGAATAGGACTAGAATGGTGGTGAATTGCAGGTGACGCATAAAGATAGGACATTAAGAAATCCACATGGAAAGCATATAGATACATTGGCTTGAATTACCCAAATTTATCAGCATAATCATGTGAGAAACGCTAACACTCTCCTATAGGTGCCTCATGATCGCAACCCAACTCAAGAAAGAAGTTCTTTCACTAAAAGCTATCGATAAAGTCCACCTTATCGAAGATCTTTTTGCTAGTATGGATCGCCCAAGCCCTGAAATTGAAAAAAAATGGGCAAAAGAATCTGACCACCGTTTTGAAGCTTATAAACAAGGCGATACAACTGCTAAATCATTTGATCAGATCAAAGTTGAACGCTCCAAATGAATGTTGTTTTTCTAAAAGAAGCAGAACTCGAACTTAACAACGCTATAGATTTCTACGAAGGCCAACTCACAGGTTTAGGCGACCGCTTTTTCAAGCTATTAAGGAAGCCGTAGAGCATGTTCAAAATATGCCGTTTGCATGGCAGTTAATAAGCGAAACAACTCGCCGTATTAATGTTGGCAGATTCCCGTATCTGCTTTTGTATAGAATTGATGATGGTTCAATTACTGTTACCTGTGTTGCACATCAACATAGAGAGCCATGGCGATATATATCAAAATCATAAATTCATACTAAAACTCCACCACTGCCTTCATGTGCTATTCGCCCCCGAGAAAACACATGCCATTGATCTGTTTTTTCATCACAACCAAAATAGGAAGATGCCATGCAGTTGTCCGCTTGTCCCCTATAACCATATGAATAACAGGCTCATTACAGGAGTCTGTTATTCGATCAAGACTCAAATCAAACGTTACATAATTAGATGTATAACAAATGGTATCTTCATCTAATGACGGAAATCACTAACTCAATGAACTATTCAATCATAACACCTCTCCATCCAAAATTACAATAGCCACACAAATAGAAGAGGAAAAGGTACTATTACATCTCACCTGAAGTCGCAATTTTTGGGACACCACGAATCGATTCTGTACATTTCAGCCGAAATTAAAAAAACTTATCCACGCTATATTTTGCAAAGCATGTTCAGGGCTTCTTCTGGGTCTGTGGCAATGTGGAAGAGTTTTTCTGGGGCGGAATACAAGAAGCCTTCTCTGTGGGCGCGCTGGGTTTGTTGGATGAAACCATCATAAAAACCGTTGGTATTGATGAGTATTAATGGCTTGATGTGGGTATCTATTTGTCGCTCTACAGCAAATTCCCAGAACTCTTCCCATGTGCCAGGACCACCGGCAAGGGTGATGCAAGCATCGCAATGATCCATGAGGAGTCGCTTCCGATCGCGCATATTCTCAGCAATGTCCATCTGACCGACTTGATCATGGCCAAGATTTTCTTCCTGAAATTTTCGTAAAATGATGCCATGCACGTGCCCACCGGCAGCAAGACAGGCATCTGTCATTGCGCCCATACAACCACTATTACCACCACCATTGACTAAGGTGATATGCTCTTCCGCACACAAACGACCAAGTGTTGCCGCTACATCTAAATACATCTGCGGAGTACGTGGACTTGATGATGCAAAAACGGTTATGTTCATGTTTATGGAACCATAGTATATTGTGCTGATTGACCACGCGTTTCAGATACCGCCACTTGAATACGGCGAATTTCTACGTCTGAAAACTTTTTGCACAGACGCGCATGTAAAGTTTGTGCAAACCAACAAGATAAGTTTTCTACTGAGGTATTATTGATTGGTAAGACAATAACCTCTTCAGTGGGAGCACGGTATTGACAATTTCTATACACCACATCGGTATGACCATCATCACCGTGAACGCAGGTCAGTTCTTTATGGGTTCCTGGAATAATCCAATGCTCATCAAGGTCATCACAGATAGCACGAATAACAGGCTTCACGAGAATAAAATCAATAACAAGACCGTCTTCAGAAAGAGCCCCATCAATCTCGCAAGACACATGGTAATTATGACCATGCAAGCGTTCTTTGCTGCCATCTGGGAAAATAAGAAAATGTGCACAGGAAAACTTGCAATATTCTTTATTGATGATGAGCGACCATTGTTCATTCATGAACGTTTCCTCTTTCTGATATGAAACTCAAAAATACAAGACAAGCAGGCTCAAGAAGGTTATTGAAAATAAAGAAGATTGTTTATCGATTTTAATGAAAAAAGGAGACCCTAGCCTCCATCGACAATCATCCCCGTATCTTCACCATTTCCTCAACCTTTTGCCTTCACAGCAGGCACTGCTGTCGACGCTCGACACAGGAACTTTCCCTTCTTGCAGATAGTGCTGAGACTACAGACTCCACGATATGTCCGAATCCGTCAAGAACATGTTCGGCCGCATTGCCGGCAGCTACGACCTTGCCAACCGCGTGCTCTCTGCTCGTCGAGATGTGGCATGGCGTACCCATGCCCTGAAAATGCTCGATGACGAGCCCGAAGTGGTGCTCGATCTTGCTTGTGGCACTTTTGATCTTGGCATTGATGCCCTACGCCTCGGTAAAGCCCAACGAGTACATGGCGGTGATTTTTGCCTACCTATGTTACAGGCTGGCTCAGAGAAACGCCTGAACAAACCAATTAGCGCTACGGTTGCCGATGCGTTACATTTGCCCTATGCTGATGCCTCCTTTGATGCGGCAATCATGGCCTATGGCTGGCGCAACTTAGATGATCCAGCAGCTGGCATCCGCGAGCTGCACCGCGTACTCAAACCGGGTGGCCAATTGTTGATTCTAGAGTTTTTTAAGCCGTCCTCGGTCTTTCCGTGGCTTTTTTACAACACCTTTGGCCGCTGTGCGATGCCATTACTTGGCGGCATCGTCTCTGGTGACACCGCTGCCTATACCTACCTCCGAACTAGTGTCCAAGGCTTCCTAAATACAACTGAGGCAACACAATGTCTTACAGACAATGGGTTTAGTGTCTCAGACTGGAAATCGTTCTCTTTGGGTATCAGCCATGCGGTGTCAGCGAAACGGATTGCCGCCACTACAACAGATGATAACCTGAGTTCATGTTAATTACCCTTATTCGTGTCTTCTTTGTCATCTTCGCCATCTTCATTGGCCATGACATCGGGCCATATTTTTATGGCGACCTCTTTGGCGGTCGTCCGCCATCTTGGGTTGGTGTGCCCGTTGGCTTTAGCCTCGCGATTACCCTTATCGCCGCAGAACAAGCTTTTCGTAAACATTTTAGCCGCAGTCTTGTCGCTTTTATTTTGGGTATCAGTGGCGGCCTGCTCCTAGCTGGCCTCACTCTGTGGGCCTTGCGCATTATCATAAGCGAACAGCTCTATGATGCGCTTTCCGCTCCCATTGCCCTTATTTCTGTCTACTTAGTATTAAATATTGTGGTTCACCATATTGACCGCTTCCGCATTATTATTCCATTTGTTGAATTCCAAGCAGAACGTAGCGAACACGGTCGCCTGTTACTTGATTCCACTGCTTTAAGAGATGGTCGCTTGGTACCACTTATTCAGGCGGGGTTACTGGGCCAACGGCTTATTGTCCACCGCAGTGTCATCCTTGCTTGTGAACAGCTGTCAGCTTCTGACCAAAAGGCACAACAGGTCCAAGGTCAACGCGCTCTTGATGCCCTCAACGAACTACGAGCGTTACAACAATGTGACATTGAAATCAATGAAACCGAAATTCCAAACGCGACGACTGAACGCGACACCTTAGTGCGCTTGGCACGTCTCGAAAATACCCGTCTATTGTGTAATGACCGTGACCTGACTAATATGGCGCAAGCTGAAAACATTCACACGGTTTTCTTAAATGACTTAGCCAGTGCCTTTGTACCAACAATTGCTCCAGGCGAACACATGAGCATTACCATTGAAAATGCCGGTGATAATCCGGGGCAAGGTATTAGCCATCTTGATGATGGCAGTATGGTGATTGTTACTGATGCTGCAGAACGTATCGGTGAACGTATAGACTGCACCATTATCCGCCTCCATCATTCCAGCAATGGCCGTATGATTTTCTGCGAACCAAAATAAAATGAATCCTCATCTTATTTGCTTTGCAAAAGCACCAGAAGCTGGGCGTGTAAAAACACGACTAGCGGCTGGTAGTACAGATGCATATGCTCTACAGGTTTATGTAAATCTGTTAGAACACAGTGCTACCTTATTACAAAAATGGACCGGACAGGTAAGCCTTGTTTGGGATGGCGATGAGATGCGCACAAGCCTCCCTGGGAATTTTGCCCGCCTCCAACAATACCAAGGTAATTTAGGTGAACGACTATTGCACGGCTGCAATGACGCAAGTCCACATGAAGATTGTATCGCCATTGGTACGGACTGCCCATTTATTACCACCACAATATTAAGCACACTCTGCCAACAAACCACTGATGTTGTTTTTGGCCGCACGAATGATGGTGGATATTGGGGAATTCTTATTCGTCAGGCGGCGGCTCGGTCCATTTGCTTTGCGAGCGATTTACCGTGGTCACAAGAAACGTTGCTAACGGAAACCTGCCAGCGTTTAAAAAATGCAGGGTTCAGCTATGCACTTGGGCCAGAGCTCATTGATATTGATACGATGGATGATTTAGCAGAGGCACAGCAGTACGGATATGCAGCACCACTATATCAATAACCTTAGGTGACTGGCACTCTATAGTTCTCATTTCTACGGTAAGCTCACATCCCATTCTATAGAATGTTCTTGCGAGTAAGATGTATGGCTACGCGGGAAAAATAACCACGGAAACGATGTACAGGCATGACTCCACGATCTTCTTTCATAGTTTTTTGGTCGATGGCTATTCAATATAATTGTCGTTCTTGTCTGCGAGGCTGTTCGGGCACAAGCATAAGCAGCCCTCTCCTCAGACCGTCGTTGCCGTTCTACTTGCCGACGCTCCCATTGGTCTCGCTCTTCTCGCTGAAGTCGGTCGTATTCTACCTGTGTTAGCCACTTCTTCTGGTAATAAATAAACCCCTGTAGGCGTTTGGATTCTGCTACACTCATCCATTGCCCTTCATACTGCACATGACCAAGCAAAGTATGAGCTGCAACATGCTGCATATCTTTTTGTATCACTTTTCTTGCCAGCGCTTTTGCAGACACACTCTCACCAAGATTATGATAAATTTCAGCAAGTTTCCAAACCTCTTCGGCAGAAGCATCTATAGACAATTTCTGACGCTGTTCATCAACAGTTGTTAGAGCTTCGGCCTGAGCCGTTCTGCTAATAGATCGTATCTTTGACTGGGGGTATGATACTTCACCGCTAGTACTAGGGGTTTCTATACGGAGACTAACAGGGTCGGCATCGTGAGCAGTAAGCACATGGGCAAAAAAGATACGGCCACTCGTCAGCTGAATTTCTTCAACGGCATCCAACAGCGAACAAGCGATCAAAAATATTATCGCAGTAGTTCTCATACTTTTGTATACACCATGTCCGTAAAAAGAGAACAGCTTTTATTTCTTTGGTGACTGCCATTTCACTGTGTAAAAATGGTCACCAAGGTTCCTGCGACAGAGAATAATATCCACGGGCTCACCGCCAACCGCATCTGAGACGCTGCGTGCGAGACCGTGCATATAAAACACAGCCCCATCTTGTTCTTTAAATTTCATAATTGCTTGTATCGAATCTTCGTTGTCGTTACCAAGACGTAAGGTTAGGCGACCATTTATTCTATCGACTTCTTCCGGCAGGTTTGAAGCAAAATTATAATTTCGTTCTATCATTCGCTGAAAAACTTTTTGAGCGACTTCTTTTTGCACCTCATCTGTGTACGACATGGTTGCTTCGCCTTGTTTCAATGTCTGACCACCACAAGATGCCAATAGGCACAGCATCGGTAGAAGTATTATAACTGCTTTCATATTTTCCCTTTCTAAAAAAATGCCCTCTTCAGCACAAGCACTGAAGAGGGCGTTTTATATGTCACAAGCCGCGCCTCTACTTAGGAGACTCTGCTTTTTTTACCTCTAATTTTTCTTCTTCTACTTCAGCTTGGTTTCTGAGCGCGCGAGCATAACGCTCTGCGGTATCAAACCACATAAACGTTCCGAAACCACCAAGGATACCGGAAATAAGTGGTAGCCCTTTTTCTTGAAGGACAACAGCGCCTGCACCAGTAGATTCAACAGACACTTGGTAAACAGGCATGTGTTGAATAACTTTATCCATGCTTGGAAACCAGTTAGCGTCAATCATTGGTGGTGCTTCAACAGTAATGATTGGCAGTGTCTCTAAGTCTGGACCACTAAATTTCACAAAACCTTTGGTGGCAGCCTGAGCTTGTTCTATAGTTAAAATGTCATCATCCCATGCAGCAATGTTCACATAGCCGTCTTGCGTGCGAACAAAAATCGCCCGCTCTTCATCACTTACGCCCATATTTTCTTCATCTACTGTACCTACTTTCCATGCGCTAAAGCTTGCAATCATTTTATCAGCAATATCTCCGTCTTCGCCAAGCAAGGCAAGCAAATCTTTTTTACCCCACATGTCTTTAATTGCGGCATCAACGGCTGCTTTGTCTATCGTTTCAAGGTTCTGCAAACCTTCGTAAACATTACGAAGGCTCCATTTCACTTCATCAAGTTCAGAACGGCCAAGTGGTTGTTTAATGCTCGCAATACGCCCCCACACCAGTGGCAAATAACTCTGAGCAATCACAGGCAAGTCCATATGCAAGAAGCCTGCTTTACCTGCGGCAGCACTCGCGTCCTCAATATTTTCCCCTTTTATAATATTGCTTAGCGTCATCATGTTATTTGAAGCCGCAACCATACCGTTTCCAACAGCAATATAAATTGGCATTGGTAGATCAGGAACAGTAGCCATCCAGCCTTTATCTGCACCATCAATTGGATTTTCCTGAGCAAATTGCGTAAGAAATTTTGACATCAATACGAGTGCGCCTTCTTGATTATTAAGGCCAATCGTAAAGGTAATTTCAGGAATCATCATTGCAGGTTTCACGGCCAGAGAAATATCGCCAGTAAACCAGCTTGCTAAAGTAGGAATATCTGCGCCAGTCATCATTTGAATCATGGATTTTTCTTGATCGCCAGCCATGGTATTGATCTGGGCAACAATGGTGTCTAAATCAATATGATTGGTAGCCCATAGCATGGAACCAGCTGGGATAGTTTTGAGAACCGCATCGCCAACAGGAGCAACATTATATGAACCAATACCCGATACAGAGACAACACTTTCCCAACCTTCTGGCTGAGGAGTTATATTAATTTCCGCCTTCGGCATCATACCTGCAACAAATGGTGCCCATTGTGCGTAGTTATAACGGTCCCAGTCATCTAACTCTGTGATGGCTTGAATGCGTTTAATTATTTCGGTAATATCAACACTCATGGTCAGCGGCGCGTCTGAGTAGCTTGCTGGATCCACACCAGCGCCAGCATTTTCCATGCAGCATGTAATACCTGCTAATACGCGGTTTTCTTGGAAACCAACAAAGGCACTCTCTGCACGATGTTGAGCATCTGGTTTTTCATAATAACCAGTATAACCGCGAATTGATCCGGTATTGTCTTTATCAGAACTATTGCCTGGGCCACCTTTACTCAACACTTCATCGCCCCATGCTTTCCAAGCTGGCGTAGATGCACCAAGATCAGCAACCATCGCAAATGATGGGTCACGGCTCGTGCTACCTTCTGGACGATTATAGCCAACCAACAAAGCCCCACGACCTCCCTCTAAGACTTCAAATAATGGCGGCATGTGGCGGTCATTAGAAGCGGCACGTTTCACTTGTTCAGTAATATACGCACGGTTATTGGCTGTTTCTGTATCCCACCAAATAGAAGTTGGCTTAGATGTACTGGCAGCTTCCAACAGACCTTCGAGATTCAAAGACATCACAAATGGGCCTGGAGCCAATTCTGTGTTCAATTGCGGGCGAACATCATCTGCTGCATTCGCTACAGTGGCGCAAGCAACAAGCGCAAGTGTGTGTGAGATCATACGTCGCATGGACGATTTCCTTTCTGTATGCCCCTGCAAGAGCGCAAGGGAAAATAATAAACACACTCCATAATAAAATGAAAGAGAGTCAAGAACGAAGCATTAAGACAATTGTAACAATCGTAGCATTTGCATGCACGCGCTTATCTTTTTTCATTCCTGATACTGCTTGCTTTTATTCTTTCGAAGCACGACAAAGATAAAAATACAGGCAAGGAGCAAGAAGAAGCTTCCACCCCAAATACCCCATACAGCGACAACACAATGAGTAAGCCATGTGTCACGGCCAATATCTGAAACACTCTGAATTGCGGCAGGGAAAAGAATCATCAAAATGCCAAGTGCCATCAATGATAAGGAAATAAGAAAATGCCCTATAACATGCATGGCAACAGGCTCCTACTGAGCTTTATCTGGAGCAACTAAAAAGAATCGATGTGCCTGATGATTCGACGTTTCGCGCAACGCATAAGAACCGTTTTTACGTTTAACGAAAATATGCGGCAGATAACTTCCATCATCTGTGGCAAAACCGTCAAACAAAACAGCGTTGCCATCTTCAATCAGTTCACTTCTCTGCCAAATGCCCCATGGATCTTTTGCCTCTTGATGAACGTTCACCTTCCAACCGTCAGCCACAAGTATATCGTAAGCCTTTGCATCATTATGATACAAGGATATAGCAACAGCTTGTTCTGCAACGCTCGGTAATCTGAATGGCAAAGCTACATCTGTAAGGTGTTGTGCTCCTTGAGCATCAATAACAGCAAAGCCTGCTGGAACTTCTTCTATGCCTGCTGCTTTCCACGATGGCTTGATGCTTGAGTGAATGGAGTTTAGCGATTCTATGCGTTTGTCTGAAATCCAAAAACCATTGCTTAACACAACCTCATGTTTCTTTGTATGGAGAAGAATAGAATAAGATCCTGCTGGCACATACCGCCATAAAGCGGCATTGTTATGTCTTCGGAAGGTCCATCCTTGTGCATCTTTTTCTAAAGTTCCGTCAAAAGCTAAACCTCGGGGAGCTGCTTCTGCTGGCTGAGGGCGCGTTTTTTTCATGAATTCAGAAAGCCATTGTGTCTGCAACATTTCTTGGCGCAGGTGCTCTGGGTAACGCAGGAGGGCATGCGTTATTGATCGACGTTCCGTTATCGCATCATGTGTTTTTTCAAAACGTTTGCTCGCATCAAAAACAAGACCGCGCAAAGTGTCTGAATATGTGCCCGCTTCTGTATGAGCTAAAGAAGCAAGGGAGCTGTCTAATGTCCCTGACACAACAGGTGGCATATCGACAAGCGTTGGGCGCTCAGATGTAAGTAAGTGCATATCAATAAGGCCGTCATTGGTATATGTACGCAAAAGACGAAGGTCGTCTGTAAGAATTGGGCTGCCCACCTCTTCTTTAAGAAGCTTTGGCTTACCTGCTTGTTCTTGTGTGAGCGTATTGAATGCAGGAACCGTCCACTGCGCTAAACGCCGAGCACTTCCAATATCCCATGCCTCCATATTCTGATCGGTTGCATTGTGCACAAATAATAAATGACCTGTTGTATCTATGGCTATAGGTGTCATTGATCTGGATTCATATGGCAAGCGCCCCGTTTGTTGGCGTTGGGCCATATCCCAAATACCAATACCAGCGGGTGAATTTACCGCTATTGTATCACCATGTATTTGACCAGATGCAATTCCAAAAGCATTGCCAATAGGAAGAAGAGTACGTGTAGCTGCATCAATCACATAACCACGATTTGTGTAAGCAACACCTCCACCCCAGCCAGCAGCGTTTTCCCCTTCTTCAAAAATAAATACGTGTTTTCCATACGCTTGAAAACGAACATTTGTATATCCCTGTTGTTCCACTGATGATTCTGGTAAAGTCGCTCGCTGCAATACAGCACGAGAATATATTTTTGTGTCATCAAATGTATAATTCGTGGCAGCATCCCACTTTCCGGTTGCCACATCATACCACCCCCACGGATATCCACCCATTGTATAAACAAGAGCGACTCCTACTTCTTGTGAATAATACACATCTTTAATGGACGGGGCGTTCGTATTGTAGCCATCATAACTCTCTTTAACTGTCGTAAGCGGGCAAGTTGTGGTCATAATGGCAGAGCCGTCTGTTGTACTGACCAAACTCAATTCTTTTTTCTCATCATTATAAAAAACAATAGCTTGCTCGTTGCTGGTAATGCCAAGGCATGTTTCTTGTGCAGCAGCACAAGGTACAGACCAGAGTTCGGACCAATTATCTGCTGATATTTTTTGTAACGTTCCATTGCCTGTCATGCGAATAATATGTGCTCCGGCATCAACCAAACCAAGAACACAACTATTCTCCCAACCCTGCGGCCAAGCACGGTGTTCTATTCGAGGCCCTTGGGATGATGCATACAAGCGCACCTTACCTGATTCATCTGCAACGAGCGTGCACCTACCATCGTAACTCACATCTTGAATAGACCATGCTCGATCAAAATCATCTGCTATAATTTGGGGGGAACCATTGCCATGAATACGATAGCGTAGCAAACGGCAGCCTGTTTCCTGCTCTGCTTTTACAATAATCCAGCGTCCATCTCCGCTTGGTTCCACCTCTTCAAATAATTCACTTTCATCACTGCTGATAAAGGTTTCACCACCGCGTAGATGCACAACACAACGACGATAGCCAGTAGCGAAATCTTTTTCTTGAGAAACTCCTTTATCAATTCCATCGGGGTCGCGCACTGCACGCTCCATCCGCCAACCTGCATTGGGAGCCCACCGCATCCATACGGTCTCGTTATAGTTTGGAGAGTCGATCCATTCTCGCGCTTCTGAGAATAATTTTCCTGTACTCAGATCAACGCCATACATCTGTCCTTTTGTGCTCGTTATCGCACAGGCATGCGCACCCCATGCCTGCATATGCTGCGCTTCTGAGAGCGAACGCACCCACAGTGTTTCTAAGGTATGTGAATTCAAACCAATGAGAGTATTCTTTTCTTGCAAGGCCATTCCTTCTTCAGTCCAAATAATACCAGAACAAGACAGATAGCCATCTAAGTATTTTTCTCTAATGATTTTCCCACTCTTTGTGTCCCATATTATAAGAACAAGCCGAGATTCCGTTTTCCAAACACTCAGCATCTGCTGATGAGGGCCAAGAACACTGGCACTATGGTACACCCTGTCTTCCTGTTCGATTAAGGTTGTTGGTCGCGGAACTTGCCAATTTGCTACAGCAGCAACCCCGGCATGTTGTACCAATTGCCAACGTACCCACGGATCTTGATAACCTGTATTATGAAAAACATCTGGCGCTTGCTGCGTAGCTTCCCATAAATCTTCTAATGCTGATTGTGAGTCTCCGTGATCAGCAGCAACCAAACCATCTTCCATCAGTGCTATTGTTAAACCTGCACGAGCCTTTTCTTCATTTATTTCCGCTTTCTGTTTCTGTTCTTCTGTTTTTGCTTGTTCACCCAATACAAGCGTAATGCCAACACCAAGGCCAATAATTATTAAAAGAACGGCTGCTAGTAATCCAAGCTTCATGCGCTTGGCGGCAGCGGCAGCTTTACGACGAGCCTCTTGAGCATTTTTTATGTCGGTTTTTAATGAATCATTTGATAGTGGTGCAGCCTGTGCTTCTGCCAAACCAAAGTCACCACCTGCAAGAGCAAGCCGAGCATATGCTTCGCGCGCTTTGCTTGCGCCAACTTCAGCACTGCCATTAGCGCTCCAGAGTTCGAGTGCTTGTTCATAGCGAGCAACCACTTTTGCGTAACGGCCATAAATATCGTTGCGATTTTCTTGAGAAATTTCTGTTGGCAACACCTGCAATTCTGTGTCGGCCTTTTCGGTAATAAGCATAGATTCACGGTGCTGCACATATTCTTCAAGAGCAGTACGAAATGCATCAACAGACTGGTAACGATCTTGAACAGCGCACGCCATAGCTTTGTGGCAAATAGCTTGCAAGCCTGCGGGAATAGTTGCGGGGTAGTGTTTGGGTTCACTCTTACTAGCCGCCAATAAAACAGCCATAAGATTATTTCCAAGATGCGGTGGTGTACCGGTTAATACTTCATGCAATATCGCACCAAGCAAATACACATCTGTCCACGGACCTATATCAGCACCGCGTCCTTCGGCCAATTCTGGGGCCATGTAGGATGGTGTTCCACTGGGGCCTTTAACAGTGCTCTTATGTTGAGCGCGGGTATCATCTGTTTTCTGTTCTGAAATATCAACGGCAATGCCCCAGTCCATAACGAGCACTTCGCCGAATTCACCGACCATAACATTTTCTGGCTTAAGGTCACGGTGCACGATGCCTTTGCTGTGAGCAAAAGAGATCGCATTACAAACATTGAGTAAGATGCCGATGTGTGATTGTTCATCATACTCGGCGGCTTTCACTTCATGCTCTGGTTTTTCTGGGTGTAATAATTGTTTCCATTCCATGCCACCAACGAGTTTCATGGAGAGAAAAACATTACCATCTTCATTTTGCCCCAATTCGTGTACGGGCACAATATTTGGATGATCCAGCACACCGGTAACAAGCGCCTCAGAAACAAATTTTTCCTTGGCACTTTCACTCGCTTGCTCGGGCAATATTTGTTTAATAGCGACATCGCGGCGTAAACTCCCTTGACGGGCACAATAAATAACCCCCATGCCACCGCGACCAATTTCTGACAGAATATCATATTGGGCGATACCAGTAACAGCACTGCTCAATTCGCTAACACCCTCACTGGGCAGAGTGCTACCATCCGAAAGTGTTCCCGCTAAGGTATCTCCTGAGAGGGTTGCCGAAAGAAGTGTTTGGCCAGATAAGGTATCAGGAATTGCTTCATCCCCTAGCTTATAGGTCGCTCCAGCAGACAGCGTTGCCCAATTGTCATCGGAAGCACCAAGGGTTTCTTGCCATAATGTTTTGAGGTCGTTTTCGTTCATGTCGTCTCTCTATTTTTCATCTTCTAAAACCGCTTGAGTGTCAGTAAATGTTTTCGTTTTCTTTACGGAGCCGTCTTCATGCCATATCGTACAGGTTCCGGTTTCCTTGCCGGTATCATAATGGAAATCCATCATTTTTTGACCGCTCTGATACCAGCTTTCCATGTGGCCGTGCAGTTTGTCATCTTGGTATTGTGCCTCGGTCATTATCTGACCGTTCGTATACCAAATAAAACACGTACCTTGACGTACGTCATATTCATAAGTTTCTTCACTTCGCTTCGCACCATCAAAAAACCAAGAGCGTGTTATTCCATGACGCTTGCCCTGTTCATACATTTCTTCACGCTGACGATTGCCGTTTTCATACCACCACTGCGAACGCCCATGTAGTTGGCCATCTTTATAATTTTGTTCTGATTCTGTTGCACCACTGTCATACCACGTCACCACAGCACCAGATTTTTTGCTGGTATCTTCTTGTACCTCTAGTGGCCTTGTATCATCAACAATCTCTTCTTGGCAGCCTGTGTTGAATACAACACAGGCTGCCAGCACACAGATAGAAAAGAACAAACGCATTTATTTTTTCTCTTGTACAGGATGACGCGCATCATTTGCCTGCACCTCTGTTGCGGTGTAGCTAAGATTAACACCATTTTCTATAACCACAATTTTTAGGATAACACCCGTATCAACTGGAATAGACAAAGGTAAAGGAGATGCTGACAAAGTAGCTTTTTCTGTACCATCTTCATTAAGAACTTTAGATTGCCAACGAGCGCGAGTCAGAGTTATTGCATCATGAATCCACAGTTCTGCACTTGCATGTTCACGCACAAAACCTGATTTAACAACTCGATAATGCGTTGTTGGTAATCCCGCAATAACTTCACCGTCACCTATTTTTTCAATGTCTGTTGAATACAGTTTTTTATGGGCCAAAAAATCTTTAACATTCTGCTGTGTGTCACGATCAAAATCGGCATTCTTTGCTGTTTGCCATTGTCCAGAATCAATCGTATTTATTTCTTTGTAACGGTTCTTTACATACCAAAACGTTTGATCGGCATCATTGCTATACCAAATGCGATCAGTGTATGTTTTTGAATACTTACTCAAAGAAGTAAATACAATACTGCGCTCATCTGGTGAACAATGGTAAGAAAAATCAGGCGCCATACTGCTCACCATTTCAGCCATATCGACATTGTCTTTATTACTTGGGTCAACTGGCGTAACAGAACTCTCCCACGAAATACGACCCGACCAGTCGGCCGCAGAAAGTGCTGTCATAACATACATACTACAGCAGAGAAGAGATAAAAAACGTAACATAAATACTCCTTTCACGAGTTTTTAATTGATTGTTGTAATGTAGAAAGGCAACGGCTTATATACCACATAGGGCCAACACTTTTTTCTAGTGCCGCAGTAAAGAGACGCTTAGCCTTGTGGGTGTTGCCTACAGCCCATGCAACACGGGCGCTATCTACCAGCGGAAGTTCGATATTGATATGTTCGCACCAGCGATGGACTTCATCTGCGAGAGCATACATACGCAGATCTTTGTACCAATGAAATAAGGTTGAAAGTGCCTGCGGGTCTGTGCTATTTGTACGGATAACATCGTAGGCTTGTTGCGCCGCTTGGGCGCGTTCATCATCAATAATTGCGTCTTGAACATCTAACACGGTGCAATATTTTGCCGTTGTTATCATAAAATAATGACCATTACGGCTGCTATAGGAGTGACTTCCTGCAATTATTTTATCAAACCCTGTTACTGGTTTGAGCACGTCTTGTAAATCTTTTGCTATGGTGCCAAGGCGTACGCCGCTGAGTGGATCATGTAAACCAATAAGGCCTTTGCTCACCACAAGCGGAAGGTCGCCCAATAATGTAGTGGCTTGTGCTGCACCTTGAAAAATACTTTGAGGTTGTGTACCTAAGGCAAGAAGGGTAACGGCTTGTTCATCACGAATAAGCGCACGGTTGTTTCCGCTTATTTCAATATCTGTTGTCCACGCCTGCTGATGCGAACCTTTTTCTGTATGTTCAGCACTTGCCGTATCAATAATACCCCATTCAGATTGCTTGCTAATATGAAAGCCTTGCAGCACGGCAGCCGCTAACTGCAACTCTGCATCCGCTGCACTAGCCGCATACGCAAGTAACGAACCGTCCGCAGAAACATCAATGCTGCGAACAACACGACCAAAATCAGACTGCGTGCTATACTCCCGCGACACACCACCATCTATCTCTGAGCAGGCGCTAAGGAAACCATCACCACCAACGTAGAGCGCGTCTTTGGTATAATGCACAGCAACGGCTGGTCGCCCACCAGCGCCTAACGTATGAATCGTTCCGCTGAGACCATCCCAGCACGGTATGCTCACTCGGTCTGTTGCTCCAGGAGCCGCAGGCAGACGTTGTGCTATGGGCATGTACTCGTCTTCTGCAAATCCTGTTTGCACATAACGAGTAACATTATTGGGGTCACCAAGGCCTAAAAACAAACGACCACCGTCTGCGTCAAAGCTCATATCACTGATTATCTCTGGTAACTGTACTTCTGTTAACACTACGCCAGTCATGCGATCTTGAATGGTGAGATGGGGGCCATGTGCAATAGCAATAATGAGGCCTGTTTCATCTATAGCGCCGCACACCGGAAAAGAGATTTGCGTTCCACCGTCATCCACTAACGCGTTTGGGCGTGGTACTGGCCAGCTTTCAAACAGAGGGCGATCAGCGGGAAACACTTGCATGGACTGACCAGAGAGCAAAGACAATTCTTCGTATCCATCGGGGTCGCTATCGTCATACCGTGCAAATAAAACACCGCCCCAACGCCCATCATCAGAAAGCCACGCATGCGAAATAAGTGGAGCATCAATCCACTCCCAGCTTCGTCGCAACCGCAAAGCTTCCTCATCATTGTCCGTCACATGATAGGCAAAAAAGGACATACCGAGATCTTCACTTTGATCGTCTACCGTTGTATCTTCCACCACAACCACACGCGGTGGATTGCCTGCAATATCAGCTTTCACGATTCTATCTAACTGTGATGGGACAGAAACTGCGTAGAGTTCTTCTTCTTTGAAAAGAATATCAAGAAAGCTATGAGCTGTTCCGTCCATAAAAGAATGCAAGGTAAACGGAGAAGAGTCGGGCACAGCTCCACCACCAACGGGGCCCCAATCCCAACTCGTTTCTGCCCACGCTACGGCTTCGTGGAAGAACGTTTGCGTATTTTTCTCTACGAGAACTCCCGGCACAGGAAGCGCGTTATTAAAAACCCACTCCTCATTGCCATTATGAAATTCTTGACGATACCGCCCGTCATCAGACCAACGCCGTATAAAACTGGTAGCGGCACTGTCTCCACGTGGAATCACCAGCTTTGGTATGTTTCCATTGGCTGCACATTCTCCGCGTAAAAGAGCTGGCAATAAAGCGCCCGTGCCAGTACGCGCACACAAGTCTTCTAACTCTTCTAACAAAGCATCTTGCTGCGCACCGCGAGCAAGTGATAGAACAGCCCCCGCGCTTGCGCCCACTAAACGACGCTCAACTTCTTGTCGCTGTTCTGTTTCTGCTGCCCGTGCTTGGTGAGCAATGTCTCGCTGTTTTTCTGCTTCTGTTTTTTGTTGTTGCGCATCTTGTTCCGCTTGAACGGCTTTATCTCGTTCTGCTGCTGTTTTACTTTGTTCATGGATAATAAGCGATATGCCAATACCAAGACCCAGCATAATAAGCACCACCGCCACAATAAGACCAAGGCGCATCCGTTTAACTGCGGCAGCAGCTTTACGGCGAGATTCTTGAGTTTTTGCTATCTCTGCCTGTAAGGCATTATTTGATAATGGTGCCGCCTGCGCTGCGGCTAAACCAAGGTCCCCACCGGCAAGGGCAAGACGTGCGTAGGCTTCCCGCGCTTTATCTACGCCCATTTCAGCGCTGCCATTAGCGCTCCACAGTTCAAGCGCTTGTTCATAGCGAGCAACTACTTTTGCGTAGCGTCCATAAATATCATTGCGGTTTTCTGTGGAAATTGCTGTTGGAAGTGCTGTTAATTCTTTATCCGCCTTATCAGTAATCAGCATGGATTCACGATGCTGCACATATTCTTCAATCGCCGCTCGCAATGCTTCTATAGATTGATAACGGTCTTGAATACTGCGAGCCATCGCTTTGTGACAAATCGCCTGCAAACCTGCTGGCACTGATGCAAGATAACTTTTCGGCTCGCTTTTACTGGCGGCCAATAACACCGCCATCAGATTATTGCCAAGATGTGGCGGTGCACCCGTTAGGACTTCATGCAAAATCGCACCAAGTAAATAGACATCGGTCCATGGACCAATATCAGAGCCACGACCTTCTGCCAATTCTGGGGGCATGTAGGATGGTGTGCCACTGGGACCTTTTACCGTACTTTTATGTTGCGCACGAGCATCATCATTTCTTTGTTCGCTAATATCAACAGCGATACCCCAGTCCATAACGAGGACTTCGCCAAATTCTCCAACCATAACATTTTCTGGTTTGAGGTCACGATGGACAATACCTTTGCTGTGGGCAAAGGCGATAGCGTTACACACATTTAATAAAATGCTGATGTGCGATTGTTCGTCATGTTCAGCGGCTTTGCCTTTTTCATCGTCAGTTTTCGGATGGAGTAAATCTTTCCACTCCGTACCACCCACCAATTTCATTGACAGAAAAACATTACCGTCTGCCGTTTGCCCAAGTTCATGAACGGGAACAATATTGGGATGATCAAGCACACCCGTCACCAAAGCTTCTGAAACAAATTTTCCTTGAGCGTTGGCGTTCGCCTGTTCGGGAATTATTTGTTTAATGGCAACATCACGACGCAAGCTACCTTGGCGAGCGCGATAAATAACGCCCATACCACCACGGCCAATTTCTGAGAGAATATCGTATTGCGCTGTATCTGTTGCTCCACCAGACATTTGAGCAATACCGTCACCAATAAGCGTTCCGCCATCAGATACAGTGCCATCGGACACGGTATCACCGCCAGACAAGGTTGCTGATGGGAGGGTTTGACCAGATAAGGTATCTGGAAGTTGTTCGTCTGCTGGTTTATAGGTTGCACCAGCAGAGAGTGTCGACCAATGCTCTTCGCTTTGCCCAAGAGTTTTTTCCCACACTGTTTTTATGTCGCTCTCATTCATTATTTTATTCCTGTTGAGAACTGCCCTTTAGGTGTAACTGTTCCTGCCCACGGACCTTCTTCGTTAATATGGAACACTTCATTTTCTTCAGCCGTATCCCATGTTGTTTCGTTTCCTTGTAGTGGTGGTAAATCTGCTGGCACACCATCTGCAATGAAGTGGCGTTGTCTGATCAACACACCACCCTCATCGTAATCGGTACGAACGGCCCATGCACTGCGACGGTCCACTGACAAAACGAATCCGTATAAATCCTTTGCCAATATACTGCCATCATTCGGATTGATTAATTGATCAGCAACCTGTAACACAACGCCATCTTGACTTGCTTGGATGCGTGCTGTGTTATAGGTTTGGAAAGACTCAATACGACCACGTGCCATACAATCGGCATCATATCTCCAGATCCGACCGTCTACGTCTAAAGCATAAAATTTTGTTTCTGTCCGTACTATACGGCGCAGGCCTGCGCCTGCCTTGAGTGTTTTTAAAACGGCTCCATCTTGTCCCACAAGAAAACCAGCACCGGTCTCATCAATGATGATGAGACCGTCGTTATGCCAGACCAATGACTGCACCGCACAACTATGCTGAAACGTAAATACAGAGGTAGCCGCCGCTGGAGCAGCAACATGTAATCCACTAACTTTTTTTCCATGCGCCACCAAACACAGACGACTATCATCAGACCATGCCAATGTATCTGCTGCTACCAGCGGTTTATCATTCAGTTGTACATCAATGCATTCGCCCGTTTGTAAACGCACAAACGTCAAACTGCCAGTCATATCACCACCACCAAATTGTGCCGCTTCTCTATCTGCTCGTGTTTTATATTCATCACGATGAGCAACTGCCATCCACTCTTCTGACGGTGATACCGCAGCATCTATAACGGTGTTAAACAGCGGCTCAGACCAAAGAAGTTTTTCTGTAGTCAGGTCCATGCACCACATCACCATTATTTCATCCATCGTTTCAACCAAGGTTAATAAGTGACCAGATTGTAAATGCCAACCACGGTTAATGCTCCCTTCCGCTATCTTCAGTGTCTCACGACTTTCTGTTATATCTGGATCAAGCGAAAAACAGTGCACTCGACCTTCTTGGTCTGCAAGCACCGCCCAATGTTGTCCATCACCGTTTCTCCATCTATCCCAAGCGGTACAAGATGCCACTGGCGCAAGCCAACGGTCTTTCCCAACCCCGTTTTGAGCAATTAAACCCATACGTTCTTGTACAGACAAATCCGGTGTTTGTAATTGTGTTGTTCCGCCATGTTGGCGATACCAATGCCGTCTATTATCAAGCATCGACAGATTTCCGAGACCACCAGTACGCACCAAGGTGCCACAATCTATCTGTGTACTTCTTACTTCATGATTCTGTGAAGCTGAAGCCCAAATAGAGGTGCTAATGCCTTCTTCCACCATATGCACGCTTGAATATTTATTAACGGTGCCATCTGCATTTAAAACCACACCTTCAACTTGTAGGCGGCTCATAATACCGCTAAATTCTCCTCCTGAGGCACCTACTCGCTGCATGGTTGGTAATGATAATTCTTTTCCATCAGCAAGGCGATACAGACGCAATGGCCGTTGGCTATTCCATGCATTATCTCGAGCAACAATCACATATGTGCCGTCACTATTTAAAGCACAAAGCCCGTTTCTAAAACCTTCTTTAAACTGATGTACGAGTGTCCCGTCACTGACATTCCAAACCTTCAACCTTGCTGTACCATGTTCATCTCGTTGATTGGCTACAAGAAATTTTCCATTTGAGCTCATGTTTATATGGCCAGATTGTATTTTTTCCGCATCAGAACCAGCGAGTGAATATTGAATCTGGCCATTAACGGGATTCAACACAAACAATGGCCCATGCTCCGCAAAAACAACGATACCTTGTTTATCCGCAAATAAAGCACGCACCGCTCCCGGTGTTGCTACATTCCATACCGGCTTTTTCATCGGCTCTGTGTAAGCATAACGTAACCAAGCATCATGTGCTAAACCACGGATGTTTTGTCCTGCGGATTGTGGAGCGAGGTCTGGATGAATTTCACGAGCAACCCGCAAAGCCAAAGCAGATTCTGCCTGAGCTATTGTTGGGCGCTCTTTGGCGATGGCGTTAGAAGCTAAAGTTGCGGCCTTCCAGCCTGCGAGCTGTGCTTCATCACGCTGTTGTTTGGCTATACCTTCTTGTTCTGTCGCTTTTTGTTCCGCCTTTTTCGCATTGTCTCGCTGTTCTGCTGTTTTTGCCTGTTCATTACTGACAAGCATAATACCAATACCAAGGCCTGCGATAATCAGCACAAGCGCTGCAAGTAAACCAAGGCGCATGCGTTTTGCGGCTGCCGCTGCTTTTTGGCGAGCCGCTTGCGCGGCTGTAATCTCTGCGCGTAAAGCGTTGGCTTTTTCATCTGCTGGCAAAGGTGCCGCTTGGGCCTCGGCAAGACCAAGGTCACCACCTGCAAGGGCAAGGTGAGCATAGGCTTCACGCGCTTGGCGAGCACCCGTTTCTGCACGACCGTTTGCCGACCAAAGTTCTAAGGCCTGCTCATAACGCGCGACCACTTTTGCATAACGGCCATAAATATCATTCTGTTGATCGCTACCAACTTCGCGTGGCAAAGCAGACAGCTCTTCATCTGCTGTATCAGTAATAAGTGCAGATTCGCGGTGCTGCAAATAATCCTCAACAGCAGCACGAAATGCATCTACCGACTCATAGCGCGCATCTCTATCTCGCGCCATCGCCTTGTGGCAGATGGCCTGTAAACCTGCTGGTACAGATGCAGGATAGATTTTGGGTTCGCTCTTACTAGCAGCAAGTAATACCGCCATGAGATTATTACCCAAATGCGGCGGCGCTCCAGTTAACACTTCATGCAACATAGCGCCAAGTAAATACACATCAGTCCACGGACCTATGTCCGAGCCACGGCCTTCAGCGAGTTCCGGCGGCATGTAAGACGGTGTACCGCTGGGGCCTTTAACCGTGCTTTTATGTTGCGCACGGGCATCATCAGATTTCTGTTCGCTAATATCAACGGCGATGCCCCAGTCCATAACGAGGACTTCGCCGAACTCTCCAACCATAACATTTTCTGGTTTGAGATCACGATGGACAATACCTTTGCTATGGGCAAAGGCGATGGCATTACACACATTTAATAAAATACTGATATGCGATTGTTCGTCATGTTCAGCGGCTTTGCTTTTTTCATCGTCGGTTTTCGGGTGAAGTAAATCTTTCCACTCCGTACCGCCCACCAATTTCATGGAGAGAAAAACATTACCATCAGCGGTTTGTCCAAGTTCATGAACAGGAACGATATTCGGGTGATCAAGTACACCCGTCACCAAAGCTTCTGAAACAAACTTCCCTTTGGCGTTTTCATTTGCCTGTTCAGGAATAATTTGCTTGATGGCAACGTCACGACGCAAACTACCTTGGCGAGCGCGATAAATAACGCCCATACCACCACGACCAATTTCTGAGAGAATATCGTATTGTGCTGTATCTGTTGCTCCACCAGACATTTGAGCAATACCGTCACCAATAAGCGTTCCGCCATCAGAGACAGTGCCATCGGACACGGTATCACCGCCAGACAAGGTTGCCGATGGGAGTGTTTGCCCTGAAAGGGTTTCTGGCAGGTGTTCTTCTGCGGGCTTATACGTTGCTCCCGCAGAAAGTGTCGACCAGTTTTCTTCGTCCTGCCCGAGTGTTTGTTCCCATATTTTTTTTAATTCGTTATCGTTCATAGACTCTCTTTTTTACCAGTTGGTTTGACGCATTAGATCTTGTAATAAATCCACTCGAATAGCATTGCCAATTTCAGCAGCGGATGGTGTGCGTTGCGTTCCACTATTACCGTTCCGGTCTACCGTCACCATTAAATCCATGCCGCTATTATTTAAGGCCACAACTTTTCCTTCAGCGTTAAACATTGGAGAACCAGAGGTGCCACCAGAGAGACTTGCACTGTGTTGAATAAAATAGCTGCTTGAGAAGTCTGCACGAGCACGGTTGAAATCGGTTATACGGCCAATCCAACCATCTTTAAATGTTGCAAGAGCGCTTTTTACTGTTTGAGTCTTTTTGTCTATAGAAGACAGATAGATACCACTCAGTTCACCGGGATAGCCCATAGTACCAAGCTGGGTTCCAATACGGAGATTTTTTAAGTCTTCTTTGCTGGCAAGTGGCATAGCAGGGAAGCTGTTTCCATCGGTTTCTACTTCTACTAAGGCAACATCTGGAGAAGCTGGGTTTGAATAATTTGGATGATTTTTTGCGCGTTTTACTTTAAATACTTTTCCGGTGTGGTTTTGAATAACAAGCTTTACTGTAAACGTATTATCAAGGAACATTGCGGCGACATGAGCATTGGTCGCAAGCAAACCGTTACTACGGACACAAAATGCCGTACCTGTTCCACTTCGTACACGGCCTTCTGCATCTGGAGCGCTTTCTACGTAACAAAGGAAGAGTGATTCTTTATATTGGTCTACAAGGTCAGCCCATTGTGGCCCAGCATTGTCTGCGGCTTTCTTTGCTGCTTCGCGCATATTTTTTTCATTGGCTGCTAAGTCATTTTTCAGCCCTTTTAATTTTGCTTCCGTTTCAGCAAGTAATTTTTTTCGTTGTTCCTCTGATAGGTCTTGGCGTTTCTTAATAGCCTCTAATGCATTATCTCGTTCTTGAATTTCTACAATGAGGCGAGCAATTCGTGATTCGCCTGCGCCTATTTTTCCTTTAAGAGCATTCAGCTCTGTTTCATATCTGTTCATAGAATCAGCAAGGGCTTTTTCTGCATTTTCTTGCACTTTTTCCATTGCCATACTTATTTCTTCGGTTTTTTTCTTGGCTGCTTGTGTTTCCGCTTCTAGGCGTGCCCGTTCCTCTTCTGCTTTCTTCTCTGATTGCAAGAAAATAAAGGCTCCACCCGCTGCCAAAACAACCACTAAGATCAATAACACCATATACACAGCCCGACTTTTGCTGCGCTCTTTACTAGTAGCAGTGTTAATGGCGCGCTCTAGGGTGGCTTTACCAATCCCTTCTTTCTGTGACGATACTGGTGGCACACCTTCTTGACGTGCTGCTGTTGCCGTACCAACTGTAATGCGTATTTCTGGACCTTGTTCACCAAGGCGGATAATATCACCCGATGAGACAGTAACCGGAGCACTCATTCGCACTCCATTTACCCATGTACCATTATTGGTTGCTAAATCTTTCACGGTAACGGTTTCACCAGAGATATGTAATTCTGCATGATAACCAGAAACAGTACGATCTTGATGTGGATCGAATGCCACGTCATTATCTGGACGACGGCCAAGCTTGACCACGTTTTGTGAAAAATCGTGTTTGCGCCCAGCTAAAGATGATGAGCTCAGGTGTACAAGTTGAATAGTCATAAGGGTCTCTTTTATTTTTGATCCGCAGGTTCAAGAGCGCAGACCTGAAGATGATGATTATTGATTGAAAAGCGAACACCAGGAATAAGAGCAAGAGCCTTACCAAGCCCAAGTTCTCCACCCGTAAGCCAAAGGCCATCATTCAGTGTAACAATAGCAGAAGGTGTTTCTTCTGTTCCTGATTCGGAAAATAGATCTGAAACGGCAACGGAACCTGTTATCAAGGCATAGCTATGATCACTGCCGTTTTCTGGACGCGTCACCAACAAAGCCCCTGCGCTGGCATCGCTTTCACCGAGTTCAGGCAAGGTATAATGAATGTTCTGAGCAGAAATATGTTCAACCGCAATATGCACCACACCCGCTACATGAATATCGTTATGTTGTTGTAACGCCGTGGTCCCTACGACTGCCGTGCCTGCTATTTGCGTGCCGCCACTGCTTTGCTCATCGATCAACGTCGCCTTATCTCCAGACAAAGTAAGCGTTAGGTGATGGCCAGAGATGCGGCGTATCTGTTGCTCATTCCCTTGGGCTGGTCGTAAACGTAGACACACTTCTGCGTTAGTCCGATCTAATCCGGTACGGCCCATGCGCAAAGTAGTACCGGCATAGATAAACACTTGCTGCTCACCAGCTGGACCGCTAACAGCCAAACGGAGTCGCGCTTCACCTGCTCTTGCCGAGTCTGGAACCGCTGTTAATGACTGCTCGGCACAAACCGTTTCCATCATAAGTGTTGGCTGAAACCCTGCAGCATCAAAACGGTTTGGACTCTCTCCCTCTGGTAATGTTGCCGGAAAAACGGTAGCTTCATCCAAAGTGGCGGGAAAGGCACTGCCCTCATCAAGGGTTGCGGGGAAAGAAGTACCTTCATCCAAGGTTGCAGGAAAGCTTTGGGCTGTTGTTTCATCGAGAGTAGCTGGGAAAATCTGTCCACCATCATCAAGAGTGGCGGGGAAAACCGCGGGAGCAGCGCTTTCAGAAAGAGACATATCAACCGTCTCCTGTAGGGCATTGGCTGCTACAATGAAGGTTTTATCTTCCTCGCTCATTCCAAGTTTTTTGAGGAGCGCGTCTATATGTTCCACTGCGGTGATAGGATCGCTCACTCGCTGTTTTTCTTTTTTCGCAAGAAACAGTTCGAGCAAACGAGCACAACCTTGGTCTATGCCAGGCACAACTTGGCAAATATCAGGAATCGGTGACTCGAGTTGCTTATTGAGTACTTCAATGAGATTATTGCCAGTGAAAGGAATAACTCCGGCAAGCATTTCATAAAACACCACACCCGCGGCATAAAGGTCCGCCTGCACCGTAATCAAGGGAGACCCTTCAACCTGCTCTGGTGCCATGTAGGCTGGCGAGCCCACTATCGTTCCGGTTTGTGTATATTGGGTCCGCGCATCACAGGTCGAACGCGCCAAACCGTGATCGGTAATCATCGCACGGCCGTTTGAGTTCAGCAATACATTCGCAGGTTTTATGTCTCTGTGAACAAGGCCTGCTGTATGTAAAGCGCCAAGTCCAGCAACGATGTCCCGTAGAAGACGCAAAGATTCTGCCTGAGACAATTTACCATGCTTGCGGATATGCCCTTCTAAGTCGCCACCACTTACAAAAGTGTAGGCTAGCCACGGTCTGCCATTTTCTATGCCTGCATCCACCGCTGATACCACATTTGGGTGATCTATAGCCAAGGCAACACGGCTCTCACGCTGAAAACGGCCGGCAACTTCAACATCACCAGCAAACTCCGGTTTGAGCAATTTAAGTGCTACAATCTGCCCTTTCTCATCAATTGCCTTAAAGACTTCACCTTGAGCACCCGCGCCAAGCTCGCCATCAATTCTATACCGACCTATCTGCTGCATTCCACCCTCCCCTACTAGGCCCAAGATAGTGCAACAAAATAGACATTTGCAAGCCATGTTCTCTCCTTCAAAAGCCTCTTATAATCAAACTTGCTCCCCCCTTTTCTTTCAAACGATTCACGCTAATATCCTTGTATGATTTTTACATATACGTCTCGTTTCTGTCTCACCCTTCTCTGCTCCGGCATGCTTGTGAGCACATCCGCCTATGCTGAGTCAATTGCAACCATGGAGATTCCGCTTCATGCGGCCTCTACTCCCACTCAAAAGGCCAGCAATCCAAAAACATTAGAATGGTGGCTCAAACGTCATAAAAAACAGGTTTCTCAAAAAGAAAAAATGCTTGATGCCCAAATCATCTTTATTGGCGCATCCGTTATGGATTATTGGGCAGTCGATGTTGTCGGTAAAGGTAAAAAACGCTACCAGCGTGGCGGAAAAATCTGGCGAGAGTTTTATCTTCCTCGCAAGGCTCTTAACTTTGGCATTGCTGGTGACAATACCGCCACCACTTTGTGGCGTTTGCAAAATGGGGCACTTGACGGCATTGCACCCAAGGTCGCCATTGTTGCCATTGGCTATAATAATAAAGAAAAACAAAATGAAGTAGCAGAAGGCATTACTGCTGTTGTACGAGAAGTCCGCAGACGCTGCCCAAAAACAAAAGTACTGCTTATGCCCTATCTTGCCAGCACGAAAGCTGGCTGGCGCGAAAATAAATCATTTCGCGCCTATGATGATGCCTGTAAAATGGTTGCTAAAGATAATATGATTATTCCACTCGAAATTAATAATATGCTGGTCAATGAAAATGGCGTGCTCAAAGATCAAGCCCTCATTCCAGACAATTTACACCCTGCCGAAGGTGGCTATTACATTTGGCACAACGCAATGAAAGAAACCATACTCACACTGCTAGAAGAAAAAACAGACGAATAAGCTTCATTCACCATTCAATTAAATGTTGTCAATTGGCGTTGTAGTTTTATATAACGGCCACCTACCATCCATTCCGTGATGTAGAGACTTCCTTAATCAAATACGAACCAAAACTCGTACAGGCACTTGGCTGACGAAATTCTGGATATTTTATTCCTCGCTGAAAAGCACCGTCTTCATCAAATATCTGAACTCGGCTATGCCATCGGTCTGCAACATAAATGCGCGGTCGGTTCTGACGAGTATCAACAAACACCCAATGCGGACATAAAAAAGTCCAAACCGGTTAAACCATCTGGGGATTGTCCCTTCACTTATTGGCCCCTCTCAACTCAATGCCAAACGCCCCCATATCCTCTACGGAGATTACTTAATAGAAACCATGTGGAATGTAGAGTGGACTCATGTATTGTGGTGCGATGCTGCTAAGATGCTTATACACTTATGGCAGACCGCTCTCACTACCGTTCCTCAGCTACACATCCCACGGCCAGTCCAGTTAGTTTGTGAAAGCATACATGGACGATTGCAACAAACACCGAGCCTGCATGAGTCCGCTCGCCTTGCTGGCTGTAGCACAACCCATCTAACCCGTTTATTTCGCAAAACATTTGGGTGCAGTGTTGGGCAATGGATCCATCAACAGCAAGCGGAACAAGCCAAACGTCTCCTGTGCGAAACATCCATAAATATTTCAGAGATAGGTCTATCATGTGGATTTAGTGATCCGTCCTATTTCTCTCGTTTTTTTCGCAAGCAAACAGGTTATAGTCCACGTGCATACCGAGATAGATTCGGTGGAGCATAACTCACGATACATGCAAAATGAATACGCACGCTAGTCTGTAAGTAAGATCCACAAGAAATTGTGCTTGCCACATTTTCGTACACCTGTACAAATTTTTCGTACAAGTGTACAAGGGGTAGGTATGGCTGGAGAAGAAACACGAGAGCGACTGCTGGATGCCGCAGAAATACTCTTTGCGGATCTTGGGTTCGATGGCGTTGGCTTGCGACAGATTGCAGAGCAGGCCGGTGAAGCCGTCTCATCTATTACCTATCATTTTACCAGCCGCGACGGATTAATTAAAGCCGTTATCGGTAGACGTTTTCTACCAATCAATGATGAACGCCTACGATTATTACGTGCTGCTGAATACGCCGCTGATAATAACACACCATCCTTACCGGCCACGCTTGATGCCTTTCTTCGTCCGCCTTTAATGGCGCTTGATAAACATACGGCTGCAATTCTCCCTATACTCGCCAGTTCGTTTACCAACATGACACAAGTGGCCGAAAGCCATCGTGGTGCCTTTCGAGAGATGATTGAATACTTCTTACCACGCATCCGTAAACATTGCCCGCAGATAGACAATATTGAATTTGTCTGGCGTTTACATTTTATTATCGGCATGCTTGTCCGTTGTCTCCAATCTATGCACAAAACGGGGGAAGACTCACCAGATAGTGAACAGCGAGACGCTTTAGTCCGACAGCTCACCCATTCTGCACAGGCGCTTTTATCTGCACCCCATGCAGAAGACGCCGTTCCAAAGCTGGTTGAACCCATTCAAGAAATTATTCTATCGATTCTCCAGGAGTCTGCCGATGCGTAACATATTCACCCTAGGCTGCGCCGTTGCCACACTGAGCATAAGTACTGCTTGCTCTGGCTCTTTGCGCGACAGTGATATACAAACAGCTTCTGCAGCTGTACCACAAACATTTTCACTGACTGGTACAGAAGTGATTACAGATGGACGCTGGTGGCTACAGTATAATGATCCGCAATTAACCATACTTATTAACGACGCACTGAACAATGCACCAAATATGCACGCAGCTTGGGCGCGAGTTGAACAAGCTGCAGCGGCTGCCCAGATGAACAGTGCTTCGTTAATGCCATCATTGTCTGCCAATGCGAACATTAGCAGCAATCAGCAAACCAATGCAAGCACAACAACTACATCAGAAATTTATTCACTTGGCCTTGCTGCTAGTTATGAGTTAGATCTCTGGGGAAACACCCGTGGGCGTAGTGATGCCGCCCAACTAGATGCCCTTGCCAGCCGTGAAGATGCAGAAACCACCGCTTTAAGTTTAAGCGCACAAATTGCAGAAACGTGGTGGCGCTTACAAACACAAGCTGCCATTCAAAAAAACATTCAGGAACAATTACAATCTCAACAAGAGATCTGCGATCTTGTTCTGAGACAACAACAGAACGGTGCAAGTACCGCAGCCGATCTCGCTACTCAACAACAAGCGCTTGCTGCACTCAAATCACAACAAGCATTGGCCGCTGCTGCTTATGAAAATTTTCGTCTGCAAATACAGCTCTTACGTGGTGCCGCCTCACAGGAAGCACTACCTCATATAGATACCCTCCTGCCCGCTGCCATAGCGACACCAGCAACCGGCTTACCGATTGAGGTACTTGGCCAACGACCAGATGTTCGCGCTGCATTGACTCGTGTACATGGTGCAGATAAACGCGTTGCCGCAGCCAAGGCTGACCGCCTTCCAAAACTGACACTCAGTGGCAGTGCTGGTTTTCAAAGCAGCACTGCAACAGCGCTGTTTGATAATTGGTTTACCAATTTAGCAGCAGGCTTACTAGCTCCTCTCTTTGATGGTGGGCGACTACAGGCAGAGCAACGACGCACTGAAGCAATTGTTCACGAACGTTTGGCGCTCTACAAACATGCGGTATTAACGGCCATCACTGAAGTAGAAAACGCATTACATCAAGAACAGGCTGCGGCTATCGCCTATGCACAAGCCTGCACCCAAACGCAATTAGCTACAGAACGACTTACGCATATGCACACCCGCTATCGTAATGCAGGGCTGTCACTGTTGAGTCTCAAACACGAACAACTGGCTATGCTTCGGCAACAACGTAGTGAACTCGAAGCACAACGCAGCCACCTCCTCCAACAATTGGCCCTACACCGCGCACTTGGCGGACGCTGGACCACACAACTGTCTGCACTACGCACAACCCAAGAAGGACTTTAATAATGACCACCTACGATGATCACCATGTTACTCCTCTCGCAATTATCCTTCGTCTATGCATCATACTTCTTATTCTTGGAGCTGGGGCATTTGGCACAAAAAAACTTATTGAGACTGGACCAAAAACATCACGAATACATCCAGAAGCAGCTATTCCTACTGTACTCACTGAACCCTGTAAGCGTCAGGCCAGCATGCCTTTGTCTTTACAAGCACTTGGTACCGTTATTCCATCAAGTCAGGTAACGATAAGCCCGCGCGTCACAAGTACTCTCGTTCAGCATATAGACAAGGATGATGGGAGTCGTGCACACAGCCCGCTGCTAGAGCCGGGGCAACATTATGCTCAAGGCGAGATTCTTGCCCTGCTTGACCCAACAGATTATGAACACGCCCGTATTCAACGCACCGCTGATCTTGCCACCGCTCGCAGTGCCCTGAAACGAGAACAAGGGCAACGTAATATTTCAGCTTTTGAATGGGAACAATTCACCAATAAAGAAACGGCGACAACCTTAGAACGTGAACTCATTTTACGCGAACCAGAATTACAAGCAGCGCAAGCACGTGTAGACGCAGCAGAAGCTGCCTTGCGCAGCGCAACACTCAACATTGCACGTTGCACGATTCGCGCTCCTTTTGATTGTGTCTTATTAAACAAAAATGGCGGCATCGGTAGCCAAGTCACTCCGCAAACACCTATTTGCACCATTGCCGATAGTACCGCTTTTTGGGTGCGGGCAAACATACCTGTGACCATGTTACCACATCTACATGCAGATGCCGAAACTGGTAGCACCGCCGTACTAACACGAGCTGGCAGCGCTGGACGCATAGAATGGAATGCCCGTCTTATTCGTTTTCTTCCAGAAGTAGAGACCAAAGGCCGCCTTGCCACAATCTTGCTTTCTGTACACAAACCACTGCAAAGCCACGCTCCCTTATTACTTGGCAGCTCTGTTCGCATTCAATTACATGCCACCGCACTGACCAACGTCACCGCTATTGCGACTGCTCATCTGCGTGAAAACAATACCGTCTGGGTACTTGATGAGAAAAGCACTCTCACCATTCGTCCTGCTGAAATCATTTGGATTGAACGAGAAACAGCATACATCCGCGCTGGACTCACTGACGGCGATCAACTTATTACCAGTAACATCAGTGCTCCGGTAGCTGGCATGAAATTACGCACACCAACGCAAAAAACGGAGGCCACTGATGGAAACTGAATCTCCGAAACTTTCACGCAAAGAACGCATTGGCCCCCTCGCATGGATGGCCGGCAATAGCGTTGCCGCAAACCTGTTGATGCTGGCGTTGCTTATTGGTGGCGCGTTTATGCTGACACGTGTCAAACAAGAAGTCTTCCCACAATTTGATATTGATATTATTCAAGTCACGGTTCCCTATCCAGGTGCAAACCCACAAGAAATTGAACAAAGTATTTTGCTCGCCATTGAAGAATCTCTTCAGGACGTAGATGGCCTTGATACCGTAAGCTCTACCGCCCGCGAAGGTTTTGGTCAAGTTGTTGTCGAATTATTATTAGATGCTAACAGCATGCTTGCCCTGCAAGATATTCAGCAGGCGGTAGATGGCATTACCTCCTTCCCTGAAAATATTGAAACACCACAAGTAAGCATGTTACAAAATCATATGCGTGGTGTCTCGCTTGCTGTCTATGGCGATATTCCAACCACATCTCTGCGCGCGGTTGCAGAAAGCGTTCGCTCTGATTTGTTACAAGATCCAGATATTGGTTTGGTAAATATCCAAAATGAAGAAGCTCTCGAAATTGAAATATCTGTTCCGCAAAATGCCTTACGTACCTATGGCCTTACCATGCAAGACATTGCCAACCGCATCCGCAGCAATGCCTTAGAACTTTCTGGCGGTGGCGTTAAAACAGATGGTGGAGAAATTTTATTACGTTTAGACGAACGACGTAATTCTCGTTTTGATTTTTCCAGCATCCCTATTATTGCGGCTAACGATGGCAGCACCATTACTCTTGGTGACATAGCTACCATTAACGATGGCTTTACCGATACCAACCGTGAATCGTTTTATGACGGCAAGCCTGCCATTATTTTAGAAATCTACCGCGTCGGTGAACAAACACCGATAGAGGTTGCCGATGCAGTATTTGCGACACTGGAGCCGCTTAATGCGAGTATGCCACCAGATGTCAGTATTAAAGTCCTTGAAGATCGTAGTGATATTTTCCGTCAGCGCATGGAATTACTCACACGCAATGGTTACATTGGGTTAGCACTTGTTCTTATTTTCCTCGCGCTCTTTTTAGAAGCCCGTCTCGCCTTCTGGGTTATGCTGGGTATCCCGATTTCTTTCATGGGTACTTTTATGTTAATGCCTATGATGGGGCTCTCCATTAACATGGTAACCATGTTCGCCTTTCTGGTTGCTCTCGGCATTGTGGTGGATGATGCCATTGTGGTAGGAGAAAATATATATGAACACCACCAGCGAGGGGCACCGTTCCCCGTTGCCGCTGTGCGCGGTGTGCGTGATGTCGCTATGCCAGTCTGCTTTAGTATTCTCACTAATATTGTTGCCTTTTCTCCATTGTTTTTTGTCCCTGGTTTTATGGGAAAAATATTCGCTAATATTCCAGCAATTGTAGTTATTGCCTTTATTATCTCCTTGGTGGAAAGCCTCTTTGTATTACCAGCGCATTTATCCCATCAAAAAGAACATCCACATAGATTATTTTCTGCGCCACATCGCCTGCAACGCGCGTTTAGTGATGGCTTCGCTCGCTTGATTCGCACTGTCTACGGACCAATTTTACGCACCGTTCTGCGCAATCGTTTTATTGCCATCGCTGGCGGTATTATGATTTTAACTTTAACCATTGGTTTTGTTTTCAGCAAACGAATTGGCTTTACTCTCTTTCCGCGTGTAGAGTCAGACGTAGCTACTGCCACCGCAACGCTGCCTTATGGCGTGCCAATGGAACAAGCACAAGAGATTCGGGACCGCCTCGTTACTGCCGCGCAAGCTGTTATAGATAAGAATGGTGGCAATACGGTAGCGACTGGGGTCTTTGCTGAAATTAGTAATGGTGGCAATGTCTGTTATGTGCGCAGTTACATGGCTGATGTTGATATACGCAGCATGAGTACAACCGACTTTACTGACTACTGGCGTGAAGAACTTGGCACAGTTATTGGCCTTGAAAGTATTCGCTTTGAATACGACGGCGGCGGACCAGGCCGAGGCGCAGGCATTACCATAGAGCTTAATCATCCAAACATGACAACGCTTGAAAGTGCAGCCAGTTCTCTCGCTTCATCTCTAGAAGAATACGCCCATGTGAATGATGTGAATGATGGTTTTGAACAAGGAAAACGGCAGTTTAATTTTACCTTGCGTGAACAAGCGCATAGCCTTGGCCTAACCAGCTTGACCATTGCTCAACAAATTCGTAATGCTTTTTACGGAGCAGAGGCATTACGCCAACAACGTGGTCGTAATGAAATTCGTGTACAAGTACGCCTCCCAGAAAACGAACGTGAAACAGCACACGATCTTCTTTCATTTATGGTACGCACACCAAGTGGCACTTATGTTCCACTACCCGAACTGGTCCACATCAATTCGGGCCACTCCTATACCGTGATTAACCGCACCAATGGTAAACGCACGGTACAGGTAACAGCCGATGTGCGCCCTGCCCGTGAAACAGACCGTATTCTGGAAGATTTAAAAGCAGTTGTTTTACCTGAACTTATTGAAAATCACAGTGGCCTACGTTTTAGTTTTGAAGGCCGCCAAGCCGAACGCGCAAAAAGTATGGGTTCATTAGTTTCTGGATTTTTGATGGCGATGCTCGGCGTGTATGCTTTACTGGCGGTACCATTCCGCAGCTATATTCAGCCGATGATTGTTATGTTTAGTATTCCATTTGGATTTATTGGCGCGGTCATTGGTCACGTCTTCATGGGCTACAATTTAAGCATCATTAGTATGATGGGTATGGTTGCCCTCTCTGGTGTGGTTGTTAACGATTCACTGGTACTCATCGACTATGCCAATAGATTACGCCGCACGGGTATGAGTGCCTATGATGCCATTATGGAAGCTGGTCTACGCCGTTTCCGCCCCATTATGCTAACCACCCTGACCACCTTCTGTGGGCTCGGACCCATGATTTTTGAAACGTCGCGTCAAGCCCGTTTCATTATTCCCATGGCCCTCTCACTCGGTTTTGGCATTTTATTCGCCACTGTTATTGCGCTTATTTTAGTACCATCTTTTTATCTCGCCATTGAAGATGTCCGTCGAATATTATGCCTACGTGATCCCCATGCACCAAAAGCTGATGACTAAGAACTGATCAGTACATTCAAGATCAAGCCAGCCTATCACAGAGAACAATCGCTCCCCTCCTTAATAAAGAAGGAGGGATAGCTAAACGATACCTTATTTATCAAATAATGAATTATGATCTTGGGAATAAATATTTATTCTGATTCTTCAACTGTGCTACTGACCTCTTGCTTCACTGGTTGTATTGCAGTGGTATCCATAACACCCGTGTAGCCCTGATTGAATGCACGGCGCAGACGAAGGCGCTCTCGAGCTTTGATAGCGGCCGCGGCTTCAGCATCCGTTTGACCCCAAACAAGAACTTCTGGATTATCTGCAACGCGTTCACTCACATCACTAATATTGATCATTGCATCATTCATATCTTTAGCGAGTTCTTGGCTATGTAACAATTGGCCAACCACGCCAGACGAACTATTCATTGCTTCCGTAAATATGGCAAATTCATGAACGGCGGTACGCATGTCTGTCATGATTGCTTGCAGATGCTCTTTATTGTCAACAAGAGTTTGTTGCGAACTGTCTGCCAGGGCACCAAGAGATTGCATAGATTTATCACTCTGTTCAACCGCCCCTTGTAAGTCTTTAGAAAGGGCATCCATGTGGGCGCGTAATTCTCCAACCAGACCATCTATATGAGTGAGGCTGCGATTCACGTCTGTACTCAGACCTGCACCTGCGGTACGCATTTCTTTAGCAAGCTGTTCTGCTTCTATAAGCACCTTATCAAAATTACCGATGGCAGTTCCTGCTAGGCGCATAAGGGCGACACTTTCTTCGGTAACATCCGCGCTGTTTTTGACCATACGTTTGATGTCCGCTCGCATGTCATCATTCAATAAGTCAGCAATACCAGAAATAATATCTTTACCTTGCTTGCTCATTTCATCCAACAAGCCAGGGACCGCTATGACTGATGCAGAATTATCGTTTGGCAAATACGCGGTATCACCTTTTTGCTCGCCACTAAACTCTAGGTAGCTATCGCCAAAAATACCCTGAGTAATTACTTTCAGTTCACTAGACCGATAGACGCGGTGCTCTGTATCTATAGACAAAACAATGGCAATAGCACCACGGCTATCTGTACTGGCATTGATGCTGCCCACTTGGCCAATCGGTAAGCCATTACTTTTTACGGGGCTCCCTTCGCGTAAACCACCTGCATTGGCAAGATACGCGGTAATAGTGTATGGTTCTTTGAAGGACACACTGTCTGACATTAAAATGACGGTAACAATAGCGCTCATACCCAAAATTACGAGCAGCCCTACTTTTAGGTCCATGTTTCGAGAGTCCATCTACTTATTCTCTTCCTCTGTTTTCTGTGCTGGAGCAACTGTTTTCACAGTTTTCCACATTGCTATTTCATCACATTCCAAAAATTTATTACAACGCACACATTCACCCCACACCTTTTCTGGCAAGAGTGCTCTATCTATAGTGACAAAACCAAGTTTTTGAAAAAAACGTTCTTGATAGGTCAGGCAAAATACTTTTTCTAGGCCAATCTCTTGTGCCATACGGCAACAGGCATCGACCAAACGTCTGCCAACTCCGAGCCCTTGTGCCTTGCGTGCCACAGCCAAAGATTTAACTTCTGCAATATTTTTTGTGCAAATATGTAAAGCACCACAACCTAATAATATGTGTTCATTTTTCTCTGTTCGTTGTTCGGCAATTATAAAATCTCGAACCGTTTCATAGAGTTCGGAACGAGTGCGTGGCAGCATTTGACTCTCTTGTGCATAATCTGCTATGAGTTGCTGCATCGCAGGGACATCATTCAGACACGCTGGTCTCAGCTGGATTGTTTCTGTTTCGTTCATCTTTTTAGCCTATTGTCTTACTTAAAACCGAGAAATTTTTGCTGCTGGTGCCTGCACCTTCACATCTGGCTGAGCTGGCAACACTTGAGTCAGTCGATCTATAATGGCGGAAATATGTTGGCGTTTTTTTTCTAAGCGCTCAATCTCAGCGGGATCGCAACGCAACTCCTGCACTTCTTTTTGTTCGCCTATGTATTGAGCAAGAAAATCAGCTTCGGCATTTGCAATTAGTTTTTCTCGCAGCTCTGCATCTACTGTTTCCATCTGCTCAGTATAACTTACGGAAAAACGTTTTAATACTTCAAGCTGCTCACCGTTGGTAAGCGCTACCGATAAAGGTTCTATTGACATCAATGGCCTCCTCTCTCATACGCGCAGAAAGGCCTTGAACAAATTTCTTATGCCCGCTTCTTGCCCGTCATGCTAATCACATCCAGGCATTAAACCGCCAGGAATGCCTTTTGTGATGATACTCACTGCATCATGGGGATGCAAGCTCTCCATGTGGGCCATGCGGGCACGATAATCAGCAACACCAGGCATAGACTCGAGCAAAGATTTGACACGACGAGCCGCATCTTCACAAAACATAAGGTTTGCAGCATTCAAACGAGCAAATTCTTGTTCATCTTCACGTTTCACAACCGATTGCACAGCAGTTGCTAAGACCCGTTCGACTTCATCTATGAGGGTGATAAAGGTGGGCAAACCATCTGCGGTTTCACTGACAACTTCAACATCTGCATGTGAACGCTGTGAATGTGGTGTAGCACAGATCGACTCTTCGCGGCCAAGCCACTCATGCATACTCGCAAGAATATCTTCCGGACTAGCACCTTCTGTGATAGTGAAATTCTCTTTAAAACGCTCTTGAATCAACTGACGAGCCAAAGCCGCAGAACATGGACACGTACTAGAATAGGTAACCCGCACAGAAGCCGAAAACTCAAGATGACCATTGCGCAAAATCCCAGCAAGGCTAACAGGATACTGTCGCCAACCTGTGTTATCACTCTTGAGTGATGGGCGTAGCATTGGGAGTTCGTAAGAAATTTTGAGACTACTAACTGTACTAAGGCCTTCATGCGACGCAATAAACTCACACAAGAGGTCTTGTAAGAGCTGTGGAGTCAAAGGTGCTTGCTCTACCCGTTGCTGTAAGGCCAGGAATAAACGGGACATATGAATGCCCTTGGCCTTTGGTTGGTCTAAACTAACCATAGCACTCACATGCGCAGGAATAAGCATAGGACCCTGAGGGCCATCAACACGTACCGGCAACTCTATGCCAGACATACCCACACGATCAAGCGCACCATGAAATGACACGGCACCATCACGGGCAATATCTGGAAGGCTATTTAAGGGTTGATCTGGCGTTGTACCTTCTGGGGTAACACTTGCTGATGCCGATTCTTGGCTCATATCTGTTCCATATTCTCCCGACAAACGTTCGGGGTAGGAGGCGTATTGATCTACGAGTAACGCTCTCGTTGCGTGCGGAACCATAGCAAGACTTCCTACATGTGCAATACCCCGAAAATAACGGGCTTATACAACATAATGGACCCATATATCCGCAATAGGTGAATGACTTGCAACAAATCCATCGGTGAACGTACCGTCACCCCCGGCTTAATTGAGCACATGGGTATAAATCATTGTTGTCTGCACATCTTTATGACCCATCAATTCTTGAACGGTTCGTAGATCATGACCATTTTCCAATAAATGCGTTGCAAAGGAATGCCGTAAGCTGTGGCAGCTTGCTCGTTTACTGATGCCCGCCGCCTTCACTGCCCGCCCTACAATTTTCTGTACGGTTGATTTACTTATATGATGTCGCTTTATACGACCATCCAATGGGTCCAAAGCACAATTGCGCGCAGGAAACACATATTGCCAGTGCCACTCTTTAGCTGAACGAGAAAATTTTAAGATCAATTCCTGCTGTAAAGACACAGCCCCAAGTCCAGAAGCTAAATCTCGTTCATGCATCTTCTGCACACGTTCAAGTTGTTCTCTCAAGGCTAGAACCGAAGAATCAGGTAAAGGGCAACGGCGACTGACCCCACCCTTTCCATTAAAAATCAGAATGCACTTATTAGAAAAATCGACATCTTTCACTCGTAAACGAAGCAGCTCTGACAAACGTAAACCGGCACCATACATAAGCGATACCATTGTATGGCTCGTTTTATTTTTCAACTGAGACAACAATAAACGCATCTCATCAACACTGAGAACCGTTGGGATTTGCCGAGGTTTTTCACTTGGGCTAAAAGCACCGACATCAACCTCTGACAAACCTTTCACCTCTTTTAAATACAACACCAACGCACACAAAGCAGTTCTTTGGGTGCTAGCGGCCACACCACGCTCCGCCACTAAATAAGATAAATACGGCCCAACATGAATCGCGCTCAAATCCGCTAGAGCTAACAAATTATTATATTCAGAACAACGCTTAACCCAATCACAATACAACTTTTGCGTACGCAAGCTATACCGCTTCACCCGCATTCTAACAGCAAACGTTCGCAACGAAGGATCTTTAGGCAACACACCTTGTTCAATATTCTGAATATGTTCAGCCACCTCCTCTGCACTTGCCCCTGTCCCCAAACGCAAACACCACGCAGACCAATCTACCGCAACAAGCCATTGAGCTTGCGTGTACTCACCAAAACGCCGAAGTGCATCCACAGCCTGCTCCAACTTCCACGGATCAATACTAAGTCCACCTAACGCAACCAAGTAATCGTCAATATCACACCCCGCGACTGCACCCCGGGATGCCAATTCAACACCTGCTCCACTCGACGCCGATACCAAACCAACTGCCCTGATCTAACCCCATGTTTTGATAAATACTTAAGATAACGATCCCACCATAATCCCTTTTCATCCAAAGGAAAAACATCACCTAACCCACCAGAACTTGACTTACCCATAATAAACCTACTATCGAATTTTTAACAATTCCGTCAATACCCCATTTGGCATATATCTACCAAATAGGGCCTGAGATAGAATTCCACCTAATAAGACTGTTAGGTACTCTCCCCAAATACCAACGGGCTTAATAATTCATCACCGCACAGCTTCAAAATCAAAACCCCATATTCCCATCGCGTACAATGCGTTTGTGCAATCTCGCCCTTATTGCTGTGCGCTCGTGCAATATGGTTATTCCACGGGCTTCACTGCTGATCAAATACATAAAACAGGATTTTTGCACGGGGAATAAGCGCATCAATCAACGGCCTGCAATGCAAGCCTACTGTTCTCCAATTACTAGCCCACGCCAAGAATTGCACAACTCACGCAAGCAACAAGTACCTAACAAGGCGGCGCTGCGACAAAACCACTGCGGCAACTTGCATAAACCTGCTGTCCGTATAACATCACTTCTTTATTAACCGCCTGCACATTCTCACTTCTGTGGTTTTGCTGCAGGCCTTAGCGTTAGGTGTCCCGCCAATTACTAAACCTTTCACCTGTTTGGGTAACGCCGCATTCAGTGCGTAACCAAAGCAATGTCGCTCGTTCAAAAACGATTTTACTTTTCAATTGTTTTTTGCTCGGCTAGCGCGCTTCTTCTTCGTGCAATTGGTTTTGGTGGGTTACATTATTGCGTGCTCGGGTGTCGTGCTCCCTGCAAGCTGTTGGGATTTTCCAAGGCTTTGTAGGTAGCAATCGCAACTTCCATAAGCATGTCATCACCTAACAAGTCGGCTCTGCGACACTATACTGCGCGCAACTTGCATAAGGAAATAGTCCGTGTAAGTTTGTTTCTTTATCAACCGCCTGTGGCATTTTACATCGTATAGTGCTGCAGGCCTTAGCGTTAGGTGGTTCATCAATCGCCAAACCGTTTCCAATTTATCGCGCTCGGTTCATTCAACA
>JADGDD010000010.1 GCA_016745075.1 Planctomycetota bacterium | reverse complement strand
GGTCAATACCAGCCAACGTCCCTCGTGCGGGGTGCAGAAACATATAACGCTTTCTTAACTGTCAATACAGTAGTTTTATTTATACGAAAATAGGTGGCATTTAGGAGCTTTTCGCTTGCTCGCTATCCTTGTTCGCATTAGCATTGAGGCATGCATGCACTCAAAGGCCTCAAATTGAATTGCTTCCTAGCACCGCTGCTTCCCAGCATCATCGCCGCAATTCTCGTTTTCTATTATACACAATCTGTGAATAATTCCCTCGACAAAACCATTGAAGACGCGCTCTCACAACATCTCTCAAGCATTGCTCACGCAATCCATCCAGAAAACGAGCAACCACTCAATGCTTATATGACTGATAATACACACTGGGCATCCCTTGCTGTTGTAGAACTACAGACTGATCATCGACTTGCTGTTGTAAAGCATGTTGGCACCGAACACCATCTCGATGAAGACAACCCTGAGCCACTCCTCATTTCATCTTTTCTTAATTCAAGCAACGCGTGGAAGGTTTCCCACAATATGTTTGCTGCCGCAACACCCCTTCCACATACCAATACTAACCAGATTCTTTACGGCGAGTACTTCTACTTTACCGAATCAACAGCGCCCCCTTTTCTTTTTGCTGGCGGCATTCTTTTTATCGGAATGTTGTTAGCCCTGTATTTATCACGTCGAATATACCGCCCTATCTGCACCGTAGCACAAGAAGCGGAAAACACATTGATGGGATCTCCATCGTCTGACAACATGATTTTAAGCGATGAAACACAAGGTGCTATGTCTTCTGTTATTACCCTTGTTAAAGAATACCGAGACATTTCTAGTTCTGACGAACCGACTGAGCACTCACGAAAGCCACCATGCCTGCACGACAAGGAGTAACGCTCGCTGAACTCCTTGTTGTTCTTGCAATTCTTGGCGTTCTCGCTTCCCTTCTTTTACCTATTATTTCTAGTGCCCGTAACAGCGCGACACGCACAGCCTGTATGAATAATTTACGGCAAGTTGGGATGTGCTTTGAGGCCTACGCAAATGAGCATCACCGAAAATATCCCGCAGAAGGGAATAAAGGGGAGCGCAACCCCACTCAAAGTGATGCTTGGTTCTACAGATTACCAGAGTACGCAGATGGTGTAACTCTCCATGCACGGAACTCTATCTTTCAATGCGCAGGTTTTGAAGCGCATACCCCCGACGTATTTGATAACTCATCGCCCAAGAGCTTTAAAATGAACGGGTATATCGATAAGAAAAAAGACAAAACATGGCGTTACCGACAGGGTCAAAGTCGCTTCGAATCACGAACGATGCTTATGACTGACTGCGTTGCCGGTGAAACTGGAATGGGTCAATGGGGACACGCTGCAAAAACCGCTGTTGATGACAGCAGACATCCAGGGGGTGTAAATGTTTTATTTCTGGATGGGCACACACTAAACGTGACCGACACTCCACCCGAAGATGACTCTGGCAAGATTGACTGGAGCAAATCTTTTCAATGGGATCCACTCTGGAGATAAAACCTAGGAGCCTCTGCTCTTCTACTAAGCTACAGAGGCAAATATTGACGATCCGTCACATAATCGACGGGCTATCACCCTACAGCAACTCTTCTGCTGCAGCTAACACTTCGTCCACATGCCCTTTTACTCTTACTTTACGCCATTCGCGTAAAATAGTATGATCCTGAGCAACTAAGAATGTAGAACGCACAATACCCATAAAGGTTTTACCGTACATTTTCTTTTCTGCCCACACGCCGATCTTTTCCATTAACACGTGTTCTTCATCTGATAATAAAACAAAATTTAGGTCATGCTTGGCAATAAACTTTTCATGACGAGCGATAGAATCGGCACTAATACCATAAATATGAATACCCAGTTTTTCTAAACGCTTAATATTATCTCGGAATTCACATGATTCGGTTGTGCAACCTGGTGTCATATCTTTTGGATAAAAATAAACAATATACGGCCCGTCTATATCTTTACGCGCATGACTGCTGCCATCGCTACCTGGTAAATTAAATGCAGGGAATTTTGCCATGATACTAATCCTTTAAAATAAAGTCATCTGTTCGCCATGAGTGGCATCTAAATCAATTTCTTGCGCGTGTTTACCGTAACATTCTTCCCATTTACGGTTATAAATATGCTCTGCAAATGGTTGTAAATTTGTACAGTCTGCTTTACAATAGGTCACAAGCCTATCGTAGGCTGCTCTATCGTTTCTTTGAGTCCATTGGCCCCAAAGCGTAATTGCCTCCGCACCACGCACGTCAGCAATATCTTCCTCACGCACAATGCCAACCTGTTTTTCCATATCTTTTAATCCGCCAGAAAGACCAATGCTTCGTGCTGGCCAAATGAGGTCCAAATGTGGCTGCTCAACATGATACCCCTGAGCTGCAAAATGCTTCTCGATAAAGGGAACATCAAAACTAACACCATTAAAGGTAATAAGTAGGTGGTACGCCTTAATAGCTTCTAGGTACTCTTCTATCGCTTGATCATTAGCCTGTGGTCGACCCGCAACAAAAGCATATTCCTGCACTCCATTAGCAAGTCCAATCACAGTTATGTTATCATAACCGGGTGTTCGCCCTGTAGTTTCAATATCAACCAAGGCAACTTGCTCGGGAGCACAAAACCCCTTCCATAGCCGCCACAAAGATTTCTCTGGCCAATGTTTACGGAACCACGCATAATCACCATTTACACGTGCCGTTTCTGCTTCTGCAACTGCGGCTAATAACTTCTGGCTTCGTGAATCACCAATGACCTCCGCTGCTTCCCCTGGATATTTTCGCAAAATTTCCCAACTGGTGACACCACGGGCCCAAATCGCTCGTTCCATATCCTCAGTAATACCCTGCGCAAACAGGAAGCTGCTGGTTAGCATACCGTCCCCTCTCTCTATCTCATCATTTAAAGAGCATCGCACCATTCAAGCGGAATAAATTACTCGCTTCTTACCAAGGCAACTGTTGGCCTGAGAGCTTCCACTATGCTATCCATTTCCTCAGCATAAGCACCCCACTCTGCAGCACTAAAGATCCCTTCGTGTATAACAACACGGCCCTCTAATTTAATTTCCTTTGACGTTCGCTTCTGGCTTATCTCTGCTGTGAAATACGCCGACTGTATGTCTATGTCCTCTACCGCATCAACCGAACTCATCTTAAAGCCTTCTGGAATTTGTATCCTATAATGCATAATAACCTCTTCGGTTTGTTTATGATGAATGGCATACTTTCTTGGACCTGCTTGTTCTATTGCCACAACACCTTCTGGAATAGGCAATGCCACTGTACCAATCCATTCATTTCTGAATTTTCTAAAAGCCCTTTTCATTAAGCCCTTCACGTCTCCTATTAATGCACCTCTGGCAGGAACTAATGAATCAAAATTTGCCTCGCTCAGCCTAAAGCCCGATAATTTTGATTGATAAACCTGCTCTACAACTCTATTCGATGCTTCCCTATCAACCCCAACCAAAGCCCTTCTCCATGATTCGGCAAAGACTCCATCAAAACAAAGCGCATCCTCGTATACGACATCACCTGTTTCCGTTATCTTTACAACAGAATTCACTGTTAATTTATGCCCCCCTGTTTTCGTTGATTTTTGTATGAGACGTGATTTATTTCCGTTTAATAACAATGCACTGTTTTCATATAAATATGAATGATTATTGAAACCCATGGCACTATACTTGTTTGTTGTATCCCAAAAAACAAAACCTTCTTTATCATTACCCGTTGCCACTATCATATGATCAAACTGATCAAGATTTGGCAATGTTTCAACAATTTGCTCTGATGAATTTACCAGAACAAGATACGCTTCGATTTCTTTTGACGTCAAGAGTTGCCAAAGCAACAGGGAGTGAGCCTTGCAGTCTCCCGTTCTATTTCTAATTATTTGGCCGCACGGCATTGGCACTCGCCTCTGCTTGCCAAAGGCAATGTTTTGATATGATAAATATTGCTGCACCTGCTCTGCTACATCTCCGACAACATCTTCTTCTTTTGCCTGATCTTTTATACCCCATTCTTCCCATAAAGATGGAACCGTAGGATCAATTTTTAAGCGGTGACTAATTGAATCTAAATATTCACTTCCTATTTTCGACCACGTACTTTGACCACTTCCCAACGCTATAAACGGATAAACTGATGCTCCCGTTGGCTGCCTAGCCTCATAGTACAAAGCCGGTATTTTTCTTCTTTCCCAAATATGCACCAACCCTTCTTGTCTGTATGTCATTTCTCCGTAGTTTGCCACATTTTTCTCTGCAAGTCCTCTAATTGACAGGGCCATGTAACCGACCTCTAAAAAGTTAAACATGTATACCCGCTCAAACGGCGGCTCCTCCTCCACGCCTACTGTCTGTTCTGTTATAATAACTTCTAAACTCCCTCCGATCTCTAAGCCATTAACGGGTATTCTCAATATAGATTGTTCTCGCTCTGCCACAACATAGGCGCTATCTATGGCATTTTTATTTACAATTTCACCTGCCTTATTCCTAACAATAAAAGAATGAGGACATAGCTCGTATTGAGACTCATCAAATGAATATTCATAGACAGTATATTCATTTATCGACCGTTGGTCATTAAATACACTTTTTCGATAAATTGTCTTTTGCACCTTCTCTCTATTTTTCCACTCAACCGCTACGACATCATAAAGCTCTTGCCTACCAACTTCTTTTATTTCTACCCGTTCTGCCTCTTTCATGTTCAATGAAATTGACGGCATTAATGCTACGGGCAAAACTCCTGTAATAAGCCCTAGCCGCGACCCCTTTTCTTGAACAGCATTTAATGCTGCAACATATTCCAGTGCACTTTCATTTTGGGAATACACACGCAAAACATCTTCAAATACGCCTCTTGATTCATCATATCGCTCAGCTCCATATAGCAATTTGCCCTGCATTATCTGGAAATCGACACCAGTAGCACCGCTTTTTGATAATTTATCTGCTTTAATCAACCCTTTATCATACAGCCCTGCATTTATGCATACGTCCATTTCCATACGGTCTATTTCTTCATCTGCAGGATGCTTCTTCATCCATTCATCTATGAGATCAAAAGCAGTATCATATGCGCCCTCTGCTTGGCAGACTTGAATATATGTTCTCATTGAATCTCTTGTTGAGGCACTGTCATTATAACCCTTTATTTTCTCAAGAATTCCATCCGTCATTGAATGTGTATACAAAAAAGACATATATGAATAATAGATAGTATCATCATGATAACCTTTTTCGAATGTTTTTTCGTACAACAACCGAGCTTTTTCAACCTCTTGTGCCATATCCGCTGCAACAGCCATTCGCCCCGTCCACGCGTCATCAATGTCAAAATGCTCTCGTCCCCCCTCTAAGAAAACAAGAGATTCCCGCCATTGACCTAAGGCCTCAAGTGCATCGCAGACGTTCGAGCAAATTGTTTTATCACTAGGATAAAGCCCATGAGCTTTTCTGAAGAAAATCTCGGACTCTTTCATTCTTCCCTTCTCGTAATAAATAAGACCTATATCATTTAACATAAGCGCTTGGTTCCATAGACCTATCTCAGAAATATCACTGCCGTCAGGTTTTTCAATAACAACACTGTCGCATAAAGAACGAACTGCCGGAAGACCAGATAATTGATCTTTGTTCACCCAGCCTGCGATTAAATAACTTCCTTGGCCAGCTACATGCGTAATTCGAATACACCCTTCTTGCCCAACACCTATCTGCTTATCGATAAAATCCCACCTTTTTTCTTCTGTAGTAGCAGAAACTGGACGCAAAAAATCTGTTGTTGCGCGCATATTCAATCGCTTCAATAAGGCATCTTCTATTATGCCCCAATCTTCCTCTCTCTCATCATGAAGAACGCCATAAACTCCTACTGTTTGCATTTTTAATGAACACACGCTCCATGATGCGCCGGGCATTTCTTCCGTCGCATTCGGAAAATCTATCCATTCATTCAATTCTCCCTGTATTTCCACACCGATTTCTTTCACCTTCGTCGGTATATCTTGAACTATTTTATTATTTGCTGGATTCCCTGTGAAGACTAGACCCTCTGTAAACTCGCGCGCGCTTCTCTCTAACACCTTTCTATCAGTATCTATTACACCAGCATGCAACTTCCAAAGGTGCATCTGAAACAACGATTCTTCTGACACCAATACAAATTGATAATATAAATAATTTGATCCTGCATAAGCTACTTTTACAATCCGTTCAATTGCTTTATGTCCTTGGAAACCTATTTCTTCTCGATGTATTATCTCGCATTTCTGACCGGCTGCTTGCAGATTACTATCCACAATTCCTTCTGCTAAAGAAAGGTCAATCTGCAACGCCGAAATATTTTCATTGATTATCATGCAATAAACCTCTGGCCGTAAGCGTCTATAAACATAACTTGCATCAGGGTTAACCAAATCGGGCTTAATGCTTATCCAACTTTTTTGTGGCTGCTTTAAACGGAACCCCTTACCTGAAACTTTTTTACCAGCTATTTCTGCAATTTTAGAATCGCTTACATTTGAAATTTCATGAAAACGTCCATACATTCCATATATCACCCCTCCAATTACGATCCAACCTAACACCACCCCTGCCCCTAACCAACCTCTAGCACGCACTGGATACTTCCTGCCTCTTCCAAGAACAGCCCCAACAACGACTAATACCATTCCAACGACAACGGCAAGAATGATTGGTACTGCTAAAAGCACGAATAAATGACTGTCATCATCCTTAACCTGAGACTTGTTCAATATCGCCATGAGAACATAAGAAAACAATAAGAGACTACCGCCAATATATAAAACTTTGTTACCACCATTCTTTGCCACGAGAGCACAGCGCACGCCACCCAAGAATGCCAACCCACCCCAAATAAAGACCCCCATTATACTGCCAATTTCTTCTGCTAACATACGTATGAACCTTTCTTTTTTATGATTTTCGTAGCTTCTCCTAAACCCATCAACGAACAACCCACGCTGACACATTATTCTCATTCTCACTCACACACCTCTCATATCAAGATCTGTCAGATTGACACACTTCAAGAAGTCTCACTCTATCTATTATATCTAAGCTCTGTATTTACAATGGATTCGGTTTGGCATGCTCAATGCATATACCTCTGTACTATGTCACTCCATCCCACCACCCATTCTGCTTTAGTCGTTGATGACAATGCCTGCATGAGAGAAACGCTGTGCGATATGCTCAGTGACCTCTCTGGCACCATTCAATGCTCTCCGGAGAGTGCCTCTGGTGGCGAGAATGCCTTAGAACAACTACGCAGCACATCATATGATGTTGTTTTTAGCGATGTAGATATGCCTGATATGACTGGGTTTGAACTGATCCGGCGTATGCGTTTAGACAACATGACCACTCCGGTTATATTAATGAGCGCACGTGCCGGAGAAATCCAAGAGAATGCACTACATTCTTCTGGCGCAGTTTCATTGCTCGCGAAACCAGTTGCACCAGAACACATTCACGGTGTGTTACAAAATCTCTTTACCAAATCACATAAACAAACAGACAGCTCTAACATAGAGCGCTGCTCAGAAGAGCACAAGAAAGGACAGTCCCATGGGTAAAATCATCGGAATCGACCTTGGCACCACCAATAGCTGCGTTGCAGTTATGGAAGGCGGCGAGGCTACTATTATCACTAACAAAGAAGGTCTACGCACAACACCATCTGTTGTTGCTTTCACCGACGGTGGCGAACGCCTTGTTGGTCAAATGGCTCGTAACCAAGCCGTTACCAACCCTGAAAAAACTATTTATTCTATTAAACGCTTCATGGGTCGTCGTCATAACGAATGTAGCGCTGAAGAAAAAATCATTCCGTATAAAGTCGTTGGTGGCGACCAAGAACTCGTCAAAGTTGAAATTGATGACAAACAATACACACCACCAGAAATTTCTGCAATTGTCTTACAAAACCTTAAAGCAGCAGCAGAGTCTTACCTAGGCGAAGATGTTACAGAAGCAGTTATCACAGTGCCTGCGTACTTTAATGACTCACAGCGCCAAGCGACGAAAGATGCTGGTCGCATTGCTGGACTCGATGTAAAACGTATTATTAATGAGCCAACTGCTGCCGCATTGGCCTATGGTCTTGATAAAAAAGAAAATGAAAAGATTGCCGTTTATGACCTTGGCGGTGGTACCTTTGACGTTTCTATCCTTGAAGTAGGTGATGGCGTTGTTGAAGTTCTTGCCACCAACGGCGATAGCCATCTTGGCGGAGACGATTTCGACGAAGCTATCATCAACCACATTGCTGATGAATTTAAGAAAAGTGATTCCATCGACTTGCGCCAAGACCCAATGGCTCTGCAACGCTTAAAAGAAGCCGCAGAAAAAGCGAAAAAAGAATTATCTCAAGTTGCGTCCGCTCAAGTCAGCCTGCCATTTATCACTATGGTTGATGGTGCGCCAAAACATTTGAACCTGACTTTGACTCGCGCTACTTTCGAGCAAATCACAAAAGCTCTTATTGAGCGCACACGTCAACCATGTTTGAATGCGCTGAAAGATGCTGGCCTAAACCCAAGCGAAATTAATGAAATCGTATTAGTTGGTGGCTCTACTCGTATGCCACAAGCACAAAGTGTTTGTAAAGACATCTTCGGCAAAGACCCAAAACAGACTGTTAACCCAGACGAAGTTGTTGCTGCTGGCGCAGCCATTCAAGGTGGCGTTCTTACTGGTGAAGTAAAAGACGTTCTCTTACTCGACGTAACTCCACTCACTCTTGGTATTGAAACCCTAGGCGGTGTACTTACACCACTTATCGAACGCAATACCACTATCCCAACGTCAAAAAGCCAAGTCTTCTCAACGGCCGCGGACAACCAACCAGCAGTTACGATTGTCATCTATCAAGGTGAGCGTAAAATGGCTACTGATAACCGTATGTTGGAAAGCTTTAACCTTGAAGATATTCCACCAGCACCACGTGGCGTTCCACAAATTGAAGTGACCTTTAGCTTAGATGCTAACGGTATCTTAGAAGTAACTGCTAAAGACAAAGGTACTGGTAAAGAACAAAAAATTAAAGTTGAGTGTTCTTCTGGTTTGTCTGACGATGATGTTCAACGTATGGTTGATGAAGCAGCAGCTAACGCAGACGCAGACAAACAAAAAGCTGAACTTGTAAACGCAAAAAATACTGCGGAACAATTTGCGCATCAAACCCGCAGCATGCTTGAGGAACATAAAGACAAGCTTGAAGGCTCTGAAGAAGCTGACATTTCTGCTGCTTGCGATGTTCTTGAAGAAGAAGCTAAGAACCCTGATGCCACAACCGCTTCTTTGCAAGAAAAACAAAAAGATTTGGAAACAAAAGCTCAAGGATTTGGTCAACGCGTTTACTCACAAGCACAAGAAGGTGCCCCTGGCGCAGAAGGTGCTTGTGACGGAGCCGGTGGCTGTGGAGACGAGAGTTGCGACAGCGCTGATGACGGCGTAAAAGATGCTGACTTTGAAGTTGTAGACGAAGCAAAATAATTTTTCCACTTATTTACTCAGGGCTTACGCAGCAACGTTAAGCTCTGAGTTTTTTACTTTCTCACATAAAGGATTTTTTCATGGCTAAAACATCTGCTATTAAACCACTTGGTAATCACGTACTTATTAAACGCGCCACACCTGCTGAAGTCAGTGCTGGCGGCATCATTATTCCTGAAAACAGTAAAGACAAACCACAAGAGGGAAAAGTCATTGCCCTTGGCAACGGCAAAGTGCTCGAAAATGGCAAACGCTCAAGCTTCACTGTCGCTGTTAACGATCTTGTTGTTTTTACCAGCTACGCCGGCACTGAAGTAAGCCACGCAGGTGAAGACTATCTGATCATGACAGAAAACGATATCCTTGCTGTAGTCTAATTGTTTAAGAAAAGAACTAAACCAATAAACCCAACAGTAAATCTGCTGGGTTTATTTATAAAAACGTCTTCTGACGTGGTAGAATGACTGAGCTTCACCCACGAAAGAGAATACTGGGTAAGAAAGACATCGTATTTAAAAATATACTTTTTTCATTTCCCGCCAAAAAGAGAAAGATGCTTTGATTTATACACAATCAAACAAAAGGAACTCTGCCTGTTCGATTGCTTTTACAGATACAGACAATTCTTCACTAATAGCCAAGGCATCACCAGCATCTAATCTCACATCATTAACTAAAAGACTGCCTGATAAAAGTTGTAACCAGACATGGCGGCCTTCAGCTATAGCATAACTCACTATGTGCTGTTTTTCTAACAAACTAGCATATATATCGATATCTTGATGGATCGACAGTGCAACCGCTTTACCATTAACGGAAACAATTGGGCATAATGTATTTGTTCGTTGTTCTTTGGTGAAATGTTTTTGATCATAAACAGGCTTTAGATCCTTGGTATCTGGCTCTACCCATATTTGCAATAGGTGCACAGGTTCTGTTTGAGATGGATTAAATTCACTATGCTGAATGCCTGTACCTGCGCGCATAAATTGAACATCGCCTGAACGTATAATAGAACCGCCACCCATGCTATCTTTATGTTCAAGCGCTCCAGAAATAACGTAGCTGATTATTTCCATATTCTGATGCGGGTGAGTGCCAAAGCCCATGCCCGGTTGGATGATATCCTCATTGATTACACGCAATGAATGAAAATCCATATGCTGTGGGTCATAATACTCTGCAAATGAAAAACTAAAATGACTTTCAAGCCAGCCATGATGAGCGTAACCACGATCAGACGATTTTCGTATTTCTAACATAAACTCTCTATGGCGTTGTGGATGGGTTTATTATTTCTTCGTCCGTTAATGCGCGTGACCAGATGTAGGTTTTGTATACAGTTCCGGCCCATGGGGTTTCCCCTTCTGCTTCTGCACCCCACGTACAATGTGCTTTCTCATCCCAATTACTCAAATCACCTGGAACTGGAATAGTTTTTATTTTCTGCCCATCTACCCACAAATGATGAATACCACCAGAACGAACCAAGGTCACAACATGGCGTTGCTGCACCGAAATAATACCATTAGCAACCACAACATGTGGACGTTGCCCATTAAGAGATGTAAGAGTTGTTCGTAGCCAAATCTCTAACCCATCACCTTGTTGACCAATAACGATATTATGTTGGTACGCATTAAGGCCAATAGAGAAAATTCGTGCTGGACCTATTTGTTGTGCTTCATGTGCTGCAAATTCTACCTGCACACTCATGTCATTACCTGCACGAATTGCTGATATCATGTTCGCAGCATCTTGATAAACAGTCGCTTGACCACCGTCACATTTCAAGCCTTCTAACCCTGTACTGACAAGCTCTAATATGTTTTTTCCTGCCTGAGGCAGCAGTCCTTCTTGCACTTGAACTACAGCCGGAGAAACAGCTGTTTGCTGAACAATATTTTGTCCACTGCCAGAACGTACAGGTGCCGCTTTTCCATTATTCAATAATAAAACAACAATAACAACAAGTAAAATAATAATAACCACGGCCGCCCAAATAATGGGGTTTTTCATTGGCGACGGCGACATATCTGTTCGATCAGTGACTGGACGAACTACAGCTGTTTTACGAGAAGCAGTTGAACCGCTTCCTGCAACAATACGCGATGACCCTTCTTTCACAGCACTATCTACCGCAGGAATATTATCTCTACTTTCTTTTTTCTCTATCCGCTGTGTCGCAAAAGTGGGTGGCAAACGACGTTTAACTTCTTCTAAATCAGCTAGTAACTCCCTCGTGTTTTCATAACGGTGCTCACAATTTTTATCTAAGCAGCGATTAACAACCTCTACAAATCCATCAGACAAATGTGGGCATAACTTTCTCAGGTTTGGTAACTCATCATTAATAACCGCTGAAATCGTTTTCCATGGATCCTCCCGACGGAAAGGTGGGAAACCAGTCGCTAAATGAAAAACACTTGCGCCAAGTGACCATACATCAGTTTGTTCGGTCAGCATATCATCATTGCGAACCTGCTCTGGTGACATATACGACGGGGTACCCTGCAAACCTTTAACAGTCGTAATGTTTTCATCACGCCACACTAAACCAAAATCCGCAACTTTAATCCGACCCTCTGCGCTAATGAATAAATTAGATGGCTTAATATCTCGATGAATAAACCCAGCATTATGAACAGCCTGCAATCCACGAGCTGCATCCATGCAAGTACGCAATAATATTTGCTCTGGAATACGATGCTCACCGTACTGATCAAGCAAATCAAGCGCGTCACCACCGCTAATGATTTCAAGAGCCATATACAGACGACCACGATCTTCACCAAAGCCGTAACAGGTTATTACATTCGGATGACGAATAGTTGCGAGGGCAGATGCTTCATGGAAAATTTGCTCGGCTAGATTTTTATCACTATTTTCTTTGAGTATCATCACTTTGAGAGCAACCTGCTGCTTAGTGGCTACTTGCTCGGCTCGATACACCGTTGCCATGCCACCTTGCCCCAACTTGCTCATCAGTCGATAGCTACCAACCATAGTGTTGACCAAATCAAGATCACTATCGAACTGGATAACTTTCTGCGCATCTTCCACTACACGCTTATTGAGGGCTTGTCGCCCAGTCGATACCTTTACCCCATCAGCCATATAGGTAATACACCTATTGTTTATTCAGATGCAAGGACCGACAATGAAGCCTTCATCAGATAGAAATGTATGCAGATGCTCTAATAATTGCGTTCTACTCTCACATATTTCTATAGTGTCTGCTCGTACCAATGCCTGTATTTCTCCACATAAACTATTCGCCACCACAAGTTGCGCACCGACACGTTTAAGCAAAGATTGTGCGCTACTGATAACTGTTTCCGCAGCCTCATACTTAAAAGCGACTAGTGGGCCAGCGTGGCCATACCCCTTTAAGGTATCCACTACTTTACTAGCCGGCTCCAACTCTATAGATAAACGTTCTCCACCAGAAGGTACTTTAGCACTAACAGGATAGTGTTGTTCTACACCTCTCCAAATGCCGTTGACCCCAGTAACTTGATAATCATTTATTGCAGCTGATAGAACAATACAACGGTTGGGATTTGATTGGATAGCTTTCTGGAGCATATATTCCAATTCCGCACGATTTTCGTAACGCATTGCCTCTCTTGTTGGCTGTGCATCTACCGAAAGGAGCAGTTCTGATTTGAGACCATCTGCTGCAAGCATGTCATGTAAACGACAGGCTGTAAGTCCTGTTGCAGGAACAGTTAAGTAACGAACTGCATCTATGGGCACTCGAGGTGCACCCCCCACGAGCAGAATAGGCGAATGCGCTGTTGACATGGCTCGGATGTTATGGGGTTATCATAAAATGCCAGACTCGGGTTCTGCTGTTGCTCTCAGCAGCCCTCTTCCTACCATCCGTTCTGCTTATTATAGGAGGGGTATTTTGATGCATGAACCCGACCGCAGCCCGAAAAGCTTTGTGACTATGGGTATTCCTAGTCAGCTTGGCGGTAGCTATCGTTACTTCACAGGTTCTTTGGCCTATGTTTTGCACCGCATTACTGGTCTTGCCTTGTTGTTTTTCTTATTCTTTCACATCCTCTCCATCACGAAAGCTGGTCACGACTTCGCAAAATATGATCTTATTATGCGTCGTTTTCAAGAACCGGATTTCAAATTTGGTGAAATTATGCTCTACGGTGCCCTGTTATTCCACGGTATTAACGGTGTGCGTATTTTGCTGGTCGATTTTGTTTTAGAACGCACCCACGTTTCTAAAAAATTGTTCTGGATGTTTGCTGTGCTTATCGCTGTGTTGTTTATCGCTGGTAGCATTCCGCTACTCTGCCATAGCAACACTCAAGCGTTCACCGACGGCCTTCCATCTGTAGGAGGTCACTAATCATGAGTGTACCATATACAAGTTCTCGTGCCGGCCGCTTTGGTTGGATGATGCAGCGTGTCAGTGCTCTTTTACTTATCGCTTTAGCTTTCGCCCACTTTGGCATTCAGCACTTTAGCTCAGACGCTGTTTCTACCGGCCTAACGGTTGCGGCTCGCATGAGCAACCCTTGGTGGCAAGCTTTCTATGTTATCTTTATTATTCTTGCTTTATACCACGGCATTAACGGCCTATTAGGCGTTATTGCTGACTACGCTCCTAAACGTATCTGCGGTTATGTGGCTGGCATTGTTTTCTGGACCCTTGGTTCTGTCTTTGCCATTGTTGCCATTAGCAATGTTATTGGTGCTACCAGCGTTGCTGAGGCAAAAACTTGGTACACTGTAAATGGCTTTGTTCAGGGAGAAACCCACGGTAATCCACCGTTTGCACCAAGCAAAGAATATGACACCCGCACGCATCAAGCAGAAATGCAATTATTCAATTATTATTTAGACAAACATACTCATCAAGGTGATGCCAAACATATCACTGTCGCTGATATTATTAAAGATGCTGGTGATGACAGCGTTGCAGCTGGTGATTTGTTTGACGCTTGGTGTTTAAGCACAATTTCCGCTGGTGCAGTTGATCCAGCAGAACGCTCTAGCTGCCATATTTTCTCTAGCTCCTATGAGTTTGCTGTGTGGGCTGCTCATGTTCGTTTGCGTGATGCGCAACTGCGTTTAAAATCTTCTCCGGAAGAAAATGCTGCTAAAAACCATGAACAGGTTATTATTAATGCATACGCTAACCTGCCCGCCTACACTTCTGCCCTCCACTAGAAAAGAATCGAGACAAGTCTCATGATAGTTAGTCACGATGTTCTCATTGTCGGATCTGGAGCCGCTGGCCTCTACTCTGCTTACTGGTCTAGTACCAAAGCTGACGTTGCCGTGTTGTCCAAATTGTTTCCTACTCGTTCGCACACTGGTGCTGCCCAAGGTGGCATTGGCGCTGCTCTCGGTAATGAAGAAGAAGATAAACCGCTCTGGCACTGGTTTGACACCGTAAAAGGTGGCGACTACTTGGGTGACCAAGACTCGCAACAAACCCTGTGTTATGACGCACCACAAACCGTCTACGAATTAGAACATATGGGCGTGCCATTTAGCCGCACTCCTGAAGGTCGTATTGCACAGCGCCCATTTGGTGGACATACGCGCAACTTTGGTGAACGCGCTGTACGCCGTGCTTGCTATGCTGCTGACCGTACTGGTCACGTTATTTTGCACACACTCTATGAACAATGTGTAAAAAACGACGTACACTTCTATTCTGAGTTCCAAGTTCTTGATGTTATCATGAGTGAGGACAACAGTAAGTGCGTGGGTGTTATTGCTTATGATATGTTGACTGGTGAATTGCATACCGTCCATGCAAAAGTAGTGGTCTTTGCTACTGGTGGTAGCTGCCAAAATTATGCTACGACCTCTAACTGCCAGGCAAATACTGGCGACGGGTTTGGCATCGCCCTGCGTGCTGGTTTACCATTAGAAGACCTTGAATTTATTCAGTTCCATCCAACTGGCCTTGCTGGTATGGGTATTCTTATTACCGAAGGTGCGCGTGGTGAGGGCGGTTATTTGACCAACTGTAACGGCGAGCGTTTCATGGAACGTTATGCACCAACTGTAAAAGACCTCGCACCACGCGATATGGTTGCTCAGTGTATCTATAAAGAGGTACTCGAAGGCCGTGGTATCAATAAAACAGGCAAGATCTCTAACGAAGACTATGTGTACATTAATTTGATGCACCTTGGTAAAGAAGAACTGATGGCAAAATTGCCAGAAATTTCTGACTTTGCCACAACCTACCTTGGCATTAAACCATGGGAAGAACCTGTTCCAGTTATGCCAACCGCGCACTATATTATGGGTGGTATTCCAACAGACAATGACGGCCAAGTGAAAAACAACGCACAAGGCAATATTGTGGAAGGCTTGTACGCTGCTGGTGAATGTGCCTGTGTCAGTGTACATGGTGCAAACCGCCTTGGTACCAACAGCTTACTTGATTTGGTTGTATATGGTCGCCGTGTTGGCTTACACGTAGCCAAAAACGTAGATAGTATCCCACTTGGTGATTTGCCTGCCAATCCAGACGCTCGTGTTCGCGCACAAATTGAAAAACTAAAATCAAGCACTGGTACAGAAAAATCAAGTACATTGCATAAAGAGCTGACTGAAATCATGATGGCCAATGTCAGTGTACGTCGTACTGATGCATCACTCAAAGAAGCTCGCGAAGTTGTTCTCAAATTACGCGAACGCTACGACAACCTTGGCATTGATGACAAAGGTGACGTTTTCAATACCAACTTGCTCGAAGCAATTGAACTTGGCTATATGATTGATTTCTCCCTTGTACAAATTGAAGGTGCACTTGTTCGTACGGAAAGTCGCGGCGCACATCTGCGCTTAGACAACACCGACGAAAACGGTGAACCATGCAAGATGCCTCGCGACGATGCCAATTGGATGAAGCATACCTATGCGACCATAGATAATGAAACGGGTAAGGTAGATCTGGACTTCGCTCCTGTTTACCTCATCCAAGATCACCCTGAAGATGGCTGGGACGAAGGTCTCTTTGAAACCATGAAACCAAAAGAACGAAAATACTAGTTCTAATGGTTTACCCAAAACAGGTCTCTACACAGGGCAAATAAAGAGAGCATACATTATGAGCAATCTTACAACAAAAACCTTCCGCATTCAGCGCTTTCTCGACGACGACAAAGCACCGCGCTTCCAAGACTTTCAACTTGAATGCTCCCCTATGGAACGCGTACTTACTGCACTGAACCGCATTAAGTGGGATTTAGACGGCAGTGTCTCTTTCCGCCGTAGCTGTGGCCATGCAGTATGCGGCTCATGCGGAATGACTATTCAAGGCCAATCTCGCCTTGCCTGTAAAACCTTGGTCAAAGATATTCCAGGCGATATTATTGAAGTTCGCCCGCTGCAAGGTTTCCCAGTCGTTAAAGACCTTGTTGTAGATATGGAACACTTCTTCCATAAATATCGTTCTATTAAACCGTACTTCGTCAGCTATAGCCCTGCCCCCGTACGTGAACGCCAACAGTCCCATGAAGATCAACAACACATTGATGATCCAGCCAAATGTATTCTCTGCGGCTGCTGCACCTCATCATGCCCAAGCTTCTGGAAAAATGATGGCTACCTTGGCCCGGCTGCTCTTCTGAAAGCGTGGCGCTTCGTTGCCGATACTCGTGATGAAGCAAAATCAGAACGCATTGCTGCTGTGAACAGCAAGGACGGCCTCTGGCGCTGCCACCTTATCTTTAACTGCATGGAAGCCTGTCCAAAAGAAATCGATATTCCAGCAGCATTATCTAAACTGAAACGGGCCGTTATTAGCGGCTGATTTCCCTTAGACTAAAACCTTATATTAATATACGCCCAAAACGAGAGCTCTCATTTTGGGCGTATGTCTATAGTGGCTCAATCTGGCTATGACACTTCTAGCACAGTCTACTCCCCTCAACAAACATTAAGTATTGAAAAGGAACGTTTCAGCATAAGTTTTACCGTAGAGCCTAGCTTGTGAAATCAGATACATGGAGCCAATAGAAAATGAAACCTGCAAACAGACGACTGTCAGACTTGCTCAAGCCACTAGGTCACACCCATAAATAATGAATACTCATTCAATTATTGGATTTAGACGAAGTTGTTTTCTTGTTACGTGGGACCTTATTGGCATTCTCAGTATATTTCTCATCTTAGCCAGCCTGCACAATCATGTCATTCCACGCCCTCTCACCTATGGTTTTTTAATTGGGATAACACCTTTAGCACTCCTTATTTTACGGTCTTTCAAAGCCTATGACGTACTGACCAGACGTTCGGTGTTCATCGCTATCACAAGAGCAATGCTTGCTTGGTTATTAGCCAGTATCATCGGCCTTGGTGGTTTTTATGTCTTTAAGGTTGGTACTTTTTTTCCTCGTTCTGTTGTTGGCCTTTGGATCATCTTAACTGGCACATGGTTAAGCATCGGCCGGTTATCTCTAGCGGTCTATATGAACTCACGCCACAAAGCACATATCCACGGTCAACCTGTGCTTATCATTGGAACCTGTACTCGGTCTATAAGTGTATACGAGCACCTCAATAAATGGGCCCAAGGTGACCTCCATATATGCGGCATTTCAAGTGACGATTGTTTCGATGAAGAACAACGCAAACGGATGCCGTTTCTTGGGCCAACCAGTGAACTCCCTCGACTCGTTGATGAATATAATATCCAAAGGGTTATCATTGCGACCCACATAGAAAACACAGACTTTATTAATTCTGTCTTTGCTATGCTGGCAAAACATCCTGTTATTATTCAACTAGCGCCAGATATATCTCAGTTACATGTTATGAGTTTTCAAGCTGACTCATATGACAATATGCCTATTTTTACGCTCATTGGCAATGCCATGACAACTACTGATGTTATCATCAAGTGGCTAGAAGACAAAATCATCTGTTTCCTACTACTTCCACTACTACTTCCTATCCTTTTAATCATTTCTGTCCTCGTTAAAATAACAAGCACTGGTCCTATCTTCTTTGTCCAAAGACGGCATGGCTTATATGGCAAGCCAATAAATGTTATCAAATTCCGAACCATGACTGCTGCCGCATCTGAGGAATCTGTAAACGGAACTGAATCTACTGAAGCTGGGAAATTTAAACAAGCACAACCGGGTGATCGTCGCATTACAAAAATAGGCCGCTTCTTACGAGCGACCTCTTTAGATGAATTACCACAAATTTTTAATGTCTTAGGCGGGAGCATGAGCATTGTTGGTCCACGACCACATCCCGTAAAATTAAACCACGACTTTACTGATAGCATAGATGAGTTGATGCGACGCCATTATATGAAGCCAGGAATTACTGGGCTTGCCCAAATAAATGGTGCCCGAGGGGAAACCAAAACAACTGAGGACATGAAAAATCGCATCAGTTACGATCTAGAATACATCCGTAACTGGTCTCCATGGCTTGATATAAAAATATTGTTAAAGACATTCCTCTTAGGTTTCATCAACGATGAACCATAATCTACTGCAACCCTGTTAGCCTACAGAAGAGCCAAGGTACTACCTCTTATTCAGTAAACGTTTGTATACAGTTGAAATCTTCCCCACCATTGTTGGTAAACGAAATTCCTCCCAAGAAAATGTCTGTGGCCATTCCTTCTGTAATGCCAGCAAGATAGAATCTTTCAATGCACATGGAGAATTCTCTTTGCACAGGAGACCATTCACCTCATGTTGTACGGTTTCAAGCAAACCACCAACAGCAGTAGCTACACATGGAATTCCAAGCCTTCGAGCCTCTACTGGTACATACCCAAAAGATTCAAACAAAGAAGGAACTACAATAAGGTCCATTTTTTGCATATAGGGAACAACATCCAAAACCTCGCCATGAAAAGTAATATTCTCCTCTACGCTTATTTCTTCTGCCTGTTTTTCTAATGCATCCCTATCTGGGCCGGTGCCAAAAATATGCAAGTGTACTTTCTGTTCAGATAATAACAACGGCATCATTGCAATTGCTACATGCTGGCCTTTTTCCTTACGCAAAAGTCCAAAAACACCTAAGTTGCGAATACCTTCATGACAAACAATATTGTTTACACAATCAGCCTTTCGTTCAGGGGAAATCTTCGCAACACCATTATAGATAATCTCATACTGACAACGAATACCACCAGTATGCCGAGCATATGCCTCTTGTGTGTACCTCGATTCAAAAATCAAACAGTGAGTGCAGCGTTGGACTATTTTTTCTATGGTCGAATAAATCAGTTCTTCTATTCGACCAAACATCCGATGAACCGCACCTCCATGTGGAGTATAAACACTTTTTCTCCGAGTAAGCAATGACGCGACTCGTGCATACAATCCCCCTTTTGCTCCATGGCCATGAATAATATCGATGTTATTCTTAATTATAAAAGAAACCACACTTCCAATATTCGCACAGTCACGCAAACTTGGACGTTTCACAATTGGTAAGGATTTTACTTCCATACAACAATTCTTTATGACAGGCAGCTCTTCCGCAAAAAGTTGGTCTGCCCCTAAAGACGAATAAATATAATATACGTCAAATACATCTTGTGACAAATTGCTGATGAGGTCATGCACATGCCTACGTATTCCCCCAATGGGAGACCCAACCATTATTAAAATTTTAATTTTATTCGTCATGGCTACAGTTTCTGAAAAATATTTTTCTATAGAACAGGTTCATCTATTAACACGACGCTTTCATAGCCACTTGCACTGTTTCAATGAAATAATCAATTTCTGAAGTAATGTCAAAACCATGGTTTCCAATAAAAAATCCTTGATCATGCACGGTATCCGCATTGTTAAGACTGTCATGTATATGGTAGTCAAAATAAGATATAACTGGATTTCTTGTAAAGTTACCTGTTACAATGGGGCGACAGTCAATGCCTGCTTCTGAGCAGCGTCGTACTAATTCATCTCGAGAGCACGGAAAACTCTCTTCTACAATCAGAGCAAAACCAAACCATGAACTCTTCCCAATCTCTTTTTGCAACCGAAGATGAGAAAATTGCTTCATTCTATCACGGAAATATTCTGCGTTGCTCCTTCTCCTTTTAATAAATTGTGGCAACTTCTCTAGCTGACAAAGACCAATAGCGCCCGACATTTCTATCGGTCGTAAATTATACCCTGGCAAAACAAAGCGAAATGATTCATAAAAAGGATCTGCTCCTTTTGTACATACATGATTTTCTTGTGGAAGGGTGCGTGTCCAGCCATGAGAACGCACTGATAACATGATATGATAAAGTTCTTCATCATTTGTTACCACCAAACCACCTTCCATAGTAGAAATATGGTGCGAAAAGAATGTTGAATAGGTACCCATGAGGCCCATGCTTCCACACTGTTTTCCTTTATATTCAGCACCCAGCGATTCGCAGTTATCTTCTAAGAGCAGAATATTATTATCTTCCACAAGTCTCTGTATGCGATCAAAATCATTGGCATTACCAAGCAAGTTCACCAATACGATTGCTTTTGTCTTCTTCGTTATCGCTTTTTCTAAAGCATCAATATCTATATTTAATGTATCTCTGTCCACATCTACAAAACACACATGAAAGCCATGTTGCTGCAAAGGTGCATAAGTTGTTGACCACGATACTGCTGGGACAATTATTTCATCTCCTGGCCGTAACTTACCTTTGTCTCTATATAATAAAGCAGATATCATTAATAAATTCGCAGAAGAACCCGAGTTTACCATCACTGCATACTTACTCCCAACGTATGCGGCAAAAGCTTGTTCAAAATCCTCTACATATTGCCCCATTGAGTATCTATCTGAATCAATAACAGCTTGAATCGCTGCTAATTCTTCGTCTGCCCAAGAACTACTCGCTAATGGGTATTTCATGCCCTTTTATCTCCGTATGTTTCACAGAAAAATTGATATGTTTGAGCTAAACCTTCACGCCAGTCTGTTTGTGCTTGCCACCCCCATGCTGTAGCCCGCGATGTATCAACTAACTTATTTTTCATACCCACTGGCTTTGATAGGTCATGAGTGAATGTCCCAGTATATCCGACTACCTCTGCTACAAGCTTGTAATAGCCGTTAATATCAAGATCTTTACCAATACCCACATTCATCATATCTGGCAATGATTCTATATGTAAGCTCGCTCGTACAATACAATCCGCTAAATCCGCTGCATATAAGAACTCGCGGCGAGCTGTCCCATCACCCCAAATTTCAACTTCACGAGCACCACTCTCTTTTGCTTCATGGATTTTTCTGATAACGGCGGGAATCATATGAGAACGGTTTGGATCAAAGACATCCCATGATCCATAGATGTTACAAGGTATCAGTGTTTTATAACAATACGACACATTCTGCTCTGATATATATCGACACAGGCGAGCCACCATAATCTTGGCTAATGCGTAACCTTCATTCGTTGGCTCCAGCTCACCTGTTAATATATATTCTTCCTTTAATGTACCATCAACAGCACGTGGATACATACAAGAAGAGCCAAGGTTGATAAGCTTCTTCACACCTGCTTGTTGTGCAGCAAGCACTACATTGCGCCCCATATCCATGTTTTCGCATAAGAAAGCAACTGGATCATTTATATTTGCCTGAATGCCACCAACCTTCCCGGCACAATGAATAATTATATCAGGAGAAGCTTTCGATATATAATCGAGAACAGCCTGAGCATCACAGAGATTGAGCTCTTTTCTATTCGGAGTCAGTAATTCATACCCCGCCAGCCCTGAATGGTTAACCACGTTTCGCCCCACCATACCGCGAGCGCCAGTTATCATTATTCGCATATCTTCCCTACTCATAGTATGATTGCACAGCAAAACCGCCGTCTGTTAAATAGGAATCTTGCTGAGCACTTTTTAGATCCCCCGCAACCATCTCTGAAATTAAATCTTGGAGGCTACATTTGGGAGACCAACCAAGCTGTCGCTTCGCCTTACTAGCATCTCCAACAAGTATATCAACCTCAGCTGGACGATAATACCGTGCATCAACACGTACGACCACTTGTCCTTCTATCGCTTTATATTCTTGGTGTGCACAAGCAGTCACTCGTCCGATTTCCTCTATTCCCTGCCCTTCAAACACGATGCTTATACCAACCTCTGCAAAAGCCAGACGTACAAATTCACGGACTGGTGTCGTAACACCAGTTGCTATCACATAATCTTCTGCTGTGTCTTGTTGAAGCATGAGATACATGGCCTCTACGTAATCTCGAGCATGCCCCCAATCTCTTTTTGCGTCCAAATTCCCTAAATACATATTTGTTTGCAAACCGAGCGCTATTCGTGCTACTGCACGTGTTATTTTCCTAGTAACAAATGTTTCGCCACGAATGGGGCTCTCATGATTAAACAATATGCCATTACACGCAAACAAACCATACGATTCTCTATAATTAACCATAATCCAGTACGCATACATTTTTGCTACTGCATATGGACTACGCGGATGAAATGGTGTGTTTTCTGTCTGCGGTATTTCCGCAACCTTCCCGTATAGCTCTGATGTTGAAGCTTGATAAATACGGGTCTTCTCTTCCATATTTAAAATACGCAATGCCTCTAACAGTCGCAAAGCTCCCACGCCATCCGCATTAGCTGTATACTCTGGCGTATCAAAACTCACATGCACATGACTCATCGCTGCCAAATTATAGATCTCATCTGGCTGCACTTCTTGGATGATACGTATCAGATTTGTTGAATCTGTTAAATCTCCATAATGAAGAAAGAGTTTGGCTCCTTCTTTATGCGGTTCTTCAAAAAGGTGATCTATCCGCTGTGTATTAAACGAAGATGCTCGCCGTTTAATGCCATGAACTTCATAGCCTTTTTTTAATAAGAACTCTGCCAAATAGGCACCGTCCTGACCTGTAATTCCCGTTATCAACGCACGCTTATTCAACAGAATCTCCTCTTATTTACATCTTGCTTATACATTTTAAACAAACCTTTTGAGAAAATGATACAAAGACGAATTTTTATCAATGGTACACAGTGCCTGAACCGCAAATGTAACAATTTCTTCAGGTGTTTTTTTGTGGTTTCTTAATGCACGTAGGTATACAAAAAGGAGAAAAACTCGCATTGGGTGAGATGACCTGAACACAGACACAATCACCGACCCAAAAAGATCGTCCCGTAGTCCTTCTTTCCTTCTCTCTTTATTTATCAAAGAGCAAAGTTGTAATAAACGACGTCTCTTTCCATTTATTTGGACTTGTTTCATAAAAACAGCTATGATAGGCCAGTACCCCTTTGCCTTCTTTTGATAATACCATGAAACATTCTGCGTATTCTTTCTCTGTATCTTTTGATGAATACGTGAGACTTGTCCAGAATGACACCGATAACGCAACAGAACAGCATCCATGTTGCCCATCTTGTAATTTTGTAGAGCCATGTCGACCCATAGTCTATAATCCTCGGCATGCTTACAGTCTGCATATCTTAGACCTGTCTTGAACAAAGATGTTCTCATAAGAACTGATGGATGAGCAAACGCTGTTTTAAATTTAAGCATAAATTTTATTGCCGCATCATCTACCGGATAAGACCAAGTTCTTATCTCTCTCTGTGTATTAAAAACACGTACCGCAGAACCACATATATCGAGATTATGTTCTTCCATGTATGCCAACTGCTTCTCAAGTCTTTCTGGCATACTCATATCATCTGCATCCATGCGGGCGATATAGTGCCCCTTCGCTAGCTGTATGCCTTCATTTAAGCTATATATCAGGCCTTTGTTTGCTCTATCACGAACAACAATGCGCCTATCTTTTTTCTCGAATTCACGTATGATCGCCAAACTATTATCTGTCGATCCATCATTGATAATAATATACTCAAAATCTTTATACGTCTGAGAAAGAATACTTTCGATGGCCGCCGCTAGATGAAGTTCTCCATTATAGACAGACATAACAACGGATACGATTGGTCTATCTTTCATTATCAGCACGATTCTTTCGGAGAAAGAGGCTCTTAACAATATTATATAAGCCAAGGCCTTTAAGTATACTGATAAGCAAAGCACGCACTTTAACCTTTCCATAGAATACACGTTGCTTCATTCGGTTCATTACGTATTTCAATGAATTATGTTCAATGAGTGATTCCATCATTTTACAATCGTTGCGATCTTTCTCTTCCCCTCTGTTTTTTTTCATTCTATATATTTGATTAAAAGATACGAATTTCACATCATCAAAATAAAAATAATACTCTGGATTATAAAGCAAGGTTTCAGCATTTTCTTCATGAAAAGTTAATTCATCATTATGACATTCAAACAAATTTTCAGCAGTTCTCAAACTTTGATGCTTATTGATGAAATAGTCTATGTCCTGACTTTTCCTTAAACCATATACAGACAAAACCATACCTGTATCCAAAACCATGTCACTAAAATCTATATTATTATTCTGCATGCACGCTTTCACCTTCGTAATTCGATGATGTGTCGATGAGAATGAATACGGCTGCGCATAATTTAGAAAATGTACACTATTATCATTAAAAACGATGCGAGCCAACCGCACTGCTTCTTCCTTGGTATCGGTAATGTGAACAGAATGCTTTCCTACATTAAAAAGGCCTCGTATTTTGTCCTTAATATCTACAACTTGCTCTAAGTTATCAGCCTGGAATGCTATAATGCGAACAGGGTCAAATGATTTAAAACACTCGACGAGCTTACCAAGCACTCCTCTATAGTTATTTTCTGGGCTTCCAATCCATTTTTCATCATAATAAATTTGTGACAAAAGGTTATGCGCTCCTTTTTCATTGAGCGTCACTTCTTTACGATAGACAATATTAGGAATGAGTTTTTCAATGTCTCTATCACTGCCATTAGCCGTTGGCCAAACACAAGCCAGATATATATCTGACGCATATTCTACAAATGTCGTCGCTACCGCATCTAAGCATCCACTATTAATGTTTCTATCGTAAAAAAAACGGTAGTCATAAATGTGGTTATTCTCATTCAATTGAACACAGCTAATGTTCTTTTTGAGAAATAGCGCACTTGCCACCCGATGCGAACCATTCGCTAGAGATCCATTCAGCGATAAAGGGATCACTGTTTTTCTAGAATCAAACCCATTCTTCTCAATATCGCTATAGGTTTCTTCAAAAGCAGAAATAAAGCCATCAGAACCTTTTTTTGTATTATTTCCGGGTTCAGTATAGCTGCCAAGGCTAAACGCCCTAATATGCTCATCGTACACACTCCGTGCATAGGATGGGGTTTTTTGACGTTTTTCTAAATACAAAAGTTTAAAGGCTAGATCAAATCGGGTAGAGCTTAGCATCTCTACAGGATCAACTGACTGAACATCATAGGCCTCTTTGTCTAACCCGCTTACAAAATGATTCTCCAGTAAGCAAGCAAGCGTCTCTTTATCTACTACTTCGTTCATAAACTTACAGAACCTTGTCCAGTTCTTTCATGAAATGAATAATACGGCACGGAAAGGTATGCTCTGCTCGTGCTCTTTTTATACCAGATTGTTTAACCTGTTCTCTCAGTTCTTCATTTCTTAAATAATACTGTATCGCTTTTTCCGCTTCATCTAAATCGTTGTAACATATGATTTCTTTGCCTATATTAAAATACTCTTCTATAGTAAGCACATAGTCTGTTAGCTGAAACCCTCCTTGTACGGGTATTTCAAAGTTCCTTGCTTTCATTTGGCTACTATTTTTCCCAGTCCCTTTAAGAAGGGACCTTAAAGCTAATGCCATTCCTTTGAGGGTTGATAGGAGAAACCGCACATCAAAATGAGTACTATTTGAGATATTCAAATTAATTTTACTGGTAGCAAAAATATCTTCCATCTGTTCATAGCTTACTCGACCATTGTCCCAGCCACCACCAAAACACTCTACCTGTATTCCTCTTTTCTGTAAACATGTAACAAACCATTTTCTATATGGACTCATCCCACCAACAAAACTCACATCGTACTTATAGGCAACATCTTCATATTTTACACTACTTTCCAATGAAGCCCACTGGCTATATATGATATTGGCCTGGCCAACTTGTTTGTATTTATCAACACTAAAACGATCTGTTGTGATACAGGCAGAAAAATGTGGCGCATATTGGTACGTCCAGTCATCAAAACGCCATTGGTCATCACCAAAAAAACCTACGGTCCGAAACCCTTTCTCTTTCAAGACTTGTAAAGTTTCCACATCTACTTGGCTCTTTTGTAATATAAAGAATATCATATCTGGCCGTATCTGCTCAGCTTTGCTTACTATTTGGTCGTGCAACGAGTCTGTAGCAGGTTCATCAAAGAATACCCCTTGTGTTTCATAACCAAGCCCCTGAAACCCTTTAAACCAAGCCTCGTAATTCAGACCAGTTCCATCGTTTTTATTGCCATATTCGTATTTAAATCCAATATATAGTATTTTGTGTGTCACTTTTTCTTCCCTATGTAATACCGGATCGTATCTATGACGATGTAAAAATATTTGTACAGGCTACTTTTTGTTTTTCTTGTCACACCATTCATATAAACAGATTTCGATAGAATATTATCTTTATACCGAAACACCTTTTCATATTCATCAATGTACACACCAAACGATGAGCATTCTTTTAATACAGCATCATGTCCATCGTTAACCTCTCTGTTGATGACATTCGATTCTCTATCAATCAACATTGCTCCTGTTAATGTTCTAATATATGTTACTTCTTTTGTTACAAGTCCCCATAAATCTATATTTTGATTTATGGCCGGAGCAAAATCCACATGGTCTTCCAAAACAACGTGCGTTCTTTCATTCTCAGACAACACGGAAAAACCTTTTCCTGTATCTGCTTCTAGTATATCTTGATAACTAGCATAGAGATCCGTTAAAGAACAGAGTCGCTTATCCTTTACTATCTCTTGTTGATTTTTCTCTCTATGAATCAACAGGCAGTTTGCTCGATTCGCATCAAGCATATACTCTTTGGGCTGCAATGCCTTTTCAGAGGAAAATTTGAACCCATGATCGGAAAATACAAAAATATGATCAAAATCGTCTTTATTTAAAGACTCAAAAACAATATCACAGGCACTTTTTGTAACCTTATAAGCCTCTTTTTCCCCATGTTCGGAATACCCATAATCATCAAAAGCCCAATGATAATCAGGAATGCTAACAAACAAAAAATGGTCTTTTTTTAGCTCTATATTCGACAAATATTTTCCCATATCATAATCTTCATTATGAATGTCCATGTCTGCTATATGCTGAGGGAAAAGCCCCGTATTTCTCTCCGCTGGCGAGGAAAAACACTGTATGGCATAATCTTTCTCTAAAAACAAATCAAAAACTGTTAGTAGTTTTTTGTTTAAAAAATATTGCGGCCACTTTAGTCGAGTACTACAACCATTTTGGTATGGATTGACACCCGTTAAGTATGAGGAAATACCTCTTGGTGTATCAGGTCCGGGGGTAAAACAATTTGGATAGAAAGTCCCACCCATTTCCTTAAACACAGTATCAAGAGGTGTATCAACCGTTACCTTCTCGTTGAAGCTAGACAACCGACTTGGACGAATCATATCTATGAACAACGTAAGTATTCTCATCCATTCCTTTCTATACGATGTTTAACAGGAAGCCATGTAGACAACAAAAAATACCCGCCAAAGACCATTGCTATTAGCATATTTGGGATGAGTCCGTCAAATTGAGGCAATAAATAAACGGCAAAAAAAGGCAGCGCCCACAACAAAGATCGCACAATGTCTACTTGTATTTTTATCGCTAATATTTTTTTCATTTCTACATACATAAAAACAAAAACAAGACCGTAGGCAGCAGACAACACGACTGGCACCATTGCCAATTGTGCTTCAAAATTAAACAGCAGCAAAGCCGTAACAGAAACAATAAATCCAACGCAATAAGGCTTGATTGTAGAAGATGTTTTATGTTCAGATTGCGCAACGTTATTTAACAAGTTTGTCATAACTCGGAAAAATTCCATGCTCGCACCAATCATAGCATACACGTACGCTTGCTGAAACTGACTGTCTACCAGTATCTTCATCAGTACTTCAGACAATGCTATCGTAAAAAACAAAACACTGACATAGATAGGCACCATGAATGATGCCATTTTATTCCACGCTTTCGCTCGCTCCTCTTGTGAGGCATCAAGTATATCCTTTAGAAAGAGAGGATTAAAATACTGCATCAAGATCGACTCTAATGAATTAAATACAGCTGTAGAGATACCTAAACCCACTGCTATGTACCCGAGCGCATCAGCGGTATATTTATAATCAACAATAAACCGATAGGACATATTTTGCCCCCACATCAAGAACGTTGCAACACCTATAGGAAGAGTAAATCTCATAATAGCTGCTAGTCTTTTTTGTGTCAGCGCACTCCTTATCTTGTTTATGTCTAAAGTGTTGTTTTGGATGAAGAATCGAAATATTTTGACTAACATTAAGGCTTCTGCTGCAATCACCCCAAACAACCACCACAATGGATTTCCACCATATAACAGAACACTCGTAATCGAAAAAGTAAGGCCAAGTAACAAGGTTCCGATTAAAAATACAACAAATTCTGTTCTAAACCCAAGAGCATTGGTTCCATGCATGGTATTTCTATGCGTCGTACTGACCAGCATTGCTAGCACAGTAAACAACGTAAAAAGAAAAACATTATATTTTTCATGGTAGTCGCATATCTCAAAGATCACAAACACAATTGGTATAGATAACAACGACACAACACACATCCATGCCATAAAGACAGTAATGGCATTGAACAGGTTTTTACTTCTTTGCCATTGTAAAACATGCCTACTAAAATACATTCCTGGCGGGTTCAAAAATACTAAATTCAAGAAGGCAAGTATTGTTATCGCCAAGTAATAATTACCCATTTCCGTTGGAGACAAGAGATAGGTCATTACCCGAATTGAAACCAACATAATTATCACCTGCAATACTCGTCCAGAAATGATAATTGCTAGATTTTTGTTCAATCTACGGTCCTCAAATACTCATTCAATACCTCAACAAAACGCTGTATATCTTTGTGGTCTATATCACCTATATTTGCCACTCGGAAAGTATTAAATTCGGCAACTTTACCCGGATAAATGGTAAAGCCAGCCTGCTGCATAGCATCGTGTAAATCATTAAAATCTACTCCATCTGGCATATTGATGGATGTTATTATTTTTGAATGATATGCATCATCAACCAAGTACGGCAGACCCAATTTCTTGAGGGCCTTGGTCAAGATATGCCAAGACTGTGAATATCGTGCATAACGATTTGAAACCCCTTCTTCCTTGGTCTCAAGAATGGCCTGTTTGAGCGCATAAAGCGTCTGCACTGGTGGGGTAAAGCGCATCTGATGGCTGTTTCTAAAATTATCATATTGCGCATAAAGGTTGAGATAAAAATTTCTGGGTTGTATCTGTTGTGTCTTCTCAAGACACGCTTTGTTCGCAATAACAAAACCAATTCCTGCCATGCCTTGCACGTTCTTATTCGAGCTGGCAACAAGATACGTAATATGTTGCCGTTCCATATCAATTGGCACCGCAGCATATGAACTCATCGCATCCACAATAAGCTCTATACCATACCGGTCAGCAAGGACACCAAGCTCAGTCAAATCATTCAAGAGGCCTGTTGTTGTTTCATTATGAATAACCGCAAGATGCGAAATATTCGTGCTTTGTTGTAGACAGTGCTCTAGTGCAACCAGATCAATGGGCTCTAGTGCTGAACTTTTAAATTCTATAAACGGCATCTCATATGCAGCAGCAATCTGACAGATGCGCTCTCCATATGCACCATTGTTGACGATAAGAATTTTTTTCTCATGAGGAACAACCGAACTGAGTACTGCCTCTACTGCTGCTGTGCCGCTACCACCAAACAAGATCGTCGTATAGTCATTACAATTTGCTACAATTTCGGTGAGGTCTGCCGACACCGATTCCATCAGATCGCCAAATTCTTTTTCTCTTGGACATATATCTGGAACAACCTGTGCCATTTTCACACTCTGGGTTGTGGTTGCAGGTCCTGGATTGAGTAAGATGTTTCTTTTGGTGTCTTTTAATGTTATGTTTGGGAGTATATATTTTTTTGCTCGTTCAAAATGGCCTTCATCATCTATTTCACACCAGATAAGATCGTCTACCTTTTTAACAAAAAACTCTTTCTGCTTTGTTGTTTGCACCATGATGTATTCATAATCAATGCGTTCATCACCGAGCGCTTCAAACGCTTCGCACATCATTAGATAGCGATCCGCGGATACTTTCGAGATACCAACTAATTCACTATGGATAGATTCTAAAGAGTCTTTTTGTTTTGACATAGATTCGAGCATGTCATTCGTACTAGCCTGTATATACACTTCATCATTCGACCAAGTGGTTCCGCTCGATAAAATGACATCACGACATTCATCTTCTAATAAACAACGTAATGCTAATTTCTCATACAATAAATCTGACTCTAATAACAAAAAGTCGTCAGTAAGAACGCTTTTCATATTCCACAAGGTATACATGCTACTGGTTACTGCATATTTATCGCTTTTTATACAAACGATTTGTGGATAGTGCTCGGCAAAGGATTCATACACTTCATTCAGATAACCCGTGCCAATTACAATACGTTCTATCCCTGCCTCTAGCAATGCTTCGACACTTCTCTGTATTAACGAGCAGCCTCCTATTTCCAAAAATCCTTTGGGAATTTCTTTTGTTTTATCTTTCAGCCGACTGCCTAAACCCGCAGCAAGGATAACTGCTGTTTTTATCACTCTATGCTTCCTCTACGAAATGCATGAGTCGCTCTTTTACTTCGTGCGGTTTAATGCTTGGTCTACCGAGATTTTCTTTTGTTCCTGCGCTAATTTTAATAGCAGCAAAACTTGGACGAGGATGTTCTTTCCAACGAGCAATAAACGTTTCTAGTTCTTTAAGAGAATGAATGTAGACACTTTGTTCATAACCTGCATTGGCAGCAATGGCAACAAAGTTGATGTTCTGAGACACAGTAGCTTGTCCACCTGTAGAATCATGCATATGATTATCAATAAGAATATGTAAAAAGTTTTCAGGGGCATAAGTCGCATTCGTTGCGATATTACCCATTCTCATTAACAACGCGCCATCACCATCAATAGCGATAACCTTTTTCTTACAATTGAGCGAAAGTCCTACGCCAAGCGGGCTGATACACCCCATGCTCCCGACCATATAAAAATTATTATCGGCATCATCAATTTCGTAGAGCTCTCTGCCGCTTTTTCCGGTTGTTGCTAGAACAATCGTATCGTTATCTTTTAAGGAACTAATCGTTTGTAATACTTCTGCTCTTTTGGGCTCTTCTGGATCACGTTCTTTTTCTACATAAATCTGGTTGGAAACACTCGGTACAGATTGTTTCCGTAACGGGCATTTATCAAACACGCCTTTGCGTACAACAAAGAAAAAGGTTTGGTTATTGGCAATACAAGCATCTGCTCGCTGAAGTTGCTCCTGAACTTCTTCTCTCTCTGATGAAAGGTATTCCCACTGCACACGAATAAGATCGAGCATCTCTGTTGTAATCTGCCCCATTAATTCATGCTGCGGCTCATCCTGTAGACCTTCTTCCCCCCTGAGGCTAACAAACCCGAGTACGGGCAACCGAAATGGAACATTAAGAGATGTGAGTGGGCTGACGGCATTAGCCAATCCACTATTTTGCATCAGCACGACCGACTTGTGCCCTGCCAATTGTGCACCACAAGCCATAGCAACAGCATCACCTTCGTTCACATTCATGATGAATCGGCATTCGTTCATCGCATAATTTATGAGTGGGCTTAAAAAACTACACGGTACACCTGTGTAGAAATGGTAACCAAATTGCTGAAGCATGTGACCAAAAGCACCTGTATCTAATGCCATTAGTTTGTTCCTGGTATAAGTTCTAAGATGTCTTTAATTTTCATACAATCATCTTCTGCCTCTAAGGTTCTTTTATTTTTTAAGATCGACTGCGCCACTTTCATCATTCCTGGATATGCTGCACGCAACATATGGTTGGCATAGATGACAACATTGACACCTATTTTTTCAAATTCATCAGTGGTAACGCTGTTAAATGATGTCGGTACCACAACCAGAGGTGTTTCCGTATCGCCTTGCCTAAAAGTTTTCACAAATTCGATAATTTCTTTCGGATCTTTTTGACGAGAATGTATCATCAGTCCATCAGCACCCGCTTCCACATAGGCTGTAGCTCGTTTAAGCGCGTCTTCCATACCAACTTCCAGAATCAGACTTTCAATTCTCGCTATAATCATGAAATCGTTCGTTATTTGCGCTGCCTTTCCACATTTTATTTTATGACAAAAGTTCTCTATGGTATCTTGTGTTTGTGCAACATCATTGCCGAGCAAAGAATTCTTTTTAAGACCAGTCTTATCTTCTATAATCACAGCACTTACGCCCGTACGTTCTAAACTACGCACCGTAAACTCAAAATGCTCTGGCTTGCCACCAGTATCAGCATCATATATCAATGGCTTTGTGGTTACTTCAAATATTTCATTCACAGTGGTTAAACGAGCAGAGGTATCCACAGCTTCTATATCTGGCTTCCCTTTTGATGTTGAATCTGTTAATGAACTACTCCACATACCATCAAAGGTGACTCGCTCACCATCTGCCAACTCTTCGTAAGCATTTTCTGCTATCAGTCCACTTAAGGCATTATGCACTTCCAATATCTTTACGAGAGGACGCGCTATGATCAGTTTTTTCAAGCGAGACTGACGTGATGCAGTTGTAATTCCGAGTTTCGCTATTTGCTCTTTGATATGCATATCGCTAATATCAGAACTATATGGAATTTCGACCAGCTCTCCACCATGCTTCTCTAATAGCTGAATAACTTCACTTCTATATTTGCGCTGGTGGGTGTGCTTCCACTCATCTCCATGCACCACATAATCTGGCTTAAGCGTTTCTATATTCTCTTTATAGCTAGCCGTAGTTTGAGGAACAACGTGCTGAACCAACGTCAAGTTTTCTAAGACTTCTTTTCGTTTTTCATAATCTAGATAAGGAATGTCATTTAATTCACCGCAAGCCTCTAAGGTTAAAAGTCCAACGGTCACTTCACCAAATTCACTAGCCTTCTTGAGTACCTTTATGTGACCCGCGTGTAATAAATCAGATATTAAGCTAACATATACTTTCTTCACCACTACAGTCTCCACATACCTTCAATAAAAGATCACGCGCTTCGCGCACGCCACCTAGGGGAGTTAGGTGCCCCTATTTCTCTATTCAGCTTGCAAGCTATCCGCTCTACACTTGTAAAACAAGTGGTAATATAAGATTAAGAAGAAAATGCTGCTAATGTGCCACAACGATTTTGCGACAAAAAAAGGGCGCTGACAAATGTCAGCGCCCTTTTTTGATTCTCTTTATAAAACGTTCTTAAACACCAAGGCGGTTAATGCGCAGGCTTTCTAGGTTGGTCGTATTGGTTGATACTTCATGGCCAGGGAGTGGGATAATGTTCTCATGAATAGCATCCACAATCCATTCTGGTTGTGGGAAGAAGTCATCTTCCATTTCTGCACATGGAGAGATCCAATTACGAGCACCAACCACAACTGGTGGGGCATCAAGATAGTCAAAAGCATAACGAGTCAGGTTGGTAGCCATCATTTGCATAACACTGCCGCGCTCACAAGCATCACTAGCAAGTACAATGCGACCTGTTTTCTTCACAGATTCAACAATTGGATCGTAATCTAGTGGGTTAATGCTGCGAGCATCAAAAATGTCACAGGTAATGCCATACTTCTCTTGCATCAGGTCTGCGGCTTCGATAGCACGATAGAGGGTTGCACCTACTGTAAGAATCGTGAGGTCTGCGCCATCTCTGCGCTTGGCTGGTTTCCCGATTTCTACTTCATAATACTCTTCTGGCACTTCTTTCTCAAAAAGTTCACCAATGTCGTATAAACGTTGGCTTTCAAAGAAGATAACGGGGTCCGAGCCAGCAAGGGCTGAGTTAAGCAAGCCTTTGGCATCGTATGGTGTCGCTGGGAAAACGACCTTCAGGCCTGGAATATGGTTGACCATTGAAACCCAATCTTGGCTATGCTGGGCACCATATTTGTTACCAACACTCACACGTAAGACCATTGGCATTTCGAGAACACCGGCTGACATACTTTGCCATTTAGCCATTTGGTTGAAAATTTCATCACCCGCACGGCCCATGAAGTCACAGTACATCAGCTCTGCAACTACACGGCCACCTTCAAGAGCATAACCAACCGCAGTGCCAACGATAGCCGCTTCACTAATTGGTGAGTTGAAGAGACGGTGGTATGGCATCGCTTCTGTAAGACCACGGTAACAGGCAAATGCGCCACCCCAGTCACGATTTTCTTCACCATAGGCAACCAATGTTGGGTCAGTGTAGTATTTTTGGAGCATGGATTCAAAGATCGCATCACGAAATTGGAAGATTTTATTCTTCGGCAACACTTTACCATCTTTGATGCCAGAACGGCTCTTACGTGCAAGTTGAGCAAGACGTGGATTTTCTTCCATTGGTATAAGCGCATCGCATTCGCGTGTCTTGTCGTAGCTCTTCACATGACGATTGGAGAACATTAAACCTTCAATGGCTTGTGGTTTGATGCGTGGAGATTTTTCCATATCTAAAGCTAAACGATAGGCGCGACCAACAAGCTTACCAAAACGTACTTTTACGTCTTCGATATCTTTTTCCGTGCTCACACCAGCTTTTTGTAGTTGTTCGGTATAAGCTGCAATAGAGTCTTCTTGACGCCATGCATCCATTTCTTCTTTTTCACGGTAGCTTGACGCATCCGATGGTGAGTGACCAGAAATGCGGTAGGTAATAGTTTCCAACAGCACTGGGCCTTTACGCTCTTCGATGAGTTGTTTTTTGCGAGTCATCGCATCAATAACAGCTAATGGGTTATAACCGTCTACACGCTCTGCATGCATACCATTTTCAGTTACCCCAAGACCGATACGGCTAGGTTGACCGTAAGCCATGGTTTCACCAGCAGTTTGACCGCCCATGCCGTAGAAGTTATTAAAAACGTTAAAGATAATTGGCAGGCCACCTTTATGTGCATCGTCCCACAAAGTATCGTATTGATCCATCGCCGCAAAGTTAAAGGCTTCCCATACTGGGCCACAACCCATTGATGCATCACCAAGGTTCGCAACAACGATACCGTCTTTTTGATTAACACGCTTGAATAAAGCCGCGCCCGCTGCAATGCCAGCACTACCGCCAACAATCGCGTTATTTGGATAAATGCCAAACGGGGTAAAGAAGGCGTGCATACTACCGCCAAGACCTTTATGGAAACCGTTTTCACGGCCAAAAATTTCTGCCAAAGAACCGTAAAGTAAAAAATCTGTGGCAAGGTCTTGCACGTTGCCTTCACAGCCTGGCTCCACCATTTTCAAAATGGCACCGTCCATGAAGTTCTTCATGATGTCCATCAGCGTGTCGTCATCTAATGAACGAATAGCACTGCGGCCCTTTGCAAGGATTTCGCCATGTGAACGGTGTGAACCAAAGATGTGGTCATTTACATCTAAGGTATACGCCATACCAACAGCTGAAGCTTCTTGACCAAGTGATAAATGAGCAGGACCTTTGTGGTCATACTCAACACCTTGGTACGTACCTTCAGTTTTAACTACGTTTAACATGGTTTCAAATTCACGGATAAGTTGCATATCTTCGTAAATATTGATCAGCTGATCATCAGAGAACTTCTTACGTTCAGTTTTTAATGTTTTGCTATATTGGCAAACAGGTACGTCTGGCGCGGTTAAAGTGCCAGAAGCACGAACTGTTTTAGGATCAACATATAAACTTTTTGTCATGATATTCTTCTTTCTAAAATTGTATTACGGTAAATTTCTTTATAGTAAAAAGAGAGCGTCGCGGATAACTTCGCAAACAGTTGGATGAGGAAAAACCATTTCTTTAATATCGTCTACGCGCATTTCGGTTTCAATCATAAACGCAGCGCTGTGAATAATTTCACTGGCAAGGTTGCCAACCATATGCACACCAAGAATGGTATTATTATCTAGATTGACGATAACTTTGACTTGGCCACGCACCTTATCATTTTCTGCTTGGTAACGGCCACTCACACCCATTGGCAATTTAACTGCCTTAAAATTCAGACCTTGCTCTTGAGCTTGCTCTTCAGTTGCACCGATGCCTGCTACTTCTGGACTGGTGTAAATAACACCAGGAATTGCGTTATAACGCATATGATCATCTTTGCCGAACATAGTATTAACGGCAACTTCACCTTGGCGCGAAGCAACGTGGGCAAGCATTATTTTTCCAGTTACATCACCACAGGCATATACATCTGGAAGATTGGTACGGCAATGTTCATCTATAGTCACGCCGCTGCGAGTAATATCCAAACCAGCTTTTTGTAGTGACTCAATATTTGGTGTACGACCTGTTGCCAAGAGCACACAATCTGCATCGACCATTTCGTCTGCGTCATTTTTATTAAACGAAACGCTGCGTTCACTAATCCCTGTAACCCGTGCATTAACATGTACGGTCACATTTTTCTTCGCTAGTTCAGCTTGTAATATTTTAACATTGTCTGCATCTATGCCGGGACAAATTGCTGGCAACATTTCTATGACCGTAACGGGAATGCCAAGACTGCCGAAGAAACAAGCGAACTCAATACCAATAACACCACCACCGATAACCGCGAGCTGTTTTGGCAAAGTATCTATATTAAGAATACCAGTACTATCGAGTACATGCGCTTGGTCGGCACCAGGAATTGGTGGACGTGCAGGAGACGAACCGGTTGCAATAAGAATATTGCTGGCGCTATATTCTTCCACGCCACTCTCTGTAGTCACTTGAACTGTTTTATTTGGCAACAAAACAGCGTCGCCTGTAACAACATCTACTTTTGCTTTTTTCATAATACCAGCAATGCCTTTACGCATGCCTTCGATGATACCGCCTTTGCGATTTTGTGCTTGTTCTAAATTAAAAATCGCGTTGTCTACCGTTACTCCAAATGCTTCGCTATGGGTTGCGCTATAATACGCCTTGGCTGATGCGAGCAATGTTTTGGTTGGAATGCAGCCCCAGTTTAAACAGACGCCGCCAAGAAATTTCTTTTCTATAAGCAAAACTTTTTTACCCATATGGCCAGCGCGTTCAGCAGAGACATATCCACCGGGACCTGCACCAATAACAATTAAATCGTATGACATATTCTTTCCTTCTCTTATCCTAATTAGCCAAAGCCAGTTGGAAGTTTTCGATAGTGTTCACCAAGTCTTTCAAGAAACGTGCTGCTGGAGCACCATCTAACGCTTGATGATCAATGGTAAGACTTAACGCAATCGATGGAATAAATTCAACCTCGCCATCTTTGCCTGGATATGGCTTGAGACTTAAACCGCCAATGCCTAAAATACCAACCTCTGGCGCATTTAATACTGGAGTAAAATGCTCTACCCCAAGTGCACCAAGATTAGTAACAGTGAACGTACCACCTTGGAGATGAACTGGATCAATAGAACCCTCTTGGCAGCTTGTTGCCAATGGCTTGAACGTTGCCGCCAAAGCAGCCAAGGATAAACGCTGCGCTTGTGGAATAACTGGAACCATTAAACCACGTTCAGTATCAACAGCTACGCCAATGTTGCAGTCATCATATTCAACAATCCTATCACCAAGGAAGTGAGCATTCATTGCTGGATGACGCGGTAATACGCGAGATACAGCAAAAACAATCATATCACCAATAGTGATATTTGGTAAGCCTGCACTTTCTGCACCCGCTTTAATTTGCGCGCGGTATACTTGTAAATTGGTTGCCTTAGCGGTGGCATTCATAGTCAGCTGCGCGGTAGACGACAAGCTCTGCACCATGCGCTCTGCGATAATTTTGCGGATGCCTTTTACTTTAATCGTGCGTGTTTCACCTACGGCTGGTGCAACCGCTGGAGCTGGCGCTACACCAGAACCTGCTGGTATAAGATCGCCAGCAAGAACCAAGCCGCCTGGACCAGAACCACGTTGTGGCGCAACCAATTCTTTGCTAACTAATTCTGCCGCTGCTGGAGATAAACGTGGACCAGCATCTATAGCAGCTTGTACATCACGTTCAATAACACGGCCTTGAGGGCCAGAACCTGTTAGTGTACTGAAATCAATATTATTTTTTGCTGCCAAGCCGCGCGCCCGTGGGCTAGCAAGACTATCACCAGCGTTATTGGCAACTGGTGTCAGTGCAGTGTTATCATTTTCATCTTCTAAAATAATAACCGTTGTTGCTGGCTGGGCTTCAGCTTCTTCCTGTACTTCTTCAACAGGAGCAGCAGCGCCTGCACCATCTGGACGCAAACTGGATACATCTTCACCGGCATCACCAATAGCCGCAATGTTCGTCATAACATCTACGTCTTCATCTGCTGGAAAAAAAATATCAAGAACGGTACCTGCTACCGGTGCTTCTACTTCAATGGTCGATTTATCTGTTTCAATTTCACAGAGCGCTTCACCTTCTGCAATACTATCACCAGCATTTTTGAACCACTGCACAATTAAACAGCTTTCTACGGAGTTGCCAAATCTCGGCATAATTACGGGGGTTGCCATACTATCCTACTTTCTCTCTATTTCTCTCTGTTGCATATTTCTCGTTCAGACTGTTACAACAATTGTTCACAGCAGGAACGAAATGGCGTTAATTTTTCTTCATCGTCATGAAAGGATAAATCGGTAGCCAACACGCTACCTTCTAAAGGGAAGGACCACACACCAGTTGCCCGTTTTGCCAACTTATCATGGCTGACTGCTAAGCAGACGCGAGCCGAGCGTTCTGCCACCAAGCTTTTGACATCCGCATCCTCTATAGACGGTTCTGATGGACCAATGTCTGCATCTAGTGCATAAGCTGAAAAAAAAGCCACATCAAACGATAAGGCCTGCAAACATTTACGGACCAACGGGCCGACAAAATTATCCGTATCATGATTGTGAGTACCACCAACAAGTACCGCCTCTATTCCCACGCGTGACTCTAAGCGCAAAAAGGTCTCAATATTGTTAGTGACCACGGTCAGGTCTGCATCTGTTGGCAAGAACTCTGTTAAAGTAAATATAGTGGTAGAGCCATCTAAATAGATGCACCCCTGTTCGGGAATGAATTCACGTAGCTTATCCGCAGCACGTGCTTTATCTGCACTATGTTTGTCTAAGCGCGCCCGCCAGCGCAGAGTACTGCCAGCAACCGCACCACCATGCACCCGCGCCACTAAGCCCTGTGCTTGCAAGTGCTTCAAATCACGTCGAATGGTCATCTCAGAAACAGACCACGCCTCCGCCACCTGAGATACGGTAACCGTACCTGTCTCTTCCACCATCCGGCGGAGTGCCTCTTGTCTTTCGGTAGCATGCATGTTTGTATATGTTCACACTAACATTTACAAACATACTGTCAATAGATACGCTGTTCCAATATTCTATTAGCAGCGTGAGCTTTGCCAAAAGCCCACGTTTAACCCCTTTTGCTCAAGTAGATTACCCTGTTGTGACTATCATTGAGCCTCGACAAAGTAGCAAACCAGCACTCTACCGTATTGGCCGACCCTGACTGTTTAGAAGCACCAGATCATCGCCTATTTGCACAAGAGGATGCAGGCCGCCTTCCTCAATATTTCGTCCCGATAGCAGCACATCAGTCCATCTCTAATTCGTGTAATAATTGTTCCGTTAGAAGCTCATACCATAGGCAAAGTTCGCAGCGCTACCTTCTTCGCTAATACCGTAGTCAAAGCGGAAAAGAGCCCCGCGTTCAAGGCTGATTCTGAGACTAAGGCCCCAGTTATCTTTGAGATCATTACCGAGGGCCTCCCCCAGATCTTCGCCAACACTGCCGACATCGTAGAACAGGGCCATGCCGATGCGTTCTATACGGCGACCTTTGAAGAGATGGAAGCCTCGAGGGAATATCCAGAAACGGTATTCTAAACTGGCGTGCCAAGTTGCTTGATCAGTGAAACGGTTTTTTATGTAGCCACGCAAGCTATCTCTGCCGCCAAGCGTGGGAAGGGCATACAGTGGTAGATCACCGTGTGTTTGTTTTGCGTTGATGCCAACTGCCAGAACATCTGTTGGTGGATGTTCTTCAGCTTTGTCACCGCCATCATGAAAGAGTGGTGGAACCGTGTGTGTGTAACTGGCTTTGCCTGTAAACAAGCCACCAATAGCACCATCTGTTTGCACAAGCGCCGCTTTGTAATTCAAACCTGCGTTCCAACCGCTGTAAGGACTGTGCATGCTGTCACGGTTATCGTAAGCCAATTCTGCTTCTAGCCAGCCAAGCCAATAGTCATCACTTTCCTCAAATAAGCTGGGATAAAGATCTTTTGTTTGAGCTGCGGCTTTGATCATGCCTTCATCTAAATTATGCCATTCCGCTTTAGCTCCCAGAATCCAGACCCAATGACTACCCGGCTCAAACAGAGAATCACGCCTCTGCCAACTAATTTGCACATTTTCATCGGTATAGCTGGTTTCATCATCTTCTGTACTTTCACTGCCTGTACCAAAAAATCTACGAGTGAGAGTTTTTTCATACATGACACGAGCAAGTTGCACACCACGTTCTTCTTGTGCGACACCCCCACTTGGGACATCAACTTGATTGAGCCATTTTTGATGCAGCAAGCTGTAGCGCTGCTGACCAAGTTCGGTATAGGTAGCAAAAAGCCCTAGAAATTCGCTGCGACGTTGATTACGAAAATCAATGTCGGTTAATGAGATACCGCCACCACTTCCAACATCTTGTTCTGACACAACCAAAGGCGCAGCAAAACTGGTTGCCATAAAACGCTCAAACACATTACCAGGTTGAATCCGACCTTCCGGAATATAGCGCCAACGTTCTGGGTTAGGTAGGTCCGCAGGAAGCGTTACTTGCGGTATACGCCCATTTTCATCCATACCTTCCAACATCTTATGGGTGCCCTCCTCTTCTTCTGCAAACAGGGGCACGAACAGAGCTGACAAGCTTGCCATCCAAACAATACTTTTCATAATTGATACTATTTCCTTCATTGAACAAGGTAAAGTACAAGCTTAATGGATACACTACTCTTAAATGCGCAGCTTGCGTCTCTTAAAATCTGCGGTTCAATTTACACATGGCCAAAGCAAAATCTGACCCCTTAAACACTCCGATGATGAAGCAGTATCGCGCGACAAAGGCGGAGCATCCGGACTGTTTGTTATTTATGCGGATGGGGGACTTTTTTGAACTGTTTTTGGATGATGCCAAAGAAGCCGCAAAGCTCTTGGGCATTACCTTAACAGCTCGTAACAAAGGCGCAGAAAATGAAGTGCCTATGGCTGGAGTGCCACATCATAGTTTACAACAGCATTTGCCGAAACTGCTGGCAGCGGGTAAAAAAGTTGCAATTATGGATCAACTGGAAGATCCGTCAGAAGCACAAGGTTTAGTAAAGCGTGGCCTCACTCGGATTATTACTCCAGGCACACTTATTGATGAGGAAGTACTTTCTGATGTTAGTGCCAATTTTTTGGTCAGTGTGAGTGGCATAGAAGGGCCTATCGGCATTGCTGCACTCGACTGTTCTACGGGACAATTTTTAGTAGAAGAGGCAGCAAATCTGAAAGGTGTTGCCCTTGCTTTGGCACGTTTACAACCTGCTGAATTAGTGCTGCCAACAGCGCTTGCTGAAAAATCTAATTCCTTCATACAAGACATGTGTGATGGCGCACCGCCACCACTTGCTGATATGCCAGCTTATGCTTGGGCCGCTGATGATGCACGACGCACCTTGTGCGAGCGACTCAACGTTAATTCACTAGATGGTTTTGATATTGGTGCTGATGAAGATCATATTGTTGCCGCTGCCGCTGCCGCCTTGCGGTATGCCACGGATAAAGCCTTTAATGATTTAAAACATGTGCGCCGTCTTCACCGTTTACGCCACGGTGCACATTTGGTGTTGGATTCAAGCTGTCGTCGTAATTTAGATATTTTAAAAAATGCCCGTGATGGTTCACGCAATGGGACACTGTTTTCTGCGGTCAATCGAACTCGTACCGCGCCTGGTGCACGCCTCTTATCTGAATGGCTAACCCGACCACTGGCTACCGTAGATGCTATTAATCAACGGCACGAATCTGTTGGCTGTTTTGTTTCCAACGATGGTTTACGCACTGATGTGCGTGATGCCTTGCGTGAAGTCTATGATCTGGAGCGTTTACTGACGCGCATTGGCACCGGCCGTTGTAATGCCCGTGATTTAGTCCACCTTGCTGGCACACTGCGTGCCGCTGATGTCTGCCGCGAATATCTTGAGCAGATTGAAGAACCTGTTCCACATATACTTGCACGCGCTCAACAATTTTTATCCCCAGATCCGGTCCTCGTTGCGGAAATTGAAGCCGTTCTGGTTGATGACCCACCACTAACCATTGGTGATGGTGGCATGGTCCGTGATGGGGTTGACACAGAACTGGATGAATTACGTGTTATTAAACGAGATGCCTCAACGTGGCTAGCTGGCTATCAAGCACGTGAGGCTGAACGCTGCGGCATTCCTAAAATTAAAGTGGGCTATAACCGCGTCTTTGGTTATTACCTTGAAGTCAGTAAAGCTTACGCTGAAAAAGTTCCAGAAGATTTTATTCGCAAGCAAACCTTAGTAAATGCTGAGCGTTTTATTACGCCAGAATTAAAAGAATACGAAGACAAAGCGCTCGGCGCAGAAGACCGTATTCGCAGCCGAGAACTTGAATTATTTTATACTCTACGTGGTAAAGCAGAAGAAAGCCTACATAGCGTACAAGACTGTGCTGATGCGTTGGCACAGATTGATGTTCTCGCATGTCTTGCTGATGTTGCCCGACGTGGTGATTGGTGCCGACCTAAACTCGATAATAGTACGATTATTGATATTCAAGAAGGCCGTCACCCTGTGATTGAACAAGTTATTGGTCGAGAACAATTTGTGGCCAATGATTGCCAACTTTCTGGCACTGGAAAACGTCTCGGCATTATTACTGGCCCAAATATGGCTGGTAAATCGACATACATTCGGCAAGTAGCGCTAGCGGTTATTTTAGCACAGGCTGGCTCCTTTATTCCTGCTAGCTCTGCCCACATTGGTTTGGTCGATCGACTCTTTACCCGTATTGGTGCTGGCGATGAGCTATCACGCAACATGAGTACCTTCATGGTGGAAATGGCAGAAACCGCAGCCATCTTGAATAATGCAACTGACCGTAGTTTGGTTATTTTAGATGAAGTTGGCCGAGGCACTTCTACCTTTGATGGCGTAAGCCTTGCCTGGGCCATTACTGAATATTTACATGATAAAACACAATGCCGTTGTTATTTTGCAACCCACTATCATGAATTAACTGATCTTGCTGATGATAGAGACGGCATTTTTAATGTAACAGTCGCTGTCTCTGAAGAAGATAATGATGTTGTTTTTCTTCATCGCATTGTGCCAGGTGCAGCGGCAAAAAGTTACGGAATTCATGTTGCACAACTTGCCGGCGTACCCAACCCTGTCACTGTTCGCGCTAACGAAGTGCTCAGCTCGCTTGAGCAAATGAATGTCTCTTTTGCCGAACGTGAACGTCCTGTTGCCCGACAAGAACAAGCTGTGCAGCTCACTTTATTTGAGCAAGCCGAAAGCCCAACTCTAACAAAATTGAAACAACTTGCATTAGATGATCTCAGCCCTCGTGATGCACAAAATGTTTTGTATGAACTCTACAACGAAGCACGGTCAGAATAAAACAATGAACACATTCTGCCGTTTCATTATTCTTTGTGTTCTCGTGACAAGCCCCCTGCTTAGTGTTGAAGTACTTGAACATTCGCAAGTTACCAACAACTACATCACCCTGAAACAACTTCGTTTTGTGGCTCCTGCCACTTGGACCTCAGTAACAAGCAATAGCCCAAGTGTTCGTATATGGGCTCCTGCACATCAAGAATCTGCTCCATCATCTGGGGCGAGTAATGATGATTGGGACCGTTACCTCGAACAACTTCCTCAACGTAGTCGTTACGCACTTGCCGTTACTCCAGTAACCGATGATAAGCTAGCAACCTACACCGAACGTTTACGCCATTCTTGGTCTGTCTTAACAACGCATGAGCTCCCACCAGCAGAAATTGTTCAGGGGCTTGATTGCCAGTGGCATCGTTTTGATTTGATTGTTCCTTTTCTTGGTCGCAACATTTTACAGACCCATCTCGTAACACTTCATCGTGGTCATGCATACGCCCTTAGCATAAGTGGCCCTCAACGGGAGATTTTAGCGGCATATGCATTGCAATCGATGGTCTTCACCGTAGAGTAGAGGCTTCTTTCCCACCTCCCTCATTCAGACACACAAGCTTAAGCCCCTGCGATGATGCTCTCCAAAGAGTACTTGCGTAGGTGCTTTTTATGTGTCTTACTTTCTACGGTTAGGATTAGTCCCATGGCTGAAGTCACCCGATCTGAACTTTTTCTTGCACTTATTGGTGCTGGCGAACATCCCCGTTTAGCTGGGATGGACCTATCTGAACTCGACTTATCTCATATTAACCTCACTGGTGCAGACCTGCGTGGTTGTGATTTTTCTAATGCCAACCTCAGTCGAGCTATCTTTGACCATGCCGATCTTGAACGTGTCAATTTCTGCGAAACATCACTCCAACATGCCTCCTTTGAACGAGCAAACCTTCGCCATGCTATGATGCTCTCTGCTGATCTCTCTCATGCCATGCTCAGCCATGCAGACTGTTCTCATGCCCTTATGAGAGATTCTATTCTTGATCATTCAGACTGCTCTGGAGCAGAATTCTTTGAAACCAATCTTACCAATGCTTCTTCCATTAGTGCTTATTTTGCCGGTGTTCAGTTCAACACCGCTATCGGAGCAAACACCTTGCGTTTTGAATAACGCCCTATCATCTGAGCCATCAACTTACACCCCCTAGTCTTATACATGAGGAATGCACAATGCGTCTATCTGTTCTTGTACCAACCCTACTTACTGCTGCCGGTGCCCTTGGCACTGTAACTGCTGCCGAAACACATTTTGTTGGCCCACGCGCCCTTGGCATGGCTGGCGCCAATGTTGCTGGCGTGAATGACAGTAGTGCTCAATACTACAACCCTGCGGCATTTGGCTTTATGGGCTTACTCGGAGCAGAAGAAGATATTCTTCCGCTTGACCATAACCACCTTGGTGATGAAGACTTTGGTGTTGATATAAATGGTACCGTTGGCGTAAAAATCGGCGGCAAGCTTGATAGCTATTTGGATCAACTCAGTAAAATTGAATTGGATGGGCTTTCTGACAGCGCTGTTATGACCGAACAACAGCTTGGAGATATTCTTGAAGTAGCTTCTATTTTATCTGATATTGATGAGCCAAATAACGTGTTGCATCTTGATGTGAATGCTGGAGCCAGCGTTCGTATTGGTCACTTGACTGTTGGTGCCCGCGCCTTTGGCAATGTCGCCGCTTTTGTTCGTGATGTCAAAATTACTGCTGATGCCTTAAATTTCCAAAATATTGATATTTCAGAATTCAATTCAGACATCATAGATGCAAGTACGCTCACTGCCCCTGAACTAGCTGCCTATACACCAACCCGTTTAACTGGTAGCATTAAAACCAACTTAAACACTGCTGGTCTAACCGATAATACAATCAAAGTTCTTGACCATGAATTAGAGAAACAAATTGCTGCTGGTTCTGTAAGTGAAGCCCAAGTAAATGACATCTCTGAATTACTGCGCCAGTTAACCGCTAGCCTTCCTGCCACAGGTACGGTGCCTGATACTGTTTTATTTGACACCGCCACCGCCAATACAACCAACGTTATCGTTGTCGGTGCATCCATCATAGAAATACCTGTTTCTTATGGCTATGCGATAAACGAATCGTTCTCTGTTGGCGTAAATGCTAAATACATGATTGGGCGTATGTACGACGCTACCGTCAATGTACTAGATGAAGACAATGACTTCGATGAAATTATTGACGAAGCACAAGATAATTATACCGAAAGTACTTCCGTCGGTATTGATGTTGCAGCCATGTACCGCATGCCTGCTCTGCAATTCGGTATTATTGGGCGCAATGTCAATACCCCAACATTTGACATGAAAAATGGATCATACGATCTTGATCCACAATTTGCAGTTGGTGCTGCGTGGATGCCGTGGAACGGCCTCACGCTTGAAGTCGATGCCGATTTAACTAAAAACGAAACTCTTGCCGGCACTAGTGATCAACAAAATATTGCTGCTGGTCTTGAGTGGCAGCTAAGACTGATTGACCTCCGCGCCGGTGTCTACAAAAACACCGCAGATGATGATGCCAATTTAATCCTTACTGGCGGTATTGGTATTGATATTGGCGTTGCTCGTCTTGACTTAGGTGCTGCCATGAGCACTGAGACAGCAGAAATTGATGGCGAAGAAGTTCCTAATGAAGCCCGTGTTTCTTTGGGCCTGACCATTGGCTGGTAAAGCATCTCTATAATATACATAAAAAAAGGCAGCGCATAATGCGCTGCCTTTTTTAGTATTCTGATGATCTACTTAACCACCATTCAATAATTGTAGAATATTTTGTGGCACTTGGTTCGCCTGCGCAAGCATTGCAGTCGCTGCCTGATAAACAATATTGTCACGAGCAAACTTCGCGCTTTCTAAAGCAAAATCTGTATCACGAATAAGGCTTTCTGTCGCCGTGAGTGATTCTGCGCCAACTCGTAACGATGTTAATGTAGACTCTAAACCATGTTCGCTCAACGCACCCAGCGAAGCACGCGAATCATTGACCTCAGCAATTGCCGCATCAATAATATAAATCGCATCTTCCACACTGACCTGACCATTTTCCAATGCATTGTTATCAGCAAGGTCTTGCAAACTACGGTATAAAGAGCGCGTCACACCTGCGCCATGCCCAAGCGCACCAGCTCGCATGTCAGAAATTTCCACGCGTCGTGTCTGATTACTCAAACTACCAATTTGTAAAAATGATGTGCTTACCCGCTCTGCCGTTTGGTTGGCCGTTGCCACTATCGCGCTAGAACCAAAACTGCCATCACTAGTATCTCTGAATGTTAAGGAAAACGCATCATCACCGGCACTATTTGTAAAAAAAGCATTCGCTGCTGGATCTGCTGGGGCTGTATCTAAGAGACCTGCACCATTCGCGTTCACATCTGTAGAATCAACACGTAGACCACTCGCCCCTAAACGAGTACTTTCTATAGTAAGCGCCCCAGTTGCAGAATCATATTCTGCGCGTGCACCTGTTACTGTAGTTTCTGCATTTACAAGATTAACAAATTGATCAATCGTTGTCGTGTTCGTTATAGGAATTGTCACGGTACCTTCTGACCCTGTTACGGTCACACTATCTCCTGTTACATCTGTGAGAGTTGTACCATTTTGTACAAGCCCTTGTAAAGGCGTTGTGCTAGGAGGATTACCCGCAAATGTTGAAATAATCTGTTCACGAGGTAAGCCACCCTTAAAAGTAAGGCCATTCGCAGAATTAACATCTTGGGTTAAGGTTACCGTTTGTGGATTACCCTGTTCATCAGTATAGGAAATATCAACCGTTCTATTAACTGCATCCGTAAAGAAACCATTCGTTGATGGATCTGCTGGTGTATCATCTAAAAGACCTGCGCCATTAGCATTCACATCTGTAGAATCAACCTGTACACCTCCAGAACCAAAGCTCGTACTTTCTATGGTCAATGCACCACTAACTTCATCGTATTGGGCCCGTGCTCCAATCACACTGCTTTGCGCATTCACCAAACCAACAAATTGATTGATCGTCATAGTATTACTGACTTGAACCGTAGCGCTTCCCTGTGGCCCAGTAACAGTCAATGCATCACCTGTAAGATCTGCCAAAGCAATACCGTTTTGTACAAGTCCTTGTAATGCTGTTGTTCCTGTAGGAGGCGGAACACCGTCAAATGTGGCAGACACCTGAGCACGCTGCAAATCTCCCGATGGCGGAGCTATAGTCATTGTCGAATTTGCTAAAACCCCGTCAGGTAAAAAAGTATTATCTTGAGTAAATGCAGCGTAGTAATCACTTGCCACTGTACTCAGCGTATTATCAGAGAAACTACCATCTAACAACGAGAGAGAACCAAAGCGTGTATCACGAGCAGTAATGTTGATGCTGTCTACAATTTCATTAAATTCTAACTGTAAGGCCTGTAACTGCTCGGGTGAATTCGCACCGTCATTTGCCGCTGATAAAGCCAAACTGCGAGCACGTAATAAACTAGCTGAAATCTCTCCCTGAGCACCTTCCGCTGTCCGCAACATAGAAATGCCCTCTTCGGCATTATCTATTGCTTGATGCATACCAGTGAGGTGATGGCGTAGATTATTTGCTAAGGTTAATCCTGCTGGATCATCTGCTGCTCTGCGAATACGCACGCCTGAAGATAAACGCTCTAAAGTTGTAGATAAATCCCTATCAACTGATTGTAGGCTAAAATGAGCCCGAACCGATGAGGTATTAAAATTTACTCGCAGTGACATAAGACAGCGCTCCCTGTAATGAACAAACCATTACAGGGAAGTAAACGCACAAGCCGTGCCAAGCAAATTATTATATAAGTTATTTAATAACAGGTACTAAGATAATTTCACAGTAAGAAAATCACCGAGGTAAAGCAAAACGCACACCAGCCAAGGCATGTTGAGCACCAGATGTTATCTTCAACTTATTTGCGCTACGTGCTAAGATAATTGAATCATTCCAACTACCGCCGCGCAAATGGCCGTTAGCGGTCCATTCCCAAACATTGCCATGTGCATCATAGAGGTTGTTCTGAGTTGGAAATTTACTACCAACCTTCTGAGGACCCGTTTCCCCATTATTGGTTTCTCTCACAACCGCATAGGTTGCTACCGTTGCCGTTGTCACATCGTTACCCCAACCATATAACTGCGTATTCAGGAAACGCGTTGCTGTCTCCCATTCATCATCAGATGGAAGCTTGAGCAATGGGTGGTTTGTAAAAATCTTAGAGATGATAGTTGGGTTCAGATTAAAAGCGGGTCTTTCATCATGCACACCAAGTGCATTCACCATGTTAGCAGGTGTTGCCGCATCCCATGGTGTCGCTCCGTCCAGATCCCCAGTCAGGGCCTTCCATTGCCCTTGGGTCAATTCAAAAACAGCCATATAATACCCATCTAAACTCACACTGCGTTCTTCTTCTTCAGCTAATCTTCCAAGACTACCACTGGGAGACCCAACAAAAGATGTATTTTTAGATATACTATGGAAAACAATTTCATCTGATTTATATCGAGAGTTTGTTAAAAGGTCAGGCAATGCGCTCGCATCTCGCACACTCTTCGTGCCAATATTGTAAATCTTAAATGGAACCATCGGCTCTGCATCACGATCAAGGTCTGTTCCTAAAGCAGATCCAGCACTACACCCAACGAACAAACAGATACAAACAATACTCAAACAGACGACTCGTAAAAACATAACAAAACCCTTTTACTAATTTATTGATTTACTTGCAAGAACAACGAGTCGGACGAAAGCGTTGGATTCAAATCGGTTAATGTAATAATTATTGATTGAAGTGACATAGTTCCAGTTACTTGATCCGCTACTAACAACTGGCATCGTACATGGTTATCGCCACCATTAGCCGGCGCAACACTTGTCCATTTTAATGTAACGCCTGTAGTTGTTATTTCAGTCATGTTCAATGTCGATGGCGGCGTCCCTAAAAGCGAAAAAGCCAAAACGGGATTCGCCAATAAAGACACATCCACTTCCGCGGTATAAGTCCATGTTCCACTAGTCGCAATTTCTTTTATCGGATTACTAATAATGAATGGACGAGCACCAACATTTATATCGTCATCAACTATAACAAGTGTCGCTGTAGCTGTATTAGAAAATCTTCCGGTACTATCTTCTACTTGGAAGGTAAAAGATTCGCTGCCTGTCACACCATTTGCCGGTGTGTAGGTAAATTGCCCTGTAGCTGCATCAACATTACTCACCACACCACCAAGTGAACCGGTACCATATAAGGTAAATACATGAGAATCCCCGGGTAAATCTACATCGATAATACTCAAATTTCCCTGCACTTTGGTATCTTTTAATACTGCAATATATGTATTCTGAGCAACTGGCACATCTGGGGAACTGGTAACGGCAACATTAAGTGCTGAAGAAACCACATGATCACCATCAGAAACATAAATCGTCGCCTGAATATATTCTGGTGCAGCTGGCTCTGTATATGTAAACGCATTTGGTAATGGCGTTATCACAAGAGTACGTTTTTCTCCAGTTCCGGAAAAGGCAAAACTCGTTTCATCTAATACTTCCGTATTTTCAGATGTCGCCCATATCGTCAAATCATTCTCTGATTTTTGAAAAACATCTTCTGGGTCTTTAATCATAATATCATATGGAGCTGACACTGTATCCTCTTCTACGATAATATTGTCTAAAGAACTGGTGATCACCGGTGGATGGTTACCATTTACTTCATACTCCGCAGCATAACCATAAGCAGTTACACGCCACTCTTTTAAAACACCTTTGTCACCCTTCACATTATCATAGATGGTTAGAGTCCATAGACCATTTGGATCTTCATTCCAATGGGCATTACTCGTAAGAATTGCGCCATTATAATCATCAAACGTATCATTACCCCGTGATTCAAAAACAGTCTTCGTACCAGATGGGGCAGTCAATTCTAAACTTAAATCACCACGATTTGCATGAGTCAAAGTAATTTCTAGCTCTATATGTTCTACCTTAAAATTTGAAGACCCACTCAATGTCGTGGTTTGTACGGCCGTTCCTGGTAATAAACCAGAGACAATTGCATCCGGCAATTCTTTATCGTTTTCAGTCACTAAACTAGTAATGACCTGTTCGCCACCATCTGGAACTGGTGTCCAATGCTCTGCCAAAGCAATCGCTTTATCAACATTTAATCGGCCGAAGCCATATTTTGGATTGAAATGCATATCAGCACTATTGGTTTGCCAGCTTTCATCATTCTCATCATTTTTTGTACAAGAGTGTGCTAAAACATGTTTGACATCTCTCCATGTGAGAGATGGGTTTGCATCCAAAATTAACGCGCAGGCACCAGCAACAACTGGTGATGCAAACGAAGTACCATGTAATTCCTCACTTGGACGAGAATAGTTCCCTCCTGAATATCCCTTTTCATCTGAAATATCTGTAGAAACCATTCCACCATCGCTAACAACAGCACTAGATTGGCCACCGCCTGGCGCTGCACAAAAAATACTAAAGCCTTCTTCGCTATAGACTGCTTTTGTATTATCACGTCCCATTGCAGCCACATTGATCGTATATCTTGTGGATTGTAAGGGAGAATAATCACTTGAGTCTAATTGCCCGCCAGAATTGCCTGCTGCAAAAACATACACAATACCAAGCCCATTACGACCGCTTCCGATACCTGCCGTCAACGCTGCTGTCTCTATCGCGCTCAGCGATGTTCGAGCACCTAATGAGGGGTATCCCCATGAGTTGTTACTGACAAATATTTGCTTATTGGTATCAATTTCATTCGCGGACTGCGACAAAGCCTGTCCAATGTCAGAGTCTGATGACCCAAAAACACCACCTAAAATTCTGAAATTTACTAATTCAGCAGACGGTGCTATACCAGTAACACCCTTGCCATTAAATCCACGTGCTGCTGCAAGACCGGCAACAAACGTGGCATGATACTCATCATCTTCCCAAAATGGATCATCATCTGGACCTGACAAACTCACATTACCCCTCGTGTCTACGCTCTGCGTACCAACATAGTCATAATCTAAGTCTGTCCGATAATTATCTGTGATATCCTCATGGTTATAGTCAATACCAGTATCAACAATAGCAATTCGCTCACCCTCGCCCTTATAACTATCCCAAACACTTGGGCTTAAATTAATATGGGACACCTCAGAGCCAGAGCCATTTAGGTGCCATTGATCACGGTACTTCGGATCATCAGGTGTCGCTTGGCCTTCTTTCTCTCGTATAAAGTTTGGACGAGCATAGATCACTCGGCCAGCTTCTGTTAATTGATTTGCTGCGTTTACCACCGTTAGAAAATCAGTATCTTTCGTATCTGCTGTGTAATATCCGGGCAGATCTTCCATGCTTGTTATGGTCCAGCCAAATTCCGCTGCAATTGCCTGAACATCGTGCGCTGGACCGGCTTCAATAATAAGCGAATTAGCGAATATTTGACGCAATGAATGACGGTCATCGGCATCATACACTACCGAACGAGCATTATCACCAGCTTGTTCAACAAAATCTGCATAGGCCACTGGCGCCGTATCTGCCAAAAGGCGATTATCTTTCAACTGTAAATGGGGAGATGATTGTATCAGCGCCTTCATGCTCTCATTTTCAGGAGCCGGAATTTCCAGCTCATCAAGGGCGAGGTGAACCGTTACCTGGCGGTCACCATCCCAATAGGTAACTTCTTGATCATGTATATCTTGAACCTGTTTATCCTTAAGCGGAACAATCGTATCTGCGGCGTACACCGTTTGTCCACAGAGGGCGTACATACTTGCACATAAACCAATAGTAACAAATGCCTTAGGAACAAGAATGGCTGGTGACCGTGATGTAGTACATTGCAGCATACTTGTCAGTCTTTGTTTCTGTCTCTTAATCATTTGTCTGTTCAACAGTGACATGCCATCTCTCCAAAGTGTATCTGTCCGCTTTCTATCCAATGTACGCCTTCATGGTGTATACACCTTTCGCCCTCCTTCAGTAACAAAGTATGGGCCTAGCGCTCCGCTTGGACACAACGTACCACGCTGATCTTGGACAAACCCGAAACAAGGCAAAGCAGAAAACCTGTGGCACGAATACCGTGTGTGAGGCGTAAAAACAGAGGATGGCTTGACCCAGAGAGACAAACAGACAGGTTTGCGCCCAGCAATTCAAAGAGTGAGGAGACGACCAGCATGGCTAAGCAGAAGAAGACGTACGATGAAAGCGCGATTCAGACACTCGATCCGCTTGAACATATACGTCTACGAACTGGTATGTATATTGGTCGGATTGGTGACGGAAGTAATGTTAATGACGGTATTTACGTACTCCTTAAAGAAGTTGTCGATAATGGTATTGATGAGTTCATCATGGGTGCTGGTAAGCGCATAGAAGTGTCCAAAGAAAACAATACCGTCTCTATCCGCGACTACGGACGTGGTATTCCACTAGGTAAAGTCATTGATTGTGTGAGCCAAATTAACACTGGTGGCAAATACAACGACGATGTCTTCCAGTTTTCAGTTGGCCTAAACGGTGTTGGTACCAAGGCAGTGAACGCCCTCTCTGCACGCTTCGAAGTCTGCTCCTGGCGAGATGGCAAATATCGCTCCGCTACCTTTGCACAAGGTCGCTTGGTCAAAGACAAGAAGGGAACAGATAAAGACGCTCGAGACGGAACCTTAGTTACCTTCGAGCCTGATCCAGAAATCTTTACCAAGTTTGCATGGAATGAAGAGTTCATCGCTCGGCGTATGCGCTTTTACGCCTACCTGAACGCTGGTCTGCGCCTAGTCTACAATGGCACCGCTTACCACAGCACTGCCGGCCTTAAAGACCTCTTAGCTGAAGAGCTTGGCGAGACCGACTACCTGTATGAGCCTTGCCACTTTGTTGGTGAAAAAATTGAGATCGCCTTCACCCATACCCATAGCTATGGCGAAAACTACTTCAGCTTCGTGAATGGCCAATACACTAATGATGGTGGCACTCATCAATCTGGTTTCCGCGAAGGACTACTGAAAGGCATTAATGAATATGCAGGTAAAAATTTCGCTGGTGAAGATGTGCGCGATGGCCTTGTCGGCTGTGTTGCAGTAAAGGTACAAGAACCCTTATTTGAAAGCCAAACCAAAAATAAACTCGGCACTACCGAAGTCCGACCGTGGGTTGTAGCCGAAGTACGAAAAGCCGTTAATTTATTTTTACACCAAAACGAAGAAATTGCGAAAAAAGTAGTTGAGAAAGTAAAGGCTAACGAACGTATTCGCAAAGAACTTGCCTCCATTAAAAAAGATGCGCGTGAACGTGCCAAGAAAACAGCAGTTCGTATTCCAAAGCTCACAGACTGTAAAGAGCATTACGACAACCCAAAAAATAAACGTGGCGCGGAAAGTATGATTTTTCTCACCGAGGGTGATTCTGCTGGTGGTTCCATGATTCAGTCACGCGATGTCTACACTCAAGCCATATTTTCTCTGAAAGGGAAACCTCTCAACTGCCACGGCCTCAAACGGGATGCGATTTACAAAAACGAAGAGCTGTATAATATTATGCGTGCACTTGGCATTGAAGACGACGTAGACCATCTACGTTATAACCATGTTGTTATTGCTACCGATGCAGACGTTGACGGCATGCATATCCGCAACCTCCTACTCACCTTCTTTTTACGTTACTTTGAAGAACTCGTTTTGCGTGGCCATGTCTATATTTTAGAAACACCACTCTTCCGTGTTCGTAACAAAAAAGAAACACGGTATTGTTATAGTGAAGCAGAGCGCGACAAAGCGCTTGAAGCAATTCGCTCGCCTGAAGTCACTCGATTTAAAGGGCTCGGTGAAATTACTCCAAAAGAATTTGGGCAATTCATTGACGAAGGCATTCGCTTGCTGTCTGTTGATGTGGACAGTCTAGAGTCCGTACAAAAATCCTTAGATTTTTACATGGGCAAAAACACTCCAGATCGCAAGCAATTTATTGTTGATAACCTTATCTCCGACATTTCATAACTAGAGGCCGCAAACAGGATAGCACATGACCCAACTTGAACCGTTAATGGAACAAAACTTTCTGGAATACGCCTCCTATGTAATCATGGATAGGGCCATACCAGATATTCGAGACGGCTGCAAACCTGTACAGCGTCGTATTTTAGCCACCCTTCATAATTCAGATGACGGTAAATTTCATAAAGTCGCCAATATTATTGGCGAAACAATGAAATTACATCCACACGGTGACGCCTCCATTGGCGACGCCTTAGTCGTTCTTGCCAATAAAGAATATTTCATCGAACGACAAGGAAATTTCGGTAACATCATCACTGGCCACAGAGCTGCGGCAGCTCGTTATATTGAGTGTCGACTTACACCACTAGCACGCGAAACACTCTTTAATAAACATCTTACCGATTATCAACCATCCTACGATGGCAGAAAAGAAGAACCCGTTTATCTACCAGCTAAACTCCCAGTTGCGCTTATGCTTGGTGTTGAAGGCATTGCCGTTGGTATGTCTACCAAAGTCCTACCACATAACTTTATTGAACTCCTCGAAGCACAAATTGCTCTGCTTCGTAAAGAACCAATCATGCTCTACCCAGATTTTCAACAGGGTGGTATCATGGATGTTTCTGGCTATGAAGATGGCCGTGGTAAAGTTCGGGTGCGTGCGCTGATAGAAGCGGTTGGCGATAAAAAAGTCGTTATTCGAGAAGTCCCATTTACCACCACCACCGAAAGCCTAATCGCCTCTATCGAATCAGCTATCGGAAAAGGCAAAGTTAAGATCACCGGCATTGATGACTTTACGACTGATACCGTTGAAATTGAACTAACTTTATCTCGTGGTGTCTATGCAGACGAAGTCATTCCTCAACTCTATGCCTACACAGATTGTGAAGTTTCAGTCAACACAAATATTGTGGTTATTAAAGATGACAAACCTTGTGAAATGACCGTTGCTGAAATATTGCGACTGCTAACAGAACAACTGCGTGGCACTCTACAAGCTGAACTCGAATGGGAACGTGGTCAGCTCGAAAACAAACGTCACTGGCTCACCTTGGAACAAATTTTCATCGAAAACCGCGTCTACAAACGCATAGAAGAAGCGACCACTGAAGAAGCTGTAAATACTGAAGTTTATGATGGTATGATGGCATTTAAACATCTCTTCGTACGCGATATGGTTGATGAAGACATTAAACGCTTACTTGAAATTCGCATTCGTCGTATTTCAAAATATGACATCGATAAGAACCGCAAAGATATCGACGATATCATTGCTGCTATCGAAGAAATTGATCGCAAACTCAAACGCATGCGCGCAACCACCATTACCTACATCAAAGGGTTACTTAAAAAATACGCAGACCTCTATCCACGCCGAACTAAAATTGAAGCATTCGAAGAGATCAACGTAAAAGCTGTTGCTCGTGCTAGTTTAAAAATAAGCTATGACGCGAAAACTGGATTTATTGGCACCGCTATTCGTGGTGATAAATATCAGATGACCGTTTCTGAGTTTGATCGCATCCTCATTGTTTGTGCGGATGGTGGTTACCGTATTATTTCTCCCTCTGAGAAACAAATCATTCCTGGTAAAATTATTTATTGCCAACTCTTTGATGAAGAAAAAGGTGCAGCCTTTACCTGTATCTACCGTGACAAAAAGAAAAATGTCTTTGCCAAGAAATTCCATCTCCTGAAATATACACGAAACCGTGAATACGAACTGATCAAAGATAAACTCGGCAAAATAGATTATCTTCTTGAAGGTGACCAAAGCCCTCAGCTCCACCTCTCCTTTGTTCCTGCTGCTCGACAAAAAGTAAAAGAACAGACAGCCGTTACCGATGACATTGAAATTGGCGGCGCAGGTATTCGTGGCAAACGTCTTGCACCTAAACCAGTAGCGAAGATTAAAGTTCTTAAATGACCGCATTTTCGTTACCACATAGCTTTTTTCGCCTACATGAAGACGGCTGTTGCGACCCGCATAACGAAATGCATATCCAATTTACAGATATGCTGTGGCTTACACCAGAACAAATGGAAAACTGGACCTTTGATAAACGTTCTATTGATGGATTTATACCGTTTGCTCAAACGCTTAATCATGATTGCTGGTGCTTTGCGCCTCATATAGATAGCAACGCTCCTGCGCCAGTTGCTTTTTGTCCAGAAGAAGATGAAGTAGCTGTGCTCTACGCACCCGACTTTGCAAGCTTTCTCTACCGAATGATGCTAGATGAAATGGCCAGCACCTATTTAGTTGCCAGAGAATCGTTTGCTGAAGCAAGCTATCTTATTCGCAATTATGCCCTTCAAGTTTGTACATACCTGCCAACGGCATGGGCAGAACGTTTGACGGATCTTGCTGAACGACAGCTCTGCGAAACAGACGACGTTAATTTCTATGGGATGCTGTCCCAAGATGAGCTAGAACAAATCATAGCTGAAGACATTAGTTATGATCGTTTAGACGAAGAATTTGAACATATTCTTCCAGAATAAATAACCTCAAACTAGACTCATTTATAATTAGTTGTCTTATAATGCCGATGAAGATTCACCATTAAATGCTTGTTGGTCGTCTATTCGTTTGAAATACAATAAAGGGATACCGTATACAGTACCGACAAAAACAGATATCAGTACTAAAAGCCACATAGGCGGGTTACTAAATTCCTGAGAAAAAATACTTATGCTGAATTCTGATCGAAGTGGTGTAAATGAAATAATTAGTACTATACACGAAACGATTACCGCAAACCAATGAAGATAATATATAAATCCTGCTTTATAGACTTGTGACTTATCCAATTTACTGGACCAAAATACCAAAAAAAATCCACCCATATTTAATGAAAGTATCTGGATAAGCCCTAGCCAAAAGATATAATTAGACAACCATTTTGGATAGGTGAACACCTTTATTACTTCCCTACTTCATACGATGTTTGTAGACAAATAATCCAGATAATATTTTCGGCGCAAAGAAGGTGCTTTTTTCTGGCATAACAATATCGCTATTATTCAGTCCGGCATCAGCGACGGACATCAGTTCGTCTATAGATACTGGGTGCAGGGCTACCGCTATATTGTATGTGCCGCTATCAACACAGGCCTTCATCGTATCCAGTTCGGACTCTGCATAATAATCAAAATGGGCTGGGTTCACAATGTGGCTATGGTTCAAACCAAGTGATGGATACAGTTCTCGCTCTAAAATACTACAATCAAGGCGACCAACAACATCACTGGGCACCTCTTGTGCTTTCAGCATGTAACTACCTTCGGCGGTGTAGACACAAAAAGAATGTTTTTCTGGGGTTACAAAGTTATCGCAAGGCTCTAATGGCAATTGATCTTTGATTGCTGCAAATTCACGCTCACCTGTAATGACACGATTATACGCTTGGATGTGCGCGTCTTCCACAATATAGCTTAAGACATGGGTTTGGCCGTTTTTCAGTGCTGCATGATAACGGTGGTGACCGTCGGCAATGTAGAGCGGCTCTGTACCAACAAGTTCTTGTAACTTCTTGCCTGATTCGCTGTCTTGCGGAACACGTACAATACGGTTGGCTATGCCGTGCAAATCAGTCATGCCATTGAGGTCGGTGGTAAATGCGTAGAGTGGCTCTGTTGTTGCTAAGACCTCTTCCAATACGCTGCTAATAGATGCGCGCGTCAGCAAAAAAACTGGGCCAAATGTGTAGCCAGTATCACGGGTAAGTTTAATGCGGCCTTGCACTTTGTCATCAAAGGTTTTTTCATGGCGAATAACCTGTTGCTCTGCGTAATCTGTTACCGCGGTTGCAGCGAAAACACCAAGGCGACGTTGGCTACCATCTGTACCATAACACTGTTCATAGACATAATAGGCAGGTTCGTCGTCAGTCACCAACCGTTCATTCTTGATGAGTTCTTGTAATGATTCGACTGGCGTATCACCAAGCGTGACATGAAAGAGGCTCTCTTCACGACTACGCAAAAGCGTTTCTAATTCAGTTCCGGGCTTGATAACATCGTAGGGCGGAGCACTCACTGTTTCTACACAATCAACATGTGGACGTAAACCAACGAGACCTTCTATAGCAGTCATGAGTGTTCCTTTTCTTCAGCCGCCTTCACGACTGTGCTTTTAAGACTGTGCCTCGGCTACAGCCTATTCATTCACGCCCTCATTTTGTTTGGGACGCTGTTAAATATGTGAGCAACCTACTCACTTCTTGTTTCATATCTTGGCGGTGCACAATGAGATCTACCTGCCCATGCTCCAGACAAAACTCTGCTGTCTGGAACCCTTCTGGCAAATCCTGTTTAATAGTCGTTTTAATAACCGTTGGCCCCGCAAAACCGATTAAGGCTTTTGGCTCGGCAATGTTAATATCACCCAAGGTCGCAAAACTAGCGGTTACACCACCAAAGGTTGGGCGCGTAAGAATACTGATATATGGCAAACCCGCATCACTATGGCGAGCAAGTGCGCCACTGACTTTAGCCATTTGCATAAGCGACAGGATGCCTTCTTGCATACGGGCACCACCAGAAGCACTAATAATAATAGCTGGGATGTTCTCATCTGTAGAACGCTCGACTTGCCGCGCTAACTTCTCGCCAACAGCAGACCCCATAGAACCGCCATTGAAACGGAAGTCCATCACTCCAAGACCTGTGCGCTGACCATTAATATTGCCAACACCAGTAACAACAGCTTCGTTAAGTCCTGTTTTATCAATTGCTTGCGCTATACGCTTCGGATACGGTTTTGAGTCCGTAAATTCCAACGGGTTTGCGCTGGTTATAGCCGCATCCCATTCTTCCCACGTACCATCATCAATCAATGAGGCGATACGCCGCTGCGCTATCATAGGGAAATGATGCCCACATTCTGGACAGGTATCTGACTGTTCTTCCACAAGCCGCTGATAGACCGTTTTCTGACAAGCTGGGCACTTTACCCACAAACCATCAGGAATCTTCTTTGGATCACGGCGTCCACCGCCCCAGCGCAGTCTATCTAGAACCATGCAACTTCTCCTCTATGTTTGCGGATTCTCCGTAGGTCGAGGCAGAGGCAAGGCAAAAGATGCTTCATTCAGACTGTAGCTCACTCAATAAAAACTCTGCCAACACAGACCGGCACTGTTCATTCAATTGCCACACCCGCCCAAGGAAACACCTTTTTCCAAATAATTCTCCTGCTAGCATGCGCCGGATGGCTCGTTAGCATGTTTCGTCCTTAGCGTGACTCATTGGTGAGTTGCGCGGCTCTACTTGTTTGAGGAGACCATCATGAGCATTGCTCGTATTTCAGTTGTAGCCCTTATTTGTTGTACGCTTTCTTCTGCTCTTGTTGCAGTTGAAAATAGCGGCACCCCTGTTGCCATGCGTGTGAACGGTAATGTGCGCTACGGACCAACAACAAAAGCCAATGTTATTGTTACCATGAAACGCGGCCAAACAGTGAACGTCTTTGGCCCTGTTGCTGGCAAAGACGGTTGGTACAGCATTCAGTTCCCACGCTCTGGCACGGCTTGGATACATAAACGTGTCATTATGGAAACCGCTGAAACAAGCAGCAACGGCAAAAAACTTGTTAAAATTATGGTTGATGGTGCCAATGTCCGCCGCGATGCTACCGTTGGCAGCGACATGGTTACCCAAGTACGTGCTGGCGAAATGGTTGAATGGTCTGGCGAAATGGTTGCCGATTGGTATGCTATTTACCCACCAAACGCGGTAGCCTATGTCTACAAAAGTGTCTTAGATATGACCGCCACTGGCGGCATTAATTCAACAACCAGCACACAGCAACTTACCCCACGTGCTTTACCTATTGAAAACATATGGCAAAAAGCCAAAGCTACCTATCAAGACTATTACGAAGCAATGCAACAAGATCCACAAGAAGCGATGCGTCGTGATTGGGTAAGCCTCTCCGACCAATTAAATGAAGTTGTTGAAAACCATCCACATTTGCGCACCCAATTATTGGCCCAACGCCTGCGCAATGTTATTGCGCGCGTTGTCCAAACTAAAAACGGCAGTGCTCTGGTCAAACCAGAAACACAACAAGCAGCTGAGGCAAAACGTCCAGATGTTGTTACACCAAGCACCACCACAGAGCAAACCAGCCAAACAACAACTTCTGTTGTGACACAACAAACCCAACAGCCACAGACAACAGTCACACCAAGCCCAACAGCCGCCGTAACCACCAGCACCGTCGATGATGATATGATTGGTATGGACGGCACCGTCAAAGGCTGGCTAGAACCAGTAGACGAAGCTGGCATTGGCGCAAGTTATGCTATTACCGGCGACCACGGCATGGAAGCCTTTGTTAAAGTGCGTGCAGATTCAGATATTAATCTGAAAGACCTTCACTGGCGCAGTGTTATCGTTAAAGGTGAAGTGCAAATTGTCAGCCACGAAGTCTCAGAAGAATATCGTGGCGTACCACTTATTCTCATCGATGAGATTCGCCTCGCTCGCTAAAAGCTAATATTACGAGCTATGCGTATTGGAGTTATTGGAACAGGAGCCATAGGCGGTTATTATGGCGCACGTTTACAGTGCGCTGGTCATGAACTTCATTATCTTATACGTAGTGATTACGCCCATGTTGTAGAACATGGGCTTATTATTGATTCCTGCGCTGGTGACATGCGCCTGCCACAGGTAAACGCTCATGCACACATGGCACACATGCCTGCTTGTGACCTTCTTATCATTGCTTGCAAAACAACAGCCAATGCACACATCTTTCCGCATATTGCTCCGCTTCTTACAGACAACGGCAGTGTTTTATTATTACAAAATGGTATTGGCGAAGAAGAACATATACGTCAATATATTTCCCACCCTCTCTTGAGTGGCCTCTGTTTTATTTGCGCACAAAAAATACAACCTGGTCATATTCACCACAGCGACTATGGCCTTATGACCATCGGCCACTGGTTAGATGACCGTTCCGCTGCTGGTACCACAGATGCTTTATCCCACCTACAACACACACTCGAATCGGCACAACTAGAAGTCACGGTAGCAGAAGATCTATTACAAGCCCGTTGGAAAAAACTCTTATGGAATGTGCCATTTAATGCACTCTCCGTATTACTCGATGCCCATACAGATGCACTCCTTGCAAACCCATCCTGCGCTGAACTCGTGCGCATCCTCATGACTGAAGTACAGACTATCGCAGCAGCAGATAACAGAATCCTTCCAGATAAAATGATCGATGCCATGATTCACAACACTGAAAAAATGGTACCCTACGCAACCAGCATGAAAGTAGATGCAGATCAAAATCGCCCTTTAGAAATAGACTCTATTTTAGGCGCACCGCTCGCTTATGCCAAGCAAGCCAAACTCTCAACACCAGCACTTGCTAGCATGTATGCCCAACTTCATTTTCTCTATGGCAACTCAGCTCAAACCCATGTCTAAACCCCACCCTTTTCCACTGAACGACACCGACTTCCGACAACTACTGCCACTCGGCCAGCTTGGTGGCATGATGGCAGGGTTTAATACAACATCGCCAGAACGAACCGAGCAAAACAAAAGTTACGGTATGAATTATATTATTCGTGGACAAGCACGTTATAGCTATGGTGAACATAATTTTATAGTGGGGCCTGGCAGTTGTATTGAACACTACCAAAATGGCGTTCCTCATGCCCATGAACGCAGCCCAGATTTTGCTGAATGTTATGTCACCCTTCAGCAAGAAATCGTCGACACTATTACCCAATCTGGCCTCATTCGTCTTGAGACACAATCTTGGCATGCACCATACACAGATACAATTCCACACTCTATGTGTGAGCTTATAAATGCCATGCGAGATCTTTCTGTTGATCCAAGCCGCTTACTGATTCAATGCTTAGATTTTATTCAACACTGCCGTGAAAAACGCCACTTGCCTATTAGCAGTGAAAGCCGTCTACAACGTGCCCGCACCATACTGGCCAGCTCTCTCGATAAACCATTACGTATGCACGATGTTGCCGAAAAAGTTGGCATAGCCTATTCCACATTCAACAAACGCTTTCATGAACACATGGGCGTATCGCCAACGATATTTCGTATTTGCAAAAAAATTGAACGAGCACGGTTTTTGCTGCAAAGTAAACAAGTACAAGCCGTTGCAGCAGAATTGGGCTATGCAGAAACATCAATTTTTACCAGACAATTTAAACAACACGTTGGCATGACCCCACGCGCCTATCAACGCATTTTACGCTATAAAACGAGAGAACACTGATGCGCTACCAAGTTGTGCTTCCCAACAGTGCATTTATGCAACGAGTCAACAGTGCCTTTACCCCAGCAACCATCTGGGCACGTAAACCAGACCAATTAACAGAACAGATTACACCACTACCAGAGACAACAGCAGAACAGAAACGTATTCGTACTATTTGCATCGCTATTCAACAAGTAGGTGGGCGAGCCTTGATTGTTGGCGGCTACGTTCGTGATTGTTTACTTGGCCACCAAAGCAAAGATATTGATATTGAAGTTTTTGGCCTCAGCCCTGAACAATTAACCACCGTCTTAAAACAATTTGGAACGGTCTCTACCGTTGGCGAGCAATTTGGCGTATGGCTTATTCATGGTCTAGATGTGGATTTTAGTCTCCCACGCACTGACAGCAAAACAGGCCATGGTCATCGCGGGTTTACAGTAGACTGCGACCCCTTCCTCTCCTATGAAGATGCTGCCAGACGACGCGATCTCACCATTAATGCCTTATCTCTGGACCCATTAACTGGTGACATTATAGATCCTTTTCATGGCCGTGCAGATTTACAAGCTGGACGACTACGCGCCGTTGATACAAACACATTTGGTGATGACCCTCTGCGCGCATTACGTGCTGTTCGTTTTGCCGCCACCCTTGGTTTTCTACCGGACGAAGAATTACTCACACTAATGTGCCAGCAGAATTTACGAGAATTATCAGCAGAACGTCTGTGGACTGAATGGCATACTATTGCTCGCAAAAGCGTTGAACCCGTTCTTGCCTTTCTCTGTTTAGAAGATGCCAACCTCCTTCACTATTTTCCTGAGCTTGATGCCTTGCGTGATGTTCCCCAATCAACCACCTATCATCCCGAAGGCGATGTCTACGTACACACCGCACTCGTCTGCCAAGAAGCCGCGCAATTACGTGGAACAGACCATGCCAACAATGCACTTTTATTTTTCGCCGCGCTTTGCCACGATCTTGGCAAACCCAAAACCACCGTCTACCTTACTGAGCGCGATCACTACACCGCACGCGGCCATGAAAAAGCAGGTCTCACACCCACCGTCTCATTGTTACAATCCATCAAAGCGCCCAATGCCTTAACCGATTTAGTCTGCGCCCTCGTAGAGCACCATCTCAAACCTATCTGCTTCCCACAACAAAACGCAGGCCCCGCTGCCTATCGGCGACTAGCCTACAGACTGCACAAAGCCACATGCCCAATAACAGCACTCGCAGACATCGCACGCGCTGACCAACGCGGCAGAACCACCGAACAGGATACTGAAAACGATATTCAAACATTTGTGAATACGATGACCTCACTTGCCGAAACATGTAGCATTACCCCACTTGTTCAAGGCCGTCATCTTATCGCTCACAATATGAAGCCTGGGAAAAAACTTGGCAAAGCATTAACGTTATGTTTTCAGTACCAACAGAAAACAGGCTGTACAGACATTGAAAAAATTATCCGAGCAGCTCTGCCAAAAAACAAATAATATAAAGTGGAAGACCTGTTTTGAAAAAATGGGCAGAAAAAACCTCCCGAAATATTTTTCGGGAGGAGTGGATAAACAAATGATAACGCCGCTTGCTTTCGTATTGAAATGTAGGGTCTTCCCCTTACTGCCAACGTTATTATTTTAGTAGTTTAAAGTACTGCCGTGTTTTTCATTATAACGACGTACTAAACGCTTGAGCAAATCATTACCTTTTTTCTCATGTTCAAATATTAAGGTTTCGTTGTTATCACCTTTACGAATATATGTTTTCGTATATGCCAAATGTGGTGCGGTAAGAAAAGATTTAAAGGTTGCGCTATTGCCCAGCACATAAATACGTCCATCATGTTTCATCTCACGATAGAATGGGTACTGTTCATTATATGCCGCAAAAAGCGCTTTATTGTAAGCAGCAGCGGCAGCTTTGTCTCCATTGATCTTAGTACGGTTTTCAATAACAACAGTCTTGCCGTTCGGGCCGCCACCAATAAGTGTCTTGGTGTATGGCAAATGGCCTGCTTTTTTGAATTTCGCTAATTCGTCTGAACAACCAATAACATACAATCTATCATTATGCCAATGCTCATGATATTCTACGCTTGGTGCAGCAGCTTCTGCGGTAGATACGCAATGTTTTTCAGATGATGACCGACTTGTACAACCTGTGCACGCAAGCGCGGCTAAGCAGAGAGTAAGAGCAATTATGCGGAGCATAAAATAATCCTTTAGGGAAATGTAGGACCAAGCGGGCAAGCATGCCCAAGGTACTACTCACGTTAATAATGAGATTGAGTGTATGCACGTAGATAAAGACTTCATAAAGATAGTGAAAATAAATACACCTCATATTATCAACTTTCTTTATACTTTTTGTTTTTAGAAAAGATTTACTCTTCCTTCGGTCAAAGATCTTTATTTGATACAGCTAGCGTGTTTCAATAAGTTACTCCTTCATTTTTATCCTATTAAGGAGGACGTACACATGCTCTGGACCCATTCCAAAGCTTCTCGCTTGGTGACCGCTGGTCTCACCGCTACCATGACCCTTGTCAGTATGACTGGCTGCGACACAAAAGATGGCACAGACGGTATTAACGGCACCAATGGTGGCGTTATACATTTTGAAAACCCTGCTGTTGATCTGAGTGCGACTCATAATCCTGATCAAGAAACACTGCTCACACGTACACATGCTGTTTCAGCAGATAGCGCTCGTTCTGCCGAAATTCTTGCCTTTGATCCTGTTACCAGTAAAATATTTGTTACTGATGGCAGTGATAAACTCCAAGTCTTTACCATAGCCACTGACGGTAGTCTTGCTTTTGAGCAAATTATTGACCTGAGTGCCCAAGGACATGGCGCACAAAGTGTCACCGTTGTCCCAAACGCTATTGCTAATGGCCAATCACTGGTTGCTGTTGCTCTGTCTCGCACCACTGAAAAAGTTGACATGTGGAATTCTGGTTATGGCTCTGGCATGGCAAAAGTACCAACCAGCGCCACCGAATATGCCACGGATGCATGGTACTTAATGAGTGACCGTGGGGCAAACATTGGGGTAGACCAAGGAAAGTTTAAAGGAAAAATATTTCCTGATCCTACATTTACGCCTCGCATTGCAAAATTTGAAAAACAAGCTGATGGCAGCTTAAAGAAAACAGAAACCATTCTCTTTAAACGTCCAGACGGAACACCCATTACTGGTCTCCCCAACGATGGCTCAACAAATACGGGTGAAGATGCCATTGATCTCAACGGCACCGTCCTCGGAACAGATAGCTATGGCCTTGATAGTGAAGGTCTTGTAGCACTCTGGGATGCCGCAAGTAACAAACCACATTTCTATGTCTCTGATGAGTATGGCCCGCATATTGTCCATTATAATAGTGAAGGCGTTGAACTTGGCCGCATTAACCCTTTTGCTGGTACTGGCGAATGGGTAGGAAAAACCTTACCACTGGTTTACGGCAAACGTCGCGCTAATAGCGGTATGGAATGCTTGACCTATGTACCTGCAACCGAGGGACCAAATAGTGAAGCTTGGTTAGTTGGCCTAATGCAACGAACTATGTACGTCAGTACTGATAGCCGTAAATTTGATGAAGACTTACTTGGCGATGCACTGAGCACAACACACGATCTACGTAAAAGCCCAGTGACTCGTTTGTTAATGATTCCTGCCGATCCCACAAGCAGCAGCAGTCCAAAAGAATACATTTATTTGCGCGATCAAAGCAGCAGTTCCAACGATAACCAAAGCACCTCAGAAATACGCTACGTCTCTGGTAGTGCCGGTGCAAAATTTGTCGTACTTGAACGGGACGGTGCCAGCCAAGGTAAAAAAGAACTATGGGAAACAGATATCAGTGCTGCGACCAATGTTTTTGAAAGCCTCAGTTCTGAATACGGAAAGACACTCTCCTTTGACCTCGATAATGATGCTGACCTTGATAGTTTGAGTATAGAAATGGCTGGCTGTGGTATCAGTGATGCCGTACTCACCACTGCTGAAGCAAGTACTCGTTTATCTGGATTAGGTATTACAGTTGCCACAAAAGCCATGGTATTAGATATTCAGTCATTGCCGTATGGTCATGATAAAGCAGAGGGTTTTGTTATTATTGGAGATTATGCCGATAAGAAATTTGCCTTCTCCAATGACGATGATTTTGGCTTTGATTCAAATGACGAAGGCATTCCTTTCCAAAAAACAATTGATCATGATAAAGATGCAAGCACTCCTGACATTACTGACCATCCATTTGTGGTCACGGTAACGAATGGTACGCTTGATGGTCGATATGGATACCCAGAAAATAGTTGGGAAGAAATTGTTGCCGGTAACAATAAATATGGCCACCACGTCTTCGGTGTTGTTGCCCTTATTAATGCCAGTAATTTAGCCGGCGGTATCTATGGCACTTATCCAGCGGGTGCTTTACCAGATATGATTACCACCACCAGTGATGCAAAGCACCTGTTAGTTGCTAATGAAGGTGAGCCAAATGAAACGTATACAAAAGACCCCGAAGGTTCTGTTACCATTATTGATATAAGTGATAATGCCAGCGGCACATGGAGTAAAGCCACAACGATACGTTTTACAGATAAGGACTTCCCGGCCTCTTTCCGCAATCTTGGTCCACATGGAACCAGCAATGCACAAGATGCCGAACCTGAATATATTACCAGTAACAACGGTAAAGCCTATGTGACCTTGCAAGAAAATAATGCTCTTGCCATTATTGATATTGAAAAAGCAACCGTTGATCGCATTGTGAATTTGGGCTATAAAGATGGCACCGCATCTGGCAATGAATTTGATGCATCAAACAAAGATGATGCCATTGCGTTGCGTAAATGGCCTGTGCTGATGATGTACCAACCAGACTCTATCGCTAGTTTAGTCATTGATGGAAAAACATGGCTTTTTACCGCCAATGAAGGCGATGCACGTTTGCGTCCTAACGAAGAAACCATTAAAGACAGCAATGGTGCATGGATAGAAGAAGGCGCTCTCTTCAGTGAAGAAACCCGTGTCGGAAAAGTGCGTTTAGATGCACAGTCATTTATTAATTGGAAGAGTACACTGCAAGACAATGCTGAACTCGGCCGCCTCAAAATGAGCACAGCCCAAGGTGATCTAGATAACGATGGTGATTTTGACCGCCTCTATGTCTACGGTGCACGTTCTTTCTCTGTTTGGGATGGTAACACGGGTGCATTAACATGGGATAGCGGCAACGCTTTTGCTCAAATTCTGGCAACCCGTGCACCAGATTATTTCAACGCTAACAGCGATAAAAAAGATGACCGAAGTGATGACAAAGGTGCAGAGCCAGAAGCCATACTTGCCGCACACATAGATGGTCACAACCTTGTCTTTATTGGTCTTGAACGGGCTGGCGGCATTATGGTTTATAATGTAGACACACCTACGAATCCCGTCTTTAAACAGTTCCTCCACACGGCTGGTGACTACGGCCCCGAAGGTCTGGCCCTTATCAAAAAGGCAGATAGTCCAACTGGTAAAAATATGTTGTTGGTTGGAAATGAAAAAAGCGATAGCATTGTTGTGTACACCATAGATGTTACCGCCAAAGATATATTAACAGCCCCAACTGCTAATAATTAAACCACAAGAAACACACAATACCAAAAAGGCTGCCAGTATATGGCAGCCTTTTTTTCTATCACTATTCTTAACCAATAAAGGACATCTCATGAGGTTGAACAATATATGTTCTCGAAAAAAACTACGGCATACAATAGTGCTGTTGTATGATCCGATGCGCATCTATTGCCATCTTTTTTCGGCATACTTGTAGTGGCATTGGTGGTAGAAAAAACACATCTGCTTCAGCTCGGCCTATCAGCAATAGACGCACTACATGCGGAAAGAATGCCATCGTGCCATACCAACAGATTTGTTCCCGTATATGTACTGGCGCACAAAGCTGTCTATAACGTTGAGGGTTCTGACGATAGCGCACGCAAACAGGTATAACCGGACACTGTGTTTCTACAGCACAAGCAAGGAGCGATGATTTAAATGGGAGTACATCTTGACCGTTGCTAGTGGTTCCTTCGGGGAATAAAGCTAATGGTCCATCAGATAAGTGTTTGCTCAGAACACGCGTTTCATCACGAACCGTTAATCGTGAACGCCTATTGATAAAGAGACAACCAGCCTGTGTGCACACTCGTCCGAGAAATCCTTGGCCACCTGTATCTAATGAAGTAATAAATCGCATAGGCACAAGCGTATTTAATAACAACGGATCTATATAGGAGAGATGATTCACAACACATAAACAAGACTGTTGTGATGTAGGCGGAGTTCCATGATAATGCGCACGAATTCCAAGCGTACGCAACAAACACCGAGCATACCATTGGGTGCGTCGTAACTGCTGATCAAGCGTACTGCCACGTTTATGAAATAGAAACGTTGAGAAAATACACAGAAGTTGCGCAGTTCGAAGCGCTAAACCTATCACCCGAGGTAGCGCCCCGTAAAGCTTGGACTTGCATGTTCTCTATCAAGAAGAGTAAAGAAATCTACACAACGAAATTCAGGATCATAAGCCGGCTGTCCACCAAAGTGCGCTCCTGCCTTCATATATAAACGCATTAACGGCGGCACATCTACACCAAGATTCTTCTCTTCACACGCATCTAAACAGGCCCAATCTGGGGCTGTTAATACAAGCGGATTTTTCGCACGATATGGCTCATCCAGCAGTAGCCCTTGATTGGCTAACCAATTACTCAGGCGCGCCGATGCCAGAGGACTACATGTAGAGACACTGGTACAACCAAACAGCCAACGCACATTATATTCTTGTGCATACCTTGCCAAACACCGAGCAACAGCGAGTAGAGTCATGGTATTACGATGGTCTTTCCGTATACATACTCGCCCAACTTCTGATTTTTGTCCAGGCAGGCTTTCTAAGGCGCTACAATCAAACTCAGTCGCTGTATACCACTCTGTATCTTCCGTGCTACTTACACGGCACGTACCAATCAATTCATCGCTAGCTGTGTCTATGAACATCATTTGGCAATGCGTTGCATCATACTTATCTATATCCAATCCATACTGCGTATCATTAAGCATTTCTTCGTGAAACACCGTATGCCGCAACTCAAAACACATTAAGGCATCCAAGTCATGCCGAGTTGTTCGAATGGTGAGGTGCCGCCATTGAAAATGAAATGAAGGCTTACGGCCGAGAAGGGAGGGCATGAGAGCATTCCTAAGGTATGTATGAAAAGATATACCTGCTTTATACAGATCCTTTTAAGGCCTTCATTAAGAACAGAACAAGTTCTTTTAATTGTTGTCTCAGATCACCAAACACTTAATGGATATAATGGTCCTGTTTGTATGGCCATTTCTTAATGTCTCATTGCATAAAAAATATCAACATCATGCTCCTGCCCATGCTCAAATGGTTGAGACATCTGTGTCTGATAGGCTGCTGCCTCTGCGTAAGTGGAGCTCATATACCACTGATGCAATGTCTCGCATGGACCAGCATGATGATCAGCTATAGCAGTGAGAATGATTTAACGACTGCTTTTGGCCTGACCTTTGATGGCGAACACCCCTGCGAGCTGTGCTGTGCCATTCAAAAAGAAAAACAAGAACGACCACAACGCTCTTTATTAGAACGTGAACAAATCCCTATCGCTACGGAAACGTGGTTGTTATGGGATTACGATTATGAACCCGCACGGGATGTTCTACCAAAACGTTTACGACCACTGAATGAATCTGCCGTACCGCTGTGCTTTCTCGCACCAGCGACACCACCTCCTATAGTCGGATAAGCACGGAAAGCGGATGTCCCCGTCCGCTATGGACTTGGAAAAGAATTACGGCATTGAGATACTATTTTTTATCTCACATAATATTTTCAGCTTTTACCGGCACTACGCTAAGCGGACGAGAACGTCCGCTCTCCGTGTTCATTTCAACCTATCTTTTTTTGACAAAGAATGCGTGTCTGTTATCAAAGAGCGCTCTCTTTTCATTCACTTTTCTATATAATTCATTGCAGATCATGTTCTCGCAATGGGAGTTATTCATGAATACTATTCCTCTTCTTACTGTTGGCGTTTCTTGTGTCCTTGTTGGACAACTTTCGGCGGCAGATACTCAAGCTTTTATTATTACCGCTGACAATGAATCGGAAACACCGATTACATCTGTAAGCCCTGCTGGTGATACCGGTGATACCTTACGCACAGTTGCTGGTGTTTCCGGCGTGCGCATGGGCGGACACGGCATAGATCCTGTTATTCGTGGGCAAGCCGAACAACGCTTATCCATTCTTTTTGATAATGCTTCTGTTTATGGTGCCTGCCCAAACCGCATGGACCCAAGCGCTTCCTTCGCTACTCTTTCAACCTATGACACCGTAGATGTACACGTTGGTGTTAATGATCTACAACACGGTGCTACCTGTGGTTCCGTTTCTTTTTCTCGCAACACCCAAGCCATGCAAGCCGATGAAGCACTGCGCGGTCACGCTGGCCTCAGTTACAACGGTAACGGTCCTTCTCGTCATGCATTTATTGACCTGACAACTGGCAAAGATGCCTGGTATGTTCGTGGCATTGCCTCTACCACTGCTGCTGATAATTATGCTGATGGTAACGGCGATAGCATTGTTGCTGCCTACGAAAGCCAAACCGCCACCCTTATTACCGGTATAACCCTTGCCGAAGAATGGGCTTTAGAAGCGGAAGCCACCGTTACCCAAACACAAGACGCACTCTATGCAGGTGCTCCCATGGATGCACCAATAATAGACCATGTTCTCTATCGCGCCGAAGGCAGCTGGACACCAAGCAGCAATGAGAGTTTACGATCACTCGAATGGAATATCGGCCATAGTTCCGTTGATCATCTGATGGACAACTATTCTCTACGAACAAAAACAGCCCCTATGTTTATGGAAACACGAGCAACCTCAGACACCTTGAGTGCTGATATACTTGGCCAGTTTGGTGAGGAAGTAGAATCACTCAACCTTGGTTTAGATTACGAACGTAACAACCAAAATGCTGAACGCTATGCGGGTATGATGCAAACAACACTTGCACTCCAATCTCTCATGTGGCCAGATGCCGTAACAGAAACCCTTGGTCTTTTTGCCGAAAAATATTGGGAATTGTCACCAAGCTTAAACATCTTTACCTCTGCCCGTCTTGATGTTGTTAACTACGAAGCGCGGGCTTGGGATCAAAAACCAAGCGCCATGTCTGCCAAGATGCTTGCAAACACATATTATAATAGTTCTAGCGACAGCGGTACTGATAATAATCTACAAGCGCTGGTTCGTTTAGAAGGCAAGTGGGGCACCGACCATGAACAGGACTGGCATTGTTCACTCAGCCGAACAGTTCGCTCTGCAAATAATACCGAACGTTATGTTTCTGCCAATAACGGCAACACTGCCAAACGCTGGGTTGGTAATTCTGAACTCACAGCCGAGGCCCATCATCAAATAGAAGCAGGCCTATCCTACACACAACAAGAATACTCTTTTTCTGTAACTGGATTTATCAACAGTGTCAGTGATTATATTTTACGCGACCGTGCACATGGTCAAAGTGGCATTTTATTATCTGATAATGCAACTATTTACAGAAATGTAGATGCACAGTTTTACGGTACAGAAATACATGGCTCAGTAACCGTATTAGAACAATTACGCTTCAGCGCTTCGGCTTCTTATCTTTCTGCTGAAAACACAACAGACAGCCGAGCTATTGCTCAGACTCCACCTCTTACGGGACAAGTTGATGCAACATGGTCAGCAGATAAATGGGATGCTGGCATTAGTTTCCGCTTAGCCGCTGCCCAAACCGAGAGAGATGATGACATCACCACAGGCAGTGGTTTAGACGCTGACCATAGCGCTCCCTCTGCACTTGTAGATATTCACGGCTCCTATGATATTGCCGAACAAACCGTTCTGCGTGCAGGTATCAAAAATTTACTGAATACCACCTATTCAGACTTCATGAACCGTGCAAATGCTCAGCCAGAGTTGGATAATACCCAAGTCAACGAACCGGGCCTGACTTTCTGGGCAGACATAGACGTTCGTTTCTAAAAAATCACCAATACACCTGCTCGTTTTCTTAAGTAACACCGCAAACCAGCGCGAATGTCCACTTTTAAATCTGTGTTCATTCGCGCTGGTTTTCTCATTCCTCGCGTGATTTTATTCAATTATGATTGGCGAAGTAGACGTTAAATATGAAAACGTAGTCCGTTACAAATCCACGAATTATTATTCCCATAAATCAGTACTGAGGTACTTGAGCCCAGAATCATTAATAAGAGTCACCACTGTTTGTCCCTTTAAAGGACCGGCCAAAAGCTGCATGGCCGCTGCAACGTTGGCTCCTGAAGAAAATCCTGCAAAGATTCCTTCTTGTTGAGCAAGTGCTCTCGCGGTCTCCGTTGCTTCTTCATCAGAAATTCCAATAAAACCATCAATGTGTTCTGGGTTCAAATAGTGAAGTTTCGCCTTAGAATAGCCACCACCTTGAATACGGTGGGCCGGATTGCTTACAACGTTACCAGCCAAAATCGCAGCATCTCGTGGCTCAACAACGAAACATTTAATAGACTGGTCATGTTCTTTGAAGGCAGCCGCACATCCTGCAAAAGTTCCTCCCGTACCAGCAAAATCACAAAAAGCCTGAATCCTCTCTTTTGACTGTTGAAGACATTCTGGTCCTGTGTGAAGATAATGGGCCCGAAAATTACCCGCCAGCACAAACTGGTCTGCTCGAAATGCTTTTCTCTTGTCCGTCAATTCTTTCGCCTGAGCCTCAACAAGTTCCAGATCACCTCCCGAAACCTGACCAGGTATCGAATTGTGTAGTTGGTCAACGAGGACAACCTCTGCACCCAAAGCAGTCATCATCCGAGCTCTTTCAGTAGAATTGCCTTTAGACATAACGGCAACAAAAGGATACCCCTTTACCGCACACACAATTGCTAAACCAGTACCTGTATTACCACTGGTCAATTCCACTACTGTTTGTCCCGCAGAGAGCTCACCATTATTTTCAGCATCTTCTATTATTTGACGAGCAACTCTGTCCTTTTTGGAAAACCCAGGATTTAAGTAATCAAGTTTTGCCAATATTCGTCCATCGATATTTTTTGTGAGTCTGCTTAATTCAACCAAAGGAGTTGAACCTATAGCTTCAATGATTGAGGGATTAAGGTTTTCTTCTCTACTCATCCAATAAATGCTCCTACAGATAACGTACAGGCCTGCGCAAAACCACAGAAGCGAGAATGAGCAAGCAACTCATGAAAGAGCAATGTTACACAGACGACTTGCTTATGCAAGTTGCCGCCGCGGTCTCGGTGCCCGAGCAGATAGCGATAAAAACAGTTTTTATCAAACGTATTGCATAAGCCATGGTGTAATTATTAACTATACAATTGAAGTATCGCGTTGAATACTTACTTATACCCATACACATTTTGAGCTCTGTATTCGGTGCAACCTAAACTCAAGCAATGTCTTATATTTTTCTAATTGGGAGATACTCTTTTCTGACATCAACTTCTACAACAAAACCACCGAACGCTTTATTTTTTTAAATAAACTCACATGGTTACATTATTATTTTGTCCAAATGCCGCTCCGCCTTCATCTCTAAAGTCACGAGCTCTCCTTTATAAAAAACACTATTGATTATCCAAGGTATCGGCATTTTACGCCCTTCTTTCTTACTTTTTATATGGTGCACCGTAAGAGGGGTTTTTTTGTTTTTTGCGTATTCTCTGAGCAATTGATTCGTATAGTAGTCGGTGAAGGGACAGGTACTTGAGTAATAAGCAGTAATTCCTTTATCATCGGAACATCTTCCTGATTTTGCACTATCCATAATCCTTGGATAGCTTGCTTGTGCGTTTGTTTTGAGTCCCCATAACTTAAAAAATGGAGGTGCTTCATCAACGACTTCAAAACCATGATATTTTAAAAAAGTAGGATCACTCATAAATGGACGTTTCTTATCACTTGATATTGCAACTATGCCATCCATGTTTTTTGCATCTTTTATACACTGTTGCAAAAGTGCTTTTCCGTTCCCTTTGCCTTTGAACTGCCCTGAAACCCAAAAACAGTTGATAACCATGAAATTTTTTCCTTTCAATGGAAGCCAAGAGTGCTCAATAGGAACATACTCAATAAAAACTTTACCTCGAACATCCACTTTTTGAAATGTATATCCATTCTTGAATTCTGACTTCAGCCAGTCTTTTTTCTGGTGATACCCATCTCGGCACTTTTTATCACTTATAGCACAACAAATGTGTTCATCTTCTATGTTTTTATCAACTTTCAGAAGCTTCATTATTCCTCCAGACTTTCTTCACCTCATGCAAAAACCAGCAACGCTATACAAAAGAGACAAACCACAAACCGTGAATAAAAGAGCAATGCTATATCTACAGTTCCTTCATGCAAGTTGCACCGTATAACCTCTCCGAGATTGTCGATCGTTTCAGAAAATTAGCTGTCTTTTCTGAAGAATGCCGTCTTCTTTTCTGATGCATCATCTGTACCCCATTTTTTGGGACGTTGAGTCACCTTCATCTGAGGAATATGTTTGGCACAATGGATGTAACATTCGTCAATATCTATAAGCACCCATGATCGGGCGAGTGGGTCTGGACGAAGAGCACTCGGTAAATCCGGTGCATCGTTCAGTACCAAACGAGCTGCGCCATTCACATGCAGACCAACTGTACTTTCTTCAAAATCTATGAAAAGTAAACCAATGTGTTGATTCTCTTCGATATTACCGAGGCTAGCGAAGACACCGTTACCTTTGTAATCTGGAAAGGCTAACTGCCGTTCTGAGAGAACCTGAACAAAACCTTGTGGGCCACACCGAACTGATGAATCACAGTGCCCATCTTTATCCGCAGTGGCTATGAACATCATCTCCATGTACTTAATAAAGTGCACCATGCGCTCAGACAAATGATCTCGCATGTTTCTATCGTAAAAGCCATCTGCTGCTTCTGATGTGTGAAATGTTTTTTGTAAAACGCGTTCTTGAGTCATCTATTATCCTTAGCTTGATGAGCGATCAAGAAAGATTCGCGCATCTTGGACGAGTTGTTGAATGTCTTTGGTTTGGCTTGGTATATCGCTACCCAGACTACAGTCTGGGTAGCTGCGCATCAGATACTTCATTCGTTTGACTAAACGATCTTGGATAAATCCTGTTTCTAGGCGTTCTAAGAAAGGCAATATGTCTTTACATGGTGCCAGTAGTTTTTCTCGTTGGTGATAAAATTCGTCAAGTATATCTGCACAGTCATTCATCAGACTGGTCCATTCACGATTATGTGCTAAAGCATCATGGCGTGAGCCTTTTCCTACAGCTACGGCTGTATGTTCTGCGTAGGCCAATGCGCAAACCTGTGCGGCTTTTTGCATCTGTTGCTGATGGCCTAAATTCCTGAGTAATGCATTTTGTTCGAGATGGGCAAATGCCTGCTGTTGCTCTGCCAGTTCATGATGATCTCTCAGCCATGCCTGTGCTATTTTATTGGCTTGTGGCAAACGTGCCCAGCAGGCTTGCAAATCTGCACACCATTGTGCCATCTGCTGTGCTGTTTCCCAATCTGCTGTTGTAAGCAAAGCCAGCAAACGTTCACGCTCCATGGTGAGCTGTTGTAGAATTGCGGCAGCACCAAACGTCTTACTGCCACGCCGTAATTCTTTATCCAATTTTCCTAACGCGGAAAATATTGATGTGAGTACACGGTCAACCAAAACAGCAGACTGTTGCAAACCTTGGCGCATGGTCTCTACAGCTTGTGCAAATACACTACTGTCTAAGCCTGTTGCAAAATGTGTAGACTGATTACAGGCCTCATCCCAACTTGCAGACACAACAAGGTGCACACGAATTGCTGCTACCGATGTGTCAAATTTTTGGCTGACTTGTTCAAGACTTGTTGGGCAGGGGAATTCTAAAAGTGATTCTGCTACCAAACCTTGCCAAAGGCTCGACAAAGCATCTGCATGCCAGACATCACGCGCTTGCCGAGATGCATAGACCGATTGTTGTACCGCTGGCCGCGCTTGCGCATCACGCGACCGAATAAGGCCAACAAAGACGCGTTGGTGTTGGGCATCAATAACATCAGGAATATCTATGGTCCACGAACGCTCGGGAGCACTTTGCCAATCTGCCCGAACTGCTGCCAGCGGATCATTATCCGAAGCGCTACGAATAAGCGCAGCGTGACGACTACTAAAAATGGTATCGCCTGCTTCATTTTCTAAAATAACATAGGGCCGCAAATGCGCGGGTAATACCGCTGCTGAAAATGCCGGAATAGGCATGCCACCTGTACGCTCTATGCACAACTGCCGTAGACGTTCAAGACCAGCCTGTTCTGTTTGCAAAATATTCGCAAACTCTTCGGCCGTTTCGCTGAGTGGAATAAGATGACGGCGAATGTCTTTTGGTAATTGACGCAACCAACAATCACATTGTTCGGGTAACCAGCCTGGAATAAGTAAAGCTAGTCGTTCTTCTGTACACCATGCTAAATGTTCTTGTCGCAAACGCAGACTGACCCCATCTTGTTCATCGTCTGGGTGAAAACGATACTGCAAAACAATTCGCTCTCGACCAATGGTAATGCTATCAGGGAAATAATGTGATGCCCGCTTCCAGCGTGCTGTATCAATAAATGATTCTATCTGAAAACGCCATGCTGTATCTGAATCACGAACAAGATGTCTGAGGGTTCTATCATCTGCGCATACGGTTTCTTGTAAACATGCTTGATAAAACTCCGTAAAGTCTGCCTCATCAATACAAATACTTGGGTCGCGCAACCGATCACGTAAACCGTTTAATTGTTTGCGTATTCGCCTATTATGTTTCATAAACGCAAGTCGTTGACCCAAACGTTCTGCCACTAATGCATCTTGAATAAATATGTTCGTTGCCATTTGCGGGTCTATATCGAGATACGCTATGGGTTTGCCATCTTGCACGATGAGATTTTTCCAAGACAGCCGTTCTTTGCATTGCACCCGCCCACGACGACGATTGTAATGCGGATCATGAAAGCTTCGCTTGAGACAATGATTGGCAACTTCTACTATCCACTCTGGTTTGATAGGGGCGCAGAGTCGGGCAAAACAGCGGCTCGTTTCCACTACCTCACAACTCATTAACCATTCTTGCCGTGGAGCTTTGGCTTGTTTTTTTGCACTTTCTTTTTTCTTAGCAAATAATGAGCTTGGATGAATAATAATAGAACCACGCGTACCGCTATAATACGATGACTGCTCTTCATTGTAGCGGAGTACGGTGCCCAATAGTCCTGTGAGGATGGCTTTATGTATGGTTTCGCTATGAGAACCGCCCACAACATTTTGTTTGGGCAAAAACTTTCCGTGTTTATTCATCAATAAACGGAATTGTCTCCGCACATCTGCCCACTCGCGCATACGACGATAAGCAAGGTAGTGTTTTTTGACAAAACGTGAACGAGTGCTGTTGGTAGCATTGTCTGCATAAGCTTCCCATAAGCGCAAGACGGTTGCAATATCTCCACCTTCATCATTCCAAACTGCGTGGCAGGCATCAGCCTTGGCTTCTTCTCCCAGTGGTCGTACTCGTGGGTCTTGCAATGACAAAAAGGCGGCAACTGTACACACATCATCGCACACATCAGTCTGGTAGCCTGCAATAAGCATACGGGCTAAGCGTGGGTCTGTTGGTATCCGCGCCATCTGTTTACCTATGGGGCTAAGTCTGCCCTGTTCGGTAAAAGCACCAAGGTCTTCTAGTAGCGCCTGTGCTTGCCGCCATGCTTGTGGACGCGGGGCATCTAGCCACGGAAAATCAATGGGGTCACCCCAACGCAAAGCCCGCGCTTGTAGAAGTACACCGGCTAAATTACTCCGTTGAATTTCTGGTTCGGTGAAGGCTGGGCGTTTAAGAAAGTCTTCTTCGCTAAATAAACGAATACACACACCTGGCCCAAGCCGACCTGCCCGACCTGCCCGTTGCAAACAACTTGATTGGGCAACCGCTTCTATTGGCAAACGCTCGGTACCGGAATGCGCATGAAAACGTTTACTCCGCGCTAAGCCCGTATCAATAACGGTGCGAATACCAGGAACGGTAATAGAGGTTTCTGCAATATTCGTTGCGAGAATTATTTTTCGTTTTCGACTAGAAGCAAATACTTGTTGTTGCTCACGCGGTGTTAAGCGACCAAATAGCGGACAAATGCAGGCACCTATTTGTTCTAAGCGCCGCCGAATTTCCATGATGTCTCGTTCACTTGGTAAAAAGCACAAGATATCACCAGGTTCTGGATGAGCATGCACCTCTTTGACCGTCTCTACCAAGAGCGATACGTAATCTAAATCATTATCTGCTGGTGGACGGTAATCTATGGTAACTGGATATAAACGGCCGGACACATTTATTATCGGCGCTGGCTCACCCGCACTTGCAAAGAAGTTGGCAAAACGATCTGCATCAATACTGGCTGATGTAATAACAATTTGTAGTTCTGGTCGTTTTTCACGGGCACGTCTTAATAAACCTAAAAGGCAATCTATATTAAGGCTGCGCTCATGTGCCTCATCCACCATGATAGCATCATAAGCTCTCAAATAGGGGTCACGAGCAGCTTCGCGCAATAACAGACCATCCGTCATCACTCGCACCACGGTATCTGTATCCGCATTGTCATCAAAACGAATGGAGTGCACAATATGGTTGTGATCGTTAGATTGAGTCTCTTCTCGCAACCGCGTAGCCATAGCAATTGCTGAAAGCCGACGGGGTTGAGTCAGGGCAATCATTCCACTTTTACCGTGACCTACTTCTAACAGCATCTTAGGCAACTGAGTTGTTTTACCGCTGCCCGTTTCTCCAGTAACTACAATGACTGGATTCTGAGTGAGCGCTGTACAAATAGCTTCCCGCTCCCCAGAAACAGGCAGTGCCTCTGGATAGCTTATATGGAGCCCCAGCCCCTCTCGTATGATCAGCCTATCTGTCATAAACGGCAGTGTGGGACTAATCTTAGAGCTACAAGTGATTAAGCAGAATATTTACCCTGTAGACAAATCACCTCAGTTCCCGTTGTTATTAGTAGGAGGACAGTGTTATGTCGAATAGAGAGGCAATCGCTCGCTTAGCGATAAATGAAGATGGGTTTGCATTTGATCCGCGCTCTGGGGTGAGCTTTACCCTCAATCCCAGTGCTCAGCAGTTATTAGCTGGTTTACGAAATGGGAGTGAACAGCCCGCCTTGGTTCAACAATTAGTAACAGACTATGGACTGGATATCCACACTGCCGAACGTGATGTCCAAGACTTTTTAGAACAACTTCAACTACATGGTTTATATCAGGAGGCACAGGCATGAAACACATAATAGCAATTTCTGGCATTAACGCTGTGGATAACCCCGGTCCAGGCGTGGCAGTAGCCCGTAGCCTGCGTGAGTTCTATGGCGATGATATTCACATTATTGGTCTTGCCTATGACGCAATGGAACCTGGTATTTATATGGATTGGCTAATAGATGAAAGTTTTCTGATGCCTTATCCTTCTGGTGGTAGTGAAGCCTTAGTCCAACGACTGCTGACGATTAAAAAAGAACGTGGCTTGGATATGGTTATCCCGAATCTAGACGCAGAGTTACCTATTTATATTGCCAATGCTGATCGACTGCGCGAAGCTGGCATCCAATGCTACTTGCCAGACATGAAGCAATTTCGTTTGCGCGGCAAAGATCAGATACCGCAGATTGCAAAATCCATCAACATAGAAACCCCAGAGACTGTTGTTATTACGAACCATAGCGATCTCCATTTAGCCGCAGCAAAAACGGGGTTCCCATTTATGTTAAAAGGTGCTTTTTACGGAGCACAAAAAGTACAGAGCATTGCGGAGGCTTTGCAGGTGTACCATCATATTGTCGCGGAATGGGGTTTCCCACTTATTGCTCAACGTATGGTTACTGGTGAACACTTAAATTGCGTAGCTGTTGGTAATGGTGCAGGTGGCCATTTAGGTATGGTCGCTATTAAAAAACTCTCCATTACCAAAGCTGGGAAAATTTGGACAGGGGTAACTATTCATCATCCACAATTACTTGAAGCCGCACAACAGTTTACCGAACGTTACCAATGGAAAGGCCCTTTTGAAATGGAATGTTTATTGGGCCCAGATAACAAATTGTATTTAATTGAAATAAATCCGCGTTTTCCAGCATGGGTGTATTTTGCAACTGGTGTTGGCTGTAATTTACCACAGCGCCTCGTTACCAGCATGGACGGCTGTGAAATAAACATGGCTGGAACGGTACCAGAATACCAATCTGGAAAATTGTTTGTTCGTTATACCAATGATATTGTAACCGATATGTCTGATCTACAATCTATTGTCACCAGTGGCAGCACTCTTCTCCATAAGCAAGGAGCTTAACATGTACGAGAAACCAAGTATCCAACGTTTATATACCGGCCTGATGAATAAATTTGGTTCGGTTCCGCCCAAGCAACGCATTCGCACCCACATTGATGGCGTCAGCATAGATGATTTAGTTGAAGAATACGGTTCCCCCCTCTTTGTCTTTTCTGAGCGGAAAATTCGCAACCAACACAAACGTTTGCGTGATGCCTTTGCCGGACTCTACCCGTCTGTAAGCTTTGGTTGGTCTTACAAAACAAATTACCTGAAATCTATTTGCTCTATCATGCATCAAGAAGGTTCACTTGCTGAAGTTGTTTCTCAAATGGAATACGAAAAAGCGCGTGCTCTTGGTATACCTGGTGAAGAAATTATTTTCAATGGCCCCAATAAACCCATGCCCATCTTACAACGTGCGGTTGATGAAGGAGCCATGATCCATGTTGATCATTTAGATGAGCTCGACGATCTTATTTTTATTGCGAAAAAAGATAAACGGCAGATTTCTGTCGGCATTCGCTTAAACTTAGATGCAGGCATTAGTCCACAGTGGTCTCGTTTTGGTTTTAATTTAGAAAGTGGGCAGGCTGCCCGTGCGGTAGAGCGCATGTATAACAGCGGCCACATTCGGCTAACCGGTTTGCATTGTCACATCGGCACCTATATCACCGAGCCTACTGCTTATGGACAACAGATAACAAAAATGGCCGCCTTTGCTCAAGAGATGGAAACGCGTTATGGCTGCAATATAGAATATATTGATATTGGTGGGGGCCTGCCCTCTTCTGCACGTTTAAAAGGAACCTATTTACCACCAGATGTCAGTATTCCACCTGTAGAGCGCTACGCAGAAGTAATAAGCGATGCCATGAATGCTGCCTTCCCTCACAACCAACAACCACGCCTCATTTTAGAACCAGGCCGTGCAATGATTGATGAATCTGGATTGTTGATTACCAGTGTGCAGGCACGCAAACGCTTGGCTGATGGCACCCGTTCCTACGTTATTGATGCCGGAATTAATTTCTTATACACCTCTACTTGGTACAAACATGGTATAGAAATTGACCGTGAAGTGCCAGGTCCAAGTGAACATAGCGTCTTATACGGGCCATTGTGCATGAATATTGATGTGGTGGATGAAGGTATTTCTTTACCTGCGCTGGACAGAGGTACTCGTTTAATCATCGGCCCAGTGGGCGCTTATAGCGTAACCCAATGGATGCAGTTTATTGCCTATCGCCCTGCTGTTGTGCTGATAGATCAACAAGGCACAACCCACTGCATACGCGGTGCGGAAGATTTAAGTGATATAGAATTACGTGAAGAATTACCAGCACATGTTCAGATAGGACAAACCAAAAGACCAATAGCAACATAAAATAGAGTCCTACCATTTTGTACAACATCTCTTCTTAACACAGGAAGTGTTGTATCGTTTACACTAAAAGGTGCTCACATTTTTTGAACAAGGAACCAATCATGCATATACTTCAAGCATTTCGGGAGGGGCTCGGCCATATTATTTTTGTGCCGAGTAATAAGCTCACATGGTTGTTATTCCTCTGTTTATGTCTCTATCCTTCTGCTTTCGTGTGCGCAGCTATTGCCTACCTATCAGCGGTGCTTGTTGTCCATATCTTTGAATATCATTCAGAACTTTTGTCTCTACACGCCTGTCATGCAGTATTAACAGGGTTAGCCTTAGCTTATCATTCTGATCTCAGCTTAGAACTCTGTGCACTTGCTGCGCTTGGTGGGGCTGTAGCTTCTGTTATAACAGCGCTGTTCTATCAAGTACTGACAATACGTATGCAGATCTCCTTATTAAGCCTGCCATTTATTGCCGCAACTATTGTGGTGGTTTTGGCAGCCTATCAATTAAACATACCACTTGGTTTGGCAGCATTTAATACAGCTACAACAAGCACATCTTTTTGGCAAGCGTATACCTGTAGTATGGGAACGTTGTTGTTTATCCCCTCTCTGTTTGTTGGAACCGTACTGGTGTGCGTACTTGCCCTGCATTCTCCTTTTTTGCTGCTGATGAGTATACTTGGGTTTTCTGAGTGGGTTTTCTGTGCAACACTTTTTACCACATCAGAAATTGCCATGCAAGATGGTCTCGCTTTTAATGGTCCACTTATTGCCATTGCTGCTGGTGGCATTGTTTTAACGCCTTCTCGACGCTCTCTACTCTGTACCTTTATATTAGTAGCTTGTGGTTTTTTTGTTGCACAGGCTGTACAACATTTGCTTGGCAATTCTCACATCCCCGTTTTAGCCCTGCCTTTTGTTTGTACTGTTATGCCGGTGATGTTGTTATTACGATTACAAAACAATCCATTATTATGCACACAAACGGGCAACACGCCTGAAATAAGAGCTATAGATCGTTCTGTGTACGCCAAACGTTTTCCTGGAACATTTTGTGACATTCGTTTACCTTTCTCTGGCATGTGGACGGTCTGGCAAGAACCAAATGGTCAATGGACTCACCAAGGTATTTGGCAACACGCCTATGATTTTGTTATGAGTGATGTTAATGGTTTACACTACGCCAACGATGGCATGGCTTGTGATGATCATTATGCGTGGATGCGGCCGGTGCTTGCTTCTACCAGTGGGTATGTTTTAGCCGTTGTTGATGGCATAGCAGACAACCCTATTGGAGAAGTAAATACTCAACAAAATTGGGGGAACTATGTTATTATTTCTGACCCGCGCGGTTTTGAAATTACCATTGCCCATTTGGCTTGTGGCAGTGTACGTGTAACCCAAGGAAGCTGGATAGCGGAAGGAAGTGTTATCGGGTTATGCGGCAATAGTGGCTACTCCCCCTTACCACATATTCACATTCAAGTTCAACACGGTGCCTTACCAAGTGCCCCAACCATTCCTTTTAGTTTTCGGTCTTATCGTGTGCATAATTCTTTCCATTCTAATAATTGTCCAACTTTACATGAACGCTGTGCACCCGTTATTCCTCATGTGCAAGTACACGCAGCAATGGAACCGGTTCTTGAACGCCAATGGTCTTTTAATGTTGTTTACACAGATGGCCGTACCGAACAACTGTATTGGTCTATTCATATGAATACTCTAGGACAGTGGTTTATTCAAGGCGAACATGGTCAACTGATTATTGCCTGTGACGGTGGCTCTTGGTACGCACTTGCTCTGCATGGTAATGATCCGTGGCTGCGCACCCTCTTTATTGCTTTGCCGCGCGTTCCTTTACACACTCAAACAAATCTCTCGTACACGGATTATATACCTATACATATTTTCCCCGGTCTGGCTTCCCGTTTACGACAATGTGCAGCGGTCTGTTTTTCTGGCTTGGCCTCCGTTCCTGTACAAGTGCAGTGGAAAAACAAACATCTGTTTCGGAGTACCATCAGCACTGGTTTCGGCCATGCTCAACCACAGCACTTTGATATATGTATCAATCACACTGGCCTTGTGTCGCTACAAACTGATTCTTTTTCCATGCGGCGTATCCCTTATCTCATAAAGGAAGTTTCTGATGTTGCCTAAATATATTGCCTTATTCTGTATCAGTCATAGCTGTCTCTTGTTTGCTGAAGAAACCGCCCTAACCCAAACTGCCCTGCTGTATAGTGGGCAGGTTCAACATAGCGCTGACGCGAATAAACACGACACATCTTATTTCGGTATGTCCTATGGCTTTCATCAACAGATGTGGAGCGCCAGTCTTCAGCTAGACTCTACCGAGGGCGGCAGTGATGCACTTGGCGATTGGACGCAATACGATGTTGTCTTCTCTGGCGTTTACCATGATGGACCATCCGATTGGAAAACGGCTCTCCATAGCATGTACGATACTGATGCAGGCTACATTGGTACCGCGTTTGGTTTTGGTTATCTGCACACAGAAGACCTGTGGGGCTGTGACCTCTATTATTCTCACCATATAGATTTGGCTCAATCACACGTTATACAAGTAAGTCCGTTTTGCATGTATAGTCAGGTTTATGGTCCAGGTCTTTTAACAGTCAGTGCGGCTGTAGATGCTATACACACAGAAAACGATGCCTATTTTTCTTACCATGGACGAATGACATTTGCCTACGATTGGTGGTCTGCCGGATTCTATCTGAGTGGCGGGGAACGACAATACGCCTGTGATGCCAATGGCAGCATTTGCTACAATACGGATGATCTCTACCAAGAAAGCTTTGGCCTCTTTAGTACGATAACAGTATCAGAAACATGGAGTATTTCCGCCTATGGCTACAGAAGTCATTTAGAAGAAGCCGAAACGGGTAACCGTATTCAAGCTGATAAGATCGGCATGACCTTAGGCATGACATTTTAATTTCAGACCGTAGGCTACGGACAATGGATAACCTTGAAACAGCAGAGCAGCTTGCCGAGCTGCTGGAAACAGCCTCGCCGCAATTATTACGAATTGCTCGCTTTCGTATTGATCCTCGGCTTGTGCGACGAATCAGCCCAGAAGATATTATCCAAGATGTGTTTATCGCAGCAAAAAAACGCTTGCACCATTATGATAACAATCGCCATACACCTTTTTTATGGTTACGCCTAATCTTAATGCAAACGTTATGCGATACCCACCGTGAACATTTAGGTGTACAAGCCCGCGATATTCGTAAAGAAGCAGGTGCTGTAGGGTTTGATCCGGGAGCTACTAGCGCCACCATCGCCTATCAGATTAGCGGTGGCGGCCACTCGCCAAGCGTTAGCGCGGTTCGCCGTGAACGAGCGCAACATATCCAAAAACTCTTGGAGCAATTATCACCGATAGACCAAGAAATTGTTGCCCTGCGTCATTATGAAGAACTCAGCAATAAAGAAGTTGCCACTATTTTAGGCATAGAAATTAAAGCTGCGAGTATTCGTTATGTGCGTGCACTGCGTCGGCTCAAAGAGATCGTTAGTTCTGCCGGTTATTTTGAAAGTGAAATGGATAATGGCTGAAGATCCAGATTATCTCTTAGCGGAATTAGCCGATGGCTACTGTGAGCGGCTCCGTGCAGGTGAACACGTAAACATAGAAGACTACTGCACAGAGCACCCACAACTTGCCGATGACATTCGTGACTTATTTCCAACCATGGCCCAATTAGAAATAACCAAAATGCAAGATGAATTAGAGCAAATTGGTGAATTTGTCGTAAAAAGTGAAATTGGTCGTGGCGGCATGGGCATAGTCTATGAAGCTGAACAATTATCATTAGGCCGCCGTGTTGCTCTAAAAATTATTCGCTCAGAGGCAATAAACGAAAGCAGTCAGCGCCGCTTCCAACGTGAAGCCTGTCTCATTGGTCAATTAGAACATCCCCACATTGTTCCCATTTATGCCTACGGTGTTGAGGATGAACAACAATATTTTGCTATGCGTTACATTCGTGGGCCAAGCCTGCAAGATATTATTGATGAAGGCACTCAGACACCAGAAGACTCGATTGTCATTATTGCCCAACAATTAGCCAGTGCTCTTGCTTATGCCCACAGTCAAGGCATACGCCATCGTGATATTAAGCCAGGCAATATTATGTTGGATGCTGGGCCACATGCATGGCTCAGTGATTTTGGTCTCGCCATAGACACGCATGGCAGCATTACCGGTTCTCTTGCTGGCACTATTCGCTACATGGCTCCTGAATGTTTGGCTGGTGATGATGATGAACGCAGTGATATTTATGCACTGGGAATTAGCTTGATAGAACTCTACACTTTTACACCGGTATTCCCGCAAAAAAACAGTGATGAATTATTAGATGCTGTACAAACAGGTCTTAGCTCTTTACCACCGGGCATTCCAGAGAACATGCAAAAAATACTGAGCAAAGCATGCCATGTTCATCCCCACAAACGATTTACCACAGCCCAAGCATTTGAAGAAGCTTTAGCTACTGTTAAAATGTCTTCTTTCGTAACCGTACAAAATAACCTAAAAAAAACACTGCTCTTTGCTGCCTTGTTACTTCTCTTTTTTGCTGGCCTATTGTTTTTTGGCTTAGATTATTATCGGCCTCAGCCACCACAGCATTTACCACCAAGACCTGCAATTATTCAAGAGGAACCACAATTCCCACCGCCACACCCTATTCATCTACCTCTGCCGCTAGAAACACACACAACAGAATCAGAGGAAGACTGGCTTCCACCAAAACGCGAACATCTCGGGCCACCACCGAATCATCTCCTAGACCATCCACCGAAACGAGCACGATATGATGGAGAACGGCCACGAAGAGGGCCACCACCGGGTAAAGGACCACGTTTTCACGATCGGCCCGAACCTCAATGATACCGTTTTATAAATCACTTTTCTCTTTTATTTAAAGCCCCCATGGGTCTTGAGATTCTTCTGGTTTACAAGAGATGGCGGCAGGTTTATCTTTCTTTGCTTTGATGACAACGTAGAGAATGAAACCAATAAGCAGGATAATAAATACAATAATAAATATTCCAAATAAATCCGTTCCAGCTGATGGATTGGCAAGAGTTGGGAGCTCTGGACCTGGAACTACAACCTCTACTTCTAGATCGTTTTCTTCGTCTATGAGAGTCTCTACTGTTTTACGTGGGCGTGGAACATCTTCTAACGCCAGAGTTGCAACTGGGCCTCCAACAGTTTTTAAACCGTGATAGGCCATGGCTACAACACTAGGATCATCATCTTCTAACAAAGGCATTAATAACTCTGCAACCTCACTACGATGTACTTTACAAAAAAATGCTCGATGCATGGATTTTGAAAGCGCAATTGTATCTTCATGGTCTATAGCCTCTGCCAAGTCATCAAGAAACATATGAGCCTGTGTACTTTGTGTGTTATACCACTCACGCCATTTCGTGCTATCTGTACCAAAAGATTTTTTTGTTATTTTTTTCAGAGCTTTCGCTGCACTCTCAGTAAGTGCAGGTTCATTGAGAGCATTGATACATTCTTCAATAGATCGATCATCACCTGCAGCTGCCAGTAATAACAGCGCCGCTTGCCGACTATTTGTTGAACGCCCAGAAGGGGAAGCTTCTGTATGCAATTGCTCAAAACACTCTACGATACGAGGTTGCTTACCAAGCGTTTCAATTTCATGAGTCAACATATTTGGTTGCTCATGAGTGAGTAATAAGTCTACCGCCTGCTGTATCGAATCACCATCACCAGTGCGAGCTAGTTGTGATAAAAGGCTCCGTTGCTCACCAATAGACGCAGACGAAAATTGCGCCTTTTCCACTGCACCTAATAAAATTATAAAACTTAAACAAATAAGAAATACTAAACGAGCCAACATGCACAATCCTTTGTGAAGGTAATTATAGTTCATCAAATCCAAGTCCTCGTGCTTGCCAGCCAAGAATAAGTAAACGTGGAGCCAAATCGAGGTTTAAAGATTCCAGCCCTTCATCATAATGAAAATCAAAAGTGCCGTTCACCTTTCCTTGCGTTGAGCTTCCAGCAGTACCAGTACCGAAATAAGCCGCAATAATAGAACCGTACATATCAAAAGTGCCATTAAATTTGAAAGAAGCATTTGGTGCAAAAATAGCTGCCGCCAAAGCTCCGTTGCCATTACAGGTAATTGCCCCATCGTTTTCTGTGATGAAAACAAATCTCTCAGGATGGACCTCTAGCGTTCCGTCTCCATTGTCTGTTACATCGCCAACTATCGTATTACCGTTTATTGCAAAATCAGTTGCGGAACTATCATCGTACTCATCTTGATAAATACGTAATGTGCTTGATCTATTTGGATAAGAAACTGAATCATCGTAATTAATAGTCGCTTGTTTAAAGTTTACCGCACCATCTACATATAAAACCACATTCCCGTGCACGGTGATTGATTCTCCATTCCCAAGGATAACAGATGAAGCTCGATAAGGACTAGACGTGTCATACAAATCAATACTGCTGGTAACAGCTCCCAAACTCGTTGTTGCAGATTCTCCACCAACAGTCTCGCTATAATCAAAAGTAGGCAGTGGGAATTCTTGGTTATCGTTAACATCACCACCAACAGTTGCCGAACCACCTATCGTAATATCTCCTTCTGAGGCAATATCTCCATTACTCGTGTTCGTTGATCCACCACCGTAATCACTCACCGTGCTATTCCACGCATCTGTGTTGGCGTTCCCCATAAAATCGTAGCCTTCTATGGAAAGCATTGTTTGCGCAAAAACTTCTTCTGGAGCCTTTGCTGTAGACATAGTAATACGATAACGTCGAAAATCTTCTGGGTTGTTTTTATCGCCAAAAACACCAGTCGCTGTAATGGTATACACAGAGTTATCGGGGTTTGTTCCACTCAGCTTAGTAATAGTTGCCACAAGATCGGCATTATTCAATGTGGAGCTGCCCACCGCAGTTGAAGAAATATCAACATTGATAGTGCCACCAACTTCCAAGGTTGCCGCTCCATCCGTAAGAGTTTCCCAATTTGATTGAAAATAGGCTATAGCAACATTTGCTGCCGATTCCGTTGCTAAACGCAATTTTAATTGTCTCGTACGCATTTCTTGCAGTACACGGCTCGCGCTCGTCGTTTCCGATAAACTATAAGCCATACTCATCATAATAACAGCAAGGCCAAGTACAGCGACCATTGCATTACCTGCCGTTCGTCTATTTTTCATCCTCTCCTCCTTTACACGTTTGAACAATCACGACAAAAGCACCGTATCAATAATAATTACTTTCTTGTGTTGTTCCGGTTGCTTTCCTCGAATTCGAAGAAGTTGTTTTGCCGTTAATAGTAATTGCAAAACTTCCTGCTGCTGTGCCTGAAATAGTTATAGTATCTTTTTTTGGATTAGATGACCAGCCATATGAAATATTTAATCCAGATGTGTCTGCCCCCTGCAATGCAACTTCTGCCGTATCCCTATCAAAACTGGTGCCGCCTGCGGCATTAATACTGATAGTAATATATACTTCTCCATTTGATGCAGAATTATTCCCCCAGACATAGCTTGGACCACCATCTTCATGGATATCTGTTGGTGTTGTGATAACCGTTTCTGTTGTCGTTGTATCAGTGGTTTCTTCCGTTGTTGTATCAGTGGTTTCTTCCGTCGTTGTATCGGTCGTTGTCCCTGTTTCCTCTGTTGTGGTGGTATCCGTAATGTCTGTAGTTGTTGTGCCATTCTCCTCTGTCTCATCCGTTTGTGTAATATCTACCGCACTAAATCCATCTGAATTGTACATGGTTGATCGTAAAAATACTGTCCGGCTCGCAGACATTTCATGATTTTTACCAAAGCTATCTTCTTGCTCCATAGATAATGCCAGCTGCATTTGATTAGAAACAAGAATGCTACCAGTGTTTGGCATAATGGAAAAGCTCGTAACATCTGCTGCAAGAAGGTTCTCTAATGCCGTTGTCTCCGTTCCGTATTCATACATGACAAGCGTTTTTTCATATTCATCAAATTGTACAACACGACCATAATCTCCTGTGTCATAGATCGGCTGACCAAGGGAATCAAGCCCTGTAGAAATGCGAAAACTCCATAGGTGCACGATACTACCATTATATTGCACTTCTGCGTTATAAATATAATTGAAGTCGGCACTCCGTAACTCATCTGCTAAATCATTAATGACAGAATTTGCTTGGTTAGCGAGACTCATCTCCGTATTGATGGTTTCACGTAACAAGGTAGCCCCCACAAGACCATTAGTAATGGTGTAGGATAAAGTCCCTAGAATACCAACCGCTATGGCTGTCTCTATAAGCGTAAAGCCTTTACAAAAAAATCGGCGCGGCTGATAAGTCATGGTCTACCCCCTATTTACTTGAATAAGTGTTGCGGTCATACTATTATTATCATTAATTTGGTCATCCCAGTTCCCTGTAATAGTTATTTGATACATACCGACTGCCAATAATACTGCGCTCACCTCTACAACTGCACTTTGTGCTGTACCTACATTGACGCCAGCAACCGAGTAGCCAGCTCCATGATAAGCAGCAATACTCACAAAAGGTGCTGCCTGAATCTCTTCCATTAAAGTGTCTATTTGGGTCAGTACTAAATCCCTATTATGTGTGTGTACTGCAAGTGTGTGCGCTTGATACATTGCTGTAATTTGAGACAATACCACCATCATCAATATTGAGAAAGCGATAACCACCTCTATAATAGAAAGCCCGCCTCGTAGCGTATACCCTTGTTTCATCGTATAAAAACCTTTCGCAAGATTGCCCTTGGCCATGTGAGTGCTAAAGAGTATACTGCGTAAATTGTGCCAAAGAAAGTGCTGAATTTTCCAGCTAAAAACGGGCGAAAGGGCCCCCTAGGGCATATGTGCCCTATTTTGAGCGGGCAGATACGCCCGTACTGCTTGCGGCATACACCTTTTCAGACTATACTTGTAGCATGAACATATTAGTAGTTGATGATCATAGTGAGGTACGAACCAGCATTGCCCAATTCATAACAGCCCTTGGGCATACAGTTGTTGAGGCCGTTAGTGGTAATCAAGCCATTGGCATGATTCATGCCAATGCTATTTCGTTAATTATTAGCGACATCAATATGCCTAATGGCGATGGTTTTGAATTACTTGCTGTGGTCAATGACATGGAACACGCACCACCAGTAGCACTGATGACAGCCTTTGGTGATAATGAAGTTGGAATACGAGCGCTGAAATCTGGTGCCTGCGATTATATACATAAACCGATTGATGTACGAGATATTCACAACCTACTAACAACAGTAGAGTCTGTAACTCAGCTTCCGGCGAAACAAACGCTCCAGCATGAAGCAGATGGTATTATTGTATATTCTAGCAAAATTGCTGAACAATTACGTTTATGTGAACGCATTCATACCACTCCTGAATTACCCGCATTTATTTCCGGAAAAACAGGTACTGGCAAAGAATTATTTGCCCGACGTATTCACCACGGTGGTAATTTTCATAACACAGATCCTTTTATTGCTGTCAACTGTGCAGCTATTGCGCCGTCTCTCTTTGAAGCAGAATTATTTGGCTATGCAGATGGTGCATTTACTGGAGCAACCACTGGTGGAGCAAAAGGTAAACTTGCCTTGGCTGCTGGCGGCACGGTTTTCCTTGATGAAATTGCCGAGTTACCAAAAGACCAACAAGCGAAACTCTTGCGGGTCTTAGAAAGCAAACGCTGGTATCCTATTGGCAGTGACACTGAAGAACATTTACAAGCACGTATTGTTTGTGCTGCTAATGTGAATTTACTCGAACATGTTCAATCTGGTGCCTTTCGTGAAGACTTATATTATCGTCTCAAAGTTTTGCGCATACAATTGCCACCGCTTTGTGAAGAACCGAATGCCATTCCTTTGCTTGCTCAAGAGTTTGCCAATGATTGCCGCACTAAATGGGGACGTGGCTTTACCAGTATAGAAGACCGTGCCGCTGCTCTTTTATCGGCTGCGCCATGGCCAGGAAATATCCGTCAATTACGCCATTACGTAGAAGAACTCTGCATGCTCCATGATGATACCGTTTTACGAGAGCACATGCTAGTACCCAAAGGCAACCCCGCTACAGAAACCTTTGCAAAACCAAATCGAAAAGCTTCTGCAATAATTATTCCTCAACTTCTCCTCACACCAGATGCAGAAGACCTACCCGATGATCATTTTCCACTCGAAACATTTCAAGCTGCGCTGATTGCTGCTGCACTCAAAAAGCATCACTATTCTCCGGTAAAAGCCGCTGCCTATTTAGGAATCAGTCGTAAAGTCCTGTACACCTTACGCAAGCGTTACGGTTTATTGAAAGAACGCGATGATACCCACTGACCTCCGTCGCCTCTTTATTTTATTGATGATACTCACCACGCTTGGTCCAACCATTATCTGGGTTTGGGTACTTTTAACCATTGGCAATACCGCCGCTTTAAATCCGTGGATGCTGATGCCCATTGTATTGCCAGGCCCTTTTTGCGCACTATTAGCGGTGCACGCTTTACAAAGTTACAAACAGGATGACCCCCCTTCCCCTGCACCCACAGACAGCAACCAACACCAAAGGCTTATCGCTCTTGCTGGAGGTCTTGCACATGAATTGGGACAGCCTTTATCTGTTGCTCGGGTGAGCGTGGAAGGCTTACATTTTCTTCGGCAAATTGGCAAAGAACCAAGCGCGGAACATGTTGAACAAACCTTGAATCAAATTGGTCGTAGTGTGCTCACCATGACCAGTATTATTGAACATTTACAAATGCTTGCTGCTCGCTCACGCGACATTCGAGTTGAACCTATTCACATGAATGCATTTATGACCACCTTATTAAGCGAACGCGAAATGTGGCTACGTTTTGCTGAAACGCGTATAGAGTGGCATCCACATAATTCAGATGCATATTGTTTGCACGCCGACCCAAATGGTTTACGACTAATTTTAGTCAACGTGATAAAAAATGCCGTAGAAGCCACTGTCCATCTACCAGAAACAGAACGAGTCATTACCATTCGCCTTGATGAACAGTTAGGAATAACCGTTCATAATTTTGGTGCACCAATTGATAGCGAACAACTTGCTCATATTTTTGATCCATTTTATTCAAGCAAACGAAGTTCTCATATCTCACAAGCTGGGCAACCGCCAGTTCGCGGTATTGGCCTCTGTTTAGCGCATGCCTCTGCTGAACACATGGGCGCAGAGTTAACTGTAAGCAGTGATGAAACGGGAACAGTTTTCACTATACACCTTCCTCAAACACCGACGGCAGCACCGAATTATGACACGTAGTAGTTTATCTGTTCGACTTATTGCCCTGACCTGTGTCTCTGTTGCTCTGACAACAGCGGCATGCATTGGTGTTGGTATGTATGTTCATAGCAAAGAGTTTGCTGGACTTCCATATGTAACCATGTTGCTGATTAGTGGCTTTGCCGCTGCCTTATTAATTATGCTGGTCAGTTCATGGTTGGTCTGGCAATGGATACAACCGATTCATGACTTAGCACATATGTGTACACAACGAGACCCACATGACGGTAGCACCTTTCCGCAAAGTTCTTTATTGGAAGCAGATGATTTAGCCACCGCATTAAATGAGTTACTAAAAAAAGAGCAGGCTCTCCATCAAGAAGCCGCATCTGCTCTTCACAAACAAGAACAAGTGCTCATCTTATTCCGGCGTTTTATTCGCCAAGTAAGCGCCGAACTGGAACACCCTCTAGAACGTATTGCGACCCAACTTGATCAACAAGGTAAGCAACACACTCCTGCCAACAAATTGACTGACTGCCTAACCACTCTGCAAGATGTACAACAACGCTTACGGTTAATGGTTGCGCTTGCCGCAGAGACAGCTGGCACAGCCCATGATGAACGGGTACGTGTTCAGCTTGATACATTTCTTCAGCAAATAGATGACTTGCTTGCTGCGCCAGAAAATATTATTCAGACGACTGCGCCTGCCATAACTTGTGTCCTTCCTGCAACCACCCTCACTCGTATTCTCATTAACCTTGCCGCAAATGCACTGCACCAACAGGCGACAAACATTCAGCTGTCCGCCGAACAACAAGACACAACATTATGTTTCACCATTTCAGATAATGGCCCCGGCATATCTACCGAACTTGCAGAACATCTCCGCAACGGTCTGCGCAATGGCCACATCCCACCAGACCAACCAGGATTTGGCCTTGGCTTACCACTCTGTGTAGCCCTTACTCAAGAAATACACGCAGAGATGCACCTTCTGGAAACTGGACCAGCAGGTACATCTTTTGCCATAACACTATAAATATGTATCAACATCGTGAATGAAACAACACCAGTGCTACACAGTGTTGTTTTTATTCTTCTACAAATAATTTTTTCATAAAATTATACTCTTCGGTAAATGCTGGATCGTCTTTAAAACGTTCGGCGGCTATCGCAGCTACCCGTAGAGCTTTATCAGTAGCATGGTTGAGAGCAGCGCGCCAAGCTATCCAGTAATATTTTGGTTTATAGTCGAGCTCTTCCGTCCAGATAACCATGACACGATCAAACCATTCGTCGGATAGGACACGAGCGGTATCGCCAATCCATTGAGCAGTGTCGTCTCGTTGACGTTTATCATTATCATGTTTGACGGTTTGTAAGATACTCCGCAAGGCTGCTTCGTCTTCGGTAACGAGTGCGTGCACTAAACGACCGGTATGGGCTGCAAGTAAACTACGGTGATTATGCATATTTTTTTCTGTACAGAAAGCATCCGCAGCTAAAAGGTTATCGGTTAGTTTTTGTATGCGGACAGTGTCTACAGTGTCTTTGCGCTGATCAAGTTGGTCGGTGATGAGTCCCCACCAAAATGAAACGCTAGCTTTCACCCAGCGAGCATCCACTCGTGCTTGATAGAATCCAGCAACACGTTCATTATGTTTGATGCGAATATTCGTAGGAAAATCTACAGCCGCGACTGCTTCAATGTATGCATCAAGCCCGTGCACAAGCGTATGGTAACGACCTATCAATTCATAACGCAAAAGAATATCTGTATCGTCATCAATGTCGTAACCAACCAGCCCGTCTATATAACTTTGCAAAGCGCGCATAAGTTTAATATAACGACGATTGTGCGGTAAAGCATCTACATCACTCTGCTCAAGAAGTCTGAGAGCAGCTCGTGTCCACATGCGAGCAGCACGGCGCATACTTTCTATTTGGCCACTAAATTGCCATTGGTCTTTATTAAAATCATTGTCACAGTAAGCAACCAAGCGCTTAATAATATTGAGTATGTCATCAGTCGCATACTGGTTGAGTGCTTTCATCGCTAAGTCAGTTTCACCTTGGTGAGCAAGAGTGCCTGCCATTTGTAGGGCAACATTTAAAGAAGCACCACCAATAGTCTCTTTGAGTGCCGGTAACTGAGTATCTAAAATATCGTAAGATACTTCGCGCACACGTTCTTGTGCACCTGCTTTAGACAGATGATCAAGTAACTCCAACGACATAAATAATTTACTACTGGCTTCTGGTGTACGCGTTATCGCTTCTTCATGATATTTTGCAGCAAGCTCATACTGACCGGTAAAATTATAGAGGCCTGATAATTCTCTATAGTTTGCAGTATCTTCGTCTCCAGATTCTATCATGTCTAACATTTTATGAATAGCGCGTTGGTAGGTTTGGAAATGCCAATCACGCTGCACATCTATCATAGTAGCTGCATATTTTTTTTCTGAGAAAATGCGATAACTTAAACGCCAGCTAGAACGAGTATTTTCACCAGAAAAACGTAATAATAAACCCAAGCCGTTAGGATCAAAGGTATCGTTTTCATCGAAATGTTTATACCCTGCTGCCAATGCGCCTTGCAAGGTGTCCGCAATAAATTCATAGGTTGGACCCGTTTGCATAATAAACATATGCCAGCCATCATCATGCTGCTCTGCCCACGCACAGGCAGCATGACCGGGCAAACTAATAACATGCGGCAAACGACCCTGCCGCGTAGCAATATTATGATACACTTCAGAAAGATCATCGCAGTCACCACGGCATTGGCCACCAGCAACAGTTGCGATGGTTTCCCATGCTGTTTGATGAATGTCGCCAGAAAATTCTCGATTACCAAGCAATAATGGCTGAGCCGTGTCTGGACTATCATAGGTATAAATAAACATGTATTGACCGAATAGGTCTAGATACGCAGCATCTGGCAACACTTCTGCCGCAGTTTTCAAAAATTGCTCGGCATCTTCTGCGGAATTGTTTTTTGGTGGCGTTACTATGCCATGCTGAGTAATAAGATGGGCCACGTCACCCTGCGGATTCGCAAGCGCGATATGCGGTGGAAATAAAGCCTTGGCAATATCACCGCCCATTTGCATGGGGAAATATGAACGCCAGCTTTCTTCATCCGCTGAAAAGCCATCTTCGTTTGACCAACTCGCCAATAGACCTTCTGGACCCATCAAGCGGATCGAACGCAATTGTTCTATATCTGGACAGGCAGCAACGGGGTCTATGCCGGGCGCTGATTCCAACAAAACATAACAATCAGACAAGACACTATGAGCACGTTGGTTAAATTCTGGTTCCGGAATGCTAGCCGTCCACACCGTGCGGGTGGTGGTTCGCAGTGTCCACAATCCATTATGAAAAACATTACCAACATGTTCTAGATGTTGTCCTTTACCGTCAGTATAATGAACAGTGGTGTGCAATTGTTCGGCCTGACGCACGGCTGCTTCTATGGCTGCGGTTGCTTCATTAGTACCGAAAGACTCTTGTAACCAGCCATGGCGAATAACACGACGAGCAAAACTTGGCGGAAATTGGTCAAACTCTTCAGCCCCATCCATATCATGTACGGTACCAAGCATGGCATCTATAGCTTGTCGAGCAATGGGCTTGAGTTTGTTTTGATCTTGTAGGTCATCTAAGAGCGGTGTTAAATCACTAACGCTGCCTGCAATTTTATCTTGCAGGGGTAAAGGATCTAAGGCTTCTGTCTCTACCTTTGTCAGCACCCCTTCTGGAATCACGTAATAGAGGTCACTCTTCAGGCGTGGCCCAGCAATAGGAGAATAATCAAAGAGCAAGTGTTGCTCATCAACTAAGACAAGTTTGTTCTGCTCGCAAACCATCATCAATGCATGAAGGTCTGCGAGAGCTGTGTCTGGGTTATGTTCAGAGAGCAAATCATGCTCAATCAAAACAGGGCCAGTAGACGTTTTCAGCTCAAAAGTGCTATCAGTCGCATCTTGTATAGGATAAGAAATGTGGGCGGTTTCGTCCGTTGATACCCAAGAGAAAGTCCCATCTGTGTTAACAAGACCGGGAAGTTCTGCTAAGAATGGCGTCAGGTCTTTAACCACATTGTCTACAGATTCACTGGTGGTGTTTTCTGTAACATCTTTCTGTTGCAATACTTGTGTGCTATCTGCATCCTCGCTCCACACAGGAGTACTCACTAAAGCAAGCAGGGTAGACGAGAGAATGAGTTGTTTCAAACGGGCTGACATAGATGAGTTCTCCGATGGAGGTGGATAATGATAGATAAAACGCAGACCGACAAGGAGGGATCGGTACAAAAATCACTGCTTTCCAAATGCAGATGACACGCTATTACACGCCCCCAATATAAGGAACGCTATGACTGAACGACGCACAGATATCCGCAACCTTGCTATTATCGCCCATGTTGACCACGGAAAGACAACCCTCGTTGATGGTATTTTCCAACAAGCTGGAACCTTTCACGAACGGGCGCAAATGGATGACTGCGTTATGGATAACGTGGACCAAGAACGCGAGCGTGGTATTACCATTTTAGCAAAAAACTGTGCCGTTGATTACAAAGGCGTTCGCCTAAATGTGATTGATACCCCAGGCCATGCTGATTTTGGTGGTGAAGTAGAACGTGTGCTGCGTATGGCAGACGGCGTATTGTTGTTGGTAGATGCTTTTGAAGGTGCGATGCCACAAACCCGCTTCGTTTTGCGCAAAGCGATCGAAAATGGCCTCAAGCCTATCGTGGTAGTCAATAAAATTGATAAAAACGGTTGTCGTCCAACTGAAATTGTTGATGAAGTCTTTGACCTCATGGCCGAACTCAACGCTGAAGACTGGCAATTAGACTTTCCTGTCTTCTTCGGCTCTGGTCGTGATGGTTACATGAAATCTGACCTTGATGATAAGAATGTAGACCTTGCTCCATTAATGGATGGCATTCTTGAACATATTCCGGGCCCTGCCGTTCGTCGTAACGACCCATTACAATTGCAAATTGCTAATATCGATCACTCAGACTTTGTTGGCCGCATTGGCATTGGCCGTATTATGGCTGGTCAAATTGCTGCTGGTCAGCAAGTTGCCATTGTTAAAGGCGAAGACAGCGTGCCTCACAACTCACGCGTTTTACAAATTCATCGCTATGAAGGTCTTGGCAAAGAAGAGCTCAAATCTGCTGAAGCCGGTGAAATTGTTTTAATAACGGGTCTCGAAGGCATTGATATTTCTGATACCATTACCGACACTGAACATCCAGTAGCACTACCACCAATTCCAATTGATGAACCAACTATTCGTATGACAATTGGTGTAACCACCAGCCCAATGGCCGGCATTGAAGGTAAACCGCTGCAAAGCCGTGAACTTGCTGCTCGCCTAGAGCGCGAAGTAGAGCGCAACGTTGCCATGCGTATTGAGCCAACTGAACAACCAGATACCTACGAAGTCAGTGGCCGTGGTATTTTGCATCTGAGTGTACTTATTGAAACTATGCGCCGCGAAGGCTCCGAGTTCCAAGTTGGCGCACCACGTGTTATTTACAAACAAGATTCTCATGGCAAACGTTTAGAGCCTGTGGAACTTGCGGTTGTTGATGTACCTGAAGAAAAATCTAGCCGCGTCATGAACCTGATGCTCGAACGCCGTGGTGAACTCGTCAGCATGAGTCCTGCCGACGACGGTGGCATGCAACATTTAGAATTTACCATTCCATCACGTGGCTTAATTGGCTTACGTACAATCTTGCTCTCAGCCACCCAAGGCGAAGCAACCATGAATACTATTTTTCATGACTACGAGCCACACCGCGGTGAAATTGAAAGCCACAAAAATGGCGCAATGATTAGCATGAACGAAGGCGAAGCGGTTGCCTACGCCCTGTGGAACTTGCAAGAACGCGGCACCTTCTTTATCGACATTGGCGCACATGTCTATGAAGGCTTAATTGTTGGCGAACATTCCAAAGAAAACGATTTGATGGTGAACGTCAGTAAAGGCAAGAAACACTCAAACGTTCGCTCTTCTGGCGCAGACGAAGCTATCAAAATTATTCCAGCGCTTAAAATGAGCCTAGAAGAATCGCTCGAATACATCAGCGCTGATGAATTCGTCGAATGCACCCCAGTCAGTATCCGCCTACGTAAGTCTATGCTCAAAGAGCTTGACCGTAAGCGTAACAAACGCGCTGAATAAGTTTCTTATCATACAACAAAAAGGGCTGTCCATAATGGACAGCCCTTTTTTATTTGGGACGCGCGGCGATCCCAATCTGAGTCTAGTTCTGACATATTCCATGTCCTTAACGACGGTATGGGGTCCATATCGTTGGATCAGGCTTCGCTGTTGTTGATGCGGTCTCATTAAGGTCTTCTAAGCTTGGGCCCGTCTCTTTATCACAATAAAACATGCCGGGGTCGGTTGTATACACATTACCAGACTGAGTGATGACAAATGTTCGCCTACCATCATCACCGCTCACTGGCCAAGCAAAAGCTGCCCAGTGTTTTTCTTCTTCTTCAGGTAAGATAATTTTATACCGATACCCGCTTACCTCTGGAATTGCTGCATTGAATGTTGGTGCCAACAATGTTAAGGTAATCCCGTTAGCAACAGTTTCTCCCCCAGATAAAATCTCAAAACTATCAGTATAACTTCCTATGCCATCTCCATCATCATCAACATAAGCGCCGCACTGGAAGGCTATTTGGGCAGGAAAAACCGCCGCCTTCAAAGTCACTGCTGCCGCAGACTCTTGGGCAGAAATACGGCTTTCTAAAAGATTTGGTACAGCTATCGCTGCAATAACCGCTACAATAGCGACCTCACCACCACCAGACATTCCTGGTAACAAACCTTCACCTTCAAGTACAAACCCTTGTGGAGTTTTGTAACCATGACTCACATTTGCTCCTGCCGCCCGTGCAATTTTATGTGCAGCATGAATAAGCGGGTGACCAAAGGCTCCATTATCTACAAGATTAGAAAGGCCACCTGCCGCATGTGGCAACAGTGTTGCCAAGCTAGATGAATCCATCGTAGCAAAAAAGGCACTCTCACTTGTTATACTCTTCTGTACTTGTTGACCACTTTCTGTTTGTGACCAATCACCAGTTTCACCCAGTATAATGCGCTCGACCATTTGGCTATCAAGACCAATAACCCATTGGTTTTCTGTACGGCCAAAAGCAATACCACCTGGAACAATATTACCGCCCTGTGGATGCCAGCCATTAATCATAAGAAATTCTAATTGGCCTTCTGCTGGCGTTTCACAACGTGCTATAGTGAGTAAACCTGTTACAAGTTTATCAAGTGCTGGACTACGATCTACAAGCATATTAATGCTTGGATAGGGGCCAATAGGACTACCACTAAAGACAGCACATGTTCCGCTAAGTGCTTGAGTGAGTTCTTCTACATTACTGAGACCAAGCATCATCATTGCGCCATTTGCTTGCGCCATTAACACATCAGGCGAAGTGCCTTTTTCTTCGGCAATAGATGTCACAAAAGCGACACCATGTTCCGCCCACCATGCTGTGAAGTCTATTCCAAGGAGTAAAACATTTTCAACCTCTTCCGGTATTGCCTGAAAAACACCTGTGTTTATCGGCTGAAAAAGAGCCCCTGCATTTTCAAAAATGGTTTTTGCATGCATGTTATTTACACCATAATGAATATGGCCAGTTCCAGAACAGAGCAAATGTTTACACACTTCTTCAGCCTGTTTTCTGTTTCGTTCAGGAATATTTTTCAAAATAATATTAGTAATACCTTCTTTACTCCAACGTGTAACAAGGCCCTGTCCTGATTCCGTAGGCAGTGGCAACGTTTTACTTGGCGCTTGTAAACCAATCATAATGTGAGTTGGGCTAACCGAAATATCAGCATCGCCCTTGGACAGTAACGCGTTGAGTACTTCTTGGATCTCTTGATGATTTTCAAACTGACCTTTGATATCCACAAATACAGCTACCTCAGAATCTACCTGCTCTACTGATAGTACTGCCGACGAACTGTTGTCCCACGCTTGTTCAATAAGAGCCGACTTCTCCGCTTGTGGACATTGTTGTCGCACCCATGCTCGAAAGCCATCAAGACTTGGATCATTCCATGCCTGACCAATAATGTTTGCATCAAAAGCAGCACGGCTGGCTGTACAGTCTGGAATACTCACAGAAAAAACAGATTTATCTTCAGCAGCAAGTAAGCCAGCACATGACAACAGAACAGTGCAGCAACGTAAGAGTGGTTTCATTGTACATTCCTTCAATAAGTAAGTGCTCAGGCTACGACCAAACAGGACTGCGCAAGAAGCTATTTATGAAATATCCCCTTATTTCTATTTTATTACGCCCAGAGGCGTTCTATAACTGGGCTGTCTGGTGCTGTTTCAAGAAGGCGACAGGCCATTCGCAAACGGAACTCTGCCCGCACTTGTTCACAGGCGGAATCGTTGATACAGTTGTTCATTTCTCCTGAATCGTTTTCGAGGTGGTAAAGTTCTTCTTCGCCACCGAGCCATAAGATATATTTCCACTGCTGCGTACGAAGCATAACTGTGCGTCGCATACTTGCAGGACTATCAATAAGGGTTTGCTGTTTGAGCTGATACGCTCCTTTATAGCGTTCTACTGACCCAAGGCGCTCTAGTGCTTCTGTTTCCACGCCACCAACAGCATAGACATCTTGCCGATGTTCGGCATTTGGGTTTATGCACAATGGCATGAGTGAGCGCCCGTGTAGAAACCAGCCCGCATCCATATTGAGGTAATCATAAAGCGTTGGTAAAATATCGACTAATTCAATCAAGTGCGAACAAGTGGCTTGAGCAGGAATACGATCGGGTAAACGCAACCAACAGGGCACATGCAAGAGATCATCATATAAACAGGAAAACCATTTTTCATAACAACCGTGCCGCCCCATAAATTCACCGTGGTCACCATTTACAATAACAATGGTGTTATCAGCAAGACCAAGTTGATCAATGGTTTCCAACATGTCACCAACAAGGGCATCCGCATGTCTACATTGGCTGTGATAGGCACGAGCTACCAAACGGCGTTCTTCATCGCTGAGACCCTCAACATCAAAACGACGGCGAATTGCCTGAATCATTGGTGAACATGCTTCTATTGGACAAACTTCAGGTAATTCCTCATGAAGATCTTCGTCCCACTCCGGCCACAACATAAATGGTGGATGCGGTTCACGTATATCAACGGTGCAGAAAAAAGGTTCATCGTGATGCGCTTCCATAAAACGCTGACAATGCCGAACATGGCAACAGTCTGCATGTTTTTCACGGTCATAATTCTCGGCAACACGCCCAACATAATGAGTTCGGGCTAGTGCTCCACTTGGTTCGTCCTCTAGTAGCACAGGCTCACTAGTAGAAAAGTCATTGCTGCTATCAACCCAACGCTGACACGCCTCCTGATTAAGAACATGGTTTACGCCACCCCAGCAAGTTGCATAGCCCTGCTCTTTGCACCAACGCACAATATTAGGCCGCTCTGGCGGTAATGTCATCAACGTATTCCACTGAGCACCAGGCGCACATCCGGTGAACATTCCGCGATACCCATCGCTGTGTGGGTACCGACCAGTAAACATACTGATGCGCGAAGGTACACAGGCTGGATTTTGGGCAAAGGCATTAGAGCAATACATGCCTTCATTATCCAAACGATCAAAGGCGGGAAACTGTCCAGCGTAGCGCGATGTCGATGTTACGATATCAGCACGCATTTGGTCAACAGTTATCCAGACAATATTCAGTGGACGATTCACTGGTGAGATCCTTTACCCAAACGCGCACTCAATTGCGTACAGAGCTCTGAATGAGCAGCAGCAATGTTAACGGTTTCGTTGGGATCAGTGTTGTGGTCGTATAGCTCACGCGCCTCAATAATTCCACTTTTTCGATTACGCCATTCAATATAGCGATGACGGTCGGTACGAATAGCATACCCTTCTCGATTTTTAAGGGGCCACTGACTAAAGGCGGCATCTTTCCACGGCATGTTTGGCTCTGCTAATAAAGGGGCCAAACTACTTCCTTCCAGATAATTTGGCTGCGGAGTATGTATCAGATCACAAATAGTTGGAAATAAATCAACATATTCAACTAAGGCATTACATTCTTGCCCTGCTCCCATAATACTAGGCCCTGAAATAATTAAAGGAGCACGGGTCGCGCGTTCAAAATTAGTATGTTTTCCCCAGCATCCATTATCACCAAGATGCCAGCCGTGGTCGGACCATAATACAATCAGAGTGTGCTCTCGCTGGCCGTTGGCATCTAATGCCGCGAGCACTTTGCCGATCTGTGCATCAATATAACTGACGCAGGCATAATAGCCGTGACGTAAAAGGCGGGCCTTCTCTTCATCAATTGGGTTTTTTTTGCTGCCCCACCCCTCTTTATATGTTGGCAATTCTTTTGTAGCGGTAACAAATGCCGGCGCATCCTCTGGCTGTTCACTATAAGGCGCAAGCGCAATATCTTCACGCTTATACAAATCCCAATATTTTTTAGGTGCATTAAAAGGCAGGTGTGGTCGGAAAAATCCGACAGATAAACAAAACGGCTTATCCTGTTGAGCAGCATCTGCTAATTCTTGAACTACTCCATTCGCAATACGGCCATCGGGGTAGGCTTCGTCTTCGACATCAGCTATTTCATACGGCAAACAAGCGCTATTTCCCGTCGCCCATTTTTTTGATGCTGTTTTAACCGCATTAATCGCTGTATGATTTTCCTCTAATGCATAGCTATACGATCTCTTCCCTTTATAGAAACGGTGGTCAAACATTGGCTTACTCAGCTTAAGCAGGTCTGCTGGAGCTCCGTGATGAATCTTCCCAAAGGAGCGTGCATAAAAACCTTGATCAAAAAAATATTTGGGCAATGACGGATGAGTTGGCAAGAAATCTTTGGTGAAATAGTCGTTGTACGGATAATCAACAGTTGTCGTATCAGGCCGACATCCAGTTAATAAACTGGCGCGAGAAGCAGAACAAACCGCCTGCTGCACATAAGCGCGATTAAACTGCACGCCACTACGAGCTAACGAATCAATATGTGGCGTATGCATGTGAGTGGCACCGTAACAGTTCAGCTCCGGACGCAGATCATCAACGCCAATAAAAAGAATGTTGAGCGGCTTGCCATTTGATCCAGAATGAAAACCAGGGAGGCACAGGCCTGCTAAACCAAGCGCAGAGTATTTAATAAAATCACGACGTTCCATATTCATTGTTCCTCATTGACTAAAACAAGCGCTCGACTTGGCTCAAGGGTAAAAGTAAATTGGCGGGAAAAACCATTTTTTTGTTCTTCAATAATACGCACATGTTCATCGATAGCGTTAGTCGCACGTACATCATCACTGGTCAGCAAATATTGCGTATAAACTGTTGTTGGCTCGTAGGGTAAAGTTATCGTAATCGTTTGTGACGTGGTAAAACTGCGGTTGTAAGTACAAATGCTCCAACGTTTACCTTCCTTAAAAGCATAGCATTTCACCAGTTCCATACCGTCGTAAGCTGGATAGACCTTCTTCTTTTTTTGCCTGTATTCGAACGGCTCATCACTTCTATCTTAGGGAGATCAACACGAGTAACCTCTGTCTTTTCTACCTGCATCAAAGAACCTCGGCAATAACGGTTACGCAACAAAACACCAAGCGTCGCGCTATGCGGCACCATTGCCATGCTATGGGTATTAAATTTGTTACCACGACCAAGGATAAATAAATTACCCGTGCAATTATGGGCATTCATAAACAAGAGATTATCTAAGGTTGCAATACCCAACGGCAGTGCTTTTTGCACGCGCTCTTCCTCTTCAATAAAAGGCTGTTGAGCACTCGGCAGTTGATAGCCAGGACCGTATTCATACATATTGAGTTCGATGGGACGCTGCCTATCGAATTTTGTCATTAAATAATCACGCAGTAAATTGATCTCTTCTATCTTGGGTTCCATCATACGAGCGCTGTAATACAAATGACCCTGAAACAAATCGACATCTGCTTGTTCTTCACTGCCGATAGGAGTGTCTCCATCCCAGCCGCCAAAATAACCACTTGGAGCGGTTGCTAGGCAATCCATTTCTGGGCAATGTTCCGCACAAATGAGCGTCCATTTTTTCTTAGCGTCCTCAATAAGATACTCTTCAGTCTTACGATCTTTCTGATAATACAAACTGTGCACAAAGGCCGAACAGATACCGGTAAAAACATCGGGTTTGCTGTTCCATTGGTTTTCTTTCATGCGTTTGAAAAGTCTATTGGCTACCACCCCTGCCATGCGTGGATAATTGGAAAAAGCCTGTGGCGAGAAATTCCGATTCCACATTTCATTGGACACTTCCACGTAAATTGTATCGAATACCTCAGTCCACGGCTGCGGATGCCCATGCTGCGCACGTAATTTGCCATACCCAACATCGGCAGGCGCAGCCATATATTCCATGAAGCGATCAATTTCCTCGTCACTCCACAGGACGTAGGCCTGAATATAGGGCGTACTGCCAACCTCCTCGCACAGACTAAGCATTTCTGGCAGACTAAAGGCACCCTTGTTATCGCCCGCCATGGTAAAGCCTTCATCCCACAACATTTTGCGCTCAAACCCTTTGGTGAGAAAGTTATCAAGACTAATTAAAGATCGCGCCCCTGGATTACGAATTAATTGCGGCTGCATATCTTTAAGAATATCTATCCATTCCGGATAAATGGCGAAAGGTTCTAAGTCAGTGCGGTAGACCAGCATGTTGTCAATCCATACCGTCCCAGCTGTGGTACTAGCAATTTTGAGCGGTTCACTATTACCTTTCTTGATGGGATGATTAGGAACATCCCATTCAAATTTCTGCCATTCAGGACCAACCTCAACTTCTTCGGTGAAACGGTCGCCAAGCTGAACAGTAACTGGGCTCTTTAAACCCTCTTGTCTCAACCATACCTGAAAGCGATAAGACTTACCGGGGTCGAAATCGAGTTCTTTACCACCGTTCCTCAAGAATTGGTGTTCCATACCTGTTGGACCTTTGCGCTTATCTATTGCTCCGGTCATCTGCACTCTCATGCTGGCGGTACTTCCGTCCTCTGGACAAAAGGTGCTATCATCCATCTTCCAAGTTACCGCTGAACGGGCGCTCGGTTTAAAAAAACCATTTGTTTTATTTTTTTGCCGTTTCGGATTATCGTAGATAATAGGAAAATCTAGACGGTCCATAGAGAGTACAAAAAGATCGCCTTTTTGTATTGGCTCGCCGATACCGTTAAGTACCACACGCTCCTCGCCAACAATCGAGCCGTAGAATTCTTTCACCGTATCAACACGAATCTCTTTCAGATCATAGCTGTCGAACAGTGGTCTATAAATATGTACGGTCGCTCCGTTCCAGAACCCATCTGGATAGAGCCCGTAAAAACCACAGCCTGCCGAAAAAACAGGCTTTCCCTTAGCTGAAATGGCAACTTCAGCCTTCTTACCACAAGCTATAGTATCTACACTACCTCCAGAGGCGATAAAATTGTGACGATAATGAATGGGCTCCATCGAGTACCAATCACTCCAAACATTGCGTTGTACAGTGCTGTTCCACGGCTTCCATGGAGCTGCGCCATAGAAGTTAATACCGCTGCGTAAAGGTTTCTCGATATGTATAGTATCTGTAATAGTGAAGGAATTCTCTGCTGACAACAGCGTGCACACCAAGACATGCGCTAGAACAAACTGAGTGAGCAATAGAGAAAGAGGGGCGTGTAGAGTTGTATGCATAGTACCAGTATATGTGGTAACGATTCTCCTCGCCATGTCTGGATTGGCATATAGAATATCAAATATGGCCATAACTAATGCAGAGGTGATCGCGCTTCAACAGAGCTGGGATGGACAAAGGTTTGCCGTTAAAGCCGTCTCCTACCCCCACTATATGGGTCTTATAAATGCAAGAATAGCGAGCATTGCTCACCCAGCTCATATACGCCAGCTACAAGTGCCTGTTGTTGGCTGTAATCATGTTCTTAGCGGAAACGCACATATCATTGATGAAAATGGCCTTTCCTACCCCGTCTGTGCAGGAGATATTTTTATCCGGTTTCCTGGCCGTGAATTACATGTAGACCCAACAAGCCCTTACATTGAAAGTCATTTTGCTGTCGATGAACGCACAGGTACAACACTGATCGAATTGGGAGTTATTCCGAATAGCCCGAAAACCATTGGTAACGTCGGCTTGGATGACACCATTCTTCAAGCATACGCTAACATCTGGCATTGGATTGCCCAGACAGATCAACTCGCCCCAATACAGGTACTTTCCCACATAAGCAGGCTGATGCAGCTCATTGAGCACAGCAGCCAGACACAACAAGCAATGCACACAACAACGCAGCGCCTTCAATTAGCGAGACAGATGGTTAGCGATATTGACGGCTTCACCTTTGAGGCTATTGCTACACGTCTACAACTGTCTTATCGTCAATTCCGTCGTTGGTTTACCCAAGAAACAGGCATTACACCAGGACAATTTCGCATCCGTGCTCGTATCGAACGTGCCTGTAGCTTACTCAGCGACTACAGTGTCAGCGATACCGCAGAAAAGCTTGGTTACCCCAATCCTTATAGTTTCTCAAAACAATTCCGCCAAGTTATGGGCATGCCTCCTTCCACATTTCGTTCCCATACTCAACAGAATTATCGTGACTGAACAGAGATCATTTGGTAATCATCCACCCACCGCGATACGGCCTTTCTTCTTGCAGAACTCATAATTCCCGTCATAATGTTTGCGCAAACATAATGAGTATATCACTTACTTTTCCTCTCTCACCGCAAGGAGCGCTGTATGGTTAATCAGTCTGATGTTGCTCGGCTTGCAAATGTGTCCTTTATCACCGTATCCCGAGTTATTAACAACAAGGGCAATGTGAAGGAAGTAACACGGAAACGGGTGTTAGATGCGATTGAAGAACTTGGTTACCACCCGAGTAGCCTTGGGCGAGCACTCAATTCAAATAGCATCAATACCATTGGTATGCACCTACGTGGCAATCTCTCTAATGATTTTGTTCATTCCTTACTCACCGGCATTGAAGCTGGCTGTAAGCAGCATAACTACAGTTTGTTGCTACATTTTGGTGACGAAAGCAACACGCTCCAGCCCTATTTTGAGCGAAAAGTTGATGGCCTGATTTTTTTCCTCACGGAGTTAACCACCGAAGAAATACGGCTCATTGAAAAGAATGATATTCCTTGCGTCCTCTTGTGGGATCAATGTGAATCGAAAGTGGTGTCATGTCTCTTCTCTGATGATGTGAAAGGTGGCTTTCTTGCTACTGAACATCTCATTACCCTCGGCCACACACGCATTGCTCACACAGTTGGTCCAACCGATAACGCAAGTGCCAGACGTCGCCATCAGGGCTATATCACTGCCATGCAGTCCCATAAGCTCACCGTTGCTGATGACCTCTTGCTGCCCGTACCGCATTTTAGCCAAGAAGCAGGTCGTCAGGTTGCCCGTGAATTGCTCCAACGGCACCAACTTCCCTCTGCTGTTTTCTGTGTAAGCGATTTAATTGCTTTTGGCCTGATGGATGCTTTAAGGGAAGCTGGTATTCGCGTACCAGAAGACATCTCCATAATTGGTTATGATAACAGCCACACCACAGCCCACGTGTATTGCCCGCTCACCTCCGTATATAACCCAGTCAAAGAAATTGGCCACGCTGGTGCAGAAACACTTATCCAACACATTCACAACGAACCACCAACAGAAAGTAATCGTATCTTTGATGTTGAACTCATCGTTCGGAAAAGCACAGCTTCTCCGTGATTCTTTTTTACGTCCATAATGTTTGCGCAAACATTATGGAGAACTCTTGTGCGCATGAACTTAAAGGAGCATACACATGAAAGTTGGTATTATAGGACTCGGTAGCATGGGCCGCACTCATGCTCGTAATTTGAAACACATTGATGGCGTTACTATATCGGCTATTTGTGGCGTAAGCGTAGAGGCAGCACAAAGATTCAAAAACGATATGGATATTGATAGCACCATTTATACAGACTTCGATACAATGTTAGCCTCTGAAGAATGTGACGCGCTCTATTTCTGTTTACCACCTTCTGCTCACAATGGTGAAGTGATTAAAGCCGCCAACAGGGGTATTCACGTTTTTCTTGAAAAACCAATTGCGCTCACGTCTGCTAAAGCAAAACCTATTGTTGCAGCTATTGAGAAAAATGGTGTTGTTAGCCAAGTTGGCCACCAAATGCGTTTCCGTCAATCTATTCAAAAACTGTATGCCATGATTAAAAATGGCAGTGCTGGCAAACCGACTATTTTTCAAGGCCGGTTCTGGTGCAACATTGGCAGTGGTCCAAAGTGGTGGGCACGTAAAGATAAATCTGGTGGCCAAATGCTTGAACAAACCGTACATATTTATGACCTCGCGCTCTCCCTTTTTGGCGATGCAGAAAAAGCAACCGGCATTGTTAGTAATATTCTCCATCAAGATGATGACAGGTATGAAATTGAAGACACGAGTATTGGCTTGATTACATTTACCAACGGCGCTGTTGCCACTATTTCTGGTAGTAACTGTTCTGTACCTGTGCATTTCTTTAGTGATTTTCAAATTGGTTTTGAACATGTTTCATTAGAATACAAAAGTACTGGTCAACAGTGGGTGGCACCTGATGAAGCAACGCTCCTGTACGACGATGATAAAGTGGAAACTATTATTGAAGACCAAGATGTGTACTTACTTGAAGACCAAGATTTCATCAACGCTATAGCAACTGGTACCGAAGCTCAAATTCCTGCGCGGGCAAGTCTCAAGAGCATTCGTGTTATTGAAGAGATTCTCAACAATCAATTATAAACCATACATTCTCAAGGAATACATTATGTCCAAAAAAATACTCGTTAATTTACCTGAAGGTTTCTTCAAAACAAAACAACTCAAACCAGTGTTGAACCGCCTAAACGCCATTGGCGAGGTACGCCAAACATCTTCCAATACACCAGAAGAAATCGAAGCTGACCTTGCTTGGGCAGATGCCGTGCTGATGTGGTCTTGGCCCAGTTTGGATGATACATTGCTGAATAACGCACCAAATTTACAATTCCGTGGCCATATTGATATTGCTCAGAATGATGCCAAGACAGCACTCAAACGCGATATTCCTGTTTCTTTATCTCGTAATGCCTGGTCTCCTGCGGTTGCTGAAATGGGCCTGACTCTTATGATGACGACCTTGCGTAAAGTAAGTGATTTCCACATGCAGATGCGCTCAAGTACAGAATCGTGGTTGGAAGACATTCCTGCCGATATTGATCCTGATGAGCGCCAATTAGAAGGCCAAAATGTTGGTATTATTGGCTTTGGTCGTATTGGCCAACGTTTAAATGAGCTTATTAAACCATTTAATTGTACCACCCGTATTTACGACCCTTTTATTCCTCAAGAAATTATTGATCAACACACTGTTGAAAAATGTGAACTCAATAACCTCTTGGTACAGTCTGATATTGTTGTTGTCTGTGCTGCTAATAATTCTGGTACAAAACATTTGCTCGGAAAGGACGAGCTCGCCCTACTCAGGAAAGGTTCTATTTTTATCAACATTTCTCGGGCCGCCTTGGTAGATACCGCCGCCCTTGTTGAGCGCCTCAAAGCCGAAGAAATTTATGCTGCGTTGGATGTCTTCGATACAGAACCTTTAGAAAACGAATCCGAATTGCGTCAGTTGAAAAACACCTACCTCACTCCACATAAAGCTGGCGGCATTATGTCTTCGGTTGAACGCAGCATTGCTTGGTTAATTGATGACTACGAAGCGGTCTTGAATGAACAGGATTTGAAATGCCCACTTGTAGAAAGAATGTTACCCGGCCTTGATGGCTAAAGACCCTGCACGTTCTCTCTAACGAATCCTGACCCCGAAAGATATTTTCTTTCGGGGTCTCCTCGTGGGTCTCTCTTGCAGAGTACCTTCCTCTGAGCTATAATTCTCTGTAACATATCACCCTGATATGCTAATCATATTTAGAGGGCAACCTATGAACAGCAATGAGGATGATATACTTGCGCGCATTCGCAGTGGTGATGGCGATGCTTATGCGCTTATTGTACGCAAATATCAATCAACGATTACCCGTATGATTGGCTTCGCACTGCCAGACCATGACAGCATTGCCGAACTGGTTCAACAAATATTTGTAGAAGCATATTTTGCGCTCGATCATTATGACGGCAGCCGGCCTTTTGGCGCATGGCTGCGTGGCATTGCAACGAATCAATTAAAAAATGAGTTTCGTAGACGGTCGACCAAAAATCGCCATTATCTACGCTATCGTGATCATATTACCCGCCTACTTGAAGGTGACGAACTTGAAGATAATGCTGATGAATGGCATGAGGCCTTGGCGCTCTGTCGGGAGGATTTATCTGAACATGCGGTTGAACTGATTGAACTGCGCTATGTGCGTGGGTTAGATTTTGCTGAAATTGCGCTGTTAACCAATCGTAGTAGTCAGTCACTACGTACAGCCTTGTCTCGTATTCGTTCCACTCTTCGTGACTGCATACTCGGAAAGGTGGAGCAGGCATGACATCAAACGAACAGCAGATCAGCGGCTTGCTTGATGACGGTGACATGCAGATGGAATGTGATGACAAAAAGGCAGTCCAGAGTCACCTTCAAACAGAAGCGACGCTCTTAGGCTTGCGCGTAGATGATGAACTTGCTGGCAAAGTGCTCGCGTCTATCCATCAGCGCCAACATCTTTCTATCATGGCTGCTGTCCAGCTACGCAGCAAACAACCTCGGAAACACGCTTGGACTTGGGTTGCAGCAGCACTCATCCTATGCGCCTGCACATTGTGGGCGGCACTCAATTTGCCAAGTTCTGTTCGTATTTTATCAACAGATGCTGGCGCTCATGCCAGCTACACTGCGGATGGCTCACTACACCTGAGAACCGATACCAACGCTCTCGCACATTTACAAGCGGCCCATGGCAGCATTGTTACTGTGCATGAAAATGCCGTGCTCACCGTTACGCCTAATGGTAAAAAAGTAACACTCGCTCAGGGAAAAATAGATTTGTCTGTACAGAAACAGCATGATGGCCCACTGCATGTAAACACACCACACGGCACCGTGAATATACTCGGCACGCGTCTCACTACAGATGTACGCATAGCTGGTACTTTAGTTTCTGTCGCCCAAGGAGCCGTGACGATTAGCCAAACACAGCAGACAGATATTGCTGTGTCTGCTGGCACCAGCTTGTGGATGGATAAACACAATAGCCACGCACTTGGTCTACTTCATGACGATATGCCACAGCAGCCCGAACAACACATCTGGTCTGCCAATCTTACAACGATTCCAGAACACCGTCGTTTAGTGGTAAACGATTTACCAAACATTCCCTTTGTCTATTCAGCGCCTTTTGCTGCAGAAGGACAATACCGCAGTTGTGCTTTTGATACAAAGGACGAACCACTATGGGCAGCAGACCGCTCTCAAATAATGACGATAACGCTTCGTGTTGACCATCCTGGAACCGTCATTTTAAAATGTAAGTCAAATAAGATCACCATACAAGCCCAAGAACTTGCTGTGTTATATTCATTCTCTGTGCCAGAAGAGCATGTGAACTGTTGGGTTACCTATCGCATTCCACTCACCCGCTTTGTTCGCATGAACGCCGTTAGTAAAGGCAAGTCTTTAGATGAACGCACCGACTGGCAAGCTGGGCCCTGCAACCATGTTACCGCTCATTCTCGTGAAGACATGAATTTGGCGCTGGCCCGCTTGTGGATAACTCAACCGTAAAAACTCTGTAACAAAAGCCTCACTACAGATAAAGTAGTATAATAAGGAGCCTTCATGTTGCGACATACGTCTTTTTGTCTCATCTTAGCCGCTTATGGGTCGTTGCTCACTGCCGCTGAATATCCCTACGCCAACCCTGCTGATGAATTAGCCAAGATACCGTGGCTGAAGAAAACAGAACGGCAGACCAACCAACCATGGCACACCCAGTACGCTGCCAATGCTAACGAAGGTGCTTACAGTGGCCGCATTGTTAGCTATTGCGGTAAATGGACGCGCCATAGCTATGGTGGTCACGGAGGGCTTGGAAACACCTGCGGTTGGCGCTATGCAAAAGGTCCACTCACACCGCGTAAAAACTGGACTGATATTGGTCAACTTATCACCAATGAAGTGGATGTAGACGGTGATGGCGACGTAACTGATGACTTCGTCTTTTCTTTAGTACACAGCATGGATGTGCCGCACAGCATTCCGGACTGGCCTGCTGCCAATGTTTTTCCTGAACGGCAAAGTGCTACTTTTTATGGCGGCACCACCTTTTATTGTGCCAATAATACACCAAAAAAACTTGGTAACTTCTCTTACGAAATGGGCATCAATGCTGACCATAGTCCGCCCTTTCGTGATTCACGAGCAGAAGATCACCCAATTAACGGTGCTCGCCATAAAAAAATCGCTGGTAGTTTTTTGCGCCACTATGTAACCATGCTCTGGAAAAAAGAAGACTTCCTGAACAATGGTGATGATTACCGTGTTTCGTTTAATGAACAAAGTCGCTTAGCATTTCTGTGTACACGCGGATATTGGTACGGCTGGGACGATATTCGATATATTGTTCAAAATGGTGATACCATGTATATTTCTGAAATATTACCAGACATCCCTGATTACGCTTTTAGAAACGCAAAGCACTTAAAAAAGAAATCAGGGTACTTACCCATTCGTAATCCACTTAAATTAAAATGGGCTGTCTATCAACCCGAAGGCTACAAGATCGACCACAACCCTGAAGGTGTCACTTATAGCGCTGTTGTTTTTGATGATGTACAGGTGGTTGGTTGGTATTTATCAAAAACAAGTGACTCTCCTGCGCAGACACATTGCAAGTGGTATGGTTTTGAATGCGATGCGGTTATTCATAGACCACAAGCAGGCAGTCCCAATATAGATATGAAACAAATTAAACCTACTGCCGCTGAGCTGCCACCATTTATGATAAGTACTTGTGAAGTGCCTTATAGTCTGTGGCAAGACATTTATCGTTATGGTGATTCTAGCCACCATGTTTTGGAAAGCCGTTATATTTATGAAAAATCAGGGAGTATGGGCAGCATGGCCTACGGCAAACGTGAACACAGTCATGATGAGCCACTGACCGACCTCACCTTTTATGATATGCTAGCAACCTGTAACACCCTTTCTGAGATGGAAGGGAAAACACCCTGTTATTATGTAGATGAAGCACATACCGAAGTTTTTCGCAATCGCCATCTCGCAACGTACGCTTATTATACCGAAGATGATGGCACCACTCCCGTCAACACAGCAACAGTACGTAACTTCAAAAACCCGACCTATTTTCCACAAGCTATTCCAAAGGTTTATGTTCGTTGGACGGCGGATGGACACCGCTTACCGACACCAGCAGAATGGCTGGCCGCCTGTGGGCCGATTGAACAAACAGAGCCTTCAGCAGCAGATGGCACACACACAGTTGCTCGTGATGCAGCCAATGCTTATGGACTGTATGATATGATTGGCAATGTCTGGGAAAACTGTTGGACCTTTGGTGATGTTTATGACCCAGAAACAAGCGGCCCTGTTACCGCTTTAGGCGGTGCCTTTACCACAGAAGCAATGTCACCGTATGGCGACAAACCGTATAAAGGAACTGGAGCTATTGGTTTGCGGCTCGTCTGCCGTGATGCAGGTTTAACAACACCCACACAAATTTGTGATCTACCCGCTGAAATTCCACAATTACAATTTACGCAAACAGATACCATCGGTGCGGTACAGCAAGCAGAGACGGTTGCAGAAGGCCCTGTTACAACCGTTGCTCTTCCCGCAGGTAGCTTTGTTCGTCATGATAAAAAAACCGTACAGATTGCCGCCATGTTTATGGCAGAGACCGGCACAACCTATGACCAGTGGAAAACCGTTCGTCAATGGGCCGAAGCCCACGGCTACACCTTCTGCAAGAATGGTGATATGGGCAGTATGTATTTCTTTAATTTCATCCACAGCCCAGATGAGCCCGTCACCCATATACAATGGTGGGACATGCTCACTTGGTGTAACGCTCTTTCTGAAATGGAAGGCCGGACACCCATGTATTATTACGACGAATCATGCACCACCGTTGTGCGCCAATCATTTGCCTATCGCCCCATCAAAATGCATGGCTGGGAATATATTCAAATGGAACCGCCCTTCTCACAATACTTAAATTCCTCGTTTGCAAACCCTCGTATTTTTGTTACTTGGGATGGTGACGGCTATCGTTTACCAACCGCATCAGAATTTGATTATGCCGCTCGGGGCGGCAGCACCAGCGACTACCCGTGGGGTGATGATAAAGAACAGGCTGGCGACTATATGTGGAATGCTGCAAATGCTCAGGGCCGTACACATCCCGTTGGTTTGAAAAAAGCAAATGGCTTTGGGCTTTATGATATACAAGGCAATGTCTTTGAATGGTCTTGGAGCAACGATGGCAAAAAAAATAAAGTTCGATCCTATGCTCGTGATCTTGATAACCCGCTTCACAGCGCCTTTTGGTGCTACAATCAATCCAAAAAAATGTATGGACCACATAAAAATAATATACTCGTTAGTGGACCATCCTATCTCTATGGTGGCTTCGATCTCAACGGTACTCATGGCGTTGGTATAAACTCTTCCCCAGCTAGCGATAATACCCATTATTATCAAGACGTTGGCTTTCGCGTAGTTCGTTGTGATGCTGGCACCCACCCACGCGATGGGCTGAGACCACTAGCCGATGAAATTATTATTCAATATTTGAAAGCAGATCCTTCTACCTATGTGGAGTTTGGACAATGAATATATTTACAAAGAGCGTTCATCGCAACATACTCATTGGCCTTACTCTGGTAAGCTCTTTATCCACAATGGGGATAAGCGCCGAGAAAGAAAAATCAACACACGAAGGCGTTACCATTACAGACGGTGCTATGTATCGCGCTAACCAACGACGCAGCGGGGTTTTTCAGGCAAGTGGAGTAACCACAACTCCCGAAGCACTTTGGACAGTACAACTGGGCGGCACTATTCAGTCGTCTCCAGTGGTGTTACAGGACACCCTCTATATTGGCAGCCCCGCAGGTATCCATGCGCTTAATACAGAAGATGGTAGTGAACGGTGGCTCTATGAAGTTGATGGTGGCGTTGACTCCTCTGCTTGTGTTGCCAATGAGAGCGTGTTCTTCACGACCGTAAAGGGTCAACTACTGTCTTTGCATACAGTAACGGGCGAAGAACAGTGGGCCTATACTCCTAAGAAAAGAAAATCCCCTACCCGCAGCTCTCCAACTATTGCTTATGGTAATGTTTTCAGTGTGGTTGGTGAAGAGATAGTTGCCTGTGATTTTACGACGGGTAAAAAAATATACACTATCACGAAAAATACTCCCATGGAATTTTCTTCGCTGGTAGGAACAGATAAAGAGTTTTATGGCACAGGCACCATGAACTGGGGGTATTGTTTTGCCTATGATTATGCAACGGCTCGCACTAATTGGCGTTCCAACGGTCCATTTGTGAATGGCGCTGGTGTCTACTTTTTCAAAACGCCCGCTATTGATGTTGATGGTAGTATTTATTTCAACGTCACTCGTAACCTCAATAAATATCACCCAGACCATACAGGCAGTGCGCCCTCAGGACAACGTGGACGTATTTGGAATAATTTTTTACTCGATAAACAAGTCGACGATAATGAATTGATTGCTCAAAGTTGTCCAACACCATATAATGGTTTGGTGTATGCAGGACGTATGGATGGTAAGTTTGTTGCTGCCTCAACAAAAGACGGCAGCGCAACATGGATGAAAAAATATTCCGCCTCCTGTCTCTCTGACCCTTCGGTTGCAGCCCCGTCCAATCTTGTGATCTTTGGTTGCGATGATGGCGAACTGCGTGCTCTTCATACCGATACAGGCAAAGAACAATGGAGTTTTAGTTGCGATGGCCCTATTTTCTCCTCGCCATGGATTTCAGACAAGTATGTCTATGTCGCTACCAAGGCAGGCAGTGTATATGCACTTACTGCTCCATAACTAAAAAAACTGTCATATTTACAAGGTCTGGGGATATATATTACAGCTCCCTATTGATTAAAGACGGTGCTTCATCGTCAGGAAAGGTATAAACTCTATGAAAACAATGGCTTACGCTCTTGGACTTGCGCTTGCTGGCTTACAGTCCATCTCTGCTGCAACTGACATTACCGTCTCTGATACGATCCTACACACAGATGTCTCTCCGCTTGGTATCAACATTAGCCAAGCTGGTGGTGGTTCAATCTGGAGCGTACGTACAGATAAAGTATACTTCTCTGAAAATTTTGAAGGCACCATCTACCGTCAAATTCATCAAGGGGTTTTGTTTGAAGATGGCTTCATAACGGAATACGTTAAAGAAGATAGCTACAAAAAATGGTGGCCAAAACTCAAAATGGAGCCCATTGTTGTTGGCGCTACCGTAACGCTGGTCTCTGGCCCCGCTAAAGGCGAACAACGAACCGTTACCGGATTCACCTTTGAAGACTACGATCTTTACAATAAAGGCCAAACCAAACGCTTTATGAAGTTTCTTTTTGACAAACCCATCAAATTACCAGATGGAGCTTCCATCCCTAAAATGGGTTTAATGCTTGAAAAAGATAACAGCAAAACTGAAGGCTGCACCGGACAAACTCCTGGCCACTGGATGAGTAACAATGTCAAATTGGTTCATGACGACCTTTTCCCTGGTGGCTTTGGCTATTCTGCTTTGATGCTCGATGCAACGGTTGAACAAACCACATTTGATAAAAAAACAGGCGAAGAAACTAGAACAGGGAAATTTACTTCTTTCTTCAAAAATGGTATCGGTAATAGCCAATACATTAACCTTGATGGCAATTGGATCGTGAACTTTAAAGCAAAGGCTCTTGATGATGCATCAACCTTAACCATTGGCTTGAGCCCTATAAAAGGTGCCCCAACAGAAAATATCGTTCTTACCAAAGAGTGGAAGGAATATTCTGTAACACTACCTCTCAGCGGCTACCCTATGGGCGAAGGCAAACCATTAATCCTTTCTGTTCAAGCAACAGCCGCTGGTGGCCGTGTACTTTTTGATGATTTTTATTGCACCAAAGATGTTGAATATGAAAATCCAACCATTTTTAATGATGAATACGTCAATACCTTAAAAACACTGAAACCTGGTATCATCCGTCAATTGATGATGGGCGGCACCATGGAAGAACGTTTATCGCCAAAAATGGAATCGCTCCGCTCAACCAATAATATCGTTAAGCCAGCCGGTCCTATTAGCCTACGCAAATCATCAACATGGAGCCTGCCAGATGTATATACCTTAGCCGAATACATCGGTACAGAACCGTGGTGTTCTATTCCTGGAACACTCTACCCTGAAGATGTTGATCTATTTATGGAATACATCGGTGGACCTGCTGGCACCAAGGGTGGCGACATGCGTATTAAACATGGCCATCCCAAACCGTGGACGGAAAGCCTCAAGCGCATTCACGTTGAAGTTGGTAATGAAGCGTGGAACGTAATGTTTGGCTTTATTGCTGGCGGCTACAATGGCGCAGATTACTGGCACGATATTTTTGCCCAAATTAAATCCTCACCATATTACAAAGACAACATTGTCTGCCACGCAGCCGGACAAAACTATTCCTCTGGCATGTCTGATTCAGTACTCGGTCATGCACCGAATGCAGACCGTTATGCTATTGGTCCATATCAAATGCATCACCTGTATGTTGATGATATGAAAAACTGGCCAAGCAAGGAAGATTTTGCCCGTTACGCCATGGCCTATCCAATGAAAAGCTGTGAATACCGTAGCATGCAACGGCAAATGGACGTAAGCAAAAAATACGATGTCGAATTTTCTGTGTATGAAATGAGCTGGCACCTCACCGGTGGAGATGTGGAATACAATAAACCAGAGAAGCGGGTTAAACACCCAGAAGTTCGTGATTACGTCAATACCTTTGTCACCACTGTTCCTGCCGCTGCCGCCCACTTCAACCACATGCTTCGTCTCATTAAAGATTTTGGCATGCGAGACATTTGTCACTTCACATTCCGTGGTAATTATTTTTATGTTCGTCTCTGGGGCTCTGTTTTAAACATGACCAAAGGCCAAGAACGCTTCCGCCCTATGGGTCTTGCTTTCTCCATAATCAATGAAGCCATGGCTGGTGATATGGTTGAAACCACCCATGCCGAAGGACAACCAACCTTTGTTGGTAAAGGTGCTTTCGCCGGTGCAAAAAAAATAAAAGTTGAAGGAAAGAAAAAAGCACAAAAAGAAGTAACCGAAGAAACGCGCCCTTACGTGTACTCATATAGCTTCAAAGATGGCAACAAGCGTTCACTCATTCTAATAAACTTTGATCTAGAAAACGCACAGGACGTTACCCTTAATCTACCTACCACGGCCACGGCCGTAACATCCAAACGCCTTGCTCCAGAACACTGGACCGACAACAACGAATACGATGTTGGCAACGGAGAAATTAGCGTTGTTATAGAAGAACTTGATCTTGGCACCATCGAAAGCGGTAGCACCATTAGTTTGAAACCCGCTTCCTTGCAAACCTTTATGTGGACTGAATAAACTTCGTTCCAGAAAAGCGCTATAGTTAAACAAACCAGCGACCGTAACATCTTTTGTTACGGTCGCTTTCTTTTATAAATATTAGAAATCTTCAATGCTTTCGACCGACGGGCTTACATTTTTTCCTGGCTTCGAAAAACGGCGTGATGCTCCTTCAATACCTTGTCTTGCCCACGGTAAATCATCAGACTCTATTTCCTTCATTGCATCGCTTCCCCAACGGGTTGGTATCCATGGGTTTGCATTATGCTCAAGTAAAATATCAACAGCAATTGGATCATACGTACGGGTAAGCGCCCACAACAATACGGTCTCTTCACTTCCAGGATGCTGAGCATTGCAATCAGCTCCTACCTGTAAAAGTTTACGTATACATTTATGTTTACGCCAATTAACAGCAACATGCAAAAGATCTGGTTCTAACTGTGACTTCATGAATAAACGCTCTATATCTTTCTGTGATAAATGTTGCATTATTTCTATAAATGCAGCATGAGTATCATGCAGTAATAGTGCATGCAGTCGTGGCTCTATAGGTAATTTTGCAATCCACTCCAAACGTGCTTCCCCTACATATGCACCTTCATCTGGTAACGGCAATTGATAGGTAATGCACAATAATTGATCAATTACCATACGCGGTGCATTTGCTGCCAATGCTCGCTCTAAAGGCGTTTGATTTTCCGCACCTTCTCTGTGTGTTACTTGCTGATATGCTTCTTTATGACGTAACAGACATTCTATCAATTCTATATTTTGTGTATTTACTGCATAATCTAATGGCAACCAGCCCCATCTATTTGTCGCCATTACATCTGCACCTGCTTCAATCAATAATTGACAAGCCTCTGTCGCATAATGGAGCGCTCCTCTATTAAGCGCGGTACAACCGTCTACATTTGTTGCCTCCATATCAATACGACCATCCCTGAGCAATACTTCCATCACTTGGGCACGATTGCCATATGCTGCGCTATGCAAAAGAGTGTGGCCACGATCAAGTTGAATCTCTGCTGGGTTGTGGCCTGATTCCAATGCGGCTTGTAGTCTCACTCCATCATTTTCTTGGACGGCTAAAGAAAGACTCTGTTGTTGAGAAATCGTTGGTTCTGAGCTAAGCACATAAAATGAAAAATCAGAAATACAAACCATTGATTGATGGTATGACAACATGCATTCCATTGGTACATCACAGGCATCATTAATGGTAGATCGTGTCGCAATCACACCATTTATGGATGTCTCCAGTTGCTTGCCTATTTTTGTTAAACGTACAACACAGGTGTCACCTACGCCACCCGTGTATGTGTAAGATCCACCGGGATCACGGATAGACACAAGGCCTGATGCGCTTTGTTCAATAGCGACAAGAACGTTGGGGCCATTCTTGTTTTGCAAAAGAATATTTGCCTTCTCATCACGTACCCATTGTTTATGCGGAACGAATACCTGTATTGTTAAGGACAGTTCCCAATCTGACGCATCTATTGTACCGATACTCTCCATTTCCCCGCTTGTTGAATCATACCAAAAATACCCGCAACCAACACTGCGCAAATCATTGATGAATGGGTTCTTTTTATAGCCCGTTTTGGCAAAAAATGCTTCGTGTGCGTGCACACGGCCCATCTCCTGTGCTTGCAAGGTCAGGGTTTGTTGCAGTTCTTTTTTATGCGTCAGCCATAATTGATAGTACGATTGTGTTGGATCAATACGAATTTTTCCTAATACATTCGCTAAACCGCTGGCATCATTCAACTGCTCTTGCACATCATTAAATGGTAAATGCATATTTTTAAACTCACCACCGCAAGCGACCTGTGCCTTATCCAACTCTTGATACGCTGTCTCAAAATCATTGAGTTGTTTCGCTATTGTTATCTTTAAAAAACGCGCGTACATATCTACGGGGTATCCTACAGCTATCGCCTTGGCATAAGCACGTTCTGCTAATTGTGGGTCTGCATAACAAACGCTCGCCGCCAACAACATATGCGCATCCCATGCATCACTACGCCTCTGCGTGGCTGGCTGCCAATTACCCATGTGGTAAGACTTCGGTAATTCACGAAAATAATGAAGCACAGGATTCCACGTTATGCTTATTGTAGGCCGTCTGTTCGAGTCTGGTGAAAAATCCTGAGGTCTTTTTCCTGTGTCTGTTGCTCGATTAAAACAAATCCCTCCTTCTGTAATATCGTAAGAAAGACCAGCAATGGTTGAGATGGATTCTACAACTCTTGCTACTTCCGCACCTTCACAAGAAAAGGTTATTACTGGTAATGACGACTTCTCTACATCTCCCTGTAGTACCATTGATATGCCATTTGTCTTACTCAAAAAATGCAAAACCTCCACAACATGAGTGTTTTCAAAGTTTACTGATACTTTCTGTTGCAATCGTTGTTCAATTTTTTGATACCAAAGTTCCTCTTTTTCTTTCTCAATAAAACTACGTTCTGGATGTGGGCTTAATTCATCATACACCCATGTGTTTGTTTCATCTAAGTATCCATGCAAAAACTGATACGGACCAAAAGGCTCTTCCTTATACTCTAATTGTGACCGAACGGCTCCTCTATCTGTATTGACGATACAAGCACCTGGAATAAGCCCTGTTCTCTTGAGTGAGGCATGGTCAAGGTCATACACACGGCATGCATACGATGGCGTTCGACTCGTCATAGCTTCCTGCTCTAAAGCCTTCACATCTATTGTTGCTAAGGCTTGCTCGTAATCTGTAGGTACCGCTACTTCTGACTTGTGTTGTTCTTTGTTAGCTTCACTTATTTCTGACTCGCTCAGAAAAACAGCTCCTCCAACTATGCCGCCAAGACTAAGCGCCACCACAACCGCCTTTATTAAAAACGCACTTATACCGACCGTCGCAGCCTGCGGCGCAATTCCTGCAAGTGCAATTTTACTTATACCAAGTGCTGTTGTTTGTGGCAGAGAAATAGTACAGGCAGCTTGAACGGCCTGTGGCAAGACTACCAATGCTGTGACACATCCAAGTCCTGATAAGTGTGTGCGCAAGAGATCTAAGCCTGTACTCAATCGCCGTTGCACGGTTGCTTGGCTTACGCCCAAGAGTCCTGCAATCTCTTCCTGCGTCTTTCCTTCGAGATGATGCAAGATGAGCGGTGTTCTAAGCTTTTCTGATAATTCTGTTAGTGCATTGTCTACTTGCAGAATCAACTCTGCTGCATCGCTACTCTCTATTCTCTCTTCAGCTACCACTTCTCCAGCATGCTGTTGAAAGCGCTTACGGCGCTCTATGGCGCGCATAGCATGACGCCGACCGACCGTATGCAGCCACGCAGGTAGATTTCTGCCAATGTGCTGTGCTGATTTTGCCATTTCCAAAAAGGTGTCTTGGCAGGCCTCTTCTGCATCTGCGGTGTTGCGCGTCAGTCGTAAACAGACTCCATAAACCATAGAACCATGTTGCTGCACCAAAGCATTCATAGCTGTTGGTGAACAGCCCTTGGCATAATCTCGCAATAACTGGATATCAGCGTGCATAAGACTCTCCTTCTAACATGCATTCGTTTACTGTTAGTGTCAAGCCAAGTCACGATTATTCATTTTTCTTATAAGCTGGAGACGAGGGGTTCTGTTGGTACGTGAAAAAAGCACCCATGTCACTGATATGGATGCTTTTGAATATAAAATGTGTTACACCATTATTTTACGGTGAAACTGTTCCTGAAAAGCTGCTTATTTGCGCTTTCCTGCCTTGTGCTTTTTAATGCGACCACAAGCAACGTTACGTTGATTGTTAATAATTTTGCGACCACTTTTGGTTGCCATGCGACGGCGAAAACCTGTCATGCGACGGCGCTTCAGAGAACTCTTGCGAATGTAGACCTTCATATCCAACTCCTTTAAGGGCGCGACATGCTATAGCCCTGCTCCGCCTGTCAAGATTCCATTTGTGCTGCATACGCTGACTAGCCACCATAAATCATATATGCTATCAATCAACTAAGCACCTCCAGCAGGAGAACAGATCTAACCATTGTAATATCAATGACTTAAAATTAATCCCCCTAAAGTAACTCAACATTGGCTCCTTCCTCACTTCATTCCATATTTTTCTCTACTCGGCCTTTGGCATTAGAGTTGCGTAGTTATCTGCGATATGTCCTCTGCGAATGGAGGTGTTTACATGCACCACACTATCACACGCTGCCGCGCACTGCTTTTACCGCTACTCATAGTCGGTAGCTCAATATGCGTAGCCGAGCTCTCTGCTGAGAGCCTTATTAAAGCTAAAACCTTAGCAGATGGCACATTATATGCCGACCAAGTTGCTCGGCAAATTGGTGATCTTATCACCATTCAGGTCATTGAAGAAACCGAAGTCACTGAAGACCAAAGTACGGAAACAGGGCGTGATAATAGCACAGCTGTATCTGGTACCTACAAAATGCCCGGCCACGGCGAAGACCAAAATATTCCCGCTGTAGGCATTAGCTCTAGCAAAGAATTTAAAGGTGACGGGAAATATAGTCAAAAAGGTGAAGTAAAAGCCACCCTAACTGGCCGCATCACCGATGTCTTAGACAACGGCAATCTCGTCTTTGAAGCACGTCGTATGATTAAAATTAACGAAGACATTAAAGTTATTGTGGTTTCTGGGGTCTTACGTTCCGCAGATATCAATCCAGACAATATTATTTATTCCGAGAAAGTACATAACTTTCAAGTCGGCATAGAAGGTGAAGGTCCTATTAGCCGTGCCCAACAAAAAGGCATTCTCGCAAAACTCTTTGATATTATTTGGCCGTTCTAATGCATACATATACCCTTACCTTGTGCTCAAGCTTTCTGCTAGTGCTAACGTTTTTAACTTCACTCACTGCGGCAGAAACTGCATTTACTGATACTGCCACCGGTGTTCGGTTAAAAGAGCTGTGTTTTGTAGAAGGCGTTCGTGATAACCAATTACATGGCGTTGGTGTAGTGACCGGCCTTTCTGGAACCGGCGATAAAGGCACTGCTGCCGTTAAGTTGTTACAAAGTTTTGTCGCTAAAAACATGTTGCGTGTCAGCACCACAGATCTTTCTAGTAAAAATATTGCTCTTGTTGCTATTACTGCAAAGCTGCCGCCTTTTATGAAGAAGGGTGCTGAGTTAACTGCCACTATTTCTTCCATTGGCGATGCAACCAGCCTCAAAGGCGGGTATCTTATGCAAACCCTTTTAGTGGGTGCTGATGGCAATGTTTACGCTGCTGCTCAAGGCTCACTCAGCGTTGGTGGTTTTGGTAACGCAGGCCCTGGCTTGGCACCCACTGGCACTTCTCATACAAATATTGAAACAATTGCTCTTTTAGAAAATGGAGCAATTGTGGAGACAGAATTGCCGGTAGATTTAACCATCGGACAAGAATTACGGTTAGCTCTAAAAAACCCAGATTTTGTTACTGCTAGTCGTGTTGCCCACGCTGTTCGTCAAAACCTGTCTCATTTAGAATCACTTATTGATGACAACACCATTCTTTTAACCGCGCATGATGCGGCTACCGTTGGTTTATTATTTGATAAACAACCAAGCAATAATGCTTTGGTGACACTGATAGCCGAACTAGAAGCACTCCGCGTTACTCCTGACATTCCTGCCCGTATTGTTATTAATGAGCGAACTGGCACTATTGTCGTTGGTGCTGATGTACGCATTAGTCCCGCGGCCGTAAGCCACGGTGGTTTGTCTTTACAAGTTCGTAGCCGCAGAGAAATAACGGCTGATCCAAATAATCCGCGCGAACGTATAGAAGAAATGGTGTGGAATGACCAAGTAAGTGGCGGTCGCCGATTAAATGGAAAACCTGCGGGTGTAGATGTTGATTCTGAAAGCATTCCCGGAACCCTTAGCGTTCTTGATGGTACAACCGTTAAAGATATTTCTAATGCCTTAAATGCACTCGGAGCCAGACCTCGTGATGTGATTGCTATATTCCAAGCACTTCACCGCGCTGGCGCTTTGCATGCGGAAGTAGTGGTGATGTAATGGCTGATTTCTCTCTCACACGTGCTGGTGCTTTACCCAATCAACAAGCTGCCACCAATGATGCCCGTTTAAAACAAGTCGCTGAAGGCTTTGAAAACGTTTTTCTCCAATTAATGCTTAAGCGAGACAGCATGGGTGCCGATAGTGACAACACAGGGCTACTCGACGACTCGCAAGCAACAGGGACATTTAAAAGTTTATTCAACCAAGGTATAGGCGAACATGCCGCCGGTAATTTTGGTGTTGCAGAAACGCTCTATGATCAACTTCGTATTTTTGCACAACGCTCCAACACAACATCCTATGAACTACAGAGAGATGAAGCCATTCAACAATACACAACACCATCAGAGCCAGGTACTGACCAAAGCTCGCTACCACGCACAGGAGACGAGTCATGACTACTGACCAAACAACAAATGAATCTGGCTCTCTTCTTGAAAAACTTGGCGATCATTTAAAAGCAGAAAAAACGGTTCACAGCCAACTGCTCCTCTTAGCAGAAAAAAAACGTGAGCATATTGTTGGTGGAAATATCACCTCTTTAAGCGATGTTATTAAACAGGAACAAGCCGTTGCCGAACAAGGTGCCCAACTTTCTCATATTCGTTCTCGTCTCATTAGTGCTCTCGCTCGCCATTTGGAAGAAGACCCAAATACACTACAACTTGCGCACATTCTTGAGCGCGCCCCAGAGCCACTTCGCAGTGAATTGAATGATATTCAGCTCGACCTACGTGATGTATTAACACGTCTACGTGAAGTCAATGATCGTAACATGATCCTTATTCGACAAAGCCTCAGTTTTGTCCGCGAGATACTTGATGTGATTGGTGGCAACGCTGCACGAGATGGTTACGGCCACAATGGTGAAGATCAAACTGCGAACAAAGCTGGTGGTGGTGGTCTTGTCAACTTTCAGGCATAACTGCTCTCTAAACACATCAGAAAACAAAAAGTCCATCTTGTTTTTCAATTAAATATTTATTGATTTTATGCTGCTCTCACAGTCTCGCGCAACACGCTCAGTTGAACGAGACTATGAGACGTTACGAACAGGTACAAAATAAATTACGATCACCCCAGACGTTATCAATACGTCCTACTGCTGGCCAGAATTTATGTTCTCGCAATGATGCTACTGGATAGGCAGCTTGACTGCGGCTGTAAGTATGTGGCCATTCGTCTGCCGATACAGCGACAGCAGTATGAGGCGCATTCACCAATACATTGTTTTCTTTATCGGCTGTTCCATCTCGTACCGCAATCATTTCTGCGTGAATGCAGATCATTGCTTGGCAAAAACGATCCAGTTCTTCAAGCGATTCCGATTCGGTTGGCTCAATCATTAATGTGCCAGGAACTGGAAAACTCATGGTTGGCGCGTGATAGCCATAATCCATGAGACGTTTTGCTACGTCTTCTACATCTATACCCGTTTCCTCTTTTAATGGACGCAAATCAATAATGCATTCATGCGCAACACGGTCATTTTGCCCACGGTAGAGTACAGGAAAATACGGGTGTAGTTGTTCTGCAATATAATTTGCGTTGAGCATAGCTATTTGTGTTGCCTTTTTCAGACCACTTGCTCCCAGCATAGCAATGTATGCCCAGCTAATGGCAAGAATACCAGCAGAGCCCCACGGAGCCGCTGATACCGCGCCAAGTTGATGTTTACCGCCCATATCAACAACATCATGAGTTGGCAGAAATGGAACAAGGTGACGCGCCACACCAATAGGGCCAACACCAGGCCCACCACCACCATGAGGAATCGCAAACGTTTTATGTAAATTCAAATGGCACACATCCGCGCCTATCGCGCCAGGAGAACAGAGACCAACCTGTGCATTCATATTCGCACCGTCCATGTACACTTGGCCACCGTGCTTGTGGATAATATCACACATTTCTACGATACGTTCTTCAAAGACCCCATGCGTTGACGGGTAAGTCACCATGAACGCAGCAAGATCGTCGCTATGTGCTTCCGCTTTTGCCAGCAGATCATCTACGCTGATATTGCCTTTTTCATCACAGGCTACCGTGACAATTTTCATACCAGTCATCGCTGCTGAAGCTGGATTTGTTCCGTGTGCTGAGGTCGGAATAAGACAGACATTGCGCGCACCTTGACCACGGCTGGCATGGTAATTTGCAATAGCCAGTAAACCTGCATATTCACCCTGTGATCCTGCATTTGGTTGCAACGATACGCCATCAAAACCAGTAATTTCTGCTAGCCATTTTTCCAATTGCTGGAAAAGCACCTGATAACCACGAGTTTGGTGAATTGGCGCAAATGGATGCATGTTTGCAAAGCCAGGCCAACTGACTGGTTCCATTTCTGTTGCCGCATTCAGTTTCATGGTGCAGGACCCCAAGGAGATCATGGAATGTTTGAGGCTAAGATCTTTATCTTCTAAACGCTTAAGAAAGCGCATCATTTCTGTTTCTGAATGGTGGCTATTAAAAACGTCTTGTTCAAGATACGAACTGGTCCGAATAAAAGGGGTATCCAAACAACTATCCACTTCTTTTAAGAGAGTAGCACATGTACAGTCTGATGATTCATCATCATTAAAAATTGCGAGTAATTCATCTATATCGCGCGCACGTACCGTTTCATCAACACTGATGCCAATAGTTTGTGAATCTAACAAACGTAAATTAATATGATGGTGTTCAGCAATATCGATAATTTCTGCTGCTGTTCGCTCACCACAGTTAACACGAAGCGTGTCAAAAAATGCCGTTGGGCCAACAGCATAGCCCAGCCCGCGTAAGCCATCTGCTAAAACACAGGTTTGGGTGTGGACACGCTGCGCAATTCGTTTTAAACCCTCTGGACCATGATAGATGGCATACATAACTGCCATGTTCGCAAGTAAAGCTTGGGCGGTACAAATATTTGAAGTCGCTTTATCCCGACGGATGTGTTGCTCGCGTGTTTGCATCGCCATGCGTAAAGCTCTGTTTCCATGCACATCTTTTGATACACCAATGATTCGACCTGGCACCAAACGCTTATGTTTTTCATTGACTGCAAAAAATGCTGCATGCGGACCACCATACATCATCGGTACACCAAAACGTTGCGAGGAACCAATAACCACATCGGCACCAAATTCTCCCGGTGGCGTTAAAACAGTGAGCGCAAGCAAATCGGTCGCAACCAAGGCTAAAGCACCTACCGCGTGGGCCTGCTCAATAAACGCTCGATAATCACGAACACCACCGTCTGTAGCAGGATATTGCAACAAAATAGCAAAACAATTATCTGTTAAAAGGAATTCACGGTGATCACCAACAATAACTTCTAGAGCAAGTGGCTCCGCTCGTGTCCGAATAAGGTCTATGGTTTGTGGATGACAATCATGGGCCACAAAAATTGCCTGTGCCTTCTTTTTCCCGCGTTGAGCATTATACGCGAGAGTCATAGCCTCTGCTGCCGCAGTGGCCTCATCTAACAATGACGCGTTAGCAAGTTCCATGCCAGTAAGATCACAAATCATTGTTTGAAAATTGAGTAAACTTTCCAAGCGTCCTTGGCTTATTTCAGCTTGGTACGGCGTATAAGATGTATACCAACCGGGGTTTTCTAATACATTTCGGCGAATAACAGTTGGTGTAATACAACCGTGATACCCCATGCCAATATACGAGCGATAGCAATCATTCTTATCTGCCAATGCACGCAAATGCTCTAGAGCTTGATGTTCACTTACTGCTTGTGGCAAGCGTAAGGGGTTTTCTGATCGAATACTCGCCGGTACAACAGCATCACAAAAATCATCAATCGAATGATGACCAAGCGCTGTCAGCATCGTATGAATTTCATCAACTGATGGACCGATATGACGGTCAACAAAACGGTCTGGATGGGTGAGATCTGTGGTAATAGTATTCTGTGACATAATTGGGCCTTTCTGGTTCAAGAGAAAAACCCCTGTCTACTCTGCCTGAGAGCGTTACTCCGTCGGCGTTTGAGTATCCCCATTCATTATGAGGTTATTCAAATCTTTCCAGGGTGCTGTCTGGTCGTTGGTCCTTTTGCCTGAGAGCGTTACTCCGTCGGCCTCTGTCTATCTTGGCACTATCTGTACCGCTAGCAGATGTCTCCCTACGCCGTCATTCAGCGTAGGGAAGTGTGCTTCTATCCAAGCTCGGTCAAGTGAGATACAAGATGCTTTAGTTTATACCATCCGGCGCTGGCGGCATAACAACATCTGGTGCACCAATACCATTGCCTGTATCATAGATAGTAAATGATACGGTGTATTCACCTTTAGTCGTGAATGCTGGGTTAATACGCACATAGTAGCTATAATAATCTTTATTATTATACTGCCCTGGTGTATTATACTGGGTAATCACTGCTGTTGGAGATGGACCCGAAACTGGGTTTTGGTTAATGAAGTCTGCTGTTGTCCAAATACCTGTTTTATTTTCAGTTTCGTGAACTGATTGACCAACCGTCCCTGGCCAAATAGCAACAGGCCGATTCAAGTAACATCCATTCTCACCATTGAACAAGTCTTCACTCGTTTCATCTGGGCTGCTGCCAAATTCGGCCAATGCTAAACGACTGACTGCCCATGATTCAACAGTCCCATGTGCTGCCAAATGCCCATCCATACCAAGCTTTTTACCGTCCAATATACTCACAATTGGGTCACAATGCATGCTCGAATCAACCCCTGCTGGCAAGGACACAGCAACACGCAAATATGTTGTATAATCATCTGGTGGCTGAGGGATATCTATACGAAACCAATCTTCATCACCACTGATGCTACAGCTTGTATCAACAACATCAAAATAGTTATCATGATTGGTTAAAGACCGCCAGCCTTGACTATCTGCTGTATGTTCTTCAACATAGGTAAATACAAGTGACCCCGTTTTGGGTGGCAACATGCCTGTGTCATCTGCTAGCTGGTAATAACTCTCTGGAATAAGAGCTCCAGTAATATCACGCGCCAATGCTTTTTCATCATCTGGCTCATAAGCATCCGCTGGGATTTCTGGGAAACGAACAACAACTTTGGCAAAAATAAAATCACCGTTCGCCGAACGCGCTTCAAAATTAAACCAATCACTATAATACAAATTTAACATTGGGTCCATTGGCTTGTAGCTCACTAGTTGTTCGCTTACTGCTGCTGCTTTATCTTCTTCCAATGCACTTCGACCTGTACCTCCACCATCTATTTGAACATAACCAAAAAAACCGTCAGTAATATATGCCAAGTTAATACCAAAACCTCGCACTGTACGGAGAATATCCATACTTACTGCACGAGCGCCTTGATCGCCCTCAGATGGTACGTCTTCAAAAGTAAAAGATATAACATCATTAGAGATTGATGCCGACAAGCCGTTCCCTCGATCTTCTGAAGTAACACCGCAAGAAGACAACAACGATGTCCAAAGCAGCGCACAGGCCCCAAGTGTTATTATTGATCGTACATTATGTTTCATTCATTTTCTCCCAAATTAACCATTTTTACCATTTTTACCATTCTACCCAATACCTGATTAAGGGACATCGTAATAATTATCTGGCCTATCATCCACTGTTATCGCTATCCGATAAGCACCCATTGGCCGATACAGCATACACCAGTCATAAGCAAGCGGGGCTACACGTATAAAGACTTCCGCACCTTTGCCAACCAAGCCACCATTAAACCCTGTATCTAATGGCCAACGTAAACGAACGCCACGATTGTTAAAGTTTTCAATTGGGGTTACACCTGGATCTGTTTCTGGGGTATCACTATTGCCATCTTCAATATTACCAAGATTTGTTAACCCACCACTCGTTTGATGGCGTTTATCATTATCTACAGGTGCACGCCAACGGCTGAACCCATAAGCTATCGAAGAATTACGGTCAGTGAATAACGCATGCTGATTATTTCCTCCCATGTTATAAACGGGATTAATGTTTGGCGGGAACCAGCTATACAACAAACCACCAGTTCGACCATCAAACAAAGAAACGGATACGTGACCTGCGGTCACACCACGTCCACTCGAACCTTTTTCATTTGGAATAAAAGTCTCTATCGTGAGAATACTCTTATTATCTGGGACAATAAGTTTATACCAATCACGGTCGCCAAAGTGTACAGGATCTACATTTGGGTCACCTGCATAATATTGAATTTGATTGTTTGTACAGCTACTTCGCTGCCAATCACTGCCCGTGATAGGTTGCGCATAATCAGAATTGTGACTCTCGTATAAAGTACGCCCCTTCGGAGTAGTAACATATCGCGTAATATCACGTGCAAATTGTGGGTGATCATCCGGCTCATAGATATCGGGAGCAACCTCACTCCAACGTAAATGAACATGCGAAACAGATTCTATACCAGAAATTGTTGTTGTTGCATAACGGAACCAGTCAGCGCCATATTGCCCCTGAAAGGTGACGGTTGGCTGATAACGCAAAATCAAATTACGTGGCTCAATATCATCAATTTTCTGAATGGTGGCACCCATATCAGCGCTAACAGTTTCAAAATTGCCACCACCAATATGATCTTCCATAGTCGATGGAACCTTTGGATTACCCGCTTGCCATGGGAATGGCGGTCTGCTAGTCCCATCATACCATGCCAGCCGCACTTGTTCACCAGTATCATTCTGCAACGGATAAATATCCACACCTGGCAGTACTGTCATGCCAGCATCATTCTGAGAAGCATCACCTTCTGGCGACGTTGCTGTATTCATGAATATGTCTGGATAAGAATGTGGTGCAAAAAGGCTATCTTCTGATGGATTATCCACAGAACAGGAGCTCATCGTCGCTGATACTGCCAAAGCAACAGCACCCATTTTGAGCATTCTAGAAAGCTCGAAGGACCTGTTCTTCTGGGATATCCTTAAATCGTATTTTGGCTCTCTCGTCAGCATTCGGGGCAATCCTTCTCATCAGGGTGTAGCTCGTATACACTCTAATGTTACCCTAAATACGAAATATGTAACAAGGAATCGCTATTTTACCGCTATTTTGTATTATCTGTATTACACGGGGAACTGACCACTACATCTAGCCCCACTGCTGTTTTATGAATACGAGATACCGATAATCTTAAACCGTAGCTCACCCATTGGGGCTGCAACGGAGACTTCATCACCTTGAACATGGCCAATCAAGGCCTGACCCATTGGGCTTGAGGTAAGAATTTTGTTTTCAAGAGGATCATCTTCCCCTTCACCAACAAGTTGCCATTCTTCAACACTGCCATCATCAAGGTCTTCCAGCTCAAGGCTTGCACCAAAGGCAACCGTACTGGTATCAATCATGCTCTCATCAACCACGACAGAATGACCTATTTTTGATTTTAACTCTGCTATTTTGGCGTTATTAAGGCCCTGGAGCTCACGAGCAGCATGATACTCGGCATTTTCTTTCAAATCACCGCGTTCACGTGCCTCAGCAATCGCTGCTGCAATTTTAGGACGCTCCACCTCTAACACTGCCAAGGCTTCTTGTAACTTCCGTTTGCCTTCTACCGTAACTGGTATCTGTGCCATATCTGCTCTCCGAATATACGAGCCATGTGCGCAAGCTCTGAGCCAGTTTGATAGCTTTGCCTGATTGAGCAAGGTTTAAAGAGGCTATCTCAGTTCGGCACTCTCACCCAGTAGTCTCACCCAGTGCTAGTCGTGCCTGCTCTATCTGCCTAAGATCTTCTTCTTGTAAAAACTCTAGAACAACGGTGTACCCAAGATGTTCTTCCTGCTCTCTCATGCGCTGCAAAGTAACACCCTTTCGGTGTAATATATCTATCTGCTCACAGGGCACTCCACAACCAAGGCCACGCAAAAGACCGGCATGAACCATGCCAACTGCACCCAAATCATTCAAAGAAAAACGAAAATTCTCTTTGCCATTTTGGCTGTATGTCAAAAGACCGTCTGTATTGATCTCTACAACAGTCCCTCGCAAGGTACTGGCCAAGAGCATCGCTGCCAATACACACCCACCAGCACACCCAATACCATAATAGAGCAAACTTCTATCATGGGCTATCGGCGGCAAGCCAAAGGTGCATATCGCCACAGTACAGCAAGCTAAAATCCACAGCCACGTGCGCATGGCTGCATGCGGTGTTCGGTGAATAGATACAATAATATTCATCTGAGTAGGATTATTTATCTGTGTAACGTTGGCGCAAGTGATCCATCACGCCAGTTTCTATACAGCGAGCCGCCTGTTTGAGTGCATGCTCAACCGCAACACGGTTACTACGGCCGTGGCCAATAATGGTAATCCCATCTACACCGAGCAAGAGACATCCACCAACGAGACTCCAGTGGGTTTTACGGTGCAAGGCTTTGAATACAGGCTTCATCAACAAGCCACCGATTTTGGTCCGCAACGATGACATGGCCTCATCTTTAATCATTGAGGTCATCATTTTTGCCATGCCTTCAACGGCCTTTAAGGTAACATTTCCAGTAAAGCCATCACAAACAACAACATCGACCTTGTCTGTAAATATATCGTTACCTTCAATATAGCCGATGCTGTTTACATCCGTTTCACGCACAAGGCGCAGTGTTTCACGTGTTAAATCAGTGCCTTTTTCATCTTCACTGCCTATAGATAAAACACCAACACGAGGAGCCGCTTTGGCTTCATATTTTTGCAAAAAAGCATAGGCCATTTCAGCAAACTGGCAGAGATGTTCTGGTTTGCCGACTGAATTTGCACCACAATCTACGACCCATGTCAAACCATCTGGACTTGGCAGAGGGGTAAGAATCCCAGCACGGCTTACTCCAGGTATACGCCGCAAATGCATTTGGGCTGCAGCAACGCTACAGCCTGTATTCCCGCACAATATAACGGCATCAGCCTCGCCATCTTTGACCAGACGGGAGGCAACATTGATACTATCATTTTTCTTTTCTCGTAGCGCGCCGATTTTATCTGCCATACCAATAACTTCATCGGTATGGCGGATACTGATATTTTTCAGGCCAGTTGCGGATTCCGCCTCTAAAGCAGCCTTAATATCAGCCTCTCGGCCAACAAGAATAACTTCATGTTTAGGGAACAGTCGCGCATAGTCAACTGCTCCACTCACCATTGATTGTGGGGCATCATCACCCCCCATTGCATCAAGGGCTAATCTCATAAAGGGCTTATTCTTCGCCTTCTGCTGATTCTACAACTTCAGCATCCAGTACTTCTTCTGCTTCATCTTCAACAAACAATACTTGGCGACCATTGTACATACCTGTTTTCAGGTCTACGTGGTGCGGACGGTGAACGCTTTTTGTTTCTTTATCAATGCTGATGCCTGCGGCAGTTAATGCATGATGTCCACGACGCATGTTGCGACGTCCTTGTGTTGTTTTCTTCTTAGGTACAGCCATGTCTGTCTCTCTTCCTTCTAGCCAGCTTCGTCCAATCCTCTCACGCGAGAGCGTCCGAAGGGCGCGGAAAGATAGGGGTACAACTGCTTGAGTCAAGGGTAGAAATACGCTCTCAACATGGAAACCTCAGTTTTTACGCACAGATGAGGGAATTTTAAAGGCCTATACTTGCCCTCTCAGTTAAACCAATTCCTATGGTTTTGAGGGATAAGACAATTTCCCCTGTTGTAGCTGAGCTATCACTCTTCGGATAGAACTAAATGCTATGTGATCTAAGTCTATATCTTGAAGAGCTATCCATTGATATGATTCCACGTCATCAGCAGCACATATCACCTCTGTCGAGGCTACCGTACACAACCAAAAGAGGTCCAAGGTTTGGTAAGTAACCTCTTTATAGGTGTAACTATTAACATCTGTAGTGAGGAACTGCCGGGATACGACTTCAACTCCTAGTTCTTCGTGGAGCTCTCTATCTACTGCATCCTCTGCGCGTTCGCCTGGATCAATAAACCCACCAGGCAAATCTAACATACCTTTGTCTGGGTCACGTGCACGAACCACAACCAACAGCTCGCCTTTTTCATTCACGATTACTGCGGCAACCGCTCCTGCTGCATTGATATAGTATTCAAAACCACAGGCCTTGCATACCAAATGCTTCTCACTGGCAGCTTCAAATGCTTCAGCTCCACACTTTGGACAGTAGATAAACCTTTGGCACGGGTGCACTTAGCGCTCTGCTTCTTGTAAACGCCCTTTAATCGCACCATTCAAATGACGTTCAAGCCATTCGTTTATCCGAGCCACTGTTGCAAAACTGCCAAGCTCTGTTTCTCGTATTTCGCTCACCGCATCCATAATAGGACGTGATTTATCATGAAAAATAAGTTTGAAGGCATCACGGGCCGCTTTGATCTCTTCTGCTTCAAAACCTTCACGTTTCAGGCCAACTACGTTCAAAGAACGTACTTCAGATGGATAACCAGCCACCATCATATAGGGCGGTACATCTTGTTTAACGCCGCTCATTGCCGAGATAAACGAGAGTTCGCCAACGCTGACGAAATGGTGAATGCCTACCATACCAGAAAGAACCGCTTTACGTCCAATCTTTACGTGACCCGCCAACTGGGCATTATTACACACCACAACTTGTTCATCCAAAATACAATCATGAGCAACATGGGCATAAGCCATAATCATGCAGCCATCACCTATGACTGTTTCCATGTTACCGCCCTTAGTCCCTTTGGAAATAGTAACACATTCGTGAATGCGACAATTATTCCCAATAAGAACCTTAGATGCCTCGCCCTTATAATGAACAGATTGCGGATCGGAACCCACAACAGCATTGGGGAAGACAATAGTGCCTTCCCCAATAGTGGTACCTTCAAAAATAGTTGCATGATTGCGTAGTTCTGCATTCGCGTGGAGCACAACGTCTGGGCCGACTACACAAAATGGGCCTACTATTGCATCTTCATGGATTTCAGCTTTAGGATCTATAACAGCTGTTGGATGAATCGCCATACTTTACCACTCCTGCTTTCCCAACCCTTACAGAGGCTTGGCACTGTGGAGGCGTGATAAAACTTGCTTCCTTAGTGCACTCACTTCAGCCATTGCGAGGTGGGCAAATGGGTGTCTCACAAATAATCGGCTGACGAACACATCGCCAGCCGATTGTCGCATCGTATGAGATCAGAAAAGCATGGTCAAGGCACTTATTTATTGTCTGACATCGAATTCATTGTAGCCTTTAGCTGTGCAACCGCATCGACAACATATCATTGGCTCCCCAAACACCTATTTGATCACTGGCCATTGTGCTCTTGATATGCCACTCTTAGAAAAAGAAATTGATGCCCATGCATTACGAGAACTCTGTGATAAGATACGTTCTGTATTTGACTTACAAATTTTTAGCCTGCGCATAACACCTTCTAGCTATCAACTTATCTTCACCCATTTAGACCAACTTCTTGATAATGATGACACCTTACAAGATCGCTGGCGCAACCTTGGTTCTCGTTCTACCAGTATACCTCCAGACCGATTACGAGAACGCATGACAAGCCTTGGTGGTATCATGCAGACCCTTGCTCAACGTTATAGCCGCTCTTGGCATCATCGAAATGGTGGCCACGGCAGTATCTGGGCCCGACGTTACCGTTCTTGTTTGTTGGCTGACGACACAGCCCTACTTTGTGCGATTGCCTGCTTAGAAAGTCCCGATCAAAACACAGCTGAGGTTTGGTCTACAGCGACTCTTCATAGTGACCGCTCTACGCTTCCACGTTTGGCTCCCTTACCACTCCGGCAAGCTCCAGACGGCCATACCATGCCAGCAGATGAAGCACTTTTAAGCCTGATTCCACCACTTCGCACTGATAACCAACCGCTACTCGATGATTTTATGGACAGTATAGATGAACGTAGCCTATACGCCTACAGAACTGCCCTGCGTAAAGGGTGGGCCTTGGGCAGACCAGATAGCCTGATTGACTGTTTATCCCGCATCGGCAGGCCTAGTGGTCGGGGCCGCAGCAGACGTATGCGCGACCTTGATGATGAACTTGGACTCTGCGGTGTATGGGGATAAAAGGTATTCACACCCGCTCTCAATGCCTATGCGAACTACCGTACACAAATTATTTTCTGCTTCGTGCTATACTCTTGAGCAAGTTGCTCGAGCGGTAGCTCAGTTTTCTTTTGCACAATATCTGGCCGTAGCACATTATCTGGTCTGCAACGCTGTAGATAATGCTTCCCTTTGGTACTTGTGCACATGTCTTTGATATCCTCTGCGCTCAGAACATCATCCGCTACCGTTGTTCGTAGTTCATAGGGAACAGTGCCATCTTCTAATAATGAGAGCGTCCTCTGAATGCTCTTCGTGTCACAGGCAGTACCAACAATTTGTTCGTAACGCTGCCACGGTGCTTTAATATCAAGCGCCACATAATCTAACAGATCTTGTGCTAACAAGGTTTGTATCACATCTGATTTCGTTCCGTTGGTGTCCAACTTTACTTTAAAACCGAGTTCTTTCACCGCTTGGACGAATGCAACCAACCCTTGCTGCAAACTTGGTTCGCCACCGGTTATCACAACGCCCTGTAATTTTTGTCGACGCGTTTGTAAAAATGAAAGTACCTCATCTGCGGTAATAAGGCCATCAACATGCTTGCCGATAAGATGCGGATTATGACAATAACAGCAACGCAAATTACAACCCTGAGTAAACACTACTGCTGATAGTAATCCAGGGTAATCTATAAACGAGGATTTTCGTAAATTACTGATACGCATGTAGCGGTCTCTTGGTTGCAAAAAGAACAAAAAAATGGCCGTAGGGTATAATGGTTTTAATCACTACACCCTTCGGACTCCCCTCCTTCCTTGCTTGAGCCGAGAAGGAGAGGGGGGGCAAATACTTCTGAGCCCTACACAGAAGCTGACTCATGTATGCAATATTCGTTGCGATCTGCGAACTCTGTTTGTTTGCCGCCATTCCACTGTTGGACTGGGCGAATGTAACCGACTACTCGTGAATAGACTTCACTTGCTTCTCCACAGGTTGGGCACTCGTAATGAGTACCTGCTTGATACCCGTGACTACCGCAGACAGAGAAGGTGGGAGTTACTGTGAAATACGGTATGTGGTAGTTTTCACATGCAGTTCGTACAAATTGTTTTGCTGCGTTCGGGTCATTAATTTCTTCGCCCACAAATACATGGACAACGGTTCCACCCGTGTAACGGGTTTGTAGCTGATCTTGATGATCCAAGACCTCAAAAATATCTTCGGTGTGATCTACTGGTACATGTGATGAATTTGTGTAATATGGTTCTGCACCATTTTGCCAGTCCACTTCATTTGCACAGATGCAATCTGGATAACGTTTTTTATCACGCAACGCCAGTCTATAAGCAGTGCCTTCTGCTGGTGTGGCTTCTAGGTTATAATGTTGGCCTGTTTCTTCTTGGAATTGTTGTAGACGATCACGCATGTGGTCCAATACGCGCGCTGAGAAACCCCAGCCAAGTTCAGTTGAAATATCTTCGCCAATCAGGTTCAAGCATGCTTCATTCATACCAACCAAACCAACAGTCGAGAAATGATTAAACCAATAACATCCGTAACGCTCTTTCACTTGCCGCAAATAATAGGTCGTAAATGGATACAGACCTTGGTCTGTGAGACGTTCTAATAATTTCCGCTTAATTTCTAAACTATCACGAGCAGCATCCATAAGCTCATCTAGACGCACCATAAATTCTTCTTCGTTTTTAGATTCATAGCCGATACGTGGTAGGTTAACAGTTACAACACCAATGGAGCCAGTTAATGGGTTTGCACCAAAGAGGCCACCGCCACGTTTTTCGAGTTCGCGTGTATCTAAACGTAAACGACAGCACATAGAACGCGCATCGTCTGGTGACATGTCTGAATTCACAAAATTTGCAAAATATGGAATACCATATTTTGCAGTTGCTTCCCAGAGTGGCTCAAGGCCTGGTCGATCCCAATCAAAGTCTTCAGTAATATTGTACGTTGGGACAGGGAAAGTGAAGACGCGCCCACGAGCATCACCGTCTGTCATAACTTTGAGGAAACAGCTATTGATGATAAGCATTTCTTCTTGGTAATCTGCATAGGTCGTGCCTTGTGCTTCTCCGCCAATAATCACAGCATCTTTTTCGTACATTTTTGGACATTCTAAATCCATGGTAATATTAGTGAATGGTGTTTGAAAACCAACACGGGTTGGAACATTCAAATTAAAGACAAATTCTTGAAGGGCTTGTTCAACGTCTTCTACACTCAAGCCATCAGCACGGATAAATGGCGCAAGGAAGGTATCAAAGTTAGCAAAAGCCTGCGCTCCCGCAGATTCCCCCTGTAGGGTATAAAAGAAGTTGACTATTTGACCAAGTGCGCTGCGGAAATGTTTGGCAGGAGCACTTTCTACTTTGCCTGCTGCTCCTTTAAAGCCACTGGTTAAGAGGTCACGTAAATCCCAACCAACACAATAGACAGATAGCTGACCCAAATCATGAATGTGCATAGCACCGCCTTTATGCTCATCACGAATATGCTCTGGGTAGACTTCGTTTAACCAATACACTTTGCTGACTTCAGAAGCGATGTAATTATTGAGGCCTTGAAGGCTGTAACCCATATTACTATTTTCATTGACCTGCCAGTCTTCACAATGGAGATATTGCTCCAGCAAATCAACTTGCGAACCAGTCATTAAATCACGGAGTCGTGCATGTTGATCACGATAGATAATATAGGCACGTGCAGTCGCACGGTGTGGCGAGGCCATTAAGACTTCTTCAACGGTATTTTGAATATCTTCAATACTTGGTTCATCATAACCCTGCTTAACTTGGGCTATGACTTTGGCGCTGAGCCGTTGCGCTATGGCTGCATCTACTTCTCCAGTTGCTTCGCCCGCTTTTTTAATCGCATCTACTATCTTCCGTGCTTCAAATACTTCTAGTCGTCCGTCTCGCTTCTTAATATGGGTAAACACCTGCACTGCTCCTTGATTGTTGGTTGGGGAAAACTAGATATAGTACATAATAATTTATCCAAGCACTATATGTTGGTTTCATTCATTTTATAACTGATTTGCAGATTCTTATTTATATACGTTATCAGTTACCACCTTAGGGTGCACAACGCTTGAACAATTTGCTACACAGTGGCTGCCTCTGATAAGCTCCAGAGAGGAGGTCCTGTCCATGTCTTGCCTTGAGCCTTCAGTAAATCTCTTAGGGTACGAGGCATGACAGTGACTGCCATTATTGGAACGGGGACATTTGGAACAGCTATGAGCCTTGTTGCTACACGCCAAACAGGGACATCTGCAAGCACAGTGGTGCTGTATGGCCGCAATCCTGAGAAGGTTGAACATATGGCGAGTAGTCGTCAACATCCACGACTATCTGCTGTTTCCATCCCTGAAAGTATTCACATTACCGCTCAGCCCAAAGATCTCGCAAGCGCTGACTTGGTATTATGGGCAGTGCCAACTCAACATAGTCGCACCATGGCTACAGAACTCGCAAACTCTATTGCACCAAATGCGACCATCGTCTCGTTAAGCAAAGGTTTAGAGGAAGGCTCTTTAGCACGACTCACAGAAATTTTTGCAGAGACCTTGCCAGGCCGTTCCTATGGTGTGCTGTCTGGACCCAGTCATGCTGAAGAGCTGATAGCAGATAAACCTGCGGGACTCGTTGCAGCAGGATCAGACGCTGTTCAGCAATTGATACTGACTCGCTTACATCAACCACATTTTCGTATTTATACAGCTAGTGATATGCTTGGTGTTGAGCTAGCTGGCGCTCTCAAAAATGTTATCGCCATTGCCGCAGGTGCTGTGGATGGCCTCAACTTTGGTGACAATGTGAAGGCCACTCTCGTTACTCGCGGCCTTGCCGAAATGCGCCGTCTTGGACGAGCACTTGGTGCTGATGACCTAACTTTTGCAGGTCTTGCTGGCATGGGCGATTTACTCACCACCTGTTATAGTGACCATGGTCGGAACCGAGCTTTCGGCAAAGCCCTGACCAGTGGTTGCAATACCGCCGATATTTTAGCAGATACTGCCAGTGTTGCTGAAGGCGCATGGACCTGCCGTGCTGCCGTGGCCCTTGGTCAACAACACGGTATAGAACTTCCGATAGCAATGGAGGTGGAATCTGTTATTTGGCATGATAAACCTGTGCTTGATAGCATCACCGACCTACTCGCCCGCGCGGCAAAGGACGAAAACGCATGACTCATTCTTCCCTCTCTTTGAAAACACTTGCCCTGCTCTGTGGTGCTGCCACTACCGTATGCGCCGTTGAACCAACCCTCGAAAAGGGGCCAGACGATTGGCATGGAAGCTTCAAATTCTTGAGCCAACAGGTTGATGATGGTGCTCAACGCTTTGATGACCTGACTGCCCAAACCAGTTTTTCTGGGCGGTTTGCCAATGTTGGTTTACAGGTAGATACTTGGACCAGTTTTGACACCGATAAAGCCACCAATGTTGATTTTGGTGAGTTTACCGAATTACGCCTGCGTCTCGATTATCTTGTTGAGCTTGATGATGTAGGCTTGCAAATTATTCCACATCTACAAACCAGTTCCTATCCAGAAATTTCTAATGCTGATGAACCACAATGGTTTGGTGTTGATGCATGGTACATGTTACCAGTAGAAGGTATAGAAATTGGTGCCAGTTTTGATACCGATCTTGATGATCATCACGGTAGCTTTTTCTCTGTTGGTGTACGCGAATTTTTCCAAGATGATGGTTTTGATTTAGTAGCATGGCAAAGCCTAAACGCTGGTAGTGAAGATTATCATGCCTACCTTGGTGGCGATCCTGACACCAGCGGCTTTACCACCTTGGAACTTGGTTTTGAAGCACTTATGCCTTTACCGTGGCAAGGTCTCTGGATGAGTGGCGGCATTGAAGGCCATTGGTGGCTAGATAGCAACGACCAAGATGCCCGTAATGATGATATGGCTGAGGTCATGTTCTCTATCGGTGTTCATCTACGCCCAGAATAAATCGTGGCCTCTTTGTTACTTGCTCTCTATCAAGGGAACTTTTCTTGCTGCTGTTCGTTTAATAACATGACGGGTCGTTCTTGCTCTGTTCAAGGAACGAAACATGGATAAACAGCAACACAAGGAGGACGCTATGGCTCTGCAAGCAATACGTGCTGGCAACAGTGATGCCTTCTCTCATTTTGTAGATCGTTACGGCGACCGTCTGTTTTCTATGTTCCTCTATATGACCAATGGTAACCATGAGTTGGCAGGGGAGTTTGCTCAGGAAACATTTATTCGAGCTTTTGAAAGGCTAAGCAGTTTTAATGAAACGAGCACTTTTTACACGTGGCTCTATAGAATTGGCCGCAATCGCGCACTGGATATGCTCAATAAAAAAGCTCCTCAAGCGCTTGACCGTGAGCACTTAGAACGCATTGATGATAACCATACCAGTCAGCCATACGCTGCGATGGAACGTAACGAAGAACAACACATTGCCCAACAACACATACACCATGCCTTAGCCACACTGAGTGATGAACACAGAGAAATTATTTTATTGCGCGATTTTGATAGCTCCAGTTATACCAATATTGCAGACACGCTCTCCATTAGCGAAGGAACGGTAAAAAGTAGATTATCACGCGCAAGAAATGCCCTGCGTGCAGCCGTACAGTTAATTCAGGGGGGACGATCATGAATCCCGATGATATAAAAATACAATTAATTGATGATCGTATTGATGGCGTCTGCACCGACTCCCGCTGGCAAGCCGCGCTAGAGAAACATGGCGAGGCTCTACAAGAAGCCTATGATACTGAATATACGCTTCGCAACAGTATTGCCTCTTTGCCAACACAGTCATTGCCAACAAAACACCGTGATGCCATTCAAGGAGCAGTTGCCAAACAAACAACCGCTCCGGTTGCCCGTAAACCGTTTTTATCACCTTTGGCAATCAGTAGTGCTTTAGCAGCAGCTGCGCTTATTATTGTTTTATTTGCCCCAATGAATCCACTACGGGATGGCGCACCTGATACCAATGCAGATCATATTCATGAGGCTCTAGCACTTGCTCAAAAGATAGAAGAACGTGCCGAACGAGAATTGCAGAACTATGCAAAAACCGCACAAGCTGCACCCAAACGTAGCATTGCGATAGAAAGCGAAGAAATTCTGATTGTTGCGGATGAAGTAGATGCTCACACGACAGTTGCTCCCCTCACAGAAATAACATCTGCTTCATCTACCAGTACTGCTCTTCCCTTAACTGCACCAGATCCAGTTCCTGTTTATGAAGATACAGACGACACAGACGATACAGATACAGTCGAACAAGAAATCAGCCTAGCCATGGCTGACAGCTTCGGCCAGCCCGCTCCTCAGTCCGTCGCACAAAAGAAAGATATTCGTTCTTTAAAATCACGGCGAAAAGAGGAAAATAAAAAAGAAAAGAAACCATTATTTCTCCACTTATCTTGCACCCCAGCACTACATTGGATAGAGTTGAATATTACCCACAATCTCCGCCCTGGCAGTACAGAAGAACAAGAGGCGATTGAAGACTTTCATCTGCAAGGACTCAATGATAATTTTGAAATTATTTGGGAATCACCCGTGCTCACCTTGTGGGTAGATGATGGCAATAAAGCCAAACTTATTTTACGCAGCGATGGTTTACCACCCAAGGCAACTGCCTCTTTGCGCCTCCGCTGTATAGGTGAATATTCCAACAGTGTTCGGGTTATTCGTGAGTTGCCACCGCTACCCGCTGGAACCACCATTCAATCTTCTATTCCTAAAATACCGCCTACTGAATAAAAGGATTTGTCATGCCGAGCGTACTCTTTGTTTGTCTTGGAAATATTTGTCGCTCGACCATGGCCGAAGCCGTGATGCAACATTTAGTTCACGAACACGGTGTTGCCGATAATTGGCAGATAGACAGTGCTGGCACCTCTGGTTGGCATATTGGTGATCCACCAGACCCTCGTACCGTTGCTACCTGTCGTACACATGGCATAGCCAGCAATGGTAGTGGTCGGCAGGTACGAACCAAAGATTTTCAAGACTTTGATTATATTCTCGCTATGGATCATGATAACCTGCATAATTTACAGCACCACAAAGGTGCCGCCAAAGGCAATGCCACTGTAGACCTTTTATGCCACTGGAATCCTGGCACTGAGGAAGAAGTTCCAGACCCCTACTACGGCGGCGATGATGGCTTTGAACACATTTTTCATTTAATTCATGCCAGTTGTGAAGCTTTCCTACACGACGCATGATTACCGCGCGCGATCTTATCTTTCGCTACGATACATTTCAATTATCGATTCCATCATTAACGATAGAGAGTGGCCAGTGTCTTGCGCTGACTGGTCCATCTGGTTCAGGCAAAAGTACACTCGCACACATACTTGCTGGTATTTTACCACTTCAAAAAGGTTGCATAAATATTGGCAACACAGCGCTGCATACACTGACTGAACCACAACGTCGTCAATTTCGTAAAACCACATGTGGCTTTATGTTTCAAGAATTCGCTTTGTTACCGTGGATGACCGTTCAACAAAATATAGTGATGCCACTCGCCTCAGAGAACGCTGTTACAGCACCGCTTCTAGACCGTCTGCATCAACTCGCCCAGCGCTGTGCTCTTACTGATTTGCTGGGAAAAAAACCGCAGCAGCTTTCCACAGGGGAGCAACAACGGGCTATATTATGCCGTGCTTTACTGCATGAACCACCGTATCTCATCGCAGATGAACCTACCGCTCATTTAGATCCACAGACTGCCGCAGAGATACGCTGCTTATTATTAGATGAATGCAAACGTCTACACACCACAGCGCTTATTATTACTCATGACCACAGCCACCTTGCTGACTACGATGCCCATCTGTCTATGCTGGAATTAACAGTATGATCTATGCGCTTATATGTGCCTGTCGGTCTATACGTGCGCACCCATGGCGCAATGCCCTGCTGATCTGCTGTCTCGCCTTAACCATCGCCTGCCCACTAACACTCTTCGTCCTTGGAAAACACTATCAGCAACAAATGCAGGCGCGTACTCAACAAACTCCACTGATCGCAAGCGCACTGGGTTCCACCATTGATCACATTCTTAATGCTCTCTACTTTAGTAATGATACTCATCAACATACCTTACCATGGAAACAATTTACAGATGCACGTCTACATGATCATTGCCATGCCGTTCCATTACTGACTGGCGCAAGCTACCACAACCTGCCGCTCATCGGTACCAGCCGTGATTATTTTACCCTTCGACAACTGTCATTACAAACTGGCACCTGGCCTTTATTTCATGGAGAAACCGTTGTTGGTGCCAACTGCGCAACAACCTTGCAGCTAACTATTGGTGATAAAATTACCTGTGATAGTAACAATTCATTTCGCCTCGCTACTGCCCAACCACTGACTCTACTGGTTACTGGGATACTAGAGGAAGCGCATTCAGCCGATGATACCGCACTCTTTGTAGATATTCACACTAGCTGGATTATCGCAGGTCTCGGCCACGGTCATAAGGCCAGCACAGCCCAAGCCGACCCTGCTTTAATTATGGACGATACGCTAAATCCTTCTTCCCAGAATCGTTTTCATTTTCATGGCCACACTGAAAACTTTCCACTGAGTGCTATTTTATTATTTCCCGAAACAGAGAAAGCCGCCACTCTACTATCTGCGCGTTATCAATCAGATTCACAATTACAAATCTATCAACCCTTTTCGGAGATTACTCAACTCCTAACTATTTTTTCACCATTTACTATCGTTATTGCTTTGTCACTGGTATTGACCGCACTTATTTGTGCGGTTTTATTTGTGCTTATTTTTTCTCTTACTGTCCAAATGCGCCGTTCAGAACGTCATAGTTTTTTTATACTTGGTTGTTCCACTGCTTTTGTCATACGCCTCTACGCCACGGAATTATCGCTACTACTCTTAGCTGCACTCATCTGTGCACTCTCAGTCACAGCCTTCTGTTGGTCACTTGCTCCTCGCATTGAAGGGCTGATATGAAATACATAGTATTGGTTTTTTGTTTCTTGTGCACTGGCTGTGTAGAAAATCAGCAACAGCCTCAACAAGTTTTTGCTCCCCAGCATATTTACACAACTTTTTACCCTCTCCACTATTTTTGTACACGTATTGTTGGAGAGACTATTCCTGTAAGTTGTGTCCTCCCAGCCAACGAAGATGCTGGACTGTGGTTTATTGACGAAGCACAAGCTCGGTCCATCCAAGACAATGGTCTTTTACTATACAATGGCGCTCAATTTGAACCATGGCCCGAACAACTGTTTCTCCACCAGACTGCTCGAGTTGATTGTAGCGCCAACATTACACTGCACAGACACGATGCTCACACCACTCATCAACACGGACCCGCTGCAACCAGTCAGCATACGCATGATGGCCATATCTGGCTTAGCCCACGCAACGCTCTGCAACAAGTACACACCATAACCGCGGCGCTGAGTAAACATTTTCCCCACCATGCAAACCTCTTTTCTACAAATGCACAATCCCTACTGCAAGATCTCCAGCACTTAGATACATTGCTCAAACAAAGCACCCCACCAAGGTTACTCTGCAATCACCCAAGTTATAATTATCTCGCCAGCACGTATGGCTGGTCTATTCAAACCATAGATTGCGACCCACAGCAAGTACCACCAGTAGAAGTACTTCAAGCATTTAGCCAAAGCTCGGCCACCATTATGCTTTGGGAACATGAACCTTCACTTGTTGTTATGAATGCATTTACCACAATACGCCCTATCACTCACCTAGTCTTTGACCCTTGTGAGCACGACACTGGCGTTGATTATATAACACGTATGAAAACGAACATCCTGCGCTTACACGCTAGTTATTAGTTTTTTAGACCTATGTAAATATCCATAACATTGGTATTGGTTGGACCTGTTTTATGTAGGCCATCTATTGGGCTGTAAAAATGGTATGCGTCATGACGGCTAAAGAAGTCTTGGGCATCAAGATCATGTGCAGCGGCGGCAGCTAATGTCTCTGGTAAAGCAAATGCTCCGCAAGCATCACAGGGGCCATCGTTACCATCTGTTCCAGCGGCGAGCACGGCGTATGCTGGATCGGCTTGCAGATGAAGGGTAGAGGCAAGAGCAAATTCTTGGCAGCGACCGCCAAGACCTGGATTCTCTCCAAGTTGGACAGTCGTTTCTCCACCTGCAAGTAAGCAAGATTGAGCCGGTAGACTTTTAAGGCGCTCACAAAAAGCCACAGCCATTTCTGCGGCATCGCCTGTCATAGGGCCATCCCACTCCACTACCATGTAGCCGTGTTCTTCCGCAACCTGACGGGCAGCGGCACAGGCTTGGGCATTGGTAGCAATTAAATGATTACTGGTCTGTTCAAATACGGGGTCGTCTTCTGTTGGTGTTTCATGAGATGCATCTGCAAGGACAGTAGACACACAAACCGCTAAGTTCGGAAGAGTTGCTACTATGTTACGTGCTTCTGCTAAGCTACTGGGATCACCAACAATCGGACCTGAACCAATGCTGCTCAGACTATCACCAACCACATCTGAAATAAGCAAATTTATTAAAGTAGCTGGCGCTATTGCTTGCGCCAAGCCGCCACCTTTCACCTGAGAAACATGTTTCCGCACCGTATTCATAGCATGAATATCTACACCACTTCCCAATAATTGTTGCGTAAGTGTTTGTTTATCCGCCAAAGTCATGGGCGCATGAGGGGCGCATAATAAGGCGGACGCACCACCTGAAAGACAACATATCACCAAATCTTTTTCTGTGCAGGAATGAGCCAAAGCAACGATCTCTTCTGTGGCTGCATGAGATTGTTCATCTGGAACAGGGTGAGCCGCTTCTCGTAAAACGATATGTTCTGTTGGACAGGTGTGTCCGTACTTTACCACGATAAGACCTGCGCTAATCCGTTCACCTAATATTTTTTCTAAGGCTGCACCCATTGGAGCAGAAGCCTTTCCACCCCCAAGGATGACGATACGTTCATAGGTGTTTAAATCCCATTGTTTCTTATCAACGATAAGTAAATCACCTTCTAAGTGACAGTGAGCTTGCACGGCAGTGGCAGGATTAACTGCCGCAACTGCCGCAGTATGAATGGCTTTGAGTGTTGTACGCATGGTCCTATCTTTGTATTTTGTCCGAAGTCGCAAGGAGCACTCATAATTGCACTCGACATCCTCCTGTGTAGAGTGAGAGACACGGAGAAATTATGGCAAAGCGGGCTGGTGCATGGGATGGCAATGTTGCAGGTGAAATGTTTGTTGATGACTCCTGCATTTATTGTGGGGCCTGCTTTCATATGGCACCACACACATTTCATGATGCAGATAAACATTCTGTCGTTGGTGCACAACCAACCAACGAAGCTGATAGCCGTTGGGCGCATCTAGCAGCTGTTTCTTGTCCTGTTTCTGCTATTGGTAGCGATAACAAATCTGCTTTTAGAGAGGCGGCAGCGGCTTTACCTATTGCCTATCATGACAATATTTTTTGGTGTGGCTACACCTCCAAAAAAAGCTTTGGTGGCTTAAGCTGGCTCATTCAACGTGATAACGGCAATGTACTTATGGATGGGCCGCGTTATGCTGGACCACTGATGAAACGATTTGATGAACTTGGTGGGATTCAGCATATTATTTACAGTCATAAAGATGATATTGGCGATGCTGCAAAAATTGCGGATTACTATCAGTGTCCACGTTATGTCCATATCGCTGAAGAGATGGATGCTGAAGAACAATTGGCTCTCTCTGAACCGTATGCGCTTGATGATGATCTCTTATTAATTCCTACACCTGGCCATACACTCGGCAGCCTCTGTGTTTTACATAACGATATTCTTTTTACTGGCGATAACTTGTGGTGGAATCCGAATTTTCAAAGTTTATCTGCTTCTCAACATTATTGCTGGTTTGATTGGCCCACTCAATTGCAGTCTTTAGAAACTTTACTCAACTACGATTTTCGTGCGGTACTGCCAGGACACGGCCAGCCATTCATTGCCGATACTCCAGAACAGATGCGTGATGAACTGAGTCGAGCACTTGCTATCCTCAGTCAAGATCGTTGTAGCAAAAATAACCAAAATATTTGGGAATGCCCAAACGGTTAAGGTATCTTAATATTGGCTCATCACTTTAACGATAGGATTAAGTCATGACTATACGTGTTGGCATTAATGGTTTTGGTCGAATGGGGCGGCTTGCGCTTCGTGCGGCTTTTGGCCGTTCTGATATTTCTATTGTTCATATCAACGAATATGAGGGGAATGCCGAAACCGCTGCCCATTTACTCACTTTTGATTCTGTGCATGGAACTTGGGATGTGCCGGTTCAGGCTGATAATAATGCCATTATAGTTGGTGATCAACACATCGTCATCACCGATCACAATTGCCCTCAAGATATTCCGTGGGCAGACACACAAGTAGATATTGTATTAGAATGTTCTGGTGCTTTCCGTAGCGTGGAAACACTACAGCCTCACATTGATGCGGGTGCTAAAAAAGTTATTGTCGCTTGTCCTGTTAAGAAGGATGTTCTCAACATTGTCATGGGCATTAACGATGACTGTTATCACACAGAGACCAACCATATTGTTACCGCTGCCTCTTGTACTACCAATTGTCTTGCGCCCGTAGTAAAAGTTATTCGTGATGGCCTTGGTATCAAACATGGTGTCATTACTACCATTCATGATGCAACCAATACCCAAGTGGTGGTGGACAAACCGCATAAAGATTTACGTCGGGCTCGTGCTGGTAGCCTGTCGTTAATTCCAACGTCTACTGGTTCAGCTACCGCTATTACGATGATTTATCCCGATCTACTTGGGAAACTCAATGGACTTGCGGTACGCGTGCCTTTATTAAATGCATCTTTAACAGATGTGGTCTTTGAAGTTGAACGCCCAACAAGCGTTGAAGAAGTCAATCGTTTATTTGCTGATGCCGCCACTGGTGCACTGACTGGCATTCTTGGCTACGAAGAACGCCCACTCGTTTCTGTTGATTACGTCAACGATACCCGCTCCTGCATTATTGATGCTTTGTCTACTATGGTTGTAGATGGCACCAGTGTGAAGGTTCTAGCATGGTATGATAACGAAATCGGCTATGTTCACCGTATGGTTGAACTCACTCAAAAAATAGCTGCTAGCCTATAGCATACATTCCAAGAACAATTTCACTAATAAATATAGTGAAATTGTTCTTGGCTATTGTGAGGTAAAGAATTACTGAGTAACCTGTACGAGGGTATACCCTGTTTGTTGTAATTGGGTTTCTAAAAGAGTACGCATTGCCGTATCAAATGTGTCTTCTTTATCACTTGCACCTGCTAATCGAACACGTTCTTGAGCTACCCATATTTCTCGCTCTTGTGAGAGAGCTGCTATTTCTTTTTGCAATCGAGCACGTTCTTGATTCTTTTGTTCTATATATTTTTTACATTCGTCGATATCCATCGTTTGCAATTTTTTTGGTAATTCTTCCTTTTTGATTGTCCGTATATCAAAATCTTTTTCGTTACAGGCATCTACTAAATCCCATGTTCTGTTATCATACAATGTTCCTGATTTACACCGGATGCGGCTGCCCAAAGAACCGTTGCTAAGAGCATGACTATCTTGCAGGGCTTGACGCTCACTATTCTGTTTTCCGGTAGCACCATAAGGAATATAGGTTTTATTAAATGAATCGTTGAGCTGTTTGAGTTGATCATCTTGGGGAGCAATAATCGCCACATAGGTTTTGCCTTGATTGATATTAATGCTGGAGCCTCCACCTATTTCCGCAGCATGCACCCACATGCCACTACGGCCACTTTGTGCATCGCCACAATGGATAGTATTTACATGAATATCCTTACCTACCGCAGCAGAACAGGCCAAGGTATAAGCAACCGAACCTTGCGTGAACTCTTCATTACCGGCGATGAAAACAGCACGGTAGTGTGAACCAGATGTCCATGAGAGCTGGTCAACGGCGTGTGCTAGAGCCTGTCCACAATATTCATTGCCGCCACTGGTGGTGAGTGCAAAGAGTGCTTCTGATATGCCATCCAAATCATTTGTTAATGGCAACACTTGTTGCACCCACCCACCTTCTGGACTGAGCCTACTATTGCCATACTCGTATAAAGATACCCGTAACTGAGGTTGTTGCTGCCCTTTCCGTGCCAAGGCCATGGTATTAACAATGCCCCACAAATGGGTACGCGCCTGATTGATAAGCCCACCCATGCTACCAGAAGTATCAAGCAGGATGGCAATCTCGATAAGTGGCACCTCAGCTTGCACGGTATGTGATGCCCTTGCAGCTGTTGATGCAAATCCTGTTGTAACAGATACTTCTGCGTATGATGGGGTGAAAAAGCAAAGGCCAAGTAGGCCTGCACATAGATGTTTCATAATGTATCTCCTGCTTGTAGAATAACAATTTGTTCAGAGCTGTGTGTAAACGCTTTGTAATCACAAGGCCTCTACCCCACTACTGCAATAAAATCTGTTCATCATAAATGAATAAGGTGTATACTTGTGTAGAATCGCCCATCTATTTTGATGTTTGCTTACCCGTCACATCCCACCCTGTGAAAGGCCTCATGTCCACCGATACACCATCATCCGTAGATACCAGCTCTTTTATGCGCAACTACATGGCTGCACAGCAGAGTTTATACGCCTCTATTCGGGCAGCTGGGTTTTCTGTGACTGATGCTGATGATGTCTTACAAGATGTAGCGGTAAAACTGTTTGAGAGTTATGCCTCATACAATCAAGAGCGCCCTTTTTTACCATGGGCCTTGGTGGTTACCAAACATGCTATCTACAATACCTTCCGCTACAACAAAGTACGGTCAAAGATGATTGTAAATTCTGAAGTTTGTCAGCAAATTGGTGACATCATTAACGATGAACTTACAAATAGTTGCTCCAAGCTTGAACAGGAAAAAGAGTACCTTCAATGCTGTATGGATGAACTGCCAGAGAAATCTCGCACCATGATTAGCATGCGCTACTTTGATGAACAGGGGGTTAAAGATATTGCCGAAATCTTGGGTAAAACATATGCTTCCGTTAATATGACTCTCAGCCGCATTCGTAGTAAACTGATGGATTGCGTTGCGGCACGGATGTCGGGCATAGCACAGATAAAGGCCAACGGTATGGCTAGTGGTCGAAAAGAGACGGCATCATGATAACGGACCGTCACCACAAGTTATTAGGCCTCTACATTGATCAGCTCTGTAGTGAAGCAGATCTTACCGAATTACATGCTGAATTACAAACCAACCCTGAACTACGTACAGCTTTAGCACGCCAGCTCTACCATGAGCGCACTATTCGACAGTCTTTGTTTGCCAATCAACAGACCCAGCCTTCAGCAGAAGAAGCCGGTCAGCTTATTGGCGCATATATGGATGGGGTCGCTAGTAATGCAGAGGCCGCTCGCCTTGCCTATACCTGTACAGAGCAACCTGAAGTTGCACATAAACTTGCACAGCAGTGTTATCATGAACGCAGTATAAAGCAGTATTTCCTAGCTTCTCAGCAAATAAATGGTGATGCAACAGATAGACAACAGACAGCCTTTCCAAAGCCCAAGCATTTCCTGAAACAAACACTGACTAGCGCAAGCATTGCAGCAGCGGCTGTTATGATAGCACTGTTCTTCACCCACACGACAAAACCGACACCACCACCTGAAGTAGCACAGCTGCAACAAGATTCTCCAGTCACTACATCTGCCCTACATGTCATTCGTGAATTAAACAGCACCAGCCAATCTGTACCCTTAGTTGCCGGTACACAGCTACATTTTGGTGACCGCCTTGTCTTAACAGAACAGCAGAAAGCAGAACTCGCCTTTACTGATGGTACCGTATTTACGTTAACGGGCCCAGCCGACTTTTCATACACCGGCAGCTCATCTGGTAAATATTGTACACTCGTAGATGGGCTCTTACATGTTGATGCAGCCCCACAAATCCACCATCCACTACGCATACAATCTCCGCATGCTTTGACAACTGTTCGAGGAACTATTTTTGATTTAGATGTCTCCGCAGCAGAAACCTATTTAGCTATGTCTGAAGGCCGTGTTGATTTTGCCAGCGGTAATCATTCCGCTATTATCGTTGCTGATACCGAACATGCTTACGCTACTTATACAGATGCTCCTCTCTTGTTAACGGAACGGATTCTCGCAAGCGGTACATTTACCCTACCAGTTTTCTCTTTAGATGAACAATGGGGTATTCAGTTCCGTACCGCTGCCTTGAACAGCACACGCACAGGGCCTGTGGAATTACATCTGAGCTTCACTGAACACGCGTTAGATGATGCCATTATTATTCCGCTCAGTGCTGAGGATATGGCTGCTGCCCAAACAAGCGGTGGTGAGCAGCTTGCCTACATTGTCCGTGATAGTTTTAAACGTCGTCAGGGCCAATTGGATGCTGATGCTCTCTATCTTGCACTTGGCGGCACTGAGTGTTCATACTCTTTCGTTGCTCCAGCTCAAAGCAAAGCTCAGTATAGTATTGAGGCGGTAAACTGTGTCGCGACTGCACCAATTCATAGAGTTGCTGAAACTATTGATGGCGTTGTTGCTGGTATACGAATTGCCTCTGGGACACTTACTATTCCTGCACAAGCACAAAAAAGTGCCAAAAACCTATTCTTAGAATGTGATGGAACATTTACTACTGGTGGTGATTTTGTCCTTGTTCTTCATTGTGAGCAAGATGGTCAGACGGTCGTCCTTCATAAATACATTTGTTTTCCACAAGACATTTTGGACAAAGCAACAAGCAAAAGTAGCTCCCTTGCATGGCCATTACAAAACGACTTTTTAAAACACCAGCTTTCAAGTAACACACTGACTGACTGTAGCTGGAGTCTTATTATTCCCGATGGCAGCAGTTGCGAAGTAAACGTTGATCGCATTCATCTTCTCTCTCGCTAGCAACATAAGATAATTTGTTACTTCAAAGAACCACTTGTTTGCATAGTGAATGTAGAAAATATTCTACCACAAATTCCTTAATGTAGAAACTACTTATCCAAACCTTCGCTATGAAGCATTTCTCGTGCTTGTTCCATATATGATTCTACACCGTAATTATCGATAATAAACCAAAGATGTGTACGGGTTGCTTCTTTGTCTCCAGAAGCAATAAGTTTTTCCGCTTTGGCTTTATCTGCCGGCCAAGCATTAACCATAGCTGTTTCTACTTTTTTCCAATGAGTCTCAAAATTAGCCGTTGGATTTGATTCACTATAGTTTTTTATTGCTTTAAAAGCTTTGTAAAATTTACCGTCTTTAATAGGGTCTTTAATGATACTTTCTAGGCCAAGTGCAACACGTCTATTACTTCTATCTCCGATACTATTATCATCACCTTTTGTTGAGAAATCTGGAGAAACAATACCGCCTTGTTCCCGACGATCAATTTCTTTTGTTATTTTTTGTTCATAATCTACGAAGGAAGAGGTGAATGAAGCAAAGTATGTCGCTGCTTCTGGGTCACTACCCTGACCCGGATTAAGTGGGTTATTGATAAAGGCATTGATATCTTTTCTTAGTAGATCTAAGTCATACTCTCGCATGAGGTTTTGCAGCCGGTTTTTTGCTACAATAGCATGCATACTCACCTGATCTTTTTGCCCAGCTCGAACAATGTCTTCTTTCTTTAATACAAGTTCTGCTACTAAAGCATCTTTTTGCGCTTGAAGGTCTGCCGCCTCTGGACCTGCTGGGATAACTATTTCTGACAGTGCTTTTTCTACGGTTGCTACAGCCGCTTCAGCTTTCTCTATTTTATTACCAAGCAAAGCAATATCGATACGCTTCATAGTACTTTGTACTGTTTCAAAGATACTTTCTTGTGTTGGTGTTGTGGCTACCTCTGAATCCCCACCATCACTACTGTTCGTAAAAGCAAAAACACCACCGCCTATAACCACGATTGCAAGCACAGCAAAAATGATTTTTTTCATGTTGCTATTATCTGCTACACTTGAATTTTTTCCTGAACTACGAGCACTTGTTCGCCCACTTGCTTTTGCACTTGTTCGTCGTGATGACGCTGCACTACTACGTTGCGATCCACGTTTTTCCTGCGGTTCTTCTTGTATTCTTTCTCGGGGCGTTTGAACAGCTGATGCTTTTTTTGCTCGATTACTTGCTTCTGTCACTGGACGACGGCCTGATACTGGCTTTTGTCTACGAGATGTTGAACTTGTTTTTTGGCGACCTGATACTGGACGCGGTGTTGGGGCAATAGCTTGCCCTGTTTCGGCAGGCCTTCGAACAGAAACAGGCCGTTTGACTGGTGTAGGCGTTGCCGATGGCTGACGTGCTGAGGGACGACGTTGCGGAGCTGATGCAGGTTTAGAAGCTGGAGCTACCGGCTCTGGTACGGCTGAGTTTGACTGAGGAACTGGACGACGACGCTGTTGTGGCGGAGCTTCTGGCTGTGGAGCTGAGTGTGGTTGAACAGCAGTTTGACGAGCTGACCGACTTGCAGGTTTTTTTACAGACTTTGACTGAGGAGTTGAAGTCTCTACCGCTAAATCTGAATTATCCTGCCGTCTACGTGCGCTTGCTGCGCGAGATGGTCGTCGTCGTGTTGCCATAAAATACTCCCTCTCAATTCTGTTCGAATAAAAAACGGGAGAGGAATTACTGGAGATTCTCTTACCTCCAATAATTCCTCTTAATCATTTACTCTTTAATCGTCTGATGCTGCTACACGTAATACTTCCTCTGGAGTGGTTATGCCTTGCATTGCTTTGCGAGCACCATCCATAGCAAGTGAATACATACCATTGGCAATAGCTGCTTTCCTAATTTCTGCTGTTGGTGCTTGTTCAAATGCAAGGTTGCGTAATTGCCTGTTTAACACCATTAATTCGAAAATACCTTTTCGCCCTTTGTATCCAGTATGACCACAATTATCACAACCGGCCCCATGTTTGAAAGCTGCATTTTCTAATTGTTCTGGACGTAAACCGATAGACCGTACTTGCTTGTCTGTTGGTTGAAATCCTGTAACACAAACTGGGCAATTTGTTCGGATAAGACGTTGAGCAAGTACAGCTTGAATAGAAGTCGCAACCAAGAATGGTGGCACATCCATATCAATCAGACGAGTAATAGCGCTTGGCGCATCATTAGTGTGCAAAGTAGAAAAAACTAAGTGACCAGTTAACGATGCGTTAATAGCCATGGTCGCTGTTTCTTTATCTCGAATTTCCCCCACTAGAATAATATTGGGAGCTTGGCGTAACATTGCACGTAGAATACGTGGAAAATCGAGACCGATACGGTGCCGTACTTGGCACTGATTAATACCGTTCAAATGATATTCTACTGGATCTTCTGCAGTGATAATTTTTCTGTCAGTCGTATTAAGAGTATTCAAAGTAGCGTAGAGGGTCGTTGTTTTTCCTGATCCGGTTGGACCAGTCACCAAAATAATACCATTGGGGCGTTTGATCAATGTTTCATATATTTTGAAATCACTTGGATCAAAACCCATGTCACTTAAAGATAGACGTAAGCTATCAGAATCAAGTAAACGCATCACCACACTTTCACCATAAACCGCAGGTAAGGTGGATACACGTAAATCGATGGTTTTACCTTCTAAGGTTGCTTTGATACGGCCATCTTGTGGCCGACGTTTTTCTTCTACCTGTAAGCCAGCCATAATTTTGAGGCGCTGAATAACTGGACCCTGCAAACGTTTTGGTGCTGGATCCATAACAATACAGACACCATCTACACGATAACGAATTTGTAGACGATCTGCCATTGGTTCTACATGAATATCAGAAGCACCAACGGTCATGGCGCTTTGAATAATTTGTGTAACATAACGAATAACTGGCGCATCTTCACTGTCACCACCATCTTCTTCATCAAGATTGCGATACGCAATGTCATCCATGTCATCAAGCATGTCTGAAACAGCTGTTTCACTCATGCCATAGTTGGCTTCTATAGCTGCCAAAATTTGCGATTTACTAGATACCGCAGTTTCAATTTGTAGTGAGGTAGTAAAACGTAAATTATCTATAATACTCAAGTCAAAGGGGTTAGCCATTGCTACAACAACGCTGCGTTCGCTGCGTTCAACACCAATAACAACACTTTCTTCTGCAATGTCTCGAGGAATCAAATCAATAACAGCAGCAGCTATATCTATGCCTTCTAAATCTACATATCTCACTTGATGTTGATCACCGAGTGCACGTGCTACATCTGTATCAGTACAGGCTTGCATCTCTACCAATATTTCACCTATTGGTCGCGTATCACCATCTTCCATTTGTTTTGATAAGGCTTGTGAAATTTCTTGTTCTGAGCATACGCCCATTTCTATTAAAATTTCACCGAGAAACTTATGCATGAAAAACTTCCTTTTCGTCTATGAGAGTGCTGCTGAGCACAGAGCCTAACTCCGTGGACATTCGCCACACAGCAAGACGCGTGAGAGAAGTCTACCATATGTTACAGCTAGGCCGCAAGTATAAGCTTACAGTAAATCATTAGCTGGCAGACACACAGACACAACAGGATTTATGTTTATAAATAATTATATAATAATGATTTACGAATGAATCTGTTCTTATTTAGTCTTCGAATTCGGTTCGGTGGGCTGCACGTTCTATAATTCCTTCTAAATGAGGAAGAGCATTATAGATATCATCTTCTTTACCATGAATCGCTGTAAAGAAGTCTGCTCCAGTTGCCGTTGGTTTAATACCGACCATAACAAAGCTCATCCCATCTACTGCTATACCAGCAGCTTTGAGTTGCTCTGGTGTATATTCTTCTGGTGTTTTAGTAGGCTGGTCTTTTGTCTCTGCTGAGAATTGGCCTGGGAATTGTAAGATTTTGGAATCTTTATCTACGCTCATAGACTTCCCTTAGTGCTTGGAACACTATTTCCAGTAATAGCAATAGCTTGGCGAATAACACGAGCAGTTGCTTTAAATGCAGCCTCTACAATGTGATGACTATTTACACCATTACGTTGCTCTAAGTGTAGACATACTTTTGCATTATGAGCAAAAGCACCAAAGAATTCACTAACAAGTTCTGTATCCCAGCTGCCTATCTGCGGAGCAGGTATCTGCAAACCATAACCTAAATAGCCACGACCAGAAATATCTAAAGATGCAGCTATAAGTGCCTCATCTAAGGGTACTTGAATAAAAGCAAAACGTTCTATACCAGCAGCACTTACATCTTGTGAGAGTAAAGCTTTACGAAAACATTGACCCATAACAATACCGATATCTTCTGTTGTATGGTGCCCATCTATATGTAAATCACCTTTACATCGGACTTTAAGAAATGTTCCACTATGCTTTCCAAGCGCATCAAGCATATGATCTAAGAAACCGATACCGGTTTCTATGTCTGCTGGTGCTGCGGTATCAAGGTCCCACTCGACTGTGATATCGGTTTCGGCTGTTGTACGGCTTACTTGTGCGCTTCGTTGAGTCATGCTCGGTATATCATCAGTATCTTGCTCTGATGCAAGCCGCGCTTGTGTTAGAGCTGCTTTTGATACACACTGCGGTAGAGATTATGACTGTTGTTTCTACACGTAGCGCCTTCCGCGATCTTACACCTTCTTGTGCCTTTGTCTTTATTGGGCTCTGTGGTGCACTCTTTTGTTATTATGACAAAAGTATTCCGGTAGAATCTGGAGCAGGTGTCTGTTTATTTTGGGCTTTGCTTGGTATTATCCAACGTATTCCCGGTTCTTATAGCTTACTTGTTCCCGCTGCTATTCTTTTACCTGTACAAAATGATTTAGTATTTATTGCTTGTTGTTGCTTTTGTATTGCCATTGCTGTTATGGAATTGCGTAATGTACTTTTGCAAAATAAAGGTGTACAGAACCTCCGTTATGAATTGCATGATGCACAATTTCAACAACATATTGTTAATAGACATATAGCTCGTTATCCACTTCTTTTAGATATTTGTTCTGATTTGTCCAATGCTCAAGAAAAAGGACATTTAGCAGACCTTTTATGCCATAAAATAATGAAACTTATTCCAGAAGCTATTCACGCTAGTGTCACCATTGGTAGCGTTCAGGATTATCATACTTTATATACATTAGAATCTCAGGATACATCATTCTGTTATGCTCATTCTCATAACGATGAAGATGCACATATTCGTTATGTTTTATCAGAAGAACGTTTATGTACCATTCGTCATGGTACTTGTGTAGAAGTACTTATTCCTTTACGAGGAGACCGTCGTCAGCAGAATCTTGATGATGAACATGGTGTTGTGCGTATTATTTTTCCAAGCCAAGGTTTAGAAGACCATTTTATTACAGAAATTTTAGTCGCTCTAGGCCGTATTGCTGGTTTAAGTTTAGCTTCCGTTCGTTTAATTGAATCCGCCCGAAGCCTTGCTTTAAAAGATGATTTAACCGGACTATTTGGTCAACACGAATTTTTAGCTCGTTTAGAAGAGCATGTAGCAACTGCCCAGCGTGATCAACAATCTGTAGCCGTTATTATGTGCGACATGGATCATTTAAAAAATTATAATGATACTTATGGTCATCCTGCTGGAGATATGGCACTTAAACATGTTGGTCATGTTATTTCAGAAACATTGCCAGATGGTTGTATTGCTTGTCGATATGGTGGAGAAGAATTTGCCGTTTGTATTACCAACCATACCCACACTAAAATTGCTAAAATTGCTGAAGAATTAGTAAGTGGTATCCGTAACCGTAAACTTGATAACGATACCTTTGTTACAGCTAGCTTAGGTTGGGCTGAATTACAAAAAGATGAAGATTATCGTACTTTATTAAATCGCGCTGATAATGCTTGTTATCAAGCAAAGCACACTGGTCGTGACCGTGTTGAGGTTGCAACTTCATGATACGTTTTATTATTACTGTAAGCTGTAGTGCGTTAATTGGCGCATTTCTAGTAACTATGCATAGGCAATCTGATGTACCACTTATATCATCTATTTTAATTGCTATTTTTTGTCTTATTGCTGGCGCAATTCTTGGTTTACAAAAAAAGAATGCTGACCGTGAGGATGCTATTGGTTTGAGAAAACTTCTCTCTGACCCAAGTTTATTACAAGAAAAACGTCAAAACATTGTTGAAAATTTATCAATATTAGAAGCAACTCAAGAATTACAGCGTATGGTGTTTGAAGCGAGCACTGATTTAGTAAGTTGCATTGATGAGCAAGATGCACGGCAACGTTTTTCATCAACATTAAGCATGTATTGGTCTTTTACATCTTGTGATTTATTTATATGGCAACGAGGGTCTTGGCGGAGTTTAGGTGGACCTGCTTCTGGTGATGAACCAATACTTGCTGGACCTGTTCAATTACCAGATTCTACAGATACTGTTCATGACCTTACTCTTGATTTAAGTCCTGCTGTTGATGGGCAAGCTGCTGTTGTCTTACGTTATGCACAATGCCAACCAACCATTAGCGATCATTCTCTTGATGATCAACGCTATGTTGCTGAAGTTTTACGTGGTCAATTAGCGCTCTCTTTACGACGAGTTACTTTGTACCACCAATTACAAGAACTTGGTCGTATTGATCCACTTACTACGACTATGCGTCGTTGGTACGGTATGCAGCGACTCGATGAATTAATAGAATCTGATAACTCTCTAGCTTTAGCTATGGTTGATATTGATTTTTTTAAAGCAGTAAATGATAATTTTGGTCATAGCGCTGGAGATGTTGTCTTAAAATCTGTTGGAACTATTTTACAAAAATCCTTACGCACAGGGGATATTACTTGTCGGTACGGTGGAGAAGAATTTATGATTCTTCTACCTAATACCAGTCCACATAGTGCCTTACAAGTTTGTGAACGACTACGAGCTTCTGTGGCTTCACTAGCAGATTTACCATGCTCTGTTACCGTAAGTATTGGTCTTGCATCCTGTTTAATCGATGACGATCATGAAAGTCTCTTAACAAGAGCTGATACTGCACTCTATGAAGCAAAAGAAAAAGGTCGTAATCAAGTTATTCAATCTTCAGTTCAAACAGAACCTGAAGATCACATTCGTACACTTACTAAAATGATTCGTTCCAAGAAAAAGAAAGATAATTCATGACTCTTCCTCCTATTTTATTTATTGGCGGTGGCAATATGGCCAGCGCAATTATTAACGGTCTTGATACAGATACTGTTTCTATAAGTGTTGCTGATATTAATACTGATATTCTTGCTCGTCATTCAGCTAATGGTTTATCAACCTTTACAAATGCTGTTGATGCTATTCCTCAAGCAAAAATTATCGTGCTTGCAGTAAAACCACAGGTTGTTGATTTAGTGCTCGAAAGTTGTGCATCTGCGATTACTACTGATCATATTGTTGTTTCTATTTTAGCGGGAACTACAAGTTCCAAATTAGAAGCTCTTTTACCAAAAGATACACGTGTGATTCGTTGTATGCCAAATACACCTATCGCTGTTGGCCTAGGAATGGTTGGGCTATGTGCTGGTTCTGCAACCAGCAATGAAGATATGGATATTGTCGAATCTCTCTTCTCATCTTCTGCTGCTACTTTACGAGTGTCAGAAGATAAAATGAATGCAATTACCGCAGTATCTGGGAGTGGGCCTGCTTATTTTTTCCATTTTTGTGAAGTTTTAGTAAGTGCTGCACAGAAACTTGGTTTCAATCAAAAAGAAGCAGAACTATTGGTTTCCCAAACAGCTTCTGGTTCTATCTCTTATCTTTGTTCACAAGATGGTTTTCCTGCTGGACAATTGCGTGAACAAGTTACCAGTCCTGGTGGAACAACTGCTGCTGCATTAGAAGTTTTCTCTGAAGCTAATATAGCTGCTCTTGCTGAAAGAGCTTTACAGGCAGCTGAAAATCGCGGTAAAGAATTAGAATAAGAGTGACTCATTGTATAATTTTTCATAAGGCTATTCTTTTATTATGATTAACTGGCAAGATAAAGTAACACGTTCTACACTCGTTTGTGCAGCCACCGGTGAAAAAATAATTGCCGGTTCTGTACTTATTTCTGGTCTGGTCTTTACTGATAATGCATTTTCTCGTATTGATTTTAGTGAAGCTGGTTGGGAACTTTTTTCTAAACTCTCTGGACAAGATAAATCTACAACCAGCAATGAAGAAAATACTGAACAACAACAAACAATAAAAATAAGTACTGATATTATTCTTATTAGCAGGTGGACACATCAACTTCCTCCTGCTCATAAGAAAGAAGAAACTATTATGAATGCGGAACAGCTTTTTACGCTGTTTCAAGATATTCGTGAAACACGTGTTCGTGAACAACAATGTTTAGTATGGTGTTTAAGTCTTTTACTTATGCGTTTGAAAAAATTTCGCTATTTAGATATAGAAAAAGAATTTGATGAAACTAGTAACGAGATTCTTTGGATGCTTTATGAAGAACGACCATCTCGTATTCCTTTTCGCATCCGAGATCCACATATGACTACTGAAGAACAAGATCGTATTCAAGAAGAATTACTCTCTATTATCGGTTACTAAAATTTATAGATTTTTACCATGCCGGTTTCATTAGGTTTTGTAAATATCTTTGAGAGTTTTCTGTTTGTTCTTGAGAAGAACCATTGCTATTAACTCGAAACTTACCTATTTCTCTATTTCTAAGTTCTTTTTCCATATAGGGTGCTGCCTGTGGTTCTAAAATAACAGCAACAGGTCCACCAGTAAAAGCACTCCAAGTTGCATCTGATTCACCATTTTTATATCGTGCGTGCCTATCATGTTCTCGTCTATTAGCATGATTTTCATAACTAACACCACCCACATCTTGCAGATTTTGTTGAAAATGTTTTTGTAAACGCTCTAAACCTTCCCTATTAACTGCTTCTGGACTTTCATCCAATGCTACTTGTATACTTTGTATAGCTCTAGAAGACTCTTCCGCAGCCAATGCTGGATTAATGCCCGTTGCTGAGCCTGTTGCTCCAGCAACAATGCCAGAAGCAGCGCCCATTGGATTTGTTACCAAACCCAACAGCCTTCCTATACAACCTTGCAGAAACAGGCTGCTGAGCAGAATCAACGGCAGAATAATAACTCTCATGAGGTACCTACGGTATAAAGCATTCTTTGAAAAAAAGTCCTAGTTTCTTTCAAATTTATCGCTGTGCATCTCATAGGTTGTATTCTATTTATTGAAACTATAGTTTCTTTCAGAAGCTCATACGTTTCTTTCAACTCTTTTAAAAATGTAAGTTGTTAATATAAAATGACTTATGTTGTTTTTTCTGTTTCATAGCCCTATAAGTAAGATAGAAGAAGACTATATTATGACTACTCTAAGTGACTCTCTCATCAACGCATCCTGTTCACGCAAAGATTTACTTCTTGTTTTACAAGCATCTGACTCGGTTGTTCCTTCAACATCAACCAAACCTATCTACACCAATGTACTGATAGACATCAGGACCGATCATATCGTTGTATCTGCCTCTGATGGGCAAGTTGGTATGCGTTGTGTCATTCGTAGGGTCGAAGTCGCTCAAACAGGCTCTATTCTTGTTCCTGCGAAACAATTGTATGCTATGCTAAAAGAATCTCGCTCTAGTTCTATCCATTTCCAAGAAATAGATTCAGATACCAATCATCTTCTGCAAGTTGAGTTATCTGATGGTTCCTACCACTTACCATTAATGAAAAGTAATGAATTTCCTGTTATTGATGGATTTCCAGAACAATGTGAATCTATCCCTATAGATGCTTCATTATTGGACAGTATGATTAAACAAACAGTTTTTGCTGCAGATAAAGATCGTACAAGTGTTGTATTAGCAGGTGTTTATATGTCTATTAGTGGGAATGAGCTTATTCTTGCTGCCACTGATGGTAAAGTTCTTGCTGAATGTCGTTCAAAAAATGAGCTGTATAGTCCTCTTGAAGATACCCAAGTTATTGTACCAACGGCTACGATTAATCATATGAGCCGCTTACTTGCTCAAAATAGTAATGGTAGTACGGCTGTAGCGCTTGGCTCTAAACTAATCCATATTCGTTCTGTTATTGATGCTTCTGATGATGATCATACGGTGAGTGTACAAGTTGAATTGACTAGCCGTTTGATTGAAGGATCTTATCCTTCCTATCGTAATGCTATTCCAGCAGCAAGTTCACAACAGGTTACTTTTGAAAAATCAGATTTACTCTCATCAATTAAACGTACCGCGTTAATGACTAATACCCATAATCGCGGTATTGTAATGTCTTTAACTGCTGGTGAAGCTTTGTTTAGTAATTTCTCTCACAGTACAGGTACGGCTCATATTCCTGTAGCCTGTGATTATTCAGGAGAAAATGAAAAACTTGGTATGAATGCTGATTATATGCAAAGTTTATTGCGTGTCTATACTGGTGATACGATTACTTTAGAGTTAAATGGTAGTAAACGGGGTATGATTATTAGAAGTGAAACGGCATTATTCTTAATTATGCCTATTAGTTTACCTGCAACGGTTACTTCCGGTTCTTAAATTTTTACGCTCTAATTAGAGGACAACCCCATGTCTAATCCTTCATCTCAACCTGGTGTACGCGTAGCTAAATTTGGTGGAACATCAGTAGCAACAGCTGAACAACAGTTAAAAGTTAAAAATATCATTAATCTTGATGAATCTCGTCGTTTTATTATTCCATCTGCACCTGGTAAAGCCTTTTCAGATGATATTAAAATTACTGATCTATTGTATTTAGCTCACGATTTAGCTCATAATCATCAAAAACTTGGCGATGTTTGGAAAACAATTTGCAAACGCTTTCAAGATATTATTGATGAACTTGATAATGAGTTACAATATCCATGTGATTTACAAATTCATTTAGATGAAGTTCGTGATACAATTCGTTCTGGTAAATCTACAACAGCTTACGTTGCATCTCGTGGTGAAGCATTAAATGGTTATATTATAGCATCATTACTGAATGCAGAATATGTAGATGCAGCAGATGTTATTCGTTTTGATTCCAAAGGTTGTTTTGACCCATGTAGTTATGAACTTATTCGTAATCGCTGTAATGATTCAGAAAAAAAGTATGTTATTCCAGGTTTTTATGGCGCTGATGTTACTGGTACTATTTATACTTTTAGTCGTGGTGGTAGTGATGTTACTGGTGCTATTGTAGCTCATGCTGTGGATGCTGATGTTTATGAAAATTGGACTGATGTAAGTGGTTTCTTAACGACTGATCCACGTATAGTACCTCATGCACGAAGTATTACTGAAATTACTTATAGGGAATTACGAGAATTATCCTATATGGGTGCAAGTGTTTTACATGAAGAGGCAGTGTTTCCAGTTCGTGATAAATCTATCCCTATTAATATTCGTAATACCAATAAACCAGAAGATCCTGGTACCATAATTGTTGAAGATCGAGATGCTGGTGATCAAATTGTTACAGGGATAGCTGGTAAAAAAGGTTTCAATATTTTCTACATTGAAAAAGCTCTCATGAATAACGAGATAGGTTTTGGTCGCCGTGTACTTGATGTTTTTGAGCGACATGGGATTAGTTTTGAACACATGCCCTCTGGTATAGACACGCTTTCTGTGGTTATTTCTGATGAAGCTCTTGGCAATAGAGAAGATCAAATTTTAGATGATTTGAAGCTACTTCATCCTGATCAAGTATCTGTTTACAAAGGTATGGCGCTTATTGCAACTGTAGGAAAAGGTATGAATCGTGCGGTTGGTACTGCTGCTAAGTTGTTTAGTGCACTGTCTTTATCTGAAGTTAATATTCGCATGATTGATCAAGGATCTAGCGAACAAAACATTATTGTTGGTGTCGAAGAAAAAGATACAGAAGCGGCAATCTGTGCTATTCATGATGCTTTTATGGGCACTTGATTATCCCTAATTATATATATAGTAGGTAGGCATGCATCATAATCGTCGTCAACACTCACGGGTTGCGATACCGTTTTTTGTAACGGTGTTACATGACGATTGCACTGTTTACGGTAGTACAGTTGATATATCTTTATCTGGTTTATTTGTTGAATGTTCTGAATTGGATAAAGATAAATTACCAGTTGGTACAAAATGTGATATTATCATAGAATTGAATAATAGAAAAAATATTAATATTCCTATTGTTGGAACCTGTGAAATTGTTCGTCATGGTGTAAATGGAATTGGAATGAAAGTCCGATATATAAGTCCATCGGATAGTGAGTTAACCATGCATAATATTATTTTATATCATTGTGAAAATATTAAACGTGTTTCTACTGAAAGCAGTGTTTCTACTGCTTAATTTTATTATTTCTTAAAGCACTTTCTATAACAGCTGTAATCATATGACACATAGCTGATACTTGCTTAGATAATGGGCATAATCTTATTATTTTGTCTTCTTCATATGTTTTTAAACTACTGTAATCTTCTTTTATAAATGCTTTTTTAACCATTTCTGAATAATTAGGTTGTATTTCTATAAGTGGAAATTCACTTACTGCACATCGTGTATGTTTATTTTTTATAAATGTTGAATCCATAGAATTCAACGCAAAATCATTTTGATATTGATTATTTTGTAGAGCCCATTTTCTCATAGCATTTCCATTTGGTATAGTACAAAACCCTTTTCCAGCTCGTCTAAATCCTTTTTCTCCATATCTTAATGAATCATGTAATGAAAAGTTATTATTTTTTGCTATTTGAATAAGTTTTTTCCAAAGAATTGGATCTTGTAATAGATGAGTATCAAGAAGGTACCAAGCTCCTTCAGCTATAGCCATCCCATGAAGACTAAGGTGTGCTATTGGTGCTGTATAGTGAGAAAAAAAATGATGTACATAAATAGCTTCAATCTGTGTAGTATGTGGCCATACAGCTCCTGGCCATGAAAATTCTCTATCTTTTTTTGGTAATCTCCGTAGACGATGTTCAATGAAGGAAGGGATATCTATATATTCATCATATTGTTCTAACCATTTTTGTTGCGATATGACTCCATCTACATCGATTTGTGGAACTATAGCCAGCTGAACCTGTTGATATAGTGGATGAGAAGGGAATTGTTTTATATATTCTATAGCAGCTAATGGACCAGCTGGTTCATCCGGATGTGATCCAGCAATAATTTGAACAATAGGTAGATGGCTTTGTCCTATAGTTATTCCATAAAGATTATTCCCTTGTTCAGTTTTTCCTATTACTCTATAGGATCCAGAATTAGAGATATGTTGCAAAAGAAAATCTTCAGATATTACTGAATTAAGTGGCCGCATTTTATTCCTAAGTTTTGTTATATATTGAATTTACATTTTTATATATGAAGCGAATTTATACTTAATAGACAACTTATTATACTATCATATGTTCCTAGTTACGGCTTCAATTGTTAATGTTTTGTTAATACTCCCACTTGCTGGATTGATATGTCTTTCAGGATAGGGAATAAGGAGTTATAATGACATACAATGTAGGACTCATCGGCTGGGGAACGGTTGGTGGTGGTGTTCTTGATATTTTATCACAAGAAAAACATAGAATTGAACAACGATGTGGACAAGAAGTTTCTATTAAGACAATTGTAACTCGCTCCCCTTCTCGTTCTCGTTCTCAAAATGCTGGATCTGCACTAGTTACTGATGATATAAATGTAATTCTTAACGATGAAAGTATAGCAGCGGTTATTCTTCTTGTTGGTGGTACAGATATATCTAAAGAATTTTGTATACAGTGTTTAGAGGCTGGTAAGCATGTTATTACGGCAAATAAAGCTATTATTGCTGAATATTGGGATGAATTATTTGCTATAGCTCAAGATAATAATGTTATTCTTGCCTTTGAAGCTGCTGTTGCTGGAAGTATTCCCATTATTGATAGTTTACGTGATGGATTTGTTGCAAATAGAATAGACGGAGTTGAAGGTATATTAAATGGTACCTGTAATTATATTCTTACAATGATGGAAGAATGTAATTTAAGTTATGATAGTGCTTTAGAGAAAGCTAAAGAGCTTGGTTATGCTGAAGCTGATCCAACTCTTGATGTAAATGGTATGGATACTGCTCATAAGACAGCAATTCTTGCTCGTTTGTCTTTTAATACTCAAATATCTATGGATTCAATGAATATAGAGGGTATTGAATCATTATCTGCTGGTGATATTGAGTCAGCAAAACGATTAGGAGCTCGTATTAAGCTGCTTGGCCTTGCTCAGCGTCAAGAGAATGGAATATCTTTATCCGTAGAGCCAACTTTAGTACCAATAACTCATCAACTAGCATCTGTTCGTTTAAATAATAATGCTATTCTCATTGATGGCCATGCTTGTGGTCCAAGTGTTTTAATTGGTCAGGGAGCTGGGGCATTACCTACAGCAAGTGCAGTTTTAAGTGATACTATTGATATTATTACGGGGGCTCGTCAACAAGCTGGACCAAGGAATTGTAATGTAACGTTTGAATCATTAGATATAATTGAAGATAATTTAAATAGAGCTCCTTTTTATATTCGATTTGTTGTTCAGGATGAATCTGGTGTTTTAGCAAAAATATGTTCATCTTTTAGTAATCATTCTATTAGTATTGATAGTGTAAATCAATCTACAGGTAATGATAATGGTGAAGCTACTATAGAAATTGTTACTCATCCTTGTTTAAGAAGCTCTTTATCTTCAGTTATTAATGAATTAGGATCAAAACCTATTCTTGATGTTGTAACAATGAAGTATTTGTTATGATTTTTAGTAAATATCAATGTTCCACGTGGAACATTGATATAAATTATTTAGATATTCTAGGTGTATGTTCCACGTGGAACATTGATCATATATAGGAAATAGAGTTAATAATATATAATGGCATATATAATAGCTGTAGCTAATCAAAAAGGTGGAGTAGGAAAGACAACAACAGTTGTAAATCTTGCTTCCTTTTTGTCATTATCAGATAAAAAAATTCTTGTCATTGATAGTGATCCACAAGGAAATGCTACTAGTGTTTTACTTCCAGAATATAATGGTCTTTCTTTTTATGATGATTTTCAAATTTATGAAACTAATAGGAAGAATATTAGTATAGGTCCAAGTAGTAATAGTCTTATCGAACAAGAACAGCTTATTAATAGATCTGACTATAAAGAACAGACACTTAATAAATTGCTCAATCCATATAAAAAAGAATTTGATTATATACTTATAGATTGTCCACCAAGTTTGAATCAATTACCTATTAATGCATTTGCATCTGCAGATTTAGTATTAATTCCATTACAATGTCATTATTATGCAATGGAAGGACTAGGACAAATTATGTCTAAGCTGACAGATCTTGATCTTAAAAATATAAGTCCATCAGTTTCAATATTATTAACAATGTATGATGAAAAAACTGAATTTTGCAGGGATATAGAAGAAGAAATTCGAGATTTTTTATCTGATCAATGTTTAAAAACAGTAATTCCTCAAGATATTCAAATAGCAATTGCACCAAGTTATAGTAAAACAATATTAGAATATGCACCATTAAGTGCAGGTTCTCGATCATATGCTTCTCTAAGTAAGGAAATAATAAATGGATAGGAAGGCACTTGGTAAAACTATTGGAGATGTTTTTCAAAAAACAGCAAAGAGTAGAGAATCAAATCAAGGTTTTCTAGAAGTAGACATTGGATTAATTAGACCACCAGGAAATAACCCGAGAAAAGTATTTGAAGATGAAGAATTAGAGGAATTATCAGAAAGCATAAAACAGCATGGTATTTTACAGCCTATTGTTGTCATTAGACAAGCAGGTGGCTATGAAATTGTTTCTGGTGAACGAAGGTATAGGGCATCTAAAATAGCTAATGTATCAACTGTTCCAATAGTTATTCGTGAATATACCAATGATCAAGATATTGCTGAATTACGATTAATTGAAAATATTCAACGGCAAGATTTAGGACCTGTGGAACTTGCCCAAGCATATCAAGAGCTTTTAAATGAGCATGATTTAACACAAGAGGAATTAGGCAAACGAGTTGGTAAAAGCCGGACAAGTATAACTAATAGTATTCGTTTACTTACATTAAATAAAGAAGTATTGCTCGAACTTATATCTGGAACTATTAGTACTGGACATGCAAAAGTATTACTTGGATGTCCAAATGCAGTGGAACAAAAGAAATTATGTAAAGAATGTGTAGAAAAATCTCTAAGTATTCGAGATTTAGAAAAATTAATGAAGAAAAGTACTACTGAACAGTTAAATGATCATATAGATACTTCTTCAAAAGAGAAAAAATCTAAGAAAGAAATTCCACCTAAAATACGAGAACTTCAAGATAATCTTAGCCGTTTATTTGGTACAAAAGTACAAGTAAATGAGAAAAATGGTAAAGGTGCAATTACTTTACACTTTGATACAAGAGAAGCCTTTCAAGATCTTTATAAAGGCTTAGATAAACTAATGAGTAATGTTAAGGAAGAAGCTCGGTCGGTGGAGGAATAAGATTTACTCGTACTTCTTGACCAATAAGACTAGGGTCTGCTTCAAGAGGAATTCTTACAACGCGATAAAAGCTACGTGGAAGTAAGGAATGAAGCATAAGATGTTTATCGTCGTTTTTTGAGAGTGTTTCTGATATAGATGAGGTATAAACTTTTCCAAGACTTGGGAATTCAATATAAACTTCATTAGTAGGCCAGATTGCTTCTAAACTTTCCAATGGAAATAAAGCTTCAATAAAAAGTGTATCAATATCAGCTATATCACAAAGAATGTCACCTCGATTAACATGGATACCATCACGCACATATGAATGAAGAATGGAACCATTATAAGCAGAAATAATATCTATTTGTGATAAGGAATTATAATGGTTTGTTAGTTTTTTTATTTTTTTATTTATTTTAGATAATGAAATTTTATATTGTGATAGCCTATATTGTGTATCATTTATTGAATGATCTAAAGTAGAATATTGATCAAATAAAAGTGGATTAGTAATAGCATATTTATTATCACCCTGTAAGAGGTGTAATTCATTATAATAAGAAATAAGTAAATTTCTTTTTATTTTTTTAAGAGGTGATGAAGTAGCTTCTTTTATTGGTGGAAAATTAGTATCAGAACCTAATAAAGAATGAGAAAACCAATGAGATGTAGA